>NZ_CH724107.1:601084-612887 GCF_000153305.1 Oceanicola granulosus HTCC2516
GAAGCCCGGCCTACGGGTCATCGCGCGACGCGAGCCTTGCGCAACAGCCGCCCGATCGCGCTGTCGCGGTTGATCTCGCCCCGGCCGACGGCGCAGTAGGTCTCGCCCTGCCCCTCGACCGCGCCCATTGACGCCAGGCGCGCCCGCGCCTCGGCCTCGAGCCGGTTCTTCTCGGCCTTGTCGTCGACGAAGCTGTCGATCTCGTCGTTGCTGTAGCCCAGCTCGCGAGCGTGGGCGCGCAGCGACTCGAGGTAGGCGAGGCCGCGCAGGACGCGGGGCTGCAGGTCGTCGCACTTGTCGGAGATCTCGACCGCGATTCCCGTGGCGATCAGGCCCTCGCGGATCGCGGGCACCTGGCCGATCGGGTTGTCGGCGCGGCTGGGGCCGGCGCTGAGGGCGGCGATGCCGATGGGCAGCGCGAGCAGAAGCAGGGCACGGGTCATTATACTGTCACCTCGTCGTTTGTTGTTATCGGTCGCAGACCGTCCGCTCGACAAATCGGGGCCGTCCCTCGCGTTATGCAATAACCGCGGGGCCGATAGCGCATGACAAACCTGCGAGGCGCGCCGGATCGGCGGCAGGGTGCTCAGCCGTCGGCGCGGACGCGCAGATAGGACCAGCCGAACGCCGCCGGGCTGTCGCCCTCGGCGCGGCGCTGCGCGAGGCGCTCGAGCGCCTCCCCGAGGTCGGGCCGGTGGCCGGCGGGGACCCACCACATCACGAGGTGGCGCTCGCCGAGCACCTCGAACCACTCCTGCCGGCGGTCGTAGAAGCGGCGGTGGACCGTGTTCCAGACGAAGTGGCTCAGCGCCTCGGCGCTCTCCCAGACGGTCAGGTTGCTGACGTAGCGCGGATCGCCCTCGAGCTTGGTCCCGGTGTTGCCCGTCCCGGGCGTGCCCGAGCCTTCCATCATCCACACGAAGCCCGGCATCCGCCGCGCGATCCCGTTGACCCTATCGAGCGCGCCCATGAATTCGGCGACGCACGGATCGTCGGTGTCGGCCACCAGCCGCCCCACGTTCAGCTCCGCCAGGTGTCGCTGCGCCATCGCCCTGCCCCCTCGGGGCGAGCCTAGCCGCTAGAGGCGCGGCCCGTCGAGCGCGCGGTCGAGGTAGAAGGCGGCCGAGATCAGCGCCATGTGGGTGAAGGCCTGGGGAAAGTTGCCGAGCTGCTGGCCCGCCGGGCCGGTCTCCTCGGCGAACAGGCCGAGGTGGTTGGCAAAGGCGGCCATCTTGTCGAACAGGAACCGGGCCCGCTCGAGGTCGCCCGAGCGCGCAACGCACTCGACGTACCAGAAGGAGCACATGTTGAAGGTCCCCTCGACGCCGTCGAGCCCGTCGTCGGAGACGTCGGCGCTGTAGCGGTAGACGAGCGTGTCGTTGGTCAGCCGCTCGCCGACCTGCTCGAGGGTGGAGAGCCAGCGCGGGTCGGTCGGGCTGATGAAGCGCACCATCGGCATCAGCAGGCAGGCGGCGTCGAGCGCCTCGCCGCGGCGGGACTGGGTGAAGGCGCCGATCTCGTCGTTCCAGAAGTTGTCGTGGATGTCGTGGTGTATCGCGTCGCGCGCGGCGCGCCAGCGCTCCTCGTCGGCGGGCAGCGAGCGCTTGCGCGCCAGCCGCAGCGCACGGTCGAGGGCGACCCAGCACATCAGCCGCGAATGGAGGTGGTGGCGCTGGTCGCGGCGGATTTCCCAGATGCCCTCGTCTGGGCTCTCCCAATGTTCGGCGACCCAGTCGATGATCCGCCGCACGCCGTTCCACGCCTCCCACGACAACAGGTTGCCCTGGCTGTCGTTGAGGTAGATCGCGTCCATCAGTTCGCCGTAGATGTCGAGCTGGCACTGGCCCTGCGCGTCGTTGCCCACCCGCACCGGCGTCGAGTCGGCGTAGCCCTCCAGGTGGTCAAGGGTGATCTCGTCGGGCGCGGAATCGCCGCCCAGGCCGAACAGCACCGGCAGCTGGCCGTCCTCGCTGCCGCTGACCCGCTCGCCGAGCCAGGTGAGAAAATGCTCGGCCTCGGCCGCGAAGCCGAGGCGGAGGAAGGCGTAGGAGGAGAAGGCGGCGTCGCGCAGCCAGACGTAGCGGTAGTCCCAGTTGCGCCCGCCGCCGGGCGTCTCGGGCAGGCCGAAGGTGGGCGCGGCGATCATCGCGCCGGTCTCGATGCAGGTGAGCAGCTTGAGCGTGATGGCCGAGCGGTAGACGAGATCGCGCCAGCGGCCCTCGTAGGTCGAGCCGGCCGCCCAGTTGCGCCACCAGTCCGAGGTCGCCTTGAAGGCGTCGCTGATCCACGCGTCGTCGATGCCGTCGTCGTCGCAGGTGCAGTCCTCGAGCACGAACCACGCCGATTCGCCGGCCTCCAGAGTAAAGTGCGCCACCGCGCCGCCCTCCTCCAGCGACAGCTCGATGTTGGAGCGCAGCCGCACCCGGGTGCCGTCGTCGCCCGTGGAGGTGAGCTGGACGCACTCCTCCCCCGCCTCGACCTCGCAGCCCGCGCGGCCGTAGTCGAAGCCCGGCAGACAGCGCATCCGGAACTCGACCCGTCCGCGCACCGCCTTCGCCCGGCGCACCAGCCGGGGCGCGCTGCCGGGATGGGCCATGAAGTCCGACACCTCGGCGACGCCGCACTCGGCGAAGAAGCGGGTGAACAGGATCGCGGTATCGGTGAGGTAGATCTGGCGCCCCTGCCCGTCGATCTCGGGGCGCAGCTCGAAGCTGCCGCCCTTCTCGCCGAGCAACGAGGCGAACAGGCTGGGGCTGTCGAAGCGCGGCCAGCAGCAGAAGTCGATCGTGCCCTCGCGCGACACCAGCGCCGCGGTGCCGCCGTCGCCGATCAGCCCGTGGTCCTCGATCGCCGGCGGCGGCGGGGGCGGATCGCCCTGCTTGTGCTCCTGCCGGTCCTCGGCCTTGCCCGTCTCGCTCTCCGCCATGCGCCGCCGCTCCGCTCGTTGTCACTTGTTCGGCAGACCTAGCCCGCGCGGGCGGGCGGGAAACGGGTCAGGGCGTGAGACCGTCCGCCCCGGCCGTGGCGCCCGCCGGCGGCGGGAGCGCCACCGGGACCGGCGGCGGCGCCGGGCGCGCGCAGGGGCCGGTGATGACGAAGACTCCAGTCGCGTTGCGCTCGACGCGCTCGCCCTCCCACTCCGCCGGCACGTAGGGCGCGCCGCCCCGGCAGAACGACAGGTAGGCGCGGATCGCCGTCTCGCGGTCGGGGGTGGCGAGCTGCACCTCGTAGCCGCCGAAGGGGCGCGGCGCGGCCAGCGCGGAGAAGAACCGCCCGTCGACCTCGACCAGCAGCGATTCCGGCGTGGCGGGAGCGGCGGGCGCGGAGGCGGCGGCGGCTGGCAGGGCCATCGCGGCCGGAAGCTCCGGCATGCCCTCGCACCCGGCCAACAGCAGCGCGCCCGCGCAGATCACGACCTGTCTCATCCCGTCTCCCTCCCCCGGCATGAACCCTTGTTAGCCCGGACGGCTGCCCCGAGACAGAGATTCGTCGTTGACTGCGCCGCCCGCTCCGCTAGCCCTGCCCTCCGCCGCCCGAGGAGGAGCCGACCATGCCGCTGCACATCACCGCCGCCACCGACCCCGCCGACATCGCGCTCTGCCGTGCCCTGCGCCACGAGGTGTTCGTGGAGGAACAGGGCGTGTCGATCGAGGACGAGGACGATGGCGAAGACCACCTGTGCCGCCACGTCCTCGCCCGGCTCGACGGCCGGCCCGTCGGCACCGCGCGCTTCCGCTACAAGGACGGCGCGGCGAAGGTGCAGCGGGTCTGCGTCGCCCGGGCGGCGCGCGGGCGCGGGATCGGGGCCGACCTGATCCGCCACGTCAGCGCCGTCGCCGCCGAGGAGGGCGAGGTCGCCCGCGTCCGGCTCGGGGCGCAGACCCACGCGCTCGACTTCTACCGCCGTCTCGGCTTCGAGGTGGTGAGCGAGGAATACGACGACGCGGGGATCCCGCATCGCGACATGGAGCTGGCGCTCTAGAGGAGAGGTGGCGCGGGGGGCTTTCCGCCCCCCTCTTGGCCCCGGTGGGGCCAATTCACCCCCCGAGGATATTTCGAGGACAGAGGGGGCGCCGTCACTCGGCGGCGATGGGGCCGCGCTTGTGCTTGATGCGGTCCTCGATCTCGTCGCGGAAGTTCCTGATCAGGCCCTGGATCGGCCAGGCGGCGGCGTCGCCGAGAGCGCAGATCGTGTGGCCCTCGACCTGCTTGGTGACGTCGAACAGCATGTCGATCTCCTCGACGGCGGCGTCGCCGCGCACGAGGCGGTCCATCACGCGCATCATCCAGCCGGTGCCCTCGCGGCAGGGCGTGCACTGGCCGCAGCTCTCGTGCTTGTAGAACTTCGACAGCCGCCAGATCGCCTTGATGATGTCGGTGGACTTGTCCATCACGATCACCGCCGCGGTGCCGAGGCCGGAGCCAAGCTCGCCGCGCAGGTAGTCGAAATCCATGATCGCGTCGCGCATGTTCTCGCCGCGCACGCACGGCACCGACGAGCCGCCCGGGATCACCGCGAGCAGGTTGTCCCAGCCGCCGCGGATGCCGCCGCAATGCTTGTCGATCAGCTCCTCGAAGGAGATCGACATCGCCTCCTCGACGACGCAGGGCTGGTTGACGTGGCCGGAGACGGCGAAGAGCTTGGTGCCGGCGTTGTTGGGCCGGCCGAAGCCCGCGAACCACTCGGCGCCGCGGCGCAGGATGGTCGGCACGACGGCGATCGACTCGACGTTGTTCACGGTGGTCGGGCAGCCGTAGAGGCCGGCGCCGGCCGGGAACGGCGGCTTCATGCGCGGCATCCCCTTCTTGCCCTCGAGGCTCTCGAGCAGGGCCGTCTCCTCGCCGCAGATGTAGGCGCCGGCGCCGTGGTGCAGGTAGAGGTCGAAATCCCAGCCCGAGCCGGCGGCGTTGCGCCCCAGCAGGCCGGCGTCGTAGGCCTCGTCGATGGCCGCCTGCAGCGCCTCGCGCTCGCGGATGTATTCGCCGCGGATGTAGATGTAGCAGGCGTGCGCGTTCATTGCGAAGGAGGCGATCAGGCAGCCCTCGATCAGGGTGTGCGGATCATGGCGCATGATCTCGCGGTCCTTGCAGGTGCCGGGCTCGGATTCGTCGGCGTTGACCACCAGGTAGGCGGGGCGGCCGTCGCTCTCCTTGGGCATGAAGGACCACTTGAGCCCGGTCGGGAAGCCGGCGCCGCCGCGGCCGCGCAGGCCGGAGCCCTTCATCTCCTCGATGATCCACTCGCGCCCCTTGCCGATCAGGCCGGCGGTGCCGTCCCAGTGGCCGCGCTTCTTCGCGCCGGCGAGGGTACGGTCGTGCATGCCGTAGAGGTTGGTGAAGATACGGTCCTGATCCTTCAGCATCTTTCTCTCCTAAACGGCCGGGAGCTAGCGATCGCGGGTCTTTTGCCAGATACGCGCGGTGACAACCAGTGCCCAAATGAACGCAGCCAGCGACACCAGGTAGAGCAGGATCTCGACGCGCGGCGCGAGGCCGAGCGCGCGCACGATCACCGGCGCGAGGATCGCCAGCAGGCCGCCCGCCGAGATGGCGATGGCCGCCTGCCTGCCCTGCCGGGCGGTGGACTCGTCGTGTCCGCTCATCTGCGCATCCCTTCTCGACGTCGCGCCCGCCATACAGCCTGCCGGCGGACCGACAAAGGGCAAAACGGCGGCATCTTCCGCCGGAAATGCGCAATCGGAGGGCGACGCGGCGTGATTTGCGCGTCATCTTCTCCGTGCCGTCGCACATATGTCTAAAAAGGGTGCCATAGGGTTTGGCATGAGCGGGCACTATGCGCTAAGGGGTACGCTTTCCGCGATCCGGCGGACGGCACGAACGGACATGCGAGCATGATGGACTGGGACAAGCTGAGGATTTTTCACGCGGTGGCCGATGCCGGCAGCCTCACCGCCGCGGGCGACACGCTGCATCTGAGCCAGTCGGCCGTCTCCCGCCAGATCCGCGCGCTCGAGGAGAGCCTCAACACCACCCTCTTCCACCGCCACGCCCGCGGCCTGATCCTGACCGAGCAGGGCGAACTGCTGTTCGACGCGACGCGCTCCATGAACAAGCGGCTCGAGGCCGCGGCCGCGCGTATCCGCGACAGCGAGGAGGAGGTGTTCGGGGAGCTGAAGGTGACGACCACCATCGGCTTCGGCACGCTCTGGCTCGCGCCGAGGCTGGTGAAGCTCTACGAGAAGTTTCCCGACCTGAAGATCGACCTGATGCTCGAGGAGCGGGTGCTCGACCTGCCCATGCGCGAGGCCGACGTGGCGATCCGCATGAAGGAGCCGAGCCAGGCCGACCTGATCCGCAAGCGGCTGATGTCGGTCCACATGCGCCTCTACGCCTCGGCCGACTACCTGGAGGGCCGCGCGCCGATCAACGAGATGGACGACCTGCGCGAGCACCGGCTCGTCTGCCAGAATCCCGGCAGCGCGCAGGTGAGCGCGTCCGCGTCGCTGACCCAGAGCCTGCTGAGCCACGACCTGCACTCGCTGCTTACGGTCAACAACTATTTCGGCGTGCTGCAGGCGGTGAACAATCATCTCGGCGTCGGCGTGCTGCCGAACTACGTGGTGGAGGACTTTCCGAACCTCGTCCGGGTCCTGCCGGAGGTCGAGAGCGCCGAGGTGCCCGTATTCCTCGCTTACCCCGAGGAATTGCGGCAGTCGAAGCGGATCGCGGCGTTCCGCGACTTCGTGCAGGAGGAGATCATCGCGCACCGCTCGAAATTGCGCAGTTCGCTCGTCGCCTGACGTCATCCGACGTTGAGGCATGAGCGCAACGCATGGCGGCTTTGACGCTACGCTGCAGCAATTGAACTTGATCGTTCAGAAACTGCCCACTAATTAGTCCGTATGGAGACGGAAACGTCTTCATACCTCCCTGTTGGACTTCGCCGGGCCAGTTTGGCCCGGCTTTTTTTGTTCTCGAGTCCGCCACAGGCGGCACTCGACCCGAAGAAGCGCGTCCTGCCTACAACCTGTGGACGATCCTCCGCAAGGCGCAGCACTGTAGCCCATACATCCATAACGCGAACTGCGGGGGATTTGAGCAGTTGCCTTCGTGAGGTCGCCGCCCGTAGCCCCCCTGCTTCGGGACTTGCGGCGGCCCTAATGGAGGACTTGCCCATGAGAACTCTCAGAACCACCACGGCCCTCACGATCACGCTGATGTTGCTCGGCACGGCTGCGCAGGCGGACCTGACGGCGACGGCGAACGTGCGGCTGGGCGGCGACGCCCTGGTCGATGCGGACGTGGACGTCGACAAGAACAACCACAACATCGCCGAAGCCGACGCCAACGTGCTCAACCGGAACGGGACGACCAACGCCCGCGCCCGGCTCGGCGGCTCGTCCGACAACGGCGGCTCGGGCGGTGGCTCCGGTGGCTCGGGTGGTGGGTCCGGAGGCGGCTCCGGCGGCTCGGGCGGTGGGTCCGGTGGCTCGGGTGGGTCCGGAGGCGGCTCCGGTGGCTCGGGCGGATCCGGCGGCAGCGGTTCCGGCGGGTCGGGCGGCGGTTCCGGCGGCTCCGGGGGCGGCGGCTCGAGCAGCGGCGGCGGCAGCGGCTCGGGTGGCGGCAGCGGCTCCGGGGGCGGCGGCGGTGGCAGCAGTGCCGGCAGCGGCGGCGGCAACGACAGCGCCGGCAACAACGGCAACCGCAACCGCAACCGGAACAACGGCAACCGCAACCGCAGCGCGGTGCGCTCCGAGAGCGACCGCGGCTCCGACCGCCACGACGCCCAGCGGCGGGCCCAGACCCGCGCCTTCCTCGAGAGCGGCGGGCAGGCCGCCACCGGGGCGGATCAAGGAGTCAATCTCCAGGCGATCCTCGGCCAGCGCGTCTACTCGGCCGATTCGTACTTCGTCGGCGAGGTCGCGCGGATCGACGGGTCGCGCGGCGACACGGTGGCCTTGCGCGTCCACCTGAACGGTGCGCTCGGCGTGAACCGCTCGCAGGCGGTGGTCGAGGTGTGGCCGAGCCAGATCCGGCCCGACGGCGTCTGGCTCCACATGTCCGCGGACGCGCTGCGCAGCTACTTCTAGGCGACGTCCGCACCCCTGTCGCAGGGCGGCCTCAGCAGGTCGCCCTGCGGCATCTGGCAGCTTTAACCCCCCGCGGGGCTCGGCTAAAGAGCCGCCATGCAAGAGCCTGCCATTTCCGACGACCTCATCGCCTCGCACGGGCTCAAGCCCGACGAATATGCCGAAATCCTGCGCCTGCTGAACCGCGAGCCGACCTTCACCGAGCTCGGCATCTTCTCGGCGATGTGGAACGAGCATTGCTCCTACAAATCCTCCAAACGCTGGCTGCGCACGCTGCCGACCGAGGGGCCGCAGGTCATCTGCGGGCCGGGCGAGAACGCGGGCGTCGTCGATATCGGCGACGGGCAGGCCGTGGTCTTCAAGATGGAGAGCCACAATCACCCCTCCTATATCGAGCCCTACCAGGGCGCGGCGACGGGGGTCGGCGGCATCCTGCGCGACGTGTTCACCATGGGCGCGCGGCCGATCGCGGCGATGAACTCGCTGTCGTTCGGCGAGCCGGCCCATCCCAAGACGCGCCAGCTCGTGCACGGCGTCGTCGAGGGCGTCGGGGGCTACGGCAACTGCTTCGGGGTGCCGACCATCGGCGGCGAGGTGCGCTTCCATCGCGCCTACAACGGCAACTGCCTCGTCAACGCCTTCGCCGCGGGCCTCGCCGATGCCGACAAGATCTTCTACTCCGCCGCCTCGGGCGTCGGCCGCCCGGTCGTCTATCTCGGCGCCAAGACCGGCCGCGACGGCGTCGGCGGCGCGACGATGGCCTCGGCCGAGTTCGATGACACCATCGAGGAGAAGCGCCCGACGGTGCAGGTCGGCGACCCGTTCACCGAGAAGCGGCTGATGGAGGCGACCCTCGAGCTGATGCAGACCGGCGCGGTGATCTCGATCCAGGACATGGGCGCGGCGGGGCTGACCTGCTCGGCGGTCGAGATGGGCGACAAGGGCAACCTCGGCGTGCGCCTCGACCTCGAGCGCGTGCCGGTGCGCGAAGAGAACATGACCGCCTACGAGATGATGCTGTCGGAGAGCCAGGAGCGGATGCTCATGGTGCTCGACCCGGCCAAGGAGGCCGAGGCCAAGGCGGTGTTCGACAAGTGGGACCTCGACTTCGCCGTCGTCGGCGAGACGATCGACGAGGACCGCTTCCTCGTGATGCTCAACGGCGAGGTGAAGGCCGACCTGCCGCTCAAGGCGCTCTCGGGCACCGCGCCCGAGTACGACCGCCCGTGGGAGCCGACGCCGGCCGTGACGGACGAGATCGAGCTGCCCGGCATCGACCCGATCGACGGCCTCAAGGCGCTGATCTGTTCGCCCAACTACGCCGCCAAGTCCTGGGTCTACGAACAGTACGACCACATGGTCATGGCCGACACCTTGCGCGCGCCGGGCCTCGGCGCCGGGATCGTGCGCGTGCACGGCACCGACAAGGCGCTGGCCTTCACCTCCGACGTCACGCCGCGCTACGTGAAGGCCAACCCCACCGAGGGCGGCAAGCAGGCCGTGGCGGAGGCCTACCGCAATCTCACCGCCGTTGGCGCCCTGCCCCTCGCGACGACCGACAACCTGAACTTCGGCAACCCGGAGAAGCCCGAGATCATGGGCCAGTTCGTCGGCGCGATCAAAGGCATCGGCGAAGCCTGCGCGGCGCTCGACATGCCGATCGTGTCGGGCAACGTGTCGCTCTACAACGAGACCGACGGCCAGGGCATCCTGCCGACGCCCACCATCGGCGCGGTCGGGCTGATCAAGGACAGCAAGGACACGATCAACGGCACCGCCCGCGAGGGCCACGTGCTGCTGTTGGTCGGCGAGACCCGGGGCCATCTCGGGCAGTCCGCCCTGCTCGCCGAGGTGTTCGGCCGCGAGGACGGCGACGCGCCGCCGGTCGATCTCGACGCGGAGAAGCGCCACGGCGACTTCATCCGCGACAACCTCGCCTGGATCCCGGTCTGCACCGACCTCTCCGACGGCGGCCTCGCGCTCGCCGCATTCGAGCTCGCCGAGGCCGGCGGCGTGGGCGTGGTGCTCGACGTGGCCGATACGCCGACGCTGTTCGGCGAGGACCAGGCGCGCTACCTGATCGCCTGCAATTTCGACGCCGCCGAGGCGCTGATGATCGCCGCCGGCAAGGCCGGGGTGCCGCTCGCCACGGTGGGGCGGTTCACCGGGCAGAAGGTCCGGATCGGCGGCTCCGTGGCGCCGCTCGATGAGTTGGCGCGGATCTACCGGACCAGCTTCGCCGACACGGTCGCCTGAGGATGGCGGGGCGCGAGATCGACCTGGCGCGCTGGGAGCGGGCGGAGCAGTTCCGCTTCTTCCGCGGCTTCGAGCGGCCGCATTACGCGATCACCGCCCGCGTCGACGTCAGCACGCTGATGGGGCTGAAGCCGCTGGTCGGGCTGTCGCCGTTCCGCACGCTGATACACGCCGTCGGCGCCGGGCTGCACGCCGTCCCGGCCCTGCGCACCCGCTTCCGGGGCGAGCGCGTCACCGAATACGACCGGCTCACCCTGTCGCCGACGATCCCGCTGGAGAACGGCGACTTCCGCTACACCTACCTCGCCTGGCAGCCCGACCGCGCCGCCTTCGACAGCCACGCCGCGGCGAAGATCGCCGAGATCCGCGCCGGCGCGCCGCTCAACGCCAACGACGGCAGCCTCGAGGATGTGGCCTACCTGTCGTGCCTGCCCTGGCTCGATTACAGCGCGCTCGACAACGCCCTGCCCCACGCCGACGACTGCATTCCGCGCGTGTCGTGGGGCAAGATCGTGCCCCGGGGCGACGGGCACGACGTCGCGATGACGCTGCAGGTCCATCACGCGCTGGTCGACGGGCGGCAGGTCGGGCGGTTCTTCGAGGCCACCGCCGACGCGCTCGCCAGCCTCTCCTGACACCCCCGGCGCGGCCTTGAAGGCCCTCGCGCCGCCGCCTACGTTGAGCACCGAAAGGACGCCGCCCATGCCGATCACCGCGCACGAGATCGAGACCCTGCTCCGCGAGAGCTTCCCCGACGCCGAGATCAGCGTCGAGGGCGACGACGGGGCCCACTTCGCCGCGCAGGTCGTGGACGAGAGCTTCCGCGGCCTCAACCGCGTCCAGCAACAACGCGCCGTCTACGCCGCCCTGAAGGGCAAGATGGACGGCAGCAACGGCGAGCTGCACGCGCTCGCCCTCACCACCCGCGCGCCCGCCTGACGGCGCCGATCCAAGGAACAGCCGATGACCACCGCCACCGCCGAAGACCAGATCCGCGACACCGTGACCAGCAACGACGTCGTGCTGTTCATGAAGGGCACGAAGACCATGCCGCAATGCGGCTTCTCCAGCCGCGTGGCCGGGGTGCTGAACTACATGGGGATCGACTACGCCGACGTGAACGTGCTGGCCGACGACGCGATCCGCCAGGGGATCAAGGACTATTCCGACTGGCCGACAATCCCGCAGCTCTACGTGAAGGGCGAGTTCATCGGCGGCTGCGACATCATCACCGAGATGACCCTCTCGGGCGAGCTCGACCAGCTCTTCGAGGCGAAGGGCGTCGCGTTCGACAAGGATGCCGCCGACAAGATCCGCGAAGCCAACGGCTGAGGCCGGCTGGCGCCGCGGGGCCTGTCGGCGGCATCCTTGTCGAACGCGACGCCCTTCGCCTCGAAGAGCTGGTCGAGCTCGCCCGAGAGGCGCCGCGAACAGCTCCATCGACGGCATCCGCACCACGCGGGTGCCGATCCCCTCGGCCTGCAGCAGGTCGCGCG
>NZ_CH724107.1:612987-617825 GCF_000153305.1 Oceanicola granulosus HTCC2516
CCGGCACGCTCCACACATACGAAGACGGGCCGGCATTGCTGCCGACCCGTCTCCGATTGGTCTGTCTGTCCGCCTCAGCGGCCGTAGACGGCCTTGCTGGCGATGCGGTGCGCGTCGCCGGGGAAGATGCCGAGGTCTTCGACGGCGAGCTTGGTGGGAAGCGCTTCCAGCTCGCGGCGGGTGCGGTTGTAGAGAGCGCGGTTGTGGATGGCGGTACGGATCGTGTTGAACATCGGGAGCTCCTGTCCTGGGCTTGGTGTCTGTCTTCGTGACCAGACTTAGCCACGCCGCGGCGCGGCACAATGGACAGGAGCGCCATGCCGCCTTTCGCTGGGTGCATGGCGAGTAACCTATTGGTGAGAAATAAGAATAGCCGCCCCCAAGGGCGGCTATTCTGCATGTGCAAAACTTTTGCGCGAGACTCAGATGTACTTGCTCATCGCGACGGCGGTGTCGGCCATGCGGTTGGAGAAGCCCCACTCGTTGTCGTACCAGGTCAGGATCCGGCACATCGTGCCCTCCATCACCTTGGTCTGGTCCATGTGGAAGATCGACGACGACGGGTCGTGGTTGAAGTCGCTCGAGACGAGCTTCTCGTCGGTGTAGGTGAGGATGCCCTTCAGCGGCCCCGAGCCGGCGGCGGCGCGGATCGCGTCGTTGATCTCCTCGACCGAGGTCTCGCGGCTGGCCTCGAAGGTCAGGTCGACGACGGAGACGTTCGGCGTCGGCACCCGGATCGCGACGCCGTCGAGCTTGCCGTTGAGCTCGGGCAGCACCAGGCCCACCGCCTTGGCGGCGCCGGTCGAGGTCGGGATCATCGACAGCGCCGCGGCGCGGGCGCGGTAGAGATCCTTGTGCATCGTGTCCAGCGTCGGCTGGTCGCCGGTGTAGGAGTGGATCGTGGTCATGAAGCCCTTCTTGATGCCGATGGCATCGTTGAGGACCTTGGCCACGGGCGACAGGCAGTTCGTCGTGCAGGAGGCGTTGGAGACGATCTTGTCGTCGGCGGTCAGCGTCTCGTGGTTGACGCCGTAGACGATGGTCTTCTCGCCCTGCGTCGGGTTGCTGAGCGGCGCCGAGACGAGCACGCGCTTGGCGCCGTTCTCGAGATGCAGGCCGGCCTTTTCGGGCGAGGTGAAGATGCCCGTGCACTCGAGCACGATGTCCACGTCCGACCAGGGCAGCTCCTTGGGGTCGCGGAGCGCGGTGACCTTGATCGGGCCCTGGCCGACGTCGATCGTGTCCTCGGTGGTCTTCACCTCGGCGGGGAAGCGGCCGTGGACGCTGTCGTAGCGCAGCAGGTGGGCGTTGGTCTCGACCGGGCCGAGATCGTTGATCGCGATCACCTCGATGTCGGTGCGGCCGGATTCGATGATGCCGCGGAGCACGTTGCGGCCGATGCGACCGAACCCGTTGATTGCGACTTTGACTGCCATGATGGAACCTCCGGCTGTTCGTGGGCATCATGCCCGGTTCGTGCGTCAACTTGTATAGTTCGCCGCCGAGGTCAACAGCCGCGCGCCGCGCGTCACCGCCAGAAGGCGAGGTACTCGATCAGCTCCATGCCCTTGCGGGCAATGTACAGGCTGTTGGCCCATCCGTGATAGTGCCAGTCGGCGGCGAGGGCCGCGGCGATCAGCAGGGCGATCCAGAGGGAGGGCGAGCGAAGCATGTCGGGGAGGCGCGGCACCCTTTTGCGGGCGCCGCGCCGGCGCGTCAGAGCAGCGCCTTGACCTTCTCGGCCGTCGCCTCGGCGGTGATGCCGAACTGCTTGTAGAGCACGTCCTGGGGCGCGGAGGCGCCGAAGCCCTCCATGCCGATGAACGCCGCCTTCGCCTCGCGGCCGCGCTCGCCGCAGAGCCAGCGGTCCCAGGGCTGGCGCGAGGCCGCCTCGATGGCGACGCGCACCGCGGCGCCGCCGGGCAGGACGCGCTTGCGGTAGCTCTCCTCCTGCGCCGCGAACAGCTCCATCGACGGCATCGACACCACGCGGGTGCCGATCCCCTCGGCCTGCAGCAGGTCGCGCGCGGCGAGCGCCACGGCGACCTCCGAGCCCGACGCCATCAGCAGCGCCTGACGCTTGCCCTCGGCGTCGGCGAGGACGTAGCCGCCCTGGGCGGTGAGGTTCTTCGACTTGTGGTCCTTGCGCACCGTCGGCAGGCCCTGGCGCGACAGCGCGAGCACCGTCGGGCCGTCCTTGCGCAGCAGCGCCACTTCCCACGCCTCGGCCGTCTCGACCGCGTCGGCAGGGCGCAGCACCACGTAGTTGGGCGTGGCGCGCAGCATCGCGAGGTGCTCGATGGGCTGGTGCGTCGGGCCGTCCTCGCCGAGGCCGATGGAATCGTGGGTCATCACGTAGACCACCGGCGCGTGGCTCAGCCCCGACAGCCGCATCGCGCCGCGGGCGTAGTCGGAGAAGGTCATGAACGTGCCGCCGTAGGGGCGGATGCCGCCGTGCAGCGCCATGCCGTTCATCGCCGCCGCCATGCCGTGTTCGCGGATGCCGTAGTAGACGTAGCGGCCCTTGCGGTCGTCGGCGGTGAAGATGCCGAGATCGGAGGTCAGGGTGTTGTTCGAGCCGGTCAGGTCGGCGGAGCCGCCGAGCGTCTCGCGCACCACCGGGTTGATCACCTCGAGCGCCTTTTCCGACGCCGCGCGCGTCGCCATCTTGGGCGCGCTCTCCGACATCTGCTTCTTCAGCGCCCGCACCGTCGAGACGAGCTTGTTCGGGATCTCGCCCGACATCGCGGCCTCGAACTTCTGGCGCTTGCCCTGGGGCAGGGCGTCCAGCCGCGACTGCCACTCGGCGCGGGCGGCGCCGCCGCGCTCGCCGGTCTGCTCCCACATCGCCTTGATGTCGGCGGGCACCTCGAACGGGCCGCCGGTCCAGCCGTAGGCCTCCTTGGCGGCCTGGAGCTGCTCGGGGTCGGTCAGCGCGCCGTGGCCCTTGGAGGTGTCCTGCGCGGCGTGGCCGAGGGCGATGTGCGTCTCGCAGGCGATCAGCGAGGGGCGGTCGTCGGCCTTGGCGGCCTCGATGGCGGCGTCGATGGCCTCCGGGTCGTGGCCGTCCACGCGCTGGACGTGCCAGCCGGAGGCGGCGAAGCGCTCGGTCTGGTCGGTGCTGTCGGCGAGGTCGGTGGGGCCGTCGATCGTGATCGAGTTGTGGTCGAAGAACACCACGAGGCGCGACAGCTTGAGGTGGCCCGCCAGCGACAGCGCCTCCTGGCTGACGCCTTCCATCAGGCAGCCGTCGCCCGCGAAGACCCAGGTGCGGTGATCCACCAGCTTGGCGCCGAAGCGGGCGCGCAGGCTCTCCTCGGCGATGGCGAAGCCGACGGAGTTGGCGAAGCCCTGACCGAGCGGGCCGGTGGTGGTCTCGATGCCCTTGGCGAGCACGTTCTCGGGGTGGCCGGCGGTGATCGAGCCCCACTGGCGGAAGTTCTTGATCTCCTCGAGCGTCATCTCCTCGTAGCCCGTCAGGTGGAGCAGGGCGTAGAGCAGCATCGAGCCGTGGCCGTTGGACAGGATGAAGCGGTCGCGGTCGGCCCAGTCGGGAGACTTGGGATCGAAGCGGAGGTGGTTGCGGTAGAGGACCGTGGCGATGTCGGCCATGCCGAGCGGCATGCCGGTGTGGCCCGAGTTCGCGGCGGCGACGGCGTCGAGCGCGAGGGCGCGGATCGCGGCGGCCATCTTCCAGTGGTCGGGATGCGCTTTGCGCAGGGCGGCAATATCCATCGGAAATCCTCTCAAGCCATCGGTTGCGCCGGACATACCAGCAGGGGGGGCAAGTTCAAGCACGAGCCGCAAGCCCCTGAGCGCGCTGGCGCGCAGCCGTTTGCCGCTCCCGGGGCGATCCACTAGGTTTTGCCCGAGCGCCCGCGATTCGCGGGCGAACGCCGCGCGGGGCGGGAAATGACGCGGCGGGGCAAGCAAGGAGAGCGGGCGGATGGACGACATCAGCGAACTCGAGGGCCGGATCACACGCGCGCTCGACCGGATCCGGGCCGGGCTCGATCAGCGCGCCGCCGCGGCGGGCGACGCCGCCGCCGACGCCGGCCAGGCCGCCGCGCTCGAGGCCGAGCTCGCCGAGGAGCGCACCGCCAACGCCCAGCTCGAAGAGCGGGTGAAGGCGCTGAAGGAGCGCCAGGACACGCGTCTCGCCAAGCTCGAGGCGGAGGTCGGCGAGCAGCGCCAGCGCCTCGCCGCCGTCGACGAGGAGATGCAGCGGCTCAAGCAGATGAACGCCGAGCTGCGCGAGGTGGCCGGCAAGCTGCGCGAGGCGATGTCCGAGGAGGTCGCCGAGCCGCACCTCGTCAACAAGGCGATGCTCGCCGAGCTCGACGCCCTGCGCGCCGTGCGCGACGCCGAGGCGGCCGAGGTGGCCGCGGCGATCGGCGAGCTCAAGCCGCTGGCGCAGGAGGAGACGTGATGCCCCAGGTCGAGATCACCATCGGCGGACGCAGCTTCGAGGTCGCCTGCCAGGCGGGCGAGGAGCCGTTCCTGCACAGCGCGGCCCAGATGCTCGATGCCGAGGCGACGTCGCTTTCCGACCAGATCGGCCGGATGCCCGAATCGCGGATGCTGCTGATGGCCGGGCTGCTGCTCGCCGACAAGACCGGCGGCATCGAGGAGCGCCTCCGCGCCGCCGAGGCGCAGGTCCAGCAGCTGCGCTCCCAGGTGGCGCAGCTCGAGAGCCGCCCCGCACCCGAGCCCGAGCGCGTCGAGGTGCCCGTCGTGCCGCGCAACGTGATCGAGACGCTCGCCGAACTGGCCGCGCGGACGGAATCGCTCGCCGCGGAAGTCGAGGAGCGGTCGTAGGACTGGGGACAGGGGTGGGG
>NZ_CH724107.1:617925-630308 GCF_000153305.1 Oceanicola granulosus HTCC2516
CATGCCGTGTTCGCGGATGCCGTAGTAGACGTAGCGGCCCTTGCGGTCGTCGGCGGTGAAGATGCTGAGATCGGAGGTCAGGGTGTTGTTCGAGCCGGTCAGGTCGGCGGAGCCGCCGAGCGTCTCGCGCACCACCGGGTTGATCACCTCGAGCGCCTTTTCTGACGCCGCGCGCGTCGCCATCTTGGGCGCGCTCTCCGACATCTGCTTCTTCAGCGCCCGCACCGTCGAGACGAGCTTGTTCGGGATCTCGCCCGACATCGCGGCCTCGAACTTCTGGCGCTTGCCCTGGGGCAGGGCGTCCAGCCGCGACTGCCACTCGGCGCGGGCGGCGCCGCCGCGCTCGCCGGTCTGCTCCCACATCGCCTTGATGTCGGCGGGCACCTCGAACGGGCCGCCGGTCCAGCCGTAGGCCTCCTTGGCGGCCTGCCGGCCCCCCCGTGCCTCCCGCACATTACTGCGGGTACCGCCCCCGCAGCGCCTCCGCGACGGCGGGGGTGACGAACTTGGTCACGTCGCCGCCGAGGCGGGCGATCTCCTTGACCAGCTTGGAGGCGATCGCCTGGTGCTGGGCCTCGGCCATCAGGAACACCGTCTCGACGCTGTCGTCGAGCTGCCGGTTCATGCCGACCATCTGGTACTCGTACTCGAAATCCGCCACCGCGCGCAGGCCGCGGATGATGAGCTGGGCGCCGACGTCGTGGGCGCAGTCGATCAGCAGGTTCTCGAACGGGTAGACCACGATCTCCGTCGCCGCCGCCTCGGACAGCGCCCGGCACTCCGCCTCGATCATCGCCACGCGGGTCTCCAGATCGAAGGCCGGCCCCTTGTCGCGGTTGATCGCGACGCCGATGACGAGGCGGTCGACCAGGCCGCAGGCGCGGCGGATGATGTCGAGGTGGCCCAGCGTGACCGGGTCGAACGTGCCGGGGTAGAGACCGATGCGCATGGGCACGCTCCTGCTGACTGATCGCTTCGCGCCACGCAACATGATCGATGCTGCAAGTGCAAGGGCCTCAGTGGCCCATGATCATGCCCTCCAGAGCGTCCTTCTCCATCGCCAGCTCGCTCAGCCGCGCCTTGACCACGTCGCCGATGGAGATCAGCCCGACCATCTCGTCGTTCTCCATCACCGGCAGGTGGCGGAAGCGGCCGGTGGTCATCATCTCGAGCACCTGGTCGGCGCTGTCGTGGGGGGTGCAGGTGGTGAGCTTGTCCGTCATCATGTCGTGCACGCCGTCCTGCAGGCACTCGGCGCCGCGACGGCCGAGCTCGCGGACGATGTCGCGCTCCGACAGGATGCCGAGCGGCACGCGACCGTCTTCGGAAATGACCACCGCACCGACCTTCTTGTCCGACAGGAACGCCACCGCCTCGGCGACGGACTTGCCCGGAGCGAGGGTCAGGACGCCCTCGTTGGCTTTCGAGCGCAGGATCTGGTGAACGAGCATGTGGTCTTCCTCCGTGACGACGTCCCCTGCCCCGCAGCGTCGGGCGCGCGCTCGGCCCCTGTCAAGTGTCTTGCACCATCGCCTCGAGCCGCGCGACCTCGGCCCGCAGCCCGTCGGCGAGCGCGCGGGCGAGTCGGTTGAGCCGGTCGGAGCGGCGGTCGGCGGCGTGGCGCACGAGGTAGAAGGAGCGGGTCAGCGAGACGCGATCGGTGTCGGTGCGCACGAGCTCGGGGGCGAAGGGCAGCGCGAAGTCGTGCACGATCCCGAGCGCTCCGCCCTGGCGCAGCATCTGGAGCTGCACCGCCACCGAGTTCGACGCCAGCCGCACCCGCTCGGTGCCGAGCTCGCTCAGGTAGTCGAGCTCCCGGTCGAAGATCATGTCGGGAATGTAGCCCACCACGGGCGCGTCCGGCCCCGGCGGCAGGTCGCGGTGGCGCGCGAGGTGGAGGTGGTAGTCGGTGATCTTCTGCACCGTCAGCCGCCCCGCCTCGGGGGCGGAGACGGTGATCGCCATGTCGGCCTCGCGCCGCGACAGGTTGACCACGCGCGGCAGCGACAGCACCTGGATGTCGAGCGCGGGGTTGTCGGCGGCGATGGCGGCGCAGACGCGGGGCAGCAGGAAGTTGGCGCAGCCGTCGGGCGCGCCGATGCGCACCTGCCCCGTCAGACCCTCCTCGCCCTGCCCCTCGTCGAGCGCCGCGCGCAGCGCGCTCTCCGCCCCGGCGGCGTGGTCGCGCATCCGCGCACCGCGATCGGTCAGCGCGTAGCCCTGCGGGCTCTTGGCGAACAGCGCCGCGCCGAGCTCGTCCTCGAGCCGGGCGATGCGCCGCCCGACGGTCCCCGGGTCGAGCTTGAGCGCGCGCGCCGCGCCGGTGAGGCTCTCGGCGCGGGCGACAGCGAGGAAGACGCGGATGTCGTCCCAGTTCATGCAGGCATCCTTGCAAGACGGTTTTGGCAACCTCGCCCTTTTGCCCGCATCCCTGCAAGGCTACTTAGCGTCCGAACAAGGAGGACTCCCATGCAGGACCTATCCCATTACGTGAACGGCGCCCGCGTCGCCGGCACCTCGGGCCGCTTCGCCGACGTCTTCAACCCCGCCACCGGCGAGGTGCAGGCCCGCGTGCCGCTTGCCAGCCGCGCCGAGGTCGACGACGCCATCGCCAAGGCCGCCGCCGCCCAGCCCGCCTGGGGCGCCACCAACCCGCAGCGCCGCGCGCGGGTGATGATGCGCGTGGTCGAGTTGCTCAACCGCGACATGGACAAGCTCGCCGAGGCGCTCTCGCGCGAGCACGGCAAGACCCTGCCCGACGCCAAGGGCGACATCCAGCGCGGCCTCGAGGTCATCGAGTTCTGCATCGGCGCGCCGCACCTGCTCAAGGGCGAGTATACCGACGGCGCCGGCCCGGGCATCGACATGTACTCCATGCGCCAGCCCCTCGGCGTCGTCGCCGGGATCACCCCGTTCAACTTCCCGGCGATGATCCCGCTCTGGAAGATGGGCCCGGCGCTCGCCTGCGGCAACGCCTTCATCCTCAAGCCGTCCGAGCGCGACCCTTCGGTGCCGCTGATGCTCGCCGAGATCTTCCTCGAGGCCGGCCTGCCGGAGGGCGTGCTGCAGGTCGTCAACGGCGACAAGGAAGCGGTCGACGCTATCCTCGAGAACGAGACGGTGCAGGCCGTGGGCTTCGTCGGCTCCACGCCGATCGCCGCCTACATCTACGCCAAGGGCTGCGAGCACGGAAAGCGCGTGCAGTGCTTCGGCGGGGCGAAGAACCACATGATCGTCATGCCCGACGCTGACATGGACAAGGCCGCCGACGCGCTCGTGGGCGCGGGCTACGGCGCCGCGGGCGAGCGCTGCATGGCGATCTCCGTCGCCGTGCCCGTGGGCGAGGAAACCGCCGACCGGCTGGTCGAGAAGCTCGTCCCGCGGATCGAGGCGCTCAAGGTCGGCCCCTACACCGCCGGCGACGACGTCGATTACGGCCCCGTCGTGACCGCCGCGGCCAAGGCCAACATCGAGAAGCTCGTGCAGTCGGGCGTGGACGCCGGCGCGGAACTGGCCGTCGACGGCCGCGACTTCAAGCTGCAGGGCTACGAGGACGGCTTCTTCGTCGGACCGCACCTGTTCGACCGCGTCACGCCGGACATGGAGATCTACCGCAAGGAAATCTTCGGCCCCGTCCTGTCGACCGTGCGCGCCGGCTCCTACGAGGAGGCGCTGAAGCTGGCGATGGACCACGAGTACGGCAACGGCACCGCGATCTTCACCCGCGACGGCGACGCCGCCCGCGACTTCGCCAGCCGGGTCAACGTCGGCATGGTCGGCATCAACGTCCCGATCCCGGTGCCGCTGGCCTACCACACGTTCGGCGGCTGGAAGAAGTCGGGCTTCGGCGACCTCAACCAGCACGGGCCGGATTCCTTCAAGTTCTACACCCGCACCAAGACCGTGACGGCGCGCTGGCCGTCGGGGATCAAGGAGGGCGGCGAGTTCAACTTCAAGGCCATGGACTGATCCTTCGCCCGGCGCGCGTCCTGCGGCGCGCCGGGCAGCCTTCCGGCGTTGACGCTAGGGGATTGTGCTATACCCTAATCGGTCAAATGTCGGTCGATTTCTCCATCTTTTCCCGCCTCGGGATCGTCTACGTGCGCTACAGCGGTTTCGCGTGGCTCGACGACAGCTTCGCGGCCTTCGCCCGGTACGCGCAGCACCCCGACTATCGGCCGGGCCAGCGCCAGCTCGTCGATCTGAGCGGCGTCGCCGGGTTCGAGAACGACTACGCCAAGCTCCTCGCCCTGCAGGCCCGCAAGGCCGACAACTTCACGGGGCACGAGAGCCAGACGCTGCTGGTCTACTACGCGCCCACCCGCGTCGCCTACGACATGGCGATGCTGATCCGCCGCTCGTGGGAGGGGGTCGAGGGCATGGTGATCCGCGTCGCCGAGACCGAGCGCCAGGTGCTCGAGCTGCTCGGCCAGCCCGAGGAGAGCATCGCCGATCTCATGGAAAAGGCCGGCTGACGCGGCAAAACGCCGACCCCGGCTCGACTTCCGGCCCGCGCGCCCAATCTCGTGAATCGGAGCGAGCGCGGGAGGCACGATGCAGGATCCGGATTTCACCCTCGGCGTCGAGGAAGAGTACCTGCTGGTGGACCGCGAAAGCCTGGCGCTGCGCGAGGCGCCCGAGGGGCTGCTCGAGGCCTGCCAGGCGCGGCTCGGCGACCAGGTGAGCCCGGAATACATGCAGTGCCAGATCGAGATCGGCACCGGGGTCTGCGCCACCATCGCCGAGGCGCGCGACGACCTCAGGCGCCTGCGCAGCTGCATCTCTGAGGAAGCCGCGAAGTTCGGCATGTCGCCCATCGCCGCCTCCTGCCACCCGCTCGCCGACTGGAAGCAGCAGCTCAACACCGACCGACAGCGGTACAACCAGCTGCGCGACGATCTCGGTGGCGTCGTGCGGCGGATGCTGATCTGCGGGATGCACGTCCATGTCGGGCTCAACGACGACACCCTGCGTGCCGACCTGCTGGGGCAGATGGCCTACTTCCTGCCCCACCTGCTCGCCCTGTCGGCCTCCTCGCCGTTCTGGCAGGGCGAGGATACCGGCCTCGCCTCCTACCGCATCAGCGTGTTCGACAACCTGCCCCGCACCGGCCTGCCGCCGCGCTTCGACAGCTGGGAGGAGTACGAGCGCTCCGTGGCGGCGCTGATCGACCTCGACCTGATCGAGGACAGCTCGAAGATCTGGTGGGACCTGCGCCCCTCGCACCAGTTCCCGACGCTCGAGAGCCGGATCTGCGACGTGCAGCCGCTGCTGTCGCACACCGTCGCGCTCGCGGCGCTCACCCAGTGCATCGCGCGGATGCTCTGGCGGCTGCGCCGGCTCAACCAGCGCTGGCGGCGCTACGAGAACTTCCTGATCGCCGAGAACCGCTGGCGCGCGCAGCGCTACGGGACGGGCGGCGGACTGATCGACTTCGGCCGCCACGAGATCGTGCCGGTGCCGGCGCTGCTCGAGGAGCTGATCGAGCTGGTCGCCGAGGATGCCGACGCGCTCGGCTGCACCGAAGAGATCGCCTCGGCGCGCCGCATCATCGAGGGCGGCACCAGCTCCGAGCGGCAGCGCGCGGTGGCCGATGCGGCGCGCGAGGGTGGCGCGGATCGCGACGGGCAGATGCGCGCGGTGGTGCAGAGCCTGATCGACGAGTTCCACGCCGACCTTTGAGGGGCGGGGGCGCATCGAAAGGCCGGGCAGCGCCGTCCCGCCGGGGCGGGGTCGAGCTGCTCGGTTCGGCGCAGGGAGACCAACGCAGCTCCCGAGGCACGGACCTCGCCAGAAGCGCCGCCCCGGGGGGGCGGGACGGCGCTGCCCGGCCGAAGGCCGGGCGGGAAGGGCTGGATCGTCCAGGCTGCCGTTGGCTAGCCTTGGCGCCCCGATCACCGCCGCCTACTCGCCGATCACCTCCTCGTAGAGCCGACTGGTCCCGCCGAGCGCGCCTTGCGCCCAGCCCGCAGCGACGCCGAGCGCGCGCACCCCGTCGAGCCCGCCGGAGCGCCGCGCGAGCACCCACGGCAGCGCCCGCAGCGCGCCGCCGACGCTCTGCGTCGCGGCGTGGAAGACCGCCTTGCCGATCCCGCGTCGGCCGGTCTTGCGGAAGCGGATCGCATACTTGGCCAGCGTCTGGCTGCGCGCGCGGCGGTAGATGTAGGCGGCGGTGAGCTTGTCTGCGGGGATCACCTCGCTCAGCCGCGCCCGCTCGACCCAGCCGAGCCGCAGCCCGCGCGCGGCGCAGCGGTCGGAGAAGTCGGTGTCGGAGCCGCCGGTGAAGCGCAGCGCCTCGTCGAAGCGCAGCCCGCCCTGCAGCACCTGCGCCCGGCAGAGCCAGTTCGACGTCGGCAGCCCCGAGACGCGCCCCCGCGCCCGCGCCGCCTGCCGCAGCCGCGCCCGCGCCTCGAAATGGGCGAACACCGCCTCCTGCGCCGGGCTCAGCGCGCCGCGCGGGCGCACCGGGTCCACCGGCCCGCCACAGAGGTCGAAGCCTCCCGCCCGCGCGCCCTCGACCAGCTCGGCGATCCAGTCCGGCGGGGCGCGTTCGTCGTCGTCGAGGAAGGCGAGCCAGTCCGCGCCCTCCTCGAGCGCGGCGGCGATGGCGGCGTTGCGCGCGACGGGGATGCCGAGGCGCGGCTCGTGCACCGCCCGCGCCCGCCGGCCGCCCTGCCGCGCGAAGGCCGCGACTTCGGGTTCGATGGTGAAGCCGGCATCGTTCTGCACGAACACGAACACGAGCTCCGCCTCCTCGGGCGGGACGAGCTGCGACAGCCCCACGAGAAGCTGGCGGAACATCGCGTCCCGCCCCCGTGTCGCCGCCGCGATGACCACCGTCTCGACCATGGCTCTCCCTTGCCCGCCCCTCTTGCAAATGGCAACGCTCCGCCCGACCCTCCGGGCAACCACGGATCAAGGAGACCTCGCCATGAAGATCGGTTTCATCGGCCTCGGCAGCATGGGCGCCCCCATGGCGGCGAGCCTCGCCCGCGCGGGGCATGGGGTGAAGGGGTTCGATCCCGCCGCGCGCGCCCCGGAGGGGGTCAGCGCCTGCTCCAGCGCGCTCGAGGCGGCGATCGGGGCCGAAGTGGTGATCCTGATGCTCCCCGACGGCGGCGCGGTCCGCGACGTCGCCGGGCGGATCCTCGACGGCATGTCGGCGGGCGCGGTGCTGGTCGACTGCTCCACCATCGACGTCGCCACCGCCCGCGAGGTCGCGCGGCTGGGGGGCAGCCACGGCATCGCCTGCCTCGACGCACCCGTCACCGGCGGCACGACGGGCGCGGCGGAGGGCGGGCTCACCTTCCTGGCGGGGGGAGATACCGACGCCTTCGCCCGGGTGCGCCCGCTCTTCGAGACAATGGGCAGCCGCGCCGTCCATTGTGGCGCAGCGGGCAACGGCCAGGCGGCCCGGCTCTGCAACAACATGATTCTCGGCGCGACGATGATCGCCACCTGCGAGGCGATGGCGCTCGCCGAGAAGCTGGGGCTCGGGCAGAAGGCGCTGTTCAACGTGGTCTCGACCTCGTCGGGCTCGTCGTGGTCGATGAACACCTACTGCCCCGCTCCCGGCATCGGCCCGGCCTCGCCCGCCGACGACAATTACCGCCCGGGCTACGCCGCCGAGCTGATGCTCGAGGACCTCCGCCTCGCCCAGGCCGCGGCGGCCGACTGCGACGCCGACACCCCGCTCGGCGCGGCGGCCGCCGAGCTCTATCGGGCGTTCGTCGAGGAGGAGGACGGGCGCGGCAAGGACTTCTCCGCCATGCTGCCCCGCCTGCTCGCCCGCGGCCGCACCTGAGTGCGCAAACGAAAGGGGCCGCCCGAAGGCGGCCCCGATGTCTGTCAGGCGGTGCCTGTGTTACTCGCGATTGCCCATGAGTTGCAGCAGGAACATGAACATGTTGATGAAGTCGAGGTAGAGGTTCAGCGCGCCCATGATGGCGGCCTTGCCGAGCCACTCCTGATCCCCATGCGCCGCGTGGGCGATGTAGGTGTTCTTGATGTTCTGCGTGTCGTAGGCGGTGAGGCCCGCGAAGATCAGCACGCCGATGATCGAGATCGCGTACATGATCGCCGGCGATTGCAGGAAGATGTTCACCAGCGACGCCACGATCAGGCCGATCACGCCCATGATCAGGAACGACCCCCAGCCGGAGATGTCCTTCTTGGTGGTGTAGCCCCAGAGCGACAGGCCGGCGAAGGCGATCGCCGTCACCAGGAAGACCTGCACGATCGAGTACGACGTGAAGGCGATGAAGATCCAGCTCAGCGACAGGCCCATCAGCGCGGCGAAGGTGTAGAAGAACAGCTGCGCGCTCGCGGCGGAGAGACGGTTGATCATGGCGCCGAAGGCGAAGACCATGACCAGCGGCAGGAACATGATGACCCACTTGAGCGGCGAGGCGTAGATCGCGTAGCCGAAGTCGGTCAGGTACTTGTCCGCGCCGATCTGGTAGGCGTTGGCGACGTCGGTGACGGCCAGCCCGTTGATCGCCCAGGCGGCGAGCGCGGTGATCAGCATGCCTACGGACATCGTGCCGTAGACCTTGTTCATGTGGGCCTTGAGCCCCTCGTCGATGGCGGCGGAGCGGACACCGTCCGCCGTCCGAACCGTCTGATATTGAGCCATCCATTCCCTCCAAAGCAAGACTTTGACCCACCTGCGGGTCTTGGGCTGAATATTGGGAATCCGCGCCCGTCTTTCAAGCCAATCCCGACGCGGCAGCACCGGAATCGGCGGCGAAAGACGCGATCTGGCGCCGGCTCAGCGCAGCCAGTGCGTGGGGACGTCCCACAGCGGGCGCTGCGCCTCGGAGCGGGCCTCGAGGTCGCTGACGCCGATGTCGGCGAGGGCGCGGGCATCGAGGCGGGCGAGCGCGCGGCGCTGGCGGTAGAGCGCGAGGTAGTCGGCGAGGCCCAGGCGGGGGGCGCGGGCGGAACGGACGGCGGGGGAGGCGGTCATGACGGTCATGGCATCGGGCTTTCGATATCGGGGGCGTGTCTCTCCGTGATGGAATCACGCCGTGTCATCAGGATGCTTGATATCTAGGCGCGCGACCCGCATGATGGAAACGAATGATCGACAACTAGACCATCACGGAACGTGATATGCCCCGGAACCTCGACCTCACCGCCGTCCGCTCCTTCGTCGCCACCGCCGAGGCCGGCGGCGTCACCCGCGCCGCGGGCCTGCTGCACCTCACCCAGTCCGCCGTCTCGATGCAGATCAAGCGCCTCGAGGAGAGCCTCGATTGCCGCCTGTTCGACCGCGGCGGGCGCGGCTTCGGGCTGACGAACGCCGGCGAGCAGCTGCTGTCGCACGCGCGCAAGATGCTGGCGATCAACGACGACATCTTCCACCGGCTCACCTCGAAGGAGTTCGAGGGCGAGATCACCCTCGGCGTGCCGCACGACATCGTCTTCCCGCACATCCCCGAGGTGCTGCGCCGCTACGCCGTCGAGTTCCCCAACATGAAGGTGCAGCTCGTCTCCTCCTTCACCAGCGTGCTCAAGGAGCAGTTCCGGCGCGGCGAGGCCGACCTGATCCTGACCACCGAGGACGAGCTCGACGCGGGCGGCGAGACGCTGGTGCGCAAGCGGCTCGAATGGCTCGGCGCGCCCGACGGCGCGGCGTGGCGGGCGCGGCCGCTGCGGCTCGCCTTCGAGCGGCGCTGCATCTTCCGCCACGGCATCCTGCGCGAGCTCGACTCGGCCGGCATCCCCTGGGAGATGGCGATCGACAGCGAGACGGCCCGCTCCGTCGACGCCACCGTCAGCGCCGACCTCGCCGTCACCGCCCGCCTCGAGGGGACGGCGCCGCACTACCTGCAGCCGATCGCCCACGGCGGCAGCCTTCCCGGACTGACGGAGATGCGGGTCAACCTCTACCTTGCCGACCAAGGCCAGGGGCCGGCGGCGGAAGGGCTCGGACAGCTGATCCGCGCGGCCTACGCCAACGGGTGATTGCGGGCGCGGGCGGGGGCTGGTTATGTCGCCGCCATGACGACAGACCGCCTCCTGACCCCGCTCGCCGCCGCCCTGCCCGCCTCGGTCCCCTTCGTCGGGCCCGAGACGCTCGAGCGCGTGCGCGGCGCGCCCTTCACCGCCCGCCTCGGCGCCAACGAGAGCGTGTTCGGCCCTTCGCCCGCCGCCGTCGACGCGATGCGCGCCGCGGCCGCCGAGGCGTGGAAGTACGGCGACAGCACCAGCCACGAGCTGCGCACCGACCTCGCCGCGCATCACGGCGTGACGCCCGAGCACATCGTCGTCGGCGAGGGGATCGACGGGCTGCTCGGCACGCTCGTGCGCCTCACCGTCGCCGAGGGCACCCCCGTCGTCACCTCCGCCGGCGCCTACCCGACCTTCAATTACCACGTCACCGGCTTCGGCGGCGCGCTGCACACGGTGCCCTACACCGCCGACCACGAAGACCCGGAGCGGCTCGTCGCGAAGGCGCGCGAGGTGGGCGCGCGGCTCGTCTACATCTCCAACCCCGACAACCCGATGGGCAGCTGGCACGGCCCGGCCACGCTGGCGCGGATGATCGACGCGCTGCCCGCGGACGCGCTGCTGGTCCTGGACGAAGCCTACGCCGATTTCCTCCCCGAGGCCGACCGCCTGCCCGAGCGCGCCGACGACCCGCGCGTCATCCGGATGCGGACCTTCTCCAAGGCCCACGGCCTCGCCGGGGCGCGGATCGGCTACGCGCTCGGCGCGCCGGGTCTGATCGCCGCCTTCGAGCGGGTGCGCAACCATTTCGGCGTGACGCGGATGAGCCAGGCGGGGGCGCGCGCGGCGCTGGCGGATGCGGACTGGCTCGCCGGGGTGGTCGCGCGCGTCGCGGCGGCGCGGGCCCGGCTGGCGGAGATCGCCGCGGCCGAAGGGCTGACGGCGCTGCCCTCGGCGACCAACTTCGTCGCGATCGATTGCGGCGGCGACGGCGCGCTGGCGCGGCGGGTGCTCGAGGAACTGGCGGCGCGCGGGGTGTTCGTGCGGATGCCCGGCGTCGCCCCGCTCGACCGCTGCATTCGCGTCGGCTGCGGCACCGACGCCGATCTCGACGCCGTCGCGGCCGCGCTCGGCCCCGCGCTCGCCGCCGCCCGCTCGGCCTGAGCCGGCCGCCGCGCTCAGCAGCCCCGGGCGACGACCTCCGCCGCCGCGCTGCCCGCGCCCGGCCCGAACGGAATCGACAGCGCCGCCATGCCCGCCTCCATCACGCCCACGACGCCGAGCACCATGTGCGCGTTGACGTGGCCCATGTGGCCGACGCGCAGGTAGTCGACGCCCGGATCGCGCCCGAGCCCGATCCCCAGCGTCACCCCGAGCCGCTCCGAGCAGAAGCGCCGCAGTTCCTCCGCCTTGCCCTCGGGCAGGTGGACGGAGGTGACCGCGAACGAGCGCTCCTCGGGGCGCGGCACGTTGAGCCTCATCGCCCCGCCCTGCCCCCAGGCGTCGACCGCCGCCCAAATCGCGCCCGACAGCACCTCGTGGCGGTGCCAGATCGCCTCCAGCCCCTCGGCGAGCAGCATGTCGAGCGCGGTGCGCAGGCCGTAGAGATGGTGCGTCGGCGCGGTGCCGCCGAAGAACTGGTAGAACATCTCCGGCCGCGCCCGCACCGTCCACGACCAGTAGCCGCTGACCTTGTTGGCCCGCTGCACCGCGTCGGCGCGCTCGTTGAAGAACAGGAAGCCGAGGCCCGGCGGGGTCATCAGCCCCTTCTGCGAGGCGGCGACGACGACGTCGGCGCCGAGGGCGTCCATCTCGAACGGGTCGCAGCCGAGCGAGGCGATGCAGTCGACCATGAGCAGCGCCGGGTGGCCGGCGGCGTCGATGGCGGCGCGCACGGCGGCGATGTCGTTCCTGACGGTGGTGGCGGTGTCGACGTGGTTGACCAGCACCGCCCGGATGCGCCCCGCCCTGTCCTCGCGCAGCGCGGCCTCGATCCGGCCGGCGTCGAGCGCGCTGCTGAGGCCGAAGTCGATCTCTTCGGCCACCAGCCCGAGCCCGCGCGCCATCTCGGCCCAGCCCTCGCCGAAGCGCCCGGTGACGCAGCAGAGCACGGTCTCCCCAGGCGCGCAGACGTTCGCCAGCGCCGCCTCCCACGCGCCGTGCCCGTTGGCGATGTAGATCGCAACCTGGTGCTCGGTCACCGCGATGCGCTTCAGGTCGGCGGCGATGGTCGCGGTCATGTCGACGAGCTCGCCCTCGTAGATGTTGGGCGCGGGGCGGTGCATCGCGGCGAGCACCGGGTCGGGCATCACAGAGGGTCCGGGAATGGCGAGGTAGTGGCGGCCGGCGGCAAGGGTCATGGGGCGCTCCCGGAGTGGCGGAGCGGCGACCTTATCGCCGGCCCCGGCCGCGTCAATATCCGATCCGCG
>NZ_CH724107.1:630510-697498 GCF_000153305.1 Oceanicola granulosus HTCC2516
CGAACCCCGGCCTACGCAGGCTTGTCACCCGGCCGCCGCGCGCGGCCCACCGTCCGCCGCCGGGCTGAAGCCCGGCCTACGCACACGAGTCGCGTCGGCCACCGTACGCGGCCCACCGTCGGCGGCCGGGCTGAAGCCCGGCCTACGCACGCGGGGCACCCCGGCCGCCGCCGGGCTGAAGCCCGGCCTACGCGCGCGTGGTGCCCCGGCCGCCACCGTCCGCCGCTCGGTCTACGGGCGCCGCGCACGCCGGCGCCAAAGAAAAAGCCGCCGCGCATCACGAGGGATGGCGGCGGCAGGGAAAGCCGTCTCGCGTGGGACCCGGACCCGCCGGCGGGGGAGGCAACCCCGTGGACCGACGGGACAGGCAGGTCGGTCCGATGGGCACGCGCCCGGGACAGGTGGGCGGCGTGCGGTGGCGGGTCGGCGCGAGAGGCCGGGCAGTCGGCAGTCAGACCAGTCCGGGCAGGGACAGGGCGACGAACAGGATCACCATGAGGGAAGCCGCGCCGAGACTGTCGGCAAGCAGCGTGTCTCTGCTGTGGAACACCGCGCGCTTGAGGTCCTTGGCCATTGGTGCGTCTCCCTCCGTGTCTGTTGCCGCTTTGTTCCCATACCCCGGCGTCAGTGTAAAGAACTAAATGGGAACAAACGCGAACAAATTGCTCCCGGGTCTCTTAGCCGACCGTAATTAGCCGGATCGCCTTGTCCTGCTCCATCAGCCACAGGAGCATCCTGACCGCCTGCCCGCGCTCGCTCGACAGGTCGGGATCGTCATGCAGCAGCTTGCGCGCATCCGACTGCGCGACGGCCATCAGCGCCGCCTGCCGCTCGACATCGCCGATGCGGAAGCGCGGCAGGCCAGACTGGGCGGTGCCGATCAGGTCGCCCGCGCCGCGCATGGCGAGATCCTCCTCGGCGATGCGGAAGCCGTCCTCCGTCTCGCGCAGGATCTCGAGGCGGCGGCGGCCGGTCTCGGAGAGCGGCGGGCGGTAGAGGAGCAGGCAGGTCGAGGCCGCCGCGCCGCGCCCGACCCGGCCGCGCAGCTGGTGGAGCTGGGCGAGGCCGAAGCTCTCGGCGCCCTCGATCACCATGATCGACGCCTCGGGCACGTCGACCCCCACCTCGATCACCGTCGTCGCCACCAGCACCTGCGCGCGCCCGGCGGCGAAGTCGGCCATGGCGGCATCCTTCTGCGCCGGGGGCATCTGGCCGTGCACCAGGGTCACCACCCCCTCGCCGAGCGCCGCGCGCAGCATCTTGTGGCGCGCCTCGGCGGCGGTGAGCTCGGAGACCTCGCTCTCGTCGACCAGCGGGCACACCCAGTAGGCCCGCCGCCCCTCGGCGAGCGCCCGGCGCAGCGACACCACGACCTCGTCGATGCGCCCCGCCGAGATCATCGAGGTCTTGATCGGCAGCCGGCCGGCGGGCTTCTCGTCGAGGATCGAAACGTCCATGTCGCCATACTGGGCCAGCGACAGCGAGCGCGGGATCGGGGTCGCGGTCATCACCAGCACGTCGGCGCGCGCGCCCTTCGCGCCGAGTTCCATCCGCTGCGCGACGCCGAAGCGGTGCTGTTCGTCGACCACCGCGAGGCGCAGGTCGGCGAAGGTGACGTCCTTCTGGAACACGGCGTGGGTGCCGACCAGCACGTCGATCTCGCCGGCGGCCAGCGCCGTGAGCTTGTCGTCCCGCACGCGCCCCTTGTCGCGGCCGGTGAGCAGCTCGAGCCGGATCCCCGCCGAGGCGGCGAGCGGGCGCAGGCCCTCGTGGTGCTGGCGGGCGAGGATCTCGGTGGGGGCCATCATCACCCCCTGCCCGCCCGCCTCGACCGCGACCAGCAGCGCCATCAGCGCCACCAGCGTCTTGCCGGCGCCGACGTCGCCCTGGAGCAGGCGGTTCATCCGGGTCTCGGCGGCCATGTCGGCGGCGATCTCCGAGATGGCGCGGGTCTGGGCGCCGGTGGGCGCGTAGGGCAGCGCGGCGAGCACCCGCTCGCGCAGCGCGCCGTCGCCCGCCGTCGCACGGCCCCGGCCCCGGCGCATCGAGGCGCGGGCGAGCGCGAGGGTGATCTGGTGGGCGAGGAACTCGTCGTACGCCAGCCGCCGGCGCGCCGGATCGGTCGGCGCGAGCGCCGCGCCGGAGGCGGGCGCGTGGGCGGCATGGAGCGCGGCGTGCCAGCTCGGCCAGCCCTCGCGCAGCATCAGGCCGGGATCGATCCACTCCGCCAGCCGGGGCGCCCGCTCGAGCGCCGAGCGGGTGGCGCGCCACATCAGCTTCTGCGTCACCCCGCCAGAGAGCGGGTAGACCGGCTCGTAGGACGGCAGCGCCTCGGCCTCGGCGCGGGTGACGATGTGGTCGGGATGGACCATCTGCGCTATGCCGTCGAACAGCTCGACCTTGCCCGACACGATCCGCCGCTGCCCGGTCGGAAGCTGCTTGCGCATCCACTCGCCGCGGGCGCGGAAGAACACGAGCTGGAAGTCGGTCTCCGCGTCGCGCACGGTAACGCGGTAGGGCCGCGACGGCCCGGAGGGCGGGTGGTGCGCGCCGATCTCCACCTCGACCGTCGCGGTGGCCGGCGGCACCACCTCGCGCACCGTGGCGCGCAGGGTGCGGTCGATGCCCGAATGGGGCAGCGTGAAGAGCATGTCGCGCGGCTTCCCGATCCCCGCGCCGGCGAGCGCCTTGGCGGTCTTCGGGCCGATGCCGTCGAGCTCGGAGAGGTCGGCGAACAGCGGCCAGAGCGGCTCGGGCCGGCCGCTCACGCCCCGATCAGCGCGAGCCACGCGTCCTCGTCAATGGTCTCGATGCCGAGCTCTGCGGCCTTCTTGCCCTTGCTCCCCGCCCCCGGCCCCGCGACGACGAGATCGGTCTTGGCGCTGACCGAGCCCGAGACCTTAGCGCCGAGCGCCTCGGCGCGGGCCTTCGCCTCGGCGCGGGTCATCTTCTCGAGGCTGCCGGTGAAGACGATGGTCTTGCCGGCGACGGGGCTGTCGGTCGCCACCTGCTCGGCGGGCTCGATGGTCAGCCCGGCGGCGAGGCGGTCGATGGAGGCGCGCTCGGCCTCCTGCGCCATGGTCAGCACCAGGCTCCGGGCGACGGTGGCGCCGATGCCCTCGATGCCGACGATCTCGTCCCACGCGGCGCGCGCCCCCTCGGGCAGCGGCGGCTCGGCCCAGACCCTGTCGCGCACCTCCGCCAGCCGCGCGCGGCGGCCCTCGTCCCTGGCCGCCGCGCGCTCGGCGAGCAGCGCGGCCTCGGCGGCCTGCACCCGGTGGGCGGCGGGGGCGGCGGCGTCGACGGTGGCGACGAGCGCCTCCCAGGTGGAGAAGTGGCGCGCGAGATCGGAGGCGGCGACCTCGCCCACGTGGCGGATGCCGAGCGCGAAGACCAGCCGGGCGAGCGCGATGGTGCGCCGCTCCTCGATGGCGTCGAACAGGTTCTCGGCCGACTTCTCGCCCCAGCCCTCGCGGTTCTTGAGCTGGGTCAGCTTGCCCGGCCCGTAGCGGTCGCGCAGGGTGAAGATGTCGGCGGGCTCGGTGATCCACTCGTCGTGGTAGAACTGCTCGACCTGCTTGGCGCCCAGCCCCTCGATGTCGAAGGCGGCGCGGGAGACGAAGTGCTTGAGCTTCTCGACCGCCTGGGCCGGGCAGACCAGCCCGCCGGTGCAGCGCCGCACCGCGTCGCCCTCCTCGCGCACCGCCTCCGAGCCGCATTCCGGACAGGTCTCGGGGAAGACGTAAGGCGCGGCGTCGGCGGGCCGCTGCGCCAGGTCGACGTCGGCGACCTTCGGGATCACGTCACCGGCGCGGTAGACCTGCACCCAGTCGCCCTCGCGGATGTCCTTGCCGCCGCGGATCTCGTCGCCCGAGGCGGCGCGGCCGGCGATGTAGTCCTCGTTGTGCAGCGTCGCGTTGGAGACGACGACGCCGCCCACCGTCACCGGCGTCAGCCGCGCGACCGGGCTCAGCGCGCCGGTGCGGCCGACCTGGATCTCGATTCGCTCAAGCCGGGTCCAGGCCAGTTCGGCGGGGAACTTGTGGGCCGTCGCCCAACGCGGGGTGGTCGAGCGGAAGCCGAGCCGGGACTGCAGGGCGAGGTCGTCGACCTTGTAGACGACGCCGTCGATGTCGTAGCCGAGCGTGGCGCGCTGCGCCTCGATGGCGCGGTAGTGGGCGATCATCTTGTCGGGCCCGTCGCAGAGCCGGGTCAGCGGGTTCACCTGGAAACCCAGCGCGCCGAGCCGCTCGATCGCGCCCATCTGGGTCTCGGCCAGCGGCGCCGACAGCTCGCCCCACGCATAGGCGAAGAAGCGCAGCGGACGCGCGCGGGTGATCTCCGGGTCGAGCTGGCGCAGCGAGCCGGCGGCGGCGTTCCTCGGGTTGGCGAAGGTCTTGCCCGCCGCCTCGGACTGGCGGGCGTTGAGGGCGGCGAAGTCGGCGTGGCTCATGTAGACCTCGCCGCGCACCTCGAGCACGTCGGGCGCGCCCTCTAGCCGATCGGGGATGTCGTCGATGGTGCGGGCGTTGTCGGTGACGTTCTCGCCCGTCGTGCCGTCGCCGCGCGTCGCCGCCTGCACGAGCCGGCCGTCCTCGTAGCGCAGCGACAGCGACAGCCCGTCGATCTTGGGCTCGGCGGTGTAGCGCAGGGGGGCGTCGGCGGCGAGGCCGAGGTAGCGGCGCACGCCGTCGTCGAAGTCGCGGATGTCGGCCTCCTCGAAGGCGTTTAACAGCGACAGCATCCGCACCCGGTGCGTCACCTTGCCGAACCCCGCCGCCGGGGCCGCGCCGACCTGCCCGGTGGGGCTGTCGGCCCGCATCAGCTCGGGAAAGCGCGCCTCGAGGGCGGCGTTGCGCCGCTTGAGCGCGTCGTAGGCGGCGTCGTCCATGATCGGCGCGTCGGCGCCGTGGTAGGCGGCGTCGGCGGCGGCGAGTTCGGCGGCGAGCCGCGCCAGTTCCGCCGTGGCCTCCTCGGGGCTCATCCGGTCGAGATCGTCGTCAGCGCTCAAGGTGGCCTCCCGGCGGCGTTTCGGGGCTCATGGTTAGGTCGCCCCGCCGGCGCCGTCCAGTCCGGGCGCGCCGCGCCGCGGGGGCGGCGGGGGGTGGCGAGGGCGGAGCCTCCGGCGGGGATATTTGCAGGACAGAGACGGGGGCGGCGGCGCTCAACTCGCGCGGCGGTCGAGGGCGTCGGCGACGAGGGCGGTGATGTCGGCCTCGTCGCGCACCTCGGCGACGTCGGAGGCCTCCAGCGTGACGCCCCAGCGCGCCATGCCCGCGTAGAGCGGCTCGCGGTGCGCCATGGCGCGGGCGTAGGTCCAGCGGATGAAGGCGTCCGGGTCGACCGCCCCCGGGGCGGTGCCGGTCTCGGCGAGGTAGGCCGACCAGCAGGCCTCGAGGAAGGCCGGGGCGTAGTACATCGGCTTGGGCGCCCTGTCGAAGCGGCGCACCAGCGCGTCGGTGTGGGCCTCGCTGCCACGGATCCAGACCATGAGCAGGCGCTCGGAAAGATGGGTCAGGATCGGATCGGCCGGGTCGTCGGGGTCGACGACCTCGCAGATCGAGCCGCCGGTGTCGCAGACGAAGTGCGGATAGCCGTAGAGGCTCCCGGCGCGGTCGATGAAGTGGCCGGTGTCGAGCAGGGCGGCAGTCTCGGCGTCGCGGTGCTCGGCCTGGCGGCGGACGTAGTCGGCGAACGGCAGCCCGCCGCGGGCCGGGTCGCCGGGCTTGCCGAGATAGGTGGAGAGCGGGGCGAGGTTGTCGAAGGTGATGTTGGAGCCGATGTAGATCGAATCGGTCATCAGCAGCTCGCGCAGCAGCGGCACCCTCATCGCCTCGCGCTTGGCGTTGTCAGCGATCAGCTCGCCCATGTAGCGGGTGCCGATGCGGTAGTCGATCGAGTAGTGGAACCAGTCGCCCCCCTCGCGCAGCATCGCCGCGAGGCGGGTCTTGCCGAGGCCGGACATGCCGAAGAACAGCAGGCGCTTGTGGGCGGCACCGCGCCAGGCGGCGGAGGAATCGTAGATCATGCCCCGAGGGTTAGGGGCGCGGGCGGCGCTGCGCCAGTGCGAAGTTGCTTAGTGGCCGCGCCAGATCCAGCCGCCGCCGAGCACCCGGGTGCCGCCGGTCTCGTAGAACACGCAGGCCTGCCCCGGCGAGACGCCTTCCTCGGGCGTCAGCAGCTCGACCTCGGCCTCGGTGGCGCTGATCGGGCGCAGCAGCGCCTCGGTCGGCGGGCGGGTGGAGCGGACCTTGACCGAGATCTCGCGCGGGCCGCCCTCGAGGAAGCCGCCATCGCCGAGCCAGTTGATCTCGCGCACCGGCACCGTGCGGGTGGCGAGCAGCTCCTTGGGGCCCACGACCACGCGGCGGGTGTCGACGTCGAGCTTCACCACGTAGAGCGGATCGGCGAGGCCGCCGATGCCGAGCCCGCGCCGCTGGCCGATCGTGTAGTGGATCAGCCCGCGGTGGGTGCCGAGCACGCGTCCCTCGGTGTCGACGATGTCGCCCGGCTCGGCCGCGCCCGGGCGCAGCTTCTCGATGACGCTGGCGTAATTGCCGTTGGGCACGAAGCAGATGTCCTGGCTGTCGGGCTTGTCGGCGACCGGCAGGCCGTGGCGGCCGGCGAGCGCGCGGGTCTCGGCCTTGGAGGCGAGGTGGCCGAGCGGGAAGCGCAGGTAGGCGAGCTGCTCGGGGGTGGTCGAGAACAGGAAGTAGGACTGGTCGCGCGCGGCATCGGCGGCGCTGTGCAGCTCGGGGCCGTGGGCGCCCATCTTGCGCTGGATGTAGTGGCCCGTCGCCATGCAGTCGGCGTCGAGATCGCGGGCGGTCTCGAGCAGGTCCTTGAACTTCACGCGCTCGTTGCAGCGGATGCAGGGCACCGGCGTCGCCCCGGCGAGGTAGCTGTCGGCGAACTCGTCGATCACCGCGTCCTTGAAGACGTTCTCGTAGTCGAGCACGTAGTGGGGAAAGCCCATCTCCTCGGCCACGCGGCGCGCGTCGTGGATGTCGCGGCCGGCGCAGCAGGCGCCCTTCCTGGCCAGCGCCGCGCCGTGATCGTAGAGCTGCAGCGTCACGCCGACCACGTCGTAGCCCTCGCGGGCGAGCTCGGCGGCGACGACGGACGAATCCACGCCGCCCGACATCGCCACGACGACGCGCGTCTGGGCCGGCGGCTTGGCGAAACCGAGCGAATTCAGGGGCTGATCGAGGGGCATGGACGACTCCGCGGCGAAGAGCGCGGAATATAGGAAAATGCAAGACATTCTCAACCCCCCGCTTCACGCCTGCTTAAGGCTGCTGCGGCATGGTGGCCGCGAGACGAAGGAGCGGGAGTGCGGGATGTATCTGCGCAAGATCGAGGGGCCGAGATCGGTCCGGCTGCCGGACGGCACGGTGATGACACGGGCGGACCTGCCGCCGGAGACGACGGTGCGCTGGGTCGCGTCGCGCAAGGCGGCGGTGGTCCGGGCGGTTGCCTTCGGGCTGGTCACGCGCGAGCATGCGCTGGAGACCTACGGGCTGTCGGAGGAGGAGTTCGAGGGGTGGGAGCGTGCGGTGGAGGCGCACGGGGAGGCCGCCCTGCGCACCACGGCGTTGCAGAAGTATAGACAACTCTAGGTAGATCGTGCCATCGTGTACCACACGGTAACGTTGGGTTAACCTCTTTGCGCGATGAAGGGGCTCGGGACCGGAGAAGAGGAGATAGCGGATGCGTGTCTTGCTTGTTGAAGACGATCCGACCACGTCGCGGAGCATCGAGCTGATGCTCACCCACGCCAACCTGAACGTCTACGCGACGGACCTCGGCGAAGAGGGTATCGATCTTGCCAAGCTCTACGACTACGACCTGATCCTGCTCGACCTCAACCTGCCCGACATGAACGGGCTCGAGGTCCTGCGCCAGCTGCGCCTCGCGCGGATCGAGACGCCGATCCTGGTGCTCACCGGCGACGACGGCACCGAGAGCAAGCTGCGCAGCTTCGGTTTCGGGGCCGACGATTACCTCACCAAGCCGTTCCACCGCGAAGAGCTCGTCGCGCGCATCCACGCCATCATCCGCCGCTCGAAGGGGCACGCCCAGTCGATCATCAAGACGGGGCGCATCCTGGTGAATCTCGACGCCAAGACGGTGGAGGTCGACGGCGTGCCGGTCCACCTGACGGGCAAGGAATACCAGATGTTCGAGCTGCTCTCGCTGCGCAAGGGCACCACGCTGACGAAGGAGATGTTCCTCAACCACCTCTACGGCGGCATGGACGAGCCCGAGCTGAAGATCATCGACGTCTTCATCTGCAAGCTGCGCAAGAAGCTCGCCACCGCCACCGACGGCGAGAACTACATCGAGACGGTCTGGGGCCGCGGCTACGTCCTGCGCGACCCCGAGCCCGAGGCGTTCACCCCCGAGCGGGTGGCGATCGGCGCGTGACGCGGGCGGGGCCGGGCTGTCGTGCGCGGCGCGGAGCGGCGCGGCGGGGAGCGGTTCCTCGGGCCGGGCCGTAGGGCGGGCTTCAGCCCGCCTCCCCCTGCGCCACCAATTATACGCGGGTCGTTCATCACAGACCGGGATCAGGAGCAGACGACGCCGCTCGTCGAGCTAGCCCGGATGACGGGCTTCGGCCCACCTTCCCCTCCGCCACCCGTGATCGGCGGGTCGTCCATCAGAGACCGGATCAGGAGGAGATGACGCGGCCCGTCGATATACCCTGTCTGGCGGCTTCCGCCCGCCTCCCCCGAGGCCACCGGGCATCGGCGCATCGTCCATAAGAGACCGAAACCAGAGATACGGCGGCCCGTCACTGCACCCGGCTGGCGGGCTGAAGCCCGCCCTACGGCGGCCCGACAGCCCACCCTCAGCCGCCAGTCGCCTCCGGCTCCACGCGCGCCGCCGTCTCCACCCCGTCCCTTGAGACCTCCCGCACTTTTGCCTACCTCTCCGAGGGCCCATCCGGAGAGACCGATGCCCATCACCCTGCCGTCCGACCTGCCCGCCTACAACGTCCTCTCGCGCGAGGGGGTGATGGTGATGGACGAGGGCCAGGCCGCGCACCAGGATATCCGTCCGCTCCGGATCGGCCTGCTCAACCTGATGCCCAAGAAGATCCAGACCGAGACGCAGTTCGCCCGGCTGATCGGCGCGACGCCGCTGCAGATCGACTTCCAGCTCATCCGCATGAGCGCGCACCAGGCCAAGACCACCGCCGCCGAGCACATGGAGGCCTTCTACCGCCCCTTCGACGAGGTCGCGGCGAGCGGCGAGACCTACGACGGGCTCGTCATCACCGGCGCGCCCATCGAGCACCTGCCGTTCGAGGAGGTGACCTACTGGGACGAGCTGAAACAGGTCTTCGACTGGACCCAGACCAACGTCCACTCCACCTTCGGCGTCTGCTGGGGCGGGATGGCGATGATCAACCACTTCCACGGCGTGAAGAAGCACATGCTGCCGGCGAAGTCCTTCGGCTGCTACCGCCACCAGACCCTCGCCCCCGACAGCCCCTACCTGCGCGGCTTCTCCGACGATTGCGTCATCCCCGTCTCGCGCTGGACGGAGGTGCGGCGCGAGGAGATCGCGGCGCGGCCGGGGCTCGAGATCCTGATCGACAGCACCGACACCGGCCCCTGCCTCGTGCAGGACAAGGCGCACCGCGCGCTCTACATCTTCAATCACCTCGAGTATGACAGCCACACCCTCAAGGAGGAGTACGACCGCGACGCCGCGCGCGGCGAGGTGGTCGGGGTGCCGTGCAACTACTATCCCGGCGACGACCCCGCGCAGGTGCCGCTCAACCGCTGGCGCAGCCACGCACACCTGCTGTTCGGCAACTGGATCTCCGAGATCTACCTTACCACCCCGTTCGACATGACCCAGATCGGCCGCAGCACCACCGATCTGCGCGGCTGAGGAAACTTCCCGGCCCCGCCCTCGTGGCTGTGCGCGAAAGGAGCCTGTGATGAAGCTCGCCCTGTTGCTGCTGCTGGCCGTCGTCGCCGCCGGCCTCGCCACCCGCTACCGCGCCTCCGAGCGCGAGTCCGCCGCCGAAGCGGCCTATCCGCCGACGGGCGAGCTGGTGGAGATCGACGACACCACCGTACACGCCGTGATCATGGGCGAGGGCCCGGACCTCGTGCTGATCCACGGCTCGTCGGGAAACACGCGCGACTTCACCTTCCGGCTCGCGCCGATGCTCGCCGAGCGCTACCGCGTCATCATCTTCGACCGCCCCGGCCTCGGCTACACCGACCGGCTCGAGGGCGACGAGGGCATCGTCGCGCAGGCCGCGCTGCTGCAGCAGGCCGCCGCGGCGCTGGGCGCCGAGCGCCCAATCGTGCTCGGCCAGAGCTACGGCGGCGCGGTGGCGCTCGCCTGGGGCGTGACGCGGCCCGACAGCCTCGCCGCGCTGGTCACCGTCTCGGCCCCCTCGCAGCGCTGGGACGGCCCCCTGCCCTGGCTCTACCGGATCAATTCGTCCGCGCTCGGCCGCATCGCCGTGCCGCTCATCACCGCCTGGGTGCCGCGCAGCTATGTCACCGAGGCCATCGAGTCGATCTTCGCCCCGCAGGACATGCCCGAGGGCTACGCCGAGCACATCGGCGCCGGGCTGACTCTGCGGCGCGAGTCGCTGCGCGCTAACGCCGCCCACCGCGCGACGCTGAAGGAAGAGCTCGCCGCCCTCGCCCCGCGCTACGGCGAGATCGACGTGCCGCTCGAGATCGTCCACGGCACCGCCGACAACACCGTCCCCTTCCGCATCCACGCCACCCCGCTCGCCGAGGCCGTCGACGGTGCCAACCTCGTCGCGCTCGAGGGGATCGGCCACGTGCCCCACAACGTTGTGCCCGACGCTGTCGCCGCCGCCGTCGACCGCGCCGCGGCGCGCGCCGGATTGCGCTGAGGAGGCTGGGCCGCAATAAGGGACGAGGACCGCACGGAGTGACCCCATGAGCCTGCCCTTCGACGGCGCCATCACCGCCTTCCTCGAAGACGATGCCCCCGGCGAGATCCGCGAGGCGATCCGCCGCGCCGGCAAGAAGGACATCCTGTCCGACCGCTACCCCTACGACAGCGCCATGCCGCGCGCCGCCTACGAGGACGCGATGGCCGACCTGCAGGAGGAGCTGGTGCGGCTGCAGGCGGCGGTGAAGGCCGAAGGCAAGCGCGTCGTCGTGGTCTTCGAGGGCCGCGACGCCGCCGGCAAGGGCGGCACGATCAAGCGGCTGCGCGAGAACCTCAACCCGCGCGTCGCCCGGCTCGTCGCGCTGGGCAAGCCGTCCGACACCGAGGCCGGTCAATGGTACTTCCAGCGTTACGTGGAGCACCTGCCGACGGCGGGTGAGCTGGTGCTGTTCGACCGCTCCTGGTACAATCGCGGGGTGGTGGAGAAGGTCTTCGGCTTCTGCACCGACGCTGAGCGCGAGCGCTTCTTCCACCAGCTCCCCGATTTCGAGTCGATGCTCGTCGACGAGGGCATCACGCTGGTCAAGCTCTGGCTCAACGTGGGCCGCGCCGAGCAGCTGCGCCGCTTCCTCAAGCGCGAGCGCGATCCGCTGAAGCAGTGGAAGCTGTCGTGGATCGACGTGGAGGGGCTGAAGAAGTGGGACGCCTACAGCGCCGCCATCGGCGAGACGCTGGAGCGCTCGCACACGCAGGCCGCGCCCTGGACCATCGTGCGCTCCGACGACAAGCGCCGGGCGCGGCTGGCGGCGATCCGCACGGTGCTGAGCGCGATCGACTACACCGGGAAGCGGCCCGAGAAGATCGGCGACATCGACGCCCGGATCTGCGGCGGTCCCGACATCTGGGATGCCTAAGCGCGGCTATCACCACGGCAATCTGCGCCAGGCGCTCGTCGACGCCAGCCTGACCCTCATCGAGGAGAAGGGTCCGACCGGCTTCACCCTGTCGGAGGCCGCCAAGCAGGCCGGCGTCACGCCCGCCGCCGTCTACCGCCATTTCGAGGGCCGCGAAGACCTGATCGCCGAGGCGGCGCGGCAGGGCTACGAGATCTTCGCCGACCTCATGGAGCACGCCTACGAGTCCGGCCAGCCCTCGGCGCTGGGCGCGTTCGAGGCGACGGGGCGGGCCTACCTCGCCTTCGCGCGCAAGTTCCCGGGCCACTACGTGGCGATGTTCGAGAGCGGCATCTCGATCCAGCGCAACGCCGAGCTGCACGCGGTCGCGGTGCGCGGGCTCGGGGTTCTCGAGCGCGCCGCGGCGGACCTGTCGCGCCATATCCCCGAAGACCGCCGCCCGCCGCCGCAGATGTTCTCGGCGCATATCTGGGCGATGAGCCACGGGGTCGTGGAGCTGTTCGCGCGCGGCTCGCCGGGGACCCGGTCGCCGTTTCCGCCGGAGGACCTGCTGGAGACCGGGATCGGGGTCTACCTGCGCGGGCTGGGGCTGTTGGAGCGGGATGCCTGAGGGGGGCGCGGGCCGAGGCGTGGGGCCGGCCTCCGGCGGGGATATTTGCAGGACAGAGATTTGGGCCGCGCGCGCGGGCGACGCGGGCGGGACACAGCCGGGCGGGGGGACGTCCGGGGGTGCTTGCGGGCGGGAGGCGCTGCGCCTTAAGTCGCCGGTGACTTCGGATTTGGAGACTCGTCATGGACGGAACGATCGCGCTCGTCTTCCTGCTCACCGGCCTCGCCGACATGAGGCTGAACCACTGCGCAACCGGCTGCCTCGCGCCTGAGCCGGTGACGCCGCGGCTGTCGTTCCAGGTTGCGAACCTCGAGTTCCAGGAGGAGAGCATCGGCGGCGAGATCTTCGCCGACTACGCCACCGGCGAGGCGCGCGGGCCGTTCCAGCCCGTCGTCGGGTTCTCCTATTCCAGCGAGAACAGCGCCTGGCTCGGCTTCGGGCTGCGCACGGCCATGCCGCTCTTCGACACCGGGCTCGTCGCCGAGGGCGCGCTGATGCCGGGCTTCCACGCCACCGGCGACGGGCCCTATCTCGGCGGCAGCCTGCAATTCCGCTCCTCGCTCGGGATGTCCTACGAGTTCATCAACGAGGCGCGGGTGGGGGTGTACTACGACCACCGCTCCAACGCCGACATCAACCGGGTCAACCCGGGGCTGGAGACGTTCGGCTTCCGGCTGTCGGTGCCGCTGAACTAGCGCGCGAGCAGCACCAGCGCGCGCTCGTCCCAGGCGACGCGCGCGGGCGCGCCGACCTCGAGCACCGGGCGTCCGATCAGGTTCTTCATGGAGATGTTGAGCGGCGCATCGTGGCCGGGGATGCGCACGTCGTAGTAGGTCATGTCGCCGTAATAGACGACCTCGTCGACCACGCCATCGACGACCCGGCCCGGCGCGCTCTCGCCCTCGAACAGGATCGCCAGCGTCTCGGGCCGGATGCCGACCGTCGCCGCGCCGGCGGGCACGCCGCCGGGGGCCTGGCTGGCGGGCACCTCGCAGCGGCCGAGGCCGGCGACGTCGAGCGCGACGCGCGCGCCCGCGGGGGCGATGGTGGCGTCGAGGAAATTCATCATCCCGATGAAGGCCGCGACGCGGCGGCTCACGGGGCGGCGGTAGAGCGTCTCGGGGTCGTCGAGCTGGCCGATCTCGCCCTCGAACATCACCGCGATGCGGTCCGACATCACCAGCGCCTCCTCCTGGTCGTGGGTCACCAGGATGAAGGTGATCCCGACCTCGCGCTGCAGCCGCATCAGCTCGACCTGCATCTGCTCGCGCATCTTCTTGTCGAGCGCCGAGAGCGGCTCGTCGAGCAGCAGCACCTTGGGCTCGAGGATCAGCGCGCGGGCCAGCGCCACCCGCTGGCGCTGGCCGCCCGAGAGCGCGTTGGCGCGGCGGTTGCCGTAGCCCGCGAGCCCGACCATCTCGAGCGCCTCGCCCACCGCGCGGGCCTTGTCGGCGCGCGCGCGCTTGTCCCGGCGCAGGCCGAAGCCCACGTTCTCGGCGACGGAGAGGTGCGGGAAGATCGCGTAGGACTGGAACACCATGTTGGTGGGCCGGTGATGCGCCTCGACCCGCTTCATGTCGCGCCCGTCGATGGTCAGGCTGCCGCTGCTGGCGTCCTCGAAGCCGGCGATGGTGCGCAGCAGGGTGGTCTTGCCGCAGCCCGACGGCCCGAGCAGCGAGAAGAACTCGCCCTGCCGGATGGTCAGGTCGATGCCGCGCAGGGCGTGGTAGTCGCCGTAATACTTGTGGACGCCCGAGAGCGTGATCAGGTCGGTCAAAGGAACCCTCCGGTGTCCCTGAGCCCCGCCCGGGCGAGGCCTCGGCGGCGGTAGAACTCGGCGATGGTCAGAAGCAGGATCGACAGCGCGACGAGGATGGTGCCGAGCGCCATCACCACCGGCAGTTTCTCGGGAAAGCGCAGCAGCCCCCAGATGTAGACCGGCATCGTCGGCGTGTTGCCCGACAGGAAGAAGGCGATGATGAACTCGTCGAGTGAGATGGTGAAGGAGATCAGCAGCGACGACACGATCCCCGGCGTCACCAGCGGCAGGGTGATCAGCCGGAACGCCCCCCAGCGGGTCTCGCCGAGGTCGATCGCCGCCTCCTCCATCGAGGGGTCGAGATTGGCGAAGGCGCCGTTGAGGATGGCGATGCAGAACGGCGTGCAGATCAGCGTGTGGGCCAGGATGATGGTCCAGTTCGACAGGCCGAGGTCGAGCACCTGCACCACCACGACCAGCAGCGAGACCGCGACGATGATCTCGGGCAGCACCAGCGGCAGCATGATGAAGCCCATCACCCCGCGCTTGCCGGGAAAGCTCGCCATGGTGCCGGCGCGGGCGGCGCAGAGGCCGAGGCAGGTGGCGAGGATCGCCGACAGCACCGCGATGAACAGCGACGCCTGCACCGCGTCGTGCAGCGCCGCGGTGCGGCCGAGCTCGCCGAACCACTCGGTGGTGAAGCCCTGCAGCGGGAAGGCGATGATGGTGCCGTCGTTGAAGGCGAAGACCGGCAGCAGCAGGATCGGCGCGTAGAGGAACACCAGGTAGGCGATGGCGTAGAGGCGCAGGCTCATTTTCCGTCTCCCCCGAGCCAGCGCCGGTTCAGCCACACGAAGCCGAGCGCGATCACGGTGACGCAGACCATCGCGATCAGCGCCAGGGCCGCGCCGAGCGGGGCGTTGTTGAGCCGCAGGAACTGGGTCTGGATCATGTTGGCGATCATCAGCCCGTCGGGCCCGCCGACGAGGCGCGGGGTGACGTAGTCGCCGATCGTGGGGATGAACACGATCAGCACCGCCGCCACCACGCCGGGCATCGCCAGCGGCAGCGTCACCCGGAAGAACGTCGTCGACCGGCTCTCGCCGAGATCGCGGCTCGCCTCGAGCAGCGAGCGGTCGATCTTCTCCAGCGCCACGAAGATCGGCAGGATCGCGAAGGGCGCGAAGGCGTGGGCGAGCGTGATCACCACTGCGTTGGCGTTGTAGAGGATGAAGGTCAGCGGCTCGTCGATCAGCCCGAGCCCGGTGAGCGAGGTGTTGAGCACGCCGTTGTAGCCGAGGATCACCTTCCAGAGGAACACCCGGATCAGGTAGCTGGTCCAGAACGGGATGGTGATCAGGAACAGCCACAGCGACTTGCGGTGCGGCGGCAGGTGGAAGCTGACGAAATAGGCGATTGGAAAGGCCAGCACCACCGTCGCCACGGTCACCGTCGCCGAGATCGCCAGGCTGCGGAGGATCAGCTGGGTGTAGATCGGCTGGGTCAGCGCCTCGCGGTAGTTGGCGAGGGTGAAGCTCGTGTCGATGGTCAGGAAGTCCTGGGTCCAGAACGAGAACAGCACGATGGCGCCGAGCGGCAGCGCCAGCAGCAGGATCGCGTAGAGGAACGGCACCGAGATCAGCGCCACGCTGCGCCGGACCTCGCGAGTCACCCCGAACCTCTGCGCCATCTCGTCTCCCCGGCCAAAGCGTGGGGGGAAGGAAATCTCGCTGGCGCAGAAAGATCAATGGCAAACGCGGCGGGAGGGCCGAGGGCGGCCCCTGCCCTCGCATGCAGTACCGGCGCGGCGGGGCGCGCTAGCCGCCGAGGCGGGGGTCGAAGGGATAGCGCGTGAGGTTCTCGACGCCGGTCTCGGTGATCAGCACCTGGTCCTCGAGCTTGATCGAGAAATTCGCCCCCGGCGCGCTCACCAGCGCCTCGACGCAGAGGGTCATCCCCGGCTCGAGCGGGTAGTCGAACGCGCCCTCGACCAGGGCGTCGGGATAGGCGACGAGGGGCCACTCGTCGCACAGGCCCACGCCGTGCATCAGGCAGCCGTATTTCTGCGCCTGGTATTGCTCGGGCAGCACGTGCGCGGCGCGGCTGATGTCGGGCAGGTTCGCCCCGGGGCGCAGCAGCGCCATGTTGGCGGCGAGGTGCTCGCGCGCGACGCGGTAGGCCTCGACCATGTCGGGCCGCGCCGGGCCGTCGCCGATCCACCAGCTGCGCGAGATGTCCGAGCAGATGCCGTAGGCGCCGACGAGGTCCGTGTCGAAGGCGACGATCTCGTTCTCGCGCACGATGCGGGGGCCGCATTCCTGAAACCAGGGGTTGGTGCGCGGGCCGGAGGTGAGCAGCCGGGTCTCGATCCACTCGCCGCCGCGGCGGATGTTCTCGGCGTGCAGCACCGCCCAGATGTCGTCCTCGCTGACCCCGCCGCGCGGCACCTCGGTGCGGGCGAAGTCCTCCATCCGCGCCACGGCGGCCTCGCAGGCATGGAGCGCGCAGCGCATGGCGCGGATCTCGTCGGGCCCCTTCACCGCGCGGCTCTTCTCGGTGACCTCCTCGCCGGGCACCACCTCCAGGCCTTGCGCCTCGAGCGCCCGCAGCCCGTGCAGCATCACCTTGTCCACCGCCAGCCGCCGGCCCTCGCCGTGGGCGGCGAGCAGCAGCCGCACCTCGTTGGCGAAGCTGTCGGCGGCGAGGTCGATGCGGTCGCCGCGGTCGAAGTAGAACAGGTCCGCCCCCGAGCGCGCCTCGCGCACCAGCGGGTTGAAGGCCGACAGGAACGGCGAGTTGCGGTAATCCCAGATCACCATGTAGCCGTCGGCGCAGAGCAGCACCGCGCGGAACGGGTTGTGGCTGTTCCAGAGCTGCATGTTGGTGGAATCGGTGGCGTAGCGGATGTTGAGCGGGTCGAACATCAGCAGCCCCGCGAGGCCCCGCGCCTGCACGTGTGCGGTGAGCCGCTCCCAGCGGTAGCGGCGCATCGCCGGCAGGTCGGGCAGCTCCAGCCCCGCCGCCGCCCATTCCGCGCAGGCGAGCCGGGTCGGGCCGATCTCGATGCGGTCGTCGTCGTCGGGCGTGTCGTCGCCGGGCCGGGGAGCGCAGCTGGGATCGATCTTGCGGCTGTCGCGGTAATGCAGGTTCATCGCGGCCCTCCCGTCCTTCCCCGAGGCTGCGCCCGGGGCGGCGGGCCCGTCCGGCCGGTTTGCGACGCCGCGCGCCGCGAACGGACCTCGGGCGGCGCAAAGAAGAAGGGCGGCCCCGAGGGACCGCCCTTCTCGAACAGATGTCGTACCGATCAGCGCTTGGAGAACTGGAACGAGCGGCGGGCCTTGGCCTTGCCGTACTTCTTGCGCTCGACCACGCGGCTGTCGCGGGTGAGGAAGCCGGCGGCCTTGAGCGCGCCGCGCAGGGACGGGTCGTAGAGCTGCAGGGCCTTGGAGATGCCGTGCTTGACCGCGCCGGCCTGGCCGGAGAGGCCGCCGCCCTTGACGGTGGCCTGGACGTCGAACTGGCCTTCGACGCCGGCGACCTGGAACGGCTGGCGCAGGATCATCTGCAGCACCGGGCGCGCGAAATACTCGCTGTAGTCGATGAAGTTCCCCTTGTGGTCGCGGATCAGGAACTTGCCGGAGCCCGGCTTGATCCAGACGCGGGCGACGGCGTCCTTGCGCTTGCCGGTCGCGTAGGAGCGGCCGTACTCGTCGCGGACGGGCTCGCGCGGGGTTTCCGGCTCGGCCTGGGGCAGGCCCTCGGCGACCTGGCCGAGCTCTTCGAGGGAAGTGACTTGTTCGGCCATTACGCGGTCCTCGTGTTCTTCTTGTTCATGGACTTGACGTCCAGAACTTCGGGCTTCTGGGCCTCCATGCCGTGCTCGGCACCGGCGAAGACGCGCAGGTGGGTCATCTGCTTGCGGCTCAGGCGGTTGCCCGGGAGCATGCGCTTGACGGCCTGCATGACGACGCGCTCGGGGTGGGCGCCTTCGAGGATCTGGCCCGTGGTGCGCGACTTGATGCCGCCCGGGTAGCCGGTGTGCCAGTAGTTGGGCTTGTTGCGCTTGTTGCCCGTCAGCTGCACCTTGTCGGCGTTGATGACGATGACGTTGTCGCCCATGTCCATGTGCGGGGTGAAGCTCGGCTTGTGCTTGCCGCGCAGCCGGGTGGCGACGATCGACGCGAGACGGCCGAGGACGACGCCTTCGGCGTCGATCACGATCCACTTCTTGTCGATGTCCGCCGGGGTAGCGGTGAAAGTTTTCATGTCGGGTCCTGGATGTGGCAAGCGCGCCTCGTGGGAGACGCGCGGGTACGTTCGGATGAGCGGGTTATAGCCATGCCTTCGCGCCAGTCAAGCGGCGCGACGCCGGAAATACGAAGCCAAAACAACAGCTTGAGATTATGGTACCATTTTACCCCATCGCGGGTGGGATCGAGTAGGTCAGCGACGCCCGCGCCACCGGGGCGGCGACGCCGTCGGAGTGGATAAGCGCGTCGCCCACCGCCAGCACCCGGCCGAGCTTGAGCAGCCGCACCTCGGCGACGAGGTCGGCGCCGGCGGCGGGCTTGCGCATGAAGTCCACCGAGCAACTCGTCGTCACCGCCAGCGCCACCGGCCCGACCATCGCCAGGATCGCGAGGTAGACGCCGACGTCGGCGAGGCCGAACATCGCCGGCCCCGACACCGTGCCACCCGGCCGCAGGTGGCGCTCGTCGATCAGCATGCGCAGCCGCAGCGCCATCGGCGCGACCGACTCGATGCGCAGCTGGTCGGCGACCTGCGGAAAGTCGCGGGCGAGAAAGGCGGTGAGCCCGTCGGCGTCCAGTTGCAGCTCCATGGCGCGGACCTTGCCGGGCGATCACCGTCTCGGCAAGCGGCCTCGACGCGCGGGCGCGGCGGCATATCTCGGCCCCATGCACACCCCCTCCCCCGACTGGCGCGACGCCGCCGCCCTCGCCGCCCGCCTGCTGCTGGCGGTGCTGTTCCTGGGCGGTGCCGTGCAGAAGCTGGTCAGCCCCGGCGACGCGATCGGGCTGCTCACCGACCGGGGCCTGCCGACGCTGCTCGTCTGGCCCGCCCTCGCCTTCAATGCCGCCGCCGGGCTGGCGCTGGTGCTCGGCGTGGCGGTGACGCCGACGGCGCTCGCCCTCGCCGCCTATTGCGGCGCGACGAGCCTGTTCCACTTCCTGCCCGACGATCCGTGGCAGATGACGATCTTCGTCAAGAACTGGGCGGTCGCCGGCGGCTGCCTGGCGCTCGCGGCGCTCGGGCCGGGCCGCTTCGCGCTGCCCTTGCGGATCCCGCGCGGGCGGTGAACAAGGGCCTCGCAGCAGGGAGGCCCGCCAGATGTCGAGAACCGAACAGACCTTCGCCCCACCGGTCATGGAAGCCCGTCGCTGGCTTCAGGGCGCGACCTTCCCGCCCGAGCGGCCGCTGCTGAACGTCAGCCAGGCCGCGCCGGTCGATCCGCCCCCAGAGCCGATGCGGCGGGCGATGGCGGAGATGGTGCTCAACGAAGCCGGTTCGCACCTCTACGGCCCCGTCCTCGGCCTGCCCGCCCTGCGCGAGAGGATCGCCGAGACCTGGAGCCGCGCCTACGGCGGCGCCGTCGCGCCCGCGCAGGTGGCGATCACCGCCGGCTGCAACCAGGCCTTCAGCGCCGCGATGTCGGCGATCTGCGGCGAGGGCGACGAGGTGCTGCTGCCGGTGCCCTACTATTTCAACCACGCCATGTGGCTCGAGATGGACGGGCTGCGCCTGGTGCCGCTGCCCACCGGCGACGACCTGCTGCCCGACCCCGAGGACGCCGCGCGCCGCATCACCGAGCGCACCCGCGCCATCGTCCTCGTCACGCCCAACAACCCCGGCGGCGTCGAGTACCCGGCCGACCTGGTGCGCGAATTCTACGAGCTGGCCCGGGCGCGCGGGCTGAAGCTGGTGGTCGACGAGACCTACCGCGACTTCGACAGCCGCAGCGAGGCGCCGCACGACCTCTTCACCGATGCCGACTGGCCCGACACGCTCGTGCAGCTCTACTCCTTCTCGAAGGCCTACCGCCTCACCGGCCACCGCACCGGCGCGATGGTGGCGAGCGAGGCGCTGCTGGCGGAGGCGGAGAAGTTCCTCGACACGGTCGCGATCTGCGCGCCGCAGCTCGGACAGATGGGGGCGCTCTGGGGGATGGAGCACCTCGGCCAGTGGCTCGCTGGCGAGCGCGCCGAGATCCTCGACCGCCGCGCGGCGATGGAGGAGCACTTCTCCGACCTGCCCGGCTGGCGGCTCAGGGGCTGCGGCGCCTATTTCGCCTATGTCGAGCACCCGTTCGACCTGCCCAGCAACGAGGCCGCGCGCCGGCTGGTGAGGGAGGCCGGGGTGCTGCTGCTGCCGGGCACGATGTTCCGCCCCGCCGACGACGGCGCGGGCGCGCGCGAGATGCGCATCGCCTTCGCCAACGTCGACCGCACCGGCATCGCCACGCTGGCCGAGCGCCTCGCGGCGGTGCGGCTCACTTGAACACCCCGCACGCGCACCATAGAGAAGTCCGGACGCGCGAAGGAGACAAGCAAATGGCGAAGAATTCCGCGAAGACCGTCGCGACCTGGGTGATCCTGGGTCTGCTGTTCTTTGGCCTGATCGGCTTCGGGGCGACGGGGCTGAGCGGCAACGTGCGCACCCTCGGCAGCGTCGGCGAGAAGGAAATCGCCATCCAGGATTACGCCCGCGAGCTGAACCGCCAGATCAACCAGCTCCAGCAGCAGACCGGCCAGACCCTCACCTTCTCCGAGGTCGAGCAGTTCGGCATCGACCGCATGGTGCTGTCGTCGCTGATCTCGCGCCGCACCCTCGACAACGAGGCCGCCGAGCTCGGCCTGTCCGCCGGCGACGGCCGCGTCGCCGCCGAGGTGCGCGCCAGCCCCGCCTTCCAGGGCCTCGACGGCAGCTTCGACCGGGAGGGCTACAAGTTCGCGCTCGACCGCAACGGCCTGACCGAGGGCGAGTACGAAAGCGAGATCCGCGAGCAGCTCGCCCGCGGCCTGCTGCAGCGCGCCGTCGTCGCCGCCATCCCCGAATCCGACACCTACGCCGACGTCATCGCCGCCTATCTCGGCGAGACCCGTAGCTTCGTCTGGGCCGAACTCGACGAGGACGACCTCGCCGAGCCGATCCCCGAGCCGACCGATGCCGAGCTGCAGGCCTACTACGAGGCCAACCTCGACGCCTTCACCCGCCCCGAGACCCGCGAGATCACCTACGCGGCGCTCACGCCCGACATGATCCTCGACGACGTGGAGGTCGACCGGGCCGACCTGCAGGCGCTCTACGACGAGCGCATCGACGACTACGTCCGCCCCGAGCGGCGCCTCGTCGAGCGGCTGATCTTCCCCGACGAGGACGCCGCCGCGGCCGCCCTGGCGCGCATCGAGAGCGGCGAGAGCGACTTCGACAGCGAGGTGCGCGCCCGCGGCCTCGACCTCGCCGACATCGACCTCGGCGACGTGGCGCAGGACCGGCTCGGCGCGGCCGGCGAGGCGGTGTTCGCCGCCCGGCCCGGCGACGTCGTCGGCCCGCACCCGACCGATCTCGGCCCGGCTCTGTTCCGCATGAACGCGGTGCTGCCCGCCCAGGAGGTGCCGCTCGAGGAGGCCGAGGCCGACCTGCGCGTCGAGCTCGCCGCCGACGTGGCGCGGCGCCGGGTCCAGTCGGTCGGCGAGGAGATCGCCGACCTCATCGCCGGCGGCGCCACCCTCGAGGACCTCTCCGAGCGCACCGACCTCGAGCTCGGCACCCTAACCTATACCGACGACAGCCGCGACGGCCTCGCCGCCTACGCCGCGTTCCGCGCCGAGGCCGCCTCGGCCCGGCCAGAAGACTTCCCCGAGCTGGTCGAGCTCGAGGACGGCGGCATCTTCGCGCTGCGCGTCGACGAGGTTCGCGAGCCCGCGCCGATCCCGCTCGAGGAGACCCGCGAGGCGGTTGCCGCCGCCTGGCGCGAGGCGCAGCGCAGCGAGCGCCTGCTCGCCCGCGCCGAGGAAATGGCCGCCACCATCGAGGAGACCGGCCGCTTCACCGACCAGATGCCCGCCCCCATCGCCGAGATCGGCGTCGACCGCCGCGCGGTCATCGGCGGCACGCCGCCGGGCTTCGTCGCGCAGGTGTTCGAGATGGAAGAGGGCGAGGCCCGGGCCGTCGAGACGGAAAGCGGCGCCATCGTGGTCCAGCTGCGCGGCACCCGCGCCGCCTACCCCGACAACGCCCGCGTCGCCGCCGACGCCGCGACGCTCGCCGAGCGCGCCCAGGGCGGCGTGGTGCAGGACATCTTCGACGTCTTCACCCGCGCCGTGCAGACCTCGACGGAGGTCCGGCTCGACCAGTCCGCCGTCGAGGCGGTCAACGCCACCTTCCGCTGAGACCATGGCCCTGACCCCCGACTTCGAGACCTTCCGCGCCGGCTTCGAGGCGGGGCGGAACCAGCTGATCTACACCCGCCTCGCGGCCGATCTCGACACGCCGGTGTCGCTGATGCTCAAGCTGTCGGACGCGGGCAGGCACGCCTTCATGCTCGAGAGCGTCACCGGCGGCGAGGTCCGCGGGCGCTACTCGATCATCGGCATGAACCCCGACCTGATCTGGGAGTGCCGCGGCGAGACCTCGCGGCTCAACCGCGCCGCCCGCTACGACGACGACGCCTTCGAGACGCTCGACGGCCACCCGCTCGACACCCTGCGCGCGTTGCTCGCCGAGAGCCGCATCGAGCTGCCCGACGACCTGCCCGCCGCCTCGGCCGGGCTGTTCGGCTACCTGGGCTACGACATGATCCGCCTCGTCGAGCGCCTGCCCGACGTCCCCGCCGACCCGCTCGGCCTGCCCGACGCGCTGCTGCTGCGCCCCTCGGTGATCGCGGTGCTCGACGGGGTGAAGGGCGAAGTCATCCTCTGCGCCCCCGCCTGGGCCGGCGGCGAGCAGTCGGCGCGCGCCGCCTACGCCCAGGCCGCCGAGCGGGTAATGGACGCGCAGCGCGCGCTCGACCGGCCCGTCGCGCTCGCCGGCCGTGCCCTCGGCGACACCCGGCCCGCCGCGCCGCCGCGCTCGAACTTCACGCCCGAGGGCTACCGGGCGGCGGTGGAGAAGGCCAAGGACTACATCCGTGCCGGCGACATCTTCCAGGTGGTGCCGTCGCAACGCTGGGCGCAGGAATTCCGCGAGCCGCCCTTCGCGCTCTACCGCTCGCTGCGCCGCACCAACCCGTCGCCGTTCATGTTCTTCTTCAACTTCGGCGGCTTCCAGGTCGTCGGCGCGAGCCCCGAGATCCTCGTGCGGGTCTTCGGCGACGAGGTCACCGTACGCCCCATCGCCGGCACCCGCCCGCGCGGCGCGACGCCCGAGGAAGACCGCGCCAACGAGGCCGAGCTGCTCGCCGACAAGAAGGAGCTGGCCGAGCACCTGATGCTCCTCGACCTGGGCCGCAACGACGCCGGCCGGGTGTCGAAGATCGGCACCGTGCGCCCGACCGAACAATTCGTCATCGAGCGCTACAGCCACGTGATGCACATCGTGTCCAACGTCGTCGGCGAGCTCGCCGAGGGCGAGGACGCGCTGTCGGCCCTGCTCGCCGGCCTGCCGGCGGGCACGGTGTCGGGCGCGCCCAAGGTGCGGGCGATGGAGATCATCGACGAACTGGAGCCGGAGAAGCGCGGCGTCTACGGCGGCGGCGTCGGCTACTTCAGCGCCGGCGGCGACATGGACATGTGCATCGCGCTGCGCACTGCGGTGGTGCAGGACGAGACGCTCTACATCCAGGCCGGCGGCGGGGTGGTCTACGACAGCGACCCGGAGGCCGAGTACCAGGAGACGGTGCACAAATCCAACGCCATCCGCCGCGCCGCCGAAGACGCCACCAAGTTCCGCGGCGACGGCAACCGTTAGTCCCGCGGCTCCGTAGGCCGGGCTTCAGCCCGGCCCACCGCCCCAACTTATCCCCGCAGGAACATCACCGGCGCCACGTCCGCCTCGTTCGTCGTCGTCTCGAGCAGCCCCTTGTAGGGCGCGAGGGTGAGGCGCGGGGCCGCCGGATCGGCCAGCACGATGCCGCAGCGCCCGGGCGGCGCCGGCAGCAGCACCCAGCGCCCATCGGGCTCGTCTTCGCCCGCCGGCCCCGTCTGCACCGCCTGGTTCCATCCGCTTCCGGCGCGCCGCAGCCACAGGTCCGGCCCGGCCCCGGCGCGCTTCAGCCGCACCACGTCGCCCGGCGCGAGGCATTGGCCGAGCCGCGCGGCATCCTCGGGCACGATGATCCAGCCCGCCCCGCGTGCGGGGTCCATGACGACGGCCTCCGGCGCGCCGAACCCGGCCGCGGCGAGCCCGGCGGAGGGCGCCTCGCCCCAGAACAGGTTCCAGCCGGGAAACCACGCCTTCACCGTCTCGCCGTGCCGCGCCGCCCGCCAGGCGCTGGCCTCGCCGAGCGGCAGCCGCGGGAGCGCCCGGCAGGTCACCATGCCCGGCACGAGGAATGCCTCGCGCCGTATCTCCGTCGTGCTCTTCATCGTGATCCCCCTCCTCGGTCGGGCGGCGAAACTGGCAGCAGCGCCGTGTGAGGAGGTTTGGGGAGGCTGGCGGAGCTATCCAAGCTCCGCACCAGGCTATCGGGTAGCGCGGCGACTGCTATGGGATAGCAGTCAGTGAAGACCTCAAGAAATCAATTTCTTATCCGTCGTTCTTCAACAAGGCCGACACGGGCGCGACGGCGACCTGCCCCTCGCGCTGCGCGGTGCCCCAGAGGTTCAGCGCCGAGATCGTGTCGGGCCGGACCCGCGCCATGACCACGACACCGCTCTCCTGCCGCGCCCGGAAGGCGGCCTGTTCGAGGAAGCGGCGGATGACCCGGGCCTCCTGTCCGTCGCCGTCGAGGTCGCGGTAGACCTCGATCGCCGGCACCCCCGCCCGCTCCGCCGCGCGTACGCCGCTGTTGAGCCCTTCGGCGTAGGCCACCAGTCCGCGTCCGTCGGCGGCGAGCGCGGCCGTCGTCTGCTCCAGCGCGGCGCGGTTGCCCTGCAGCCCGTCGCCCCCCGCGTCGAACAGGATCACCGCCTCCGGCACCGCCGAGAACGCGACTTCCATCGCCACCTCGACATCCTGCGGCGTCGCCCCCGGCGGCACCCGCGCCAGCACTCCGACCTCGAAGCCCTGCGCGCGGTAGGTCGCCGCCAGCGCCGCCGCATCCGCATGGGCGGGGTCGACGGCGACGGTCACCGCGACCGGCAGGCCAGCCAGCGCCGCCGCCGCGCCCGGCAGCGCGCCGTCGTCGAGCAGGATTATCGACATCATCGGCCGACCGTCCGGCTCGTAGGGCGCGGCGTAGGCTTCGAGCGCGGTGGCGTCCGCCTCCGGCTCCGGCGTTTCGGTGACGGGCGTGACGGGCTGGCCCGGCAGCGTCGAGCCGGACTCCGACAGCAAGGCGAAGCGGCTGGCCGGGGTCTCGGGCTCGTCCGGCACGGCGGGCTCGGCGGGCGCGACCTCGACGACGATCGTCTCCACCTGTTCCTCGTCGGGCGGTGGCGGCGCGGCGGGCGCGGTGGCGACGTCGGCGGGCGCGTCCTCGGCAGGCGCAGCGAGGCCCGGCGGCGCGGTCGCCGCAGGCGCGCCAGCCTCGGGCGCGGCGTCGAGCGTGTCGTCCTCGGTGCCGGGCGTGGTCAGCCCGCCGGTCACGTCGGCGACATCCGGCGCGGGCAAGCTGCGCCCCGGCACGGCGGCCCCGGGCGCGTCCTGCGCCGCCAGCGGCCCCGGCGCGGCCGCCGTGCGCACGTCCTCGTCGGCGCGCGGCGCGACGACACCCTCGCCCGCCTCCGGCTCGCCCAGCCGCTCGGCTGCGATCGCCACGTCGGGCGCGGCCTCCGGCTCTTCAGGGCGGTCATACGCCGCGCCCTCGCTCGCCGCCGCCAGTCCGTTCGGCGCCGCGCCCGTCCGCACGGCCGCCTCGCCCTCCGGGACCTGGACCCCTTCGCCCACCTCGGGCGCCGTCGGCCCCTGCGCCGCTGTCGACACCTCGGGCGCGAGGTCGGGCGCATCGGGAGCGGCGAAGTCTTCGCTCTCCCCCACGTCGGCCAGCCCCGCCGGAGCCGCGCCGGCGCGCACCTCGGCCTCCGCCGCCGGAGCCGCGACGCCCGCCCCGTCCTGCGGCGCGCCGGGCGCAGCCACGTCCAGGGCCACCTCGGGCTCCAGCGCCTGCGCCACCTCGGGTGCGGCTTGCGCGTTCTCCTCGGCGGCGAGGGCCACCGGTGCGGTCCGCTCCGGCGCGCCCGCGTCGGCCTCGAGAATTTCCGCAGCGCTGTCCGGACCAGGCGCCGCCGGCGTCTCGGGGGCCGCGCCGCCCACCTCCGGCAGCCTCCCCGGCGCGCCGCCGGGCGCGACGCCGTCCGGATCGCCCTGCGGCGCCAGTGGCTCCGGCGTCACGGCCCTCGGCGCGTCGCCGTCGGAGGCGACAGGTACCCCTGCGCCCCCCTCGTCCGGCGCGTCGGGCTGCTCGGGCAGCACCACGTCGAGCCCCGGCGCCTCCGGCGCAGGCTCGCGCGGCGCCATCTCGACCGGCCCTTCGAGGATCACGCCGTCGTCGCCCCCGGGCAGCGCCACCGCCACGTCGCTGGCGTCCACTCCCGCGTCCTGCCGCGGCGCCATCTCGACCGGGCCCGCGCCGCTCGCCCCGGCTTCCGCCCCCTCGATCTGCGGCGGCACGGACGGTCCGTCGCCCGCCGGCGGCTCGCTGAGCAGCGACGCCGCCGAGAGCCCCGCCGCCGACACGACCAGCCCCCAGAAAACTCCGGATCCGAACCCTTGCGCCATCACCCTGCCTTGCCTGCCGATCGCCTGCGCGGACCTTGACGCCCTTGCGCATTGCGGCCCATGTATGGCCCCGACTATACCGGTTTCCGCACCGCGGACGGTAGCCCCCAATTCGGCCTGCCACATGCTCCTGTTGATCGACAATTACGACAGCTTCACCTACAACCTCGTGCACTATCTCGGCGAACTCGGGGCGCAGGCCGAGGTCCGCCGCAACGATGCGATCGACGTGCAGGAAGCGATGGCGCTGCGGCCGTCGGCCATCGTCTTGTCGCCCGGCCCGTGCGATCCCGACCAGGCCGGCATCTGCCTGTCGCTCATCGCCGCCGCCGCCGAGGCGCGCATCCCGCTCCTCGGCGTCTGCCTCGGTCACCAGGCCATCGGGCAGGCCTTCGGCGGCAAGGTCGTGCGCTGCCACGAGATCGTCCACGGCAAGCTCGGCGCGGTCGGCCACGAGGGCCGGAGCGTCTTCGCCGGCCTGCCCTCGCCGTTCGACGCCACGCGCTACCACTCGCTCGTCGTCGAGCGCGAGACCCTGCCCGATACGCTCGAGATCACCGCGAGCCTCGCCGACGGCACGATCATGGGCCTCGCCCACCGCGAACTGCCGATCCACGGGGTGCAGTTCCACCCCGAGAGCATCGCCTCCGAACATGGCCACAAGCTGTTGAAAAACTTCCTCGACATGTCGCTGGTCGCCGCATGAGCGACGCCATGAAGCCGCTGATCTTCGCCGCCTCCGAGGGCCCGCTGTCGCGCGCCCAGGCCGAGGCCGCGTTCACCCACCTGTTCGAGGGAACGGCCACTCCGGCGCAGATGGGCGGGCTGCTCATGGCCCTGCGCGCGCGCGGCGAAAGCGTCTCCGAGTACGCCGCCGCCGCCGCGGTGATGCGCGCCCACTGCATCCCCGTGCAGGCGCCCGAGGGCGCGATGGACATCGTCGGCACCGGCGGCGACGGCAAGCACACCCTCAACATCTCCACCGCCACCGCCTTCGTCGTGGCCGGCGCAGGGGTTCCGGTCGCCAAGCACGGCAACCGCAACCTGTCCTCCAAGTCCGGCACCGCCGACGTGCAAGGCGCGCTCGGCATCGACGTGATGGTCGGCCCGCAGGTGGTGGAGCGCGCCATCCGCGAGGCCGGGATCGGCTTCATGATGGCCCCGATGCACCACCCGGCGATGAAGCACGTCGGCCCCGTCCGCGCCGAGCTTGGTTGCAAGACGATCTTCAACATCCTGGGACCGCTCACGAATCCTGCCGGGGTCAGGCGCCAGCTCACCGGCGCCTTCGCGATCGACCTGATCTTTCCGATGGCCGAGACCCTGCAGGCGCTCGGCACCGAGAAGGCCTGGCTGGTGCACGGCGCCGACGGCACCGACGAGATCTCCATCGCCGGCCCCACCTCCGTCGCCGTGCTGGAGGGCGACCGCATCACCGCCCACGAGATCCACCCCGAGGACGCGGGCCTGCCCGAGCACCCGTTCCGCGACATCATCGGCGGCTCGCCCGAGGACAACGCCACCGCGTTCCGCGCGCTGCTCACCGGCGAGGCGGGCGCCTACCGCGACGCGGTGCTGTTCAACGCGGCCGCCGCGCTCGTCATCGCAGATCGCGCGAACAACCTGAAGGAAGGTGTTGAGATAGCACAGGAAAGCATAGACGGGGGCGCGGCACTGCGGGCGCTCGAGGCCCTCGCCCGCGTGACGTCGGAGGCGGCATGACCGAGACCGTGCTCGACCGGATCAAGGCCTACAAGCTCGAGGACGTGGCCGTGCGCAAGCGCGAGGTGCCGCTCGGCGACGTCGAGGCACGCGCCCGCGCCGCCTCGCCCGTGCGCGGCTTCGCCGAACGCCTGCACGCGGCCTCCATCGAGGGCTACGGGCTAATCGCGGAGATCAAGAAAGCTTCGCCCTCCAAGGGCTTGATCCGCGAGGATTTCGACCCGCCGGCCCTCGCCCGCGCCTACGCCGACGGCGGCGCCGCCTGCCTCTCGGTGCTGACCGACGGACCGTCGTTCCAGGGCCACGACGACTACCTCGTCGCGGCGCGCGAGGCGGTCGACCTGCCGGTGCTGCGCAAGGACTTCCTCTACGACCCCTACCAGGTCGCCGAGGCGCGCGCGCTCGGGGCGGATTGCATCCTCATCATCATGGCGTCCGTCTCCGACGCGCAAGCGCTCGAGCTCGAGCAGGCGGCGCAGGGCTGGGGCATGGACGTGCTCGTCGAGGTGCACGACGCCGCCGAGCTCGAGCGTGCCAGCCAGCTTCAGACGACCCTGCTCGGCATCAACAACCGAGATCTGCGCACCTTCGCCACGTCGCTCGACGTGACCCGGACGCTCGCCAAGATGGTGCCGCCGGACAAGATGATCGTCGCCGAAAGCGGCCTCGCCGCGCCGGCCGACCTCGCCGACCTCGCCCGCTACGGCGCGCGCGCGTTCCTCATCGGTGAGAGCCTGATGCGGCAGGCGGACGTCACCGCGGCCACGCGTGCCATCCTCGCCAATCCGCCCGTGCCCACGGGGCTTTAGATGCCGAAGCTCACGCACTTCGATGCGAGCGGTCAGGCGCACATGGTCGACGTTACCGACAAGGACGTCACCCCCCGCACCGCCGTCGCCGAGGGGTGGATCCGGATGAGCGTCGACACGCTCGCGCTGATCGAGGCGGGCGACGCCGCGAAGGGCGACGTGCTCGGCATCGCCCGCATCGCCGGGATCACCGGCGCCAAGCGCACCGCCGACCTGATCCCGCTCTGCCACCCGCTTCCGCTGAGCAAGGTCGCGCTCGACCTCGTCGCCGACGCCGACCTGCCCGGCATCCGCATCGCCGCCACGGTGCGCACCACGGGCCGCACCGGCGTCGAGATGGAAGCGCTGACGGCGGTCTCCGTGGCCGCGCTGACGGTCTACGACATGGTGAAGGCGGCGCAGAAAGACATGGAGATCGGGGGGTTGCAGCTCGTCTCGAAGGAAGGCGGCAAGTCGGGCCGCTACGCCCGGTGATCTCGGTCGCCGAGGCGCTCGCGGAGCTGTTCCGCCTCGTCCGCCCCACCGGGATCGAGCACGTCCCGCTCGCCGAGGCCGCCGACCGCTCCCTCGCCCGACCGCTCGCGGCCCGCCGCGACCAGCCGCCGTTCGCCGCCTCCGCCATGGACGGCTACGCCATCCGCGACGCCGATGCGCGGCCGGGCGCGTGCCTGCGCGTGGTGGGCGAGGCCGCGGCGGGGAGTGCTTTCCGGGGCGTGGTCGAGCCGGGGAGCGCCGTTCGCATCTTCACCGGCGCGCCGCTTCCGGAGGGCGCGGAGCGCGTGGTGATCCAGGAGGACGTGACGCGGGACGACGCCGAGATCACCCTGGGCAAAGATATCGAAGACAGCCGCAACGTCAGACCGTTAGGCGGTGACTTTCACGCAGGAGATGAACTTTCGCCGCGCCGGCTCCGTCCTTCCGACATCGCGCTCCTTGCCGCGATGAACCACGGGGAAGTGCCGGTCCACCGCAAGCCGGTGGTGGCCATCCTGCCGACTGGCGACGAGCTGGTGCAGCCGGGCGAGGAGCCGGGACCGGACCAGATCGTCGCGTCGAACAGCTACGGCCTCCACGCCCTGCTGCGCGAGGCCGGCGCCGAGCCACGGCTGCTGCCCATCGCGAGAGACGACGTCGCCTCTCTGCAAGCCGCGTTGCGGCTCGCGCAGGACGCCGACCTCATCCTCACCATCGGCGGCGCCTCTGTCGGTGACCACGACCTCGTCGCCCCCGCCGCCGAGGCGCTGGGGCTCGAGCGGGCGTTCTACAAGATCGCGATGCGCCCCGGCAAGCCGCTCATGGCCGGGCGCATCGGCGATGCGGCGATGGTCGGCCTGCCGGGAAATCCTGTGTCGGCAATGGTTTGCGGGCATGTCTTCATCCTGCCGATGATCGCCGCCTATCTCGGCCACCCCGCCGCGCCCGCGCCTCGCCGCACTGCGCCGCTGGCTGCACCTCTGGCGGCGAACGGCCCGCGCGAGCACTACATGCGGGCGCGGATCGGCCCCGCCGGCCTGACGCCCTTCGAGCGGCAGGACAGCGCGCTGCTGACGGTGCTGGCAGAGGCGAACGCGCTGCTCGTGCGGCCGCCCCATGACGGCGCGCGGCAGGCCGGCGAGGAGGTGGAGTACCTCGCGCTCTAGCTGCGGGGTTGACACAAAACGGGAACATCCATAGAACATCCTCGAACGCGCATCACGCGTGGCGAGAGGAGACCCATCCGGATGCTGACGAAGAAACAGCTGGATCTGCTTGAATTCATTCACAAGCGGCTGCAGGCCGACGGTGTGCCGCCCTCGTTCGACGAGATGAAGGAGGCGCTGGACCTGCGGTCGAAGTCGGGAATCCACCGGCTCATCACCGCGCTGGAAGAGCGCGGCTTCATCCGCCGCCTCGCCCATCGGGCCCGGGCGCTGGAGATCGTGAAGCTGCCCGACGCCCTGCAAGGCCGGGGCTTTACCCCGCGGGTGATCGAGGGCGACCGCCCCGATGCGTCGCCGCCGCCCGCGGCGAAGCCGGTCGAGGCCGCCGGTGCGGTCGAGTTGCCGGTGATGGGGCGCATCGCCGCGGGTGTGCCCATCGCCGCGATCAGCGAGGAGAGTTCGCGCGTGGCGGTGCCGCAGGGGATGATCGGGCGCGGGCCGCACTACGCGCTCGAGGTGCGCGGGGATTCGATGATCGACATGGGGATCAACGACGGCGACGTCGTGGTGATCCGCGAGACGGCGACGGCAGACGACGGCGACGTGGTCGTCGCGCTGGTCGAGGAGCAGGAGGCGACGCTGAAGCGCTTCCGCCGCCAGGGCTCGTCGATCGCGCTCGAAGCGGCGAATCCGGCCTACGAGACACGGATACTTCCGGCGGCGATGGTGAAGGTGCAGGGCTGCCTCGTCGGCCTGATCCGCACCTACTGACAAGCCGCGCCGCCCCCGTCCGCGGGGACGGCGCGAAGGATCACTCCTCGGCGGCCCGCACCTCGACGTCTTCCATGACGTCGGGCGCGCCGACGATGGCGCCGTTGCCGCCGGTGCCGAGCTTGATGGCGTCGACGACGTCCATCCCCTCAACCACTTCGCCGACCACTGTGTACTGCCCGTTCAGGTGCCCCGCCGGGCCGAACATGATGAAGAACTGCGAGTTGGCGGAGTCAGGGTTGTTGCTGCGGGCCATGCCGACGACGCCGCGTTCGAAGGCGATGTCGGAGAACTCGGCCTCCAGATCGGGCAGGTGCGAGCCGCCGGTGCCGGCGCGGGCGATGTTGGCGCCCGTCTTGCCGTACTCGACATCGCCGGTCTGGGCCATGAAGCCCTCGATCACCCGGTGGAACACCACCCCGTCGTAGGCCCCGTTCTCGGCCAGCGCCTGAAGGCGCGCGGCGTGCTTGGGCGCGGCCTCCTCGTTCAGGTCGATGACGACTTCGCCCTCCGCCTCGCCCGCGACCTGGATCACCAGGTACGGCCCCGGCGCGCCGGCGGCCCCGCCCCCGGCCGTCGCATCGGCGGGCGCGGCGGGCGCGGTCTCGTCGGTCTGCGCGCCCACCGGCAGCAACGTCCAGCCGAGCGCCAGCGCCGCGGCGGCGGCACCGGCCGCCAGAAGTCCGCCGCGCCTATGCATCCGCGGCGACCTTGACGGAGATCATGCGGTCCGGGTTCGCCGGCGGCTCGCCGCGGGTGATCGCGTCGACATGCTCCATCCCCGCGATGACGCGGCCGTAGACGGTGTATTGCCGGTTGAGGAAGTGGTTGTCGGAAAAGTTGATGAAGAACTGCGAGTTGGCCGAGTTCGGGTTCTGCGAGCGCGCGGCGCCGAGGGTGCCGCGATCGTGCGGGATGCCGGAGAACTCGGCCGGCAGGTCGGGCTTGTCCGAGCTGCCGGTGCCGGCGCGGCCCGGATTGTAGTCCTTCTCCATGTTGGCGTGCTCGACATCGCCCGTCTGGGCCATGAAGCCGTCGATGACGCGGTGGAAGGCGACGTTGTCGTAGGCGCCGTCGCGGGCGAGCTCCTTCATCCGCTCGACATGCTTGGGCGCGATGTCGGGCAGCAGCTCGATGGTGACGGTGCCGTCCTTCAGCTCCATCAGGATGGTGTTCTCGGGGTCCTTGATCTCGGCCATGGTGTCCTCATGCATGTGTCGCGCGGACCCTATTGCGCCCGCGCGCCGTTGTGAAGCGGCAGGCCCGGTCGCGCGCCGCCATGCGCCGGGTGCCGCCGGTTGACGCGGCGGCGCAAAGCGCTGACACCGGGGCCGACCGAGCACAGGAGTATCCCGATGAGCTGGAAGAGCCTCGACGACATGGACCTCGCGGGCAAGCGCGTGCTGACCCGCGTCGACATCAACGTGCCGATGGAAGACGGCCGCGTCACCGATGCCACCCGCATCGAGCGGATCGTGCCGACGGTGCGCGACATCCTCGACAAGGGCGGCCTGCCGATCCTGCTGGCGCATTTCGGCCGGCCCAAGGGGCAGGTCGTGCCCGAGATGTCGCTGCGCCACGTGGTGCCGGCGCTGGAGGAGGCGCTGGGGCGCTCCGTCACCTTCGTCGAGGGCGGTTACGGCGAGGCCGTCGCCGGGGCGGGCGACGGCGATGTGCTGCTGTTCGAGAACGTGCGCTTCAACCCCGGCGAGGAGAAGAACGACGAAGGCTTCGCCGAACGCCTCGCCAGCGTCGGCGACGTCTATTGCAATGACGCCTTCTCCGCCGCCCACCGCGCCCATGCCACGACGGAGGCCCTCGCCCACCTGCTCCCCGCCTGCGCCGGCCGGCTGATGGCGGCCGAGCTGAGGGCGCTCGAGGCCGCGCTCGGCGATCCCGAGCGGCCCGTGGTCGCCGTGGTCGGCGGCGCGAAGGTTTCCACCAAGCTCGACCTGCTGGGCAATCTCGTCACCCGCGTCGACACGCTGGTGATCGGCGGCGGCATGGCCAACACGTTCCTCGCCGCGCAGGGGCTCGACGTGGGCAAGTCGCTCTGCGAGCATGACCTCGCCGACACCGCCCGCGAGATCGCCGCCAAGGCCGCCGAGGCGGGCTGCGAGATCCTTCTGCCGCGCGACGTCGTCGTCGCGCGCGAGTTCAAGGCCGGGGCGGAGAGCGAGGTGGTGAAGGCCGAGGACGTCCCCGCCGACGCGATGATCCTCGATGCCGGGCCCGACAGCGTGGCCCATGTGGGGATGGTGTTCGAGCGCTCCCGAACCCTGGTCTGGAACGGCCCGCTCGGCGCCTTCGAGATCGAGCCGTTCGACGCCGCCTCCAACGCCGCCGCCCGGAAAGCCGCCGAGCTGACGCGCGCCGGCAAGCTCACGTCGGTCGCCGGGGGCGGCGACACCGTCTCGGCGCTCAACCAGGCGGGCGTGGCCGACGACTTCTCCTACATCTCGACGGCGGGCGGCGCCTTCCTCGAATGGATGGAGGGCAAGACCCTGCCCGGCGTCGCCGCGCTGAGGTGAGACGGCCCCTGCCCCGGTGGCGCTAACAGGTTTGCAACCGCGCCGGGGCTCTCTCATAAGCCGGTAAAGCGCAGACGAATTAGGGAGAAAGACATGGCGAACGAGGCGATGACGGCGCAGATGCGCGACGGCAAGGGGTTCATCGCGGCCCTCGACCAGAGCGGCGGCTCCACCCCGAAGGCGCTCAAGCTCTACGGCATCGAGGAGAGCGAGTATTCCTCCGACGCCGAGATGTTCGACCACATCCACGCCATGCGCACCCGCATCGTGCGCTCCCCCGCCTTCTCGGGCGACAAGGTGATCGGCGCGATCCTGTTCGAGGACACGATGAACCGCGAGATCGGCGGCATGTCGTCGGCGCAGTACCTGTGGCAGGAGCGCGGCGTGGTGCCGTTCCTGAAGGTCGACAAGGGCCTCGAGGCCGCGGCCGACGGCGTCAAGCTGATGAAGCCGATCCCCGGGCTCGACGACCTGCTCGAGAAGGCCGTCGGGCACGGCATCTTCGGCACCAAGATGCGCTCGGTCATCGACGCGGCCGATCGCAAGGGCATCGCCGAGATCGTCGCGCAGCAGTTCAAGATCGGCGCGCAGATCCTCGGCCACGGGCTGATGCCGATCCTCGAGCCGGAGGTGACGATCACCATCGACGACAAGGGCGAGGCCGAGGGCATCCTGCGCGAGGAGATCGAGAAGAACCTCGAGCAGCTCGGCGCGGACGAGCAGGTCATGCTCAAGCTGTCGCTGCCGACCTCGGACGACTTCTACCGCCCGCTGATCGAGCACCCGAAGGTGCTGCGCGTCGTCGCGCTCTCGGGCGGCTACTCGCGCGAGGAGGCGAACGCGCTGCTGGCGAAGAACCCGGGGCTGATCGCCTCGTTCTCGCGCGCGCTGACGGAGGGGCTCTCGGCGCAGCAGAGCGACGAGGAGTTCGACGCCAGGCTCGCCGAGGCGATCGACTCCATCTACACCGCCAGCATCACCTGAGGCGGCGCTGCCATTCGGCGCGGGCGCGGTGCGAAAGGGACTTCCCTTCCCGCCGCGCCCTGTGCCACCTTGCCCGCGAGCCCGCCCGACGAAAGAGGCGGCCGAACGAGGCACGAGCATGACCCGCAAGACCCGTATGCCTTATGGCGCGATCCTCTATTTCGTGGGGGCGCTGCTGTTGAGCTTCTACTTCGTCTTCGCCGCCGTGCAGGGCGATTACGGCGTGTTCCGCCGCGCGGAGGTGGATGCCGAGGCGCGCGAGTTGCGCGCCGAGCTGGCGCTGCTGCAGGCGGAGGTCGCCGAGATGGAGAACCTCGCCCGGCGGCTGTCCGACGCCTACCTCGATCTCGACCTCGTCGACGAGCGCGCCCGCGACGTGCTCGGCCTGATCCGCGCCGACGAGATCGTCGTCCGCTAAAGGACCGCGAAGAGCAGCGCGCCGTAGCCGGCCGCGCCGGCGAAGAACGGCAGGAAGCGGCTCTCCCGGTCTTCCGGCAGCTCTTCCTTCAGCACGTTCAGCACCACGCCTCCCACGAGGAACGCGCTCAGCGCGATGATCACCTGCTCGGGCAGCTCCACCATCAACGACAGCCCCAGCCCGCCCACGACGCCGCCGACCAGCAGCCAGCGGCCGATGCGGTCGTAGAGGTGGCGGTGGTCGTGGCGCAGGCCGATGTCGGTGGTGACGAAGTGCAGCGCCATGGCGACGGCGTAAAAGGTCTCGGAGCCGAGCGAGGTCTCCTCGCGGTGCAGCAGCAGGTAGCCGATCAGCAGGTTATAGGTCGCGAACGAGCCGAGATGCGCCCAGAAGATGCCGTCGCCCTCGTGCGGCGCGCCGCTGCCGTCCTGCGGGCGGCCGCCGCGGACGTGACGCTCGAGCGCGTAGAAGGCGGCCAGCCCGATCAGCGCCAGCACGTAGACCAGCTCGCCCGCGGCCCAATCGCTCTCGGCCAGCTCGTGTTCGTGCTCGGCGAGGTCCGGGAGCAGGTGGAGGAAGACGTAGGCCACCGCCACGCCGCCCGACGCCGAGACCCACCAGGCGCGGGGAATGTGGCCCAGCCGGTAGAGCGTGGGGGCGAACAGGTGGACGGCGGCGAACAGGGCCGCGGCGGCGACGGCGAGCAGGATATCGGCATTCATACCTCGCGAACCCGTCGTTTCGGCCGCGGGTTCCCCCGAAGCCGCGGTGTCTTGTCGGGCACGGCAGACGTGTTAGCTTTTCCGGGTGCAGGGGCGGGAGACCTCTGCTAGGGATAGTTTAGCTTTAAACGATCTGCCGCAGAGGGAGGATTCGATGGCCACCAAGAAAGCGGGTGCCAAGCCCAACGTGTCGGCCGAGGAGCTGCTCCACTACTACCGGGAGATGCTGCTCATCCGCCGCTTCGAGGAAAAGGCCGGCCAGCTCTACGGCATGGGCCTGATCGGCGGCTTCTGCCACCTCTACATCGGCCAGGAAGCCGTCGTCGTCGGGCTCGAGGCCGCGGCCGACGAGGGCGACAAGCGCGTCACCTCCTACCGCGACCACGGCCACATGCTCGCCTGCGGCATGGACCCGAAGGGGGTCATGGCCGAGCTCACCGGCCGCGAGGGCGGCTACTCCAAGGGCAAGGGCGGGAGCATGCACATGTTCTCCAAGGAGAAGCACTTCTACGGCGGCCACGGCATCGTCGCCGCCCAGGTGCCGATCGGGGCCGGCCTGGCGCTCGCCGACAAGTACCTCGGCAACGACCGCGTCACCTTCACCTACTTCGGCGACGGCGCCGCCAACCAGGGCCAGGTCTACGAGACCTACAACATGGCCCAGCTGTGGGACCTGCCCGTCGTCTTCGTGATCGAGAACAACCAGTACGCCATGGGCACCTCCGTCAAGCGCTCGACCAAGAGCCCGAGCCTGTGGGAGCGCGGCGCGGCCTACGGGATCAAGGGCGAGGAGGTCGACGGCATGGACGTGCTCGCGGTCAAGGCCGCCGGCGAAAAGGCCGTCGAGCACTGCCGCGCCGGCGACGGCCCTTACATCCTCGAGGTCAAGACCTACCGCTACCGCGGCCACTCGATGTCGGACCCGGCCAAGTACCGCACCCGCGAGGAAGTCCAGAAGATGCGCGACGAGCGCGACCCGATCGAGAGCGTGCGCACCATGCTGCTCGACGGCAAGCACGCCTCTGAGGACGACCTCAAGTCGATCGACAAGGAGGTGAAGGACCAGGTGAACGAGGCCGCCGAGTTCTCCAAGGAGAGCCCCGAGCCGGCCATGGAAGAGCTCTGGACCGACATCTACGCCAAGGAAATTCCGCAGGGGGAGGCCGTCTGAATGGCAACCGAGATCCTGATGCCCGCGCTCTCTCCGACGATGGAGGAAGGCACGCTGGCCAAGTGGCTGGTGAAGGAGGGCGACACCGTCTCCTCGGGTGACATCCTCGCCGAGATCGAGACCGACAAGGCGACGATGGAGTTCGAGGCCGTCGACGAGGGCACCATCGGCAAGATCCTCGTCGAGGAAGGCACCGAGGGGGTGAAGGTCAACCAGCCCATCGCCGTGCTGCTCGAGGAGGGCGAGGACGCCTCGGCCGCCGACGACGTGTCTTCCGGCGCCGCCGAGCCCGCCGCCGCGCCCGAGGGCGACACCGACACCCGCGAGGCCAAGGCCCCCGCCGCCGCCGCGCAGCCCGCCGATCCGCCCAAGGCCGACGCCAGCCCCGACTATCCCGAGGGCACCGAGACCAAGACGATGACCGTCCGCGAGGCGCTCAACAGCGCCATCGCCGAGGAGATGGAGCGCGACGAGAACGTCTTCATCATGGGCGAGGAGGTTGCCGAGTACCAGGGCGCCTACAAGATCACCCAAGGCCTGCTCGACCGCTTCGGCGACAAGCGCGTCATCGACACGCCGATCACCGAGCACGGCTTCGCCGGCATCGGCGTCGGCGCGGCCTTCGGCGGGTTGCGCCCGATCGTCGAGTTCATGACCTTCAACTTCGCCATGCAGGCGATGGACCAGATCATCAACTCCGCGGCCAAGACGCTCTACATGTCCGGCGGCCAGATGGGCTGCCCGATGGTGTTCCGCGGCCCCAACGGCGCCGCCGCCCGCGTCGGCGCGCAGCACAGCCAGGACTACGCCGCCTGGTATGCCTCGGTGCCAGGCCTCAAGGTGGTGATGCCCTACAGCGCCGCCGACTACAAAGGCCTCTTCAAGTCTGCGGTGCGCGACCCGAACCCGGTGATCTTCCTCGAGAACGAGATCCTCTACGGCCGCTCCTTCGAGGTGCCGGTGCTCGACGATTTCACCATCCCCTTCGGCAAGGCCAAGATCGCCCGCTCGGGCAGCGACGTCACCATCGTCAGCTGGGGCATCGGCATGTCCTACGCGCTCGAGGCGGCGGAGAAGCTCGCCGGCGAGGGCGTCGAGGCCGAGGTGATCGACCTGCGCACCCTGCGCCCGCTCGACTACGCCACGGTGATCGAGAGCGTGAAGAAGACCAACCGCTGCGTCACCGTCGAGGAGGGCTGGCCGGTGGCGTCGCTGTCCAACCACCTGTCGGCCTACATCATGGAGAACGCCTTCGACTGGCTCGACGCGCCCGTGCTGAACTGCACCGGCAAGGACGTGCCCATGCCCTACGCGGCCAACCTCGAGCGTCACGCGCTCATCACCACCGACGAGGTCGTCGAGGCGGTGAAGAAGGTCACCTACCGCTAGGCTCATGGAAGTGCTGGGCCATGACAGCGCGCGCGAGGCATACCGGATCAAGGCGCATGGCTTGACCGCGCTCGTGCCCGACGGCCTGATATCGGAGCGCCTGGCCCTCACCGGGGGCCGGGGACACCAGACCGCCTACGAGTGGCTCGCCCGGAACGCGGCGGCGCTCGAGCGGACGCTTCTAGACCTGCGCGAGGGACGGCCGGTGCGGCCGCCCTTCGACCGGGTGGACCTCGAGGAGGAAAGCGATGTCCGACACTGAGATCGAAATCGTCCGCTCCCGCGACGGCGGGCGCGCGTTCGACATCGTCGTCTTCGCCGGCGACGCCAAGTACTGGGGCACCGTCCCCGCCGAGGTGCTCGACAGCGAGGTCGGCCCGGACGCCGACGAGACGGCCCGCGCGGCCTGGATCGGCGCCAACGGCGACGCCATTTTAGCCGCCCTGCGCGCCGCAGCCGACGGCGGCACCGCCCCCGCCCCCTTTTCCAGCGTCGTCCTGACGGAGAAACAGTAATGCCCACCGAGATCCTGATGCCCGCCCTGTCGCCGACCATGGAGGAAGGCACGCTGGCCAAATGGCTGGTCAAGGAGGGCGACACCGTCTCCTCCGGCGATCTGCTCGCCGAGATCGAGACCGACAAGGCGACGATGGAATTCGAGGCCGTCGACGAGGGCGTGGTCGGCAAGATCCTCGTCGAGGCGGGCACCGAGGGGGTGAAGGTCAACCAGCCCATCGCCGTGCTGCTCGAGGAGGGCGAGAGCGCCGACGATATCTCCGACACCCCCGCCACCCCGAGCGGCGACGCCGATTCCCACGCCGAGCCCGCCGCCGCCTCCGAGGCGACCGAGCCGCAGAAGGGCTACGGCCGTGGCGACGCCCCTGCCCCTGCCCCGGCGCCGTCCGGCGGTGGCGAGGCCGCGCAGGAGAAGGGCGAGCGCATCTTCGCCTCGCCCCTGGCGCGCCGCATCGCCAAGGACAAGGGCCTCGACCTGGCCCAGCTGAAGGGCTCCGGCCCCAAGGGGCGCATCGTCAAGGCCGACGTGGAGAAGGCCGAGCCGGGCCAGCAGCAGGCCGCGCCGAAGGCCGAGGCGCCCAAGGCGGCGGCGACGGCGGGCGGCGAGAAGCCCCCGATGCCCGCCGGCATGGGCGCCGATGCGGTGCTCAAGATGTACGAGGGCCGCGAGTTCGAGGAGGTCAAGCTCGACGGCATGCGCAAGACCATCGGCGCGCGCCTGACCGAGGCCAAGCAGACCATCCCGCACTTCTACCTGCGCCGCGACATCCGGCTCGACGCGCTGCTGAAGTTCCGCTCGCAGCTCAACAAGCAGCTCGAGGCGAAGGGCGTGAAGCTGTCCGTCAACGACTTCATCATCAAGGCCGGCGCGCTGGCCCTGCAGGAAGTCCCCGACGCCAACGCCGTCTGGGCGGGCGACCGCATCCTCAAGCTCAAGCCCTCCGACGTGGCCGTCGCCGTGGCCATCGAGGGCGGGCTGTTCACGCCGGTGCTGAAGGACGCGCACCAGAAGTCGCTCTCGGCGCTGTCGGCCGAGATGAAGGACCTCGCCAAGCGCGCCCGCGACCGCAAGCTCGCGCCGCACGAGTACCAGGGCGGCTCCTTCGCGATCTCCAACCTCGGCATGTTCGGCGTGGAGAACTTCGACGCGGTCATCAACCCGCCGCACGGCTCGATCCTCGCCGTCGGCGCCGGGGTGAAGAAGCCGGTCGTCGGCGAGGACGGCGAGCTGGCCGTGGCGACGGTGATGTCGGTGACGCTCTCCGTCGATCACCGCGTCATCGACGGCGCCCTCGGCGCGCAGTTCCTCTCCGCCCTAAAGGCCAATCTCGAGGCCCCGATGACCATGCTCGCCTGACGGCGCCCCGCCCCGGACGAGCCAACGCCCCCGCAGGCAATTGCGGGGGCGTTTTCGTGCCCGGACCCGCGTGCGGGCCCGGGCAGGAGCGCGAGGCCTCAGACGAAGGCGAACGTGTCGTCGGCGAACTGGATGTCGTCGAAGTCCGACACGCCGCGCAGCTCGATCCTGTCGCCGTCGCCCTCGAGCGTGAGGGTGACCTTCTTCTTGCTCTCCCTGACCTTCTCGATCTCGATGCCCTGCAGGTCGAGCAGGTCCATCTCGGTGTCGAAGTCCCTGATGCGCAGCTTGTCCTTGCTGCCGTCGTCGGCGAGGCCGGCGGCGAAGATGATGGTATCGGCCCCGCTCCCGGTCCAGGCACGGTCCTTGCCGCCGCCGATCTCGAAGGTGTCGTCGCCCGCGCCGCCGTACAAGCGGTCGTTGCCGGCGCCGTCCATCAGCAGGTCGTCGCCCGCCCCGCCGTAGGCGCGGTCGTTGCCCGCGCCGGCGTCGATGTCGTCGTCGCCGCCCGCGCCCCGGAGCCGGTCGTTGCCGCCGAGCCCCTCGATCAGGTCACGCTCCCCGGTGCCGGTGAGACGGTCGTTCCTGTCGGTACCGGCGAAGCGGTTGTCGTAGCCGTCGAGGTCGAGACCGACGAGGATCGGGTCGTGGTCGGACGACGCGAAGGGCGAGTCGGCGTCGAACAGCGCCTCCTGCGGGTCGGGCACCACCTGGAAGGACCGCTCTTCCGGGTCGAGGACGTTGTCGTTGTAGGAGAGGTAGCTCGGCTCGTCGGAGTTGATGTGCCACTCCGTCACGCCGGTCACCGACTCCAGCAGCGGCTGGTTGGCGAGGGCGTAGTCGAGCGTGCCCCACTGGCCGGAAAAGCGGTAGGAGTACGCCTCCTCGCCGAGGAAGCTGGTGGCGAGATCGGTGAAGTCGTCGGCCGTGCCGATCATGTCGTCCGCGCCGGCCTTGATCTCGTCGATCGGGTCTTCCTTGGCGTAGGCGTTGAGGTCGCCGAGGATCAGCTGATCGGCGTCGCTCGTGCCGGTCGGGTTGGTGGCGAGCCACTTCACGAGCTCGTCGGCGGCCATCTTGCGGGTCAGCGCGCCGTTGCCCTGCCCGTCGTCGAGGTTCGGATCGCCATCGACGGGCGAGCCCTTCGACTTCAGGTGGTTGTTCACGGCGGTGAACTGCTCGCCGGTCGCCTTCTCCTCGAAGGTCACGGCCAGCGCCGGGCGGTTCTTGGGCCCGGTCTCGAGCGGCGCGACGAAGGCGTCGGTGTCGAGAATCGCGGCCGAGGTGCCGTCGGCGATCTTCATCGTCTCGGTATCGTAGATGAAGGCCACCTTGATCGCGTCGGTGCCGATCACGCCGGTGTCGACCGCCGCGTAGGTGCGGTCGGAGACGGCGTTGAGAGCGGCGACGAGCGCGTCGGTCGCGGCGCCGTCGTCGTTCTCGATCTCGATCAGCCCGACCACGTCGGCATCCAGCGCATCGAGGGCGGCGACGATCTTCGACGTCTGGCGCGCGAGTTCGGCCTCGCTGTTGGCGCCGCGCGGGTCCTGGCCGTTGACCGTGCTGCTGCCGTCGTCGAGCGTGGTGAAGTAGTTGAGCACGTTGAAGCTCGCCACCTTCACGTCACCGCCCACATCGGCGGGCGCCTCCTCGCGCGGGTTGGTGTTCTCGAACTCCACCGGCACCGCCTCGGTCGGCTGCAGCTTCCAGTCGCCGAAGCTGTAGGACATCACGCCGGTCAGGCCGGTGATCGTGTCGCCCGCGCCGAACTCCTCCACGTCGAGGAACGGCAGCTCGTCCGGGTTCTGCGCGGTGCTTCCGTCGTCGAGGATGATGCGCGTCGCCAGGTCCTGCGCCTGCCAGGCAGCGTATCCGTCCGGGTCGGGCTCGTGGATCTGGGTGAATTGCGGCACCTGACCCTGTGTGGAGAGCTGCACCTCGCCGTAGCGTTCGTAGTTGAACAGCTGGGTGATGGTGAGCTCCTGCTCGAACGTCACCCGCATCCCCTCCAGCGCCTCGAAGGACTCGCCGTCCATCAGCGGAAGTTCGACCGAGATGGCCTTCGGGAGCTTCACGTCGCTCTTGAGGACATCGATTTTGGCGACGGAGGTGAGCTGGGTCAGTCCGTAGAACTCGTCGACGGTGCCGCTCACCGAGACGAGATCGCCCTCTGACACGACGGCATTAGGCGCATAGACGAAGATGCCTTCGGAGGTGCTGGCGTCGTGGTCCTGATCGCGCTTCTCCTCCTGCACGTAAAAGCCGCGCATCCCGTCGACGTAGACGCCGGTGACGACGCCCTCGATGGTGACGAGATCCCCCTCGATCTCCGAGGCGCTGCCGCTGCCCTGGATCTCGCTGATGAGCACGTCGCGGTAGTCGTCGTTCTCGATGGTCAACGTGCCGGTGTCCTTGGCGATGGTCGCATCGGTCGTGCCGGTGATGCCGGAAAGGACGACGCTGAGGCTCTCGGCCGTCTCGCTCACCTCGTCGCCGGCGACGGCGACGGTGATGGTGCGCGTCTCGCCCTGCGTGCCGGCGAAGCTCAGCACACCGGACTGCGCCACGTAGTCCTCGCCCGCGGTCGCAGTGCCGTCGGCGGTGTCGAAGTCGACGGTGAACGGTCCCGAGGCCGCGCCGGCCAGCGTCACCGTCAGCTCGACGAGCGTCTCGCCGTCGTCGCCCTCGATGACGGACGCATCGGAGATGGTCAGCTCCGGCGCGGGCGGGCCGGAGACGTAGGTGCCGATGGGGAACGGCGTTCCGGCGTCGGCGTTGCTCGACTCACCGTCGAGGGCGTTCTTGCCGGAGAAGGTCCAGTCGGCGATGTCGAAGGTCGTCGAGGCCGAGCTGTCGTCGGCGCGGTAGGCCCAGCCGTCGAGGTATTCCCAGGGCTGGTTGGTGCCGTCGACGTCGATATCGCCGAAGACGTCGATCACCGCGCCGTCCTGGAACAGCTCGATGGCGTCGTCGCCGTTGATGGACGCAGCGCTGGTCGTGTAGTCGGGCGCGAAGCCGAAGAAGGCCTCGAAGCCGGGCGTCTCGCTGGCGATGTAGATCTTGTCACCGGCCGAGGCCGAGACGGCCGAAAAGGTGAATTCCTCGCCGTCGCTGCCGCCGCCGTTGTTCGCCGAGCCGATCCCGTAGATCGACAGATCGGCGATGTCTTCCGTCACCGTGAGCTCGATCGCCTTCGGCACGCCTCCCGAGCGAGGTCCGTCGATGATTCCCGTGATGATGATGGCCATGTATCCCCCGCCAGCATGTGTTTGAACGGCCGGGGCTGCCCTCTTCAGCGGCCCCGGCCGTCAGCATGGGGGAGATTTTTGACCAGAGGATCAAAATCACGAAACGATTTGTTAACTTCCGTCGCGGCACAGTGCCCGACGGGGGCTCACCCGTGGACGCGGGTATAGGTGCCCTCGCCGGCCAGGATGCCGCGGAAGCCGCCGGGTTCGTCGAGGGAGAAGACGATGATCGGCAGGTTGTTGTCGCGGGCCAGCGCGATGGCGGAGGCATCCATGACGCCGAGGTGCTTCTGCAGGCATTCGTCGTAGCTCACCGTCTCGTAGCGGCGGGCGTCGGCGAACTTCTTGGGGTCCTTATCGTAGACCCCGTCGACCTTGGTGCCCTTGAAGATCGCCTCGCAGTTCATCTCGTTGGCGCGCAGCGTGGCCGCGGTGTCGGTGGTGAAGTAGGGGTTGCCGGTGCCGGCGGCGAAGATGCAGACGCGCTTCTTCTCGAGGTGGCGCACGGCGCGGCGGCGGATGTAGGGCTCGGCCACCTCGTCCATGCGGATCGCGCTGATCACCCGGGTGAAGACGTTGAGCTCTTCCAGCGCCGACTGCATCGCCAGCGCGTTCATCACCGTGGCCAGCATGCCCATGTAGTCGGCGGTGGTGCGCTCCATCCCCTGGGCCGAGCCGGCGAGGCCGCGGAAGATGTTGCCGCCGCCGATCACCATGCAGATCTCCACCCCGAGATCGTGGACCGACTTCACCTCCTGCGCGATCCGCGCAACCGTCGGCGGGTGCAGGCCGTAGCCCTGGTCGCCCATGAGGGCCTCGCCGGAGATCTTCAGCAGCACCCTCTTGAACGTCGAATTCTGGCTGTCGGCCATCGGGATGCTCCTCTTTATGCCGCCGGCAAAATGTCGGAAAAGCCGGGGTGGTTCAATGGCGGCGGAGGCAGAAATCGTGGGCATCCTCACGGCAGGCGACGGCTCGGCGTGATCCGGCCCGAGGAGGTTCCCGCCGACCGCCCGGTGCTGATCGCCGGACCGACGGCGAGCGGCAAGTCGGGCCTGGCGCTCGCGATCGCCGAGGCGGGCGGCGGGGTCGTCGTGAATGCCGACGCGCTGCAGGTGTTCGACGGCTGGCGGCTGCTCACCGCGCGGCCCTCGCCGGAGGACGAGGCGCGCGCGCCGCACCGGCTCTACGGGCACGTCCCGCGCGACGCGGCCTACTCGGTGGGCGACTGGCTGCGCGAGGTCGCGCCGCTGCTCGGGGGGCAGGAGCGGCCGATCATCGTCGGCGGCACCGGGCTCTACTTCGCCGCGCTCACCGAGGGGCTGGCGGAGATCCCGCCGACGCCGCCCGGGCTGCGCGCCGAGGCCGATGCCCTGCCCCTGCCCGTCCTGCGCGACGGGCTCGACCCGGCGACGGCGGCGGGCCTCGATCTCGCCAACCGCGCCCGCGTGCAGCGCGCCTGGGAGGTGCTGCACGCGACCGGGCGCGGCATGGCGGCGTGGCAGGCGGAGACGCCGCCGCCGCTGCTACCGCTGGAGGCCGCGACGCCGCTGGTGCTGCGGCCCGAGCGGGACTGGCTGGCCGAGCGCATCGCGCGGCGCTTCGATTCGATGCTCGAGGCGGGTCTCGTCGAGGAGGCCCGCGCGATGGAGCCAGCGTGGGATTCGGCACATCAGAGCGCGCGCGCCATCGGGGCGGCGGAGATGATCGCCCATGTCCGCGGCGAGTTGTCCCTGCGTCAGGCCCGCGACGCCGCGATCGTCGCGTCGCGCCAGTATGCCAAGCGGCAAAGGACCTGGATGCGCAAGAGGATGGCGGATTGGCGCCCGATCCCGCTCCCGCAGCCGGACTGACCACAGACTTATCCACAACTCCCTCGCCTTCCCCCTGCGGCAAGGGGTTGATCCTGCCCGCCGCACCGACGACCTTACGCTACGACAAGCAGCCACCGTGGGGGGACGGAGATGTTCGATCAGCTGCCACACGACGCGTCGGAGAACCGCCTCGATCTGCGCGCGCTCTCGCACGGCCACGGCGAGAGCCGCTGGCGCACCGAGGCCATGCGCAGCCACCGCAGCCCGCGGCTGATCTTCGTCGGCCGGGGCCAGGGGCGGATCACCGTCGCCGGGCTGACCTCGGGCTACGGGCCCAACAACCTGATCTTCCTGCCCGCCGGCACGATGTACGGGATGGAGGTCGGCTCGACGGTCTACGCCCAAATCCTGACGATCCCCAACGCGATGGCCACGGAGTGGCCCGACGAGCCCGTGCACCTGCGGCTGCGCGACGTGGTGCAGCAGAAGCAGTTCGCGCTGATCTTCGACCATCTCGAGGCCGAGCTGCGCTCCGACGCCACCGCCCACACCCGCGCCGCGCACTACCAGCTCGGGCTGCTGTCGGTGTTCTTCGAGCGCCAGATGCAGAGCTACGCCGAGGAGGAGCGCCGCCAGACGGCGCAGGCCCGCCTCGTCGCCGCCTATACGGACCTCGTCGAGCGGCACTACCGCAGCCGCCGCACCGTCGCCGACTACGCCGCCGCGCTCGGGGTGACGCCGACGCACCTGACCCGCTGCTGCAACCGCACCTGCGGCCGCTCCGCCCACACCATCCTGAGCGACCGGGTGCTCTACGAGGCGCGGCTGATGCTGCGCCAGACCCGTCTGCCGATGAAGCGCATCGCCGAGGACCTGGGCTACACCACCGCCGCCTACTTCAGCCGCGCCTTCACCAGCGAGACCGGCATGACCCCCTCCGCCTTCCGCCGGATGGGCCCGCTTCCCGCCGGCTGAGGGCGACGCGCCCGATCCGGTCGCGTCGGCCGCCGAGTCGTTTTCGTTGCAGGAAGCGGCGGATCTAGCCGTTGACCTCGGCTGCGCAAACATGCGCAAATGTTCGCCGAAGCGCGGCGCGCCGGCCCCGAGCGACGGGATCGCCTTCGCCCCGCTGTCCAAATTCGCCAGGGAGGCATTCCATGATCGACACGCACAAGCCGCTCCATCCGGCCGCCGAGATGTACGCCCGCGAGGTTGCCGAGGGCAAACTCGACCGCCGCGAGTTCCTGACCCGCACCACCGCGCTCGGCGTCAGTGCCGCCACCGCCTACGCGCTGATCGGGGCCGAGCCCGCCGCCGCCGAGGCGCACGCGATGGCGCAGGACGGCGGCACCATGCGCATCCTGACCGAGGTGATCGCGCTCAAGGATCCGCGCTCCGCCGACTGGTCGGAGATCGCCAACTTCTACCGCGGTTGGCTCGAGTACATGGTCGAGTACAACCGCGACGGCACCCTGCGCGGCATGCTGCTCGAGGATTGGGAAGCGAACGCCGACGCCACCGAGTACACGCTCCACGTCCGCCCCGGCGTGACCTGGAACAACGGCGACGAGTTCAACGCCGACGACGTGGTGCGGATGTTCGAGTACTGGTGCGACGCCGATGTCGAGGGCAACTCGATGGCCGGCCGCTTCTCGAACCTGATCGACCCCGAGACCAACCAGCTCCGCGAGGGCGCGGTGACGAAGGTGGACGACATGACCGTCAAGGTCACCACCCAGGAGCCGGACATCTCGATCATCGTGTCGATGTCCGACTACCCGGCCGCCGTCGTCCACGAGAGCCACGACCCGGCGAACATGATCGAGAACGCCATCGGCACCGGCCCCTTCCTGCCCGTCAGCCTCGAGCCCGGCGTCAAGGGCGTGCTGGTGCGCAACGAGGATCACGACTGGTGGGGCAAGGAGGCCGAGGGCTTCGGCGGCGCCTACGTGGAGCGGGTCGAGTTCATCGACTACGGCTCCGACCCGGCGGCCTGGATCGCGGCGATCGAGTCCGACGAAGTCGACATGCTCTACGAGAACGTCAACGAGTTCATCGACATCGCCGACGCGCTCGGCTGGGAGAAAAGCGAGGTGGTCACCGGCTCGACGGTGGTGCTGCGCTTCAACCAGGAAACTCCGGTGGGCGATATGGTGCCCTACGCCGACCAGCGCGTCCGCATGGCGCTGGTCAAGGCGGTGGACAACGCCGTGCTGCTCGAGCTCGGCTACAGCGGCCTCGGCGTCGTGGCCGCCAACCACCACGTCGCGCCGGTGCATCCCGAATACGTCGACATCGGCCCCGCCCCCTACGCGCCCGAGGAGTCGATGGCGATGCTCGAGGAGGCCGGCATGGCCGATTTCGTGCACGAGCTGGTCTCGCTCGACGACGGCTTCAATCGCAACACCGCCGACGCCTGCGCCGCGCAGATCCGCGACGCCGGCATCGCCATCGAGCGCACGGTCATGCCCGGCTCGACCTTCTGGAACGACTGGACCAAGTACCCGTTCTCGCTGACCGAGTGGAACCACCGCCCGCTCGGCGTGCAGGTGCTCTCGCTCGCCTACCGCACCGGCGAGGCGTGGAACGAGTCGGCCTATTCGAACCCCGAGTTCGACGCCAAGCTCAACCAGGCGCTGTCGATCGCCGACGCCGAGGAGCGTGCGGTCGTGATGGCGGAGCTCGAGACCATCCTCCAGAACGACGCGGTGATGATCCAGCCCTACTGGCGCTCGCTCTACCGCCACTTCCGCCCGGGCGTGGTCGGGGCCGAGATGCACCCCGCGTTCGAGATTCACGTCTACAAACTCGGATTTACCGGCTAAAGTTACAGAACGGGCCGCCCCCGGGCGGCCCGGTCCAAGCCCCGCGCGGGCGCGCGCGGTAAGAGCAGGCGGGCCAACCCGTCGCAGGAAACAGGGAACCCGATGGGACTGTTCATACTGAGGCGGCTGGGGCTGATGGTGCTCACGGCCCTATGCCTGACCTTCATCGTCTTCTTCCTCACCAACCTCTACCCCAACCTCGAGAAGCTCGCGAAGACGGAAGGCAACTTCCGCATGACCGACGAGCAGGTCGAAACGTACCTGGGCAACCGGGGCTACCTGCAGCCCACGATCACCAAGTACGGCCAGTGGCTCGGGGTGCTGCCGGGCTATGTAATCGAGGGCACCGACGGCATCTGGCGCTCGCGCTGCGCGGGCGAGCTCGGCGAGACGGCCAGCCTGCCCGAGGACGCGGCGCGCTTCTGCGGCGTGCTGCAGGGCAACTGGGGCTTCTCGTCGGTCTTCCGGGACGATGTCGAGAACATCATCGCCACGCGCCTCGCGCTCACCGGCAAGCTCATGTTCTGGGTGATGGTGGTGATGGTGCCCGGCGCGCTGATCATCGGCGTGCTGGCGGGGATGCGCGAGGGCTCGCGCACCGACCGCTCGCTGTCGACGGTGTCCATCCTGACCACGGCGACGCCGGAATACGTCTCCGGCGTGATCTTCATCGCCGTCTTCGCCTCGACCGCCGTGGGCCTGCGATGGTTCAACGGCTCGGCGACCTCGGCCATGGACGACGCCAACTTCACCAACTTCACCCTGCCGGTGCTGACCATCGCGCTCTACGGTATGGGCTACATCGCGCGGATGACGCGGGCGTCGATGACCGAGGTGATGACCGCGCAATACATCCGCACGGCGCGGCTCAAGGGGGTGAGCTTCCAGAACATCGTGCTGAAGCATGCGCTGAGAAACGCGCTGATCGCGCCGTTCACGGTGATCATGCTGCAGTTTCCGTGGCTTCTGAACGGCGTGGTGATCGTCGAGACCATCTTCAACTACAAGGGCTTTGGCTGGACGCTGGTGCAGGCGGCGGGCAACAACGACATCGAGCTGCTGCTCGGCGTCTCCGTGGTCTCCGTCTTCGTGGTGCTGGTGACGCAGCTGATCTCCGACATCGGCTACGTCTACCTCAACCCCCGTATCCGGATCAGCTGAGGGGCATGACATGGATCCTTTGACCTGGACTGGTGAACTCGGCGGCGTGCTCGACCCGCTCCTGCGCTGGGCGGCGATGGCCTGGGGCTTCGGCGTGCTCGGCTACCTCGCCGCGACGATGGTGACGCCGGGCGACGTGCCCGTCTCCGTCGCCGGGCGCAACTTCGGCGACATGTTCAACCAGGTGCCGACCTCGGTGGCCCAGCTGTTCTTTCCCGCGCTCGTCATCGGGCTGGCGCTCTACGGGCTGGAATACGCCTGGTCGGCGCCGACGCTGAGGACATGGCTGACCGAGACCGGCATGCCGGGCTGGACGGCGGCGGTGCTGACGGCGGTCGCCTTCCTCGCGCTCGGGGCGGTGCTGGCCTGGCTGTTCCAGCGCCTGACCATCGACGTCTACACCACGATCATCCGCTGGGCCTTCCTCGCGATCGTCCTGCTGGCACTGCTCTACCTGCTGGGCGGCGTGCTGATGCCCTACGGCGAGACCGGCATCGTCGGCGCCATCGCCGCGCGCTTCACCCCGGTCTGGATCGCGCTGGTCGTCACCTTCGCGCTGTCGATCCTGACCAAGCGGCGCACCGGGCTCTACGGCAAGCTCTTCGACTCGACCATCGGGATGATCGGCTTCGGCCTGGTGATGTTCTGGGTCTTCACCGCGATCTTCGCCGGGCTCTTCGACATGATCGCCACCCACGATCCGCTGACCCAGATCGTGCAGCTGAAGAACGAGCTGCCGGGCGTGGCGGTGCCGGACGCGGCCGAGGACGGGCTGTTCCCGCACTACCTGCTGGGCGGCGACAACCTGGCGCGCGACATCTTCAGCCGGATGGTCGACGGCGCCTGGGTGGTGATCGGCATCGCGCCGCTGGCGACGGTCTTCGCCTTCATGGTCGGCATCACCCTGGGCCTGCCGGCGGGCTATTACGGCGGCAAGCTCGACACGGTGCTGAGCTTCCTCGCAAACCTGATCCTCGCCTTCCCGGTGATCCTGCTGTTCTACCTGCTGGTGACGCCCGAGATCATCGCCACCGGCATCCCGAACTACATGGCGACGTTCCTGTTCGTCTTCCCGATCATCTTCCTCGCGGTGCTGCTGAATTCGCGCTACCACACGCGCCCCGCGCTGCGGCTGCCGCTGCTGGCGGCGGTGCTCGGCGTGACGGGGTGGATCTACCTGTCGCTGATCAGCGAGGTCGGCTCGCCGGTGTCGATCCTGCCGGGCTGGCTCGACGCCTTCGACGTGCCGGGCGGCATCCTCGTGGTCTTTGTCTCGGTGGTCTTCGTGAACTCGCCCACGGTGTTCCGCATCGTCCGGGGCCTGGCGCTCGACATCAAGACGCGCGACTACGTCGCCGCCGCGCAGACCCGTGGCGAGGGGCCGTGGTACATCATGCTCTGGGAGATCCTGCCCAACGCGCGGGGGCCGCTGATCGTCGATTTCTGCCTGCGCATCGGCTACACCACGATCCTGCTCGGCACCCTCGGCTTCTTCGGCCTCGGCCTGCCGCCCGAGAGCCCCGACTGGGGCACGACGATCAACGACGGCCGCCGCCTGCTGTCGATCTACCCCCACCCCGCCCTGCCGCCCGCCTTCGCGCTGCTGACGCTGGTGCTGGGGCTGAACCTGCTGGCGGACGGACTTCGCGAGGAAAGCCTCAAGGACTGACCGAGGGACCGGGGGCCAGCCCCCGGACCCCCGGGATACTTGACGAACAGAGACTGGGAGAGGCGCGTGCGCAAACCGAGCAAGTACAAGGGCCCGATCCTCGAGATCGACAACCTGTCCATCTCCTTCTTCACGCGCCTGCGCGAGATCCCGGCGGTGATGGACTTCTCCTGCACCGTCCAGCCCGGCGAGGCGATGGGCCTCGTCGGCGAATCGGGCTGCGGCAAGTCGACGGTGGCGCTCGGCGTGATGCAGGACCTCGGCGTCAACGGGCGGGTCGTGGGCGGCTCGATCCGGTTCAAGGGGCGCGACCTCAACGAGATGACCGCCGAGGAGCTGCGCCACATCCGCGGCCGCGAGATCGCGATGATCTACCAGGAGCCGATGGCCTCGCTGAACCCGGCGATGAAGATCGGCCGCCAGCTCATGGAAGTGCCGATGATCCACGAGGGCGTCAGCGAGAAGGAGGCCTGGCGGCGCGCGCTCGAGGTGGTGGCCGACGTCAAGCTGCCCGACCCAGAGCGAATGCTGCGCTCCTACCCGCACCAGCTCTCGGGCGGCCAGCAGCAGCGCATCGTCATCGCCATGGCGCTGATGGCCAACCCCTCGCTGCTGATCCTCGACGAGCCCACCACCGCGCTCGACGTGACCGTGGAGGCGGCCGTGGTCGAGCTGGTGAAGGATCTGGGCAAGAAGTACGGCACCTCGATGCTGTTCATCAGCCACAATCTCGGCCTCGTGCTCGAGACCTGCGACCGGATCTGCGTGATGTATTCCGGCGAGGCGGTGGAGACCGGCTCGATCGAGGATGTCTTCGACAAGATGCGCCACCCCTACACGCAGGCGCTGTTCCGCTCGATCCCGCTGCCGGGCGCCGACAAGAACGCCAAGCCGCTCGTCGCCATCCCCGGCAATTTCCCCCTGCCCCACGAGCGCCCGCCGGGCTGCAACTTCGGGCCGCGCTGCGACTACTTCGTCAAGGGCCGCTGCGACGCGCAGGAGATCCCGATGTTCGACGTGGAGGGCAACGACCGCCACGAGACGCGCTGCATCCGCTATGACGAGATCGACTGGTCGATGATGCCGCTCGGCGGCGCCGGCAAGGAGAAGTCGGCGCCCGGGCAGGTCGTGCTCAGGATGGACAACCTCAAGAAGTACTACGAGGTCGCCGCCAACGCGCTCTTCGGCGGCGGCGAGACCAAGGTGGTCAAGGCCAACGAGAGCCTCAGCTTCGAGGCGCGCGAGAGCGAGACGCTGGCCATCGTCGGCGAGTCGGGCTGCGGCAAGTCGACCTTCGCCAAGGTGCTGATGGGGCTGGAGACGGCGACCGACGGGGAAATCCTGCTTGACAACAGCAACATCGAGCAGATCCCGATCGAGCAGCGCGACACGCGCACCATCGCGGACGTGCAGATGGTGTTCCAGAACCCGTTCGACACGCTGAACCCGTCGATGAGCGTGGGCAGCCAGATCATGCGCGCGCTCGAGCTGTTCGGCGTGGGCGACACCCAGCAGGAGCGGCGCGAGCGGATGCTCGAGCTGCTCGACCTCGTCAAGCTGCCCCGCGCCTTCGCCGAGCGCATGCCGCGCCAGCTCTCGGGCGGCCAGAAGCAGCGCGTCGGCATCGCCCGCGCCTTCGCCGGCGGCGCGCGCATCGTCGTGGCCGACGAGCCGGTCTCGGCCCTCGACGTGAGCGTGCAGGCGGCGGTGACCGACCTGCTCATGGACATCCAGCGCGAGCAGAAGACGACCCTGCTCTTCATCTCGCACGACCTCTCCATCGTGCGCTACCTGTCGGATCGCGTCGTGGTCATGTATCTCGGCCACATCGTCGAGACGGGCACCACCGAGCAGGTCTTCGCGCCGCCCTACCACCCCTACACCGAGGCGCTGCTCTCGGCCGTGCCCATCGCCGACACGCGCGTCGAGAAGAAGCACATCGTGCTCGAGGGCGACATCCCCTCGGCGATGAACCCGCCGCCCGGCTGCCCCTTCCAGACCCGCTGCCGCTGGAAGGACCGGGTCCCGGGCAACAAGTGCGAGACGGAGCTGCCGCCATACCGCGACCTCGGCGACGGGCACCGCTCGCTCTGCTGGCTCGACGACGCCGAGCTCGCATCGATGGAGCCGGTGATCAAGGTCGCCGCCGAGTAGGCGGGAACCGGCCGCGCCGCCGCGGCATTGGCCCTCTGAAGCATCAAGAGGAACAAGCCGATGTCGAAGACCGATCTGTCCTGGGCCGTGCCCGTCATGCGGGCGGGCTATGCCGGCCGCGGGCTGGTCTACGTCGTGGTCGCCGGCTTCTCGCTCTGGGCGATCTGGCGAGGCGGGCAGGCGGAGGGCACCGGCACCGCGCTCCAGAGCCTCGAGACGACGACGGGCGGCGGCGTGGTGCTCGTGCTGATCGTGCTGGGGCTGCTGGCCTACATGGTCTGGCGGCTGGTCGACGCCTTCTGGGACCTCGAGGCCTACGGCACCGACGGCGAGGGCATGGTCGCGCGCACCGGCATGGTCGTCACCGGCCTGATCCACGGCGCCATCGGCGTCGGTGCGGCGGCGATCCTGTTCGGCTCCGGGTCGGGCGGGGGCGGCAGCTCGGCGACGACGCGCTGGCTGGAAGAGCTGATGTCGCAGCCCGGCGGCCGCTGGGCGGTGGGCATCGCCGGTCTCGTCACCATCGGCGCGGGGCTCTACTACCTGCACAAGGCGTGGAAGGAGACCTACCGCAAGGAGCTGCGCGCGAGCCGGTTCACCACCCGCTGGAACGGCCTGCTGAAGGCGGGCGTGGCGGCGCAGGGCGTCGTGGTGCTGATCGTCGGCGGGCTGATCCTCTCGGCGGCGCTGAGCAGCAACGCCAGCGAGGCCGGCGGGCTCGGCTCGGCCTTCGGCTGGCTCTATGAGCAGGCCTACGGGCGGATCCTCGTGACACTGCTCTGCGTGGGGCTGCTGATGTTCGCGCTGTTCTGCTTCGTCAACGCCGCCTACCGGATCGTGCCGAAGGTGGCCGGCGACGACATCGAGACCCTCGGCCACAGCCTCAAGGCCAAGGCCCGCGCGGCGGCGAGCTGAGCCGTCACTCGCCGAGGATCACCGCGACGTAGTTCCGTGTCTCGGCATAGGGAGGGATGCCGCCGTAGCGCTGCACCGCTCCCGGCCCGGCATTGTAGGCCGCGAGCGCCAGGCGCCACGAGCCGAAGGTGTCGAACTGCATCCGCAGGTAGCGCGCGCCGCCGTCCAGGTTCTGGTTTGGGTCGGCCGGGTCGACGCCGAGCTGGCGGGCTGTGGCCGGCATCAGCTGGGCGAGGCCGAGCGCGCCCTTGTGGCTCCGGGCGTTCACATTCCAGCGGCTCTCCTGGTTGACGAGGCGCAGGAACAGCTCCTCCGGCACCCCGTGCCGCCGAGCGACGGTGCGGGCCACGTCGGTCCAGGCGCCCCGGTAGCGGCCGTCGTAGGCGACGTTCAAGCCCTCGGCCTGCGGCGTGCCGGGCACCACCACGCGGGGCGGCTGAAGACGGACGGAGTTGGCGTATTGCGCCGCGGCGCGGCTGTCGAGCACGTCGAGCTGCGAGCGGAACAGGGCGCTGCGGTTGGAGGTGGAGAGCGTCTGCGCCTCCGCGACGCTTCCCAGCGTCAGCCCGAGCACAAGTGCCAGCTGGAATCCCCGCATCCCTCGTCCCTCTCGTCGATCCCTCGGGGCAGAATACCGGAAAACCGGGATTTGGCCAGCCAGCAAGGTAAGGCGTTGGCAACCGCTCCCGTGCGAGCCTAGGGTGGCCGACGATTCGAGACAGACACGGATACAGGAGGCGGGCGCCATGGCCGGCAGCGTGAACAAGGTGATCCTCATCGGCAATCTCGGGCGCGACCCGGAGACCCGCACCTTCCAGAACGGCGGCAAGGTCTGCAACCTGCGCATCGCGACGTCCGAGAACTGGAAGGACCGCAACACCGGCGAGCGCCGCGAGCGCACCGAGTGGCACTCCGTCGCGATCTTCTCCGAGCCCCTCGCGCGGATCGCGGAGCAGTACCTGCGGAAAGGCTCCAAGGTCTACATCGAGGGCCAGCTCGAGACCCGCAAGTGGCAGGACCAGTCCGGCGCCGACCGCTACTCCACCGAAGTCGTCCTGCGCCCCTACCGCGGCGAGCTGACGCTGCTCGACAGCCGCGGCGAAGGCGGCGGCGGGGGTGGCGGCGGCTACGACGACCGCGGCGGCTACGGCGGCGGCGGCGGTGGTGGCGGCTACGACCAGGGCGGCGGCAGTGGCGGCGGCTACGGGGGCGGCAGCGGCGGCGGTGGCGACATCGACGACGAGATCCCGTTCTGAGCTACCCCGGCCCCTGCGCGGGCCCGACCGTCCGGCCTGCCTCCGGCGGGGATATTTGACGAACAGAGACGGGGGCGCCGCGCTCTTCGTCTCTGTCCTGAAAATATCCTGGGGGGTGAATTGGCCCTTGGGCCAAGAGGGGGGCGAAGCCCCCCTGCCCCGCGCGACTCAGCCCAGGGCGTAGCCCGCGCCGCGCACCGTGCGGACGGGGTCGCTGCCGCCATGCGCCGTGAGCGCCTTGCGCAGGCGGCCGATATGGACGTCGACGGTGCGGGTGTCGACGTAGATGTCGCGGCCCCAGACCCGGTCGAGCAGCTGGTCGCGCGACCAGACGCGGCCGGGCTTCTCCATGAAGGTCGACAGCAGGCGGAACTCGGTGGGGCCGAGCTTCAGCGGCTTGTCGGCGCGGGTGACGCGGTGGGTTTCGGCGTCGAGCACGAAGTCCTCGAAGGTCAGCACCTGCCCGACCGTCGAGGGCCGCACGCGGCGCAGCTGGGTGCGCACGCGGGCCATGAGTTCGGAGACCGAGTACGGCTTGACCACGTAATCGTCGGCGCCGGTCTCGAGGCCGCGGACCTTGTCGACCTCCTCGGAGCGCGCCGACAGCATGATGATCGCCACGTCGCGGGTGTCGGGGCGCGACTTGAGCTGGCGGCAGACCTCGATGCCCGACAGGTTCGGCAGCATCCAGTCGAGCACCATCACGTCGGGCCGGTCCTCCTGCACCAGCATCAGCGCCTGCTCGCCGTCCTCGGCGCGGCTGGTGCGGAAGCCCTCGGCCTCGAGGTTGTAGCCCAGCACCTCGCGCTGCGCCGGCTCGTCCTCGACGATGAGCACGTGCGGCTGTCCCGCCCCGGCCACGGCCTCAGCCCTCCGTCCCGAGGGTCGAGAAGGAGGTGCTGTCGGCCTTGGGACGGGCCTCGTCGGGGACCTTGCCGGTCACGAGGTAGATCACCTGCTCCGCCATGTTGGTGACGAGGTCGCCCATGCGCTCGACGTTCTTGGCGATGAAGTGCAGGTGCATGCAGGCGGTGATGTTGCGCGGGTTCTCCATCATGAAGGTGAGGAACTCGCGGAACAGGGCGTTGTACATCTGGTCGATCTCGTGGTCGCGCTGGCGGACGTCCTCGGCGAGGTCGGCGTCGCGCTGGATGTAGGCGTCGAGCACGTCCTTGAGCATCAGCTGGACCTCGCGCGCCATGCGCCGCAGCGCCGCGTCGGTGCCGGTGATCGGCGTCATCTCGGCGAGCACCGAGGTGCGCTTGGCCATGTTCTTGGCGTAGTCGCCGACCCGCTCGAGGCTGCCGGTCAGGCGGATCACCGACAGCAGCACCCGCAGGTCGCGCGAGACCGGCGCGCGCAGCGCGATGCACCTGGCGGCCTCCTCGTTGATCTGCTCGTCGAGCGCGTCGATCGCCTTGTCGCCGGCGCGCACCTTCTCGGCGAGCTCGAGGTCGCGGGTCTCGAGCGAGCGGACGCCGTCGAGGATCGCGGCCTCCACCAGGCCGCCCATCTTCATCACCAGCGCCTGGATGGTCTCGAGGTCGCGGTCGTAGGCGGAGACGATGTGCTGATCGGGATTGGTCATGGCGCTCATCCAATGCGGCCGGAGATGTAGCTCTCGGTCCGGCTGTCCTCGGGGTTGGTGAAGATCGTCGCGGTGTCGCCGAACTCGACGAGGTGGCCGAGGTGGAAGAACGCGGTCTTCTGGCTGACCCGCGCGGCCTGCTGCATCGAGTGGGTGACGATCACCACCGAGTAGTTCTGCCGCAGCTCGTCGATCAGCTCCTCGACCTGGGCGGTGGCGATCGGGTCGAGCGCCGAGCAGGGCTCGTCCATCAGCAGCACCTCGGGCTCGGTGGCCACCGCGCGGGCGATGCAGAGCCGCTGCTGCTGGCCGCCCGAGAGGCCGGTGCCGGGCGCGGTAAGCCGGTCCTTCACCTCGTTCCAGAGCGCGGCGCGGCGCAGCGCCTTCTCGACGATCGCGTCGAGCTCGGCGCGGCCGCGGGCGAGGCCGTGGATGCGCGGGCCGTAGGCGACGTTGTCGTAGATCGACTTCGGAAACGGGTTGGGCTTCTGGAACACCATGCCGACCTTGGCGCGCAGGCGCACCGGGTCGACGCGGCGGTCGTAGATGTCCTCGCCGTCGATCTCGATGTCGCCCTCGATGCGCGCCGCCGGGATCGTGTCGTTCATCCGGTTGATGCAGCGCAGGAATGTCGACTTGCCGCAGCCCGAGGGGCCGATGAAGGCGGTCGTCGTCTTGTCGGCGATCTCGACGCTCACGTCCTTGATCGCGTGGGTGTCGCCGTACCAGACCTGCACGTTGCGCGCGGAGATCTTCGTCTGTTGCTGGCTCAAGAGTGCTTCCGTTCGTCTCAGGTCGTCCATGTCGAGCTCCTGTTGTCGGCTCACCAGCGGCGCTCGAAGCGGCGGCGGAGAAGGATCGCGATGAAGTTCATCGTCATCAGGAACAGGAGCAGAATGATGATGCCACCCCACGCCCGTTCATAGAAGGCCGGGTCGGCGCGCTTGGCCCATTCGTAGATCTGGGCCGGCATCGCCGAGTTGGGATCGGTGAAGCCCGACACCACGCCATCGGGGTAGTTCGAGGCGATGAAGCCGACCATGCCGATCAGCAGCAGCGGCGCGGTCTCGCCGAGGGCCTGGGCCAGGCCGATGATGGTGCCGGTGAGGATGCCGGGCATCGCCAGCGGCAGCACGTGGTGGAACACCGACTGCATCTTGCTCGCCCCGACCCCGAGGGCCGCCGCGCGGATCGAGGGCGGCACCGCGGCGAGCGCGGCGCGGGTGGAGATGATGATGGTGGGCAGCGTCATCAGCGTCAGCACCAGGCCCCCCACCAGCGGCGCCGATTGCGGCAGGCCGGCGAACTGGATGAACACCGCGAGGCCGAGGATGCCGAAGACGATCGAGGGCACGGCGGCGAGGTTGGAGATGTTGACCTCGATGAAGTCGGTGATCCGGTTCTTCGGCGCGAACTCCTCGAGGTAGATCGAGGCGGCCACGCCGATCGGCAGCGCGAGGGCGAGCACCACGAGCATCATGAAGAACGAGCCCAGCATCGCCACGCCGATCCCCGCCTGCTCGGGTCGCTGGTCGGAGGCGTCGGCGCCGAGGATGAAGTCCCAGTTGAACCGCTTCACGACGATCCCCTGCTCGGCGAGGCGGTCGACGAGGTCGAGGTGGGCGGCGTCGAGGTTCTGGTCGCGTGCGAGAGCGTCGCGGGTGACGCGGCCCTTGAGGTAGCCGTCGACGCGCGAGGAGGCGAGGAAGTCGAAGCGCACCGTCTCGCCCATGCGCTCGGGGTTGGCGAGGGCGAAGTCGCGCATCTCGGCGGCCTCGGAGGAGGAGAGGATCTTGCCGAGCTCGGCGGCGTCCATGTCGGTCTCGATGCCCGCGTCGGCGAGTTGCTCGAGCAGCGCGCCGTGGATGATCTCGCGGTACTTCGAGGTCTTGACGATGGAGCTCTCGGCGGCGGCGATCTCTTCGGCGTCCAGCGTGATCGGCACCTCGACGAAGGTCTGGGTGAAGGCCGCCGAGCCGTTGGAGACGATGGCGAACAGCAGCGCCGCGAGGAAGGCGAGGCCGATGCCGATGGCGGTGAGGCCGTAGGCCTTGAAGCGTTTCTCGGCGGCGTTGCGGCGGCGGGTGCGGGCGTCGGTGGCGTGCAGCGAGACGGCGCGCGCGGGCGGCGTGGGGGCGATGGCGTCGGACATCAGTCGTACTGCTCCCGGTAGGTGCGCACGATCCAGAGCGCGAAGACGTTGAGGACGAGGGTGATGACGAAGAGCGTCATCCCCAGCGCGAAGGCGACGAGCGCCTCGGGCGAGGAGAAGTCGGCGTCGCCGGTGAGCTGCGAGACGATCTTGGCCGTCACCGTGGTCATGGCGTCGAACGGGTTCATCGACAGCCGCGCCGCGGCGCCCGCGCCGAGCACCACGATCATCGTCTCTCCGATGGCGCGCGAGGCGGCGAGCAGCACCGCGCCGACGATGCCCGGCAGCGCGGCGGGCAGGATCACCTGCCGCACCGTCTCGCTGCGGGTCGCGCCGAGGCCGAGCGAGCCGTCGCGCAGGGCCTGGGGGACGGCGTTGATGATGTCGTCGGAGAGCGACGAGACGAACGGGATCAGCATGATCCCCATCACCAGCCCCGCCGTCATCACCGCCGTGCCGCCGTCCATCCAGCCGAGGCCGAGCGGCCCGCCGTTGCCGAACAGCTCGACGAGCAGCGGCCCCACCGTCAGCAGCGCGAACAGGCCGTAGACGATGGTCGGGATGCCCGCGAGCATCTCGAGCAGCGGCTTGACGATGCCGCGCACGCCCGGGCTGGCGTATTCCGAGAGGTAGATCGCCGCGAACAGCCCGATCGGCACCGCGACGAGCAGGGCGATGAAGGAGATGTAGAGCGTGCCCCAGAGCAGCGGCAGGATGCCGAGCTCGGAGCCGCCGCCGAAGGAGGGCGACCAGGTGGTGCCCAGGAAGAACTCCGACGCCGGGTAGAGGCGGAAGAACTCGAGCGTGTTGAAGATCAGCGACAGAACGATGCCGAGCGTCGTCAGGATCGCGACCGAGGCGGCGAAGGCGAGCAGCGCCAGCGCGACCCGCTCGACCAGGTTGCGCGCGCGCAGGGCGCTGTTGGTGACGCTCCAGCCCACGGCCGTGCCGGCGAGGGCGGCGGCGATGACCACGATGGCGCGCCACAGGTCGCCCGTGGCGCTCATCGCGCGGTGGGTGCGCGCGGCGTCGAGGATCTCGGGCGTGACCGCCGAGCCGAGCGCGACCCCGACGTCGCCGAGCGTGGCGCGCAGGTCGGTGGCGTCGGCATCGAGCGCGGCGACCTCCTGCGGGCTCAGCGCGCCCTGGGCGACGGCGAGGGCGAGGCCGTCGGCGACCCGGCGCACGTCGCTCATCACGAGAGCGCTGTCGACGCCGTCGGGCAGCATGGCGGCGACGCTGCGCTCGACGAGGAGCGGCTGGGCGATGGACCAGAGCGCGAGCAGCAGCAACGCCGGCAGGAGCGCGGCGAGCGCGACGTTGAGGCCGTAGTAGCTTGGCAGCGAATGCAGGCCGCGGATGTCACCGCCCGCGGAGGCGAGCGCACGGGCACGCCCCAGCACGAAGCCGGCGGCGGCGATGGCGCAGACGATCAGGACGATCACGAGGGCGGACATGGAGGCTCCCGGCCTTGGGGCAGGCAGGGGGCGGCCGCGCGACCCCCCCCTCTCTCCTAGACTGGTTACATGGTTTCTTCGTTGGCGACCTTAGCCTGCGTCGCGGCCAGCTCGGGGTCGGAGACGAGGCCGTAGGCGGCGAGCGGGCCGTCGGGGCCGGCCAGCTCGTCGGCGACGAAGAACTGCGCGAACTCCTTGAGGCCCGGGATCACGCCGAGGTGGGCGGCCTTGATGTAGAAGTAGAGCGGGCGCGAGACCGGGTAGTCGCCCGCGGCGATGGTCTCGGTGGTCGGCTCGACGCCGCCCATGGTGGCGACCTTCAGCTTGTCGGTGTTGTTCTCGTAGAACGACAGTCCGAACACGCCGACGCCCTGCGGGTTGGAGTCGAGCCGCGCGAGCGTCTCGGTGTAGTCGCCGTCGATGTCGACCGAGGCGCCGTCGGTGCGCACCGCCATGCAGGCGCTCTCGGCGGCGTCCTCGTCCATGCCGGAGTCGAGGAAGGCCTGCAGCGCGCCGGTGTCCTCGCAGCCCTGCAGCAGGACCTTCTCCTCGAAGACTTCGCGGGTGCCGTGCTTGGTGCCGGGGATGAAGGCCAGGATCTCGGCGTCGGGCAGGTCGGCGTCGACCTCGTTCCAGGTGGTGTGCGGGTTCTCGACGATCTCGCCGTCGACGGGCAGTTCGGCGGCCAGCGCGGTGAACCAGTCGGAGGCCTCGAAGGCGGTGAAGTCGGGCCCGTCGATGCGGCTGGCGAAGACGATGCCGTCGTAGCCGATGCGCACTTCGATGATGTCGGTCACGCCGTTGGCGGCGCATTCCTCGAGCTCGCCCTCGCGGATCGCGCGGGAGGCGTTGGCGATGTCGATGGTGTTCTCGCCGACGCCCTCGCAGAAGCGGGCGAGGCCGGCCGAGGAGCCGCCCGACTCGACGACCGGCGTCGGGAAGTCGGTGTTCTCGCCGAAGACCTCGGCGACGATCGAGGCGTAGGGCAGCACCGTCGAGGAGCCCGCGATCTGGACGTTGTCGCGGGACTGGGCCACGGCCGCGGAGGCGGTGACGGCGGCGATCGCCAGGCTCGAGGCGGTCAGTTTAGCGATGGACATGACTTGCTCCATTGTTCTGTCAGGCGGGACCGGCACCGGCAGCGTCGGCCCTCGCGGGTCTCGCTAGGGCCCGCCGGCTGCGCTTTTGTGACAGGGATGTAAGACTTTTATGACACACGCCCACCCCTCTCTCATGACGTAGCGGAAGCCTGCCACGGCGGGTCAGGCTGTCGGCAGTATCACCGTGAATCGGCTACCTTTCCCGCGCTCGGACTCGATCCGCAGCCGACCCCGGTGGCGGTTCACGATATGCTTCACGATGGCCAGGCCGAGCCCAGTGCCGCCCACTTCGCGCGATCTGTGGGTGTCCACGCGGTAGAATCGCTCGGTCAGCCGCGCCAGGTGGTGGGAGTCGATCCCCTCGCCGTGGTCGCGCACCGCCAGCCGCACCCCCTCGCCGCGCAGCGACGGCTCCTGGCGTGGCCCCGAGAGCGTGAGCTCGACCCGGCCGCCGCCGGTGCCGTACTTGATGGCGTTCTCGAGCAGGTTGTTGAGCACCTGCCGGACCTGGCCCGCATCGCCGGGGACGCTGAATGGCGCATCGGGCACCCGCACGACCAGCTCGAGCCCGTTCCGCGCCGCCAGCGGCCGAAACAGCTCGGCGACGTCGCGCACCAGGTCGGCGAGCGGCAGCGGCGTCGCCGGGCGCAGCCGCTCCTCCTCCTCGACCCGGCTCAGCGACAGCAGGTCCTCCACCAGCCGCGCCATCCGGCCGGCCTCCTTCTCCATGATCCCGAGGAACCGCTCGCGCGCGGCGGCGTCGTCCTTCGCCGGCCCGCGCAGGGTCTCGACGAAGCCGACCAACGCGGTCAGCGGCGTGCGCAGCTCGTGGCTGACATTGGCCACGAAGTCGCGCCGCATCTGCCCCGCCTCCTCGAGCGCGGTGATGTCCTCGAAGCTCAGCAGCACCCCCCGCCCCTGCTCCAGCGCCGCCGCGGCGGAGGTGACGCGCCAGGTCGTGTCGCGCCCGCCCTCGACGCCGAGGTAGCGCGTGGTGCGCTCGCGCCCGTCGGCGAAGCACTGCTCCACCGCGTCGAGCACGGCCGGCTGGCGGAGCGCGCTGATATAGTGCCGCCCCAGCCCGTCCGTTCCCAGCAGCGCACGGGCGCGGGCGTTGATCGCGCAGACCCGCTCGTCGGACGAGATCAGCAGTGCCGGAAGCGGCAGGGCATCGAGCATGGCGGAGAGCGGCGAGAGGGACATGACCCGCCTCTTAACCGCCTGCTGTACGCTAGGGAAGCTGTATACATCTCCCTTATTTTCTTGACTCGCGTCCTACCCTTCCGGGAAGATCGAAACGTGGGGGCTGGCTCAGGAACCAGCCCGAGGCCCGATCGAGGCGAGGGCGTAACGAGGGATTGAGACATGCGGCTAGCAGCGGCGACTTCGCCTGCCGATAGCCCGGTCCTGCTGGTAATCGGTGCCGTTGATCGATGGCGCAAGTACAACCGGCAGATGTCGGACGGCGGGCTGCACTTCACGAGTTTCGGCAACCTCGACCGGGGGCTGCTCGGCCAGATCGAGCCCGACATCATCGTCTCGCCTCTCGTCGGCCCCGGCTTCGACGCGCTCGAGATCGCGCGCCGGCTCCAGGAGTGCGGCTTCACCGGCTGCTACCGCGCCATTGCCGACAAGCTCCCCCATGCCGATCTCGTCCGCCGCGAAGTGCGTGCCGCCGCGCCGGACGTGGAGTTCGATCTCGTGGACGCGGCCGACCTCAGCGAGCGCGGCTGACCGCTCAGAGCGCGGTGAGGCCCTTGCGGAAGCGGCGGGCGTTCTCCTGGTAGTGCAGCGCCGACTGGCGCAGGCCCTCGACCGCCTCCGCGTCGAGGCTGCGCACCACCTTCGCCGGCGCGCCGATCACCAGCGAGCCGTCGGGGATCTCCTTGCCCTCCGTCACCAGCGCCCCGGCCCCGATCAGGCAGTCGCAGCCGATCTTCGCGCCGTTGAGCACCGTCGCGCCCATGCCGACCAGGCTGTTGTCGCCGATGGTGCAGCCGTGCAGCATCGCCTTGTGCCCGATGGTGCAGCCCCTCCCGATGGTGAGCGGAAAGCCCATGTCGGTGTGAAGCACGCAGTTCTCCTGGATGTTGCTCCCCTGCCCGACCACGATCGGCTCGTTGTCGCCGCGCAGCGTGGCGCAGAACCAGACGGAGGTGTCGGCCTCCAGCACCACCCGGCCCAGCACGTGCGCGCCCGGCGCGATCCAGGCGGTATCGTCGATCTCGGGGCGGATGCCGTCCAGCGCGTAAAGGCTCATGCCGTCTCCTCGAATTCCTGCTGCAGGCTGCGCACGTGCGACAACAGGTCGGGCTGCTGGGGCAGGCGCAGGCGCTCGGCCATCACGATGGTCTTCAGGTTGGTCTCGGTGGCGTCGAGATCGTCGTTGACCAGGACGTAGTCGTAGGCGTCCCAGTGGCTGATCTCGTCCCAGCTCTTCTGCATCCGCTTCTCGATCACCTCGTCGTCGTCCTTGGCGCGCTCGACCAGCCGGCGGCGCAGCTCGCGGATCGAAGGCGGCAGCAGGAAGATCGACAGCACGTTGTCCTTCAGCACCGAGTTGCGGATCTGCTGGGCGCCCTGCCAGTCGACGTCGAACAGCACGTCGCTTCCCGTGGCGATGGCCTCTTCGACGGGGCCGCGGGGCGAGCCGTAGAAGTTGCCGAAGACGTGGGCGTGCTCGAGCATCTCTCCGGTGGCGACGAGGTGGCGGAACTCGGCCTCGGTGCGGAAGTGGTAGTCGTGCCCGTCGACCTCGCCCTCGCGCGGCGGGCGCGTGGTGGCCGAGACCGAGAAGCGGATCGTCGGATCCCACGCCCTGAGGCGGGTCGAGAGGGTCGATTTGCCGGCGCCCGAGGGCGAGGACAGGATGATCAGCAGGCCGCGTCGGGACATCTTCACTCCACGTTCTGTATCTGCTCGCGCATCTGTTCGATCGCCGCCTTCAGCTCGAGCCCGACGGCGGTGAGCGGCTGCGACTGGGACTTGGCGCAAAGCGTGTTGGCCTCGCGGTTGAACTCCTGGGCCAGGAAGTCGAGCCGCCGGCCGACGGGCGCGTCCTCGGCCAGCAGCGCCAGCGCGGCGGTGACATGGGCGCGCAGCCGGTCGAGCTCCTCGGTGACGTCCTGTTTGACGGCCAGCAGCGCGAGCTCCTGCGCCAGCCGCGCCTCGTCGACCTCGGCCACGTCCTCGGCCACGCGGCGCAGCGCGGCGGTGAGGCCGGCGCGGGTCTCGTCGCGGCGCGCTTCGGCGAGGTCGGCGGCGCGGGCCACGAAGCCGCCGATGACGTCGAGCTGCGCGGCGATCACCCGGTGCAGCGCCGCGCCCTCGACGGCGCGCATGGCGACGAAGGCATCGAGCAGCCCGTCGACATCCGCCTCGAGCGCCCGCGCCAGCGCGGCGCCGTCGTCGCCCGCCTCGAGCTCGCCGCCGCTCACGACCCCGCGCCAGCCGAGCACGTCGGCGGCGGTGGGCTGGGCGAGGGTGAGGCCGCGCGACAGGGCACGCTGCTCGATCTCGCCGAGCGCGTCGAGCACCCGTTCGAGCTGCGCCTCGTCGAGCGCCAGCCCCTGCGCCGCCTCCTCCCGTGTCAGCCTCAGCGTCAGGGTGATCGCGCCGCGCGTCAGCCGCGCCGACAGCTTGGTGCGCAGCGCCGGCTCGATCCCGGCGACGCCGTCGGGCAGCCGCAGCCGCAGGTCGAGCCCGCGCGCGTTGACCCCGCGCATCTCCCAGCTCCAGGAGACGCCGCCGGCGGAGCCGCTGCGGCTGGCGAAGGCTGTCATGGATTGCATCATGCCTGCTCCCGCGGTCTGGTTCGCGCACGTATAAGACCGGAGCCGTTCTGCACAAGCATTAACCCGTTTATACTTTGGGCACTTTCGTGGCGGCGGATTGGCGTTATCTTAACAGAAGATGAACGCCGCATTAACTCGCGCTAAAGACGTGCGAGCGACGTGGCGAACCGGAGATGGTCAGATGACGCGCACGATCGATCGGGAAAGCACCTCGGCCGCCGCGCTGCAGGCGGCGATGCGGCAGATGGAGGATTACTGGCACGAGTTGCGCGGTCAGCACCGGCTGCCGCAGCGCCGCGCCGTCGATCCCGCCCGGCTGAGCGCCGCCCTGCCCCACGCGTTCCTGCTCCAGCGCGTCGCGCCGCGCGTCGGGCGGCTGCGCGTCGCCGGGCAGCGGCTGACGCAGTTGCTCGGGATGGACCCGCGCGGGATGCCGCTGAGCACGTTCTTCCACGGAGAGGCGCGCGAGGTGGTCGGCGCGCGGCTGGCCGACCTGTTCGACAAGCCCGCCATCGTCGAGCTGCCGCTCGCCGCCCGCCGCGGCCTCGCCCGGCCGCGCCTGACGGGCCGGATGATCGCGCTGCCGCTGATTGGGGACGACGGGCTGGTGAGCGCCGCCCTCGGGGCGCTGATGGTCGACGGAGAGATCGGCACCCCGCCGCGCCGCCTCGAGATCGGCCCCGGCCTGACCCGCGTCGACCCGCTGGTGCGCCAGCGCCCGCGCCCGGACGAATTCGCGCACGGCTTCGCCGAGAGGCGCCGTCCTTACCTGCAGCTGATCGTCGACAACGACTGACGCCGGGGTGCGC
>NZ_CH724107.1:697598-701520 GCF_000153305.1 Oceanicola granulosus HTCC2516
CACCCACCGCGTAATCAGACCGCCTTCGCTTCCGACATCCCGTTGCGCCGGTCACGCAGTTCCTCGGCCACGAGGAACGCCAGCTCGAGCGACTGCGAGGCGTTGAGGCGCGGGTCGCACGCGGTGTGGTAGCGGTCCGACAGGTCCTCGTCGGTGACCGCGCGGACGCCGCCGGTGCACTCGGTCACGTCGGCCCCCGTCATCTCGAAATGCACGCCGCCCGGGACGGTGCCCTCGGCCTTGTGCACCGCGAAGAACTCGCGGACCTCGCGCAGCACGCTGTCGAACGGCCGGGTCTTGTAGCCCGACGACGACTTGATCGTGTTGCCGTGCATCGGATCGCAGCACCACACGACGTTGGCGCCCTCCTCCTGGACGGCCCGGACCAGCCGCGGCAGGTTCTCACCCACGGTGCCGGCGCCGAAGCGCGAGATCAGCGTCAGCCGGCCCGGCTCGTTCTCCGGGTTCAGCTTGGCCATCAGCGCCTTGAGGTGGCCACTCGTCATGGAGGGGCCGCACTTGAGGCCGATCGGGTTCTGCACGCCGCGGCAGAACTCGACATGGGCGCCGTCGGGCTGGCGGGTGCGGTCGCCGATCCAGATCATGTGCCCCGAGCCCGCGAGCCACTTGCCGGAGGTGGAATCGACGCGGGTCAGCGCCTCTTCGTACTCCAGCAGCAGCGCCTCGTGCGAGGTGTAGAACTCGACCGTGGAGAGCTCGTGGTTGGTGTCGCCGTTCATGCCCGCGGCGGACATGAAATCGAGCGTGTCGGTGATGCGGTCGGCGATGGCGCGGTACTCTTCCGCCTCCTCGCTGTCGGTGAAGCCGAGGATCCACTGGTGCACCCGGTGCACGTCGGCGTAGCCGCCGGTGGAGAAGGCGCGCAGCAGGTTCAGCGTCGCCGCCGCCTGGGTGTAGGCCTGCAGCATCTTCTCGGGCGCGGGCGTGCGGGCCTCGGGGGTGAAGTCGAGGTCGTTGATGATGTCGCCGCGGTAGCTCGGCAGCTCCACGCCGTCCTTCGCCTCGGTCGGCGCGGAGCGCGGCTTGGCGAACTGGCCGGCCATGCGGCCGACCTTCACCACCGGAACCTTGGCGCCGTAGGTGAGCACCATCGCCATCTGCAGCATCACCTTGAAGGTGTCGCGGATGCCGTCGGCGGTGAAGTCCTTGAAGCTCTCGGCGCAATCGCCGCCCTGCAGCAGGAACGCCTCGCCCCGGCTCGCCTTGGCGAGATGCGACTTCAGGCGGCGGGCCTCGCCGGCGAAGACCAGCGGCGGATAGCTCGACAGGCGCGCCTCGACCGCGGCCAGGGAATCCTGGTCGAGATAGTCGGGCATCTGCACCCGAGGCTTGTTGCGCCAGTCGGTTTTCGTCCACTCGGTCATTGATCCGGTCCCTCTTGCTCCGGGTGCGCGGCCGCGGGGGGCGACCGTCGGAGGCGGCTTATAGCCCGCGTCCCCCGCAGGGCCAATGCCTAATGGCCCGAAACACCGCCTGCGGGACCGAAAGAGGCCCATGGGCGGGCGGAGATGGTTTATCCTTGCGCGGGTAAGGCAGATCTGTAGTGCTCGGCCAACACACTCCGGCGCATGCGAGCGGCCCATGACCACGATGATCATCGAAGCCCAGACCGTCGAACTCGCCAACCCGCCGTCACGGCCACGGCGCTTCGTGTTCGTGCTGCTGCCGCAATTCACCATGCTGTGCTTCGCCTGCGCCGTCGAGGCGCTGCGCATCGCCAACCGCATGTCGGGGCGCGAGCTCTACAGCTGGGCGCTCGCCGGCGAGGGCGGCGAGACGGCGTCCTGCTCGCTCGGCATCCGCTACGCGCTCGACATGGATCTCGACGAGCTCGACCGGGACGACACGCTGATGCTCTGCGGCGGCGTCGACGTGCAGGCGGCGACGACGAAGCGGATGCTCAACTGGCTGCGCCGCGAGGCGCGCCGGGGGGTGACGATGGGCGGCCTCTGCACCGCGAGCTACACGCTGGCGCGCGCCGGACTGCTCGAGGGTCGCCGGGCGACGATCCACTGGGAGAACCAGGACAGCTTCCTCGAGGAGTTCGAGGAGGTGAAGCTGACCAAGTCGGTCTTCGTCGTCGACGGCAACCGCATCACCACCGCCGGGGGCACCGCGTCGATCGACCTGATGCTCAAGCTCATCGCCGACGACCACGGCGAGGAACTCGCCAGCGCCGTGGCCGACCAGCTCATCTACTCCGCCATCCGCACCGACCAGGACACGCCGCGGCTGTCGATCCCGACGCGCATCGGCGTGCGCCATCCCAAGCTGAGCCGGGTGATCCAGATGATGGAGACCAACATCGAGGAGCCGATCAGCCCCTCGATCCTCGCCCGCGACGTGGGCATGTCGACGCGCCAGCTCGAGCGGCTGTTCCGCCGCTACCTCAACCGCTCGCCCAAGCGCTACTACATGGAGCTGCGCCTGCAGAAGGCGCGCAACCTGCTGATGCAGACCGACATGAGCGTCATCAACGTCGCGCTGGCCTGCGGCTTCGCCTCGCCGAGCCACTTCTCCAAGTGCTACCGCGCCCACTACGACACCACCCCCTACCGCGAGCGCGGCGCCCACGCGGCGCGGCTGTCGGTCTGAGGCGCGGGCCGCGGCCCCTGCGTCAGTAGAAACGGGTATTCCCATTTCAGCGCGCTGCTCCTAGGCTCCCGTCCGGACCAACTGTCCCTCAGGGAGAAGAAAATGAAGAAACTGTTGCTTGCATCCGTCGCCACCTTCGTCGGAACCGCCGCGGTGGCGCAGGACGTCAAGTTCGGCATCATCCTCGGCTTCACCGGCCCGATCGAGAGCCTGACGCCCCACATGGCGGACGCGGCCGAGATGGCGATCAACGAGGTCAACGAGGCCGGCGGCATCCTCGACGGCCAGATGATCGAGGCGGTGCGCGCCGACTCCACCTGCATCGACAACGCCGCCGCGACCGCGGCCGCCGAGCGCCTGATCACCTCCGACGGCGTCGTCGCCATCGTCGGCGCCGACTGCTCGGGCGTCACCGGCGCGATCCTGTCCAACGTCGCCGTGCCCAACGGCGTGCCGATGATCTCGCCCTCGGCAACCTCGCCGGCGCTGTCGACGGCCGAGGACAACGGCCTGTTCTTCCGCACCTCCCCCTCCGACGCACGGCAGGGTCAGGTGATCGCCGACATGCTCTCCGACAAGGGCATCGAGGAGGTCGCCATCACCTACGTCAACTCCGACTACGGCAAGGGCCTCGCCGACAGCTTCTCCGCCGCCTTCGAAGAGGCCGGCGGCACGGTGACGATGAGCGCGCCCCACGAGGACGGCAAGGCCGACTACAGCGCCGAGGTCGGCGCCGCCGACGCGGCCGGGGGCGAGGCGCTCGCGGTGTTCGGCTATTCCGACGGCGGCGGCGCGGGCATGATCCGCTCGGCGCTCGACACCGGCGCCTTCGACATGTTCGTCCTGGGCGACGGCATGTACGGCGACGCGATGATCGACAACCTCGGCGGCGAGATCGAAGGCACCATCGGCGCCGTGCCGTGGGCCGAGGGCGAGGGCACCGATGCCTTCAACACCAACGCCGAAGCCGCGGGCGTCACCTTCGACAGCTCGTTCACCCGCGAGAGCTACGACGCGGCCGCGCTCCTCGCGCTCGCCGCGCAGGCCGGCGGCGAAGCCACCCCGGCGGCCATCGCGGCCAACGTGATGGACGTTGCCAACGCGCCGGGCGAAAAGATCCTGCCGGGCCAGCTGGGCCGCGCGCTCGAGCTGCTCGCCGCGGGCGAGGACATCGACTACGTCGGCGCGACCAACGTCGAGCTGGTCGGCCCCGGCGAGGCCGCGGGCACCTACCGCGAGTACACCATCACCGACGGTGACTACGAGACGGTGCAGTTCCGCTGAGGAACGCTTGACTGATCGGGCG
>NZ_CH724107.1:701575-707132 GCF_000153305.1 Oceanicola granulosus HTCC2516
GCGCCGCTACCGTTCCGGCACGAGGCCGCGCGGGCTGAACCGCAAGACCAGGAGCAGGATCACGCCCATCGTCAGCAGGCGCATGTGCGCGGCGCTGTCGAGCAGGTGGCCAGCGAGCGCGCTGCCTTCGGGCATCAGCGCGGCGATCCCCGACATCAGCGCCAGCCCGATCGGCTCGACCTGCACCCAGAGCCACCAGATCAGCATCCCTCCGAGCACCGCGCCGAAGTTGTTGCCCGAGCCGCCGACGATCACCATCACCCAGACCAGGAAGGTGAAGCGCAGCGGCTGGTAGGAGGCGGGTGTGAGCTGGCCGTCGAGGGTCGTCATCATCGCGCCGGCGATGCCGCAGACGGCGGACCCGAGGATGAAGATCTGCAGGTGCCGCCGGGTGACGTCCTTGCCCATCGCCTCGGCGGCGGTCTCGTTGTCGCGGATGGCGCGCATCATGCGGCCCCAGGGCGAGTTGAGCGCGAGCTGCGCCAGGACCAGCAGCAGCACCAGCACCACCGCGAACAGCACGCCGTAGCCGAGCTTGACGTAGATCGTCGAGGCGGTCACCGGGTCGACGCCCCAGCCGGCGGCGCGCTCGAGGAAGGCCGGGTCCTGCTGCAGGTCGATCTCGTAGGGCAGCGGGCGGGGCAGGCCGGAGACGTTCTTGACGCCGCGGCTCAGCCAGTCCTCGTTCTTCAACACCGCGATGATGATCTCGGCGATGCCGAGCGTGGCGATGGCGAGGTAGTCGGAGCGCAGGCCGAGCGCCGTCTTGCCGATGATCCACGCCGCGCCCGCCGCGAGCAGTCCGCCCACGGGCCAGGCCAGCAGCACCGGCAGGCCGAGCCCGCCCAGGTAGCCCGTGGCGGCCGGGTTGATCGCCTCGACCGCGTCGCGCGCCGGGTAGAAGACCGCGCGGTAGGCGATGAAGCCGACCACCAGCAGCGCCAGCAACGCCCAGACCCGCGCCGCGCCCGACAGCCGCCGGTGCAGCCAGATCGCCGCGGCGATGGTCGCCGCGCCGAGCGCCAGCGCCGCGAGCACGCCCGCGCCGCCTGCCGCCCAGGCCTCGGGGACCGGGTCCATCGTCACCAGCACCGACGCGAGCCCGCCGAGCGCGACGAAGCCCATCACGCCGACGTTGAACAGCCCCGCGAAGCCCCATTGCAGGTTCACCCCGAGCGCCATGATGGCCGAGACGAGCCCCATGTTGAGGATCAGCAGCGCCGAGTTCCAGCCCTGCACGTAGCCGGTGCCGACGATCAGCACCGCGACCACGGCGGCGAGCAGCAGGATGCGGGCGAGATTGCTCATACCGATTGCCCCCGGAACAGGCCCGTGGGCCGGAACAGCAGCACCACGATGAGGATGACGAAGGAGACCGCGAACTTGTAGTCGGTCGACAGCAGCTGCACGAGCCCGTCGGGCTCGAGCGACTCGGGCATCAGGTAGCCGAGGATCTTCTTGAGCGGGTAGGTCACCGTCACCTCGGCGAAGGCGATCAGGAACCCGCCGGCGATGGCGCCGAGCGGCGAGCCGAGGCCGCCGACGATGGCGGAGGCGAAGATCGGCAAGAGCAGCTGGAAGTAGGTGAACGGCTTGAAGCTCTTGTCGAGCCCGTAGAGCGTGCCGGCCACGGTGGCGAGCGCGGCGACGATCAGCCAGGTCACGGTGACCACCTTCTCGGGGTTGATCCCCGACAGCAGCGCCAGGTCCTCGTTGTCGGAGAAGGCCCGCATCGACTTGCCGGTGCGGGTGCGGTTCAGGAACCAGAACAGGAGCGCGACCACGACCACGGCGGTGACGATGGTGATCACCTGGGTCGATTTCAGCGCCAGCCCCTCCTCGAGGCCGGTCATGTCGCGGAAGTCGCGGGCCGAGATCAGGAAGCGGGTGCCGTCGGCGAAGTTCTGGTCGTCGACCCCGATCACGAAGCGCACGAGGCCGTTATAGATGAACATCACCCCCATCGACACGATCACCAGGATCACCGGCGCCGCCTTGCGGGCGCGGTAGAAGCGGTAGACCACCCGGTCCGTCCCGAGCAGCAGCAGGCCGGCGACGGCGATGCCGAGCGGCAGCGCGAGCAGGGCGGTCGGCAGCGGCCCGAGGCTCACGCCCGCCGCCTGCAGCGCCCAGGTGAACAGGATCGTCGCCGTGGTGCCGGCGGCCATGGTGTCGCCGTGGGCGAAGTTGGAGAAGCGCAGGATGCCGTAGATCAGCGTCACCCCCAGCGCGCCGAGCGCGAGCTGGGCGCCGTAGGCGGTGGCCGGGATGATGACGAAGTTCGTCAGGGCGACCAGGGCGTTCAGGGCGTCCATCCGGATCCTTTCGGTAGGCAGTTCATTCGACGACCTCGCAGGTCCCGACGAAGGCGCGGGTGCGCGAGGGCGGGCCGCCGACCTCGGCGCGGGTCAGCAGGAAGTCGGGGTGTTCGGCACTGTCGCTGTTCGGGTTGAAGACGTAGGACAGGCTCCAGCTGTACCACGGGTCGTCCCAGACGAAGACGTCGTCGGTCGGCGCGGCGACGGGCTGGACCCAGGTCTTGCCGATGCCGACGAGGATGCGGTGGCTGAACAGGTCGGGCGTGACGAGAGTGAAGCTGAAATCCGTCTCGGCGCAGACGCCGTCGCTCTCGGCGGGGCAATCGAGCCGGGCGGTGCACACCTCGCGCAGGTCCTGCGCGGCGGCCGCAAGGGGCGCCAGCGACAGCAGCAGGGCGAGGGGGCGCAGCATCGGGCTCAGCCTCCCAGGAACGACTTGCGCACTTCGGCGTCGGCGAGCAGGTCGCGCCCGGTGCCGGTGAAGGCGTTGCGGCCCTGGACGAGCACGTAGCCCTTGTCGGCGATCTCGAGCGCCTGGCGGGCGTTCTGTTCGACCATCAGGATCGGGATGCCGGTGCGCGACACCTCGATGATCCGGTCGAACAGCTCGTCCATCACGATGGGCGAGACGCCTGCCGTCGGCTCGTCGAGCATCAGCACCTTTGGCTTGGTCATCAGCGCCCGGCCCACGGCGACCTGCTGGCGCTGGCCGCCCGAGAGCTCGCCCGCGGGCTGGCGGCGCTTCTCGCGCAGGATCGGGAACAGGTCGTAGATCTGCTCCATCGTCGGGCGGATGTCGTCGCGGCGGATGAAGGCGCCCATCTCGAGGTTCTCCTCGACGGTGAGCGCGGCGAAGATGTTGCGCACCTGCGGCACGAAGCCCATGCCCTTGCTGACCCGCGCCTGCGGCGACAGGCCGGTGATGTTCTCGCCGTCGAGGGTCACGCGGCCCTCGCGCAGGTCGAGCATCCCGAAGATCGCCTTCATCGCGGTCGACTTGCCCGCGCCGTTGGGGCCGACGATGACGGCGATCTCGCCCGGCTCCACCGAGACGGTGCAATCGTGCAGGATGTCCGCGCCGCGCCCGTAGCCGCCGGTCATGTTCACGCCCGCGAGGAAGGCGCTCTCGAGCGCCGGCGTCGCCGCGCCGGCATCGCCCTCGCCGTGGGCGACGAGGTCGCCCCGGCCGTGCGGGTTGGTTATCGAGCGGTCCTTGTTGCCGCGGTCGCCGTAGCCGTCGCTCACGCCTCGTCCTCCATGAGCGCCCCGTGGTGAGGCACCCTAGCATTGCTGTTGCGTCCGGTCACGCTCATCCCCCCGCCTCCACCGACAGCGCCCGGCCCGGTCCGTAGTCGCTGGGCAGGCCGATCTCGCCGTCGCGCGCCGGGGGCAGGGCGATGGCCGCGAGCACCCGGTCGTGGAAGGCGGCATGGGCGGCGCTGAAGCCGGGCTCGGTGGCGATGGTCTGGACGTAGAGCCCGAACCCGTCGCCGAGCGCGAGCGTGTCGGCCACCACCGTCGCCACGCCGCCCTCGTCGAGCCGGTAGACCACCTGCTCGGCGGAGCGGTCGCCGAGCCAGAGCCGGTCGGTGGCGATCACCGGCAGCCCGTCCTCGAAGCCTTTGCGCGCGGCCAGGTAGTCGTCGAGGATCGGGCGCATGTCGGCGGGGTCGGCGTAGCTCGTCGCCGAGAGCGGCGCGACCTCGATGACCACGCCGTAATCCTCCGATTGATAGCGCGCGAGGCCCCCGTCGGCGGGCGCGGCGGCCGCGACGCCGGCGGCGGCCGGGCAGAAGCGCACGCCGTCGGGGAAGTCGTCGCAGGCCATCGCGGGGCCGGCGACGAGCAGCGCGAGGAGGGCGAGCGCCTTCACCGGGGCCCCTGCACGGCGGCGAGCGCGTCGGCATGGAGCAGGGCGTGCGCCTCGTCGAGGTAGGTGCCGGGGGCGGAGGTCTGCAGGATCAGCGTCGCCTCCTCGCGCGCCGCGAAGGTCAGCGCGACGACCGTCTCGCCGCCGGACGCGCCGGTGCGGAAGGCGAAGCGCACCGCCGTCGCGCCCGCGACCGCCGGGCGGTCCTCGAGCAGCGGCACGAAGCCGGCCGGCTCGGCCCCGAGCAGCGCTTCGGCGAGCCCGTTGAGCTCGCTGCGCAGCGCTTCGGCCCCGATGCCGCCGTCGCGCGGCAGCACCTGGAACACCAGCTCCACCTCGCCCTCGGCGGCGCGCAGGCCGTCGGGCACGGCTTCGACGGTCGCGTCCGCCCAGCCGCCGTCGGCGGGGCAGTAGCTGTGGCCGAGCGCCAGCGGCTCGCAGCCCTGCGCCAGCGCGGCGGCGGCGGGCGCGGCGGCGGCGAGGGCGAGCAGCCCCGCGAGCGACAGCGCCCGCATCAGGCCGGCGCCTCCAGCTTGTCGCGGTTCTTCAGGCCGGTGCCGAGGTAGGCCTCGATGACGTGCTCGTCGGCCTTCACCTCGTCGATGGTGCCCTCGGCGAGCACCTTGCCCTCGGCCATGACGATGACCGGGTCGCACAGGCGGGCGATGAAATCCATGTCGTGCTCGATCACCACGAACGTGTAGCCGCGCTCGCGGTTGAGCCGCAGGATCGCGTCGCCGATGGTGTTGAGCAGGGTGCGGTTCACCCCGGCGCCGACCTCGTCGAGGAACACGACGCGCGCGTCGACCATCATCGTGCGGCCGAGCTCGAGCAGCTTCTTCTGGCCACCCGACAGGTTGCCCGCGCGCTCGTCGGCGAGGTGGTCGATGGTGAGGAACTCGAGCACCTCGTCGGCCTTCGCGGCCAGCGCGCGTTCCTCGCGGGCGATCCGGCCGCGCGCGATCCAGGCGTTCCAGAGCGTCTCCCCCGCCTGGCCGCCGGGAACCATCATCAGGTTCTCGCGCACGGTCATCGAGCTGAACTCGTGGGCGATCTGGAAGGTGCGCAGCAGGCCCTTGTGGAACAGGTCGTGCGGCGGCAGGCCGGTGATGTCCTCGTCCTCGAGCAGGACGCGGCCGCTGGTGGGCGGCAGCGCGCCGGCGATGACGTTGAACAGCGTGGTCTTGCCCGCGCCGTTGGGGCCGATCAGGCCGGTGATCGAGCCCTTGGCGATCGACAGCGTCGCGCCATCGACGGCGCGCATGCCGCCGAACGCCTTGACGACGTTCTCAACCCTGATCATCCCCGTCTCCCCCGGGCGGTGTCTCCGCCCCCGTCTCTTTCGCCCGTCCCTCGGGCGGTACGGGCG
>NZ_CH724107.1:707165-724784 GCF_000153305.1 Oceanicola granulosus HTCC2516
CCGGCCCCCGCGGCCTCACCTCAGAGCTCGATCGCCCCGTCGGGCCCGTACTCCGCGTCGTCCGGCGCTTCCCAGGGCGGGGCGTCGGGGCGGCGGCGGATGATGATATCGCCGTTGGGCAGGATCTCGGGGCGCTCGTAGTAGGTGATCTCGTCGATCAGCCGCATCATCTCGACGATCGCCGGCCCCATCTCGTCGGCGAACAGCCGCAGCCCGTCACGCATCTCCTCCGACAGCCCCTCGAGATCGTCGAGCGCCGGCTCCAGCTCGTTGAGCAGGCCCCGGAAGAGCAGCTTGGCACCCTCCTCCATCAGGTTCAGCCCGTCCTCGACAGGCTCGTTGGCGGGCGGGTCGTCCTGCTGCGCGTGGGCGGGGAGCAGGGCGAGGGAGAGGGCGGCGGAGAGGATTAGGCGTTTCATAGCCCCGGATCTAGCGCGCGCGGTTCACGCGTCGAGATCGAGGCTCACGGGGAAATGGTCCGACGCGGTCAGCAGCGCGTGGCGCAGGTCCGGGTCGGCGAACAGCGCCGGATCCTCGAAAGGGTGCCAGATCCGCCAGGCCGGATAGCGCGCCGCGAGATCGGGCGAGACCATCACGTAGTCGAGCATCGCCGCCAGGAAGCGCCCGTCGGGCGGCACCCGGAAGCGCGCCGACGAGGGCCGCGCCAGCGTCGGGCGCGACAGGATCGCGGCGGCGTGCGGATCGTGGAGCTGCAGCTCTTCGCCGATGCCCAGCACGATCTCGACGCCCGAGCGGCCGAACAGCTTCTCGTACTCGTCGAGACCGGGGCCGTCGTTGAAGTCGCCGAGCACGATCAGGCTGTCGCCGCGCGCCAGCTGCGCCTCGACGCGCCGGCGCAGCCAGATGCATTGGGCGAGCTGCTTGCGCCGGTTGGCGATGGAGATGCGCAGGATCTCCGCCGCGCTACGCGCCCCGTGCGGCGCCTTCGACTTCACGTGCACCCCGATCAGCCGCAGCCGGTTGCCCGCGCGGGTGGTCACCGCGAGCTCGAGCGGCGGCTTCGAAAAGCGCACCGTTTCGGGCGCGCTGTCGATGTCGAGGTCGATGCGCAGCTGCTTGTCGAAGCGCGGCGCGCCGAGGTCGAGCGGGTCGTGGCGGACCTCCAGCGCGTCCGGGTCGTAGAGCAGCGCGATCTCCTGCTGGGTCTGGTTCACGTACCCCATCACCGCCTCGCGCGCCCGCAGCCCGAAGTGCGCGGCGAAGTTGCGCAGCGCGGCCACGCCGTCGCGCCGGGCGTGGCTGTCGGGCGCCTCGACCACCATCACCGCGTCGGCGTCGAGCGCGCCGAACACCGCGCCGAGCGCGTTCAGCTGGTCGCGCCGGGTGACGTCGCGGCGGGCCGACCAGTCGTCGTCCTCGAGCAGGTGGCCGGCATCGTCGAACAGGCTGGCGAACCATTCGACGTTGTAGGTGGCGATCCTCACCCGCGCCGCCTCACGAGGCCCGCGCGGCGCTGATCTCCTCCCACGCCCGGTTGATCGCGATGAGCCGCTTCTCGGCCAGCTTGACGGCCTCCTCGGGCACGCCGCGCGCGATCATCCGGTCGGGGTGGCTGTCGCGCACCTGCGCCCGCCACGCGTCGCGGACCTCCTCGAGCGGCGCCTCGCGCGTCACCCCGAGCACCTCGTAGGGGTCGCGCTCCGCGTCGGGCACGAAGCGCGCCCGCAGTCGCTTGAAGCGCGCCTCGTCCCAGCCGAAGATCTGCGCCACCCGGTTCAGAAACTCGTCCTCGCCGGGATGGTAGTCGCCATCGGCGAGCGCGATGTGGAACAGCCCCTCGAGCAGGTCGCCGAGCGCCTCGGCCTCGTCGTCGAACATCCGCGCGATGCGCGCGGCGTAGTCCTCGAACCCGGCCACGTCGGTGCGCGCGAGGTTGTAGACCCGCGCCGCGTTGGCCTCCTGCGCGGGCGGGATGTGGAACACCTCGCGAAACGCCGTCACCTCGTCGCGCGTGACGAGCCCGTCGGCCTTGGCCATCTTCGCCCCGAGCGCGATCACGGCGATGGCGAACGCCGCGCGGCGCTCGGGCGGCGAGCGCAGGCTGTCGAACACCGCCGCCAGCCCCTCGCCCGAGCGCAGGGCCGCAAGCGCGTCGGCAATGCGGGACCAGATCGACATGACGCCTTCCTAGCGGCTGCGGCCGGGAATGTCAGAGCCGTTTTTGCATCAGCACGAGGTCGAGCCAGCGGCCGAACTTGCGCCCCACCTCGGCCAACCGTCCGGCCTCCTCGAAGCCCAGCCTCGCGTGGAACGCCAGCGCGCCCGCATTCTCCGCGCTGATCGCCGCGACCAGCACATGCACCCCCTGCCCCGCCGCTTCCGCCTCGAGCGCCGCCACCAGCCGCCGCCCCAGCCCCTGCCCGCGCGCGGCCTCGGTCAGATGCACCGTCAGCTCCGCCGTGTGCCGGTAGCCGCTGCCGCCCCGGAACGGCCCGAAGGTGGCGAAGCCCGCCACCGCGCCCGCCCGCTCGGCGACCAGCACCGGGCGCTCCGCGATCAGCTCCGTCACCGCCGCGACGCTCTTCGGCTCGGAGGCGAAGGTGACGGTGGTGGTCTCGATGATCCCGTTCCAGACCGCCGCGATGGCGGTGGCGTCCTGCGTTCGGGCGGCGCGGATCATGCCAGCCGCCGCTGCCCGCCGGGGGTGTCGATCAGCGCCGCCAGCCCTACTGGCCCGGTGCGGAAGGCGATCCGCCCGTCCTCCAGCGGCAGTGCCGCCGCGATCCGCTCCGCCTCGGGGTGCGACACCTCGAGCCGCGCCAGCCGGCAGCCGCTGTCGGGCAGCCGCGCCGCCGGCGGCGTCACCCCCGCGCCCCACTCGAGCAGCGTCGGAAAGGCGCCGCCGTCCGGCAGCCCGCCGTCCTCGGGCACCGCGATGCGCCAATGCAGCTCGCCCCGCTCCAGCGGCACCGCGCGCCCCAGCCCCGGCGGCGCGACCGCGAGCGCCGCGTCGAGATCGGGCACGGCGCAGATCCAGTTGCCGAGCCGGGGCGCGCCGGCGTGGTCGAGCCCGAACCAGCGCGGCCCCGCCACCTCCGCCCCCGGCTCGGGCGCGATGACCTCGAGGTAGATGTCCCCCAGCCCCAGCAGCCGGTTGTGGGTGCCGAACCGCGCATGCCGCCCGCCCGGCCCCAGCGCCACGCCGAGCGCGGCTTCGGTCGCGGCGACGCCCTCGGCGAGGTCGGCGCAGCAGACGGCGATGTGGTCGAGACGCATGGGCAACTCCAGTGCTAGCGGCGGTGGTCGCGCGGGCGCGGGCGGGTCGGGATTTCCTTGAGCAGCCCGCCCACGCCCATCGCGGCGATGTCGTCCGGGCCGACCGGCACGCCGCAGACCACGCGCTCCAGCACCCAGTCCGCCCCGTTGAGCGCCGGCGAGCGCGCGCAGCCGGGCAGCCCGATCACGGGCCGGCCGGCGATGTCGCCCAGGAACAGCAGGTTGCCCGGGTCGACCGGCATCCCGAACCGCACCAGCTCGCCCCCCGCCGCGCGCAGCGCCGCCGGGCCGACATCGGCCGCGTCCGAAGTCGCCGAGCCGGTCAGGACGAGCACCAGGTCCTCCTCGCGCCCCGCCAGCGCCTCGGCCAGCGGCGCCACGTCGTGCGCCACCTTCGGCGCGATGGCGAGGTCGATCCCGAGGCGCGCGAGCCGCTCGCGCATCGCCTCCGCGCCCTTGCCCGACTGTTCGCGCCCCAGCGCGACCTCCGTCTCGATCAGCGCCGCGGAGCGCAGCACCGGCGCGGCGAAGCCGAGCGCCCCGGCCCCCGTGGCGCAGGCCTGCGCCAGCGCGGCCTCGGGCACGCCGTAGGAGATGATCTTGACCGTCGCCACCATCGTCCCCTCGGCGCAGCGCTGCCACGGCGGCACCGTCGCCACGGTGATCATCGGGTCGATCCCGTTCAGCGCCGCCACCGCCCCCGCCTCGACCCGCGCCACGCCCGGGCCGGGCGCGAACAGGTTGACCCGCCCCGTTGCCGCCCGCGACAGCCGCAGCCCGTCGCCCGCCAGCGCCTCGGCGAGCCGCGCGGCGGCCGCGTCCTCGCCGACGTCGCCGGGCTCGAGCCGCGCCACCGTCACCTCCGCCAGCCCCGCCGCCGCGAGCGCCGCCGCGTCGTCCTCGTCGAGCGCGCGGCCCTTCTTCCAGCGCGCCGCGCCGACCGTGAGCGAATGGGCGAGGATCGTCCCCGACGCTTCGGCCGGGGGCACCGGGCCGAACCGCATCAGCCGCGCCTCAGGGTCTGGGTGATCTCCGCCATCACCGCCAGCGCGATCTCCGCCGGCGAGCGCCCGCCGAGGTCCAGCCCCACCGGTGCATGGATGCGCGCGATCGCGGCGTCGTCGACGCCCGCCGCCCGCAGCCGCTCGACCCGCTTGGCATGGGTCCGCGTCGAGCCGAGGCAACCGAGGTAAAAGGCGTCCGAGCCGAGCGTCGCGCGGATCGCCGGGTCGTCGAGCTTGGGATCGTGGGTCAGGGTCACGACGGCGGTGCGCGCGTCAAGCCCGTAGGCGGCGAGCGCCTCGTCGGGCCAGTCCTCGAGGATCGTCTCGCCGGGGAACCGCGCCGCCGAGCCGAAGGCGGGGCGCGGGTCGATCAGCACCGGGTCGTAGCCACAGGCCCGCGCCATCGGCAGCAGGTGCTGCGCGATGTGCACCGCGCCCACGACGACCATACGCAGCGGCGGGTTGTAGACGCTTACGAAGGTCCGCCCGTCGGGCTCCACGCCGGAGCGGTCCAGCCGGAACCGCTCCGGGTACTCTTCGGCCCCGGCGATCCGCCGCGCGCCGCTCTCCAGATCGACCAGGTAGGCCACCGGCCGCCGCGCCGCGCGCGCCGCGACGATCTCCTCGAGCAGCGCCACCGGCAGCGCCAGGCCCAGCGGCTCGAGCAGCACCCGGATCGTGCCGCCGCAGGCCAGGCCCACGGCGAAGGCGTCGTCGTCGCTCACCCCGTAGGTCAGCTGGCGCATCTCGCCGCCGCCGACCGCCTCCAGCGCCTCGGCCACGACCGCCCCCTCGACGCAGCCGCCCGAGACCGATCCTTCCATCTCGCCCCCGCCAGAGATCGCGAGCAGCGAGCCGACGGGGCGCGGCGACGAGCCCCAGGTCTCGATCACCGTCGCCAGCACGGCTCCCTTGCCGGCGCGATGCCAGTCGAGGGCGGTCTCGAGGGTGGTGTCGTAGCTGTCGATGCGGGTCATGCTGCGGCCTCCGCGCGCCAATCTACGCCCGCCACCCGCCGGCGCAAGCAACCCCGGCGGAGGGCCCGGCCGCGACCGGCGGCAGCCTCCGGCGGGGATATTTTCAGAACAGAGGGCGGGGGCGCGGCGCGAGGACGTCTCTGTTCTTCAAATATCCAGGATCCAGCGGCCCCAACGAAAGCGACGCCCCGGGTGGAGCGTCGCCTCGGAACTTGCTGCAAGGAGTGGGCGCGGACGCGCGCCGCCGGATCACTCGGCGGCTTCGGGGGCCGAATCCTGGCCGTCGTTGGGCGACGGGTTGCCCGGGGACTGGCCGTCGTCCGCGGGCTTCTTGCGGGCGCGGGAGCGGCGGGGCTTCTTGGCCGGCGGCTCGTCGCCCTTGGGCTGGGGCGGCTCGTTGCGCGCCTCGGGGGTGTCGACGAGGTCGGAGCCGCCGCTGGTGTCGGGCTGCTCGCCCGAGCCGGACTCGTTGGAGGCCTGTTCCTGCGCCTTCAGGCGCTCGGCGCGCTCGCGGTCGCGCTCGGCCTGGCGTTCGCGGTTCTGGCGCTCCTGCTCCTCGCGCTTCTGGTCGACTTCCTTCGTCGCCTCGGCGAGCATCCGCGTGTAGTGCTCGGCGTGCTGGGCGAAGTTCTCGGCATCGACCCGGTCGCCGGCGAGCTGGGCGTCGCGGTGCAACTGGTTGTACTTGTCGATGATCTGCTGCGGGGTGCCGCGCACCTTGCCGTCGGGGCCCGAGGAATCGAACACGCGGTTGATGATGTTGCCGCCCGTCGGCCTGTTGCGGTTCTTAGACCCCCGCGAGCGTGACTTGGATGATCTCATGAAACGTCCGTTTCCGCCTGGTGATTTGCTTTGCCCGAGCCCGGCGCGCCTCGCGCGCGTCTGTCGAAGTGAGCCGGTCGATGTCTGGCGACTGATCGGGGGAGGCCTCGAAGAGGCCCGCTTCCCGCGACATCTCTGACTAAACACGCCGCACCGGGCCTTTCAAGGGGTTTTCGTGCGCACAGAGTGCTTTTCGACGTATGACAGCGCACTTTATCGCTCAGGCGCGCCGGCCGAGCACCACCCGGTCGCGGCCGTCGAGGTCCTGCACGATGCGCACGTCGGAGAGCCCGGCCTCGAGCATCAGGGCCGCGACGGCCATGCCCTGGGCCGGGCCGATCTCGACCATCAGCCGTCCGCGGGGCGCGAGGTGGGCGGGGGCGGAGGCGACGATCTCGCGGTAGGCGGTGAGCCCGTCGGCGCCGTCGGTCAGCGCGATGCGCGGCTCGTGCTCGCGCACCGTCGCGTCGAGGGCCTGCCACTCGTCCTCCGTCACGTAGGGCGGGTTCGACACGATCAGCGCGAAGCCGGGCATGTCGGCGCCGAACTCGGCGGCGAGCGGCGCGTACCAGCTCCCCTGCAGCAGCAGCGCACGCTCCTCGAGGCGGAAGGCGTTGCGGTTCCACCAGGCGACTTCGAACGCCGCGGGCGACAGCTCGACGCCGGCGCCCCAGACCTCCGGATGCCCCATCGCCTCCATCTCCGCCAGCAGGGTCAGCAGGATGCAGCCCGAGCCCATGCCGAGATCGAGCACCTGCGCGAACGGCTCGGCGAGCGCCGCCTCGATCAGCGTCTCGGTCTCGGGGCGCGGGTCGAGCACGTCGGGGGTGACGAGGAACTCGCGGCCGTAGAACATGCGCCGCCCGGTGAGGTGCGAGACCGGCTCGTGGGCGGCGCGGCGGGTGATGAGCTGGCGGTAGATGGCGAGCGCGTCCGCCGGCACCGGCTCGGGCAGGATCAGCGTCAGCCGCCCCGGCGGCACCTTCAGCGCGTGGGCGAACAGCCGGCGGGCGTCGCGCCCCGGATCGGGGATGCCGGCCGCGGCGAGGGTGCGGGTCGCAGCGACGAGCGCCTCGGAGCCGGTCGTCACTTCTCCATCTCCGCGAGCTGGCGCGCCTGGGTCTCGGCGATCAGCGCGTCGATCGTCTCGTCGAGGTCGCCGCCGAGGATTTCCTCGAGCCGGTAGAGGGTGAGGTTGATCCGGTGGTCGGTCATGCGCCCCTGCGGGAAGTTGTAGGTGCGGATCCGCTCGGAGCGGTCGCCGCTGCCGACCTGCGCCTTGCGCGCGGCGGAGCGTTCGTCGGAGGCGCGCTGGCGCTCCATGTCGAACAGCCGGGTCTTGAGCACCTGCATCGCGATCTCGCGGTTCCTGTGCTGGCTCTTCTCGGAGCTGGTGACGACGAGGCCGGTGGGCAGGTGGGTGATGCGCACCGCGCTGTCGGTGGTGTTGACGTGCTGGCCGCCGGCGCCCGAGGCGCGCATCGTGTCGATGCGGATGTCGGCGGGCGCGATGTCGATGTCCACGTCGGCCGCCTCAGGCAGCACCGCGACCGTGGCGGCGGAGGTGTGGATGCGCCCGCCGCTCTCGGTCTCGGGCACCCGCTGGACCCGGTGCACGCCGCTCTCGAACTTCAGCCGCGCGAAGACCCCGTCGCCCGCCACCCGCGCCGTCAGCTCGCGGATGCCGCCGAGCTCGGTGGCCTGCTCGTCGATGATCTCGAAGCTCCAGCCCTTCGCGTCGGCGTAGCGCTGGTACATGCGCAGCAGGTCGGCGGCGAACAGCGCCGCCTCCTCGCCGCCGGTGCCGGGGCGGATCTCGATCATCGCGGGGCGTGCGTCGGCCGCGTCGCGCGGCAGCAGGGCGAGCCGCAGGGCCTGCTCCGCCTCCGGCAGCGCCTCCTTGAGGCGCGCGATCTCCTCCTCGGCGAGGCCGCGCATCTCGGGCTCGGCGAGCATCGCCTGCGCCTCCTCGAGCTCGGCGGTGAGGGCGCGGTAGCGGGCGATGGTCTCCACCACCGGCTTGAGGTCGGAATATTCGCGCGCGATGGCGATCATCTCGGCGCCCGGCGCGCCCTCGGCCATGCGGGCCTCGAGATATTGCTGGCGGGCGACGATCTGGTCGAGCGTGTCGTTGGGGATCATGGAACGGTCTGTCACCGATCGGCCGGGCGCGGTCAAGGCTCCGCCCGCGAGGCAATTCGCCGTTGCCCTCGCCGGCGGGCCCGCTAGCCTGCCGCCCATGAACGACATCGTCCACGACCCGCACGGCGGCCTGCCCCGCCTGATCGAGATCATGCGCCGCCTGCGCGACCCGAAGACGGGCTGTCCGTGGGACATCGAGCAGACCTTCGCCACCATCGCGCCCTACACGATCGAGGAGGCGCACGAGGTGGCCGACGCGATCGAGCGGCAGGCGTGGGACGAGCTGAAGGGCGAGCTGGGCGATCTGCTGTTCCAGTCGGTCTTTCACGCGCAGATGGCGTCCGAGCAGGGCCTGTTCGACATCCACGAGGTCGCCGACACGATGTCGGACAAGATGGTCGCCCGCCATCCGCACGTCTTCGGCGACGAGAGCCGCGACAAGTCGGCGGCGCAGCAGACGAAGGACTGGGAGGCGATCAAGGCCGCCGAGCGGGCGGCGCGCGCCGAGACGCGCACGCTCGACGGGGTGGCGCTGGGGCTGCCGGCCCTGCTGCGCGCGCTCAAGCTGCAGAACCGTGCCGCGCGGGTCGGGTTCGACTGGCCGGAGACGGCGCAGGTGCTCGACAAGCTCGTCGAGGAGGCGCGCGAGCTGGAGGCGGCGCGTGACCGGCTGGGGCACGACGAGATCGAGGACGAGATCGGCGACCTGCTGTTCGTGATGGCCAACCTCGCCCGCCACCTCGGCGTCGACCCCGAGAAGGCGCTGCGGCGCACGAACGCGAAGTTCACCCGACGCTTCAACCAGGTGGAGGACGATCTTCGCGCGCGCGGCAAGCGTCCGCAGGACAGCGACCTCGCCGAGATGGACGCGCTGTGGGACGCGGCGAAGGCGCGGGAAAAATCCGACTGATTTACTTTCCGCCCTTGACCCGACCAAAATAGTCAGCTTTCTCTGCGCCGGAGATCAAACCCCGGAGAGAGACCGCATGATCCTGCGAACCACCCTGCTCGCCACGCTCGCCGCCGGCACCGCCCTGCCCGCTCTGGCCGACGTCAACATCTACACCACCCGTCAGCCCGAGCTGATCCAGCCGGTGATAGATGCCTTCACCGAGAAGACCGGCATCGCCGTCAACCTCGCCCATGTCGACGAGGGCATCGTCGAGCGGCTCGAGGCCGAGGGCGAGCGGTCGCCCGCCGACCTGGTGATGACCGTGGATATCGCTAACCTGAAGCAGATCGTCGATGCCGGCGTGCTCCAGCCCGTCGACAGCGACGTGCTGACCGAGGCCGTGCCCGAGACCCTGCGCTCGCCCGAGAACCTCTGGTTCGGCCTCACCACCCGCGCCCGCATCGTCTACGCCTCCAAGGAGCGCGTCGCCGACGGCGAGGTGACGACCTACGAAGACCTCGCTTCCGACGCTTGGGAAGGCCGCATCTGCACCCGTTCGGGCACCCACAACTACAACCTCGCGCTGCTGTCGGCGATCATCGAGCACCACGGCGCGGACTACGCCCGCCAGTGGGCGGCCGACGTGCGCGACAACCTCGCCCGCAAGCCGCAGGGCAACGACCGCGCGCAGGTCCGCGCGATCTGGGCCGGCGAGTGCGACATCAGCCTCGGCAACACCTACTACATGGGCCTGATGGTCAACGACGAGGAGCAGTCCGAGTGGGCCGACTCGGTGCGCATCGTCTTCCCGACCTTCGAGGACGGCGGCACCCACGTGAACGTCTCCGGCATCGGCATGACCCAGTCCGCGCCCAACCGTGACGAGGCGCTGCAGCTGATGGAATTCCTCGTCTCCCCCGAGGCGCAGGCGATCTACGCCGAGGTGAACAACGAGTACCCGGTGCTCGAGGGCGCCGAGGTCTCCGAGCTCGTCGCGAGCTGGGGCGAGTTCACCCCGGACGACGTGGATCTCGCCAAGCTGGCCGATCACCGCGGCGAGGCGCTGCGGATCATCGAAGAGGTCGATTACGACGGCTGAGCCCGTCCCTGCACCGGCGCGGGAACCCATTCCCGCGCCGGTGGCTTGGCATCACATGCCAGATTGCATCCAGTTCGCCTACGCGCTCGCGCGCGACGACACGACAAGCCTCGAGAGCAGCGACGAGATCGCCGCCGCGCTGGCCGCGCCCGAGCCCTGCTGGGTCCACATGCGCTTCGACCACCCCGAGACGGAGCCGTGGATCGACGCCAACCTCGCCTACCTCCCCGAAACGGCCCGCGACGCCCTGCTCGAGAACCAGACCCGCCCGCGCGCCTCGGTGATCGGCGACGGCCTGCTGGTGATCCTGCGCGGCGTGAACACCAATCCCGGCGACGAGCCCGAGGACATGGTCGCGATCCGGCTCTGGGTCGAGGCGGGCCGGGTCGTCTCCATCGGGCGGCGGCCGCTGGCGAGCGTCGAGGAGCTGGCCGCGCGAGTGGCCGCCGGCGACGGCCCGCGCCGCGCGGGCGCGCTGCTGGCGGCGCTCATCGAGGGGCTGAACCGGCGCATCGACGACTACCTCGCCGACCTCGACGACCAGGGCGACGTGCTCGAGGAGCGCGTGCTGCGCGAGCCCGACCGGCCCTTGCGCAATTCCGTTACCGACATCCGCGGCGAGCTCGTCGACGTGCGCCGCTTCCTGATCCCGCAACGCGAGGCGGCTCACACGCTGTCGCGCGCCCGCGCCGCCGTGCTCCAGGAGGACGACGCCGACCGCCTCGCCGAGAGCCACGAGCGCCTGGTGCGCGCCGTCGAGGAGACGGAATCGCTGCGCGAGCGGATGGTGGTCGTCTCCGACGAGCTCAACACCGCCCTCTCCGACCGGCTCAACCGCAACCTCTACCTGCTGTCGATGATCTCGGCGATTTTCCTGCCGCTCGGCGTGCTGACCGGCCTGATGGGCGTCAACCTCGCCGGGATGCCCGGCGCGGCCTGGCCGCCGGCCTTCTGGGTCTTCACCGGCCTGCTCGGGGCGATCGTGGTGGTGCAGGTGCTGGTGCTGCGGGCGCTGCGGTGGGTGTGACCTTAGGGCTTTCTCCCCCGACGGCATCGTGACATAGCAAAGCGCCAAACGAGACCATCCCAAAGGAGCTGGCCGATGGAGATTCGCGAGGCACTCACCTTCGACGACGTACTGCTCGTCCCCGCAGCCTCGTCGGTGCTGCCGTCGACGGCCGACACCCGCACCCGCGTCACCCGCGACATCGCGCTCAACATCCCGCTGCTGTCGTCCGCGATGGACACGGTGACGGAGGCGCGCATGGCGATCCTCATGGCCCAGTACGGCGGCATGGGCGTCGTGCACCGGAATCTCGACGTCGCGGCGCAGGCCGAGGAGGTGCGGCAGGTGAAGCGCTTCGTCTCCGGAATCGTCTACAACCCCGTCACCCTCACCCCCGACCAGACCCTCGCCGACGCGCGCAAGCTGATGGAGCACTACCGCGTCACCGGCTTCCCCGTCGTCGACGGCGACGGCCGGGTGCTCGGCATCGTCACCAACCGCGACATGCGCTTCGCCTCCGACGACGACACCCCGGTGCGGGTGATGATGACCTCGGACAACCTCGCGATGCTCACCGAGCCCGCCGACCTCGACGAGGCCCGCAGCCTGATGAAGGCGCGGCGCATCGAGAAGCTGCTCGTCACCGACGGCGAGGGCAAGCTCACCGGCCTGCTGACGCTCAAGGACACCGAGCAGGCCGTGCTCAACCCGACCGCGTGCAAGGACCGGCTCGGCCGCCTGCGCGTCGCCGCCGCCTCCACCGTGGGCGACGCCGGCTTCGAGCGCAGCGAGGCGCTGGTGGACGCGGGCGTCGACATGATCGTCATCGACACCGCCCACGGCCATTCCGAGGGCGTGGCGCACGCTGTCGAGCGGGCCAAGAAGCTGTCGAACGAGGTGCAGGTCGTGGCCGGCAACGTCGCCACCGGCGAGGCGACCCGTGCCCTCATCGGCGCGGGCGCGGACGCGGTGAAGGTCGGCATCGGGCCGGGCTCCATCTGCACCACGCGCATGGTCGCGGGCGTCGGCGTGCCGCAGCTGACCGCGGTGATGGACTGCGCCGCCGCGGCCGGCGACGTGCCGGTGATCGCCGACGGCGGCATCAAGTTCTCCGGCGATTTCGCCAAGGCCATCGCCGCCGGCGCGTCCTGCGCCATGGTCGGCTCGATGATCGCCGGCACCGACGAGAGCCCCGGCGAGGTGATCCTCTACCAGGGCCGCTCCTACAAGGCCTACCGCGGCATGGGCTCGCTCGGCGCCATGGCGCGCGGCTCGGCCGACCGCTACTTCCAGAAGGACGCGGCCTCCGACAAGCTCGTCCCCGAGGGCATCGAGGGCCAGGTCCCCTACAAGGGCACCGCCGGGGCGGTCATCCACCAGCTCGTCGGCGGCCTGCGCGCGGCCATGGGCTACACCGGATGCGCCACCGTCGAGGAGATGCGCCGCAACTGTTCCTTCGTGAAGATCACCGGCGCGGGCCTGAAGGAAAGCCACGTGCACGACGTGCAGATCACCCGCGAGAGCCCGAACTACCGGATCGGCTGAAAGCGGGCGTGCCGGTGGGAGAGCGCTTGACCACGCGGCGGAGCGCGACTAATCAAGTCGACCTGAGGCGGGTGTAGCTCAATGGTAGAGCAGGAGCTTCCCAAGCTTAAGACGAGGGTTCGATTCCCTTCACCCGCTCCAGCTTCCCAATAATGCGCACGACGGGCCACGGCCTGCGCCGCGGCCCGGTCGCTCATTTCTCGTCCGTCTCTTCCGGCGGTTCGGGAAGGTTGTCGGCCTTCACCGCGCCCCGGGTGCCGCGCGGCATGGGCGGGCCGGTTGTGGTGTCGACGCGGGTCTGCAGCTCGATCTCGGAGTTGATCTCCGCGCCCATCAGCACCGCGTAGGACGACAGCCACAGCCACATCAGCAGCACGATCACGCCGCCGAGGGCGCCGAAGCTCTCGTTGTAGCTGCCGAAATTGTCGGCGTAGATGGCGAAGCCGACCGTCGCGACGATCCACAGGATGCAGCCGACGATGGCGCCCGGCGTGAGCCACTTCATCCGGGCCGAGGACCGGTCGGGCGCGAAGCGGTAGAGCAGCGCGAAGCCCCCCACCGCGAGCACCAGCAGCAGCGCCCAGCGGAAGGCGGCGATCAGGATCTCCGTCACCGGTCCGAGGTCGACGACGTTGAGCACCGCCGGCAGCACCACCGTCGAGGCGAGACCGAGCACGATGCCCACGATCAGCACCAGCGTCAGCGCCAGCGTCAGTGCGGTGCGCTTGATGAAGCCGCGCTGATCTTCCTCGTCGTAGGCGACGTTGATCCCCTCCATGAGGCTCGAGACGCCCTTGGAAGCCGAGTAGAGCGCGAGCAGGATGCCGAGCACGGCGGCCAGTCCGAGCCCGCCCTCCCGGCTGCCCGCCACTTCCTGCGCCTGGCCGATCAGGATATCGGCCGCGTCCTGCGGGAGCATCCCGCCGAGCGCCTGAAGCTGCTCGGTGATCTGCGCCGGCTCCATGACGAGGCCGGCGATGGCGATCATGGCGGTGATGGCGGGAAAAAGCGCGAGCAGACCGTAGAAAGCCACGCCAGCCGAGATGAGGCTGACGTGGTCGGAGCTGTTCTCCTTCCAGACGCGGAGAAGGATTTCCTTCCACCCCCGCGCAGGAATTTCGGTCGGCCCGTGGGCGTGATGACCGCGTGTGTCCGCCATCAGCTCTTCGGCTTGCCGAGGTTCTGGTTGTCCGCCTCGTCCTTGGCGGCGTCGGCAACGCGCTTGCCGGCGGACTTCGCCTCGTCGGCGGCGGCTTCGGCGGCGGACTTCGAGCCGGGCGCGGTCTCGTCCATGTCGGCGCGTTTCTCGTCGACGATCTTGCTCGCCTCGCCCAGAGCGGCCTTGCCGACCCGCTCGGCCTTCTCACGCTCTTCGTGGAAGATGCGCTCGGCCTCGTCGAAGAGGTCGTCACGGTAGCGGCCGAGATACTCGTCCTCGTAGCGCGTGCGCGGCAGGGCGGAGCCGAGGGCGGCCCCGACCGCGAGCGCCAGCGCACCGGCGACGAGCGGCTGCTCCTCGATGAAGTCGGTGGCGCTGTCGCGGCTGTAGTTCCAGCTGTCCGACGCGGTGCGGGCGGCACGGTCGCGCATGTCCATCGCGCGCTCGCGGGCGGCGATCACGCGCTCACGGGCGGCTTCCGAGAGGTTCTCGGTGCCGTGGGCGAGGGCATCGCGTGCACGGGCGGCACGGTCGGCGGCGCTGCGAGCGGCCCCCGAGGCGGCGCTCCCGGCGCTCGACGCGGCCCCCGAGACGGCTCCGCCGGCGGAGCGTGCGGCCCCGGCGACACCGGCCCCGGCGCTCTTGGCACCGCCAGCGACCGACCCGGCGGCGGACGACACGCCCGCCTTGCCGCGACCGGCGAGGTCGGAGGCCTTGTCGCCGATGCCACGGCCGCCCTCGTTGTCCGCGTCGAAGGCGCCACGGTCATACTCGCGCGCCCAGTCGGGATAGGTCCGCGAGGAGGCGGAGCGCTCGGTGACCGTCGGCGAGCGGTGCGAGGGAAGCTCGCGGCCCGTGCGATAGCCCTTGCTGCCGACGTAGCTGCTGTCGGCGGGCGGCGGGGACTGCAGGTCGTCATGGTCGTGACGGCGGCCGTAGTTGATCCGGCTGTTCTCCGCGAGCGGGTCGTAGGAGCGGCCAAACATCAACCACGCGAGGCCGACGCCGGTCAACGCCAAGGCGACGGGATTCTGCTTGACCGAGCGGGTCACGGCCTGGCCAACGTCGCCGCCGTGCTCGCGGAAGTTGCGGGTCAATTCCGAGATGACGGCCTCGGGGGTGAACTTCTCCTGCAGCGCGCGGACGGTGCCGGCGAGCTCGGTGCGCTCGCGCTCGATGTCGCGCTCGATTTCGTTCGGAGAGCGGGTGTCATTTGTCATTGTAGGCTCCCTGGACTGCGCGGGCGTCGCGCTTGACATTTTCGGCCGTGCGGGTGGGCGCAAGGCTCGAGAGTTGCAGATCGTTCGTGCCCTTCTTGAGCAGCACGTAGGCGATTATCGCGAACAGCACGCCGACGATCAGGGCCGACCAGCCGGCGTCGATCCCGGCTTCGGTGATCGCGGCCACGAGGGCGCCGGCGAGCACGTTCAGCGCGGTCAGCGCGATCACGCCGGCGGCGACGATCATGCCGATGGCGGCACCGGCCCGGCGGAGGTTCTGGTCGATCTCGGCGCGCGCGAGGTCCACTTCGGAGCGGACGAGCGAGCTCACATGCTGCAGCGCGTCGCCGACGAGGGACGTGGTGGACTCATGGGGCTTGTCGGTCATGACTGGGGTCCTTTCGTGGTCACGGCCGGCGAGGCGGGCGTGGTGGAGCCGGTGGCGGCGCCGCCGGTGGCGGGCGCGGAGGCCGGCGAGGCGGGCGCGGTGCCGACGGACGAGGCGCCAGTGGAGCTGCCGTAGTCGCTGCGGCCGTAATCCGACGTGCCCATGTTCTGGGCGCCGCTCTGCGAGGCGCGGGCCAGCCGGGCGCCGGCGAAGCCGAGCAGCGCCGCGCCGCCGAGGAAGGCGAGCGGGTTGCGGCGGCCGAAGTCCGCGACGTCGGAGACCATCTCGTTGATGCCCTTGCCGCGCACGGTGTCGGACAGGTCGGCCAGTGTTTCGGCCATGGTGCCGAACATCTGCTCCTGCGGCGAGCCGGAGCGCAGCTCGTCGGATGCCCGGCGCAGCGCGTCGCCGACCGAGCCGATCTCGTCGGCGATGCCCTCCTTGGCGCCCTCGGCGCGCTTCTGCGCCTGTTCGGTCGCCGTGTCGCGCAGACGACGGGCTTCCTCGGCGGCGCTGTCGCGCACGTCGCGCGCGGCCTCGGCGGAGGTGCTGGCGTCGGTCTTGCTGGTCTGGTTCGGGGGGGTTGTGCTGTTGTCAGTCATGAAAGATCCTTCCGGCTTCAAGCGACGAAATTGAGAATCGCGAGTACGATCACGACCAATCCGATGAGGTAGATGATGGCGTGCATCTCGGGCGCCTTTCCTTTCGGTTTGCCTTGATGGCTATGGCAAGCGAACGGTGCGGGCCCGCCGTTTGTTCCCGCAATCGTGACGACCTCGCCGCGAGATGTGAGGATTGTCTTCCGACGTAGCCACGGCTGCTCGCAGCTCAGTCTCCGCTGCACCCGCCACGCGGGCTCACCGAGCCGTGACCGATCATTTCACCGATTCCGCGAAACTCATCTCCGGGCGCTCCCGTGGCTGTGCTCACAACCACCTGCTCGAGCGCCCGCTCGACAGCGCCAACAGGAGAGACCGACATGACCCGCACCTTCAAGGCGACACTGCTCGCCGCCACCATGCTCACCCCCGCCGCCGCCTTCGCCGAGAGCCACGAGATGGGCGGCAACCCCACCGTCGGCGGCGCGCCGATGATGGCGGACATGAACATCATCGAAAACGCCGTGAACTCGCCGATCCACACCACCCTCGTCGCCGCCGTGCAGGCCGCCGGGCTCGTGGACACGCTCCAGGGCGAAGGCCCGTTCACCGTCTTCGCGCCCACCGACGACGCCTTCGCCAAGCTGCCCGAGGGCACCGTCGAGACGCTGGTGATGCCGGAGAACAAGGATCAGCTCACCAAGATCCTGACTTGCCACGTCGTCGCCGCGGACGCGATGTCGGACGCGATCATGGGCATGATCGAGGATGACGGCGGCCGTCACCCCGTCCCGACCGTCGGCGGCTGCACGCTGCAGGCCTTCATGGACGGCGACGACATCAAGCTCGAGGACGAGCAGGGCAACATCGCCACCGTCACTATCGCCGACGTCGACCAGTCCAACGGCGTGATCCACGTGATCGACACCGTGCTGCTGCCGGCGCAGGAAGAGGCCGCGGCCTCCGAGAGCATGGGCGCCGACGGCAACCCGACGGTCGGCGGCGCGCCGATGATGGCGGACATGAACATCATCGAGAACGCCGTGAACTCGCCAATCAACACCACCCTCGTGGCCGCCGTTCAGGCCGCCGGACTCGCCGAGACGCTGCAGGGCGACGGCCCGTTCACCGTCTTCGCCCCCACCGACGACGCCTTCGCCGCGCTTCCCGCCGGCACCGTCGAGTCGCTGCTCCAGCCGGAGAACCGCGCGACGCTCACCAAGGTGCTGACCGCCCACGTCGTGCCGGGCACCTGGACCTCGCAGGCCTTCATGGACGCCGCCGACAGCGAGGGCTTCGTGCACATGGAGACCGTCTCGGGCGACGCGCTGAGCGCGCAGGTGAAGTCGTCGGGCAACGTCTACATCTTCGACGAGAGCGGCAACGTGCGCGACGTGGTCACCGCCGACGTGATGCAGTCGAACGGCGTCATCCACGTGGTCGACGGCGTGCTCCTGCCGGAGTGAGCGCGGGCGGCACGGCGCGCGGCGCCGCGCTGACGGAAGAGGCGGCGCCTTCGCGGGCGCCGC
>NZ_CH724107.1:724937-828959 GCF_000153305.1 Oceanicola granulosus HTCC2516
CCCGTAGGCCGGGCTTCAGCCCGGCAACCGTCGGCAGAGGTGGCGCGACGCCGTAGGCCGGGCTTCAGCCCGGCATCGCCAGCCTCCGCGTCAGCCCGGCGCCGCCGGCGAGACCTGTACCTTGGGGCGGCCGACGGGCTCCAGCGTGGCCCAGTCGGGCCAGCCGACGAAGCGGACCACCCCGGCGAGCAGCAGGCAGGCGGCGATCACGCCGAGCACCAGCTTCACCCGCTCCGCCGAGGGCGGGCGGTCGGCCCAGCGCTTGGCGCGCAGCAGCCAGCGCAGCTCGTTCATGCCGTCACTCCGCGTCCGGGAAGCGCACCTTGCCGATGAACGGCAGGTTGCGGTTGCGCTGGGCGTAGTCGATCCCGTAGCCGACCACGAACTCGTCGGGGATCTCGAAGCCGGTCCAGTCGGCCTTGAAGTCGACCTCGCGCCGCGCCGGCTTGTCGAGCAGCGCGATGGTGCGCAGCCGGGCCGGGGTGCGGGTGGCGAGGTACTGGGTGACCTTCGACAGGGTGTGGCCGGTGTCGACGATGTCCTCGACCACGAGCACGTCGCGCCCGCCGATCTCGCCGCGCAGGTCCTTCAGGATGCGCACCTCGCGGCTCGATTCCATCGAATCGCCGTAGGAAGAGGCCTCGAGGAAATCCACCTCCACCGGCAGGTCGAGCTCGCGCACGAGGTCGGCGATGAACACGAACGAGCCGCGCAGCAGCCCGACCACGACGAGCTGCTCGGTGCCGCGGAACTCGCGCTTGATCTCGTGGGCGAGCGCCTCGATGCGCGCGGCGATCGACTTCGCCGAGATCATCTCGTCGATGACGTAGTCGCGATTCACCATCGTGCAGCTCTCCTGTCCCGTGCGCGCGCCACCTAGCCGATGCGCGCGGCGCTGTCACGGGGCAAGGGCGGCTTGCCTCTCGCCGCCCGGCGTCCGACATAGGCGGGAACAGCCACCCGGAGCCAGCGTTCGTCCATATGCCGAAACACCACGAGACCCGCGTCCTGCCCTACACGCCCGACCAGATGTACGATCTCGTCGCCGACGTGGAGAGCTATCCCGAGTTCCTGCCCTGGACCGCCGCCGCGCGCGTCACCTCGCGCGAGGAGGCGGGCGACCACACGGTGATGCACGCCGACCTCGTGATCTCGTTCAAGGTCTTCCGCGAGCGCTTCTCCTCGAAGGTGACGCTGTACCCGAAGCACCAGATCGACACCGCCTACATCGACGGCCCGTTCCGCTACATGGAGAGCCGCTGGCGCTTCGAGGACGACCCGGCCGGGTGCCGGGTGATGTTCGACGTCGATTTCGAGTTCCGCAACCGCTTGCTGCAGGGCGCGGCGGGGATGTTCTTCAACGAGGCGATGCAGCGCATCGTGCGCGCCTTCGAGCGCCGCGCGGGCGTGCTCTACGGCGGCAGGTAGCGCCGCCGCCGCGGCTCAGCGCGCCACCATCAGCCGCTCGAGGCCGTGGAAGTGGAAGACGTCGGCATAGCCCGAGGGCTCGGCGGCGTGGAGGCCGGGGCAGGTCTCGAACAGCACCCGCAGCGCCACGGCCATCTCGAGCCGGGCGAGCGGCGCGCCGACGCAGAAGTGGATGCCGCCGCCGAACGCCGCCGATTGCGGCCCCGACCGGCCGGGCCGGAAGGCGTCGGGCTCGGGGTAGGCGGCCGGGTCGCGGTTGGCGGCGGCGAGCAGGCAGTTCACCTGGTCGCCGCGCGCGAAGCGGTGGCCGAACAGCTCGACCTCCTCGTAGACCCAGCGCGAGAACAGGTGCAGCGGCGGATCGAGCCGCAGGCACTCCTCGACCACCGCCGCATCCACCTCGCGCACCCCCTCGGCGAGCAGCAGCCGCACCGCGTTGCCCAGCGAGTGCACCGTCGCCTCGTGGCCCGCGTTGAGCAGCAGGATCACCGTCGCCACCAGCTCGTCCGTCGTCAGCCGCGCGCCCTCCCGCTCGACGGCGATGAGCTCCGAGAGCAGGTCCGGCCCCGGCGCCTGCCGCCGCGCCGCGACCGTCTCCTCGACGAAGTCGCGGAACGCCACCGAGGCGGCGACGGCGGCGTCCTCCATCTCGCGGGTGCGCCGCGCCTGGTACATGCCGACCATCGCGTTGGACCACGCCAGCAGGTCCGTCGCCCGCGCCTCCGGCACACCGAGCAGGCGGGCGATCACGATCACCGGCAGCGGCCGGGCGAAGGCGTCGAGCAGGTCGAACGGTCCGTCGGGAAAATCGGCGACGAGACCGCGGCACAGCGCCTCGATGTCGGCCTCCAGCGCCGCGATGCGCCGCGAGGTGAAGGCGCGCAGCACCAGCCCGCGCAGCCGGGTGTGGCGCGGCGGCTCGAGCTCGAGCATGGAGTCGGCCTCGATGTCGTAGAACGGCCGCAGCCGCTCGGGGATCGCCTCGGCGGCCTCCGCGGGGATCTCGCGCCCCAGCCGGCGGTCCTTGAGCAGCGCCATCACCGCCCGGTGCGACACGGCGCACAGGCCGTACTCCTCCCAGTGGAACAGGTCGCCCCCGGCGCGGGCGCGCTCGTAGAACGGGTAGGGGTCCTGGACGAAGGACGGCTCGGTCGGGTCTTGCGAGAGGTGCAGCATCGCGCGACCATTACCGCGCGCTCTGGCCAAGGCAAGCCACGGTTTCTATCCTCGCCGCCATGATCCGCCGCCGCACCCGCATCCCCGCCGCCCTCGCCTGGCTCGCCCTCGTCGCGGCGTTCTCGACCGGGGTCTGGTGGACCGGCTACCGCGCCGCGCTCGACCCGCTCGAGCGGCGCGGCGCGTCCGACCTCGCGCTCGCCTCCGACCGGCTCGTCAACCAGCTCCAGCGGTTCCGCGAACTGGCGGTGCTGCTCGCCAACCACGACGAGATCCGGCAGGTCGCGGCGAGCGACAGGGCGGCCGACATCCTGCTGCGGGTGCGCGACCTGACCGGCTCGCTCGACATCCTCGTCGTCGGCGCCGACGGCACCGAGCGGCTCAGCGCCATCGCCAGCGCGCCCGAGGCGCATGGCGGGCGCGGCTACTTCGAGCGCGCGATGGACGGGGCGCTGGGCGTGGCGCACCTGCGCTCGCCGCGCTGGGAGCGGCGGGCGTTCCTGTTCGCCGCGCCGATCTTCGCGCCCGAGGGGCCGGTGCGCGGCGCGGTGGTGGTCGCCGTCGACGCCGACGCCATCGAGCAGACCTGGCGCGGCGACCGGCCGACGGTGTTCTTCACCGACGCCGGCGGCACCGTGTTCCTGTCCAACCGCTCCGAGCTGGTGGGGCTGGCGCGGGCGGGCAGCGGCGAGGGCGCGCCCTTCGTCAACAGCCGCGCGCGCGCCCTTGGCGACAGCGAGATCTGGAGCCTCGACGGCGGCCCCTACCTGCCGCGCACCGCGCTGCACCTCGAGCGCGACCTGCCGGTGATCGGCATGGTCGGCGAGGCGCTCATCGACGTCACCCCCGCGCGCCAGGTCGCGACCCTGCAGGCCGCCGCCGCCGCCGCGCTGTGCCTCGCCTTCGGGGCGGTGCTGTTCTGGGCGACGGGCCGGCGGCGGGTTCTGGCGGAGGCCAACCGGCGGCTCGAGGGGCGGGTGCAGCGGCGCACGGCGGCGCTGAGCCGGCTCAACGCCGACCTGCGCCGCGAGGTGGCCGAGCGCGCCGCCGCCGAGGCGCGGCTGACCAAGGCGCAGGCCGATCTGGTGCAGGCGGGCAAGCTGTCGGCGCTGGGCCAGATGTCGGCGGGGATCAGCCACGAGCTGAACCAGCCGTTGATGGCGATCCGCTCCTTCGCCGAGAACGGCGAGGCGTTCCTCGAGCGCGGCCGCCCCGACGCGGCGGCGACCAACCTCGCGCGCATCGGCGAGCTGGCGCGCCGCATGGGCCGCATCATCCGCAACCTGCGCGCCTTCGCCCGGCAGGAGAGCCACCCGCCCGTCGACGTCGACCTCGTCGCGGTGATCGACACGGTGCTCGAGATGACCGCCGCGCGCGCCCGCGCCGACGGCGTCGCGCTCGACTGGCAGCGCCCCGCCGGCCCGGTGATGGTGCGCGGCGGCGAGGTGCGGCTGCAGCAGGTGTTCCTCAACCTCGTCAGCAACGCGCTCGACGCCACCGCCGCCGCCGACACCCGCCGCGTCACCCTCACCGTCGAGTCCGCGCCGGGGCGGGTGACGCTCGCCGTCGCCGACACCGGGCCGGGGATCGCCGATCCCGAGCGCATCTTCGATCCGTTCTACTCCACCAAGGAGGTCGGCGAGGCCGAGGGAATGGGCCTCGGCCTGTCCATCAGCTACGGGCTCGTCCAGGGCTTCGGCGGCGCGATCCGCGGCCGCAACCGGCCCGGGGGCGGCGCGCTCTTCACCGTCGAGCTCGACGCCGCCGCGCCGCGCGAGGTGGCCGCGTGAGCCGCCGGGTGCTGCTCGTGGACGACGACCGGGCGGTGCGCGAGGCGCTCGGCCAGACCCTCGAGCTCGCCGACCTCGCGCCGATCCTCGCCGGCAGCTTCATCGAGGCGCGCGACCACATCTCCGCCCGCTTCGACGGCATCGTCGTCACCGACATCCGCATGCCCGGCCGCGACGGCTTCCACCTGCTCGAGCACAGCCGCAAGATCGACCCGGAGCTGCCGGTGATCCTGCTCACCGGCGAGGGCGACATCCCCATGGCCGTCGAGGCGATCGGGCGCGGCGCGCACGACTTCCTCGAGAAGCCCTGCGCCCCGCGCGACTTCCTCGCCGCCGTCGAGACCGCGCTCGAGGGGCGCGTCGCGGTGCTCGAGGCGCGCCGCCAGAAGCTGCGGCTCGAGAGCGGCGACGCGGCGGCGCGGATGATCTTCGGCACCTCGCCCCAGGCCGAGGAGCTCAAGGCCCGGCTGCGCGCCGTGGCGCGGGCCTCGGCGGAGGTGCTGGTCACCGGTGAGCCCGGCTCGGGCACGCCCAAGGCCGCCGAGGTCATCCACCTCCTCTCCGCCGCCGCCCGGCACCCGTTCGTCAAGCGCGCGGCGGCCGGCATGGACGTGGAGGCGCTCGACGAGGCGCTCGCGGCGGCCGGGGCGGGGACGCTCTACCTCGACGAGGTCGGCCTGCTGCCGCCGGGGGCGCAATTCGCCCTGCTCGAGCGGCTCGAATCCGGCGGCCCCACCCGGATCGTCGCCGGCACCACCCGCGACCTCGAGGCCGAGAGCCGCGCCGGGCGCTTCAACGGCGATCTCTACTACCGGCTCGACCTGATGCGGGTGCGCATCCCCAGCCTGCGCGAGCGCCCCGACGACATCCCCGTCATGTTCCGCCGCTACGTCGCGCAGGCCTGCGAGCAGGCCAACCTGCCCCAGCCCGAGATCACCCCCGACGTGATCGCCCGCCTCATGGCGCAGGACTGGCCCGGCAACGGGCGCGCGCTGATGAACGCCGCGATGCGCTTCGTCATGGGCCTGTCTGACGGCGAGGAAGAGAGCGGCCTCGGCCTCGCCGAACAGCTCGCCCGGGTCGAGCGCTCGCTCCTCGCCGACGCCCTGCGCCGCACCGGCGGGCGCGCCACCGAGGCCGCCCGCAGCCTGAAGCTGCCGCGCAAGACCTTCTACGACAAGCTGGCCCGCCACGGCCTGCGCCCCGAAGACTACCGCTGACCAGGTCTCTGTCCTCGAAATCCCGGGGGAGTCGCCCCGCCGGGGCGACGGGGGCAGCGCCCCCGGCCTGTGCGGAATTCCGCACACTCGGGGCGTGAGGCTGTGCGACATCCCGCCCGCCTCCTGCGCCGCCGCCGCACAAGTTACTGAAAACAGTGGCACATCTCCTCCTTCCCACGGCGCTTGGCAGCCCCCGCCGCGCGCGCCAGACTGCCGCCCATGCACCCCGAGGAGGGGTGTGACCCGATACGAGACGTCCAGGGAGGACCCCCCATGAAGTTCATGACCACCGCCGCCACGGCGCTGGCGCTCTCGGTGAGCGCGACCGCCGGCTTCGCCGCCTGCGACGACGGCGAGATCGTCGTCAAGTTCAGCCACGTCACCAACTCCGACCGCCACCCCAAGGGCATCGCGGCGAACCTGCTGATGGAGCGGGTCAACGAGGAGATGGACGGCACCATGTGCATGGAGGTCTACCCGAACTCCACGCTCTACAACGACGACCAGGTGCTCGAGGCGATGCTGCAGGGCGACGTCCAGCTCGCCGCGCCGTCGCTGTCCAAGTTCGAGGCCTTCACCAAGGTCTTCCGCATCTTCGACCTGCCCTTCATGTTCGAGGACATCGCCGCCGTCGACGCCTTCCAGGCCTCCGAGGCCGGGCAGGAGATGATGAACTCGATGCAGCGCCGCGGCCTGCAGGGCCTCGCCTTCTGGCACAACGGCATGAAGCAGTTCTCGGCCAACGTGCCGCTGATGGAGCCGGGCGACGCGGCCGGGCTGAAGTTCCGCGTGCAGCCCTCCGACGTGCTGATCGCGCAGATGGAGGCGCTCGAGGCGTCGCCGCAGCCGATGGCCTTCTCCGAGGTCTACGGCGCGCTGCAGACCGGCGTCGTCGACGGCCAGGAGAACACCTGGTCCAACATCTACGGCCAGAAGTTCTTCGAGGTGCAGGACGGCACCACCGAGACCAACCACGGCGTGCTCGACTACCTCGTCGTCGCCTCGACCGACTGGCTCGACAGCCTCGACGCCGACGTGCGCGAGCAGTTCCTGACGATCCTCGAGGAGGTCACCGCCGAGCGCAACGCCGCCGTGGGCGAGGTCGACGCCGAGGCCCGCCAGGCGATCCTCGACGCCGGCGGCGAGATCCGCGAGCTGACCGACGAGCAGCGCCAGATGTGGGTCGACGCGATGCAGCCCGTCTGGGAGCAGTTCGTCGACGACGTCGGCCAGGAGAACATCGACGCCGCCCAGCGGATCAACGGCGAGACCTGATCGCCGCCACGAGACGAGAAGGCGCGTCCCCGCCCGGGCGGGGGCGCGCCGTTCACGACGCAGGGGAGGGGAGCGCATGAGCGCGCGAGGCTATCGCCCGAAGGGCAGGTTCGGGGCGGCCGTGCACGGCGCCGAGGAGACGATCATCGCGCTGCTGCTCGGCCTGATGACCCTCGTCACCTTCGCCAACGTGGTGCTGCGCTACGTGTTCAACAGCCAGATCATCTGGGGGCTGGAGCTCACGCTCGTCCTCTTTGCCTGGCTCGTGCTGTTCGGCATCGCCTACGGCTTCAAGGTCACCGCCCATCTCGGCGTCGACGCCATCCTCAACCTCGTGCCGAGCCGCACCCGCCGCGTGCTGGGGCTGGTCGCGGCCGCCGTCTGCCTCGGCTACGCGCTGCTGTTCCTGAAGGGCGCGTGGGATTACTGGGCCCCCTTCGGCGGCTTCGACGCGACCTCCGGGCGCTGGTTTCCCACCGGCTTCGCCGACAGCCGCGACCAGGCCTGGTACGAGACCGAGCAGATCCCGATCCCGTTCGGGCAGGCCTGGCTCGAGCAGACCTTCAACCTCGGCGAGGAGTACGAGAAACTGCCCCGCTTCATCCCCTACGCGATCCTGCCCGTCGCCGCGGCGCTGATCCTGCTGCGCCTCGTGCAGGCGACGGTGCGGATCGTGCGCGGCGAGATCGACTGCCTGATCGTCAGCCACGAAGCGGAGGACGCCGTCGAGGACGTCGCCGCCCGCAACCGGGAGGCCTGAGCGCATGGACGTTCTGCTGCTCTTCGTGATGATCATCGGCCTGCTGCTGATCGGCGTCCCCATCGCCGTCTCGCTCGGCTTCTCGTCGATCCTGTTCATGCTGCTGTTCTCCGACACCTCGCTGGCCTCGGTGGCGCAGTCGCTCTACCAGGCGATGGCGGGGCACTACACGCTGCTGGCGATCCCGTTCTTCATCCTCGCCTCGTCCTTCATGTCGACGGGGGGCGTCGCCAAGCGGATCATCCGCTTCGCCATCGCCTGCGTCGGCCACCTGCAGGGCGGGCTCGCCATCGCCGGGGTCTTCGCCTGCATGATGTTCGCCGCGCTCTCGGGTTCGTCGCCGGCGACGGTGGTGGCGATCGGCTCGATCGTGATCGCGGCGATGCGCCAGGTCGGCTACAGCCGCGACTTCGCCGCCGGGGTGATCTGCAACGCCGGCACGCTCGGCATCCTGATCCCGCCCTCCATCGTCATGGTCGTCTACGCCTCGGCCACCGACGTCTCGGTCGGGCGGATGTTCCTCGCCGGGGTGTTCCCGGGCCTGCTGGCGGGGCTGTTCCTGATGGTGACGATCTACATCTTCGCGCGCATCCGCAACATGCCCCGGGGCGAGTGGCTCGGCTGGGGCGAGATCTGGGCGAGCTTCCGCGACGCCTTCTGGGGGCTCCTGCTGATCGGCATCATCATGGGCGGCATCTACGGCCATCCCTGGCTCGGCATGCGCGAGATGACGGCCGAGAGCGGCGAGGCGATCCGCAGCTTCGGGGTCTACTGGCGCCCCGGCGCCTTCACCCCCACCGAGGCCGCCGCCGTCGCCGCGATCTACGCCTTCCTCGTCGCCGTCTTCGTCTACCGCGACATGGGCCCGCTCGCCGCGCCCCACCGCGAGGAGGTCCATGCCGGCGGACTGGGCGAGCACGCCGTCGCCACCGGCGCCGCGCCCGGCCGCTCCAACCTGTTGCGCAAGCCCTGGGCCCTCGTCACCGCCTTCTTCCACCGCGACACCCGCGACACGCTGTTCGAGGCGGGCAAGCTGACCGTGACGCTGATGTTCATCATCGCCAACGCGCTGCTGCTCAAGCACGTGCTGACCGACGAGCAGGTGCCCCAGGCCATCGCGGCGGCGATGCTCGACGTCGGCTTCGGGCCGGTGATGTTCCTGGTGATGGTCAACATCGTGCTGCTGATCGGCGGCCAGTTCATGGAGCCCTCGGGCCTGCTCGTGATCGTCGCGCCGCTGGTCTTCCCGATCGCGATCAGCCTCGGCATCGACCCGATCCACCTCGGCATCATCATGGTGGTGAACATGGAGATCGGCATGATCACCCCGCCGGTGGGGCTCAACCTCTTCGTCACCTCCGGCGTCGCCGGCATGCCGGTGATGGGCGTCGTGCGCGCGGCGCTGCCGTTCCTCGCCGTGCTCTTCGTCTTCCTGATCCTGATCACCTACGTCCCGGCGATCTCGACCTACCTGCCGACCGCCGTGATGGGGCCGGAGATCATCGTCAACTGAGCCCGCGCGCCGCCCCTTCGGCGCGCGCACCGGGTCCCTGCGGCCATGCGTATTTGTGGCGAGATGAAGCCGGGCGCGCGCCCCGGGGTCTCTGTCCTGCAAATATCCCCGCCGGAGGCTCCCCCGGCCGGGCCGGGCGCTCACGCCTGCTCGAGGGCGCTGACGATGGGCGAGAAATCCTCCGCCCGCAGGCTCGCGCCGCCCACGAGGGCGCCGTCGACGTCGCGCACCGAGAAGATGTCGGCCGCGTTCGACGCCTTGACCGAACCGCCGTAGAGCAGGCGGATGCCGTCGGCAGCGTCGGGCAGGTGGGTGGCGAGCTCCTTGCGCAGGTATTCGTGGACCTCGGCGATCTGCTCCAGCGTCGGCACCTTGCCGGTGCCGATGGCCCAGACGGGCTCGTAGGCGACGACGGTGTTGGCGGCGGTCGCGCCCTCGGGGAGGGAGGCGCCGAGCTGGTCGGCGACGACGGCGAGGGTGGTGCCGGCCTCGCGCTCGGCGAGGGTCTCGCCGAGGCAGATCACCGCGACGAGCCCCGCGGCGTGGGCGGCGGCGGCCTTGGCGGCGACCGTCTCGGAGGTCTCGCCGTGGTCGGTGCGGCGCTCGGAATGGCCGACGATGACGTGGCTCGCGCCCGCCTCCTTCAGCATCGCCGCCGAGATGTCGCCGGTATGGGCGCCGGACTCGCTGGAATGGCAATCCTGCCCGCCGACGCGCAGCGGGTGGCTGCCGCGGGCATCGGCCATCGGCGCGACGAGGGTGGCGGGCGGGCAGAGCAGCAGCTCGACGGCGCTGTCGGGGTGGGCGGCGCAGAGCGCCTCGACCTCGGCCAGCGCGGCGCGGGAGCCGTTCATCTTCCAGTTACCGGCGGCGAGCTTCCTGCGCATGGGCGGCGTCCTTTCCTGTGGCTGCGCCTTCGCTTAGCAAGCGGGGCGGGCCCGGGGAAGGGGCGTCAGGCCTTCGTCTGCTCCGCGGCCAGCTCCTCGACGTCCTTGAACTTGATCGACTCGCCGCAGCCGCAGGAATCGGTGACGTTGGGGTTGTTGAACTTGAAGCCGCTCTCGAGCAGCGCGGTCTGGTAGTCGATCTCGGTGCCGAACAGGAACATCTGCGCCATCGGCGCGATCATCACCCGCGCGCCGTCCTGCTCGACGACCTCGTCGTTGGGATCGACGCTGTCGGCGAAGTCCATCGTGTATTCCATGCCCGCGCAGCCGCCCTTCTTGACGCCGATGCGCAGGCCCTGGTGGCCGTCGCGCTGCATCAGGCGCCGGATCTGGGCGGCGGCCCGGTCGGTGATGGTGACGGCCTGCTTGCCGGGGATCGAGAACATGGGCGCACTCCTTCGATGCCCAATCTAGGGACCGGCGCGGGGGCGCTCAAGGGGGCGGGGGGAGGTGTCGCAGGGCGGCGGCGGTGGCGAGCGCCGCGCCGATGGCCCAGCCGAACGAGGCGAGGGTGCCGATGATGACGTATTCGCCCGCGCGCTGGTCGCGCGAGGCGGTGTCGAAGCGCAGGATCGACTTGGCCGCGATCAGGAAGCCGATGCCGGCGGCGTTGCCCGACAGGATCAGCAGGAAGATCAGCGCGCGCTCCAGCTGCCCGATGAGCCGGCCGGCATGCTCCAGCCCGTCGAGCCGCGCGTGCTCCTGGTAGGGGCGCATCAGCAGCCCCACCGCCGGCCCGCCCGCGAGGGTCGCCGCGATCAGGCCGGTCGCGAGCAGCAGCGCCGTGAGCGCCGCCGGGGGCAGGGGCCAGGCCAGCGCGGCCGGGAACAGCCAGGCGAGCCCGGCGAGGACGGCGATGTGCGCCGCCTGGTCGGCGAGGAAGGCGGCGAGGGTCGGCGGGGCGAGGTGGGCCTTGAGCCAGTCGATGACGAGGTGGGTCGCCGCGACGGCGAGCGGCACGAACGGCGCGCCGCCGGTGACGGCGAGGGCGAGGGCGAAGTGGATCGCGGCGTGCGCCAGCAGCGGGCCGGGCCGGCGCTTGGCCTCGGCGAGGCGGGCGCTCTGGAGCAGGAAGTCGCCCGCGAGGTGGGCGAGGAGCAGGGCGAGGAAGGTGTGGACCATCATGCGTAGGCGTGCGCGCGGAAGGCGGCGAGGATGCGCTCGAAATGCCCCGCCCCGGCCGCCGCGAGGCGCGACTGCACCGCCTGCCGGGTGATGCCGAGGCGCGCCGCGATCTCGTCCTGGGTCAGCGGGTTGGGGCGCAGCACGTAGGCCGCCGCCTCGGCCTGCGCCGCCGACCAGCCGGTGGCGATATGCTCGATCAGGTCGAGCGCCCCCGCCTGCCAGGGCGCGACGTCGTCGCCCGCGATTGCGAGGCGGTTGCGGCGGGGCAGGGACTCCAGGGCGTCGCCCGAGGCCACGAAGGCGCTGCCCGCGGCATCGGCTAGATCGCGGCTGCCGGGGTGGTCGACGGCGCCGATGCCGATGGCGATGCGGGTGGCGAGTTCGGCGCCGGCCAGGCCGGCGAGCATCGCGAGGGTGGCGTCGAGCGCGAGGGCGGCGTCGGGGACGAGCACCTGCCAGCCGTCGCCGCGGAAGCGGGTGAAGCGGAGGTCGTGGCCGACCTCGCGGCCGAAGGCGTCGGCCGCCTCGGCGAGGCGCGCCATCGCCGCGTCGGTGCTGGCGGCGTCGGCGGCGCGGGAGGCGACGAGATCGCCGGTAAGGACAGCGGCAGGCATGGGGGCAGGATCGGGGTTGCAGCCCCAAAAAGCAAGTGAACATGCTTGCAATGGGGGAAAGCAAGTCAGAGGGCTTGCGAACCCATCAGCCGGTCGCGTCGGCGGCCGCGCCCTCGGGGAACAGGGACTTGCCGTCGGCCGACAACTCGGCGGCGGCATCCAGCAGGCGCTCGCGCACCTCGCAGGTGGCGGCCCAGGCGGTGTTGGCGTCGAGGCAGGGCACCATGAACAGGACCTCGCGGCCGAGGACGTCGTGCGCGGTGGTGTAGACGCCGCGGTTGTCGTCCTCCTCTGAGACGTCGTCGGTCTCGTTCAGGATGTCCTCGTAGCGCGCGCGCAGCTCGGAGATGTCGGCCTCGTGCGACAGCCGCAGCCGCACCTCGCCGATCATCGCGGCCTCGTTCATCGTCCAGTTCTCGAACGGCTCGGCCACGAAGTCGATCACCGGTACGATCAGCCGCTTGCCGGTCCAGGTGCGCAGCTGGACGTAGGTGAAGTTGATCCGCTCGACGTTGCAGAGGTTGCCCTGGTACATCACGCGGTCGCCGATCTTGGCGGACTGGTTCAGCGCGATCTGCAGCGAGGCCATGATGTTGGCGAGCACGTTGCGCGCGGCGAAGGCGAGGATCAGCGTGATCGCGCCCGCCGAGGCGAGCAGCGAGTAGCCGAACGACTGCATCATGTTGGCCTGCCGCAGCACGAGCCCGGCGCCGACGATCACCGCCAGCACGATCAGGAACCGGCGCAGCGCGGCGACGTGGGTGGCGAGGCGGCGCTTCTTCTCCTGGCCGTCGCCGCTGATCTTGAGGTCGTTGTCGTCGAAGGTGACGAGCCGGTCGAGGATCACGTCGGCGACGTTGATGATCGCCCAGAGCGCCGAGCCGACGAAGCCGATGGCGATGAGCGGCGACAGCAGCGTGTCGATGCGGCCGGAAAAGACGAACAGCCACTGGGTGAAGATGGCCGCCACGGCGGTGACCACGGCGAGCACCGCCGGCGGGCGGATCGCGACGAGGAACGAGGTGCTGCCGCTGTCGCGCCGGGTCCGGTTGAGACCGCGCGAGGTCAGGCGGTAGGCGAGCACGCCGGCGCCGATGGCGGTGGCGATGGCGATCGGCAGCAGGATCACCTCCCACCAGTGCAGCCCCCAGAACGCCTTCTCGCGCAGCGGCCCGGGCAGCATCTTCTCGAGCCGCGACGGGCCGTAGCGCGCGGCGAGGGCGGGCAGGTTGTCGACGGACTGGCGCGAGAACACCCAGACCGGGTCGTCCTCGCCGGCGCGCACCCGGTCGAGGCGGATGCTGACCGGACGGTCGTCGAGCGGGAGCACCCAGAGCACGAGCGAGCGGCGCGGCTCGCCGGCCATGGCGCTCTCGCTGGGGGCACGCGCGTTGAGCGAATCCGGCCGGTCGAGCAGGCGCTGCCAGTTCACCACGATCTTGCGGTCGACGAGGGTGGCGAGGTCGCGCGCGAGGGCGGGGCCGACCTCGGCCTGCTCGGCCGGGTCGTAGGCGGTCAGGTCGAGCAGGTGGGCGGCGCCATCCCAGTCGTTCGCGGCGGCGCGGCCGAAGAAGCTCTCCATCGCCGCCTGCGGCGTGTCGCGGTCGATCGTGTCGGGGGCGGGGCCGAGGCCGGCGTTGAGGCTGTCGCGGACGAACCAGTCGCCGCTCGCCCCGTCCTGCTGCGCCGCGAGGGCGGCGGGGAGCGACAGCAGCAACGCGAGGCAGAGAAGGCGGAACAGGCGGAGCATCGGGGCTGAAACCTCCCCGCGCCCGCTTCGTTCCCGCGCGCGCGTCTGTTTACATGAAGCCGAGCTCGAGGCGGGCCTCATCGGACATCATCTCCATGCCCCACTGCGGCTCCCAGGTCAGGTCGACGTCGACCTGCTTGACGCCCGGCAGCGGCTCGATGGCGGCGGCCACCCAGCCCGGCATCTCGCCGGCGACGGGGCAGCCCGGCGCGGTCAGCGTCATCGTGACGTCGACGGCGCCCTCGTCGTCGATGCGGATCGTGTAGACGAGGCCGAGGTCGTAGATGTTGACCGGGATCTCGGGATCGTACACCGAGCGGCAGGCCTCGACGACGCTGTCGTAGAGCGGGTGCTCCGTGCTGGAGGGGGCAATGAGAGGAGTGCCCTCGAGGGGCGGCGCCTGTTCGGTCATGATGTCTCGCACGCTTGGTTGAGCGAAAATATAAGGTTTCCGCGTCACGGCGTAAAGGGAGGGTGGGTCAGTCCGCCTGCCGCGCTTCGTCGCGGGGACCGCCGAGCAGCCAGCCGATGAACAGCGTCGCGAGCAGCGCGCCCGCGACCTGCGCCAGTATGAAGGGCGGCACGTCGGCGGGGCGGATGCCGGCGAAGGTGTCGGAGAAGCCGCGAGCGATGGCGACGGCGGGGTTGGCGAAGCTGGTGGAGGCGGTGAACCAGTAGGCGGCGGTGATGTAGAGCCCGACGAGCATCGGGACCGCGTCGGGCCGGTGGCGGACGCCGGCGAAGATCGTCGCGACGAGGCCGAAGGTGGCCACCACCTCGGCGAGCCACTGGGCCGGGCCGGTGCGCACGGTCTGGCTCAGCTGCCACAGCGGCAGCTCGAACATCGCGTGGGCGAGCAGGCTGCCCGCGATGCCGCCCGCGACCTGCGCGGCGATGTAGGGGCCGACCTCGCGCCACGGCGCGTCGCGGCGCAGGGCGAAGGCGAGGGTGACGGCCGGGTTGAAGTGCGCACCCGAGAGGGGGCCGAGGATGGTGATGAGCACCACGAGGATCGCGCCGGTGGGCAGCGTGTTGCCCAGCAGCGCGAGCGCGGTGTCGTCGGTGAGGCGGTCGGCCATGATGCCCGAGCCGACGACGGTGCCCACGAGCATCGCCGTGCCGAGCGCCTCGGCGGCGAGACGGCGGCCGAGGTCGCTCACGGGGCCGGGCTCGCGGCGGCGGGGACGGGCGTGGCGGGCATCAGTCCGTGGTCTCGTCGCGGTGGCCGGCGAGGCGCGGGTAGCAGCGGCCGGGCTCGCCGCCGCAGCAATCGTCGATCAGGAACGACAGCACCTCGCCGATGCGCTCGGGCCGGGCGCTGTAGCGGATGTGGCGGCCTTCGCGCACGGACTGCACCAGCCCGGCGGCGCTCAGCACCGACAGGTGCGACGACATCGTGTTGGCCTTCGCGCCCTGCGCGGCGGCGATGTTGCCCGCCGTCATGCCCTCGGGCCCGGCGCAGATCAGCGCGCGCAGCACCGACAGCCGGACCGGCTGCGACAGGGCGGCGAAGAGGGTGGCGGCTTCGGTCGTTTCCATAGTTCAAGATTTAACGAAATGTCGTTGACGGTGCAACCCGTCCGCGCGCCGCCTCAGCTCGAGGCGGCCTTGCGGCGGGGCTTCATCGGCGCGGGGCGGACCTTGGTCTCGATCTCGTCGTAGAGGATGCGGGCGAGGTTCTTGCCCGACGCCTTCTCGATGCCCTCGAAGCCGGGGCTGGAATTGACCTCGAGGATCTTCGGCCCGTCGTTGGAGCGCAGCAGGTCGACCCCGGCGACGCCGAGCGAGAACGCCTTGGCCGCCTTGATCGCGGCGGCGCGCTCGACCCGGCTGATCTTCACCGCCTCCGCGGTGCCGCCCCGGTGCAGGTTGGAGCGGAAATCGTCGCCCGCCGCCGTGCGGCGCATGGAGGCGACCACCTTGTTGGCGATGACGAAGCAGCGGATGTCCTCGCCGGCGGCTTCCTTGACGAACTGCTGCACGAGGAAGTTCGCCTTGAGGCCCCGGAAGGCATCGATCACCGACTGCGCGGCCTTCTTCGTCTCGGCCATGACCACGCCTTTGCCTTGCGTCGATTCCAGCAGCTTGACGATGAGCGGCGCGGCCCCGACCAGGCCGATCAGGTTGTCGGTATCCTTGGGCGAGGCGGCGAAGGCGGTGGTCGGCATCCCGATCCGGTGCCGGGCGAGGATCTGGTGGGCGTGCAGCTTGTCGCGGCTGGCGGTGATGCCCTCCGAGCCGTTGACGCAGTAGGTGCCGAGCGTCTCGAACTGGCGGATCACGGCGGTGCCGTAGGGGGTGATCGAGGCGCCGATGCGCGGGATCACCGCGTCGTAGCGGGGCAGGCGCTTGCCGTCGTAGTGGATCTCGGGGGCGAGGGCGTTGATCGCCATGTAGCAGCGCGTCGTGTCGATGACCTCGACGGCGTGGCCGCGGTTCTCGCCTTCGTGCACGAGGCGCTGGGTAGAGTAATTGTTGGGCTCGCGCGACAGCACCGCGATGCGCAGGGCGCGGTTGGGCTGGGTGTCGCGGATCTTCTTGGCGGAGTAGACGTCGTAGGAGCGCTCGGGCCGCAGGTAGCGCTCGGAGGGCGCGACGATGCAATCCTCGCGCAGCGCCTGCCGGCCGAGCAGCATCCGCGAGGCCATCGTGGCGCGGTCGGTGAGGGTGACCTCGATCGGCCAGCTCTCGCCGTCGCCGGCGTCGAGCAGGGTCTCGATCACGAAGCGCAGCTCGCTGTCGCCGTTCGAGCTCGTCACCTCGCGCCGGTCGACGATCGTCGCCGAGCAGGGGATCGACAGGTCGTCCCGCCCCGGCACCGGGTGGATCGCGAAGCGCACCTTGGGCGCCCGCGACGGCCCGAAGGTCTCGATGTCGAAGGCGTGCAGCGCCGAGGTGCGCGCGCCGGTGTCGACCTTGGCCTTGATCGTCGGCAGGCCCAGCTCCGGCAGCCCCAGCCACTCCTCCCAGCCGAGCAGGATGGGGGCGGCGGGCTTGTCGGTATCGTCGGGCATGGGGCGGCCTTTCCTTCGGGGTTGGTGCGTGGGTAGCAACGCCGGGGCCTCAGGGGAAGGCTCGCCGCGCGCCGGGGGGGGCGCCGATTGCCAAGCCGGGCGGGCGGGGATAGGTCGCGGGCATGAGCTTTGCCTTCCGCCTCGACGCCACCGACGGCGCCGCCCGCACCGGGGTCATCTCGACCCCGCGCGGCGAGATCCGCACCCCGGCCTTCATGCCCGTGGGCACCGCCGCCACGGTCAAGGCGATGATGCCCGAAAGCGTGCGCGCCACGGGCGCCGACATCTGCTGGGCAACACCTACCACCTGATGCTGCGCCCCGGCGCCGAGCGCATCGCCCGGCTCGGCGGGCTGCACCGGTTCATGAACTGGGACCGGCCGATCCTGACCGACTCGGGCGGCTTCCAGGTGATGAGCCTCGCCGACCTGCGCAAGCTCACCGAGACGGGCGTCACCTTCCGCTCGCACGTGGACGGCAGCAGGCACGAGCTGACACCGGAGCGCTCGATGGAGATCCAGCGCCTGCTCGGCTCCGACATCGTGATGGCGTTCGACGAGTGCCCCGCGCTGCCCGCCGACCGGGCGCGCATCGAGGAGAGCATGCGGCTGTCGATGCGCTGGGCGGAGCGCTCGCGCGCGGCCTTCGGCGACCGGCCCGGCCATGCGCTCTTCGGCATCCAGCAGGGCGGGCTCGAGCGGGACCTGCGCGACGAGAGCGCGGCGGCGCTGACGGGGATCGGCTTCGAGGGCTACGCCATCGGCGGCCTCGCGGTGGGCGAGGGGCAGGAGGCGATGTTCTCCGTGCTCGACTACGCGCCCGGACAGCTCCCGGCGGACAGGCCGCGCTACCTGATGGGCGTGGGCAAGCCCGACGACATCGTCGGCGCGGTGAAGCGCGGCGTCGACATGATGGATTGCGTGCTGCCCTCGCGCTCGGGGCGCACCGGCCAGGCCTGGACGCGGCGCGGGCAGGTCAACCTGCGCAACGCCCGCCACGCCGACGACCCGCGCCCGCTCGACGAGGACTGCACCTGTCCCGCCTGCACCGGCTACAGCCGCGCCTACCTGCACCACGTGGTGCGGGCCCGCGAGATGATCGCCGGTATGCTGCTGACGTGGCACAACCTGCACTATTACCAGGCGCTGATGGGCGAGATGCGCGCGGCCATCGCCGCGGGGCGGTTCGCGGCGTGGGAGCAGGGGTTTCACGCGGCGCGCGACCAGGGGGACGTGGAGCGCCTGTGAGCGGCCGCCGGGGGCTGTCTGCCCCCGGACCCCCGAGGATATCTCCAGGACAGAGGGGGGCGCGGCGCGCTTGCGGCGGGGGCGGCGCGTCTGCGCGCGACGGGCGTTCGTTTAGGGACAAGTGACACGATCCTCGCCTTGCTCCCCTGCGCGTGGAGGGGCATTGTCGGGGGCAACGCCGAGCGAAGGTTGAAACGGAGGGGACAGGCCCCCAGATTCAACATCCAGTCAGGGGACGGGTCGAGGCTGCCGACATCTGGGGCCGCGCCGTCTGCCGAAGTATAAGGACACGAGCATGCAAGAAGCCCTCAGCCCCTCCTACCCGGTCCTGCCGCTGCGCGACATCGTCGTGTTTCCGCACATGATCGTGCCGCTCTTCGTGGGCCGCGAGAAATCCGTGCGCGCGCTCGAGGAAGTAATGCAGGACGACAAGCAGATCCTGCTGTCGAGCCAGGTCGACCCGACCGCCGACGATCCCGATCCCGAAGGCATCTACCGCACCGGCGTCCTCGCCAACGTGCTGCAACTTCTCAAGCTGCCCGACGGCACCGTGAAGGTGCTCGTCGAGGGCCGCCAGCGGGTGCGCATCGTCGATTTCCTCGACAACGACTCCTTCTTCGAGGCCACCGCCGCCGAGCTCGAGGAGGAGGAGGGCGACGTCGAGACGGTCGCGGCGCTGCTGCGCTCCGTCTCGGGCGAGTTCGAGCGCTACGCGAAGGTCAAGAAGAACATCCCCGAGGAGGCGCTCGCGGCCGTTTCGGAAGCGTCCGATCCGGCCAAGCTCGCCGACCTCGTCGCCGGCCACCTCGGCATCGAGGTCGCCAACAAGCAGGAGCTCCTCGAGACGCTCTCCGTCGCCGAGCGGCTGGAGAAGGTCTACGGGCTGATGCAGGGCGAGCTGTCGGTGATGCAGGTCGAGAAGAAGATCAAGACCCGCGTCAAGAGCCAGATGGAGCGCACCCAGCGCGAATATTACCTCAACGAGCAGATGAAGGCGATCCAGCGCGAGCTGGGCGACGGCGACGAGGGCGCCAACGAGATCGCCGAGCTCGAGGAGAAGATCGCCAACACCAAGTTCTCCAAGGAGGCCCGCGACAAGGCCGAGGCGGAGATCAAGAAGCTCAAGTCGATGTCGCCGATGTCGGCCGAGGCCACCGTGGTGCGCAACTACCTCGACTGGCTGCTGTCGATCCCGTGGGGCGTGACCTCGCGCACCAAGAAGGACCTGGGCCGCGCCGAGAAGATCCTCGATGCCGATCATTACGGGCTCGAGAAGGTCAAGGAGCGCATCGTCGAGTATCTCGCGGTGCAGCAACGCTCCCGGAAGTCGAAGGGGCCGATCATGTGCCTCGTCGGCCCGCCCGGCGTGGGCAAGACTTCGCTCGGCAAGTCGGTCGCCAAGGCCACGGGGCGCGAGTTCATCCGCATCTCGCTGGGCGGCGTGCGCGACGAGTCCGAGATCCGCGGCCACCGCCGGACCTATATCGGCTCGATGCCGGGCAAGATCATCCAGGCGCTGAAGAAGGCGAAGACGACCAACCCGCTGATCCTGCTCGACGAGATCGACAAGATGGGCCAGGACTTCCGCGGCGACCCGGCGAGCGCGATGCTCGAGGTGCTCGACCCCGAGCAGAACGGCACCTTCGTCGATCACTACCTCGAGGTGGAGTACGACCTCTCCAACGTGATGTTCCTCACCACGGCGAACTCGTACAACATGCCCGGGCCGCTGCTCGACCGGATGGAGATCATCAGCCTCGCCGGCTACACCGAGGACGAGAAGCGCGAGATCGCCCGCCAGCACCTGTTGCCCAAGGTGATGAAGAACCACGGGCTGAAGGCGAAGGAGTTCAGCGTCGACGACAGCGCGCTGACCGCGATGATCCGCACCTATACTCGCGAGGCGGGGGTGCGGAACCTCGAGCGCGAGATCGCCAAGGTGGCGCGCAAGGCGGTGACCAAGATCGTCAAGAAGGAGGAGGAGGTCATCGAGGTGACCGAGGCCAATCTCGACGAGTATCTCGGCGTGCCCCGGCACCGGTTCGGCCTTGCCGAGCAGGAGGACCAGGTCGGCGTCGTGACCGGGCTGGCCTATACCTCGGTGGGCGGCGAGTTGCTCAACATCGAGGCACTGCGCCTGCCGGGCAAGGGCCGGATGAAGACCACGGGCAAGCTCGGCGACGTGATGAAGGAGAGCATCGACGCGGCCTCCAGCTACGTCCGCTCGATCGCGCCGCAGATCGGGGTCAAGCCGCCGAAATTCGACGCGCTCGACATCCACGTCCACGTCCCCGACGGCGCCACGCCCAAGGACGGGCCGAGCGCTGGCCTCGCGATGGTCACGTCCATCGTGTCGGTGCTGACCCAGATCCCGGTGCGGCGCGACATCGCCATGACCGGCGAGGTCTCGCTGCGCGGCAACGCGATGCCGATCGGCGGGCTCAAGGAGAAGCTGCTCGCAGCGCTCCGGGGCGGCATCAAGACGGTGCTGATCCCGGCGGAGAACGAGAAGGATCTCCCCGAGATCCCCGACAACGTGAAGGAGGGGCTGGAGATCGTCCCGGTCAAGCACGTCTCCGAGGTGCTCGAGCGCGCGCTGGTGAGCAAGCCCGAGCCCATCGAGTGGGACGAGGCCGCCGAGGAAGCCGCCGCCGCCGAGGCGCTCCTGCTCCGCAAGGACGAGGGGCCGGGTGCGGTGACGCACTGACGCCTCAAAGGAAGGGGGCGCTCCTGCGGGAGCGCCCTTTTTCGTTGGCGGAAGCCGGGCTGAAGCCCGGCCTACCGGGGCTGTCTCGTAAGCCGGGCTTCAGCCCGGCATTCCTAAAAGGCCCACAGGCCGTAGGCCGGGCTTCAGCCCGGCCCCCGCCCGCGCCCGAATGCACGGCTCGCGGCTCCGCCCCGCCATCCGCTTGTCCGGGGCAGGGGGCTCCTGTATCAGAGCCCGCACACTGATCTTGAGGTAAAAATCATGCGCGCCGAGACGCAGAACCTTGTCGAGGCCATCGAGAAGTCGTTGGCGCTGCTGGCCCAGCGGATGGACCGGGAGACCGCGCCGCACCGGCTCGAGGAGTTCAACGCGCGGGTCGAGGACCCGACGCTGTGGGACGACCCGGCGGCGGCGCAGAAGCTGATGCGCGAGCGGCAGGCGCTCGTCGATTCGATCGAGACCTACGACGGCATCGCGCGCGAGCTGGCCGACAACGTCGAGCTGATCGAGCTCGGCGAGATGGAGGACGATTCCGAGGTCGTCGCCGAGGCGGAGGCCGCGCTCGCCGCGCTCAAGGAGCGGGCCGCGCAGAAGGAGCTCGAGGCGCTGCTCGACGGCGAGGCCGACGGCAACGACACCTTCCTCGAGATCAACGCCGGCGCCGGCGGCACCGAGGCCTGCGACTGGGCGCAGATGCTGCAGCGGATGTACGTGCGCTGGGCCGAGAAGCGCGGCTACAAGGTCGAGCTGCAGTCGGAGGAAGCGGGCACCGAGGCGGGGATCAAGTCGGTCTCCTACAAGATCAGCGGCCCCAACGCCTACGGCTGGCTCAAGTCCGAGAGCGGCGTGCACCGGCTGGTGCGGATCTCGCCGTTCGGCAAGGGCACGCGGGAGACGTCCTTCGCGTCGGTCTGGGTCTACCCGGTTGTCGACGACAACATCGAGATCGAGATCAACCCGAGCGAGATCCGGCTCGACACCTACCGCTCGTCGGGCGCGGGCGGTCAGCACGTCAACACCACCGACTCGGCGGTGCGGATCACCCACCTGCCGACCGGCATCGTGGTGACGAGCTCGGAGAAGTCGCAGCACCAGAACCGCGACATCGCGATGAAGGCGCTGAAGTCGCGGCTCTACCAGATGGAGCTCGACCGGCGCACCGCCGACATCAACGCCGCCCACGAGGCCAAGGGGTCGGCGGGCTGGGGCAATCAGATCCGCTCCTACGTGCTGCAGCCCTACCAGATGGTGAAGGACCTGCGCACCGGCCACGAGACCTCGGACACCGGCGGCGTCCTCGACGGCGCGCTCGACGGCTTCATGGCCGCGACGCTGGCGATGGCGGTGTCGGGCAAGAGCCGCGCCGAGGCGCGCGGGGAGGAGTGACCGCTCCCCGACAGGCCGGCGGGGGCGGCGGCGTCAGTCGGTGCCGCGGTAGGGCTGGACGTACTGCAGCGCCATGTCCCAGGGGAAGAAGATCCAGGTGTCCTGGCTCACCTCGGTGATGAAGCTGTCCACCTGGCCCCGGCCCTGGGGCTTGGCGTAGACGGTGGCCACGTGCGCCTTGGGCATGTGCGCCCGCACCACTTCCAGCGTGCGGCCGGTATCGACGAGGTCGTCGATGATGAGCACGCCGGTGCCGTCGCCCACGAGGTCCATGTCGGGTGACTTGATCACCTTCGGCTCGCTCTGGGTCTGGTGGTTGTAGCTCTTGACGCTGATCGTATCGACGTGGCGGATGTCGAGCTCGCGGGCGACGATCATCGCCGGGGCCATGCCGCCGCGGGTGATCGCGACGACGGCCTTCCAGGCCCCGTCGTCGGGGCCGTGGCCGTCGAGCCGCCAGGCGAGCGCGCGCGCGTCGCGGTGAAGCTGGTCCCAGCTGACGTGGAACCCCTTTTCGTGAGGGAGTTTGTCCATGGCCACCCTTTATCCGAGCGCGACGCGCAGGCCAAGCACTCCGAGCGCCCCGCCGAGGCCGCGGTCCACCCAGGCCTTCGCGCCCAGGTAGGCGGCGCGGGCGCGGGGCAGCGAGAACAGGCGGGCGACGAGCAGGTACCACAGCACCTCGTCGAGCAGCACCAGCGCCACGATCGCCGCCAGCCAGCCCGTCCCGGTGCCCGGCGGGACGAGGCCGATGAAGACCGCGCCGAAGAACACGGCCGTCTTGGGGTTGGCAAGGAAGGTGAAGAGCCCGGTGCGCACGGCGGCCGCGAATCGGGTGGGGCCGGCGGTGCCGGTGACGGCCAGCGGCGCGTCGGCGTGGCGCCACATCTTCAGCGCCAGCCACACCAGGTAGGCGCCGCCGATGACCTTCAGCGCCGTCAGCAGGCCGGGCACCAGCTCGAACAGCAGCGCCAGCCCCGCCAGCGCCAGCGTCGCCCAGAGCGCCGCGCCGATCCCGAAGCCGAGCGCGAGCCCGGCGGCGGGCCGGAAGCCCGACGCGGCGGCGGTGCGCACCGCGACGACGAAGGACGGCCCCGGGCTGATCGCCGCGGCGAGGTGGATGGCGAGGATGGTGAAGAGCGCCGCCGCGCTCATGCCGCTCAGCCCTTGCCGGCGTCGATGTCGGGCGCGTCGACCGCCTTCATGCCGACCACGTGGTAGCCGCAATCGACGTGGTGCGTCTCGCCGGTGACGGCGCCGCCGAGGTGGGAGAGCAGGTAGAGCGCGCTGTTGCCCACGTCGTCGGTGGTGACGGTGCGGCGCAGCGGCGAGTTCAGCTCGTTCCACTTCAGGATATAGCGGAAATCGCCGATGCCGGAGGCGGCGAGCGTCTTGATCGGGCCGGCGGAGATGGCGTTGACGCGGATGCCGTCCTTGCCGAGGTCTTCGGCGAGGTAGCGCACCGACGCCTCGAGCGCGGCCTTGGCGACACCCATGACGTTGTAGTGCGGCATCACCCGCTCGGCGCCGTAGTAGGTCAGGGTCAGGCAGGAGCCGCCCCTGTTCATCATCTTCTCGGCACGCTGCACGACGGCGGTGAAGGAGTAGACGGAGATGTCCATCGACATGGCGAAGTTGGCGCGGCTGGTGTCGACGTAGCGGCCGCGCAGCTCGTTCTTGTCGGAGAAGCCGATGGCGTGGACGACGAAATCGATGTTGTCCCAGCGCTCCTTGAGGCCATCGAACAGGGCGTCGATGGAGCCCTCGTCGGTCACGTCGCAGGGCAGGACGATGTCGCTGCCGAGCGAGGCGGCGAGCGGCTCGACCCGCTTCTTCAGGGCGTCGCCCTGGTAGGAGAAGGCGAGTTCGGCGCCCGCGTCGGCGCAGGCCTTGGCGATGCCCCAGGCGATAGACTTGTCGTTGGCGAGCCCCATGATCAGGCCCCGCTTCCCCTTCATCAGCTCCGAGCCCATCCGCTTCCCTCGCTCTTGTTGACGCTGCGCCCCTTGACGGGCCCGCCGGCGTTTTCTCAGGGTTAGGCGATAGACACAACGGCTTCAAGCCGCGGCGAAATTCCGATGCGCAGTTGCGCGGGTGGATCAATTCTCTTAACAGCGCCGGGGCTTCGGCAGGGACGGGGGTATCAATTCCGATGAGCGACAGGTCCGGGATCTTCGCGGGAGACGATCCGTTCGCGCTCGCCCGTGGGTGGCTGAACGAGGCAGAATCGTCTGAAATCAACGACCCGAACGCCATCGCGCTGGCAACGGTCGACCCATCGGGGCTGCCGAACGTGCGGATGGTGCTGCTCAAGGCGATTGAAGCAGATGCTTTCGTGTTCTACACCAATTATGAGAGCGCCAAGGGTGTGGAGATCGATGCGACCGGCAAGGCGGCCTTCGTGATGCACTGGAAGTCCCTCCGCCGGCAGGTCCGGGTGCGGGGCCTTGTGGAGCGTGAGGGCGGCGAGACGGCCGACGCCTATTACCGGTCCCGCTCGCTGAAGAGCCGTATCGGCGCCTGGGCATCGCGCCAGTCGCGCCCGCTCGAGTCGCGCGCCGCCCTGATGGCCGAAGTCGCCCGCCAGACCGCCGCGCACGGCACCGCGCCCGAGCGGCCGCCCTTCTGGGGCGGCTACCGGCTGCGGCCGCTGGAGATCGAGTTCTGGGCGGACGGGGCGTTTCGCCTCCATGACCGATTCCGCTGGACGAGAGGGAATGTTGACGAAGAGTGGTCCACCGTGCGCCTGCATCCGTAAGGACGTGGCCGGCGGGTGGCGGGATGGTACCGCTCAACAAGGATTGTTCGAGTTTTTTACCATTATCTAAACAGTGTGTGTCAGTCTCTGTTTGAAGTGAACGCCGTCGGCTGAAGATCTTGGCCGCCGACGGCCGCGGGAAGGGAAGCATGGCGACGGAACAGGACGGAGGAGTGACGGTCACCGGGACCGTCAAGTGGTTCGATCCCGCCAAGGGCTTCGGCTTCATCGTGGCCGAGGATGGCGGGCCCGACATCCTGTTGCACGCCAACGTGCTGCGCAACTTCGGACAGAGCTCCGTCGCCGACGGCTCCGGCATCGTCGTCGAGGTGCAGGATACTCCGCGCGGCAAGCAGGCCGTCGCCGTCGTCGAGCTGACGCCGCCGGAGCTGCCGCGCGTCAGCCAGTTCGGGGACCTCGCCGAGATCGATCCGGAAACGCTCGCCAGCACGCCGCTCAGCCCGGCGCGGGTGAAGTGGTTCGACAAGGGCAAGGGCTTCGGGTTTGCCAACGTGTTCGGGTTGGCGGAGGATGTGTTCGTCCATATCGAGGTGCTGCGCCGGTCGGGCCTGTCCGACCTGCAGCCGGGCGAGGCGATCTCGCTGCGGGTGATGGATGGTAAACGCGGTAAGATGGCCATGGAGGTTTCGTCATGGGAAGCGGCGCTCACGGACTCCGCCAGGCAATAGCCGGCGCGCTGGCGCTGTGCGCGGCGCTGCCGGCGACGGCGCAGGAGCTTTGCTCGGAAGACCGGGTGACGGTGACGGGCGAGTGGGGGCAGGCGCGCTTTCACGTGCAGGTGGCCGACGACAACGCGGAGCGCGGGCGCGGGCTGATGTTCGTGGAGGAGATGCCGACGATGGCCGGCATGCTCTTCGTCTACGAGGCGCCGCAGCGCGCCTCCTTCTGGATGGCCAACACGCTGATCCCGCTCGACATGATCTTCGCCGCGCCCGACGGCACGGTCACCCGCGTCCATCACGAGGCGATCCCGCACGACCGCACCCCGATCGACGGCGGCGACAACGTCCGCTACGTGCTCGAGATCAACGGCGGCCTGGCCGCGCAGCTGGGCATCTCCGAGGGCGACGTGCTCCAGCATCCGGCGATCGGCCCCGATCCCGCCTTGCCCTGCCGCTAGCCCTTCCCAAAGCCGCGCGCCTTGGCTAGAGACGCGGCACGGTCGTCGGGGCGTGGCGCAGTCTGGTAGCGCACCTGTTTTGGGTACAGGGGGTCGTGAGTTCGAATCTCGCCGCCCCGACCACCGTGATCTCCTCCGGCATCTAGAGCGGCTGTCCGCCTGCGCGCAGCATCACGTCCTTCATCATCCGCCCCATCTGCGAATCTGCGAGCCGAATGATCCGCAGCCCGCCGGCCTGCTGCGGGACGCGGATGTAGTTGTCGGCCGTCACGAGAAAGCCGCCGTCGTCGGCCGCCTCGCTCGCGAACGAGATGACGAATCGCGGCAGGTTCTCGACCGTCCCGTCGAATTCCAGGATCAGCGCCGCCGCCGCGTCGACCGGGGGCAGCGACTCGCAGCGCAGGTGGCTCCGGTCCGGGCGCACGATCTCCTGGCCCGGCGCGGTGCAGGCCTCGGCGGCGGCGTAGAACAGCCGGTCGGGGTAGTCGGAGAAGAACGCCTTGCTCTGCCCGGGCGCCGCGCCGGTCTCGACCTCCGAGACGTCGAGCACCAGCTCGCCCGGCGGCACGGGCGCGGCGCAGGCCGCGAGCAGGGCGAGGCCGACGAGGGCGGGCAGGGGGCGCATGGGCGGACTCCTTCGTGCCGGGGCTGCGAGCAGAGTGGCATGTATGTGACTCCCCCGAAAGAGCGTCCCACTGACGCGGGAAGTTCTCCCCCGGCGGTGGATGATCCGGCCGCGCCGCTTCGGGCGACGCCTCGGATTCGGCCATTAACCCTTTCTGCCACAAGGCTCGCGCCCTTCCGGGGGCCCGCGGCTTGATCGTGCTGTCTGTGGAGCATCCTGTGGAGGAATCGCCGCCCGATTGGGCAAGGCGGCGCGGCAACACCAGATCAACAGCAAAGAGCTAGATTTTGTCGAAAATCCACGTTGACCCACCACTCCTAGTAAGCCTACTTTTGTGACTGTCGGCGCGGGGGCCACTAGATGTGGTAGCAGCGGCGGCAAAGGGTACAGTCAGGCATACCAGCGCGACCCCGCCACACCGGGCGGTGCGCCACCCCGCTCGCCATGCGGCCGCGGGGGCCGGGCTTCCCTTTGCGCCCAACCTGGCGGGCCGCGAGAGGCACCGGGGCGACCCGAACAACAGTTGGACCGCCCGCAAGCGGCGGCAAATGGGGCTAGGACGTAATGAAGATCGATCGCCGTTTCACCAAGGCCGGCCAGGACGCGTATGCCGACGTGGAGTTCCGCGTCACCTCTTCGGAGATTCGCAATCCTGACGGCACCACGGTGTTCAAGCTCGACAAGTGCGAGGTCCCCGCCTCCTGGAGCCAGGTCGCCTCGGACGTGATCGCGCAGAAGTACTTCCGCAAGGCCGGCGTCCCCTCCGAGATCGTCAAGGTGAAGGAAAAGGGCGTCCCCGAGTTCCTGTGGCGCGGCAAGCCCGCCGAGGGCGCGACCATGTCGGGCGAGACCTCCGCGCGGCAGGTGTTCGACCGCCTCGCCGGCGCCTGGGCCTACTGGGGCTGGAAGGGCGGCTACTTCTCCACCGAGGCCGACGCCGCCGCCTACTTCGACGAGATGCGCTACATGCTTGCCACCCAGATGGCCGCGCCGAACTCGCCGCAATGGTTCAACACCGGCCTGCACTGGGCCTACGGCATCGACGGCCCCGCCCAGGGCCACTTCTACGTCGACTGGAAGACCGGAAAGCTCACCAAGTCGAAAAGCTCCTACGAGCACCCCCAGCCGCACGCCTGCTTCATCCAGTCCGTCGCCGACGACCTCGTCAACGAGGGCGGCATCATGGACCTCTGGGTGCGCGAGGCGCGGCTGTTCAAGTACGGCTCGGGCACGGGGACGAACTTCTCGTCGCTGCGCGCCGAGGGCGAGAAGCTCTCGGGCGGCGGCAAGTCGTCGGGGCTCATGGGCTTTCTGAAGATTGGCGACCGCGCGGCGGGCGCCATCAAGTCTGGCGGCACGACCCGTCGGGCAGCGAAGATGGTCATCGTGGACGCGGACCATCCGGATATCGAGGACTTCATCAACTGGAAGGTCCTCGAGGAACAAAAAGTCGCGTCCATTGTCGCGGGTAGCAAGATGCACGAGCAGAAGCTCAACGCCATCTTCGCCGCGATCCGGACCTGGGACGGGGCCGAGGCCGACGCCTACGATCCCAAGTCCAACGGGGCTCTGAAAGAGGCGATCCGCGAGGCCAAGAAGGTCGCCATTCCGGAGACCTACGTGAAGCGGGTGCTGGATTATGCCCGCCAGGGGCATACCAGCATCCACTTCCCCACCTACGACACCGACTGGGACAGCGAGGCCTACAACTCGGTCTCTGGCCAGAACTCCAACAACTCGATCCGCGTCACCGACGCCTTCCTCGAGGCGGTCCGCAATGACGGCAGCTGGGACCTGATCTCGCGCACCGACGGCAGCGTCACCCGCACCGTGCAGGCCCGCGACCTCTGGGAGCAGATCGGCCACGCCGCCTGGGCCTGCGCCGATCCCGGCATCCAGTTCCACGACACCGTCAACGCCTGGCACACCTGCCCGGAAGACGGCGCGATCCGCGGCTCGAACCCGTGCTCGGAGTACATGTTCCTCGACGACACCGCCTGCAACCTCGCCTCGATGAACCTGCTGACCTTCCACAAGGACGGCGCGTTCCTGGCCGAGGAGTACATGCACGCCACCCGGCTCTGGACGCTGACGCTCGAGATCTCGGTGATGATGGCGCAGTTCCCGTCGAAGGAGATCGCGCAGCTTTCCTACGATTTCCGCACCCTCGGCCTCGGCTACGCCAACATCGGCGGGCTGCTGATGAACATGGGCCTCGGCTATGACAGCGACGAGGGCCGCGCCATGGGCGGTGCGCTCACCGCCATCATGACCGGCGTCGCCTACGCCACCTCCGCCGAGATCGCCGGCGAACTTGGCGCCTTCTCCGGCTACGAGCGCAACCGCGAGCACATGCTGCGGGTGATCCGCAACCATCGCAACGCGGCCTACGGCAAGAGCGACGGCTACGAGGCGCTGGCGGTCAAGCCGGTCGCGCTCGACCACGCCAATTGTCCCGACCGCCGGCTGGTGCAGCTCGCCACCGCGGCCTGGGACGAGGCGCTCGCGCTCGGCGAGAAGCACGGCTACCGCAACGCCCAGTCCACCGTCATCGCGCCGACGGGCACGATCGGGCTGGTGATGGATTGCGACACGACCGGGATCGAGCCGGACTTCGCGCTGGTGAAGTTCAAGAAGCTCGCCGGGGGCGGCTACTTCAAGATCATCAACCGCTCGGTGCCCGCCGCGCTCGACACGCTCGGCTATTCGGCGGCCCAGGTCGACGAGATCGTCAACTACGCCGTGGGCCGCGGCACCCTCGTCGGCGCGCCCGGGATCAGCCACGAATCGCTGGTCGGGCACGGCTTCACCAAGGCGGTGATCGAGAAGGTGGAGGCGGCGCTGCCGTCGGCCTTCGACATCCGCTTCGTCTTCAACCAGTGGACGCTGGGCGAGGACTTCTGCACCGGCACCCTCGGCATTCCCGCCGACAAGCTCAACGACCCGACCTTCGACCTGCTGCGCCACCTGGGCTACAGCCGGGCCGACATCGACGCCGCCAACGACTTCGTCTGCGGCACGATGACCCTCGAGGGCGCGCCGCACCTCGCCGAGGCGCACTACGCGGTCTTCGACTGCGCCAACCCCTGCGGCAAGAAGGGCAAGCGCTACCTCTCCGTCGAGGCGCACATCCGCATGATGGCGGCGGCGCAGAGCTTCATCTCGGGGGCGATCTCCAAGACGATCAACATGGCCAACGACGCCACGATCGAGGATTGCCAGCAGGCCTACGAGCTGTCCTGGTCGCTCGGGGTCAAGGCCAACGCGCTCTACCGCGACGGCTCCAAGCTCTCCCAGCCCCTCGCCGCGGCGCTGATCGAGGACGACGAGGAGGCCCGCGAGACGCTGGAGACCGGCTCGGTGCCCGAGAAGGCGGCCGTTCTGGCCGAGAAGATCGTCGAGAAGATCATCGTCAAGGAGGTGATGCGCACCGACCGCTCGAAGATGCCGCACCGCCGCCGGGGCTACACGCAGAAGGCCATCGTGGGCGGCCACAAGGTCTACCTGCGCACCGGCGAGTACGAGGACGGGCGGCTCGGCGAGATCTTCATCGACATGCACAAGGAAGGCGCCGGCTTCCGCGCGATGATGAACAACTTCGCCATCGCCGTCTCCGTCGGGCTTCAGTACGGCGTGCCGCTCGAGGAGTTCGTCGACGCCTTCACCTTCACCAAGTTCGAGCCGGCCGGCATGGTCCAGGGCAACGACAGCATCAAGTCGGCGACGTCGATCCTCGACTACATCTTCCGCGAGCTGGCCGTCTCCTACCTCGACCGCACCGACCTCGCGCACGTGAAGCCCGAGGGCGTGAGCTTCGACGACATGGGCCGCGGCGAGGAGGAAGGCGTCAGCAACTTCCGCCCGGTCCCCGACAGCCGCGGCGCCTCGCCGATCGACGTGCTGCGGCAGGTCGCCTCGTCGGGCTACATCCGCAAGCGGGTGCCGCAGGAGCTGATGGTGCTCGACGGCGGGCAGGGTGCGGCGGGCAACGTCGCGCTCGGCACGGCGGAGCAGGTGGCGGCGTTCTCGGCCGTGGTGTCGGGCGCGGGCGCACCGGCGGGCGAGAGCTCGACACGGGCTCAGGGCATGGCCACGACCGCGGCCTCCGCGCTGACGGCGCGCGACAAGGCCAAGATGCAGGGCTACGAGGGCGATCCCTGCGGCGAATGCGGCAACTATACCCTGGTGCGCAACGGCACCTGCATGAAGTGCAACACCTGCGGCGGCACGTCGGGCTGTAGCTGATCAGATCATGAGCACCTCCTCGCTGCTGTCGAATCGACAATAGCGGGGAGGTCTGAACAAAAGGTTGACGAGACGCGGGCAGCGACTTCGCTCTTGGCTCTCCTCCCGCGGGAGGAGCGGCGTTCAGGCCGCAGGCAACGAACCGGGCGGTACACCAGAACGAGCCTGAACGGCATCAACTCGAGGGGGCTCCAGGCCCCCTCTTTTCATGTCCGGTAGAGCCGCACCGGCTTCGTGGAGCGCGCCAGCACGCCCTTCGCCTCGAGGTCGAGGTGGACGGCCTTGAGCCACCAGCCCGAGGTCGCCCCGCCCGGGAAGTGCTCTTCGGGCAGCAGCGGCTTGAGCGCCGCGTGCGCGTCGGCCACCGCCATGCCCGGCGGCGCGTCGGGCAGCACCTGGAGCAGCGCGGCGCGCATCGCCTCGTATTTCGCCCGCTCGAGCCGCGTCACCTGCCCGGGGTGGTTCACGTTCTCCACCTCGATGCGGTCGTTCATGGTGTCCCTCCTCGTCCGGTAGCGTGCACCTGTCCGGTGCGGAACGTTTGTCCGAGACTGAGCGTTTGTCCGCCGACATGCCACCCCCTTCAGGAGACCGCCCATGCGCCGCCTCATCTCCCTCGCCGTCGCTCTCGCGCCCCTCGCCGTCGGCGCCCAGGAGGCTGTCCTCGACGAGGATCCCGGACCCATGTCCGACAGCGACATGGCCCTGCTGGTCAAGGCCGACGACGTCTCGGACGCGGAGATCTACACGCTCGCGGAAGGCTACGACGAAGCCTTTTGGGCGAGCGGCGAGGACTTCGGCCCGGTGCTGTCGAATCTGCAGTCGATCGGCGAGGTCGAGGACGTGATGCTCGACCGCGACGGCCGGGTCGTCGGGGTGACGGTCGATGTCGGCGGCTTCCTCGGGATCGGCGAGAAGGAGGTCCTGCTGCCGCTGAACGATATCCGACTGGTGGCCGAGGACGACGACGACCTGATGATCGTCACCCGCCTGACCGAGGAGCAGCTCGAGGCGCAGGACGACGTCGGCGGCGTGTTCGGCGACTAGGGCGGGATGTCGAAGCCCGGCGGCGCGAGGGTGAAGCCTTCGAAGCGGAAGGCCGGGCTGACGGTGCAGCCGACGAGGGTCCAGTCTCCGGTCGTGCGCGCCGCCTGCCAGTGGTGCGGCGGCACGATGTGCTGGGGGAACTCGCCCGCGGCGAGGTCCGGGCCGAGGCGGTAGTGCTGCGCCGGGCCGGCGTCGCTCTCGGAGATGGACAGGATGAGCGGCGCGCCAGCGTAGAAGTGCCAGATTTCCGCGGCATCGACCGTGTGCCAGTGGCTGCGCTCGCCCGCTTTCAGCAGGAAGTAGATCGCCGTACCGGGCGGGCGGCCCTCGCTCTCGGCGATCCATGTCTGCCGGTAGTGGCCACCTTCGGGATGCGGCGATAAGCGGAGGCGGGAGATGATGTCGTCGGCGCTCAGATCGGTCATGGTGGGTGGCTAGCATGGCGGGCCGCGGCGGTCATCAAGGCAGGCAGACCAGGCGAGGGAGCGCAGATGGGCAAGCGGGTGATCGTGATCGGTGGGGGCATCATCGGGGCCTCGGTGGCGTGGCACCTCGCGCGGCGGGGGGCGGAGGTGACGGTGCTGTCCGCCGGGCCGGGGCCGGCGAGCGGCGCGACGTTCGGCTGGATCAATGCGAGCTTCTACCTCGACGAGGCGCACTTCCGGCTGCGGCAGGCGGGTATGGCGGCCTGGCATCGGCTGGAGGCGGTGGCCGGGCAAGGACTGGTCGACTGGTGCGGATGCCTCAACTGGGAGGAGCCGGACCCGGCGGAGACAGCCAGGCGGCTGAGCGGACTCGGATACGCGATCAGACAGCTGCCCGGTACCGAACTCCGGGTGCGGGAGCCGCGGCTGGCGGGCTTGTCCGATACCGCACTTCACGCGCCGGAAGAGGGGATCGTCGAAGGTGCGGAGGCCGTTGCACGGCTGCTCGCGGGCTCGGGCGGCGTCGTCCTGTCGGGGGTGAAGGTTAGCGCACTGCTGGCCGAGAAAGGACGCGTGTCCGCTATCGACACCAACGCCGGGCGCTTCGAGGCCGATCACGTCGTGCTCGCCGCCGGAACGGAGACCGCCGCCCTGCTCGCGCCGCTCGGGATCGAGCTGCCGATGTTGCAGCGGCCCGGGATGGTCCTGCGCACGCGGCCCGTCGAGAAGGTGCTCTCGCACATCATCGTCGCGCCGGGGCAGGAGCTGCGGCAGGACGCGGCCGGGCGGCTCGTCGCCTCGACGGTGGGCAAGCACCAGGAGGATCGGGCGGACCGCATCGCGGAGCGACCCGACCTGGCGGCGGAGGCGACGCTGGCTCGGATCGCGGCGCTGCTGCCCGGCGTAGACCTGGAACTGGAGAGCGTCACCCTGGCCAACCGCCCGATGCCGGCCGACGAGCGGCCGGTGATCGGCGCGGTCGGCCCCGAAGGGCTGACCGTCGCCGTGATGCATTCGGGCGTGACGCTCGCGGCGATCCTCGGCGAACTGGTCGCGGCGGAGGTGATGACCGGCGCCGACGACCCGCTGCTGCGGCCCTACCGCCCGAGCCGGCTCATCGCCTAGCGCAGGATCGAGCGGCCGGCATACTCGGCGGCCGAGCCAAGCATTTCCTCGATGCGGATCAGCTGGTTGTACTTCGCCAGCCGGTCGGAGCGGGCGAGCGAGCCGGTCTTGATCTGGCCGCAGTTCGTGGCGACGGCGAGGTCGGCGATGGTGGCGTCCTCGGTCTCGCCAGAACGGTGCGACATGACGTTGGTCATGCCCGCACGGTGGGCCATCTCGACGGCCTGCAGCGTCTCGGTGAGCGAGCCGATCTGGTTGACCTTGACCAGCATCGAGTTCGCGGCGCGCTTCTCGATGCCCATCTTCAGCCGCTTGGGGTTGGTGACGAACAGGTCGTCGCCGACGAGCTGGCAGCGCTCGCCGAGCGCGGCGTTGAGCGCGACCCAGCCGTCCCAGTCATCTTCCGAGCAGCCGTCCTCGATGGAGATGATCGGGTAGTCCTTCACCAGCGCCTCGAGGTAGGCGACGTTCTCCTCGGGGGAGAGCTTTTTCCCTTCGCCCACCATGTCGTAGACGCCGTTCTTGAAGTACTCGGTGGCGGCGCAATCGAGGGCGAGATGGATGTCGTCGCCGGGGGTGAAGCCGGCCTTCTCGATGGATTTCAGGATGAAGTCGAGCGCTTCGCGGGTCGAGCCGAGGTTGGGGGCGAAGCCGCCCTCGTCGCCGAGCCCGGTCGAGAGACCGGCATCCGATAGCTCCTTCTTGAGCGTGTGGAAGACCTCGGAGCCGAACCGCACCGCCTCGGCGATGGAGGTCGCGGCGACGGGCATGATCATGAATTCCTGGATGTCGATCGGGTTGTCGGCATGCTCGCCGCCGTTGATGATGTTCATCATCGGCACCGGCAGCATCCGCGCCGAGGTGCCGCCGACATAGCGGAAGAGCGGCTGGCCGGAGTAGATCGCGGCGGCCTTGGCCGTGGCGAGCGAGACGCCGAGGATGGCGTTGGCGCCGAGGCGGGCCTTGTTGTCGGTGCCGTCCAGCTCGATCATCGCGAGGTCGATCTCGACCTGGTCGGTGGCGTCGGCGCCGAGGATCGTCTCGGCGATCTCGCCGTTGACCGCGGCGACCGCCTCGAGCACGCCCTTGCCCTTGTAGCGCCCCTTGTCGCCGTCGCGCTTCTCGACCGCCTCGTAGGCGCCCGTCGACGCGCCCGAGGGCACCGCCGCGCGGCCCATGGTGCCGTCCTCGAGGGTGACGTCGACCTCGATCGTCGGGTTGCCCCGGCTGTCGAGGATCTCGCGGGCGTGGATGTCGATGATGGTGCTCATGATGGTCTCCCGGACGAGATGTTTGCGCTATCGGACCGGCGGCGCGGTCGGTCGCGCTATAGCGTGGGTTGCGCCTGGAGGGAAGCGGCGCGCGCGGCCCGGCGCCTGAGCCGCTGCTCGCGCCAGAAGGCGTAGAGGCCGGAGCCGACGATGATCCCGGCGCCGAGGTAGGTCATCGCGTCGGGGCGCTCGCCGAAGAAAATCGTCGCCAGGATCAGCGCGAACAGGATCCGCGCGTAGCGGAACGGCGCGATGACGCTCATCTCGCCGAGCCGCGTCGCCGCGACGATGAGCGAGTAGCCCGTCATCCCCACCACCAGCGTCGCCGCGAGGCCGGCCCAGACGAAGGGCGAGGGCATCACCGGAGTGTCGCCCGCGAAGATCATCATCAGCGCGCCCGCGGGGATGACGACGGTGAAGGCCGAGGCCGACAGCTGCAGCGAGGGCACGCCGGGGGGAATGCGCCGCGTGGCGAGGTCGCGCATGGCGAGGCCGGCGACCCCGAGCAGCGCGAACAGCGCCGCGGCGTCGGCGCCGCCGATGCCCGGCCGCAGCACGATCATCACGCCCGCGAAGCCGAACCCGACCGCCGACCAGCGCCGCCAGCCGACGGTCTCGCCGAGGAACAGCGCCGCGCCGAGCACCACCGCGAGCGGCACCGCCTGCAGGAGCGCCGAGGCGGTCGACAGGTCGCCCAGCGTGAAGGCGAGCACGTAGCCGAGGGTGCCGAAGAGTTCGCCGAGGTTGCGCAGGATCGCCGCGCGGCCGAGCAGCGCGCGCGTGAACATCGGCTGGCCCCTGCGCGCCAGCAGCGCCCAGTAGCTGAGCGCGCCGAACAGGCCGAGGAGCATCAGCGCCTGGCCCGTCGGGATCATCGTCGCGATGCCCTTGAGGAGCGCGTCCTCGACCGCGAACGCGGCCATCGACAGCGTCATGAACAGCGCCGCGCGCAGGTTGTCCATCAGCTGTCGTCCTTCAGAGGAACCCCGTAGAGCTCGAGCTTGTGGCCGGTGAGGCGGTAGCCGAGCTTGCGCGCGATGCGCTCCTGCAGCTGCTCGATTTCGGCGTCGACGAACTCGATGACGTTGCCGCTCTCGAGGTCGATGAGGTGATCGTGGTGGGCGCGGGAGGCGGGCTCGTAGCGGGCGCGGCCGTCGCCGAAATCGAGCTTGTCGAGAATGCCTTGCTCCTCGAACAGCTTGACGGTGCGGTAGACGGTGGCGAGCGAGATGCCGGCATCGGCGGAGGACGCGCGGGCGTAGAGCTCCTCGACGTCGGGGTGATCGTCGGCGGCCTCGAGCACGGCGGCGATGGTCCGGCGCTGGCCGGTCATCCTGAGGCCCCTGGCCTCGCAGCGCTGTAGGATGGTCTTGGGCATGGCGGGGACTCGGGTCGCGCTCCGGGGCCTCCTCTTACCGCGCGGGGGCGGGAGTGGCCAGAGGCGGGGCGTTAGGGGAATCTTCATGGGTGCGTGCTTTGCTGCGCGTCATGGAGGCGCTGCAGCAGACGCCGGTGTTCGCCGCCGCGGTGAGGGCGCTCGGCGGGCGGGCGCGCGTCGTCGGCGGCGCGCTGGTAATCGAGCGGCGGCTGCTCGGTGTGCCGGTGCGGCTGGCGTCGCGCTGGCGGGCGGGCGAGGGGTCCGCGCCGGCGGCGTTGGTCAACGCCGAGACGGCGGCGTGCGGCGCGCCGCTGCGGGCGATGGGCTACCGGCGGATCGTCGCGCCGGTGGAGGTGGCGGAGCTGTGCCTGGCGCCGCCGCCCGACGCGCTGCGGGCGGCGATGGCGCAGAAGTGGCGCAACCGGCTGAACGCGGGCCTGGCGCGCGCGGGGCCGGCGCCGGAGGGCGGGCCGTTCTGCATGGAGCGGCACGGCTGGGTGCTCGCGGCGGAGGCGGCGCAGCGGCGGGCGCGCGGCTATCGCGGGCTGCCCGGCGCGCTGGTGCCCGCGCTGGCGGCGGCGGAGCCGGGGGCGGTGCACTGTGCGGCGATCGGGCGGCAGGCGGCGATGATCTTCGTGCGCCACGGCGCGGTGGCGACATATCTCGTCGGCTGGTGCGGCGACGAGGGGCGGGCGGCGGAGGCACACCGCCGGCTGCTCTGGGCGGCGATGCTGTCGCTGCGCGCGCAAGGCGTGTGCCGGCTCGACCTCGGCACCACCAACGCCGCGGCGCCGGGGCTGCGGCGCTTCAAGGCGGGCAGCGGCGCGCGGCTGCGCCGGCTCGGCGGGACGTGGCTGTGGCTGCCGGGTTGCCGCGCCTGCGGTATCGGTTCGGCAAGATCCGGGCGCTAGTCTCGCGGTGAGAACCAGGCGTCGAGGCGGGGCTCGAGGGCGGACCAGAGCGGCGCGGCGCCGCGGCGGACCTTGGTGCCGACGCGGGCTTCGAGCTGCTCGCGGGTGACGGCGTAGGCGGTCCAGGTGCCGCCGTCGGTGGCGAGGTTCGCCATGACGGGCTGGACCCGGTCGAGCGCCTTGGCGAAGACGGCGTCGGGGCTCACGGCCGCCTCGAACTCGTCCCAGAGGGCGCGGAAGGCGGCGCCCTGCGGGCCGGGCAGCAGGCCGAAAAGTCGCGCCGCCGCCCGTTCCTCGCGCGCGGCCTGCAGCGCTGCGTCGTGCAGCGCGTGGACGGGCACGTCGCCGGCGTCGATCTCGACGAGGTCGTGCAGGACGAGCATCTTCAGCGACCGGGCGGGGCGGACTTCGGGCGCGGCATGTTCGGGCAGCACGATGGCGTAGAGGGCGAGGTGCCAGGAGTGCTCGGCAGAGTTCTCGCGCCGGGTGCCGTCGAAGGTGCCGGTGGCGCGCAGGACGCCCTTCAGCCGGTCGGCCTCGGCGAGGAAGCGCAGCCGCGCGCCGAGCGGTTCGGGCGCGGGCAGGCCGGCGCCGTCGAGCAGGGCGGTGGCGTGAGCGTGCAGCTCCGGCCAGTCATCGCGCAGCGCGGCGGCCTCGCCGGTGGTCAGCGCGGCCCGGGCGGCGTCGCGGTCGGTCTCGGTGAGGCCGGTGGCGGCGAGCGTCTGCAGGAGCGGCTGGGCGAGGGCGAGCGTCCGGACGAAGCGCGCCGCCGGGCCGTCGCCGTGCCGTGCCTCGGCGTGGAGCGCGGCGAGGGCGGCGCCCTGCTCGGCGGGGAGCAGGGCGAAGAGCGGGGTGACGGGGCCGGTGTGGCCATCGGTGCCGGGGGCGCTGGTGTCGGTGCCGCCGGGACCTGGGCGGTCCGGAAGGTCCTCGGCGTTACGCGCCCCACCCCAGTCCGCCCGTGCCGCCGCGACACGCGCGGGGGCGACGGCGTCGAGGTCGTGCAGGAGGCAGAGCGCGAGGGCGCGGTCCAGGTCGGTGCCGGCGGGGGCGCTGTCGGCGAAGGCGAGGGCCCAGAGGGCGCGGTGCCAGGCGGCCTCGGCGGCGTTCTCGGCGCGGCGGTCGTCCATGAGGCGGCTGCCGCTCGGCACGGCCTTGAGGCCGTCGGCGGCGACGAGGAAGGCGAGCTGCGCGGCCAGGCGGTCGGCGGCGGCCATCACCCGGTGCCCGGCCGCGAGAAGGTGCGGGAAGGGGGCGGCGCGACGCCGGGGCGGAGCATGGCGGTGAAGTGCTCCGGGTCGGGGAAGCCGTCCCACGGATAGAGCCCGTGGCAGGCGTTGAGGAAGGCCTCGATGACCGCCGGGTCCTGCAGCGGCGGCCACTCGGTGGCCAGGGTCCGGTCGATGCGGCCGAGCGGCGGCAGGGCGTGATAGCCCGCCCTCCACCAGATGCCGCGCTCGAAGGGGCTGGCGGGGGTGCGGGGCGTGGCGACGATCTCGGCGTCGCTCAGCGGGCCGCCGTCAGCGTCGCGGCGCAGTGTGAGGAGGAGGTCGAGCGTGCCGTCGACCTCGACGCGGGCGACCTGGCCGAGCCCGTGGCCGCCGTCGAGCAGCGGCACGAGGAAGTGGTCGGCCTCCGCCGGCGCGCTCACTCCTTGAGCCCGCCCTGCGCCTCGATCTCCTTGAGCGCCGCCCGCGCGCGCCGCTCGGCGAGCCGGACGCGGATCGCGGTGCGGAAGGCCTCCTCGGTGGTCTGCGAGGAGGCGCCGAGCGACTTGGCCACGGCCTCGGCGATGCGGTCGTCGCCGAGCCGGTCCATGAGCTCGATCGTCTCGAGGGCGAGGCGGTCGGCGACGTCGTCGGTCAGGGACATGGGCGCGGCTCCCTCAGCGGGTGGTTTCGGTCAGGCGGCGGCCGACATACTCGCTCACCGAGGTGATCATCGTGTCCATGTGCGGATCCTCGAAGAAGTGGCCCGCGCCCTCGACCGTCTGGTGGGTGATGGTGATGCCCTTCTGCTCGTGGAGCTTGTTCACGAGGTTGACCGTGTCCTGGGGAGGGGCGACGCGGTCGCCCGAACCGTTGATGACCAGCCCCGACGAGGGGCAGGGGGCGAGGAAGGAGAAGTCGTACATGTTGGCCGGCGGCGAGACCGAGACGAAGCCGGTGATCTCGGGGCGGCGCATGAGCAGCTGCATCCCGATCCACGCCCCGAACGAGAAGCCGGCGACCCAGCAATGCTTGGCGTTAGCGTTCATCGACTGCAGGTAGTCGAGCGCCGAAGCGGCGTCGGACAGCTCGCCGACGCCCTGGTCGTACTCGCCCTGGCTGCGGCCGACGCCGCGGAAGTTGAACCGCAGGACGGTGAAGCCCAGCTTGTAGAATGCGTAGTGCAGGTTGTAGACGACGCGATTGTTCATCGTCCCGCCGAATTGCGGGTGCGGGTGCAGCACGATGGCGATCGGCGCGTCGCGGTCGCGCTGCGGGTGATAGCGGCCCTCGAGCCGGCCTTCGGGGCCAGGGAAGATTACCTCGGGCATGCATCACCTTTCGTCGCGCGGCCGCGAACTTGACGTTTGCGCGGGCTTGTTTAGAAGTGTTCTAAACTCCGGATCCCGGAGGTATAGGGGAAGTAAACAGGCGTGTCGGCGGCGTCAATGCTGGCCGCGTTCCCGTCCGGAGGGTCTGATGAAGCTGAGTACCAAGGGTCGTTACGCGATGGTCGCCCTGGCCGACCTGGCGCTGTTGCCGCAGGGCGGGCTGGCGTCGCTGGGCGAGGTCTCGCGGCGGCAGGACATCTCGCTGCCCTATCTCGAGCAGCTGTTCGTCAAGCTGCGCCGCGCCGGCCTCGTCGAGAGCGTGCGCGGCCCCGGCGGCGGCTACCGTCTCGCGCGACCGGCGAGCGAGATCCGGGTGGCCGACGTGCTCGGCGCGGTCGACGAGACGGTGAGCGCGATGCACAAGGGCGCGGGCGCCTCTGGCGGCGCGTCGGGCTCGCGGGCGCAGTCGCTGACCAACCGGCTCTGGGAGGGGCTGTCGGCGCATGTCTACGTCTTCCTGCACCAGACCCGGCTGTCGGACGTGGTGGGCAACGCGCTCGCCCCGTGTCCGGCGGTACCGTCGCTGTTCGAGGTCGTCGATGAGGGCTGAGCCGGGAGAGGGGGGCGCTGCCCCCGTCGCCCCGTGGGCGACTCCCCCGGGATACTTCCAGGACAGAGGGGGGCGCGCGTGACGCGGGTCTATCTGGATCACAACGCCACGGCGTCGCTGCGGGACGAGGCGCGGGCGGCGATGGTCGCGGCGATGGACGTGGTGGGCAATCCGTCCTCGGTCCACGCCGAGGGGCGCGCGGCGAAGGGGCTGGTCGAGGCGGCGCGGGCGGACCTCGCCGAGGCGCTCGGCGCGCAGGGGTTCGACATCGTCTTCACCTCGGGCGCGACGGAGGCGGCGGCGCTGGCGCTGTCGGCGGGCTGGAGCCGGGTGCTGGGCTCGGCCGTCGAGCACGACGCGGTGGCGGCCTGGGCCGACCGGGTGGCCTGGGAGACGCTGCCGGTGGGGCGCGACGGGCGCGTCGGCGCGGTGGCGGCGGCGCCGGGCGAGCTGGTGGCGGTGCAGGCGGCCAACAGCGAGACGGGCGTGTTGCAGGCGCTGGAGCTCGACACCGGCGGCGCGCTGCGGCTGGTCGACCTGGTGCAGCTCGTGGGCCGGGTGCCGGTCGCGCTGAGCTGGCTGCCGCCGGCGCTCTACATGATCTCGGCGCACAAGTTCGGCGGGCCCAAGGGCGTCGGCGCGCTGCTGGTGCCGCAGGGGACCGACCTGCCGGCGCTGCTGGTGGGGGGCGGGCAGGAGATGGGGCGGCGCTCGGGGACGGAGAACGTCGTCGGCATCGCCGGGATGGCCGCCGCCGCGCGCGCCGCGATGGCCGAGCTGGCCGGGGGCGCGCAGGAGCGGATCGGCCAGTTTAGAAATATTCTAGAATCCGCCATTGCGGCCGGCGCGCCAGAGACTATTTTTGTCGGGAAAGACTCGGACCGCCTGCCGAACACCTCCTGCCTTGTCACTCCGGGCTGGAAGGGCGAGACGCAGGTGATGGCGATGGACCTCGCCGGCTTCGCCGTCAGCGCCGGCAGCGCCTGCTCGAGCGGCAAGGTCCGCGCCAGCCGCGTGCTGGGCGCGATGGGATACGACGACGAGGCGGCGGCGAGCGCGATCCGCGTGTCGCTGGGCCCCGAGACGACGGAAGACGAGGTTCTGCGGTTCGCCGAGACCTGGACCGCGAAACTGAAGCGACACCGCGCCCGCGCGGCGTGAGGAAGGACGAGACATGACCGCACTGGACACCCCGAAGGTCACCGAGGTGAAGGAAGGCGTCGACGAGGAGACCGTCGAGGCCGTCCGCAAGCTCTCCGGCAAGTACAAGTACGGCTGGGAGACCGACATCGAGATGGACTACGCCCCCAAGGGGCTGAGCGAGGACATCGTCCGCCTGATCTCGGGCAAGAACGACGAGCCCGAGTGGATGACCGAGTGGCGTCTGGGCGCCTACGCGCGCTGGCTGAAGATGGACGAGCCCGACTGGGCGATGGTCGAGTATCCCGAGATCGACTTCCAGGACCAGTATTACTATGCCCGCCCGAAGAGCTTCGAGACCAAGCCGAAGTCGCTCGACGAGGTCGATCCCAAGCTGCTCGAGACCTACCAGAAGCTGGGCATCCCGTTGAAGGAGCAGATGATCCTCGCCGGGGTCGAGGGCGCCGACGAGGTGGCGACGCCGGAGGACAACAGCGAGCGCAAGGTCGCGGTCGACGCGGTGTTCGACTCCGTCTCGGTGGGCACGACCTTCCAGAAGGAGCTGCAGAAGGCCGGCGTGATCTTCTGCTCGATCTCCGAGGCGATCCGCGAGCATCCCGAGCTGGTGAAGAAGTACCTCGGCTCCGTCGTGCCGCAGGGCGACAACTTCTACGCCGCGCTGAACTCGGCGGTGTTCTCGGACGGCTCCTTCGTCTACGTGCCGCCCGGCGTGCGCTGCCCGATGGAGCTGTCGACCTACTTCCGCATCAACGCCGAGAATACCGGCCAGTTCGAGCGCACCCTGATCATCGCCGACAAGGGCTCTTACGTCTCCTACCTCGAGGGCTGCACCGCGCCGCAGCGCGACACCGCGCAGCTGCACGCCGCGGTGGTCGAGATCATCGTCGAGGAAGACGCGGAGGTGAAGTATTCCACCGTCCAGAACTGGTATCCGGGCGACGAGGAAGGCCGGGGCGGCATCTACAACTTCGTCACCAAGCGCGCCGATTGCCGCGGCGACCGGGCGAAGGTGATGTGGACCCAGGTGGAGACCGGCTCGGCCGTGACCTGGAAATACCCGTCCTGCATCCTGCGCGGCGACGACAGCCAGGGCGAGTTCTACTCGATCGCGATCACCAACAACCATCAGCAGGCCGACACCGGCACCAAGATGGTCCACCTCGGCAAGCGCACCAAGTCGCGCATCGTCTCCAAGGGCATCTCGGCGGGGCAGGCGCAGAATACCTACCGCGGCCTCGTCTCGATGCACCCGAAGGCGCTCGAGAGCCGCAACTACACCCAGTGCGACAGCCTGCTGATCGGCGACCAGTGCGGAGCCCACACGGTCCCCTACATCGAGGTCAAGAACAACAGCAGCCGCGTCGAGCACGAGGCGACGACCTCGAAGGTGGACGACGAGCAGATGTTCTACTGCCGCCAGCGCGGCATGGACGAGGAGGAGGCGGTGGCGCTGATCGTCAACGGCTTCGCCAAGGAAGTGCTGCAGGCGCTGCCGATGGAGTTCGCCATGGAGGCCCAGCAGCTCGTCGCGATCTCGCTGGAAGGCTCGGTGGGCTAGGACGTGGACGAGGTCGTTGTCCGGGAGCTGAGCCCCGTCGTGCGCAAGCGGATGGGGCGGCCCGCGCGGTATATCACGCCGCGCGGGGCGCGTGTCGTGCTGTCGCGCCGCTTCGGCACGCCGGTGCTGTTCACCATCGACAACGAGGCCGACCGCATCCACCAGGTGCACGGCAAGGGCGCGTTCTACGAGGCCAAGCAGCTGGAGGTGCTCGCCGAGCACTTCCCCGAGGGCGGCACCTTCGCCGACATCGGCGCCAACATCGGCAACCATTCGCTCTACATGCTGCTGTTCGGCGGCGCGACGACGGTGATGCCGTTCGAGATGAATCCCGACGCGATCGCGCTCTACCTGTCCAACATCTGCCTCAACGGGCTCGAGGACCGGGTGACGCTCGAGACGCTGGGCTACGGGCTCGGCGACGTTGAGATCGACGACGCCGCCGTGCACGCACCGAAGGGCAACCTCGGCTGGGCCAAGGTCGACACGACCGGCGGCGGCGACATCCCGCTGCGCACGGGGGACAGCCTGATCGACGGGCGGCACGTGGATTTCCTCAAGGTCGACGTGGAGGGCATGGAGGTCGCCGCGCTGCGGGGGCTGGCGAAAACCGTGGCGTCGTGCCGGCCGAACATGTTCGTCGAGGTCGACCACCGCAACCGCGCCGACTTCGAGGCGTTGATGGAGGAGTGGGACTACACCATCGCGCGCGCGTTCGGCGGCAACCGGATCAACGAGAACCTGCTGCTGTTACCCAAGGAGCGCCGCTGAGGCGGCGGGGACGGCGATGAGCGAGACAGAGAGCCAGGCCCCTACCGCGCCCGAGCGGCCGGCGCTGACGCTGCCCGAGGCCGAGGCGGCGTGGCTGCGCGAGGCCTACGAGGCCGCCGGGGTGATCCTGGAGTACGGCTCGGGCGGCTCGACCGTGATGGCGGCCGAGATGGACGGCAAGACCGTCACCTCGGTCGAGAACGATCCGGCCTGGGCGGACATGATGGAGGCGTGGTTCGCCGCCAATCCGCCCGCCTCGCTGCCGCGCATCGCGCGGGTGGACGTGGGCGAGGTGAAGGAGTGGGGCAAGCCCGCCAACAACGCCCGCCACTTCGCCTATCCCGGCTACGCGCTCGGGGTCTGGGGCGGCAAGGCGTTCGTGCAGCCCGACCTGGTGCTGATCGACGGGCGCTTCCGGGTGGGCTGCCTGCTGGCGTGCGTGTTCCGCTCGCGCCGGCCGGTGCAGGTGATGTTCGACGATTACGTGGACCGGCCCGAGTACCACGTCGTCGAGGACTACGCCGAGAAGGTGGAGGTCCGGGGCCGCATGGCGCGCTTCGAGGTCACGCCGCGGCGGATCAGGAACCATGAATTGCTGCGCGTGGCGCAGCTGTTGCAACTGAAGAACTAGGTCGCGGGGTCCCCCGCGAGAAGGAGACGAGATGCTGTTGGATATCAAGGGGCTCGAGGTCAAGCTCGAGGAAGAGGACAAGCAGATCCTGAAAGGTGTCGACCTCGAGGTCGAGGCCGGCAAGGTGCACGCGATCATGGGCCCGAACGGGTCGGGCAAGTCGACGCTCTCCTACGTGCTCTCGGGCCGCGACGGCTACGAGGTCACCGGCGGCAGCGCCAGGCTCGACGGCGTCGACCTGCTCGAGCTCGAGCCCGAGGAGCGCGCCGCGGCCGGCCTGTTCCTGGCGTTCCAGTACCCCGTCGAGATCCCCGGGGTCGGCAACATGACCTTCCTGCGCACCTCGCTGAACGCCCAGAAAAAGGCCCGCGGCGAGCCCGAGGTGAGCTCGGCCGACTTCCTCAAGCTGGTGCGCGAGAAGGCCAAGAGCCTGCAGATCGACCCCGACATGCTCAAGCGGCCGGTCAACATGGGCTTCTCCGGCGGCGAGAAGAAGCGCAACGAGATCCTGCAGATGGCGATCCTCGAGCCGCGCATGTGCATCCTCGACGAGACCGATTCCGGCCTCGATGTGGACGCGATGAAGCTGGTCTCCGACGGCGTCAACGCGCTGCGCGACGCCGGCCGGGGCTTTCTGGTGATCACCCACTACCAGCGCCTGCTCAACCACATCACGCCCGACGTGGTCCACATCATGTCCGACGGCCGGATCGTGAAGACCGGCGGCCCCGAGCTGGCGCTCGAGGTCGAGGAGAACGGCTACGGCGACATCCTCGGCGAGGTGGCCTGATGGCGAAGGCGGCACTGAAACAGCAGAAGACCGACGCCACCGAGGCGCGGCTGGCCGGCCTGCGGTTGCCCGAGAGCGGCGCGTGGCTGCGCGAGGCGCGCGAGGCGGCGCTCGGCCGGGTGCAGGCGATGGGCCTGCCGCACCGGCGCGACGAGTACTGGCGCTTCACCGACCCGACCTCGCTGAGCGCGGCCGAGCCCGCGCCGGCGGCCCTGTTCGATCCGCAGGAGGCGCCGCTGTTCGATAGCGTCGACCGGCTGCGGCTGGTGTTCGTGGACGGCGTGTTCGACGCCGAGGCGTCCGACGACCTCGCGCTCGAGGGCATCGAGATCGAGCGGCTCGCCGAGGCGGGCGCGAAGGACATCCACTGGGCCCGCGACGTGTACGGCCGGCTCGAGGCGCAGGGCCACGAGAAGACCGACCGCCCGCTCGCCGCACTCAACAGCGCGACGGCGACCGACGGCGTGGTGATCCGCGTCACCGGCACGCCGGCAAAGCCCGTTCACCTCGTCTACGAGCGCGCCAGCGAGCGCGCCGACGCGGTGCTGCACCATGTGGTCAAGGTCGAGCAGGGCGCGTCGGTGACGCTGCTCGAGACCGGCCCCGGCGCGGCGCGCCTGTCGACGGGGCTCGAGGTCGACGTGGCCGACGGCGCGGCCTGCCACCTCGTGCGGGTGCAGGGGCGCGATCACGAGCGGCGTGCGGAGACGTCCGTCTTCGCGCGGCTCGGCACCGAGAGCACCTTCAAGACCTTCACCCTGACCTTCAACGGCGTCCTGACGCGCAACGAGTGCGTCGTCGAGCTGACCGGCGACGATGCCGTCGCCCACATCGCGGGTGCCTGCCTCGGGGCGGGCAAGGACTTCCACCACGACGACACCGTCTTCGTCACCCACGACGCCGTCGATTGCGAGAGCCGGCAGGTGTTCAAGAAGGTCCTGCGCAACGCCGCCACCGGCGTGTTCCAGGGGAAGATCCTCGTGCGCAAGGGCGCGCAGAAGACCGACGGCTACCAGATCAGCCAGTCGCTCCTGCTCGACGACGACGCCCAGTTCCTGGCCAAGCCCGAGCTCGAGATCTACGCCGACGACGTGGCCTGCAGCCACGGCTCCACTTCGGGCGCGATCGACCCCGAGGCGCTGTTCTACCTGCGCTCGCGCGGGGTCGGGGAGGTCGAGGCGACCAACCTGCTGACGCTGGCCTTCGTGGCCGAGGCGCTCGAGGAGATCGAGGACGAGGCCTACGCCGACGAGCTGCGCGAGCGGCTCGCGGGCTGGCTGGAGCGGCACGCCGCCTGATGGCCGTGACCGCCGACATATGGCGCACCTGGCGGGGCCCGCGCGCAGTGATGCGCGGGTTCCTCGCCCAGGGGCCGCGCGAGGACAGGGCGCTGGCGTTCCTGTTCCTCGGGTGCCTGTTGCTATTCGTCGCCCAGCTTCCCCGGCTCGTGCGCGTCGCCGAGGGGCTGGAGGCGGCACCGGGGCAGGAGGCGGCGGCGCTGTCGCAGCTCGCGGCCTACGCCTTCTTCGGCAGCGTGCTCGTGCTGCCGCTCATGTTCTACCTGCTCGCCGCGTTCAGCCACCTCGTCGCCCGCGCCCTGGGCGGGCAGGGGAGCTGGTTCGGCGCGCGGCTGGCGCTGTTCTGGGCCCTGCTCGCGAGCGCGCCGCTGGCGCTGCTCTACGGGCTGGTGCGCGGCTTCATCGGTCCGGGGCCGCAGGCGGCGCTGGTCGGGGTCGGCTGGTGCGTCGCGTTCGGCGTCATCTGGCTGCTGTCGCTGATCGAGGCGGAACGGCCATGACCGGCGCGCTCCCCGGCCTGCTGCGCCTGCTCTGGGCGACGATCGAGCGGCCCGCCGAGGTGGCGCGGATGATCCTCGCCCAGCGGCTCTCGCGCCAGACGCTGTGGCTGGCGCTGGTGCTGGTGACGGTCCTGTCGGTGCTGCTGGTGGGGCTGCTCAACCTCGTCGCGCCGCCGCCCGAGGACGCGGTGATGCTCGCGGTGACGCCGTTCGCCTACGCCTTCATCCTCGGCGGCTCCCTCGTCATCGCCGTCTTCGCGCTCCACTTCACCGGCCGCATGCTCGGCGGCTCGGGAGAGCTGCCCGACACGCTGGCGCTGCTGGTCTGGCTGCAGACGCTGTTGCTCGCGTTGCAGCTGGTGCAGCTCGTGCTCATCCTCGTCAGCCCGCTCCTCGGCGGCATCGCGGCGCTGCTCAGCATCGCGGCGGCGCTCTGGGTGCTGCTTCATTTCATCAACGAGGCCCAATCCTTCGGCTCGCTCGGACGGGCGGCGCTGACGCTCGTCGTGTCGCTGCTCGGCATGGGCGTGGGCCTCTCCGTGCTGCTCGGCCTGATCGGAGCGATCGCGGGCACAGGAGACATCTGATGTACGACATCGACAAGATCCGCGCCGACTTCCCGATCCTGTCGCGGCAGGTCAACGGCAAGCCGCTCACCTACCTCGACAACGGCGCCTCGGCGCAGAAGCCGCAGGCCGTGATCGACGCGGTCACGCGCGGCTATGCCGAGGAATACGCCAACGTCCACCGCGGCCTGCACTACCTGTCGAACCTCTCGACGGAGCGCTACGAGGCGGTCCGCGCCACCGTCGCCCGCTTCCTCCACGCGCCGACGGAAGACGAGATCGTGCTCAACACCGGGACCACGATGGGGATCAACCTCGTCGCCTACGGCTGGGCGATGCCGCGCCTGGAGGCGGGCGACGAGATCATCCTGTCGGTGATGGAGCACCACGCCAACATCGTGCCCTGGCACTTCCTGCGCGAGCGCCAGGGGGTGAAGCTGGTGTGGGTCGACGTCGACGAGACCGGCGCGCTCGACCCCGACAAGCTGCTCGCCGCCGTCACCGAGCGCACCAAGCTGATCGCGGTGACGCACATGTCGAACGTGCTCGGCACCCGGGTCGACGTGAAGGCGATCTGCGCGGGCGCGCGGGCGCGCGGCGTGCCGGTGCTGGTCGACGGCAGCCAGGGCGCGGTGCACGGCCCCGTCGACGTCGCCGACATCGGCTGCGACTTCTACGCCATCACCGGCCACAAGCTCTACGGCCCCTCCGGCTCGGGCGCGATCTACATCCGCCGCGAGCGGATGGACGAGATGCGCCCGTTCCTCGGCGGCGGCGACATGATCCGCGAGGTCAGCAAGGAGCAGGTGCTCTACAACGACCCGCCGATGAAGTTCGAGGCCGGCACCCCCGGCATCGTCGCCACCATCGGCCTCGGCGCGGCGCTCGAGTACCTGATGGAGATCGGGATGGAGCGCATTGCCGCCCACGAGGCCGACCTGCGCGACTACGTGCAGGAGCGCTTCGCCGGCCTGAATTGGCTGACGGTGCAGGGCACAGCGCCGGGCAAGGGCGCGATCTTCTCGTTCACGCTCGAGGGCGCGGCCCACGCCCACGACATCTCCACCGTGCTCGACAAGAAGGGCGTCGCCGTGCGCGCCGGCCACCACTGCGCCGGGCCGCTGATGGATCACCTCGGCGTCAGCGCCACCTGCCGCGCCTCGTTCGGGATGTACAACACCCGCGCCGAAGTCGACCGATTGATCGAGGCGCTGGAGCTCTGCCACGAGCTGTTCGCCTGAGCCGGAGCTGAGTCCAGGCGCGGACTGTGTTGTGCTTCCCTCACGACGGCGGCCGGGGCGTCGGCCACGGCGACAACCATAGTTGTCGTCCCAAGTGGGGTGAGCGCTAGGGCTGACCTGCCACGAGAAAGAGGCTCCGTGTCGCGGGGAAACCCGTTGCGGGGCCTCTCCGCAGAAGCTATAGGGCGCACAGGCACCCGTAGCTCAGCTGGATAGAGCGCTGCCCTCCGAAGGCAGAGGCCATAGGTTCGAATCCTATCGGGTGCGCCACCTTCTCCCGCAAGTCAACGACACGCGCGCCGGTGCTGATATTTGGTGCCCGGGCATCTATGGCTTTGACAGGCGTCGAGAAGGCTCGGTAAGGTCGTTGCATATTTGATGCGATAGCCTGCCGATGCTGCCCCGGTTTGCCAGGGGACCGACAATTTTCGTCACATGCGCCGGTGGGCCCTCGATGGGGGGTTTTTCCGGTGCTTTGTTTCATCAACAGCATTCGTGCGGCCTGACGATGGCCCTTTCCAGAGAGCTCCTGCTCGCGCTCTTCTCGCTCGACAGCTACAATCGCGGCGCCGATGCTGTCGTCTCCCTTTCCACCGACGCACTCGGCGATGCCACGGTGCTGCCGCCCGACCCGACGCTGGCGGTCGACTGGCAGGAGGCCGGCTACTACGCCGTCGCCTATGACACGAGCGGCATCGACGCGCTGGCCGACGAGGCGGTGCTGGCGTTCCGCGGCACCAACCCGACGCTCGATCCGCACTACTACGACTCGCCCGAGTGGCTCGGCATCTCCGACGACTGGAGCACCGGCAGCGGGCTGCCGGGCGGCAGCGAGGGACGGGTCGCGCTGGCGCTCGACCAGTTCCGCGCGGTCAGGGGCACGACGAGCGACGGGGCGGTCGCGCTCACCGGGCACGGGCTCGGCGGCGGGCTGGCGGGGCTGGTGGCGACGGCCTACGGGCAGGACGCGCTGACGTTCGATCACCTGCCACACGAGCACGCCACGGACGAGCTGTTCGCGCTGGCGCAGACCGACACCGCCGTACAGGACCGCCACTTCGACGGCAGCGCGCCGGCCGCCTTCGACGGCAGCGGCGTCGATACGCTGGCCATCCAGGGCGCGCGCCTCGAGGAGCTGCGGCTCGCCGCCGCGAGCCCGGCGGCGGCGCTCCTGCCGCGGACGGGGCTGCTCGACAGCACGAGCCTCGGCTCGCTGCCGATGCTGGTGCACCTGCAATGGGCGGCGGAGCAGGGCCATACCGACTGGCACCTCGTCGGCGACGAGATCTGGACCGCCTTCTTCGACACCGACATCGCCGAGAGCATCGCGGGCATCGACGCCTTCACCGGCACCGGCGACGCGCTGACCACCATGCAGACGGCGCTGGCCTACTCGGCGCTCGACAGCGGCGAGCGGCCGTTCGGCGACACCGCGATCTGGGCGCTGTTCGACGACGCCGACGAGCTCGGCCGACTCAAGGCGAGCGGGGCGGCGTGGCTCGACGAGCTGGTGCTGACGGACGACGGCTACCAGACGGTGCTGCAGAGCCTCGCCGACCTCGTGGTGCAGAATGCCGCGTCGCTGGCGATCGGCGACGTGGAGGACGACGCGTCGGCGCGGCTCGGCATCCTGTCGCTGCCCGACGGCGCGACGCGATTCGACCTCGCCGCGCTCACCTTCGGCGGCGACACCGGCACCGCGCCGATCAACCTCGACGGCCTGCGCGGGGCGATCCTGCGCCAGAGCGAGTTGTCCGACGAGCGGATCGAGGTGGCGACGGGCTTCGCGTCGCTCGAGGCGCTGTTCACCGAGCTCCTCGGCGTCGGCGTCACCAGCATCGCGTCGATCACCGTGCTCGAGCCGGGCGGTGCGCCGCCAGGTGCCGGCCCCGGCAGCGGGCCGCACGTCATCGTCGGCACCGACGGCGCGGATGTCATCGACGCCGGCGGCACGTCGCAGCCCGTCGTCATCACCTCGGGCGGGGGCGGGGACGTGGTCACCGGCGGCGGCGGCGGCGGCGTCATCACCACCGGCGGCGGCGGCGACAGCGTCACGGGCGGGGGCGGCTCGGAATACATCTACGGCGGCGGCGGCGACGACACGGCCGTGCAGAGCGAGGGCGACGACGTCATCTTCGGCGGCGACGGCTACGACCGCTTCGAGCTGGCGGGCGAGGGCGGGCACGTCGCCACGATCTGGATCTCGCCGTTCCTGCAGTTCCCCTTCACCACGCGCGAGCAGGCGGAAGTCCAGCTGCGGCTCGAACGCGAGGGGTACTCGACGCTGCTCTGGGAGATGGAAGAGGTCATCTTCAGCGAGCGGGCCGACTACGTCCATGTCGGCACCGAGCATGTCGTCGACAGCTTTGACGAGCAGATCCTGATCGACTTCGGTAGGGCCCCGGGCGGCGGGCCCGACGACGACGTGCTGGATTTCATCGCCGGGATCGACAACTTCTACGAGTCGCTCGGTGTCTTCTATCGCAACGGCTACGTCCAGGTCGCCGAGCCGGCGCTGTTCGGCGGCTACCGCGAGGCGATCCGCGACGGCTTCGCCATCGTCAAGACGGTGGACCGCCTGCTCGAGGAGGAGGACGACACCGTCGTTCCCGACATGGTCGGCTTCACGGGCCTGGATTCCGTCTACCTCACCGACGCCGACGACCGCTTCGCCATCACCGGCGACGACGCGGGCACGATCTCGGGCACCGGCGAGATCTACGGTCGCGACGGCGACGACGTGATCTTCATCTCCGACATCGCCGCCGGCGATCTCACGGTCGACGGCGGGGCGGGCGACGACATCCTCATCGTCTCGGGCGGGGAGGGCGTGACCGTCGCCGGCGGCCTCGGCCGCGACGTCATCATCAACTCGACCCCCGACGGGATCCTCTATGGCGACACGCCCACGGGCACCGTCGTCAACGCCGACGGCACGGTCACGCCGGTCGGCGACGGGCCGGAGAACGGCGATCTGTTCTACTTCGCGCCGGGCACCAAGATCATGGACCCGCAGAAGCACGACGTGCTGTCCTACTACGGGATCCCGCTGACGGGCGGCGATGCCTCGGCCTCGTCGGTGTCGTTCCTGCTGGGCGCGCGCACGGGCAGCAAGCACGTGCTCGACGCGGTGGCCAACAGCTTCACCTACTTCGCGCTGGTGAGCACGGCCGCCGAGAACGGGCTGATGCGGACGTTCTTCGACACCTGGCTGCCCAACATCGTCTACGTCGCCGAGGAAGACGGCCGCTTCATCGTCGCCAACACCACCGACCTCCTGTTCCGGGTCGCCACCGGCCTGGCGCTGCCCGACGAGGTGGCCTACGGCGAGGATCTGACCTTCAACACGCGCGGCGTCCTCGAGGTCAACGACTTCGACCTCACCACGTCCGACAACTTCGACATCCCGTGGAAGGAAGACCTCGGCGGTTTCGCGTCGGTCGACGACTCCCTCAACGACAACGTCGGCGACTTCGGGATGCTCTTCAACTTCCCGAACGTCTTCTCGACCATCATGGGCGGCCTCGGTGCCGCGGCCGAACTCGTCCGCGCCACGCCGGCGGGTGTCGGGGCCTTCTTCCAGGCCTACGACGCCATCATGCTCGCCGATGCCGCCAACTGGATGCTGGGCGCCGCGATCCGCTCGGCCAAGGCGCTGGACTGGGTGGACGGGGAAGACCCGCTGATCATCGACCTCGACGGCGACGGGATCGAGACGATCGCCCCCAATCAGGCGCAGGTCTTCTTCGACTTCGACAACGACCTCTTCGCCGAAGCCTCGAGCTGGCTCAACGCCGACGACGGCTTCCTCGTGCGCGACCTCAATGACAACGGCCGCATCGACAACGCCTCGGAGATGTTCGGCACCCAGACGGGCGACGGCTTCGACGATCTCGGCGCGCACGACGACACCGGCGACGGCGCGATCACCAGCGCCGACGCGATCTGGTCGCAGCTGCGCATCTGGCGCGACCTCGACGGCGATGCCGAGACCGATGCCGGCGAGCTCTTCACCCTCGACGAGCTCGGCATCCTGTCGCTCTCGCTCGCGACCGACCCGCTCGACATCACACAGCCCTCGGGCGTGCAGCTCTTCGACACCGCCGAAGTCGCCTTCGCCGACGGCACGGTCACGCGGGCCTACGAGTCGATCTTCGAGACCTTCGAAACCTACACCAAGTACGCCGGCGAGGCAGGCCGCGCGCCCTGGCTCGCCAACCTCGCGGTCGACAACAAGGGCTACGGCTCGATGACCGACCTCAGCGTCGCCATCGCCAATGACATCGCCTTCGGGCAGATCGTGGCCGACGTGGGCGCGTCGATGACGGAGCCCGACTTCCTCGCCCTGCGCGACCAGATCGGCCCGGTCCTGAGCTACTGGGGCCAGACCCTCGAGCGAACCCGCGAGCTGACGCCGGTGCTGGTGCACGAGGATGCCGAGGGCAAGGTCACGCTGGCCGACTACGGGATCTACGTCGAGGACGAGACCGGTGGCTACTGGACGCTGAACAGCGGCGCGCCGGTGCGCGACGGCGGCGGGGCGGTGATCGACCGGCCCAGCCTGTCCGACCTGCTGGCCCAGTCCGCCGGCGCGGGCGAGACATGGCAGCTCGAGCAGACCTGGTCGCCCGCCCTGCGCGGCGCGCCGGTCGCGCATCGCGGCGAGGCGCCCTACCTGATGCGCATCGTCGACGACCGCGCGGTCATCGACGACTGGGGCATCGAGCAGCCCGACGGCTCGTGGCAGCTCGCCAGCGGGCGCGCGATCACCGACGCCTCGGGCGCGCTCATCGCCCGGCCGACCGTGGCCGACATCCTCGCCCTGCCGCGCGAGGCGGGGCAGGAGTGGCGGGTCGAGGAGATCGGGCACAACCCGCTCGCCGACCTCGACGTCGAGCATATCGGCGTGCGCGTCACCGACGGCATCGTCGTGGACTACACCGTCGAGCTGACCGACCAGGACGGCACCTTCCACGTCTGGGCACGCAACCTCGACCGGGCGCTGGAGCTGCAGTTCAAGACGGGCGACAGCCGCGAGTTCCAGCTGCGCAACTATGCCGTCGACCTCGACACGCTCGACGAGGTCGGCTCGCGCGACGAGAGCGCCTACCGCGTCGAGCTGCTGACGCCCGGCCAATTCCACTTCGCCACCAGCCTCGGCGGCTACGACTTCCACCCCGAGATGCTCTCGGCCACGCTCGACAACACGACCGGCCTGATCGATTACCGCGTGACCGCCGACGGCGACTACACGCTGTCCACCGAGACCTACGAATCGGTCATCGCCCCGATGATCGAGCTGATCGGCGCCAACTTCCAGCAATACGTCCTGATCAGCCGCCGCCTCGCCGTCCGGCTGGCGCTGCAGGACGGGCTCAAGGATTTCGCGCCCGATCTCGAGTACGACCCGGAGCTCGACGTCTTCCAGCCGACCTCGGGCCGTGGCCTGTTCCCGATGTTCGAGGCGATCTTCGCGGCCGCGCCGGGCAGCAACGCCGACGACGCGGTGGTCGACTACCTGATCAACTGGAACGCGATCCTCACCCAGGTCTACCCGGACTACCAGCCCGCCGATCCCAAGTTCTTCTTCGACTCCACCGTCGCCATCGACCAAGCCTCCGTCTTCCAGATGGCGCTCGCCGCCTACGAGGCGCACCCGCTCGACATCGACGTGCCGACGCTGGCCAACGCCTTCAGCGTCGACGAGCGCCGCCTCGTCGAACACGCGCCCGCCGACACGGAGGTGCGCGGGCACGAGGGGGTGAACTTCTTCTACCTCACCGGGGGCGATCAGACGGTCGTCGGCAGCTACGACGCCGACACGCAGGCCTTCGACCCCGAAGAGGTGCAGATCGACGTCTACTTCATCGGCGCCGACGCCGGCGACGACGTCATCTACGACCGCGACCTCGGCGACCAGGACCAGCTGCGCTTCACCAGCCTGCGCTCGGACGAGGTGCGGGCGGTGCGCGACGGGGAGGACCTCTACCTCTACTACAACGACGGCGCCAACCACGTGCTGCTACGCGACCAGTTCCTCGGCGAGCGCAACGCGCTGCTGGGCAACGGCGAGCGCAGCCAGACCGGCGTCGACGAGATCGTCTTCGCCGACAGCGCCGTCTGGGACCGCCAGCGCATGGCGTTCAACGTCGTCGACTTCGAGCGCGCCGCCGGCGACTTCAACGACGCCTATTACGGCTCGGGCTCGGGCGACGTCATGTTCGGCGGGCTCGGCAACGACTACCTGAGCGGCGGCGCGGGGGGCGACACCTACATCTTCCGCATCGGCGACGGCCAGGACGTGATCGACGACGTCGGCGGCTTCTCCTTCGGGCCGGTGCAGGCGGGGCTCGACTTCCTGATGTTCCGCGGCGAGATCACCGAGGACACGATCCGGCTGACCCGCGACGGCGCCTCGACGGACGTGCTCATCACCATTCTCGACAGCGCGGGCAACGAGACCGGCGATTCCGTGCTGCTGGTCAACCAGTTCGGCGGGCTGCGCCTGAACCTCGGCGGTTTCGCCGAGGCCATCGGCACCGACGAAGGGCTCGACTTCGTCGCCCCCAACCAGATCGAGAAGATCGTCTTCGAGCGGGGCGGGATGCTGAGCTTCTCCGAGCTCGTGGACCGCGTGCTCGAAAATGCCCGCACCGACGGCGACGACGCGATCTACGGGGTGCTCAACGACAACACCCTCGACGGCGGCGCGGGCGACGACTACCTCACCGGCCAGTCCGGCTTCGACACCTACATCTTCGGGCGCGGCTACGGGCGCGACGTGATCGAGGACAAGGACTTCGCCTCCGCGCTGTTCGGCCCCAAGGACGACCTGCTCCAGTTCACCGACGACATCCGCTGGACCGACCTCGACTTCCTGCGCGACGGCAGCTCCGACACCCTCACCCTGCGCATCTCGGGCACCGAAGACGAGGCGATCCTGCCCGACTTCCTCGAGGAGATCCTGCTCGTCGGCTACCTGAACCTGATCGAGGAGATCGAGTTCTCCGACGGCACCACGTGGTCCTACCTCAAGCTGCTGCAGCATTATGTCGACATCGCCAGGACCGACGGTAACGACACCATCTACGGCTTCGAAACCATCTCCGACCGCCTCGACGGCGGCCTCGGCGACGACCGGCTCGAGGGCCAGAGCGCCGGCGACACCTACGTCTTCGCCGCAGGCTACGGCAGCGACACGGTGTTCGACAGCGCCGGGGCCGACAAGATCGAGTTCGTCGGGCTGACGTCGGAGGACGTGGAGTTCTCGCGGACCGCGCTCGACCTGATCATGACGATCAAGGGCACCAGCGACCGGATCGTGCTGGAGAACCAGTACGTTCGCGCCGGCCAGCAGGCGCACGCGGTCGAGCTCTTCCAGTTCACCGACCGCAGCCTCGACTACACCGACTTCAACCCCGAAGATCTCGACCTCGTCGGCACCGCGGCGGGGGAGACGATCACCGGCTCGAACTTCGGCGAACTGCTCGACGGGCAGGCGGGCGACGACACGCTGATCGGGGGCGACGGCGGCGACATCTACCGCTTCGACATCGGCTACGGGCAGGACGTGATCGTCGACACCCGCGTGCGCGCCGCCTGGAACGACCGCAAGGGCATCGTCGTGCGCGAGGACGACGTGGTCGAGCTGGGGGCCAGCATCACCCGCGACAACGTCGTCTTCACCAAGGACGGCAACGACCTCGTCGTCTCCGTCGCCGAACACGCCGACACCCTGCGCATCCGCAACCAGTTCCTCGACCTCGACAACGGCGTCGAGCGGTTCGACTTCGCCAGCGACGGCAGCTTCATGCTGATCTCCGACGTCGAGGAGCTGCTGCAGATCGAGGGCGGCAACCGGGGCGACAACGTCATCGTCGGCAACCCGACCGCGCCGAACGTGCTCGACGGACGGCAGGGCGACGACCGGCTCGTCGGCGGCAGCGCGGCCGACACCTACGCCTTCGGCGCAGACTACGACTTCGACCGGATCGAGGAGGCGGTGGACGCCGACGGCGTGATCGACCGCGTGCAGTTCGGGGCCTCCGTCACCCGCGACGCGCTGCGCATCACGCGCGCCGGCGACGACCTGGTGATCGACCTCGGCAACGGCACCGACGTGCTGACCATCGCCGGCGGGCTCGCCGACACCCGCGTCGAGGAGTTCCGCTTCGCCGACGGCACCGTGCTGACCCTCGACGAGATCATCGACCGGATGCTCACCGGCACCGAGCGCGACGAGGAGCTGCTCGGGCTAGACAACCGCGATGACACCCTCTCCTCGGGCGCGGGCTCCGACGCGATGGAAGGCGGCGACGGCGACGACAGCTACCTCTGGGGCTACGGCGACGGGCTCGACAGCATCCGCGACACCGCCGGCATCGACCGGCTGGTCTTCGGGGCCGGCGTCAGCCCCGCCACCGTCACTTTCGACGCCATCGGCGACGACCTCGTGATCCGGCTCGCGGCGACGGACGAACGCCTCGCCGTGCTCGGGGGGCTCGGCGACAGGCCCGTCGAGCTGTTCGTCTTCGATGACGGCACCGAGCTGACGCTGGCCGAGGTCGAGCGCATCATCCGCGACGGCCGCGACACCGGCGGGCAGGATACCGTCGAGACCGCCGCGTTGCCCGACGGCCTCGCCGTCAATCCCGGCGGCGGGCACGATCTCGTCGTGCTGGGCGAGGGCGGCTTCGTCGTCGTCACCGGGGAATCGGGGATCGACCGCGTGCAGATGGCGCCCGGCGCCGGGGACGCGCTGGTCAGCCTGCCGCAATGGGATCCGACGCGCGTCAGCGTGCGCCGCGCGAGCGCCGAGGGCGACGACCTGGTCCTCGGCTTTCAGAGCGGCGGCGCGCAGCTGATCGTCGTCGGCGCGCTCGGCGGTGGCGCGGTGCCGCGCCTGCGCTTCGCCAGCGGCGAGGAATGGGGCGCGGCCGAGCTGGTGCAAGCCTACGTCGACAGTCAGATCGGGCCGGGCGACGACATCGTGCGCGGCAGCGACCGCGACGACGTCATCGAGGGGCGCGGCGGAGACGACCAGCTGCGCGGCGACCGGGGCGACGACGTCTACCGCTTCACCATCGGCGACGGGCAGGACGTCATCGAGGACATCGCCGGCACCGACCGGCTCGAGCTCGTCGGCTACCGGCCCGAGGACGTGCGCGTCGAGCGGCTGGCGGCGGACCGCGACGATCTGATCCTGACCTTCGCCGGCAGCGACGACGCCGTCATCATCCGGGGCGCGGCGCTCGAGAGCGTGGTCTTCTCCTACGGCACCAGCTGGAGCCGCGACGCGCTGCTAGACCTCGTGAACGCCACCGGCTCGGACGGCGACGATCTGCTCACCGGCACGCCGGGCAGCGAGGTCTACCGCCCCGGCTTCGGCAACGACCACGTCGTCGACGGCCTCGGCGACGACGTCTACACCTTCGCGCGCGGCGACGGGCAGGACCGGATCGAGAGCGCGGGCGGCGCGGACGGCTTCGGCGCGGTGCTCTTCGGCGCGGGGATCGCGCTCGAGGACGTCACCGCCAAGCGCGATGCCGAGGGCAACCTGATCCTGCTGATCGCCGGCGGCGACGACCGGCTGACGCTGGTCGACCCGGCGGCCGATCCCGACGCCATCGTCGGCACCCTGCGCTTCGCCGACGGGCGTACGCTCGAGGTCGCGGACCTTGCGCGCGCGCTGCCGGCGACGGACGGCGACGACCACGTCATCGTCCCCTCCGGCGCGCCGAGCGATCCCGAGCCGGCGACCAACCTCTTCGGCCGCGCGGGCAACGACACGCTGGAGACGGGCCGCGGCGCGGACGTCCTCGACGGCGGGCTCGGCAACGACCTGCTGCAGGGCCACAGCGGCGGCGACACCTACGTCTTCGGCCACGGCGACGGGCAGGATGTCATCGCCGACGTCGAGGAGCTGTCGGCCAGCGCCGTCGACACCCTGCGCTTCGAGGCCGGCATCCTGCCCGGGCACGTGGTCGTGCTCTCGACCGGCCCGTCCGACCTCGTCATCGGCCTCGCAGGCCGCGAGGAGCGGCTGACCCTGCGCGGCTTCTTCGACGGCGGCGGCAAGGACAAGCTGATCGAGCGGTTCGTCTTCGCCACCGGCGAGACGTGGACGCTCGACGACATCCTCGCGCGCGCCGTGACCGGCAGCGCGGCGGACGAGGTGATCGACGTCGGCACCGCGCACGGCTTCGAGCTGACCCTCACGGGCGGGCGCGGCGACGACACCCTCGCGGGCGGCGTGGGCGACAGCACCTACCTCTTCGCGCCCGGCGACGGGGCGGACGTGGTGGTCGAGAGCGGCAGCTTCACCTTCTCGACCAACGTCGTCGAGTTCGGCGCGGGTTTCGACGCCGCCGACCTCGTCGCGGTGCGCGCGGGCGACGACCTGCTGCTGCGCTTCGTCGGCCACGAGGACCAGCTGACGATCCGCGACCACTTCGCCACCACGGCGCGGCCGATCGACCTGTTCCAGTTCGCCTCCGGCCCCGGCCTCACCGCCGCGACGGTCGAGGCGGCGCTCGTCAGCGAGGCGGCGGCGCAGCGCGCCCTCCATCCGAGCACGCCCGACCACGACCCCTTCACCGACCCGCTCTTCGCCATGGGGCAGGGCGGCAGCGGCATCGGCGGCGGCTCCGGCGGCGGCAGCGCGCCGGCCGACCTGCCGCGCACGCTGACCGCGTCGGACGGCGTGGTGGATGTCTTCGAGCTCTTCGTTCCGCTCGAGGATCCCGGCACCGCGCTCACAACCGTCACCGGCTTCGAGACCGGCGACCTCGGCGACGTCCTCGACATCCGGCTGGCGGCTGGCCTCGCGGGCGAGGTGGTCGTGCGGCAGGAGGGCGCGGACAGCTACGTCTACTTCGTCGACGAGGGCACCACCTCGCTCGACGCCGCCCGGATGCTGGTGCGGCTGGTCGACACCGACATGACGGCGCTGACCTCCGCCAACTTCAACGGCGCGCCCTTCGGCACCACCGCCTCGCAGACCATCACCGGCACCAACGACCCGGGCACGCTCACCGGCGGCTGGGGCGACGACACCCTCGACGGCGGCCACGCCGCCGACACGCTCACCGGCGGGCCGGGCGACGACTCGCTCGAGGGCGGCCGCGGCAGCGATCTCTACCTGTTCGAGGCGGGCTTCGGACAGGACCGGATCCGCGATCTCGGGCTCACCTCCTTCTATTCCCCGCTCGACGTGGTCGAGTTCGGCGAGGGCCTGGCGCTGGCCGACCTGCGGGTCGAGTCGACGGGGACCTCGCTGATCCTCACCTTCGCGGGCCGCACCGACCGGCTGGTGGTGGAGGAGACCCTCAGCCACGACCGCAGCCGGATCGAGACCTACCGCTTCGCCGACGGGCAGGAGCTGAGCCACGCCGAGATGCTCGCCCGCGCCACGGCGCCCGACGAGAGCGACCAGACCCTCCACGGCGGCTTCGACGGCGAGACGCTCGACGGGGGCGGCGGCAACGACAGCCTGTTCGCCGGCAGCGGCGACGACGTCATCACGGGCGGCCCCGGCAACGACTGGCTGCGCGGCGGCTTCGGCAACGACACCTACAGCTTCGCGTCCGGCTTCGGGCAGGACACGATCTCCGACGACGGCCGGACAAACAACTCCCCCACCGACGCAGTGATCTTCGGGGCCGGCCTATCCGCGGCCGATCTGCGGGTGCGCACCGACGGCAGCGACCTCGTCCTCACCTTCGCCGGCACCGAAGACCGGCTCGTCGTCGAGAACACGTTCAACAGCGGAAACTACCGCCTCGAAAGCTACGTCTTCTTCGACGGCACCACGCTCACACACGCGCAGGTGGCGGCACTGGCTTGGCTGGCGGACGACACCGACCAGCAGCTCATCGGCGACTACGACGGCAACCTGCTCGAGGGCGGCGGCGGCAACGACAGCCTGTTCGGCGGCAATGGCGACGACACGCTCGAAGGCGGCGTCGGCAACGACTACCTGCAGGGCGGCTTCGGAAACGACGTCTACGGCTTCGAGGCCGGGTTCGGGCGCGACCTCATCTGGGACGACGGCCGGACGGCCAATTCGCCGGCGGACGTGGTCGAGTTCGGCGCGGGGCTGTCGCTGGCCGACCTCGAAGTGACGGCGACGCCGCAGGACCTGATCCTGACCTTCGCCGGCCGCGACGACCGGCTCACGCTGTCGCGCACCGTCGACCGGCTCAGCGACCGCATCGAGCTGGTGCGCTTCGCCGACGGTTACGAGCTCACCCACGACGACCTGCTCGCCCTCGCCTGGGTGCCGAGCGATGCCGACCAGACCTTCACCGGCGGTTCGTCCTCCGAGACCCTGTCGGGCGGTGGCGGCAACGACAGCCTGTCCGGCCTCGACGGCGAGGACACGCTGACCGGCGGGCCGGGCAACGACGTGCTGAGCGGCGGCGACAGGAACGACGTCTACCGCTTCGAGGTGGGCTTCGGGCAGGACATCGTCTCGGATGACGGCTGGTCGACCCGATCCGGCGCGGACGTGCTCTCCTTCGGCCCCGGCTTCTCGGCGGACGACCTGGAGGCGCGGGCCGACGGGGCGGACCTCGTCGTGTCGTTCAGCGGCCGCGACGAGCGCGTCACTATCGCGCGCGCGCTCGAGCACAGCGATTTCATCGTCGAGACGCTGCTGTTCGACGACGGCACCACCGTCGCCTTCGCCGACCTGCTCGCGCGGGTGCAGGCCGGCACGGCGGGCGACGACCTGCTGCCCGGCACCCAGGCCGGCGACAGCCTCGCCGGTCTCGCGGGAGACGACACGCTCACGGGCAACAACGGCGACGACGACCTCGACGGCGGCGCGGGCGACGACACCCTCACCGGCGGCGCCGGGGCCGACACGCTCACCGGCGGCGCGGGCAACGACAGCCTCACCGGCGATGACGGCGCCGACACGCTCACCGGCGGGGCGGGCGACGACAGCCTGACGGGCGGACGCCACGACGACACCTACCTCTTCGCGCCCGGCTTCGGTCACGACAGCCTGCTCGAGCACGACGGCTCGTCCTCGTGGTCGGGCAACGACACGGTGGTGTTCGACGGCATCCTGTCCACGGAGGTGACGGTCTACATCGACGGCGACGACCTCGTGCTCGCCACCGATGCGGGCGACGAGCTGCGCCTCGTCGACACCGTCGCGGGCGGTGCGGCGCGTGTCGAGACGGTCAGCTTCGCCGATGGCACGAGCTGGAGCCACGCCAACATGATCGCCGCGGCGCGGCCCTATGCCGAGCGCCCGCTCGGGCTGGTCCAGCAGGGCGATCCGGCCAACAACCTGCTCGAGGGCGGGCCGGGCGACGACACGATCAACGGCCTGGCCACCGCGAGCCGGATGCTCGGTGAGGGCGGCAACGACACCCTCACCGGCGGCGGGGGCAACGACACCCTCTCGGGCCAGGGCGGCAGCGACGTCTACAGCTTCGCGGCGGGCTTCGGGCGGGACATCCTCGACGACGGCGGCGCCAACACGGGCGACGGCTCGGGCAATCACGACATCGTCCGCTTCGACGCCACCGTTGCGCCGGCCGACGTGGTGGTCGAGGAGACGGCGGGCGGCGACCTCGTGCTGCGCCTCTCCGCGACCGGCGACCGGCTGACCATCGTCGGCGGCGCGGCCGTCGACCCCGCAACCGGTGGTATCGACGCGGTGCACCTCTCCGACGGGACGATCTGGGACCACGCCGCCCTGCTGGCGCGCGCCGTTCCGCCCGCCGGGGGGCAGGACATCACCGCGCCGACCGGCGTCGTCGACGACAGCCTCACCGGCGCGGGGGGCGACGACGACATCAGGGGCGTGGGCGGGCAGGACACGCTCGCCGGGCTCGGCGGCAACGACGACCTCTACGGCGGCGACGGCGACGACGTGCTCGAGGGCGGGGCGGGCAACGACGGCCTCTACGGCGGCCCGGGCAGCGACACCTACAAGTTCTCCCTCGGCTTCGGGCAGGACCGGCTGAGCGACGGCGATAACGGCGAGGCGGCGCGCGTCGACCGCGTCGAGTTCGACGGCACCCTCAGCTCGTCCGACCTGCGCGTCTACACCGACGGCGGGATGCTCTTCCTGACCTTCGCGGGCACCGACGACGTGCTGTGGGTGTTCCACGGCGGCGAGAGCGGCGAAGAAGGAGCGCCCTCCGACGACCCGTTCACCGAGGTCGTCTTCAGCGCCGAGGCGCGGACCTACACCTTCGCCGAAATCCTCGTTCTCGCCGCGCCGCTGCCCCGGGCCGAGCAATCGGGCGACGTCGCCGACGAGACTCTGGCCGGCGGCGACGGCGCCGACGTCATCTCTGGCCTCGGCGGCGACGACAGCCTGTCGGGCGGGGCCGGCAATGACAGCCTCGACGGCGGGCCGGGGGCCGACATCCTCGCGCCGGGCCTCGGCCGCGACAGGCTGGAGGGCGGGCCGGGAGCCGACACCTTCCTGCTCGAGGACGGCTTCGACTACGTCTTCCTTGAAGCGCCACTCTTCTACGACACGACGATCGACATCCTGTCGCTCACCCACCTCGCGGCGGCCGACGTCGTCGTCGGCGAGAGCCCGGACTACTACCTGCAGATCGCGCGCGCGTCTGGCGAGGGGCGGGTGGTGCTCGACTACGACCTGCAGGTCGAGGTGCGGCTGTCGGACGCGACGTGGTCGATGGACGACCTCTGGGCGATGGCCGACGTCACCGGACGTGACGGGATCTCGGACTTCGCCGGATCGGACGAGCCCGAGATCGGCGGCGGCACCCGCGACGACACGCTTTACGCCTCCTTCTACGGCGCCACGACCCTGTCGGGCCTCGAGGGCGCCGACCAGCTCTACGGGCGCGACAACGACGACGTGCTGATCGGCGGCGCCGGGCACGACCTGCTCGACGGCGGCGAGGGCGACGACACCTACATCTTCGAGGCCGCCTTCGGCCACGACGTGCTCGTCCTGAGCCGGTACGACACCGACCTCGACGTGGTCGTGTTCGGCACCGGCATCGCGCCCGCCGACGTCACCGTCGGCCTCGCGGGCGACAACCTGCTGCTTCTGCTCGACGGCGGCGCGCACAGCATCGAGCTGCGCCCGAGCCACGGCGACGTCGTCACGCCGCTTGCCGAGGTGCGCTTCGCCGACGGCACGATCTGGGACGGCGCGACGCTCGCGGGCATGGCGAGCGCCGCGCCCGCGCCGCTCACCGGCACGGCGAGCGACGACACGCTCACCGGCACCGACGCCTGGGAGCGGCTGTCCGGCGGCGATGGCGACGACGTCCTGTCGGGCGGTTCGGGCAACGACAGCCTGTTCGGCGGCAATGGCGACGACAGCCTCACCGGCGGCGGCGGCGACGACGCGCTGTCGGACGACGGCGGCGGTGCGACCTACCTGTTCTCCGCGGGCTTCGGGCAGGACACGATCACCCACCGGCTCGATCCGGCCGCGCCCGGCGTCATCGTCTTCGACGCCACCGTCTCGCCCGGCGACATCAGCGTCTCGGGCGGCGGCGAGTTCGACGACATCACGCTGCACTTCGCCAACGGCGCGGACCGGCTGACGATCCTGAGCTGGGGCCCCGACGACGCCAGCTACGGCATCGACCGGGTCGACTTCCACGACGGCACCAGCTGGACCGCCGCCGATCTCGCGGCGATGGCCGCCGATGCCGGGGGCGTGAGCCTCGAGGGCGACAACCCGCCCGTTCCCGAGGGCGGGGCGGGCGACGACACGATCACCGGCAGCGACGGCGACAACCGCCTCGCCGGCCACGGCGGCAACGACTCGCTGGTCGGCCTGCGCGGGCGCGACACCCTCGTCGGCGGCGCCGGCGACGACACGCTCGACGGTGGGCGCGACGCCGACATCTACGAGTTCTCCGCCGGCTTCGGGCAGGACCTGATCACCAACACCGGCTGGACCTCCGCGAGCGACGAGGTGGTCTTCGACGCCACCATCGATCCCGCCGACCTGATCGTCGAGGAGGCCGCCGACGGATCGGGCGACATGGTGCTGCGCATCGCCGGCACCAGCGACCGCATCACCATCGAGGGCGCGGCCGACGACGACCATATCGGCGCGGTGCGCTTCGCCGACGGCACCCGCTGGGACTGGGACGCGCTGATCGCGCGCATGGTCCCGGCGGCGGGCGAGACGGTGGAGACCTCGCTCGGCGACGACACCATCCTCGGCACCGCCGACAGCGACCTGCTCGACGGCCTCGCGGGCAACGACGTGCTGCAAGGGGGCGCGGGGCGCGACACGCTCATCGGCGGCGCCGGCAACGACGACCTCGCCGGCGGCACCGGCCGCGACATCCTCACCGACGCGGACGGCGACGACGTCTACCGCTACGCCCTCGGCGACGGCATCGACCGGATCACCGACCTCGCGGGCTTCGACCGGCTCCTGTTCGGCGCGGGCATCGTGCCGTCCGACGTCACCGTCAGCGGGCGCGACGGGGCGGACCTCGTGCTGCGCCTCGCCGACGGCGGCAGGATCGAGCTGATCGGCGCGCTCGGCGACGCGGCGCAGGCGATCGAGGAGGTGGCCTTCGCCGACGGCACCGTCTGGACCCGCGCCGACCTGATCGGCTTCGCCACCGCCGGCACCGATGCCGTCCAGCGCCTGCACGGCTCCGACCTCGGCGACAGCATCGACGCGGGCGGCGGCGACGACAGCGTCTTCGGCGGGCTCGGCGACGACAGCCTGTCGGGCGGCTCCGGCATGGATCGGCTCGAGGGCGGCGCGGGCGACGACACGCTCGCCGCAGGGCCGGGCGGCGGCACCCTGCTGGGCGGCGCCGACGACGACACCTACCGCTTCGCGGCGAGCGACGGGCAGGTGATCGTCGAAGACAGCGCCGGGACCGACCGGATCGAGATGGACGCCGGCCTCGCCCCGGCGGACGTGAGCGTCCATCCGAGCGGCGACGACCTCGTGCTCCGCGTCGACGGCACGGAAGCGCGGCTCGTCCTGCGCGGCGCACGCGCCGACGCGACCGCCGAGATCGAGCAGGTCGTCTTCGCCGACGGCACCGTCTGGACCCCGGCCACCCTGCGCGCGCTCGCGGCGGCCAACGGAGGCGACGCGCAGAGCATCGAGAGCGACGCCACCGGCGAGACCATCGACGCCGGCGCGGGCGACGACACCCTCACCGACCTCGGCGGCGACGACAGCTTCTCCGGCGGCACGGGCGACGACAGCATCGAGGGCGGGGCGGGCGACGACACCCTCGCCGGCGGCCCGGGCGACGACACGCTGAGCGATGCGAGCGGCGACGACGTCTACCACTTCGCGGCAGGCGACGGGCAGGACCGGATCGAGGATCTCGCGGGCCTCGACCGGATCGAGCTCGGCGCGGGCATCGCGGCCGCCGACGTCCGGGTCAGCCAGCAGGGCGGCAGCGACATCGTCCTGCACCTGCCCGGCGAGGAGCGGATCACGCTGGCCGGTGCGCTGTCCGATCCCGACCGGGCGATCGAGGAGGTCCGCTTATTCAGCGGCGTGAGCTGGACCTTCGCCGACATCCTCGCCGCCGCGCTCGCCGGCAGCGAGGCGCGCGACGAGATCACCGGCACCGGCGCGGGCGAGACGCTCGCGGGCCTCGGCGGCGACGACAGCCTCGACGGGCAGGGGGGCGACGACACCCTCTTCGGCGGCGCGGGCTCCGACGAGCTGGTAGGCGGTGACGGCAACGACCTGCTCGAGGGCGGCGCGGGGCTCGACAGCCTCGAGGGCGGCGCGGGCGACGACATCTACCGCTTCGACGCGGGCGACGGGCAGGACATCATCGACGACGCCTCCGGCCTCGACCGCCTCGAGTTCGGCCCCGGCATCGCGCCGGGCGACGTCGACGTCGGCAAGACCGAGACCGACCTGATCCTGCGCCTGCCCGGCGAGGAGCGGGTGACGATCCGCGATGCCTTCGGCAGCGGCGTCATCGAGACCGTCGCCTTCGCCGACGGCACCCTCTGGAGCGCCGCCGACCTGCGCGCGCGCGCCACCGCCGGGACGGCGGGCGACGACAGCTACAGCGGCACCGAGGGCGACGACACGCTGATCGGCCTCGGCGGCGACGACAGCCTCTTCGGCCTCGGCGGCGACGACAGCCTCTCGGGCGGTGCCGACGACGACCTGCTCGAGGGCGGCGACGGGGCCGACGAGCTCAGCGGCGGGCCGGGCTTCGACAGCCTCGCGGGCGGGCTCGGCGACGACCTCTACCTGTTCGCGCGGGGCGACGGCGTCGACGACATCGACGTGCCCGGCGACGGGAGCGCCGACGTCCTGCGGATCGCGGGCTACGGGCTCGACGAGGTGCGCTTCTCGCGCACCGGCATCGACGCCGCCGACCTCACCATCCGCTTCGCCGACAGCACCGACCGTCTCACCCTGCGCGGCGCCTTCGCCGACAGCACCTCGCTCGCCGAGATCGTCATCGCCGACAGCCTCGCGACCCTCACGCTCGCCGAGATCGCCGCCCGCGTCGCCCCCGACCTCGGCATCGACGGCAGCCTCCATTACGGCGACGACACCGCCAACACCCTCACCGGCGGCGCGCTCGCCGACTACTTCGACGGCGGCGACGGGGCCGACACGATGTTCGGCGGCGGCGGCGACGACATCTTCGGCGACCTGCTCACCGACACCGCCAGCGACAGCTACACCGGCGGCGCGGGCCGCGACGTCTACCGCTTCCTGCCGAGCTTCGATCTGCCCGCCGACATCGCCGAGGACGTCATCACCGACTTCGTCGCCGGCGACGACGGCGACATCGTCCGCCTCGCGACGAGCACCCCGAATCCCTTCGAGACGGGCCGGCTGCGGCTGCGCCAGGACGGGGCGGACGCGGTGGTCGACCTGTTCGCCGACGACGGCAGCAGTCGCTCCGTCCTGCGCCTCGCGGGCGTCTCGGCGGGCGACCTCACCCCGGCCAACTTCGGCGGCGTCGCGCTCGAGCGGGCGGTCGGCGGCATCAGCGACGGTGCGGACGGCAGCGAGATCGGCGGCGGGCCGCTCGCCGACCTGATCTTCGGCAACGGCGGCGGCGACATCCTGCGCGGCTTCGGCGGCGACGACAGCCTCGCCGGCGGCGCCGACGACGACAGCCTGTTCGGCGGCTTCGGCGCGGACCTGCTCTCGGGCGACGCCGGGCACGACGACCTGAAGGGCGGCGGCGGCGACGACGTGCTCTCGGGCGGTGCGGGCGACGACACGCTCTTCGGCGGCGACGACGAGGCGGAGTTCGCGGGCAACGACGTCTTCTCCGGTGGCCTCGGCGACGACACGCTGTTCGGCGGGACCGGGAACGACACCTACGTCTTCGGCGCCGACGACGGCACCGACCGCATCACCGACGCCGGCGGCGACGACCGGATCAGCTTCGCCGCCGGCGTCGCGCCGGAGGACGTCTCGGTGCGGCAGGCGGGCCACGACCTCGTGCTGCGCGTCGTCGGCGGCACCACGCGGATCGTGCTGGTCGACGCGCTGGCGGGCGGCACCTCCATCGAGACGGTGGCCTTCGACGACGGCACCGCCTGGACGTGGGACGACCTGCTCGACGCCTCGATGCTCGGCACCGACGGCGACGACAGCCTCGCGCTCGTGGACGGCCTGACGCTCGACGGCGCGGGCGGCAACGACAGCCTCACCGGCGGCGACGGCGGCGAGACGCTCGTCGGCGGGCCGGGCGACGACGTGCTGAAGGGCGGCCTCGGCGACGACGTCTACCGCTTCGCCCTCGGCGACGGGCAGGACCGCATCGAGGACGTCGCGGGCGCCAACGTGCTCCTCTTCGGCCCCGGCATCCTCCCCGACGACGTGCGCGTCGTGCCGGGGCGCGCGACGCTGGTGCTCGAGATCGCCGGCACCGGCGACCGCGTCGACCTCGGCGTCGCGCCGGCGGCGGGGATCGGCTTCGAGGTGCGCTTCGAGGACGACGCGACGATATGGCAGGCGGCGGACCTCGTGGCGTTGGCGCTCGCCTCCACCGACGGCGACGATGTCCGCTTCGGCAGCGCCGACGGCGAGACGCTCGCGGGCGGCGCGGGCGACGACCGGCTGGTCGGGCTCGGCGGCGACGACGACCTCGCGGGCGGCGCGGGGGTCGATCTGCTCGAGGGCGGCGAGGGCGACGACACCTACCGCTTCGGCCCGGGCGACGGACAGGATCGCATCGCCGACGCGGGCGGCGCGGCCGACGTGCTGGCCCTCGGCGCGGGCATCGGCCCCGACGACGTGCGCGTTTCCCAGAGCAGCGACGGCAGCGCGCTGATCCTGCACATCGGCACCACCGGCGAGCGCATCCGCATCGAGGACGCGCTCGGCGCGGGCCGCATCGAGACGGTGCGCTTCGAGGGCGGGCCGGACTGGAGCGTCGCCGACCTGATCGCGCGGGTGCCCTCGAACCTCGACGACAGGATCTTCGGCGACGATATCGGCGAGACCATCGTCGGCGGCCTCGGCGATGACCGCGTCTCGGGGCGCGGCGGCGACGACACCTACCTCTTCGCGCGCGGCGACGGGCGCGACATCCTGCGCGACGACGCCAACTCCCCCGCCGACGTGCTCGAGATCTCGGGCTACGCGGCGAGCGAGGTCCGCTTCGTGCGGCTCGGCAGCCAGGGCGTCGACCTGGCGATCCAGTTCGAGGGCACCGACGACCAGATCATCGTCGCGTCCGGCCTCAGCGAGGGCGCGGGCATCGAGACGATCATCCTCACCGACGACGCGACCACCTACAGCATCGCCGGGATCGCCGCGCTGCTGGTCGACGCGCAGGCCAGCGACGGCGACGACGAGGTCTACGGCACCGACGGCGACGACACCCTCGCCGGCGGCCCCGGCGACGACCTCCTCGCCGGCGGCGACGGCGACGACCTCTACCTCTACGCCCGGGGCGACGGCGACGACCGGATCGACGCGCTCGGGCGCGGCGCGAGCGTGGTGCGACTGGCGGACCATGACGTCGCCGACCTGCGCGGGGCGGTGCGGGCGGGGCCGGGGAGCGACGACCTCGCCGTCACCTTCGCCACCACCGGCGACCGGCTGGTGCTGGTCGACGCGCTCGGCGCGGCCAACGGCGCCCGCGGCAGCCTGACGCTGCAGTTCGCCGACGGCACGCTCTGGGACCGCGCCGCGATGCGGGCGCGCGCGCTCGAGGACATCCAGGGCGACGGCGCGGACAACGTCGAGGGCTTCGACGGCGACGACATCATCACGCTCTCCGCCGGCGACGACAGCGCCAGCGGCGGCGAGGGCAGCGACACCTACCGCTTCGCCGCCGGGGCGGGCGACGACCGCATCCGCGACGGCGGCACCAGCGGCACCGACCGGATCGAGCTGATCGGCCTCTCCGCCGCCGACACCAGCGTCAGCCGCCTGTTCCGGGGCAGCGAGACGGTGCTGCTCGAGTTCGCGGGGATCGACGACAGCCTGATGGTGCTCGACGCGCTCTCCGAGACCGGCGGCGGGGTCGAGCAGATCGTCTTCGGCGACGACGGCACCACCTGGACCCGCGACACGCTCCTGGCCCTGCTCGACAACGCCGCCCCGGTGGCCAACGACGACGGCTTCTTCGCCGTCACCACCGGCGAGGAGCTGGTGATCCAGCTGGGCGACATCCTCGGCAACGACTTCGACGCCGACGACGACCCGCTCCGGCTCGTCGAGGTCGACGCCACCCCCGACGGCACCGCCGCGATCGACGCCGACGGCAACGTCACCTTCACCTCCGCCACCGGCTTCACCGGCGCCACGGTGATCCGCTACCGCGTCACCGACGAGCGCAACGGCTTCGCCGAGGCCGCGATCAACGTCAACGTCCGCCCCGTCGCCGAGGCGCGCGACGACACCGGCTTCACGGTCGAGGAGGACGGCTTCCTGTCGATCCGCGTCGAGCGGCTGCTGTCGAACGACGTGGACGGCGACCGGATGATCGTCGGGCAGGTGTTCGACGCGGTCGGCGGCACGGTGTCGCTCTCGAGCGACGGCGACATCGGCTTCACTCCCGACGCCGACCACAACGGCCCGGCCTCCTTCGCCTACGCCGCCAACACGCTCGAGGGCGGGCGCGCCGAGGCGATGGTCTTCATCGACGTCACGCCGGTGAACGACGCCCCCGAGGCCCGCGACGACGGCGGCTTCAGCACCGACGAGGGCATCGCGCTCAGCCTCTCCCCGGCGCTGCTGACCGGCAACGACACCGACATCGACGGCGACGCGCTCGCGCTGGTCTCGGTGCAATCCTCCGCCGACCTCTTCGTCGAGGTCGACGGCGACGGCCGCGTCGTCGTCACCCCGCGCACCGACTTCTTCGGCACCGCGACCTTCGGCTACACCGTCGCCGACCCGGGCGGCGCGACCGACAGCGGGACTGTCACGGTCACCGTCAACGCCGTCAACAGCGCCCCCGACGCCCGCGACGACCGCTTCGAGCAGACCCAGGCGGGCGAGCCGATCCGCGAGGACAATCCGATCGTCCTCTCCCTCGCGCGGCTGACGGAGAACGACAGCGACGACGACGGCGACACGCTGACGCTGGTGTCGGTCTCCGCCGCGCTCGGCGGCTCGGCGCGGCTGCTCGACAACCAGACCGTCCTCTTCACCCCCACCCGCGACTTCAATGGCGAGGCTCGCTTCACCTACACGGTGGGCGACGGGCAGGGCGGGTTCGACAGCGCGACGGCGACGATCGTCTACGCGCCGGTCAACGACCACCCCGTGGCGCGCGACGACAGCTACACGAGCGAGCAGCTCCCGATCCTGCACGGGCAGCAGGACACGGTGATGGCGATCCCCGTCCTCGAGCTGCTCAAGAACGACTACGACGTCGAGGGCTTCGCCGTCACCTTCGAGACGGCGACCGGCGGGATCAACGGCGACGTCGCCGTCGACAACGGCACGATCTACTTCACCCCCGACCCGGGCTTCTTCGGCATCGCCAGCTTCGGCTACAGCGTCACCGACCCGGAGGGTGCGGTCGACGGGGCCGAGGTCACGATGTACTTCGAGGGCGTCGCCGACACGCCCCCGGTGGCGGTGCGCGACACGATCTACGTCCCCGAGGACATCCCGACCTCGATCTCCCTGGCCACGCTGCTGGCGAACGATCTCGACGCCGACGCGGAGGACGTCCTCCAGATCGACGCCTTCCGCCCGGCCACGGCGCAGGATGTGTTCAAATTCGGCGCCGACGCCGCCTTCAAGGTCAACGGCACCATCGAGAACGGCGCGCCCGGCGAGCTGCTCTTCACGCCCGACATCGACGCGACCGTCTCTTCGGGCTTCGTCTACCGGCTGACGGACAACGCCAACGGCACGTCCGAGGGGTACGTCGACATCGTCATCGTGCCCTCCAACGACGATCCCACCGTGATCGACGATCCGGGCTTCGTGACGCCCTTCGACATCCCGCTCGTGATCCGCGCGGCCGACCTGCTGTTCAACGATTTCGACATCGAGCAGGCCGACGTGGACGGCGACGGCGTCCGCGACCACGACCTCGACGACCCCGACCGGCCGCGCCCGACCTTCGTCGGCGTCGACGCGATCTACGACCCGCTGGAACTGGCGCGGGGCAATCGAGTGGAGGTCGGCAGCTTCGAGGTGGTCAGCTTCCGCGGCGAGGACTTCCTGATCGCGCGCTTCGCGCCGGGCTTCACCGGGCCGGTGACGATCCAGTACCGCATCGCCGACGAGGAAGGGCTCGAGGATGTCGGCTTCGCCTACGCCACCGTCTCCGACTATTACGGCGGCGAGCTGACCGGCAGCCCGCTGATCGACGTCATCGAGGGCAACGCGCTCTCCGAGACGATCCACGGCTACCGCGCCGACGACTGGGTGCGCGCGCTCGGGGGCGACGACACGATCCTCACCGACGCCGGCGACGACCTGATCGAGGCCGGTGCGGGCGACGACATTATCGACGCCGGCGACGGGGCCGACGACATCTTCGGCGGCGACGGCTTCGACACCGTCCGCTTCACCGGCTCCAACACCGGCGTGCGCGCCGACCTCGCCACGGTGATCGGGCAGGGCGGCTACGCCCAGGGCGACTTCTACGAGAGCGTCGAGGCGCTCGAGGGTTCCGCCTTCTCCGACACGCTCGGCGGCGACGCGGGCGACAACTGGCTGAGCGGCGTCGACGGCCACGACGAGCTGACCGGGCGCGCGGGCGACGACACGCTCCTGGGCGGCGCGGGCGACGACACGCTCGACGGCGGGGCCGGGGGCGACGCGCTCTTCGGCGGCGCGGGCGACGACACGGCGCGCTATGAGACAAGCGCGGCGGGCGTCGTCATTTCGCTGCTCGACGGCACCGCCACCGGCGGCGACGCGGCGGGCGACGTGCTGGTCGGCATCGAGAACCTGGTCGGCACCGACCACGCCGACAGCCTGACCGGCGACGACGGCGGCAACGCCCTGTTCGGCGGGCGCGGCGACGACGCGCTGACCGGGGGCGACGGCGACGACCTGCTCGCGGGCGGGCGCGGCGCCGACATCCTGAGCGGCGGCGCGGGGACCGACACCGCCGACTACACGCTCTCCCTCGGCGGCATCTCCATCGACCTCGCCGCCGGGACCGCCTCGGGCGGCGACGCCGAGGGCGACACGCTCTCGGGCATCGAGATCATCCAGGGCTCCTTCCACGACGACAGCCTGACCGGCGACGCCGCCGACAACACCTTCCGCGGCAGCCGTGGCGCCGACACGATGGCCGGCGGCGATGGCATCGACACCGCCGACTACGCCTTCGCCGACGAGGCCGTGGCGGTGAACCTCGCCACCGGGCAGGGCACGGCCGGCGAGGCGGCGGGCGACGTGCTGTCGGGCATCGAGCGGCTCGTCGGCTCGTTCCACGCCGACACCTTCGACGGCAGCGCGGGCGACGACATCTTCGACGGCCGGTTCGGCGACGACCTGCTGCGCGGCGCGGGCGGCTCCGACGACTACGTCTTCGGCCACGACAGCGGCGCCGACACAATTACCGAGATCGGCGCGGCGGACGACCTCGACCGGCTGGTCCTCACGGCCGGGCTCCTTCCCAAGGACGTCTCGGTGCTGCGCGCCGGCGACGACCTCTTGGTCGAGATCGAGCGCGACGACGGCTTCCTGATCGACACCGTCACCGTCACCGACCACTTCCTCGGCACCGGGACGGGGATCGAGCAGATCGTCTTCGCCGACGGCACGATCTGGTCGCGGGCGGACATCGACGACGCGCTGCGCATCGGCCGCTTCAACGCCGCCGACGACATCCAGCGCCTCGGCATCGAGGACGAGCCGCTCCTGATCGACCCCGCCGAACTGATGGCGAACGACGCCGAGGCGGGCGTCGAGGATCTCGATCTGGTCTCGGTGCAGGGCGCGGTGGCGGGCAGCGTCGAGATCACGCCGGCGGGCATGATCCGCTTCCTCGGCGCGCAGGATCACTTCGGCGACGCCTTCTTCGCCTACACCGTGCGCGATCCGCAGGGGCGGGAATCCACTGCTCGCGTCGAGGTCAACCTCGCGCCGGTCAACGACGCGCCCGTCGCCAACGACGATCCGCTCGTCTACGGCGTCGAGGACGAGCCGCTGCGCATCCGCATCGAGAACCTGCTGGCCAACGACTACGACGTCGACGGCGATGCTGAGCAGGAGGGCCTGCGCATCGTCTCGGCCACGCCGCTGCTCCGGACCGACGGCGGCGAGCTGCGCCCCTACAAGGACCCCGATTACGACGGCTCCGCCACCGACGCGACCTGGCGGCTGGACGGTGCCTATATCGAGCTGCTCTCGCGCCCCGACCATTTCGGCTTCGCCGGCTTCCGCTACGTGCTCGCCGACAACGACGGGGCCGAGGACACGGCCGATGTCGAGATCTACTTCGCGCCGGTCAACGACGCGCCGCGCATCCGCGACGGGCGCACCTGGGCGAAGCTCGAGGAGACGACCAACTTCACCGTCGATCAGCTGATGGCCAAGGTCTACGACATCGAGGGCGACGCCTTCTCCTTCGTCGGCCTCCATGTCGGGGCCGACGGCAACGCCTCCCACAACGGCGTCGAGACCTTCGACGCCGCCAGCGGCATCATCTCCTTCACCCCGTTCCAGCTCGGCGCGGCCTCCATCGCCTTCGACGTGATCGACGCGCGCGGGGCCGAGGCGACGCTCGAGTTCGCGATCCAGGTCCGCCCGCAGAACCTCGATCCGAACGCGCGCGACGACCGCGGCCTGCGGATGCTCGAGGACGAGGTGCTGGTCATCGACCCGGCGAGCCTCCTCGCCAACGACACCGACCCCGACGACGACCCGGTGCTCTTCGCCGGGCTCTATCCCTTCGCCGAGAACGGCAAGGTGCGGCTCAACGACGACGGGATGATCGAATTCGCCGTCATCTCCGACTACAACGGCACCGCGAGCTTCGAGTACAACGTCATTGACGGGCGCGGCGGCACCGACAGCGCCACCGCCTACATCACCGTCCTGCCCGACAACCACGCCCCCGAATTGCGCAACGACGTGATCTCGGCCCTGGAGGACGGGCCGCAATACGTCATCCCCGCCGAGGCCTTCGGCAACGACCGCGACTTCGACGGCGACGTGCTGTTCTTCGAGGATGCGCTGCTGCTGGGCGAGATCGTCGGTCGCTTCCTGTCGCCCGATTTCACCGTCGAGGCGAAGGCCGGCAACAACGGCCCGCTGCCCAACTGGCTCTTCTTCGACGCCGCGAGCTGGACTTTCTCGGGGACCATGCCGGCGGACCAGTCGGCCGACGTTGAGGTGGCCGTCTTCGTCACCGACCCGACCGCCGACGCCGTCCACGCCTTCCGCTTCACCTTCACTTCCGAGGATGCCGACGACCTCGCCGCCGGCCTGTCGGTCGAGGACGAGGTGATGGGCGGCTTCGTGCTGCGCGCGCCCTACGAGTGGCAGCTCGACGCCGACGCGGACGGTATCGCGGCCCTCGGGATCGCCGACGGCAGCTTCTCCGCCGCGCGCCTCGGCGGCCGGCCGCTTCCCGAGTGGCTCGACTTCGACGCCACGACCCGCCAGCTCTCGGCCAGCGGCTTCGAGGCCGACGGCGACCCGGTGCGCGTTCAGGTCGTCTTCACCCCCGACGCGCTCCCCGACCTGCCGGGGAACCGGTACCGCAGCACCGAGGGCGGCTTCACCCTCGAGTTCGTCATCGATCCGGCCGACCTCGCCGCCGAGCTCGCCGCGATCAACGCCGTGCTCGCCGGGGCGCCGGGGCAGGGGGCCGATGTCCTCGGCATCGACCTCACCGGCCACGGCGGCCTCAGCGCCGCGCGCGAGAGCCAGGCCCCGCTCGACAGCTGGCTCAGCTTCGACGCCGCCACCCTCGGCTTCTCCGGAATGCCGCCCTCGGCCTATGTCGGCGCTGTGCCGGTGCGCATCGACGTCGCGGCGGGCGGCGGGCTGCCGGCGATGTCGATCATCACCGAGGCCGTGGTGGACGAGACCTTCACCGTAGATCCCGAGGTCGCGGGGGTCAGCGTCTCCCACCAGTCCGAGCGCATCGACCTCGCCACGCCCGCCGACTACACCGGCGCCATCGCGCTGCACTACCTCGCCAACGACGGCAAGGCGGCAATCTCCGAGGCGCCCGCGAGCATCGTCGTCAACGTGCTCCCGACGCGCGAGCTGCCGGAGCCGGGCGAGGACCTGCAGACGCTGTTCGAAGGCGGCGAAGTCGCCTTCGCCATCGCCGACCTGCTCGCCAACGACCGCGACGACGACGGCGACGCCCTGCGCGTGCTCGCGCTCGGCACGCCCGCGAACGGCGCGCTGACGATCACGCTGACGGAGGTGGAGATCGCCCCGCCCGCCACGATCGCCCCGCTGCCCGGCGGCACGTGGTCGGCCACGCTCGCCGACGGCAGCCCGCTGCCCGATTGGATGGTCCTCGATTCCGCCAGCGGCACGATCACCGCCACCGTGCCGCTCGACGTGCTGGGCGACCACGAGATCGCCTTCACCAACAGCACCGACACCGACAGCCGGACCGGCAACGTCACCCAGCGCCTCGACGGCAACGCGGGCGCGACGGCGACCTACCGCCCCGATCCGGCCTTCGCCGGCACCGACACGCTCACCTACACCGTCACCGACGACGCCGAGGGCAGCGTCGAGGGGCAGATCGCGCTCGAGGTCGCCTCGCTGCTCGACCCGCCCGTCGCCGAGACCGACCGCTTCGACGTCGACGAGGATTCCCTCATCGTCCTCACCCCGGCGCAGCTCCTCGCCAACGACTACGACGTCGACGGCGATCCGATCCGCTTCCTCGGCGTGTCCGACCCGGTCAACGGCACCGTCACCTTCGACGGAGCCGAGATCACCTTCACCCCAACGCCCAACTTCGACGGCACCGCGAGCTTCACCTACAGCGTCACCGACGACACCCACGGCGACAGCACCGGCACCGTCCGCCTCGACGTCGTCTCCACCAACGTCGCCCCCGTTGCCGTCGCCGACCGCTTCGACACGGTCGAGGACACGCCGTTCGAGTTCACCGTTGACCAGCTCGTCGCCAACGACACCGACGCCGACGGCGACACGCTCTCGTTCCGCTCGCTGCAGGGCGAGGTCGCGGGGGGGCGCCTGCTCGAGCTGCCCGACGGGCGCTACCAGTTCGTGCCGGACGAGAACGTCAACGGCCCCGTCAGCTTCCGCTACACCGTCACCGACGGCCGCCGCAGCGATGTCGGCACCGTCACCTTCGACATCGCGGCCGTCAACGACGCGCCCATCGCCAACCCCGACGGCCATTTCCTCGGCGGGCAGGACACGCCCTTCGCCATCGACTTCGCCGACCTGCTGTTCAACGACCGCGACATCGAGGGCCACAGCTTCGAGATCGTCGAGGTGTTCGACGGCGACAACGGCACCGTGGTCCGCGACGGCGACACCGCCGTCTTCACCGGCCGCAAGGGCTACTTCGGCGACGGCGGCTTCCACTACCGCGTGACCGACTCCGAGGGCGCGACCGCCACCGGCTACGCCTCGGTGCTGGTGCTGCCGCTGTTCGACGTACCCGTCGCGGTGTCGGACGCGGGCTACGAGGTGCTCGAGGACGGCTTCATCGACATCGACCCCGTCGAGCTGATGGCCAACGACGACATCCCGCTCGGCTCCGAGGTCACCTTCCTCGGCCTCACCGGCCCCGGTGTAACGCTGCTCGACGACGGCCTCTACCGCGTCGCGCCCGAGGCCGACTTCTTCGGCACCCTCACCCTGCGCTACGCGCTCACCAACGAGACCGGCTTCGAGGTGCCCACCACGGTGAGCATCGAGGTCATCGGCACGCCCGACGCGCCCGTCGCCGTCGACGACGCGCTGACGCTGCTCGAGGACACGCCGCTCACCATCTTCACCACAGAGCTGACCTCCAACGACTACGACCCCGACCGCGACGGCATCGCGCTGACCCGCATCGTCGAGACCTCCGGCATCGAGGTCGAGCTTCTCGGCGACGGCCAGCTGCGCATCACGCCCGGCGAGGACGCCACGGGCACCGCCTTCTTCACCTACGAGCTGGAGGACTCCACCGGCCTCGGCGCGACCGCGCGGGTCGATGTCACCGTCGAGGGGCTCAACGACGCGCCGGTGATCGCCGACCTGCCGCCGCTGGCAGGCGTCGAGGACACCGCGATCGCCATCACCCTGCCGCCCGGCGCGATCACCGACCCCGACGGCGACGCCTTGGTCGTCGAGCTGCGCGGACCCGGCGGCACGCCGCTGCCCGGGTGGCTGACCTTCGACGCCGAGAGCCTGTCGCTCACCGGCACCCCGCCGGCCGACTTCCACGGCGCGGTGGCGCTCGAGCTGTCGGTGTCGGACGGCCTGGCCACGGTGCTGCGTCCGCTCACCCTCGACGTCGCCGCCGTCAACGACGCCCCGGTGATCGGCGCGCTCCCGGAGCTCACCTCCGACGAGGACACCGCCATCGCCCACACCATCCCCGCCGACGTCGCCACGGACGTTGACGGCGACAGTCTGACCCTGTCGCTCGAGGGGCTGCCGGAATGGCTCGCCTTCGACGGCACCGCCCTCACCGGCACCCCGCCGCAGCACTTCAACGGCGACCTCGCCCTGACCCTCGTCGTCGACGACGGCACCACCACCACCAGCGCCCCGCTCGCCCTCACGGTCTCCTCCGTCAACGACGCCCCCGTCATCGGCACCCTCCCGCCACTCGCGGGCACCGAAGACACGCCGCTGTCGATCACCTTCCCGGGCGACGCCGTGAGCGACCCCGACGGCGACCCCCTCCAGATCGAGATCACGGGCCTGCCCGGCTGGCTCGCCTTCGACGGCACCACCCTCACCGGCACCCCGCCCGCCGACGTCCATGGCGACATCGAGCTGACACTGGACGTCAGCGACGGCACCGAGACCGTCTCGAGAGACGCCACCCTCACCATCGCCCCGGTCAACGACGCCCCCGTATTCGGCGCCCTGCCGGACTTCTCGGGCACCGAGGACACCGCCCTCTCGATCGACCTTGCCGGCATCGCGACGGACGTGGACGGCGATGCGGTGACGCTGTCGGTCCTCGGCAGGCCTGACTGGCTCGGCTTCGGGAACGACACCCTGTCCGGCACCCCGGACGCCGACTTCAACGGCCCCATCGAGCTCACCCTGCAGGCGACCGACGGCACCGAGACCGTCTCGCGAGACGTCACCCTCACCATCGCCCCGGTCAACGACGCCCCCGTCTTCGGCGCCCTGCCGGACTTCTCGGGCACCGAGGACACCGCCCTCTCGATCGACCTCGCCAGCATCGCGACGGACGTGGACGGCGATGCCGTCGCGTTGGCGGTGCTGGGGCTGCCGGGGTGGCTCAGCTTCGACGGGAGCACCCTGTCGGGCACGCCGCCGCAGGACATGAACGGCGACGTGGCGCTGACGCTGCAGGCGTCGGACGGCACGGTGAGCGTCGAGCAGCCGGTGACGCTGACCATCGCGGCGGTCAACGACGCGCCGGTGGCGGGGGCCATCGCGGTGGGCACCGACGAGGACGCCGGGCCGATTACCGTGGACTTGCTGAGCGGGGCGCTCGACGTGGATAACGACGCGCTGAGCGTGAGCGGCGTTACCGTCAGCGCGCGCGACGCGCGCGACATCTCCGGCAGCGTCAGTGTCGCGGGGGCGGTCGTGACGCTCGATCCGGCGGCCTTCGACGATCTGGGGCAGGGCGAGGCGGTGGTGGTCGACGTCGCCTACACGCTCGGCGATGGCACGGCCTCCGTGCCCGCCAGCGCGACGATCACCGTGGGCGGGCGCAACGACGCCCCCGTCCTCACCGCGCCCGCCACCGCCGAGGTGCCCGAGAACACCGACGCCGTGGCGACGCTCACGGCGCGCGATGCGGACGGCGACGCGGTCGGCTACCGGATCAGCGGCGGCGCCGACGCGGCGCTGTTCGAGGTCGACGCGGCGGGCGCGCTCACCTTCGCCGCGGCGCCCGATTTCGAGGTGCCGCAGGACGCGGACGGCGACAACGTCTACGAGATCGAAGTCGCCGCCGAGGACGGCCGCGACGACGACCGAGCCACCATTCTCGTCACGGTCACCGACGTCGTCGAAGACGGTGGGCCGATCACGCTGACCGGCGGCGCCGGGCGCGACACGCTCGTCGGCGGCGACGAGCCGAACCTGCTCGAGGGCCTCGGCGGGCGCGACGCGCTCATCGGCAACGGCGGCGACGACAGCCTGTTCGGCGGGCGCGGCGACGACGACCTGTTCGGCGGTGCGGGGGACGACCTGCTCGACGGCGGCAGCGGCGGCGACGATCTCGAGGGCGGGGCGGGGGACGACACGTTCCTGATCCGGGGCTTCGAGGCGCTCAACGACGACTTCGACGGCGGCGACGGGCGCGACACGATCCGCGTCGCCGGCAGCGGGCTCGTGATGCTGGGCAAGTTCAGCCCCGACGATGTCGAGGTGCTCGACGGCAACGGGCAGGTGCTGCAGATGTCGTGGCTGAGCAACAAGCTCGACCTCTCGGGCTTCGAGAGCGTCGAGAACGTCGCCCGCATCCAGGGCTGGTTCGGCAACGACCGCATCACCGGCTCGCAGCAGGACGACGTGATCGACGGCGGCTTCGGCAAGGACCGCATCGCGGGCGAGGGCGGCGACGACCGGCTCTTCGGCGGCTGGAGCGACGATCGTCTCGAGGGCGGGGCGGGCGACGACACGCTCGACGGCGGGCGCGGGCGCGACCGGCTCGAGGGCGGGGCGGGCGACGACACGTTCCTGATCCGCGGCACCGAGGCGGCGCGCGAGCGCATCGACGGCGGCAGCGGCTTCGACGCCATCGAGGTGGTCGCGGGCAGCGGGCGCCTCACCCACGACCGGCTCGTGGTGGACGACGTGGAGCTGTTCGACGGCAACGGCGCCGAGGTCCGCGGCACGGCGCGGGGTGACAGGATCGACTTCTCCGGCTTCGACACGGTGCGCGAGGTGGCGGTCATCGACGGCTGGTTCGGCAACGACGACATCATCGGCTCGCGGCAGGGCGACAGCATCGAGGGCGGCTTCGGGCGCGACGAGCTGCGCGGCGAGGGCGGCGACGACCGGATCGACGGCGGCTGGAGCGACGACGAGCTGTTCGGCGGCGCGGGCGACGACGTGCTGATCGGCGGGTCGGGCAACGACGAGCTCTGGGGCGGCGCGGACGACGATACCTTCGTCTTCAACCGCCTCTACGACATCGGCCGCAGCGCCAGGCGCACCGACGAGATCGGCGATTTCGACCGGGCGGGCGACGACGTGCTCGACCTGCGCGGCCTCGGGCTGAGCTACATCGACGAGTTCGTCTTCAGCGGCACCCGCGCCGAGGTCCGCGTCAGCGACGAGAAGGGCGGCACGATGGTCGAGATCGACAGCGACGGCAACGGCCGGGCCGATCGTTACATCTGGCTCGACAAGGTGCGCATCGGGACGATGGATGCCGACGACTTCCTGCTCTGAGCCAGGCGCGCCCGCGCCCATGCGCGTCGTCATCCTCGGCGGCGGCACGGCGGGCTGGATGGCGGCGGCGGCGCTGTCGCGCTACTTCGGCGACCGCCTGAGCGTGACTCTGGTGGAGAGCGACGCGATCGGCACCGTCGGCGTCGGCGAGGCGACGATCCCGCAGCTGCGGCTGTTTCACGAGGGGCTCGGCATCGACGAGGCCGATTTCCTGCGCGCCACCGGCGGCACGATCAAGCTGGGGATCGAGTTCATCGGCTGGCAGCGCGAGGGCACGCGCTATTTCCACGGCTTCGGCGATGTCGGGCGCAAGATCGCGCTGGCGCCGTTTCACCAGTACTGGCTGCGCTACAACGCCGAGGGCGGGGAGCTGCCGCTCGAGGCGTTCAGCGTCAACGCCGAGGCCGCGCGGCGCGGGCTCTACGGCGTGCGGCCGGGCGCGGCGGCGGCACGGCTGCCGGCTTCAGCCTACCATTTCGACGCCACCCGCTACGCCGCCTTCCTGCGCCGCTTCGCCGAGGCCCACGGCGTGGTGCGCCGCGAGGGGCGGGTGCGCGCGCCGGAGCTGACGGCGTCGGGCGACATCGCGGCGCTGGTGCTCGAGAGCGGCGCGCGCCTCTCGGGCGACCTGTTCCTCGATTGCAGCGGCTTTCGCGCCCTCCTGATCGAGGAGGCGCTGGGAGCGGGCTGGGAGGACTGGTCGCACTGGCTGCCCTGCGACCGGGCACTGGCGGTGGCCTCGGCCGGCGACGGCAGGCTCGACCCCTTCACCCGCGCCAGCGCGCGGGCGGCGGGCTGGCAGTGGCGGATCCCGCTCCAGCACCGGACGGGCAACGGCCACGTCTATGCCAGCGCCTTCACCACCGACGACGCCGCTCACGACGCGCTGATGACGACGCTGCCCGGCGAGGCGCAGGGGGAGTCGCGCCCGCTGCGCTTCACCACCGGGCGGCGGCGCGCCTTCTGGCGGCGCAACTGCATCGCGCTGGGGCTGGCGAGCGGCTTCCTGGAGCCGCTCGAATCGACGTCGATCTACCTGGTGCAGTCCGGTATCGCGCGGCTGCTGGCGCTGTTTCCCCCGCCGGGCGGCGACGCCACGGCGCTGCGGGCGCAGTACAACCGGCAGATGGCGTTCGACTTCGCCCTGACCCGCGACTTCCTGATCCTGCACTACCACCTGACCGAGCGGCCCGGCGCGCTCTGGGAGCATTGCCGCACCATGGCGCTGCCCGACAGCCTGGCCGAGAAGATCGCGTTGTTCGCCGAGCGGGGCGAGATCGTGCGGTTCAACGGCGAGCTGTTCGACGTGCCGAGCTGGCTGCAGGTGATGTGGGGGCAGGGGCTGCGCCCGGCGCGGCATCACCCGCTCGTCGACGCCGCGCGCCCCGCCGATCTCGCGCGCTACATCGACGACACCGCGCGCGACGTGGCCGCCCGGCTCGCGCCGCTCGACAGCCACGCAGCCTTCATCGCCCGCCGCGCCGCCGCCCCCGCGCCGGCGCTCTAGCCGCCGGCCGGGGCGGGCGCCGCTTCGTCGGTCCTGCGCGCGCCCATCTTCTGCAGCGTCTCGGTGTCGATCAGCCGGGTCATCAGCGGATGCAGCCGCAGGTCGCCCTCCTTCACCACCTTGCGGAAGTTGGCGACGACCGTGGCGATGGTCGCGCGGTCGGAGGCGATGACGTCGAACAGCCAGTTGATGTCGCCGCTGTTCCACTCGTCGGGCTTGAGCCGCACCGGGAAGACGCCGTTGGCGATCTGCTCGCGGATGCGGCCGTCGACCTCCTCCGAGACGCTCGCCCAGATCGCGAAGCCGCTCATGTCGGCGGCCGGGTCGTCCTGGGGCTGGTCGCGGTAGGCGATGGCGATGCGGTCCTTCAGCATCGGGTCGAGCACCAGGTGCTGCAGGTCGCCGAGCATCTGGCTGCGGTAGCGCGGCACCATCATCATCGCCATGACGATCTTACCGAAATTCTCGCGCAGGGTGGAGCGCAGGGAGGCGATCTTGCCGGCGATCTCTGGGTCCATCTGCGCGGGCGGCTGGGTGCCGTTGGTCTGGGTGTCGCTCATCGGTGCAATGTCTCTCTTGAAATACGTCGTGAGGCCAGTTGCGCATGCGGGCGGCGCACCGGTCAAGGCGCAGAAAATCGGCGCGGTAACGATGATGAGACTGCTGACCCGGCGGAAAGTGTGGTAGGATCGGAGGCAGCGCATGGTTTGCCAGGCGCTGAAGTCAAGGAAGCCGGCCTGACGGCGCGCAGATTATTGCCGGAATATTGGAACCGGCAGCGGCCGCGGGGGTTTCCACGTCACGAACGGCGAACTCTCGGCGGATCAGTCACCGCCAGTCGAGCAGAAGAGAGGGTCGGTCACGCGAAAAAGGCGCCCGATGGGCGCCCAGTTCGAGATGGATCGGCGGGGTCTTTAGCTTCCCCAGCTGCGCACCGCGCCGCAATCCATGTGAACGAAGTTGGAGCCGGAGTAGCGGCCGACGCCACCGGCGCGGCAGGCTGCGGCGGCTTGCGCCATCTGGCTGACCGAGCGCGACGACAGTCGCAGGTCGGCCGCCTGGCCCTGCAGATGGAGGGAGTTCTTCGCGACGCCCGACGAATTGCTGCGCAGCATCGCGTTGGTCTGCGGCGAACGGTAGCCGGAGATCAGGGTGTACGGCTCGGACACATCCATGAGGTTGTGCGCGGCCGTCGCGATATCGATGGTGCGGGTGTCGATCGGGGCGACCTGGCCGTTGCGCCAGTCGCGCATGAAGTGGTTCACCTCCTGCAGCGCGTCGGCGATGTACTGGCCGTCGATCCAGTAGATCATGTCGATCTGCTCGCCGGTGCGGCCGTTGTACATGCGCAGGCGGCGGACGTCGCCGGAGCCGCGCAGGAAGCCAGCGGCTGCCGAGTAGGTGGGTGCTGCGGAGATTGCGGTCGCTGCGAACGCGCGCAGCAGGCCACGCCGAGTTAAGCTCGCGGTTTTGTCAGTCATGTGGTGCGCCTGTCCCGTCGCTTACCTGTTTGCCCACGTTTGCCGCAGGCGTTTCTGCCATCTCATCCCCAGATGCACAGCCTCTATGCCACACCCGACCACGATTCTGAACCCGGTCTTACACCGCGGTTCCTTAAGATCGACTGAATCGGCGGGAATTTGCGCAGCAACAACCAGACCCGCCGATTGTGGCCCCGGAGCAACCCCTCCCGAGAGATCGCGCTTTTTGCGGACCCGCTCAAATGGTGCGGCGTTGGGATCCTCAATATGTTCAACAAAAGCCGGCCCTCGCGGGGGCGGTGTTCCTGCTGCCTATCCCGGAGTTTCCGTAGATGAAGTCGCCGTCCGTAATCCGCACCCTCTCCGCCGCCCTCGCCGCGACGATCCTGACCGCCGCCGCCGTGCCCGAGGCCCGCGCGCAGGCGACGGGGCTGCAGGCCAGCGGCACCCAGATGATCGGCGCCGAGACGATCCGGCTCACGGCGTTCCGCCAGGCCGTCGCCGAGCGCGCCGCGCGCGACGAGACCCTCGCCGCCTTTTACCGCGCGCGCGACTTCGAAGGCATCTGGTCGGGCGAGGAGGCGGCGGAGCGCCGCAGCGCCTTCGTCACCGCGCTGGCGATGGCGCCGGCGCACGGGCTGCCCGCGTCGCGCTACGATCCCGACGTGGTGCGCGCGCTGCTGACCAATGCCCGCACGCCCCGTGAGCAGGGCCAGGCCGAAGTCGAGCTCAGCCGCTACTTCCTCGCCTTCGCGCGCGACCTGCAATCGGGCGTGCTCGACCCCGGCGAAGTGATCCCGCTCATCAAGCGCGAAGTTCTCTACATGGACCCGCTCGAGGTGCTGAAGGGCTTCGCAGACGGCAATCCGATGGGCTACCTGCGCGCCCTCGCGCCGACCTCGCCCGAGTACCAGCGCCTGCTGCGCGCCCGCATGGAGATGCAGCGGCAGCTCAACGCCGGCGGCTACGGCCCCACCGTCTCCGCCAGTCTCGAGCGCGGCGCCACCGGCGAGCAGGTCGTCGCACTGCGTGACAGGCTGACCGCGATGGGCTTCCTCGCGCCGAGCGTGTCGATGGAATTCGACGCCGCCCTCGAGGCCGCCGTGCGCCGCTTCCAGGTCTCGGTCGGCCTCACCGCCGACGGCGTCGTCGGCGGCGCCACGCTCGACGCGATCAACGTGCCCCTCGAAGAGCGGCTCAGGATGGTGCTCGTGGCGATGGAGCGCGAGCGCTGGATGAACAACCTCGAGCGCGGCCAGCGGCACATCTGGGTCAATCTCGTCGACTACACCGCCGCCGTCGTCGACGAGGGCCACGTCACCTTCCGCACCAAGTCCGTCATCGGTGCGGGCGACGCCGACCGCCAGACGCCCGAGTTCTCCGACGTCATGGACCACATGGTCATCAACCCGAGCTGGTACGTGCCGCGCTCGATCACGGTCAACGAGTACCTCCCGTCGCTGCGCCGCAACCGCAACGCCGTCAGCCACCTGCAGGTGATCGACCGCAACGGCCGCGTCGTGAACCGGAATTCGGTGAACTTCTCCCAGTACAACGCGCGCACCTTCCCCTACTCGATGCGCCAGCCGCCGGGCAGCAGCAACGCGCTCGGGCAGGTCAAGTTCATGTTCCCCAACCGCTACAACATCTACCTGCACGACACGCCCTCGCAGCACCTGTTCAGCGAGACCGTGCGCACCTTCAGCCACGGCTGCATCCGCCTCGACGATCCCTACGAGTTCGCCCACGCGCTGCTCGCGGCGCAGGAGGACGATCCGGTCGGCTTCTTCCAGACCCGCCTCGACAGCGGCAACGAGACCCGGGTGAACCTCGAGACGCCGGTGCCGGTGCACCTCGTCTACCGCACCGCCTTCACCACCGCCGACGGCGTGGTGAACTTCCGGCCCGACGCCTATGGACGCGACGGCCGGATCTGGGACGCGCTGGCGGCGGCAGGGGTGGCCGTGGGCGCGGCGGGGTTGTAATGCGGGGCTCGAAAGGGGCCCGCTTATGACGCACACCATCGAAGACATCGCGACGGCGCTCGGAGCGGAGGCTCTGGGCGCCGTCTCCCTGACCGTCACCGGCGCGGCCGAGCCCGCGTCGGCGGGGCCGGACGAACTGGCGCTCGCGATGACGCCCGCCTACGCCGATGCGATCAAGGCGGGCCGCGCCCGCGCCGCGATGGTCTGGCCGGGGGCGGACTGGCAGGCGCTGGGGCTCGAGGCGGCGATCGTCGCGCCCCGGGCGCGGCTGGCGATGGCGCGGCTGACGCAGATGCTCGACCCGGGCTACGCCGGCGACGAGCGCATCCATCCCTCCGCCGTCATTTCGCCCAACGCCGAGATCGGCCCCGGCGCGATGATCGGCCCGCTCTGCGTCGTCGGCGAGGGCGCGATCATCGGCGCGCGCACCCAGCTGCTGGCCCACGTCACCGTCGCCCCCGGCGCGGTGATCGGCGAAGACGGCCTGCTCCACGCGGGCGCCCGCGTCGGGCGGCGGGTGCGCATCGGCGACCGCGTCACCGTGCAGCCCAACGCGGTGATCGGCGGCGACGGCTTCTCCTTTGTCACCCGCGAGACCGCCAACGTCGAGCGCGCCCGCGCCAGCCTGGGCGACAACCGCCTCGAACCGCCCGCCGACCCGGACGACGCCGTCTGGCACCGCATCCACTCGCTGGGCGGCGTCGAGATCGGCGACGACGTGGAGATCGGCTCCAACACCTCCATCGATGCCGGCACCATCCGCCCGACCCGGATCGGCAACCGCAGCAAGGTCGACAACCTCGTGCAGGTGGCTCACAACGATGTGATCGGCGAGGATTGCCTGATCTGCGGTCATGTCGGCATCGCCGGCTCCGTCACCATCGGCGACCGCGTCGTGCTCGGCGGCGCGACGGGGGTTACGGACAACATCACCATCGGCGATGACGTCGTCACGGGCGGCGGCACGGTGCTGCTGTCGTCGGTCCCGGCGGGGCGGGTGATGCTCGGCTACCCGGCCGTCCCGATGGCGCGCCACCTCGAGAGCTACAAGGCCCTGCGCCGCCTGCCGCGCATCCTGCGCGACCTCGCCGCGTCCAAGAAAGCGGTTCCAAATGACCGCCCGAGTGACTAGATCAACGCCCATGACAGAGGCGGAACCGATGCAAGTGCGCGACAAGGTCGTCGAGATCATCGCCGAGCAGGCGCTGATGGAGCCGGGCGACGTGCGGATGGACATGACGCTGGCCGATCTCGGCATCGACAGCCTCGGGCTGGTGGAGAGCATCTTCGCCATCGAGGAAGCCTTCGACATCTCCGTCCCCTTCAACGCCAACGACCCGGCCGACAGCGAATTCGACATCTCGTCGGTGCGCACGATGGTCGCGGCGGTGGAGAAGCTCGTCCGCGAACAGACCGACGCATGAGCGGCTTGAAGCGGGTTGTCATCACCGGCGCGGGGACGATCAATGCGCTCGCCCACGACGTGCCCGGCACGTTCGAGGCGATGCGCGAGGGGCGCTGCGGCATCGGCCCGCTCGACTTCCGCGACGTCGACCGGCTCGCCATCCGCATCGGCGGGCAGGTGCGCGGCTACGACGAGCACGCCCACTTCAACCGCCAGCAGATCGCCCTCTACGACCGCTTCACCCAATACACCCTGCTCGCCGCGCGCGAGGCGATCGGCCAGTCCGGCCTGAGCTTCGCCGGCGAGCTCGCGGCACGCTCGGGCGTGGTGCTCGGCACCGCCGGGGGCGGGGTGACGACGTGGGACGAGAATTACCGCTCGGTCTACGAGGAGGGGAAGAACCGCGTCCACCCGTTCGTCGTGCCCAAGCTGATGAACAACGCCGCCACCAGCCACGTCTCGATGGAGTGGAACCTCAAGGGCCCGTCCTTCACCGTCGCCACCGCCTGTTCGAGCTCCAACCATGCGATGGGCCAGGCGTTCTGGCTGATCCGCTCGGGGGCCTGCACCGCGATGGTCACGGGCGGGTCGGAATCGATGATGTGCTTCGGCGGCGTGAAGGCGTGGGAGGGGCTGCGGGTGATGTCCAAGGACGCCTGCCGGCCCTTCAGCCTGCGCCGCAACGGGATGGTGCAGGGCGAGGGCGCGGGGATCTTCGTCTTTGAGGAATACGAGCACGCCCGCGCGCGCGGCGCCGAGATCCTCGCCGAGGTGATCGGCTTCGCGATGACCTCCGACGCCGCCGACATCGTCATGCCCTCCAAGCAGGGCGCCGCGCGCGCCATCCTCGGCGCGGTGACGGACGCGCGGATCGACAAGGAGACGGTCGGCTACATCAACGCCCACGGCACCGGCACCGCCGCCAACGACAAGACCGAGTGCGCCGCCGTGTCCGACGCCTTCGGGGCCCATGCCGACACGCTGATGATCTCCTCGACCAAGTCGATGCACGGCCACCTGATCGGCGGCACCGGCGCCGTCGAGCTGCTCGCCTGCATCATGGCGGTGCGCGACGGGGTGATCGCGCCGACGATCGGCTACGAGGAGCCCGACCCGGAATGCGCCCTCGACGTGGTGCCCAACGAGGCGCGCGAGGCCAAGGTCGAGGTGGCGCTCTCCAACGCCTTCGCCTTCGGCGGCCTCAACGCCGTCCTCGCCCTGCGCGCCGCCTGAACGACGAGACGCCGCCCCAACCGGAGCGGCGCCTCTTCATCTGGCCCTAAATATGCAAATGCCGACGGCGCCGACCGCGCCGCCGCCCCCGCCTTACTCGGTGGCCTCGTAGCCTGCGGTGAAGCCCGACAGCGACACGTCGAGCGTCACCGTCTGGTCGGGCGCGGCGGCGGGCACCATGGTCAGCGTCGCGGCGGCGCCGCGCTTGAACTGGGTGACCTGCGCGTTGGTCAGGCCGACCTGCGCCACGCAGCCGGCGCGGTTGCAGAAGCGGAACGGGTAGCGGCGGGCCTCGCCGCCGTCGACGCGCAGCACCAGCGCCTCGGTCAGCAGCGTCTCGAGCGGCGCGACGATGGTCGCCCCGGCCACCACCTCGCCGCCGTCGGGCAGCGGCACGACGCTGAACTCGGCGACCGCGTTGCCGTCGCCGTCGAGCAGCAGCTGGTAGAGCTCGCACGGATCGGCCTGCCCCTCGGGCGCGCGGATGCAGCGCATCGCCCAGTCGCCGAATTCCTCGCGGATGTAGGGCTGGCCGACCTCGTCGCCCGCGGCGGCGGTGGTGTCGTCGACCGGCTCGCCGAGATCGAGGTCCGGTACGGGCGCGGTCTCGGGCGCGTCGGGGGCGGGGGCCTCCGTGGCCTCGGCGGGGGCGTCGGGGCTCTCCTGCGCGGCCAGCGGCGCGGCGGCGGCCAGCATCAGGGATAGGGTGAGGGTGGTGAATCTGCTCAGCATGGGTCCGTCCATATTGGTCTGGCCGTGTTGATCTCGGCGGTCTCTAGCATGGGCGTGGTAGGCTGTCAGGCAGAAAACCGGCCTCCTCGCGGCGCTGCGAGGAGGACATGGAAGATGTTGTTCCACCAAAAGAAAAGGGCCCCCTCGGACCCTTCTCCTGTTCTCCCTGCCGGACTTGGCCGACTTATGAGGCGGACGCTACGAAACAGCGGACCATCCGTCAACAGGGAATAAATCGCCCCGCCGACGCCGCGTCACCGGCCGTGCTCGCGGGGGCGGCGGGTCATGGCCGCGGGCTGGGGCGGATCCCGCCGGCCACGCCAGCGACGGCACGGAAAAAAGCCGCGCCCGAAGGCGCGGCAAGTCTGACAGGGAGGAAGTCAGTCCGGCCTTTCGACGAGCCGGACGGCATCCTTATGGCACAGGGGTCTTAATTTAGTATTGTCGCCCGGGCGGGCGCGGTCGCGCCGGATCGGGTGCAGCAACGAGGGCAGGGCAGCGGAATGGACGAGGGCCTCTTCATCGGCGGAGCGGGCGCGGGCTACGGCACGCCGCAGCACCTGCTCTTCGAGTACGCCAACCGCCACGGCCTGATCGCCGGCGCGACGGGCACCGGCAAGACGGTGACGCTGCAGATCCTCGCCGAGGGCTTCTCCGCCGCCGGCGTCCCAGTGTTCCTGTCGGACGTGAAGGGCGACCTGTCCGGCCTCGCCAAGGCCGGCTCGGATCTGCACAAGCTCCACGGCGCCTTCACCGAGCGCGCCTCCACCATCGGGCTCGACCTCGCCTACGCCGCGATGCCCGTCACCTTCTGGGACCTGTTCGGCCGCCAGGGCCACCCGGTCCGCACCACCGTCGCCGAGATGGGGCCGTTGCTGCTGTCGCGCCTGCTCGATCTCAGCGACGCGCAGGAGGGGGTGATGAACGTCGCCTTCCGCGCCGCGGACGACCAGGGCCTGCCGCTTCTCGACCTCGAGGACCTGCAGGCGCTGCTCCTCTGGGTCGGTCAGAACGCCGACGACCTGTCGCTGCGCTACGGCAACGTCGCCGCCGCGTCCGTCGGCGCGATCCAGCGCGCGCTGCTGGTGCTCGAGAACCAGGGCGGCGCGGCGCTGTTCGGCGAGCCGGCGCTCGACCTCGCCGACATGATGACGCGCGCCCCCGACGGGCGCGGGCAGATCAACATCCTCGCCGCCGACGAGCTGATGGCCTCGCCCCGGCTCTACGCGACGTTCCTGGTGTGGCTGCTGTCGGAGCTGTTCGAGGAGCTCCCAGAGGTCGGCAACCCCGACAGGCCGAAGCTCGTGTTCTTCTTCGACGAGGCGCACCTGCTGTTCGACGACGCGCCCAAGGCGCTGGTGGACAAGGTCGAGCAGGTCGCCCGGCTGATCCGCTCCAAGGGGGTGGGCGTCTACTTCGTGACCCAGAATCCCGCCGACGTGCCCGAAGACGTGCTCGGCCAGCTCGGCAACCGCGTCCAGCACGCCCTGCGCGCCTTCACCGCGAAGGACCGCCGCGCGCTGAAGCAGGCGGCCGAGACCTACCGCGACAACCCCGCCTTCGACACCGCGCAGGCGATCTCCGAGGTCGGCACCGGCGAGGCGGTGACGTCGCTGCTCGAGCGCAAGGGCGTGCCCGGCGTGGCGCAGCGCACCCTGATCCGCCCGCCCTCGTCGCAGCTCGGCCCGATCACTCCGGCCGAACGGGCGGCGCTGCTCAAGGCATCGCTGCTCGGCGAGAAGTACGGCCAGCGCCTCGACCGCGAGAGCGCCGCCGAGATGCTCGCCGCCCGCGCCGACGCCGCCGCCCGCGAGGCCGAGGCGGCCGAGACCGCGCCCGAGCCGGTGCCGGAGGAGCGCGAATTCTCCCACGCCCGCCGTTGGGACGGCGGCGGCGGCCGCGGCGGCCGCGCGCGCCGCATCGAGCGCGACGAGTCCATCGGCGGGGCCCTGAGGGGCGCGCTGGTCAAGGAGCTCAGGGGCACCACCGGCCGCCGCATCGTCCGCGGCGTCTTCGGCACTTTGTTCAAGGGCCGCTAGCAGGCCCACCTCTCACCCGTCCAGCCCGGCCTCAGGCCTGCACAGCCCCCCGGCGGCGAGTCATGGCGAGCCACACCAGCGCGCCGAAGGCGACCAGCAGGAACGGGCCCATCGCGAGGTTGACGGCGATCCAGCCCTCGCGCGGGGTGCCGCCCGAGCAGTTGAGCAGCCCGCCCGAGGCGACCGAGGCGAGGGTGACGAGGCCGAAGACGGCGAAGTCGTTCATGCCCTGCACCACGCCCTTCTCGGACGGCCTGTGCGCGGCGGTCAGCATCGTGGTCGCGCCGATGAAGCCGAAGTTCCACCCGAGGCCCAGCAGCACCAGCGTGACGAAGAAATGCCCCAGCGTGATCCCCGACAGGCCCACCGCGCCGGCGGCGGCGAGGATCACGAGGCCGGTCGCGACGATGCGCAGCGCGCCGAAGCGGGCGATCAGGTGGCCGGTGAAGAACGACGGCAGGTACATCGCGACGACGTGCGCCGAGACAATGTCGTTGGCATTGGCGGCGCTGAAGCCGCAGCCGACGACGGCGAGCGGCGTCGAGGTCATCACGAGGTTCATCAGCGCGAAGGCCACCATCGCGCAGATCATCGCCACCGCGATGCGCGGATCGCGCAGCAGCTCGCGGCGCGGGCGCGGCGGCGCGGCGTCGGCGGGCGCGGGCGCGTGGCGGGTGCCGCGGGGCAGGTCGAGGAACAGGAACAGCAGCGCGCCCGCGAGATTGAGCGCGATCACCGCGAGGTAGCTGCCCAGGAACGGCACCACCAGCGTGCCCTGCGTCAGCTTGTTGAGCTGCGGCCCGAGGATCGCCGCGAGCAGCCCGCCCGCCATCACGTAGGAGATCGCCTTGGGCCGGAACGCCTCGGAGGCGGTGTCGGCGGCGGCGAAGCGGAAGAAGCCCTGCGCCGACATGTAGATGCCCGTCAGGTAGCTCCCCGCAAGCAGCAGCGGGAACGAGCCGGCATAGAGCCCGCCCGCCGCCGTCGCCGCCCCCAGCGCGCCGCCGAGCGCGCCGAGCATGAAGCCGGCGCGGCGGCCGTTCTTCTGCATGAACGGCGACAGCCACGGCGCGGTGGTCATCGAGCCGAAGACGATCATCGAGATCGGCAGCGTCGCGAGGCACGGGTTGGGGCTGAGCATCGCGCCCGCGAGGCCGCCGATGACGAAGATCATCGGCATCTGCGCGCCGATGAGCGCCTGCGCGGCAACGAGGATCGCGATGTTGCGGCGGGCTCTGGCGTCGTCGGGCGTGGGATGCATGGCGGCCTCGTTACGCCCCGGCCCGCGCGGGGGCAAGATCGATCAGGTGCGCGAACGAGCCCGCCGCCGCGCCCTCAACGAGGCCCATCGGCGGCAGGCGGGTGCCCTCGGCGTCGGTGGCGTCGAAGAGCGGCGCACCCTCGGCCCTGAGCGTCGTCGCGTAGTGGAATTCGTGCGCCGCCCAGCACCCCGGAAACGGCCCGGCGCGGGCGGCGAGGCGGCGGTATCCCAGATGCAGGCGGCGCGCGGCGAAGGAGGTCTCGAGCCGAAGCAGCCCCGCCATCCGGTGCCGCGCGCCGTCGGCGTCGACCAGCCCCTCGCCCATCACCATGAAGCCGCCGCACTCGCCGTAGACGGCGCGGCCCCGCAGGCTGGCGAGGAAGCGGCCGTTGGCGGCGAGGCGGCCGGCATGGAGCTCGGGGTAGCCGCCGGGCAGCAGCACGAGGTCGGCGGCGGGGGCGGGCTCGTCGGCGAGGGGCGAGAACGGGCGCAGCTCGGCCCCCGCGGCGCGCCAGTCGGCGAGCAGGTGCGGGTAGGCGAAGGCGAAGGCGGCGTCGGCGGCGAGCGCGATGCTCTGGGCGGGCGGCGGCACCCGCGGCGCGGCCGCGGGCGGCAGGGCGGGACCGTCGGCGAGGGCGCGCAGGGCGTCGAGGTCGAGCGCGGCCTCGGCGAGATCGGCGGCGCGCTCGAGAAACGCCTCGAGGTCCGCCCGCTCGCCCGCCTGCACCAGCCCGAGGTGGCGCGAGGGGTGGACGAGGTCCGTCTCGCGCCGCACCGCCCCGAGCACCGGCACCTCGTCCAGCGCGGCGCGCAGCAACCGCTCGTGGCGCGGCGAGCCGGTGCGGTTGAGGATCACCCCCGCGATGCGCACCGCCGGGTCGTGCGCGGCGAAGCCTGCCACCAGCGGCGCGACCGACTGCGCCATCCGCGCGGCGTCCACCACCAGCACCACCGGCAGCCCCAGCGTGCGCGCGAGGTCCGCCGTCGCGCCGCGCCCGTCGGCGGCGGCGTCGAACAGGCCCATCGCGCCCTCGACGATCAGCGGACCCTCCCCGGCGGCCAGCGCGGCGAGGCGGGCCGGGCTCATCGCCCAGGCGTCGAGATTGACGCAGGCCCGCCCGCAGGCCGCCTCGTGGAAGCGCGGATCGATGTAGTCCGGCCCCGATTTCGCCGCCCGCACCGGCACCCCCGCCCGCGCGAGCGCGCGCAGCAGGCCCAGCGTCACCGTGGTCTTGCCGCTCCCCGAGGCGGGGGCGGCGATGATCAGCCCGCTCACGCGCTCTCGGCGGGCCGGCCGCGCTTGAGCGGATCGAGGTCGCGGGCCGGCGCGCCGGTCGCCATCGCCTGCCAGTCGAGCACCTGGCGCATCAGCACCGAGCGGCCGACGCAGATAATCGCCGGCGGCTCGAGCCCGCTGGCGGCGAGGTCGGCCTCGAGCCCGCCCAGCGTCGTCTCGAGCACCTTCTGGCCCGGCGTCGTCGCCTCGGTCACCACCGCGACCGGCTCGCCCGCCGGGCGGCCCGCGTCGAGCAGGGCGCCGGCGATCCGGGCGATGTGCTTGATCCCCATGTAGATCACGATCACCTGGCTCCCGCGCGAGATCGCGGCCCAGTCGAGCGAGGAGGGCGCCTCGCCGGACTGGTCGTGGCCGGTGACGAAGGTGACGGACTGGTTGACGTCGCGGTGGGTGACGGGGATGCCCGCATAGGCCAGCCCGCCGATCCCCGCCGAGATGCCCGGGACGATGCGGATCGGCACGCCGTGCTGCACCAGCGTCTGCCCCTCCTCGCCGCCGCGCCCGAACACGAACGGATCGCCCCCCTTGAGCCGCAGCACCCGCTTGCCGGCGCGGGCCAGCTCGACGAGGCGCAGCGAGATGTCGCGCTGCAGCGCCGAGGGCTTGCCGCCGCGCTTGCCGGCATAGAGGTGCTCCGCCCCCGGCGCCCAGTCGAGGATCGCCTGGTCGACGAGCGCGTCGTAGACCACCACGTCGGCCTGGCGCAGCGCGTTGAGCGCGTGCAGCGTCAGCAGGCCCGGATCGCCCGGCCCGGCACCGCACAGCCACACCCAGCCGGGCTCGAAGACCGGCCAGTCGAGGGCGGGCAGGGGAGTCTCGCTATCCATGGCCTCGTTATGCAGCGCCCGCGCGGCGCGCGAAAGGGGCGGGTGCGACAGGGCGACCGGCCCGAGCGACACAGATTGGCGGCGCGGCGCGGGGCGGCTAAGGTCCGCCCGATGAGCCGCAAGCCCCAGGGAGAGCTGCGCCGTGGCTGGACCACGGGCGCCTGTGCCACGGCCGCCACCCGGGCCGCGCTGACGCGGCTCTGGGGCGGCACGTGGCCCGACGCCGTCACGATCACCCTGCCGCGCGGCGAGACGCCGACCTTCGCCGTGGCGTGGCGCGACGAGGGGCCGGGCTGGGCGGCGGCGGGCATCGTCAAGGACGCGGGCGACGACCCCGACGTCACCCACGGCGCCGAGATCCGCGTTCGGGTCGCCGCCTCGGCGGGAGGCGTGGTGTTCCGCGCCGGCGAGGGCGTCGGCATCGTGACGAAGCCCGGCCTGCCGATCCCGCCGGGCGAGGCCGCGATCAACCCGGTGCCGCGCGCGATGATGGACGAGGTCGTCGCCGCCCTCGCCGCCGAGCGCGGCCGGGCGCCCGATGTCGAGATCACCGTCTCCGTCCCCGGCGGCGCGGCGCTGGCGGAGAAGACATGGAACCCGCGCCTCGGCATCGAGGGCGGGCTGTCGATCCTCGGCACCACGGGAATCGTGCGGCCGTTCTCCTGCGCCGCGTGGATCGCGTCGATCCACCGGGGCATCGACGTCGCGCGCGCCGCCGGGCTGGCCCACGTCGCCGGCTGCACCGGCGCGACGAGCGAACGCACGGTGCAGGCGCTCCACGCGCTGCCGGTCCACGCGATGCTCGACATGGGCGACTTCGCCGGCGGCCTGATCAAGTACCTGCGCCGCCATCCCGTCGCCCGGCTGACCATCGGCGGCGGGCCGGGCAAGCTCGCCAAGCTGGCGCAGGGGGCGACCGACCTCCATTCCGGCCGCAGCCAGGCCGACCTCGCCGCGCTGGCCGAATGGGCGCGCGTGCCCGCGGTGGCCGACGCCAACACCGTCCTGGAGGCGCTGAGCCACGCGCCCCATCTCGCGCACGAGATTGCCAGGCGCGCGCAGGCGGCGGCGCAGGCGCTGGCGGGGCCGCAGATCGCGGTCGACGTGGTGGTCGTCGACCGGCAGGGCGGCATCCTCGAGCAGAGCGGCCCGCAATGACGCTGCTGCTGCTCGCCGGGACCGCCGAGGCCCGCACCTTCGCGCACCTGCTCGCCGGGGCGGGCATCCCGGCCATCGCTTCGCTGGCGGGGGCGACGCGCGCGCCGCTGGACCTCGGCCTGCCGACGCGGATCGGCGGGTTCGGCGGCGAGGCGGCGTTCCGCGACTACCTCGCCAGCCACGGCGTCACCGCACTCGTCGACGCCACCCATCCCTTCGCCGCCGCCATCACCGCCCGCACCGTCCGGGTCTGCGCCGAGCTCGCGCTCCCCTACCTGCGCCTGACCCGTCCGCCCTGGGCGGCGCAGCCGGGCGACGACTGGACCGAGATCGAGCGCGAGGAGGAGGCGCGCCACCACATCCCGCCCGGTGCCACTGTGTTCCTCGCCACCGGCCGCCAGACCCTGTCGCGCTTCGCCGGCCTCGCCGAGGGGCGGCGGCTGATCGTGCGCCGCATCGACGCCGCGCCGGGGCCGTTTCCCTTCGCCGACGGCGAATACCTCGTCGGCCGCCCGCCGTTTCCGGCCGAGGAGGAGGCGGCCCTGTTCGCGCGGCTCGGGGTCGACTGGCTGGTGGTGAAGAACGCCGGCGGCAAGGCGTCGGCGAGCAAGCTCGTCGCCGCGCGCGCGCTGGAGCTGCCGGTTCTGATGATCCGCCGCCCGCCCGAGCCCGCGGCCGCGCGCGTCACCTCCCCGGCACAGGCGCTGAGCTGGGCGCGGGCGCGATGAGCGGCGAGCGGCTGATCGAGGGCGAGGCGTGCCTCGCCGAGGGGCTGGCGTGGCTGTCGGCGCGCGAGCCGCGCTTCGCCGAGGCGGTGCGGCTCGGCGGGCCGATGCCGGTGCGCCGCCGCCCCGACGGGTTCGCCGAGCTGTTCTGCGCGATCGTCGGCCAGCAGGTCTCGCTCGCCTCGGCCCGCGCCATCTGGGCGCGCTGCGAGGCGGCGGGGCTGACGGGCGAGGACGCCGTCGCCGCCGCCAGCGACGAGCTGCTGCGCGACGTCGGCCTGACCCGCCCCAAGCAGCGCTACGCCCGCGCGCTCGCCGCCGCCCGGCTCGACTACCCGGCCCTGCGCACCGCCCCCACCGCCGATGTGCTGCGCACCCTGACGGCGGTGCCGGGGATCGGCCCGTGGACCGCCGAGATCTATGCGATGTTCTCGCTCGGCCGCGCCGACGTCTTCGCCCCCGGTGACATCGCCCTGCGCGAGGCCGCGCGGCTGCTCTTCGACCTCCCCGAGCGCCCGAGCGAGAAGGCGCTGCGGGCGATGTCGGAGGCATGGTCGCCCTGGCGCTCGGTTGCGGCCCGTGCGCTGTGGGTCTACTACCTCCACGTGAAGGGCAGGGAGGGCACATGGTAACCCGCGCACTGAAGGCGGAGCGACGCGAGCCGTTGTCGGGCGAGATGCGCTCGGCGGTGGTGTTCCTGCACGGCTACGGCGCCAACGGGGCCGACCTGATCGGCCTCGCCGACCCGCTCGCCGAGCACATGCCCGACACGCTGTTCCTCGCGCCCGACGCCCCCGAGATGTGCGCCGGCGCGCCGATGGGGCTGCAATGGTTCCCGATCCCGTGGATCGACAATTCCTCCGAGGAGGAGAGCCGCCAGGGCGCCTACCGCGCCGCCGCCGATCTCGACGCGTTCCTCGACGGGGTGATGGTCGACGAGGACCTGCTGCCCGAGCAGGTGATGGTCTTCGGCTTCTCCCAGGGCACGATGATGGCGCTGCACGTGCTGCCGCGCCGCGAGGACCCGGTTGCCGGCGTCTGCGCCTTCTCGGGCCGCCTGCTCGAGCCCGAGCTGCTGGCCGACGAGGTCGTCTCGCGCCCGCCGGTGCTGCTGGTGCACGGCGACCAGGACGACGTGGTGCCGGTCCAGTCCATGCCGCAGGCCGCCGAGGCGCTGCAGGCGGCGGGCTGGAGCGAGGTCTTCGCCCACGTGATGAAGGGCACCGCCCACGGCATCGCGCCCGACGGCCTGTCCGTCGCGCTCGCCTTCATGCGCGAACGGCTCGGCTACAGCTGACACCGGCCGCGATGACCGGCGGGGTGGTCGCGCTCACGCCTCGCGCGCGCGACCACCGCTCGCGTCGTCAGTCCTTCAGCGCGTCGATGATGCGCGCCCAGCTGCGGATGCCGCGGTGGAAGCTCGACAGGTGGTACTTCTCGTTGGGCGAGTGGATCAGGTCGTCGTCGCGGCCGAAGCCGATCAGCATCGAGTCGAGCCCGAGGATGGTCTTGAAATATCCCGCGATCGGGATCGAGCCGCCGGCGCCGGTGAAGGCGGCGGGCCGGGGCCATTCGTCGGAGAGCGCCTGCCGGGCCTTCTCGAAGGCCAGGTCGTCGGTGCTCATCACCGAGGCGGGCGAGGCGCCGTGGTCGTGCCACTCGGCCGAGCAGTCGGGCGGCAGCATCGCCTCGACCATGGCGCGGAAGCTCTTGCGGATCGCGTGCGGGTCCTGCTCGCCGACGAGGCGGAAGGAGATCTTGGCCGTCGCCTTCGAGGGCAGCACCGTCTTGAAGCCGTCGCCGGTGTAGCCGCCGCTGATGCCGTTGACCTCGCAGGTCGGGCGCGCCCAGATCATCTCGAGCGCCGAGCGCCCCTTCTCGCCCGCCGGCTCCGACAGGCCGACCGCGCCGAGGAAGCCGTCGGCGTCGAAGCCGAGCCCCGCCCACTGGGCGCGCAGCTCGTCGGAGATCTCCGGCACGCCGTCGTAGAAGCCGGGAACGGTGATGCGGCCGTCGTCGTCGTGCAGGCTCGCGATGATGCGCGACAGCACCCGGATCGGATTTCGCGCGGCGCCGCCGTAGCTGCCGGAATGCAGGTCCATGGCGGGGCCGGTGATCGTCAGCTCCTCGCCGAGCAGGCCGCGCAGCTGGGTGGTGACGGCCGGGGTCTCGGGGTCGAACAGGCCGGTGTCGCAGATCAGCGCGATGTCGGGGCGCGACAGTTCGTCGGCGTTCTCCTCGAGGAACGGCACCAGCGACGGCGAGCCGCTCTCCTCCTCGCCCTCGAAGAACATCGTCACCTTCACCGGCAGCTCGCCGTGCACCGCGATCCAGGCGCGGCAGGCCTCGACGAAGGTCATCAGCTGGCCCTTGTCGTCGGCCGCCCCGCGGCCGCGGATCACCTTGCCGTCGGCGGTCTCCTCGACGGCCGGATCGAACGGATCGCGGTGCCACAGCTCGAGCGGGTCGACGGGCTGGACGTCGTAGTGCCCGTAGAACAGCAGGTGCCGCGCCCCGTCGCCGCCCTTGCCGACGACCATCGGGTGGCCCGGCGTCGGGCGCGCCTCGGCGGCGAGGCCGAGGCTCTGGAGGTCGTTCACCAGCCAGTCGGCGGCGCGGGCGCAATCGTCGCGGTAGGCCGGATCGGTGGAGATCGACGGCACCCGGAGCAGCTCCTTCAGCCGCTCGAGCGAGGCGTCGAGATCGGCGTCGATTTGGGCGAGAACCTTGTCGAGCGACATGGGCTTCCTTTCTGCGTGGAGGATCGGCGGCGAGCCTAACAGGCGGCCTTGCGGTGTCCAGCGAGGCGCGGGGTAAGCATCCGCCCACGTCCCCCTGCAAGAATCGTCACTTCTCGGAGAGGTGCGACATGAGGACCATGGTCGGGCAATTGCCCGGAAGGGCGGCACGCGGTAAGCACTAGGACACAGCAAGACACGAGGTGATCCGGGTGACGGACTACGACGCACAGCTCGACGGTGCCCTGCAAAGGCTGCACGACGAAGGCCGCTACCGGACCTTCATCGACATCGAGCGGCGGCGCGGCCACTTCCCCCACGCGGTGCGCACCCGGCCCGACGGCAGCGAGCAGCGGATCACCGTCTGGTGCGGCAATGACTACCTCGGCATGGGCCAGCACCCCGACGTGCTCGCGGCGATGCACGAGGCCGTCGACAATGCCGGCGCCGGCTCGGGCGGGACGCGCAACATCTCGGGTACCACGATCTACCACAAGCAGCTCGAGGCCGAGCTCGCCGACCTGCACGGCAAGGAGGCGGCGCTGGTCTTCACCTCCGCCTACATCGCCAACGACGCGTCGCTGTCGACCCTGCCCAAGCTGTTTCCCGGCCTCATCATCTATTCCGACGCGCTCAACCACGCGTCGATGATCGAGGGCATCCGGCGCAACGGCGGCGCCAAGCGGATCTTCCGCCACAACGACGTCGCCCACCTGCGCGAGCTGCTCGAGGCCGACGATCCGGCCGCGCCCAAGCTGATCGCCTTCGAGTCGGTCTACTCGATGGACGGGGATTTCGGCCCGATCGCCGAGATCTGCGACCTCGCCGACGAGTTCGGCGCGCTGACCTACCTCGACGAGGTGCACGCGGTGGGCATGTACGGCCCGCGCGGCGGCGGCGTCGCCGAGCGCGACCGGCTCGGTCACCGAATCGACATCGTCAACGGCACGCTCGGCAAGGCGTTCGGGGTGATGGGCGGCTACATCGCCGCGTCGGCGCGGATGTGCGATGCGATCAGATCTTATGCACCCGGCTTCATTTTCACCACGTCGCTGCCACCGGCCATCGCAGCCGGTGCCGCGGCATCTGTCCGGCATCTCAAGGGCGACCAGGCCCTGCGCGAGGCGCACCAGACCGGCGCGAAGGTGCTGAAGACCCGGCTCAAGGGCCTCGGCCTGCCGATCATCGACCACGGCAGCCACATCGTTCCGCTGATCGTGGGCGACCCGGTCCACACCAAGAACATCTCGGACATGCTGTTGGAACAACACGGCATTTACGTCCAGCCGATCAACTTCCCGACGGTGCCCCGCGGCACCGAGCGGCTGCGTTTCACCCCCTCGCCGGTGCACGGGCCGGGGGAGGTCGACAAGCTGGTGACGGCGCTCGACCAGCTCTGGTCGCACTGCGCGTTAAACCGCCAGCAGCTCGCGGGCTGACTTGATCTGCGGGTGCAACCAATATGCCCCTATGTTAGTTGTCTGAGTAATCCCGGCTGGATCGAATCGTCGGTTGTGGATAAGTAGGGACAAGCAGGGCAGGCGGACATCCCATGATGAATCGCGGTATCAGACGCGATAGGCATGAGTCCCCGGAGAAGCCGAGCGGTTTCGACGGTTTCGAGATGCGTCTCGGGGACATGATGCGCGGCGAGCGGGCGACGCTCGGCAAGAGCCTGCTCGATGTCCAGCGCGAGCTGAAGATCAAGGCCGCCTACATCGCCGCCATCGAGAACGCCGACCCCTCCGCCTTCGAGACGCCGGGCTTCATCGCCGGCTACGTGCGCTCCTACGCGCGTTATCTCGGCATGGACCCGGAATGGGCCTTCGACACGTTCTGCCGCGAGAGCGGGTTCGAGACGATGCACGGCATGTCGTCCGCCGCCTCCACCGCCAAGGCGGTGCGCGAGGAGCGGATGAAGCCGAAGGGCGACGTCGACATGTTCGCCACCCCGCGCACGCCGTTCGTGCCCTCCGGCGAGGCGATGTTCTCGCGCATCGAGCCGGGCGCGGTGGGCTCCGTCGTGGTGCTGCTGGCGCTGATCGGCGGCCTCGGCTACGGCGGCTACAGCGTGCTGAACGAGGTGCAGAAGGTCCAGTTCGCCCCCGTCGAGCAGGCGCCGACGGTTATGGCCGATCTCGATCCGCTCGCCGGAGGCAACGCCCCGCGGAGCGGCGAGGGCGCGACCCTGGCCGCCGGTCTCGCCGCGCCCGCGAGCGGCGGCGCGGCCTATGATCGCCTCTACCGTCCGCAGGCGCTCGACGTGCCGGTTATGGTCGCCCGCGACGCGCCGATCTCGACGCTCAACCCGCACGCTTCCGGCGCGCTGACGGTCGATGTCGACACCAACGATCCCGGGGCACGGCCCTTCTACGCCGGTGCCGGCGCGGCGGGCTCGCCCGTCGAGAACACCGACGCCGTCGAGCAGGCCGTGGCCGAGGCGCTCGGCGCCGGTGCGGAGTCCGCCGGCCCGGGGATGCTCGAGGTGGCGGGCCAGTCGCCCGACGCGCTGATCGACGGCACCGTGCAGGTGACGGAAGACCCGCTTCCCGCCGTGCAGCTCGTCGCCGCGCGCGATGCGTGGGTGCGGGTGACGGGGCCGGACGGGTCGGTGCTCTTCGAGACGATCATGGAGCATGGCGACACCTACACCGTCCCGCAGACCGAGGAGCCGGCGACGCTGCGCATCGGCGAGAGCGGCGCGGTCTACTTCGCCGTCAACGGCAACCACTACGGCCCCGTCGGCCCGAACGGCGCGGTGACGAGCAACGTCGCCCTGTCGTCGGAGGCGCTTCTCGAGCGCTACCAGGTCGCCGACATCAACGCCGATTCCGACCTGTCGGAGATCGTCCGGGTGGCCGACGCGGGCGCCGCCGCCGCGCCGCTGGAGCAGCCGGCGGCCGAGTGACGCGCCCGGTTGCCCGGCCGCCGCGCGGGGCATAGGTTCCGCCCGAAGCCCGCATTCCCGGTCCAACGGCTCCGAAGGGATCCCCATGTCGCTCAATCACGTCCGCCCGTGGCGCAACATCTACCGTCGCAAGAGCCGCCAGATCATGGTCGGCTCCGTGCCTGTCGGGGGCGACGCGCCGATCTCCGTCCAGACGATGACGAACACGCTGACCACCGACGTCGCCGGCACCGTCGCCCAAGTCCAGGCCGCCGCCGAGGCCGGGGCCGACATCGTGCGCGTCTCGGTCCCCGACGAAGCGTCGGCGAAGGCGCTGAAGGAGATCGTGCGCGAAAGCCCGGTACCGATCGTCGCCGACATTCACTTCCACTACCGCCGCGGCATCGAGGCCGCCGAGGCCGGCGCCGCCTGCCTGCGGATCAACCCGGGCAACATCGGCGACGAGATCCGGGTGCGCGAGGTCATCGCCGCCGCCCGCGATCACGGCTGCTCGATGCGCATCGGCGTGAACGCCGGCTCGCTCGAGCGCCACCTGCTCGAGAAATACGGCGAGCCGTGCCCCGAGGCGATGGTGGAGAGCGGGCTCGAACACATCCGGATCCTGCAGGACAACGACTTTCACGAGTTCAAGATCTCCGTGAAGGCGTCCGACGTGTTCCTCGCCGCCGCCGCCTACCAGGGCATCGCCGACGCCACCGACGCGCCGATCCACCTCGGCATCACCGAGGCCGGCGGGCTGATGTCGGGCACGATCAAGAGCGCCATCGGCCTCGGCAACCTGCTCTGGATGGGGATCGGCGACACGATCCGCGTCTCGCTCTCGGCCGATCCGGTCGAGGAGGTGCGGGTGGGCTACGAGATCCTGAAGTCGCTCGGCCTGCGCCACCGCGGCGTCAACATCATCTCGTGCCCGTCCTGCGCGCGGCAGGGCTTCGACGTGATCAAGACGGTCGAGGCGCTCGAGGAGCGGCTGGCGCACATCAAGACGCCGATGAGCCTGAGCATCATCGGCTGCGTCGTGAACGGTCCCGGCGAGGCGCTGATGACGGATGTCGGCTTCACCGGCGGCGGGGCAGGGAACGGCATGGTCTACCTCGCCGGCAAGCAGAGCCACCGGATGAGCAACGACCAGATGGTCGACCACATCGTCGAGCAGGTCGAGAAGAAGGCCGCCGAACTCGAGGCAGTGGCCGCCGCCGAAGCGACCGCGGCG
>NZ_CH724107.1:828993-896578 GCF_000153305.1 Oceanicola granulosus HTCC2516
CCCCCTCCGCCACCTGCGCGCCACCCCGAACGCCCGGCCTACGCTCCGTCCCGCAGGATCCCCGCCGCGTCGCGCAGGGCGTCGGCGAGGCGGTCGCGGGCGGTGCGGATGCGGGCGGCGTCGCCGAGGTCGGGATGGGTCGCGACCCAGAGCGGCACGGCGAAGGCGTCGCCGCCGGTGCCGACGCGCACGAGGCGCGGGTCGGGCGCGCCGAGGCAGCAGGGCAGCAGCGTCCTGCCGAGCCCCAGCGCCGCCAGTTCGCGCAGCGCCAGGAAGCTGTCGGCGCCGCCGCGCAGGTCGCTCTCGGCGCCGTTGTCGGCGAGCCAGGCGGCGGCGCGCGACCGGGCCAGCGCCCCCTGCGCGCCGAGCCAGCCCTCGACCTCCGGCCCGGCGGCGTAGAGCGCGAAGCCGAGCGCGCCCGCCTCCACTCCCGCGAGCTCCGCCGGCAGCCGCTCGGCGGGGCGCACGGCGATGTCGGCATGGAGCCGGCCGAGGTCGAGATGGCGGTTCGACGAGCGCAGCTCCACCGGCACCCCCGCGGCGGCGAGCGCGGCGCAGATCGGCGGCAGCACCGCGACGCACAGGCTGTCGGTCGAGGTGATCCGCACCGGCTGGCCGGGGCCGCTGACGCCGTTGGCCAGCCGCTCCACCCCCTCGACCGCCGCCGCCACGCCGCGGGCGGCCTCGATCAGACCGAACCGCTCGGGCGGCAGCCGGTAGCCGTGGGGCGTGCGCTCGAACACCGCCTGGCCGACGCGGCGCTCGAAGGCGGCGATGCGGCGCAGCACGGTGGCGTGGTTGACGGCGAGCTCGCGCGCGGCGGCGGCCACCGAGCCGGTCTCGGCCACCGCGAGCACGAAGCGCAGGTCGTCCCAGCTGTGCCTCTGCAACTTTGCCGGTCCCCTTGCAGAAATTCGGACTGTATCGGCCGTAGCATGACGTTACGCTAAGGTCATCAGCCCCCGCGATTTCCGAGGAGACGACCATGCCCGCAAGCTTCCGCACCCTCACCGCCGCGAGCCTCTGCGCCGCGCTGTCCGCCGGCGCCGCGCTCGCGCAGGACGCCGAGGCCGCGATCAAGGCGCGCCAGTCGCACATGACGCTCTACGCCCACAATCTCGGCATCATCGGCGCGATGGCGCAGGGCAACATGGCGTACGACGCCGAGATGGCCGCGCAGGCCGCGAGCGACCTCAACGCCCTCGCCGTCCTCTCCCAGCAGGCCTACTGGCCCGAGGGCAGCAGCAACGCCGACGGCGTCGAAACCAAGGCGCTGCCCGCGATCTGGGAGGACATGGACGACTTCCACTCGAAGATGGACGCGCTCCACGAGGCGACCATGGCGATGGAGGGCGCCGCGGGCGAGAGCCTCGAGGCGCTGCAGGGCCAGATGCAGGCGCTCGGCGGGGCCTGCGGCGGCTGCCACCGGGAGTACCGGCAGCGGGACGACTGAGCCCGTGCGCCTGCTCGGCGGCCTCGTGGCCCTCGCGCTCGTCGCGGGGGCGGCCGGCTGGTGGTTCACCGCGCCGCCGCCGGTGCCGGCGTCCTACGCCGCGCTGACGGGCAACCCCGAGGCCGGGCGGCTCGCCTTCGCCGCCGCCGGCTGCGCCTCGTGCCACACCGACCCCGAGGCCGAGCCCTCCGACAGCCCCGTCCTGTCGGGCGGTCAGCGCTTCGCGTCCGACTTCGGCACCTTCATCGCGCCCAACATCTCGCCCTCGCCCGAGGGCGTCGGCGCGTGGAGCGACGCCGAGCTGATCCACGCCGTCCGCGCCGGCGTCTCGCCGAGCGGCGCGCACCTCTACCCGGCCTTCCCCTACGCCGCCTACAACAAGGCCCTGCCGCAGGACGTGGCCGACCTCGTCGCCTACCTGCGCACCCTGCCCCCCTCCGAGGTCGAGAGCCTGCCCCACGAGGTCGGCTTCCCCTTCAACCTCCGCCGCGGGCTGGGCCTGTGGAAGGCGCTGTTCCTGTCCGACGATTACGTGCTCGCCGAGGCCGAGCTCGACAGCCCCGTCGATCGCGGCCGCTACCTCGTCGAGGCGCTCGGCCATTGCGGCGAGTGCCATACGCCGCGCAACCCGCTCGGCGCGCTTGACACCTCGCGCTGGCTCGGCGGCGCTCCGCACCCCTCGGGCGAGGGCACGATCCCCAACATCACGCCGGCCGGGCTGTCGTGGTCCGAAGCGGAGATCGCCGAGTACCTCAAGAGCGGCTTCACCCCCGACTTCGACACCGCCGGCGGCGAGATGGCCGAGGTGGTCGCAACCATCTCGCAGCTCTCCGACGACGATCGCCTCGCCATCGCGGCCTACCTCAAGGCGGTGCCGGAGGTGGCCCCGGACTGACAGCGGCGGGGCGGCGGCGAGATTCGCATGGGGTGAATATTGCCGTTCGCACCAGATCTGCTACTTCCGCACCACATGGCCTTCGATTTCGAGAAAATGTTCCAGGCGGCACCGTCGCCCTACGTCCTGCTCGACCGCGACCTCCGCATGGTCTGGGCGAACGAGGAATATCTCCGCGTCACCGGGCGCACCCGGGAGTCGGTGATCGGACGGATCATGACGGAGGAGTTTCCCTCCGATCCCGCGAGCACCAGCGGCCAGATGCTGCGCAACAGCTTCCGCCGCGTGTTCGAGACCGGTGCCCCCGACCACCTGCCGCTGATCCCCTACCCGATCGAGAACGCCGACGGCACGATGGAGGAGCGGGTCTGGAGCGCGACGCACACGCCCGTCGCCGGCGCGGACGGCTCGACCGAGTACGTGCTGCAGAACACCTTCGACGTCACCGACCTCTACCGCAATACCAGCCTCGACGAGACCGGCAGCCGCCGGCCCGACGAGGCCGAGATCGCGCGGCGCGCCGAGATCATCTCGCTGCGCAACCTCGAGCTCGACAGCGCCGTCGAGTTCCTCAGCTCCGTGTTCGACCAGGCGCCGTCCTTCATGGCGATCACCGTCGGCCCCACCCATGTCTTCCGCATCACCAACGCGGCCTACATGCGCATCGTCGGCGAGCGCCAGATGATCGGCAAGACGGTGCTGGAGGCGCTGCCCGAGGTCGTGGACCAGGGCTACCTGGAGCTGCTCGACGAGGTCTACCGAAGCGGCGCGCCCTACTCCGTCAACGGCGCGCCGGTGCAGGTGATGCACGACGGCAAGCTCGAGGATTACGTCGTCGACTTCGTCTACCAGCCGATCCTCGACGACGAGGGCAACACGACGGGCATCTTCATCCAGGGCAACGACGTCACCGCCCAGAGCAAGGCGGAGCGCCAGCTGCGCGAGGCCGAGCAGCGTTTCCGCACCATGGCCCAGACGATGCCCGCCCACGTCTGGACCGCCACCCCCGACGGCCATCTCGACTGGCTCAGCGAGCGCATCTATGCGGAGACCGGCTACGAGGAGGGGGCGCTCTTCGGCGAGGACTGGCTGAAGGTCGTCCACCCCGACGACCGCCCCGAGGTGCTGGAGGTCTGGAGCAAGGCGCTCACGACGGGACAGCGCTACGAGACCGAGTTCCGCATCCGGCGCGCCGACGGCGAGTACATCTGGCACCTGGTGCGCGCCACGCCGATCACCGACGACGACGGCCGCATCCTGCGCTGGGTCGGCACCAACGTCGACATCGACGAGCAGAAGACCGTCACCGCCGCCCTGGCCGATCTCAACGCCACCCTCGAGGAGCGCGTCGAGCGGCGCAACCGCGAGCTCGGACACATGCACGAGCGGCTGCGCCACAGCCAGAAGCTCGAGGCGATCGGCACCCTCTCGGGCGGGATCGCGCACGACTTCAACAACCTGCTCCAGGCGATCTCCGGCAGCCTGACGCTGGCGCAGCGCGAACTCGGCGAGGGCTCGCCCGCCGCCGCCCGCCTGGGCACGGCGATGCGCGCCGTCGAGCGCGGGGCGAACCTGTCGTCGCAACTTCTGGCCTTCAGCCGCCAGCAGCCGCTGCAGCCCCGCCCGTTCGATCTGAGCCAGCTCCTGGCCGACATGAACGACCTGCTGCTCTCCGCGCTCGGCGAGGGCATCGACGTGGCCGTCGAGGCGGCCGACCGGCTCTGGCCCGTCTTCGCCGACCCCGCCAACATGGAGAACGCCATCCTCAACCTCGCGCTCAACGCGCGCGACGCGATGGAGGGGCGCGGGCAGCTCAGGATCAGTCTGGTCAACCGGACCTTCGGCGTGCGCGACCTGTCGGGCGACACCGAGATGGAGCCCGGGGACTACGTCGAGCTGACCGTCACCGACGAGGGCGTCGGCATGTCGCAGGACGCGGTCGAGAAGGCGTTCGAGCCGTTCTACACCACCAAGCCCGTCGGCAAGGGCACCGGCCTCGGCCTGCCCACCGTCTACGGATACGCGCGCCAGTCGGGCGGGCGGATCACGCTCGACAGCCGCCCCGGCGAGGGCACCTCGGTGACGCTCGCCCTGCCCCGCGCGCACGAGCCGCCGGTGTCGCTGCCGCACAAGCGCGGCCACGCCATCGCCGGCGGCGGCGAGACGATCCTGCTCGTCGAGGACGACCCGGAGGTGCGCGGTGCGACGGCGGCGCTGCTCCAGGATCTCGGCTATTCCACCCTCACCGCGGCCAACCCCGACGAGGCGCTCGTCTCCTTCGGCGAGGGTGCGCGGTTCGACATGCTGCTGACCGACGTGGTGATGCCCGGCGAGGTGACGAGCCGCGAGATGGTCGAGCGGATCCAGGGCGAGCGGCCCGACCTGCCGGTGCTGTTCATCTCCGGCTTCTCGCGCCGCGAGATCGTCCATGACGGGCGCGTCGACAAGGGCGTGCAGTTCCTCTCCAAGCCGTTCACGCAGGAGACCCTCGCGCGGAAGGTGCGCGAGGTGCTCGACAGCGCGCCGCGCCCCGACGCGCCAGGGCCCGAGACGGCTGCCGAGGCGCCCGCGCCGCTCGCTCCGCGCGGGCCGCCGCGCGTGCTGCTGGTCGAGGACGACGCGCTGATCCGCATGGACCTGGCGATGATGCTGGAGGAGATGGGCATCGAGGTTGCCGAGGCCGCCTCCGTCGCCGAAGCGCTGGCGCAGCTCGAGACGGGCGGGTTCGACCTGATGCTGACCGACATCGGCCTGCCCGACGGCAACGGCGAAGAGCTCGCGCGCGAGGCCCGGGAGCGCCACCCCGAGCTGCGGCTGATCTTCGCCACCGGCCGCTCGCAGCTGGCGCAGGAACTGCCGGGCAGCCTGCTGCTGCCCAAGCCCTTCAGCCACCACGCCGTCGCCGAGGCGATCGAGACCGCCACCGGCTACGTCGCCGCCTGAGCCTCACGCCTCGGGGATGTGCCCCGCCAGCCCGCCGCGCACCGCCGCCTCGCAGGCGCGCGCCAGCGCCTTGCGGTCGGGGAAGTCGGCGACCTTGAGCGGCGGGTGGTAGATCACCTTGACCGACCCCTGCGGGTGCGCCGTCAGCGTCGCCAGCAGGTGCGGCCCGAACGGCATCTCGCCCCACCAGCCATAGAGCCGCGGATCGGCGCCCGGCGGGGCGCTGTAGCGCAGGCTGACGGGCTGGACCCACATCCGCGCGCGCAGCGCCTCGTCGAAGAACGCGCCGAACAGCGTCGGCTTGAACGGCAGCAGCCGCCGCCCGTCGGTCGAGGTGCCCTCCGGGAAGAACAGCAGCCGGTGCCCCGTCGCCAGCCGCTCGCGGAAGATCTGCACCTGGCGCGGCGCCTCGCGCCGGTCGCGGGCGATGAAGACGGTGCCGTTGGCGCGCGCGAGCCAGCCGATGCCGGGCCAGCCCGCGATCTCCGACTTCGACACGAAGTACACCCGGTCGCCGGCGTTGAGCACGAAGATGTCGAGCCACGACGAGTGGTTGGCGACCACCGCCCCCGCCCCGCGCATCGGCCGCCCCTCGGTGGCGTAGCCGATCCCGAGCAGCGCGATGGCGGCGCGGCAGAAGAGCTGGGTGATCGTCGGCGTGATCGGGCGGCGCAGCTCGAACAGCGGCCGCTCCACCAGCCGCACGAGCAGCAGCGCGGAGAACATCACCGCCAGCAGCGGCAGGATCAGCGCCGCCCGCAGCACCGCCAGCACCACGCCGATGGCGCTGACGCGGCGCTCGGGGGGCGGCTCGTCGGAGTGCCACGCCACGCTCACCGCGCCGCCCCGCGCGTGTAGATCCGGCTCTGGCGCGCGTTGAGCCGGGCGGTGTCCATCACCAGGCAGACATCGGTGGTGTTGAAGTCGCGGTCGATCCACGCCCCCTCGCCCACCGTGCCGCCGAGCCGCAGGTAGGCCTTGATGAGCGCCGGGATCGCCAGCAGCGCCTGCTGCCGGTCGAGCGCGTCCTCGGGGATGCGGTCCATCGCCACCGCGCCGGGCGGGCGGGCGGCGACGCGCTGGCCGGGCGGCGCGAGGTGGCGGTGGTGGAGCAGCGACAGCGGCGCGGCGAGCGCGTCGAGATCGGTGCCGTGGAACGAGGCGACGCCGAACAGCACCTCCGCCCCGGTCTGCGCGACGTGCTCGGCGAGCCCGTTCCACAGGTGGTACATCGCCGCGCCGCCCCGGTAGTCGCGGTGCAGGCAAGACCGGCCCAGCTCGAGCAGCCGCCGCCCGCTCGCCCGCAGCGGGGCGAGATCGAACTCGGCCTCGCTGTAGAAGCCCCCCGCCTGCGCCGCCCCGGCCTCGTCGAGCAGCCGGTACACCCCGGCGACCCGCCCGCCCGCGGCGGCGTCGACCACGAGCAGGTGCGCGGCGTGGGCGTCGAAGCGGTCGCGCTCGAGCCGCGCCGCGTGGTCGACCATCGGCCCGTCGCCGCCGAGCTCCTCGACGAACACCTCGTAGCGCAGGCGCTGCGCGGCGGCGACGTCCTCGCCGCCACGCGCGAGGCGCAGACGGAAGTCGGGTTCGGGCGCGGTCATCTGGCGGGGGCTGGTCCGGTGGTCGGGCATGGCGGCTTGGCTGGAGAGAGGCAGGGGCGCTCGGGCGAGGCGTGCGGCCCTTCTAGGGTTGGCGCCGCACGAGGGCAACCGGCGCGGCCCCGGACAGGCGTCCGGCCGCGCGGCTGGACTTTTGCCACCTTAGGTTGTATGTCAGGTCGAGGCGTCGACGAGCTCGAGCGTCACCCGCGACCCGTCGACGACGACCTTGCCGGCGTCGGGAAACATCACGGTGATGCGCTCGCCGATGTTGGACTGCACCTGCCCGACGCCCCAGTCGGGCCGCGCCGGGTGCCGCACGAGCATGCCGGGCTGGAGGATCGCGTTGATACCGCTCATGATTTCGCTCCGGATCGGGACAGGATGAAGATGGACAGCCACGGCGTCAGCGACCTCGTCGCCTCGCGCATCTGCCACGACGTGATCAGCCCGCTCGGCGCCATCGGCAACGGGCTCGAGCTGCTGACGCTGGCGAACCCCGACCTGCCCGAGGCCGAGCTCGCGCTGATCGGCGAGAGCGTCGCGGCGGCGCAGGCGCGGCTGCAATTCTTCCGCTTCGCCTTCGGCAGCGCCGCCGACACGCCCGTCGCCGGCCGCGAGGTGGTGCGGGTGCTCGACGCGATGGCCGCCAGCGGCTTCGCGCGGTGCCGCTGGGAGGTCGCCGAGGACCCGCCCCGCGGGCTGGTGCGCTGCGCGTTCCTGGCGCTGCTCTGCGTCGAGACGGCGCTCGGGCGCGGCGCGGCGCTGCGGGTGTCGGTGCGCGACGGCCGCTGGAGCGTCGTCGGCGAAGGCCCGGTGCGCCACCGCGACCCGGAGGTCTGGGCGGCGCTCGCCGGTGGAGACCCCGGCGCGCTCACCGCGGCGCAGGTGCAGTTCATGCTCCTGCCCCCGGCGCTCGCGGCGCTCGGGCGGCGGGCCGAGGTCACGGAGTCGGGCGGCGCGCCGGCGATCAGCTTCTGACCGCCCCGTCGCCGCTGACGAGGTACTTGAAGCTCGTCAGCTGCTCCGCCCCCACCGGCCCGCGCGCGTGCATCTTGCCCGTCGCGATGCCGATCTCCGCCCCCATCCCGAACTCGCCGCCGTCGGCGAACTGGGTCGAGGCGTTGTGCATCAGGATCGCGCTGTCGAGCCGCTGGAAGAAGCGGTCGGCGGTGGGCTGGTCGCGGGTGACGATGGCGTCGGTGTGCTGGCTGCCGTGGCGGCGGATGTGCGCCATCGCCTCGTCGACCCCGTCGACCAGCTTCACCGCGATGATCCTGTCGAGGAACTCCCGGCCCCAATCCTCGTCCGTCGCCCGCACCGTGCCCGGCACCTTCGCCAGCTCGTCGCCGGCGCGCACCTCGACGCCCTTCTCGAGCAGCGCCTCGATCAGCCGCGGCCCGTGCTCGGTGTAGTACCTCCAGTCGATCAGCAGGCACTCGGCGGCGCCGCAGATGCCGGTGCGCCGGGTCTTGGCGTTGACCACGATCCGCTCGGCCATCTCCGGATCGGCCCACCTGTCGACATAGACGTGGCAGATGCCCTCGAGATGCGCGAAGACCGGCACCCGCGCCTCGCGCTGCACCAGCCCCACGAGCCCCTTGCCGCCGCGCGGCACGATGACGTCGATGTTGGCGCTGTCCCTGAGCATCAGGCTCACCGCCTCGCGCGCGCGCGTCGGCACGAGCTGGATCGCCGTCTCCGGCAGCCCCGCCTCGCGCAGCCCCTGCACGAGGCAGGCGTGGATCGCGCCGGAGGAATGGAAGCTCTCCGACCCGCCCCGCAGGATCACCGCGTTGCCCGACTTCAGGCACAGCGCCCCGGCGTCGGCGGTGACGTTGGGCCGGCTCTCGTAAATCACGCCGACGACGCCCAGCGGCGTGCGCACCCGGCGGATGTTGAGCCCGCTCGGCCGGTCCCACTCGGTGATGACCTCGCCCACCGGATCCGTCTGCTCGGCCACCGCGCGCAGCCCGTCGACGATGGCGCGGACGCGGCCCTGGTCGAGCATCAGCCGGTCCATCATCGCCGGGCTCAGGCCCTTCTCCTCGCCAAAGGCCAAGTCCTCGCGATTTGCCTCGAGGATCTCCTCGCGCCGGGCCCAGACCGCCTCGGCCGCCCCGATCAGCGCGGCATACTTGCGCTCCGCCTCGGTCCAGGCAAGCGTGCCGGCGGCGGCGCGGGCGTTCTCGCCGATGCGGGCCATGACGGCGCCGACGTCTTCGATGTCCTTCATGGGGGCGCGTCCTCTGCAATGGTCGCGGCCTCTTTACGCCCATTCACGACGTCAGGGAACCTCCCGCTTGCCGCACCGCCGCGTGACACGCCAGCAGCCGAAGCAGCATCGCCTCCGCCACGTCCCATGCCTCCCCGTCCGCCGCGCTCCAGACCCCCGCCAGCGCACAATGCGCCGCCGCCCAGCCCGTCACGCGCGCCAGCGGCCAGCCGCACCCCGCCGCCAGCGCCTCCGCCAGCGCCGCCGGATCGCGCTCCAAGGCGACCGTACCCGGATTGAGGAACAGGTTCGCCGCCTCGTAGGCCGGATCGCCGAGCACCCCCTTCGGATCGATCGCCACCCACGCCGGCGCGTCGTCCGCGAGCATCACGTTGTCGTGGTGCAGATCGCCGTGGAGCGGCACCTCGCGCTCCGTCGTCGCCAGCAGCTCGCGCGCCAGCGCCGCCGCCGTGCCCCGCGGGCCTTCTCGGCAGGCGAGCAGCGGCGCCATCCGGCGCGCCAGCGGCGCGAGCACCGGCACCGGCGCGGCGCGCGGCGCCTGCAGCCGGCGGATCAGCCCGACCAGCCCGGCGACGCTGTCGCCGTCTCCCGCCGCCCGCACCCGCGCGCCGAGCGTCCCGCCGTCGCACCAGTCGAGCAGCATCGCGTCGTCCGCCGCCGCCCGCAGCCCGACCGCACCCGCACCGTCCCACCACCTCAGCAGAGCCGCCCCGACGATCTCCTCCGCCCCCGCCGCCGTCAGCAGCTTGAGCGCGACCGCCTCGCCATCCTGCGTGCCGCGGTAGACCCAGCTCCGCGGCGTCTGCGCCACCGGCACCAGCGCCTCCAGCCGCCAGAGCGCGGCGAGCTCCGCGAGGCGCGCCGCCGGGGCGCTCACGCCACCATGTCGTCGCGGTGGATCAGCACCGAGCGGCCCTTGTAGCCGAGCACCGCCTCGATCTCCGACGACCGCCGCCCCCGCAGCGCCCGCGTCTCGGCGGCGGTGTAGCGCGTCAGCCCGCAGGCCAGCCGCGCCCCGTCCGGGCCGAGCACCAGCACCGGGTCGCCCCGGTCGAACGTGCCCGTCGCCCCGGTGACGCCGGCGGGCAGCAGGCTCTTGCCCTGCGCCAGGGCCGCCGCCGCGCCGGCATCGACGCTGACCTCGCCCTTCGGCTTCATCGCCGCGATCCAGCGCTTGCGCGCGGCCTGCGGGGTCGTCTGCGCGGTGAACCACGTCGCCGCCGCGCCCGCCTCCAGCGCCGCCAGCGGGTGCAGCGGCGAGCCGAGCGTGATCGCCATGGCGCAGCCCGCCTCGGTGGCGAGGCGCGCGGCCATCAGCTTGGTCTTCATCCCGCCCTTCGACAGGCCCGAGCCGGCATCGCCCGCCTGCGCCTCGATCTCGGGGGTGATCCGCTCGATCACGTCGTAGCGGCGCGCGGCCGGGTCCTGGGCGGGATTGGCGCTGTAGAAGCCGTCCACGTCCGACAGCAGCACCAGCCGGTCGGCGCCCACGGTGACGGCGATCTGCGCCGCGAGCCGGTCGTTGTCGCCGTAGCGGATCTCGTCGGTGGCGACGGTGTCGTTCTCGTTGACGATCGGCGTCACCCCGAGCCCGAGCAGCGTCTCCAGCGTGGCGCGCGAGTTGAGGTAGCGGCGGCGGTCGGCGCTGTCCTCGAGCGTCACCAGCACCTGCGCGGTGACGATGCCGTGCGGCGCGAGCGCCTCCTCGTAGGCCCGCGCCAGCCGGATCTGGCCGACCGCGGCGGCGGCCTGGCTTTGCTCGAGCGGCAGGTCGGCGGCGCCGAGGCCGAGCACCCCGCGCCCGAGCGCGATGGAGCCCGACGAGACCAGCACCACGTCGCGCCCGGCCCGGCGCAGCCGCGCGACATCCTCGGCGAGCGAGACCAGCCAGTCGCCCCGCAGCGCGCCGCTCTCGCTGTCCACCAGCAGCGCCGAGCCGATCTTGACGACGACGCGGCGCGCGTCGCTCAGGGTTGCCACTTCGGCGCCTCCTGCCCCCCGTCCGCCGCGTCCGTCCCGGCCTCCTCCGCCGCCTCGGCGGCCTCGGCCTCGGCGTCGGCGATGCGGAAGCGCAGGCGGTTGTCGTCGATCTCCGCGCGCAGCGCCCGCAGCACCTCCGTCACGCCCTCGCCCGAGACGCCCGACATCGCCAGCACCTCGCCCGCGCCGGCCTCCTTCAGCTCGTCGAGCAGGAACGCCCGCTCCTCCTCGTCGAGCGTGTCGATCTTGTTGAGCACCGTCAGCCGCGGCTTGTCGGCGAGGCCCTCGCCGTAGGCCTCGATCTCCTCGACGATGGTGCGCCAGTCGCCGCCCGGATCGCCCGAGGTGCCGTCGACGAGGTGCAGCAGCACCGCCGAACGCTCCACGTGGCCGAGGAACACGTCGCCCAGCCCCTTGCCCTCGCTCGCCCCCGCGATCAGGCCCGGGATGTCGGCGACGACGAATTCCACCCCGTCGACGCCGACGACGCCGAGATTGGGCACCAGCGTGGTGAACGGATAGTCGGCGACCTTGGGCCGCGCGTTCGAGGTCGCGGCGAGGAAGGTCGACTTGCCCGCGTTCGGCAGCCCGAGCAGGCCCACGTCGGCGATCAGCTTCAGCCGCAGCCACAGGGTCCGCTCGACGCCGGGCTGGCCGGCATTGGCGCGGCGCGGCGCCTGGTTGGTGGCCGACTTGAAGTGCAGGTTGCCCCAGCCGCCGTTGCCGCCCTTCGCCAGCAGGACCCGCTGGCCCACCTCGGTGAGGTCGGCGATCAGCGTCTCCTCGTCCTCGTCGAGGATCTCGGTCCCCACCGGCACGCGCAGCACGATGTCGTCGCCGTCCTTGCCGGTCATCCCCCGGCCCATGCCCGCCTGGCCGTTGCGCGCGAAGAAGTGCTGCTGGTAGCGAAAGTCGATGAGCGTGTTCAGCCCCTCGACCGCCTCCGCCCAGACGTCGCCGCCGGTGCCGCCGTCGCCGCCGTTGGGGCCGCCGTACTCGACGAACTTCTCGCGCCGGAACGACACGCAGCCGTTCCCCCCCGAGCCGGAGCGGATGTGGACCCTTGCGAGATCGAGAAACTTCATGGCACCGCCCGTGTAATCAGGCGCGTTCCCTACGCCATACCGGCTCCGCGCTCAAGAGCGCCGCCCCGCCCGTCTCTGTTCTGGAAGTATCCCGGGGGGTGCGGGGGGCTGGCCCCCCGCCGGCCCGCGCGCCTAGCCGTCCGGCCGGACCATCAGCCGGGCGAAGCCGCGGTGCCCGGCCCGGCCCAGGTAGTCCCGCCCCCGGGGCGGCGGCACCCGGAGGCCGGGGAAGCGGGCGTGGAGGCGCAGCAGGGCCTGCTGCACCTCGACCCGGGCCAGCTGCATCCCGAGGCAGAAGTGGTTGCCCGCGGAGAAGGACAGGTGCGGGTTGGGGAAGCGGTCGAGCCGCAGCTCGTGCGGCGCGTCGAACACGGCCGGGTCGTGGTTGGCCGCGACGGGAAGCGCCATGACCATCTCCCCGCGGGCGAGCGCAACCCCGGCGACCTGCGTATCCTCGGCCACGAAACGCGGCTTGGTGCCCGCGACGGCCGAGACATGGCGGCAGAGCTCCTCCACCGCCCGCTCGATGCGGGCCTCGGGGTCGGCCAGCAGCCACTGCGTCTGCCCGGGGTTGTCCGCCAGCGCCGTCACGCTGCCGGAGATCAGGTTGGTGGTGGTCTCCATCCCCGCGAACAGCAGCAGGAACACCATCGCCACGAGTTCGTCCTCCGAGAGCTGGTCTCCCGCCTCCTCGACGGCGATCAGTTCGGAGATCAGGCCCGGCCGCTCCGTGCGCCGGACCTCGGCGACGATGGCGCGGAAGTCGCGCACGAAGCTGCCGATGCCGGCGACGGCGCGCATCATGCCCAACCGGCTCGTCGACGCCGTGAGCCGCCCCGCCCGCGCCATGAAGCGGTCGCGCGCCGCGTCCGGGACGCCCAGCATGTCGGCGATCACCTCGCTCGGCAGGCGCCGGGCGTAGGCCTCCACCAGATCGACCTCGCCCCGGACCGGCATCGCGTCGAGGAGCCGCTCGGCACGCGCCCCGATGTCGTCCGCCATCCCCTTCACGCCCTGCCGGGCGAAGGCCTTGTCCACCAGCCTGCGCAGGCGGCGGTGCTCCGGATCGTCGCGGGCGAGCATGTTGCTGGCCATCAGGCGCACGTTCCTCGGCATCCACCAGGAGAACCCGGCCGCGCCGCCGCGCCCGGTGGCGTTCCGCCGCTCCAGCACGAACCGCGCCTGGCCCTTCATCACCTCCTGCGTGGCGGCGTAGGTCGTGGTGACCCGGAACCGGCCGATCATCGGCATGCGGGTCTGCACCAGCGGCCCGGCGGCGCGCATCTCCGCCAGCCGCGCCGCGGTGTCGCCCTGCAGGCCGAGGTCGCTCAGCCGGAAGACCGGCCCCGTGTCACGCCGCCGCCTCGCAGTGCCGATCATGACATTCACCCCGACCCTCGTTTCGAACAGCAGTCGGCCACCACTTCGCCGCCGGATCAAGCCCGGCGGACGGCCTCAGCCGAAGTCGGCCGCGCGCAGCCGGAAGCTGATCGAGTCGGTCATCTCGCCGCGCGCCTTCGACATCTCGCGCGTACGGGCGGTCTCGGTGAAGCCGAGCCGGGCGAGCAGGCGGCGGGAGGCGACGTTGTCGGCCCAGACGGCGGCGCGCAGCTCGCGCACCCCGTCGGAGATGGCGCGCGAAACGGCGGCGCGCGCGGCCTCGGTGCCGTAGCCGCGCCCGTGGTGGCCGGGAGCGAACATGTAGCCGAGCTCGCCGGCGGTGACTGAGACCGTGCCGATCAGCGCGCCCTCCAGGCACACCGCCCAGACGAAGCCGTCGCCGCCATAGGGCACGGCGCGGCTGGCGGTGAAGCCGGGATCGGGCGGCCAGGGCCAGGAGCCGAGCTGGCGCGTGACCTCCCAGTGCGACACGAGCCGGTGCAGCGCCTCGGCGTCGGCGGGCCCGAGCCGGCGGTAGACGAGCCGCCCCCGTGGCGACGACGCGTCCGTCACCGCCGCAGGGCGGCGGGCTGGGCGGCGAGCTTGAGCATGTAGGTCCAGGTCGGCACCATCGCGCCGCGCGCGACGCTGAACGCCTCGGCGTCGCCCAGGTAGTCGAAGCCGCAATTGGTCAACACCCGCGCCGAGCCCGGGTTGTCCTGGAACACCTCGGCGAAGATCTCGCGGCTGCCCTGCGGGTTCGCCGCAATCAGCGCCGAGACCGCCTCCGAGGCGATGCCCGCGTTCCACATCGCCGGCGCGACCCAGTAGCGGATCTCTGACTGGTCGCGCTCGAGCCGCTTCAGGCTCACCACGCCGAGCACCTCCGCCAGCCCCGTCGCCGAGCCGTCGATCGCCCACTGGTCCTCCGCCCGGTCGTCCTCGCCGGCGGCCACGAGCGCGGCCTCGACGGCACCCGGCGGCAGCGGGTGCGGCAGGTTGCGGGTCATCCGCGCAACCCGCGGATCGGCGGCGTACATGGAGATCAGCCCGGCATCCGAACGCCGCACGGGCCGCAGGGTGAACCGGCCGGCCTCGATACTGGCCTGGCTTGAACCTTCGTCGAACATCACGCGGGATCCTCCTCGAACCCTCGATCGATCCCCCGCTCCTCGCACGGGACCTCGACCGTCTGATGACGCTCCCGCGGCACGATCGGGGTGCTCCGGAAACGCGAAAGGGACCGGCGTTGCCGCCGATCCCCCCGAAACTGATATGGTCAGGCCCGGATTATTCGGCAGCTTCCTGCACGGGAAGCACGGAGACGAAGGTTCGCCCCTTGAGCCCCTTGTGGAAGGTCACCTGGCCCTCGGCGGTCGCGAAGAGCGTGTGGTCCTTGCCCTGGCCGACATTGTCGCCGGGCCAGTACTTGTTGCCACGCTGGCGGGCGATGATGTTGCCCGGGATCACGGCCTCGCCGCCGAACTTCTTGACGCCGAGCCGGCGTCCGGCGCTGTCGCGCCCGTTGCGGGAGGAACCGCCTGCTTTCTTGTGTGCCATGCGTCGTTACTCCTTCTCGGCGGCGTACTTGGACGCCTGGTCGATCCAATTGTCACGGGCGATGCGTCCCTTGAAGGACAGCTTGTCGTCCATATAGTCAACTTCTTCCGGACCCCAAGCGGCGATCTGGTCGAAGTGGAAGACGCCGTTCTCGTGCAGCAGCTTCTCGAGCTTCGGGCCCACGCCGCCGATCTTCTTGAGATCGTCGGGCTTGCCGTCGCGGGCGGCGTCGAGCAGGTTGCCCGGCTTCTGCCCGGCCAGCGCGTCGTCGGCCTTGGCCTCGGCCTTCTTGGCCTTCGGCGCGGCGGCCTTCTTCTCCGGCTTGGCGGCGGCGGCGGGCGCCGCGGCGGCCATCGCGGCCGACGAGACCGAGCCCGCGCCCACGGCGGCCTTGACGCCGGACTTGTCGGCGCCGCTCTCGAGCAGCTCGGTCACCCGCACCAGCGTGAGCTGCTGGCGGTGGCCCTTGGTGCGCTTGGACGAGTGCTTGCGGCGGCGACGCACGAAGTTGATCGTCTTCTCGCCCTTGATCTGATCGATCACCTCGGCCTGCACGCCCGCACCCTCGACGAAGGGGGCGCCCACGGTCGAGCCGATCATCAGGACGTCGTTGAACTGCACGGTCTCGCCCGCGTCGGCGGCCAGCTTCTCGACCCGGAGCACGTCGCCCGAGGCCACCTTGTACTGCTTGCCGCCGGTTTTCATAACCGCAAACATATGGTCTTCCTTGTTGTCCCGCGTCGGGGGTCCGCCTCTCGGCGCGTTCCTGGCCCTCGGCCACCCTGTGACAGCGCGCCCGTCTCCGGGCGTGGTTGCAAATCCGGACCTTCGCCCGGGAGCGCGCCTTATCCATGCTTCGCCCCCACCTGTCAAGCCGCTCGCCACCCTCGCGTCAGCGACGCCGAAAGAGGGTTGCACGCCCCTCCGCCACTGGCTAAACGGCCCCCCACAGACCCCCGCGGAGAGGTGCCGGAGTGGTCGAACGGGGCGGTCTCGAAAACCGTTGAGGGTGCAAGCCCTCCCAGGGTTCGAATCCCTGTCTCTCCGCCATTTGCCTTGGCTATACGCATGATTTCGTTCGATTTTTAGAGCTGGCTGGTCAGGACGTCCCCCAATTTGACCGCCATCTGTTGCGCACATGAGCGAAGCTTGAAACTCTGCACGGGGATGAAGGCAGGCTAGCCTCTTCATCAGGAAAATGCTGGGCGACGGGGCGCTGGAACGCCGAGGTCCGGACGCTGCGAGCCGTGGTTCCACGGTCCGCGCCTGCCGTGACCGAGACCGGACGGACAGATTATCAGAGAGGGGCTCCGTCCGTCCGGCCGTCCCCTGGCGGGGACCAGGGAGGAGGTTTCCGGCAGGTAGGCCAAGTAGCCAGTCGGTCAAGTACAGGCCAAGGTTCGTCCCATGGCAGGCGGCCTGTAGGCTCGTTAGGCGCGCCGTTGCACGGGCAAGCATCAGCTCCTTAGTGGTCCTGCCCGAGCGGCCACCGCCAGCCCCTCTGTCGCTGCAGCCATTCAGGCGCTAGCTCGCTGGACCGACAATGCCGTCGCCGCCCTCAGCTGCCTTGCTCTCTCCTTGTCAATCTTCATGGGCTTCCCCTCGAAGTTGAAAGGTTCTTTAAACGTGAAGGCGAAAGGCGACGCACCGAAATCATGTAGATGCTCGTACCGCTTCACTCCCTCGGACCAAGTAGTTCCTCTCTCATCATTCGGGAGCCACCACATCACCAGCGGCGGCCAATTTCCCTCTCTGAACCACTCCCTCCGCCGACGGAGTGCCTGCGCGTGCAGCCCGGAGTAGGTGAAGGCGAAGGAAGCTTCGATGCTGTCCCAGAGCGATAACGTCGCCGGAACCCAGCCATCCCCTCGGTTGTCGTAGAACCTCGGAAAGACCTCCTCCCCCCAAGCCGAAGCGCTGGCTTCGTCCAGATCGAACCCAGACCGCGCAAGTAGACCACCAGTGTCGTCTGCCGCCCGAAATATTTCGGCCGCCAAGTCGCGGAACCCGTCATTCGCTTCGTCATCTGCCGGCTCGATGAACTGTCCGAAAGTATAGAGAGCAAGGGGCATGCCTGGTTCGCATTCCTGGCCTGAGGCATTGTTCGCTAGCACTGACTGCTCCCTCTGCCATTGGCCTCGGCAGCCGCCCCGCTGATATTCAGATGTTACCAAGACAGTGCGCAAGGGCAAAAGTGCTGTCGGAGGACGGCACCCCAGCTCAGCCATCAAAGCGGTGTCCGTCGATTGGCTGGAGGCGTACCGGAACGAGCACCCTCGCTAAGCCGGGGGCGCGCTCCGGTTTGCCAAGGCAGTGCCGCGAGTTTCTGACTAGAGCGCTGACAGCCTTCCGGACATCCTCCGTTTCGCGACTGCGGGCTCCACTGCTCAGGTCCGTCCGGCCGCACCAACGGTCTTGGCAGGCGCGATGCCCGCACGTTAGTCGGCGTGGTTGTCGGATGCATCAGCACCGTCCGTGGCTGAGGTGCGGAGGCTTTGCGACGGGGCGTACACCTACGTTTAACCATCCGCGCCCATCTCCTTGATACGGCACACGCCGCTTTTCGTCAGAAAGACGATGCAAACGTAATCAGAACGAATACGGAGCAGTGAAGCATGTCTTCCATTCTGACCAACAATTCCGCAATGAACGCCCTGTCGACGCTGCGGAGCATCAACAACAACCTCAACCAGACCCAGGACCGGATCTCGACCGGCCTCAAGGTGAACTCCGCCAAGGACAACGCCTCCTACTTCTCGATCTCGACGACGCTGAGCTCGGAAAGCGGGATGAACAAGGCCATCAACGAGGGCCTGACCCTGTCGAAGAACTCGGTCTCCACCGCGCGCCTCGGCGCCGAGACCTTCGTCGACCTCGCCAAGGAATTCATCGACCGTGTCGCGTTCGCCCAGGAGACCGGGGTCGACCACGCCAAGGTGCAGGACGAACTTGGCTCGATCGTCGCGCAGATGAAGACCACGATCCGTCAGTCGGACTTCAACGGCGAGAACCTGCTCTCCGCCGCAGGTGCGGGTGCCAAGACGATTGTCTCCGGCGTGACCGGTGTCGGCGGGGCGACGGTGTCGACCTCGACCATCACAGTCGCAGCCGTCGAGATGGAGTTTCCGATCTACGCTGCCTTCAATGGTATCGACATCACCCCCGGTGACGCCGCGACGCTGAAGGCGGCGATGGACACGGCCTCGTCCAACCTGGCGCTGGCAATCGAAAACGCCACTGCACTCGGCGTCGCCGAGAAGGCTATCGAGACCCAGCAAAATTTCCTCTCCGAGCTGACCAACCGGCTCGATTCCGGTGTCGGCTCCATGGTCGACGCGGACATGGAGGAAGAGGCCGCCCGTCTCCAGGCCCTGCAGGTGCAGCAGCAGCTGGCCACCCAGTCGCTGTCGATCGCCAACCAGGCGCCGCAGAACATCCTCAGCCTCTTCCGCTGAAGACGTCCAGCGGGGGGGGGAGGACCATCCGGCCACTCCGCATCAAACAGAGGCAGGTAGGCACCAGCGCCAGGATAGCAGGTCGCAGACTTAAGGTACGTCCTGCACGCTCGCACCAGCGCGTTCATCAACTTCCGAGCCCTTTCCGCATCAAGACTGCGCTCGCCATACTGCCAGTTTGGATGGGCCGAACCTGAAGGCTGACCGCCACGAGCACCGTGCCACCCCAGTTCAACCAACCAAACCGGCGGCCGCCAGGCATCAGTTCTGCAAGGCACCGAAAGGAACCCCCCTTCTATCGACCGCGTTCTGCGTCGAGTTGAGCAGCAAGGAGGTTACCATGACGTCGGACCTGAAGATCGTCGAGACGCTGACCGACACTACCATCGACAGCGTTGAAGGCTATGAAACAGCCGCCAGTCTGGCGAAGACACCGGAACTCGCTTCCATCCTGAAAGAACAGGCGGATAAGCGGCGGCAGCTTGTAAACGAGCTGAACGCGGAGGTTTCCCGCCTTGGCGGCACTGCACGGAAGAGCGGAAGCACGATGGGCGCTGCACACAGGGTCTGGACTGCGATTTCCGATGCGTTCTCGCGAGGAGACGAGAAGGCAACTGAACGCGTTGAGGAGGGCGAAGATTACCTCGAGAAGAAGTTTCGGGAGGCGCTGGAACATTCTGACCTAAGTCCGGAGACTCGCTCAGTGCTCACTCGAGTGCATGAAAAAATTGCTGAGGGGGAACGGCTGAGCGATCGCCTTGCGGAGCAGTACGACTAAAGGTGAGTAGCGGCAGCAGTTATTCAGCCGCTGCCGCTTTCTTTATGCCGAACGGAGGAAGTCGATCGGCATAAGGCCAGGCCACGCGGTCATTACGCTTCGACACCGCACGCTCGGATGAAGGCGTTAATGGATTTCCGCCTTTCCTCTGCCCTCTGGCTACGGTCGCCCTGTTTCCAGTTTGGGTGAGCCGGACCCGACGGCTGGCCCCCGCGAGCACCGTGCATGCGGCAGACCGTCCAGCCACGGACCGCGGGATTTCCGCAGGCACTGCCGGACCTCTTCGACTTCGCAGTGCACTTGGGCGCGCGGTGCATGGGGTAAGCGTCAGCTTTTGTCATGCACCCGTCCCCCCGCCTCGACGGAGCCGACGATCGCCTGACCGCCGTCATTCACGGTCACGCGCTCGACTCGCACCAACTGCTGCCCCTTAGACCGGTACCGCTTGAGCGCCTCCAACTGCGCTGTGAAGGTGCGGGCCAACTTGTTCATTGCCCGCTCGGCCGAGTCCTGTTGGGCCAGCGTCTTGGCCCCGTTCAGCCGCCGAGCCATCCACATCGTCGCCTGGTGGGTTGCCGCCATCTGCGTCATCAACAGCGCTTCAGCGGGGTCCCGTGGCGCCATCGCGTCGAGGAAGCCGATACCGAAGTTCGACACCTCGTCGCTTGTAAGTTCTCCTGGTGCCCCCAGGCTCACAAGCTGGGTCAGAAGCATCCTCGCCACGTCCGGGTTTCCCGCCGCAGCGTCTATCCGGCCGAAGTCGCCGGAGACCCTTGAGGTCGCTTCATTGTCGGCCGTCATCCGGGTTTCGACGCGCGGCCGCTCCCGGCCATCGGCTAGCGTCAGTCTGCCTGCTGGCTCATCAGTCATCAATTGCCCTCCGGCCTTGTCGCTGCATCCCGCTCCAGCCGTCTCGGGAGGCCCACCCCCCATGGCTAGATGTATATAATGGCACACCCACTGTGCCGGGCCGCCGACGCAGCATGTCACAATGACTGTGCCAGGGGCGGGCAATTTGAGGGGTCATTTGGCGCCGCCTGCACAATGGTTGTGCCGCAGATGCACAACATTTGTGACGGGCTTCTGTTTTTCCCAGGAGCGGAACGCGAGGTCCGGCCGCCCCCCGTTCTGCATCGCCAGCTCGCACAGCTGCCATGTTGTTGCGATGCCGTGGCCGTCCGCTCCGAGATGGCCATTGCTGGTCCTGCGAATGAGGCCACGGGTCTCCAGCTCCCTAAAGTAGGCTCTGATAGAATTGCGGTGCACGTTGATGAGGTCGGCCGCCTCGCGGTAGCTGAGCGGAATGCGGCCGTTGTTGCTACCGTTGAACCGCCGCTTCAGCTCGATGTAGAGCGCGCGCGGTGCGGGCCTCAGCGTCGTCCAAGCCTCTGTGGCCTGAAACCACTCCTGCAGCTGCACATGGCGACCGCCGGTGCGCCTGTAGGCTTTGCTCATCGGCGCACCTCACTCGCCTGAAGTGCCAGCCAGACCGCCAGAGCCACAGACCGGCTCCTGCACTGGCCCAGCGGCAGCACCGTGTGCGCTCCGCCCACCAGGGGGACGGAGGCCACAGACACGCACCAGAGGCCATCAGAGCGGCTCAGGATTGCGCCCTGCTTCATCTGCGCCCCTCCCCATAGGCCAGAACCGCCACAAGGCGCGCCTGGCTGTCTGTGAGGCCGTGACGGCGGCGAAGGCGGGCAACGAGCACAGCCCTCATGCCGCAGGCCCCGAAGCAAGGGCTTTCGCGCTAGGCGGATAGCGGAGCGACTTCAGGTCGGTCCCCGGCTTCAGCCGATAGTAGGCGAAGCGTTCAGCGCCGCGATAGTCGACCTCAATGGGCCAGCCATATCGCTTGCGGAGCCGTTCGCAGATGGCGGCGAGTCGCCAGCCGCGCACCTCGCGGATTTCGGTCTTGTGCGAGATGGTGCGGCCTTCCACGAGCGCCTTCGCCGCCCAGAAGGCCTGCGTTTCACTGGAGTAGAATTGGTTGTGACGAGACATGAACTATCGTCCTGTAGTTGCAGGACAAGGCGCACCGCGCTATCTCTCCCGGTGGAGACCCAAGGAAACGATATCGAAGCCCGCGCCTTGCCGGTGCGGGTTTCTGATTAGGTGCGGCGGCTTTCGAGCCAGTCAGCAATACTGCTCTCGGGCCATGCGACCACGCGGGCCGACAGCTTTACGGGGCGGGGAAATTCGCCCTTCGCCATCAGCGCGTAAATCAGGCTTCGGCTCAGTCCCGTCATTTCCTCGACGGCAGGTCTTCGGAAGTGTCGTTCCGGCATAATTATGCCTCCATTCAAGAATGCCCCGACGCGAATCCTTGCACTCCGCGCCCGGCTCTGCGTTGATGGAGGTCAGTCGATTGAGGGGGTCGAACTCTCAACTGACCTTGGCGGCTTGGGTTTGCAGACCCGAGCTGCCAGCCGGTCCTGCAGGTGGCCGACTTCCATAGGGTTAAGCTACCCAATGCCCGGGAGGGCTCAAGAGGGATTCCTGCAAGTGTTGCACAGTCTTCGGGGGCCGCGCTGCCTTGACTCAGCGATTCGCTGTCGCTTCGACCGCCCAGGCCTTCATCAGCTGACGCCGCTTATCGAACAGGTCCGAGCGCGCGTAGGCAGCTTCCGCCTTGTTGCGGATGGTGTGGGCCAGCGCCGCCTCGGTGACCTCGCGCGGGAAGTTGGTGCGCTCCTGCGCCCAGACCTTGAACGTCGTGCGGAAGCCGTGGACGTGGATGTCATACCCCATGCCCCTGACCAGCTTCGTCAGCGTCATGTCGGAGAGAGGTTTGCCTGACCGCGCGCCGGGAAAGACATGGCCGCTCGTGTCGCCCATGAGCGCGCCCAACGCCTTCGCCTCGTGCAGGATTTCAATGGCGCGCGGCGACAGCGGCACCCTGTGCTGACGGCCCGCCTTCATCCGCTCCGCCGGGATGGTCCATGCCGCCTTCTCCAGGTCCACTTCCTCCCATCGAGCGAGACGAACCTCGCCAGACCGGCTGGCCGTCAGGATGACCAATTCGAGCGCGAGCTTCGTCAGGTCCGACGCCTTGCTCCGCCGCAGAGCCGTCAGGAACGCAGGCAGTTCGTCGTAGGGCAGCGACTTGCGATGCTCCTGCCGCTTGTCCTGTCTGGGCAGAGCTGACGATATAGTCTGCGCCGGGTTGTCCTGCCGCCAGCCTTGCGCCACCGCCCATTTCATCACCGTGCCGATGCGCTGGCGCACCCGGCGGGCGGTCTCGGGCTTGTCCAGCCAGATTGGCGCAAGGACGCTCAGCACGTCGGCCGTGGACACGTCCGCGACAGACATGCGCCCGATGCGGGGGAATGCGTAGGTCTCCAATGTGGTGATGAATTGCGCGGCGTGTTTTGCGTTGCGCCATGTGGGGCGGTGCAGCTCGTGAACCTTGCGCGCGGCTTCCTCGAACGTCAGCACGGCGCGGCTCTCCTGCTTGTCGCGCAGCGGGTCTCCGCCCGCGCGCGCGTTGCGTCGATTAACTAGGGCCACCTCGCGCGCCTCAGCCAGCGACATGAGCGCGACAGCCCCCAGCCCCAGCTCGCGCCGCTTGCCCCGGATGGTAATGCGCTGAACCCAACGCTTCGCGCCGCTTGCCTCGACCTTGAGAAACAGGCCGTGACCGTCGAAGTATTTCCCGGGTGCGGCGACCGTCCGCACGAACGCGGCACTTAAAGCTTTCTCAGGGTGCTTGCCTGATTTCCGTCCGCCGCTCTCCGGGTCTTGCGAGCCGTCCGCCATTCCGTCCCCCATTTTCAACTGGAATATGGGGGACGGCGCTGGAACGCGCAAGACGGTAGCGCGGGCTAAGTCCCTGATTTCAAGATGGCTCTGGAGCTGTGAGGAACGCCGGCCGGCGGACTGTCTCTCCGCCACTTGAATCAGGAATAACCTGAGACAAGGTGGCTGACCGACCTACCAAAGATCAGAGTCAAACGCCCGCGCCACCGCCCCAGGTGGAGGCAGAGCCCGTTTCCGCGCTGACTAGGATGACGGGAACAACCAATACCTGAAAGCTGGAATGGCATCGCGCGCCACTTCCCTGGCCTTTCGCGACAGAAGACGTCAGCTGTCCTTCTTCAGTGGGTCATGGCCCCAGTTCATCAGGGAATAGCGCCAGTTGGAGTTCTCGACGCCATCGTCTGGCCCACCCTGCGCCAGATGCCGTTTGATGTAGCCGACGACGGTCGCCATGTGGTCCCATTGATCGTCGGTCAGCTCGCCCTTGTTCGTGCGCTTGATCTCGACGATCCGGCGGCCGGACTTGTGTCCGGTGCTTTCACCGCCTTCGCCGTCGCCGACGGATTTCGACTCTTCGCTCGACAGCCAATCTTCCAGTTCCGCAGGCGCCAGGTTGACCAAGTCTCGCCACTCGCTCCAGATTTCGTCCCTCGACTTCGACGAAGACATTTCCGCTCTCCAATTGATTGCCTAAGCAGCAACTGAGCAGTGCCCGCTTCGTTCCGCGTGAACGAGACGGTGCGCCACGGTCATCTCGACGCGCGCCGATCGATCGTGCGGCGCTGCTCGCACGCTGCTGCAGCGCGGTGACGATCGCTGAGAGAAGTTCGGAGCGCGGCACCACCCGGCGGAGGATCGACGTTTGCACTGCAATCCGTTTTGCGCCTATTAAGGTGGATCAGGAGAGGCAGCGCATGTCGGACCATCCCCGGACGGAAGCCGCGACCCGCAAGGCCGTCGCCGATGGCGTCGCCGACAGCCTGCGCGAGGACATCATCCTCAACCGGCTCCCCTCCGGCACCTTCCTGCGCGAGGCCGACCTCGCCCGCCACCACGACGTCAGCCGCGGCCCCGTCCGCGAGGCGCTGAAGCAGCTCGAGCGCGAAGGTCTCGTCGTCTCCCACCGCAACAAGGGCTTCGCCGTCGCCGCCCTGACGATGACCGACATCGAGGACATCTACGAGCTGCGCCTCTCGCTCGAGACCCTCGCCGCCCGCCTCGCCTGCCGCCGCCGCACCTTCGACGACCTCGCCAGCATGGCCCGCACCCTCGACGAGCTCGCCGATCTCGGGCCGAATGCCCGGCCCCTGCCCATGGCCGTGCTCGACGTGCGCTTCCACCGCGAGATCTACGCCGCCGCGCATCACACCCGGCTCATGGCCTGCTGGAAGACGATGGAGAGCCAGGTCTTCAAGGCGATGGTCTCGCGCAACGTGACGGAGCGGCTGTTCAGCGAGGTGTTTGTCGCCCAGCACCAGAACATCCGCGCCCTCATCGCGGCACGCAACGAAGACGCCGCCGTCGCGGCGATCGAGACCCACCTGCGCGAGGCCTACGACCGCCTGAAGGCGCAGGCCGACGAGGCCGACACCGACGGCTGACCCCCACCTCACGCAACCACGCCACGGAGCCATCCGGCTGCTGGCCGGAGGAGTACCATCGTGCAAGCCCCTGATCCCGCGACCTTCCTCGACGACCTCTTCGACACGCTGTTCCGCCTGCGCCCAGTCGATGCCAGCTTCATCGGCCACCACGCCTACGACACCCAGCTCCCCGATTTCAGCCCCGACGGCGTCGCGCGGCAGCGGGACGCGCTGCGCCGCCTCGACGCCGACGCGCGCGGCCTGGACGGCGCCGGCATGGCGACGCCCGACCGGCTCGATTGCGAGGTCGCCACGGGGTACCTCGCGTCGCAGATCGCCCTCTGGGAGTCCGGTCACGCACCGCACCGCGATCCCGCGACGATCCTGTCGCTCGCGATCCTCGGCGTCATCGGGCTGCTGCGGCGCGAGCACGCGCCGGCGACCGAGCGGGCGGCGCGCGCGATGGAGCGTGTCGCCGCCTACCCGACCTTCCTCGCGGCCGCCGAGACGGCGGCGAAGACCGCACCGCGCTTCTGGATCGAAACGGCCCGCCCGCTGATCCGCGCGGGCGAAACGCTGCTCCGCCACGGCCTGCCCGCCTTCTGCGCAGACCACGGCCTCGCCGCCCCGGCTCCCGACACGCTCGACGCCGGCCTGCGCGCCCTCACCCGAGTCGAGACGGCGCTCGCGGCCCCCGAGGCCGGGCGGCACGGCGCCATCGGGTGCGGGCCGGAGCTGCTCGAAACGCTGCTGACGGACACGCATCACTTCCCCGGCGGCGACTACATCGAGGCGCTCGGCGAGGCCGAAATTGCCGCCTCCCTCGCGGCGCTCGACGCGGCGGCGGCGCCCTTCGGCAAGGATTGGCAGACGGTCGTGGCCGAGGCGCAGGCCGAGATCGTGCCCGCCGGACGGGTGCAGCAGCGCCACGTCGAGATCTTCGAGGCGCACAAGGCGCTTGTGGAGGAGATCGGCCTTCTCACGTGGCCCGACTACCCGCTCGAGTACCGGCCCGTTCCGCGCTGGCTCTCGGGGATCATGGCCGACGCGATGGTCTACCCCTATCACGCCCCCGCGCCGCTCGATCCCGACGTGCCGGTCGACTTCCTGATCCCCGAGGCTCCCGACGGCACCGCCGAACTGACGATCCTGTCGAACCACGTGCTCCATCACGCCGGCGTCGGACATCACGTGCAGAACTGGCACGCCTACCACCGCGCCGAGACGCGCTTCGGCCGCCTGTCCGCCGTCGACAGCGCCGGGTTCATCTTCGTCCATGCCGGGATCGGACTGGCCGAAGGCTGGTCGGGCTACGTGCCCGGCATGGTCGCCGAATACGGCCTCTACGACGCTCGGCAGGCCCTCGGGCCGCTGCACGACCGCCTCCGCGCGGCCTGTCGCGGGCTGGTCGACGTGCGGCTGCACCGGGGGACGTGGAGCGTCGAGGAGGCGGTGCGGTTCCTGGTGGAGACGAGCGGGGCGAGCGAACCGGCGGCGCTCGCGGCGGTGCGGCGGATCAGCCTCTCGCCGAGCTCGGGCAGCATGTACCTCGCCGGCCCGGCGCTCGTGCGCGCCCTGCGCCATGCCGTCGCCGGCCCAGACGCCGCGCCCCGCGAGGTCGGCCGCTTCCACGACCGCCTGCTCGGCTACGGCGCGCTGCCGATGCCGATCATCGCGCGGGAGATGACGGGACTCCCGGTGGAGCGCCTGCTCCCCGTCGGCTGACCCGATTCGCCTTTGCACCGGATTGCCCTGCGCTTCGAACTGAGCGGCGCAGCTGCGCTTGATTCACGCGCATTTGCTGCGATTCACGGCATTTTGCGACGGTCACCACCCCTCTCTTTCGCGGGCGGTTGACTATTGCAGTGCAATCGGCAGGGTTAACGGCGCGGCAACAACAAAACCAGCACCGCCAGCGTTCGTCCAACAAGGGAACCTCATCATGAACAGACTCATCGCTCGCCCGGTGCACGCGCAGTGCACGCGCCGTGCAGCCCTGGCGCTCAGCGGCGCCCTCGTCGCCCTCTCCATGAGCGGCACCGGCGTCGCGGCGCAGGACGAGACCACGCTGCGCATCGCCCGCCCCGACGACGTCCGGGCCCTGAACCCCTTCCGACAGGCCAACAACAGCACCAGCGAGGTCACCTACCAGATCCACGAGGGCCTCGTGACGGTGACCCCCGAGCAGGAGATCGTGCCCGTGCTGGCCACCGAGTGGGAGCTGCTCGACGACGGCCTGACCTACCGCGTCAAGCTGCGCGAGGGCGTCACCTTCCACAGCGGCGCCCCGTTCAACGCCGAGGCCGTGGCGTGGAACATGGACAAGCAGCTCAACGGCACGCCCCCCGGCATCGCCGCCGGCCTGATCCCGCCGCTCTCGGCCATCGAGGTGGTCGACGAGTACACGATCGACTTCACCCTCGAAGAGCCCAGCGGCGTCTTCATGGCCATCCTCGCCGCGCCCCTGTTCATGATCGTCGATCCCACCGCCTACGCCGAACTCGGCGACGACAACTACGACAGCGGCCCCAGCGGCACCGGCCCCTTCATGTTCGAGAGCTGGTCGCCCGGCGAGAACGTCACGCTCGTCGACAACGAGGCCTACTGGGACGAGGCCAACGGCCCCGAGGTCGACAAGGTGGTCTTCGAGGTCATTCCCGAAGCTTCCGCCCGGTCCATCGCGCTCCAGAACGGCGAGATCGACGTCGCCTTCACCGTGGCGGCCGAGCAGATGGAGCTGTTCCGCGACGGGCCCTACAACGTCCACGAGGTGCCCTCCACGCGGGTCGTGTTCATCGGCCTGAACACCGCCGATCCGATCCTGTCCGACGTGAAGGTGCGCCAGGCGCTCGGCCACGCAATGGACCGCGAGATGATCGACGCGTTCATCGGGCCGAACGGCTCGCTCGCCTCGGGCATGGGCGTCGACGGCGCGCTCGGCTTCTTCCCGTCGGCGCGTGAGTTCGACCCCGATGCCGCGCGCAGCCTGCTCGACGAGGCCGGCTGGAGCGCGGGCTCGGACGGCGTGCGCACGAAGGACGGCGAGCCGCTCGAGATCGACGTCTGGACGCAGGCCTCCTATCCCGGCGAGATCGAGGCCCTGCAGGTCGTGCAGCAGCAATGGCGTGACGTCGGCGCGCAGATGAACCTCGTCCGGCTCGAGGGCGGCGCGCTCTATTCCGGGCTGAGCGAGCAGGCGACGGCGCACCACGAGGACAGCGCGATGGTGCCCGAGTACCAGGGCTTCGTGCTCGGCAGCGGCATCCGCACCGGCGAGGTCGGCTACATCACCGAGCGGCCGAAATGCGACCAGGGCCCGCGTGGCTATGGCCGCTACTGCAACCCCGAGTACGACGAGGCGTTCAACCTCTCGCAGTCCCCGGCCAGCGTCGAGGAGCGGCTGGTCGGCTATGAGCGGATGGCCGAGATCTTCCACGACGACGCGATCCGCCTGCCGCTCTTCGTGCTCCAGATCAACGTCGTGACGAGCGACAAGGTCGAGGGGCTGGTGCTGAACCCGAGCCAGTCGCTCAACCTGCGCGGCGTCTCGATCGCCGACTGAGGCCCCGGCCCCGCAGTGGCCTGCCCGGCGCGTCCGGGCAGGCCACCCCCTCCCCCTCACTCTCTCTCTGTCGCGAGGTCTCCCGGCGATGCTGCTCTTCGCGCTCCGGCGTCTTCTGCAACTGGTGCCGGTCCTGATCGGCGTGCTCGTCATCGCCTTCGCCGTGACGCGGCTGACCCCCGGCGATCCGGCCGAGATCATGGGCGGCTTCGAGGCGTCCGACGAGACCATCGCCGCGATCCGCGAAGACATGGGGCTCAACGAGCCGATCCACAGGCAGTTCGTCATCTACCTCGGCAACATCCTGACCGGCGACCTCGGCCGGTCCTACTACAACGGCCGCGAGGTGACGCGGATCATCTCGGAGACGCTGCCGCGCACCGCCGCGCTGGCTGGCGTGGCGCTGGCCTTCACGCTGATCGTCGGCATTCCCCTCGGTGTTGTCTCGGCACTCAGGAAGGACACCTGGATCGACCTCGGCGCGCGGACGCTGGCGCTGGCGGGGGTCTCGGCCCCGCCGTTCTTCGCGGGCCTGCTCGCGATCCTCGTCTTCGCCAGCTACCTTCGCATCCTGCCGTCCTACGGCGCGGGGAGCTGGCTGCACGTGGTGCTGCCCGGCGTGACGCTGGGGCTGTCGAGCGCCGGGCTCGTCATGCGCCTGACCCGCTCGGCGATGCTCGAGGTGCTGAACCAGAACTACATCCGCACCGCCCGCGCCAAGGGCCTGCCGCCGCGGATGGTCAACTACCGGCACGCCTTCCGCAACGCCTCGATCCCGATCGTGACGATCACCGGGCTGCAGCTCGGCTCGCTGCTGTCGGGCGCGGTGCTGACCGAAACGGTGTTCGCCTATCCCGGCATCGGCCGGCTGCTGGTGCGCAGCATCTTCGAGCGCGACTTCCCGGTCGTGCAGGGGCTGATCCTGCTGATCGCGGTGATCTACCTCGTCGCGAACCTGCTGGTCGATCTCTTCTACACGCTCGTCGACCCGAGGATCAGTCACGGATGATGACCGCCAACCCCTTCTTCAGCGAACTCCGCCGCAGCTGGATCACGCAGGCCGCGCTGGTGATCGCCGTGCTCTACACGCTCGTCGCGCTGTTCGGCCCCTGGATCGCGCCCTACGATCCGACCCGGATCCTGTCGATGCCCCGGCAGGACCCGTCGGCACAATTCTGGCTCGGCACCGACGAGATCGGCCGCGACGTGCTGAGCCGGCTGCTCTACGGCACCCGCATCGCCTACGTCGTCGCCATCGTCGCGACCGGCATCGGCCTCGTCTTCGGCGCGCTCCTCGGGCTGATCGCGGCGTTCTTCTCGGGCTATGCCGACTCGATCATCATGCGCCTGATGGACATCCTGCTGGCCTTCCCGGGCCTGCTGCTGGCGCTGGCGATCATCACCATCCTCGGGCCCGGGCTCGGCAACGCGATGATCGCGATCGGCGTCGGCTCGATTCCCGAATTCGCGCGGCTGATGCGCGGCGAGGTGCTGGGGCTGATGAACCGCGACCACGTCCTCGCGGCGCGCTCGATGGGCGCGGGCAACCTGCGGATCATGGGCAAGCACCTGGTGCCGTTCGCGCTGGCGACGATGCTCGTCTACTCGACCGCCCAGCTCGCGCGGGCGGTGCTGACCGAGGCCGGGCTGAGCTACCTCGGCCTCGGGGTGCAGCCGCCGACGCCCTCGTGGGGCGGGATGATCGCGACGGGGCAGCAGCACCTGACGACGACGCCGCTGCTCGCGCTGATCCCCGGCGCGGCGATCATGGGGCTGATCTTCGTTCTCAACATCCTCGGCGACAGCCTGCGCGACGCGCTCGATCCGCATCAGCGCGGCCTGTCGCGCAAGCCGAGCTGACCCAGCAGATACCGAACCGGAAGGACCGAAAGAATGGCTTCAATTACCTACGATTACGACGGCTCGGTGGTGGTCGTGACCGGCGCCGCGCGCGGTGTCGGGCGCGAGATCGTGCGCCAGTTCGTCGAGACCGGGGCCCGCGTCGTCGCCGCCGACCGCGACGAGGCGGGGCTGGCCGAGACGGCCGCGCCGCACGGCGACAAGGTTCACGTCGTCGCCGCCGACATCAGCACCGAGGCCGGGGCCGACAGCATCATCGAAGCCGCCACCACGCATTTCGGGCGGCTCGACATCTGCGTCAACAACGCCGCCGTCGCGCCCCACGCGTCGATCCTCGAGGAGAAGGTCGAGGTGTGGGACACGGTCTACGGGGTCAATTGCCGGGGCACCTTCCTGATGACGCGCGCTGCGGGCCGGGCGATGATCGCGCAAGGCGAAGGCGGGCGGATCATCAACTTTTCCTCGGGCGTGTCCAAGCGCGGCTCCGGCGGCGCCTGTGCCTATGCCTCGAGCCGCGCGGCGACGGAGGCGTTCGGGCGGGTCGCGGCGATCGAGTTCGCGCCGCACGACATCCTCGTCAACACCGTCAGCCCCGGCCTGATCGACACCCAGCCCAAGCCGCTGCCGCCGTCGATGGCCGAGGGGCTGAAGGCCCGCGTCCCGACCCTGCCCCTCGCCCGCCCGGGCGAGCCGGGCGAGGTCGCGCAACTGGTGCTGTGGCTGGCCTCCCCCGCCTCGTCCTACGTGGCGGGCGCGGTCTACGAGGTCGACGGCGGCGCGGGCGTCGGCGTGCGCTTCCACGACAAGGTGGTCGACGAGGACATCCGCTACGACTGGGTGACCGGTCGGTCGCGGGATTGATCGGAGCCGACATGCCCCTGCTCGACGTCGCCGACCTCTCCGCCACCTTCTCCACCCAGCAGGGCGACCTGCGGGCGGTGGAGGGCGTGTCGTTCCAGATGGATGAGGGCACGACCCTCGGCATCGTCGGCGAGTCCGGCAGCGGCAAGTCGGTGATGGCGCTGTCGATCATGGGGCTGATCCCCTCGGCGCGGCTCGGGGGCCGGATCGGCTTCGAGGGGGACGATCTGCTGTCGCTGCCCGACGCCCGGATGCGTCGCATCCGGGGCTCGCGGATCGCGATGGTGTTCCAGGACCCGATGAGCTCGCTCAACCCGGTGCTGACCGTGGGACTGCAGCTGACCGAGGTGATCCGGCTCCACACCGGGGCTTCACGCCCCGAGGCGCGGGCGCGGGCCGAGGAGCTGCTGCGCACTGTCGGCATCCCCGAGCCGCGCCGCCGGCTGAAGGACTACCCGCACCAGTTCTCGGGCGGCATGCGCCAGCGGGTGATGATCGCCCTCGCGCTGGCCTGCGACCCGGTGCTGATCCTCGCCGACGAGATCACCACGGCGCTCGACGTCACCATCCAGGCGCAGGTGCTGGCGCTGCTCAAGACGCTGACCGTCGAGCGGCAGACGGCGCTGGTGATGATCACCCACGACCTCGGCGTCGTGGCCGGCCACACCGACCGGGTGCTCGTGATGTATGGCGGGCAGGTGGTCGAGCAGGCGACGACGGCGGAGCTCTTCGAGCATCCGCGGATGCCCTACACCTGGGGCCTGCTCGACTCGATGCCCCGGATGGACCGCGACCGCAGCAAGCCGCTGGTGCCCATCGAGGGCGTCCCGCCCGACCTGCTGGACCCGCCGAAAGGCTGCCGGTTCCGCGACCGCTGCCGCTTCGCCCGCGACATCTGCGCCAGCCGCGCCCCCGATCTCGCCCCTGCCGCCGACCGGCCCGGGGCCCACCTCGTGCGCTGCTGGGGCACGCAGGACCGGGCGGGCAGCGGCTGGCTGATCGGGACCGACCACACCGCGCCGACGGAGGCCTGACATGACCGGATCGCACACCGACGACGCCTCCCGCCCGCTGCTGGAGGTCGAGGACCTCTCGGTCGAGTTCCCCTTGCCCCGCACGTCGCTGCGCAACCGGGGGCCGCGGGCGCTGCGGGCGGTGTCGGACGTCTCGTTCACCATGCGGCAGGGCGAGACGCTGAGCATCGTCGGCGAGAGCGGCTCGGGCAAGTCGACCACCGGCCGCGCCATCCTGCGCCTGCCGCCGCCGACGTCGGGCTCGGTGCGCTTCGACGGCATCGAGATGTCGTCGCTGGCGCCCCGCCAGGTCCGCGACCTGCGCCGCCGGATGCAGATGATCTTCCAGGACCCGCTGGCTTCGGTGAACGGGCGCATGAGCGTCGGCGACATCATCGAGGAGCCGCTCATCATCCACGGCCTCGGCCGGGCCGCCGAGCGGCGGGCGCGGATCGTCGAGCTGATGGAGCTGGTCGGCCTCAAGCCCGGCTGGCAGGGCCGCTACCCGCACGAATTCTCCGGCGGCCAGCTACAGCGGGTCGGCATCGCGCGCGCGCTGGCCGTCGGGCCCGACTTCATCGTCGCCGACGAGCCGGTGTCGGCGCTCGACGTCTCGGTGCAGGCCCAGGTCATCAACCTGCTCGCCCGGCTCAAGCAGGAGCTCAAGCTGACGCTGCTGTTCATCGCCCACGACCTGTCGGTGGTGCGCCAGCTGTCGGACCGCGTGGCGGTGGTCTATCTCGGCCGGATCATCGAGATCGCCGAATGCGACACGCTCTACGCCAGCCCCCGCCACCCCTACACCAAGGCGCTGCTGAGCGCCGTTCCGCTCCCCGATCCGAAGGCCGAGGCCGCGCGCACGCCGATCCTGCTCGAGGGCGAGATGCCGAGCCCGCTGTCGCCGCCGTCGGGCTGTCCGTTCCGCACCCGCTGCTGGAAGGCGCAGCCGCTCTGCGCCGCCGAGCGACCGCCGCTCGCGCCGGTCTCGCCGCAGACCGAGGTGGCCTGTCATTTCCCCGAACCCGCGGCGGATACCGTCCCGGCGGGCCAGCTCCAGCCCCAGTGAGGTCGCGACCATGAACCGAAATCACTCCTTCGCCCCTGCCGAGCGGGTCCGCGCCCTCGAACTGCCCGAGCGCGCCGACATCGCGCCGCCCAGCGTCCGGCAGGCCGACCTCGACATCCTCGGCCAGCTGCCGCCCGACTTCCTCGACACGACGCATTTCGATACCGTCGCCTTCCCTCCGCCCGACTACGCGCGGCAGATGTTCGACGCGGCGGCGGCGGACGGCAGCCTCGCCTACACCGGCTACCGGGGTCATCCCGGCGTGCTCGCCGAGGTGGCGCGCAACGTGTCGGCGTTCCTCGGGGTCGAGGTCGATCCGCGCCGCAACATCGCGCTGCTGCCGGGCACGCAGGCGGCGCTCTTCGCGACGCTCTCGGCGCGCGTCAACCGGGGCGACAGGATCGTCCTCATGGACCCCGACTACCTGTTCACCGCCCGCATCCTGCGCTTTCTCGAGGCGGAAATCGCCTACGTCCCGCTGGTGTTGACCGACGGCCGCTACGAGCCCGACATCGACGAGATGGCCCGGCACTTCGCCGACCCGGCCACCAAGCTCGCCGTCTTCTCGCACCCCAACAACCCCACCGGCGCCGTCTACCGCCCCGAGATCATCGCCCGGATCGCGGAGCTGGCCGCCGAGCACGACGTCGGCCTCGTCGCCGACGAACTCTACGCCCGCCTCGTCTACGACGGCACGCCCTTCCCCCACATTGCCGCCGAGCCGGGCGCGTGGGAGCGCACCTGCACCCTGCTCGGCCCCAGCAAGACGGAGTCGCTCAGCGGCTATCGCCTCGGCGTCGTCGTCGGGCCGGCGCCGATCATGGAGGCGATCGAGAACACCCTGTCGATCACCTCCCTGCGCGCGCCGGCCTACGCGCAGCACGTCCTGCGCGGCTGGCTCGGCCCCGACCGGGATTGGCTCGAGCGGCGGCTCGCGGCCTTCGCCGAGCTGCGCCGGACGACCCTGTCGATCCTGCGCGAGGTGCCGTGGCTGAAAGTCCACCCGCAGCACGGGACCGCCTACCTCTGGGCCGATCTGCGCAGCACCGGCTTGAGCGACATCGAGATCGGCCGGACCCTCGCCCGCGACGCCGCGACGCTGATCAGCCCCGGCTACCAATTCGGCCCCAACTCGTCGGGCCACATCCGGATCTGCTACGCCCGCGATCCGGCGACGTGGCCCGACGACCTGCGCCGCATGATCGATGTTCTCGAGCGGGCCAGGACGAGGCGTTAGCCTGAGCGCCCGGTAACGCCCGAGGCGCCGTTCAGCGGCTCGCGATCGTCGCGTCCGGCCCCATGGATTAGCGCACAGCGTGGCCGTCGGCCGCAAAGCGGTGCAGCTTGCCGGGCTCGGCGGCGAGGTGGAGCCGGTCGCCCCGCGACACGTCGGAGCTGCCGGCGAGCTTCACGATGACGACGTCGCCGGCCGGCGTTTCCAGATGGGCGACCGTGACCTCTCCCAGCCTCTCGACCAGCATGACGACACCGTCAAGCAGCGCCGCGTCCGGCTGCGCCGGAACGAGGTGCTCGGGCCGGACGCCGATCTCGGCCGCGCCTTGCGCCGCGGTCGGATGACGGGGACCGGGCAGGAGGTTCATCGCCGGGGTCCCGATGAAGTTGGCGACGAAGCGGGTGGCCGGCCGGTGGTAGAGCTCCAGCGGCGAGCCGACCTGCGCGATCCGGCCGCCGTCCATGACCACGATCCGGTCCGCCATCGTCATCGCCTCGACCTGGTCGTGGGTGACGTAGATCATCGTCGTCCCCGGCAGCGCCTCTTTCAGGCGGACGATCTCCACCCGGGTCGCGGCGCGCAGGCCGGCATCGAGGTTGGACAGCGGCTCGTCGAACAGGAACACCCGCGGCTCGCGCACGATGGCCCGGCCGATGGCGACACGCTGCCGCTGCCCGCCAGACAGCTGGCCGGGACGGCGATCGAGCAGGGGCCCAAGCTGCAGCATCGCGGCTGCCGCCTCGACCTTGGCGGCGACGTCGGCCTTCGGCATTCCCGAGATCCGCAGCCCGTATTCCATGTTCCGCCGCACCGTCATGTGCGGGTAGAGGGCGTAGTTCTGGAACACCATGGAGATGCCGCGCCGCGACGCGTGCACCTCGTTGATGCGCGCGCCGTCGATCGCGATCTCGCCGCTGGTGACGCTTTCCAGTCCGGCGATCATCCGCAGGAGGGTGGACTTGCCGCAGCCCGACGGGCCGACGAAGGCCACGAACTCGCCCGACCCGATGGACAGGTCGATTGCGTCGAGCACGGATGTCTCGCCGTACCGCTTGCCAACGCCGGAGAAGGTGAGCGAAGCCATCCTTCGTCAGAGTCCCACGATCCGGTCGCGCCAGCGCTCGATGATGAGATGCGCCGCGTCGTCGGTCGCTTCCGCATTGGCGCTCAGGTAGATGTCGATGGCGGCGCCCGCCGCCGTCGCCTGGGCGGCCGCTTCCGCGATGAGCGCGTTGAGCAGCCAGATCCCCACGACGGACGAGGTCGGTCCCATCCGCTCGGCCACGCCCGGCACCTCCAGCGCGCCGTCGCCGTAGGCGCCGCCGTTGTCGAGGACGATGTCGGCGACCTCGAACAGACGCTTGCCGGAGGGATGGCGCGATTCGACAAGGCGCGCATGGGCGAGCGACGTCACGGCGATCACCGTCGCGCCGCTGGCCTTGGCGATCTGCGCCAGCTCCACGGGATACGCGTTGCGCCCGGAATTGGAGGCGACGACCATCACGTCGCCCGGCGCGATGCGGTACCTGGCCAGCACCCGCGCAGCTTGGCCGGTCTCCCGCTCCAGCCGGGTCGAGCGTTCCGCGCCCCGGTGCAGCATCAGGTCGTCGTCGAGGATCGCCTGCGCCGCGGCGATGCCACCGGCGCGGTAGAAGACCTCCTCGGCCAGCATGTGCGAGTGGCCGCTGCCCGCCACATGGATGATGCCGCCGCGGGTGAGCGCCAGGGCGATGGCGTCGCGCGCGGCATCCATCGCGGCCTCTTCCTGCGCGAGAAGGCCGTCGATGATGGCGACGATCCTGTCGCGATAGGTCTGCCGAAGCGGTGCCGTCATTGCATCAGCCTTCCAACTCGCCGACATAGGTGTAGCGGTCGCCGCGGTACCAGCTGAGGGCATCCTCGACCGCGAGGCCGTCGGCGCCGTAGCCGATCTGCGCGATGCGCAGCGCCGGCGCGCCCGGCGCGACTTCGAGGAAGGCCGCGATGTCTGCCGGAACCGCGACGGCCTGCAGTGTCTGCAGCATCCGCCGCGGACGCGTGCCGCAGGCATCCATGCGCTCATAGAGCGATCCTTCGCCGGACCAGTCTTCGCCCACCGCGTGGATCGGGACGGTCACCGTCTCGTAAGACAACGCCTCGCCGTCCGCGCGACGCAGGCGGGCCAATGTCATGATGGGCGTGCCCAGCGGCATGCCGGTGCGCACCGCGACATCGGTCCCGGCGACGCCGCGGTCGCAGGACAGGATGTCGGAACTCGGGACGAGGCCGCGGGCCCGGATGTCCTCGGTGAACCCGGACAGCCGTGTCAGGGCCTTGGGAATGGGACCGGTGACGACCGTTCCGGCACCGTGCCTGGTCTGGACGAGGCCGATCTGGCTGAGCTCGCGCAAGGAGGCGCGCAGCGTGGTGCGCGACACGCCGAGCTCCTGGGCGAGCTCCCGTTCGGGCGGCAGCACCGTGTTGGCCGGCAGGCTTCCGTCCCGGATCGCCGAAGCGAGCGCCTGCCGCAGGCGCCGCGACAGCGGGCCGGTCTGATTGCGAACGCGTTCTGCAAGGTCGCCCATCAAGGCATTCAAACTCCGGCACTCGACCATTTTTCATACCACTGGTATTTTTTAGACTTGATTTTGGCAAGCCCGAACCGTTTGATGGCCGCAAGAGACCGCGAACTGCAAACCAATTTCAGTCCACTTCGACGGAGTGCCTCACATGACGACGACTTTCCGACTGCTCGGCGCCACGGCGCTCACGCTGATCGCGGCCGCTGCCAGCGCACAGACCGAGATCCGGTTCACCCATTCGATGACCTCCGGCGGCAACGCCGCGGCGATGGACGCCATCGTCGCCGCCTTCGAGGAGGCGAACCCGGACATCACCGTGCGCCAGATCACGTTCGACGACGATGTCTACTCCGACACCGGCCTGATCACGCAGCTGCAGAGCAACGAGGTGCCCGACATCTACTTCCAGTGGGCCGGCTTCCCGCTGGCGCGCGACGTCGAGGCCGGCTACGCCATGAACCTCAGCGAGGCGATGGCGGACGGCTGGGCCGACACCTTCATCGACAGCGCCTTTTCCTCCGGCGCGGGGACGACCGTGGACGGCGACATCTACATGGTGCCCCTGTCCCTCGATGTGACCAACACCATCTGGTACAACACCGCCATCCTCGAGGAATACGACCTCGAAGCGCCCGAGACCTGGGACGAGTTCCTGACCGTGATCGGCACCCTCGCCGAGGCCGGCGAGACGCCGATCGTCACCGGCAACAACGAGCTCTGGCCGCTGGGCAACTGGGCCAGCCACGTGGCGGCGCGGGTCGTCCCGATGGCCGATTTCGACGCGGCCTTCCGGCAGGAGAAGACCTTCGCGGATGCCGGTTTCCGGCGGCCGCTCGAGCTGATGCAGGAGCTGCACGAGGCCGGCGCGTTCAACCGCGACATGCAGGGGCTCGGCGCGGACCCGGCCATGGCGGCCTTCTTCCAGGAGGCGGCCGTGATGCACCCGATCGGAAGCTGGCTCGTCGGGTCGGCGGGCGAGATGGCCGAGGAGGGCTTTGCCTACAGCCAGTTCGACACGCCCGTCATCGACGATGCCGCCGAGGCGCCCAGAAGTGCCATCGGCACGCTGACCGGGCTCGTGGTCCATGCCCAGAGCGCCAACCCGGACGCGGCGATCACCTTCCTAGAGTTCCTGTCCTCCCCGGAGATGCAGACGATCTGGGCCGAGGGCGGCGCGCTCTCCCCGGTGGCCGGTGTCGAGGCGGAGATCGATCCGCAGCTCCAGGCCATGTCCGATCTGCTGGCCAACGCCGACGCGATGGTGCCTCCGCCCGACACCACCTATCCGGTGCCGGTGGCCGAAGCCTACTACCAGGCCGCCGCCTACGCCGCGAGCGGCGAGAAGACGGCGGAAGGGGCGCTGACCTGGCTGGACGAGACCGTCGCCGCGATGGGCCAGCAATAGGTGTCAGAGGTCGAGGGCAAGCGCCTCGCGACAGGGCGGATCAACCTCCTGTTCGCGCTCCCCGCGCTGACGCTCTTCGGCCTCTTCGTCCTGCTGCCCATTGGCAGCTCCGTGTGGTTCGCGTTCACCAAGTGGAATGGCTTCACGACGCCGGAAGCCGTCGGGTTCGACAACTTCCGGCGTGCGTTCCGCGATACGGTCCATCTGTGGTCCTACGTCAACGTCACCCTCTACATCCTCGGCACGCTGGTCCTGGAGGTCATGTTCGGTCTCGTCATCGCGGTGCTGCTGAACTCGGACCGCTTCGGGTTCGGCCTGATGCGAGGCATGTTCTTCTCGCCGATGATCCTGTCCATGACCGCCGCCGGGGTGCTCTGGACGTTCGTGCTCGACTATCGGCTGGGCCTGCTCAACGCGGTGCTCGAGAGCGTCGGGCGAGAGGAATGGACGCGGCCGTGGCTGTCTGAGTCCGCGACCGCGCTGATCGCGATCATGGTCGTCTCCGGCTGGCGCTTCGCGGGGTTCTACATGATCATCTTCTTCGCCGCCCTGCGGCGCATCCCGCGCAACATCTACGAGGCCGCGACGCTGGACGGCGCGGGGCCCGTGCGGCAGTTCTTCACCATCACGCTGCCGCTGCTGCGGGCCTCGATGATGACCTGTATCCTGCTCGCCGTCACCGGAGGGTTCGCCGGGTTCGACCTGTTCTTCACGCTGACCAACGGCGGGCCGTTCAACGCCACCGAGGTTCCGGCGACCTGGATCATCCGGCAGGGCTTCGACAACAACCAGCTGGGCTACGCGACCGCGCTGACGGTAATCCTCGCCGTCGTGGTGCTGGCGGTGGCGCTGCTCTTCCTGCGCATCTCGGAGCGGGTGAATGTGGTCCGCTACTGAGCGTCGCAGGCCCGTCGAGTGGCTGCAATTCGGTCTCGGCGCGCTCATCGTCGCGGCGATGTTCTATCCGACGGTCTGGATGGTCCTGTCGGCGTTCAAGTCGAACCGCGAGATCTTCCGCGACCCGTTCGGGCTGCCGGACGAATGGCGATGGTCGAACTTCTCCGAGGCCTGGGCGCAGGGCGGGCTCGGCGGGCTCTACGTCAACTCGATGATCGTCACCCTCGTGGCCGTCACGCTGGCGGTGGGCTGCGCGACGGCGGCGGCGTTCGCGTTCTCGCGGCTCGAGTTCCCGGGCCGGCGCTGGCTCTATCGGCTGCTGCTGATCGGTCTGCTGCTGCCGCCGCCGGTCGTTGCGATCCCGCTGTTCGGCATCCTGCGGGACCTCGGTCTGCTCAACACGCTCTGGGCGCTGATCCTGCCCGGCGCCGCCTGGTCGCTGTCGCTGACGGTGTTCGTGATGTACGGCTACTTCAATTCCGTCCGGCCCGACATGGAAGAGGCGGCCCTGCTCGAGGGCGCGTCGACCTGGCAGATCTTTCGCGACATTTCCGTGCCGATGGTCTGGCCATCGATGCTGACCATGGCCATCGTCAACACGATCAACATCTGGAACGAGCTGATGTTTGCCCTGCTGTTCATCACCGACGACGACAAGCGGACCCTGCCGGTCGGCCTGATCCGGTTCTTCGGCCGCTACAGCACCGACTACGCGATGGTCTTCGCCGCGCTCACGATCACGACGGTGCCGATCCTGGCGCTGTATTTCCTGCTGCAGCGGCACGTGATCGCCGGGCTGTCCTCGACGGCGATGGACTGACGCGATGCTGACCGGGGTGATCGAGGGCTTCTACGGCCGCGACTGGCGGCGCGACGAGCGGGCGACCGTGATGGATTGGATCGCCGCCGCCGGGATGAACACCTACATCTACGGCCCCAAGGACGACGTGCATGTCCGCGCGCGCTGGCGGGTGCCCTACGACGCGGCCGGCCTGGCGCGGCTGACCGAGCTGCGCGACGCGGCGGCCGCGCGCGGGATGGTCTTCTACGTCTCGCTCGCCCCCTGCCTCGACGTGACCTACTCCGACCCGCAGGACCGGGCGGCGCTGCTGGCGCGGGTGGACCAGCTGGCGCGGGCCGGGCTGCGCAACCTCGTCCTGCTGTTCGACGACATCCCCTCCGTCCTGCCCGAGGCCGACCGGCACCGCTTCGACAGTTTCGCCGAGGCCCAGGCGGACCTCTCGAACATGGTCCTGCGGCATCTGCGCGGCGCCGGGCACGTGGTGTTCTGCCCGACCGAGTATTGCGGGCGCATGGCGGGCGGCGACCCGCGCGGCTCGGCCTACCTGCAGCGGCTCGGGTCGACGCTCGATCCGGCCATCGACATCTTCTGGACCGGCCCCGAGATCGTGTCGGAAGAGATCGTCGCCGCCCACCTCGCGGCGGTGGGAGAGGTCCTGCGGCGGCGTCCGGTGATCTGGGACAACTTCCACGCCAACGACTACGACATCCGACGGGTCTTCGCCGGGCCGCTCGGCGGACGGAGCCGGGACATCCTGCCCCTCGTCGCGGGCTGGATCACCAACCCCAACAACGAGGCCGAGGCGAACTTCCCCGCGATCCACACCACCGGCGCCTATCTGGCGGACCCGGACTACGCGCCCGAGCGGGCGATCGCCGCGGCGGTCGCCGCGTGGCAGCCGAGGTTCCGGCTCGCCTTCGGCGACGGCGCGGTGCCGTCCGACCTCGTCGCCCTGCTTTGCGATCTGTTCTGGCAGCCCTTCGCCCTCGGCCCGGAGACGACGCGCATCCTCTCGGCCCTGCGCGCCGCCCTGACCGTCCCGCGCCCGGACCCCTCGGACCCCGCCTGGCGCGCGGCCCTGGAGGACCTGCGCGACCTCAAGCGCCGGATCAACAAGCTCTTCACGCTGATGACGGAGATCGAGAACCGCGACCTGTTCCACACCTTCCACAATTACCTGTGGGAAGCGCAGGAAGAGGTCGGCCACCTCGTCGCCTATTGCGACTGGCTGGACGAGGCGCCCCCGCCGGGCGCGGTGTTCCCGGCAACGGATCGTATCCACAACTTCTATCGCCGGGGCTTCGGCGTGGCGGTGCAGGACATCCTGCAGCGCGACCGGCAGGGCCGGTATCACCATGGCGTCTGAGGTCGTCATCCGGCGGGCGACGGCGGCGGATCACGGCGACCTCTGCCGGGTCTGCCTGCTGACCGGGGACAGCGGCCGCGACGCGTCGTCGAGGGAGGACGATCCGACGCTGCTGGGGATGATCTACGCCGTACCCTACCAGGTGGGCGCGCCCGATTTCGCCTTTGTCCTGGAGGACGCGGAGGGGGTTTGCGGCTATCTGCTCGGCGCGCCCGACACGCTGTCCTTCCAGCATTTCCTGGAGAAGGAGTGGCTGCCCCCGCTGCGCGCCGGGCTGACCGATCCCGGGCCCGATCCGGCCGCGTGGCAGGGCAGCGACTGGGCCCGGGACGCGATCCACCGGCCGCCGGCGCTCCCCCCGATCGACCTCGCGGCCTATCCCGCCCACGGCCATATCGACCTGCTGCCCCGGGCGCAGGGGCGGGGCGTCGGCTCGCGCGCGATGGACCACCTCGAGGCGGCGCTGGCGGCGGCGGGTGCGCCGGGGATGCACCTGCAGGTCAGCCCCGAAAACCCTCGCGCGCTCGGCTTCTACGAGCACCGGGGTTTCCGGGAGCTGTGCCGGAGCGAGGACGAGGTGGTTGTCGGCCGGAGGCTTCTCGATGAGTGAGGCGACCTGGGCGTTCTGCCTCGACATCGGCGGCAGCAAGACCACGGGGGCCCTGTTCGCTCCCGACGGACGCGAAGTCGCGCGCGCCGCGACCGGGCCCGGCGCGCTGTCGCTGGGCGCGCCCGTGGCCGAAGCCGCGATCCGCGACATCTGGCGGCAGGTCGGTGACGGCCGGCCGGCGGATCGGGTCCTGCTGTGCGCGGGCATCGCGGGCAGCGGCTTTCGCGACCGGGTCGCCGCCCTGTCCGCCGCGCTGTTGGACTTTGCCGGGACGAGGTTCGTCGACGACGGATACGGGCTGGCACTCGCCGCGACGGCGGGACGGCCCGGCGCGCTCATTGCCGTCGGCACCGGCGTCGCGGCGCTGCAATTGTTGCCGGGCGGCACGTTCCGCAGCTTGTCGGGGTGGGGCTTCCCCGGAGGCGATCTGGGCGGGGGCGCCTGGATCGGGTTGCAGGCGGTGGGAGCCCTGACCCGCAACCTCGACGGCCTGGCGGTCGCGTCGCCAATGGGACAGGCCCTCGCCGATGCCCTCCAGGACCACCTCGGCGGCACAGCCTCCGCGATCATGGAGCGGATCACGGGCGGCAAGGCATCCGACTATGCGCGCCTTGCCCCCATCGTGCTGGCTGCGGCAGAGGCTGGCGACCAGGCCGCCCAAGACATCGTCCGCCGAGCGGGAGCGGAGATCGGGGCTCTGGGCGAGGCACTGACGGGCGGTTCGGGGGTGTTGTATCTGACCGGAGGCCTCGCGGCCGAGCTTGCCCCGGCCGCTCGCGCCGCCGCGCCCGGCCTCGACTGGCGGCCGGTGCGCGTGGACCCGTTGCGCGGCCTGCTCCTTCTGGTGGAGAATAAGATTGCGGCAGGTCCCATGCTGCCCCGGCGCGGTTGACAGCCGCCGAGTGACGCCGCTGGCCCGACCGGCCCAAGCCGCTCCGCCGTCCATCCAGGCGCGCTGGATCGGGTTTTCGGCACCATCGCCTCGTCATCCCGCCGGAACCGGGGTCGGGGCGGCAAGTTGAGGCTCGAGGCGCCGGAGCCTCGCGACTGGCAAGGAGAGAGGCTTCTCGACGTCCATGAATCGATCAGACGACAGCTTCATCGTCCACCGGACCCGGCCGCTGAATGCGGAGCCCACGCCCACGGCCCTGATGTCCGGGTTCTTCACGCCGCAGCACCTCTTCTACATCCGAAGCCACGGCGACACTCCGGAACTTCCTGCCGACCACGAGGTCAGGCTGTCGGGGCTGGTCACATCTCCCCTTCGGTTCTCCCTGGAACGGCTACGCCGCGAGTTCCCGAAGCGGAAGGTCATCGCGACCTTGCAGTGCGCCGGCAATCGTCGCGCGGAGATGCAGGACGTCCGGCAGACGTCGGGAGACCCCTGGCGGATCGGTGCAGTCGGGACTGCCGAGTGGACGGGCGTCGCGCTCGCGGATGTGCTGGCGAAGGCGGGCATCGACGAGACGCGGGCGCGCCACGTCGCCTTCAGATGCGCCGACGTGGTCGACATCGACGGCGAGATCGCGCCCTACGAGGTGTCGATCAGCGTCGAGCGCGCGATGGCCGGTGACGTGCTCGTCGCATGGGCGCTGAACGGCGAGGATCTCGATCCCGCGCACGGCGCGCCGATGCGGATCATCGTTCCCGGCTACGCGGGCGCCCGGAGCGCCAAGTGGCTTCTGGAGATCGACGTGCGGGATGCGCCGTCCGACAGCCCCGTCCAAGCGCGGGACTACAAGCTCTTCCCGCCCTCGGTCGCGAGGCAGGATGCGAACTGGGACGAGGGAGTGACGATCGAGCAGATGCCCGTGACGTCGGCCATCTGCCTGCCCCGGCCGGACGAGCCGATCCCGCCCGGCAGGACGACCGTCAAAGGCTACGCCATGGCCTACGGGCGGAAGGTGGCGCGCGTGGATGTCTCGACCGACGGCGGGCGCTCCTGGCGGCAGGCCGGGCTCATGTCCGAGCGAACGACGGCGGCCTGGACGCTATGGGCGCTCGACGTGGACCTGCCGGCCGGGCGGCACGAACTCGTGGTGAAGGCGGTCGACGAGGCGGGCCAGTCGCAGCCCGAGTGCCTCGAGGGCATCTGGAACTTCGCCGGCTACCTCGCCACGGCATGGCACCGTGTCATCGTGGACGTCGGCTGAGTCCGGCCCTGCCCGGGCGGACGCGCGCCCGGGCGACCGCCCTCACCCCTTCACGCCGGCCGAGATCATCACCGCCTCGGTGACGCGCTTCTGGAAGATCAGGTAGCCCACGATCACCGGCGCGGCGGCCAGCAGGGCGAGCGCCATCATCCGGGCGTAGGCGACGCCGAAGGAGTCGGTGACCTGGGTGATGCCGACGGGGATCGTCATCATGCCCTCGCTGGTCACGATCAGGAACGGCCAGAAGAAGTTGTTCCAGGCGCCGATGAAGGTGATGATCGAGAGCGCGGCGGTGATGCCCCAGTTGAGCGGCAGGTAGAGCTTGAAGAGCAGGGTGAACTCGCCGCCGCCGTCGAGCAGCACCGCCTCGCGCATCTCGTGAGGGATGGCGTCGAAGAACTGCTTGTAGACGATGATGACCACCGGCGCGATCAACTGGGGCAGGATGATGCCCCACCAGGTGTTGACCATGTCGAGGTCGTTCATCAGCACGAACTGCGCCACGTAGAGCGCCGGCGCGGGGACCATGAAGCTCGCCACGACCAGCAGGTAGAGCGCGCGCCGGCCCGGGAAGCGCAGCTGGGAGAGCGCGTAGGCGCACATCATCCCGGTCAGCAGGATCAGGAAGGTGATGATCAGCGAGGTGCCGACGGAATTGAGGTACCAGAGCGGCAGCTTGGAGGTCGACAGCACGTCGATGTAGGCCGAGAAATTCAGCTCGTCCATCAGGATGCCGGCGTCGGAGACGATCCGGTTCTCGCTGCGCAGCGAGGTGGTGAGCGCCCAGTAGAGCGGGAAGATCCAGATCGCCGCGGCGATCAGCACGAGCGCGGTGAAGGCGATGTTGCGGGCGCGTTTCGCGGTCATTTTCGGCCTCCGATGCGCAGGAGCTGGTATTGCAGGATCGACACCACCACGATGAGCACGAAGAGCACCATGGCGACGGCGGAGGCGTAGCCGCCGTTGTTGAGCTGGAAGGCCTCGCGGTACATCTGCATCAGCACGACGTAGGACTGGTTGAAGGGGCCGCCGCCCGACAGCAGGTAGACCTGGTCGAAGATCTTGAGCTGCAGGATCAGTTGCAGCGTCAGCACCAGCGCCGTCACCGGCCACAGCAGCGGCCACGTCACCCGCCAGAAACGCTGCCACGGGGTCGCGCCGTCGAGGGCGGCGGCCTCGTAGAGGTCGGCGGGAATGTTGCGCAGTCCGGCGATGAGCAGCAGCACGTTGAAGCCGTTGGTCCACCAGATCGTCACGACGGCGATCATCGGCATGACCCAGTAGGGGTTCTTGAAGACCGGGACGGGCTTGCCCGTCACCGCCTCGATGAGCGGCTGCAGGATGCCGAACTGGAAGTCGAGCATCCAGGACCAGATCATCGTCACCACCGAGACCGGCAGCACGTAGGGCAGGAAGAACATGGTCAGCACCAGCGCCTGCGTCCGCCCCTTGAGCCGGCTGACGGCGAGGGCGATGAGCAGGGCGATCACCGTCGTCGGGATCACGGTGAGCAGGACGAAGTAGAAGTTGTTCCACAGCGACGTGTAGAACAGCCGGTCGTTGAACAGCTCGACGTAGTTGGCGAGGCCGACCCAGTTGCCCTCGCCGATCAGCGGCGAGTCGGTGAAGCTGAGCGCGATCACCTTGTAGGTCGGGTAGAGGAAGAAGACCGAAAACAGGATCAGGAAGGGCGCCGTCAGCAAGGCCGCGGTGCGCAGCTCGCGGCGGCGGCGGTTCGATTTCGACATGGACGGTCTCCGGTTCCGCTCGGTCGTGACAGGAAGGCCGGGGACGCGGCGAAGGCGCCCCCGGCCGGGTGGCAGGCTCAGTCGAGCAGGGACTGAAGCTCGTCCTTCATCTGCTGCGCGGCCTCTTCGGGGCTGAGGAAGCCGTGCACCGCCGGTGCGATCAGGTTGTCGACCGCGTCGTAGACCGGCGAGGCGACGCCCGCGATCTTCGAGCGCGGATCGAAGGCCGCGTTGTCGGCGAGCGAGGCGTAGGTCGCGTTGGGCTGAAGCTCGGCGTACTCCGCGCTCTCCACCGTGGGCTTGTAGGCGGGGATGTGGCCCGCGCCGGCCCAGTCGAGCGAGTGCTCCTGCATCCAGCCGATCACCGTGAGCACCGCCGCGCGGGTCTCCTCGCTCATGTCCGGGTCGTTCGGAATGGCGAAGGCGTGGGAGTCGGCCCAGGTGGCGGGCTGGTCCATCATCTGCGGGATCTCGTTGGCGAACCACTCGAAGCCCAGCGTGCCGGCGTCGGTCTGGTCCTTGAAGGTCGGCACTTCCCACACACCGTTGATGTGCAGCACCGAGCGCCCGCCCGAGAACAGCGCGACGGAGGCCTCATAGGCGGCCTGCTCGGGGATCAGCCCCTCGGAGCGCCAGTCGGCGAGGGTCTGGATGGCGTTGACGGCCTTGTCCATGTTGTCGCCGGCGAGCACTTCGCCGTCGGTCAGCAGCTGGCCGTCCTGCTGGCGGAACAGCGTGTAGAACATCCGCCAGGTGCCGCCACCGCCCTCGGTCTGGAAGCTGAGCGGATCGGAGAAGCCCTCCTCCTTCGCCCAGCGCAGCAGCTCCGTCAGGTCCTCGAGCGACTCGATGCCGGTGAGGTTGCCGTCGGCGTCGAGCCACTGGGTGCCCTCGAGCGCGGTGCGGTTGTAGTGGGCCACGACCGCGTGGATGTCGAAGGGCACCGCCATCAAGGTGCCGTCGGGCGCGGAGGCGGCGGCGATGGAGGCTTCGAAGAAGTCATCCGCCGAGAGCCCGGCCGTCTCGAGGTCGGCCTCGGTGATCGGCGACAGCACCCCCTCCTCGAGCGCCAGCGGCAGGCGCGAGAGGTGGTAGGTCATGATGTCGGGCCCCTGCCCCACGGCGACCGAGGTGCGCACCTTGGTGTAGTAGGGCTGGCCCCATTCGAGCGTGGTGCCCTCGATCTGGATGTCGTCGTGCTCGGCGTTGAACTCGTCGATCAGCGCCTTCATGCGGACGCCGTCGCCGCCGCCGAGGAAATCCCACCATTCGACCTCGACCTGCGCCATCGCCGGGGTCGAGAGCCCGGCGGCGAGCGCCGTCGCGGCGGCCAGTCTTGCGTAAGCAGTCTTCATCTTGTCCTCCTCCTTGGGTTGTCGTGTCGTCAGCGGATGCGGGTGCCGGACCTGTCGAACGCGAAGGCGCGGCCCGGCTCGGGAACGACGGTCTGCACGGTGCCGTGCATCTCGTGGCGGGCGCCGATCTGCTGGAAGATCACCGCGTCGCCGCCCTCGAGCGTGCCGTGCTGGTACGAGACGCCGCCCAGCTCCTCGGCCACGTCGACCGTCACGCGCAGGCCCTCGCCGTCCGTCACCGCGAGGTGCTCGGGGCGGATCCCGAGCACGATCTCGGTGCCGGGCGCGGGCGGGTCGGCGAGCACGATGTCGAGCGGCAGGTCGGGCTGGCCGGTGAGCCGGACGGTGACGCCCTGCCCCGTCTGCGCCTCGACCACCGCGTCGAAGAAGTTCATCGACGGCGAGCCGATGAAGCCCGCGACGAAACGGTTGGACGGATCGTCGTAGAGATCGAGCGGCGCGCCCGACTGCTGCACGTGGCCGCCCTGGAGCACGAAGATCCGGTCGGCCAGCGTCATCGCCTCGACCTGGTCGTGGGTGACGTAGATCATCGTCGCGCCGAGCTTCTGGTGCAGCCGCGCGAGCTCGAGCCGCATCTGCACCCGCAGCTCGGCGTCGAGGTTGGAGAGCGGCTCGTCGAACAGGAACACGTCCGGCGCGCGCACGATGGCGCGGCCGATGGCGACGCGCTGGCGCTGGCCGCCGGAGAGCTGGCCGGGCTTCTTGTCGAGGTGCTCGATGAGCTGCAGGATCCCCGCCGCCTCGCGCACCTTCTCGTCGATCTCGGCGCGGGGGCGCTTGGCGAGGCGCAGGCTGAAGGCCATGTTCTCGTAGACCGACAGGTGCGGGTAGAGCGCGTAGCTCTGGAACACCATCGCCACGCCGCGATCGACCGGGTCCTCGTCGGTCACGTCGCGATCGCCGATGACGATCTTGCCGTCCGTCGTCTCCTCCAGCCCCGCGATCATGCGCAGCAAGGTCGACTTGCCGCAGCCCGACGGGCCGACGAAGACCGCGAACTCGCCACGCCTGACGTCCATGTCGACGCCGCGGATCACCTCCGCCGCGCCGAAGGACTTGCGCACCTCTCTCAGATGAACGCCCGTATCTTGCATGGCTCCTCCTCCCCGGCCCTCGGCCTTACTTCACCGCCAGCCGGATCACGCTGTAGGAGAAGGCCGGCAGCTCGCCCTTGAGCGCGCCCGCCTCCACGGAGAGCTTGTCGCCCTTCCTCGGCACGATGCGCTCGGGCTCCTCGCAGGTGTTGGCGACGCGCGCGTCGGCGCTGTTGCCGCCCATGACCTGGTGATCGACCAGCCGCAGCTCGCCGAACCCGTGCAGCGCGACGTCGAGTGTCATGGCCTCGTCGGGGCTGCGGTTGATGGCGAAGACGGTGATCGACTGGCCGTCGTCGGCGAGCACGGCCGCGACGTCGAGGTAGTTCACGTCCTGCGCCACCTCCGCGTCGTAGCGCGGCCCGTCGACGGCGACGTTGAGCGCGGTACCGCGGCCGTAGAGGCTGGCGAACTGGTAGGGGTAGTAGATCGTCGTCGCCCAGGCCGGGCCGCCCGCTTTGGTGCGGATCGGCGCGATGACGTTGACCAGCTGCGCGATGCAGGCGATCTTGACCCGGTCGGAGCGGCGGATGAACTCGTTGAGCAGGCCGCCGACGAAGATCGCGTCCTCGAGGTTGTAGTCTTCCTCGAGCAGCTCGGGCGCCTCGGGCCAGTCCCACGACTTCCAGTTCTTCGAGTCCTGCTCGCGGTTGTGATACCAGACGTTCCACTCGTCGAAGCAGATGTAGATGTCGTTCTGCGCCCGCTTCTTGGCCTTCACGTAGTCGATCACGCCGGCGATGGACTGGATGTAGCGGCCCGTCTCCTCGATCTTGGCGAAGTAGTTGAGGCTGTTGCGGCTGGAATTGCCGAAGTACTTGTGCAGCGAGATGTAGTCGACGTTCTCGTAGCACTCCTCGAGCACCTGCCGCTCCCAGTCGGGGTAGGTCGGCATCTGGTCGTTGGAGGAGCCGCAGACGACGGTCTCGATGCCGCCGCCGAAGGCCTTGACCGCCTTGGAGGTCTCGTCGGCGAGGCGGCCGTATTCCTTGGCCTCCATGTGGCCGATCTGCCAGGGACCGTCCATCTCGTTGCCGAGGCACCACATCTTCACGTCGTAGGGCTTCTCGACGCCGTGGCTGCGGCGCAGGTCGCTCCAGTGGGTGCCCGAGGGGTGGTTGCAGTACTCGACGAAGTTGCGCGCCTCCTCGATGCCGCGGGTGCCGAGGTTGACGGCGAGCATCATCTCGATGCCCGCGTCGTCGGCCCAGCGGGCGAACTCGTTGATCCCGACCTGGTTGGTCTCTTTCGAGCGCCAGGCGAGATCGAGCCGCACCGGGCGCTCGTCCTGCGGGCCGATCCCGTCTTCCCACTTGTAGGCGGAGACGAAGTTGCCGCCCGGGTAGCGGATCGCCGGGATGTTCAGCTCGCGCACGAGGTCGAGCACGTCGTTGCGGAACCCGTGGGCGTTGGCGGTCGGGTGATCCGGCTCGTAGATGCCGGTGTAGATCGCCCGGCCCATATGTTCGATGAACGCGGAATAGAGACGGTTGTCGATCTGCGCGACGGAATAGTCGCGGTGAATGGTGGCGCGGGCCTTCATGTCCCCTCCGAGCTTCGATGCCTGTTGGAGCGGACGTTACGGGGGCGGCCGTTGCCGAACAATTTACCATTCTGCCAATCAAGTTAGCAGAAGTGCTAACGCCCCTCCCCCGGCATGCGCGCCTTCACCAGCGTCAGCAGCCGCTCGGCCGCGGGCGACATCAGCCGGTCGCGCGGCAGCAGGATGTGGTAGGGCTCGATCGGGATGGGCCGCTTCGTCTCCAGCAGGACGAGATCGGCCTCGTAGGGCGGATTGAGCAGCAGCTCCGCCACCTCCTCGGTGACGATGGCGATGATGTCGGACTCGCGTAGCAGCGCCATGATCGCCACCACCGACGCCGTCTCGAGCACGTTCTCGGGCATGTCCGCGCCCTCGTTGTGGAAGGCGATCTCCATCGCGTGCCTGAGCGGCGCGCCCCGGCTCTGCATGGTCCAGAACGCGTCGCGCAGCTCGCCCAGCGCCACCGGGCCGGACCGCGCGAGCGGATGCCCGCGCCGCACCATCAGCAGCACGCTCTCGCCGCGCGCCGGCTGGATCTCGAACTCGCGCGAGTAGTCGCCCTGCCCGACGCGGCTGAGGGTGAAGTCGTACTCGCCCCGCTCCAGCCCCCACATCAGCTGCGACGACGACGACACGTCGAGCGACACGTCCACCTGCGGCGCCTCCTCCTTCAGCGCGAGGATCGCCGGGATCACCGCCGAGAGCGCCCCGCCGGTGACCGCCCCGACGCGCACCGAGCCGCCCGTCCCGCCGAGATGCGCGCCGAAATCCTGCGCCATGCGGTCGATGTCGTGGACGAGCTTGCGGGCGTGGGTGACGAGCACCTCGCCCGCCGGCGTCGGCGACATGCCCTTGGGCGTGCGTTCGAACAGGTGCGTGGCGAGCTGCGTTTCCATGTCGGCGAGCATGCGCGAGGCGGCAGGCGTCGTCATCCCGCACACGTCCGCCGCCAGCCGCAGCTTGCCATGGCGGGCGATCTCGGTGAGCAGGCGCAGTTGCACCGGCCTGAGGGAGCGGAGGTAGAGGTCCAAGGGCAGCGCCTTCTCGTGGTCGATGCCTCCCCTTACCGTGCCGCCCCGAAGGGGGCCACTCCCGGCGCGGACCATTTCGCGGCAGGGTGAAAAGTTCCATCCGCTTTCCCAATATCCTACATTGCCGCTCCCTGCGCCGATCTGGCTAGGCTCCTCCTCATCAACAGGCGGTTCGGCTGCAACGGGCCGCGGTACAGACAGGGGAGGTTCTTCATGGTCGAGATGTCACGGCGCAGCCTGCTGGGGATGATCGGCACGATCGCCGGCAGTACGGCGATGTATCACGCGATGACCACGATGGGGCTGGCCCAGGCGTCGAGCTACCACGGGCCGATCCAGCTCGACGGCGCGCCCCAGGGGACGAAGATCCTCGTGCTGGGCGCCGGCCTCGCCGGCCTGACGGCGGCGCTGGAGCTGCGCGCGGCCGGCTACGAGGTCGAGGTGCTGGAATATCGCGAGAAGGCCGGCGGGCGCTGCTGGACCCTGCGCAGCGGCGACAGCTACACCGAGCTCGGCGGCGCGACGCAGAACGTCGACTTCGCCGAGGGCAACTACATCAACCCCGGCCCCTGGCGCCTGCCGCACAACCACTACGCCGTCATCGACTATTGCCGCCGCCTCGGCGTGCAGCTCGAGCCGTTCGTCCAGACCAACTACAACGCCTACGTCCACCGCTCCGACGCCTTCGGCGGCGAGCCGCAGCGGATGAAGCACATCCTGACCGACTATCGCGGCCATGTCAGCGAGCTGCTGGCCAAGGCGGTCGACCAGGGCAAGCTCGACGACATGGTCACCGAGGAGGATCGCGAGGTCCTGATCGAGAGCCTGCGCCGCTTCGGGGTGCTCGACGACGCCAACGAGTACGTCAAGAGCCTGCGGACCAGCGGCTACCGGGGCTACGAGAAGCAGGCCGGCGGCGGCGTCGACGCGGCGCCGATCCCGTCCGACCCGCTGGACCCGTCGGAGGTGCTGCAGTCGCGGCTCTGGACGATGCTGTCGACCCACGAGACGATGAACCACCACGCGCCCATGTTCCAGCCGGTCGGCGGGATGGACGCGATCGCCAGGGGCTTCGAGCGCGAGGTGGGCGATCTGATCACCTACAACGCCAAAGTCGTCTCGCTGCAGCAGGACGACAACGGCGTCACCGTCACCTGGCAGGACGGCGCCAACGGCGGCGCGACCCAGACCTCGACGGCCGACTACTGCGTCTGCACCATCCCCTTCTCGGTACTCGGCCAGATCGACCACAACCTGTCGTCGCCGCTCTCGGGCATCATCGCCGACATGCCCTACAACGGCTCCACCAAGGTCGGGCTCGAATTCAAGCGCCGCTTCTGGGAGCAGGACGAGGACATCTACGGCGGCATCACCTACACCGACCAGGCGATCACCCAGATCAGCTACCCCTCCACGGGCTACCTGTCGGGCGGGCCGGCGGTGCTGCTGGGCTGCTACACGTGGCGCGGCGCGGACACGTTCAAGTTCAACGCGATGCAGCCCGAGGAGCGCATCGAGTGGGCGCTGCGCATGGGCGAGAAGATCCACCCGCAATACCGCGAGGAGTTCAAGACCGGCGTCGCGGTGTCGTGGCACAAGGTGCCTTGGGTGCTCGGCTGCGCGGGCATCTGGGAGAACCGCGAGCGCGACTACGACGACGCGGTGGCGATCGACAACCGCGTGGTCTGCGCGGGTGAGCACCTGTCCTACCTGGCGGCCTGGCAGGAAGGCGCGATCCTCTCCTCCCTCGACGCGATCGGGCGTCTCCACGACAAGATCATCAACGGGTGAGCATCATGACAGCACGATTCCTTTCCGTTCTCGCGCTCACGGGCCTCGCCGCCGGACCGGCCTTCGCCCAGGAAGGCGACCCGGCGCAGTTCATCTCGACGGTGCCCGACGCGCAGGCCTTCGACGGCGACGGCTACACGTCGACCGACGGCGAAGTGCTCTACGACACCTTCTGCGCCGGCTGCCACATGCCCGACGGCGAGGGGGCCGTGGGCGCCGGCGCCTACCCGGCGCTGGCAAACAACCCCAACCTCGAGTTCGCCGCCTACCCGATCACCCTCATCGTCAACGGCCAGGGCGGGATGCCCGCGCTCGGCCACCTGCTGAGCGACGAGCAGGTGCTCGCGATCACCGACTTCATCCAGCAGGGCCTCGGCAACGGCTACGAGCCCGACGGCACCCTGCAGCTCGTCGCCGACTCGCGGCCCTACGAGGAGCCCGAGGTGCTGGCCGAGCACGAGATCGCCGAGGAGGACGACGAAGAGGGCGATCCCGAACCCGACCGCGAGGAGGCGGCCGAGGGCAACGCCGGCAACGAGGTCGACTCGCCCAACGAGATGGACGCCACCGCCGACGACGGCGAGGCGGACATGGACGACGCCTCCGGCGACGGCATGGACGGCGACGACGCCTCCGGCACGGAGACCGAGGACGAGGCCGGCCTGATCCGCCACCGCACCCCGGGCTCCGACTTCCCGATCCTGATGGCGGCCGAGATCCCCGCCGACGCCACGCTCGTCTACCTCAGCGGCACCGTCCCGCAGGTCGTCGACGAGGCCGCCGAGCAAGGCTCGCCCGAGCGCTTCGGCGACACCCGCGCCCAGACCGAGACCACGCTCGCCGCCATCGAGCAGAAGCTCGGCGCGCTGGGTCTCGACATGGGGGACGTGGTGAAGATGCAGGTCTACCTCGTTGCCCCCGAGGGCGCCGACGGCATGGATTTCCGCGGCTTCATGGAAGGCTACGTCCAGCATTTCGGCACCGACGCGCAGCCGGAGCTGCCCACCCGCTCCGTCTTCGAGGTCGCCGGCCTCGCCAACCCGTCGTGGCTGGTCGAGATCGAGGTCGTCGCGGTCCGTCCCTGACGCGCCGCCGGCCGGGCGCCCTACCCGGCCGGCCGCCGCCGCGCGCCCTCAGATCCGCCCGACGACGAGGTCCGGCACGATCCCCGGGCGCGTGATTGGCCTGCTCCACGTCCAGCTTCGCCTCGCCCGCCGCCGCGCCGGCAGCGCCGTCCGCCGGGCGCGGCCGCTGAAGATGATGCTCACGCGCCCGTGCCTTTCGCGCGATCCGCCCTAGCTGTTGTTCAGGGCGGCGCGGACGCCGCCCGCTGCCCGACAGGAGCCCGACTTGGCCAAGAGTACCTACACGCCCAACCGTTTCGAAGTTGCCTTCAGCCGTACCCACGAAGCCGCCACCGCCATCATCCGCGAAGACAGCGAGGCCCGCGACCGCAAGATCGCCCGCCTGCGCGAGGCCCGGCTCGAGAAGGAAGCCGCGGAGCGCGCCGCCGCCGCCCCTCCGGCCAAGCCGAAGCGGCGCGCGACGGCGAAGGCGCGCTGAGCGCTCAGGCCAGCTTGTCGTCGAGGTAGCGCGACACGAAGCCGCCGATCTGCTCGTTGGCAAGGTCCAGCCCGGCCTGCCGGCCGTGCGCGAGCGCCTCGTCGCCGCTCCAGCCGTTCTCGGCCCCCAGGGCCATCAGGGTCAGCGCGCCCGCGCGCTTGCCCGAGGCGCAATGGACCAGCACCGGGTCGGGCAGGCTGGCGAGGTGGCGGCGGAACTCGTCCACATGCGCGGCGTCGAGCCCGTCGGCGGCGGTCGGGTGGTGCAGGTAGGCGAGCCCGGCCTCGCGGGCGATGCGCTCCTCCTCGTCGGGGGCGATCTCCGGCTTCTCGGACGCCGTGCGCAGGTTGACGACGGCGCGGAAGCCGTCCTTCTGCGCCTGTGCCAGCGCGGCCTGGTCGGGGGCGAAGGTGGCGACGGTGAAGCGCGGGTCGAGCGTGACGACGTTATCCATGACGATCCTCATTGGGTACTGGCGGAGCGAACGCGGCTCCTGTCCCTTCCGAAACAGGCGCGGGGGCGGGATGTTCCCCGGCGGGCCGGGCTGAAGCCCGGCCCGCGGGGTCAGGCGAGCTGGTAGCCCGGTGTCGAGCGGGAAAGCGCCTGCTCCTCGCCGGTCATCTCCTCGGGGATCGCCTCGAACAGCGGCGTCGTCAGGTAGCGCTCGCCGGTGTCGGGCAGCATCACCAGCATCACCGACCCCTCCGGCGCCTCCCCGGCCGCCGCCACCGCCGCGGCGAGCGTGGCGCCCGCCGAGATGCCGACGAAGATGCCCTCCTCGCGCGCCAGCCGCTGCGCCCACGTCATGCCGTCGGCACCGGTGACGGGGATCAGCGCGTCGTGATCGCCCCGGTCCAGCGCCTCCTGCAGCACGGCGGGGATGAAGTCGGGCGTCCAGCCCTGGATCGGGTGCGGCTCCCAGGCCGGGTGGCCGCTCGCGGGCGAGCCGCCCTCCCCGCGCGCCTGCGCCGTGCCCGACCCGACGAGCGCCGCGTTGGCGGGCTCGGTGAGCACGATCTTCACGTCGGGCCGCTCGGCCTTCAGCACCTTCGCGACGCCGTTGAACGTCCCGCCGGTGCCGTAGCCGGTGACGAAGTAGTTGAGCCGCTGGCCGTCGAAATCGGCGAGGATCTCGCGCGCGGTGGTGTTGGCGTGGATCAGCGCGTTGGCCGGGGTCTCGAACTGGCGGGCCATGAACCAGCCGTTGGCCTCGGCGAGCTCCACGGCCTTCTTGTACATCCCCACCGCCTTGTCGGCGCGCGGCGTCAGCACCACCTTCGCGCCCAGGAAGCGCATCAGCTTGCGCCGCTCGATGGAGAAGCTGTCGGCCATCGTCACCACCAGCGGATGCCCCGTCGCCGCGCAGGCCATGGCGAGGCCGATGCCGGTGTTGCCCGAGGTGGCCTCGACGACCGTCTGCCCCGGCGCCAGCGCGCCCGAGGCCTCGGCCTCCTCGATGATGCTCACCGCCAGCCGGTCCTTGACCGAGCCGGCCGGGTTGAAGGCCTCGACCTTGACGTAGATCGTGACGTGCTCCGGCGCGATCCGGTTGAGGCGGATCACCGGCGTGTCGCCGATCGTGTCGGTGACGGACTCGTACAGGCGGCCGCGGCCGCTCGTGGTGCGTGACATGGCAGACATCCTCCCGGCCGTCAGGATACCTGACGCAGCGTCAGCAGGAAAGCGTCAGGGGCCGACGGAGCCCGAGCGGATCAGGTGATCCATCGACAGCGACGGCTGATCGCACCCCGCCTCGCCGACGATGCGCGCCGGCACCCCGGCGACGGTCTTGCAGGGCGGCACCTCGTGCAGCACCACCGAGCCGGCCGCGATGCGCGAGCAATGGCCGATGCGGATGTTGCCCAGCACCTTCGCCCCCGCCCCGATCAGCACGCCGTCCTCGATCTTGGGGTGGCGGTCGTCGTCTTCCTTGCCGGTGCCGCCGAGCGTCACCGAATGCAGCATCGAGACATTGTCGCCCACCACCGCCGTCTCGCCGATGACGATGGAATGGGCGTGGTCGATCATGATCCCGCGCCCGACCAGGGCGTTGGGGTGGATGTCGACGCCGAAGATCTCGCTCACCCGCATCTGGATGAAATAGGCGATGTCCTTGCGCCCCTGCTCCCAGAGCCAGTGGCCGAGCCGGTAGGCCTGGATCGCCTGGTAGCCCTTGAAGTACAGGAGCGGCTGCATGAACCGGTGGCAGGCCGGGTCGCGCTCGAACACCGCCGTCAGGTCGGCCCGGGCGGCGGCGGTCAGGTCGGGGGCGCGGGCATAGGCGTCGTCGGCGATCTCGCGCAGGATCTGCTCCGACATCTCCGCCGAGGCGAGCTTGAGCGCGACCCGGTAGGCGAGCGCGTTCTCGAAGGTCTGGTGGTGCAGGATCGTGGCATGGACCAGCCCGCCCATCAGCGGCTCGGCGTCGATGGCGGCGGTGGCCTCCTGGCGGATGCGCTGCCAGACCGGGTCGAGCTCGGTCGGTTTGGGATGCGGTGCTGCCATGCGCCTGGTCTCCTGTGCTGGCCCTGCCTAACCGAGATAGCCGGCGCAGGGGAAGAGAAAAGCCGCGAGGGCGGCGATGCCGGGCGCCGATCGGGGCGGCGCGCGGGCGGCGGCGGCGGGCCGTGCATATTTCTGGCCAGATGAAGCCGGGGCGGGCGCTACGGCAGGGACCGGCACGCCTCGATCAGCAGGGCGAGACAGGCGCGGTAGGCGCGGTCGCAATGGCCCGGCAGCGGCGCGAGGGGGCCGGTCATGGCGGCCGAGGCGAGGCTGCCGGTGCCGTGGCGCGGGTGCGCCTTGCCGGTCACGGCGCGGTGGCGCTCGGCGGCGCGGGCCGCGGCGACGAGGCGGCGCGCCAGCGGCGGGCGCCGCGCCGGGGGCACCGCCAGCAGCGCGCGCACGCCCGTGTCGAGATCGCCCGGCAGCAACGGGCGCATCACAGCGCCACCTCCAGCGAGCGGAACGGGCCGGGCCCGTAGCGCTCCGACAGCTGCGCCACCGCCATCTCGAGCGCCGCCGCCCCGGCGAGGCCGTCGGCGGCGCGGGTGGCGGCGTCGTAGCTCCAGGCCGGCGCGTCGACCTCCGCCTCGCGCCGCAGGACGCCCGCCTCGCTCACCCGCACGAGGTAGCGCTCATCGGCCTCGCCGAGCGGCACCTCGCGGCCCTCCCAGCCGTCGCCGTCGATCCGCGTGCGCCGCACCCACGACAGCGCCACGTCGCCGCCGCTGACCGCCGCCGCGAGATGCGCCACCGGGTAGGGGCGCAGGCCGTTGCCCGCGAAGGCGTGGGCGGCGGCGCGGAGGCTGTCGTGGTCGAGCGGGCGGTCGGCGGGGCCCCAGCGCCAGTGCTGCAGCGTCCCCCGGCTCGCCGCCGGCAGGTCGAGCAGCGCGACTCGGGTGTCGAGCAGGACCAGCGTGCTGTCGGCGGGCCAGTGCGCCGGCATCAGCCCGTCGCTGCCCGCCTGCCCGCGCAGCCGCAGCGCGAGGTCGTAAGTCAGGGGCGCCACGAGCTCGGCCCGCGCGAACTGGAACAGCTCCCAATTGCCCGGCGTGCCGTCGCCGATCGCCGCGACGTTGGCCCCCGCGAGCAGCGCGTCGGGGCCGGCCGACGCCAGCTCGCCGCGCACCAACGCCACCCGCAGCGCCGGGCCGCGGTCCCACGTGCCGGGGCGCGCGGCGGGCAGCGGCGTCAGGGTGCGCCCGACGGTGGCGGGGCGCGCCAGCAGGCGGTCGAGGGCGAAGTCGGCGCCCGTCGCCGAGCGGTAGAGCGCCACCTCGCCCGGCCAGTCCCGCGCCGTCGCCGCCACGCGGGGCGCGTGCGCCGGCTCGTCGCCGGTGATCAGCGGCAAGTCGAGGAACAGCGCCTCCACCGGCCCCGGCACCTGCGGCGCGGGCAACGCGGCGAGCGCCGCGCCGGGATCGCGCGGGCGGTAGATCTCGGGCTCGATGCGCACCGCCTCGACGGCGCGCGCCAGCCCCTCCTCGACCCGGTCGACGCGCCAGTCGGCCCCCTCGAGCCGCACCACGTCGCCCGGCCCGACCTCCCGCGAGGGCGGCAGCGCGAAGCGCGCCTCGTCGCGCGCCACGCGGGCCTCGGCGAGCCAGCGCTCGGCCACGAGCTGCCCCTCGCCGCGCGTCAGGCTCAGCGCCAGCTCGCTCGCGGCGACGGCGCGGCTGGAGTCGCCCGGGTGCAGCGCGCTGGCGGCGGCGCTGCGGTAGCTGCCGCCGCTCTCGATGAAGCCGAGCCGCACCGTCCCCGCCAGTTCCGCCTCGCCGGCGCGGGTCCGCTCGAGCGTCGCCTCCCGGCCCTCGCCCGCCACCAGCCGCTCCGCCTCGAGCGCCACCGCCCCGCGCCCCGAGCGCGAGCGGAACACGAGCCGCCCGTCGCGCTCGAAGGCGTCGAAGCCGTAGGCCAGCATCAGCGGCTGCAGCGCCGCCCGGATCGGCGCGACCTCGGCGAGGCTGTAGCCGCGCACGAGGCCGTGGACGCCCGACGTGTCCACCTCCGACATCCCCGCCTCGCGGCAGAGCGCCTCGACCACCTGCGCCAGCGGCCGGGCGGCGGTGCGCCCGGTGATCCAGTGGCCGAACTCGTGGTTCGGCCCGTCCGACCAGACGTCGAGCCGGCCGGGAAACGCCGGGTAGGGCCGCGCGTCCCAGGCCCAGACATGGGCGCGGTCCATGTCGAGCATCCGCTGCCCGGTGAAGCGCGAGACGGGGTTGTTGGCCGGGTCGGACCAATGGCCGAGGGTGGCGCGCAGGTACTGCATCTGCATGAACTCGTCGCGGTAACCGGCCGAGAAGTATGGAATGGCCGATTCCGAGCTCTTCGGGTCGAGGAACTTGTTGGGCTGGTTGGCGCCCTTGTCGATGGCCGCGCAGCCGAACTCGGTGAACCAGATCGGCTTGCTGCCCGGCTCCCACGCGGTGGGCTCGGCCGCCGGGGCGCCGTCGACGCGGTCGTGGTGGTAGTTGTCCCACCAGCCGACGAGGTCCTTGTAGCGCCAGACCCAGGGCGTGCCGAAGCCGTCGGTGATCGGCGTGCGCACCTGCGCGTCGCGGTCCTCGGGGCTGGCGTAGTAAAAGTCGTACCCCTCGCCGCCGGCGACGTTGGACATCAGGTAGCCGAGGTCGTGGATCGTCCCCCAGCCGGCATCGGCGTGGGTGTCGCCATCGCGCCAGTCGGCGAGCGGCATGTAGTTGTCGATGCCGACGAAGTCGATGTCCGGATCGGCCCAGAGCGGATCGAGGTGGAAGTATTTGTCCGCCGTGCCAGCAGGTTGGTAGCCGTGATACTCGCTCCAGTCGGCGGCGTAGCCGAGCTTGCAGGCGGGGCCGAGGATGGCGCGGACCTCGCCGGCGAGGGTGCGCAGGGCATCGACGGCCGGGAAACCCGACGCGCCGCGGATCTGGGTCAGGGCGCGCATCTCGGAGCCGATGCAGAAGGCGTCGACCCCGCCCGCGACGGCGCAGAGGTGGGCGTAGTGCAGGATGAAGCGGCGATAGGACCACTCGGCCGGGCCGCCATAGGCGACGCCGCCGGATTGCGGCGTGAAATCCGCCGGTTGCGCGGCGCCCATGAAGCTCGCCACCTCGGCCTCGGCCGCCGCGCTGCCGTCGGGCGAGCCGTCGGTGCCGGGGGCGGCGGAGAGGGTGATGCGCCCGCGCCAGGGCAGCGCGGGCTGGCCGGTCGCGCCGCTCCAGGGATCGGGTAGCGTGTTGTCGGCGAGCTGGTCCATCAGGATGAATGGATAGAAAACAACAGCTTTGCCCGCGCTCTTCATGTGCCGGATCGCCTGGACCACCGACTGGTCGGTCGGCGTGCCGCCGTAGACGGGCCCGCCATCGACCTGCGCCACCCGCGCCGCGTCGGCGCGGTCGGTGCCGCTGACCTGCCAGGGCATCGAGGCGTCGGTGCCGTGGTGCTCGACCTTGGGCTGCAGCGTGCAGGCGCCGCACCGCAGGTCGTCGCCGAACCACGACACGACGAGCGAGACCGAGCCGCAGTCCGGCAGCTCCTGCTCGAGCGCGTCGAAAGCGGCGACGAAGTCGGGGCGGCCGTCGGCGCTGTTGACGTTGACGAGCCGGGTCGCGCCGTAGCCCTCCTCGACGCTTACCGTCTCGGTGGCGAGCGTGTATTCGCCCGAGCCCGGCATCAGCGCCACGCCGCGGACCGCGCGGGCCATGTCGGGCGGCACCAAACCGTCGGCCTCGTCGGGCCCGGCGGGGCGCGAGACCTCGAACGAGAACGAGGGCACCCGGTTGCCGAACTGGCCGAGCGGCAGGTCCTCGAACAGGACGTAGGCGACGCCGCGGTAGGCCGGCGCCTGCCCCGCGCCCTCGACGGCCTCGATCTTCGGGTCGGGCAGCTGGTCGTCGGTGCCCTTGTAGACGCGCATGTTGAGCCGATGCGCGGGCACCTCGCGTCCGTCGGCCCACACCCGGCCGATGCGGGTCACGACGCCCTCGCAGACGGCGACGGCGAGGCTGACGCTGTAGCTGAGATCGGTGCGCGCCGGCTGGGCCGGAGCGCCCTTGCCGCCGCCGCCGCCGCTGCCCTGCTCGAGGAAGTCGCTCGCCCAGATCACCTGCCCGGCGACGCGCGCCTGCCCGTAGACCCGCCCGATCGGCGCGCCCTCGCTGGCGCCGGTGAGGCGGAAGCGGTCGACGCGGCCCGTCTCGACCGGCTCGCTGCCCTGCCCGAACAGGCGCGCGTCGATCAGCCGGCCGAGCCCGGCCCCGGCCGCGCGACCGATCTCGGCGCTGGAGAGGCCGAGGACCGAGCCGCCGAGGGAGGTGCCGGCGGCGAGACCGGCGGCGCCGAGGATAAGGGTGGCCATGTCAGCGGCTCCTTTGCGGGAATGCGAAACGGGCGACGAGGCGGCGCTGCCACGGGCCGGAGAGCGGGCTCTCGACGACGCCGTGGCGGGCGTAGGCGTGGACGAAGCGCGGCACCGGCGCGAGGTCGGTGGCGATGCCGAGATGCTGGGCGGCGCCGCCCTCGCGCAGGCGGAACAGCAGCACGTCGCCCGGCGCGGGAGTGTCGGCGGGGGCGAGGTGGCGGCGCGCGGCGGCGAGCAGCCGCCCGCTGCCGCCGGCCTCGGCCCAGTCGGGCGCGTAGGCGGGAATGGGCGCGGGCTCGCCGCCGTGGAGCTCGCGCCAGATGCCCCGCACCAGGCCGAGGCAGTCACAGCCCACGCCTTCGCACGAGGCCTGATGGCGGTAGGGCGTCCCGGTCCAGCGACGGGCGATGACGACGACCGCGCTCACCGCGCGCCCCCGTCGTTGTCGCCGTCGCGGCGCGGGACGGCGGCGAGCCAGTCCTCACCCGGTATGTGAGGAAAGCCACGGAAGTTCATGAAGTTGTGAAACTTCTCCCGGCACGTCCCCGCCGCCTTGTCGCATCCCGGCAGCAGGCGCAGCGCGTCGCCCGCCACGACGGGCGCGCGGATCGGCTCCCACAGGACGAGCACCCGCTCGCCGGCCTCGATCCGGTCGTGCTTGACGATGCCGGCCAGCCCCGCCGCCGCGCCCGACGTCACCTCGAGCCGCCCGCCCTCGTACCAGCCTTCGGCCCGGCCCGTGTCGGCGCAGCGCAGCACGCGGCCGTCGGCGACCGCGCCCGCCACGGCGGTCTCCGCCAGCGCTTCCAGGTCGACGCCGCAGGCCGCGTCGCCGAGCAGCGCGTCGCAGCGTGGCCCGTAGGCGCGGCCGACCGGCGCGTTGAGCGCGTCAGTCAGCCCGCGCAGCTCGGCGACGAACGCCCCGCCGCCCCGGCGCAGCTCGCCGATATGGCCGCGAAAGCGCACGCGCCGCTCCTCGGGCGCGCGCCAGTTCACCAGCCACGCCTCGACCTCCGCCCCGTCGTAGCTCCCTGCCTCGATGTCGGCGGCGCTGACGGCGGCGGCGCTGACGGCGTCGTCGCTGAGGATGCCGAGCGCCTCGGAATTGTCGACCGCGAGCCCGGTGCTGCGCACGCTCTCGCGGGCGCTGAGGCCGGTGTCGGCGCGGAAGGTCAGGCCGTCGAAGACAAGGTCGCGGTCGTGGTCGGTGAAGCCGAGCGCGACGCCGTCGCGGCGGGTGACGCGCCAGCAGCGGCAGACGCTGGTGATCCCGGTGGCGAGGTGGTCGGCGAGGCTCACGGGCGCACCTCCACCACCGGCAGGTCGGGCACCTCGCCGGCGTTGAAGCTGGCGAGCGAGGTCTCGATCCGGTCGGTGTCGAAGCGGACCGGCACGTCGAACTCGAACCCCGCCGTCACCTCGCCGCCCACGTCGGGCGGGTGGGTGAAGGTGACGAGGCCGGTGGCGGTATCGACGCTCCACTCGACCCCTTCCGTCACCGGGCTGCCGCCGACGGCGACCTGCACCGTCCCCGCGACCGGCCGGGTGATCGGGCGGGCGTAGGTGTCGCCGCCGGTGCCGTAGTGCTTGACGAGCTGGAAGGTCGCGGTGGTCTCGTCGCCCAGCCCGAGGAGCTGGTCCGTCGGCGCGGGGCTGGCGGAGGGGCGGCACGACTTGAAGTCGCTCCAGTCCTTCCAGCGGAAGGCGTGAAGCTGGCCGGCGCGCGCCTCGAAGAAGGCGATGACCGTCTCGAGGTCGTCGAGCGAGCGCAGGCCGAGGCCGGCGTCGAAGCGGCGGCGCGAGTGGGCCCAGGGCGTGTTGCGCTCCTCGGCGCCGTTGGCGAGGGTGACGATCTCGGTGCGCCGTTCGGGGCCGCCACGGGCGCCGAAGCTGAGCGAGACGGGAAAGCGGACGTCGTGGAACATGGGGCGGCCTCTCTGTGTCAGCGGTTGCGCTGCCCGGCGGCGAGCGCCCGGCCGAGCCGGGCCGCGATCTGGCCACGGCTCTGCTCGAAGCCGCGCACGTCGGGCGTGGCGATGTTCATCGTGACGTGGACGCCCTGCCCCGCGCCGCCGCCGTCCGTGGCCGGCGCCGGAGGCGCGGCGGCGGGCGGCGCGGCGAGGCCCTCGGCGAAGGGCGCAACGCTCCGGGCGAGGCCGCCGGGGCGGGGCAGCATCGCGCCGACGGCGGCGTTGATGCCGCTCGAGAGCAGCCCGCCGGCATGGTCCGTGACCGGGCGCATGGCGGCGGAATAGGCGGTGTCGGCCATCGACAGCGCCAGCGTGCGGAACGTGTCGGACAGCCGCGCGCCGTCGAACAGCAGCCCGTCCACCGCGCGCCGCAGCCCGCCCGAGAAGCCGCGCGAGAGCCGCCCGAGATCGCGGGCGCTGCGGCCCATCTCGCCCTGCAGCCGCGCCAGCTCGGCCGAGAAGGCCGCGCCCGCCGCGCGGGTCTCGCCGAGGCGGTCGCCCAGCGTCTCCATCTCCTCGTCGAGGTCGTCCAGTCGGTCAGTCATCGGATTTCTCCTCCACCGTCGGGAAAGGCCGCCGCGAGCTCCTCGAGCCGCGCGCGCGCCATCGGGGCGCCGCCCCCCGTCAGGCCGAGCCGCACCAGTAGCTCGGCCGGAGTCAGCGCCCAGAACTCTGCCGGCGACAGCCCGAGCCCGCCGATCCCGGCGCGCATCAGGCCCCGCCAGTCCAGGCCGCCGCTCACAGGGCTGCTCATGGCGCCGCGAAGGCGCGCGCCAGCAGCTCCGCCGCCGCCTTCGCCGCCGCCATCGGCCCGCCCTCGATCTCGGCGGCGAGCAGGTCGTCCTCCACCACCGGCAGCCCGCCGCCGCGCAGCCCCGCCACGATCAGCGCCAGCACGTCGCGGCTCGACACGTCGCCGCCCTCGAACCGCTCGGCGAGCGCGACGAGCGAGCCCGCCCCGAGCCGCGCCTCCAGCTCGGCCAGCGCGCCGAGCGTGAGCTTCATCACCAGCCGTTCGCCGTCGACGACGATCTCGACCTCGCCTGCATGGGGATTGGCCATGTCAGTGCGCCACGAAGCCAAGCACGCCCGCCGAGGCCAGCGACAGCTCGAACGTCGCCTCGCCGTCGTAGGTGCCGGCATACTCGAGCCCGGTGACGAGGAACGGCCCCTCGACGGTGCCGAAATCGGGGATCACCACCTGGAAGTCGGGCGTCTGCCCATCGAAGAAGATCTGGCGCACGCGCTCGTCGGTGTCGGCGTCGCGGAAGACGCCCGAGCCGGAGATCGACGCGCTGCGCACCCCCGCGCCGCCGAGCAGCTCGCGCCAGCCGCCGCTGTCGAGGCTGGTGACGTCGAGGGTCTCGGCGTTGAAGCTGAGCCGGCTGGCGCGCAGGCCCGCCGCCGTCTCGAATTGGCCGTCGCCGGTCATGTCGATCTTGACCAGCAGGTCCTTGCCGTTCTGGGCCACCATGGGTCGGTCCTCTTCGCTTGTGTTCAGGTTCAGTCCTCGACCCGCGCGCGGAAGCGCAGGTCGATCCGCCGCGTGTCGCCGGTGCCGGCGCGCGCCGCCCTGGCCTTGTGGAAGGCGAGCCAGACGAGGCGGCCGCGCGCGAGCAGCAGGTCGGCGCCCGCGAGCGCGTCGGAGATCGCCGCCGCCGCCGCCTTGGCCGCCGCGAAGCCCGCCTGGTGCGAGACGACCGAGACGGTGAACTCGTGCAGCGCGCCGGTGGCGGTGACGTCGGAGCGGTCCTCCGCCTGCTCGGGGCCGAGCGTGACGTAGAGCGGCGGCAGGCTGCCCGGGGGCAGCGCGTCGTAGATCGCGGTGCCGACCTCGGCGGCGAGCGCCGCGTCGGTGGCGAGCGCCTGGAACACGGCCGCCTGCAGCGCGCCGGAGACGCCGTAGCTCATGGCGCGACCTCCTCTTCGGCGAAGCAGGTCAGGAATCGCCCGTCCGGGTCGGTCTCCGTCACCGCCTTGATCGCGAACAGCCGGGCCTCGTCGCGGAAGCGCTGGCCCGGCTCGGGGCGCGCCTCGGCGCCGAACGGCGCGGCGCGCACGGTGATGCGGTAGCGCGTCGTCGACAGCGGCGTCTCCGCCCCGCGCCGGGCGCGGCCGGTGCGGCCCTCGAGCTCGGCCCACAGGATGCCGATCCCGGCCCAGGTGGTGGCATAGCCGCCCGCGCCGTCGGGCACTCGGATCGCCTTCTCGAGCACCAGCTGGCGGTTCAGTCGCGGAAAGCTCATGCGCGGCCTCCCCCGGTCAGCCGCACCGACCGGTAGCGCTCGAGCAGCGCGTTGACGCTGTAGGGCAGCCCGCGTGCGCCGGGGGCGGAGTCGTGGCGGTACTCGTAGTAGTGCGCCGCGAGCAGCCGCACGGCCTGGGCGAGATCGGCGGGCAGGTCGGTCCAGTCCGGCCCGAAGCCGGCGAGGAAGCCGAGCCGCGCGAAGCCGCCGGCCGGGATCGCGGGCAGGTGCGCCCCGGCGGCGCGGATCGAGGGGCGGGCCATGTCGTGCTCGAAGTGCCAGGCGTCGTTCGGCAGCGCGGTCTGCCCGCCGGCGGCGTCGACGAGGGTGATCCCGGAGATCGCGCTGATCGGGGCCACCGGCAGCACCTGCCGGTCGCGCTCGCGCCAGAAGGTCAGCGTCCAGGTGAACTCGCGCTCGATCAGGATCTTGCCGGTACGCGCCTCGATCGCCGCCATCGCGGCGCGCAGGTAGCTCTCGAGCACGCCGTCCTGCAGCGCGTCGCCGGAGAAGCCGGTCCCGAGCCGCAGGTGCTCCTTGAAGTCGGCGACCGGCAGCGCGCCCTGGGGCACGGTGGTCTCTTCGATCAGCATCATGGGTTCTATCCTGTCTGTCCTGTCGTGGCGCCGGGCCCGCCGCGCCCACCCCAAGCGCCGACGCGCCCGGCCCCCGGTGCCGCCCGGCCGGCGGGCGGCACCGTTCCTCTTCCGCGAACGGTCAGCTCACGGAGAACTTCAGAAGCTTGATCGCCGCGTAGTCGCTGACCCCGCCGCCGACGCGCTTGGTGGCGTAGAACAGCACGTGGGGCTTGGCGGAGAACGGATCGCGCAGGACGCGCAGGTCGGGGCGCTCGGCGACGGTGTAGCCGGCCGAGAAATCGCCGAAGGCGATGGCGGTGGTGCCGGAGGCGATGTCGGGCATGTCCTCGGCGATCAGCACCTTGTAGCCCAGCAGCCGCGCCGGCTCGCCGTTGACGAAGCCGTCCGACCACAGGAACCGCCCGTCGCTGTCCTTGAGCTTGCGCACCTCGGAGGCGGTGCGCGAGTTCATCACGAAGCTGCCCCCGGCGCGGTACTCGGCGGAGACGGCGTAGACGAGGTTGATCATCGCGTTGCCGGAATCGTTGGTCGAGAAGGCGCCGTCGGACCCGGTCGGGATGGTGCCGATGCTGCCCCAGCTCCAGCTGGCATTGTCGATCTGCGGGTAGGTGAGGAAGCCCTTCGGCTTGTCGGTGCCGTCGCCGGTGACGAAGGCCTCGGCCTCGGCGCGGGCGAACTTGGCGGCGATGCGCTCGGCGAGCCAGCCCTCGACGTCGAAGGCGCTGTCGTCGAGCAGGCGCTGGCTGGCCTTCGGCATCGCGTTGAGCTCGTAGAGCGGGATCGAGATCCGGTCGAGCGCCGGGGTCGCCGTCTCGCCGACGCTGCCGCTCTCGCTGCCCCAGCCGGCGCCGGCCTCGCTGTGGTCGATGAGCACGTCGTAGCTGGTGGCGTTGACCTGCACGACCGAGGCGACGGCGCGCAGCGAGGCGGTGGTGGAGAGCACGCTGGCCACGGTCTCGGAGGTCTGCGGATCGACCAGATAGCCGCCGTCGCCGGCGACGGTGGAGATCGCCTTGCCCTCGAGCTCGAGGCCGCGCAGCGCGTCGTCGTCGCCCGAGCGCAGGTAGGCTTCGAAGGCCTTGGCGTGGGGCGCGGGGCCCTCGGCGGCGGCCGAGAGAGCGGGCCGCGCGGCGGCGCTGAGGGACTTGCGGTCGATCTGGGTCATGCGGGTTTCCTGCTCTTGAAGTCTTGTGTGAATGTCGTCTCGGAAGGTGCCGAGATCGCTGGAGAAGTCGCGGATCGCCTGGGTGAGGTCGTCGGTGTCGCTCATGTCGGGGTCTCTCTCGGTGGTGGGCTGTGGGGGGTCAGACCTCCACCGGGTCGTCGTCGCCGTCGATCCCTCGGCGGGGGGCGGCGATGTCTGCGGCATCGTCGTCGCCGGCGCCTGCTACGACGGCGGGGCGGACAATTGGCGGGCCTGGGTGCTCGAGGATGCCTCCGTCGCCGGCAGTTCGACCACCTGGGCGCGCGCCGCCATCGCCGCCTATGAGCGGCACCAAGCCGACCGCATCGTGGCGGAGGTCAACCAGGGCGGCGACATGGTGGCCGCGATGCTGCGCCAGGTCGCGCCGACGGTGCCCTACAAGGGCGTGCGCGCGATGCGGGGCAAGGCGGCGCGCGCCGAGCCGGTGGCGGCGCTCTACGAGCAGGGCCGGGTGCGCCACGTGCGCGGCCTCGGCGCG
>NZ_CH724107.1:896678-911097 GCF_000153305.1 Oceanicola granulosus HTCC2516
ACGCCCGTCCGGCGTCGCGCAGGGCCCGGGCGACGTCCGCGAGCGGCGCGTCGGCCTTCGCGCCGACGCGGGCCTCGGGCAGCATCGGGAAGGTCACCAGCGACACCTCCCAGAGGTCGAGCTCGGTCAGCAGGCGGCGGCCCTTCTCGTCCCGCGCGGCCTTCACCGTGCGGTAGCCGATCGACAGCCCGTCGATGGCCCCCGCCGCGAGCAGCGCCGCCGCCTCGCGGCCGCGGGCCACCTCGGTGAGCAGCCGGCCCTTCACCCGCAGGCCGCGCGCGTCCTCGACGAGCTCGTCCCAGACGCCGATCGGCTGCGCCGGGTCGTGCTGCCAGAGCATCCGCACCGGCCGGGTCCGCGCCGCGAGGCAGGCCTCGTAGGCCCCCCGCGCGACCCGGTCGCCGCCCTGGTCGCAAAGGTCGAAGACCGAGGCGTACCCCTCCACGAGGTGCCCGTCGCGCACCGTGACCTCGCCGCCGACGCGGCAGAATTTCCGTTCCAGTTCCATGTCTTGCCCTCCGCTCTTCAGACGCCGGCCAAGGCGCGCAGCGCCTCGATGACGAGGATCGCGAGCGCCGCCCAGACGAACAGCCAGACCTGCCGCTCGAGCCGCTCCAGCATCCCCTCGATCCGGCCCAGCCGCAGATCGACCTGCGCGAACCAGAAGTCGCTCACCGGCGCGGCCTCGCGGCGGCGGCGGCTGTCCATGTCGACCACGTCACTCATCGCCGTCCTCCCCCGCGCCCCGCGCCGGCAGCCCGAGCAGCGCCCGCTTCTCGGCGGCGGTGAGGAAGGTCGCCGCGCCGACGCGCCGCCACTGGGAGTCGCGCTCGGCGGCGAGCGCCGGCACCTGGTCGAGGTCGGGGCGCAGCTCGACGCGCTCGCCGACGTGGTCCGACAGCCAGTCGCCCACCGCCCCCGTCACCCGCGTCGCCAGCGGCAGCACGGTGAGGCGGTAGAAGGCGCGGTTGGCCTCCTGGTAATTGGCGTAGGTGGCGTCGCCGGGGATGCCGAGCAGCATCGGCGGCACCCCGAAGGCGGTGGCGATCTCGCGCGCGGCGGCTTCCTTCGTCTTCTGGAATTCCATGTCGGAGGGCGAAAAGCCCATCGGCTTCCAGTCGAGCCCGCCCTCCAGCAGCATCGGCCGTCCGGCATTGCGCGCGCCCTGGTGCTGGGTCTCCATCTCCTGGAGCAGCCGGTCGTACTGGTCCTCGCTGAGCTGCCCCTGCCCGTCGGCGCCGCGGTAGACGATTGCGCCCGAGGGCCGGGCGGCATTGTCGAGCAGCGCCTTGGACCAGCGCGAGGCGGAGTTGTGGACGTCGATGGCCGTGGCCGCGGCCTGCATCGGCGACAGGCCGTAATGGTCGTCCTGGGGGTGGAAGCTCTTGATGTGGCAGATCGGCGTCGCGCCTTCGCCGTGGGCGAAGCGGTGGCTGCGCCCGCCGACGGTGTAGTCGTAGGCGACGGGCCAGCCGTCGGCGCCGGGCACGAGGCTCATCCGGTCCGAGCGCAGCACATGCAGCTCGTCGGGCAGCCCGCCGTCGCCCACCGCCTCGAGGTAGCCATTGCCGGTCAGCAGCAGCTGGCCGAACAGCGCCTCGAACAACTCGGCGCGGCCCTGCCCGGCGTTGGGGCGGCGGATCAGCGCGAGCACGGGGTGGTCGTCGTAGCGGGTGCTGCGGTCCTGCACGAGCACCGGCAGCGCGGCGGCGGCCTCGGCGATCAGCTTGACCGCGCGAAAGCCGACCGGGTTGGCGGCAAAGCCGGTGCGGGTCAGCGAGACCGCGTCGCGCGGGCTCCAGACCGCCCGGCCCGCGCCCTGCACCGCGATCACCGGGCCGGTCGCCGAGGCCTTGGCCCCGTCCGGCGCCGGAGCCGCTCCGCGCTTCAGGAATGACAGCATCGATTTCTCCTCAGCCCGCCGTTCGCGTCATGGGGAGACAATCGCGCCAAAGGTTTAAGATGTGCCGAGGGGGGCGTGCGTTGCGTCTTCGGAGGCTCGGGCGGGCCCGTCATGCAGCCAGCGGAGGGGCGGCCGGGCTGAAGCCCGGCCTACGGGGTGTCACAGACCGCGCACGCGGGGGGCGGTCCGCTCCGGCGCGAGCAGCAGCTCGCTCAGCGCCCAGACCAGCGCGTCGGCGCGGTCGGGCGAGCCCCGACCGCGATAGCCCTGGTGGGTCATCAGCGCCATCTGGTCCTCGAGCGCGCCGAGGCCGCGCACGTGGCGCACCCGGCCCTGCTCGTAGAGCGCCGCCACCGGCTCGGCGCGCGCCGCCTTGCCCCGCATCGCGCGCACGCCCTTGTAGGGCACCGTCGGCGCGACCTGGCGCAGCATCGCGGCCACCATGTCGCCGCCCTGGTTGACCTCCGCCACGATGCGGTCGGCTTGGTGCCGCTCATAGGCGGCGATGGCGGCGCGCGCCCAGGTGGTCGAACTGCCGGCGACGGAGGCATCCTCGAGCACCCAGGCCCGCCAATTGTCCGCCCCGCCGTCGTAGCAGGCGCCGGCGACGACGATGCCGCAGACATCGCCGCCCCCCGCCGAGGGATCGACGGCGACGACGACCCGGTGGAGGTCTGGGACCACGTCGCAATTGGCCGCCGCGATGGCTCCGGCCGACCACAGCGCCCCCTCGATCTCGCTCAGCATCACGCCGTCGAGCTCCTGCCGCCCGAGCGGCGAGCCGGCGTAGCGGCGCCGCACCTCGGCGAGGAACGCGCGCGCGAGGTTGGCGGCGTTGGCCTCGGTGGGGGCGTGGGTGCGGGCGGTGCCGTCGCGCTCGAGCAGCGCGCGCATCAGCGCCGTGGGGCGCGGCGTGGTGGTGACGCAGCAGCGCGGGTCGTCGCCGAGGCGCAGCGCCAGCTGGAGCATGTCCCACGCCTCCTCGGCCTTCTTCCACTTGGCCAGCTCGTCGACCCACGCGGCATCGAACTGCGGCCCGCGCAGCGCCTCGGGATCGTGCGCCGAGAACAGCTGCGCCTGCGCACCGTTGGGCCAGACCAGCAGCCGCCGCCCGGCGATCCACTCCGGCCGCCGGTCGGGCGGCGCGCAGGCGAGCAGGCCCGAATCGCCGAAGACCATCACCTCGCGCGCCTGGTCGATGGTCTCGCCCACCAGCGCCACCCGGCGCGCCCGGCCCGGATCGGTGGCCCGCGGCCCCTCGACCTGCGCGCGCACCCACTCGGCCCCGGCCCGGGTCTTGCCCGCGCCGCGCCCGCCGAGGATCACCCAGCTGCGCCAGTCGCCCGACGGCGGCAACTGGTGGTCGAGCGCCCAGAAGTCGAACAGCCACGGCAGCGCCCGCAGCTCCGCCGGGCCCAGCGCGTCAAGAAACGCCGCCTGCGCCGCCGGCGTCGCGCAGGCGATCGAGCTTGCGCCCGATGTCAGCGCGGGCATCGTCCGCGTCGAACCTGTTGCCGGTGAGCTCGCCGCCGCGCTTTGCGTGCCAATCATCGTACTTCTCCCGGATCTCGATCATCTTGCGGAGGGCGAATTCGACGTCGCCCGCCTTGGAAACCATCTTTCGGAAATCACCGCCCTCGCCGCCGCGCAGCCGCTCGACCATCTCGGCCAGCGTCTCGCCGGTGGCGCGCAGCAGCTGCTCGCGCTCGTGGATCAGGAGGTCCCACGCCTCCCGGTCCGGGTCCCTCTCGGGCTCGGGTCTGCTCATGCTCAATACCGTTTCTTGAAATTGTCGGAGATCACGCCGGCGGAGACGAAAAAGGCGGCCGGGGATGATCCCGACCGCCCGTCACTCGTCCAGCGTTCCACAACCTATACGTGAATACGGCCTCAATGTCAAGCCCCGACGCAACCCTGAATTGTTAACCAAGGTTGCCCGAACGTTGCGCTACTCGCCCGCCGCCGCCGCGCGCTCGGCCTCGATCTCGCGCCAGCGGGCGACGTTGCGGTTGTGCTCGTCGAGCGTGGCGGCGAAGGCGTGGCCGCCGGTGCCGTCGGCGACGAAGAACACGTAGTCGGTGCTCGCCGGGTCGAGCGCGGCCTCGATGGCGGCGCGGCCGGGGTTGGCGATCGGGGTCCTGGGCAGCCCGTCGATCACGTAGGTGTTCCAGTCCGTCGCCGCGCGCAGCTCGCTCTGGCGCAGGCCGCGGCCGAGCACCCCCTGCCCCTCGGTGATGCCGTAGATCACCGTCGGGTCGGTCTGCAGCCGCATCCCCCGCTCGAGCCGGTTGACGAAGACGCTCGCCACCTGCCGCCGCTCCTCGGCGAGCGCGGTCTCCTTCTCGATGATGGAGGCCATGATCAGCGCCTCCTGCTTGTCGGCGTAGGGCAGCCCGTCGTCGCGGTTCTCCCACGCGGCGTCGAGGATGCGGGCCTGGCGGCGCTCCATCTCGGCGAGGATCGCGGCGACTTCGTCGCCGGGGGCGAAGGCGTAGGAATCGGGCGCGAGCGTCCCCTCGGCGGGCACGTCCTCGACATCGGCCTCCAGCGTGTCGAGCCCGTTGAGCGCCTGCACCACCTGCCACGAGGTCACGCCCTCGGCGACGGCGAGCCGGTACTGGGTGTCGCTCTCCTGCTTGACGGAGCTGTAGGCCTCGGGCGGCTCCTCCTCGGCGGGGTCGAACTGCACCACCTGCCGGTAGTTGCCGTCGGCGGGATCGACCTCGCGCACCTCGACGAGGGTGCGGGTCACGCCGATGCGGTAAACCACCTCGGTGCCGCAGGTGTTGGCGCCGCCCCGGGTGACGATGTCGAGGATCTGCTCCATCGACGCGGCCTCGGGAACGAGGAAGCTGCCCGCCTTGAGCTGGCTGGCCCGGTCGGAATATTGCGCACCGATGCGGAAGATCGTCGGCGAGGTGATGGCCCCGTCCTCGCCCAGCTGCTCGCTCACCGCCCACATGTTGGAGCCGCGCGCGATCTGCAGGCAGATCGGCGCCTCGAGCGGGCCCTCGGCCTCGTAGGTCTGGCTGCCCCAGATCACCACGCCGGCAATGAGGAAGACGGCGACCACGAAGAACGTGAGCGCGTTGCTGGCAACGGAGCGCCACATGGAGTCAGACCTTTCCGAACAGCACGCTCGCGTTGGTCCCGCCGAAGCCGAAGGAGTTCGACAGCGCGACCTTCACCGGGCGCTCGACCTTGGCGTTGGGGGCGAGATCGATGCTGGTCTCGACGTCGGGGTCGGTGAGATTGATCGTCGGCGGGCAGACCTGGTCGCGGATCGCGAGGATCGAGAAGATCGCCTCGATCGCCCCCGCCGCGCCGAGCAGGTGGCCGGTCATCGACTTGGTCGACGACATGGTGACGTCCTTGGCGTGCGCGCCCATCAGCCGCTCGACGGCGGCGAGCTCGATGGCGTCGGCCATGGTCGAGGTGCCGTGGGCGTTGATGTAGTCCACGTCCTCGGGCTGCAGGCCCGCATCCTCGAGCGCCATGCGCATCGAGCGCTCGGCGCCGTCGCCGTCCTCGGCGGGCGCGGTGATGTGGTAGGCGTCGCCCGAGAGCCCGTAGCCGAGCACCTCGCCGTAGATCCTGGCGCCGCGCGCCTTGGCGTGCTCGTACTCCTCGAGCATCACCATGCCCGCGCCCTCGCCCATCACGAAGCCGTCGCGGCCGCGATTGTAGGGCTGGGAGGCCTTGGCCGGCTCGTCGGCGTACTTGGTGGACAGCGCCTTGCAGGCGTTGAACCCGGCGATGCCGATCTCGCAGATCGTCGCCTCGGCGCCGCCGGCGAGCATCACGTCGGCGCGGCCGGTCTTGATGAGCTGGGTGGCGTCGCCGATGGCGTGGGCGCCCGTCGAGCAGGCGGTGACGACGGCGTGGTTGGGGCCCTTGTAGCCGTACTTGATCGCGATCTGGCCCGAGATCAGGTTGATCAGCGCGCCGGGGACGAAGAACGGCGAGACGCGGCGCGGGCCCTTTTCCTTCATCTGGATCGCGGTGTTGGCGATGGAATTCAGCCCGCCGATCCCCGAGCCGGTGAGCACGCCGGTGCGCAGCAGCTCGGCCTCGTCCTCGGGGGTCCAGCCGGCGTCCTCCACGGCCTGCGCGGCGGCGGCCATGGCGAAGATGATGAAGTCATCGACCTTGCGCTGGTCCTTGGGGTCCATGTAGCGGTTCGGGTCGAATTCCCCCTCGCCCGCGCCGCGCGGCACCTCGCAGGCGTAGGTCGTGCCGAAGCCCTCGGGGTCGAACAGCGTGATCGGCCCGGCCCCCGACTTGCCCTCGAGGATCCGCGACCAGCTCGCTTCGACACCATCGGCCAGCGGCGTCACCAGCCCCAGACCCGTCACAACCACTCGACGCATGTGCTCGTCCCCTTGTCTCTCGCGCCGCTCGCGCGGCGCTCTCGCGCCCCAATATCCCCACCACGGCGCGCGGGGCAAGAGCGGCACGCTCCCGCCGCGACATCCTGCCGTTCGAGGGCAGCGCGCGCCCTGCCCTTCATCTGGCCATAAATATGCAAACTCCGCGCGGGAGCGCCCGCGCCGTCCGCCGGGGGGTCAGGGGCGCCAGCGCGCCCAGCCCAGCGTCGCCGCCATCACCACGATCCCGGCGATGGCGAGCCAGCCGACGCTGCTCGTCATCCCGTCGCTCACCACGACCGCCACCAGCGCCCAGATCACCGTCAGCCCGTAGGCCGGGCTCGTGCCGCGCACCTGCACCGCCACCGCGATGGCGATCGCGGCGACGAGGCACAGCCACGCCCAGCCGACGGGGCCGAGCAGGATGCCGAAGCCCGCGAGCGTCACCGCCAGCGAGACGGCCGAGGCCGCCGTCAGCCAGCCGGCGTAGACGGCGACCGGGTGCGCGAGCATCCAGCGGTCGAAGATCGGCGCGCGCAGCGCGGCGGCGATGGCGCCGGCGGCCATGACCAGGATCGCGACCGTCGCCCAGGGCGCGCTCTGGTTGGCGATCCAGAGCCACGGCACGCCGACGGCGAGGCTCACGATCAGCGGCCAGCGCACCCGTTCCCACTCCGGATCGTCGCCGCGCGCGCGCCAGCCGTAGAGGGCCGACAGGATCAGCCAGACGTAGATCAGCCCCCAGATCGAGAAGGCGTAGCCTGCCGGCTGCACCGGCGGGTCGGGCTGCGGGTTGGGCAGCTGGTCGCTGGCGAAGCCCGAGAAGGGCGAGGTGACAAGCGGCGCGACGGCGAAGGCCAGCGCGAGGATGAGGGTCGCCCAGGCGGCGGGTGTACGTCGGGTCATGGTTCGAGCAACGCGCGAAGCCGGAATTCGTTGCGCACCCGCCGCGCCGCGCGCGGCAGCAGCCGGTTGCGGCGCATGTAGCGCATCTTGGCGCCCAGCTTGCCACGGCGCTGGCGCATGTTCTCGCCGTGCCCCACCAGGTAGAGCGCCGCCGGGAACGGCACCGGCGTCATCGCCAGCCCGTGCGCCGCCATCCGCGCCGGCACCTCCGCGTGCTTGCCCCGGTCGCGGATCGTCTCGAGGCAGCGCGCGTCGCGGCGGAAGTCGAAGCGCAGCGCCGAGGACGAGCCGCATTCGCGCAGGAAGGTGTGCCCGAACGGGTAGCGCAGCCGCTTCGGCCCGAGATAGGCGAGCCGGTCGCGGGCGACGTCGTACATGTAGCCGCGCTCGATCCAGTAGCCCGCGCCGTTGTTGTCGGCCACGATGTGCTCGACGAGGCGCGGGTGCAGCAGGTCGTCGGCGTCGAGCTGGAACACGTAGCCGTCGCCGCCGTGGGTGGCGGCGAGGTGGTCGAGCATCAGGTCCTTCTTGGCGTGGTTGTCGAACACCACCGCCGTCTCGTCGCGCACCACGTCGGCGGCGACGAAGGGCAGGAAGCTCACCTGCCCGTCGAAGGCCACCTCCTCGGGGCGGTCCTGGCAGCAGACCAGCGCCCGCCAGCGCGGCGAGGTCTGCGCCCGCAGCGCGCCGAGCGTGGCGCGCAGGTGGCGCTGCACCACCCCCCAATCATAGGCGCGCGCGCGGCTGATCAGGGGGATGATGAAGACGACCTCCGGGTCGTCGGAGGGCGGCAGCCCCGGGGGGGCGGCGTCAGGCGAGGACGCCATCGGCCGTCACCCGCGTGCGGCCGCCGAGGTAGCGGTACAGCGCCTCGGGCAGCTCGACGGAGCCGTCGTCCTGCTGGCCGTTCTCGAGCACCGCGATCAGCGTCCGCCCGACCGCGAGGCCCGAGCCGTTGAGCGTGTGCACGAAGCGCGGCTTGCCGTCCTCGTCGCGGTAGCGCGCGTTCATCCGCCGCGCCTGGTAGTCGCCCGCGACGGAGACCGAGCTGATCTCGCGGTAGCGGTCCTGCCCGGGCAGCCAGACCTCGATGTCGTGGGTCTTGCGCATCCCCGCGCCGAGATCGCCGGTGCAGAGCACGACGGTGCGGTAGGGCAGCCCCAGCTTGTCGAGGATCGCCTCGGCCTGGCGCGTCATGCGCTCGTGCTCGGCGGCGCTGTCCTCGGGGCGGGTGATCGAGACCATCTCCACCTTCTCGAACTGGTGCTGGCGCAGCATCCCCGACGTGTCGCGCCCGGCGCTGCCCGCCTCGGAGCGGAAGCACTGGGTGTGCGAAGCCATGCGGATCGGCAGCGCCTCGGCCTCGAGCAGCTTGCCGTGCACCACGTTGGTCAGCGTCACCTCCGAGGTCGGGATCAGCCACCAGCCGTTGGTGGTCTGGTAGCTGTCCTCGCCGAACTTCGGCAGCTGGCCGGTGCCGTACATCATCTCCTCGCGCACCAGCACCGGGGTGATCATCTCGGTCAGCCCGTGCTCCTCGGTGTGCACGTCGAGCATGAATTGCGCGAGCGCCCGGTGCAGCCGCGCCATGGCGCCCTTCAGCACCACGAAGCGCGAGCCCGAGAGCGTCGCCGCCGTCTCGAAATCGAGCCCGCCCCGAGCGGCGGGGATCTCGTAGTGCTCCTTCGGCGTGAAGGAGAAGTTGCGCGGGCTGCCGGTGCGGCGCAGCTCGACGTTGTCGTCCTCGTCGTCGCCGTCGGGGATGGAGTCGTCGGGCAGGTTCGGCAGGCCGAGCAGCAGCTCCGTCAGGCGGGCGTCCTCGGCCTTGGCCTCGTCGTTGAGGCGGGCGATGGCGGCCTTCTTGTCGGCCACCTCGGCGCGCAGCCGTTCGAACGCGGCGTCGTCGCCGCGCGCCTTGGCGGCGCCGATTTCCTTGGCGGCGCGGTTGGCCTCCGCCTGCGCCGTCTCGGCGGCCTGGATCTTGGCGCGGCGCGCCTCGTCGATGGCGAGGATCTCGGACGAGACCGGCGCCAGCCCGCGGCGGGAGAGCGCGGCGTCGAAGGCGCCGGGGGTCTCGCGGATGGCTCGGATGTCGTGCATGGTCCTACTCCTTGACGGTCCGCGCGTCCTATGCCCGATCCGGGCGCGGCGGGAAAGCCCGCGCGCCGCCCGTGCCGCGGCGGCGGTGCGGCCCGGCGACGCCTAGCCGCGCCGCCGCCGCCGCCGGCCGCCCTCCTCGCCGCCGCCGCCGGTGTTGAACGAGACCGCCGGCAGCGTCACCTCGCCCGCCAGGTGCGGGAACGGCGCGGTGGCATGCGGGATCGCGTTGGCGGCGACGAAATGCTCCTGGAAGCGCGGCTCGATCGCCGTCTCGACCTTGTGGATGCGCCCCACGCCGGCCTCGATGCGCGCCCGCGCCGCGAGCGAGCAGAGCGCGATGCGCGCGCCCGTCCCGGCCGCGTTGCCCGCCGACGTCACCTTGTCGAGCGGCGCGTCGGGGATCATGCCGAGCACCATCGCGTGGAGCGGCGAGATGTGGGCGCCGAACGCCCCGGCCAGCACCACCCGGTCGACCGCGTCGACGCCCAGCTCGTCCATCAGCAGCCGCGCCCCGGCGTAGAGCGCCGACTTGGCGAGCTGGATGGCGCGGATGTCGCCTTGCGTCACGGTGATGAGCGGCCCGCCCCGCGCGCGGCCGTCGTGGAGCAGGTAGGCGTGGGTGCGCCCCTCGGCGACGCTGCGTTCGGTGCCGGTCTGGGCGGCCGAGCCGATCAGGCCCGACGGGTCGAGCAGGCCCGCGAGGCGCATCTCCGCCACCGCCTCGATGATGCCCGAGCCGCAGATGCCGGTGATGCCGTTCGGCCCGACGGCGTCGTCGAAGCCCGGCTCGTCGGACCACAGCTCGCAGCCGATGACGCGGAAGCGCGCCGCCTTGGTCTCGGGGTCGATCCGCACCCGCTCTATGGCGCCGGGCGCGGCGCGCTGGCCGGAGCTGATCTGCGCGCCCTCGAAGGCCGGGCCGGTGGGCGAGGAGCAGGCCAGCACGCGGCGCCTGTCGCCGAGCAGGATCTCGGCGTTGGTGCCGACGTCGACGATCAGCACCAAGTCCTCGCTCTTCTCCGGCTCCTCCGACAGCGCCACGGCGGCGGCGTCGGCGCCCACGTGGCCGGCGATGCAGGGCAGCACGTAGGCCCGGGCGCCGGCGTTGAGGCTCGCGAGCCCCAGCTCGCGGGCCGCGAGCCGCACCGCGCCGGAGGTGGCCAGCGCGAAGGGCGCCTGCCCCAGCTCGACCGGGTCGATGCCGAGCAGCAGGTGGTGCATCACCGGGTTGCAGACGAACACCAGCTCCACGATCCGCTCGGGCGCGATGTCGGCGTCGGCGGCGATCTCGCCGGCCAGCCGGTCGAGCGCCTCGCGCACCGCGCGGGTCATCTCGGCGTCGCCGCCGGGGTTCATCATCGCGTAGCTGACCCGGCTCATCAGGTCCTCGCCGAAGCGGATCTGCGGGTTCATGATCCCCGCCGACGCGGTGACCTCGCCGGTGACGAGGTCGGTCAGGTGGGCGGCGATGGTGGTCGAGCCGAGGTCGATGGCGATGCCGTAGAGCGGGCCCTCGAAGAAGCCGGGCCACAGGTCGATCAGCCGCCAGCCGCTCTCCGGCGCGTCGCGGTGCAGCGCGACGGTGATCTGCCACTTGCCCTTGCGCAGCACCGGCTGCAGCCGCGCCAGCACCGGCAGCTCGGCGCGCACGTCCTCGATCTGCCACTGCGCCGATAGCGCCGCGGCGAGGCGCTCGAAGTCGCCGGTCGGCTCGTGCATGTCGGGCTCGGCGACCTCGACGTAGAACAGCCGCGTCGCCGGGTCCATCGCCACCGCCCGCGCGTCGGCGGCCTTGCGCACCACCTGCCGGTGCACCTGGCTCTCGGGCGGCACGTCGATCACCACGTCCGACAGCACCTGCGCCTGGCAGCCGAGCCGCCGCCCCGGCGGCAGGCCCCGGATGCGGTCGTAGCGCGCCTCGACCTCGTTCCACGCCGAGAGCGCGTCCTCGGCGACGGTGAGGCCGTGCTTGGAGAAGTGGCCCGCGCCGGGGCTGACCTGGCACTTCGAGCAGATGCCCCGCCCGCCGCAGACCGAATCGAGATCCACCCCGAGCTGGCGCGCGGCGGTCAGAACCGGGGTCCCGGCGGGCACCCGGCCGCGCTTGCCGGAGGGCGTGAAGATGACGAGCGGGTCCTGGGACATCGGGGGCCTCTGATCGAGAACGGGGCGTGGTCGCGCGCACCATAGCGCCGCCGCGCTTGGGCGAAAGGGGCGCGGCGCGGCAGGAGATCGTCGCAAAGCGGCACCGCCGCCAGCTTTGTGCCCGATTGTCGCCGCGCTGATGCCCGACGGGGCGGCGAGGCTGACGCAACGTCCGCCCCGAAGGAGGGCCCGATGGTCCAGCAACTCGCCCTGATCCCCGAACCGCCGCTCGCGGCGCTGGCGCTGATCCTCGCGGCCGCCCTGCTGCGCTTTTGGAGCAAGCTCCACGACCTGCTGCACCGCCGCCGGCAGGTCGCCGAGGGCCGCAGGCGCTGCGAGCTGCCCCGCGCGCAGACGCCGCCGGTGGCCCAAGACGTGGCCGAGCTGCAGGAGATCGTGCGGGCCCTGTTCGACGGCGGCCGCTGGGACGCGCTGGCCGAGGTGCTGGGGATGCTGGCGTCGACGCCCTCGCCCGCGAGCGACGGGCGCGATCTCTACCAGGTCGCCGTCGACGCCGCGCTGTCGTCGCTGCGCGAGGCGCCCGGGCCGGCCGCGGTGCGCGAGATGCTCGACGCCTACGCCGCCGCCGCCGCGACCGGCTCGCCCCGGCTCGAGGCGCTGCGCTTCCGGGCGCTGTCGCTGGCGCTGCGCCGCACCCGCGCCGTCGGCGGCGGCGCGGCCGACGCCTTGGCCCGCGGCTTCGCCGAGGACATCGAGGACGCGGCCGACCGCTCGCACCTGCGCGCCAGCCGCGTGCCCTGCATCGGCGAGGCGCTCTACCACGCCAGCACCGTGCTGCCGGGCGCGCCCGACCGCACCGCCGCGCGGCTGCGCGCCTGGATCGAGGCCGACCTCGCCAACCCGCGCCCCTACCTGCACCACGCCGCCCATCTCGGCGCCCTGCCCGACTCCGCCGGGCCGCTCTCGGCCCACCTCGCCGAGACCGACGCCGCCTGCCGCCGCTTCGACGGCCCCGCCACGTCCATCGCCGCCCGCCTCGCCGCCGCCGCGGACCGGCCGCTCGCCGCGCTGCCGGGCCACGACCCGGAGGCGCTGCTGCGCTGGCTCGAGGCGATCGCCGACGCGCCGGGCGGGCAGGTCCTCGCCAACCGGCTCGCGGCCAAGGCGCTCGCCGACGGCGACGAGGCGCTGGCGCGCGGGGCGCTCTACCGGGGGCTGCGGCTGTGGATCACGGACCTGTGGCAGGATCACGGCCGCTTCTACGCGCTCTACGCCCGGACCTTCCGCGGGGCGTCGCGCAAGCGCGGCGCGGCGGTGGCGGCGGCCCCGGCGGCCTGAGGGCGGCGCGGGCCCGGCCGGACGGCCGTGCATATTTGGGGCCAGATGAAGCCGGGGCGGGCGCGCCCGTCAGCCGTCGGCCTTCTCCTCGAGGGTGAGCCACTCGTCTTCGGCGGCGGCGAGCCTGGCCTGGCGTTCGGCGAGGGCCTCGGTGGCCTTGCGGAACTTGACCGGCTCGCGGGTGAAGAGGTCGGGGTCGGCGAGGAGCTCGCCGAGCTTGGCGATCTCGGCCTCGAGCCGGGCGATCTCGCCCGGCAGCGCCTCGAGCCGGTGCTTCTCGGTGAAGCTGAGCGCACTGCGCGCCGGTGGGGCGGCGGGGGCCGGCTTGGCGGCGGACGCGCTGGCCCGCGGCGCGGCGGCGGCCTCGGGCCTGGCGGCGCGGGGGCCGCGCTGGGCGAGGTAGTCGCTCCAGCCGCCGGCATAGAGCACCGCGCGGCCGTCGCCCTCCATCGCCACCGTCGTCGTCGCCACCCGGTCGAGGAAGTCGCGGTCGTGGCTGACCAGCAGCACGGTGCCGTCGTACTCGCCGAGCAGGTCCTGCATCAGGTCGAGCGTCTCGATGTCGAGGTCGTTGGTCGGCTCGTCGAGCACCAGCAGGTTGCTCGGGCGCGCCATCAGGCGGGCGAGCAGCAGCCGCGCCTTCTCGCCGCCCGAGAGCGAGCGGACCGGCGCGCGGGCCTGCGCCTCGTCGAACAGGAACTCCTTGAGGTAGCCGACCACGTGCTTGGGGGTGCCGCGCACCATGATCTGGTCGGCCTGCCCGGAAACGCGCATCAGCGGATCGCCGGCGAGGTTCTCCCAGAGCGTCGCGTCGGGGTCGAGCTGGGCGCGGGTCTGGTCGAAGACGGCGATCTCGAGGTTGGTGCCGTGGCTCACGCGTCCGGCGTCGGGGGCGACCTCTCCGAGCAGCATCTTGATCAGCGTCGTCTTGCCGACGCCGTTGGGGCCGACGAAGGCGACGCGGTCGCCGCGCTGCACGGTCAGGTCGAACCCGTCGACGATGGCGCGTCCGTCGAAGGTCTTGGCCAGCCCCTCGGCCACGATGACCTTCCTGCCCGACTTCGGCCCCTCCTCGAGCGCCATCGCCGCCGCGCCCTGCCGCCTGATCTGGCCGGCCCGCTCGGCGCGCAGCTCCTGGAGCGCGCGCACCCGGCCCTGGTTGCGCTTGCGCCGGGCCGAGATGCCCTCGACCGCCCAGCGCGCCTCGGCCTTGATCTTGCGGTCGAGCTTGTGGCGCTGCAGGTCCTCCTCCTCCCACTGCTTGTCGCGCCACGCCTCGAAATGCTCGAAGCCCTTCTCCTGGCGCCGCACCTGGCCGCGGTCGATCCAGAGCGTGGCGCGGGTCAGGGCGCGCAGGAAGGCGCGGTCGTGGGAGATGACGACGAAGGCGGCGCGGGTCTGCTTGAGCTCGTCCTCGAGCCAGCGCACCGCGTCGATGTCGAGGTGGTTGGTCGGCTCGTCGAGCAGCATCAGCTCGGGCGCCTCGGCGATCAGCTTGGCCAGCGCCGCGCGCCGCCGCTCGCCGCCGCTGGCGACCTCGACGGCACGGGAGGGGTCGAACTTCAGCCCCTGCGCCACCGCCTCGACGCGCCACTCCTCGCCCTGCTCGAGCCCGCTCGCCGCGTAGTCGCCGAGCGTCGCGCAGCCCGCCATCGTGGGCTCCTGCTCCATGTAGCCGACGGAGGTGCCCGGCGCGGCC
>NZ_CH724107.1:912971-968875 GCF_000153305.1 Oceanicola granulosus HTCC2516
GCGGCGGCGGGCGGCGGGCCGGGGGTGGCGCTGATCGCGACGCGGTTGCGGCCCCCCTCCTTGGCGGCGTAGAGCGCCTCGTCGGATCGCTTGAGCAGGGCCGCGGCGTCGCGCCCGTGGTCGGGGTAGACGGCGACGCCGACCGACACCGTCACCGGCGGCAGCACCGCCCCGGCGTGGCGCACCTCCATCGCCTCGACCCGCGCGCGCAGCCGCTCGCCCGCCGCCGCGGCCGCCGCGACGTCGGCCCCCGGCACCAGCAGGGCGAACTCCTCGACGCCGATCCGGCAGCCCGTCCAGCCCTCCTCGAGCACTTCCCCCATCACCGCCGCCAGCGCCAGCAGCACCGCGTCGCCGGCGTCGTGGCCGTAGGTGTCGTTGACCGCCTTGAAGCGGTCGGCGTCGAAGGTGACGAGGCCGAAGGGCGCGCCCCTGCGGTCGGCCTCCGACAGCTCGCGGCGCATCCTGTCGAGCAGGTGGCGGCGGTTGTGCAGGCCCGTCAGCGGATCGCGGATCGACTGCTCGTGCAGCTCGTCGCGCAGGCGCACGTTGGCGACGGCGAGCGAGATGTGCTCGGCGCAGCGCAGGGTGAAGGTCGCCGCGCGCTTCTGGCGGGCGTCGCCGTAGGCCTCCGGATCGAAGCGGACGTGGAGCAGGCCGACCGTGTCGCCGTGGGCGCTGATGGGGACGCAGACATACTTGCCGGGATAGTCCTCGTCCTCGGGGTGGTCCACATGGCCGCAGACGAAGCAGATGCCGGCCGGGTCGTATTCGTAGGCGCGGCCCCGGCGCAGGGCCCAGCAGCTGTCGGTGGCGATGTGGCGCTGCAGTTCTGCCCCCGACCACGCGCCGACCCCGTCGAGCACGTCGCGGTGCGGCGAGAACACGTAGAGCTCGCCGCTGGTGTGGGCGAGGACGCGGCACAGGAAGCGGGTGACGATCATGTACAGCTCGCGCAGGGTCTTGCAGGATTGCAGCCACTCGTCGAGCAGCGACAGCTGGCGCGCCTCCTCCTGCCGCGCGCGGTCGCCGTCGAGCGCGTCGCGGGCGCGGGCCTCGGCGGCCTCGGCGCTGGCGCGGGCGGCCTCGACGTCGCGCGCGGCGGTGCGCGCCGCGGTGACGTCGGTGAAGGTGACGACGTAGCCGCCGTTGCGCGCCGGGCGGCCGCTGGTGAGCACGACGCCGCCCGAGGGGGTGGGCATGTCGAACGAATAGGGCCGGTCGGCGGCGATGGCGGCGTCGGCGGTGTCGCGGCAGACGGGCGAGAGCGCGCCGCGCGCGGCGAGCAGGTCGCGGAACTCCGCGCGGGGCGTGCCGATGACGAGATCGCCCGGCTCGAGCCCGAGCACCTCGTAGACGCGGGAATTGTGCAGCTCGCACACCCCGTCGGCCGACCAGACGAGGATCCCCTGCTCCATGATGTTCATGATCTCCGTCGCCAGCGCGTCGGGGGCCGCGCGCGGCGCGTCCTCATCCACCGGCGCGAGGGCCCAGTCCTCGCGCCACATCTCGGCACGTCGTTCGATGCTCACCCGCTCGGGTCTCCGCTGGCAGCCTTGCCCGCGGCAGCCTTAGCACGCCGACCTTACGGCACCCTTAACGGCGCCCGCCGGTCAGGTCCTGGCGGTTTGCGACATCTCGCGCACCAGCGCGCCGTAGCCGCCCTCGTCCATGAAGCGCTGCTCGGCCTCGTTCGACTTCCGCCCCAGCGCGGCGTTGCGGTAGGGGAAGCGGCCGAAGCGGCGGATGATCTCGCGGTGGGCCCGGGCATGGACCAGGCTGCTCGGCGAGTCGGGCATCCGGCTGCAGAACAGCCGCACCGCGCGGTCCTGGTCGATCAGGTTCTCCGAGTGCATCAGCGGCAGGTAGAAGAACTGCCGCGCGGCCCCCTCGACCTTGAGATCCCAGTCCCGGTCGAGTGCCACCTTCGCCGCCGCGCGCGCCGAGCGGTCGGTGGAGAAGGCGCGCGGGTCGTCGCGGAACATGTTGCGCGGGAACTGGTCGGTCAGGATGATGTAGGCGAGCGCGCCCTCCGGGTAGGTCAGCCAGAGCCCCGACGAGCCCTCCGCGGCTTCCTGCCAGGCCTCGAGGAAGCGGTCGCGCACCCTGGCGTCGAGCGCCTCGCTGCTGTCGTACCACCCTTTCGGTCCGACCTCGTCGATCCAGAAGGTCAGCACCTCCTCGGGCTTGAGCGTGGACATCTGAACACCGTCCTGTCTGCCTATATCGCCCCGACCCTGCGGGAGAAACGGGGCAGCTTCAAGCAGCTAGCGGGGCGATTGCGCGTCACTCTGCTCACGCGTCGCACCCTGCCCCTCCGGCGCTGGCCACGGCTCCGCCGCGGCCTCGTCCTGAACGGCGGCGGCCTCTTCGGCCTCGGCCTCGATGTAGACCTCCTGCGCCAGTTCCACCGCCAGCGGCGAGGCGGAGGCGATGACCTTGGCGTAGGGCACCGTCTCGCTCACGGTCGACACGTGCGGGCGGCGCACGGTGCGGTAGAGGCCGTAGGCCGCAATGGCCAGCATCAGCACCGCGACGAAGCCCCAGTAGCCGGGCGCACCGAGCAGGTCCATCATGTAGCCCACGGTGATCGGGCCGGCGATGGCGCCGAGGCCGTTGATGAAGATGAACCCCGCCGAGGCGGCGGCCATGTCCTCGGGCTCGAGGAAGTCGTTGGCGTAGGCGATGAGCAGGGAATAGAGCGGGTTCGACGTCCCGCCCATCATCGCGGCCGCGAACAGCAGCGCGCCGAAGGAGCTGCCGCCCAGCGTCGCGCCCACGAGCGCGCCGACGCCGCCCCCGAGCGAGGCGCCGATGATGACGAGGCGGCGGTCGTAGCGGTCGGACAGCCAGCCGATCGGGTACTGGAACAGCAGACCGGCGATGTAGATGGCGGAGACGAAGACCGAGATCTGCGCCAGCGTCATCCCCGCGCGGGTGGCGTAGACCGCCGCCATGCCGAACTGCGCCGCGAACACGCCGCCGAGCAGGATCATGCCCACCGACGCCAGCGGCGAGGCCTCCACGAGGCGCTTTAGGTTGAGCGGCTTGGTGGTGGCGAAGGCGGGCGTCGGCGACACCGACAGCAGGATCGGCGCGAAGGCGAGGCTCACGAGGACCGAGGGGATGACGAACAGCACGAAGCCGCCGGCGTCGCCCAGCAGCAGCAGGTACTGGGCGGTGACGATGCCGCCCATCTGCACGATCATGTAGAGCGACAGCGCCTGGCCCCGGGTCTCGTTGGTGGCCGAGTTGTTGAGCCAGCTCTCGGCGGTGACGTAGACCCCGGCGAAGCAGAAGCCGATGATGACCCGGCCCAGCGTCCAGGCCCAGGGGCTGACGAGGGTCGGGTAGAGGATGAGGATCGCCGAGATGGCGCTGCCGAGCGCGGCGAAGACGCGGACATGGCCGACCCGGCGGATCATCTCGGGCGCGAGCCGCGAGCCGCCGAGGAAGCCCACGAAGTAGGCCGACATCACCACCGACATCTCGAGCGTCGAGAAGCCCTCCAGCGCGCCGCGCACGCCGAGGAGCGTGCCCTGCAGGCCGTTGCCGACCATGAGCATGAAGAGGCCGAGCAGAAGCGGCCACGCGCTGCCGAGAACCTGGATCATCGAACTTCCCTTCCTCGTACCCGCCTGCCCGCTCCCGGCAGACGGCGCCCGCCTCGCACCGACATCTCGTGTCGCCCGAGCGCCTATCAGGACGTGTCAGTCCGGGGCAATGGGCCGCGTGCGGCGGGGCGGAGAGGTGCCGGGGTGCCGGGCTGAAGCCCGGCTTACACCGGTCTGCGCCGGTGCGCGCCGAGGTACCGCCGCCGTAGGCCGGGCTTCAGCCCGGCAGCCCCGGCGCAGCCGCCACCGCGTGCCGGGCCGGGGCCCGGCCTACGGCAGGAGCAACGACGCGTCGCCGTAGGAGAAGAACCGATACCGCTCCGCGACAGCGTGGGCGTAGATCGCGCGCACCCGCTCCATCCCCATGAAGGCCGAGACCAGCATCATCAGCGTCGACCTGGGCAGGTGGAAGTTCGTCATCAGCCCGTCGGCCACGCGGAACTCGAAGCCCGGGTAGATGAAGATGTCGGTCTCGCCCGTCCACGGCGCGATCTCGCCCGACGCGCGGGCGGCGGTCTCGATCAGCCGCAGCGCGGTGGTGCCGACGGGGATGACGCGGCCGCCGGCGCCGCGGGTGGCGGCGATCTCGGCGGCGGCGGCCTCGGTCACCTCGCCCCACTCGGCGTGCATCCGATGGGTGGTGACGTCCTCGACCTTGACCGGCAGGAAGGTGCCGGCGCCCACGTGCAGCGTCACCCGGGTGATCTCGACCCCGCGCGCGGCGATGGCCTCGAGCAGCGGCGCGTCGAAGTGCAGCGACGCGGTCGGCGCGGCGACGGCGCCGGGGCGCTCGGCCCAGACGGTCTGGTAGTCGTCCTTGTCGGCGGCGTCGGCCGGGCGGCGGGCGGCGATATAGGGCGGCAGCGGCATCGCGCCGGCCTCGGCGAGCGCGGCATCGAAATCCTCGCCCGTGCAGTTGAAGCGCAACAGCCCCTGCCCCGCCTCGCGCGCCTCGAGAGACGCCGTGAGGCGCGGCGAGAACACCACCTCCTCGCCCTCGCGCAGCTTCCTGAGCGGCTTGACCAGCGCCGACCAGAGCCCGTCGGCGCGCGGCTCGAGCAGCGTCACCTCGATCCGCGCCACCCCCTCGCCGGCGGCGCCGGGGCGGGTGCGGGTGCCGGTGAGGCGGGCGGGGATGACGCGGGTGTCGTTGAGCACCAGCCGGTCGCCGGGCTGCAGGATCCGGGGCAGCTCGCTGACGATGCGGTCGCCGATCGCGTCGCCCTCAGCCAGCAGCAGGCGCGCCGAGGAGCGCGGCCGCGCGGGGCGGACGGCGATGAGCTCGTCGGGGAGGTCGAAGTCGAAATCGGAGAGCTGCATGAACCTTACTGGCCGACATCCGGTGGCGGGCGGCGGAAAATCTCGCGGAACATCCCCGGGGTCAAGACCGAGAGCGGGTTGACCGACACCCGCGGCGCGTCGGTGCTGCCGGCGAGATTGAAGTTGAAGCCGATCAGCCCTTCGCCCGGCCGCGTCAGGATCGCGCCGATGCCGTTGAGCAGGTAGACCGGCGAGACCACCCCCTGGAAATCCATCTCGGCCGCCGCGAGCGCGTAGGTGCCGTCGAGCGACAGGCCGAGCGAGGGGCCGACGGCGCTGGAGCGGGTGACGATGACCTGCTCGGGCGTGAGGCGGAAGTCGGCGTCGACGTTGGAGAAGGCGAGGCCCTGCCCGTCGAGCTGCTGCAGCAGGCCGACGACGCTGATCGCGTCGAGCAGCGCGGCGATGGCCGGGACGTCGCGCACGCGCAGGTCGGTGATGGCGAGGTCGCCGTCGTAGGCGCCGGGCGCGCCGGTGGCGTCGAGGGTCAGGTCGAGCGCGCCGCCCGTGGCGTTGGGCAGCAACCCCGCCGCGCGCAGCACGCCGCCCGCGTCCTCGCTCGCCACCCGCACGCGCAGCCCCGCCTCGCCGGGCGCGAGGGTGCCGGCGACGATGGGCGCGTCGTTGAGCCGGGCGGCGAAGTCGCCCGCGACGCCGCCGGCCGCGCCGCCGGCCTCGAACTCGCCGCGGAAGTCGGTGAGGGCGATGGCCTCGGAGATCACCAGCCGGTCGAGCGCCACCTCCATCGGCGCGCTGGCCGCGCCGCCCGCGCCCGCGCCCGCGCCGAAGCGCGCGCGGCGCAGGTCGAGCCGCCCGCCGTCGACCTCGATGCCGACCGGCATTCCCTCTCCGCGCGCCACCAGCGCCACCGGCGCGTCGAGCCAGTCGCCCACCGCCACCCGGTCGAAGCGCGCGGCCTCGAAGGCGCCGTCGGCGGCGAGGTCGATGTGACCCGCCGCCTCCAGCCCCGGCGCGCTCAGCGCCAGCCGGCGGATCTCGGGAGCGGCGCCGAGCCGGCCGTCGACCTCGAGCCGCCCGCGCTCCGCCGAGCCCTTCGACCAGCCGACCCACGGCAGCGCCATGCGCAGCCCCGCGAGATCGGAGGTCAGCGAGAACAGCGGCCCGCCCGGCGCGAGCTCGAGCGCCAGCCGCCCGGCGCCGTCGCCGCCGACGACGTTCTCGGGCAGAGCGATGCCGAACTCGTCGAGAAAGCGCTGCGACAGCTCGACCCGGGCTTCGACGCGCGCCGGGCTGTCGGCGGCGAAGGCCTTGGTGAGCGCGCCCGACAGCAGCACGTCGCCGACCCGCGCCGACCCTTCGAGGAGCAGCCCCTCGGGCGTCGCCAGCAGCTCGATGCGCTCGGCGGTGAGGCGCCGGCCGGGGATCGCGACGTCGGAGGCGACGTCGGTGAGCACCGCGTGCATGGCGTAGGTGATCTCGTCGGGCGCGCGCGGCCCGCCGAGCGGCAGCTGCAGGCGGCCGTCGACCTCGGCGCGGCCCGTCGCGAGGCCGACGGGCAGGTTGGCGCGCGACAGGGCGAGCAGCGGCGGTTGGTCGAGGACCGACAGCAGCGCCGGCACGGGGCCGGCGAGCGCGAGGTCGAAGCGCGCCGGGGCCCGGGGCACGGCGAGGTCCTCGATCACCATCGACGAGCCGCCGAGCGCGACGGTGCCGCCCTCGGGCGCCACGAGGCTGCCCTCGTCGAGCAGCAGCGCAAAGCCGTCCGCGCCGAGCTGCGCGAAGCCCGCCGCGCCGGTGAGCGGCGGCATCCGGGGCAAGAAGCGCACGGCGGCGTCGTCAAACTCGAAATCGATCGCGGTGCGCGGCGGGCCGCCGTCGCGGGCGCTGAGCGCGGCGCTGACGTCGAAGAAGCGCCCCTCGGTGAGGTTGGCGGCGAACCACGAGCGCATCCCCGGCCGCCAGCCCGCGGGCCAGCGCGCCAGCGCCTTGGCCACGCCGATCTCGTCGAGCCGCCCGTTCATCGCCACGTCCCAGCCCGACGGCGTCGCCGCGACCTCGCCCCAGGCGCGCAGGCGGCTGTCGCCGTCCCGGATCGCCAGCTCGCCGAGGGTCAGGCGGAACGGATCGAGCGCGAGGCGCAGCTCGATGGCGCCGTCGGTCAGCACCGGCGCCGTGTCGTAGGCGCCGCCGGGGTTGGCGACGAGGCGGGGCACGGCGAGCTGGGTCCAGATCTCGTCGGGCGCGAGCGGGTCGGGGCCGCGCAGGTAGGCGCGCCCCTCGGCATCGAGCGTGACCGCCCGACTGGCGAGGCCGATGTCGGTGAAGGCGATCTCCTGGCGCGCCGGGTCGTAGGCGAAGGCGATCTTTGCGCCGTCGAACGGGATCGGCCGGGTCTCGGCGTTGGGCTGCACCGCGCCCTGCCCGATCTCGAGCCGCGCCTCGAGCGGCGCGAGGCCGCCGTCGTCGGCGATGGCGGCGGAGAGCTCGGCGGAGATCGGCGCGTCGAGCACCGCCAGCCAGCTCAGCGCCGGCGAATGGGTGGCGATGTCGGCGGCCACGGCGTCGGTGACGGTGAGGCGGATGTCGGCGGCGTGGCTGTCGTCGGGGCTGACGTAGGACAGCGCCAGCGCGGTGACGTCGGCACGGCCGGCCAGCAGCGCGAGGTCGGCGCTCAGCGCGGTCTGCCCGCCGCGCAGGTCGAGCGCGAGGGAGCCGCCGTCGACGGTCCAGCTGCGCCCGGCGCGCGCGTCGGAGAAGTTGACGACCAGCCCGTCGGCGCGCACCTGCTCGAGCGCCGCGAGGGCGGGCCGGTCGAAGGCGCCGTCGATGGCGTCGAGCAGGCCGGCGAAGCTCGCCGCCTCGCCCATCGCCGCCCCGCCCGCGCGCCCGAAGGACAGCGCGAAGCCGCCCTGCCGATCGCGGCGCAGCGTCACCTGCACGCCAGACAGCGCGACCTGCTGCATCAGCAGCTCGCGGCGCAGCAACAGCCCGCGCGGCGAGATCAGCGCCTCGATCACCGGCACCTGCGCCACGGTCACGCCGTCGCGGTCGCGCAGCACGGCGTTCTCGATGCGCACGCGCGGGTGGAGATCGCGCCCGAGGCGCAGGCGGATGTCGCTGACGCCGAGCGCGCCGCCAATCAGCTCCGCCGCGCGCGCCTCGACCAGCCGCTCGACCCAGGTGGGGGCGCGGACCTCCCGGTCGATCAGCGACACGGCCGCGACCAGCGCGAAGACCAGCGGCAGCGCGAGCAGCAGCCCCGTCAGCCGCAGCCCGACGCGCGCCGCCCGGCCCCGGCGCGCCGGGGCGGGTCTGCTGCCGCCGATGTCGATGCCCTGCTCAGCCATTGCGGCCCTTGTCGTTCTTGCCGATTATCCTGCGGCCGGGCTTACTAAAACAGAAACGGAAATCACGACAGGGGACGAGATGACCCAGAGCGACCTGCAAGAAGGTGACACCGCCCCGCAAGTCGACCTGCCGCGCGACGGCGGCGGGCGCGCGCGACTGGCCGACTTCGCGGGCGGGCCGGTGGTGCTGTTCTTCTATCCGCGCGACGACACGTCGGGCTGCACCCGCGAGGCGCTCGGCTTCACCGAGCACGCCGCCGACTTCGCCGCCGCCGGGGCGACGGTGCTCGGCGTCTCGAAGGACAGCGTGCGCAAGCACGACAGCTTCCGCGACAAGCACGGGCTGGGCATTCCGCTGCTGTCGGACGCCGAGGGCGACGTCTGCGAGCGCTACGGCGTGTGGCGCGAGAAGAGCATGTACGGACGCACCTTCATGGGCATCGAGCGCAGCACGTTCCTGATCGGCGCCGACGGCCGGATCGCCCGGATCTGGCGCCGGGTGAAGGTGCCGGGGCACGTCGAGGAGGTGCTCGCGGCGGTGCGCGCGCTGTAGCGACATGCAGCAATCCGCCCCCCTTCGCGGCGCCGGTGTCGCGCCCTCCTCCGGGTAACTCTCGAAAATTTGAGCAGAAAGTTGCCGATTGCGGCCCCGGCGGCCGGTTCGCCCGGCTCTGTTGCCCAAAATCCTTGCGGGGCCGGATCCCCCCGGCTATCCCCGAAGCGCGGGCCAGGGTCTGGGGATAATGAGCCGGCCTGCGAGGATTGGGACAGGAAGAAGAGACGTGCGAGCTCGTATGAAACAGCGGATCCACTCCGCTCTCGAACGCCGTTTTCCGGAACGGCGCCTCTTCATCAGGTCAGACTTCGAGACGCGGTTCATCCGGCTGAAATCGGGCACGCAGCTTCTGGGCTGGGCGGGCGCGACGCTGTTCGTCGGCTGGACCATCGTCTCGACCGCGATCCTGCTGATGGACTCGATCGGCGCCGGCAACTTCCGCGCCCAGGCCCAGCGCGACCAGATGATCTACGAGGAGCGCCTCTCGGCGATGGCCGCGGAGCGCGACGCGCGCGCCGAGGAAGCGGTCGCCGCCCAGGAGCGCTTCGCCTCCGCGCTCGAGCAGATCTCGACGATGCAGACGGAGCTGCTGTCGTCGGAGACCCAGCGCCGCGAGCTGGAGACCGGGATCGAGGTGATCCAGGCCACCCTGCGGCGCACGATGAACGAGCGCGAGGCGGTGCGCGACGAGCTCGCCACGCTGACCGCCAGCCTCGCGAGCGGCGAGGGCGGCCTGCCCGGCAGCCCCTCCGACGAGATGAGCGGCACCGTCGACCTGCTCGCCGCCGCCCTGGCCGAGACGGCCGAGGAGCGCGACACCATCGCCGCCGACGCCGAGTTCGCGCTCGAGCAGGCCGCGGAGATGGAGCTCGAACTGCGCCTGCTGCGCGACAAGAACGACGAGATCTTCCGCCAGCTCGAGGAGGCGATGACAGTCTCCGTCGAGCCGCTCGAGCGGATGTTCCGCGACGCCGGCATGAACCCCGACGACCTCATCGCGCAGGTGCGTCGCGGCTATTCCGGCACCGGCGGCCCGCTGACCCCCCTCTCCTTCTCGACCCGCGGCGGCGGCCCCGACCCGGACGCCGCGCGCGCCAACGACATCCTCGGCGGGCTCGACAACATCAACCTCTACCGCATCGCCGCCGAGCGCACGCCGTTCGACGTCCCCGTGCGCGGCAACTTCCGCTTCACCTCCGGCTTCGGGATGCGCTGGGGCCGGATGCACAACGGCACCGACTTCGCCGCGCCCATCGGCACCCCCATCTACGCCACCGCCGACGGCGTGGTGACGGAGGCCGGCTGGGCGTCGGGCTACGGGCGGCTGACCAAGATCCAGCACGAGTTCGGCATCGAGACCCGCTACGCCCATCAGAGCAGAATCCGCGTCCGGGTGGGCGAAAGGGTCTCGCGCGGGCAGCACATCGGTGATATTGGAAATTCCGGACGGTCGACCGGCCCCCACCTCCACTACGAGGTGCGTGTAGGCGGACGCCCCGTGAACCCCATGATCTACATACGAGCGGGACAAGATGTTTTCTAAGAGCAAGATCAACGATCCGGGCCCCAAGGCCGGCGAGACGACCACGCCCGAAACACCCAAGCCCCAGGCTCCCGCCGGCGGCGACTTCAAGCCCGCCGCCCCGAAGACCAAGCCGCCGGCGTCCGTCCTGTCCGCCGACCTGCACATCACCGGCAACCTCAAGACCTCTGGCGACATCCAGATCGAGGGCCAGGTTGACGGCGACATCCGCGCCCACCTGCTCACCGTCGGCGAAGGCGCCACCGTCAAGGGCGAGTGCATCGCCGACGACGTGGTGGTCAACGGCCGCATCGTGGGCCGCGTGCGCGGGCTCAAGGTCCGCCTGACCTCCACCGCGCGTGTCGAGGGCGACATCATCCACAAGACGATCGCCATCGAGAGCGGCGCCCATTTCGAAGGCTCCGTGCAGCGCCAGGACGATCCGCTGAGCACCAACGGCGGCAAGAAACCGCCCCAGAACGCGGGCGCCGGGCAAGGCTGACCGCTTGGACACGCCCGATCCCATCGAGGGACAGGCCCCGCGAAAGCCGGGGCCTGTTTTCGTTTCCGGCTTCTGCGATCCCGAAAAGCGCCGGCTGATCCTTGTCGCCGCCGTGCTGGCCTCGGCGATGGGCTTCATCGACGGCACCGTCGTCTCCATCGCCATCCCCGCCATCCGCGCCACCCTCGGCGCGACGCTCGGCGAGGCGACCTGGATCAACAACGCCTACATGGTCACCCTCTCGGCGCTGATCCTGTCGGGCGGCGCGCTCGGCGACCGGTTCGGGCTGGCCAAGGTCTTCACCGCCGGAATCGCGCTGTTCATGGCGACCTCGGCGATCTGCGCGCTCGCCTCCTCGGCCCAGGTCCTGATCCTCGCCCGCTTCGCCCAGGGCTGCGGCGCGGCGCTGATGGTGCCGGGCTCGCTGGCCATCGTGTCGCGCGCCTACCCGCGCGAGGAGCGCGGCCGCGCCATCGCCACCTGGGCCGCCGCCTCGGCCGTCACCACGGCGGCGGGGCCGGTCGTGGGCGGGCTGCTGCTGGCGTCGGGCGACGGGATGTGGCGCTGGATCTTCGCGATCAACCTGCCGCTCGGCCTGATCGCGATCTGGCTGGTCAAGGTCGGCATCCGCGAGGACAACGCCCGCTCGGGCGAGCCCATCGACATCACCGGCGCGCTGCTCGCCAGCGCCGGTCTCGGCGCGCTCGCCTGGGCGCTGACCCACGCCGAGCACGGCGGCATCGACAGCGCGCTGATCTGGACCGGCAGCCTCGGCGCGGCGGCGCTCGCGGCCTTCGTGCTCCACGAACACGTAAGCCGGCACCCGATGATGCCGCTGTCGCTGTTCCGCTCCACCACCTTCGCGGCGGCCAACCTGTCGACCTTCACCCTCTATTTCAGCCTCTCGGCGATCCTGTTTTTCCTGCCGATGCTGGTCATCGCGGGCTGGGACATCCCGGCGATCTACGCGGTCATCGCCTTCGCGCCGCTGTCGGTCTGCGTGATGCTGTTCTCGCGCACCTTCGGCCGCCTGGCCGAGCGCATCGGCCACGGCCCGCCCATCGCGATGGGCTCGCTGCTGGCGGCGGTGGGCTACGGCTGGCTCGCGCTCGCGGTGGAGACCCGCGACTTCTGGTGGGGTGTGCTGCCGCCGATGGTCGTGCAGGGTCTCGGCATGTCGATGGTGGTGGCGCCGATCTCGTCGGCGATCATGCACTCGGTGGAAGACGGCCAGACCGGCGTCGCCTCGGGGGTGAACAACGCCATCAGCCGCATCGCCGGGCTGATCGCCGTGGCGGCGATGTCGGCCGTCGTCGCGCGCGCCTACGCCGCCGCCGACGGGCCGGCGAGCTATGGCATCCGCTCCGAGGCGGCGGGACACGGCGGGGCGATGGTCGCGGCGTTCGCCTCCGTCGCCTGGACCGCCGCCGCGCTGTCGGTGGCCTCGGCCGCCGTCGCGCTCATCGGGATCGGGATCGGCGCGCACCGCGCCCGGCGCCGCTAGCCCCGGCGCGCCGCGCGCCAGCCGAGCAGCGCCTTGCGGCGGAATTCCGACAGCGCCAGCGCGCCGCGTGCCACCCGCTCCGGCTCGCGCACCGCGAGGCGCAGCAGCGTCCCCGCCTGCCACGCCGGGCGCACCGCCAGCCGCGCCGCCTCGGAGCGCACCCGCGCCGCCTTGAGCCGCGCCAGCGCGGCCCCGGCGAGCGCGCGCACGTCGTCGGGCCGGCCCGCGACCAGCGGCTGCAGCCCCTTCGCCTCGAGCGCCGGCACCGCCTGCAGCCAGGCCGCCACGCCGCCCGCATGGGCCACCTCGCGCACCCCCGCCTCCTCCGCCGCCCCGGCCCCGAGGCCGAGCGCGGAGAGCCACGCGAGGTGCCCGGCGGTCCGCTGGATGTGCGCCTCGAAGGCGGCCGCGTCCTCGAACGGCTCCTTCCACACGTCCCAGCGCCGCGCCGCCACGGCCTCGTCGAGCAGCGCCGCCGGCAGATCGTGCGCCCGCATCACCCCGGCCAGCGGCGCGGCGACCTCGTGGGCGCGCGGCGCCTTGCCCGCGTCGATCTCCTCGACCGCGTCGCGCCACCATTGCAGGCGCATCTCCGCGATCATCGGCTCGTCCGTCACGTAGGGCGCGCGGCTGACCTCGACGTTGAAGGCGTAGAGCGGGAACAGCACCTCCCGCGCCGGCGGTGGGCAGGACATGGCGGCGAGGAAGCGGTCGGGGTCGCCCCGCTCGACGATGGCGGCACAGGCGGCGAGGCTCATCGGGCGGCGATCGCCCCGAGCCTGTCGATCAGTCCGGCCACCCCGGCCTCGCCGCAGCCCTCGGCGACGCGGTCGCGCCCGGCGATGGGCGGATCGACCGAGACCAGCGTCACGCCCATGTCGGTCGGGCAGACCGGCGGGTCGACCAGCGCCGCCTTGCGCGCCAGCGCCTCCGCGAAGCCCGCCTCGGCGAGCGCGCGCGCCTCGGCGTAGCTGCCCGCGGGCAGCTCGCGCCGCCGGGTGACGGCGGGGCCGCCGGGCTCGGTCTCGCTGAGCACCGCCACGTCGCCCTCGTAGATCGTCCCCTCGGTGAGGCCCATGAAGCCGCCGCCGGTGCGGAAGCGCACGTGATCGCCCTCGGGCGGCGGGGCGGCGCAGGCGGCAAGGAGCAGCGGCAACAGGGCGAGACGCATCGTCGGACCTCCGGCTGAGCCCCAGCCTAGCACGGACGCGCCCCGGCCTGCACCAGCTTCCAGCGGATCGCGTCGACCATCGCCTCGAAAGAGGCGTCGACGATGTTGGCCGAGACCCCGACCGTCGACCAGCGCCGGCCGGTGGAATCCTCGCTGTCGATGATGACGCGGGTGACCGCCTCGGTGCCGCCGTTGGTGATGCGCACCTTGAAGTCGACGAGCCGCCAGTCGGCGATCATCTCCTGGTAGGGGCCGAGGTCCTTCGAGAGGGCCACGGCAAGCGCGTTCACCGGGCCGGCATCCTGCTGCTCGGTGGGGTTCTCGTTCTGGTAGAAGCTCGTGGTCTGGGTGCCGTCGGGCAGCGCCACGGTGACGACCGCCTCGGAGACGATCACGAGCTCGCCGCGCGCGTTGCGGCGGCGCTCGGAGATCACCCGGTAGCGCTCGACCTCGAAGAACTTGTGCTCCATCAGGCCGAGCTCCGTCCGCGCGATCAGCTCGAAGCTCGCCTGCGCGCCGTCGTAGGCGTAGCCCTCGGATTCGCGCGTCTTCACCGTCTCGAGCATCGCCGCGAGCGCCGGGTCGCCGCGCTCGACCTCGAGCCCGGCCTCGGCGAGGCGCTGGCGCAGGTTCGACTGGCCGGCCTGGTTGGACATCGGCACGACGCGCGAATTGCCCACGGCCGTCGGATCGATGTGCTCGTAGGTGGTCGGGTCCTTGAGGATCGCACTGGCATGCAGCCCGGCCTTGTGGGCGAAGGCCGAGGCGCCCACGAAGGGCGCCTGCTTCTGCGGCACCCGGTTGAGGATGTCGTCGAGCTGGCGCGCGGCCCGGCGCAGGCCCTTCAGGCTCTCGGGGGTCGTGTTGGTTTCGTAGCGGCTGGCGTAGGGCTCCTTGAGCGCGAGGACGGCGAGCAGCGTGGTGAGGTTGGCGTTGCCGCAGCGCTCGCCCAGCCCGCTGAGCGTGCCCTGCACCTGGCGCGCGCCGGCGTCGACGGCGGCGAGGCTGCCGGCGACCGCCGTCTCGGTGTCGTTGTGGCAATGGATGCCGAGGCGGGTGCCGGGGATGCCGCTGTCGATCACGTCCGCGACGATGCGTCCGATCTCGGGCGGCAGCGTGCCGCCGTTGGTGTCGCAGAGCACGATCCAGTCCGCGCCGGCGTCATAGGCGGCGTGCACCGCCTCCAGCGCGTAGGCGCGGTTGGCCTTCCAGCCGTCGAAGAAGTGCTCCGCGTCGAAGATCGCCTCGCGGCCCTGCGCCTTGATGTGGGCGAAGGAGGCGCGGATGTTGTCGATGTTCTCCGCGAGCGGGATGCCGAGGGCCGTCTCGACGTGGAAGTCGTGCGCCTTGCCGACGAGGCAGACGGCCGGGGTTCCGGCGTTGAGCACCGCGGCGAGCACGTCGTCGTTCTCCGCCGAGCGGCCCGAGCGCTTGGTCATGCCGAAGGCGGTCATGGTGGCGCGGGTCGTCGGCGCGGCGTCGAAGAAGTCGCTGTCGGTCGGGTTCGCGCCCGGCCAGCCGCCCTCGATGTAGTCGAGGCCGAGCGCGTCGAGGATCGCGGCGATGCGCTTCTTCTCGTCGGTGGAGAACTGCACCCCCTGCGTCTGCTGCCCGTCGCGCAGGGTGGTGTCGTAGAGGTAGAGGCGGTCCTTGCTCATGCCGTCGCCCCGCCCGTGGCGCAGAGCAGCACGGGCAGCGCCCGTCCGCCCCCCCGGGCGGGCGCTTCACGCCCCCCCGCGGACGTGCCCTGCCCTCTGTCGGTCCGCGCGGCGGCGGATGCCCTGCCCGAAGTCCCGTTGCCCGTCATCGCAGGTCCTCCAGCTTCGCCGGGTCGAGCGCCCCGATCTTCACCGCCTGCACCGCGCCCTTCACGGCGCGCAGCTCGATGCCGGCCTCGAGCGCCGCGCTGCGGATGCGGTCGGCGTTGGCGAAGTCCTTCTCCGCCCGGCAGGCGGCCCAGCGTTCGGCCACGCCGCGCGCCAGCGCGCCCTGCGCCTCGTCGCCGTCACCGACATACTGCACGGCGCCGAAATCCTGCGCCACGACCCGCCACTTCCAGTCCCCCAGCTCGTCGCCCAGAAGCCCCAGCAGCCCTGCCGAGGCCCTGAGCCCGGCGGCGTCGCCCGCCGCCGCGAGCTTGTGCAGCTCGGCGATGGCGCCGGCGGTGTTGAGATCGTCCGCGAGTGCGGCGAGCACCGGCGCGGCCACCTCGCCGGGCGCGACGCCCTCCGTCATCGCGCGCCACTTGCGCAGCGTCGCCTCGGCGCTCGCGCGCTTCTCCTCGGTCCAGTCCATCGGCTTGGAATATTGCGTGCCCAGCATCACCAGCCGCATCACCTCGCCCGGCACCCCCTGCTCCAGCAAATCGCGGACGGTGAAGAAGTTGCCCAGCGACTTGGACATCTTCTTGCCCTCGACCTGCAGCATCTCGTTGTGCAGCCAGAAGCGGGCGAAGCCGCCCTCGGGGTGCGCGCAGCGGGACTGGGCGAGCTCGTTCTCGTGGTGCGGGAACATCAGGTCGTTGCCGCCGCCGTGGATGTCGAAGGTCTCGCCGAGCAGCTCGTAGCTCATGGCGGAGCATTCGATGTGCCAGCCCGGCCGGCCCCGGCCCCAGGGGCTGTCCCAGCCGGGCTGGTCGTCGGCGGAGGGTTTCCAGAGCACGAAGTCCATGGGGTCGCGCTTGTAGGGCGCGACCTCGACGCGGGCGCCGGCGATCATGTCGTCGACGGAGCGGCCCGACAGGCCGCCATAGGCGCCGTCGCTCTCGACCGCGAACAGCACGTGGCCCTCGGCCGCGTAGGCGTTGCCGCGCTCGATGAGCGTCGAGATCATCTCCTTCATCGCGCCGATCCACTCGGTCGCGCGCGGCTCGTGCGTCGGGCGCAGCACGCCGAGCGCGGCCATGTCGTCGCGGTACCAGCCGGTGGTCTCCTCGGTGATGTCGCGGATGGTGCGGCCGGTCTCGGCGGCGCGCGCGTTGATCTTGTCGTCGACGTCGGTGATGTTGCGCACGTAGGTCACGGCGTCGGCGCCGTAGACCTGCCGCAGCAGCCGGAACAGCATGTCGAAGACCACCGCCGAGCGCGCGTTGCCGAGGTGGGCGCGGTCGTAGACGGTGGGGCCGCAGACATACATCCGCACGTTGGTCGGATCGATCGGCGCGAAAGGCTCGACCTTGCGGCTCTTGGTGTTGCGAAGCTGGATCGTCACCATGGGCTCCTCGAACGGGTGCGGCCCGCGGGTCCTAGCAACTTACCTTTTCGGAGGAAACGTGGAAGAGCGGCCCGCGGACGTGATCAGCGGGAAATAATGCAGCGGATGATGCACAGGCTCTTCATGCCCGCACCCTAGCCGCGCGCCGCCCCCGCGTCCAGCCCGTCGGCCCGGCGCTCGCCCTGCCCTTCATCTGGCCGAAAATATGCATCTCCGCCATCGCCACCCCGCGCCGCCGCCGCCGCCACCGCCGGGGCGGCGCGCTCAGCGGGCCGTCCAGCCCCCGTCGACGCTCAGGGTCGTCCCCGTCACCTGCGCCGCCGCCTCCGAGCAGAGGAACACGGTCATCGCGCCGAGCTGCTCGACGGTGGCGAACTCGCGCGAGGGCTGGCGCTCGAGCATCACGTCGCGAATCGCGGTCTCGCGGTCGACGCCGTAGCGCGCCATCGTGTCGGGGATCTGCGCCTCCACCAGCGGCGTCATCACGTAGCCCGGGCAGATCGCGTTGCAGGTGATCGGCGCCTCGGCGGTCTCGAGCGCCAGCGTCTTGGTCAGCCCGACCACGCCGTGCTTGGCGGCGACGTAGGCCGACTTGTAGGGCGAGGCGCGCAGGCCGTGGGCGGAGGCGATGTTGACGATGCGCCCCCAGCCGGCTGCGCGCATCATGGGCACGGCGACGGCGGCGGTGTGGAAGGCGGAGCTGAGGTTGATGGCGAGGATCGCGTCCCACTTGCCGGCCGGGAAGTCCTCGACGGAGGCGACGTGCTGGATGCCGGCGTTGTTGACGAGGATGTCGCAGCGCCCGGCCTGCGCCACCAGCGCGCGCGCCTCGTCGCCTTGCGACAGGTCGGCCTTGACGTAGCGCGCCCCGACGGAGAACTCGCGGCCCAGCTCCCCGGCGAGCGCGTGGTCCTCGTCGCGGTCGGTGAACGAGTTCAGCACCACGTCCGCCCCCGCCCGTGCCAGCTCGCGCGCGATGCCGAGCCCGATGCCCGAGTTCGACCCGGTGACGACGGCCGTCTTCCCTGCAAGGCTCATGGCCCACCTCCCCAGCTTGTTCGGAGGCGATAATGCTGCGGACGCGAAGAAGTGCAAGCGCTGGCGCGGCGGCACCGGACGGACACGGCGAATCTGTTGGCGGGCCCGGGGCTTAGCGGCGGAAGCGGAAGAATCACCTCAACAAGATCGGCGCGGCGGAGCCGGATCGGCAGGAAACCCAAGCCTGCAAAGAAAAAAACGCCCGCACAAGGCGGGCGTTAAGTTATTGAGGCAGGTTTCATACAGGCAAGAAACCTATCGAGCAGTGACCCCTGTATAAGCGATCCGCCGCGCCTGTCCAAGGTAAAAGTTTGATATGACAGGCGGACGTCTCTAGGCTCGGCTTCAGGTAATCAAGCACCAACAGGGATCGTCGCCGATATGTCACCGATCAGTTTCGCCCGCACCCGGCTCGCCGCCGGCCTGCTCGCCTTCGCCGCCGGCGCGGGCGCCGCGGGGGCCGAGCCCGCCCATGGCATCGCCATGTACGGCGAGCCTGCGCTGCCGCCCGGGTTCGAGGCCCTGCCCTACGCCAACCCCGACGCGCCCACCGGCGGGCGCATCGTCGAGGCCAATGTCGGCAGCTTCGACTCGCTCAACCCCTACATCCGCAAGGGCAACACGCCCTGGCAGATCCGCTTCCACGTCGGCGAGACGCTCATGGGCCGCTCGCTCGACGAGCCGTTCACGCTCTACGGCCTGCTCGCAGAGACCGTCGAGACCGGCCCGAACCGCGAATGGGTGGAATTCACCCTGCGCCCCGAGGCGGAATTCTCCGACGGCACGCCGGTGACGGTCGAGGACGTGATCTGGTCCTTCGAGACGCTCGGCACCGAGGGCCATCCCCGCTACGCCGGCTTCTGGGCGGCGGTCGAGAGCATCGAGCAGACCGGCGAGCGCTCGGTCCGGCTCACCTTCAACACCGACAACCGCGAGCTGGCGCTGCTGGCCGGGATGCGCCCGATCCTGAAGAAGGCGCAGTTCGAGGGCATGGACTTCGCCGAGGAAGGCGACAGCGTCGTGCCGATCGCGTCGTCGCCCTACGTGATCGACGACTACGAGCTCGGCCGCTACGTCAGCCTGAAGCGCAACCCCGATTACTGGGGCTTCGGCGTGGTGCCGTTCCGCAACGGCACCTACAACATCGACGAGTACCGGCTCGAGTTCTTCGGCGACGAGACCGCCGCCTTCGAGGCGTTCAAGGCGGGCATCGTCAACACCCAGCGCGAGTTCAACGCGGGCCGCTGGCTCGAGCGCTACGACTTCCCGGCGATCGACGAGGGGCTGATCGTCAAGTCGGAGATCCCGCACCAGCGCCCGACCGGCATGACCGGCTTCGTGATGAACACGCGCAACCCGCTGTTCGAGGACATCCGGGTGCGCGACGCGCTGATCCACGCCTTCAACTTCGAGGCCATCAACGAATCGCTCAGCGGCGGCACCCAGCCGCGCATCCAGTCGTACTTCTCCAACTCGCCGCTCGGCATGGAGCCCGGCGCCCCCGCCGAGGGGCGCGTGCTGGAGATGCTGCAGCAGTACGACGACCTGCCCGAGGGCGCCATCGAGGGCTACGCGCTGCCCGTCAGCGACGGCACCCTGCGCAACCGCGGCAACATCGCCAGGGCCGCCGAGCTGCTCGAAGAGGCCGGCTGGACGGTGCAGGACGGCGTGCTGAAGAACGAGGCCGGCGAGCCCTTCGAGTTCGAGATCCTGCTCGAGCAGGGCGTGACGGAGCAGACCCAGTTCACCGACCCCTACCTCGAGGCGCTGGAGCGGCTCGGCATCTTCCCGACCGTCGCCAGCGCCGACTCGGCCCAGTACAAGGAGCGGACCGACAATTACGAGTTCGACATGACCTGGTTCCGCCGCGCGCTGTCGCTGTCGCCGGGGACGGAGCAGTACCTCTACTGGGGCAGCGAGGGCGCCGACACCGTCGGCGGGCGCAACCTCATGGGCGTCGAGAGCGCGGCCATCGACGGGCTGATCGACACGCTGCTGACCTCCGAGGAGACCGAGGACTTCTACGCCGCCGCCAAGGCCCTCGACCGGGTGCTGACGGCGGGGCGCTACGTGATCCCGACCTACGAGTGGACGCAGTCCTGGATCGCCCACGACAAGAACCTGCACTACCCGGAGGTGATCCCGATCTTCGGCGACTGGACGAACTGGCAGCCGGACGTGTGGTGGTACGAGGAGAGCTGACGGCGCCGAGGCGCGCGTGGCTTTGGGCCGCTCCTTCGGGGGCGGCCTTCTTCTTTGGTGGCGGTGTCGTGGGGGCGCTGCCCCCGTCGCCTTGCGGCGACTCCCCCGGGATATTTCAAGGACAGAGGGGGCGGCGGTTTACCGAACGTTAGGAGGTCGGTGGTCAGGTGGTGGCGGGAAGTCGCCGAGGGAGCGGGGTGCGGACAGGAACCGGTGGCGCGGAGGCGTGTTGGGATCCGACGATGACGAGCAGGGAGACGCTTCGATGGAATGGCGCGACGTTCAGCAGCACTGGGCCGCACATGTGCCGCGGGTGATGACCCGCTGGCCAGAGATCACCGAGGAGGAGGCGCTCGACGTCGACGGCGACCGGGCGGCGCTGACGCGCCTCGTGGCCGAGCGCCAGCAGCTCGGCCAGAATGCCGCCGACGGCGAGGTCAGCGACTGGCTGATGGGGCTCGAGCCCGCCGACGCGATCATGGACGAGACCCGCGACGACGAGCGCATCTCCGCCTCCCAAGCCGACATCAGCCCCGGCGAGGACGTCTATTCCGACGACCGCGAGTTCGGCGACGACACCAAGCCCGAACCCCCCATCGGCCGCACCGGGTAGGCGCGGCCGGACTCTCATTTCCATCGCAGCAGCCAAGAGGGCGCCCATGGACTGGCAAGAGATCACCCGCAATCCCGAGCCCGTGTTGCGCGACCTGCGCCAACACTTCCCGGCGATCGACCCCGAGGAGGTCGTTCACGCCGACGAGGATGAGGCCGTGGAGAAGATCGCCCGCAGCCACGACCTCACCCGGCAGGAAGCCCGCCGGGAACTCGACGACATCCTGTTCGCCGCCGACCTGCGCCGCTACCGCACGCGCCGCCGCCGCTGAGGCGGATCAGTCGTCGAGCGAGGTGACCCAGAGGATCGTCGCGTCCTCGGGGCTGATCGAGATGACGTTGTGGCCCATGGCGGCGTCGTAGTAGGCGCTGTCGCCGCGGCGCATGTCGACGGGCTCGTAGAACTCGGTGAACAGCCGGATCTGGCCGGTCAGGACGTGCAGGAACTCCTCGCCGTCATGCCGCACCCAGCCCTCGAACTCCTCGAAGCGCCGCGCGCGGATGCGGGCGCGGTAGGGCAGCATCTTCTTGCGGCTCAAGGTCTCGGCGAGCAGCTCGTGCTCGTAGGTGGTGGTGGCGTGGGCGGTGCCCTGCCCCGAGAGCGTCACCGACATGCGACCGTTGACCTGCCCCGTCGAGGGCGGCGTGAAGAGCTGCGGGATCGAGATGTCAAGCCCGGTGGCGAGCTTCTTGAGCGCGTCGTAGGTGGGCGACATCTGCCCGTTCTCGATCTTGGACAGCGTCGAGCGCGCCAGCCCGGCCTTGCGCGCCGCCTGCTCGAGCGTCCAGTCCCGCTCCTTGCGCAGCTCGCGCACCCGCGCGCCGAGATCGAGCGGCTGCTGGGCCTCGGCCTCGGCACCGCTGGCGCGGGCGATCTGGAACAAGGCGCGGGGGTCTCTGTCACTCATGGCGGCTCTCATAGGCCGCGAGGGCGCAGGCTTGCAACCGTTGGCCGGCGCGGGTAGCCACCGGCATGGCCGTCAAGCTCGATATCATCTCCGACCCCGTCTGCCCCTGGTGCTACATCGGCAAGGCGCAGCTCGACCGGGCGCTCGAGCAGGCCGGCAACCCGTTCGCCATCGAGTGGCACCCGTTCCAGCTCAATCCCGACATGCCCCGCGAGGGGATGGACCGGCGCGCCTACCTCGAGGCGAAGTTCGGCGGGCCGGAGGGCGCGGCGCAGGTCTACGGGCGCATCGCCGAGGCCGCCGGGGCGGCGGGCCTGAGCATCGACTTCGACGCGATCGCCCGCACCCCCAACACGCTCGACGCGCACCGGCTGATCCACTGGGCCGGGATCGAGGGGCGGCAGACCTTCGTGGTGCAGCGCCTGTTCGAGGCCTATTTCCGCGACGGGCGCGACATCGGCGAGGCCGACGTGCTGGCCGACATCGCCGACGGGGTCGACATGGACGCGTCCGTCGTGCGGCGCCTGCTCGGCTCGGATGCCGATCTCGAGGACATCCGCCGCCGCGACGCGCACAGCCGCGAGATGGGTGTCACCGGGGTGCCGACCTTCATCGTCGGCAGCCGCCACGCGGTGCCCGGCGCGCAGCCCGCCGAGCTCTGGGCGCAGGTGATCGGCGAGATCGCCGCGCAGGAGCAGGCCGACGGCGCGGGAGACGACGCCGCCGGCTGACGGGCTTGCCCTCCCGGGCGGGGCGTGGTGCAAGAGCCCGGGCGCCGTGGCGGCGCCGCCAGGATCGCCGACATGCCGACAGACACGACACCGGCCGCGCCCGCGCGGCTCCCGGAGCTGGAATTCATCGCGCTGATGGCGATGGTGATGGGCATGGTCGCCTTCTCGGTCGACTCGATGCTGCCCGCCCTGCCCGCCATCGCCGCCGAGTTGTCGCCCGCCGCGCCCAACCGGGCGCAGCTCATCGTGACGAGCTTCGTGTTCGGCATGGGCGCGGGCACCTTCGTCACCGGCCCCCTGTCCGACCGCTTCGGCCGCAAGCCGGTGATCCTCGCCGGCGTCGGACTCTACATGGCGGGCGCGCTGCTGGCGTGGCAGGCGCCGGCGCTCGAGACGATGCTGGGCGCGCGCTTCGTGCAGGGGCTGGGCGCGGCGGCGCCGCGGGTGGTGGCGTTGGCGCTGATCCGCGACCTCTACTCGGGCCGGCAGATGGCGCGGACGCTGTCCTTCGTGATGACCGTCTTCACCCTTGTCCCCGCCCTGGCGCCGACGCTGGGCCACTACATCATCGTCGGCTTCGGCTGGCGCGCCTCGTTCCTGACCTTCGTGCTGTTCGCCGCCATAGCGACGACCTGGCTGTTCCTGCGCCAGCCCGAGACGCTGCCGCCCGAGCGGCGGCGGCGGCTGCACCCGGCCGAGCTGTTCGGCGCGGTGCGCGAGATGCTGTCGCACCCGGACGCGCGGCGGGCGACGCTGGTGCAGACGCTGGGCTTCGGGATGCTGTTCGCGACGCTGTCGAGCGCGCAGCAGCTCTACGACGCCTTCGGGCAAGGCGCGAACTTCCACCTGTGGTTCGGGCTGGTGGCCGTCATCGCGGCGACGTCGAACCTGTTCAACGCGCGCCTCGTGGTCCGGCTGGGGATGCGGCCGCTGATCAAGGCGGTGCTGGGGGCGCAGATGGTGATCTCGGCGCTGATGGCGGCGAGCGTGTTGCTGTTCGACCTGCCGGCGGGGCTCGCCTTCCCGCTCTTCGTGGCGTGGCACGCGAGCATCTTCTGGCAGAATGGCATGACCATCGGCAACCTCAACGCCCTGGCGCTCGAGCCGATGGCGCATATCGCGGGCATCGCCGCGTCGGTCATCGCCGCCGTCTCGACGGTGGGCGCGGTGCTCCTCGCGGTGCCGATCGGGCTGGCCTTCGACGGCACGCCGCTGCCGCTGGCGGTGTCGGTGTGCGTCTTGTCGGGGCTCGGGCTGTGGCAGACGTCGAAGATCCGGCGCGACAGCGACGTGGAGGGGTGACGGCCGGCGGCGAGGCGAGGCCGGGCTGAAGCCCGGCCTACGGGGGTGCGCGCCGCTACTCCACGTGGGCGACGCGGGCGCCGGCCTTGGTGGAGGTGACGACGCCGAGGGACTTCAGCTTGCGGTGCAGCGCCGAGCGCTCCATGCCGACGAAGGCGGCGGTGCGCGAGATGTTGCCGCCGAAGCGGTTGATCTGGGTCAGCAGGTACTCGCGCTCGAACAGCTCGCGCGCCTCGCGCAGCGGCAGGGTGGCGAGGCCGCCCGACAGCACGACGCGGTCCTCGTCGCTGCTGGTGCGCTCCTCCGTCGAGGGCAGCTCGCGGGCCGAGATCTCGTCGGTTCCTTCGCCGAGGATCAGCACCCGCTCGATCACGTTCTTCAGCTGGCGCACGTTGCCCGGCCAGACCATCGTCTGCAGCAGCGCCTTGGCGTCGTCGGCGAGCGGGCGCAGCGGCAGGCCCTGCGTTCTGTTGAAGCCGCCGATGAAGTGCTCGGCGAGCAGCGGGATGTCCTCGCGCCGGTCCTCCAGGCTCGGCACCTGGATCGGCACCACGTTGAGTCGGTGGAACAGCTCCTGGCGGAAGTTGCCGGCGGCGATCGCGGCCTGCAGGTCGCGGTTGGTGCTGGAGATCACCCGGATGTCGACCTGCACCTTGTCGCCGCCGCCGACGCGCTGGAACTGCTGGTCGACGAGCACGCGCAGGATCTTGGACTGGGTGCCGAGCGGCATGTCGGCGACCTCGTCGAAGTAGATCACCCCGCCGTTGGCCTCCTCGAGCAGCCCGCGCTCGAGGCCGCGCTCGGGGCTCTCGCGGCCGAAAAGCACCTCCTCCATCCGCTCGGGCTCGATCGAGGCGGAGTTGACGCAGACGAAGGGCCCCTGGGCGCGGTTGGACTTGGCGTGGATGTAGCGGGCGGCGACCTCCTTGCCGGCGCCGGCGGGGCCGGTGAGCATCACCCGGCCGTTCGACTTGGTGACCTTGTCGAGCTGGCTCTTGAGCGAGCGGAATGCCGCGCTCTCGCCGAGCAGCTCGGTGGCGCCGTGCTCGCCGCGCTTGAGCTCGAGGTTCTCGCGCCGCAGCCGCGAGGTCTCCATCGCGCGGCGGATCACCACCAGGAGCTGGTCGATGTTGAAGGGCTTCTCGATGAAGTCGTAGGCGCCCTGCTTGATCGCGGCGACGGCGATCTCGATGTTGCCGTGGCCCGAGATGATCACGATCGGGATGTCGGGGTGGTCGCGCTTCACGGATTTCAGGATGTCGATCCCGTCCATGTCGCTGTCCTTGAGCCAGATATCGAGGATCATCAGTGCCGGCGGGGCCTTGGCGATTTCGGACATGCACTGGTCCGACGTGCCGGCGAGCCGGGTGGTGTAGCCCTCGTCGTGCAGGATCTCCGCGATCAGCTCGCGGATGTCGCGTTCGTCGTCCGTGATCAGGATGTCGCCCATGTGACTACCTCATACTGCCTGTTTGTCGGGCCAACGGGCGGCCTGCGCGACGGGGAGCGTCACGATGGCCAGGGCGCCGCGATGGCCGGTTTCGTCGAAAGCGTCCGCATCGGTGAGCGTGAGCGTGCCGCCGTGCTCCTCGATGATCTTCTTCACGATGGGCAGGCCGAGGCCGGTGCCCTTGTCGCGCGTGGTCACGTACGGCTCGAACAGCCGCGCGCGGTCTTCGGGCAGGCCGATGCCGTTGTCGGCGATGTCGATCCGTGCCTCGTTGTCGGCCCAGTCCATCGCGATCCGGATTTCCGGCTCGAAGTCGGGCCCGAGCTTCTCCTGCCGGCTCTCGATGGCCTCGCCGGCGTTCTTGATGAGGTTGGTGAGCGCCTGGCTGATCATCGTGGCGTCGAGCTGGCTGATGATCGCGGTGTCGGGGAGCCGGGCGTCGAAGCGGACGCCGGGCTGGCCAGCCTCCTGCAGGGTCACCGCGTCACGCACCAGCTTGGTCAGGTCGTTGGAGCGCCGCTCGGGCTCGGGCATCCGGGCGAAGCGGGAGAACTCGTCGACGATCCGGCGCAGGTCGTTTGTCTGACGGATGATGACGTCGGTCATCTGGTGGAGCGCCTCGGCGTCGTCGCCGACCTTGGGGCCGAACTTGCGCTTGAGCCGCTCGGCGGAGAGCTGGATCGGGGTGAGCGGGTTCTTGATCTCGTGGGCGATCCGGCGCGCCACGTCGCCCCAGGCGGCCATGCGCTGCGCGCTGACGAGGTCGGTGACGTCGTCGAAGGCGACCACGTAGCCCTCGATCCGGCCCGACTCGCTGCGCCGGGGCGACATCCGGACCAGCAGGCTCTCCTGCTTGCCCGAGCGGATCAGGTTGACCTGCTCCTGCGCCAGCCCGCGCTTATCGCTGCGCAGCCGCTCGAAGAGCGGGCCGAACTCTGGCACGGCAACGGAGAGCGCCGTCGCCTCGGTGGTTTCGTCCACGTGCAGAAGCCGCTGGGCGGAGGGATTGACGAACGTGACCCGGCCCTTCGGGTCGAGCCCGACGACGCCGGAGGTGATCGAGCTGAGCACCGAGTCGAACAGCCGGCGGCGGCGCTCGATCAGGCGGGTGCGCTCGAGCAGCTCCTCGCGCTGCGCCTTGAGCTGGGTGGTCATCTGGTTGAAGTAGCGGCCAAGCTGCGCGATCTCGTCGTCGCCCACCTCCTCGCGCACCCGCACGTCGAGATCGCCGCTGCCGACGCGCTGCGAGGCATTGACGAGCCGCCCGACGGGTCGCGACAGCCGCTCGGCGAACCACAGGCCGAGCCAGATGGCGGCGAGGATCAGGATCACCGCGAAGCCGAGGTAGATCAGGCCGAACTCGAACAGCAGCCGGCCGCGGTCGTTCTCGAGTTGCTGGTAGAGCGTCACCGTCTCCTGGGTCTCGTCCAGCAGCGACAGGATCGCGCCGTCGACCTCGCGGGTCACGTAGAGGAAATGGTCGACGAAGTCGTCGAGCGGGATCAGCGCGCGGAACTCGTTGTTGTCCCAGTCCTCGATGATCGCGATGCCGTTCTCGAGCGCGGCGGCGATCGCCTCCTCGGAGGGGCGCTCGAAGTCGAACTGGTAGGAGCGCGCGCCGCGGGCGATGATCTCGCCGGTGCTGTCGATCACGAACGCCTCGGTGAGGCCGCGCTCGATCTGGCCCTGCACCCGCCCGAGCGCCTGCCGGATCTCGCCGGGGCTCATGAAGAAGGTCAGCCGCCGCTCGGCGTTGAGGTACTCGGCCAGCGCCCGCCCGTCGCGGGCGACCTCCTGGCGGTGCTCCTCCTCGTAGGCCTGCGCGGCGGCGAGCGAGTTGCCCACCACGTTGCGCACCCGGTCGGAGAACCAGCCCTCGAGGCCCACATTCAGCGACAGCACCGCGAACACCGCGACGAGCACCGTGGGGATCAGCGCCAGCAGCGCGAACACGCCCGTCAGCCGCAGGTGCAGCCGCGAGCCCGCCGAGCGGGCGCGGCGGGCGTTGACCATCGCGATGACGCGCCAGGCGACGAGGGTGGCGACGACGAGGACGTAGACGAGATCGGCCGTCAGCAGCAGCCGCAGGCCGGGCGTGCTGACCGTGTAGTTCATCGGGCCGAGAACGGAGATCGTCGCCCCGGCGAGCACGGGGCCGAGCAGGACGAGGCCGAAGGCGCCGATATTGCTCACCCGGCGCTGACGCCGCCACCGGCTGAACCGGCCCAGATAGAAACTCATCGGGGACCGCTGCACGTGCCCGCCCTGACTCTACGGGGCCGTGGCCCCACCGCTCGTCCGTGTTCTATGGGTCACATGATGTGATCGACACGGTTCTGTTGCCCGTTTACATCAACTTGCGGCGGCGTGTCACGCGAATATCGAGGTCGGTGATCTTTTTTCTCAAGGTATTGCGGTTGATTCCGAGCAAATCCGCACATTTGGCCTGATTTCCCCCGGTCGCGTCGAGTGCCATCTCGATCAGCGGCAGCTCCACCTCCTTGAGGATGCGCTGGTAGAGCCCCGGCGGCGGCAGCACGCCGCCGTGCAGGTCGAAGTAGCGCCGCAGGTGGCGGCCGACGCTGGCCGACAGCTTCTCGCCCTCGCCGCCGCTGCGCAGGGGCTCCATCGCGGGCTGGTTGCCCAGCACCTGCTCGACCTCGGCGCGGGTGATCTCGTCCTCGGTGGCGGTGAAGACGAGCCGGCGCAGGGCGTTCTCGAGCTGGCGCACGTTGCCCGGCCAGGAATAGGCGCGCACAAGGTCGAGCGCCTGCGGCGAGAGCCGCTTCAGCGCCGCGCCCTCCTTCTCGGCGCGGGCGAGGAAATGCTCGGCGAGCAGCGGGATGTCGTCGACCCGGGCGCGCAGGGCGGGGACGCTCAGCGTCACCCCGCCGAGACGGTAGAACAGGTCTTCGCGGAACGCGCCGCCCTCCATCCGCTGCATCAGGTCGACCTGGCTCGTCGACATGATCCGCGGCCCGCTGTCGCCGAGGGTGTCGAGCATCCGCACGATCCGGCCCTGCGCCTCGTCGGGGAAGTCGCCGACCTCGTCGAACACGAGGCTGCCGCCCCGCGCCCGCGCGACCAGCGCGGAGGGGCCGTCGGCCCCGGCGAGATCGGCGGCGGTGGCGACGACATAAGGCAGGCTGCGGCGGTCGGAGAAATCGTGGATCGCCCGCGCGATCAGCGACTTGCCGGTGCCGCTCTCGCCGGTGACGAGGACGGGGAGCTGCGTGTTCATCACCCGCGCGATCAGACGGTAGAGCGATTGCATCCCGCCAGTGCGCCCCACCAGCGGCAGCTCGCCCACCCCGGACTCCGCCTCGCCCTCCGGGCGCGGCGTGGGGGCGCGGCGCTTGATGTCGAGCGCGCGGCTGGCGCGCTTCATCAGGTCGGGCAGGTCGAAGGGCTTCGGCAGGTAGTCGTAGGCCTCGGCCTCGGCGGCCTGGATCGCGGTCATGATCGTGTTCTGCGCCGAGATCACGATGACCGGCAGGCCGGGGCGCTTCTCGGAGATCATCGGCAGCTGCTCGAGCCCGTTGCCGTCGGGCATGATGACGTCGGAGATGACGAGGTCGCCCTTGCCCTCCTCCACCCAGCGCATCAGCGTCACCAGCGACGAGGTCGCGTGGACCTTGCAGCCGGCACGGGTCAGCGCCTGGGTCAGGACCGTGCGGATCGTGCGGTCGTCGTCGGCGACGAGGATAGTGCCGTCCATCTACTCTTCTCCAGCCTCGGTGACATCGCTCGGAACCAGCGGCAGCGACAGGCGGAACGCGGTGCGCCCCGGCACGCTGTCGACGCTGATCCAGCCGCCGTTGTCGGCGACGATCTTCGACACCAGCGCCAGCCCCAGCCCGGTGCCGTTCTCGCGCCCCGACACGAATGGCTCGAACACCTCGGCGGCGATGTCGGGCGGCAGGCCCGGGCCGTCGTCGATGATCTCGACCTGCAGCGGCAGCCGCACCGGCGTGCCGTCGTGGCGGCGCAGGCGCAGGGAGGGTTCGTAGAAGGTGTGGAGCCGGATCGTGCCGCCCTGCCCGCCCGCCTCGGAGGCGTTCTTGAGCAGGTTGAGGAACACCTGCAGCATCTGGTCGGGGTCGGCCCAGGTCTGCGGCAGCGAGGGGTCGTAATCCTCGACGAAGCCCATGTGCGCGCCGAAGCCGACGCTCGCCGATTGGCGGGCGCGGTCGAGCAGGTCGTGGACGTTGACCGCCCGCGCCTGCGGCGGGCGCAGGTTGCCGAACTGCTCGACCTGCTCGAGCAGCTGCACGATGCGCCGGCTTTCCTCGACGATCAGGTCGGTGAGTTCGAGATCGCTGCCCTTGAGCCCCATCGAGACGAGCTGCGCCGCGCCGGTGATGCCGGCGAGCGGGTTCTTGATCTCGTGGGCCAGCATCTCGGCCATGCCGATCGCCGATTTCGCGGCGCGGCCCGAGACCGCGTTGAGGGTCAGCCGGCTGGCGACCTCGCGCGGCGAGATCATCATCAGCATGTGCCCCTCCGCCCCCTGCAGCGGGGCGAACTGGATGTTGCACTGCATCGGCGGCCGCTCGCCGCTGCCGACGTCGACGTCGTTGACGAACAGCGACGACATCTGCGCGCGCGCGCGGGCGTAGGGCGCCTCGAGCGCGGCGTCGATCATCACCTTGTCCCAGACCGGCGCGCCGGTGAGGACGCGCGAGGAGAGGTTGAGGAAGGCCTCGGCGGCGGGGTTGCTCTCGGCGATGGTGTCGTCGGGCGCGAGCAGCAGCGCGGGCACCGGCAGCGAGTTCCAGAGGGCCGGGTCGAGCAGGCTCATGCGGCCTCCGCGCGCGGCGCCAGCGCCTGCGGCAGGCGGGTGAGGACGAGGCCCGGGCCGCCGGTCAGGATCTCGCGGCGCAGCTCGGGCGGGGTGGCGGCGTGGTCCATGTACCAGCCGAGGTGCTTGCGCGCGACGCGGGCGCCGAGGTCGGTGCCGTAGAAGCCGAGCATCGCCTCGTAGTGCTCCGCCACCATGTCGGCGAGCGCCGCGCCGGTGGGGATGCGGGGCGCGGGGCTGCCGTAGAGCGCGTGGGCGACCTCGGCGATGCGCCACGGCGCGCCCTGCGCGCCGCGCCCGATCATCACGCCGCGCGCGCCGGAGGCGGCGAGCGCGGCGCGGGCGGTGGCGGCGTCGGTGATGTCGCCGTTGGCGACGACGGGGATCGACACCGCCTCGACGATGGGCCGGATCGCCGCCCAGTCGGCGCGGCCCTTGTAGAACTGGCAGCGGGTGCGGCCGTGGATCGTCACCATCCGCACCCCCGCCGCCTCGGCGCGCGCCGCGACCTGGGCGGCGTTGAGGCTGTCGTGATCCCAGCCGAGCCGGGTCTTGAGCGTCACCGGCACCGTGACCGCGCCGACCACCGCCTCGATCAGGCGCAGCGCGTGGTCGGGGGTGCGCAGCAGCGCCGAGCCGGACCAGCCGTTGGTGACCTTCTTGGCCGGGCAGCCCATGTTGATGTCGATGAGCCGGGCGCCGTTGGCCTCGGCGATGCGCGCCGCCTCGGCCATCCAGTGCGCCTCGCGGCCGGCGATCTGCACCGCGGTATCGTGCTCGCCGAAGCCGAGCTCGGCCTTCTCGCGGGTGCCGGGCCGGGCCTGCACCATCTCCTGGCTCGCCACCATCTCCGACACCACCCACCCCGCGCCGAACCGCGCGACGAGCTGGCGGAACGGCAGGTCGGTGATCCCCGCGAGCGGCGCCAGCGCGACGGGCGGCGTCAGGCTCAGGGAGCCGAGATCGAGGGAGGGCGCCGGGGTCGGGGTCATGTGCTCAAACATTGTGCGTGCAGGGCGAGACCTAATCCCGCAACGCCGAGACCACAACGTTCCGCTGCTCCCGCCGGCCACGGCCGCGGCGTTTGCCTGTTTTTTGTGCGACCTGCCGGGCGATGCGGCGCCGATTGCACCGGATGCGGCGCCGCCCTAATCAGGGGCCATGAGCAGAGCCGCCCTCATCGTCGCCGCCGGACGCGGCACCCGCTATGGCGGCCCGCTGCCCAAGCAGTGGCTGCCGCTCGCCGGGCGGCGGGTGATCGATCACGCCATCGCCGCCTTCCGCGCCGCCGGGTTCGAGCGCATCGTCGCCGTGCTGCACCCCGACGACCTCGGCCTGCTCGAGGGCGTCGAGACGGTGGCAGGCGGAGCGAGCCGGGCCGAGAGCGTGCGCGCGGGGCTGGAGCTTCTCGCCGCCGATCCGCCCGCGACGGTCTGGATCCACGACGGGGCCCGCCCGCTGCTGCGCCCCGACCTCCTCGCCCGCCTCGCCGAGGCCGGCGCGGGGGCCGACGGCGCGGCCCCGGCGCTGGCGGTGACGGACGCGCTCTGGACCGGGGCGGACGGGCGGGTCAGCGGAGTGCGCGACCGCACCGGGCTATGGCGGGCGCAGACGCCGCAGATGTTCGGCTTCGCCGCGATCCTCGCCGCCCACCGCGCCCATGCGGGCGAGGCCGCCGACGACGTCGCCGTGGCGCTCGCGGCGGGGCTGGACATCGCCATCGTCCCCGGCGACGAGAGCAACCTCAAGATCACCACGCCCGGCGACCTCGAGCGCGCCGCGGCCCACCTCGAGAGCAAGGGAGCAGCCATGGACATCCGCACCGGCAACGGCTTCGACGTCCACCGCTTCGGCGCGGGCGACCATGTCATCCTGTGTGGCGTGCGCGTGCCGCACGGGCGCGGGCTGCAGGGCCATTCCGACGCCGACGTGGGGATGCACGCGCTGACCGACGCGCTTTACGGGGCGCTGGCGGCAGGCGACATCGGCCGCCACTTCCCGCCGAGCGATCCGCAATGGAAGGGCGCGGCGAGCGAGATCTTCCTCGCCCACGCCCGCGACCTTGCCCGCACGCGCGGCTACACCATCTCCAACGTCGACGTGACGCTGATCTGCGAACGCCCGAAGATCGGGCCGCATGTGCCGGAGATGCAAAGGGAAATGGCGCGTATCCTCGAGATCGACCCCGACCGCGTCGGGATCAAGGCCACCACCTCGGAGCGGCTCGGCTTCACCGGGCGCGAGGAGGGCATCGCCGCCCTCGCCACCGCGACGCTGCTGGCATGAACCGCGCCGTCGCCTCGTTCGTCTATGTGGGCCTGCTGCGCCCCGCGCCCGGCAGCTGGGGCTCGCTCGCGGCGCTGCCGGTTGCGTGGCTGCTCTACGCGCTCGGGGGCCCGTGGCTGGTGCTCGTCGCCGTCCCGCTGCTCTTCGCCGCCGGCCTGCACGCGGCGCGGGCCTGCACCGCCGGTCAGGCCGACCACGACCCCTCCTGGATCGTCGTCGACGAGGTGGTCGGGCAGTGGATCGCGCTGCTGCCGGTGCTGTTCGGCGCGTGGTACACCGGCGCGCTCGTCACCGCGCTGTGGCCCGGCTGGGTCGCCGCGTTCGTGCTGTTCCGCCTGTTCGACATCCTCAAGCCGAGCCTCGTCGGCGCCGCCGACCGGCGCGGCGACGTGCTGGGGCTGATGCTCGACGACGTCTGGGCGGGCCTGTTCGCGGCGCTCGGCGTGGTGCTGCTCGCCGCCCTCGCCCACCTGCCGGTGATCCTGTGACCCTGCCGCTGCTCGAGCTCGCGCGCGCCAAGGGCGTCTGCATCGCGACCGCCGAGAGCTGCACCGGCGGCATGATCGCCGCGCGCATCACCGACTCGCCGGGCACCTCGGCGATCTTCGAGTGCGCCTTCGTCACCTACTCCTACGAGTCGAAGATCAGGATGCTCGGCATCCGCCAGCAGACCCTGACCGACCACGGCGCCGTCTCCGAGGAGATCGCCCGCGAGATGGTCGAAGGCGCCCTCGCCCGCTCGCGCGCGACCCTCGCCGTCTCCGTCACCGGCATCGCCGGGCCGGGCGACGCGGGCCACAAGCCCGAGGGGCGGGTGTGCTTCGGCCTCGCCACGGCGGAGTGGTGCCGCACCGAGACCGTCGAGTTCGGCGCGCTCGGGCGCGACCGGGTGCGCGAGGCGACGGTGGATTACGCGCTGTCGCTGCTGTTCGACGCGCTCTCGGCGATGCCCGACAGCTGAGCCCCCGCCAACTCGCGGATATCGGCCCCCGCCGTGCGCGCCAGCCGCTCGCGGTCGGGGGCGAACTGCATCTGCTCCATCGCCCGCGAATACTCCAGCGCCGCGGCATTGCGCGCCGCCTTCGCCAGCCCCTTGTCTTGGTGCTGCATCAGGCCCCTGAGCACCTTCTGCAGACGCTGCTGCACCTCGATGATCCGCGCCCCGTCGCGCGCGATGGAGCCGTAGCCGTCCTCGATCAGGTCGGCCGGGTCCATCGGCGGCACCCAGAGCCGGGGGTGGCGCGGGTCGGTGGCGCGCGAGGCCTCGTCCTGCCAGTCCGACAGGATGCGCGCGATGCGGGTGATGACGTCGATGGCGGTGCCGGGATCGTTGATGCCGGGCGAGAGCGCCTTGGAGCCGATCTCGCCCATCACGATCAGCCCGAAGCGCGGATCCTGCTCGTAGGTGCGCACGTCCTCGACGATGATGTGGGCGCGCAAGAGCTCGGCGACAGAGCGCTCGTCCTCCGCCTCGCCCGGCGCGTCGAGATCGCCCCCGCCCCGCACCCAGGCCAGCGGCTCGCGCAGGTGCAGGAAGCGCCCGGGCGGCGAGGGCAGATAGACGTCGATGCCGCGCGCCTCGGCCGCCTCGTTGAGCGATTCCTGGTAGATCCGCGTCACGTACCCGGCCTCCTGCGCCAGCACCGGGCGGGCGTCCTCGGGGATGTCGTCCTCCGACATCAGCGCGTGGGCCCCGAGGCAGGGCGAGTCGAGGCGCTCGGCGAACTGGCGCATCGCGATCTCCTCGACCTGCCGGGTGGTCTTGATGAGGCTGCCGAAGGTCTGCAGGTGGATCGTCCAGCGGATCAGCGAGAACACGATCAGTACCAGCACCAGCACCGTCATGCAGAACAGCACCAGCGCGCGGTCGTCGGAAAAGACGCTGACCTCGCGCAGGATGATCGCGGTCAGCGCGTAGACGTAGGCGCCGATGAAGGAGGCGAGCGTGTTCTGTGTGGTCGGGTCGCGCAGGATCAGCCGGTGGACGCGCGGCGTCCATTGCGAGGCCGAGCTGCGGTAGACCGAGACCATCACCGTCAGCGCGAAGATCGTGGCGGCGAGCATCGCGCCGGCGATGATGTCGAGCAGGCGGTCGACCGCCGTGCCGCCGACGAACTTCGACATCTTTTCGGGGATGATCGCCTCGATCGGCTGGGTCAGCGCGATGGCCAGCAGCGCGAAGCTGCCCACCAGGAGCACCCGCACCCAAAGCGTGCGCCAGTAGTCGAGCGCCTTGCGCAGCAGCGTCTCGGGGAGGGCGAAGAAGCTCTTCTTCAAGGGGTCGTCCTGTTGCTGTCGCGCCCGGGGGGCGATTCTGTCGGTTTGCGGCATTCTCCCCTGCCCGCCCCCGGCCTAGGGTGGCGGAAAACCGGGGAGATACCGCGCGATGAAGTCCACGACCCGCGTCGCCGTCATCGGAGGGGGCGTCGTCGGCTGCTCCGTCCTCTATCACCTGACCAAGCTCGGCTGGTCCGACGTGATGCTCATAGAACGCAGCGAACTCACCTCCGGATCAACCTGGCACGCGGCGGGCGGATTTCACACCTTGAACGGCGACACCAACATGGCGGCGCTGCAGGGCTACACGATCCGCCTCTACCGCGAGCTCGAGGAGCTGACCGGTCTGTCGTGCGGTCTGCACCATGTCGGCGGCGTCACCCTCGCCGACAACCGCGACCGCTTCGACATGCTCGTCGCCGAGCGCGCCAAGCACCGCTACATGGGGCTCGAGACCGAGATCCTCGGCCCCGACGAGATCGCGAAGAAGGTGCCGACGATCAACCTCGAGGGCATCGTCGGCGCGCTCTACGACCCGCTCGACGGCCACCTCGACCCCTCGGGCACCACCCACGCCTATGCCAAGGCGGCGCGGATGGGCGGGGCCGAGATCGTGCTCCACAACAAGGTGCTCGAGCTCACCCCCCGCGCCGACGGCAGCTGGGACGTTGTCACCGAGCAGGGCACGATCCACGCCGAGCACGTGGTCAACGCCGCCGGCCTCTGGGCCCGCGAGGTCGCCGCGATGGCGGGCACCTACGCGCCGCTGCACCCGATGGCGCACCAGTACCTCGTCACCGAGGACATCCCCGAGATATACGAGGCCGGCCGCGAGCACCCGCACGTGATGGATCCCGGCGGCGAGAGCTACCTGCGCCAGGAAGGCCGCGGCCTCTGCATCGGCTTCTATGAGCAGCCCTGCCAGCCCTGGGGCGTCGGCGGCACCCCCTGGAACTTCGGCCACGAACTGCTGGCCGACGATTTCGACAAGATCGAGGACAGCGTCGCCTTCGCCTACCGCCGCTTCCCGCTGCTGGAGAAAGCCGGGGTCAAGCGGGTGATCCACGGCCCCTTCACCTTCGCGCCCGACGGCAACCCGCTGGTCGGGCCGGTGCCGGGGTTGCGCAACTTCTGGTCGGCCTGCGGGGTGATGGCGGGGTTCAGCCAGGGCGGCGGCGTCGGGCTGGTGCTGGCGCAGTGGATGATCGAGGGCGAGGCCGAGCGCGACGTCACCGGGCTCGACGTCGCCCGATTCGGGCCCTGGATCACCAAGGGCTATACCCTGCCCAAGGTCATGGAGAACTACCGCAACCGCTTCTCCGTCACCTACCCCAACGAGGAGCTCCCTGCCGCGCGGCCGCACCGTACCTCGCCGATGTACGACATCTTCACCAGCCTCGGCGCGGTCTGGGGGCACCAGTTTGGGCTCGAGGTGGCGAACTACTTCGCGCAGGGCGACGAGCCGACCTACGAGACCCCGAGCTTCCGCCGCTCTGACGCCTTCGCCGCCACCGCGCGCGAGGTGCGGGCGGTGCGCGAGCGGGTCGGGATCAACGAGGTCCACAATTTCGGCAAGTTCCGCGTCACCGGCCCGGAGGCGCGGGCGTGGCTCGACCGGATCATGGCGGGCCGCATTCCCCAGCCGGGCCGGATGAGCCTGACGCCGATGCTCTCCGAGCGCGGCCGGCTTCTGGGCGACTTCACCGTCTCCTGCCTGTCGGACGAGGACTTCCGCCTCACCGCGAGCTACGGCGCGCAGGCGATCCACGGCCGCTGGTTCGAGCGCCACCTCGCGCCCGGCGTGCGGGTGGAGAATGTCTCGGACCGCGTCACCGGGTTCCAGATCGCCGGGCCGCGCGCGCCCGACGTGCTCGCCGCCGCCGCCGCGGATGCCGCCGACGCGGCGGGGATGCGCTTCTTCGACGTGCGCGAGATGGTCGTCGGACAGGCCGTCTGCCTCGTCCAGCAGGTCAGCTACACGGGCGATCTGGGCTACGAGATCTTCTGCGACCCGATGGACCAGCGCGGCCTGTGGTTCGCGCTGATGCGCGCGGGCGAGGCACACGGGATCACGCCGTTCGGGATGCGCGCGATGATGTCGCTGAGGCTCGACCGCCATTTCGGCTCGTGGCTGCGGGAGTTCTCGCCCGACTACAGCGCCGCCGAGACCGGCATGGACCGTTTCGTCGCCTTCTCCAAGAACGCCGACTTCATCGGCCGCGCCGCCGCCGAGGCCGAGCGGGCCGCGCCGCCGGCGCGCAAGCTCTGCGCCTTCGTGGTCGAGGCCGACGACGCCGACGTGGTCGCCTACGAGCCGATCTTCCTCGACGGCGAGGTCGTCGGCTTCTGCACCTCGGGCGGCTATTCGCACTGGACCGGGCAGTCGATCGCCTTCGGCTTCGCGCCGCGCGCGCGGGCCGAGGCGGGGCTTGAGGTGGAGATCGAGATCCTCGGCGCGCGCCGCCCGGCCCGGCTCGTCACCGAGCCGCCGTTCGATCCGCACGCGCCGCGCCGGTGAGCGCGCCGCTGGTCCTGATCCCCGCCGCCGGGGCGTCGCGGCGGATGGGCGGGCGCGACAAGCTGCTCGAGCCGGTGGCGGGCGTGGCGCTGCTGGCGCGGCAGGCGGCGCGGGCGGCCGCGACGGGCTGGCCGGTGCTGGTGACGCTGCCGCCCGACCGCCCGGCCCGGGCGGCGGTGCTGGAGGGGGTCGGGACGCTGGTGGTGGCCGACGCCGCCGAGGGCATGGCCGCCTCCCTGCGCGCGGGCGCGGCCGAGGCGCTGCGGCGGCGGGCGGAGGGGATGCTCGTGCTGCTGCCCGACATGCCCGAGATCACCACCGATGACCTCCTCGCCCTCGCCGCCGCACGCCGGCCCGGCGACCTCGTGCTGCGCGCCGCCACCGAGGACGGGCGCGCGGGCCATCCCGTCTGGTTCGACGAGGCGCTGCTGGCGGAGTTCGCTGGCCTGGCCGGCGACGAGGGCGCCGCGCCCATCGTGAGCGCCCACCGCGACGCGCTGCGGCTGGTGCCGCTGGCCGGCGAGCGGGCGCGGCTCGATCTCGACACGCCCGAGGCGTGGGCGGCCTGGCGCGGCGGGGCCTAGCGGGCGGGGACGACGACGCGGCGGGCGGTGTCGTAGCCCGCGCCGGCCCCGGCGAGCGCGGGGAACAGGGCCAGCAGCGCGTCGCGGCGCTCGGCCTCGTCGGCACCGCGGGCGGCGGCGGGCTGGAAGCTCTCGGTCCAGGCGCCGTTCGACAGCACGACTTCGTGCCGGTCGAACATGATGTGGTGGTAGGTGACCTCGGCCACGTCGAGCCGCTCGACGCCCGGCAGGAACGCCAGGTGCGCCGCCGCGACGAGCACCTCGCTGTCGCCGAACATCTCGAGCGCCTGGTTGCCCGACAGCAGCACCCGGTGCGTCGGCGCGAGCACCAGGTCGGTCTCGGGCAGGCGCGGCCCCAGCGCCCCGGCGCGGATCAGCACCGGCCGCTCGTCGGCCCCGGCGACGGCGACCGTCACCGCGCCGACCCAGCAGATCGCGCGCAGGCCGCTGTCGCGAGTGAGCACCCGGTCGCCCACCGCGAGCCGCTCGATGGCGATCTCGCCGCGCGGCGTGGCGATGCAGGTGCCGGCGGCGAAGCTGACGTCGCCGGTGCGCAGGTCGGTCTGGGGAAGCGGGGCGGTCTGGGCGCGTGGATCCTCTGGTCGAACGGACCGCGCCACCGGCCCCCGTGTCACCTCATCCCCGTCCCGGCAGCTGACGGTCGAGCCCCCGCTCGTCTGACGTCGCCCCCGGCCCAGCGCCTCGGGCGACAGGGGGAATATGGCGCAAATGCGCCGCGATGGCCATGTTCCCGTCCGTTTCGGTGCCGCGGAGGCGCCAGTGCTCGCGCCGGGCGCGCGATTGTGTCGGGAACGTGGCGGGAAATGGGGCGGGCCGGCCGCAATCGGGACGACTCGGGGTGCGCGGGCGGAGAGCGCCGGGGGCTGTCTGCCCCCGGACCCCCGAGGATACTTCCAGAACAGAGAGAAGCAGGGACCGCCCCCACACGGCCCCTGCTCCCGTGCCCGGCGGCGGCGGCGCCGCGGGCGTGCTGCAACTCGTCTGCCGGCGCGCGCCCTGTATCAGCAGGGGCGCGCCGGCGGCACGGGCTCACTCGGTGAGCAGGCGCGCCTCGTGCTTCTTCAGCGACTTGCGAGCCGCAGTGTAGCCGGCGAGACCTTCCTTCTCGGCGAGCTCGGGGAAGAGCTCGAAGATCTCCTGCCGTTGCGCCCGGTCGATGCCCTTGAGCGACCAGTCGCCCGGCTGGAAGCTCTCGGTCCAGGAGCCGTCCGACAGCACCACCTCGTGCTGGTCGAACATGAAGTGGATGTAGGTCGTCGCCATCACGTCGACCCGGTGCACGCCGGGCGTGCCCACCAGGTGCTTGGCCGCGGCCAGCACCTCGCGCTCGTCGAAGTAGAGCTGGGTCTGGTCATTGGCGACGAGCACCCGGTGGTTGGGGCTGACGAGCATGTCGCGCTCGGGCAGCCCGGCGCCGAGGGCGCCGGCCCGGATCAGCACCGGCTTGAGGTGCGGGTTCTTCACCAGGTCGGCGCCCGACATCTTCTTGGCTCCGACCCAGCGGATCTCCTGGATGCCGTTGTCGCGGGTGATGATGCGGTCGCCCTCGCGCAGCTCCTCGACGAGCACCTCGCCGCGCGGCGTCGCGATGCGCGTACCGGGGGTGAAGCAGGGGATGACGTTCTCGATCTCCTCGAACGTCATCGTGGTGCCGTCCTTGAAGTAGACGCGCCCGGATTCGCCATCGTCCTCGCCGCCGCCGACGCCCGGGTCGCGGTAGTCGATGCGCTCCACGTCGGAGCCGGTCAGGTCGAGCGTGTCGATCTCGTCGGACTCGCCGTCGCCGTCGAGGTCGGGGTCCTCGCCGCCGACCACGTGGTCGTCGGTGGTGCCGCCGAAGATGGTGTCGGAGCCGAGGCCGCCGTAGTGGATGTCGGCGCCGCGCCCGTCGCGGAAGACGTCGTTGCCGTCGCCGCCGTAGGTCTCGTCCTCGTCGTTGCCGTCGATGAGCGTGTCGTCGCCGTCGCCGCCGTAGAGGAAGTCGTCGCCCGACCCGCCGCGCACCTCGTCGTCGCCGTCGCCGCCGTAGACGAGGTCGTTGCCGCGCTCGCCGGAGACGGTGTCGTTGCCGGCGTCGCCGTAGGCGGTGTCGTCGCCGAAGCCGGTATAGACCTCGTCGTCGCCATCGCCGCCGTAGTACTCGTCGTTGTCGGCGTTGTCGTACTGCGAGCCCTCGACGTCGTCGAGGATGTCGTTGCCGGCGCCGCCGTAGGCGATGTCGTCGCCGTCGCCGCCGATGATGCGGTCGTCGCCCTCGCCGCCGTACATCTCGTCGTCGCCCACGCCGCCGTCGATGTAGTCGTCGTTGCCCTCGCCGTAGATCGTGTCGTCGCCCTCGCCGCCGAACAGCCGGTCCTGCCCGTCGCCGTGGACCGGCGGCGGCGCGTCGGCCTCGACGTCGAAGTACATGTCGGTGACGTTGATGCCGGAATTGCCGCCGCCGTCCTGGGCGTGCTTGATCAGGATGTAGTCGACGTCGCCCGGGATCGTGACCAGAACCGAGTACTCGTCCGACGTGTCGGGCTTGTAGCCGCCCTGGCTGTCGAACTCGTTGCCGTCCTGGGTGAGACGCGAGCCGACTTCGTACTCGACCTCGACGTCCTTGCCGTCGAGCCGGGCGTAGATCTTGACGATGCCGTCGCCGTCGATGTCGTTGACGCGGAACTGCAGGTTGCTGACCGGCTGGTCGAAGGCGAACTTGTAATAGGCCTTGTTGCCCGAGCCGTTCAGGCCCGAGGCGAGCGAGCTGGTGTCGGTGATCGACTCGTCGCCGTCGTCGATGCCGTCGACGTTTTGCTCGTTGTCGGCGAGCGCGGTGACGACCTCGTCCTCGTCCTCTTCCCTGTAGATGGTGAACTTGACGTTCACCGAGCCGGTATTCTGCACGTAGCTCGACTTCTCCGGCAGCTCCTTGCCGCCGGTGGCGGCCAGCAGCTTGTCCCACTCGAAGCTCTCGCGCACCGTGCCGCCGTCGTCAGTGCCGAGGTCGGTGTCGCCGTAGATGAGGTCGTCGCCCTCGCCGCCGAAGACGGTGTCGTCGCCCGCGCCGGCATAGACGGTGTCGCCGCCCTTCTCGGACTTGACCAGGTCGTCGCCCGCGCCGGCGACGACGAGGTCGTCGTTCGGGTCGTGGCCGGGGATCAGCGCGTCGTTGTTGTCGATGCGGTCGCCTTCCGGATCGCCGGTGTAGGCGAGGTCGATCACGTCGTCGCCGGCGGTGCCCTCGACGGTGCCGTCACCGACGGGGCCGGGAGGCGTCGGCGGGTCCATGGTCGAGTTGCGGACTTCGACGTACTCGATCTTGCCCTTGAAGAAGTGGTCGTAGCAGCCGTCGTCGCTCTCGCGGGCGCCGAAGGTGAAGCTCTCGCCGTCGTTGTCGCCGATGTCGAGGTCCAGGCCCGTGGTGTCGTCGGTGAGCGTGGTCTCGGTGTTGTCGGTGACGTTGGCGACGGTGAACTGGGTGCCGGTGTCCTTGTCCCAGGAATAGGCCACGGCGACCTTGTCGCCCGCGTCGAAGAAGCCGTCCTCGGTGGTCATCTTGACCATCTTGCCGTTGGCGTAGTGCAGCACCTGCACCGCGCCCTGCTTGGTGACGGAGATCTCGAAGTAGCCCTCGCTGCCCCGGTCGCACCACTCGCCGCGGGAGACGATGGTGTCGGGGCTGGAGCCGACGTGCTCGGACTGCGTGAACTCGGTCGAGATGGTGCCCTTGTCGAGGTCGAAGGGGTTGTCGTTGCCGCCGACCTCGAAGAAGTCGTTGCGCCCGTCGATCTTGAGCTGGCCCTGGTGCGCCTCGGCGCCGTTCTTGAAGGCGCCGTTCTGGCGGATTCCGTCGCCGAGGCCGGTGTCGACGTTCTTCTGGCCGTCGTCGAACTCCCAGAGGCCGATGATGTCGGTGCCGTCGGGCGAGACGTGGGTGGTGTCGTCCTTGCAGCCCCAGAATTTCCAGAAATAGAACGTCATCTCATTATCTCCCGCATTCGGCGGCCAAGCCCGCACGCACGCCTCGTTCGGCGAATTGGTTTCGACCCCGAGATCAGTCTGGCCGTGGCAGCCGCGGTTCATCCGGTGGGAGAGCACGGGGAACGAGGTCGATCACGTGGCGATCGACGGCATCCCGCCAGGCAGCTCCGCGATGCGGATGATGGCGCGGCCGCCCCCACGGCCGAAAAACGTCACCCCCCAGTTGGGCAAGTTCTTTCTAGGCGGACGCGGCGTTGGGGAGAAAGAAAAACTTTGACGAAACCTTGTCACGATCAGGGGCCGACTGCCTCGATTGCGCCTCCATTGTCGCGGTGGAGGCGAGTGGGCGCGTGAACAATGACCGGTGCGGCAGTCGCACCATTCGCGGGAAACAAGGGCTAATGGAGCCGGTTCATGATCAACCGGCCGTCACGCAACAACTTCCGGTTGCTGCGCCGGGTCAGTACCGGGAGCGGGCGAGAGCGATTGATGCCGGTGCGGAAACAGTAACGCTTGCGTGACCGCGCGCGCCTTCGCCACATTTATGCCATCGGGTCGGCCGCTTCGGCTGTTTGCGCATCGGCACCAATGGGCGCGGATCGTCCGGATTGACCGAAGATCCCGAGCATTGCTGCCGAATCAACGACTTCCGGCAGTGCCTTCGCGGGAGAATGTGGCGGAAGAAGGGCGCGGGCCGGGCACGGGCCCGCTGGTGCCGGTGGGGGGACTCGAACCCCCACGGGGTCGCCCCCGGCGGATTTTGAATCCGCTGCGTCTACCATTCCGCCACACCGGCCGGCGCGCTTGCTCTAGCCCCTGCCCCGCCTTGCGTCAACGCGCGGCGCGGCAGGGGCCGGCGCGTCAGAGGCGGTCGGTGCCGAAGGTGTCGCAGGCGACGATGTCGCCGCTCTCGTAGCCGCGCGCGAACCAGGCCTCGCGCTGGTCGCTGGTGCCGTGGGTGAAGGTCTCGGGCCGTACCGCGCCGCCGGAGCCGCGCTGGAGCGCGTCGTCGCCGATCCGGCGCGCGGCGTTCATCGCCTCGGCGATGTCGCCGGGCTCGATGCTGCCGAACTGCGCCTCGGCGGCGCGCGCCCAGATGCCGCTGTAGCAGTCGGCCTGCAGCTCGATCCGCACGGAGACGGCGTTGCTGTCGGCCTCGTTCATCCGGGCGCGGGTGCGGTTGGCCTCGGCGAGGATGCCGAGCTCCTGCTGGACGTGGTGCGCGACCTCGTGGGCCACGACGTAGGCGGCGGCGAAGTCGCCGCCTGCGCCGAGGCGCTGCTCCAGCGTGGTGAAGAAGCCGGTGTCGAGGTAGATGCGCTCGTCGACGGGGCAGTAGAACGGCCCCGTCACCGCCGAGGCGCCACCGCAGGCGGACTGGGTCGCGCCCTTGAAGAGCACCAGCTCCGCCGGCTCGTAGCGCGCGTCGACCTGCTCGATGAAGATGCGCGACCAGACGTCCTCGGTGTCGGCGAGCGTGACCGAGACGAATTGCGCGGCGCGCTCGTCCGCGGCGGTGGGCTCGTGGGCCTGCCCCTGGCCCGCCCCGCCGTCGCCCGTCAGCCCGCCGAGCAGCGGCGTGACGTCGACCCCGAGCATCCAGCCGATGAGCACGATCGCGATCAGCCCGAGGCCGCCGACGCCGCCGCCCACGGCTGCGCCGCGCCCACGGCCCGACCTGCGCCGGTCCACGATGTTGCGGCTGCCCCGCCGACCCCGCCATTTCATCCCGCGCTCCTCATGATGGCTCCGTGATGTGGCGCGGCTTGACCCAGCGCCCGTGCCATGTCCTAACGCCGCAAAAGGCGAGCAGGCTCCCGACCCATGATAAGACGTCTCTACGACTGGACCATACGGCTCGCCGAAGGGCGCTACGCGATGTGGGCGCTGGCGATCGTCGCCTTCGTGGAGAGCTCGTTCTTCCCGATCCCGCCCGACGTGCTGATGATCCCGATGATCCTCGCCCGGCCCTCGCGCGCCTTCATCATCGCCGGCCTCGCCACGGCGGCCTCGGTGACGGGGGCGCTGCTCGGCTACTGGATCGGCCACGGCCTCTACGAGACGGTCGGCCGGCCGGTGCTCGACTTCTACCACATGGGCGCGCAATTCGACGACTTCGCGCTGCGCTACAACGAGTACGGCGTCTGGGCGGTGCTGATCGCGGGGGTGACGCCGTTCCCGTTCAAGGTCATCACCATCGCCTCGGGCGTGACGGGGATGAACGTTGTGGCGTTCCTGCTCGCCGCGCTCGTGGCGCGGGCGGCGCGCTTCTTCCTCGTCGCTGCGCTGCTGTGGAAGTTCGGCCCGCCGATCCGCGAGTTCATCGAGCGCCGCCTCGGGCTCGTCTTCACGCTCTTCTGCGTCCTCCTCGTCGGCGCCTTCCTGGTGATCCCCCTGCTATGACCCTGCCCTTCCGCACCCTCGTCCTGCTCGCCAGCCTCGGCTCCGCCCTGCTGCTGGCCAGCGCGTTCCTGTTCCAGTCGCTCGGCTACCTGCCCTGCGCGATGTGCCTGTGGCAGCGCTGGCCGCACGCGGCGGCGGTCGTGATCGGGCTGGCGACCTACGTGTTCCTGCCGTTTCGCTGGATGGCGGCGCTCGGCGGGCTCGCGGCGCTGAGCACGGCCGGCATCGGCATCTTCCACACCGGCGTCGAGCGCGACTGGTGGGAGGGGCCGGCGAGCTGCACCGGCTCGGGAGGACTGTCGGGCCTCGAGGGCGGCGCGCTGCTGCCCGGCGCCGCCGACGCCGGGCCGCGCCTCATCATGTGCGACCAGGTCTCGTGGGAGCTGATGGGGCTGTCGATGCCGAGCTGGAACGCGCTGTTCTCGCTCATCCTCGCGGTGCTGTGGTTCACCGCCGCCGCGCGCGGCCCCGCCTCAGCGGCCCCGGCGCGTCGATAGCAGCAGCGTCGTCTCGCTGCGGGTGACGCCGCTCATCCGGCGGATCGAGAACAGCACCTCGTCGAACTCCTCGAGCGTCCGCGTGCCGATCTCGGCGACGAGATCCCAGGTGCCGTTGGTGGAGTGCACCGCCTGCACCTGGGGCATCGCGGCGACGCGGGCCATGATCCGCTCCGTCCCCGGCCCCTCGATCCCCAGCATCATCAGCCCCCGCACCGGCGCCTGGCCGGGGTCGCGGCGGGTGGTGACGGTGTAGCCGGTGATCTCGCCCGTCGCCTCGAGCCGGGCGAGGCGGGTGCGCACGGTGGCGCGGGTGACGCCGAGGTCGGCGGCGAGGGTGGAGAGGCTCGCGCGCCCGTCGCGCGTGAGGGCGGAGATCAGCGCCTTGTCCAGTCCGTCCATTCCGATCACCCGATTTGGCCAATTGTGCCACCAGATTGCACATATTGCCCGCTTCCGCCACGGGCCGCGCCGGACCATCCTGCGGCGCATGGACAAGCACATCATTCTCATCGGCGCGCCCGTGGACAGCGGCAAGCGCAACCAGGGCTGCCGCATGGGCCCCGACGCGCTGCGCGTCGCCGGGCTCGCGGCGGCCGCCGAGGCGCTCGGCTACGGCGTCACCGACCTCGGCAACCTCACCCCGGAGGCGGCCGACGTCGCCCCCGTCGGCAACCCGGCGGTGCACTCGCTCGCCGAGACCGTCGGCTGGACCCGCACCCTCGCGGCCGAGGCGCAGCGGGCGGCGGAGACGGGGATGCCCGTCTTCCTCGGCGGCGACCACGCGCTGTCGCTCGGCTCGGTCTCGGGCATGGCCGCCTACGCCAAGGCGCAGGGCAAGCCGCTGTTCGTGCTCTGGCTCGACGCCCACAGCGACTTCCACACGCTCGACACCACCGACAGCGGCAACCTGCACGGCACGCCCGTCGCCTACGTCACCGGCCGGCCCTCGTTCACGCCCCCCTTCCCCGCCCCCGAGGCGGTGGTGCCGGGCGAGAACGTCTGCATGATCGGGCTGCGCTCCGTCGACCCCGCCGAGCGCGACGCGCTCGAGCAGACCGACATCACCGTCGTCGACATGCGCGCCATCGACGAGAGCGGCATCGTCGCGCCGCTGCGCGCGTTCCTCGAGCGGGTCGAGGCCGCGGGCGGGCTGCTGCACGTCTCGCTCGACGTCGACTTTCTCGAGCCCGCCATCGCGCCCGCCGTCGGCACCACCGTCCCCGGCGGCGCCACCTTCCGCGAGGCGCACCTCGTCGCCGAGTTGCTGCACGACAGCGGCCTCGTGCGCTCGCTCGACCTCGTCGAGCTCAACCCGTTCCTCGACGAGCGCGGCCGCACCGCCTCGCTGATGGTGGACCTCGCCGCCTCGCTGCTGGGCAAACGTATCTTCGACCGGCCCACGCGGCCCTTTACCGGGAGCCTCAAATGAGCCTCGATCCCTCCGCCAAGGCCCTCGTGCCCTTCGTCAGCGTCGATCACATGATGCGGCTGGTCCACCATATCGGCATCGAGAAGATGCTCGCCGACCTCGCCGCGACCATCGAGGACAACTTCCGCCGCTGGCAATCCTTCGACAAGACGCCGCGCATCCCGGCTCATTCCGACGTCGGCGTGATCGAGCTGATGCCGACGACCGACGGCGAACTCTACGGCTTCAAGTACGTCAACGGCCACCCGTCCAACACCTTCGCGGGGCTGCAGACGGTGACGGCCTTCGGGCTGCTCGCCGACATGCGGACGGGCTACCCGGTGCTGTTCTCGGAGATGACGATCCTGACCGCCCTGCGCACCGCCGCGACCTCGGCGATGGTGGCGCGCCACCTCGCGCCGAAGGGGGCGAAGACGATGGCGGTGATCGGCAACGGCGCCCAGTGCGAGTTCCAGTGCCTCGCCTTCCGCACGCTCGTGGGCATCGACGAGGTGCGCCTCTACGACCTCGACCCCGCCGCCACCGAGAAGGCCGCGCGCAACCTCGCGGGGACGGGGCTGCGGGTGGTGTCGTGCAAGAGCCCCGAGGAGGCGATCGAGGGCGCGCAGATCCTGACGACCTGCACCGCCGACAAGAAGTACGCCACGATCCTGAGCGACAACATGGTCGGCCCCGGCGTGCACATCAACGCCGTCGGCGGCGACAGCCCCGGCAAGACCGAGCTCGCCGAGGGCATCCTGCACCGCGCGTCGATCTTCGTGGAGTTCCCGCCCCAGACCCGCATCGAGGGCGAGATCCAGCAGCTTGCCGAGGATCACCCCGTCACGGAGCTGTGGCAGGTGATCAACGGCGAGGCCGAGGGCCGCACGTCGCAGGACCAGATCACCCTGTTCGACAGCGTCGGCTTCGCCGTCGAGGATTTCGCCGCCCTGCGCTACCTGCACGGCGCGATCCAGGGCACCGAGCATTTCGTGCTGCTCGACATGCTCGCCGATCCCGACGATCCGCGCGACCTGTTCGGCATGGTCCAGCGCGCCGCCTGAGCAGCGCGCTTGCCAGCGCGGGGGCGGCTCCCCTAGGCTTCGGGCAACCCTGCCCGGAGCCACGAGCCATGCCCACCGATCCCGGCGCCGCCTTCCGCGCCCTCCACAAGCCGGGCGCGCCCTTCATCCTCGCCAACGCGTGGGACATCGGCAGCGCGCGGATGCTCGAGGCGCTCGGCGCGCGCGCCATCGCCACCTCCTCGGCCGCCCACGCCTTCACCCTCGGCCGCCCCGACGGCGGCACCGTCACCCGCGACGAGGCGCTCGAGCACGCGCGCGCGCTGGTCGCGGCCGTCAACGTGCCGGTGCAGGGCGACTTCGAGAACGGCTACGGCGCGGCGCCCGAGGACGTCGCCGAGACGGTTCGGCTGGCCGCCGAGGCGGGGCTCGCGGGGATCTGCATCGAGGACACCGACCTGCCGGGACGGGAGCCCTACGCCTTCGAGGAGGCCGTCGCGCGGGTGAGCGCGGCGGTGGAGGCGGCGCGCGGTCTGGCGGCGGATTTCGTGCTGACGGCGCGGGCCGACGGGGTGCTGACCGGCGGCTACGGCATCCACGAGGCGATTCGCCGGCTGCAGGCGTTCGAGGCCGCCGGCGCCGACGTGCTCTACGCGCCGATGCCCGGCACGATGGACGACCTGCGCCGCATCTGCGCCAGCGTCTCGGCCCCGGTCAACGGGCTGGTGGCGGGGCATTTCAGCACCCAGTCGATGGATGATTTCGCCGGCACCGGCGTCGCCCGGCTGTCGCTCGGCAGCTCGCTGGCCCGGGTCGCGCAGCAGGCGATGCTCGAGGCGGCGCAGGACATGTTCGGCCGCGGCAGCTTTGTCACGCTCGGACGCGCCGCGCCGGGGGCGAGGATCGACGCGCTGATCACGCGCGATCCGAACGGGCCGCTGCAGCTCAAATGAAGAGGACGGCAACCGGGGGGAGCCGGTGCCGCCCTCTCGTCGTCAGGGGCCTATGAGATGGGGGGTGGGGTGGCCCCTGCGCCCCGGCCGCCGAGGCGACCGGGTTGACCTGTCTCAGAACCGGAACGACACCCGCGCCGAGGCGGTGGTCATGCCGAAATCGTCGCCGCTGCCGTCGAAGTCCTCGAACTCGTTCTTCGTGATCTCGCCACCCACGGCGATGCGGTCGGTCACCATGTAGTCGGCGCCGACACCGTAGAAGTAGCCGTCGGCGTCCGCCTCGAGGCCGCCCGAGGTGTTGGCCATGGCGTAGCCGCCGGTGGCGTAGGGCAGGAAGTTGCCGGCGTCGTAGCCGACCCGCAGCTTGGCGCGGGCGAGGCTGTCGATGTCGGTGCCGGTCGCGTCGTTGGTGATGTCGGTGCCGAGGTAGTCGAGCTCGGCGCCCGCGACGATCGAGCCGAAGTCGCGCTGGTAGCCGACGAAGCCGCCGTAGAGCGCGCCCTCTTCCTCCTCGGCGAAGACGTCGCCGTCGGTCTGGCCGTAGCCGAGCTGCACACCGCCGTAGGCGCCGCTCCAGTCGCGGGTCGCCATCGTCACCGGCGCGGGGGCCGGGGCGGGCGAGGTCAGCACGGGCTGCGGCGCGGTGGTGTCGAGGCCGCCGGCGAAGGCCGGGGCGGCGGCGAGGGAGGCGAGGGCGGTGACTGCGAGGGTCTTCATGGTGGTGTGACTCCTGATCCTGTTTCGCGGGCGCTGCGTGACTGCTCCGGCGCCCGTTCTCGGACAGATAACGTCGCTCCCGACCGAACGTTCAACGCGGCCCGGCCCTCACGGAGGGGCATCGGCGGGCATCTGCCCCGCCCTGTCCGTCGGTGAGCATTTTCCCGCGGAGACGGTCGGGGAAGCCTGTCAGGAGGCGGCGCGCGACCTTGTATCGGAGCGCGGCCGGCTTAGCGTGCCGCCACCCACCGCCGCGGCGACGCCGGTGGTGCCGGGCGCCGAGGTCGGCAGGCCCCGCGCCACCCGCACCGCGAGAAAGGCGAAGGCCTGCGCCTCGAGCATGTCGCCGTCGAGCCCGACCTCCTCGACCGGCGCGACGGGGCAGGCGATGCCGGCGGCGATCATCTCCATCAGCGTCGCATTGTGCCGCCCGCCCCCGGTGACGAGCAGTCGCTCGGGCGGCGCGGGGCAATGGTCGAGCCCCGCCATGACGCCCGCCGCGCTACATGCGGCCAGGGTGGCGAGCGCGTCCTCCGTCGACAGCTCCGCCACGGCGGGGCCGAGGAAGGGGAAGTCCATCCGGTCGAGCGACTTGGGCGGCACCTTCAGGAAGTAGCCCTGCCGGGTGAAATCGTCGAGCACCGCCTCGTCGACGCTCCCCGCCCGCGCCAGCCGCCCGCCCTCGTCGCGCGCGGCGCCGAGGCGGGCGGCGACGAGGTCGTCCATCGGCGCGTTGGCGGGGCCGGTGTCGAAGGCGAGCAGCGCGCCGGGGCTGTCGGGCCTGGGCAGGCGCGGGTCGATCCAGGTGAGGTTGCCGACGCCGCCGAGGTTGAGGAAGGCGAGCGGCGCCTCCGCCCCGATCCAGCGCGCCAGCGCGAAGTGGTAGAACGGCGCGAGCGGCGCGCCCTGCCCGCCGAGGCGCACGTCGGACGAGCGGAAATCCCACACGACGGGCCGGCCCAGGTAGTCGGCCAGCGCCTGCCCGTCGCCGGCCTGGTGCGTGCCGCGCCCCGCCGGCTCGTGGGCGAGGGTCTGGCCGTGGAAGCCGACGAGCTCGGCGTCGAGGCCGGCGAGCAGCGTCATGTGCGCCTCCTCGACCACCTCCGCCGCCGCCGCGACGCCCGGCTCGCCCGGCCAGCGCCCGAGCCCGCCGCGCAGGATCTCGCGGTCGGTCGGCGTGTAGGCCCGGTAGCCCGTCGGCCCGAAGCCGAGCACCTCGTGCCCGTCCGTCTCGATCACCGCCGCGTCGACCCCGTCGAGCGAGGTGCCCGACATCGCACCCAGCGCCCTGATCGGCCCGCTTTTCAACATCGGCTTTCCCTCTGCCCCACCGCGCCCTATAGAGTGCCCCGCACCCCCGACAGGAACAAGAGCGATGACCTACCATCCGAAATCCGAATTCATGGCGCGGATCATGGAGCGCGGCTTTCTCGCCGACTGCACCGATTACCAGAGCCTCGACGAGGAGCTCTCCAAGGGGGTCGTCACCGCCTATATCGGCTACGACGCGACGGCGCGGTCGCTGCATGTGGGCCACCTGCTCAACATCATGCTGCTGCGCTGGCTGCAGAAGACGGGCCACCAGCCGATCACCCTGATGGGCGGCGGCACCACCAAGGTGGGCGATCCGTCGTTCCGCGCCGACGAGCGGCCGCTGCTCGGGCCCGAGCAGATCGACGCCAACATCGCCGGGATGCAGGCGGTGTTCGAGCGCTACCTCGATTACGGCGAGGGCGCGACGGGCGCGAAGATGCTCAACAACGCCGAGTGGCTCGACGGGCTGAACTACCTCGACTTCCTGCGCGACATCGGGCGGCACTTCTCGGTCAACCGGATGCTGTCGTTCGAGAGCGTGAAGTCGCGGCTCGACCGGGAGCAGTCGCTGAGCTTCCTCGAGTTCAACTACATGATCCTGCAGGCCTACGACTTCCTCGAGCTCAACCGGCGCCACGGCTGCCTGCTGCAGATGGGCGGCTCCGACCAGTGGGGCAACATCGTCAACGGCGTCGACCTGACCCGGCGCGTGCTCGACCGCGAGATCTACGGCCTGACGACGCCGCTGCTGACCACCTCGGACGGGCGCAAGATGGGCAAGAGCCAGGGCGGCGCGGTCTGGCTCAACGCCGACATGCTGAGCCCATACGAGTTCTGGCAGTTCTGGCGCAACACCACCGACGCCGACACCGGGCGCTTCCTCAAGCTCTACACCGAGCTGCCGCTCGAGGAGTGCGAGCGGCTGGGCGCGCTCGGCGGGGCCGAGATCAACGAGGCCAAGATCGTGCTCGCCAACGAGGTCACCGCCCTGCTGCACGGCCGCGAGGCCGCCGCGACGGCGGAGGCGACGGCACGCGAGGTGTTCGAGAAGGGCGGCGTCGGGGGCGACCTGCCCACGCTGACGCTCTCGGCGGACGAGGCGGCCGGCGGCGTCTCCGTGGTGCAGCTGATCGTGCGGGCGGGCCTCGCCGGCTCGGGCAAGGAGGCCAAGCGCCTGATCGCCGACAACGGCGCGCGCCTCGACGACCGGCCGCTGACCGACGCGGGCCTCGTGATCGGCACCGAGCAGCTGGCCAGCCCGATCAAGCTCTCCGCCGGCAAGAAGCGCCACGCCCTGGTGCAGCTCGGCTGAGCGAACGGCTTTATCGGCGGCGGCGGATAGTCTATCTGCCGCGCCAACACCATGGTGACAACAGAGGGACGCGCATGACCAAGATCAAGGTAGAGAACCCCGTCGTCGAGCTCGACGGCGACGAGATGACCCGGATCATCTGGGACTTCATCAAGCAGAAGCTCATCCTGCCCTATCTCGACGTCGACCTGCTCTACTACGATCTTGGCATCGAGGAGCGCGACCGGACCGAGGACCAGATCACCATCGACGCCGCCAACAAGATCAAGGAGATCGGCGTCGGCGTGAAGTGCGCCACGATCACCCCCGACGAGGGCCGGGTCGAGGAGTTCGGCCTCAAGAAGATGTGGCGCAGCCCCAACGGCACGATCCGCAACATCCTCGGCGGCGTCGTCTTCCGCGAGCCGATCATCTGCTCCAACGTGCCGCGCCTCGTGCCGGGCTGGACCCAGCCGATCATCATCGGCCGCCACGCCTTCGGCGACCAGTACCGCGCCACCGACATGAAGTTCCCCGGGCCGGGCAAGCTGTCGATGAAGTTCGTCGGCGAGGACGGCACCACCATCGAGGAGGAGGTCTTCGACGCGCCGTCCTCGGGCATCTACATGGGGATGTACAACCTCGACCAGTCGATCATCGACTTCGCCCGCGCCTCGTTCAACTACGGCCTGAAGCGTGGCTACCCCGTCTACCTGTCGACGAAGAACACCATCCTCAAGCAGTACGATGGCCAGTTCATGATCCTGTTCCAGAAGGTGTTCGACGAGGAGTTCAAGGACCGCTTCGAGGAAGCCGGCCTGACCTACGAGCACCGCCTGATCGACGACATGGTCGCGGCGGCGATGAAGTGGTCGGGCGGCTATGTGTGGGCCTGCAAGAACTACGACGGCGACGTGCAGTCCGACACCGTCGCGCAGGGCTTCGGCTCGCTCGGCCTGATGACCTCGCAGCTGATGACCCCCGACGGCAAGATCGTCGAGGCCGAGGCCGCCCACGGCACCGTCACCCGCCACTACCGCCAGCACCAGAAGGGCGAGCAGACCTCCACCAACTCCATCGCCTCGATCTTCGCCTGGACCGGCGGCCTCAAGCACCGCGCCAAGCTCGACGACAACGCGCCGCTGAAGAACTTCGCCGAGACGCTCGAGAAGGTCATCGTCGACACCGTCGAGTCGGGCCACATGACCAAGGACCTCGCGCTCCTCGTCGGCCCCGACCAGCGCTGGCTGACCACGATGGGCTTCCTCGAGAAGGTGGACGAGAACCTGAACAAGGCGCTCGCCGGCTGAACGCGGCCCCGGGACTTGACAAGGCGCGCCCCTCGTGGCGCGCCTTTTTCGTTGCGGCGTAACGGGACGTTAGGGGTTTGGCGCTAGAGCTGCCGCATCAGATGCGGGAGGGGCTCATGCCGATCATCGCGGTGCACGACTGGAACACGCTCTACCGGCCGGCGCAGCTCACCAAGGAGAACCTGCTCTGGGACGTCGAGCCGAACGACGAGGCGGATCCGCTCTTTGATCCCGCGCGTCCGCAATGGACGGAAGGGCGGTTCATCTTCACCACCGACACACCGACGCAGATCGTGGTGAACGACGACGACGGCCGGTTCGAGGACGGCTACAGCGAGACCGGCGCCGCCGCCACGCTCGCCGAGCCCGTCACCTTCTTCGGCAAGACCTACGCCGCCGGCTCGGTGGTGGAGAACGAGTTCTCCCTGCTCGACGCCGACGGCAACGCGGTCCACGTGCTGCGCATCGACGGCGACAATATCGGCCTCGTCCCGCCCCCCGACGCCGTGATCGCCGACGGCACCGCCTTCGCGCCCGTCTCGGGCCGCAACGGGGAAGCGGTCGACAGCGGCGACGGCGTCTCGAGCGACACGCCCTACCAGTCGGTCGCCTGCTTCACCGCCGGCACCCTGATCGAGACGCCGATGGGCGCGGTCGCGGTCGAGCTGCTGCGGCCGGGCGATCTCGTCTCCACGGTCGATGACGGGCCGAGGCCGGTCTTGTGGGCGGGCCGCAGCGCACTGGCCTTCACCGACAAGGGCATCGACAACCGCCCCGTGCGCCTGCCGGCCGACTGTCTCGGCCCCGGCGTACCGCGGCGCGATCTCGTCGTATCGTCGCAGCACCGCATCCTGCTGCGCGGACGGGACGTGCGCCGCCGCTTCGGCGCGGCGGAGGTCTTCGCCCCCGCCTGCGGTCTGCTGCCCCTGCCCGGCGCGCGCATCCTGCGCGGCCGCCGGCGGGTCACCTACGTCCACCTGCTGCTCGCCCGCCACGCGGTGCTCTGCGCCGAGGGCGCGCTGACGGAGAGCTTCTTCCCCGGCCCGATGGCGCTCGCCGCGCTCTCGGACAAGGCGCGCGCGCAGGTCTTCCGCCTCACCGGCGGCGAGTACGGCCCCCTCGCCCGCCCGCAGGTCAGCCGCCGCGAGGCCGAGGGCTGGGCCCGCCGTGCCGCCCGGATGCCCGCCGTGCCGCGCCCGCCGCCCCGCGCCGCGCATGCCGCCGGTGCGGGGGCGCATCTCGGGGCGGCCGGGGCAGCGCAGGGCGCTTGAGGCGGACGCGCCGCCGGGCTAGCGGTCGGGCGTAAAGGAGCCCGCCCATGCCGACCTACCTGATCCTCGCCGCCGCCGTCCTGTTCGAGACGATCGGCACCACCGCCCTCAAGGCCAGCGCCGCCTTCACCCGCCCCGGCCCGACGCTGATCGTCATCGCCGGCTACGGCCTCGCCTTCTATTTCCTCGCGCTCACCCTGCGCACCCTGCCCGTCGGCGTCGCCTACGCGCTCTGGTCCGCCCTCGGCATCGCGCTGATCACGCTGATCGGCTGGGTCTGGTACGGCGAGCGGCTCGACGGCGCGGCCCTCGCCGGGCTCGGGCTGATCGCCGCCGGAGTCATCGTCATCCAGCTGTTCTCCGGGACCGCGACACACTGAACCCTAGCCAACGCTGCAATTGCACGGTAAGGGCGGCGCATTCCTTTCAGGGCAGAGCTTCATGGACCTTCGCAATATCGCGATCATCGCACACGTCGACCACGGCAAGACCACGCTCGTCGACGAACTCCTCAAGCAGAGCGGCGCGTTCCGCGAGAACCAGTCGGTCGCCGAGCGCGCGATGGACTCCAACGACCTCGAGCGCGAGCGCGGGATCACCATCCTCGCCAAGGCGACCTCGGTCGAGCACAACGGCACCCGCATCAACATCGTCGACACCCCCGGCCACGCCGACTTCGGCGGCGAGGTCGAGCGCATCCTGTCGATGGTCGACGGGGTCGTCCTGCTGGTCGACGCCGCCGAAGGCCCGATGCCGCAGACCAAGTTCGTCACCTCCAAGGCGCTCGCCCTCGGCCTGCGCCCGATCGTCGTGCTCAACAAGGTCGACAAGCCCGACGCCGAGCCCGACCGCGCGCTCGACGAGGTGTTCGACCTGTTCGCCGCGCTCGACGCCGCCGACGACCAGCTCGACTTCCCGCACCTCTATGCCTCCGGCCGCGCCGGCTGGGCCGACGAGACGCTCGAGGGCCCGCGCAGGGACCTGTCGGCGCTGTTCGACCTGATCGTGCGCCACGTCCCCGCCCCACGCCAGGCCGCCGCCGCCGACAAGCCGTTCCGCATGCTCGCCACCACGCTCGGCGCCGATCCCTTCATCGGCCGCCTGCTGACGGGCCGCGTCGAGAGCGGCACCCTGCGCACCGGCGCGACGGTCAACGCCCTGTCGCGCACCGGCGAGAAGGTCGAGTCGTTCCGCGTCTCCAAGATCCTCGCCTTCCGCGGCCTGTCGCAGCAGCCCATCGACGAGGCCGTCGCCGGCGACATCGTCAGCCTCGCCGGCATGTCGAAGGCCACTGTCGCCGACACGATCTGCGACCCGGCGCTCGACGTCCCGCTGCCCGCGCAGCCGATCGATCCGCCGACGATCACCGTCACCTTCGGCATCAACGACAGCCCCCTCGCCGGCCGCGACGGCAAGAAGGTGCAGTCGCGCGTCATCCGCGAGCGGCTGATGAAGGAGGCCGAGACCAACGTCGCAATCAAGATCGCCGACACCCCCGGCGGCGAGGCGTTCGAGGTGTCGGGCCGCGGCGAACTGCAGATGGGCGTGCTCATCGAGAACATGCGCCGCGAGGGCTTTGAGCTGTCCATCTCGCGCCCGCGCGTCATCATCCGCGAGGAAGACGGCCAGCGGCTCGAGCCGGTCGAGGAAGTCACCATCGACGTGGACGACGAGTATTCCGGCGCGGTCATCGAGAAGCTCACCGGCCCCCGCAAGGGCGAGCTGGTCGAGATGAAGCCCGCCGGCGCCGGCAAGACCCGCATCGTCGCCCATGTCCCGTCGCGCGGCCTGATCGGCTATCACGGCGAGTTCCTGACCGACACCCGCGGCTCGGGCGTGCTCAACCGCATCTTCCACTCCTGGGCGCCGCACAAGGGCGCGATCCAGGGCCGCCGCCAGGGCGTGCTGATCTCCATGGAGAACGGCGTCTCGGTCGCCTACGCGCTCTGGAACCTCGAGGAGCGCGGCAAGATGTTCATCGGCGCGCAGGAGCAGGTCTACGAGGGCATGATCATCGGCGAGCATTCGCGCGAGAACGACCTCGAGGTGAACCCGCTCAAGGGCAAGAAGCTGACGAACGTGCGCGCCTCCGGCACCGACGAGGCCGTGCGCCTGACGACGCCGGTCACGATGTCGCTCGAGACGGCCATCGCCTACATCGACGACGACGAGCTCGTCGAGGTGACGCCGAACTCGATCCGCCTGCGCAAGCGCTTCCTCGACCCGCACGAGCGCAAGCGCCAGTCCCGCGCGGCGGGGTGAATGTGGAAAGGCCGGGCGATGTGCCCGGCCTTCTTCGTTTGGAGGGGGTG
>NZ_CH724107.1:968989-979987 GCF_000153305.1 Oceanicola granulosus HTCC2516
AGAGCGCCTCCTGGTAGGCGTCGGAATAGTAGCAATCGTGCGCCGCCTGCAGCGACGGGAAGCGCGCGACGACGTTGCGGGGCCGGTCGGGCCCCTCCATCTGCTCGTGCGCCCCGCCCCGGGCGAGGAAGACCCCGCCGTGGGCCGCGATGGCGTCGGTGGCGCGCTTGGCATACTCGCCGTAGGCCGCCTCGTCGGTGACCTTGACGTGCGCGATCCAGAGTGCGGTCGGCATCAGTTCTCCTCCAGTACCTTGCCCGCCGCGGAGATCGCGGCCTCGGCGTTGGCGGCGTCCTTGCCGCCGCCCTGCGCCAGGTCGGGCCGGCCGCCGCCGCCCTTGCCGCCGAGCTCGGCGACGGCGGCGCGCACTAGGTCGACCGCCGAGACGCGCTCGACGAGGTCGGCGGTGACGCCCGCGGCGACGGCGGCCTTGCCGTCGGTGTCGGCGATCAGCAGCACCGCGCCGGTGCCGAGATCGGACTTCATGCCGTCGATCAGCGAGGGCAGGTCCTTGCCCGTGACGCCCGAGAGCACCTGCGCGACGAAGCGCATGCCGTTGATCTCGCGCGCCGCCGGCCCCTCGGCGGGGCCGCCCGACATCGCCAGCTGGCGGCGCAGCTGCGACACCTCGTTGGCCAGCGCCTTGCGCTCGTCCATCAGCGCGCGCACCCGCCCGGCGACCTCGTCGGGGCCGCACTTCAGCAGCGCCTCGACCTCGCCGAGGCTGCGGTCGCGGCGGCGCAGCTCGGCCATCGCGGCCTCGCCGGTCAGCGCCTCGATGCGGCGCACGCCGGCGGCCGAGGCGGCCTCGGTGGTCAGCGCGAACAGGCCGATATCGCCCGTGCGCGCGACATGGGTGCCGCCGCAGAGCTCGATCGAGTAGGTCTTGCCGTCGAGCCCCTTGCCGGTGTCGGCGATGCCCATCGACACGACGCGGACCTCGTCGCCGTACTTCTCGCCGAACAGCGCCTGCGCGCCGAGGGCGCGGGCCTCGTCGGGGGTCATGATGCGCGTGGTGACCGGTGCGTTCTGGCGGATCAGTTCGTTGACCTCGCGCTCGACGGCGGCGATGTCGTCGGCGCCCATCGCCTTGTTGTGACTGAAGTCGAAGCGCAGCCGGTCGGGCGCGTTGAGCGAGCCGCGCTGCGCGACGTGATCGCCGAGCACGTTGCGCAGCGCCTCGTTGAGCAGGTGTGTCGCGGAGTGGTTGGCCCGGATCGCGCCGCGCCGCGCGTGGTCGACCTCGAGCCGCGCGCCCTCGCCCGCGGCGATCTCGCCCGCCGTGACGCGCGCGAAGTGGACGTAGACCCCCGCGATCTTGCGGCAGTCGGTGATCTCGGCGGTGCCGGTCTCGGTGGTCAGGGTGCCGGCATCGCCGACCTGGCCGCCGGCCTCGGCGTAGAAGGGCGTCTGGTTGAGCACGATCTGCACCTGCGCGCCCGCCCCGGCCCGCTCCACCGGCGCGCCGTCGCGCACCAGCGCGAGGACCTGGCCCTCGGCGGTCTCAGTGTCGTAGCCGAGGAAGTCGGTGGTGCCGTGCTCATCGGCGATGTCGAACCAGACGGTCTGGTCGGCCGCCTCGCCCGAGCCCGACCACGCGGCGCGGGCCTTGCGCTTCTGCTCTTCCATGGAAGCGTTGAAGCCTGGCAGGTCGACGGAGATGCCGCGCTCGCGCAGGGCGTCCTCGGTGAGGTCGAGCGGGAAGCCGTAGGTGTCGTAGAGCTTGAAGGCCGTCTCGCCGGGCAGGTTCTTGCCCGTCTCGAGCCGCGCGACCTCGTCGTCGAGCAGCTTCAGGCCGCGGTCGAGCGTGTTGCGGAAGCGGACCTCCTCCGTCTCGAGCGTGTCCTCGATCATCGCCTGCTGCTCGCGCAGCTCGGGATAGGCCGCGCCCATCTGCTGGACGAGCGCGGGCACCAGCCGGTGCATCAGCGGGTCGGACGCGCCGAGCAGGTGCGCGTGGCGCATCGCGCGGCGCATGATCCGGCGCAGCACGTAGCCGCGCCCCTCGTTGGAGGGCAGCACGCCCTCGGCAATCAGGAACGACGTCGAGCGCAGGTGGTCGGCGATGACCCGGTGGTGGGTCAGGTGCGCCTCGTCGGTGGAGGTATTGGAGGCGTGGGCGGAGGCGTCGATGATGGCGCGGAAGAGGTCGGTCTCGAAGACGTTGTTCGTCCCCTGCAGCAGCGACGAGATGCGCTCGAGCCCCATGCCGGTGTCGATCGACTGCGCGGCCAGCTCGCGGCGGGTGCCGTCCTCGAACTGCTCGAACTGCATGAAGACGAGGTTCCAGATCTCGATGAACCGGTCGCCGTCTTCCTCGGGCGAGCCGGGCGGGCCGCCCCAGAACTTCTCGCCGTGGTCGAAGAAGATCTCCGACGAGGGGCCGCAGGGGCCGGTCGGGCCCATCATCCAGAAGTTGTCGTCGGTCGCGATGCGGATGATGCGCTCGTCGGGCAGGCCGGCGACCTTCCTCCAGAGCTCGGCGGCCTCGTCGTCGTCGTGGTAGACCGTGACCAGCAGCCGCTCGGCCGGGATGTCGAGCTCCTTCGTCACCATCTCCCAGGCGAAGGGGATGGCGTCGGCCTTGAAGTAGTCGCCGAAGGAGAAGTTGCCGAGCATCTCGAAGAAGGTGAGGTGGCGGGCGGTGTAGCCGACATTGTCGAGGTCGTTGTGCTTGCCCCCGGCGCGGACGCACTTCTGCGCGGTCGTCGCGCGCTGGTAGTCGCGCGTCTCGACGCCGGTGAAGAGGTTCTTGAACTGCACCATCCCGGAATTCGTGAACATCAGGGTCGGGTCGTTCCTCGGCACGAGCGGCGAGGAATCGACGACTTCGTGCCCCTGGCGGCGGAAGTAGTCGAGGAAGGTGGAGCGGATGTCGGCGAGGCTGGTCATCTGGCGGTCCGTCTTGTGCTGACGAGCGGTGTAGCGGCGGGCCGCGGGGCTGTCCACAGGGGCTGGCGGCGGCGCGACCGTCGCGGCGGCGAGAACGGCGGGAACCAACGGCGCGGCGGGCGGTTACGCCTCTGCCCTGCCCCGGTCCACGCTCATGCGCCTTCGCCCCCTCGTCTTCGCCCTCGCGGCCGCCGTCGCCCTGCCGGCGGTGAGCTTCGTTGTGCCCGCGCGCACGGCGGTGGCGACGGCCGCGCCCGCCGCGGCGCCGGCGCTGGCGGCGGAGCATCTGGGCCTCGGCAACCTCGCCGGCAGCGTCGAGCGGCTCGACGCGGTGATCGCCGGGCCCTGACACGACAACGCCCCGAACCGCCGGATGCGGAACGGGGCGCTGCTGCTGGAAGAACGTGGGGCGTTACGGTTCGACGAGATCGTCGCTGTTGTCGTCGCCCATCAGGTCGAAGTCGAGCCCGTGGGCGGCGCGGATCTTGTCCTCGATGGCGAGCGCGATCTGGGTGTTCTCACGCAGGAACTGTTTGGCGTTCTCGCGGCCCTGCCCGATCCGCTCGTCGCCGTAGGAGAACCACGAGCCGGACTTGTCCACCACGCCGGCCTTGACGCCGAGGTCGAGCAGCTCGCCGGTCTTGGAGATCCCCTCGCCGTACATGATGTCGAACTCGACCTGCTTGAACGGCGGCGCGACCTTGTTCTTGACCACCTTCACCCGGGTCTGATTGCCCACCACCTCGTCGCGGTCCTTGATCGCGCCGATGCGGCGAATGTCGAGGCGCACCGAGGAGTAGAACTTGAGCGCGTTGCCGCCCGTGGTGGTCTCGGGGCTGCCGAACATCACGCCGATCTTCATCCGGATCTGGTTGATGAAGATCACCATGCAGTTGGAGCGGCTGATCGAACCGGTGAGCTTGCGCATCGCCTGGGACATCAGCCGGGCATGGACGCCGACGGAGCTGTCGCCCATGTCGCCCTCGAGCTCGCTCTTGGGGGTCAGCGCGGCGACCGAATCGACGACGACGAGGCTGACCGCGCCCGAGCGCACCAGCGTGTCGGTGATCTCGAGCGCCTGCTCGCCGGTGTCGGGCTGCGAGATCAGCAACTCGTCGAGGTTGACGCCGAGCTTCTTGGCGTATTGCGGATCGAGCGCGTGCTCGGCGTCGACGAAGGCGCAGACGCCGCCCTTCTTCTGCTCCTCGGCGACGCAATGCAGCGTCAACGTGGTCTTGCCCGAGGATTCGGGGCCGTAGATCTCGATGATCCGGCCCTTGGGCAGGCCGCCGATGCCGAGCGCGATGTCGAGGCCTAGCGAGCCGGTCGAGGTGGCCTCGATGTCGTTGAGCTTGTTGTCGCCGCCGAGCTTCATGATCGAGCCCTTGCCGAACTGCCGCTCGATCTGTGCCAGCGCGGAATCCAGCGCCTTCTGCTTGTCCGCCTGGCTCTTGTCGTTCTTCATGGTCAGAAGGTCCGCCGTTGCCATGTTTGGCTCCTTATCACACACGGCCCGAGGGCCGGCAATCGCTGCTTCGTTCGCCTCTTGTTCTCCCACCTTTTGAGACCAAAAAGAGAACATTGCAAGTTAAATTCCTCCCGCCCGAGGTTTCGCACAGGCCGGTAAAGGGCTAGTTAACGGCGATGTGAAGACGTGGGGACGGTGTGCGATGCTGGTGTTCTGGAAGGAAAGACTTGTCTTTCTCGCGGTCCCCAAGACGGGCACCACCGCGCTGGAGGGCGCGCTCGCGCCGCGCGCCTCGATGGTGCTGCGCGATCCGCCCGAGCTGAAGCACTCCGCCGTCTACCGCTACCGCCGCTGGCTGGAGCCGTTCTTCGAGAAGGCGGGCAAGCAGCAGATGGAGACCATCGCCGTGGTGCGCGAGCCGGTCGACTGGCTCAAGAGCTGGTACAAGTACCGCCACCGCGACGACCTCGCCGGGCACCCGAACTCGACGCAGGGGATGAGCTTCGACGCCTTCGTCGAGGATTACTGCCGGGGCGACCAGCCCGCCTATGCCAAGGTCGGCAGCCAGGCGAAGTTCCTGCTCGACAAGGACGGCAGCCTCGGCGTCGATTACCTGTTCCAGTACGAGCGCCAGGACCAGCTCGCCGCCTTCCTCGCCGACCGCCTCGGCGTGACGCTGGAGACGCGGCGGCTGAACGTGTCGCCGCCGATGGCGCTGGAGCTGTCGGAGCCGGTCGCCGCCAAGCTGCGCCGCAAGCGCGCGGACGAGTTCCGCGTCTGGGAGATGGGGGCGCACTAGGCATCGATGGCGGAACGCCGCCTAGGACCGTTCGCGGGCGCTGGACAGTGCCACAATTCCGCCGCATTTGCGCCCGGTGAGCGACACGATCCCGTGGCAGCCTGGAGAGACGGTCCACCAAGAGACCGATCCGGCCGGGGAGTGTTCGCAACCGAAAGGCGACGCCATGGCGACAGGCACCCACAGCACCACCCCTCCCGCACCCAAGCCGGTGCCGAAGGACGCGAAAGACACACCACAGGCCCCGATCTTCAGGGACTTCGCCAGCATCTGAGGGCGAAGGCGGGCGGCCTCGAGCGGCTCGCGGCGCGGTGTGCGGACAGGAACCTGGCAGCAGGCTCCGGGTTGAGGCGGTGAACCTCACGGAGTCTGATCATGGACCTCATCCGCATTCTCGTCGCCATCCTGCTGCCGCCGCTGGGCGTGTTCCTGCAGGAGGGCATCCGCAAGCACTTCTGGATCAATATCCTGCTCACGATCCTGGGCTACATTCCCGGCATCGTCCACGCCGTCTACATCATCGCCCGCGACAACCCGCGCGACCGGATCTCGGCGCGATGAAACCGGCCCGTCCCGCCCCTGCCCCGGCCTTGGCCGAGCACGAGCGCGAACTGCAACGGCTCGAGCGGCTGGCAAACCAGATGGACGCGCTGTTCCGCATCCCCGGCACCGGCATCCGGGTGGGCGCCGACTCGATCATCGGCCTCGTGCCGGGCATCGGTGACAGCCTGGCGCTCGCACCGGCCGGGTGGATCGTGTGGAAGGCCCGCGACCTGGGCGCGCCGAACGGGATGCTGGTGAAGATGGGCTTCAACGTCGCCGTCGACACGGTGATCGGCGCGATCCCCCTCATCGGCGACATCTTCGACGTCGGCTGGAAGGGCAACCTGCGCAACGTCCGCCTGCTGCGCGAGCATCTCGAGGCGGAGGGGAAGGCGACGCCCGCGGCTCGCGCGGACGCCGCCTGAAGCGGGCGGCCTCAGCCGACGAGCTCGAGGCCCGAGAAGAAGAACGAGATCTCTTCCTTCGCCGTCTCCGGCGCATCGGAGCCGTGCACGGAATTCTCGCCGACCGACTCGGCGAACTCGGCGCGGATCGTGCCGGGCGCGGCGTCGGCGGGGTTGGTCGCGCCCATGACTTCGCGGTTCTTGGCGATCGCGCCCTCACCCTCGAGCACCTGCACGACGACCGGACCGGACGCCATGAACTCGGTGAGCTCACCGAAGAACGGGCGCTCCTTGTGGACGGCGTAGAACTCGCCGGCCTGCTCCTGGGTCAGCTTGATGCGCTTCTGCGCGACGATGCGCAGGCCGGCATCCTCGAACTTGGCGTTGATCTTGCCGGTCAGGTTGCGCTTGGTCGCGTCGGGTTTGATGATCGAAAGCGTGCGTTCGGTCGCCATGTGTTCATGCCTCTTTAGCTGCCGCGGAAGCGGATGCTTCCGATTCCGCGGCTGCCCTAGCATGGCCCGGGCGGCGGGAAAAGCCGCTCGGGGAGGCGCTCTCAGTAGGCCAGCTGCACGGCCCGGCTGAGGAGGATGCCGCCCTGCTCGCCGGTGTTGCCCTGGCTGTGGTCCTCGCAGAGCATCCCCGTCTCCATCGACACGCAGGCGATCCCGGCGAGGACCCGGCCGTCACCGTATTCCAGCACCGGCGCGTCGGGGGTGATGGCGGTGTCGCCGACGCACAGCACCTCGCCCCGCCCGCCGGGGGCGATGCCGAAGGCCATGCCGTAGTCGAGGTCGCAATTCCCCGGATCGGTGAAGTTGGGGGTGTAGTCGATGATGTCGCAGCGGGTGCCGTAGCTCTCCGTCATGAAGCAGTGGATGTTGCCCGACGGGGACTGGAAGGAGATGATCTCCTCCGCCCAGGCCGGACCGCCGGCGAGGGCGGCGCAAAGGACGAGATAACGCATTGATGGAACTCCAGAATGGTATGTTGACGCCACTCTAGAAGCGTCGGGGGGCCATTGACAATAATTCCCTGCCACCCCATCCCGCGTCCATGCTGAGGATCGAGAACATCTCCTACTCGGTCGAGGGCCGGCCCCTGATCGAGCACGCGTCGGCCACCGTTCCGACGGGCCACAAGGTCGGTCTCGTCGGGCGCAACGGCACCGGCAAGACCACCCTCTTCCGGCTGATCCGGGGCGAGCTGACGCTCGAGACCGGCGAGATCCGGGTGCCCCGCGGGGCGCGCATCGGGGGGGTCAGCCAGGAGGTGCCGGGCAACGAGGTGTCGCTGATCGACACGGTGATGGCCGCCGACACCGAGCGCGCCGCGCTGATGGCCGAGGAGACGGACGACCCGACCCGGATCGCCGACATCCAGACCCGCCTCGCCGACATCGACGCCTGGTCCGCCGAGGCGCGCGCGGCGTCGATCCTGAAGGGGCTGGGCTTCGACGACGCCGAGCAGCGGATGCCGTGCTCGGCCTTCTCGGGCGGCTGGCGGATGCGCGTCGCGCTCGCCGCGGTGCTGTTCTCCGAGCCCGACCTCTTGCTGCTCGACGAGCCGACCAACTATCTCGACCTCGAGGGCGCGCTGTGGCTCGAGAGCTACCTCGCGAAGTACCCCCACACGGTGCTGATCGTCTCCCACGACCGCGGCCTCTTGAACCGCGCCGTCGGCGGCATCCTCCACCTCGAGGACCGCAAGCTCACCTACTACGCGACCCCGTACGACAAGTTCGCCGAGGTCCGCGCCGCGCGCCTCGCCGCCGCCGAGAGCGAGAACGCCAAGGCGAAGGCGCGCATCGCCCACCTGCAGAGCTTCGTCGACCGCTTCCGCTACAAGGCCAGCAAGGCGGTGCAGGCGCAGTCGCGGCTCAAGATGATCGAGCGGATCAAGCTGATCTCGACGCCCCAGGAGGCCGCCCTGCGCGCCTTCTCCTTCCCCGAGCCCGAAGAGCTGAGCCCGCCGATCATCACGATGGAGGGCGCATCGGTCGGCTACGACGGCGAGCCGGTGCTCTCCAAGCTCGACCTGCGCATCGACCAGGACGACCGGATCGCGCTGCTCGGGCGCAACGGCGAGGGCAAGTCGACCCTGTCGAAGCTGATCGCCGACAAGCTCGCGCCGCTGTCGGGCAAGATCAGCCGCACCAACAAGCTGCGCGTCGGCTTCTTCGCCCAGCACCAGCTCGAGGAGCTGCACGCCGACGAGACGCCGCTCGAGCATGTCCGCCGGCTGCGCCCCGACGAGAGCCCGGCGCGGCTGCGCGCGCGGCTCGCGGGCTTCGGCCTCACCGCCGACCAGGCCGACATCACCGCCGCCCGGCTGTCGGGCGGCCAGAAGGCGCGGCTGTCGCTGCTGCTCGCCACCATCGACGCGCCGCACCTCCTGATCCTCGACGAGCCGACCAACCACCTCGACATCGAGAGCCGCGAGGCGCTGGTCGAGGCGCTGACCGCCTACAGCGGCGCGGTCGTGCTGGTCAGCCACGACATGCACCTGCTGTCGATGGTGGCCGACCGGCTGTGGCTGGTGAAGAACGGCCGGGTGACGCCCTACGAGGAGGACCTGGAGGCCTACCGCCGGATGCTGCTCGGCTCCGACAGCCCCAAGACGCCCAAGGCCGACAAGCCCAAGCCGAAGCGGCCGGGCCGCGACGAGCTGCTGGCGCTGCGGGCCGAGGCGCGCAAGTGCGAGGAGCGGGTCAACAAGATCAACGAGATGCGCGACAAGCTGGCGGCGAAGCTGGCCGATCCGGAGCTCTACGAGGATGGCCGGGTGGGCGAGCTCGAGACGTGGAACCGCAAGTACGCCGAGGTGATGGACGGGCTGGCGCGGGCGGAGGCGATGTGGATGGCCGCGCTCGAGAAGCTGGAGGCGGCGGAGGCGGCATGAGCGTCATCGTCACCGAGGCCGGCGCGGCCGACTGGCCGGCGCTCTGGGAGATCGTCCGCCCGGTGCTGCGCGCGGGCGACACCTACACGATCGACCCCGACCTCGACGAGCCCGCCGCCCGCACCTTCTGGACCGGCCCGCCGTCGGAGCGGGTGACCTGCGCGCGCGTCGACAACACGCTGCTCGGCACCGCGCACATGGGCCCCAACCGCGACGGGCCGGGCGCGCACATCGCCAACGCCAGCTACATGGTCGCCCCCGCGGCTCGCGGGAAGGGCGTCGGGCGCGCGCTCGTGGTCGACTCCATCGCGTGGGCGCGGGCGGCGGGCTACCGGGGGCTGCAGTTCAACGCGGTCGCCGAGAGCAACCGCGGCGCGGTGAAGCTCTACCGCGACCTCGGCTTCGCCATCCTCGGCACCGTGCCCGGCGGCTTCGCCCATCCGCGCGAGGGTTTCGTCGGACTGCACATCATGTACCTTGAGCTGGCATGACCGACCTGCCCGCCCTCGCCTCCGCCTTCGCGGCGATGTTCGTCATCATCGACCCGATCGGCCTGACACCGCTGTTCGTGGCGCTGACCCAGGGCATGCCCGACCGCCAGCGCCGCGCAATCGCGGTGCGCGCGACGCTGGTCGCGGTGGCGGTGCTGCTGGCCTTCGCGGTGTTCGGCGAGGCGCTGCTCGGGTTCGTCGGCATCTCGATGGCGGCTTTCCGCATCGCCGGGGGCGTGCTGCTGTTCCTCACCGCGCTCGACATGCTGTTCCAGCGCCGCCAGGCCCGCCGCGAGGACACCGCCGACGACCCGACCGAGGACCCGTCCGTCTTCCCGCTCGCGATCCCGCTGCTCGCCGGGCCGGGCGCGATCGCGACGATCATCCTGCTGACCGGCCAGTCCGAGAGCGTCGCCGGCTTCGCCGCGGTGCTCGGCGTGATGGTCGCGGTGCTGACGATCGTGTTCCTGTTCTTCCTCGCCGCCGGACCGATCGAGCGGGCGCTCGGCAAGACCGGCGTCAACGTGGTGACGCGGCTGCTGGGAATGCTGCTCGCGGCGCTGTCGGTGCAGTTCATCCTCGACGGGCTGCGCGAGGTGGCGCTGCCGCTCTGAGCGGCGCGACGGCGACCGCGCCGGTCGCCGTGCATATTTTCGGCCAGATGAAGAGGGCGCGCGCGTCAGGCGGCGGCGTAGGCGTCCATGACCTCGTCGGAGGCCTCGAAGTTGGTGGTGACGGACTGGATGTCGTCGTCGTCCTCGAGCGCGTCGACCAGCTTCATCAGCTTCTGCAGCCCCTCGAGATCGAGCTCCGCCGTCGTCGTCGGGCGCCAGACGAGCTTGGTGCTCTCCGACTCCCCGAGCTGCGCCTCGAGCGCGTTCGACACCTCGGCGAGGTCGGTGTCGGCGCACCAGATCACGTGCTCCTTCTCGCCGCTCTCGACATCCTCGGCACCGGCCTCGATGGCGGCCATCATGATGTCGTCGGCGTCGCCCGCCGCGGCCGGGTAGACCACCTGCCCCTTGCGCTCGAACATGAAGCCGACGGAGCCGGTCTCGCCGAGGTTGCCGCCGTTCTTGCCGAAGGTGGAGCGCACGGTGGAGGCGGTGCGGTTGCGGTTGTCGGTCATCGCCTCGACGATCACCGCGACGCCGCCGGGACCGTAGCCCTCGTAGCGGATCTCCTCGTAGTTCTCGGCGTCACCGCCGACGGCCTTCTTGATGGCGCGGTCGATCACGTCCTTGGGGACGGAGTTCGACTTGGCCTCCTTCACCGCCAGGCGCAGGCGCGGGTTCTTGTCGGGGTCCGGGTCGCCCATCTTGGCGGCGACGGTGATCTCCTTGGCGAGCTTGGAGAAGAGCTTGGAGCGGGCGGCGTCCTGCCGCCCCTTGCGGTGCTGGATGTTCGCCCACTTGGAATGGCCGGCCATGGTGTCGTCCTCGTGTCTGATCGGGCTGCTGCATAGCGCAGGGGGGCCGGGCGCTGCAATGGCGTTGCGGG
>NZ_CH724107.1:980110-1001072 GCF_000153305.1 Oceanicola granulosus HTCC2516
TCGGCGCGGGCGCAGGCTAGCCATGCCCGATGAAGCCGTTCCTGATCCTGCAGCTGCGCCCCGAGACCGAGGCCGCCGACGACGAGTTCGCGGCGCTGCTCGACAAGGGCGGGATCGCGCCGGAACGCGCGGTCCGGGTGCGGCTCGAGCGCGAGGCGCTGCCCGCGGGGCTGGACCTCGCCGAGACCGCCGGGGTGATCGTCGGCGGCGGGCCGGGCTGCGTCAGCGACCCGCCCGCCGCCAAGAGCCCGGAGGAGGCCCGCATCGAGGCCGCCTGCCTGGGCCTGATACCCGAGATCCTCGCGCGCGATCATCCCTACCTGGGCTGCTGCTACGGCATCGGCATCCTCGCCCACGCCATGGGCGGCACCGTCGCCAAGGGCCGCTACGGCGAGCCCGTCGGCGCCGTCACCTGCGAGGTCACCGAGGAGGGGCGGCGCGATCCGCTGCTCGCGGGGCTGCCGGAGCGCTTCGACGCCTTCGTCGGCCACAAGGAGGCGGTCGAGGTGCTGCCCGAGGGCGCGGTGGCGCTGCTCGGCTCGGCCCCCTGCCCCTACCAGATGATCCGCGCCGGGCGGAACGTCTACGCCACGCAGTTCCACCCCGAGGCCGACGCGGCGGTGTTCGAGACCCGCATCCGCGTCTACCGCGACCGCGGCTACTTCCCGCCCGGGGAGGCCGACGCCCTCGTCGCCATGTGCCGCGCCGCCGAGGTGGAGGTGCCCCAGCGCATCCTGCGCCGCTTCGTGGAGCGCTACGGGTGAGGGCACCGGCGGCGACGGGGCCGGCGGCGGGCATCCTGTGGATGATCCTGTCGGGGCTCAACTTCGTGGCCGTCACGGCGCTGGTGAAGCACGTGGGCAGCAGCGTGCCGGCGGCGGAATCGGCCTTCATCCGCTACCTGCTCGGCCTCGTGTTCCTGCTGCCGATGATCCGCCCGATCCTCGCCGCGCGCCTCACCCGGCGGCAGGTGGCGATGTTCGCCCTGCGCGGCGCGCTGCAGGCGGCGGGGGTGATCCTGTGGTTCTACTCGATGACGCAGATCACCATCGCCGAGGTGACCGCGCTCAACTACATGAACCCTGTCTTCGTCACCCTCGGCGCGGCGCTGATCCTGGGCGAGGCGCTGCCGCCGCGCCGGCTGGTGGCGGTGCTGATCGCGCTGGCGGGGGCGATGGTGATCCTGCGGCCGGGCATCCGCGAGATCGAGACGGGCCACCTGACCATGATCCTCACCGCGCTGATGTTCGCCGCCGCCTACATGGTGGTGAAGGTGCTCTCGGGCGAGGTCGGCGCGGTGGTGATCGTGGGGATGCTGTCGATCATGACGCCGATCTTCCTCGCGCCCTTCGCCTTCGCCGTCTGGGTGACGCCGAGCCTCGCCGAAGTCGGCTGGCTGTTCCTCGTGGCCTGCTTCGCCACCGCCGGGCACTACGCGATGACCCGCGCCTTCGCCGCCGCGCCGCTGACGGTGACGCAGCCGGCGACGTTCCTGCAGCTGATCTGGGCGGTGGCGGTGGGCATGGTGTTCTTCGGCGAGCCGATCGACGGGATGGTGGTGCTCGGCGCGGCGCTGATCCTCGCGGCGGTGACCTACATCACCTGGCGCGAGAGCCGCGCGCGGCGGCGGGCGGCCGCCGAGGCCGGCCGGCCTGCCGTGGCGGCCGCGGTGGACTCTGCGGCGCGCTGACCGGATACTCCGGCGCATGAGTCTGCCCCCCGGTTTCCTCGATGAATTGCGCTCGCGCCTGAGCCTCGGCCAGGTCGTCGGGCGCAAGGTGATGTGGGACAACCGCAAGTCCAACCAGGCCAAGGGCGATCTCTGGGCCCCCTGCCCGTTCCACCAGGAGAAGACCGCCAGCTTCCACGTCGACGACCGCAAGGGCTATTATTACTGCTTCGGCTGCCACGCCAAGGGCGACGCCATCTCCTTCGTGCGCGAAACGGAGAACGTGGAGTTCATGGAGGCGATCCGCATCCTCGCCGGCGAGGCGGGGCTGCAAATCCCCGAGAGCGATCCGCGTGCGCAGAAGGTCGCCGACCGGCGCGCCGAGCTCGTCGAGGTGATGGAGCAGGCGGTGCGCTTCTACCGGATGCAGCTCAAGACCGGCGCCGCCGCCGAGGCGCGGGCCTACCTCGCCGGGCGCGGGCTCGACGAGGCGGCGCAGGGGCGCTGGGAGATCGGCTTCGCGCCGCCGGGCTGGCAGACGCTGGGCGACCACCTGCGCGGCCAGGGCGTGCCCGACAAGGCGCTGCTCGCCGCCGGGCTGGTGCGCGCCTCCGACAAGGGCCGCGCGCCCTACGACACCTTCCGCAACCGCATCCTGTTCCCGATCCGCGACCCGCGCGGGCGCGCCATCGCCTTCGGCGGGCGCGCGATGGACCCGGACGACAACGCCAAGTATCTGAACTCGCCCGAGACCCCGCTGTTCGACAAGTCGCGCACCCTGTTCAACCACGGCCCCGCCCGCGAGGCCGCCGGCAAGGGCGCGCCGCTGATCGTGGCCGAGGGCTACATGGACGTGATCGCGCTCGCCGAGCACGGCTTCGGCGCCGCCGTCGCGCCGCTCGGCACCGCCGTGACCGAGGCGCAGCTCGCCCACCTGTGGCGCATTGCCGACGAGCCGATCATCGCGCTCGACGGCGACACCGCCGGCCAGCGCGCCGCGCTGCGGGTGGTCGAGCTGGCGCTGCCGCTGCTGACGGCGGGCAAGTCGCTGCGCTTCGTGCTGCTGCCCGAGGGCCAGGACCCGGACGACCTGCTGCGCGCCAAGGGCCCGGCGGCGATGGCGGGGCTGCTGGAGGAGGCGCAGCCGCTGATCCGGCTGCTCTGGCAGGCGGCGACGGAGGGGCGCACCTTCGACAGCCCCGAGCGCAAGGCGGCGCTCGACAAGGCGCTCGCCGACAAGACCGCGCTGATCCGCGACCAGGGCCTGCGCCGGCACTACGACGACGAGCTGCGGCAGCTGAAGTGGGAGCTGTTCCGCCCGCCGGCGCGCAAGAAGGCCGGCGGCGGGATGGCCTTCAAGGGCAAGAACGCCCCGGCCCAAGCGCGCGCCGGCACCCGCGCCTCGATGCTGGCGACGGGGACGCTCAGCGAGGACCACCTGCGCGAGGCAGTGATCCTCGCGGTGCTGATCTGCAACCCGGCGGTGCTGCACGACTTTCTCGGCGAGCTCGAGGGGCTGCACTTCACCGATCGCACCCACGGGGCGCTGGCGCACGCGCTGCTCATCGCACCGCCCGACGCCGACCTGCGCCCCTACCTCGCCGAGCGGCTGGGGCCGGGCGCCCTTGAAAAACTGTTCGCCGACACCCACGTGGCGCTGACACCCGCCGTGCGCCGTCCGGGCGAGGACGCGGCGCGGATGTGCCTGGCCGAAGAACTTGCCAAGCTGAACGCGCGGCGCGGTCATCGGCGCGAGATTGCCGAGGCCGAGGAAGACCTCTCCGCCGGCCTCGCCGACGAGCACGTCACCGCCCGCCTCGCCCAGTCGAGCGCCGCGATGGACAGGGCGGGCCGCGCCCAGACCGGCGAAGACCGGACGGAATACGAGGTCGGCGCGAACGGGGCGCCGATCAACCGACGGGAGAGGGCGGCGCTCGACGAGTTTCTCGCGGGGCTGCGTTTGGAAAAAGGTTCCGGGGGCACTACCTGATCCGCCGGTGCAACGATATGGGATATTGCTGAGGGAGAGGTTGCGAATCACCCGATTCGGTAGTTGATTCGACAGCTAGCCTCTTCCCGCCGCGACACTCGAGGAGCGTACATGGCCGCCAAAGACACCGACGAGCGCAAGGAAGACGAGCAGGACGGCGCGATGTCTCTCGACATGAGCCAGACCGCCGTCAAGAAGATGATCGCCGATGCGCGCGAGCGCGGCTACATCACCTACGACCAGCTCAATTCCGTCCTTCCGCCCGACCAGGTGTCCTCCGACCAGATCGAGGACGTGATGTCGATGCTCTCCGAGATGGGCATCCAGGTCACCGAGGAGGAGGAGAGCGAAGAGACCGAGGAGACGAAGTCGACCGACCTCGTCACCACCGGCGGCAGCCGGGACGTCGCCGTCTCCTCCGGCGAGACGGAGAAGCTCGACCGCACCGACGATCCGGTCCGGATGTACCTGCGCGAGATGGGCTCGGTCGAGCTGCTGAGCCGCGAGGGCGAGATCGCCATCGCCAAGCGCATCGAGGCCGGCCGCAACACGATGATCCTCGGGCTCTGCGAGAGCCCCCTGACCTTCCAGGCGATCACCATCTGGCGCGACGAACTTCTCAACGAAGACATCCTGCTGCGCGACGTGATCGACCTCGAGGCCACCTTCGGCAACCAGCTCGAGGAAGAGGGCGACACGCCCGTCGTCGAGCCCGGCGCCGCCGACGGCGCGAAGAAGGAAGAGGGCCCCGAGCTCGACGCCGACGGCAATCCGATCGCCAAGGACGACGACGAGGACGAGGACGACGCGGCCAACATGTCGCTCGCCGCGATGGAGGCCGCGCTCAAGCCGCGCGTGCTCGAGACGCTCGACACCATCGCCGCCGACTTCGGCAACCTCAGCGAGATGCAGGACGCCCGCATCTCCGCCCAGCTCAACGAGGACAGCTCGTTCACCGAGAAGGACGAGGAGACCTACCAGAAGCTGCGCGGGGAGATCGTCGAGCTCGTCAACTCGCTGCACCTGCACAACAACCGCATCGAGGCGCTGATCGACCAGCTCTACGGCATCAACCGCCGCATCATGTCGATCGACTCCTCGATGGTGAAGCTGGCCGACCAGGCCCGCATCAACCGCCGCGAGTTCATCGACGCCTATCGCGGCTACGAGCTCGACCCGACCTGGCTCGACCGCATGGGCCAGAACCCGGGCCGCGCCTGGCAGGCCTTCATCGAGCGCTCCACCGGCAAGGTCGAGGAGCTGCGCGCCGAGATGGCCCAGGTCGGCCAGTATGTCGGCGTCGACATCTCCGAGTTCCGCCGCATCGTCCAGCAGGTCCAGAAGGGCGAGAAGGAAGCCCGGCAGGCCAAGAAGGAGATGGTCGAGGCCAACCTCCGGCTCGTCATCTCGATCGCCAAGAAGTACACGAACCGCGGCCTGCAATTCCTTGATCTCATTCAGGAAGGCAACATCGGCCTGATGAAGGCCGTCGACAAGTTCGAGTACCGCCGCGGCTACAAGTTCTCGACCTACGCCACCTGGTGGATCCGCCAGGCGATCACCCGTTCGATCGCCGACCAGGCCCGCACCATCCGCATCCCGGTGCACATGATCGAGACGATCAACAAGCTGGTGCGCACCGGCCGCCAGATGCTGCACGAGATCGGTCGCGAGCCGACGCCCGAGGAGCTGGCCGAGAAGCTGCAGATGCCGCTCGAGAAGGTCCGCAAGGTGATGAAGATCGCCAAGGAGCCGATCTCCCTCGAGACGCCCATCGGCGACGAGGAGGACAGCCAGCTCGGCGACTTCATCGAGGACAAGAACGCGGTCCTGCCGCTGGATTCGGCCATTCAGGAGAACCTGAAGGAGACGACCACCCGCGTGCTCGCCTCCCTCACCCCGCGCGAGGAGCGGGTGCTGCGGATGCGCTTCGGCATCGGCATGAACACTGACCACACGCTCGAGGAAGTGGGCCAGCAATTCTCCGTCACCCGCGAGCGCATCCGCCAGATCGAGGCGAAGGCGCTGCGCAAGCTCAAGCACCCGAGCCGCTCGCGCAAGCTGCGCTCGTTCCTGGATCAATAAGCGATGTCTCTGTTCTCCAAGCTCTTCGGCGGCGCCTCCGGCCGCGCCAAGACCCCGGAAGCGGAGCCCGAGGAATACAAGGGCTTCGCGATCCACCCCGCCCCGATCGAGGAGAGCGGCCGATGGCGCGTCGCCGCGCGGATCGAGAAGCAGGTCGACGGCGAGGACAAGGTGCACCAGCTGATCCGCGCCGACACGCTCGACAGCCGCGACGCGGCGACGGAAGCGTCGGTCAACAAGGCCAAGCAGATGATCGACGAGCAGGGCGAGCGCCTGTTCGGTTGACGCGCGGGGGTGAGTTGACACCCCGTTGACGGGCGAACATCCTCCGCGGTGCACCGGAAGGATGATGTATGCTGGCTGACGAGTTCACCCTGTTGGCAGGCGCCGCGGCGCTCCTGCTCCTGTTACTGATCTACAGCGTCGCGAGCCTGCGCTCGGCCAAGGCCGCCCTGCGGGACATGCGCGACGAACTCGGCGAGGCGCGCCGCCTGCACCGGGAGGCCGAGCAGGCCTGCGGCACCGCGCGCAGCACCGGCGCCGCCCTCGAGGAGGCCGTCCGGCGGCTGGAAGCCGAGATGGAGGCACAGCGCACGGCGCAGAAGGACCAGCAGGCGAAGCACGCGGACTTGCAGGAGAAGCACGCCGCCCTCCAGAGCGCGCACGCCGCTTTGCAGGCCGACAGCGACGGCAAGCTCGCCTCGGCCCGGGAGCGGATCGAGGAGCTCAAGTCGCTGCGCGAGGAGATGGCCAAGAAGTTTGAGGACCTCGCCGCCGCCACCCTGCGCAAGACGGGCAGCGAGTTCTCCGCCACCCACCAGGAGAAGCTGAGCGAGCTGCTCAAGCCGTTCCGCGAGCATGTGAGCCGCTTCGAGGTGGAGCTGCGCGAGGTGCATCGCAGCGCCGACAAGGAGCGCGCCCAGCTCAGCCAGCAGGTCCGCGACCTGACGATCCAGTCCGAGACGGTGCGCTCCGAGGCGGCGGCGCTGACCCGGGCGCTGAAGGGCGACAAGCAGAAGCAGGGCGCGTGGGGCGAGATGATCCTCGAGCGCATCCTCGAGGCCTCGGGCCTCGAGCGCGACGTGCATTACATGGTCCAGCAGCAGCGCACCGGCGAGGATGGCGCGCGCTACCGGCCCGACGTGGTCGTCCAGCTGCCGCGCAAGAAGTGCCTCATCATCGACTCCAAGGTCAGCCTCGTCAGCTACGAGGCGGCGGTGAACGCCGAGACCGAGGAGGAGCGCGCCGAGCACCTGAAGGCGCACGCCGCCGCCGTGCGCCGGCACGTCACCCAGCTCGCCGACAAGGCCTATTACGCGCTCGAGGACACGGCCGTCGATTACGTGCTGATGTTCATGCCGATCGAGGGCGCGCTTGCCGCCGCGCTGAACGAGGCGCCCGACCTCGCCAGCTTCGCGGTCTCGCGCCACATCGGGCTGATGACCCCGACGACGCTCATGGTCACCCTGCGCACCGTCGAGCACATCTGGACCGTCGAGCGCCGCGAGAGCAACGCCGAGGACATCGCCAAGCGCGCCGGTCGGCTCTACGACAAGCTCGCCAACTTCGTGGGCGACCTCACCAAGGTCGGCGACGCGCTCGGCAAGGCGAGCCAGGCCCACGAGGAGGCCCTGAAGAAGCTCACGCACGGCCGCGGCAACGCGATCTCGCAGGTCGAGACGCTCAAGCAGATGGGGGCGCGGGCCACGAAGAGCATCGCCATCGACTACGACGCCGACGACGAGCCGGCGCGCCTGCCCGCCGCGGAGTAGCCGCCGATGCAGACCACCCTCGCCCTCCAGACCCGTGGCCCGGGCCTCTACGAGTTCACCGACGACGCCGCCGCCGCGATCTCCGACGCCCGCGGCGAGGCGCTGCTGACCCTGTTCGTGCGCCACACCTCGTGCTCGCTGCTGATCCAGGAAAACGCCGACCCGGACGTGCAGCGCGACCTGCTGGCCTGGCTGTCGCGCCACGTGCCCGACGCCGACGCACCCGAGATGCGCTACCTCACCCACCGCGCCGAGGGCCCGGACGACATGCCGGCCCACATCAAGGCGTCGATCCTGCCGGTGAGCTTGCAGATCCCTGTCCGCGACGGGCGGATGCTGCTCGGAACGTGGCAGGGACTCTACCTTTTCGAACATCGCGCCGCCCCGCACCGGCGGCAGGTGGTGCTCCACCTCGGCTGAGCCGCCGCGCGCCGGATGCCACAGTGCGACTCCAGATGTGGGGGCGCTGCGATTGTCGGTTCCAAATGCTGCGGTGGTTCCTATAGTCTTGGCCTAGAAGAGGGCAGAGCCCCAAGAGGCAGACGAAGAGGGGAAGCGCATGCGCTGTCCGTTTTGTGGCAACGTCGACACCCAGGTGAAGGATTCGCGTCCCGCGGAAGATCACGTCGCCATCCGCAGGCGCCGTTTCTGCCCGGCCTGCGGCGGCCGCTTCACCACCTACGAGCGGGTGCAGCTGCGCGATCTCGTCGTCATCAAGTCCAACGGGCGCCGCGAGGACTTCGACCGCGACAAGCTCGAGCGTTCGGTGCGGATCTCGATGCAGAAGCGCCCCGTCGAGCCGGAGCGGGTCGACCAGATGATCTCCGGCATCGTGCGCCGGCTCGAGAGCATGGGCGAGACCGACATCCCCTCCAAGGTGATCGGCGAGATCGTCATGGAGAGCCTCGCGCGGATCGACACCGTCGCCTACGTGCGCTTCGCCAGTGTCTACAAGAACTTCCAGGCCGCCGACGATTTCGACCGCTTCGTCGCCGAGCTGCGCCCCGCCACCCAGCCGTCGGACCCGTGAACGAGGCCGACGGCCGGTTCATGGCGCTCGCCCTCGGCCTCGGCCGGCAGGGGCTCGGCCGGACCTGGCCCAACCCGTCGGTGGGCTGCGTGCTGGTGCGCGACGGCCGCATCCTCGCCCGCGCCCGCACCGCCGACGGCGGCCGCCCCCATGCCGAGATGCGCGCGCTGGCGGCTGCCGACCCGCGCGGGGCGACGGCCTACGTCACCCTCGAACCCTGCGCCCACGTCGGCGAGACGCCGGCCTGCGCGTCGGAGCTGGCGCGCGCCGGCGTGGCGCGGGTGGTGATCGGGTGCGCCGACGCCGACGCCCGCACCGCCGGGCAAGGCGTCGCGATCCTGCGCGCGGCGGGGGTCGCGGTGACCACCGGGGTGCGCGAGGCGGAGGCGCGCGCGCTCCATGCCGGCTTCCTGTCGCGCGTCGAGCGCGGCCGCCCTGCCCTCACCCTCAAGCTCGCCGCCAGCCTCGACGGGCGCATCGCGACCGCTACCGGCGAGAGCCAGTGGATCACCGGCACCGAGGCCCGCCGCCACGTCCACGCCCTGCGCGCGCGCCACGACGCGGTGATGGTCGGCGCGGGGACGGCGCGGGCCGACGACCCGGCGCTCACCGTGCGCGGCCTCGGCATCGCCCGCCAGCCGGTCCGGGTCGTGGTCTCGCGCCGCCTCGACCTGCCGCGCGACGGCCGCCTCGCCGCCACCGCTCGCGACGTGCCGCTCTGGCTGTGCCACGGCCCCGACGCCGCCGCCGCCAGCCGCGCCGCCTGGGAGGCGGCCGGCGCGCGGCTCCTGCCCTGCGCGGTCGACCACGGCCAGCTCGCCCCCGAGTCGGTGCTCGCCGCGCTCGGCGCGGCCGGGCTCACCAGCGTGTTCTGCGAGGGCGGCGGCGGCCTCGCCGCGTCCCTGCTGGCCGCCGACCTGGTCGACGAGCTCGTCGCCTACAGCGCCGGCCTGGTGCTCGGCGCCGAGGGCCTGCCGATGGTCGGCGCGATGGGCGTCGACGCCCTCGCCGCCGCCCCCCGCTTCCACCTAGCCGAGACGACCCCCATCGGCGGCGACCTCCTTCACCGCTGGCGCCGCGACTAGAGCGCCCCCTCCCCTTCATCTGGCCGGAAATATGCCGGGGGAGCGCGAGGGGGCAGCGCCCCCTCGCTCCGCCGCCCGCCACACGGCCGCCCTCAGAGGATCATCAGCCGGATCCCGTAGGCCACCACCGCAAGCAGGCCCACCGACGCGGCCCAGATCGCGACGAACCAGAGCAGCCGCTTGCCCATCAGTGATACCCCTCGTCCGGGTCGAGCTTGCCGCGGAAGATCCAGTAGGCGTAGGCGGTGTAGGCGAGAATGATCGGGATCAGCACCGCCGCGCCGACCAGCATGAACGTCTGGCTCGAGGCCGGGCTCGCCGCCTCGTAGAGGGTCACCTCCCCCGGCACCACGTCGGGCCACATGGAGATACCGAGTCCGATGAAGCAGAGCAGGAACAGCGCCAGCGCCAGCACGAAGGGCACCCAGTCGCGGCCGTGGGTGGCGAGCGAGCGCGCCAGGCCGAAGGTGATCGCCGCCACCGCCACCGGCACCGGCGCGACGTAGAGGATGCCGGGCCAGCCGAGCCAGCGCTCGAAGTAGGCGGCCTCGAGGAACGGCGTGGCGACGCTCACCGCGACGATGCCGGCGACGGTGGCGACGCCGAAGACCCAGGCCAGGTGGCGCGCGCGCTCCTGGATCTCGCCCTCGGTCTTGAGGTTCAGCCAGCAGGCGCCTAGCAGCGCGTAGCCCGCCACCACCGCCACCCCGGTGAGCAGCGAGAACGGCGTCAGCCAGTCCCACCAGCTCCCCGCATAGGCGCGGCCCTCGACCTCGATTCCCTGGAGCAGCGCCCCGAGGATGATCCCCTGGGAGAGCGCGGCGAGCGTCGAGCCGGCGATGAAGGCCGCGTCCCAGAGAATTTCGCCCCGCCGCGTCTCGGTGCGCCAGCGGAATTCGAAGGCCACCCCGCGGAAGATCAGCGACAGCAGCATCGCGATGATCGGCGGGTAGAGCGCCGGCAGGATGATCGCGTAGGCCAACGGGAAGGCCGCGAACAGCCCGCCGCCGCCGAGCACCAGCCAGGTCTCGTTGCCGTCCCAGACCGGCGCCACCGTGTTCATCATCAGGTCACGGTCGCGCTTCTTAGGAAACAGCGGGTAGAGGATGCCGAGGCCGAGGTCGAAGCCGTCGAGCACCACGTAGACGTAGACCGCGAAGGCCAAGAGCAGCGCCCAGGTCAGGGTGAGGTCGATCGAGATCGCGTCGGTCATGTCAGGTCTCCTGCCGCCGGTCGGGGCCGACATGCGAGCGGCGGATCTGCTGCTGGGGCGTGACGCCCGCGGTGCGCACCGGGCCGGGCTCGCCGCGCGCGCCGGTCTCGCCCACCTCGGGCGCGTGCGACATCAGCCGCAGGATGTAGAGCACCCCCGCGCCGAAGACGCAGAAGTAGATGACGACGAACGCGATCAGCGATGCCCCCACCGCCTGCGCGTCGATCGGCGAGACCGCCTCGGCGGTGCGCATCGCGCCGTAGACCACGTAGGGCTGCCGTCCGGCCTCGGTGGTGATCCAGCCCGCGATGACCGCGACCAGCCCCGACGGGCCCATCAGCAGCGCCGCCCGGTGCAGCCAGCGCGCCTCGTAGAGCCGTGCGCGCCAGCGCGCCCAGAGCCCCCAGAGGCCGACGCCGAGCATCAGCATCCCGATGCCCACCATCACCCGGAAGGTCCAGAACACCAGCGCCACGGGGGGCTCGTCCTCGGCGGCGACGGTGTCGAGCCCCGGCAGCGATCCGTTCCAGCCCTGCTCGAGGATCAGCCCGCCCACGCGCGGGATCTCGAGGCCGTAGCGCATCTCGCCCGCCTCCTGGTCGGGCCAGCCGAACAGCACCAGCGGCACGCCGTCGTCGTGGCTCTCGAAGTGGCCCTCCATCGCCATGATCTTGACCGGCTGGTGCTCGAGCGTGTTGAGCCCGTGCTCGTGGCCGAGCACGATCTGCAGCGGCGCGGTGACGGCGATCATCCACATCGCCATCGAGAACATCGTGCGCACGCCGCGATTGTCGCCGCGCCCCCGCAGCAGGTGCCATGCCCCGACCCCGCCGACGATGAAGGCGGTGGTCAGGTAGGCGGCGGTGAGCGTGTGGGCGAGGCGGTAGGGGAACGACGGGTTGAAGATGATCGCCCACCAATCCTCGGGGACGAACTGGCCGACATCGTTGATCCCGTAGCCCTGCGGCGTGTGCATCCAGCTGTTGACCGACAGGATCCACGTCGCCGAGATCGCCGTGCCCACGGCCACCATCGCGGTGGCGAACATGTGCAGCCCCGGCCCCACCTTCTGGCGGCCGAACAGCATGATCCCGAGGAAGCCCGCCTCGAGGAAGAAGGCGGTCAGCACCTCGTAGGCCATCAGCGGCCCCAGCACCGGCCCGGTCCGGTCGGAGAAGACCGACCAGTTGGTGCCGAACTGGTAGGACATCACGATCCCCGACACGACGCCCATGGCGAAGGCGATGGCGAAGATCTTCACCCAGAAGCGGAACAGGCGGAGATAGGCCTCGTCCTTCGTGAAGAGGAACATCGCGTTGAGCACGGCGAGGTAACTCGCCAGCCCGATCGAGAAGGCCGGGAAGATGAAGTGGAACGCGACGGTGAAGGCGAACTGCAACCGTGCCAGCACCAGCGCGTCGAGACCGAGGAAGGTGTCCATCAGCGGGCCCCGCGTGCGTGTGATCGTTATCATCGAACTTATGCCCGTCCGCCGGGGCGACCATGCGACACCTGTGCACCCGGGCGAGGCGAGGTGTCGCAGGGTCAGCCGTCGTCGAAGGCCCCGTCCCAGGCGAAGCCGACGATCCCCCGCTCCTCGCCGCCGAGGGACCGGTAGAGCGCCAGCGCCGCCGCGTTGTCCGGCTCGGTGCCGAGCCACGCACCCTCGCAGCCGATCTCGCGGCCCCGCTCGATCAGCGCCCATGTCACCGCCCGCGCCAGCCCGCGCCGGGTCCAGCCGTCGCGGGTGCCGACCTCGTTGACGAACAGCGCGGGCGGCTTGTCGGGGTGCAGCAGCACGGTACCGCTGGCGAAGGAGAGGATGTCGCCGCCGGCCTCGGCCACGACGATCTCGCAGAGCGGGCTGTCGAGGAACGCCCGCGCCTGCCGGGGATCGACCGGCGCATCGAAGAGTCCGGGCCGCACCGCGAGCAACGTCTCCACGTCGTCCGGCCCCAGCCGCCGCAGCGTCACCCCGTCCGGCAGATCGTCTTGCATGGTCGCGCTCCCCTGCCGGTCACAAGAGCCGAGCCCGCCGCGCCGGGCAAGTCCACTGCCGCGTGGACACCGCGCCCGAGGCGGCTTATGGGGAGCGCGAAGAGCGACTGACGGACCCTGGAGCCGACTGCCCTTGCCCAGCAAAATGCCCCCCGCCCACCCGTTCGACTTCGGCGCGATCGATGACGACGAGGGCGACACGCTGCACGAGGAGTGCGGCGTCTTCGGTGTCATCGGCGTGACCGATGCCGCCAACTTCGTCGCCCTGGGGCTGCACGCGCTGCAGCATCGCGGGCAGGAGGCGGGCGGCATCGTCACCCACGCGCCCGACGTCGGCTTCCAGTCGGTGCGCCGCTTCGGCTACGTGCGCGACAACTTCACCGATCCCGAGACGATGGCGATGCTGCCCGGCCAGCTCGGCATCGGCCATGTCCGCTATTCCACCGCCGGCTCGAAGGGGCAGACGGCGATCCGCGACGTGCAGCCCTTCTTCGGCGAGTTCGCCATGGGCGGCGCGGCGATCGCGCACAACGGCAACATCACCAACGCCAACGCCCTGCGCCGCGAGCTGATCGAGCGCGGCTCGATCTTCCAGAGCTCGTCGGACAGCGAATGCATCATCCACCTGATGGCGCGCTCGCTGCAGAAGACCATCCCCGACCGCATGGAAGACGCGCTGCGCCGCGTCGAGGGCGCCTTCTCCATCGTCGCGATGACCCGCACCAAGCTGATCGGCGTGCGCGACCCGCTGGGCGTGCGCCCGCTCGTGCTCGGCCGCATCGGCGACGGCTGGGCGCTGTCGTCGGAGACCTGCGCGCTCGACATCATCGGTGCCGAGTTCATCCGCGAGATCGAGCCCGGCGAGATGATCGTCATTACCGACAAGGGCATCGAGAGCACCTACCCGTTCCGCCCCAAGCGGCCGCGCTTCTGCATCTTCGAGCACGTCTACTTCTCGCGCCCCGATTCGATCCTCGGCGGCCGCTCCGTCTACGAGACCCGCGAGGCGATCGGGCGCGAACTGGCCAAGGAGGCGCCGGTGGAGGCCGACCTCGTCTGCCCGGTGCCCGACAGCGGCACCCCGGCGGCGATCGGCTTCTCGCTGGAGAGCGGCATCCCCTACGCGATGGGCATCATCCGCAACCAGTACATGGGCCGGACCTTCATCGAGCCGACCGAGCAGATCCGCAACATGGGCGTGCGCCTCAAGCTCAACGTCAACCGCGCCCTGATCCGCGGCAAGCGGGTGATCCTCGTCGACGACAGCGTCGTGCGCGGCACCACCAGCCGCAAGATCAAGGAGATGATCCTCGACGCCGGCGCCCGCGAGGTCCACTTCCGCATCGCCTCGCCGCCGACGGCCTGGCCCTGTTTCTACGGGGTCGACACGCCGCAGCGCGAGAAGCTGCTGGCGGCGACGATGTCGGAGGAGGAGATGCGCGACCACCTGCAGGTCGATTCGCTGCGCTTCATCTCGCTCGACGGCCTCTACCGCGCCGTCGGCGAGTCCCGGGGCCGCGACGCTTCCGCGCCGCAATATTGCGACGCCTGCTTCTCTGGGGAATACCCGGTCGAGCCCGCCGACATGGTCGAGCAGGGATTCCGGCCGAAAACGGCGGCGGAATAGCGTCACGTCGCCGCATCGCACGGAACCGGAGCCCGTCCGCGCAGCTTTCCGCTAGGAGATCGGCGAGCCGCCGCGCAGCTTCGCGCCGCCCCTTCCCAGACGGCATCGGAAGGCGCATATCGCGGTCCGCCACCAGCAATCGGACGACGCCATGAACGAAGAGACCAACGAGACGGTCGCTGAAGCCGCGACCGAGACCGGCGCGATCGACACCGGCGACACGGTGGTCATCGGCCTGATCGACCGCCCCGACGGCCCGCGCGCCATGCTGCGCTACCCCGACGGCGAGATCGACACCGTCGCCCCGGGCGACCTGACCCGCACCGGGCGCATCATCGCCATCGACACCGAGCAGGTAATCGTAGCCGACTCGCGCGGCCAGCAAACTCTGACGATGCCCACGACGGGCTGAGCGGGGGCGGGCTGACAGCCCGCCCGCCTGCCGCTAGGGTCCGCGCCATGACGCGCCCCGCTTCCGCACAGCCATGAGCCGCCCCGGCTTCGAGAACGTCTTCGTCCTCAATACCGGACGCTGCGGCTCCACCACCCTCGCCCGGGCCTGCGCCCATCTGACCAGCCACGGGGCGGGGCACGAGACCCGCACCCACCTCACCGGCCCCGACCGGCTCGCCTACCCGAGTCCGCATATCGAGGCCGACAACCGGCTGTCGTGGTTCCTCGGCCGGCTCGACGAGACCTGGGGCGACCGCGCCGCCTACGTCCACCTCACCCGCGACCCGGAGGCCGTGGCGCGGAGCTTCGTCGCCCGCCCCAATCCCGGCATCCTGCGCGCCTACCGCACCGGCATCCTGCTCGGCGCCGGCTGGAAGGCCCCGGCGCCCGATCCGCTGGTCCTCGCGCGCGACTACGTCGACACGGTCACCGCCAACATCCGCCACTTCCTGCGCGACAAGAGCCGGGTGATGGAGCTGCGCCTGGAGACGCTGGAGGACGACCTGCCCCGCTTCCTCGACTGGATCGGCGCCACGGGCGACCTCGCGGCGGCGCGCGCCGAGATCGCCCACCGCCACAACGCGACGCCCGAGGCTTGACCCTGCCCGACCCGCGCGCCAAGAGGCGGCCATGACGAAGATCGCCCTCATCACCGGCGCCTCGCGCGGCCTCGGCGCCGCCCTCGCCGTCGCGCTCGCGCCGAGCCACCACGTCGTCGCCTGCGCCCGCACCACCGGCGCGCTCGAGGAGGTGGACGACCGCGTCCGCGCCGCCGGGGGCGAGGCGTCGCTGGCGCCCATGGACGTCACCACCGACGCCGCCATGCAGCAGCTCTGCCGCTCGATCTTCGACCGCTGGCGCCGGCTCGACCTGTGGATTCACAGCGCCATCCACGTCCCGCCGCTCGCGCCCGCCGATCACATCGCCGAGAAGGACTTCGCCCGCGCCGTCGCGGTCAACGTCTCCGCCACCGCGCGGCTGATCCCCTACGTCGCGCCGCTTCTGGGCGAGAGCGGCCACGCCGTCTTCCTCGACGACCCGCGCGCCGGCGAGCCGTTCTTCGGCGCCTACGGGGCCACCAAGGGCGCGCAGATCGCCCTGGCGCGCAGCTGGGCGGCGGAGTCGGTGCGCACCGGCCCGCGCGTGTCGATCCTCGCGCCGCGCCCGATGGCCACCGCCACCCGCGCCCGCTTCTTCCCCGGCGAAGACCGCGACGCGCTCGCCTATCCCGACAGCGAAGCCGCGCGGCTGCTGCCCGAGATCCTCGGCTGAACCGGGCCGGCCGGCTTCATCTGGCCAAAAATATGCACGGCCGCACCTCTCCGTTCGCGCGCGAGGCGGCAGCCGCACAGCGCCTTGCCGCCCTGCACCGCCTCGCATAGGAAGGGCAAAAGGCAGGTTCTTCATGCGCATCCTCATCACCAACGACGACGGGATCAACGCGCCCGGGCTCGAGGTTCTCACCCGCATCGCCGAGGCCGTCGCCGGTCCGGGGGGCGAAGTCTGGACCGTGGCCCCGGCCTTCGAGCAGTCCGGCGTCGGGCACTGCATCTCCTACGTCCACCCCACGATGATCGCCGAGCTCGGCCCGCGCCGCTTCGCCGCCGAGGGCTCGCCGGCCGATTGCGTGCTCGCCGGGCTCTACGACGTCTGCGTCGACGCGCAGCCCGACCTGGTGCTGTCGGGCGTCAACCGGGGCAACAACGCCGCCGAGAACGTGCTCTATTCCGGCACCATCGGCGGCGCGCTCGAGGCGGCGCTGCAGGGGCTGCCGGCGATCGCGCTGAGCCAGTATTTCGGCCCCGCCAACGCCCGCCTCGCCGACCCGTTCGAAGCCGCCGCCGCGCACGGCACCGAGATCGTGCAGCGGCTGCTGGCGGACGCGCCCTGGGACGACGACGCCTACCGGCTGTTCTACAACGTCAACTTCCCGCCCTGCCCCGCCGCCGACGTCAAGGGCGTGCGCGCCGCGCCGCAGGGGATGCGGCGGGGCACGCGCCACAGCGTCGAGGCGCAGACCGCGCCCTCCGGGCGGCGCTTCCTGTGGGTGCGCGGCGGCGACCAGCAGGCCGACCCGGGCGCCGGCAGCGACGCGGCGGTCAACCTCGAGGGCTACGTCTCGGTGACGCCGATGCGCGCCGACCTGACCGCGCACGACGCGCTGTCGCGGCTGGAGGACGCTTTGGGGTGAGCGAGGACGCCGACGCCGAGCGCAAGATGCAGTTCATGTTCGCGCTCCGCTCGCGCGGCGTCACCGACGCGCGGGTACTGCACGCGATGGAGGCGATCGACCGGCAGCGCTTCGTCACCGGCCTCTTCGCCGCGCGCGCCTACGAGGACATGCCCCTGCCCATCGGCTGCGGCCAGACCATCAGCCAGCCCTCGGTGGTCGGGCTGATGACCCAGGCGCTCGAGCTCAGCCCGCGCGACAAGGTGCTCGAGGTCGGCACCGGCTCGGGCTACCAGGCCGCGATCCTGTCCCAGCTCGCCCGACGCATCTACACCGTCGATCGCCACCGCCGCCTCGTGCGCGAGGCGCAGGCGCTGTTCGACGAGCTCGGCCTCGTCAACATCACCGCGATGACCGCCGACGGCAGCCACGGCCTGCCCGAGCAGGCGCCGTTCGACCGTATCATCGTCACCGCGGCCGCCGAAGACCCGCCGGGCCCCCTATTGGCGCAATTGCGCGTCGGGGGTATCATGGTGGTGCCGGTGGGGCAGTCGGACACGGTCCAGAGCCTCATCCGGGTGCGGCGCACCGAGGCCGGGTTCGAGTACGACGAGCTGCGCGCGGTGCGCTTCGTCCCCCTCGTGGAGGGGATCGGGCAGGAGTAACCGGGCCGGCGGCGCGCGCGGGCCCGACACGGAAGCGAGACGCTCCAGGCGAAGGGGCGCGGGACTTGAGGACGAGACGGATGACGGCGACGCGATTTTCCCTGCGCACGACGATTCTGACCGGCGCGACCCTGACGCTGCTGGCGGCTTGCGCCGACGGCGGGCTCGATCCGGACCTGCGCGGCCTCGGCAACGGCTTCGACACCTCGGAGGCCTCGCGCAACCTGCCCACCCGCCCCGAGCCGGACGCGCGCGGCGTGATCACCTACCCCAACAACCAGGTCGTGCTCGCCCGCCGCGGCGAGACCGTCGCCGCCATCGCCGCCCGCCTCGGGCTCGATGCCGACACGCTCGCGCGCTTCAACGGGATCGACCCGAACGCGCCGCTGCGCCGCGACGAGCTGATCGCCCTGCCGAGCCGCGTCCCGGCCGGGACCGGCACCCTCGCCGCGCCGGGCACCGTCAGCGTCACCGAACTCGCCTCCGCCGCCATCGATCGCGCCGAGGGCACCGCCACGCCCGCCGCGGCCCCCGCGCCCGCAGCCGCGGCCCCCGCCGCGGCCGAGCCGGTGCGCCACACGGTGCGCCGCGGCGAGACGGCCTATTCCATCGCGCGGCTCTACGGCGTGCCGGTGCGCGGAATCGCCGACTGGAACGGTCTCGGCCCCGACCTCGCGGTGCGCGAGGGCCAGCAGCTGATGATCCCGCAGGCCGGCGGCACCGCGCCCGCGCCGGCGGCGGCCGCCAGCGACACGATCCAGACCACCACCATTCCCGGCACCGGCAGCCCCACCCCGCTGCCGCCGTCCGCCTCCGAGCCGCTCCCCGATGAGGACCCGCAGCCCGTCGCCGCCGCCGCCGCCGAGGCCGACGGCACCCCCGCGCCGCCCGCTCCGGCCGCGCCCGACATCGGCGAACGCACCGCCAGCAGCGACAGCGACGCCCGCCTCGCCTACCCGGTCAGCGGCCCGATCATCCGCGCCTACAGCCGCGGCCGCAACGAGGGCATCGACATCGGCGCCGCGCCCGGCACCGCCGTCAAGGCCGCCGCCGCGGGCAGCGTCGCCGCGATCACCGAGGACACGTCGGGCAACTCCATCGTCGTGGTGCGCCACGACGGCAACCTGCTCACGGTCTACGTCAACCTCGCCGACGTCGCCGTCGCCAAGGACCAGGCCGTCAGCGCCGGCCAGACGCTCGCACGCGTGCCGGAGGGCGATCCGTCGTACCTGCATTTCGAGGTGCGCCAAGGGCTGCAGAGCGTCGACCCGACCGACTTCCTGCCCTGACCCGCGCCGGGCGCCGCGCCGCGATGGCCAAGGCCCGGCAAGCCTGCTAGGACGGCGCGAGCACGCCAACCGGACCCGAACCCATGACCGACGCTTCCGGGGACATCCCGCAGATCTACCTGATTTCGCCGCCGGATTTCGACCTCTCCGGCTTCCCCGACCGGCTCGCCGCCTGTCTCGACCGGGTCCCCGTCGGCTGCGTCCGGCTGGCGCTGGCGAGCCACGACGAGGACCGCATCTGCCGCGCCGCCGACGCGCTGCGCGAGGTGACCCACGCCCGCGACGTGGCGCTCGTCATCGACAACCACGCGCTGCTCGTCGAGCGGCTCGGCCTCGACGGGGTCCACCTCACCGACGGCGCCCGCTCGGTGCGCACCATGCGCAAGAGCCTGGACGCCGACGCCATCGTCGGCGCCTTCTGCGCCACCTCGCGCCACGACGGCATGAGCGCCGCCGAGGCGGGGGCCGATTATGTCAGCTTCGGCCCCGTCGGCGGCATGACGCTCGGCGATGGCCGGCGGGCGGAGCTGGACACGTTCCAGTGGTGGTCGGAGATGATCGAGGTGCCCGTCGTTGCCGAGGGCGCGCTCGACGCGGAGCTGGTCCGCAGCCTCGCGCCGCATACCGACTTCCTCGGCCTCGGCGAGGAGATCTGGCGCACCGACGACCCGGCAGAGACCCTCGCCGGGCTCGTCGCGGCGCTCCGCTAAAGCGCCTCCGTCTCCACTTCCTCGCCATCGCGCACGGCGCGGTAGAAACAGGTGCGCCGCCCGGTGTGGCAGGCCGCGCCGGTCTGGCGCACCAGCAGCAGCAGCGCGTCCTCGTCGCAATCGAAGCGCATCTCGACCAGCTCCTGCACGTGGCCCGACGTGTCGCCCTTGCGCCAGAAGGCCTGCCGCGAGCGCGACCAGTAGACGACCCGCCCCTCCGCCAGCGTACGGGCCACGGCCTCGGCATTCATCCAGGCGAGCATCAGCACCTCGCCGGTCTCCGCCTCCTGGGCGATGGCCGGGATCAGGCCGTCGGCGTTGTAACGAAGCCGTGCGGGATCGAAGGCCATGTCCGCGCTCCTTTGCCTTGTTGGGAATTCGCTCCTATCTAGGGGAGCACGCCAGCGGGAGTCCATGCGATGAGCGACGAATCCGATCTGATCAAGCTCTACTCGGGCCGGATCCTGGCGCTTGCCGCCGACATGCCCCGCACCGACCGCCTCGCCGCGCCCACCGCGACGGCGCGCAAGCGCTCCCCGCTCTGCGGCTCGACGGTGACGGTGGACCTGCTGGTCGAGGACGGGGTGATCGCGGATTACGGGCAGGACGTGAAGGCCTGCGCGCTCGGTCAGGCCTCGGCGGCGGTCGTCGGCGCGCACGTGGTGGGCCTGAGCGAGCCGGAGGTGCGCCGGGCGCGCGACGAGCTGATGGCGATGCTCAAGGACGGCGGCCCCGTGCCCGGCGCGCCGTTCGACGGCTTCGAGGTGCTCGAGCCCGCGCGGGACTACAAGAACCGCCACGCCTCGATCATGCTCGCGCTCGAAGCCACCCTCTCCGCGCTGGAAGAGGCGAAGGTGTCGGCCGAGGCCCCCTGACCCCGTAGGCCGGGCCGCAGCGAAGAGCTTGCGGGCGCGATTGCCCTGCTCGTTGTTGAAGGCGGTGCCATCGACGAAATCGGTCATATGGTTTCCTTTGTTATTTGGTTGCGACTTTCGCCGCCTCGCGAATATGCAGTTTTCGGCCTGATTCGGCCCTCCGATCTCGGAATGCCAGTCATGCGCCGGGCGCATAGCCCCCGCTGAACTTCCGCCACATATAGGCGGCAGACGCCCGGACGGGTGGCCATGTAGGGGCCGTCGGGAAAGGTTCAAGGTTCTGCCATCTTCCGGACACATTCCTCCCGAATAGAGCCGGCCGCCTTTACGA
>NZ_CH724107.1:1001172-1016719 GCF_000153305.1 Oceanicola granulosus HTCC2516
GAGCACCGGCCCCACGAAGCCGAGCAGCGCCTTGTTCATCCGGTCGTGCACCTCCGCGCGCAGCGCCACCGCCGGCCGCTCGATCTGCGCCTGCAGCGCCGAGCTCGCCTGCAGCAACGGCCCGCTCCAGACGTTGCGCTCGCGCAGCCGGCCGGGCTCCTCGGACACGATCAGGCGGCCGATGTCGTAGGTGAAGTCGTTGAAGCGGGTGGTGTAGAGCCGCTGGTCGGAGCCGCGCAGGGTCTGGGCGAGGCCGTCGACCATCACCAGCTGCGGCCCCCCCTCGGAGCGCACGAGGTAGGCGGTCGCGGCGGTGTAGATCACCTGCCGGCCGGACTCGGGCCCTCCCTCACCGCGTCAGGACCAGCCTGTTGCCGCTGATCTCGATCCGCTCGAACCGGCCGAGATAGCCCATTCCCAGCAGCGAGCCGAACAGCGCGCCCTCGTTGACCACGGCGCGCACGTCGCTGTCGCGGATCGGGCCGAGCTGGACGCTGTCGAGGTAGACGACGGCGGTGCCGACGAGGCCGTTGGCGGTCCGGGCGCTGCCGATGTAGTCGAGCCCGTCCGGGTCGATCCCGACGCGGCGGGCGTCTTCGCGGCTGAGCACGATCTCGGTGGCGCCGGTGTCGACGACGAAGTCGACCGGCACGCCGTTGACCTGCAGCGTCAGCGCGTAGTGCCCGTCGATTCCGCGCGGCACCTCGACCCGGTTCTCCGACACCACGCTCTGGCGCGGCGCCACGTCGTCGCGGATGTCGCCCCAGAGGCCGATGGCCGCGATCACGCCGAGGAAGATCAGGCCCCAGACCGTGGCCTGCTGCAGCATCTTCCCGAACTGGCCCCGGTTCTGCACGACGAACCACCCGGCGATGGCGATGCCGAGGAGCGCGAGGTAGGCGAAGCGGGCGAAATCGTCTCCGGTCATGGCTCAGATATGGCCCCGCCGGGCGCGGGATGCCACCGCTTCCTGTGGGCCGGGCGCGGCCGCTCCGCCACGTCGGGCGCGGAGGCGAGGTGGCTATTTGCATATTTGGGGCCAGATGAAGGGGGGCGCGGGCCCGACCCCGGGGGTGATCACGAAATCGGGAACCGAAGTTGAACCGGGCGGTTCACCCGGTGCGGCCAGTCGGCAGCGAGTGACGGGGTGGAAGTGCAAGTTCGGTTCGAGAGACGATGCGTCTGACCGGTGCGGCCACGGCCGCGGCGGCGGCCGCGCTGTCGCTCGCGGGGTGCGCGGGGCGGCAATCGGCGCTGAGTCCGGGCGGCGCGGACGCCGCGGCGCTGGGCACGCTGTTCTGGGTCATGCTGGGCGGCGCGGTGCTGCTGTGGCTGGCGATGAACGGGATGTTCTTCTACGTCACCCGCGTCAACGCCTCCGCCATGCCGCGCAGGCTCGCCAACGGGATGGTCATCGGCGGCGGGATCGTGCTGCCGACGATCCTGCTGGGGGCGCTGCTCGGCTGGGGGCTGTCGATCCTGCCCGACCAGCGCCAGCCCGACGACGGCCTGACGATCCGGGTGCACGGCGAGCAATGGTGGTGGCGCGTCGAGTACTGGCCCGAGGGCGCCGCGGCGCCCGTCGTGTCGGCCAACGAGATCCGGCTGCCGGTGGGCGAGCGGGTGGGGTTCCGGCTCGACAGCGACCAGGTGATCCACTCGTTCTGGATCCCCTCGCTCGGCGGCAAGATGGACATGTTCCCCGGCCGCGAGACCTACGTCTCGCTCGAGGCCGAGGCGCCGGGGGTCTATCGCGGGCAATGCGCGGAATTCTGCGGCGAGAGCCATGCGTGGATGGCGTTCGAGGCGGTGGCGATGCCGCCGGACGCGTTCGACGCCTGGCTCGACGCGGAGGCGGGCGCCGCGGCCGCGCCCGAGGGCGGGGCGGCCGAGCGCGGCGCCGCGCTGTTCGCGCGGGAGGGCTGCGGCGCCTGCCACGCGATCCGCGGGACCGGGCATGTGGGGCAGGTGGGGCCGGACCTCACCCACGTGGGCGGCCGCCGGAGCATCGGCGCGGGGCGGCTCGCGGCCACGCCCGAGGCCTTCGCCGCCTGGATCACCCACACCGACAGCCTCAAGCCCGGAGTGCGCATGCCGAGCTACGATCACCTCTCCGACGCGGACGCCGCCGCGCTCGCGGCCTACCTCGCGGGGCTGACGTGAGCCGGCGCGACGACAGCCCGGCCGCCGCCGGCGAGCACGCCGACGAGCGCGCGCCGCGCGGGCCCTACCCGCCCACCGAGGCGATGCTCGCCGAGCCGGTGCCGCCCGAGCTGCAGGCGGCGCAGGCGGAACGGCTGCGCAAGGCGTGGGAGACGCCGAAGGGCTGGCGCTACTGGTCGGCGGTCAACAACTCGGAGGTCGGCGTCTGGTACTCGCTGACCGCCTTCTGCTTCATGCTGCTGGCCGGCCTGATGGCGCTCATGATCCGCGTGCAGCTCGCCGTTCCCGAGAACGACGCGATCTCCGCCGATCTCTTCAACCAGCTCTTCACGATGCACGGCTCGGCGATGATGTTCCTCTTCGCGGTGCCGATCTTCGAGGCGATCTCGATCCTGATCCTGCCCGCGATGCTGGGGGCGCGCGACATGCCGTTCCCGCGGCTGTCGGCCTACGGCTACTGGTCGTTCCTGATCGGCGGCATCTTCGTGATGGGCTCGATCCTGTTCGACGTCGCGCCGCGCGCGGGCTGGTTCATGTACCCGCCGCTCGCCACCGAGGAGAAGGGGCCGGGCTCGGACATCTGGCTGCTGGGGCTGTCGTTCATCGAGATCGCCTCCATCGCGGCGGCGGTGGAGCTGATCGTGGGGACGCTCAAGTGCCGGCCGCCGGGGATGCGGGTCAACATCATGCCGCTCTATGCGTGGTACGTGATGGTGGTGGGCGGCATGATCCTGTTCGCCTTCCCGCCGCTGATCGCGGGCGACTTCCTGTTCGAGCTCGAGCGGTCGTTCGACTGGCCGTTCTTCGACCCCACGCGCGGGGGCGACCCGATGCTGTGGCAGCACCTGTTCTGGATCTTCGGCCACCCGGAGGTCTACATCGTCTTCCTGCCCTCGATCGCCATCGCGGCGATGATCGTGCCGACCGTCGCGCGGCGGCCGATCGTGGGGTATTCGTGGATCGTGCTCTCCGCCGTGGGCACCGGCTTCCTGAGCTTCGGACTCTGGGTGCACCACATGTTCACCACTGGGCTGCCCAACATCTCGCTCGGCTTCTTCTCCGCCGCCTCCGAGGCGGTGGTGATCCCGACCGGCATCCAGCTCTTCGCCTTCGCGGCGACGCTGATGGTGGGCCGGGTGCGGGTCAACCTGCCGATGCTGTGGATCGCGGGCGGGCTGGCGATCTTCACCGCCGGCGGGCTGACGGGGGTGATGCTGGCCATCGCGCCGTTCGACTTCCAGGCGCACGACAGCTACTTCGTCGTCGCGCACCTGCACTACACGCTGTTCGGCGGGATGGTCTTCCCGGTGATCGCGGGGGTCTACTACTTCTACCCGTTCATCGCCAAGAAGCGGCTGTCGGACCGGCTCGGCAAGTGGGCCTTCTGGCTGATCTTCGTCGGCTTCAACCTCACCTTCCTGCCGATGCACCTGACCGGCCTGCTGGGGATGCCGCGCCGCATCTACGCCTACCCCGCGGGGCTGGGCTGGGACTGGCTCAACCTGCTGTCGAGCACCGCGGCCTTCGTCATCGCCGCCGGCTTCGCCGTCTTCCTGGTCGACCTGCTGCGCCCGAAGTCGCGCCAGCCGCAGATCGCGCGCAATCCGTGGGAGGCGGGGACGCTCGAGTGGTCGCACGACGTGCCCGAGGAGGCCTGGGGTGCGCGCTCGGTGCCCTACATCACCAAGCGCTACCCGCTTTGGGACCAGCCCAAGCTCGTCGAGCGGATGGATGCGGGGCGCTACTACCTCGGCGACGCCGAGGAGGGCTTTCGCGAGACGATGATCACCAGCGTGATCGACGCGCGCCCGCTGCAGGTCCAGCGGGTGACGGGGCCGACATGGAAGACCCACGGGGCCGCGATCTTCACCGGGGGCGCGTTCATCTTCCCGACGTTCCACATCTACTGGCCGGCGATCCTGTGCGGCGCCATCGCCGTCGGCTTCATCATCTGGTGGCTCTGGAGCGACACCGCGCGGCCGCCCGAGAAGGAGATGAAGGACGTCGGCCTCGGCCTCAGTCTGCCGACCTACGCCTCGGGGCCCAAGTCCGTCGGCTGGTGGGCGATGTGGATCACCATGCTGGGCGATGCGACGGCCTTCGCGAGCGTGATCTTCGGGTTCTTCTTCTACTGGACCGCCTCGCCCGACTTCCCGCCTCCCGAGGCGCTCGATCCGGTGGCGTGGCTCGTCGGGCTGGCGGCGGCGGCGATGGCGCTGGCCTGGGCGCTGACCCGCGCGGCGCGCTCGCTCAACCGCGCCGGCCGGCTCGCGGCGGCGCGCGGCGCGCTGGCGGTGGCGCCGGCGGCGACGCTGCTGGGGGCCGGCGCTCTGATCTTCTCGGTGCTGCACATGTCGCCGACGGCGCACGTCTACCCGGCGATCATGTGGGCGATCATGGTCTGGGTCGTGGTGCACAGCGGGGTGGGGGCGATCATGCAGCTCTACTGTCTCGCCGGCTCGCTCGCCGGCAAGATGACCCCGCGCTTCGATGCCGACATCTGGAACGTCGCGCTGTTCTGGCACTTCCACGCGCTCTCGGCCCTCGTCGCCTGCGCGGTGCTGGGCCTCGCCCCGATGGTGCTGACATGAGCGCCCGGCACGATCCGCAGCGGCGGCGCGACAGGCCCGCCGAGCGGGACGAGGAGCGCCGCGCCTTCCGCGAGGAGGCGGAGAGCCTGGTCCGCATCACCGCCGCCCCGACGATCTGGTCGGGCCACTTCCTGCTCTGCTACTGCGCCGTCGCCATCGCCTGCGCCAAGGCGGGGGCCGTGCCGGGCTGGCTGACGGGCGGGCTGCTGGCGGCGTCGGTCGCGGCGCTGGCGGCCATCGGCTGGGTCGGGTGGCGGGCGTTCCGGCAGTGGAACGTCACCGACACCGGCGACTTCTCCAATCCGGAAGGCGAGGCCGAGGACCGGCACGAGTTCCTCGGCCACGCCGCCTTCCTGCTGGCGATCATCTCGTTCATCGGCGTCGTCTACGTCACGATGCCGCTGCTGCTCGTGGAGGGCTGCCGGTGAGACCGCGCTACCTCCTTCCCGGCCTCGCGCTGCTGGCGCTGATCTGGCTGCTGCCGCTCGAGAGCTGGGCGGCGGGCTTTCCCGTCCACATGGTGCGGCACATGACGCTGGTGGCGCTCGCCGCGCCGCTGATCGTGCTCGGGCTGCCGGGGCTGGCGGTGCTGCTGGCGCTGAGCCCGCTGGCGGCGGCGGCGCTGGAGTTCGTCGTAGTCTGGGCGTGGCACCTGCCGCGGCTGCACGGCGCGGCGCGCACCGACGGCGTCGCCTTCGCGGCCGAGCAGGCGAGCTTCCTGATCGCGGGGCTGATGGTCTGGGCCGGCTGCCTCGGCGCGCGCCAGCCGCTGGCCGGGGCGGGCGGGCTGCTGCTGACGTCGATGCACATGACCCTGCTCGGCGCGCTGCTCGTGCTCGCCCCGCGCGACCTCTACGCCGCCTTCTGCGGCACCCCGCCCGACCTGACGGCGCAGCAGCTCGGGGGGATGCTGATGCTCGCCACCGGCACCCCGGTCTACCTCGTCGCGGGGCTCGCACTGACCGGACGGGCGCTCGCGCCGGAGGAGGCGGTATGAGGCGGGTGCTCTTGACGCTCGCCGCGCTCGCGGCGCTCGGCCTGGTCGGCGCGGCGGCGACGGTGGGGATCGGGCTCTACAACGTTTCGGCGCAGGAGGGCCACTGGCCGGGCGTGCGCTGGGTGCTGCACACCACCTTCCGCAATTCCGTCGAGCTGCGCGCGATGCCCGAGGACGCGGTGCCCGACCTCTCCGACCCGGCCCTCGCCGCGCTGGGCGCACGCCACTTCGCGAGCGCCTGCGCCCCCTGCCACGCCGCGCCGGGGGCGGATCGCACCGCGACGATGCGGGCGATGCTGCCGGTGCCGCCGCCCATCGGGCAGGCGGTGGGCGAGTGGTCGGCGGCCGAGCTGCACTGGATCGTCTATAACGGCATCAAGATGAGCGGGATGCCCGCCTGGCCCGGCCGCGAGCGCGAGGCGGAGGTTTGGCCCGTCGTCGCCTACCTGCAGGACGTGCAGGCAGGCGACGGCGCGCTGCCGCCGCCGCCGCCGGAGCTGCCCGCCGACGCGCCCGAGCACGCGGCCTACTGCGCCGGCTGTCACGGCAGCATCGAGGGCCACGTGCCCCGGCTCGACATCCAGAACGCCGCCTACCTGCTGGAAGAGCTCGAGGAATTCCGGGAGGGCAGTCGCCAGAGCGGGATCATGGAGCACGCCGCCTCCGCCGTGCCCGAGGCGGCGCTGGCCGACCTCGCCGCGTGGTTCGCCGCCCGCCCGGCCACGGGCACGGCGGGAGAGGGGCCGCGGGAGGGGGCGGCGCTGGCGATGCGCGGCACCCGCGACGTGCCCGCCTGCAGCGCCTGCCACGGCCCCGGCGCGACCCGCGCGCGGCCCGACATCCCGCTGCTCGAGGGGCAGGACCGCCACTACCTCGCCGTCCAGCTCCGGCTCTGGCGCGACGGCGTGCGGCACGGCTCGGAGCTGATGGCGGCCGCGGCGCGCGAGCTGAGCGACGCCGAGATCGACCTGCTCGCGGCCTGGTACGCCGCACAGGAACCGCGCGACGCCGAGGAGGTTGCCGCCCCATGACCGACCCGTCGCCCGATCCCGCTGCACCGCCGGCCCTCACGTCCGTCCGGGCGGTCGTCGACCAGCTCCACCGCGCCGCCGACGGCGAGACCACGCGGATGCGCGAGGTGGTCCGCTCGCTGGGCGAGGCCTCCTTCGTGCCCGTGCTCATGGCCCCCGCGCTCGCGGTGGTGACGCCGCTGTCGGGCATCCCGCTGTTCTCGTCGGTCTGCGGCATCCTGATCGCGCTCGTCTCGGCGCAGATGCTGTTCGACCGCGACCACCTGTGGCTGCCCGAGTGGATCATGAAGCGGAAGATCTCCTCCGAGCGGGTGCGCGGCGCGGTGGAGAAGATGCGCAAGCCCGCCGACTTCCTCGACAGCCACTCGCGGGAGCGGCTGTCGATCCTCGTGCGGCGGCCCTTCAAGTGGATCACCCAGAGCGCCTGCATGATCTGCGGCCTCGCCATGCCGCTGTTCGAACTGGTGCCGTTCACCTCGTCGATCCTCGGCACGGCGGTGGTGCTGTTCTCGCTGTCGCTGCTGGTGCGCGACGGGCTCTACGCGCTGTTCGCCTTCGTCTTCGTCGCCGGCGGCGGGCTGCTGGTCTGGACGATCCTCGGCGGATGACGCGGCTTCACGTTCGCGCGCGGCGAAGGAACCATCCGGCAGGGCACGGGGAACGACTTCGGACGGTTGGTGTTGATCGGGCGAATGGTGCCGCGAGTACGAGGGTTGGCCGATGACGACACACGATTATGACCGTTCCACCCACGGGTCGGGCTGGGCCGTCAAGCTGCTCGGCTGGATCTGCATCCTGCTCGGGCTGGTCATCGGCGGGCTCGGCCTGTGGCTGATCATCCTCGGCGGCAGCTGGTACTACGGCCTCGCCGGGATCGGCCTCGTCGCGACGGGCGTGCTCCTCAACCAGGGCAGCATGGCGGCCGTCTGGGTCTACCTGCTGACATGGCTCGGCACCCTCGGCTGGGCCTGGTGGGAGGTCGGCGCGGAATGGTGGGCGCAGCTGCCGCGCCTGCTGGCCCCGACGCTGATCCTCATCGCCGTGCTGCTCTGCATCCCGGCCCTGTCCCGCCGCCGCCGCTGACGTACCCGTTCCCGGAGAAGCCCATGCCCCTTCGTTCCGCTTCCCTCGCCCTTCTCCTCGCCACCGTCGCCCCCGCGCCGCTGCTGCACGCGCAGGTCGCCGAGATCGTCACCTCCCCGGAGACCGAATTGCCCGACGAGGCGCCCGCACCCGAAGCGCCCGCCGACGAGGCTTCGCCGGACGTCGCTGCCGAGGAGACGTCCGTCACGAGCACGCAGGAAGCCGCCGCGCGCGATGTCGGCGCGGACTGGCCCTACTGGGGCGGCGACGCCGAGGCGACGCGCTACTCGCCGCTCGACCAGATCACCCGCGACAATGTCGGCGAGCTGGAGGAAGTCTTCACCTACCGCACCGGCGATCTGCCGAGCCCCGAGGCGGAGGGCAGGTATTCGCCCGAGACCACGCCGCTCAAGGTCGACGACCAGCTGCTGCTCTGCTCGGCGATGAACATCCTGATCGCCATCGACGCCGCCACCGGCGAGGAGAACTGGCGCTACGACCCCGGCGTCCCCGACGCCGCCATCCCCTACGGCGCGACCTGCCGGGGCGTGACGCTCTACGTCGATCCCGAGGCCGAGGAGGGCGCGCCCTGCGCGACCCGCGTCATCCAGGCGACGCTCGACGCCAAGCTCGTCGCCGTCGACGTCGAGACGGGCGCGCCCTGCGAGGGGTTCGGCGAGAACGGCACCGTCGACCTGTGGCAGGACATCGGCGAGCGCGTGCCCGGCTGGTACGCCGTCACCGCGCCGCCGGTCGTCGTCAACGGCGTGCTCGTCACCGGCGCGCAGGTCAAGGACGGGCAGGCCGAGGACGCGCCCTCGGGCGTCGTGCGCGGCTTCGACGCGGTGACGGGCGAGCTCGCCTGGGCCTGGGACCTCGGCGCGCCCGAGCAGAACCGCGACGGCCCGCCCGAGGGCGAGGTCTATACCCGCGGCACGCCCAACATGTGGACCACCGCCACCGCCGACGAGGACCTGGGCCTCGTCTACCTGCCGATGGGCAACTCGTCGGTCGACTACTACGGCTCCAACCGCAGCGAGGCCGAGAACGAGTACGCCACCGCCCTCGTCGCCCTCGACGGCGCCACGGGCGAGGTCGCCTGGCACTTCCAGACCGTGCGCCACGACGTGTGGGACTACGACCTCGGCAGCCAGGTCACGCTGATCGACTACGAGGGCACCCCTGCGCTCGTGCTGCCGTCCAAGCAGGGCGACATCTACATTCTCGACCGCGCGACCGGCGAGCCGCTGACGCCCGTGGGCGAGCTCACCGACCTGCCGCAGGGCGAGATCGAGCCCGACTACATCTCCGACACGCAGCCGATCTCCGAGTGGCATACCCTGCGCAAGGAGGACCTCACCGAGCGCGACATGTGGGGCTTCACCCCGATCGATCAGCTCTGGTGCCGGATCATGTTCCGCCGTGCCAACTACCAGGGCGTCTACACCCCGCCGTCGTCCGAGCGGCCGTGGATCCAGTATCCGGGCTACAACGGCGGCTCCGACTGGGGCTCCGTCGCCGTCGATCCCGAGCGCGGGCTGATCATCGCCAACTACAACGACATCCCCAACTACAACCGCCTGATCCCGCGCGAGGAGGCCGACGAGCGTGGCCTCACGCCGATCGACGAGGCGCCGCCCGAGGGCAGCCCCGAGGGCGCGGGCGACCCGCAGGCGGGCTCGCCCTACGCCATCGAGGTCAACGCCGGCTGGCGCAATTCGGCGACGGGAATGCCCTGCACCGACCCGCCTTTCGGCGGCATCCGCGCCATCGACCTCGCCACCGGCGACACCGTCTGGGACCGCCCGCTCGGCACCGCCCGGCGCAACGGCCCCTTCGGCATCCCCTCGTTCCTGCCGCTCGACATCGGCACCCCCAACAACGGCGGCTCCGTCGTCACCGCGAGCGGGCTGGTCTTCATCGGCGCGGCGACCGACAACCTGTTCCGCGCCATCGATATCGAGACGGGCGAGACGGTCTGGTCGACGGTGCTGCCCGCCGGCGGACAGGCGAACCCGATCACCTACGAGGTGGACGGGCGGCAATACGTGATGATCGCGGCGACGGGGCATCATTTCATGGAGACGCCGACGGGGGACTACCTCATCGCCTGGGCGCTGCCGGAGTGAGTTGACCCGGGGCCTGTGCCCGGCGGAGGTGTCGGAGCCTCCGGCGGGGATATTTTCAGGACAGAGGTTGCGGCCGTCAGTGCGGGACGGGGGCGGCGAGCGCGTAGAGGCGGTCGAGGTCCAGGTGTGTCTCGAGGTGGTGGGCGAGGGCGTCGAGGGTCGCCTCGACCTCGGCCTCGTGGCGGCGCGGCGCGGCCGGGGCGCCGAGCGCGGTGAGGGTGGCGGCGCGGAAGGCGTCGGAGGCGAACAGGCCGTGCAGGTACGAGCCGCGCACGAGGCCGTCGGGAGAGGCGGCGCCCTCGGGGCGGCCGTCGAGGGTGAGCCAGGCGCGGGCGCAGTCGGGGCCGGTGGTCTGGCCGATGTGGATCTCGTAGCCCTCGACCGGCGCGCCGGTGGCGCGATCGGCGCCGCTGGCGAGGGTGACGCGCTTGTCGGGGGCCATGATTGTGGCGACGTCGAGCAGGCCGAGGCCCTCGACCGTCGCCGGCGGGCCCTCGATGCCGTGCGGGTCGGCGATGGTGCGCCCGAGCATCTGGTAGCCGCCGCAGAGGCCCAGGACATGCCCGCCGCGCCGGACGTGGGCGGCGAGGTCGATGTCCCAGCCCTGGGCGCGCAGGTCGGCGAGGTCGGCGATGGTGGACTTCGAGCCGGGCAGCAGCACGAGGGCGGCGTCGCCGGGAAGCGGGCGGCCGGGCGGGATGATGTCGACGGTGACGCCGGGCTCTGCGGCGAGCGGGTCGAGGTCGTCGAAGTTGGCGATGCGGCCCAGGCGGGGAACCGCGATCCTGAGGGCGCCGCCGGGACGGGTGGCGAGGTCGAGGATGTCCTCGGCGGGCAGCCGCCAGGCGTCGGCGAACCAGGGGGCGATGCCGAGGGAGGTCCAGCCGGTGTGCCCGGTGATCGCGGTGAGACCTTCATGGAAAAGGTGAGGATCGCCTCGGAACTTGTTGATGATGAACGCTTTGATCCGCGATCGGTCTTGCGCGGGGAGGATCGTGGCGGTGCCGACGAGCTGGGCGATGACGCCGCCGCGGTCGATGTCGCCGGCGAGGATGACGGGGCAGTCGGCGGCCTCGGCGAAGCCCATGTTGGCGATGTCGCCGGCGCGCAGGTTGATCTCGGCGGGGCTGCCGGCGCCTTCGACGAGGACCAGGTCGCGCCCGGCGGCGAGGCGGCGGTAGCTTTCGAGGACCCTGGGCAGCAGCGTCGCCTTCATCTTTCCGTAATCTTTTGCCGCTTGCGTGGCGGCGCGGTGGCCCTGGACGATCACCTGCGCGCCCGTGTCGGTCTCCGGCTTCAGCAGGACGGGGTTCATGTCGGTGTGCGGGGCGAGGCCGGCGGCGCGGGCCTGCAGCGCCTGCGCGCGGCCGATCTCGCCGCCGTCGTCGGTCACGGCGGCGTTGTTGGACATGTTCTGCGGCTTGAACGGTGCGACGTTCAGGCCCCGGCGCAGCGCGGCCCGCGCAAGGCCGGCGACGAGGAGGGACTTGCCGACGTTGGAGCCGGTGCCCTGGATCATGAGGGCGCGGGGGACGGCCGTGCGGGTCATGGAGCGGCTGTGCGGCTCGGGGGGCAGGCCAGCCCGACGACGTGCGGGGCGGGCGGTATGGGCATAGACGTCCGCGATGCGGCGCTGTGGGAGGCGACGGCGCGGCGCCTGGCGCATGCCGGAGCGGCGACGGCCTCCGCCCAGGTGGGCGGAGCGGCGGGTGGCGTGCGCATCGGCTTGGCTTTCGGCTCTCTCACGGGCACCTTGATAGGGACAGGGCCGAGGCGGGGGAAGAGGCGTGAACACGCCGGCGCACATCATCTTCGGAGCCGCCGCCTTCGCGCGCCCCGGCCGCCCCTGGGTGAGCGCGGCGGCGGTGCTGGGCGGGCTGCTGCCCGACCTGTCGCTGTACCTGCTCGCGGGGTGGCACCTGCTCTGGCTGGCGACGCCGCCGGAGGTGGTGTTTGGCGAGCTCTACTTCTCGGACGGCTGGACGCGGCTGTTCCGCATCGACAACAGCATCGTGCTCTGGAGCATCGGGCTCGCGCTCGGGCTGTGGCGGCGCAACGCGGTGGTGGTGGCGCTGGCGGGCGCGGCGCTGCTGCACCTGGCGCTCGACCTGCCGCTGCACCACGACGACGGGCGGCCGCACTTCTGGCCGCTGACCGACTGGGTCTTCGTCAGCCCGCTCAGCTACTGGGATCCGCGCCATCACGGCGGCCACGTCGGCCCGGTCGAGACGCTGGCGAGCCTCGCGCTGTGCGTGGTGCTGTGGCGGCGCTTCGCGGGGCTGTGGCCACGGCTGGCAGTGGTGGCGGCCGCGCTGAGCCAGCTCGCGCCGCTGGTGCTGTGGGCGCTGGTCTTCGCCGGCTGACCCCCGGAAAGCGAAAACGCGGCCCCGGAGGACCGCGTCTTTCGAAGCTCAGGCTGGTTCGATCAGGCTGCGGCCTGGGCAAGCTCGGCCGCGTGGCGGCGCTCGCTCTCCTCGCGCGACAGCGCGACGGAGGTGCGGACACCCTTGGCGACGAACTCCATCAGGCCGTTGACGACGCGTTCGTTCGGATCGATCCCGGCGCAGGAGAGCACTTCCCGCCCATCCCGGGACCGCGCCCAGCGAGCGATCTGCTCGGGGCCGTTACCGTACTTCTTGTCATCGGCGATCGCATCGTCGAGAGCAGCGAGCACCACCGCAGCGAAGAGCTTGCGGGCGCGATTGCCCTGCTCGTTGTTGAAGGCGGTGCCATCGACGAAATCGGTCATATGGTTTCCTTTGTTATTTGGTTGCGACTTTCGCCGCCTCGCGAATATGCAGTTTTCGGCCTGATTCGGCCCTCCGATCTCGGAATGCCAGTCATGCGCCGGGCGCATAGCCCCCGCTGAACTTCCGCCACATATAGGCGGCAGACGCCCGGACGGGTGGCCATGTAGGGGCCGTCGGGAAAGGTTCAAGGTTCTGCCATCTTCCGGACACATTCCTCCCGAATAGAGCCGGCCGCCTTTACGACAGGTAAACTCTCGCATCGCCGGCGGTCATCCGACCGGTCGCCCGGTCGTACCTGACGTAGGCGAGCCCTCGCGAGGCGCAAACGGTGTGGAGGATTCCCGCCGATCGGCCGTCGCTGACGATCTCGGTCCCGGGCTCGGCGGCGCCCTCGAGGCGGACCCGGGCGAGGCCCTTGCGCAGATCGGTCTTGTGCTTCATGCGCGCCGTGACTTCCTGGCCGACATAGCAGCCCTTGCGGAAGTCGACGCCGTTGAGCCGCTCGAACCCCATCTCAAGGACGTAGCTGTCGCCGTCGAGCTCGCGGCCCGCCTCGGGCACGACATGCTCGACGCGCAACGCGTCGAAGTCGGTGCCGTCGTCGCCCGCCCCGGTGCCGTAGAGCCGCCAGCCGAGCGCCGGGTGGCGCGGATCGGCGAACGCGCCCTCCGGGGCGGGGCCGGTGCCGCGCCGCACCGCGAGATCGATCTCGGCGAGGGCGACGTCGGCGCGCAGCCGGTACATCGACAGCCGCTGCGCCAGCGCCGGCGCGACGACGGCGGGTGCGTCGATGAGCAGCCGCTCGGGCTCGGCGAGCAGGAAGAAGTCGGCGATGTACTTGCCCTGCGGCGTCAGCAGCGCCGCGTAGCGCAGCCCGTCGCCGGGGGCGGGGACATTGTTGGTGACGAGGTTGTCGAGGAACTTGACCCGGTCGCTCCCGGTCAGCTCGAAGATCGTGCGGTCGCTCATCTGGCCTCCTCAGCCGTGCCTGGCATGCTGGAACTGGAGCCGGTGCAGCTCGGCGTACAGACCGCCGCGCGCCAGCAGCTCCTCGTGGCGCCCCTCGTCGACGACCCGGCCGCGATCGAGCACCACGATCTTGTCGGCGCTGCGCACCGTCGAGAGCCGGTGCGCGATCACCAGCGTCGTGCGCCCCTTGCTGAGCCGGTCGAGCGCGTCCTGCACCACCTGCTCGGATTTCGTGTCGAGTGCCGAGGTGGCCTCGTCGAGCAGCAGCACCGGCGTGTCGCGCAGCAGGGCGCGGGCGATGGCGACGCGCTGGCGCTGGCCGCCGGAGAGGTTCGAGCCGCGCGGCCCGGCGGGGCTGTCGAGGCCGTCGGCGAGGTTGGGCAGGAAGTCGGCGACATGGGCGGCCTCGAGCACGTGGTCGAGGTGGGCGGCCCCGACGTCGCGCCCGAGCAGGATGTTCTCGCGCAGGGTCTCGTCGAACAGCGCCGCGTCCTGCGAGACGACCGAGAACAGCCCGCGCAGCTCGGCGAGGTCCATCTCGTCCGTCGACACGCCGCCCACCGTCACGCGGCCGGCGGAGGGATCGACGAGGCGGGTCAGGACGTGGAAGATCGTGCTCTTGCCCGCGCCCGACGCCCCCACCAGCGCCGTCGTGCGGCCCGCCTCGGCGGTGAAGCTGACGCCGCGCAGCACCGGCATCTCGCCGTAGGCCAGCTCAACGCCCTCCAGCCGCACCTCGGGCGCGTCGCCCGTGGGGGCGGGGCGCGGGCGGGCCGGGCTGTCGATGGCCGGAGCGAGGCTGAGCAGGCCGAGGATGCGCTCGATCGAGGCGGCGGCGGTCTGCCACTTGCCCGAGAGCGCGCCGAGCCGGCGCAGCGGGTCGAAGGCGAGGCCGATGGCGGTGAAGAACGACATGAACTCGCCGACGGTCTTCTCGCCGGCGATGATCTCGTGACCGCCGTAGACGAGCACCCCGAAGAAGCCGATCCCCGACATCACGTCGAGCAGCGCGGGGATCGCGGACTGGCCGACGGCGGTCTGCACCTCGGCGCGCACCCGCTCGTCCACGAGGGCGGCGTCGCGCTCGGACTGGTAGCGCTCGAGGCTGTTGAGCTTGATCGGGTTGATGCCGTGGAACACCTCGTCGAGGCGCTGCGACATGCGGCTGGCGATGCCGCGCGCGCGGCGGCTGACGCGGCGGACGTACTTCTGCACGAAGAACGACGGGATCACGAGGAGCGGCGCGCCGATCAGCGTCACCGCCGTCCAGCGCCAGTCGATCGACAGCGCGACGCCGAACAGCCAGATCAGGCTGACCACGTCGCGCCCGAGCCCGGTGATGATCGTCGACCAGACGGTGTTGATCGCGACCACGTCGCCCTGCACCCGTTCGATCAGTTCGCCGGGCGAGCGCTGCTGGTGAAAGCCGCTGTCGAGCCGCATCAGGTGGCCGAGCAGGTCGCGCCGGATCGCGGCGGCGGTGCGTTGCGCGATGCGGGTGAGCAGGATCTTGTGGGCCATCGAGGCGAGGCCGCGGGCGATGAAGACGGCGAGGATCGACAGGCCGACCCACCAGATCGCCGAGCTGTCGCCGCCGACGAAGATTTGGTCGAACATCGGCTGGACGAGCAGGCTGATGAGGCCGAGCGACGAGCCCTCGACGGCCATGATCGCGAGCGCCAGGACCAGCCACGGCCAGTGCGGGCGCAGGTAATTGCCCCAGAGCCAGCGGAACAACGGCCGCGCGGCCTCGTCGCCGGGAAGGGGGGACTTGCTCATGGGGGGCAGATAAGGCCCCGGCGGCCGGGTTTGCAAGCGGCGGCGGAATCGGCGG
>NZ_CH724107.1:1016819-1061336 GCF_000153305.1 Oceanicola granulosus HTCC2516
ATCTGGCTGCTGGGGCTGTCGTTCATCGAGATCGCCTCCATCGCGGCGGCGGTGGAGCTGATCGTGGGGACGCTCAAGTGCCGGCCGCCGGGGATGCGGGTCAACATCATGCCGCTCTATGCGTGGTACGTGATGGTGGTACCCCCCTCGCCCCTAGCGCTCCGCCTTCTTCTCCCAGCGCCCGCTCTCCTGGCTCCAGTACTGCGCCGCACATCCGGCGTCGGTGAGGCGGGCCCACTGGCCGCGGGCGATCTGGACGGCGCCGGGGTCGGCGCCGTCGAAGAGGATGCAGGTGCGCTCCAGCGCCTGCACCTCCTCCGCCGACACCTCCGCCCCCTCCACCGCGAGCAGGCAGGCGGCGTTGTTGGTGCCGCGGGTGTCGGTCAGCAGCACCGGCTGGTCGGCGTCGTGGGGGCCGCCGGCGAGGCCGTGCGGCAGGAAGCCGTCCTCGGGGTGCAGCCAGAGCTGCTCGTCGAGCCGGGCGAGGAGCGCGCGCGAGGTGGCGCGCACCTCGCAGCGCCAGCCGACCGTGCGCGCCTTCTCCAGCAGCATCGGCAGCGTCCGCTCGAGCGGGTCGCGCGTCAGGTGGTAGAAGTACGCCGCCCCCATCAGCCCTCGAACCGCTCCTTCACCAGCCGGTTCAGCGCCAGCACGCCCCAGCCGCTCGCGCCCTTCGGGGCGAGGTCGGTGGCGGCGTTGGCGAGCGCGACGCCGGCGATGTCGAGGTGGATCCACGGCACCTCGTCCTTGACGAAGCGGCCGAGGAACTGCGCGGCGGTGATCGAGCCGGCGGCGCGGCCGCCGACGTTCTTCATGTCGGCGATGCGGCTCTTGAGCAGCTTGTCGTAGCTGTCGCCCATCGGCAGCCGCCAAGCGCCCTCGCCCTCGGCGCGCGCGGCGGCGAGGAAGGCGTCGGCAAGCGCGTCGTCGTTGCCGAAGACGCCGGCCATGTCGTGGCCGAGCGCGACGATCATCGCGCCGGTGAGGGTGGCGAGGTCGACGATGGCGGCGGGCTTGAAGCGCTCCTGGGCGTACCAGAGCACGTCGGCGAGGACGAGGCGACCCTCGGCGTCGGTGTTGATCACCTCGATCGTGTCGCCCTTCATCGAGGTCACCACGTCGCCGGGCCGCATCGCGGTGCCCGAGGGCATGTTCTCGACGATGCCGACGAGGCCGACCACGTTGGCCTTCGCCTTGCGCAGCGCCAGCGCGCGCATCACGCCCGAGACGACGCCGGCGCCGCCCATGTCCATCGTCATCTCCTCCATGCCGCCCGCGGGCTTGATCGAGATGCCGCCGGTGTCGAACACCACGCCCTTGCCCACCAGCGCCAGCGGCGGCGTGTCGGCGTCGCCGCCCTGCCAGCGCATGACGACGACCTTTGACGGGCTGGCCGAGCCCTGCCCCACCGCGAGCAGCGCGGCCATGCCGAGCTCGACGAGCTGGTCCTCCTCGAGGATCTCCACCTCGAGGCCCAATTCCTGCATCGCGCCGAGGCGGGCGGCGAAGTCGTCGGTGGTGAGCACGTTGGAGGGCTCGTTGATCAGGTCGCGGGTGAAGAAGATGCCCTCGGCGAGCGCCGCGGCCTCCGCCGACGCCCCGGCCAGCGCCTCGGGCTCGCTCGCCATCACCGTCACTGCGCCGGGGGCGTCGGCGCGCGCCGACTTGTGCGCGTCGAAGCCGTAGCCGCGCAGCACGAGGCCGAAGGCGATGTCGGCGGCGCGGCGGCTCTTGCCGGCGAGCACCAGGAGCGGCGCGCTGCCCCGGCTCGCCGCGAGCGTGCCCCCGGCCTTGCGCGCCTCGGCCACGCCGGCGCGGCGCGGCAGCTTCACCAGGTGCACCGACTCCGCGGCGATGCCGACGGGGAACGCGATCTCCATGCCCTCGCCCGCCTTCAGCTTCTCGAACCGCTCGCTCTCCAGCGCCCGCACCAGCGCCCGGCGGGTGAGCGTGTTGAGCTTGCGCCCCGTGACGTCGAGCTTGCCCTCCTCGTCGGCGAACACGGCGATCCGTCCCTCGAAGCCGCCGAGGGCGTCGTGGTCGGTCTCGATGAAGCGCAGGGCGGCGGGAGCGGGCATGGGCAATCTCCGGTCTGGGGTCGGGTTGAGCCGTAGCTAGCCTGCCGGGGCGGGGAATGGCCAGATATGAGTTCAAACCGGCCGGGCGATCGGCTAGCTAGGGCCGATACCGGCAGCGGAGTGCCAGTGGGGCGGTTCGACAGATATCTACTCGGCCAGCTGATGACCCTGTTCGGCTTCTTCAGCCTCGTGCTGATCCTGCTCTACTGGGTCAACCGCGCCGTCGTGCTGTTCGATCAGCTGATCTCCGACGGCCAGTCGGCGCTGGTGTTCCTCGAGTTCTCCGCCCTGTCGCTGCCCGCGATCATCCGCATCGTGCTGCCGCTCGCCGCCTTCATCGCGGCGCTCTACGTCACCAACAAGCTGACCACCGAGAGCGAGCTGCTGGTGGTGCAGTCGACGGGCTTCTCGCCGGTGCGGCTGGCGCGGCCGGCGTTCGTCTTCGGACTGATCGTGACGCTGCTGACGGGGGCGCTGACCCACGTGCTCGTCCCCGTCGCCGCCGCGCAGCTCGGCGCGCGGCAGGACGAGATCGCCAGCAACATCACCGCCCGCTTCCTCACGCCCGGGCAGTTCCTGAACCCGGTCGACGGCATCACCGTCTACGTGCGCGACATCAACGACGCGGGCGCGCTGCAGGATTTGTTCCTCGCCGACACCCGCGAGTCCGGCCGGCAGGTGATCTACACCGCCGCGACCGCCTACCTCGTGCGCTCCGAGGGGGGGCCGCAGCTGGTGATGGTCGACGGCCTCGCCCAGACCCTGCGCGGCTCCGACCAGCGGCTCTACACCACCCGCTTCGACGACTTCACCTACGACATCGGCCGCCTGATCGTGTCCGAGGAGCCCGGCCGGCTGCGCGAGCGCAACGTCTGGAGCGGGCCGTTGCTGCAGGCGAGCCCGGCGCTGCAGGCGCAGATCGAGCGGCCGGCGGTGGCGCTGCGCGCGGAGGTGCACGACCGGATGAACAAGGCGCTGCTCGGCTTCGTGGGGCCGGTGCTCGGCTTCGCGGCGTTGCTGATCGGCGGCTTCTCGCGCTTCGGCGTGTGGCGCCAGATCGTCGTCGCGGTGGTGCTGGTGGTCGTCGTCACCTCGCTCGAGAGCGTCAGCTCCACCCTCGTCGACGCCGACCCGACGCGCTGGCCGCTGCTCTACATGCCCACCCTCGTCGGCCTCGCCATCGCGTCGGCGCTGTTCTGGCTCGCCGCCCACCCCGCCCTGCTGCGCCGCCGCCCCGCACCGCCGCCGCCCGAGCCGGCCGGAGGCGCGGCATGATCCTGCACCGCTACTTCGCCCGCCGCTACCTGACGTCGTTCCTGACCGTCTCGGGGCTGTTCTTCGTGCTGCTCGGGGCGATGGACCTCGTGGAGCAGGCCAACGAGGTCTCCGACGAGGCGGCGGCGCGCTGGAGCGACGTGCTGGCGCTGACGCTGCTCAACGCGCCCGCGAGCCTCTACGAGATCCTGCCGCTGCTGGTGATCCTGTCGACGATCGCGCTGTTCCTCGGCCTGGCGCGCTCGTCGGAGCTGGTCGTCACCCGCGCGGCGGGCCGCTCGGCGCTGCACGCGCTGGTGGCGCCGGTGCTGGTGGTGGCGCTGATCGGGGCGGTGGCGCTGGCGGTGCTGAACCCGCTCGTGGCGGCGACGTCGAAGGAGTACGAGGCGCGGGTCAGCGCGCTCGAGGATCGCGGCGCGAGCATCGTCAGCGTCGATGCCGGCGGGCTCTGGCTGCGCCAGGGCGGGCCCGAGGGGCAGTCGGTGATCCGCGCCGCGCGCGCCAACACCGACGGCACCGAGCTGTCGGGCGTCACCTTCATCACCTTCGCCGAGGAAGGCCGCCCCTCACGGCGCATCGACGCCCGCCGCGCGCGGCTCGAGGCGGGGGTGTGGCGGCTGGTGGAGGCGAAGTCGTGGCCGCTCGGCGACGCCGGCGTGCCCGAGGCGGCGGCGGAGGAGCACGACGTCTACGAGGTCGCCACCAGCCTCACGGCCGCGCAGATCCGCGACTCCTTCGGCGCCCCCTCCTCGATCCCGATCTGGGAGCTGCCGCGCTTCATCGACCGGCTGCAGACCGCCGGCTTCTCCGCCCGACGCCACCAGGTCTGGCTGCAGACCGAGCTGGCCAAGCCCGCGTTCCTCGTGGCGATGCTGCTGATCGGTGCGGCCTTCACCATGCGCCACCAGCGCGGCGGGCGCACCGGGCTGATGGCGCTGGTGGCGATCCTGCTCAGTTTCGGGCTCTACTTCCTGCGCAACTTCGCGCAGATACTCGGCGAGAACGGCCAGATCCCGGTGCTGCTCGCCGCCTGGGCACCGCCGCTGGCGGGGATCGCGGCGAGCGTGGCGCTGCTGCTGCACAAGGAGGACGGATGAGGGCCCTGCTGCTGCTCTGGCTGACGCTGACCCTGACGCTGACGATGGGGTTGCTCGCCGCCCCGGCGCGCGCGCAGATCCCGGCGACGCTCGTCGCCGACAGCGTCACCGTCACCCCCGAGCGCCAGCTGATCGCGCGGGGCAACGTCGAGGCGTTCTACGAGGACACGCGCCTGTCGGCCGAGGCGATCGTCTACGACGAGGCCAGCGACCGGCTCACCATCACCGGGCCGATCTTCATCCAGACCGCCGACGGCGACATCTTCACCGCCGAGCGGGCGAACCTGGACCCGCGGCTCGAGAACGGGCTGCTGATCGGCGCGCGGCTGGTGCTGAACGAGCAGCTCCAGCTCGCCGCCAACCAGATCGACCGCGTCGACGGGCGGCTGACCCAGCTCTACAAGGTCGCCGCCACCGCCTGCCGGGTCTGCGGCGGCGGCCCGCCGCTGTGGGAGATCCGCGCCCGCCGGGTGATCCACGACGAGGCCGCCGGCCAGCTCTACTTCGAGGCGGCGCAGTTCCGCATCGGCGGCGTGCCGGTGTTCTACCTGCCCCGGATGCGCCTGCCCGACCCGACCAACGCGCGCTCCACCGGCCTGCTGATCCCGCGCCTGCGCACCACCGACCGGCTCGGCACGGGCATCAAGCTGCCCTACTTCATCACCCTGGGCCCGCACGCCGACCTCACCCTGACGCCGTACCTCTCGCCCGCCACCCGCACCCTCGAGGCGCGCTTCCGCCGGGCGTTCCTGCGCGGCGACGTCGAGATCGACGCCGCCGTCACCAGCGACGACATCCTCGACGGCGGCAAGACCCGCGACTACGTCTTCGCCGAGGCGGAGTTCGCCTGGCCGGGCAACTGGCGGCTCGAGGCGCAGCTCCAGGCGGTGAGCGACCAGGCCTACCTGATCGACTACGACTATTCCGACACCGACCTGCTGACCTCGTTCCTGCGGCTCGGCCGGATCACCGAGGACAGCCGGCTGGGCTTCGACCTCACCGTCGTCGAGAGCCTGCGCGACGGCGACGAGAACGAGCTGCTGCCGACGCTGCTGCCCTCGGCCGTCTACGAACGTGTCCTGCGCTACCCGGGCCTGCCCGGCGCGCTGACGGCCTACGCCGAGGCCGAGGTCGCCGTGCGCACCTCCGAGCGCGACCGGGTCGGGCGCGACATCGTGCGGCTCGGCACCGGGCTCGGCTGGCGGCATCAGTCGGTGCTGCCGGGCGGGCTGCTGGCGGTGAGCGCGGCGGGGGTCGAGGTCGACCGCTACCGCATCGACGAGGACAGCGCCTTCCCCGACCACGTCACCCGCCGCACCCCCTACCTGCAGGCCGAGCTGCGCTGGCCGCTGGCGCGCACCACCGCGACGGGCAGCACCCACGTGCTCGAGCCGGTGCTCGCGCTGACCTGGTCCGACACCTACGGCGGGCGCGTGCCCAACGAGGACAGCCAGGTCGTCGAGCTCGACGAGACCAACCTGTTCGCCCTGTCGCGCTTCCCCGGCGAGGACGCCCGTGAGGACGGCTGGCGCGCCGCCGCCGCGCTGAGCTGGACCGTCGCCCGCCCCAGCGGCTGGCAGGCGCGCACCACAGTGGGGCGGCTGCTGCGCGCGTCGCCCGACCCGCGCTTCGCCTCCGGCACCGGGCTCGACGGCGACACCTCCGACTGGGTCGCCGTGGTCGGCCTCGACACCCCCACCGGGCTCAGCCTCGACGCCCGCGCGCTGTTCGACGACGATTACGACTTCGCGCGCACCGAGGCCCGGCTCGACTGGTCCAACGCGCGCTTCGACCTCGCCGCCACCTACGTCGAGCTCGCCGCCAACGAGGCCGAGGCCCGCCCCGCCGCCGTCGCCGAGTGGACCTTCGACGCCGACTACCGGGTCAGCGAGATGTGGGAAGTCTCCGCCGAGGCGCGCTACGACATCGCCGCCGACGCGCCGAAGTTCGCGGGGGTCGGGGTCGAGTACACCAACGAGTGCGTCACCGTGGGGCTTTCGGTCTCGCGCCGCTTCACCTCATCGACTACGCTTGAGCCCGAGACGGACTACGGGCTAAGCGTTGGCCTCAACGGCTTTTCGGCGGGGCGCCAAGGCACCCCGGTGCGCAGCTGCCGGAACTGACAGGGGATCTCTCGACCTATGACGACCCGCACGATCGCCACGCTCTTCGCCCTCGCGCTCGCCGCCCTGTCGCCCGCCGCCGCCGCGGCGCAGTCGCAGTTCTCGCCCGCGATCACCGTCAACGACAGCGCGATCAGCTTCTACGAGATCGACCAGCGCGCCAAGCTGCTGCGGGTCTTCAACACCCCCGGCGACCTCGAGGCGCTGGCCCGCGAGCAGCTCGTCGAGGACCGCCTCAAGCTCGCCGAGCTCGACCGCGCCGGGCTGCAGCTGTCGGAGGAGTCGCTCGCCGCCGAGATGGAGGCCTTTGCCGGCCGCGCCGACCTGCCTTACGAGCAGTTCATCGGGGTGCTCGCCGAGGCCGGCGTCGCCGAGGAGACGCTGCGCGACTTCGTCCGCGTCGGGGTGAGCTGGCGCGACTACATCCGCACCCGCTACCGCGGCCGCGCCGAGGTCAACGAGGCCGACGTCGACCAGACCCTCGCCGCGCCGCCCAACGGCGGCACCCAGATCGAGGTGCTGCTCAACGAGATCATCATCCCCGCCCCGCCGCCCCGCGCCGCCGAAGCGCAGGCAATCGCCGAGCGCATCAGCCAGACCACCAGCACCGCCGCCTTCGAGGCCGCGGCGCGGGAATATTCCGCCCTGCCCTCGCGCGAGCGCGGCGGCCGGCTCGACTGGCTGCCGATCGCCAACTACCCGCCGCCGATCCAGGCGCTGGTGCTCGGCCTCGCGCCCGGCGAGGTGACCGCGCCGCTGCCGATCCCCAACGGCATCGCGCTGTTCCAGCTGCGCGCGGTGCGCGAGGTGGCGGGGAGCCGGCCGCAGCCCGTCTCCGTCGAGTACGCCACGCTCTACCTCCCCGGCGGGCGCAGCGCCGCCGCGGTGGCCGAGGCGCGCGCCATCGAGGCGCGGCTCGACACCTGCGACGACCTCTACGGCATCGCGCGCGGCCTGCCGCCCGAGCAGCTGGTGCGCCGGGACCTGCCCGTCGGGCAGGTGCCCACCGACATCGCGCTCGAGCTGGCGCGGCTCGACGACGGCGAGACCTCGACCGCGCTGACCGCCAACGGCGGCCAGAGCCTCGTGCTGCTGATGCTGTGCGAGCGGCGCTACAGCGAGGAGCCGGTCGACCGCGAGGCGGTGGCGAGCAACCTGCGCTCGCAGCGGCTCTCGGGCTTCGCCGACCAGCTGCTCGCCGAGCTGCGCGCGGCTGCGGTGATCCGCGGCCAATGACCGTCGCGCTGACCTGCGGCGAGCCCGCGGGGATCGGACCGGAGATCGCCGTGGCCGCCTGGGCGGCGCTGCGCGGCGAGCTGGGCCTGCTCTACATCGGCGACCCGGCGCACCTGCCCGAGGGCACGCCCTGGGAGGCGACCGACCCGGCCGGCGCGCCGGAGGTCATGGCCCGCGCGCTGCCGGTGCTGGCGCGCGACTTCGGCGCGCCCCGCACCCCCGGCCGCCCCGACCCGACGCACGCGGCCCATGTCGTCGACGCCATCGCCGAGGCGGTGGCGCTGGTGAGTTCGGGCGCCTGCAGCGCGCTCTGCACCGCGCCGATCCACAAGCAGGCGCTGATCGACGGCGCCGCCTTCGCCTATCCCGGTCACACCGAATTCCTCGCCGCCCTCGCCGGCGGCGGCCGCCGGGCGGTGATGATGCTCGCCTGCCCCGAGCTGCGCGTCGTTCCGGCGACGATCCACATCCCGCTCGCCGACGTCCCCGCCGCGCTGACGGCGGAGCTGCTGGAGGAGACGATCCGCACCACCCGCGACGCGCTGGTGCGCGACTTCGGCATCGACGCCCCCCGCCTCGCCGTCGCCGGGCTCAACCCGCATGCCGGCGAGGGCGGCAAGATGGGCCGCGAGGAGATCGAGACCATCGCGCCGCTGCTCGAGCGGCTGCGCGGCGAGGGCTTCGACCTCGCCGGGCCGCTCTCGGCCGACACGATGTTTCACCCGCCCGCGCGCGCCCGCTACGACGCCGCGATCTGCGCCTACCACGACCAGGCGCTGATCCCGATCAAGACGGTGGACTTCGCCAGCGGCGTCAACGTCACGCTCGGCCTGCCCTTCGTGCGGACCTCGCCCGACCACGGCACCGCGTTCGACCTCGCCGGCACCGGCCGCGCCGACGCCACCTCGCTGATCGCGGCGCTGCGGATGGCGCACGAGCTCGGCGCGCGGCGGGCGGCGGTGGGCTGATGGCGGGCATCGACGACCTGCCGCCGCTGCGCGAGGTGATCGCGACGCACGGGCTCTCGGCGAAGAAGGCGCTTGGGCAGAACTTCCTGCTCGACCTAAACCTCACCGCCAAGATCGCGCGCGCGGCGGGCGATCTGACGGCGGCGGACGTGCTGGAGATCGGCCCCGGCCCCGGCGGGCTGACGCGCGGGCTGCTCGCCTCGGGCGCGCGCCATGTCGTCGCCATCGAGAAGGACCCGCGCTGCCTGCCCGCGCTCGCCGAGATCGCCGCCGCCTATCCCGGCCGGCTGACCGTGCTCGAGGGCGACGCGCTCGCCACCGATGCGACGGTGCACCTGACCCCGCCCTACCGGATCGCGGCGAACCTGCCCTACAATGTCGGCACCGAGCTGCTCGTGCGCTGGCTGACGCCGCCGAGCTGGCCGCCGGCATGGGAGAGCCTGACGCTGATGTTCCAGAAGGAGGTCGCGCAGCGCATCGTCGCGCGGCCGGGCTCGAAGGCCTACGGCCGGCTGGCGCTGCTGGCCCAGTGGCGGGCCGACGCGCAGATCGTGATGTCGCTGCCGCCCGGAGCCTTCACGCCGCCACCGAAGGTGTCGTCGGCGGTGGTGCGCCTCGACGCCCTGCCCCAGCCGCGCTACCCGGCCGACGCGGCGACGCTCTCGCGGATCACCGCGACGGCCTTCAACCAGCGCCGCAAGATGCTGCGCGCGTCGCTGAAGGGGCTGGCGCCGGACATCGAGCGCCACCTCGAGGCGGTCGGGATCGCGCCGACGGACCGGGCGGAGCAGATCGACCTCGAGCGGTTCTGCGCCCTCGCGCGGCGCCTCGCGCCGGAGCGGTAGCGCGGGGGCCCGGGCGGCGGAGCCTCCGGCGGGGATATTTTTAGGACAGAGACCGGGGCGGCGCGCTCAGGCGGTGAGCGGCGGCGCCCAGAGGGGCTGCAGCTCGTCCCAGAGGGCGGGGCTGCGGGCGATGAGCATGGGGCCCTCGGTGCGGGTCGGGCTGTAGGGGGCGGCGTCGAGCAGCGCGGCGCGCCCGCCCGCCTCCTGCACCGCGAGGACGCCCGCGGCGTGGTCCCACGGCTTGAGCTTGGCCGCGATCATGTAGTCGCCCGCGCCGGTGAGCAGCATCCGGTATTCGTGGCACGAGCAGCGCAGGGTGCGGGTGCCGGCGGTCTTCAGCCCGGTGAGGGCGAGGTCGGAGCGGCGGCGGCGGGCGAAGAGGTGGAGCGACATGTAGCCCGAGGCGGAGCGCGCCGCGCCGCCGGGCGCGAAGGTGAGGCGGCGGGGGGCGTCGCCGGGGCGCGCGAACCAGGTGCCGCCGTCCTTGTGGCTGACGATCCAGTCGTCGAACACCGGATCGTAGAGCAGGCCCCAGACCGTCTCGCCCTCCTCCACCACCGCGACGATCACGCCGAAGACGGCGAGGCCGCGGGCGTAGTTCCAGGTGCCGTCGACCGGGTCGACGATCACCGTGCGGCCCCGGCCGACGAGATCGAGCCGGGCGGGATCGGCGGCGACGCCCTCCTCGCCGACGACGTTGGCGCCGGGCAGGAGGCGCGCGACGCCGTCCGCGATGGCGGCCTCGGCGGCAATGTCGGCCTCGGTGACGAGATCGGTGGGGCCGGACTTGCTCGAGATCTCGTCGGGCGCGAGGCGGCGGAAGCGGGGCAGGATCTCGCGCTTGGCGACGGCGCGCACGAGGTCGATCAGCGCCGCGCTCTCGGTGTCGGTGAGGCTCATGGGCGCGCCCCCGCCTTGGTCCGCTCGGTCATCTGGCGCGTCCTCCGTCTGTGCGTGGCGGCTGCATGCAGGACGCGCCCGACCGGGTCAAGCGCGACGGCCGGCTGTCACTTTTCCAACCTGGCGCTGGCCTGCTTGAGGCGCGACACGTAGTTGGCCTTGGAGGAATCGAACCAGAAGCGGCCGTACTCGACCACCTCGCCGGTATGGCCGGTGGAGCGGCGCTCGCAGAAGGCGGAGACGTCGCCCGGCGCGACGCCGAAGCGGGCGGGCGCCCAATCGGGCACTTCGCGCGCGCCGAGGCGGTCCTCGACGGAGCGGATCTCGAGTCCGAGGGTCTCCTTGTAGAAGAAGTGAAGGCTCTCCACGATCTGGCTCGCCTTCAGCCGCTCGGCCCAGACCCCGTCGAGCCAGACCTCCTCGAGCGCGACCGGTTCGCCGTCCATCTCGCGCAGGCGGCGGACGCGGTGGGCGTCGGTGGACTGGCCGAACGGGGGCAGGTCGTCGGGCTTTTCCATGCGCTCGATCGACAGGATCTCGCCGCTCGGCAGGCCGGCGCCGGTGGGCGACTCGAGCCGGAAGAAGGCGTAGACCGACTCCACCGCCTCGCGCACGCGGATGTAGTTGCCCGAGCCCTGGACCCGCTCGAGCAGCCCCTGCTCCGCCATCCCCTCGAGCGCCTTGCGCAGGGTGCCCACCGAGACGCCGAGTTCCTGCGCCATCTGCCGCTCGGGCGGCAGGCGCTGCCCGTCGACGAGGCGGCCCGCGGTGATGTCGCGGATCAGCATTTCGGAAATCTGCAGGTACCTCGGCAGCGATCGCGCATATGCGGTTTCGCCCATAATGCTACACCCCCTAAAAAAACTTTCATGATCTTTTTGTCCGCGAGCGCCGGAAAAAGGCAAGGTATAACCAAGCTTTGTTTGCGTTCGCGGTAGTAGATGTCACCGATTTGCACGTATGGCGCGAAGATGTCATTCAGTCAACGTGAGACGAAGGAGACCCGTCGGAGGCGCCTGTCCGCCCGCTTGGTCTCGCCAAAGCCGGCTTGCGCCCCAAGTCTGTGGCAGGATAGCCCGAGGTGCTCGAATGGAGACGACATGGACGGAACCGGCGCGCCGATGACCAGCTTCGACCCCGATACCTCGCCGCGCGCCTTTCGCGATGCGCTGGGACGTTTCGCGACCGGCGTGACGGTGATCACCACCCAGGGCCCCGACGGACCGGTGGGGATCACCGCCAACAGCTTCGCCTCGGTGTCGCTCGACCCGCCGCTGGTGCTCTGGTGCCCGGCCCGGGCGACGCGGCGCTACGAGTTGTTCGCCGACGCCCGCCATTACGCCATCCACGTGCTCGACGGGCATCAGCAGGCGATCTGCGACGCCTTCACCCAGAGCGCCGACGGCTTCGAGGGGCTGGACTGGCGCCGGGGGGAGCACGACGTGCCGCTGATCGAGGGATGCCTGGCGCGCTTCGAGTGCCGTCTGGAGGCGGCGCACGAGGGGGGCGATCACCTGATCCTCGTCGGCCGGGTGCTGCGGGCGGCGGCGCGGGACGGGCTGCCGTTGCTGTTCCAGGCGGGGCGGTTCGTGAGCTTGAAGGGGTAGGCCGAGGCGGGCCGGGCTGAAGCCCGGCCTACGGGGCGTGAGGGTGGGCGGGCCGGGCCGCCCACCCTGCTCGTCAGAGGTAGCGGTTGACGAGGTTTTCGAGCCGCTCCTGGCGGCCTGAGACGGGCTGCGGCTCGAGGCCCTCGGCCTCGACGCGCGCGGCAGCGTCTTCCAGCGTGCCCTCCAGCATCTGCATCGCCGGCTCGCCGTTCCAGCCCGTGTAGCGAGCCTCGCGGGCCTCCTCGAGCTTGCCGTCCTCGAGCATCCGCGCCGCCGCCTTGAAGCCGGCCGCGCAGGTATCCATGCCGCCGACATGGCCGAGAATGAGGTCCTCGGCGTCGAGCGACTGGCGGCGCAGCTTGGCGTCGAAGTTGGTGCCGCCGGTGGTGAAGCCGCCGGCCTTGAGCACTTCGTAGTAGGCCAGCGCGACCTCGGGGACGTTGTTGGGGAACTGGTCGGTGTCCCAGCCGGATTGGTAGTCGTTGCGGTTCATGTCGATGGAGCCGAAGATCCCCAGCGCCGTCGCCAGCGCCAGCTCGTGCTCGAAGGAATGGCCGGCGAGGATGGCGTGGCCCTGCTCGATGTTGACCTGCACCTCCTTCTCGAGGCCCGCGTCCTTGAGCATGCCGTAGACCGTGGCGACGTCGTAGTCGTACTGGTGCTTGGTCGGCTCCTGCGGCTTGGGCTCGATCAGGATCGCGCCCTTGAAGCCGATCTTGTGCTTGTACTCCACCACCTGCTGCAGGAACCGGATCGCGTGGTCGCGCTCGCGCTTCATGTCGGTGTTGAGCAGCGTCTCGTAGCCCTCGCGGCCGCCCCAGAGCACGTAGTTCTCGCCGTTCAGGCGGTGCGTGACGTCCATGCACGCCTTCACCGACGCGGCGGCGTAGGCGTAGACGTCCGGGTCGGGGTTGGTGGCCGCGCCGGACATGAAGCGGCGCTCGGAGAACATGTTGGCCGTGCCCCAGAGCAGCTTGACGCCGGTTTCGTCCATCTTGCGCTCGAAGATGTCGGCCATCTCGTTGAGCCGGTCGCGGCTCTCGGCGAAGGTGGCGCCCTCGGGGCGGACGTCGGCGTCGTGGAAGCAGAAGAACGGCGCGCCGAGCAGGGTGAACATCTCGAAGGCCACGTCGGCCTTGAGGCGGGCGTTGTCCATCTCGTCCTGCGGATACCAGGGCCGCTCGAAGGTGCGCCCGCCGAACGGATCGCCGCCTTCCCAGGCGAAGCTGTGCCAGTAGGCGATCGAGAAGCGCAGGTGCTCCTTGAGCGGCTTGCCCATGACCACCTCGTCGGGATTGTAGCGGCGGAAGGCGAAATCGTTTTCGGAAGTCGGCCCTTCGTACTTGATCGGGCCGAGCCCGTTGAAGAAATCACTCATGTTACTGTCCTTTCAGTGCCTCGTAGGCGGCGCGGTAGCGCAGGTGCGCCTCGGCGAAGTCGCCCGCCAGTTCGATCTCCGGGTCCACGATGCGCGCGATGGGCGGTGCCGTGGCGATCTCGACGCCGGCCCCGGTGGCCGCCATCATTCCCAGTCGGGCGGCGCCGAAGGCCCCGCCGAAATCTCCCGCCTCGGGCAGCTCGACGGGCAGGCCGAGCGCGGTGGCGATGGCCTGCACCCAGTAGTCCGAGCGCGAGCCGCCGCCGACGGCGATGAGCCGCTCGATCCGCGTGCCCGTGGCCGAGAGGGCCATGAAGCTGTCGCGGATGGCGAAGGTCACCCCTTCGAGCACCGCGCGGGTCAGCGCGTCGCGGTCGGAGGCGTGGTCGAGATGCAGGAAGTGGCCGCGCACGGCGGCGTCGTTGTGGGGCGTGCGCTCGCCGCCGAGGTAGGGCAGGAACAGCGTGCGGCCGGGGGCCCGCAGCGCGCCGAGCCCGTCGGTCAGTGCCGAGGCGGGCCGGTCGACGAGGCGCGCGTACCAGTTCAGCGCGTCGGCCGCGGCGAGGATCACGCCCATCTGGTGCCAGGTGCCGGGCAGCGCGTGGCAGAAGGTGTGCACCGCCGTCGCCGCGTCGGGCTGGTAGGCGTCGGAGGCCGCGAACAGTACCCCCGAGGTGCCCAGCGACACGAAGGCCTCGCCCGCCTTGACCACGCCGACGCCGACGCCCGAGGCGGCGTTGTCACCCCCGCCCCCGGCCACCACCACGCCCGCTGGCAGGCCCCAGCGGCTGGCCAGCGCGTCGCGCAGGGTGCCCGAGACCTCCGAGCCCTCGACGAGGCGCGGCATGTGCTCGCGGCCCAGGTCGGTGGCGGCGAGCAGCTCGTCGGACCAGTCGCGCGCGCCGGTGTCGAGCCAGGCGGTGCCGGCGGCGTCGGACATCTCGGCGACGTGCTCGCCGGTCAGCCACAGCCGCAGGTAATCCTTGGGCAGCAGCACCTTGGCGACCTTGGCGAAGGTCTCGGGCTCGTTGTTCCTCACCCAGGCGAGCTTGGGCGCGGTGAAGCCGGGGAAGACGATGTTGCCGGTCAGCGCGCGGAAGGCGGGCTCGGCGTCGAGCGCCGCCGCCTCCTCGGCCGAGCGGGTGTCGTTCCACAGGATGCAGGGGCGCAGCACCCTGTCGGAGGCGTCGAGCAGGGTGGCGCCGTGCATCTGCCCCGAGAGGCCGATGCCGCGCACGGCGGACAGGTCCACCTTCCCCTTCAGCGCGTCGAACACCGCCTCGCAGGCGGCGATCCAGTCGGCCGGGTCCTGCTCCGACCAGCCGCTGTGGGGCCGGGCGACGGAGAGCTCCGCCGTCGCCTCGCCCAGCACGTTCTGCGCGTCGTCCATCACGAGCGCCTTGAGGCCGCTCGTCCCGAGGTCCAGTCCGATATACATCAGGCGGCCAGGTGCTCGGGTCGCTTGCCCAGGATGATCATCGCCAACAGGTCGTCCTCGCTCACCTCGTCCACCTTCACCACGCCCACGAGCTTGCCGTTCTTCATCACCGCCGCGCGGTCGCACAGTTCCTTCACCGCGCGCACGTCGTGGTCAATGAGGAAGATCCCGAGCCCGTCCTTCTTGAGCTCCTGGATCAGCTCGGCGACCATCTGCGTCTCCTGAGGGCCGAGCGCGGCGGTCGGCTCGTCCATGATGAGGATCTTGGCGTTGAAATAGACCGCGCGCGCGATGGCGACGGACTGGCGCTGCCCGCCCGAGAGCGCGCTGACGGGGGCGGAGAACTTCTGGAAGTTGGGGTTGAGGCGGTGCATGATCTTGCGCGTCTCGGCCTCCATGCGCGCGTCGTCGACCATGCCGAAGGGGGTGACGAGCTCGCGCCCGAGGAAGAGGTTGGCCGAGGCGTCGAGATTGTCGGCCAGCGCGAGCGTCTGGTAGATCGTCTCGACGTTGTACTTCCGCGCGTCGCGCGGGTTGTGGATCGTCGCCTTCTTGCCGTTGATGCGGATCTCGCCGCTGTCCATCTGGTAGGCGCCCGAGAGCACCTTGATGAGCGTCGACTTGCCCGCGCCGTTGTGGCCCAGCAGGCCGACGACCTCGCCGGGATAGAGATCGACCGAGACGTGGTCGACCGCGTGGATGCCGCCGAAGGAGACGGAGATGTCGTCCATCTCGACGAGCGGGGTGCCGGTTTGCGTGGTCATGGCTCAGTCTCCCGTGCGGCGGCGGTAGAGGATGTCGACGAAGACGGCGAGCACGAGGACCGCGCCGACCACGATGTTCTGGTAGGGCGCGTCGACGCCAACCATCGCCATGCCCGATTGCAGCGACTGCATGATCAGCGCGCCGAGGATGGCGCCGTAGATGGTGCCGATGCCGCCCGAGAGCGCGGTGCCCCCGATCACGGCGGCGGCGATGACGCGCAGCTCGTCGAGGGTGCCGATGTCGTTGGAGTGGAACGACAGCCGGGCCGAGGCGACGACGGCGGAGAGCGCGGCGAGGAAGCCCATCAGCGCGAAGACCTTCACTGTCAGCATCCGCGTGTTGATCCCCGACAGCTCGGCGGCGTCGGGGTTGCCGCCGGTGGCGAAGATGTAGCGGCCGAGACGGGTGCGCTGCGCGATCACCGTCATCACGATGGCGACCGCGATGAGCAGCAGCACCGAGATCGGCAGCCCGTAGGAGGCGGTGAAGCCCTCGGGCATGGTCTCGCCCCGCGCCTCGAACTGGCGCGACAACACCCGCGAGGGGATCTCGTAGGAGGTCAGCACCCAAATGAAGCCGAGGATGCCGGCGGCGACGATGCCGGCGACGACGTACTCCGCCCAGAGTGGCTTGACCGCGAAGCCGTGCGCCACCTTCGTGCGCCGCGCGTTCCACAGCGCGGCGAGCGCGGCCACCGTGGCGACGAGGCCGACGATCCACGACCAGAAGGTGCCGAGGGTGCCCTGGATGCCGCCGAAGAGCTGGAACGTCTCGTCGAGCGGGCCGATGGTCTGGCCGTTGGTGAGGTGCCAGGCGACGTTGCGCCAGATCAGCAGGCCGCCGAGCGTGACGATGAAGGCCGGGATGGTCAGGTAGCCGACCAGCCAGCCCTGGAACGCGCCGATGGCCGCGCCGACGAGCAGACCGCCGAGGATCGCGAGCCACGGCAGCGAGGCCGCGCCGAGGTCGAGGCCGAACCAGTCGAGCAGCCAGCGCGTCTGCAGCATCGCCATCACCGCCGAGCAGGTGGCGAGCAGCGAGCCGACGGAGAGGTCGATGTGGCGGGTGACGATGATGAACACCATCCCCGTCGCCATGATCGCGACGCTGACGGTCTGGATCGTCAGGTTGAACACGTTGCGCGGCGTCAGGAAGCGGCCGTCGGTGAGCAGGTTGAACACCACCGCGACGACGACGAACGCGCCGATCATGCCGAGCAGGCGGGTGTCGATTTCAAGCGATTTCAGGAAGCCGCGCTTGGGTACGCCCGCGGGGGCGCCGGTGGTGTCGGTCATCTTGGCCGGTCCGATCTGGTATGTGGCGGGCGGAGCCGGTGCGGCTCCGCCCTGTCGGGGACGTCAGTCCGTCCCGATCAGTTGCAGGGCGAGGGCCCGTTCTCGACGCCCTGGCAGAGCGCCTCCTGGGTGATCCAGCCCGCGTCTACGACCGCGTCGAGGTTGTCGGCGGTGATCGGCATCGGGTCGAGGAACTGCGCCCAGAGCGTCGTGCCGCCCGGCGAGGTCCACTGCTCGGCGCCCTCGATGGCGCTCATCTCGGTGCCGTCGGCCAGCTCGACCGCGATCTCGCCGGCGCGCCGGCCGAGTTCGCGGGCGTCCTTCCAGACCGAGACGGTCTGGGTGCCCTGGGCAACCCGGTTCAGCGCGGCGTGGTCGCCGTCCTGGCCGGAGACCGGGATCCCGTCCATGCCCTGGGCGGTGAGCGCCGCCACGGCGCCGCCGGCGGTGCCGTCGTTGGAGGCCACGACCGCGTCGACGTCGTTGTCGTTCTGGGTCAGGATCTGCTCCATGTTGCGCTGCGCGTTCGCCGGCAGCCAGCCGTCGGTGTAGGCCTCGCCGACGATGGTGATGTCACCGGCGTCGATGGCCTCCTGCAGCACTTCCTGCTGGCCGCCGCGCAGGAAGTCGGCGTTGGGATCGGTGGGCGAGCCCTTGATCATCACGTAATTGCCCTCGGGCGCCGCCTCGAGCACCGCGCGGGCCTGCATCCGGCCGACCTCGACGTTGTCGAAGGTCAGGTAGAAGGCGCGCTCGTCCTCGATCAGGCGGTCGTAGCCGACGACCGGGATTCCCTCGCGGGCGGCCGCCTCGACCGCCGGGCCGATGGCCTGGCTGTCCTGGGCGAGGATGATCAGGGCGTCGACGCCCTGGGCGATCAGGCTCTCCACGTCGGAGATCTGCTTGGACGACGACGACTGGGCGTCGGCGGAGATGTACTCGGCACCGGCCTCCTCGAGCGCGGCCTGGATGGCGGCCTCGTCGGTCTTCCAGCGTTCTTCCTGAAAGTTCGACCAGCTGACCCCGACGGTCAGATCCTGAGCCAGAGCGGCCGAACTGAAGCCTGCCGTCGCGATGACGGCGGCGATGATTGCGTTGCGCATGACGTCCTCCCAGTTGTCAGCCCCGCCGAGCGGGCGGAGCACGAGTCAGATGACCCGACGCGGCAGAGGGTGCCACAAACTTATTTCAGTTGTCAAAATAAATTTGACAGCCGAGTGCCTGGAGGGGCAGCATCGGCAGCGGAGGAGAGGTTCTGCACGCGCTGCGCTGCAGAAATATATTCAGGGAGTGAATAAAGAAATGAGCATCTCGGCCGATCCCGATGCGGAAGTGCCTGCGGGTTGCGGTCCCATCCTGCCCGTTCCGGGGAGCGATGCGAAGCCCCTGCGGATGCAGGTCTTCGACCATGTGCGCGCCTCGGGCCGGGCCGCGCGCGCCGAGATCACCCGCGCGCTCGGGATCAGCCCCGGCTCGGCCACCGCCGCCACCGCCGACCTCATCGCCGGCGGCTTCCTGCGCGAGGTGGAGGACCAGCCGCGCGAGAGCGGCCGGGGCCGTCCGCCGGTGGCGCTCGAGGTGGTGCCGACCCGCGCCCACGTCATCGGCGTCAAGCTCACCGACGAGCGCCTCTCGGCGGTACTGACCGATTTCGCCGGCACCCACCTCTGCGAGGCGCACCGCCCCACCCCCGGCCACCGCAAGGGGACCGACGAAATGGTCGCCGACATCGCCGCCCTGATCGAGCGGCTGCTCGCCGACAGCGGCGTGAGCCTCGACGCGGTCGGGGCTGTGGGGCTCGGCGTGCCGGGGATGGTCGACCACGAGACCGGCACCGTGGCCTGGTCGCCGCTCCTCTCCGAGCGCCACGTCGCGCTGCGCGCCGTGCTCGAGTCCGAGCTCGGCCGGCCCGTCGAGGTGGACAACGACACCAACATGCTCACCCTCGCCGAGCTGTGGTTCGGCGCGGGCCGCGAGAACGCCGACTTCGCCGTCGTCACCATCGAGCAGGGCGTCGGGATGGGGCTGGTGCTCAGCTCGCGGCTGTTCCGCGGCAGCCAGGGGATGGGGCTCGAGCTCGGCCATACCAAGGTGCAGCTCGACGGTGCGCTCTGCCGCTGCGGCCAGCGCGGCTGCCTCGAGGCCTACCTCGCCGATTACGCCCTCGCCCGCGAGGCCGCCACCGCGCTCGACCGGCCGAGCCGCAACCTGCAGAGCGCCGAGGCGCTGCTCGAGACGCTCTACCTGCGCGCCAAGGCCGGCGACACCGGCGCGGCCACGATCTTTCGCCGCGCCGGGCGCTACCTGGCGCTCGGCCTCGCCAACGTGGTGCAGCTGTTCGACCCGACGCTGATCATCCTGTCGGGCCAGCGGATGCGCTACGACTACCTCTACGCCGACGAGGTGCTGGCCGAGATGCAGCGGCTGATCCTGTCCGACGGCCGCGCCCCGCCGCGCGTCGAGATCCACGCCTGGGGCGACGACGCCTGGGCGCGCGGCGCCGCCGCCCTCGCCCTCGCGGCCACCACCGAGCGGCTGCTGACGGCCGCTTGATCGTTTTTCGACGGACAGCGCCGCCGGATGCGTTACATCAGCCGCGATGTTCGATGATCTGAAGCGCCGCTACCGGAAGCATCCCCGCGCGACGACGCTGTTCCTGCTCGCCGCCGCGGTGACGCTGTTCTTCAGCGCCCGGCTGCTGGTGGGCGCGCTGTTCATGCCGCCGCCGGGGCCGCGCCCGATCGAGCCGTGGATGACGATGCGCATGGTCGCGCACATGCACCACCTGCAGGCCCGCGACATCGACGAGCTCGCCGGCCTGCCGATGCCCCGCCCCGGCCGCGCGCCCACCCTCGCCGACCACGCCGCCGCGCAGGGCGTGCCGGTGGGGCTGCTGATCGTCGAGGTCGAGGAGGCCATCGCCCAGCTCCTCGCGGAGCGCGACGGCCAATGACGGAAACCCTGCTCGCCCTCGTGCCGCAATACGGCCCCCCGCTCCTCGCGGCGGCGGTGTTCCTGTCGTGCTTCGCGCTGCCGGTACCGGCCTCGATCCTGCTGCTCGCCGCCGGGGGCTTCGCCGCCGTTGGCGATCTGTCGATGGTCAGTGTCGCCCTCGCCGCCTTCGCCGGGCTCGCGGCGGGCGATCACACGGTCTACGCGCTCGGGCGCAAGGGCGGCACCCGCGTCTTCGCCCGCGTCGCCCGCCACGCCGCGCCGCTGGAGCGGGCGCAGGTCGCGCTCGCGAACCGGGGCGGGCCGGTCATCTTCCTGTCGCGCTGGCTGTTCTCGCCGCTGGGGCCGTACGTCAACTTCGCCGCCGGGGCCGCCGGGCAGCGCTGGCGCAGCTTCGCGCTCTGGGGCACGGCGGGCGAGCTGGTCTGGCTGACGATCTACCTGGGCCTCGGCTACAGCTTCACCGGCAGCCTGGAGGACGCCTCCAACCTCGTGATGAACGCCCTGCTCGCCATCGGCGCGGGCGTCGTCACCATCGCCCTCGGCGTCTGGATCTACCGCACCTGACCCTGCCAATCGCAGCGGCCCCTGCTGTTTCCGCTTGCGCTCCCGCTATTCCCGAGTCTTTTAGTCGGCACATACCGTAGTATTTTTGTCGGATTCGCCGGCAAGCGTGCAGACCAAGGAACAGTACATGCGCACAGCTCTCCCCGCCCTCGCTCTCTGCCTCGCCCCCGGCCTCCTCGCGGCGCAGGACGTCACCGTCGAGACCGCCGCCGGCCCCGTGGCCGCGCCTGTCGCGCCCGGGACCGTCGCCGTCTTCGACCTCGCCGCGCTCGACACCATCTCCGCGCTCGGCGTCCCCGTCGCGGGCGTGCCCGACATCACCCCGCCCGCCGACCTCGACGAGGTCGTGGCGGGGGCCGAGATCGTCGGCACCCTGTTCGAGCCCGACTTCGAGGCGCTCGCCGCCATGGGCCCGGACCTGATCGTCGCGGGCGGGCGCAGCCAGACGCAGGTGGCGCCGCTGTCGCGCATCGCGCCGACGCTCGACATGACGATCTGGGGCGGCGACATGGTCGAGCAGGCCCTGTCGCGGCTCGCCGCCTACGGCACGCTTTTCGAACGGGAAGAAACCGCCGCGGCGCTCGCCGAGGCGCTCGAGGCCGACCTCGCCGAGGCCCGCGCGGTGGTCGCCGGCAAGGGCGACGCGCTGATCCTGCTCGCCAACGGCGGCAAGATCTCCGCCTACGGCAACGACAGCCGCTTCGGCTGGCTCCACACCGCGCTGGACCTGCCCGAGGCCTACGCCGGCCTCTCCGCCGAGACCCACGGCGAGGCGGTGTCGTTCGAGTTCGTCGCCGAGGTCGACCCGGACTGGATCCTCGTCGTCGACCGCGGCGCGGCAATCGGCCAGGACGGCGAGGCCGCCGAGGCGACCCTCGACAACCCGCTCGTCGCCGCGACCAAGGCCGGGCAGGCCGGGCAGATCGTCTACCTCGACGCCGCACCGCTCTACCTGTCGGGCGGGGGCGTGCAGTCGATGACGATCACCCTCGGCGAGATCACCAGGGCCTTCGGCGCCGCCGGAAGCTGAGATGATCGCCCGCCCTGCCCTCCTGCTCCCGGCCGGCCTGTTGCTGCTGGCCGGGGCCAGCCTCGCCATCGGGGCCGCCGACCTGCTGCGGGGCGATCTCGACGCGGGCCTGCTGCTCGCGGTGAGCCGGCTGCCGCGCACGCTCGCGGCGCTGCTGGCGGGGGCCGGGCTGGCGCTGGCGGGGGTGGTGGTCCAGCTGACGGTGCAGAACCGCCTCGTGGAGCCGGGCCTCACCGGCACCCCCGAGGCGGCGATGCTGGGGCTGCTGGGAGTCACGCTCCTCGCGCCCGGCGCGGCGCTGCTGGTCAAGATGAGCGCCGCCGCCGCCGCGGCGATGGCGGGCACCGCGGGATTCCTGCTGCTCGCCCGCCGCGTGCCGCGCCACGACCCGATGCTGCTGCCGCTGGTCGGCCTGATCTACGGCGGCATCCTCGGCGCGGTGGCGCTCTACCTCGCCTGGGTCACCGACCTCGTGCAGTATCTCGGCGTCTGGCAGTCGGGCGAATTCTCCGGCGTGCTGCGCGGGCGCTACGAGCTGCTCTGGCTGGTCGCCGCCCTCGGCCTCGCGCTCTACGCCGCCGCCGACCGGCTCACCCTGCTCGGTCTCGGCGAGGCGCAGGCCCGCAGCCTCGGGCTAAACTACCGCCAGACCCTCGCGCTCGGCCTCGCCATCGTGGCGCTCACGGTGTCGGTGGTGGTGGTCACCGTGGGCAGCCTGCCCTTCGTCGGCCTCGTCGTGCCCAACATCGTCTCGCGCTGGCGCGGCGACAACCTGCGCGCCAACCTGCCCCTCGTGGCGGGCCTCGGGGCGCTGATGGTGCTGGCCGCCGACCTCGTCGGACGGCTGGTGCGCCACCCCTACGAGATCCCGGCGGGCACCGTCTTCGCCGTGGTCGGCGCCGGGCTGTTCCTGTGGCTGCTCCACGCGGCGCCGCGCCGTGGCTGAGCGCCGCCTCGCCCTGCTCGCGCTCGGCCTCGGCGGGCTGGTCGCGCTGTTCCTGCTGTGGCAGCTGCGCGCGCCGGCGGGCTTCATCCTGTCGCTGCGCGCGGCGAAGCTCGGCGCGCTGCTGCTGGTGGGCGCGGCCACCGGCGCGGCGACGGTGCTGTTCCAGACCGTGGCCGCCAACCGCCTGCTCACACCCGGCATCGTCGGCTTCGACGCGCTGTTCGTGTTCCTCCAGACGGCGCTGGTGCTGGCGCTCGGCGGCGTCGGCTACGCGGCGCTTCCGGGGATGGCGAGCTTCCTCGCCGAGACCGCCTGCCTGATGGGCGCGGCGATGGCGCTGTTCGGGGCCCTGCTGCGGCGCGGGGCCGACGACGTGGTGCGGATGATCCTCACCGGCGTCATCCTCGGAGTGCTGCTGCGCGGGCTCGCGGGCTTCGCCCAGCGCGTCCTCGAGCCGAGCGAGTTCGCGATCGTGCAGGCCGCCTCCTTCGCCACCTTCGGCGCGGTCGATCCCGGCCAGCTCGCCATCGCCGCGCTCGTCCTCGCCGCCGCGCTGGCGGGCGCGCTGCGACTGGCCCCGGCGCTCGACGTCGCCGCGCTCGGCCGGGTCCGGGCGCGCACCCTCGGGCTCGCCCACGACCGGCTCGTACTCGCCGCGCTGGGGCTGGTCGCGGCGATGGTCTCGGTGGCGACGGCGCTGGTCGGGCCGATCACCTTCCTCGGCCTGCTCGCCGCCGCCCTCGCCCGCGCCGCCGTCGGCACCGACGCCCACGCCCGCCTGCTCCCCGCCGCCGCGCTCACCGGTGCGCTGATCCTGGTCGCCGGTCAGACCCTGTTCGAGCGGCTGCTCGGGATGCAGTCGACCCTCGCGGTGATCGTCGAATTCGCCGGCGGCCTGCTCTTCCTCGCCCTCGTCCTCCGGAGACGCCCCGCATGATCGAGATCGACCGCCTCACCGTCGCCCACCGCGGCACGCCGGTTCTGCACGACCTGTCGCTGCGCCTGCCCGCGGGCGGCATCACCGCGCTGATCGGCCCCAACGGTGCCGGCAAGTCGACGCTGCTGCACGCCATCGCCGGCCTCGTCCGCCCCGCCGCCGGGACGGTCCGGCTCGACGGCACCGACATTCCAACCGCGCCCGAACCGGTCCGCGCCCGCCTGTTGGCGCTGCTGTCCCAGAGCCCGGCCGCCCTGCCCCGGCTCAGCGTGCGCGAGCTCGTCGGCTTCGGCCGCTGGCCGCACCACCACGGCCGCCCCGGCCCGGCCGATCACGCCGCCGTCGCCGAGGCGCTCGCCGCGTTCGATCTCCAAGCCGTCGCCGAGCAGCAGGTCGATACCCTCTCGGGCGGGCAGTACCAGCGCGCCGCCGTGGCCATGGCCTACGCCCAGTCGACGCCGTGGATGCTGCTCGACGAACCGCTCGCCGCGCTCGATCCGCGCTACGCGCGCGACATCATGGACCGGCTTCACGCCCTAACCCGCCCCGGCGCGACGGCGCGCAGCGTCGTGATCGTGCTGCACGACCTCGCCATGGCCGCCCGCTACGCCGACCGCTGCGTCACCCTCAAGAACGGCCGCCTGCACGCCGCCGGCCCCCGCACCGAGACCCTCACCGCCACCGCCCTCTCCCGGCTCTACGACACGCCGCTAGAAGTGGTGCGCATCGGCGGCCGCGACGTGGTGCTGCCCGCCTGACACGGGCCGCCCGCCGGCGTGCGCCGGCGGCTTTCCATCGGCCCGCGCAGCGCCTAAAGGGAGGGCCGACCAGACAAGAGGCGCGCGCTCCATGACCCTGTACCTCCACATCGGACTTCCCAAGACCGCCACCTCGTTCTGGCAGGCCGTCGTCTTCCCGCACGTCGAGGACCTCGTTCTCGTGCACCGCAAGCAGGAGGTCGCGAACGGGATCATCGAGCCGCTCAAGATCTACTGCCACGACGGCGACCAGAACAACGGCGAGCGGCTCGGCCGGCTCGTCACCAACATCGGCCAGCTGCGCGACCGGGCCCGCGCCGAGGGCATCGACGACATGCTCATCACGAACGAGAACATGTCGATGATGCCGCTCGACATCTGGGAGGGCACCGGCCCCGGGCCGGAGCTGGTCATCGAGCGGCTGCAGGCGCTGGTGCGCGCGCTCGGCAGCCCCGAGACGAAGGTGATGTTCGGCACTCGCACGCCCGAAGAGTGGCTGCCCTCCCGCTACGCCGAGACGGCGAAGCTTCGCGAGGATTTCAGCCAGGAGGATTTCGAGCGCCGCGTCGAGGCGATGTGCAATTCCTCTGAGCTCTCCGAGCAGGAGAGCTGGCTGCACTACGACCACGTCGCCCGCCTGCTGCGCGCCGCCTTCGGGGCCGGCAACGTGCTGGTGATGCCCATGGAGCGCCTCTCCGAGGACAACGAGGCGGCGATCCTCGAGGTCGGCCGCTTCCTCGGCGGGCGCGACCTGACGCCGGCGATCGCGAAGATGCGCGAGGCCGGCTCGCTCGAGCGCAAGCGCAACCGCCTGCGCCGCGACGATGGGTCGTGGAAGATGAAGGGCCACACGGCGCGAATCGCCATCGACGACGCGCTCAGCGCCCGCGTCCGCGCCCGCTTTGCCGACCCGACGGGCGCCGAAGCCGCCGGCTGAGCGGCCGGCGCTGTTCCCTTGCGCGCTCCGCCCGCTATGGTCAGAGCGGTCAGCAAGGGAGTGAGACCAGCATGAGTGACCCCGTCCGTATCCTCGTCGTCGGGCTCGGCAACATGGGCGCGTCCCATGCCTCGGCCTACCACCGCAACGAGGGCTTCGAGATCGTCGGCCTCTGCGCCCGCTCGATCCGCCAGAAGCCGGTCCCCTCCGAGCTGAACGCCTACCCGCTGTTCGACGACTACGAGGCAGCCCTGGCCGAGACCCGCCCCGACGCGGTTTCGATCAACACCTGGCCCGACACCCACGCCGCCTACGCGATCCGCGCCATGGAGGCCGGCGCGCACGTCTTCATGGAAAAGCCCATCGCCACCAGCAACCGCGACGCCGCCGCCGTCGTCGCCAAGGCGCGCGAGACGGAGCGCAAGCTGGTGCTCGGCTACATCCTGCGGGTCCACCCGTCGTGGATGCGCTTCATCGAGCTCGGGCGCGGCATGGGCAAGCCGCTGGTGATGCGCCTCAACCTCAACCAGCAGAGCTCGGGCGCCGCCTGGGAGGGGCATCGGCGGCTGATGGAGAGCCTGACGCCGATCGTGGATTGCGGCGTGCACTACGTCGACGTCATGTGCCAGCTCACCGGCGCGAAGCCGGTGCGGGTCCACGGCATCGGCGCGCCGCTCTGGGAGGCGACGGAGCGCGACAATTACGGCCACCTGCACGTCACCTTCGACGACGGCTCCGTCGGCTGGTACGAGGCGGGCTGGGGCCCGATGATGTCGGAGACGGCCTACTTCGTGAAGGACGTGATCGGCCCGCGCGGCTCGGTCAGCCTGGTGCCCGACGACACCCCCCGCAGCGCCGCCTCGCAGCTGTCGAGCAGCGCCGACATCGACAAGCACACCCGCACCGACGCGATCCGGGTGCATTATGCCGAGGTCGACGAGGCGCATGAATTCGTGCGCGAAGACGAGGTCCTGTCGATGGAGGACGAGCCGGGCCACCAGGAGCTGTGCGACCGCGAGCAGGCCTTCTTCCTGCGCGCGATCCGCGAAGACCTCGACCTGACCGACTCGATGGAGGCCGCCGTCAATTCCCTGCGCATCGTCCTGGCCGCCGAGGAGAGCATCGCCACCGAACAGGCCGTCCGCCTCGACTAGGTTCGATCAGTGCAGGTCGCGGCCGCCCCAGGCGCCGCGCCTCCCTTCATCTGGCCGGAAATATGCAAACTCCGCCGGCGGCCGCACAAACTACTCGCCGGGTCTCTATTGTCCGGCCGTCGCCTGAATGGCCAACCCGCCGCACCCGACTTCGGTTTTCCCTATCCCGAGCATAGGCCGGACCGCTGCCCCCGGAGGCAGCCGCGGCCTTGTGGTCCCAAACCGCGGGCGATAGATCCCTTGCATGCGCGCCGCCCGGCCGAACCGGGGCTGCCTCGTGCGCGCGCTCCAGGACGGCACATTTCCGATGACCCAGACAACCGACGTCACCGCCGGCGAGGCCGGCGACCCTTCGCAACGACTGTTCCGCCGCACCGCCGGCACGGACCCGGGCCAGGGCTTCAGCGCGCTGGTGCGCATCACCCGCATGACGCTGGGCTATCCCGGCCGCGTTGCCGTCGCGCTGGTCTCGACGCTGTTCGCCGTCGCCGCGCAGCTGTCGATCCCGGTGCTGTTCGGCCGCGCCGTCGACGAGACGCTGATCCTCGCCGGCGACGACGCCGCCGGCCGGGCCTCGCTCGTCGCCATCGCGCTGACGCTGTTCGCGGTGAGCGTCGCGCGCGGGCTGTTCACCATGGCGCAGAACTACACCGCCGAATCCGTCGGGCACGCGCTCGCTCACGACCTGCGCCTCGCCGTCTACGACAAGATCCAGCGCCTGCCCTTCTCGTTCCACGACCGCACCCATTCGGGCGACCTCATCACCGTGGGGATGCTCGATCTGGAGGGCGTGCGCATGTACTTCTCGACCGCGCTCGTACGCACGGTGCTGCTGACGCTGCTGATCGGGATCGGCGCCTGGATGCTGATCACGACCGACCCGCTGCTGGGCCTGCTGGCGCTGTCGTTCGTGCCGTTCGCGGCGTGGCGCTCCTCGGCGATGCAGCTGACCCTGCGGCGGACCTGGCTGGTGCTGCAGGAGCGGCTGGCGATCCTGAGCCGGGTGATGGAGGAGAACCTCGCCGGCATCCGCGTGGTGCGCGCCTTCGCCTCGTCGCGCCACGAGCTCGGCAAGTTCGACGCCGCCTCCGCCGAGGCGCTGGCGCTGTCGCACGACCGGGTGAGCATCCGGGTGAAGAACACCTCGGCGATGACGCTGGCCTTCTTCGCGGCAATGGGTCTCGTGCTCTGGGTCGGCGGGCGGCAGGTGGCGGCGGGGGAGATCACCGTGGGCACGCTGGCGACGTTCCTGACCTTCATGACCATCCTGCAGATGCCGGTGCGCCAGCTCGGGCTGATGGTCAACGCCTACGCCCGCGCCTCGACCTGCGGCGCGCGGCTGTTCGCGCTGCTCGACATGCCCGTCGAGGTCGACGACAAGCCCGGCGCGCGCGATCTCGAGGTGACGGAAGGGACGCTGCGGCTCGACAACGTGTCGTTCGCCTACGCCGGCAGCGACGGGCGTACCGCCGTCACCGATGTCAGCCTCACCGCCCGGCGCGGCGAGACGATCGGCATCGTCGGCCCGCCCGGCTCGGGCAAGACGACGCTGATGCACCTGATCCCGCGCTACTACGACGCCACCTCCGGCTCGATCAGCATCGACGGGCAGGACATCCGCGACGTCACCCTGTCGTCGCTGCGCCACGCGGTGGCGGTGGTGCAGCAGGACAGCTTCCTGTTCACCACGACCATCGAGAACAACATCGCCTACGGCGACCCCTACGCCCGCGACCGCCGGATCCGGGGCGTCAGCGAGAGCGCGCAGCTGCACGATTACGTGCTCGGCCTGCCGCGCGGCTACGAGACGGTGGTCGGCGAGCGCGGCGTGTCGCTGTCGGGCGGGCAGCGCCAGCGGCTGTCGATCGCGCGCACGCTGATGCTCGAGCCGGCGGTGCTGATCTTCGACGATTCGACCGCCGCCATCGACGCCGGCACCGAGAGCCGCATCCGCTCCGCCCTGCGCGGCTACGCCGCCGACCGGGTGACGCTGATCGTGGCGCACCGGCTCAACAGCCTGATGCACGCCGACCGGATCCTGTTCCTCGAGGAGGGCCGGGTCGTCGAGCAGGGCACCCACGAGGAGCTGCTCGCGCTCGGCGGCCGCTACAAGGCGCTGCACGACCTGCAGATGCGCCCCGAGGGCGACGTGCTCGACGAGATGGAAGAGGCCGCGACATGACCATGAACACCGCCGAAGTGCGCGACCCCCACGACGACGGCCGCCCGCGGATGCGCGCGGTGGTCGGCTCGCACCGGATCGAGGAGGAGATGTTCGGCCGGGTCTTCGACGGCAAGGTCGTCAGCCGGATCTGGGAGTTCGTGCGGCCCTACAAGCGACGCGTCGCGCTCGCCGTCGCCGCGGTGCTGACCTTCACCGCGACGCAGCTGTCGATCCCGCTCATCGTGCGCTACGCGATCGACCACGGCATGGCCCCCGGCGGCGTCGACGGCGGCGTGCTGGCGGGGATCATCGCGGTATTCGCGGTGGTGATCGCGATCAACTACGCCGCGAGCTGGGTGCAGGAGGCGGTGACCGGACGGATGGCCGAGAACGTGCTGTTCGACATCCGCCGCAAGATGTTCTCGCATCTCCAGAAGGTGTCGCTGTCGTTCATGGACAAGACCGAGGTCGGCCGGCTCATGAGCCGGCTCCAGGGCGACGTGAACTCGATGCAGGAGTTCCTCGAAACGTCGGTGCTCTCGGTGGGCGACATCATGCTGCTGGTCGGCATCGTCGCGGTGATGCTGTGGCTCGACTGGCAGCTCGGGCTGCTGGTTCTGACGGTGCTGCCGATCCTGCTCGTCGTCCGGGTGCTCTGGATCAAGCGCGCCCGCGCCGCCTTCCTCGCCGCCCACGAGGCCAACTCGGTCACCAACGGCGCGCTCGCCGAGGCGATCCACGGGGTGCGCGCGGTGCAGGGAATGGACCGCGCCGGGCTCAACCAGAAGCTCTACGGCGAGCTCGTCGACCGCAACTACCGCGCCCACCTGCGCGCCTCGCGGATGGCGCAGATCATGGTGCCCATCGTCGACACCCTGACCGGCATCGCCATGGCGCTGGTCATCGTGGTCGGCGGCTCGATGGTCGTCTCGACGCGCATCGACGTGGGCGTGATGGTCGCGTTCCTGTTCTACATCCAGCGTTTCTTCGATCCGATCCGCTCGCTGACGATGCAATATTCGGTGATGCAGCGCGCGATGGCCTCGGGCCACCGGCTGACCGAGGTGCTCGACGTGGCCGTCGACGTCGAGGACAAGCCCGGAGCCGTGCCGCTGACGCCCGAGGATGATGCCGGCGTCGAGTTCCAGGACGTCACCTTCGGCTACAATCCCGAGCACCCGATCCTGAAGAACGTCAGCTTCAAGGTGAAGTCCGGCGAGACCGTCGCCCTCGTCGGGCCCACCGGCTCGGGCAAGTCGTCGGCGATGGCGCTGGTACACCGTTTCTACGATGTCCAGCAGGGCGCGGTGCTGGTCGGCGGGCGCGACGTGCGCGACGTGACGCAGGAGAGCCTCGGCCGGCACATCGCGATGGTGCTGCAAGAGCCCTACCTGTTCACCGGCACGGTGATGGAGAACATCCGCTACTCGACCCACTGGGCCAGCGACGACGCGGTGCGCGAGGCCGCCGAGGCGGTCGGCGCGCACGACTTCATCGAGCGGCTGCCGCAGGGCTACGACACCGTCCTCGACGAGCGCGGCGGCAACCTCAGCCTCGGCCAGCGCCAGCTGCTCAGCTTCGCCCGCGCGCTGGTGGCCGACGCCCGCATCCTCGTGCTCGACGAGGCCACGGCCAACATCGACAGCTACACCGAGATGCTGATCCAGAAGGCGCTGCAACGGCTGCTCGAGGGGCGCACGGGCCTCGTCATCGCCCACCGGCTCGCGACGATCCGCAACGCCGACCGGATCATCGTGCTCCAGCAGGGCGAGAAGATCGAGGAGGGCAGCCACGACGCGCTGATGCGCAAGGACGGGCTCTACGCGAAGCTCTATTCGCTCAACTACGCGTCGTTCGACGACATCCCCGCCGAGCTGACGGGCACCTGACCTCAGGCGGCGGCAAGCGCCGGGCCGCAGGTCTCGTTGGCCGCGCGCCGGGTGAAGCCGCCGTGGGTCAGATCGACGCGGGTGCCCTCCGGGACCGGGGCGAACAGCACCAGCAGGCGCGTCGGCGCGGCGGCGGAGTCCTCGTCATCGCCGAGGCGCCAGTCGACGCCGAGGGCACGGCCCTCGTCCCAGCGAGTGATCTCGCCCCAGACCGCGCGGCGCCCGTCGGCGGTGGTCTCGACGATGCGCCCGCCCTCCCCCGGCTCGACCTCGAGCGCCGCCGGACGCGCGCCCTGCCCGGCCGAGCGCGAGTGCCGCTCCACCGGCCACCAGCTCGCCAGCCCTTCGGTGAACAGCCGGAACGCCTCGGCGGGCGGCAGCGGCACGGTGAGGCTCTTGGTGATCGGCTGCATGACGGCTACTCCCTCGCTTTCGCTTCGGCTTTTTCGTCCGCCGCGCGCGCGAAAGCCGCCAGCGCGTCGTCCCACAACGTATCTAGGTAGCGCCGCAGGCTTTCGACACCCTCGGGCGCGAGGGAATAGTAGCGGCGGTTGCCGCGCGCGGTGGCGCGGGCGAGGCCGGCGTCGGTCAGCACCTTGAGATGCTGCGACACCGCCGGCCGCGACACCGGCAGGCCGCCCGCGAGCACCCCCACCGGCTGCGGCCCGGCGCGCAGCGCCTCCACGATGGCGCGGCGGGTCGGATCGGCGAGCGCGGCGAAGATGTCGGGCGCGGCGGGGGTTGAAGGTCGGTCAGTCACGACTTACCGTTAGACACGGCTTACGATTCGAGTCAAGCGCCCCGCCCGGCGCCATTCGCTTGAAGCCCCTTCGCGGCCCCACTAAGACTCCGTGAAGCTTTTCGACGTACAAGACGCACAAAGAGGCAGGCCGCGCGATGCATGACCCGATCGAAACGTACATGAACCTCGTTCCCATGGTCGTCGAACAGACGTCCCGCGGCGAACGCGCCTACGACATCTTCTCGCGCCTGCTCAAGGAGCGGATCATCTTCCTCAACGGGCCCGTCCACGACGGCATGGCCTCGCTCATCGTGGCGCAGCTCATCCACCTCGAGGCGGAGAATCCGAAGAAAGAGATCTCGATGTACATCAACAGCCCCGGCGGTGTCGTCACCTCCGGCCTGTCGATCTACGACACGATGCAGTACATCAAGCCGCCCGTCTCCACCCTCGTCATCGGCCAGGCCGCGTCGATGGGCTCGCTGCTGCTCGCCGGCGGCGAGAAGGGCATGCGCCTGTCGCTGCCCAACAGCCGCATCATGGTCCACCAGCCCTCCGGCGGCTACCAGGGCCAGGCGACCGACATCATGATCCACGCCGAGGAGACGCTGAAGCTCAAGCGCCGCCTCAACGAGATCTACGTCAAGCACACCGGCCAGACCCTCAAGAAGGTCGAAGCCGCCCTCGAGCGCGACAACTTCATGTCGCCCGAGGAGGCCAAGGACTGGGGCCTGATCGACGAAATCTTCGAAAACCGTGCCGGCGCACCGGGCGCCGGGGCATAGAAACCGCGTAACAAAACCGCGACGAATTTCGCGTTGTAGCGCCTTTCGGGCTGTCCTAGGGTACCTCCAAGGGCAGTCCGCACGGCAATCCGTAAGGGAATTTCACCATGGCGAACGCGTCAGGCAGCGACAGCAAGAACACGCTCTATTGCAGTTTTTGCGGCAAGAGCCAGCACGAGGTCCGCAAGCTGATCGCCGGTCCGACCGTGTTCATCTGCGATGAATGCGTCGAATTGTGCATGGACATCATCCGCGAGGAGACGAAAACCTCCGGCCTCAAATCGTCCGACGGCGTCCCCACCCCGCGCGAGATCTGCGAGGTGCTCGACGACTACGTCATCGGCCAGATGCATGCCAAGCGCGTGCTCTCCGTCGCGGTGCACAACCACTACAAGCGCCTCAATCACGCCGACAAGTCGGACATCGAGCTGGCCAAGTCCAACATCCTGCTGATCGGCCCCACCGGCTGCGGCAAGACGCTGCTGGCGCAGACGCTCGCGCGCATCCTCGACGTGCCCTTCACCATGGCCGACGCGACCACCCTCACCGAGGCCGGCTACGTGGGCGAGGATGTCGAGAACATCATCCTCAAGCTGCTCCAGGCCAGCGAGTACAACGTCGAGCGCGCCCAGCGCGGCATCGTCTACATCGACGAGGTCGATAAGATTACCCGCAAGTCCGACAACCCCTCGATCACCCGCGACGTCTCGGGCGAGGGCGTGCAGCAGGCGCTGCTGAAGATCATGGAAGGCACTGTCGCCTCCGTGCCGCCGCAGGGCGGGCGCAAGCATCCGCAGCAGGAATTCCTGCAGGTCGACACCACCAACATCCTGTTCATCTGCGGCGGCGCCTTCGCCGGGCTGGACAAGATCATCGCCCAGCGCGGCAAGGGCTCGGCCATGGGCTTCGGCGCCGACGTTCGCGATGTCGAGGAGCGGGGCGTGGGCGAGGTGTTCAAGTCGCTCGAGCCGGAAGACCTGCTGAAGTTCGGCCTGATCCCCGAATTCGTCGGCCGCCTGCCGGTCATCGCGACGCTCGAGGACCTCGACGAGGAGGCCCTGGTCACGATCCTGACCCAGCCCAAGAACGCGCTGGTCAAGCAGTACCAGCGGCTGTTCGACCTCGAGGACACCAAGCTGACCTTCACCGACGACGCCATGAAGGCCATCGCCAAACGCGCCATCGAGCGCAAGACCGGCGCCCGCGGCCTGCGCTCGATCATGGAAGACATCCTGCTCGACACGATGTTCGACCTGCCGGGCATGGACAGCGTCAACGAGGTGGTCGTCAACGAGGAGGCCGTCGGCCCCGACGCCACGCCGCTGATGATCTACGCCGACGACAAGAAGGACCCGGCGGCCGCCAGCGCCGGCTGATCCAGGGGGCCGGGCGCCGCTCAGGCGGCGCTCGGCACCACGACCACCTGGTCGAACCCGCCGGCGAACTTGATCGCCTGCACCAGGAGCCGCGGCGGCGCCCAGATCGCGCTGTCCTCGGCCCACGTCTCCATCTGCCGCTTGAGCTTCAGCAGACCCATTGTCTGGGCCGCGCGCATCGGGCCGCCGTGCCAGCGCGGGAAGCCGAGGCCGTGGACCGCGAGCACGTCGACGTCGCTGGCGCGGTCGACGAGCCGGTCCTCCACCAGCCGCCCGCCCTCCGCCATCAGCGCCGCGATCAGCCGGCGCAGGATCATCTCGTCGTCCGGGCCCGCCGTGGCGGCGACGGGGGCCTCGGGGCGCTGCGAGAAGCCGTAGACCGTCATCGCGTTGCCGATCTCGTCGGCGCCGTGGCCCTGCGCGGCGAGCGCCTGCACCGCGCCGCCGAGCACGTGGCGCAGCCGCGCGAGCACTTCGGTTCCGGCAGGCTCGCTGATCGTGCGCCGCCCGGTCGTCGAGGACAGCAGCCGCGCCGGAACGCGGCGCTCGGCGAGGTAGAGGTGGCGCAGGGCGACATGCTGTGAGTCGGCGAGGCAGTCCTGGCGCGCCGCCTCCTCGAAGGCGAGGCCGCTGTCGAACGGCAGCAGCAGCGCCGCCTCGACGCAATCGACGATGCGCCCGGCGGCGTGGATGCGGTGCCCGGCGAGCGCCTCGCGCCGCGCGGCGATGGCGGCGAAGTAGCCGGCGCTGTCGGCGAGCCTGTCGCGCCGGGTGCGGACCGGCTGCCATTCGCGCGCCCCGGCGCCGAGGGCGCGGGCGAGCGTGTGGGCGCCGGTCGCGAGGTGGCCGACGACGACGCCGTCGACCAGCCCCGCCTCGCGCGCCGCATGGCCGGAGAGGACGCGTGGCTCGAGCAGCATGTCGAGCGCCAGCGCGGCGCCGACGAGGCGCGGCAGCCGCTGGGTCGCGCCCGCGCCGGGGACGAGGCCAAGGCTGATCTCGGGCAGGCTCAGGCGCGCGTCGGGCTCCATCAGCCGGACGTGGGCCGCGAGCGCGAGCTCGGCGCCGGAGCCGATGGTGGTGCCGTGGAGCGCGGCGACGACGGGCTTGGGGCCGTCCTCGATGCGTCGGCAGAGCGCGGCGACGCCGGGCACGTCTGGGGCGGTGTCGAGCTCGCGCAGGTCGCTCCCCGCCGAGAGCCCGTTGCCCTCGCCCGACAGCACGATCGCGGTGACCTCCGGGTCGGCCTCGGCCTGCGAGAGCGCCGCGGCGAGGTCGGCGCGCAGCTCGGGGCGGAGCGGGTTCGTCGGCGGCTGCGCCAGCGCGATATGCGCGACACCCTCCGTGATCCGGATCTTGACCGAATTGCCCATCCCTGCCCCCTTGGCCGTCGTCCCGCGCCCATTCTGTCGCCTCGGGGCGCGCCGGGGCAAGCGGGGCTGGGCGAAACGGGGGAACCTGTTGCACCGGGAGCGGTTGCATCGGGCCGTGCCCCGTCTATTCTGCGCCGCGAGACCGATCTAGCGCGGGCGGGCGACAGGAGGACAGGATGGACTACACGCAGATAACGGACTCCTACGCCGTGAGCGGCCAGATCACCCCCGACGACATCGCCGACCTCAAGGCGCGCGGCTTTACGACGATCATCTGCAACCGCCCCGACGAGGAAGTCGCCGACGAGGTGCGTGCCGAGCCGGTGCGCAGGGCGGCCGAGGCGGCGGGGCTGAAGTTCGCGGAGATCCCGTTCTCGCACGCCGCCTTCTCCTTCGACCTCGTCGACCTGCAGGCGCAGGCGATGAAGGCGGACGACGGCAAGGTCTTCGCCTATTGCGCGACGGGCAACCGCTGCACGATCCTCTGGGGCCTCGTGCAGGCCAAGGACGGCACGCGCGACACCGACGACATCATCGCCACCGCCGCCCGGCAGGGCTACGACCTCAACCGCATCCGCCCGCAGCTCGAGTCGCTCGCGGGCAGCTGATCCGTCAGGGCATCCCTTCCCCCTCCTCGCCGGTGGGCGCGTAGGCCCGCGCGCCCGGATCCTCGTCCCAATGCGGCTGCGCCTCCGGCCCGTCGGTTGGCCACGACGCGGCCTCCTGCGCCCATTGCTCCGCCTCCGCCTCCGTCTGCGCCGGTGCCGGCCCCGGCTCCTGCCATTGCTCGGCGGCCCCGGGCGCGGGCCATGGGTCTTCCCCCGGCCCCTCCCCGACCTGCGGCCACGCCTCGGCGCCGGCCTCCGGCTGTGTCCGGTCGTCGGCCCCGGCTGGCGGCAGCGCGGGGCTGCGCTCGGTCAGCTCGGGGCGCGGCGGGGGGCCGAGGCGGATCGCCTTGAGCCCGGCCGACTGGCCGAGGCGGGCATGGCCGACGAGCGCCCGCTCCGCCCCTTCGAGCCGCACCGAGGCGACCGTCACGCCCTCGAGCGGCAGCACCTGCCCCGGCGCCAGCGCCTCGGCCCGCTCGAGCGGCAGCTCGAAGCGGTGCAGCACCGCGCGCAGCTCGGCCGGAGCCGCCTGCACCGCCCTGGCGAACTGTCCGGACCAGTCCGACGCGGTGGGCGCGGGCGCCTCCCGGGCCGGGAGCGCGACCAGCAGCCGCCCCTCGCGCGTGCCGGCGCCGAGATCGACCGTCAGCGCGACGAGCCGATAGCCCGCTTCCGCCAGCGACAGCCCCGCGCCCCGCGCCCCGTCGAGCCGGCCGGCCGTGGCGACGCCCTCGCCCCATCCGGCGAGGGCGGTGGGCGCGGCGGCGGCGAGGAGCTCCTCGAGGAAGGCGTCGACCACCGGACGCGTCAGCGCCGCGTCGGCGACGGAGACGGGCCGCTCGGGCGCGGGCTCGGGCGAGACGGCCCCCGTCGTCTGGCACTCCACGAGCGCGCTGCGCAGCTCGGGATCGAGCGCCGCCAGCCCCGAGACGCCCTCCGCCCCCGCCAGCGCGAGCACGAGATCGTCCGTGCCGAGCCGGGCGACGACCTCGTCGAGCACCAGCGCGGCCTCGCTCACCGCGACCACCGCGACCTGCGCGCCCGCCACCCGCTCGACCGCGCGCGCGAACGCCAGCCGCAGCGCACGCGCCGGGGTGACGACGCCGGACGCCGCCGCCTCGCCACCGACGCGCGCCTTGCGGGCGAGCACCGATCTGTCGTCCTCAGCCTGCATCCTGGCCCCGTCCGCTCTCTGACTCGCGGCGAGAGTAGCGCACCACCCTTACGGTAAAGCTAACGTCACTCCGCGGCGAGCGCCTCGCGGGCCGGCAGCGTCACGCGGAACGCCGCGCCGCCGCGGCCCGGCTGATAGCCGATCGCGCCGCCGAGCCGCGCCATGATCTCGCGGCAGATCGCGAGCCCCAGCCCCGCGCCGCCCGCCGTGCCCTGGTCGGTCAGGCGCGAGAACTTCTCGAAGATCAGCTCCGTGTCCTCGGGCGCGATGCCAGAGCCGTTGTCGATGAAGTCGACGGCGGTGCGCCCGCCCACCTCCAGCACCTCGATGCGCAGCTCCGGGCGCGGGGCGGCACAGTACTTGCCGACATTGGCGATCAGGTTGATGAACACCTGCGCGAGCCGGTCGAGATCGGTCTCCAGCGCCACGGCCGCCTCGCGCGCGCGGTTGCGCCGGACGGCGAGGCCCTCGGCCCCGGCGGCGGCGATGGCGCGGTCGAGCAGGTCGGAGAGCCGCCCCTCCTGCCGGTTCAGCGTCACCTGCCCGTTCTCCAGCACCGCGAGGTCGAGCAGGTCGTCGAGCAGCCGGGTCAGGCGCAGCGCCTCGTCGTGGATGATCCCGGCATAGCGCGCCTGCCCCTCCGGGCCGATCCCGCCGTCGCGCAGCAGCTCGGAGAACGAGCGGATCGACGTCATCGGCGTGCGCAGCTCGTGGCTGATCTGGGAGAGGAAGGCGTCCTTCTGGATCGACAGCGCCGTCAGCTTGGCGTTGGCCTCGCGCAGGGCGCGGGCGGTGCGCTCCTGCTCGCGGCTCTTTTCCTCGAGACGAGCGGAGTATTCCATGATCTGCGCCGCCTCGTCGGCGACCGCGATCAGGTCCTCGACGGAGACCGACGCGCCCTCGGTGATCTGCCCGATCATCGCGTGCGCCGTCGCCGCGCCGACCGAGCCGGAGAGCTCGCGCTCGAGCGCCTCCACGAAGGCGGGCGTCACGTCGGGCAGGTAGCCCTCCTTGCCCTGCCGCCGCGCGGCGCGCTGGAACAGCGCCTGCGCCTCGCTCGCGCCGATGATGCGCTGCGACATCACCAGCAGGTCCTCCGCCCCTGCCGAGCGCGTCGACCAGGCGCGCGGGCCGGGGGAGTGTTCGAAGACGTTGACGAACTGCGCCCCCTGCAGCCGCTCGAGCGGGGTCGGGAAGGTGAGGATGGAGGCGAGGAAGAACACCGCGCCGTTGAGCAGCAGGGACCACAGGATCGCGTGCACCACCGGGTCGAGCGTCGTCAGCCCGAGCAGTCCGTAGGGGCGCAGCCAGCCGATGCCGAAGGGGCCCTGCGCCATGAGCGTGGCGCTCATCAGGTTGCCCTCGCCGAAGCTTGGCAGGAACAGCGTCCACGCCCAGACGGCGAAGCCGGTGAGCAGCCCCGCCGCCGCGCCCCAGCGGGTCGCGCCGCGCCAGAAGATGCCGCCGATCAGCGCCGGCAGCACCTGCACCAGCCCGGTGAAGGAGATCAGCCCGATCGCCGCCAGCGCCGCGCCGCCGCCCGACAGGCGGAAGTAGAGGTAGCCCAGCGCCAGCACGCCGAGGATCGACAGCCGCCGCGCCATCACGACCACCCGGCGCACGTCGCCCGACACCATCGCGCCGTCCGAGCGCGCCGACAGCCACGCGGGGACGACGATGTGGTTGGAGACCATGGTGGCCAGCGCGATGGTGGCGACGATGACCATCGAGGTCGCCGAGGACAGCCCGCCGAGGAAGGACAGCATCGCCAGCCCCTCGCGCCGCTCCGCCAGCGGCAGGGTCAGCACGAAAAGATCGGGGTTGGCGCCCGCCGGCAGCCGGTCGAGCCCGACGACGGCGATCGGCACCACGAACAGGCTCATCGCGAACAGGTAGAGCGGGAAGGCCCAGGAGGCGGTGCCGAGGTGGCGCTCGTCGCTGTTCTCCACCACCAGCACCTGGAACATCCGCGGCAGGCAGATGATCGCGGCCGCCGACACGAAGGTCAACGCCACCCAGCGGCTGCCCGAGGGCTTCCACGCGGCGATGGGGGAGGCGTCGATCAGCGCCAGCGTCTCGCGCACGCCGCCGGCGAGGCCCCAGACGACGAAGATGCCGACCGCGAGCAGCGCGCAGAGCTTGACGACGGCCTCGACGGCGATGGCGATGACGATGCCGTGGTGGCGCTCGTTGGCGTCGAGGTTGCGGGTGCCGAACAGGATGGTGAAGATCGCCAGCCCCGCGGCGACCCACAGCCCCGCCACGGTCAGCTCCGTGCCCTGCCACTCGCGGCCCGCGGCCTCGGCGAAGACCGAGAAGGAGAAGGTGACCGATTGCAGCTGGAGCGCGATGTAGGGCGTCGTGCCGACCACCGCGAGCAGGGTCACGATCACCCCGAGCGCCGTCGACTTGCCGAAGCGCGAGGAGATCAGGTCGGCGATCGAGGTGATCCGGTGGGTGCGCCCGATCCGCACCAGCTTGCGCAGCACCCACCACCAGCCGACCATCACCAGCGTAGGGCCGAGGTAGATCGTCAGGTACTCCAGCCCCGAGCGCGCGGCGTAGCCGACCGCGCCGTAGAAGGTCCAGGCTGTGCAGTAGATCGACAGCGACAGGGTGTAGATCGTCGACGAGCGCATCCACGCGTCGCGGCCCTGCTCGGCACGGCGTTCGGCGGCGAAGGCGATCAGGAACAGGAACGCCACGTAGGCCAGCGCGACGGCGACGAGCAGGTTGAACGACACCATCAGTCGGCGCCGTCGCGCGGCGGGCTCTCGTCGGCGAGCCGGCGCGACAGCAGCGCGGCGACGGCCACCAGGAGCGCCCAGAGGACGAACAGGTAGATCAGCACGCCCCCGGTGCGCGCGGCCGGGTCGGCGCCGCGCAGCAGGGGCAGCAGGATGAGGACGGCGCCGAAGAGCGGCAGCATCCGCGCCAGGTCGCGCAGGCGGCGGCGGCCGTAGGTCTCGCGCGCCAGGAACACCGGCCCCCGCGGCGCGCCGCTCATGGCCCCGCCAGCGCCCGCACCCGCTCGAGCACCTCGGCGTTGGAGAAGGGCTTGGTCATGAAGTGGTCGACCCCGAGCCGCTCGGCGAGCTCGCGGTCCTTGGCCTGCCCGCGCGCGGTGAGCATCAGCACCGGCAGGTGGCGCAGCTGCGGGCTGTGGCGCACGTCCTGCAGGATGTCGTAGCCGCTGCGCCCGGGCAGCATCACGTCGAGGATCACGACGTCGGGCGGGTAGGCCGCGAGCCGCTCGAGCGCGGTGGTCCCGTCGGCGTGGGTGTGGACCGTCCACCCGTCGCGCGACAGGATGAAGCAGATCGCCTCGATGATGTTGGGCTCGTCCTCGATGAGGAGAACACGCTTCGCCATCCCCTCCTCCCCAGGATCCGGACTGCCGGGCGTTTATGTCCGCATTGGTGCGGGGGAGTCAAAAGAATGCGGATGGGGGCGGACGATGGGGGGGGTGGCGGCGCAGGAGGGGGGGCCGGGCTGAAGCCCGGCCTACGGGGCGCCGTATCGTAGGCCGGGCTTCAGCCCGGCACGCGCGCCCCTAGAATCCGAGGCTGATGTTGCGCGTGACGCCGATGCGCAGGGACAGCTGTTCGTCGGAGCCTTGCTCGACGATCGGGCTGTCGGCGGCGGAGCCGACGAACCGGTCGTAGCGCACCGCGCCGTCGACGCCCCAATCCTGATTGATGTCGTAGGTCATGCCCAGCTCGACACCTGCGGAGACCGGCCCGCCGTCGGCCTCGTAGGCGGCGAGGGTGCCCGAGGCGGCGGACTCGGCGGCGCTCACCCCGAAGTAGGTGTCGGAATATTGCTCGCTGCCGAACAGCATCCGCGGCCCGACGCTCATCGTCAGCCCGCCGAGCGGGCGGAACACCGCGTCGGCGCCCACCTCCGCGACGAGCGACTCGTGGCCGATCACGCCGTAGCGCACGTCGGCGAAGGCCTCGAAGGCGGAGGAGGTGTAGCCGAGCCCGGCGCCGAGCTCGAGGCTGGCGTCGACGTCGTCGAGGCCGGCGAGCTCGCCGTACTCGTCGGCGCTGCGCTCGGGGATGTAGCGGAACGAGCCGCGCATGCCGAGGCCGTAGCCCGGCGCGCCGCCGCCGAAGTCGCGGCCCATGAGCGAGACCTGCAGGTTGCTCACCGCCAGGTCGGGCCCGTAGCTCAGTTCGTCGGAGCCGAAATACCCCGGCTTCGCCGCCACGCCGCCGCGCAGGGTGAAGGACAGACCCGTCTGGGCGGCCGCGCTCGTGGAGGTCAGCAGGGCCAGCGCCGTCGCGGCGGTCAGGAGGGGTCGAATCATGTGGTCGTCCAGCATTGGGGGTGCGGTCACCGGACGCTAGCCCGGGGGCCGCGCCCGGCCAATCGATTCGCCGCCCGCGCTTGTCTTCTTCTCGCGGGCGCGGCAGAGCTGCATCATGCTCTCCTACCAGCACGCCTACCACGCCGGGAACATGGCCGATGTGCACAAGCACGCGGTCCTCGCCACGGCGCTCGCCTACATGACGGCCAAGCCCAAGCCGATCACCTACATCGAGACCCACGCCGGCCGCGGCCTCTACCGGCTCGACGGGGCCGAGGCGGCGAAGACCGGCGAGGCGGCGCAGGGCATCGCGCGCCGGGAGGCGGACTTCCCGCCCGGCCACCCCTACCGCGACTGCCTCGACGCGGTGCGCGCGGCGCATGGCGCGACGGCCTACCCCGGCTCGCCGCTGATCGCCGAGACGCTGCTGCGGGTGGGCGACGTGCTGCACCTCGCCGAACTGCACCCCCGGGAGCACGCGGCGCTCGACGCGCTGCTCGGGCGGCGCGCGCGGGTCCACCGGCGCGACGGGGCGGAGCTGGCGCTGTCGCTCTGCCCGCCCGACCCGCGCCGGGGACTGATGCTGATCGATCCGTCGTGGGAGGTGAAGGACGAGTGGGCCGAGATGCCCCGGCTGCTCGCGCGGCTGCACCGGGTCTGGCCGGTGGGCGTGCTGATGCTGTGGTACCCGCGTCTCGTGAGCGGCGCGCACCTTTCGATGGTGCGCGACGTGCGCGCCCGGCTGCCCGAGGCGCGGCTGCACGAGATCGGCTTCCCCCCCGCGCGGCCCGGGCACGGGATGATCGGTTCGGGGCTGGTGCTGGTCAATCCGCCCTGGGGCGTCGAGGACGAGCTCGCGCGGCTCTCGGCGCTCTTTCCAACCAGCGCCTCCGGCCCTAGTTAAAGCGCCATGTTCGCAGACCTCCTCAAGCGGCTGACCGCCGCCGAGCCCGACCCGCTCCCCGACACCGATGCCCGGCTGGCGCTGACGGCGCTCCTGGTGCGGCTGGCCAAGTCCGACGGCGACTACGACAGCGCCGAGATCTCGCGCATCGACCGCATCCTGAGCGCGCGCTACGCGCTCAACCCGGTCGAGGCGGCGCAGCTGCGCGCCGAGGCCGAGCGGCTCGAGCGCGAGGCGCCCGACACGGTGCGCTTCACCCGCGCCATCAAGGACGCCGTGGCCTACGATCAGCGCGAGGCGGTGATCGAGGCGCTCTGGGAGGTGGTGCTCGCCGACGGGGTGCGCGACGAGGAGGAGGACGCGCTGATCCGGATGGTCGCGCCGCTGCTCGGCGTCTCCGACCCCGAGAGCGCCATGGCCCGCCAGCGCGTCGAGGCGCGCCAGAAGTGACCGCCGAGCCGCGCGCGGCGCTGCCGATGTACGCGCGGCCCGAGACGGCCGAGGCCGAGGCGCGGCTCTGGGCGCTGATGCGCGCAGCGCTGCCCGACCTGCCGGCCCGTCTCGGCACCCCGGATGACCTGGTCGCCCATTGGCGCGCGCCCGACCTCGTCCTGTCGCAGACCTGCGGCCTGCCCTACCGGACGTTGCTGCACGACAGGGTGCAGCTCGTCGGCACTCCCGACTACGCCCTCCCCGACTGCCCGCCCGGCCACTATCGCTCCGTCCTCGTGATGCGCCCCGACGCCGCCACGCGGGACCCGGAGGCCTGGGCGCGGGCACGCTTCGCCACGAACTCGCGCGGCTCGCACTCGGGCTGGGCCGCGCCGGTGACGCACCTCGCGACGCACGGCCTCGCCTTCGCCGACGTGCTCGAGACCGGGGGCCATGTCGCGTCGCTCCGGGCGGTCGCCCGCGGCGACGCCGCCCTGGCCGCCATCGACGCCCAGAGCTGGCGCCTCGCCCGGCGATGGGAGCCCGCGGCGGCGGGGCTGGTCGAGGTCGGGCGGACCGCGCCGACACCGGGGCTGCCGCTCATCACCGGCCCGGCGGGCGACGCGGCGGCGCTCGCGGCGGCCTACGCGGCAGCGGTCGGGGATCTCGGCGCGGCGGCGCGGGAGCGGCTGGGGCTGGCGGGGCTGGTGGCGATCCCGGCGGAGGCGTACCTGGCGGTGCCGACGCCGGAGTCGGTGCGGGCCTCGGAGGTCTAGCGGCGATCGCTCGGGGGTCGCGGGGCGCCAGGGGCCCGACTTCGGGGCGGCTGGACCGGCGGGATTGCATATTTCTGGCCAGATGAAGCGGCTTGCGCGCGCGCAGGCGGGAGCCGGCGGCCCGGTAACGCAGGGGCAGTATTGATTTTTGAGCGCGGCTGCGCCCTACTTCCCGCGACGCAGGAGACAGGGCAGCGCATGAGTGACACCGCCCCGGTGATCGAGATCCGCAACCTCCACAAGAGCTACGGCTCGCTGGAGGTGCTGCGGGGGGTCGATATCACCGCGCCGGCGGGGCATGTCGTGTCGCTGATCGGCTCGTCCGGGTCGGGGAAGTCGACCCTCCTGCGCTGCGCCAACCTGCTCGAGGAGAGCCAGCAGGGCGACGTCGTCTTCTGCGGCGAGCCGGTCAAGTGGCGCGGCAGCGGGATGAACCGCCACCCGGCCGACCGCAAGCAGATGATCCGCATCCGCACGAACCTGTCGATGGTGTTCCAGCAGTTCAACCTCTGGGCCCACATGACCATCCTGCAGAACGTGATGGAGGCCCCGGTGACGGTGCTCAAGCGCGAGCGCGCGGAGGTCGAGGCGGCGGCGCGCGGGTACCTCGAGAAGGTCGGCATCGGCGACAAGGCCGACGTCTACCCCGCCCAGCTGTCGGGCGGGCAGCAGCAGCGCGCGGCGATCGCGCGGGCGCTGGCGATGGAGCCCAAGGCGCTGCTGTTCGACGAGCCGACCTCGGCGCTCGACCCCGAGCTCGAACAGGAGGTCGTGCGGGTCATCAAGGCGCTCGCCGAGGAGGGCCGCACGATGGTCCTCGTCACCCACGACATGTCCATGGCGCGCGACGTGTCCGATCACGTCGTGTTCCTGCACAAGGGCCTCATCGAGGAAGAAGGCCCGCCCGAACAGCTGTTCGGTGCTCCGCGATCCGAGAGGTTGCGGGGCTTCCTCAGCGCCGGGCAGGCCGCGTGAGCCCCCTGCTCGACCCGGCGAGCCGGGCCGAGAACCCGGCCGCCGCAACGAAAACGACCAACGGGAGACCACCCAGCATGAAGACCCTTCTCACCACAGCCGTCGCGCTCGCCCTCGCCGGCGGCGCCGCCTTCGCCGAATCGCACGCGATGGACACGGTGCGCCTCGGCACCGAGGGCGCCTACCCGCCCTACAACTTCATCGACGACGACGGCGAGGTCGCCGGCTTCGAGATCGAGCTCGGCAACGAACTCTGCGCGCGCGCCGAGCTGACCTGCGAGTGGGTGATGAACGACTGGGATTCGATCATCCCCAACCTCGTCTCGGGCAACTACGACGTCATCCTCGCCGGCATGAGCATCACCGACGAGCGCGACGAGGTGATCGACTTCACCCAGGACTACTTCCCGCCGACCGCCTCGGCCTATCTCGGCGCCTCCGAGGATGCCGACTGGCAGGGCGGCGTCGTCGCCGCGCAGACCGCGACCATCCAGGCGGCGCACGTCGCCACCGGCGACGCGGTGCTGCTCGAGTTCGCCACCCCCGAGGAGACCGTCGCCGCGGTGCGCAACGGCGAGGCCGACGCGGTGTTCGCCGACAAGGACTACCTCGTCCCGATCGCCGAGGCGTCGGGCGGCGAGCTGGTGTTCGTCGGCGACGAAGTGGCGCTGGGCGGCGGCATCGGCGCGGGCGTGCGCGAGAGCGACACCGAGCTGCGCGA
>NZ_CH724107.1:1061473-1069596 GCF_000153305.1 Oceanicola granulosus HTCC2516
CCGTCCCGCACCGGCGCGACGCCGATGAGCGCCTCCTCCGCCCCCCGCCGGCCCGGCACCGCCCGGCCCACCGCCCCAGGCGCGGAGGGCTGAGCGCGTCATGTGCACCGATCCGGAAACCCTGAGCGGGCTGAGCTGGCTCTTCTGCTACCTGACGACGGGCAAGCACCTGGCCTTCTACGGCGCCTTCGGCACCGTGCTGCTGCTGCTCGCCATCACCGCGCCGCTCGCGCTCGCCTTCGGCTTCGCCGGCGCCACCGTGGCGCGCGGGCCGGCGCCGCTGTCGTGGCTGGGCAAGGGCTACATCGCCATCGTGCGCGGCGTGCCCGACATCGCGTTCTTCCTGTTCTTCGTGATCGCGCTCGACCAGATGTTCGAGTACGTGCGCCACAGGGCCAAGTGCCCCGACTGGGACCAGCCGATCTACCAGGGCAACGACTTCGTCGTCTGCGCCGCCGCCAAGCTGCCGCTGTCGACGTCGCCGCAATGGGTGCACGAGGCCTACGGCTTCGGCGTCGCGGTGCTCACCTTCGCCATCGTCTTCGGCGCCTTCGCGGCCAACGTGCTCTACGGCGCGATGCGGGCGGTGCCGCGCGCGCAGATCGAGACGGCCGAGGCCTACGGGCTGACGGGGGCGCAGATCTTCCGCCGCATCCTGGTGCCGCAGATGTGGGTCTACGCGCTGCCGGGGCTGTCGAACCTGTGGATGGTGCTGATCAAGGCGACGCCGCTGCTGTTCCTGCTGGGCGTCGAGGACATCGTCTACTGGGCGCGCGAGCTCGGCGGGACGAAGACGCCGCAATTCACCAAGTACCCGCACCCGGACTGGCGGATGTGGTACTTCCTCGCGCTGCTCGTCTTCTACCTGATCTTCACGCGCATCAGCGAGATCGTCCTTGAACGGCTGATGCTGCGGCTGACGCACGGGCAGGCGACGATGGGCGGCGAGCGGCAACGGAGGGCGGGCGGATGAGCTGCACCGAGACCATCGCCGACTACGCGCTGCGCAGCCTCGGCTACGGCGAGCGGCTGCTGCCGCGCACCGACTTCACGCTCTGCCAGCAGGTCACGCTGATCGGCTCGGGGATGCTGTGGAACATCTACTTCGGCGCCGTCGCGCTGCTGTCGGGCTTCCTGCTCGCCAACGCGGTGGCGCTGGGCAAGGCGTCGCGCTCGCGCTGGACGCGCAAGCCCGCCGAATGGTTCGTCTTCGTCGTGCGCGGCTCGCCGCTCTTCATCCAGTTCTTCTTCGCCTACTTCGCGTTCCTGTCGCTGAAGAGCCGCTACCCGTTCTTCGACATGTTCACCTCGGCGTGGCTCGGCGCGGCGATCGTGCTGTTCCTCAACACCGCCGCCTATTCGGGCGAGATCTTCTACGGCGCGCTGCGCTCGATCCCCAAGGGCGACATGGAAGCCGCCGACGCCTACGGGCTGTCGGGCTGGCACAGGTTCCGGCGGATCACCTGGCCGACGATGCTGCGCCTCGCCTGGCCGGCCTACACCAACGAGGCGATCTTCCTGTTCCACGCCACCACGCTGGTGTTCTTCACAGGCTTCCCGGCGCGCCAGCAGAAGGGCGACGCGCTCTACTACGCCAGCTACTTCGCCGACAAGACGTTCAACCCGTTCGTCCCCTACCCGATCCTGGCGCTGTACTTCATCGCCGTCACCCTCGGGATCATCGCGCTGATGGGCCACATCAACCGCCGCCTCAACCGCCACCTGCCCCAGGCCCAGCGCAGCCGCGCCCGGTTCCGGCCCGGCACGCTGCTGGCACGCTGAGGACGCCTCCGGCGGGCATATTTGCGGCCAGATGAAGCGGCGCGCGGAGGGCCTTGTGGCCCGGCGCGCGCGCCGATAGCGTCCGGGCTGCACAGCAATTGGTGTTTCATGCACATCGGCATCCTGCAGACCGGCCACGCGCCGGACGCCCTGCGCCCCGCCCTCGGCGACTACAGCGACCTGTTCCAGAGCCTGCTCGACGGGCGCGGATTCGAGTTCACCACCTTCGACGTGGTCGACATGGCGTTCCCCGACGGCCCCGACGCCGCCGAGGGCTGGCTCATCACCGGCTCGCGCCACGGCGCCTACGAGGAGCACCCGTTCATCCCGCCGCTCGAGGCGCTGATCCGCGACATCCACGCCGCCGGCAGGCCGCTCGTCGGGATCTGCTTCGGCCACCAGATCATCGCGCAGGCGCTCGGCGGACGCGTGGAGAAGGCGCCCGGCGGCTGGGTCGTGGGGCGCCAGGCCTACCGCTGGGGCGACGAGGAGGTGGCGCTGAACGCCTGGCACCAGGACCAGGTCGTCGCGCTGCCCGAGGGCGCCGAGCGCATCGCCACCTCGCCGGCCTGCCGCAACGCGGCCTACGTGATCGGGCCGCACGTCTTCGGGGTGCAGGCGCATCCGGAGTTCGACGACCGCTTCATCGAGGGACTGATCGAGCACCGCGGCGACGCGATCCCGCCCGAGCTGCGCGACGAGGCCCGCGCCGGACTCGGCCGGGGCAGCGACAGCGCCGCGCTCGCCGACCACATCGCGCGGGTGCTGCAGGGCGGAGGTGCGGCATGAGCGACTGGCTCAACTCCCTGCCCTCGGCGGCGCGCGCCTACCTCGAATCGACCGGCCTCGACGAGGTCGAGTGCGTCATCGCCGACTTCCCCGGCATCGCGCGCGGCAAGGCCGTCCCGGCCGGCAAGTTCCAGCGGCTGACGCACTTCCACCTGCCGAACTCGATCTTCTACCAGACGATCACCGGCGACTGGGGCGAGGAGGCGGCGCAGGACGGCTTCACCGAGCCCGACATGATCCTGCGCCCCGACATGGAGACCGCGACCGCCGCGCCCTGGGCCGACGACGGCACGCTGCAGGTGATCCACGACGCGTTCGACCAGGCGGGCGATCCGATCCCGCTCGCGCCGCGCAACGTGCTCAAGCGGGTGGTGGAGCTCTACCGCGCGCAGGGCTGGGAGCCGATCGTGGCGCCGGAGATGGAGTTCTACCTGGTCGGGCGCAACACCGACCCGGCCAAGGAGATCGTGCCGATGATGGGCCGCACCGGACGGCCCGCCGCCGCCCGCCAGGCCTACTCGCTCACCGCCGTCGACGAGTACGGGCCGGTGATCGACGACATCTACCACTTCGCCGAGGTGCAGGGCTTCGAGATCGACGGCATCACCCAGGAAGGCGGCGCCGGGCAGGTCGAGATCAACCTGCGCCACGGCGATCCGGTCAAGCTCGCCGACGAGATCTTCTACTTCAAGCGGCTGATACGCGAGGCGGCGCTCAAGCGCGACTGCTTCGCCACCTTCATGGCCAAGCCCATCGAGGGCGAGCCCGGCAGCGCCATGCACATCCACCACTCGGTGAGCGACGCCGAGGGACGCAACCTGTTCACCGGCGAGGACGGCGCCGAAACGGATGCCTTCTTCCACTTCATCGGCGGGCTGCAGCAGCACCTGCCGAGCGTTGTCGCGCTGCTGGCGCCCTACGTGAACTCCTACCGCCGCTACGTGAAGGACCACGCCGCGCCGATCAATCTCGAGTGGGGCCGCGACAACCGCACCACGGGCATCCGCATCCCCGTCAGCGACCCGGCCTCGCGGCGGGTGGAGAACCGGATCGCGGGGATGGACTGCAATCCCTACCTCGGCATCGCGGCGTCCCTGGCCTGCGGCTACCTCGGGCTGCGCGACAAGCTGCGGCCCCACGAGCTCTTCGACGGCGACGCCTACGAGGCCGAGGACGCGATCCCGCGCGGCATCTACGCGGCGCTCGAGCAGTTCGACGCGGCCAAGGACATGCACGAGGTGCTGCACCCGGAATTCGCGCGGGTCTATTCCATCGTGAAGGCGACGGAGTACGACGAGTTCCTGCAGGTGATCTCGCCCTGGGAGCGCGAGCACCTGTTGCTCAACGTCTGAGGCGCGCCGTGAACCCGCTCTACAAGAACGACCCGCCCGGCCGCTACCCGCCGAGCTGGTACGCCGCGACCGCCGAACTCGCCGAGCCGCGCCCGCCGCTGCGCGGCGAGGTGCGTGCCGACGTGGCGGTGGTCGGGGCGGGCTACACGGGGCTGTCGGCGGCGCTGACGCTGGCCGGGCGCGGCTACAAGGTGGTCGTGCTCGAGGCGCACCGGGCCGGGTTCGGCGCCTCGGGGCGCAACGGCGGGCAGGTCAGCTCGGGCTTCAACAAGGACCAGCGCTGGCTGGCGAAGCGGCTCGGCGACGACACCGCGCGCCACCTCTGGGACATTGCCGACGCCGCCAAGGCGCTGGTGCGCGACTACGTCGAGGCGCACGCGCCGGGCGCGCGCTACTTGCCGGGCATCCTGCACGGCGAATGGAACGCGGCGGGCGCGGCCGAGGCGCAGGCCGACGCCGAGTGGCTGCGGCAGGCCTACGGCTACGAGACCGAGTTCCTCGACCGCGACGCCTTCGCGGCGATCTGCCCCTCGCCCGTCTATGCCGGGGGCGTGCTCGACATGGACGCCGGCCATGTCCACCCGCTGCGCCTCGTGCTGGGGCTGGCGCGCGCGGCCGAGGCGGCGGGGGCGGTGATCCACGAGCACACCGAGGTCACGGCGCTCGAGGGCACGACGGCCGTGACCGATGCCGGGCGGGTGGTGGCGGACCACGTGATCCTCGCGGGCAACGGCTACCTGCCGGCGCTCGAGCGGGACTACGCCGCGCGGGTGATGCCGATCAACTCGTTCATCGCCGCGACCGCGCCGCTCGGCGCGCGCACCGCCGACGTGCTGCGCCGCGACATCGCCGTCGCCGACAGCCGGTTCGTGGTGAACTACTTCCGCCTCTCCGAGGAGGGCGGGCTGCTGTTCGGCGGACGCGAGAGCTACGCCATCGGCTATCCCACCGACATCCTCACCGCGCTGCGGGCCCGGATGGAGCGGCTGTTCCCCTCGCTCGCGGGTGTGGAGATTACGCATCACTGGGGCGGCACCCTCGGGATCACCATGACCCGCCTGCCCTACGTGCGCCGCCTCGCGCCCGCGGTGCTGGCCGCGGGCGGCTTCTCGGGCCATGGCGTCGCCCTGTCGCTGATGGCGGGGCGGATCATGGCCGAGGCGATCGCCGGGCAGGCGGAGCGCTTCGACACGCTTTCGCGCCTGCCCGTGCCGCCCTTCCCCGGCGGCGCCGCCGCCCGTGCGCCGCTGCTGGCGCTGGCGATGACGTGGTTTTCCCTGCGCGACAGGCTGGGGCTTTGAGCCGGCGTCAGTAGATGTAGCGGATCCGGTCCGACCAGAACCGCTCCATCCGCTTGAGCGCGGTGTTCACGTCCTCGATCCCCTCCATGTCGATGACGCCCGTCTCGCGCATGTCGCGGGCGTGGGCGGCGAACAGCTTGGCGACGCTCTCGCGGACCTGCCGCCCCTTCTCCGTGAGGCGGACGCGGACGGCGCGGCGGTCGATCTCGCAGCGCTGGTGGTGCATGTAGCCCAGCTCGACCAGCTTCTTGAGATTGTAGGAGACGTTGGAGCCCTGGTAATACCCGCGGCTACGCAGCTCGCCGGCGGTGACCTCGTTGTCGCCGATGTTGAACAGAAGCAGCGCCTGCACCGCGTTGAGATCGATCAGGCCGAGCCGCTCGAACTCGTCCTTCACGACGTCGAGCAGCAGCCTGTGCAGGCGCTCGATCAGATTCAGCGCGTCGAGGTAGCTCGCCATGAAGACGACTTCGGCTCCCGGGGCGGGGGCGCTCTCGAGGGGCCTCAACATGCTCATTTCTGCTCTCCATGCTCCTGCTCTTCGACAGGTCATGGCGCAAGAGATGAAACATCCCGTTAAAGTCGCCGCAAAAAGTTCAGCGCCGGCCGGGTGCGGTCTCGGCGATGCGCGCGATCAGCGGCGCGTGGGCGGCGGGCACCGGCGCGGCGCCGCTGATCCAGGCGTAGAGGTCCTGGTCGCTCTCCTCGAGCAGGCGCTCGTAGGCGTCGAGCTCGGAGCCTGACAGACCGGCGAGGCGCGCGTCGGCGAAGGCCATCAGGAGCAGGTCCATCTCCTTCATGCCGCGCCGCATCGAGCGCATCCGCAGCCGCTTCAGCCGGGTCTCGTGCCTTTCGCTCATGCCGCGTCGGTCATCGCGCGGCGCAGCTGCTTCTCCAGCACGCCGAGCCGCTCTGCCATTCGGTCGGCCTGGGCGCGCAGCGCGCGCATCTCGGCCAGCACCGCGCTCACGTCGGGCGCGATCTCGGCCGCGCCGGGCGGCTCGACGCCCTCGCCGTGGCCCGTCAGCAGCCACCGCAGCGACACCGACAGCAGCCCCGACAGCATCTGCAGCTTGTTGGCCCGCGGCTCGGCGATGTCGTCTTCCCAGTGCTTCAGCGTCTGGTGCTTGACGCCGAGCCGGCGGGCGAGGTCCTTCTGGCTGAGACCGGCGGCCTCGCGGGCGGCGGCGAGGCGGTCGCCGAAGGTCGCGGCGTCGTCGCTGTACCAGCCCTCGGTGGACTCGGTGGCGCTCATATCCATGCCTTTCGCGCTTGTGCGTGATACGGGCCCTTCCTATGACATGGCGCCGCCCCTGATGCCACCGGAGCCGACCATGCAACTGCTTTCCGCGACACTCGACCGGGTGAAGCCCTCGCCGACGGTGGCCATGAGCGGGCGGGCGCTGGAGCTGAAGGCCGCCGGGCGCGACGTGATCGGCCTCGCCGCCGGCGAGCCGGACTTCGACACCCCGCCCCACGTCGCCGCCGCGGGGATCCGCGCCATCGAGGAGGGCCGGACCCGCTACACCGCCGTCGACGGCACCGCCGAGCTGAAGCGCGCGATCTGCGCCAAGTTCGCCCGCGACAACGGGCTCGATTACGGCCCCGCCGAGATCAGCGTCGGCACCGGCGGCAAGCAGGTGCTCTACAACGCCCTGATGGCGACGCTGAACCCGGGCGACGAGGTGGTCATTCCCGCCCCCTACTGGGTCTCCTACCCCGACATGGTCCGCCTCGCCGGCGCGACGCCGGTGATCGTCGAGGCGCCGCTGTCGGCGGGCTTCAAGATCACCCCGGCGCAGCTCGAGGCCGCGATCACCGGGCGGACCCGCTGGCTGATCCTCAACTCCCCGTCCAACCCCACCGGCGCCGCCTACAGCGAAGCCGAGCTGAAGGGCCTGACCGACGTGCTGCTGCGCCATCCCCACGTCTGGGTGCTCAGCGACGACATCTACGAGCACCTCGTCTACGACGGTTTCCGCTTCACCACCCCCGCGCAGGTCGAGCCCCGGCTCAAGGCGCGCACGCTGACGGTCAACGGCGTCTCGAAGGCCTACGCGATGACCGGCTGGCGCATCGGCTACGCCGCCGGCCCCGAGGCGCTGATCGCGGGGATGCGCAAGGTGCAGTCGCAGTCGACGTCGAACCCCTGCTCGATCAGCCAGTTCGCCGCCCTCGCCGCGCTCGAGGGCCCGCACGACTTCCTCGCCGAGCGCAACGCCGCCTTCCTGCGGCGGCGCGACATGGTCGTGGCGCGGCTCAACGAGATCGACGGGATCGACTGCCCGGTGCCGGAGGGCGCGTTCTACGTCTATCCCTCGATCAAAGGCCTGATCGGCAAGGTCTCGGCGGGCGGCACCGAGATCGCCGACGACGAGGCGTTCGCGATGGCGCTGCTCGACGAGGCGGAGGTGGCGGTGGTCTTCGGCGCGGCCTTCGGCCTCTCGCCCGCCTTCCGCATCAGCTACGCCCTCGCCGACGAGACGCTCGCGCAAGCCTGCGACCGCATCGCCCGGTTCTGCGCCGGGTTGCGGTGAGGCGGCCGACGGGGCGGGGTGATGCGCAAGACGCCGGAATACGCGCTGTTCACCCGGCTGTGGAAGGTCGACGGGCAGGTGCTGGCGCGGGTGTTCCGGCTCGGCCTGCCGATGGGGGTGACGGCGGTGGCGGAGGCGACGCTGTTCACGGTGTCGGCGGTGATGATGGGCTGGATCGGCGAGGTGCCGCTGGCGGCGCACGGGATCGCGATGCAGCTGAGCTCGATGACCTTCGTCGTCCATCTCGGCCTCAGCCAGGCGGCGACGGTGCGGGCCGGGCGCGCCTTCGGGCGGCGCGACGAGGTGGCGCTGCGCACCGGGGGTGTCGCCGCGCTGGCGCTGTCGGCGGCGATGGCGCTGCT
>NZ_CH724107.1:1069696-1253172 GCF_000153305.1 Oceanicola granulosus HTCC2516
TTGCCGCCGCCGGTGCTGCGCAGCGTCACACCGACCGGCCGGGCGATCAACGCCTCCAGCTCGCGCATCCGCGCGATCATGTCGGCCTCGTGGCGCGGCACCCGGTGGGCATGGCCGTGGCCACGGGGCGCGGTCGCGGCGGCCTGCCGTTCGAGCTGGTCGAACAGCCAGTCGGCGGCGGCCCGCGTGGTCAGCTCCTGCGGCATCCGCTCGAAGCGCTCGGGGCGCAGCTTCGGCCGGAGCGAAGTGAAGACGAGAGTCCGCGCCGGCGCCACGACCACCGGCTCGACGATCACCGGCGCCACCAGAACCGGGGCGGTGGTGACGGTCGTGACCGTCTCGGGCACCTGCACAGGCGTCGCGACGACCGGATCCATCTCCGACTTCAGCGCGCCCTCCGCGGCGGGCTCGTCGAGCACCGCGACCGCGCAGGCCGGCACGGCGCCGACGTCGCCAACGCAATCGGGCGCCGCCACCGCGGCCGGCCCGTCGGCGCGGGCGAAGGTGGTGAAGCCGAAGCTGGCGAGGCCGGCGACGGCGAGCGTGGCGCCGGCGAGGGCAGACGCCAGCGGCGGGCGGAGGGAGGGGGGCAGCAGGGACATGCAGAGCTCCTTCGGGCACGAGGGCCGCGCGAGGAAGGCGGCCGGTTCTGGTGACAGCACGGGGGCTGATCCTTGGCCGCCATCTTGCCCCTCCCCTGCCGCGCTATCCAATAGCGGGGGCCCCGATAGCCCATAGCGCAAGCCCTTTCGGCCCCCGCCGCCCTCCGCTACCCTTCCCCCGAACCGGCAAGAGGATCCCCATGGGCTCGGAGCTTCCCGACTACTACTTCCGCATCCGCGACAACGGCGCGATGGTGTTCCGCGTCGACACCGACAACCGCCACCGGCGCATCGAGATGGACCAGATCGCGGTGGTCAACATCAGGAAGGGCGAGATCAAGCCGCAGGGCGAGCGCAGCCTCTCGGAGGCCGACATCGCCGAGATCGAGCGCTGGATGGCCGCGCGACGCGACCTGCTCGCCCGGCGCGAGGTCGACGACATCCTGCGCGCCGTCGACCACCTCAACACCACCACCCAGTGGGCCCAGTCCACCGCCACCGAGGAGCAGCTCGACAGCGTCACCGACCACCTGCTGCTGGCGATGCACGACCTGCGCACGGTGCTGGTGCGCAAGAAGGCCGACCGGCTGCTCAAGGGGCGCCGGGACGGCTGAGCCGCCGCGCGCCCTTGCAAAGCCGCGGCGGGCGGGCCACATCACCACCGCATGTTCCGCCGCCTCCTCTCCCGCCTCGAAGACGCCGAGCGCCGCTGGCGCCGCGGCTTCGGCCGCGACATCACCGACCCGCGCGAGCGGCGGCGCTCCACGTGGCACTACAACTGGCTCGACCACGCCCACCTGCGCCGCGTCTGGACCAACCAGGTGGAGATCGCCCCCGGCGTCTGGCGCTCCAACCAGCCGACCTTCCGGCGGCTCAGGGAGCTGCGCGACCGGCACGGCGTCCACACGATCCTCAATCTGCGCGGCGAGGACGTGTTCGCCCACTACCTGTTCCTGCGCGAGGAATGCGCCGCGCTCGGGCTGCGGCTGGTCGACGTCAAGCTCAACGCGACCACCGCCCCGACCCGTGAACGGCTCGTCGAGCTGCTCGAGGCGTTCGACCGGGTGGAGCGGCCGTTCCTGATGCACTGCAAGAGCGGCGCCGACCGCACCGGCCTCGCCGCCGCGCTGTGGATGATGCTCAAGGAGGGCCAGAGCCTCGAGCAGGCGCGCGACCAGCTCCACCGCCGCCACTGGCACTACCGCAACGGTCCGGCCGGGGTGATCGACGAGATCCTCGACCTCTACGAGGCGCGCAACACCCGCGCGCCCGTCGCGATCGATACCTGGATCCGCACCGAGTACACCAAGGAGGCCGTCAAGGCCGCGTTCGAGGCGCGGCGGGCGGCGGCGAGAGGCGGCCGGAGCCGCGCCAGAACCGCGCCGAAAGCATGATCGCCGCCGCGCCGAGCCCGATCGTCATGCCGGCCCAGACCCCGATGCCGCCGAAGCCGAAGGTGAAGCCGAGCAGGTAGCCCGCCGGCAGCCCGAGGCCCCAGTAGCTCACCGCCGCGATCAGCAGCGGCACGGCGGTGTCCTGCACCCCGCGCAGCAGCCCGATCGTCATCACCTGCGCCGCGTCCACCACCTGGAACAGCGCCGCGATCGCCAGCAGCACCACGCCGAAGGCGAGGATCTCGGCGCGCATCGGATCGTCCGGCCCCACGAACAGCGCCACCAGCGGGCCGGGCACGGCGAGGAACAGCACCATCGTCAGCAGCGCCATCGCCGCCGACAGCGCCAGCGCGGCGACACCCCCGGTGCGCAGCGCCACCTCGTCGCGCCGCCCGAAGGCGCGCCCGGCCCGCACCGTCGCCGCCTGGCTGAGGCCGAGATGGACGACGAAGGTCATCGAGCTCAGCTGCATCGCGATCCCGTGCGCCGCCAGCGGCACCTCGCCGATCCAGCCCATCATCACCGCCGACACCGTGAACAGCGTCGCCTCCGCCACCGCCGTCACCCCCATCGGCAGGCCGAGCCGGAACACCCGCGCCAGCACCTGCCCGTCGACCTTCCACAGCCGGGTGAACAGCGCGTATTCCGGCGTCTTGCGCATCACGTAGAGCACCAGCACAGCGAACCCGGCGAGCTGCAGGATCAGCGACGCCAGCGCCGCGCCGCGGATACCGAGCTCGGGCGCGCCGAGATTGCCGAAGATCAGCACCCAGTTCAGCCCCGCGTTCAGCACCGCCGCCCCGACCGTCACCCACAGGATCACCCGGGTCCGCTCGAGCACCGACAGGAACGAGCGCAGCGCCATCACGAACAGCGCGGGAAACATCGTCAGCCCGTGGATGCGCAGGTAATCCTGCGCCAGCTGCGCGATCTCCGGCTCCTGTCCGGCGGCTCGGAACAGCGGCCCCGACCACCAGAAGACCGGGTAGACCAGCGCCGCGCTCAGCACCGACAGCCACAGCCCCATCCGCGTCGTGCGCCGGACCAGCACCGTGTCGTCGCGCTCGAGCGCCTCCGCCGCGAGCGGCGCCACCGCCCAGCCGAAGCCGGCGGCGAGCAGGAAGATCAGGATCCACAGCCCCACCGCCAGCGTCACGGCGGCGAGCGCGGTGACGTCGTACCAGCCGAGCATGATCGTATCGACCGAGCTGATCGCCACCTGCGCGACGTTGCTGCCCACCAGGGGCATGCCGAGCACCAGCAGCGCCCGCCCGTGGCCGGTGACGCTCGTCGGCCCCGGGGGCCGGAGAGGGGTGCTCGTCGCGCTCATCCTCCGGCTCTACTCCCGCTCTCTGCGCCGGTCCAGCCCGCCCGCACCGCGCGCGCGCCCCGATCTCTGTCCGGCAAGTATCCGCGGGGGTCCGGGGGCCGCCAGCCCCCGGCGGCACGGGCCCCCCGCACCGCCCCCTCCGCCCTCTCGCGGGCCGCTGTCCGGATTTCCGCCCATGGCGCGGGCCCCCTCTTGCGGGCGCCGCGGCGCAGCGCGACGATGCGCCCATGAGCCCGATCCGCACCCCTTCCCGCCGCACCGTCACCCTCGGCCTCGCCGCCGCGCTGCTGTCCGCCTGCGGCGGCCGCCCCGCGCGCCTCGCCGCCGGCCCCGCCGACACCGCGCCCGACCCGGCGCTGCTGCCCCAGCCCAACCCGGGCTGGGACGCCTGGGTCGCCGCCTTCCGCGGCCGCGCCGCCGCGCGCGGCATCAGCGCCGCCACGCTCGACACCGCCTTCGCCGACGCCGGCTTCCTGCCCGGCGTGATCGAGCGCGACCGCAACCAGACCGAGTTCACCCGCACCCTCGAGGACTACCTCGCCATCGCCGCCAGCGACGAGCGCCTCGCGCTGGGCCGCGCCGCCTTCGCGCGCCACCGGGGGGCGCTGTCGGCCATCGAAGCGCGCTACGGCGTCCCGGCGCACGTGGTGGCGGCGGTCTGGGGCCTCGAGAGCCGCTACGGCACCCGGATGGGCGACATCCCCGTCGTCTCGGCCACCTCGACCCTCGCCTACGAGGGCCGCCGCGGCGCCTTCTTCGAGGCGCAGCTGATGGCGGCACTGCGCATCCTGCAGAGCGGCGACACGGTGCCCTCCAACATGACCGGCAGCTGGGCCGGCGCGATGGGGCATACCCAGTTCATCCCCACCACCTACGAGGCCTTCGCCGTCGACTTCACCGGCGACGGGCGGCGCGACATCTGGTCGGACGACCCGAGCGACGCCCTCGCCTCGACGGCCAACCACTTCGCCGACCACGGCTGGCGTCAGGGCCAGCCCTGGGGCATGGAGGTGGTGCTGCCCGCCGGCCTCGACGCCGGGCTGCTCGGCCGCGGCAAGACCCGTGCGATCTCCGACTGGAACGCCCGCGGCGTGCGCACCCCCGCCGGCCAGCCGATCCCCGACTACGGCTCCGCCGCGATCCTCGTGCCCCAGGCCGGCGGCCCGGCCTTCATGGCGTTCCGCAACTTCGAGGTCATCGCGCGCTACAACAACGCGGTCAGCTACGTCATCGGCGTCGGCCACCTCTCCGACCGCCTCGCCGGCGGCCCGCCGCTCTCGGGCAGCTTCCCGCCCGACGCCGCCGGCCTCACCATCGCCGACCGCAAGGCGCTGCAGGCCGGCCTCAACCGCGCCGGCTTCGACGCCGGCACCCCCGACGGGGTCATCGGCTCCGGCACCCGCGCCGCCATCGAGGCCTACCAGTCCGCCAACGGCCTCCCCGTCACCGGCACCGCCTCGCGCGAGCTTCTCGGCCGCCTGCGCTGACGGTGTCGGGGGGGCGGGTGCGCACGCCCCCGCCCCGCCCGCCGCCCCGCCGCGTCGCCACCGCCCCCGGACCTTGCGCCCCGCGGCGCTTCCCGCCATCACGGGCGGGCGAACCGAGGGGAGACGACCATGTTCCAGAGCTTCGACGCGACGAGCCGGCCCGAGCAGGGGCCGCCGCGGCTGGCGGCGCTGCGCGAGGTGATGGCGGCGGACGGGCTGGACGGCTTCCTCGTGCCGCGGGCGGACGCGCACCAGGGCGAGAACGTGGCGCCGTGCGACGAGCGGCTGGCGTGGCTCACCGGCTTCACCGGCTCGGCCGGCTTCGCGGCCGTTCTCGCCGACGAGGCGGGGCTGTTCGTCGACGGGCGCTACCGGCTGCAGGTGCGCGAGCAGGCGGCGGACGTCTTCACCCCGGTCGACCGCTACGAGGTGCAACTGGGCGACTGGCTCGCCGAGCGGCTGTCGCTCGACGCGCGCGTCGGGTTCGACCCGTGGCTGCACACCGTCGGGCAGGTCGCCGCCCTGCGCGAGCGGCTCGACGAGGCCGGCATCCTGCTCGCCCCGTGCGACAACCTCGTCGACCGGCTCTGGGACGACCGCCCGCCGCCGCCCGACCGGCCCTTCCGCGCCCACGACACCGCGCTCGCCGGCGAGAGCGCGGCCGACAAGCGCGCGCGGCTCGCGGCCGAGCTGCGCGAGGCGGGGCAGCGGGCGGCGCTGCTGACGCTGCCCGACAGCATCGCCTGGCTGCTCAACATCCGCGGCGCCGATGTCGCCCGCACCCCCGTGCCGCGCGCCTTCGCGCTGCTGCGCGACGACGGCAGCGTCGAGCTGTTCTGCGGCCCCGGCCAGGCCGATCCGGTGGCCGACCACCTCGGCCCCGACGTCGCCGTGCTGCCCCGCGACGGGCTGCGCGCGGCGCTGAGCGAGACCGAGGGGCCGGTGCGGCTCGATCCGGCGAGCGCGCCGCAGGTGCTGGCGGACACCCTTGCCGAGGCCGACGTCGAGGTCGTCCACGGCGACGATCCCTGCCTGCTGCCGAAGGCCAGGAAGACCGACGCCGAACTCGCGGGGATGCGCGAGGCGCACCTGCGCGACGGGGCCGCCATGTGCCGCTTCCTGGCCTGGCTCGACGCCACCGCGCCCGACGGCGGGCTGACGGAGATCGCCGTCGTCACCGCCCTCGAGAGCTTCCGGCGCGAGACGAACGCGCTGCAGGACATCAGCTTCGAGACGATCTGCGGCGCGGGTCCAAACGGGGCGATCGTGCATTACCGCGTCACCGAGGCGACGGACCGGCCGGTGCAGCCGGGCGAGCTGCTGCTCGTCGACAGCGGCGGGCAGTACCTCGACGGCACCACCGACATCACCCGCACGGTGATCGTCGGCACGCCCGAGCCGGAGCAGCGCGCCTGCTTCACCCGCGTTCTGCAGGGCATGATCGCGGTCTCGCGCGCCCGCTTTCCCAAGGGCGTCGCCGGGGCACATCTCGACGTGCTCGCGCGCACGCCGCTGTGGCTCGCGGGGCTCGACTACGATCACGGCACCGGCCACGGCGTGGGCGCCTACCTCGGGGTGCACGAGGGGCCGCAGGCCCTGTCGCGGCGCTCCGGCGTGCCGCTCGAGCCGGGGATGATCCTGTCCAACGAGCCGGGCTACTACCGCGCCGACGCCTTCGGCATCCGCATCGAGAACCTGCTCGCGGTGCGCGAGGCGCCGCCGATCGAGGGCGGCGACGCGCGGGTCATGTACGACTTCGAGACCCTCACCTGGGTGCCGATCGACCGACGGCTGATCGACGGCGCGCTGCTGTCACGGCCCGAGAGGGACTGGATCGATGCCTACCACGCCGCTACGTTCACCCGCATCGCGCCCCGGCTCGAGGGCGCGGCGCTGGCATGGCTCGAACAGGCCTGCGCGCCCCTGCCCCGCCCCGGCGGAACCGACAGCTGAAGGAGGGCCTGCATGGCCGACCACATCACGATCCGTCCCGCCGAAGGCACCTGGGTGGTGCGCGCCGGCGGCGCGGTGCTCGGCGAGAGCGACCGGGCGCTCGAGCTCAGCGAGGGCGACTACCCGCCGGTGATCTACTTCCCGCGCGAGGACATCGCGATGACCTTCCTCGACGCCTCCGAGACCCGCTCCTCCTGCCCCTGGAAGGGCGAGGCCAGCTACTACTCGATCCAGTCCAAGAGCCAGACCATCGCCGACGCGGCGTGGTCCTACGAGGCGCCGAAGGACGAGGTGGCGCAGATCGCGGGGCACCTCGCCTTCTACCCGGGCAAAGTGGCGGTGGAGCAGGTCTGAGCGCTCCCCCGGCGGCGCGCCCGGGACGCCTGTCGGGCCAGCCTCCGGCGGGGATATTTGCAAGACAGAGGCGGGCGCGCGCCGCGCGGGCGGTCAGCTGTGCTCTTCGGCGGCGAGCGCGGCGAGGGCGCGGTTGTGGACGCGCAGCGCGTCGACCTGGAACAGGGCGCCGCGCAGCTCGGGGGGCTGGTCGGCGCCGGTGAGGCTGACCACCGGCAGGAAGGCCGGGTTGGTCTTCTCGAACAGCGGCATGGCCTGTTCGAGCGTGGCGGAGATGTCGAGGTAGGTGCCGGCCTCGATCATCTCCCAGCAGGCCGCCTCGGGGGCGGCGCGCGGGGCGTCCCGGGGGCGCATCACCGAGGCGACGTCGAAGGTGGCGAGCAGGTAGGCCTGGGGGCCGGCGGCGAGCTGCACCCCGCGCCGCTGCAGCTGGGTGAGGAAGAAGGAGCGCGCCACGAGGCGGCTCGCGACGGCGGTCGAGGTGGAGACGGAGACCATCACCGCGAGGCCCGTCTGCCAGTCGCCGGTCAGTTCGAAGACGATCAGCGTCGTCGAGATCGGCGCCCCGAGCACCGCCGCCGCCACAGCGCCCATCCCCGCCAGCGCGTAGAGCGTCGCCGCGCCCGACAGCTCGGGCAGCAGGCCCGTCGAGACGATGCCGAAGGCCAGCCCCGTCAGCGCGCCGACCATCAGCGAGGGCGAGAACATCCCGCCGCCCATGCGCCCGCCCACGGTGATCGCCACCGCGACGATCTTGATCGCCACGAAAACCACCGCCTGGAAGAACAGAAGCTCGCCGGTCAGCGCCCGCGAGGTGGTCTCGTAGCCGACGCCGATGATGTGGGGGAAGGCGATGGCGATCAGCCCGAGCAGCAGCCCCGCCGCCGCCGGGCGCGCCCAGTTGGGCGTGCCGGAGCGGATCTGCAGGGCGGTGAACAGGTCCTCCATCCAGAACACCGTGCGCATCAGGATCACCGCGACGATGCCGCAGAGCAGGCCGAGGAGCAGGAACGCCGGCAGCTCGGCATAGAAGGCGAGCGCGTTCTGGTTGGGCAGGACGAACTCGGTGACGCCGCCGTAGACCAGCCGGTTGATGACGGTGCCCGCCGCCGAGGCGATGACGATGGGCGCGAGCGAGTGCACCGCGAAATGGCGCAGCACCACCTCGAGCGCGAACAGCGCGCCGGCGATGGGGGCGTTGAAGCTCGCCGACACCGCCCCGGCCACGGCGCAGCCGAGCAGGTCGCGCCCGGTGATGCCGTCGGCGCGGATCGCCTTGGCGATGTAGGTCGAGACCACCGAGGCCAGGTGCACCACCGGCCCTTCCCGCCCCGTCGAGCCGCCGGTGGAGAGCGTCAGGAACGAGGCCACCGCCGAGGCGAGGCCCGCCTTCACCTCGACCCGGCCGTCGTTCAGCGCCGCGCCCTCGATGACGTCGCCCACCGTGCGCACCCGCGGCCCCTCGCCCCAGCGCTGCATGATGAGCCCGACCGCCAGCCCGCCGAGCACCGGCACCGCGACGATCCACCACCAGGGCAGGCTGGAGGCGAAGGAGTGGAGCCGGGTGATGTCGTCGGTGCCGTAGAGCGCCGCCTGCAGCGCCTCGATGCCGAAGCGGAACAGCAGCGCCGCCAGCCCCGCCGCGATCCCGACCACCAGCCCGATCACCCAGAACTGCGCCCGCGACGGCCCCCGGCTGCGCACCAGCGCCCAGGCGTCGGTGATCACCGTCAGGGCGTCGCGCAGGGCGACGGCCAGTATCGATGGGCGTTGCTCGGCCATCCCGCTCCGGTCTTCCGCTCGCCCGGCGGCCGCGCTAGGACGAGGGCCCGACAGGAGGCCGCCATGTCCGTCACCGCCGCACTCGACGCGTTGTCCGCACTCCTAGGGGATCGCCTGAGCCGGGCCAAGGCCGATCTGGACGCGCATGGCCGCTCGGAATCCCACTTCCCGACGACGCCGCCCGATGCCGTCGCCTATCCCGAGAGCACCGACGAGGTCGCGGCGCTGGTGCGGATCTGCGCCGCCGCGCGCTGCCCGGTGATCGGCTGGGGCGCGGGCACGTCGCTCGAGGGGCACGCGCTGGCGGTGCGGGGCGGGGTCGCGGTGGACTTCTCGCGGATGGCGGCGCTGCTCGAGGTGGCGCCCGAGGACATGGTGGCGCGGGTGCAGCCGGGGATGACCCGCGAGGCGCTCAACACCGAGCTGCGCGCGACGGGGCTGTTCTTCCCCGTCGATCCCGGCGCGAACGCCTCGCTGGGCGGCATGGCCTCGACCCGCGCCTCGGGCACCACCGCCGTGCGCTACGGCACCATGCGCGACAACGTCGCCGCGCTCGAGGTGGTGACGGCGTCGGGCGAGGTGATCCGTACCGGCACCCGGGCGCGCAAGTCGTCGGCGGGCTACGACCTGACCGGCCTGTTCGTCGGCGCGGAGGGGACGCTCGGGCTGATCACCGAGCTGACGCTGCGCCTGCAGGGCCAGCCCGAGGCGATCTCGGCGGCGGTCTGCGCCTTTGCCGACATCGGCGCGGCGGTCGACGCGGTGGTGGAGACGATGCAGAGCGGCGTGCCGATGGCGCGCATCGAGTTCCTCGACGCCGCCTCCGTCGCCGCCGTCAACGCCCATGCCAAGGCCGACTTCCCGCGCACCCCGCACCTGTTCGTCGAGTTTCACGGCAGCGAGGCCGGCGTCGCCGAGCAGGCCGCGCGCTTCGCCGAGATCGCCGCGGAGCACGGCGCGCGGGGCCTCGAGCGGGCGCACCGGCCCGAGGAGCGCAACCGGCTCTGGCAGATGCGCCACCACGCCTACTGGGCGATCCTCGCCTCGCGCCCCGGCGCGCGCGCCATCGTCACCGACGTCTGCGTCCCGCTCTCGCGCCTCGCCGAGGCCGTCGCGGCGACGCAGGCCGACATCGACGCCGCGGGCCTCGCCGCGCCGATCCTCGGCCACGTGGGCGACGGCAACTTCCACGCGATCCTGCTGCTCGACGGCTCCGACGCCGAGCGCCGCGCCGCCGAGCGGGTGAGCCGGGCCATGGTGGAGCGCGCGCTGGAGATCGGCGGCACGGCCACGGGCGAGCACGGGATCGGGATCGGCAAGCTCGGCTACATGGAAGCCGAGCACGGCGCGGCGGGCTGGGGGATGATGGGCGCGCTGAAGGCCGCGCTCGATCCGCACGACATCATGAACCCCGGCAAGCTCGTCCCGCCCCGCCAGGCCGGGCGGCCTAATCCGCGATAAGCGCCCGGGCGGCGTCGCGGGCGGCGTCGGTGAGGGTGTCGCCCGAGAGCATCCGGGCGATCTCGTCGACCCGCGCCTCGGCGTCGAGGGGGACGACCGTCGAGGTGGTCTCGTCGGCGCCCTGGCGCTTCTCGACGCGCCAATGGTGGCCGCCGAGGGCGGCGACCTGGGGCGAGTGGGTGACGACGAGGACCTGCCCGTCGTCGGCGAGGCGCGCGAGGCGGCGGCCGACGGCGGCGGCGGTGGCGCCGCCGACACCGCGGTCGATCTCGTCGAAGATCATCGTCACGCCCTCGGCTTCGCGGCTGAGGCAGACCTTCAGGGCCAGCAGGAAGCGCGACAGCTCGCCGCCCGAGGCGATGCGGTTGAGCGCGCCGGCGGGAGCGCCGGGGTTGGTGGCGACGAGGAAGCTCACCGCGTCGCGCCCCTCTGGGCCGGGTTCGGCCTCGCCGAGCGCGACCGTGAAGACGGCGCGCTCCATCTTCAGCGGCGCGAGCTCGCCCGCCATCGCCGCCTCGAGCCGGCGCGCGGCCTCCTGGCGGGCGGCGGTGAGCGCGGCGGCGGCGGCGTCGTAGGCCTCGGCGGCGGCGGCGGCCTCCTTCTCGAGCCGGGCGAGGTCGCCCTCGGAGCTGTCGAGCCGGTCGAGGCGGACGCGCAGCTCGGCGGCGAACCCGCCGAGCTGGTCGGGCAGGACGTCGTGCTTCCTCGCCAGCCCGCGCAGGGCGAATAGCCGCTCCTCGACCGCCTCGAGCGCGTGCGCGTCGAAGGCGAGCGCCTCGAGGCAGTCGGCGACCCCCTGCTCGGCCTCGCCGAGCGCGTCCATGGCGCGCGACAGCGCCTCGAGCGGCGCGTCGAGGCGGCCCTCGGCGCCGGCGCTGGCGCCGTCGAGCCAGCGGATCGCGTCGCCGAGCAGGCCCTCGGCGCCCTCGTTGGAGAGCGCGGCGTGGGCGCGGGCGATGTCGGTGCGGATGCGCTCGGCGGACTGCATCAGCCGGCGCTGGCTGTCGAGCGCCTCCTCCTCGCCGGGCTCGGGGCCGAGCTTGTCGAGCTCGCCGACGGCGTGGCGCAGGTACTCCTCCTCCGCCCGCAGCGCCCCCGCGGCCTCGCGCGCGGCGTCGAGCGCGCCCCGCGCCTGCCGCCAGTCGCGCCACGCGGCGCGCACCGGGGCGAGGTCGGCCCCGGCGAAGGCGTCGAGCAGGGTGCGGTGGCCGCGCGGGTTGAGCAGGCCCCGGTCGTCGTGCTGGCCGTGCAGCTCGACCAGCACGTCCGACAGCCGCCGCAGCAGCTCGCCGGTGGCGCGGGTGCCGTTGACCCAGGCCGTCTTGCGCCCGTCGCGGCTGTTGACCCGGCGCAGGATCAGCTCGCCGTCCTCGGCGGCGATGCCGGCCTCCGCCAGCACCGCCTCGGCGGGATGGCCGGCGGGCAGGTCGAACAGCGCCGTCACCTCGCCCTGCTCCGCCCCGGCGCGCACCAGCTCGGCGCGTCCGCGCCAGCCGAGCACGAAGCCGAGCGCGTCGAGCAGGATCGACTTGCCGGCCCCGGTCTCGCCGGTCAGCACGTTGAGGCCGGGCTGGAAGTCGAGCTCCAGCCGGTCGATGATCAGCATGTCCCGGATGTCGAGGTTGCGCAGCATGTCAGGTCACGTCCGGGCGGGCCGGACCGTCCTCCTCAGAGCCACTCGCCCCGGACCACCTGCCGATAGATCGAGGACAACCAGCTGTCGCCCGCGGCGCGCATCTCGAGCCCCTGCCCCGTCAGCAGCGCGAAGCTCTCCTGGTACCACTCCGTCGAGCGGTAATTGTGCCCCAGGATCGCGCCGGCGGTCTGGGCCTCGTCGGTGAGGCCGAGCGACAGGTAGGCCTCGACCAGCCGGTGCAGGGCCTCGGCGGTGTGGGCGGTGGTCTGGAAATCCTCGACCACCACGCGGAAGCGGTTCACGGCGGCGGCGAAGTGGTCGCGCTTGAGGTAGAAGCGGCCGACCTCCATCTCCTTCGCGGCGAGGTGGTCGAAGGCGAGGTCGAACTTGGGGATGGCGGCGCGGGCATACTCGCTGTCGGGGTAGACCTCGATCACCGTGCGCAGCGCCTGCAGCGCCTGGAACGTCAGGCCCTGGTCCCGGCCGATCTCGTCGATCTGGTCGTAGTAGGACAGCGCCAGCAGGTACTGGGCGTAGGCGGCGTCGGGGTCGGCGGGGTAGAAGTCGATGAAGCGCTGCGCGGCGGCGCGGGCGTTAGGGTAGTCGCGGTCCTGGTGGTAGGCGGCGGCCTGCATGATGAGGGCGCGCTTGGCGAACTCGGAATAGGGATAGAGCCGCTCGATCTCGCCGAAGTAGAAGGCGGCGTCGTCGGCCTGCCCGCGCGCCAGCTCGTACTCGCCGCGCTCGAAGATCTCGGCGGCGCTGTAGGCGTCGAGCGCGCCGGGCTGCTTGGGATCGAAGATGCCGCAGGAGGCCACCGCAGCCAGCGCGAGGCCGCACAGGAGGGCGCGCGCGCGCCGGGATCCGCTTGCGATACCGCCTGTCATCCCCGTCCTCTTTCCTGCTCTTGTCCGTGCTCTTCCCGCTCCGGCAACGCCCGGAGAGCGGCCGGTGCCCTCAGTCTAGCATAGAAGGATTCGGGGCAAAACGTGCTTTTCGCTCGCGGCCCGATCACACGCGCGCGGGCGTGGCGCTCAGGCGACCGCGTGGAGATCGGCGTGGCTCAGGCCGCTGCCGGGCAGCCGCGCGTCGATGTTGGCGTCGCAGGGCACCCAGGTCCAGGCGGCGGGATCGGCGAAGAGCGCGCGCAGCAGCCGGTTGGTCAGCGTATGGCCGGCGCGGATGCCGGTGTAGCGGCCGAGGATCGGCGCGCCGGCGAGCGCGAGGTCGCCGAGGGCGTCGAGCATCTTGTGGCGCACCGCCTCGTCGGCATGGCGCAGCCCGCCGGGGGTGAGGACGCGGGCGCCGTCGACGACGACGGCGTTCTCGAGGCTGCCGCCGAGGGCGAGGCCGTTGCTGTGCATCGCGTCGATGTCGTCGTTGCGGCAGAAGGTACGGCTGTCGCAGAGCTCGCGCACGAAGGCGCCGTTGGCCATGTTCAGCACCTTGTGCTGGCGGCCGATGGCCGGGTCGGCGAAGTCGATCTCGAAGTCGATCTGCAGCGACGTGGCCGGCGACAGGCGCGCCAGCGCGTCGCCGCGGCGGACCTCGACCGGGCGCAGGATGCGGATCGCGCGCTGCGTGTCGCGCTGCGCGGTGAGGCCGGCGGCGAGGATGCCCCTGACGAAAGGCGCGGCCGAGCCGTCGGCGATCGGCGCTTCGGGCCCGTCGAGGACGACGCGGGCGTTGGCGACGCCGCAGCCGGCAAGCGCCGCCATGACATGCTCGACAGTGGCCACGTCGGCGCCCTCGGGCGCGACGATGCGGGTCATCAGCGGCGACTGCTCGACGAGATCCCAGCGGGCGGGAACGCGCGCCGCGCCGAGATCACCACGCACGAAGACGATGCCGTGGTTGGCGGGGGCCGGGAACAGGCCCATGTGGACCGGGCGGCCCGTGTGCAGGCCGACGCCTTCGAACCAGACGGGTTTGGTCAGTGTCGCTTGCACGGCGGAGATCCTGTCGGACGAATGAGTGATCGCGCTGTTAACGCTTCGTTGACGGGGAGGTAGTTGCCTCGCCCCTGCCCCTCAACTCACTCTTTGCAACGCTTTGCAACATCGACGCCGCAGCGCGGCAATAACGCCACCCTCCGGCGCAGGTCGTCGGTCAAGCTGCTAATATGTCTAGCTAATTCTCAGGTGCCCGCCCGCTGCGTGGCGGCATGCACTTCCGTGATCCGGCTCCGGCACTTGCCAGGCGCAGCGGACCGCGCCGGGTGGCGGACATGATTGGGGGCCGGCTCTTGGGGGAAAGCCGGCCCCGTGACGACCACCTGGGGGGGTCGTGTCGCGGCCCGTGCCTGAAGCGGGCCGCGGTGGCGCTGCGCTGCCGGCCTAGTTGGCCTGGCGGCGCAGGAAAGCGGGTATTTCTATCCGCTCCTGCTCGGGGTCTGCTTCGTTTTCCGGCTCCTGGTGGATCGGCGTGACCTGCGGCCGGCGCTGCTGGGGGGCGGCGGCGGCTTGTTGCTGCTGCGGCTGCTCGGCATGGCCGGTCATCCGGTTGATCAGCGAGTTCAGCCCGAAGCGGGGCTTCTCCTCTTCCTCCTCGGCGCGGCGCTCGGCGCTCGGCGCGGCGGGACGGCTGCCCGGCGCGCGGGCGACCGCGGCCTGCAGGCGCGACATCGCCTCGGGCGAGGGCTTGCTGCCGCCGGTGGCGCGCGGCGCCACGAAGGCTTCCGGCTCGGCCTCGACGCTGGGCGTCGGGCGCGGGCGGTAGGCCGGGGGCGGCAGTGCACCGGTGTCCTCGTCGTCGAAGACGTTCTCGTCGTGGCCGTGACCCTGATGGCCGTCGTCGTCGAACAGGCCGGGCTCCTGCTGCTGGGCGTAGGCCTCGGGCTGCGGCGCCGGCTGGGGTGCGGGCGGGGCCGGGCGCGGCGCGGGAGCCGGTGCGGCGGCGCGGGCCTGCGGAGCCGGGGCGGCCGGGCGCGGCTGCGGCGCGGGGGCCGGCTCGGCCTGGGTCTCGGCGCTGACCTGCTGGCGCAGCGGGGCCGACATCGAGCGGCGCGGCAGCGGCACGTCGTCGGTCTTCTCGGCGGCGTCGATGCCGGTGGCGACCACGGAGACCCGCATCCGGCCTTCCATCTCGGTGTCGAGGGTGGAGCCGACGATGATGTTGGCCTCGCCGTCGACCTTCTCGCGGATCTGGTTGGCCGCCTCGTCGAGCTCGAACAGGGTGAGGTCGTAGCCGCCGGTGATGTTGATCAGCACGCCCTTGGCGCCGTGCAGGCTGATCTCGTCGAGCAGCGGGTTGGCGATCGCCTTCTCGGCGGCCTGGATGGCGCGGTTGTCGCCCTCGGCCTCGCCGGTGCCCATCATCGCCTTGCCCATCTCGTCCATCACCGCGCGGACGTCGGCGAAGTCGAGGTTGATCAGGCCGGGCCGCACCATCAGGTCGGTGACACCCTTGACGCCCTGGTAGAGCACGTCGTCGGCGAGCGCGAAGGCCTCGGTGAAGGTGGTGTTCTCGTTGGCCAGCCGGAACAGGTTCTGGTTGGGGATGATGATCAGCGTGTCGACGACCTTCTGCAGCGCCTCGACCCCGTCCTCGGCCTGCTTCATCCGCTTGCCGCCCTCGAACTGGAACGGCTTGGTGACGACGCCGACGGTGAGCACGCCGAGCTCGCGCGCGGCCTGGGCGATGATCGGCGCGGCGCCGGTGCCGGTGCCGCCGCCCATGCCGGCGGTGATGAAGCACATGTGGGCGCCGGCGAGGTGGTCGACGATCTGCTCGATGCTCTCCTCGGCCGCCGCGGCGCCGACGGTGGCGCGGGCGCCCGCGCCGAGACCTTCGGTGACCTTCACGCCCATCTGGATCTTGGCGGAGGAGCGGGACTGCGCAAGCGCCTGGGCATCGGTGTTGGCGACGACGAATTCCACGCCGTCCAGCTGCTTCTCGATCATGTTATTGACCGCGTTGCCGCCGGCGCCGCCCACCCCGAAGACGGTGATGCGGGGTTTCAGCTCCTCATGCCCGGGCATGGAAAGATTCAATGTCATGTCTGTCCGCCTGTTTCTTTTTCCGGCCCGTCCCTGGGCGATTTCACCTCGGATTAAGACATTCTTAACTGCCATGACCCTGCACGTCACGCCAAAACCCGCGCCGAAACACAAAATAGCCGTGGAAAAGTTGCCCGACCGGCAAGATACTGCCGGTACGGCAAGCGCTAGGAGATGCGGGCCGGCTCCACACCACATCTATAGCCACAGGCGTAGCCGCCGCCGCAGGGTGCGGCGCCGGTCGGGGGTGGCTGATTCTCGGGCGACTGCTCCGCCTGATCCGGACCGCTCCGGGTCCTTGTCATCCTCGCTATCAGGTTATCCACAGGCCGTCACGCGCGAATTTCACCCGCGCGCGACTGCTCGCCCATGCGCCTACCAGTTGTCCTTGAACCACTTCACCGCCCGCTTGAAGCTGCGCGCAGGGTAGCGTTCGGCGGGGATCTCGAAATCCCACCACTCGTCCTGCGGGTGCGCCGCGAACAGCGCGAGGCCGACGGCGCTGGCGAAGGCCGCGCCGGTGGCGGCCTGCGGCAGGCCCTGGACCCGGAGCGGGCGGCCGAGGCGGACCTGCTGGCCGAGGATCTTCGAGGCGAGGCTGTCGAGGCCGGGGATCTGGCTGCCGCCGCCCGTCAGCACGATCTGCTGGCTCGGCAGGTGGTCGAAGCCCGCCGCGTCGAGGCGGCCGCGCACCTCCTCGAGGATCTCCTCGACCCGGGGCCGCATGATCCCGATCAGCTCCGCTCGGCTCACCTTGCGCCGGTCGTGCTCCCAGTCGCCGGTGTCGCCGCCGATCTCGATCTGCTCGCGGTCGTCCATGCCGGTGGCGACGAGGCCGCCGTAGAAGGTCTTGATCCGCTCGGCCACCGACATCGACACCTGCAGGCCCATGGAGATGTCGGAGGTGACGTGATCGCCGCCCATGCGCACGCTGTCGGCGTAGATCATGTGCTTCTTCATGAAGATCGAGATGCCGGTCGAGCCGCCGCCCATGTCGATGCAGGCGCTGCCGAGTTCCTGCTCGTCCTCCACCAGGCTCGAGATGCCCGACACGTAGGCGGAGCTCGCGAGGCCGGCGAGCTCGAGGTCGCAGCGGCCGATGGCGTGGATCATGTTCTGCACCGCCATGTCCTCGACCGTGAGCAGGTGCATGTCGCAGGTGAGCCGGTTGCCGATCTGGCCGCGCGGGTCGGCGAGGCCGGAGCGGTGGTCGAGGGCGAAGTTCACCGGCTGGGCGTGGATCACGTGCCGGCCAGCGCCGTAATCGGGCATCTCGCAGGCGGCCAGCACCCGGCCGATATCCTGCTCCTCGACCATCTGGCCGTGCACGTCGATGGCGCCGTCGAGCCCGTAGGAGCGCGGCCGCGCTCCGCTGAGGCAGGCGATGACGTGGTCGACCCGCACCTGCGCCATCTTCTGCGCCGCCTGCACCGCGGTGCGCACCGCGCGCTCCGTCTCGGCCATCGCGTCGATCTCGCCGAAGCGCACCCCGCGCGAGCGGGTGGTCGCCGCGCCGATGACGCGGAACGAGCTCTGCCCGGCCATCGAGCCGACGCCGTCGCTGTCACGGAAGCGCTCGGGGCCGTCGAAGCGCAGGATCAGGCAGGCGATCTTGCTGGTGCCCACGTCGAGGATCGCGATGACCCCGCGCTGCATCGCCGCCTGGCGCATGTTGCGCATCGCCCTCTGGCTCTCGTAAAGCTCCCTCATCTCGTCTGCCCCATGGTTCTTGCTTCTTTATTGCCCCTGGCCCGGTTCCTGCTCCGCCACGCGGCGCAGGGCGACCATCGCCGGCGGGTTGAGCCGGATCGTCGGTCGCGCGGAATTCCTCATGTCGACGGCGGCGATGTCGCGGCCGAACAGGTCCTTGGCCTCGTCGAGCGCCAGCACCCGCTCCATCGCCTGCACCGCGCCCTCGGCGGGCAGCATCACCTTCTGCCCGTCGGCCAGCACCACGTCCCAGCGGCGCGCGCCCATGCGCACCAGCCCGCGCAACTCGTCGCCCAGCGGGCGCGAGACGCCGTAGAGCGCCAGCGCCTCGGCCAGCGCCGCGTCGGCCCCCTCGCCCGCCACCAGCGGCAGGTCGGGGCGCGCGGCGCGGTTCGCCAGCGGCGCCACGTAGGTGCCGGAAGCGTCGATCAGCTTCAGCCCGTCGCGGGTGCGCCAGACGGCGGCCGGGACCCGCTGCGTCACCGCGACCTCGAGCACGCCCCCGGGCCGGACCCGCACCCGCGCGCTCTCGACGGCCGCGACCGCGCCGACGGTCTGGCGCATCTCCTCGAGGTCGAGCAGGAACGACGACACCGGAAACTCCACCGGCAGCACCCGCCGGATCTCGGCCGACAGCCCCGCGTCGGCGCCCTCGACGGCCATCGCCGTGACGAGGAACTCGGGGCGGTTCTGGATCTGGTCGCGCACCTGGGCGTAGGCGGCGGCGACGGTGTCGCGGTTGGCGGGCTGGCTGATCCAGCCGCCGCCGATCCCGGCCACCACCAGCAGCGGCAGCCCGACACGCAGCATCCGCCGGAAGCCCGGGGTCAGCATCAGCCGCTGGTAGCGGTAGCGCCAGCGCGAGGGGGCCGGATCGCGATAGGCGCGGCTCAACGATCGCAAGAGGCGTCCTCCACCAGCCAGGTGCACAGCTCGGGAAAGCCGATCCCCGCCCAGGCGGCCTGTTCGGGCACCAGCGAGGTCGGAGTCATGCCGGGCTGGGTGTTGATCTCGAGCAGCACCAGCCCGTCGAGCCCGCGGCTCTCGTCCCAGCGGAAGTCGGTGCGCGTCACGCCGCGGCAGCCGATCACCCGGTGCGCGCGCTCGGCGTAATCGCGGCAGGCGGCCCCGATCTCGGCGGGAATGGCGGCGGGCACCTCGTGGCGCGAGCCGCCTTCCTTGTACTTGGCGTCGTAGTCGTACCAGCCGTCGGTGATGATGTCGGTGACGCCGAGCGCGCCGCGCTCACCCATCACCATCGTCGTCAGCTCGCGCCCCGGCGCGAAGGCCTCGACCATCACCCGCTCGGGCATCTCCGCGCCCAGCTTCGGCGGCGCGTTGGCGCCCTCGGCGACGATGTAGACGCCGACCGACGATCCCTCGTTGTAGGGCTTCACCACGTAGGGCGGCGGCAGGACATGCCCCGCCTCGACCTCATCCCGGGTGGCGAGGCGGCTCTCCATGACCGGCAGCCCTTCGGCGCGAAAGGCGTCCTTGGCCCGCTCCTTGTCCATGGCGAGGGCGGAGGCGAGGACGCCGGAATGGGTGTAGGGAAGCCGCAGCCACTCGAGCAGGCCCTGAACGCAGCCATCCTCGCCCCAGCGGCCGTGCAGCGCGTTGAACACCACGTCGGGCTTCGCTTCGGCGAGCCGCTCGGCCAGGTCGGGGCCGGCATCGATCTCGATCGTGGAGAAGCCGGCCTCGCGCAGCGCGTCGACACAGCCGCGGCCGGTCGACAGCGACACCTCGCGTTCGGCCGACGGGCCGCCCATCAGGACTGCAACGAGTGCGGAACGCCCGCCCGACATGTACTCTGCCTCACGCGGGCCGTTCGCGCGGCCCGTCATCTGAAGTCTTCTGGATGGTCGCCCTGCCCGGTTGCCGTCCGGACGAGGCGGAACTGCTCGTCAAGTCGGGGCCGGTTCGCCGACCCTCATGATTTCCCACTCTAGCGTGAGCCCGCGCGCCTCGTAAACCTTTTTCCGCACCGTCTCGCCCAAGGATTCAAGGTCTTGCGCCGTGGCCTCACCGGCGTTGGTGAGGAAGTTCGGGTGCTTCTCGTTCATCACCGCACCACCCAGCCGCGCACCGCGCAGGCCGGCCTCGTCGATGACCTTCCAGGCCTTCAGATCGTGGCTGTCGTCGGGGGCGCCGGTGGAGGAATAGCCGGCCGGGTTGCGGAAGGTGGAGCCGGCGGTGCGGTCCTTGGTCGGCTGGCTCTCGTCGCGCTTGGCGAGCTGGGTCTCCATGCGCGCGGCGAGCGCGTCGGGCTCCCCCGCCTCCGCCTCGAACACCGCCTCCACGATGACCGCCCCGGCGGGCAGCTCGGAGCTGCGGTAGGCGAGCTTCAGCTCGGCGGCGGGCAGCGTGGCGATGGTGCCGTCGCGGTGGACGAGGGTGATCTCGCGCAGGTGGTCGGCGACGTAGGAGCCGTAGCAGCCGGCGTTCATGCGCACCGCGCCGCCGATCGCGCCGGGGATGGTGCGCAGGAAGGTCAGGTCGCGCCCCGCCGCCGCCGCCTTGCGCGCCACGTGGGCGTCCAGCGCCGCCGCGCCGGCGCGCACCAGCCCGTCGTCGCCGATCTCGATGCCGTTGAAGCCGCGCCCGAGCCGGATCACAACGCCCCGGATGCCGCCGTCGCGCACGATCAGGTTGGAGCCGACGCCCATCGGGAACACGGCGATCTCCGCCGGCAGCGCCGCGAGGAACGCGGCGAGGTCGTCGCGGTCGGCGGGCTGGAACAGCCAGTCGGCCGGGCCGCCGACCCGCAGCCAGGTCAGGTCGGAGAGCGGGCGGTCGGCGGTGAGGGTGCCCCGGGGCTCGGGGAGGCGGATCTGGGGCTGGCTGGTCATGCGGCGCTGTCTGCAACGCTTTGGCCGCGCCGGCAAGAGTCGGGCTCAGGCCGCGAGGCGACTGCGCAACCATCGGCCGAGGAAGTAGACGGGCCAGCGCAGGATCGACGCCCCCGCGGCGAGGCAGGCGAGGCCCCACCAGGCCCCGTCGCTCCAGATCACCCAGCCGAGCAGCGGCAGCCCCGTCGCGATCAGCCCGTAGGCGCGGCGCCAGTGGTTGTCGCGGGACGGGATCAGCGCCAGCAGGTTGGCGGTCACGATCCAGGCGAAGGCGGCGGTCAGCGCGAGGGACATGGGCAAAGCTCCGGCGGTTTTCCGGAGGGGGCATAGCGGAGGAGCGCGGCGGGATTATGGCGCGAGGCCCGACGCGGCGCGCGGCCCCCGTAGGCCGGGCTTCAGCCCGGCCCCGCCCGGACGCGTGCCGGGCTGAAGCCCGGCCTACAGGCCGCCGCGGATCACCCTGCGCAGGGGGCGCAGCGCCGCCAGTCCGGCGCCGAGGGCGACGTAGCCCGTCACCGCCTCGGCGGGGTCGGCGCGATAGTGCAGCCACAGCAGCACCGCCGCCGCCAGGGCGAACAGCCAGACCAGCCGGAACAGCAGCCGCGACAGACCCGCCGCGACGATCAGCCCGATCACCCAGACCGCGACCGCCGCCCCGCCGCTCACCGCGCCAGCCGCTCCGGCAGGTTCGTCGCCCAGGCGCTGATGGTGCCCGCGCCGAGGCAGACCACCATGTCGCCGGGCCGGGCCTGCTCGCGCACCAGCCGCTCGAGGTCGTCCTCGTCGGTGACGGCGCGGGCGTGGCGGTGGCCGGCGCGGATCAGCCCGGCGACGAGGTCGTCGCGGCTCGCGCCGGGGATCGGCTCCTCGCCGGCGGCGTAGACCTCGCCGATGGCGACCACGTCGGCCTCGTTGAAGCAGTTGCAGAACTGGTCGAACAACGAGCTCAGCCGCGAGTAGCGGTGCGGCTGGTGCACCGCGATCACCCGCCCCTCGGTGGCCTGCCGCGCCGCCTTGAGCACCGCGGCGATCTCCACCGGGTGGTGACCGTAATCGTCGATGATCGCCACCCCGCCGACCTCGCCGACCCGGGTGAAGCGGCGGTTGACGCCGCCGAAGGCGGCCAGCGCCTCGCGGATCTCGTCGCGCTTCATGCCGAGGTGGCGCGCCACGGCGACGGCCGAGAGGGCGTTGGAGACGTTGTGGTCCCCCGGCATCGGCAGCGAGCAGTCCTCGATGACCGTGCCCTCGCCCTGCAGCGCGATATCGAACTTCGCCACGCCCTTGTCGTAGGTCAGGTTGATCGCGCGCACGTCGGCCTGTGCGTTGAAGCCGAAGGTGACGACGCGCCGGTCGGTGATGCGGCTGACCAGCCCCTGCACGTCGGGATGGTCGGTGCAGCAGACCGCGAGCCCGTAGAACGGGATGTTGGAGACGAAGTCGTAAAACCCCTTCTTCAGCGCCTCCTCGGTGCCCCAATGCTCCATGTGCTCGGGGTCGATGTTGGTGACGATGGCGATGGTGGCGGGCAGCCGGTTGAAGGTGCCGTCGCTCTCGTCGGCCTCGACCACCATCCACTCGCCCTCGCCGACGCGGGCGTTGGAGCCGTAGGCGTGGATGATGCCGCCGTTGATGACGGTGGGATCGAAGCGGCCGTGGTCGAGCAGCGAGGCCACCATGGTGGTGGTCGTCGTCTTGCCGTGGGTGCCGGCGACGGCGATGTTGGACTTCATCCGCATCAGCTCGGCCAGCATCTCGGCGCGCCGCACCACCGGCAGGCCGCGGCGGCGGGCCTCGTCGAGCTCGGGGTTGCCGGGCTTGATCGCCGAGGAGATCACCACCACTTCGGCGCCCTCGAGGTTCTCCGCCCGCTGGCCCTCGAAGATGTGCGCGCCGAGCGAGGCGAGCCGCTCGGTCAGCGGCGTCGTCTTCTGGTCGGAGCCCTGCACCACGTAGCCGTGGTTGAGCAGCACCTCCGCGATCCCGGACATGCCGATGCCGCCGATGCCGACAAAGTGGAGCGGTCCCACGTCGAGGGGGAGTTTCGTCGGAGCCATGTTCTGTCGTTCCCGTCAGAGAGGAGGATTGGGCGTCCCTCTACTGGTCGGCCAGCCGTTCCACCAGCCCCACCAGCCGATCCGTCGCGTCCGGCACGGCCTGCCCCAGCGCGGCGCGCGACATCTGCAGCGCCCCGTCGGCGTCGCCGAGCACCAGCGCGACCTGCTCGGCCAGCGTGTCGACCTGCAGCTTGCCCTCGGGCAGCAGGATCGCCGCCCCCGCCCCGGCGAGGCCGCGGGCGTTGGCGGTCTGCTCGTCGCGGATGGCGCTCGCGAGCGGAATCAGGATCGACGGCCGGCCGATGACGGAGATGTCCGCCACCGACGAGGCGCCGGCGCGGCTGATGACCAGCTGCGCCTCGCTCATCCGCTCGGGCAGGTCGGAGAAGAAGGTGTCGACCTCGGCCTCGATGCCCTCGCCGTAATAGTAGTCGGCCACCCGCGCGACGTCTTCCTCGCGGGCCTGGTGGCTGACCCGCACGTGGCGGCGGATCTCGCGCGGTAGCGCCGACAGCGCCGGCGGCACCACGTCCGACAGGATGCGCGCGCCCTGCGAGCCGCCGATCACCAGCACCGACATCGGGTAGTCGCCCGGCGCGATGTAGGGCGCGCCGGCCCGCGCCAGCACCGCGCCGCGCACCGGGTTGCCGACATGCACGCCCTCGACGCCCTCGGGCAGCTTCGTCGGCCAGGTGCCGCAGGCCACGGCGTCGACGCGGCGCGCGAACAGCTCGTTGACCCGGCCGAGCACGCCGTTCTGCTCGTGGATCATGCGCGGGATCCCGAGCAGGCGCGCCGCCGCCAGCGCCGGGATCGACGGATAGCCGCCGAAGCCCACCACCGCCGCCGGCCGGTCGGCCCGCATCGAGCGGCGCGCGGCCCAGACGCCGGCGCCCACCCGCAGCGGCACCGCCGCCTTGGCGAGCACGCCGCCGCGCGCGAAGGTCGCCGAGGCGATCACCTCCTGCGTCACCGCCTCGGGGAACGCGCCGGAATAGCGCGCGCCGCGCGCGTCGGTCGACAGCTTCACCCGCCAGCCCCTGGCCAGCATCGCCTCCGCCAGCGCCTGCGCGGGAAACATGTGCCCGCCGGTGCCCCCGGCGGCGATGACGAGCAGCGGTGCGCTCATGCCCGCCCCCGGCCCCGCAGGATGTCGCCGATCTCGCCCTGCGGCCGGGTCCGGGTGAAGGCGAGCAGCATCCCCACCGCGATGCCGCTGGCGATCACCGACGAGCCGCCGTAGCTCACGAAGGGCAGCGTCATGCCCTTGGCGGGCAGCAGCCGCACCGCGACGCCCATGTTGATCATCGCCTGCACGCCGAAGGCGCAGGCGAGGCCGGTACCGGCGAGGCGGATGAACGGGTCGCGCTCGCGCATCAGCCGGATCAGCGAGCGCACCACGACGATGCAGAACAGCGCGATCACCGCGAGCACGAGCAGCAGCCCGTATTCCTCGGCGGCGACGGCGATGATGAAGTCGGTGTGCGCGTCGGGCAGCGACCACTTCACCGTCCCCTCGCCCACCCCGGTGCCGAAGAAGCCGCCCTCGCGGATGGCGTTGGTGGCGTAGCCGAGCTGGGTGCGCGGATCGACGTCGGGCGACAGGAAGCCGTCGATGCGGCGCGCGAAGTGCTCGGAGCTGTTGTAGGCGAAGGTGCCCGCGACGACGGTCATTCCCACCAGCCCGATCAGCAGCACCATCGGCGCGCCGGCGACGAAGTACATCACGCCCCACGAGAACAGCACCAGGCAGGCCTGCCCGAAGTCGGGCTGCATCGCGAGGAAGCCGACGATCACCAGCGCCAGCACGAACGAATAGGCCCGCCCCGGCGGCCCGCCGATCTCCTGGCTGGCGGCCATGAACCACGCGGCGACGACGACGAAGCCGGGCTTGAGGAACTCCGAGGGCTGCAGGCTGGCGAAGCCGAGCGAGTACCAGCGCACCGCGCCCTTGCCGAAATCGGTGCCGAAGACCGGCAGCAGCATCACCGCCGCCAGCGACGCGGCGAAGCCGATGGTGGCGAGGCGGCGCACCAGCGTGGGCGACATCATCGACACCGCGAGCATCACCGTCAGGGCGATCATGCCGAAGCCGAACTGGCGGGTGACGTAGTAGAACGGCTCGAGCCCGTTCTTGGAGGCCAGCGGCGGCGAGGCCGCGAAGCCGAGCAACATGCCGATCCCGAACAGGATCAGAACGCAGGACATCGTCCACTTGTCGATCGTCCGCCACCAGCGCGGCAGGATCGGATCCCCCGCCGCCGCCGGAATCGTGCCATGGACCATTTCCGTCATGGATGTACCGCCACGCCTCTGCCCGCCCGGGTTCGCCCCGGATCTGACGGTCAGGTTAGCGCCGTTTCCGCGCCGAAGCCAGCCTTAAGCGAATCGCGCTCCGGCCGGCGGCGGCTCCGCGCCGAGGCCCCTGCCCCGCGCTCAGCGCCACGGTGCGGCGTCGAGCAGCGCCGCCACCGCCAGCGCGAGCTCGGCGCGCGGCAGGATCACCAGCAGCCCCGGCTTGGCCACCTCGAGCCGCACCGGTCCCGTCGCCTCGTTGGAGGTGCCGATCCGGCCGTCGGGCGCGAGCGTCAGCCCGTCGATCGGCCAGCGCAGGCCCTGCGAGCGCCCGGTGATCTCGCGCATGGGAAACAGCGATACCCGCACCCCCGCCGCCAGCGGCAGCGCCAACCGGGGCGGCGCGAGGAAGGTGACGTCCTCGCCGCCGAGCAGCAGGCAGGGGTGCGCCGCCCGGCGCACCAGCACGTTCATCGCGGCGAGTTCGTGATCGAAGCGCCCGCCCGTCATCCCCACCGCGATGACGAGCGGCGCGTCGATCGCACGCAGCGCCTTGTCGAAGTCGGTCGTCTCCTGCTCGGCCACCCGGTGGAGCCGCCCCTCGAGCCGGGCCGCCGCCGCCGCCGACAGGCTGTCCATGTCGCCGATCACCGCTTCGGGCATCCGCCCCAGCTCCAGCACCGAGTCGCCGCCCCCGTCGGCCGCGACGAGCCGGGGCGCCAGCGCGAGCGCCTCGCTCAGCGCCGTCTCGCTCACGGTGCCGCCGCCGGCCAGGGTGATTGGCGCGGTGCTGCGGACAATGGCCGCGCCGGCCTCGGGATTGGCCTCCGGCGCTCCGGGCTGCCCCAAAGTGGTCACGAAATAATCCCCCAATAATCCTCATCCTGTTCCGACTTGCGAACCAGTTCGTGATAGAACCGATGACCGTGGGGATGAGAGAAAGCGAGCAAAGAATGGCCGAGTCGAGCAAGATTCTGACGGTATCCTACGGCACCTTTTCGTGCACCCTCGAGGGGTTCGACGACGCGTTCGACACGATGAAGGCCATCGCGGAATACTTCCGCGACCTCGCCGCCGACGACCGCTACTTCGGCGCCGAGCCCGCCACGCCGGACCCCGAGATGCTGGCCCGCATCGCCGAGCGCGAGGCCGAGCGCCGCGTCGAGGCGCGGCTCGAGCAGGGCGGCTACGTGCTGCGCCCCTCGCTCGCGCCCGCCGCTGCCGCCCAGCCCGCCGCGCCCGCCGACGCCCCGGCTTCGGCCCCGGCCGAAGAGGCGCCAGCGCCCGCGCCGGCCGCCGAGGAGAAGGACCCCGCGCCCCAGGGCTACGGCGAGCACGAGGGCGAGGAGCGCCCCTGGGCCGAGCTCGACCAGGGCGAGCGCCGCCTGATCCGCCGCGCCCGCCGGGCCCGCCGCGACGCCGAGCGCGCCGCCGCCGCCGAGGCGAAGCGGCGCAAGGCCGAGGAAGACGCCGCCCGCAAGCAGGCCGAGGAGGCCGAGCGCGCGGCCGCCGCGAAAGCGGCAGAGGACGCCGCGCGCCGCGAGGCCGAGGAAGCCGCGCGCAAGGAGGCCGAAGAGGCCGAGGCCGCCGCCCGCCGGGCCGCCGAGGCCGCGATCGCCGAGCAGTCCCAGCGCCTCGAGCTCGAGCCGGACTCAGTCGCCGCCAAGCTCGCCCGCATCCGCGCCGTCGTCGGCCGCTCCCCCGCCCCCAGCGCGCCGCAGCAGAGCGCCGGCTACGAGGACGAGGAGACCCCTTCCGATACGCCCGCCGCCGCGCCGCAGGCCGCCCCCGTCGACCCGCTCCGCGCGATCCTCACCGAGCCGGAGGCCGAGGCCGCCGGGGAGGCCGGGACCGATGCGCCCGAAGCCGACGACCGCGTGGTGCCCATCTCGCGCGACGAGGACGAGACCGGCCGCGCCGAGACCGCCGGGCGCAGCGGCGGCATCGCCGAACTCGACGGGCTCGAGGAGCTCGACGAGCTCGTCGGCAGGGACGGCGACGACGACGACACCGGCCTCTCGCCCGACGAGGAAGCTGACCTGCTCGCCGAACTCGCCGAGGTCGAGCGCATCGGCGCCGACGAGGGGGAGACGGAGACGGCAGAGGCCGTTACCGAGGAGGACGCTTCCGAAGGGGAAACCGAGGAGATAGCCGTCGCCGAGGACGCGGAAGGCGAGGACGCCGCCGAGGACGAGGCCGCCCGGGCCGAGACCGAGGCGCCCGCCGAGGCCGACGAAGCTGCCCTGCCGGCCGAGGAGGAGGCTGCCGCCCCCGAGGCCGACGCGGCTCCCGAGGAGGCCGCCGGCCGTCGCCGGAGGGCCGGACTGCTCGCCGGCTCTCCGGACGAGGCGCGGATCCTGTCGGAGACCGACGCACAGCTCAACGAGCCCGAGGGCAACCGCCGCCGCCAGGCCATCGCGCACCTCAAGGCCGCCGTCGCCGCCACCGAGGCCGCCCGCCGGCTTGGCGAGGGAGAGCGCGCGGCCGCGGACGACGGCGAGGAAGGCGAGAACATGTTCCGCGACGACCTCGACCAGGTCGTCCGCCCGCGCCGCGCGCCCCGCGCCCTGTCGCGTTCCGACCGGCCCAAGCCCGCGCCGCTCAAGCTCGTCGCCTCCCAGCGCATCGACGTGCCGCCCGCGCCCGCCGAGGAGCCGGCCGGCCCGGTCCGCCCGCGCCGGGTCCAGAGCGGCGGCGCGAGCGCCCGCCCGCGCGACGGCGAGAGCAATGCCGGCTTCGCCAAGTTCGCCGCCGACATGGGCGCGACCGGCCTCGCCGACCTGCTCGAGTGCGCCGCCGCCCACGAGGCCTTCATCCAGGGCAACGACGACGTGTCGCGCCCGCAGATCATGAAGAAGGTGCAGTCGATCATGCCCGAGCAGTTCAGCCGGGAGGACGGGCTGCGCGCCTTCGGCACGCTGCTGCGCCAGGGCCGGCTCGAGAAGGTGCGCAACGGCCGCTTCCAGGTGGCGCAGACGACCCGCTTCCGCCCGACCAAGGCGGCGTCCAACAGCTGAGCCGTCGCGACGGCCGACGACGCGGGTGCGGGGGGCTGTCTGCCCCCCGTCGCCGTTTCACGGCGACTCCCCCCGAGGATATTTCGAGAACAGAGACGCGGGGGCGCTATTCGCCCCGGCCGACGCCCCGGAACAGGGCGCGGAAGGGCAGCGCCCAGAGCACGCCGAGGCCGGCGTAGACCAGCAGCTCGATCCACACGGGCGGGCGGCCCAGCAGGTTGAGGATGGTCACCGCCGCGACGATGTAGACCGGCAGCCCGACCAGCAGGATCACCAGCGACCAGCGCCGCTTCTGGCGGGGGCTCAGCGCCATCAGTCGGCGAACGGGTCGGTGACGAGGATCGTGTCGTCGCGCTCGGGGCTGGTGGAGACCAGCGCGACCGGGCACTGGATCAGCTCCTCGATGCGGCGGACGTACTTGATCGCCTCCGCCGGCAGGTCGGCCCAGGAGCGCGCGCCCGCGGTGGAGCCTTGCCAGCCGGGGATCGTCTCGTAGATCGGCTCGACCCGCGCCTGCCGCTCGGCGGCGGTGGGCAGGTAGTCGAGCACCTCGCCGTCGAGCCGGTAGCCGGTGCAGATCTTCAGCTCGTCGAAGCCGTCGAGCACGTCGAGCTTGGTCAGCGAGATGCCCGAGACGCCCGAGGTGGCGCAGGTCTGGCGCACGAGGCAGGCGTCGAACCAGCCGCAGCGCCGCTTGCGCCCCGTCGTGGTGCCGAACTCGTGACCGCGCTCGCCGAGCCGCTGGCCGTCCGCGTCGTCGAGCTCGGTCGGGAACGGGCCCTCGCCGACGCGGGTGGTGTAGGCCTTCACGATGCCGAGCACGAAGTCGATCGAGCCGGGCCCGATGCCGGTGCCGGTGGCCGCCTGGCCGGCGATGACGTTGGAGGAGGTGACGAAGGGATAGGTGCCGAAGTCGATGTCGAGCAGCGCGCCCTGGGCGCCTTCGAAGAGGATGCGCTGGCCGGCCTTGCGGCGGTCGTTGAGCACCTTCCAGACCGGCTGGGCGTAGGCGAGGATCTTCGGCGCGACCTCGCGCAGCTTGGTCAGCAGCGCGTCGCGGTCCACCGGCTCGAGGCCGAGGCCCGAGCGCAGCGCGTTGTGGTGCACGAGCGCGCGGTCCACCCGCCGCTCGAGGGTCGGGCCGTCGGCGAGGTCGGCGACGCGGATCACCCGGCGGCCGACCTTGTCCTCGTAGGCCGGGCCGATGCCTCGCCCGGTGGTGCCGATCTTGGCGACGGAGTTCATCCCTTCGCGGGCCCGGTCGAGCTCGCCGTGGAAGGGCAGGATCAGCGGCGTGTTCTCGGCGATCATCAGCGTCTCGGGGGTGATGTCGACGCCCTGGCCGCGCAGGGTCTCGATCTCCTCGAGCAGGTGCCAGGGGTCGAGCACGACGCCGTTGCCGATCACCGACAGCTTGCCGCCGCGCACGACGCCCGAGGGCAGCGCGTGCAGCTTGTAGACAGCGCCGTCGATCACCAGCGTGTGGCCGGCATTGTGCCCGCCCTGGAACCGCGCGATGACGTCCGCCCGCTCGGAGAGCCAGTCGACGATCTTGCCCTTGCCCTCGTCGCCCCACTGGGCGCCCACGACGACCACGTTGGCCATGCTGTCCTCCGACGAAAAACCGGCGTCTCCATAGACCAGACCGCCGGGGCGGGAAACCGGGAAATCGGAGCGCGCGCATCGGAGCGTCGCGGGGGCCGACGGGGGGTTGCGGCAGCGGGCCACAGCTTCTAGATACGGCCCGTTCCAAGAGACAGGCCGCCTCCCCCATGGAAAACGTCATCCTGATCGTTCACCTCCTCCTCGCGCTCTCGCTGATCGGCGTCGTGCTGATGCAGCGTTCCGAGGGGGGCGGGCTCGGCATCGGCGGCGGCGGGGGCGGCATGATGACCGGCCGCTCGGCGGCCACCGCGCTCGGCAAGGTCACCTGGGGCCTCGCGGTCGCCTTCATCATCACCTCGATCGCCCTGACGATCATGGCCGCGCGCGACAGCGCCAGCGGCTCGGTGCTCGACCGGATCACCGACACGCCCGCCGGCGCAGCGAGCGACGCGCTGCCCGACCTCGGCGGCGAGAGCCTGCTGCCCCCCGGCGCGGACGGCAGCGACGGGCTGCTCCCCGCCGCCGACTGAGCGGCCCCGCTCCTTCCACAATCGCTTGAAGACAGCGCTGACGCGGCAACATGATGTTGCGTCGGCGGTTGCGGGGGGCCGGCGAATCCGGCTATCGTTAAATCCCGTGACAGAGGCTCCGCAGCGCCGGAGCGCCCACACCTCGATCACGGGAGATCGCCCCCATGGCCCGCTACGTATTCATCACCGGTGGTGTCGTCTCCTCGCTCGGCAAGGGTCTCGCCTCCGCCGCGCTGGGTGCGCTGCTGCAGGCGCGCGGCTTCTCCGTCCGGCTGAGGAAGCTCGACCCGTACCTCAACGTCGACCCCGGCACGATGAGCCCGTTCGAGCACGGCGAGGTGTTCGTCACCGACGACGGCGCCGAGACGGACCTCGACCTCGGCCATTACGAGCGCTTCACCGGCGTGCCCGCCCGCAAGACCGACTCGGTTAGCTCGGGGCGCATCTATTCCAACGTGCTCGAGAAGGAGCGGCGCGGCGACTACCTCGGCAAGACGATCCAGGTCGTCCCGCACGTCACCAACGAGATCAAGGAGTTCCTGAAGATCGGCGAGGACGAGGTCGATTTCATGCTCTGCGAGATCGGCGGCACCGTCGGCGACATCGAGGGGCTGCCGTTCTTCGAGGCGATCCGCCAGTTCAGCCACGACAAGCCGCGCGGGCAGTGCATCTTCATGCACCTGACGCTGCTGCCCTACCTCGCCGCCTCGGGCGAGCTGAAGACGAAGCCGACGCAGCACTCGGTCAAGGAGCTGCAGAGCATCGGCATCGCCCCCGACATCCTCGTCTGCCGCTCGGAGCACCCGATTCCGCAGAAGGAGCGCGAGAAGATCGCGCTGTTCTGCAACGTGCGGTCCGAGTCGGTGGTGCCGGCCTACGACCTCAAGTCGATCTACGAGGCCCCCCTCGCCTACCACCGCGAAGGGCTCGACCAGGCGGTGCTCGACGCGTTCGGCATCTCCCCCGCCCCGCGCCCCAACCTCGACCGCTGGCACGACGTCGCCGACCGGATCAACAACCCCGAGGGCGAGGTGAACGTCGCGATCGTGGGCAAGTACGTCCAGCTCGAAGATGCCTACAAGTCGATCAAGGAAGCCCTCACCCACGGCGGCATGGCCAACCGGGTCAAGGTGAAGGTGGAGTGGGTCGATTCCGAGCTGTTCGAGCGCGAGGACGCCGCGCCGCACCTCGAGGGGTTCCACGCGATCCTCGTGCCCGGCGGCTTCGGCGAGCGCGGCACCGAGGGCAAGATCAAGGCCGCCCAGTTCGCCCGCGAGCGCCGGATCCCCTATCTCGGCATCTGCCTCGGCATGCAGATGGCGGTGATCGAGGCGGCGCGCAACGTGGCGGGCGTGGCGACGGCCGGGTCGGAAGAGTTCGACCACGAGGCCGGCAAGAAGCGCTTCGAGCCGGTCGTCTACCACCTCAAGGAGTGGATCCAGGGCAACCACAAGGTCGAGCGCAAGGCCGACGACGACAAGGGCGGCACCATGCGGCTCGGTGCCTACGACGCGGCGCTGACGGAGGGCTCGCGGGTGGCCGAGATCTACGGCACCGCGTCGATCGAGGAGCGCCACCGGCACCGCTACGAGGTCGACACCAAGTATCGCGAGGCGCTCGAGGCGCAGGGGCTGTGCTTTGCCGGGATGAGCCCCGACGGGCGGCTGCCCGAGATCGTGGAATGGTCGGATCACCCGTGGTTCATCGGGGTCCAGTTCCACCCGGAGCTGAAGTCCAAGCCCTTCGCGCCGCACCCGCTCTTCGCCGACTTCGTGCGCGCCGCCGTGGAGACCTCGCGGCTGGTCTGACGGCGGCCGTTACTCCCGGTGCGGCGCGGCCATCGCCTCGATGTCCCGGGCCATGCGCAGGAGCGTCGACGAGCGCTCGGCATCCTCGCCGTCCAGCGTCAGCGCGGCGACCTCGATGGCGCGGATCGCGATCTCCAGCGAGACCTGGTAGCGGGTCTCGTCGTCACAGGTGACGAGCAGGTCCGCCACGCGGTCGACGGCGGCTTCCAGCGATCCGCCCGCCGACGTGGAGAGGTGGGGTGTGTTGCTGTCTTTCATGGGTCATCCCTCGACTACAGCAATGCGGACTGCCGGCCTTCAGGATCATCTTCATCCCCGCCGGAAGCCCGGATACTGGACTGGTGCAATGTCTGACGACATGCCCTTCCGGAAGACATAGGCGACTCTTCCGTAGCGTCACGGGCGCGGTCGCTTAACAATTGGAGGTGGAAAACCGCCTTCAGGGCTCGCGCAGGGCCTCGCGCGAGCGGTAGAGCGGCTTGGTCAGGTAATCGAGCACCGTCTTCGAACCGGTGTGCAGCTCCACCGTCGCCTGCATCCCCGGCCGCAGCGAGATGCCCGCCTGGCGCGGGGTCATCGCGTCGGTGTCGAGCGCGACGGTGACACGGTAGTGCGCCTCGCTCTCGGGGCGGCGCTCGTCCTTGAAGGTGTCGGCGCTGACCATCTCGACAGTCCCCTCGAGCGATCCGTGCACGGTGTAGTCGTAGGCCGTCAGCTTGATCGTCGCCGCCTGCCCCGCCACCACGTTGGCGATGTCCTTCGGCGCGATCTGCGCCTCGACGAACAGCTCGTCGCCGGCGGGGATGATCTCGAACATCTCCTCCCCGGGCCGCACGACGCCGCCGATGGTGGTGACGCCGACCGCGTTGACGACGCCGCGCATCGGCGCGCGCACCACGGTCCGGGCGAGCTGGTCCTCGGCGAGGCGCAGCTCCTGCTTGAGCGTCGCGAGGTCGAGCAGCGTCTCCGAGTAACTCGTCGCCCGCTCGAGCTCGGCGGTGGTCTCGATCTCGCTGACCTTGGTCTCGGCGTCGGAGTTCGCCTTGCGCGCCTCCGTCACCTCGAGCAGGGCGACGATGTCGCGCGCGAACAGGTCCTCCAGCGTCTCGAGCTCGCGCGCCGTCTCGGTGGCGAGGCGGCGCGCGCCCTCGAGGCGGGTCGTGTAGTCCGACTGGCGCGCCGCGAGCAGCGCGCGCTCGGAGGCGAGGATGTCGGGGCTGTGGATGGCGTAGTCCTCGGGCACGACGAAATCGAACTGCCCCTCGAGCTCGGCCTCCAGCCGCAGCCGGCGGATCTCGGCGGCGATGACCTGGTCGCGCAGGTCGTCGACGCGGGTGACGAACTGGGTGCCGTGCAGCCGCGCCAGCACGTCGCCCTCCGACACCATGTCGCCCTCGCCCACGGCCAGCTCGGCGAGGATGCCGCCCTCGAGGTTCTGCACGCTCTGCGGCCGCGCCCCGCTGACGACCTCGCCCTGCCCGCGCACGATCTCGTCGAGCGGCGCGAAACGGGCCCAGACGAGGAACACCAGCACCGCCAGCGCCACCACCCAGACCACCAGCGAGGCGCCGCGGCCGGAGGTCTCGCGCTCGATGTCGCTCATCGCGCTCATGCCGGGGCCTTGCGGCCGCGCAGGTGCGCCAGCACCTCGTCGCGCGGGCCGTCCACCACGAGTCGTCCCTGCTGCAGGATCAGCGTGCGTTCGCAGAGCGACAGGATCGGCATCCGGTGCGTGGCGATGATCGCGGTGCGGTCCGCGAGCCAGCCCTCCATGCGGGTGACGAGGGTCGATTCGAGCGTCTGGTCGAGCGCCGCCGTCGGCTCGTCGAGCAGGCACACGCCCGGATCCTGCAGCCACAGCCGCGCCCAGCCGATCGACTGGCGCTGCCCCGTCGACAGCCCCTCGCCGCCGTCATGGATCGCGAGGTCGAGGCCCTTGGGATGGTTGCGCACGAAGGCGCCGATCCCGGCGAAGTCGAGCGCCGCGAGCAGGCGCTCGTCGTCGCGCTCGAGCAGAGACAAGTCGAGGTTTTCGCGCAGGGTGCCGGCGAAGAGCCGCACGTCCTGGCCGAGGTAGCCGATCCCGCGGCGCAGATCGCGCGGCATCACCTGCCCCATGTCCACCCCGTCGACGAGCACGCGGCCGCCGGTCGGGCGGGTCAGGCCGGAGAGCAGCTTGAGCAGCGTCGACTTGCCCGACCCGTTCGGGCCGAGCACCGCGACCTTCTGCCCGGGCCGGATCTTCAGCGCCGGGATGTCGAGGCTCTGACCGCTCTCCTCGTCGTAGGCGTAGCCGATCTCGCGCAGCTCGAAGGCGCCCCGGATCGTCTCGCGGCGCAGGTAGGTGCGGTCCTCGTCGTGGTCCTGCGGCGCCTCGGCGACCGCGTCGAGGGCGGTGAGCGCGGCCTTGACGTTGGACCAGCGCGACAGCGTCCCGGCGAGCTGTGTCAGCGGGCCGAGGGTGCGCGAGGTGAGGATGCCGACGGCGATGATCGTGCCGACGGTGAACTCGCCGGCGAAGACGAGGAAGGTGCCGACGACCACCGCCGCGACGTAGGTCGCCTGCTGCATCCCCTGCGCCCAGAAGGTCAGCGCCGAGGCCAGCCGGCGCTGCTCGGAGGTGGCGACGGCGGAGAGGCCGGTCAGCTCGCTCCAGACCCGGCGGAAGCGGTCCTCGCCGCGCTGGGTCTTGATCGTGTCGGTGTCGTAGATCGCCTCGTGCAGCAGCCGGCTCGCCTTGGTGCTGGCGCCCTGTGTCTGCTGGGTCAGGGCCATCATCTTCTTCTGCAGGAACAGCGACGGCAGCACCATCAGCACCGCGCCGGCGAACAGCACCCAGACGATCTCGCCGCCGATGGAGGCGACGAGGGCGAAGAACAGCACGAGGAACGGCAGGTCGGTGAGCGTGCCGATGGTGGAGGCGGTGAAGAACTCGCGGATCGAGCCGAAGTCGCGCACGGCAGCGAAGGTGGCCGAGGGCGCGCTGCCCTCCGGGTCGCGGCGCATGCCGAGCACCCGGTTCATCAGCAGCGACTGGATGCGCAGCTCGATGCGCCGCCCCGCCCCGTCCATCAGCCGCGCCCGCGCGATGCGCAGCACCGCCTCGAACAGCAGCGCCAGACCCGCCCCGGTCGCCAGCACCCAGAGCGTCGCCGTCGACTGGTGCGGGATCACCCGGTCGTAGACCTGCAGCGAGAACAGCGCCACGGCGACGGCGAGCAGGTTGGCCACCAGCGAGCCGAGCGCGATCTCGGCGACGGGCCGGCGCAGGCCGGTGAACTCGCCCCAGAACCAGTGCCGCGCGCGTCCCTTGACGGCGTGTCGGCGGGCGAGCTCGGTGGCGGGCACCTCGGCGCGCAGCACCCGGCCGGTGAAGTAGGGGGCGAACTCGGCGAGCGTGACCTCGGCGCGGTGGTCGCGGAAGGTCGTGTCGTAGATGGTCAGCGTCTCGCCCGACTGCTCGAGCACGAGCACGAGCTGTCCGCCCGTCATCTCCGCCAGCGCCGGCCAGTGCGCTGGCGTCGGGGCCTTCACCCGCTCGGTGCGCGTCGCGAGGCCGGCGGCGCCGAGGGCGCGGGCGACGGCATCGGGGTCGGCGGCGTCGCTGTCGTCGGAGCCGCCGAGGCCGTCGCGCGCGAGGCTCTCGAGCAGGTCGGTGCGCAGCACGCTGACGCCGAGCAGCGCCGCGTAGGTGGCGGCGAGGTCGGCGCGGGCGTGGTTGCGCGACGTTCCGGCGGCGGCGGGCGCGGCCGGTTCGGCGAGCGGCGGCGGCTCGGGCGCGGCCTCGGCGGGGCCGACGAGCTTGCCGCCCCGCGTGGCGGTGGCGTCGAAGGCGAGGACGGGGCCGGTCATATGCGTTCCCCGTCGACGAGCGTGCCCACCGTCTCGGCGATGCGCGCGCGCGTCAGCAGCACGTCGTGGCGCAGCGTCACCGCCTCGCGCTCGGTGCGCACCTTGGTCTCGAACACGCCGACGACCTCGGGCACCCGGCGCCGGCCAGCCTCGAGCTGGGCGGCGAAGAGCTCGTAGCTCTCGGCGGCCTGCGCGGCGATGGTCCCGGCCTCGGCCGCCTGCCGCTCCTGCGAGGCGAGCAGGCCGCGCAGCTGGCTGAGCTTCCTCGCCGCGTCCTCGCGCGCCGCCGCGACCTCGGCCGCCGACGCCTCGCGGCTGGCCTCGAGCGCGCGCAGCCGGGCGGGCGTGCCGAAGCCGATGCCCTCGCCGCCGGCGGTGATGCCGCCCGAGCTGCCGTCGCTCGAGAGGCTGCCCGAGGCGTTGATCCCCGGCAGCTGCCCGGCCCGCGCGGCGCGCGCCTCCGCCTCGGCGCGCGCGGCCTCGGCCTCGGCCTTGAGCACCGCGAGCGGCGTCTGGTTGCCCGGCGGCGCGACGGGCGACAGCCCCGAGACGGCGGTGACGGGCGCGGCGGCCATGGCCTGCAGCTCCGCCATCGCGGTGGCCGCCGCCTCGCGGTCGGCGGTCAACTCGCTGCGCATCCGGTCGAGCTTGGCGGCGACGAGCTGCTGGTCGGCGCGGTCGACGATGCCGGCGCTCATGCGCTCGTTCATCAGGTAGTGGAACCGCTCCATCCGCGCGATGGCGGCGGCGGTGACATCGGCGCGGGCGCGCGCGGCCTCGGCGCCGATGTAGAGCTCGAGCGCGGTCAGCACCCGCGCGTTGGTGTCCTGCGCCAGCGCGACGGCGGCGACCTCGACGTCGGCGCGGGCGTAGTCGCGCTCGGCGATCTTGCCGCCGTGGTCGAACAGCACCGCGTCCACCACCAGCGACGTCACCACGTCGCCGAGCGAGGTCAGGCTGATCTGCGGACCGAGCGTCGGCAGCCAGTTGAGCTGCGCGGCCTCCGCGCGCAGCGTCGCGGCGCGCAGCTCGGCCTCGGCGGCGCGGCTGTTGGCGGCGAGCACCGCGTCGGTCACCGCGCGCAGGGTGCCGGGCTGGAGCACCGAGCGGCGCTGGAGCAGGCCGGTGATGATCTCGGAGGCGGTGCCGTCTTCCATCTGCGCATCGAGCGCGGCGGCCGGCGCGGTGGCGGCGGCGGCCGTGACGGGTGCGTCGGCCGCCGGTCCGGGGCCGGAGCCGAGCCCGACCCGGTGGCGCGTGGCCTCGGCCACGCCGCCCACCGCGCCGCAGCCCGAGAGGGCCACGGACAGGCCGAGGCAGGCCACGAGGGTGGCCCGCCTGCCGGCTTGCTGTCTGCTCGTCTTCACTCGACCGCCCTGCCCTGCTGTCCTGCCGGTGCCGGCGGCGCACGCAACGCGGCGCGCCCGCCCCCGGCCTCGCGTGCTGCGCGTTCAGATGATGACGTTGATGTCCTCATCGATGATGACCCGACCGCCTTCGTCGCCGAGCGAGTAGATGTCGTAGCTGCGCCCGCCGATGGTCTGGCTCTCCCCGGTCGCGGTCGCGCCGGCGATGGTGACGCTGTCGTCGCTGCCGCCGTGGATGGTCAGCTCGTTGTCGTTGCGCGACAGCTTGTGCAGGTCGTCCGCGCTCAGCGTCAGCTCGCTGTCGAGGGCGAAGTGCAGGTCGATGGAGCCGATGTCGAAGCCCTCGAGGCCGGGATTGTCGACGTCGACGACGTTGGTGCCGCTCTCGTCGAGCACGAACAGCGAGGCATTCTGGTTGCCCGCCGCGTCGGTCGAGCTGATGACCAGCTGCGAGCCGTCGGAGACGGGGCTGTCGAAGTGCAGGTCGATCTCGTCGTAGCGGGTGTCGACCTCGCGCTCGAAGCCGAGGCCGGTCTTGTCGCCGCTGGCGGAGACCGACGTCACCGCGATCCCCTCGTCGGCCTCGGAGATGCCGACCGAGCGCAGCCCGTCCACGCCGCGATCCGTCGACGTCACCAGCGGCACCTCGGGCGCGACGGTGTCGATCTCGAAGCTGTCGGTGATCGTGCGCACGTTGCCCGCCGCGTCGGTCGCGGTGATCGAGACGGCGGCGGTATAGGTGCCGGGCGGGATCTCGGAGGCGGCGAAGTCGACCGTCCAGGCGCCGTCGGCTGCGACGGTGGCGGCGCGGCTGGTGCCCTCGAAGGTGACGGTGACGCTCGAGCCCTGCTCCACGGTGCCGGCGAGGGTGATGCCCGACGCGGCCTCCTGGGCGTTGACGATATCGTCGGCGGTGACGTTCTCGGAGCCGGTGAGCGGCGAGACGATCCGGTCGACGACGACGCTGTCGTTGAGCACGGCGGTGTTGCCGGCGCGGTCGGTGGCGTGGACGGTGACCGGCACGGTGGTCTCGCCGGGCGGGATCTCGCTGCCGGTGAAGGTGGCCGACCAGGTGCCGTCGGCGCCGACATCGACGGTGCGCGAGGCGTCGCCGAGATTGACGACGACGGTCGACCCCGCCTCGACGGTGCCGCCGATGGTGACGCCGGCATCGGCCTCGGCGTCGTTGATGACGTCGTCGCCCGCGACGGGCGCGGAGTCGAAGCCGAAGTTGGTGACGTGGGTGTCGATCACCACGGTGCCCGACGCGCTGGCGCTGTTGCCGGCGGCGTCGGTGGCGGTGGCGGTGGCGACCACCCCGACCTCGCCCGCCGGCACTTCGGCGCGCGTGAAGTCGGCCGACCAGGTGCCCGAGCCGGAAGCGGTGACGGTGCGCACGGCGCCGTTGAACTCGACCTCCACCTGCGCCCCGGCATCGGCGGTGCCCGAGAGCGTAATACCGTCCTCGCGCTCGACGGCGTTGACGATGCCGTCGCCCTCGATGTCGGTGTCGATGGTCACGCCGACGACGGTGTCGACGGCGATGGTGCCGCTGGTGCTGGTGCGGTTGCCCGCGAGATCGGTCGACGTGGCGGAGACCTCGAGGTCGTAGGTGCCCGAGGGGATGTCGGAGGCCGCGACCTCGACCGACCAGCTGCCGCTGCTGCCGGCGGTGGTGGTGTAGTCGGTGCCGCTGACCGTGAGCACCACGGTCGCGCCCGCCTCGGCGGTGCCGCCGATGGTGACGCCGTCGCTGCGCTCGTCGCGGTTGACGGTGCCGTCGGTCTCGACGCTGGCGGTGTCGATGGTGAGCGTGGTCACGGTGTCGACGGTGACGGTGCCCGAGGTGGTCGCCACGTTGCCGAGCGCGTCGGTCGCGGTGACGGAGACGTCGAGCTCGTACTCGCCGCCGGTGACGTCGCTGGCCGGCAGGGTGCAGGTCCAGGTGGTGCCCTCGACGACGGCCTCGTAGGCCTGCCCGCCCACGGTGACGACGACGGTGCTGCCCGCCTCGACCGTGCCCTCGAGGACGACGCCGTCGGAGACCTCCTCGGCGTTCGCGGTGCCGTCGCCCTCGACGGCGTCCTCGTCGAAGCTGACGAAGGTCTCGGTGTCGAGTTCGACGATGTCCTCGGCGGTGCTGGTGTTGCCGTTTTCGTCGGTGATGACGACGGTGACGGGCACCTCGTAGGTGCCGCCGGGAACCTCGTCGGACGGGAAGGTGACGGTCCAGTTGCCGTCGCCGTCCACGACCGTCTCGGCGGTGGCGTCGCCGATGGTGACGGTGATCGCGCCGCCGGCCTCGCCGGTGCCGGTGATGGTCACGCCGTCGGCGTGGTCGGTGCCGTCGACGATGTGGCCGGTGCCCTGGGTGCCGCCGGTGATCTCGACGTCGGGGCGGGTGATGATCTCGCCCTGGGTCTGGCCGCCGTCGTCGTCGCCGTCCTTGGGCCGGACGACCGTCGCGCCGAGGACGCCCGCGCCCACCGCGGCCGCGCCGACGGTGGCGGGGCTGAGGAAGCCGAGGCCGCCGACGAGCGGGGTCAGCAACATGCCGACGCCGTCGTCCTCGGCCGCCACCGCGGCGGCGTCGGTGACGAGGATCTCGGGGCCGCGCAGGAAGAAGAAATCGTCGAGGGGCGACCATTTGCCGAAGTCGCCGGCCTCCTCGTAGGAGGCATAGAGCACGTTGCCCTCGCCCGCCACGAGGTTGACCTGGCTCAGCTCGCCGCCGGCGGAGACGAACAGGACCTGCTCGCCGGTGCCGTTGAAGAAACCCTCGATGGTCAGCGTCTCGCCGTTGGCGAGGATCACCTGCAGCGCCGTGCCGGCGCGGCTGTAGCCGGCGATCTGGCCGGGATAGAGGTTGAGCGAGATGTCGGCGCCGTCGCTCAGCGCGACCGCCGTCTGCCCCGTTCCCTCGCCCATGGATCCGCGTTGAAAATTGCCCGCGTCGTCGCGGACGACGAAATCGATCGTCGACATGCCCTGCTCCGCCTCTATGGCGTCCCGCTCGTAAGTTACTGCTCGGCGGGACTAACTGTTTTGCAAACAGGCTAGCGGCGAGGCGCGCCATTTTCTAGCCACATTTCAGTGCGCTCGGCCCGCAGGGAGCTGTCGTGCCATTCCTGCCACGCGCCCTCGTCGGCGGCGCTGCCGTAGCGGCAACCGGAGGCTCAGACCATGCCTTCCGGGATCCCGGGCAGGTTGCGCCCGAAGCGGCGGGCGGGGGCGACGCGGTAGGGCAGCAGCAGGCCCTCGCGCTGGTCCGGGTCGCGGGCGCGGTCGGCGTAGGCGCGGGCGCGCAAAGTCTCGAGGATATGCGCCGGCTCGTCCGTCGCCGCCGGCCCCTGCCCCGCGGACCAGTGGTCGAGGCAGCGCTGGAGCAGGTGGGTCGCGATGCCCGGGTCGTCGAGCCGCAGGCCGCACTCGGTGTCCCACGACATGCTGCGCCCGTTGAGGTTGGCGGAGGAGACCACGGCCCAGGCGTTGTCGAAGACGGCGATCTTGGCGTGGACGTAGATGATGGGCGCGCCGTCGAGGTGATCGCGGCGGGTGCGGGCGCGCTGCTGGCGCGCGGGCTGGGCGGGGGCGGCGAGGAACAGGCGGCCGCCGAAGGCGGTGGTCAGGCGCGCCACGGCGCGGGCCTGCAGGTACTCGCCGTAGCGCGCGTCGGGGCCGGGACGCGGCAGGAAGGCGACGTCTTCGGGAGCGGCGGGAAGCACGATGATGACGCGCAGGTCCGGGCGCTCGCGGGCGGCGCGCCCCAGCGCGGCGGCGATGCGGCTGTCGCGCAGGAACTGGGTCTCGATGTAGATCACCCGGCGTGCACTGGCGATACCCTCGATGTGCACGGCAAACAGCTCGCTGGCGACGGTCTTCGGCGACAGGCTCGCCCAGGCGCCGTGCCGGCGCGGCGCCGACAGGGTGCGCAGGAACGGCCCCGGCAATTGCGACGGCGGCTGCCGCCCGGCGGTCACGGCCTCGAACTCGCGCAGGTGGCGCAGCGCGTCGGCGACGACCCGGCCGCGCACCAGCATCTGCACGTCGTGCCACGTCTCCTCGGCGGGGCGCTCGTGATCGATCGAGTCGTAGCGGCGCTCGTCGAGGTCGAGGCCGCCCATATAGAGCCATTCGTCGTCGATCACCGCGATCTTCTGGTGGTGGCTCGCCGGGACGTAGTGGACCGGCGGCCAGAACCGGACCCGGCGGCCGTCGTCCTTGAGCAGCGGCATGAGCGCCGGGCTGAGCCGCAGCGCCTCCTGCCGCTCCGCCTCGGGCAGCCGCGACAGCCGGGCGAGCTCGGTGCGGATGCGGCGGCGGGCGTGGGGCCAGAGCAGGAAGGTCGGCAGCCGGCCGGTCCGGGCGGGGTGCATGTTGGCGCGCACCCGCAGCCCGTCGCACGCGCCCGACGCCTCGGCCAGCGCCCAGAACGCGCGCATCGACGCCCATGTCTGGCGATGCAGACCGGGCTTGGCGACCGGGTCGAAGTCGGCAATGGCGAGGTCGATCTCCACCCCCTCGCGCAGCTTGCCGGCGAGCAGGTCGAACCAGTGCGTCCCGTAGGCGCGCCCGGCGCGGGTGCGCAGCCGGGTGAAGGGGTCGAAGATGCGGAACGAGGCGGTGATGCGCACCTGCGCCGCCGCGACGCGCTCCTCGAACGCGGGATAGGCTTCCGCGGCGGTGAGGAGGATGCGCAGATCCTCGATGTCCTTCATCAGTAATCTAGCGTGTCGGGCAGCGCCTCGAGCGGCACGAAGTCGAGCGTCAGCCGCCGCCGGCCGTCGTCGAGGAAGTCGCGCTCGGGCCGGCCGCCGAGCTGGTCGGCGAGGGCGTCGATGAAGTGGTCGCCGATCAGGCCGAGCTCCTCGAATTCCTCCTGCCCCGGCGGCGGCGACACGACCGTCAGCCGCACCCCCTCCCCCTGCCACTTGAGCGAGACGATGACCTCGCCCTCCTCGGGCCGGCCGTAGGAGAGCGTCTCGGCCAGCATCAGCGAGAACGGCACCGCCTGCGGTGGCACCAGGAACACCTCGTCGATGTCGAGGTCGAGCTTGCCGCCGCCTCGCCCGATGCCCTGCTGGGTGGTGATGTCGTGGATGAGCTGGCCGGCGTTGACCGCCGACATGTCCTCGGACTGGTAGAGATTGCGGTGGATCGCGGCGAGGCTGAGGATGCGGTCCTGCAGGCGCGACAGCACCGTGCGCGCCTCGTCGCTCTGGACCTTGCGCCGCTTCATCGAGGTGATCGACGACAGCAGCTGCAGGTTGTTCTTCACGCGGTGGTGGATTTCCTTGAGCAGGATGTTCTTCTCGCGCACCGCGTTCTCGAGCTGCGCCTCGTCGCGCATGACGTTCTCGGCCATCGCCATGAACTCGGCGTCCATCTCGCGGAACTCGGAGGGGATGCCGGCGCGGGCCGGGGTCTCGACGAGGCGGCGGGAGCGGCCGAAGCTGCGCATCTTCTGCTGCAGGCGCTGGACGTGGACGATGACCAGCCAGTGCATCGCCAGCGAGCCGACGGCGAGGCTCGCGATCCACATGATGGCGGGAAACAGCACCGCGGCGAGGCCCGAGGGCAGCCCGCCGAGGGTGCGGTCCTCGATGTCCCAGACGCCGAGCGCGAAGACGGTGTCGGGCACCACGGGCGTCACCGCGTAGATGCGCCGCTCGCCCTCGCGGTTGCGCGCGGTGAAGGCCCGCGCCCCCTCGGCGGCGAGGGCCTCGAGCGGCTGCTCGGGCAGGTCCTCGAGCCCCGACTGCGCCATGCCCGCGGCGCGGCTCAGCACCTCGCCGCGCGCGTTGAAGGTGACCATCTGCATCGGCCGGGACTGGTTGCTGACGAGGGGCTCGGTCTGTTCGCGCCCGAGCAGGCGGTGGGGGATCGAGATCGACACCCAGCCGATATACTCCTCGCCGTCGAACACGGGCTCGGTGACCACGATCACCCACTCGCCCGAGATCGCGCCGTCGGCGCTCGCCGTCACCTGCCGGCGCGGCTCCTCGCTGAGGGTTTCGTAGAGGCTCGACATGGTCATGTCGAGCGGGCGGCCGGCGCTGGAGCAGACCATCTGCCCGTCGAGCGGCACGAAGCCTGCGAACACGAACTCGGGCGAGTCGCGCAGGAAATCCACCATCCGCTCGGAGCAGACGGCCGGATCCTCGTCGAGCAGGTCGATGACGGACGACAGGCCGGAGGCGGCCCCGACGGCGTTCTCGATCAGCACCGATTCCGATGCCGTCGCACGCTCCGTCAGGGCCAGCAGCGCCAGTTCGGACCGGCGCAGGGATTCACGCTCGTACTCGCGCGTCTGCACCACGGCGATGAGGCCGAGGGGCAGCAGGACCATCGACATCAGGATGATGACGCGAAGGGTAAGCCCCTGTCCGGCGCCAGCCTTCGCCCACTCCCCCGAAGTCACAGATGGCCCGTTCCGTTCGAGGCAAGTACCGCCAGAGTCGCGCCGTCGGTCATCTCCATCTCCTCGTCGTCGCGCATGCCGAGCAGCTCGTTGAGCCGGACCCGGCCGCGGTTGGCGCGGCTCTTGATCGTGCCGATGGCGACGCCGCACATCGCGGCGGCTTCCTCGTAGGAGAACCCTTGCGCCCCGACCAGCGTCAGCGCCTCGCGCTGCTCCTCGGGGAGCTTGCTGAAGGCCCGGAAGAAGTCGTTCATCTGCAGCTTGCCGTCGTGCTCGGGCTTTTCGGCAAGGGCGCCGGTGAAGGCGCCGTCGACGTCGGCCACCTCGCGCTTTGCCTTGCGGCGGCCCGAGTAGAAGGTGTTGCGCAGGATGGTGAACAGCCAGGCGCGCAGGTTGGTGCCGGCCTGGAACTTGTCGAGGTTCGACCAGGCCTTGACCACGGTGTCCTGCACCAGGTCGTCCGCCGACGCACCGTCGCGCGTCAGGCTGAGCGCGAAGACGCGCAGGGCCGGCAGGTGCTCCACCAGCTCTTCTTTGGGATCACGCGGAGTCGTCATTCGCTGCGCGCGCCTCCGATGCCGGCTTCCTGCAGCTGCGCTTCCGGTCCGCCGCTGTCCGCTCCGGCCGCACCGCCCTGCTTGTCTTGCTGGCGCAGCTTTTCGAGGAGATCTGTCAGCTTGTCCGGAAGCGCCTCGTTTTCGATCTGTGAAAACGCGCGTTTGAGGTGCGCGTCGATGTCCTCGAGCCGCCCCTTGGGTTTTGCCATAATGATGTTCGTCCCTTACTCTCCGGTCAGGAGCGCACGCGAAAAAAACCTGTACGCACGTCCCTACAGTGGAACTAAAATCCTCGGGGCGACGTTTGGTTCCCGAAAAACGCAGAAAAAAGGGTACGTTTTATGACTGCGACCACCGAGGCGACAGACCTGGCCAACGTGATCGGCAACGAGCTGCCATACCTCCGCCGTTACGCCCGCGCCCTCACCGGGGCCCAGAACTCCGGCGACGCGTATGCGGCCGCCACTCTCGAGGCGATCCTCGAGGACCGTTCGGTCTTCGAAAACGGCGCGTCGCCCCGGGTGGCGCTGTTTTCGGTGTTCCACGGTATCTGGACGAGTTCCGGCTCCCCCGTCGGGGAAGGCGAGAGCGGGCTGGCGAAGGCCGCGCAGGCTCACCTGTCGAAGCTGACGCCGAACACCCGCGAGGCGCTGCTGCTGCACACGATCGAGGATCTCTCGATCGAGGAGATCGCCCAGGTGATGAACACCGACAGCTCCGAGGCCCAGCACCTCGTCGATCTCGCGCAGCGCGAGATGGCCGACAGCGTGTCGGGACGGGTGATGATCATCGAGGACGAGGCGATCATCGCGATGGACCTGCAGGCCATTGTCGCCGACATGGGCCACGCGATCACCGGCGTCGCCCGCACCCGCGACAGCGCCGTCGAGCTCGCCAACACCGAGCGGCCCGACCTGATCCTCGCCGACATCCAGCTCGCCGACAACTCGAGCGGCATCGACGCGGTCAACGACATCCTGGGCGCGCTCGGCGACACGCCGGTGATCTTCATCACCGCCTTCCCCGAGCGGCTGCTGACGGGCGACCGGCCCGAGCCGGCGTTCCTGATCTCCAAGCCCTACCGCGAGGACCAGGTGCGCTCCGCCGTCAGCCAGGCGATGTTCTTCTCCTCGACCGAGCCGCTGCACAGCTGAGGCCGCCCCGTCGTTCCCCGGCGTTCCCGAGACGCCAGAGCCCCGGTGCTGCCCGCAGGCCGGGGCTTCTTCTTCTACCGGAACCGCGCCGCGCGAGGCGGCGTTGCCACGTCAATAGACACATGCAGGAGATCACCATGGCCACGACCACGCAGGCCAAGCAGGCCGCCCAGAAGACCGCCGACGAGGCCGAGCTGTCGCTGAAGGAAGTCTCGGTGCAGCTCGAGGCGCTGAAGAGCGACATCGCCAACCTGACCAGCGCCATGAGCGAGTACGGCAAGGGCCGCGTGCGCGAGGCGAAGAGCTCGGCGGAGGGCTATGCCCGCACCGCGCGCGAGACGGCCGAGGAGCGTGTGGAACGGCTGCAGGCCGAGGCGGAGCGCTACGGGCGCGAGGCGCGCGACTTCGTGCACCAGCAGCCCGGCTCGGCGCTCGGCATCGCGGCGATCCTGGGGTTCATCGTGGGCCTCTTCGCGGCGCGCAAGTGATCGGCACGTTGCTTGGACTGAGGACGACGCTGCGGGCGCAGGCGGCCCTCGCCGCCCGCCGCGCGGCGATCGGGGCGTTCGGGCTGGCGCTGTTGCTGATGGGGCTGTTCTTCCTGACGCTCGCCGCCTGGCTCGGGCTCGCCGCGGCGGTCGGGGCGGTGCTGGCGTCGCTGATCCTCGGCTTCCTGTTCGCGGGGCTCGGCTGCATCCTGCTCGTGATCGCCACGATGCGCCGCACCCGCGTCGCGCCTGCGCCGGTGGCCGCGCCCCCGCCCGCCGCGACGCCCGCCGGCGCGCTGTTCCCGGCGGCGGTGCAGGCGTTCATCGCCGGGCTGGTCGCGGGGCTCAATTCGGGACGGAAGAGGTAGCGACCTGCAGGCAGGCGCGCACGTGCGCGCCGATCTCGGCGGGCGAGAACGGCACGGGGACGTGGTGCAGCAGCGCCGCGCCCGGCCCCTGCCCCGGCCCATCGCCGCCGACCAGCACCATCCGCAGCGCCCGGCCCTTGAGGTGGTCGAACAGCTCGAGCGCCTCGGGCGAATCCTGCCCCGCCGACCAGAACACGAGATCGGGCTCGGCATCCTCCACCCAGCCGGTGCCGGACCAGTGCTCGATCTCCGCGTCGGACACGAACTCGCGGATCTCTCCCTCGAGGTCGAGCGCGAGCAGACGCACCGGCACCGCGATCAACACACGGAAACGTTTGAATGACGGCGATTCGTCCATACCCCATTATGGAACGCCAAGTGCTTCCGTGCATTAAGGAAAGACATAACAAAGGTCGTTCCTCCATGCCCGTCCCCTGCCGCAACTGCCCGCTGCGCCGCTGCGACATTTTCGCTCCGGTCACCGAGCAGGAACTCGCCTTTCTTCAGCGGTTCAAGTCGGGGGAGCTGAAGGTCGCGCCGGGGATGCAGCTGCTGATGGAAGGATCGAACTCGCCCCAGCTCTACACAGTGCTGGCGGGGCAAGGACTGCGCTACAAGACCTTCGCAAGCGGGCGGCGGCAGGTGCTGAACTTCGTCTTCCCCGGCGACTTCCTCGGCCTGCAGGCCGGGATGATGGGCGAGATGCACCACAGTGTCGAAGCGACAACCGAAATGGTGCTTTGCGTGTTCGACCGGAAGGAGTTCTTCAACATCTTCCGACATCACCCCGAGCGCGCCTACGACATCACATGGCTGGCCGCGACCGAGGAGCACTTCCTCGGCGAGACGCTGGCGACGGTGGGGCAGCTTCCGGCGGTGGCGCGAATGGCGTGGGCGCTGATGCGGCTGTTCAACCGGGCCGAGGCCCTCGGGATGACCACCGGCGACAGCTTCCCGATGCCCTACCGCCAGCAGGACCTCGCCGACGCCCTCGGCCTGTCGCTGGTGCACACCAACAAGACCCTCGCCCGCCTGCGCGACCACCAGATCGCGAGCTGGCACGACGGGCACATCAAGATTCACTCCCATGCCGGCCTCGCCGAGTCCGCCGGCGAGGAAGCCGGCGAGTCAGCCTGGATGACCCGGCCCCTCATCTAGTTCGGGCGGACGCTCCTCCTCGAGTGCCTTGCGCGCCGCCTTCTCCGCCCGCCGCAGCCGCCGCAGCGCCGCGTTGAGCGCCGCGCCCAAGAGCACGAGGAAGGCGGAGATGTAGAGCCAAATCAGCAGCGCGATCACCGCCCCGATGGAGCCGTAGACCTCGTTGTAGCGGCCGAAGTTGGCGAGGTAGAGCGAGAAGCCGACGGACGCCGCGAGCCACAGCACCACCGCCAGCACCGCGCCGGGCGAGACCCAGCTCGGGCGATCGCCGCGCGCGTTGGGGCCGAAGCGGTAGAGGATGCCGAGCCCCGCCAGCAGGATGAACAGCGCCACCAGCCAGCGCAGCGCCTCGAGCAGCCACGCCGCCGCAGCGCCGAGCTGCAGGAACGAGAACACGATGGGCGCGATGACCACCAGCAGCAGCGAGGCGACGGACACGCCGATCAGGCTGACCGTGAGCAGCAGCGCCACCATGATCTGGCGCAGCCCGCCCCGATTGGGCTGGCCGTGGATGGCGTTGAGCCCCTGCATGATCGACGCCACCCCCAGCCGCGCCGACCAGAGCGCGATCATCAGCGACAGCAGCGACGTCCAGCCGAGCTGGTCGGTGCGGGCGGCGAGGAGCGCGTTGATCTGCTCGGAGAAGAGCTTGTAGGCCTCGGCGGGGATGAACTCCTCCATCAGCTGGAGCTGCGCCGAGACGATGGCCGGATCGGCCACGAGGCCGAAGATGGCGATGATCGCGCCGATGGCGGGGAAGATCGCGACGATGCCGAAGAAGGCGCACCCGGCGGCGATGAGCCCGAGGTTCTTCTCGCCGATCTCCACCGCGACCGACTTCATCGCCTTCCACCACCGCCCCCGCTGGATCATGCGTCCTCCCTCACGCGAAAGGCCCGCCGCACGGACGGGCCTTCATATGGCAACCGGACTGCGCAAAGCGGCGTCCGCTGTCAATGGTTGCGCAGGGCGTCGATGAGTTCGTCCTTGGACATGTCGGATCGGCCCTCGATGCCGATCTCCTGCGCGCGCCCGTAGAGGTCGTCCTTGCTCCAGTCCTCGTAGGCGGCCGACTTGCCGCCCTTCTTCGAGGGGTGCTGGTCCTCGTTGGCCTTGGCATTGGCGATGCGGGCCGCCTTCTCCTTCGACGCGCCGTCGTCGCGCAGCGCCTCGTAGGTGTCGTCGTCCTTGACCGAATTTCCATGCTTGCTGGACATGCGCTCGCTCTTCGTGGCTGTGGCGGAAGCGCCACGACCGATCGCGACCTGAGGGACGAGGGGACAGGGATGGGTCGCGATCGGTCGTGGACTTTCACAGAGACCGTTGCCTCCGTCTGGAAAGGAAACCCGCGAGTCGGCGGCGGGTTCCCGAGGGACGCGCAATTAGTGCGCTTGTTCGGTCTCCGGGTGGTACTCGTCCTTCACCTGGCCCCAGGCCATCGCCGCGAAGATCAGCGTGCCGCCCACGACGTTGCCCGCGAAGACGGGGAGGAAGAAGTCGAAGACGCCCTCGTAGGCGCCCAGCCCGCCCTCGATCATCAGGAACGCCATCTCGACCGAGCCCGCCACCACGTGGGTGAAGTCGCCCAGCGCGATGAGCCAGGTGAAGACCATGATGACGAGGAACTCGGCCCCGCTCGTGACCAGCGGCATCATCCACACGATCGCCGCCACGAGGATGCCCGCCGGCACGCCGCGCACGAAGCTCTCCCACGCGCCCATGCCGGTGGCGTGTTCGGAGAGGCCGCGGATCGTCGGGATCACCTCCTCGGGCATCGCGCCGACCTGCGCCAGCCACCAGCCCGCGACGAAGGCCCCGACCACATTGGCGCCCAGCACGATGGCCCAGAGGCGGAGCACCCGCATCAGGTTGCGCAGGGTGGGCGCCTGCATGAAGGGCAGCACGGTGGTGATGGTGTTCTCGGTGAAGAGCTGCATCCGGCCCAGGATCACCAGCAGGAAGCCGAAGGAATAGCCGAGGTTCTCGACGATGTACGTCCAGCTCTGCCCCTGGGGCAGGTAGGTGCGCAGCAGCGCCTCGCCGATGACGGAGAAGGAGATCAGCACGCCGGCCGCGATGCCGGCCCAGAACAGCGAGCGCTGTGTCCGTTCGAGCTCTTCCTCGCCGTCGCGCCGGATCACCTCGTAGACGAGCTTGGAGCGCAGCTTGGCCGCGTCCTTCACCAGCTTCTCGTCCGATATATCGCGCAGCCGTTCTTCGGCGCCCCGCTTGGACATGCATCATCCCCCGTCTGAGTCGGGGCTAAACGCTGCGGTGCGGCAGGCGGTTCCCCGCTCTATGTCAGGCGACACGCATCTGTGGCTGGTTCTGGAGCGAGCGCAGGAAGGAATTCGTCCACCAGTCGATATCCGTCTCACGGATCACCTGCATCATCGACAGCCAGCGGGCCCGGCGTTCGTGCAGGTCCATCTTCAGGGCCTGATCGATGGCCTCGGCCATGCTGACGGTGTCGTAGGGGTTGACCATCAGCGCCCCGTCGAGCTGCTCGGCGGCGCCGGCGAAGTGCGACAGGATCAGCACGCCGGGGTCGGCGCCGTCCTGGGCGGCGACGTATTCCTTGGCGACGAGGTTCATCCCGTCCGCCAGCGGTGTCACCAGACATACGTCGGCGCGGCGGTAGAGGCCGGCGACCACGTCGCGCGGCAGCGGACGGCGCAGGTAGCGGATCGGGGTCCAGTCGAGTTCGGCGTGCTCGCCATTGACCGAGCCGGCCATGCTCTCGAGCTGGACGCGGATGTCCTTGTAGGCCTCCACGTCCTCGCGCGAGGGCGGTGCGACCTGGATCATCGTGGCGTGCGGCAGGTTCTTGTCGCGCATGGACAGGTACTTGCCGAACGCCTCGAAGCGGTTGGGCAGGCCCTTGGAATAGTCGAGCCGGTCGACGCCGAGGATCAGCTTCTGGTTCGTCGGCAGGTCGGTGATGGTGATGTCGGCGCGCTCGGCGGCGTCGCGGAACGCGTCGACGTCGATGCCGATGGGGAAGCTGCGGACCTCGAAGTGACGGGTGTCGAGCTTCATGCGGCCGCGCAGGGTGAACTCGGCCGCGGTGTCGCCACGCAGCCATTCGAGGCAGGCGGAGACGTCGCGCTGGGTCTGCAGGCCGATCAGGTCGTAGGCGGCGATCCAGTGCGGCAGCTGCTTGCGGTCGGGCAGCGCGGCGATGTCGGAGGGGTTGGGGAACGGGATGTGCAGGAAATAGCCCATCCGGTTGTCCAGGCCCAGCTTGCGCAACTCGGCGGCGAGCGGCAGGAAGTGGTAGTCGTGGATCCACAGCACGTCGTTCGGCTCGATCACCTCGGCGATGAGCTGCGCGACGCGGGCGTTGACGCCCATGTACTGGTCGCGGTCGCCCTGGTCGACGTCGATCAGGTCGGCGCGGTGGTGGAAGAGCGGCCACAGGACGGAGTTGGCGTAGCCGAGGTAGAAGCCCTCGTGCTCGGCCTTCGTCAGGTCGAAGGCGAGACGGGTGTACTTGTCGTCGGCCAGCGTCTTGAGGCCGCCCGGTTCATCGACGACCTGGCCGGACGAGCCGATCCAGATCCCCCCGCGCGACTCCAGCGCTTCGTGCAACGCCACGACGAGGCCGCCCGACGGCGCCGCCTCGGTGGGAATGCGGTTGGAGACAACGATGAGACGCCCCTGTTGTGACATCGCCCGTCAATCCTCTAGCCAGAGTTCGAGTTGATCACGCACCGCCGCCGGCTCCGGCAGGCGGTAGTTGGCGCCCGTCTCGCCGGGGCCGACCTTGACGGCGAGGCCGTCCTGCTGTCCGGCGACCCACTCGAGCGCGGGCTCGTCGGTGACGTCGTCGCCGAAGAAGACGGGGCAGCGGCCCGCGAAGGCCGCGGTCTTCATCATGCGCTTGATCGAAGCGTCCTTGCTGATCCCCTTCGGGCGCAGCTCGTAGGCCATCTTGGAGTGGTGCAGATCGAAATCCTCGTGCGCCGTCTCCAGCGCGTGGAGGAAGGCGTAGGCGTCGGGCTCCTGCTCGGGCACCTGGCGGAAATGCAGCACCACGCCCGTCGGCTTGCGCTCGGCGATCAGGCCCTCGTGGGTGGCGGCGAAGGCCTCGACCATGTCGCCGAGCCGGTGGACGACATCGCTCTCGGCCAGCGGGTGCGGATTGGTCTCGCCGTCGTAGCGCTCCTCGGCCCCGTGGCAGCCGATGACATTGCCCTCGTAGCCGCCGAGGAACTGGCTGACGACCGAGATCGGGCGCCCGGTGACGATCACCAGCCGGCCGTCGGTCGCCGCGTCGAGGCGGCGCATCAAGTCGGGCATCCCGGACGGAACGGCGACGCCGGAGGGGGTGTCGGCGAGGTCGACGAGGGTGCCGTCGAAGTCAAGAAACAACGCTGCGCGGGAGAGGTCGAGGTCGGGAAGCTCTGGGTCGGCGAACTTGGCGCCGTGCGGTTCGGCCATGAAACCTATCATTTCGTAATACATCGTGTGGATCCCCCCATCGCCCGGCCAGCAGGGCCGCGCCCTAGTCTAACGCATCAGATGCAGGTGTCGTTCCTCGCCAACACGCAAGAATTATGCGGTGCGCGTCCTTGGCAGCCGCGCTGCCTGCATGCTGGCCGACATGCCTCCCAGACAGGCAGCATTATGACCCGGAAACGGTGCGTTCTGCAAGTAAATCCACCCCAGGTTGCATCACAATCCACCACACCCTCTGGGGACAAGATGGCAAAACCGTGGCCGGCCCGCTACTTGGCCGGTGGGCGGCGAAATGCTGCGCCCCGGGGGGATGGGGTCTCGAAACCCGGGGCCGCGTCGGGGTAAGAGCGAAGCACCCATCACAGGTCCGGAGTCGAGCGACGTGATCGATGTCACCGAAGAGGTCAACCAGCTGGCCGACGCGATCCATGCCGCCCGCGCCAGCCGCGAGCGGGTGATGGTCGCCGTGGCGGGGGCGCCGGGGTCGGGCAAGTCGACCTTCGCCGCCGAGCTGCACCGCCGGCTGAGCCTGCAGAAGGTGCGCTGCGCCGCGATCCCCATGGACGGCTTCCACCTCGACAACGCGGTTCTGGAAGCGCGCGGGCTGAAGCTGCGCAAGGGCGCGCCCGAGACGTTCGACTCGCTCGGCTTCCTCAACGCGATGCGCCGGCTGCGCGAGGGCGACGAGGTGGTGCTGCCGATCTTCGACCGCACCCGCGACATCGCCATCGCCGGGGCGGTGGTGGTCGAGCCGTCGTGCCAGGTGGTCATCGTCGAGGGCAACTACCTGCTGTTCAACGAGCGCCCCTGGCTGGCGCTCGCGCCGCTCTGGGACATCTCCGCGCGCCTCGACGTTCCCGTCGCCGAGCTGCGCGCGCGGCTGATCCAGCGCTGGCTGAGCCACGGCCTCAGCCGCACCGCCGCCACCCAGCGCGCCGAGCGCAACGACATCCCCAACGCCCTGCGGGTGGTGGAGAAGTCGCTCGAGGCCGACTTTATCCTTTGACGACGCGCACTAGTGTGTTCCCCTGAAGGTCAACGCAGGGAGGACCAGGCGCGCGCACCGGCCGATAGCACGATGTCACGCCGCTCGACGCGGGCGGAGGTTCGATAAGTGCAACTTGTCCGCCCCCGGCCGCGCCTGCACCCCCTCTCTTGCGCAGATAAACGATAGGCCCCGCCCGCCTCGGCGCGGGGACGCGAACGCGGAGGACAGACATTGGGAGGAGATGGCATGGAGAGGCTGACGCAGAGATCGATGGCGTTCGTTCTGGCCGGCGGACGCGGATCGCGGCTCAAGGAGCTGACCGACCGGCGGGTCAAACCGGCCGTCTATTTCGGCGGCAAGACGAGGATCGTCGACTTCGCCCTCTCCAACGCGATGAACAGCGGCATCCGCAAGATCGCGCTGGCCACCCAGTACAAGGCGCACTCGCTGATCCGCCACTGCCAGCGCGGCTGGAACTTCTTCCGCGCCGAGCGCAACGAGTTCCTCGACATCCTGCCCGCCTCGCAGCGCATGGGCGGCGAGGCGTGGTATCGCGGCACGGCCGACGCGGTGACGCAGAATTTCGACATCGTGGACGATTACGATGTCGATTACGTCATCATCCTGGCGGGCGACCACATCTACAAGATGGACTACGAGATCATGCTGCGCCAGCACGTGGAGACCGGCGCGGACGTCACCATCGGCTGCCTCACGGTGCCGCGCATGGAGGCGACGGCGTTCGGCGTCATGGCCGTCGACGACAACGGGCAGATCACCGACTTCCTCGAGAAGCCCGCCGACCCTCCCGGCACGCCCGACGACCCGGACGTCGCGCTGGCGTCGATGGGGATCTACGTGTTCTCGTGGAAGCTGCTGCGCGAGCTGCTGCTCAAGGACGCGGACGACCCGGACTCGAGCCACGATTTCGGCAACGACCTGATCCCCGACCTCGTCAAGAACGGCAAGGCGATCGCCCACCGCTTCGACATCAGCTGCGTCCGCGATGCCGGCGCGCCGGCCTACTGGAAGGACGTCGGCACCGTCGACGCCTTCTGGGAGGCCAACATCGACCTCACCAACTTCACCCCCGACCTCGACCTCTGGGACACCAAGTGGCCGATCTGGACCTATTCCGAGGGCGTGCCGCCGGCGAAGTTCATCCACGACGAGCGCGACCGGCGCGGGGTGGCGATCTCTTCGATGGTCTCGGGCGGCTGCATCATCTCGGGGACGGAGGTGCGCAACTCGCTGCTGTTCACGCAGGTCCACACCAACTCCTACGCGGTGCTCGACCACGCCGTCGTGCTGCCCCACGTGGTGGTTCACCGCTCGGCGCGGCTGCGCAAGGTGGTGATCGACAGCGGCGTCGAGGTGCCCGAGGGGCTGGTCGTCGGGGAGGATCCGCTCGTGGACCAGGAGTTCTTCCGCGTCACCGAGAAGGGCGTGACGCTGATCACCCAGCCGATGATCGAGAAGTGGAAGGCGGCGCAGTGAAGGTCCTCTCCGTCGCGTCCGAATGCGCGCCGCTCGTCAAGACGGGCGGCCTCGCCGACGTCGCCGGCGCCCTGCCCGGCGCGCTGGCGCCGCTCGGGGTGAAGATGCGCACGCTCCTGCCCGGCTACCCGGCCGTCATGGGCGCGCTCGGGGCGCCGGAGGTCGTCGCCGACGTGGGCGACGCGCTCGGCACCCCGGCGCGGCTGATGGCGGCGACCGTCGCGGGGCTTGATCTGCTGGTGCTCGACGCGCCGCACTTCTTCGCGCGCGACGGCAGCATCTACCTCGGCCCCGACGGGCGCGACTGGTCCGACAACCCCGAGCGCTACGCCGCGCTCTGCTGGATCGCCTCGGAGCTGGCGCAGGGCAGGATCGGCCCCTGGCGGCCCGACCTCGTCCATTGCCACGACTGGCAGGCCGGCCTCGCGCCCTACTACCTGCGCGGCAGCGGCGTGCCGACGGTGATGACGGTGCACAACATCGCCTTCCACGGCCTCGCACCGGCCGCGCGCATGGCCGAACTGCGGCTCGATCCGATCGACTACTCGCCCGAGGGCTACGAATTCTTCGGGCGCATCAGCGCGCTCAAGGCCGGGCTGGTCTGGGCGCGGAAATTGACAACCGTTTCGCCCACTTACGCGGTGGAGCTCATGTCGCCCGAGTTCGGGATGGCGCTCGACGGGGTGATGCGGGCGCGCCGCGCGGACCTGTCGGGCATCCTCAACGGCATCGACACCGACACCTGGAACCCGGCGACCGACCCCGAGATCCGCGGCTACAAATCCGCGAGCGGCAAGAAGCATAACCGGGCCGCCCTGCGCGAGGAGCTGGGCCTGCCCGAGGCGGACGGGCCGCTCTGCGTCGTCGTCTCGCGCCTCACCGAGCAGAAGGGGCTCGACCTGCTGCTCGCCGCCCTGCCCGCCCTCCTCGCGCGCGGGGGCCAACTTGCCTTGCTCGGCTCGGGCGACGGCCACCTCGAGAACGCCTTCCAGGCCGCCGCCGCGCAGGACGGCGTCGCGGTGCGGATCGGCTACGACGAGGCCCTCGCCCACCGCCTGATCGCGGGCGGCGACGCGATCCTCGTCCCCTCGCGCTTCGAGCCCTGCGGGCTGACCCAGCTCTACGGGCTGCGCTACGGCACGCTGCCGCTCGTCGCCCTCACCGGGGGCCTCGCCGACACCATCATCAACGCCTCCCCCGCCGCGCTCGCGCGCGGGGTCGCCACCGGCGTGCAGTTTCATCCGGTCACCGCCGAATCGCTCGCGACGGCCCTCGACCGGCTCTGCGACCTGTGGGAGCAGCCGAAGGTGTGGGCGAAGTTGCAGAAAAACGCCATGTCGCACCCGGTCGGGTGGGAGAATTCGGCTCTGGCCTATTCAGCGCTCTACGAGGGGCTGATAGCCTGAGGCATGAACACAAATGTCAGCATAGCTGCCGGCCGCCCCTACCCGATGGGCGCGACCTTCGACGGCGACGGCGTCAACTTCGCCGTCTTCTCGCAGCATGCCCAGCGGATCGCGCTCTGCCTGTTCGATGAGGACGGGCGCGAGACGCTCAACATCAATCTGCCGGAACGGTCGGGCCACGTCTGGCACGGCTACATCCCCGGCCTGCGCCCGGGACAGCTCTACGGCTACCGCGCCCACGGCCCCTACCGGCCCGACGAAGGCCACCGCTTCAACGCCCACAAGCTGCTGCTCGACCCCTACGCCCGCCGCCTCCACGGCAAGCTGACCTGGGACGGCTCGTTGTTCGGCTACGACGTCGACGCCCGCCACGCCGACCTCACCTTCGACACCCGCGACAGCGCCGCCCACATGCCGCGCTGCGTGGTGGTGGAGGAGGACGACGGCTTCGACTGGCAGGGCGACCGGCCGCTCGAGACGCCGATGGAGGAGACGGTGATCTACGAGGCCCACGTCAAGGGCCTGACGATGCTCAAGCCGGGCCTCGAGCAGCGCGGCACCTACGCCGCCCTCGCCTCCGACCCGATGCTCGAGCACCTGACGAAGCTCGGCATCACCGCGATCCAGCTGCTGCCGATCCACGCGTTCCTCGACGACGAGCATCTGCTCGAGAAAGGGCTGGTAAACTACTGGGGCTACCAGACAATCGGCTTCTTCGCCCCCGATCCGCGCTACCTCTCGGGCGACGATCTGCGCGAGATCAAGGAGATGGTACGCCGCTTCCACGCGGCCGGGATCGAGGTGATCCTCGACGTGGTCTACAACCACACCGGCGAGGGCAACCACCTCGGCCCCACCCTCAGCTTCCGCGGCCTCGACAACCGCAGCTACTACCGGCTGGCGGAGTCGCCGCGCTACTATTTCAACGACAGCGGCACCGGCAACTCGCTCAACGTCGCGCACCCGATGGTGCTGCGCATGGTGCTCGACTCCCTGCGCCACTGGGTCGAGACGTACCATGTCGACGGCTTCCGCTTCGACCTCGCCACCTCGATGGGGCGCACCGAGCATGGGTTCGACCGCGACGCGCCGTTCTTCCAGGCGATCGCGCAGGACCCGGTGCTGTCGCGGGTGAAGCTGACGGGCGAGCCCTGGGACGTCGGCCCCGGCGGCTACCAGCTCGGCGCCTTCCCCAACCCCTGGTGCGAGCACAACGACAAGTACCGCGACGAGGTGCGCAGCTTCTGGCGCGGCGACGCCGACCGGGTGCGCGCGCTCTCGGCGCGGGTCGCCGGCTCGGCGATGCACTTCGACCACGACGGCCGCGCCGCCTCGGCGTCGGTCAACTTCCTGTCCTGCCACGACGGCTTCACGCTGATGGACACCGTCAGCTACAACCACAAGCACAACGAGGCCAACGGCGAGAACAACGCCGACGGCCACGACCACAACGCCTCCGACAATTGCGGCGTCGAGGGGCCGACGGACGACCCGGACATCCTCGAGGCCCGCGCGCGGCGGCGGCGCAACATGCTGGCGACGCTGCTGCTGTCGCAAGGTACGCCGATGCTGCTGGCGGGAGACGAGCTCGGCAACTCGCAGGGCGGCAACAACAACGCCTATTGCCAGGACAACGAGATCGGCTGGGTGACCTGGGACGGGGCCGACCCGGCGTTCCTCGATTTCGCCCGGCAGATCATCCACTTCCGCCGCACCCACCCGACGCTGCGCCAGAAGCGCTTCCTGCACGCGCGCGAGCGCCTCTTCGACGGCGTGCCGGACCTGTTCTGGCGCAACCGCGACGGCTCGGAGATGACCGACGCCGACTGGACCGACCCCGACCGGCGGCACCTGATCGCCGAGCTGCGCACCGCCTCGGGCACGCCGGCCTATGCCAACGTCAGCTACGCCATCATGGCGATCTTCAATGTCGGCGGGGCCCTGACCGTCACCCTGCCGCCGCCGAAGGAAGGGTGGACCTGGATCCGCGAACTGGACACCGCCGATCCGTCGCTCGGACCTTTTGCCGTCACCAAGCCGTTGAAGGTGCACGCCAATTCCGTGGTCGCCCTGATCCTGCGGCCGCAATAAGAGGGAGATTTCTCATGCAGGCCATCCACGTCGACACCAAGCCGATCGAGGGCCAGAAGCCGGGGACCAGCGGGCTGCGCAAGAAGACGCGGGTCTTCATGGAGCCGCACTTCCTCGAGAATTACGTCCAGTCGATCTTCGACGGGATCGGCGGCATCACCGGCAAGACCCTCGTCGTCGGCGGCGACGGGCGCTACTTCAACGACCGCGCGATCCAGGTGATCCTGCGGATGATGGCGGCCAACGGCGCAGCGCGCGCGATCGTCGGGCAGGGCGGCATCCTCTCCACCCCCGCGGCCTCGCACCTGATCCGCAAGCGCGGCACGGACGGCGGGCTGATCCTGTCGGCCAGCCACAACCCGGGCGGGCCGGACGAGGATTTCGGCCTCAAGTACAACGGCCCCAACGGCGGCCCCGCCTCCGAGGGCGTCACCGACCGCATCTTCGCGCGCACCCGCGAGATCGACGGCTACCGGATCGTCGAGGCCCATGACGTCGACATCGGGACGGTCGGGGAGCGCGCGCTCGGCGACATGGCGGTCGAGGTGGTCGACCCCGTCGCCGACTACGCCGCGCTGATGGAGGAGCTGTTCGACTTCGACAAGATCAAGGGCCTGCTCTCCTCCGGGTTCACCCTGCGCTTCGACGCGATGCACGCCGTCACCGGGCCCTACGCCAAGGCGATCCTCGAGGACCGGCTCGGCGCGGCCGAGGGCTCCGTCGTCAATGCCGTGCCGTCGCCCGACTTCGGCGGCGGCCACCCCGACCCGAACCCGATCTGGGCACACGAGCTGATGGCGACGATGACCTCCCCCGAGGCGCCCGATTTCGGCGCGGCCTCCGACGGCGACGGCGATCGCAACATGATCGTCGGCAAGGGCGCCTACGTGACGCCATCCGACAGCCTCGCCGTCCTCGTCGCCAACGCCACCCTCGCGCCGGCCTACCGCGAGGGGCTCAAGGGTGTCGCGCGCTCGATGCCGACCTCCGGGGCGGCCGACCGGGTCGCCGAGGCGCTCGGCATCGACTGCTACGAGACGCCGACAGGGTGGAAGTTCTTCGGCAACCTCCTCGACGCCGGGCGGGCGACGATCTGCGGCGAGGAAAGCGCCGGCACCGGCTCCGACCACGTGCGCGAGAAGGACGGGCTGTGGGCGGTGCTGCTCTGGCTCAACATCCTCGCCGAGAAGCGCCAGCCCGTTTCGCAATTGATGGCCGAGCACTGGGCGGAGTACGGGCGCAACTATTACTCCCGCCACGATTACGAGGCGGTCGAAGCCGATGTCGCGGCCGGCATCATGGACGATTTGCGCGCCGCCCTGCCCGACCTGCCGGGCCGCGAGGTCGGCGGCCTCACCGTCGATGCGGCCGACGAGTTCTCCTATACCGATCCCGTCGACGAGTCCGTCGCGCGCCAGCAGGGGCTGCGGATCTTCTTCGAGGGTGGCGGGCGCGCCGTGTTCCGCCTCTCCGGGACGGGGACCGAGGGGGCGACGATCCGGGTCTACCTCGAGCGGCTGGAGACCGATTCCGACCGGCTGCAGATGGGCGCGCAGGAGGCGCTGGCCCCGATCATCGCCGCCGCCGAAGCCATCTCCGGCGTGCGGGCCCGTAGCGGCCGCGACGCGCCCGATGTCATCACCTGACCTCATGCGCCCACCGCGCCGAAGAGGGTGAGGCCGGCCTTCGGCGGCAAGTTTTCAGTGGTGGCCGGGGCCGCCATGCCGGGCACGAGGAGCTGCCGCGCCTCGCCGGTATGGGGCCAGAACCGGACCCGCCTCGCCAGCCGCCCGCCGGTGCTCGTGGCGAGGACGGGGATCGCCTCCGTCCGCAGGTAGCCGCGGGCGAGGTCGACGTTCTTGTGCCCGATCTGCGGCAGCTTCTCCGACATGTGCGCCCCGCCGAAGACCTTCGCCGCCAAACGCTCCTTGCGCGCGCCGGCCTTGAGCAGCTCGTTGATCAGCAGCTCGATCAGGTACATGCCCCAACGGTCGCTCCCCGGCCGGGAGCGTTCGGGCAGCACGATGTGGTTCATGCCGCCGATGCCGGCCTTGCGATCGTGCAGGCAGACGGCGACGCAGGAGCCGAGCACCGTCGTCAGCACCACCTCCGCCTGGCGCGAGATCGCGATGCCCCCCTGCATGACCGTGATGCAGCGCGCCGCCTCGCCGTATTCCGCCGGCAGGCTCATGCGCGCACCGTGCGGGCTTGCACGGCCGGGGGCTCTGGCCTGCCCTTCCGACCGATCAAACTGCCGCCGGCGCGGCGCGGGACGAGCCGCGCGGCGGCCAGGCGCAACTGGGGGATCAGGGTGTCGGCGTCGTCGACTGGCCTGACGTGCGGAAGATCGGGCGCGCCCGGCATGCCGGGCCGCTCACCGAGCCGGATGCATCCCACGTGCAGCGCGGCGAAGAGGCCGCACAGGAGCCTGAACTCCACGGCCTCGCTCACCTCGGCCGGCAGCAGGACGGCGTCGGCCGATAGGTCTCCGACCGCCGTGTGAAGCTCCGTCAGGTCCGACACGGCAGCGACGACCGTTACCCCGTCCGCGGCATCGAGCAGGCGCTTCAGCCACGGGTAGCGGCCGTAGGGAGATTGTAAAAGGATCAGGCACACGGGCAACTTCCTGCAGGCGGTGTTCGTCCAGCCTAGGGCGAAGACCTTGCCAATTGCTTACCTCCCGAAGATTTCCACCCCCTTTCGCCCGATCCCGCCTGCCTCCTCGCCTGCCAGCCGCGCGCGCACGTCGGCGAGCGCGACGCCGGCGAGCGCCGCCGCGCCGTCTTTCGCTGCCGCGATGGCTTCCAGAAAGACGCGCAGGTCGGCCAGCGCCTGCATCATCCTGTCGAGCGCCTGCAGGTCGGCCGAGCTCGCCGTTCCGTCGAGAAGGCGTTCCTCGAAGGCGGCGAGATCGTCTTCGAGACGCCCGAGCTCGTGCGCCGCGCGGCGCGCCGCTGCGTGCACGGGCTCTATAGCCGCCCCACCACGCGTTCGATGCAGCCGCGAAGCGAGATCGTGGTGAAGGGTTTGCGTATCATGTTGTTCAGGCCCAGTTTTTGCGCCTTCTCGATCAGCTCCCGGTTCGGGCTCCCGGTGATCAGGATGAATCCGATGCGGCTCGTCGCCCGGGTCTGGCGGAGCGCGGCGAGCAGGCCGAGGCCGTCGAGGTGCGGCATGTTCAGGTCCGACAGGACCAGGTGGACCGGGTCCGCGGCGAGGCGCGACAGCGCGGCGCGGGCGTCGCTCTCGGCGCGCACGTTCCAGATGCCGATCTCCTCGAGCGCCTGGGTGATGAGGCCGCGGCTGGTCGACATGTCGTCGACGACCATCACGCGCAAGTTGTCTCTCAGGCTCAAGACGCGGCCTCCCCCGTGGTGCGGCGGTAAGCGGTGGCGCCGGCGCGGGCGTAGGCGGCGGCCGCCGGGCCGGAGAGGCGTTCGGAATGGCCGATGAAGAGCCAGCCTCCCGGGGAGGTGAGCGCGGCGAAACGTTGCCAGAGGGCCTGTTGCGCCGGTCGGTCGAAGTAGATCGCGACGTTGCGGCAGAAGATCGCCTCGAACGGGCGGCAGAGCGGCCACGGCGCGACGAGGTTGAGCGGCCGGAAGCGGACGAGGGCGCGCGCCGACGGCGCGATCCGGCCGGTGCCGTCGGTGAGGGCGGTGGTGCTGGAAATGGTGTCCGGAACGGCTGCGAATTCGTGTGACGCGTAGATGCCGGCTTCGGCGCGATCCAGAGCGCGTTGATCGATGTCGGTCGCGAGGATGCGGATATCGTACCGCTCGGCCTCCGGGCAGGCCGCGAGGAGGGTGAATGCGAGGGAGTAGGCCTCCTGCCCCGTGGCGCAACCGGCCGACCAGACACGCGCCCGCCCGCCGGCGCGGGCGCGGGCGAGGGCGGCGGGGAGGACCTGCTCGCGGAAGAGGTCGAAATGGTGCCGCTCGCGGAAGAAGCGGGTGACGTTCGTGGTTAGCGCGGAGACGAGCTCGGCTTGTTCATCGGCGCCGTGCGGGCCCTGGAGCAACTCGAGATAGGCGCCGAACCCGGGCAGTCGGAGCGCGCGCAGACGCCGGCTCAGGCGGGCGTGGACGAGGGCGCGCTTGCGGTCGCTGAGGTCGAGGCCGAACTGACGGCGCACCAGCGCGGCGATGGCGTCGAACTGGCGGTCCGACAGGTGATGTGCGGGCGTGAGGAGGCTCATGCAGGCTCCTCGAGCGCGGTCGGCAGGACCTGCGCGAGGTCGAGCTGGCGGATCATGCCCTCGTCGGTGGCGATCATCGCGCAGATGCAGCGCGCGGTGTCGTCGCGCCAGAGATCGGGGGCGTCCTGGAGGGCTGCGTCAGGGATGCTCTGGATGGCGTCGACGGCGTCGGAGGCCCGCGGCCTGGGCGCCGAGGGTGGCGACGATGATGACGTGGCGCTCGCTCGGGCGGGTTTCCCCGAGGCCGAGGCGGGCGGCGAGGTCGAGGACGGGGATCACGGCGCCGCGCAGGTTGATGACACCGAGCATGTAGGCCGGCGTGCGTGGCAGCAGCGTTACCGGGGACCACCTCCGAATCTCGCGCACCTGCCGGACGTCGAGGCAGAAGCTCTGGCCGGCGACGTGGAAGGAGATGACTTCGAGCAGGGCGGGGGCGGGATCAGGCATGGGCGGGCTCCTTCGGCGGCGTGGCCGGCAGGGTGGCTTCGGCGACGAGGGCTTCGGGATCGAGGATGAAGGCGATGCGGCCGTCGCCGAGGATCGTCGCCGCGGACAGGCCGGGGACGTGGCCGCAGGTGCCGGTGAGGCTCTTGATGACGACCTGGCGCTGCTCCCAGATCCGCTCGACGGCGAGGGCGCAGAGGCCCCGGGCCTCGCTGTCGCAGAGCAGGAGCATGACCTCCTCGGCGGGCGCGCGGGGCGGCGGCAGGCCGAGGGCGGCGGCGGCGTCGACGACGGGGACGTGGCGGCCGCGCAGGCGCAGGAGGCGACCGTCGGCGCCGAGCTTGTGGAGATCGGCCGGGGCGGCGCGGACGGTCTCGTTGATGGTGGCGATGGGGACCACCATCGTCTGCCCGGCGATGGTGACGATCATGCCATCGAGCACGGCGAGGGTGAGCGGCAGGGTGATGGAAAAGGTGGTGCCCGCGCCGGGGCGGGTGGCGATGGAGACGCGGCCGCCGAGGGCGGCGATGGCGGTCTTGACGACGTCCATTCCGACGCCGCGGCCGGAGAGGCTGGAGATGACGCTGGAGGTGGAAAAGCCGGGCAGGAACAGGAGGTTGTCGATCTCGGCGTCGGTGAGGTCGGCCTCGGGCGAGACCAGGCCGCGAGCCTCGGCGGCGGCGCGGATGCGGGGGCGGTCGAGGCCGGCGCCGTCGTCGGCGATCTCGAGCAGGATCGCGCCGGCGCGGTGGGCGGCGGTGAGGCGCAGGGTGCCGGCGGGCGGCTTGCCGAGTGCGACGCGGCGCTCGGGCGGCTCGATGCCGTGGTCGATGGCGTTGCGGATCATGTGGGTGAGCGGATCGGCGAGGCTGTCGACGACGGTCTTGTCGATCTCCGTTTCGGCGCCCTCGGTGACGAGGCGGACATCCTTGCCCGTCGCGGTGGCGGCCTCGCGGACTATGCGGGACATGCGGCTGAAGAGCGGCTTCACGGGCTGGGCGCGGATCGCCATGACGCCTTCCTGCAGGTCGCGCGCGAGGGCCCGGTAATCCTCCAGATCGCCCGAAAGGGAGGCGCCGGCGGAGAGGCCGAGATCGTCGATGCGCTGGGACAGGACGGCCTGGTTGATGATGAGCTCGCCGACGACGTTCATCATCCGGTCCACCCGGTCGAGATCGACGCGCAATGTCGGGCGGGGCGGCGGCGGTGCGGGAGGAAGCGGCGCCTCGGCGGCAGGGGGCGGCGGGCCCGGCTCGGGCGGCTCGGCGATGTCGAGGCGGCAGAGGCCCTCGGTGAAGGCGAAGACGTCGCGGATGGCGGGCTCGGGCGCGGTGGTCTCGAGGGTCCAGCTGACGTCGGGCGCCTCCCAGCCGGCGGCGAGGGGCGCGAGGGCGCTGGTGTCCGCCTCGATGTCGAGCGGGGCGAGGCCGGCGAGCGCGTCGAACAGGTGGAGCGGCTCGTGGCCGTTGGCGAAGAGGGCCGGCGTGGGCGTGAAGCGGACGCTGCGGGGGCGCTCGGGCGAGAGATCGAGCGCGACCGGCTCGAAGGCGAGCTCGTCGGGTGGCGCGTCGGCGTGCGTGCCGAGCAGGGCGGCGAGCTCGTCGTGCAGCGCCGGACGGGCGGGCGCGGGCGCGCCGGCGCGGGCGGCGGCGACGAGGTCGGCGAGGTGATCGGCGGCGCGCTGGAGCAGGGCGACCAGCGGCGCGCTGGGCTCGAGCGCGTCGGCGCGGAGGCGGTCGAGCACCGTCTCGAAGGTGTGCGAGAATTCGGCGACGGCGGCGAGCTTGAAGGCGCCGGCACCGCCCTTGATGGAGTGGACGGCGCGGAAGAGCGCATGCACCGTCTCGGCATCGGCCGCGCCCGCGGCGAGGGCCGCCAGCCCGTCGGCGAGCGACTCGAGCAAGTCCTCGCACTCCTCGAAGTAGGTCTGCCGGATCGCCTCGTTCATGGCCGTCACATCGCCGTCACGCGGCGCAGGGCGCCGACGAGGGTGTCGTCCTCGAACGGCTTGACGATCCAGCCCGTCGCCCCGGCCTCTCGGGCGCGGGCCTTCAGCTCGGGCGCGGATTCGGTGGTGAGCACGAGGATCGGGACGGCGCGGTTGACCTCGCCGCCGCGGATCGCCTCGATCACGCCGAAGCCGTCGAGGCGGGGCATGTTGATGTCGGTGATGACGACGTCGGCGGCGCTGTCGGCGAAGAGATCGAGCCCGTGCACGCCGTCGGTGGCCGAGGTCACCTCGAACCCCGCGTTCTCGAGGCAGACGCCGAGCAGCGCCCGGATCGTGCGGGAATCGTCGATGGCGAGGACGCGGGGCTTCATGCCGCCGCCTCCTGTGCCAACAGCTCGGCCGCGAGACCGAGCCGCTCCAGCCCCGCGCGGAGCGGGGGCGACGGATCGGCGAGCTCGAACGGCTGCTTGTCGAGCGCCCAGGCGCGCCGGGCGGCGAGCAACATCAGCGCCATGCGCGCGCCGGTGGTGCGAACGCCGGCCCCACTGAGCCGGACGGGGCGCCCGCGCGCGGCGGTGAGGAAGGCGTGCACCGCGACGCACGCCTCGTGCCCGGCGGTGGCCGGCAGTTCGAACGTCTCGCTTTTCATCCTTCCTCCCGGCTGGCTCGTGGCGCAGTCCTAGCCGGGAGGAATTAAGAAATCGTTCGCGCCGCCCCTCAGTCCTTCCGGTTCATCCGGTTCTCGATCAGGTCGTCCACCACCGAGGGGTCGGCCAGCGTCGAGGTGTCGCCCAGCGCGCCGAAATCGTCCTCGGCGATCTTGCGCAGGATGCGGCGCATGATCTTGCCCGAGCGGGTCTTGGGCAGGCCCGGCGCCCACTGGATCAGGTCGGGCGAGGCGATCGGGCCGATCTCGGTGCGCACGAACTGGCGCAGCTCCTGGCGCAGCTCCTCGCTCGGCTCGACGCCGTTCATCAGCGTCACATAGCAGTAGATCCCCTGCCCCTTGATGTCGTGCGGGTAGCCCACGACGGCCGCCTCGGCGACCTTCTCGTGCGCCACCAGCGCGGATTCGACCTCGGCGGTGCCCATGCGGTGGCCGGAGACGTTGAGCACGTCGTCGACGCGGCCGGTGATCCAGTAGTCGCCGTCGGCGTCGCGACGGCAGCCGTCGCCGGAGAAGTAGTAGCCGGCGTAGTCGGAGAAGTAGGTCTTCACGAAGCGCTCGTGATCGCCCCAGACCGTGCGCATCTGGCCGGGCCAGCTGTCCTTGATGCAGAGCACGCCCTCGGCCTCGGCGGTGGTGATCTCCTCGCCGGTCTGCGGCTCGAGCACCACCGGCTGCACCCCGAAGAACGGCTTGGTCGCCGAGCCCGGCTTGAGCGTGGTGGCGCCCGGCAGCGGGGTGATCAGGTGGCCGCCGGTCTCGGTCTGCCACCAGGTGTCGACGATCGGGCAGCGGCCGCCGCCGACCACGCGGTGGTACCAGTTCCAGGCCTCGGGATTGATCGGCTCGCCGACCGTGCCGAGCAGGCGCAGGCTGGAGAGGTCGTGCTTTTCCACCCACTGGTCGCCCTGCCCCATCAGCGCGCGGATCGCGGTGGGGGCGGTGTAGAACTGGGTCACGGAATGCTTGGCGCAGACCTCCCAGAACCGGCCGGCGTCGGGGTAGGTCGGTACGCCCTCGAACATCAGCGTGGTCGCGCCGTTGGCGAGCGGCCCGTAGACGATGTAGCTGTGCCCGGTGACCCAGCCGACGTCCGCCGAGCACCAGTAGACGTCGCCGTCGTGGTAGTCGAAGGTGAAGCGGTGGGTCATCGCGGCGTAGACGAGGTAGCCGCCCGAGGTGTGGACCACGCCCTTGGGCTGGCCGGTGGAGCCGGAGGTGTAGAGGATGAACAGCGGGTCCTCGGCGCCGACCTCGACCGGCTCGAAGCTGTCCGACGCCGTCTTCACCGCCTCGTTGTAATCCACGTCGCGGGCGTCGTCCCAGGGGATGTCGTCGCCCGTGCGGCGCACGACCAGGCTCTTGACGCTGTCCTTGCAGTGCTTGAACGCCTTGTCGGTGTTGACCTTGAGCGGCGTCTTGCGGCCGCCCCGGGGGGCGCTGTCGGCGGTGATCACCACCTTGGCGTCGCAGCCAGAGACCCGCGCGCCGAGCGCGTCGGGGCTGAAGCCGGCGAACACCACCGAGTGGATCGCCCCGATCCGCGCGCAGGCCAGCATCGCGTAAGCCGCCTCGGGGATCATCGGCATGTAGATCACCACCCGGTCGCCCTTGGCCACGCCCATGTCGGCGAGGATGTTGGCCATCCGGCAGGTGGCGGCGTGGAGCTCGCGGTAGGTGATGTGGAGCGCGTCCTCTCCCGGCTCGTCGGGCTCCCAGATGATCGCGGTCTGCTCGCCCCGCGTGGCGAGATGGCGGTCGATGCAGTTGGCGGAGACGTTGAGGGTGCCGTCCTCGAACCACTTGATCGACACCTCGCCCGGCCCGAACGTGGTGTCCTTCACCCGGCTGTAGGGCTTGATCCAGTCGACCCGCTGGCCCTGCTCGCGCCAGAACGCCTCCGGATCGTCGATGGAGGCCGCGTACATGCGCGCGTAGCGCTCGGCATCGACATGCGCGCGGGCGGCCGCGTCCTCGGTGACGGGATACTGTTTGACCTCGGTGCTCATCGGCTCCCCCCTGATGATATCTCGCGATGGCGGGGCGGCGCGGGCCTCCTCCGCCGTCCCTGCAATGCCGGGGGCAGTAGAACGCCCTGCCCGGCCATCGTCCACGAGCGCCGGTTTTCACGGCGGCTTTCTGTAAACCGCTTTGCCCGAGAACGCGAGAGGGCGTCAACGGATTTACCGGGCCGCCCGCCCCGTCGCCGCCTGCGACGCCGAGCCCCCTTCCCCCGCCGCCGCCCCGCCGCTAGCAACGGCGCCAACTGCAGCCACCCGGAGCCCGTGATGCCGAAGCCCCTCGCCGCCCTCGCCCTTCTCGCCCTGCCCGCCGCCGCGCTGGCGCACGAGTACGAGATCGACGGCCTCTCCATCGGCCACCCCGTCGCCTACGAGACCGCCGCCACCGCCCAGAGCGGCGCGGGCTACCTGACGATCACCAACGGCGGCACCCGGCCGGACGCGCTCATCGCCGTCGTCGCCGACTTCCCGCGGGTGATGATCCACACCAGCGAGATGCGGGACGGCGTCGCGCGGATGTCGCGCGTCGAGCGCATCGAGATTCCGCCGGGCGAGACGGTGACGCTGCGGCCGGGCGGCGCGCACGTGATGTTCATGGGCCTCGACGGCGACCCGTTCGAGCCGGGCGAGACGATCCCGGCCACCCTCCTGTTCGAGGGCGCGGGCGCGGTCGAGGTGGAGTTCCACGTCGAGCCCCGCCCCGAGGGCGACATGGCGCACGGGACGGATGGCCACGGCGACCACGACGATCACGACGACCACGCCGGCCACTGACGACACGTTGCACCCGCGCGCCGCTTCCGGTTAGGTCCGCCCGACCGGAACGGCGGAGGCGCAGGATGCAGGACGATCTCAAACCCGGGGCGCTCGACGGCCTCGTCGTGCTCGACCTGAGCCGCATCCTCGCCGGCCCCACGGCGACGCAGATGCTCGGCGATCTCGGTGCCACGGTGATCAAGATCGAGAACCCGCGCACCGGCGGCGACGACACCCGCGCCTGGGGCCCGCCCTACATCCCCCTCAAGGACGGCGCGGCGAGCGACCTGTCGGCCTACTACCTGTCGGCCAACCGCAACAAGCTTTCCGCCGCCGCCGACCTGACCACCGAGGAGGGCCGCGCGCTGGTGCGCCGGATCGCGGCGCAGGCCGACGTGGTGGTGGAGAACTACAAGCCCGGCGGCCTCGCCAAGTACGGGCTCGACCACGAGACCCTGCTCGCCGCCCATCCCGGCCTCGTCTATTGCTCGATCTCCGGCTTCGGCCATACCGGCCCCAACCGCGACCAGCCGGGCTACGACCTGATGGCGCAGGGCTACGGCGGCATCATGAGCCTGACCGGCCCCGTCGAGGGGCCGCCGATGAAGGTCGGCGTGGCGGTGGCCGACGTGGTCTGCGGGCTCTACGCGGCCACCGGCATTCTCGCCGCCCTGCGCCACCGCGACCGCACCGGCGAGGGCCAGCATATCGACCTCGCGCTCGTCGACAGCCAGATGGCCTGGCTCATCAACGCCGGCACCAACTACCTCGCCACCGGCCGCGTCCCCGCCCGGCGCGGCAACGCCCACCCCAACATCGTACCCTACGAGGTCTTCGCCAGCGCCGACGGCCACGTCATCGTCGCCTGCGGCAACGACAGCCAATTCGCCCGCCTCTGCGCCGCCTTCGACGCGCCCGCCCTCGCCGCCGATCCCGCCTTCGCCACCAACGCCGCCCGCGTCGGGAACCGCGAGGCGCTGCTCGCCGCCCTGACGCCGCTGCTCGCCGCCCGCTCCTCGGCCGACATCGTCGCCGCCCTGCAGGCCGCCGGCGTGCCGGTGGGCCCGATCAATGACCTCGAGACCGCCCTCACCTCCGACCAGGCCGAGGCCCGCGGCGCCGTGGTCGAGATGGCCAGCCCCGACACCGAGGAGGGCCGCGTCCGCCTGCTCGGCAACCCGCTGAAGTTCTCGCGCACCCCCGTCACCTACCGCCACGCCCCGCCGCGCTTCGGCCAGGACACCGCCCAGGTCGCCGCCAATTTTCCCGGCCCGCCCGCCGACGAGCCCTGAGCCCCGGCGCCGCCGAGGCCCGCCCCCCTTCATCTGGCCGTAAATATGCCGGGGGTCCGGGGGCAGCGCCCCCGGCCGCTCCCGCCAGGCGAAACGCTCGTCAGGTCTGCTCCGTGAGGCGCACGTAGATGGCCGTCACCGCCAGGATGATCGCGCCGTAGAGGATGCGGCGGGCGCCCTCGGGCATCTGCAACAGCGTCAGCAGGGTGCCGAGCACGGTCAGGATCAGCGCGCCGACGATGGTGCCGGTGTAGCTGCCGCGGCCGCCGAAGATCGAGGTGCCGCCGATCACCGCCGCCGCCACCGAGGGCAGCATCAGCGGGTTCACCAGGCTCAGCGAGGGGGCCTTGATCAGGCCGACGTAGAGCAGGCCGGTGATGCCGGCGATCAGCGCCGAGAGCATGTAGAGCGCCAGGTAGACCTGCCAGGCCCGCACCCCCGACAGCCGCGCGGCGTGGCAGTTGGAGCCGAGCGCGAAGAGCAGCCGGCCGAAGCCGCTGCGGCTCTGGGCGTAGAGGATCAGCGCCGCGAAGGGCAGGAACAGCACCAGCGCGTTGGGAAAGCCCCAGGTGCGGCCGGTGCCGAGCCAGGCCAGCGCCTCGGGCACCACCGAGCCGGTGGCGATGACGAAGCGCTGGTAGACCTGCAGGCAGCCGGTGGCGACGAGGCCGGTGCCGAGCGTCATGATGAGCGGGTGGACGTGGGCGAAGGCGATGCCGATGCCGTTGACCAGCCCGATCAGCAGCGCCGGCACCAGGCTCACCAGGATCGCCAGCGGCGCGCCGAGGAGCGGGGTCATCGTCGCCATCACGAAGGCGGCGACGGTGGCGGCGATGCCGGCGGAGAGGTCGATGCCGCCGGTGAACATGGTCAGCGTCTGGCAGGCGGCGAGCATCGCCAGCGGGATGGCGAACTTGACGGTGTTGGCGATCCAGCGCTCGTTGACGATGCCGGGGCGCATGTATTCCAGGATCGCCACCAGGAGCGCCAGCAGCACCAGCAGCGGCAGCACCGGGCGGTCGGCGAGGAACCGGCCGACCCGGGCGAGGGCGGCGGGGCGGTCGGCGCCGGCGCTCATGTCTGCCGGCCCTTCACCGCCAGGATGCCGCCGAGCATCACCACGATCACCATGATCGTTCCCTCCACGATGGTGGTCACGTTGGGGTCGACGCTGGCGAGCGTCAGGTCCATCCGCACCAGCCGCAGGATGATCACCGCCAGGATCGGCCCGAGCAGCCCGCCGATGCCGCCGCCGAGCACCACGCCGCCGAGCACCGCCGCCGCCACCGCGGCGAGCAGGTAGGGGCCGGGGATCGGCTCGCCGATGCCGGTGGACATGGTCAGGGTCAGCCCGCCGAGCGCCGCGAACAGCCCGCCGATCGCGTAGGCGGCGACGCGGGTGGCGCGGGTCGGCACGCCCGAGCGGTAGGCCGCGAGCTCGCTCGAGCCGGTGGCGTAGATGTAGAGGCCGAGCTTGGAGCGCTTGAGCGGCACCCAGACCACGGCGAGGCAGACCACGAGGAACACCAGCGACTTGGGCACCCAGGGCACCACGCTGCCGACGATCAACTCGCGCAGCCAGGGCGCCGCGGCGCCGCCGGGCGCGTTCAGGATCAACAGCGCCACGCCTTCCCAGACGTAGAGCATCGCCAGGGTGGCGACGATGTCGGGCACCCTCGTGATCACGATCAGCGCGCCGTTGATCGCCCCCATAGCCAGCCCGACCACCAGGACGAAGGCCACGACCAGCCCCGCGGTCAGGTCCCCCGCGCCGTCCATCAGCACCGCCGCGGTGACCGAGGCGACGGCCATCATCGAGGCCACCGACAGGTCGATCCCGCCGACCAGGATCGCCACGGTCATCGCCGCGGTGGCGAAGGCGAAGGGCAGCGAGGCGCGGGCCAGGCTCTCGAAGCCGGAGGCGGAGAAGTCGGGCTGGATCGCCTTGGTCAGGATCGCCAGCGCCACCAGCAACCCGACCAGTCCGAGCACCCAGCCGCTCTTGCCGAGCTGGCGGATCATGCGTCTGCCTCCTCGGGCGCGAGCCCGTAGGCCGAGCGCATCAGCCGGGCGTCGCTGGCGTCGGCGGCGTCGAGGATCTCGACGACGCGGCCCTTGAACATCACCACGGCGCGGTCGCAGGCGAGGCGGACCTCCTCGAGCTCGGAGGTGAAGTAGAGCACCGCCGCCCCCTGCCCGGCCAGCTCGCGGACCAACTCGTAGATCTGGCGCTTGGTGCGCACGTCGATGCCGCGGGTCGGGTCGAACAGCAGCAGCGTCTCGACCCCGGCGGCGAGCCAGCGGCCGATGGTGACCTTCTGCTGGTTGCCCCCCGAGAGCCGGCGCACCTCGCCCATGGCGCGGGTGTCGATCTGCATCCGCGCGATCGCGGCGTCGACCCGTTCCGCCTCGCGGCGCATGGCGATCGGGCCCCAGCGGCGCGGCCGGGCGACCAGCGGCAGGGCGATGTTCTCGCGCACCGAGCGCTCCGACAGCAGCGCCTCGGCGCGGTCGCCGGGGACGTAGGTGAGGCCGGCGGCGATGGCGTCGGCGGGGTGGCGGAAGCTCGCGGGGCGGCCGTCGATCTCGAGCCGTCCGCGGGCGGCGGGGCGAAAGCCGGCGAGCACGTCGAACAGCTCGTCCTGGCCCTGGCCCTCGAGCGCGACCATGCCGAGCACCTCGCCGGCATGGAGGTCGAAGGACACGTCCTCGAGCGCGGTCCCCGCCCCGAGCCCGGCGACCCGCAGCCGCGGCGTGCCGGTGGGCGCGGCGGCGCGGGCGCGGGCGCCGCGGGCGCCGGGGGTCAGCGCGGCGCCGAGCATCATCTCCACCACCCGGTCCTCGACGCCGGGCTCGATCCTCAGGTCGCCGACGGTGGCGCCGTCTCGCAGCACCACGGCGCGGTCGCAGAGCTCGGCGATCTCGGTGAAGCGGTGCGAGATGTAGATCACCGCGCGGCCCGCGTCGGCCTGTTCGCGCACCACCCGCAGTACCCTCTCGACCAGGTCGGTGGGCAGCGCGGCGGTCATCTCGTCGAGCATCAGCACGTCGGGCTCGGCGGCGATGGCGCGGGCGAGGTCGAGGATCCGCAAGGTCGCCAGCGGCAGCCGCCCGGCGGTCTCGTCGAGCCGCAGCCCCTCCACGCCGAGCTCGCGCACCCAGTGCAGGAACGGCTCGACTGGGGTGTCGCCGAGGCGCAGGTTCTGGGCGACGTCGAGGTCGGGGATCAGCGCCGGCTCCTGGTAGACCGGCACGATCCCGGCGGCGCGGGCGGCGGCGGGCGAGGCCAGGGTGCCGTCGCGGCCGTGCAGCCGGATGGTGCCGCCGTCGCGGCGCAGGGCGCCGGTGAGGATCTTGACGAAGGTCGACTTGCCCGCGCCGTTGGCGCCCATCAGCGCCACCACCTCGCCGGCGCGGATCGTCAGCGCGGCGTCCGACAGCGCGGTGACCGCGCCGAAGCGCTTGGCCACGCCGCTCGCCTCCAGGACCGGCGGCGTCGCCGCCGCTGCCTCGTCGCGCATCCCGTCCCTCCCTCGTGAATACGCCCGGCCACCTGTTCCGGCAGCCGGGCGCCGTGGCCGGCTTACTCGCCGGGGCCCTTGCAGGCGATGATCTCGTCCATCGTGTAGGTGGTCCAGCCGTCGATGGAGACGCTCACCGGCCATTCCGGATCGAGGTTCGGGTTCTGCGCCGCTTCGATCTGCGCCCGGCCCTCCTCGGTGGTGTTGTCCCAGAGCGCCGGGTCGACGAGGACAATCCGATCCTCGGGCGTCTCGCCGCCGAGGATCTGCAGCGCCAGGGTCACCCCCGCCCCGCCGATCGAGCCCGGGTTGGTCACCGCGGCGCCCTCGAGCCCCTCGACCTCGGCGAGCTGGCCGACGAAGCCGGCGTTGTCGGCGCCGACGATCGGCACCAGCGGCGCGTCGCTCTCGAGGAAGGCGTCGACGATCACGTTGTCGATGCCGCTGGTCCACACTCCGTCGAAGGGGATGCCGGTGGAGAGGTAGTCGAGCATCTGCTGCTTGCCCTGGTCCTGCTGCCAGCCGGTGAAGACCTCGTGCGCCACGTTCACGTCGGGGTATTCCTCGAGCGCCCGGCGGAAGCCGGCGTCGCGGTCGTCGTCGGCCGCCGCGCCGGCGGCGCCGCGCATGTAGACCACGTCGCCCGAGCCGCCCATCTGCTCGAACAGCCACTTGGCGCCGAGATAGGCGTATTCCTCCTGGTTGTTGGAGACCACGTAGGCGCTTTCCTCGGTCACCGCCTGGTCGACTGCGACGACGACGATGCCGCGGTCGGTGGCTTCCTTGATCGCCGAGTTGATGCCCTCGGGGTTGGCGGGGTTGACGACGATGGCGTCGACGCCGGCCTCGATCAGGTTGCGGATGTCCTCGAGCTGGCCGGCCGCGTCGGTGTTGCGGTGGGCGATGTTGAGGCTCTCCACCTGGCCGCTGTCGAGCGCCTGCGCCTTCATCGCGCAGATCATCTCCTCGCGCCAGCCGTTGCCCTGGACGGTATTGGAGATGCCGATCGTGTAGTCCTGCGCCGAAGCCGCGCCGCCGGTCGCCGCCAGGATCGCGGCCATCGCGGTCGCTTGAAGAATGCGTCTCATGTGCTTCCCTCCCTTGGGAAAATTGCTTGTTCTTATCGCCCTACTTCACGAAGGGAGCGAGGACGTCCCGGGCGAGCAGGAAGCCACGCTTGATCTTGTCGTCCGACCCTTCGAAAGTCCGGTCCTCGTGTTCGATGATGATCGGCCCGTCATACCCGGCCCGGTACAGCCCGGAGAAGAAGCCGGGCCAGTCGACATCGCCGAGCCCCGGCATCCGCGGCACCTGCCAGCCCATGCCGACGCTCATCACGCCGTTGTCGTAGAGCCCGTCGCGGTCGATCATCACGTCCTTGGCGTGGGCGTGGACGATGCGGGGGCCGAACTCCTTGAGGAAGCGGGTCTGGTCGATCATCTGCCAGACCAGGTGCGAGGGGTCGAAGTTCATCCCCACCGCGTCGCCCCAGGTCTCGAAGATGCGCCGCCAGGTCTTCGGCGAATAGGCGATGTTGTGCCCGCCGGGCCACTCGTCGTAGCTGAAGATCATCGGGCAGTTCTCGAAGGCGAGCACGACGCCGTTGTCCTTCGCGTGTTCGATCACGTCCGGGAAGATCTCCTCGGCCCGGGCCCAGTTGTCGTCGAGCGTGAGGGTCCGGTCGCCGCCCATGAAGGTGTTGACGACGCGGACGTTCATCTTCGACGCGGCGCTGATCACCAGCTTGAGGTGGGCGAGCACCTCGTCGCGGTGAGCGGCGTCGGAATGCAGCGGGTTGGGGTAGTAGCCGAGCCCGGAGATGGTGATGCCGCGCTCGGCGAGCATCTGGTTGATCTCCACCCCGCGCGCCTCGGTCATGTCGGCGACGTCGATGTGGCTGGTCCCGGCATAGCGCCGCGCCTCGCCGCCGCCCACCGGCCAGCAGGCGACCTCGAGCGCCTCCATCCCCGCCGAGGCGGTCCAGGCGGCGACCTCCTCGAGGCTCTGGTCGGGGAACGGGGCGGTCAGCAGGCCGAGTTTCATGCGTCTGTCCTCATTGGCGTATCTTCGTCCAGGCCCCGGCGCGGGCGCTCTCGAGCACCGCCTCGCAGAGGGCCATCTCGTAGTGGCCGTCGGCGAAGTCGGCCCAGGTGGCGCCGTCCCGGCGGCCGCCGGCGGCGACGTCGGAATAGACCTGCCGGAACAGGGCGAAGAAGGTGTCGGCAAAGCCCTCCACGTGGCCGCCGGGCAGGCTCGCGGCGGCGGCGCCGGTGGGGTTCATCAGCGCGCCGTCGCGCTGCAGGATCTGGTTGGGCGCGTCGCGGTGGCCGATCCACAGGTGGTCGGGCGTCTCCGCCTCCCACGCCGCCGACGCCGCGGCCCCGGCGATGTCCCAGCGCATGGCGTTCTTGCGGCCGGTGTTGACCTGGCTCACCGTCAGCGTGCCGCGCGCGCCGCTGGCGTAGCGCAGCAGGATCTGGGCGGTGTCCTCGGTGTCGATGGCAACGGGCTCGGTGTCGCCGCCGGCGCTGGCGAAGGTGGCGACGGGGCCGGCGGGCCGCTGCCGCTCGGGCAGGAAGGTGGTGAGCTCGGCGAACACCTCGACGGGCCGCTCGCCGAGGATGAAGCTCGTCAGGTCGACCCAGTGCGTGCCGATGTCGCCCACCGCGCGCAGCGCGCCGCCGGCCTCGGGCAGCAGCCGCCAGTTCCAGTCCGTGGGCCGGGCCAGCCAGTCCTGGTGGTAGGAGCCGGTGACGAAACGCGGCGCGCCGAGCTCGCCGGCGGCGATCATCCCCCGCGCCTGCTGGTTGAGCGGGTAGAAGCGGGTGTTGTAGCAGACCGCCGCGACCTTGCCCGACGCGGCGGCCCGGGCGACCATGTCGGCGCTCTCCTCGGAGGTCATCGCCAGCGGCTTCTCGCAGACCACGTGCTTGCCCGCGTCGAGGATCGCGCAGACCTGCGGGTAGTGCGCCTGGTTGGGCGACGTGACGTGGACCACGTCGACCGCGCTGTCGGCGAGCAGCGCCTCGAGGCTGTCGTAGGCGTGCGCGACGCCGAGCTCCGCCGCCCGCGCGCGGCCGCGCCCGGGGCTGCTGCCGAGCACGCCGCGCACGTCGACCCCGAGCCGGCGCAGGGCCCACAGGTGGACGGTCCCGATGAAGCCCGTGCCGACGATCGCCGCGCCGATGCCGCCTTGCCCGCTCATGCGCCCTCGCTCCCTTCCGCCCGACCTTCACGCAACGGAATAGCCTCCGTCAACGGCCAGGCAGGTGCCGGTCATGAACCGCGCCGCCTCCGAGGCCAGGAACAGCACCGGTCCGGCGATGTCCCCGGGCTCGCCCCAGCGCCCGGCGGGGGTGCGCGCCGCCACCGCCGCCACGTGGGCGGGATCGGTGCGGCTGCGGGCCGATTGCTCGGTGACGATGAAGCCCGGCGCGACGGCGTTGACCCGGATGCCGTCGGGCGCCCAGGCGATGGCGAGCGACTTGGTCAGCTGCGCCACCGCCGCCTTGCTCGCGCCGTAGGCGGGGTTCTTCGGGCTGCCGAAGCTCGCGTACATCGAGGCGATGTTGATCAGCGCCCCCTGCCCCGCCTTGAGGTGGCGGTGGAAGGCGTGGGCGGTGCGGAAGCTGCCATGGAGGTTGATGTCGACGACGCGGGCGAAGAAGTCCGGCTCCATCTCCTCGCCCCGCGCGGTGATCGCGGCGCAGTTGACGAGCACGTCGAGCGCCTCGGTCCGCTCGGCCAGCGCGGCGACGGCGGCGCCGTCGGTGACGTCGAGCTGGCTGTAGGCGAAGCGGCCGCGGTCGGGCGCGGCGGGCTCGGGCTCGACGCCGGTGATGGCGACGCCGGCCCCCGCCTCCTGGAACGCCCGGGCGATGGCGGCGCCGATGCCCGCCCGGCTCGCGCCGATCACGAGCACCTCGGCGCCGCGGAAATCGAACCGCGCGCTCCGCTCCTGCTGCCGCTCGGGCATCGCTCCCCCTCGCGCCGACGGCCCCGCCTCCCAACGGTGCCGACCGGCCAACTCACTCCACGCCCTGCACTCTTGTGCAAGTCGCGAGCCGCCGCAAGAGGTACGTCAGAACGCGCCGTGGACCTTCTGCTCGAGGTCGATGGCCACCCCGCTGAGCGGCGCGGAGGCGTCGCTCAGCAGCCAGACCGCCTGCCGCGCCGCCTCTTCCGGGCGCAGCAGCCGCCCCAACGGCCGGCTCGGCGCGAGCGCCTCGGCCCAGTCCTCGCCATTGCCCAGCGTCTCCGCCTGCATCCGCTGCTCGCCCTCGGTGAGGGTCCAGCCGAGGTTGATCCCGTTGACCCGGATCCGCTCGGCCATGTGGGCGCGCGCGGCGTTCTTGGTCAGGGTCAGCAGCGCGCCCTTGGTGGCGGAGTAGACGGCGAGGTCGGGGGCGCCGCAATGGGCGTTGACGGACAGGATGTTGACGATCGCGCCCGGCGCGGCCCGCGCCTGCATGTCGCGCACCGCCTGCTGCATCAGGAAGAACGGCGCGCGGGCATTGACGGCGAAGAGCCGCTCCCACAGCGCCGGGTCGGCGTCGGTGAGCGCGCCCCGGTCGGTGAGCGCGGCGGCGTTGACCAGCCCGTCGATGCGCCCGTACGCCACCCGCGCCGCCGCCGCGATGGCGTCCGGCGCGTCCGGCTCGACGAGGTCGGCCACCTGACGCGCCGCGCCGAGGTCGTCTGCCACCGCGTCCAGCCCCGCCGCGTCGCGGTCCGTCAGCAACAGCTCCGCCCCCGCGCCCGCCGCACACCGCGCCACCTCGCGCCCCACCCCGCTCGCCGCGCCAGTCACGATCAGCGCCCGTCCCGCCAGCGACACCTCCATCAGCGCGGCTTCGGTGGGCGGGCAGAGTCGGGTGCAGGGATCATCGGCGGGCCTCCGGTTGTGCGGTCAAATCTATAGGAGCCGCCGTGGCGAGACGGAAGAGCATGGCTCAGTCCCAAGGCGCGGGCTCGTCGGTCATGCCCTGCCCGAACCGGTTCTCTCTATGCCAGCGCAGGTTGCCCGGGTGCGGGGTGTGGGCCGGGTTCGCCGGCTTCAAGAGCTTGCGGCCGGGTTGGATGAGCCGCTCGACGACCTCGCCCGGCACCTTGTTGTGCGAGATGAGGATTGTCTCGTTATCTTCGGCGACAGAGATGAGGCCCCGGTCGAACATCCAGTGCAGCGTCCCAGACAGCGCCAGTCCGTTGCGCACCGCGTCGCTCCCCTGGCACTCGACCGGGCGGATGTGGGCGGCCTGCACCTCGGGCCGCCCGCCGCCATTGCGCAGGCGCAGCCCCGACATGGCGCAGCGAAAGTCGTAGGCATCGCGCACCTTTCGCCGGAACGCGACGTCGCGATATGGGCGGCGGGTCAACCGCTCCAGCACCGGCCGTTCGAAGGAGGCGGCGTCTTCCGCCATGGCCGGCTCGGGGTCGAAGCGGGCCGCCTCCTGCGCCTCGAGGCTTTGCGGCAAGCCCAGCGAAACAATACGGGCGAAGTCGCTCTCGGGGAGGCGGCGGACCGCGAGTTGGACCGCCCCGCCTCGCTTCGGCGTACCGTCGGGCTCGGCCAGCGCGGCTTCGAGCGGCCGCCCCTCGACAAGGCGCGGCACCTCGGCGTCGAAGTCGAGATAGGTGCCGGGCTCAATTAGCGCGAGATAGCGACCGGGAGCCCCCGGCTTCTCGATGACCTGAGAAATCTTCGCGACGGCGAAATAGCCGCGCGGGCCCGCCTTCACAGGCTCGTAGTAGACGACCCAGTCGTCCACCGCCGCGCGCACCGCCTTCAGGTACGTCTGCGGGAAATCATAAACCACGTCCGGCTCGTCGTCGTAGATCGAGCCGGCCTTGTGCAACAGGACAAGCTTCACCATGGCCGCAGAAGATCACAGCTGGCCGGGGTGACAAGAATATTCTCACATCCCGAACACCCCTACCCCAGCGGCACGCGCCAGACCGCTTCGGAGGCGGTGATGAAGAGGCGGTGGCGGGTGGGGTCGAGGGTGAGGTTGGAGGTCTTGGCCGGGAGGCGGATGTGGAGCAGCGGGGTCGCGTCGGGGGCGAGGACGTGGACGCCGTCCCAGGCGCTGGTCCAGACGTTGCCGGCGGCGTCGATGCGCAGGCCGTCGGGGACGCCGGCGTCGATCTCGACGAAGACCGTGCCGCCCGAGAGGGTGCCGTCGGGGGCGACGTCGAAGACGCGGATGTGGTGCGGACGCGAGGGGTCGTAGGGGTCGGGGCTGCCGGCGCCGCGCGAGGCGCCGCTGTCGGCGATGTAGAGGCGGCGGCCGTCGGGGGTGAAGGCGAGGCCGTTGGGGCGGTCGAAATCGTCGGCGGCGATGCGGACCTCGCCGGTGGCGGAATCGACGCGGTAGACGTAGTTGCCGCTCTGCTCGCTCGGCGCCGTGTGGCCCTCGTGGTCGCTCTCGATGCCGTAGGGCGGATCGGTGAACCAGATGCTGCCGTCGGCGGCGGCGACCACGTCGTTGGGCGAGTTGAGCCGACGGCCCTCGTAGGCGTCGGCGACCACCTCGTAGCCGCCATCGCGCCGGGTGCGCGAGACGCGGCGCGCCCCGTGCTCGCAGGTCAGGATGTCGCCGCCGGCGTCGAGGGTGCGGCCGTTGGCGAAGTGCGCGGGCTGCTTCCACACCTCGAGCCCGCCGGCCTCGCTCCAGCGCATGACGCGGTCGTTGGGAATGTCGCTGAAGAGCAGGCTGCCGTCCCAGGGCAGCACCAGCGGGCCCTCGGTCCAGATGCAGCCGTCGGCGATCTTCTCGGGCCGCGCGTCGGGGGGCAGCTGCGCCGCCCCGCGCTCGTCGTGGATCTCGATGCTCGCGTCGTCGCCCATGCCGTGGCCCTCCCTCTGCCGCGCCGTCATAGCAGGGCCGGCGCGGCGCAGGGAGGGGGTCAGTCGAGCGTGACCCGCACGTGCGGGCAATCCGCCTCGCCCTCCAGCGGCCAGAGCCTCGTGCCGGTCAGCGCCTCGCTCAGCCCGGCCTCGCGCATGCTGAGCGCGACGCAGAGGGTCCGCTCGCCGTGCCGCCGCTCGAAAGCGAAGACGCCCTCGGGCATCTCGCGACGGTGGTAGCTGCCGTGCAGGAAGAGGTCGGGGTTGTCGCGGCGCGCCGCGAGCAGCGCCCGCGTCAGGGCGAGCTTGCGGGCATCGAGCGGACGGGTCAGCACGGACGGATCGTCGAGCGCGCGGGCGCGCAGGTCGAAGTCGACCGGGCGACGGTTGTCCGGGTCGGTCAGGGCGTAGGCGGCGAGCTCGCAGCCCTGGTAGATGTCGGGGATGCCGGGGATCGTCAGCTTGAGCACCGTCTGGACGATCGACATCCGGTCGGCTTCCGACAGGATTTGCTCCACGTCGCGGGCATGGCGCGGGAAGTGCGAGGCGAGCCGGCGGACGTAGCTCTGGGCGGCCTCCTCGAGCTCCAGGTCGGGCGCGGTCCAGAAGCTCTCGCTCTTGGCCTCGCGCAGCGCCTTGACCACGTGGTCGGCGAGGCGGTCGGCGAGGTCGCCGTCGGCCTGGTCGATGGCGAGGAAGGTCTGGGCGACGTACCAGACGAGGTTGTCGTTGATCCGCGCCGGCGCGAAGCCGCGGCAGATCCGGTGCCACGCCTCGAAGGCCGCGGGCTCGCGGGTGATGGCGGCGATGCGCATCCGCGCGTCCTCGCTGCGCTTGGTGTCGTGCGAAGAGGTCAGCGACAGGCCGTGGGGCATGATCTCGGCGCGCCGCTCCATGGCGCGGTGGAAGCCTTCGAAGCCGAGCGGATCGTCGTCGGGCTCGCCGCCCACCTCGTTGGCCGAGAGCAGCTTCACCTCGCGGTAGAAGGCGGTGTCCTCCTGGCTCTTGGCGACGGCCGCCCCGGTGACCTGCTGCATCCGCAGCCGGAACCGCGCCGTCGCCGCGCCGGGGCGGGTGAGCACCTCGACGAGGAACGGCAGCGCGCCCGGGTCCTGCAGCTGCGCCGCGGCGCGCTGGCCGGTGCGCTGGACGAGCTTGACGTCGGCCTCGCTGATCTTCTCGGCCGTCATGTAGGTGCGGTAGCGCGGGAAGGCGCAGATGAAGGCGAGCAGCGCCTCGCGCAGGGTCTCGGGCCCGAACTCGACGCCGACGGGATCGCTCGAGGCGATCTCCTGGAACTGGCTGTAGAGCTGCCAGAGCTCGGCGGCGAGGTCGTGGGTCATGATCTGGTGGCGCGCGGTCCAGAGCGCGTCCTCCACCGACTCGGTGCGCCCGGTCGCCTCGCGGTAGGCGGCCTCGATCCGGTCGAGCCCGGCGGCGTCGGTGAGCAGCCGGTTGAGCGCGCGGGCGACGACGTAGCCCGTCGTCCCCTCGATCGGCCACTCGCGCGGCGGCATCTCGGGGCCGGAGAGGATCTTCTCCACCCAGATCGGCGTCTCCCCCACCCGCGCGCGCAGCCGCTCGAGGTAGGCGGTCGGGTCGGCGAGGCCGTCGACGTGGTCGATGCGGATGCCCTCGACGATGCCCTCGTCGACGAGCTGGAACAGCAGCCGGTGGGCGTCCTCGAACACCGCCGGGTCCTCGACGCGCACGCCGATCAGGCCGGTGACGTTGAAGAAGCGCCGGTGGCTCAGCGCGTCGCTCTCGGTGCGCCAGTGCACCAGCCGCCACGGCTGCTCGGCGTGGAGCTCGCGCAGCGCGACGATGTCGCCGCCGCGCGCCCTGGAAAGCGACGGGGTGTCGGCCAGCGGCACCCGCAGCCCGCCGGTGACGAGCACCGGGCCGTCGTCGTCGTCCTCGACGGAGAAGCCGTCGCCCTCGCCCGCGAGGATGCGCTCGAACGGCGCGGTGAGCCACGGCAGGCGGATGCGGTCGTGGCCGGGGTCGAGGTCGAAGTGGCCGGCGTAGTCGCTGTCGGCGCCGTGGCGCAGCACGTCGCGCAGCCAGGGCGTCGCGACGGAGAAGGCCATGTGGTTGGGCACGATGTCGAGGATCAGCCCCAGCCCCTCGGCCTTCAGCGCCGCCGACAACCGCCGCAGCCCCTCGAGGCCGCCGAGCGCGGGCTCGATCTCGTTGGGGTCGGTGACGTCGTAGCCGTGGGTCGAGCCCGGCTGCGCGGTGAAGAGCGGCGAGGCGTAGAGGTGGCTGACCCCGAGCCGCGCGAGGTAGGGGGCGAGCCCGGCGGCGCGGTCGAAGTCCATGCCGTTGCGGAATTGCAGGCGGTAGCAGGCAGTGGGGAGGGTCATGCGGTCGCGTCCTGTGGGCGGGGGCGTTCCTGGCGCATCAGCGCGGTGCTGGCGGCGAAGACGGGGTGGCTCTCGAGCGCGGCGAGGTCGGTCGGGCTGCGCGGGCGCCAGTTGGGGTACTCGTCGAGGGTGCCGGGCAGGTTGGTCGGCACTGCGGGCCCGACGAGGTCGGCGAGCCGCACCCCCACGAGCCGCGACTTCGTGCGGGCGAGGAAGCGGTGGCAGGCGTCGAGCATCTCGGGCGGCATCTCGGCGGCGTCGGCGTCGAGCCGGCCGCGCAGCGCGCCGGCGCGGCGCAGCACCCGGATCAGGTCCTTGCGCTCCTCGCGCCGGTGCAGCGCGTCGGCGTCCGAGCGTTCCTCGTCGACCAGCCCGTGCTCGCGCCGCCGCTCGACGTCCTCGCCGCGCCACCACGCCGAGAGCACCGGCAGGTCGTGGGTCGAGATGCAGGCGAGCGCCGCCTCGGGGTAGCGGGCGAGGCCCTTGAAGCCCGTCTCCGTCTGCTCGAAGACGAGGATGCGGTAGGAGAGGATGTTGGCCTTCTCCATCGCGCCGCGGAAGCCCCTGGGCACGAAGCCGAGGTCTTCGCCGATCACCACCGCCTCGTGTTCCTGGCTCAGCTCGGCGAGCACCCGCACCATGTCCTGGAACGGGAAGCGCAGGTGGGTGCCCTCGGCGGGGCTCGCGCCCTCGGGGACGAGGAAGAGCTGCCAGAGCGCCATCGCGTGGTCGATGCGCAGCGCGCCGGCGTCGCGCAGCTGGGCCTCGATCATGTCGCGGAACGGGGCGAAGCCGGCGGCGCGCAGGGCGGTGGGCGACGGGGCGGAGAGGCCCCAGTTCTGGCCCTCGGTGGCGAACATGTCGGGCGGCGCGCCGACCGACAGGCCCGGCAGCGCGGCGGCGGCGCCCGACCAGGTGGCCGAGCCGTCGGGCGCTTCGCCGACGGCGAGGTCGAGGTAGAGGCCGATCCGCATCCCCGCCGCGCGCGCCGCGTCGGCGGCCTCGGCGAGCTGGGCGCGGGCGATCATCTGCAGCCAGACGTGGAAGCGCACCTCTCCGGCCAGCTCGGCCCGCAGGCGCGCCACCTCCGGCGCCGCGGGATCGTGCAGCGCCCCGGGCCAGTCGCGCCAGCCGGCGCCATGACCGTCGGCGGCCATCTTCAGCGAGATCGCCTCGAACAGCGCGTGCAGCTCCAGCGCCTCCCCGCCCGCGGCGGCGAAGGCGTCGAGGCCGTCGCGCGCGGTGCCCGCGTCGAAGGCGGCGCGCAGGGCGGCGAGCTTCACGCGCACGAGCGCGGGGTAGTCGAGCAGCTCGGCCTCGCGCAGGGCCGCCACCTCGGCGGGCGCGTCGAGCCCGAGCCGATCGGGGGCGATGTAGAGCGGGTTGAGGTAGCGGCGGTTGGACGGGAAGAACGGGCTGCGCCGGTCGGGGTCGGCGAGGAACAGGGCGTGGACCGGGTTGATGCCGAGGAAGTCGGCGCCCGCGCGCCCGCAGATCGCGGCCAGCTCGGCGAGGTCGGCGAAGTCGCCGATGCCCCAGTTGCGCGCGGAGCGCAGCTCGTAGAGCTGGCAGAAGATGCCCCAGCCCGGCGCCTCGGCGAGCGAGGCGGGCGACCAGCAGCGCGCGTCGTCGGGCAGGCTCATGCGCCGGGGCGCGGGCTGGCCCTTGGGCGGTGCGTCGGCGTCCTGGCCGAGCCCCTCGAGGATCAGCCGGAGCGTCGCCTCCGGCACCGGCCGGTCGCCCTCGCCGAAGGGGTCGTCGTAGGCGAGCGTCAGCCCGTGATGTCCCGCCAGCCGCTCCACCCCCTCGCTCATGCCGTCACCCTGATCCAATGCACCGCGCTGTTCGGCGCCCCGAGCGCGCCGACCTTGTGGAGCTCGCGCCCCTGCGCCGCCGGCATCTCGCGCGCGGCGGAGGCGAAGTTGGCGCGCAGCTGGAGCAGCGCGCCGTCGAGCTGCCAGTCGACGGCGAGCACGCCGTCCTCGGCCGCGAGCAGCCGCCCTGCCCCGCCCGTCGTGCCGGCGAGGTGCGGGACGATCTCCGCGTGGCGCAGCTCGAGGAGCCGCCGGACCCGGGCCTGCGCCTCGCGCCCCGCGTCGCTGTCGCGCCGCGCCGGGTCGAGGGTCGACATCTCCATCGTCTCCCGCGCGATCGGGTCGGGCACGTCGTCGAAGCCGGCGAAGCCCTTGAACTCCTCGCGCCGCCCCTTGCGCACCGCCTCGCCGAGCTCGCCGTCGAAGCCCGCGAAGAAGCAGAAGGGCCGCGTCTCGCCGTACTCCTCGCCCATGAAGAGCATCGGGATGTGGGGCGAGAGCAGCAGGATCGCAGTCAGCGCGTCCAGCGTCTCGGGATTCGCCAGCGTGACGAGCCGGTCGCCGCGGGCGCGGTTGCCGGTCTGGTCGTGGTTCTGCAGGAAGTCGACGAACGCGGTGGGCGGCAGGTGCGCCGAGGGCGCACCCCGGCCGGTCTCGCCCTGGAAGGCGAAGCCCTCGGCGAGCGCGCGGCCCAGCAGGCCGAGCGGATCGGTGGCGTAGTCGCCGTAATAGCCCTCGCTCTCGCCGGTGGCGAGGACGTGGGCGGCGTTGTGGAAGTCGTCGTTCCACTCGCCCGAATGCAGCACGATCTCGCCGTCCTCGCCGCGCTCGTGCAGATGGGTGACGTTGCGGTTGTCCTCCGTCGTCAGGTGGACCGGCCGGTCGAGGCGCGCGCGCAACTCCCGTGCCAGCTCGATCAGCAGCTCCGGGTCGGACGGGTCCTCGATCTGGTCGATGGCGTCGAGGCGCAGGCCGTCGAAGCCGTACTCGGTCAGCCAGTAGAGCGCGTTCTCGATGAAGAAGCGGCGCACGGGCGGCGCGCGGTAGTCGATGCCCGCGCCCCACGGCGTGTGGCGGGCCTCGTCGAAGAAGCCCGGCGCGTAGGCGTGGAGGTAGTTCCCGTCGGGGCCGAAGTGGTTGTAGACCACGTCGATCAGCACCATCAGGCCGCGCTCGTGGGCGGCGGCGACAAAGGCGGCGAGGTCGTCGGGCGTGCCGTAGGCGGGGTGCGGGGCGTAGGGCAGCACGCCGTCGTAGCCCCAGCCGCGGTCGCCGCCGAACTGGGCGAGCGGCAGCAGCTCGATGGCGGTGATGCCCAGCGCGGCGAGCCGGTCGAGCTCGGCGGCGGCGGCGCGGTAGGTGCCGGCGGGGGTGAAGGTGCCGACGTGCAGCTCGTAGATCACCGCCTCTTCCCACGGCCGCCCGGCCCAGAAGCCGCCTGCGCGCGGCGCGGTGAGCCGCGACAGGCCGTGCACGTCGCCTGCCTGCCGCCGCGCGGCCGGGTCGGGGACGACGAGCCCGTCGGGCAGCACGAAGCCGTAGGCGTCGCCCTCGGAGGCGGCGCGCTCGAGGCTGAACCAGCCCTCGCCCGCCGCCTCCATCGGGTGATCCTCGCCGTTCAGGCGCAGGCTCAGGCCGTCCACCCCCGGCGCCCACAGGCGGAAGCGCCAAGTGCCGTCGTCGCGGGGCTGGGCGCCCCAGGTGTAGTCGAGGTCAGCCACGGCCCGTCGTCTCCAGAAGCAGCATCGAGCGCGCCGGCAGCGGCACGGTGCCGCCGTCGATCCGGTCGCGCCCCTTGGGATCGGCCACGCCTTCGAGCGTGTCGACGAGCTTGCTCCAGCGGCGCTTGTCGCCGCCGGGGAGGTAGACGTCGAGATCGGTCTCGCTGGCGTTGAGCACCATGTAGAGGAAGGTGTCGTGCTCGTGCATGAGCAGGCCGACGGCCTTCGAGATGCCGTTGTCCCAGTCGCCCTCCTCCATGCGCTGCCCGTCGGGGCGCAGCCACTTGGCGAAGCGGTTGTGGCGCGCGTCGGCGCCGGAATGGAGGTAGCGCTCGGCGAGGAACAGGCCCTTGGTCTTGCGGATGCGGACCAGGCCGCGCACGAAGCGCTCGAACGCCTCGTCGCGCTCGGAGGCCTCCCAGCCGAACCAGTTCATCTCGCCGGGCTGGCAATAGGCGTTGTTGTTGCCCCCCTGGCTGCGGCCGCGCTCGTCGCCCATGAGCAGCATCGGGGTGCCCTGGCTGAACAGCAGCGTCGCCATCAGGTTGCGGCGCTGGCGGTCGCGCAGGGCGGTGATCCCGGGATCGTCCGTCTCGCCCTCGACGCCACAGTTCCAGCTGAGATTGTGGGAGTGGCCGTCGCGGTTGTCCTCGCCGTTCGCCTCGTTGTGCTTGTCGTTGTAGGAGACGAGGTCCATCAGCGTGAAGCCGTCATGGGCGGTGATGAAGTTGACGCTCGCCCAGGGGCGGCGGCCGGCATGGTTGAAGGTGTCGGCCGACCCGAGCAGCTTGCTGGCGAGCTTGGGCAGCGTGCCGCTGTCGCCCTTCCAGTAGGCGCGGGTGGTGTCGCGGTAGCTGTCGTTCCACTCGGCCCAGCCCGGGGGGAAGTTGCCCACCTGGTAGCCGTTGGGCCCGGTGTCCCAGGGCTCGGCGATGAGCTTCACGCCGGCCAGGATCGGGTCCTGGCGCACCGCCTCGAGGAAGATGGCGTGCTCGCTGTAATGGTCGCGGTCGCGCCCCAGCGTGGTGGCGAGGTCGAAGCGGAAGCCGTCGACGTGGCACTCCTCGACCCAGTAGCGCAGCGAATCCATCACCATCTGCAGCACGCGGCTGTTGCGCAGGTTGAGCGAGTTGCCGCAGCCGGTGGTGTCGAAGTAGTAGCGCGGATCGTCGGCGAGCGTGTAGTAGCTGGCGTTGTCGATGCCCCGGAACGACAGCGTCGGGCCGCGCTCGGAGCCCTCGGCGGTGTGGTTGTAGACCACGTCCATGATCACCTCGATCCCCGCCTCGTGCAGGCGGCGGACCATCAGCTTGAACTCGTGCAGCGAGCCGTCGGGCGTCAGGTAGCGCGGCGCGGGGGCGAAGAAGCCCAGCGTGGAATAGCCCCACCAGTTCACCAGGTTCTTCTCGGTCAGGTAGCCCTCGTCGTAGAACGCCTGCACCGGCAGCAGCTCCAGCGAGGTGACGCCGAGGCTGACGAGGTGGTCGATGACCCGCGGGTCGGCCAGCCCCTCGAAGGTGCCGCGCAGTGGCTGCTCGATGCCGTCGTGGCCCATGGTCATGCCGCCGACATGGGCCTCGTAGACCACCGTCCGGCCCCACGGCACGTCGGGGCGGATGTCGCCGCCCCAGGTATGCGCGGTGTCGACGACGACGCATTTCGGCATGACGAAGGCGCTGTCGCGCCGGTCGAAGGAAAGGTCGGCCTTGTCGTGGTTGAGCTTGTAGCCGAACAGCGAGTCGTGCCAGCGCAGGTCGCCCTTGTGCTGCAGCGCGTAGGGGTCGAGCAGCAGCTTGTTGGGGTTGAATCGATGGCCCGCCTCGGGGGCGTAGGGGCCGTGGACGCGATAGCCGTAGAGCTGGCCGGGGCGCACGTCGGGCAGGTAGCCGTGCCAGACCTGGTGGGTGAACTCGGGCAGCTCGATGCGCTCGATCTCGCGGCGGCCGCGGTTGTCGAAGAGGCAGAGCTCGACCTTGGTGGCATGGGCCGAGAACAGGGCGAAGTTGGTGCCCGACCCGTCCCAGGTCGCGCCGAGAGGCACGTCCGACCCGGCGAGGATCGGACGGTTCGTGATCGCTGCGGGAGCGTCCATGTTGTGCATTTACTCCGGAGAGAGAAATATCGTGCCGAGCGGCGGCAGGGTGAGTGCGGCCGACGCGGGCTGGCCGTGCATTCCCTCGCCCGTGGCGCGAATGGTGCCGTTGGCCACGCCGGAACCGCCGTAGTCGCTGGCATCTGAATTCAGAACTTCCCTCCAGGTTCCCTCGAGCGGCAATCCGACGCGGTAGCCCTCGCGCACCACCGGCGCCATGTTGGAGATCACCGCCACCGGGCGGCCGTCGTCGGCCCAGCGCAGGAACGAGAAGGTGTTGTTGTCGGCGTCGCCGCCCTCGATCCACTGGAAGCCCTCGGGGGAGCAGTCGCGCCGGTGCAGCGCCGGGGTGGCGCGGTAGAGCGCGTTAAGATCGCGCACCAGCTTGCGCACCCCGTCGTGCATCGGATCGTCGAGCAGGTGCCAGTCGAGCGACTGGTCGTGGTTCCACTCGCGCTCCTGGGCGAACTCGCCGCCCATGAAGAGCAGCTTCTTGCCCGGATGGCCCCACATGAAGCCGTAATAGGCCCGCAGGTTCGCGAACTTCTGCCAGCGGTCGCCCGGCATCTTGCCCAGCATCGAGCCCTTGCCGTGCACCACCTCGTCGTGGCTCAGCGGCAGCACGAAATTCTCCGAGAAGGCGTAGACAAGGCCGAAGGTCATCTGGTGGTGGTGGTACTTCCGGTGGATCGGATCGAGCGACATGTACTCGAGCGTGTCGTGCATCCAGCCCATGTTCCACTTGAAGTCGAAGCCGAGCCCGTCCTCGCTCACCGGCCGGCTGACGCCCGGAAAGGCGGTGCTCTCCTCGGCGATGGTGAGGCTGCCGGGCGCGTAGTGGCGGGCGGTCTCGTTGACGCCCTTGAGGAAGTCGATCGCGTCGAGGTTCTCGCGCCCGCCGTAGCGGTTGGGGATCCACTCCCCCTCGTTGCGCGAGTAGTCGAGGTAGAGCATCGAGGCGACGGCATCGACGCGCAGCGCGTCGACGTGCAGTTCCTTGAGCCAGTAGGTCGCCGAGGCGCGCAGGAAGTTGGCGACCTCGCGGCGGCCGTAATTGTAGATCAGCGTGTTCCAGTCCTTGTGGAAGCCGAGCCGCGGGTCCTCGTGCTCGTAGAGCGCGGTGCCGTCGAAGCGGGCGAGGCCGTGGGCGTCGGACGGGAAGTGCGCCGGCACCCAGTCGACGATGACGCCGATCCCAGCGCCGTGCAGCCGGTCGACCATCGCCGCGAAGTCCTCGGGCGAGCCGAAGCGCGAGGTGGGAGCGTACATGCCGACGGGCTGGTAGCCCCAAGAGCCGGAGAACGGGTACTCCGTCACCGGGAGGAACTCGACGTGGGTGAAGTTCATCTCGGTGAGGTAGTCGATCAGCTGCTCGGCGAGGGCGGCGTAGTCGAGCATGCTGTTGCCGTCGCCGCGCCGCCAGCTCTCGAGGTGGACCTCGTAGATGGAGATCGGGTCGGCGCGCTGGTCGGGCCGGCGCGCCTCGATCCAGCCGGCGTCGGTCCATTCGTGGCGCACCATGCCGTGCACGACCGACGCCGTCTCGGGCGGCACCTCGGCGGCGAAGCCGACCGGGTCGGCCTTGAGCGGCTGCAGGTGGCCGTAGGTGCCGAGGATTTCGTACTTGTAGGTCTCGCCGCGCCCGATGCCGGGCAGGAAGATCTCCCACACGCCCGTCGCGCCGCGCCGGCGCATCGGGTGGCGGCGGCCGTCCCAGGCGTTGAAGTGGCCGACGACGGAGACCCGACGCGCGTTGGGCGCCCAGACGGCGAAGGAGGTGCCCTCGACGCCCTCGTGGGTCATCGGGTGCGCGCCGAGGCGGCGGTAGATCTCCTCGTGCCGCCCCTCGCCGAGCAGGTACTCGTCCATCTCGCCAAGGACGGGGCCGAAGGCGTAAGGGTCGTGCATCTCCCACTCGTGCCCCTGCGGGTTGCGCAGGCGCAGGCGGTAGGGGAACGGCTTCTTGCGACGCCCGAGCGCCGCGTGGAAGAAGCCTTCCGAGTTGATCAGCTCGAGCTTACAAGCCGACTTGCCCTTGGCGTCGATCACCTCGACCTCGGAGGCGTCGGGCGCGAACACGTTGACAACGATCGGCCCCGTCTCGGAGGCGAGGCGCATGCCGAGGAAGCGGAACGGGTCGCCGTGCTGGCCGCGCAGGATTGCATCGATGTCGGTGGCGGGAGGAGCGGTGTCCGGGATCAAGAGCTTTCTCCGTTTTCGCCGAGGAGGGACAGAAGGCCGCGCAGCGGAATGTCGATCCAGTCGGGACGCATCGACATCTCGTAGGCGACTTCATAGGCGGCCTTCTGGATGAGGAACAGGTCGAGCAGCGCTTCCTCGAACTCCGCGTCGGGGCGCAGCGAGGCGTCGCCGAGGGTCTCGCGGTAGGCGTCGAGGAAAGCGCCCTGGGTGACGGCGCGCCAGCCCTCGATGCCGGCGAGGGTGCGCTCGGGGTCGGCGCCGAGCTCGAGGCGGCGGCGGACGGTGGACCAGAGCGCGTAGTCGAAGCTGCGCAGCATCCCCGCCACGTCGCGCAGCGGCGACGACTTGGCCTGCCGCTCGGCGAGGCTGCGGGTGGGTTCGCCCTCGAAGTCGATGATCATCACGTCGGTCTCGACCACGAGCACCTGCCCGAGATGGTAGTCGCCGTGGATGCGGCAGCGCCCGCCCGAGGGGGTGAGGCCGCGCAGAGCCTCGAGCCGGGCGTCGAAGCGGCCGCGTGCGTCGAGCACCTCGTCGGCCAGCGCCCGGCCGGTCTCGTCGAGGCCGTCGCGGTGCGCGGCGAGGCGGTCGAACACGTCTGCCAGCTCGCCGCGGACGTCGTCGACGAGGCTGGCGAGGTCGTCCTCGCCCATCGGCTCTTCCGCGAAGGCGCTGCCCGGCGCGCCGCTGGCGAGCGCCAGGTGCAACTCGCCGGTGCGCCGCCCGAGGACCGCGCCGAGATCGAGCGGGCCGCCCATCACGTGGGCCTCCTCCTCGTCGCCCTCCTGCGAGGCCGCCTCGGTCATCTCCTCGCGCTCCATGTCGCGCTCGAGCGCCTCGGTCACGTAGCGCCACGCGTCGCCCTGGTTGCGCACGAACTCCGACGCCGCCGCGAGGGTCGTGGGGGTGCCGTCGGGGGCGATCCAGTCGAGCGTGCCGAGCAGCGCCGGGCTCGCCTCGAAGTCGGTCTCCTCGGTAAGGAAGCGCGCCACCTCGATGTCGGGCTGCACGCCGCCCCGCAGGCGGCGGTAGAGCTTCAGGATCACCTTGTCGGAGAAGGCGATCGAGGCGTTGGACTGCTCCGCCGACAGCAGGCGCGGCTCGCCGGGATCGGCGGCGAGCTCGGCAAGGCCGGGGCTGCCGCGGAATTCGATGCTGCCCTCGCTCGCGGGCATCGTCGTGCTCTCGACCATCGCGCCGAGCAGCGTGCGCGCCATCTCCTCGTCGACCGCGCCGTCGAGCACCGCGCCGACGCGGTTGGCCTGGCGCAGCTTCGCCAGCGTCGCCGGCAGGCGCGGGCCGATGGTGAGCGCGTCCTCGCCCCAGACCGCCGAGACCGGCAGGAAGTAGCGCGCCTCGCCGCCGCTGGAGGCGACATCGACCACCGAGAGCATGTGCCGCCCCTGCCCCATCTCGGCGAGCTTGTGCATCGTCACCTTGCCGATCCGCTCTTCCTTGGCGGCGAACCAGCGCTGCAGCGGCAGGTACTCGCGCAGGGTCTGGCGCTCGAACTGCGCCGCCGAGGCGTCGCGCAGGGCCGAGCCGATCGTGCCGTCGCGGGTGGTCAGGGTCAGGAAATCGGGCAGCATCTGGGTGTACGGCGTATGCCACTCGGGCGCCGCCTCCTCGTCGGCCAGCAGGAACCAGTAGAACCCGTAGGCCGGCAGCGTCAGCAGGTAGGGCAGCTCGCCCACCGGCGGGAACGGCGACTGCGCGGTCAGCTCGACCGGCACCCGGCCGGAGAACTCCGACAGGTCGATCTCCGCCGCCTGCGCCTGGCGCGACAGGTTGGCCACGCAGAGCACCGTCTCGCCCTCGTGGCGGCGCAGGTAGGCGAGCACCTTGCGGTTGCGCGGGTAGAGCAGCTCGATTTCGCCGCGCCCGAAGACGGGGTGGCGCTGGCGCACCGCGATCATCCGCTTGACCCAGTTGAGCAGCGACGTCGGCGAGCTCTGCTGCGCCTCGACGTTGATCGCCTCGTAGCCGTGCACCGGATCCTGGATCGTGGGCAGGTAGAGCTGCTGGGGATTGGCGCGGCTGAAGCCGGCATTGCGGTCGGCCGACCATTGCATCGGGGTACGCACCCCGTCGCGGTCGCCGAGGTAGTAGTTGTCGCCCATGCCGATCTCGTCGCCGTAGTAGACGATCGGCGTGCCGGGCATCGACATCAGCAGGCTGTTGAGCAGCTCGATCTTGCGCCGGTCGTTCTGCAGCAGCGGCGCGAGACGGCGGCGGATGCCCATGTTGATCCGCGCCCGCCGGTCCTCGGCGTAGAAGTTCCACAGGTAGTCGCGCTCGCGATCGGTGACCATCTCGAGCGTCAGCTCGTCGTGGTTGCGCAGGAAGATCGCCCATTGGCAATCCTCCGGGATCGCCGGCGTCTGGCGGATGATGTCGGTGATCGGGTAGCGGTCCTCCTGCGCCACCGCCATGTACATCCGCGGCATCAGCGGGAAGTGGAAGCCCATGTGGCACTCGTCGCCCTCGCCGAAATAGGGGCGGGTGTCCTCGGGCCACTGGTTCGCCTCGGCCAGCAGCATCCGGTTCTCGTAGTGCTTGTCGAGATCGGCGCGGATCGCCTTCAGCACGTCGTGGGTCTCGGGGAGGTTCTCGTTGTTGGTGCCGTCGCGCTCGACGAGGTAGGGGATCGCGTCGAGCCGCAGCCCGTCGACGCCCTTGTCGAGCCAGAAGTGCATCACGTCGAGCACCTCCTCGAGCACCTTCGGATTGTCGAAGTTGAGATCGGGCTGATGGTCGAAGAAGCGGTGCCAGTAGAACTGCTCGGCCACCGGATCCCAGGACCAGTTGGAATCGTGGGTGTCGTTGAAGATCACCCGCGTCTTGTCCATCCAGCGGCTCGGATCGTCCGACCAGACGTAGAAATCGCGCTCGGGGCTGCCCTTGGGCGCGCGGCGAGCGCGCTGGAACCACTCGTGCTGGTCGGACGTGTGGTTGATGACCAGCTCGGTGATCACCTTGAGCCCGCGCCGGTGCGCCTCGTCGACGAAGCCCTGGAAGTCGTCCATCGTCCCGTATTGCGGGTTCACCGCCTTGAACTCGGCGATGTCGTATCCATCGTCGCGCAGCGGCGAGGGGTAGAAGGGCAGCAGCCAGATCGCCGTCGCACCGAGTTCCTGGACGTGGTCGAGCCGCCGCATCAGGCCGGCGAAATCGCCGATGCCGTCGTTGTTGCTGTCCTGGTAGGCCTTGACGTGGACCTGGTAGATCACCGCGTCCTTGTACCAGTCGGCCTCGGTCGCGCCGGGCTCGGCGGCGAGAAGTTTCCTGTCTGCGATGGTCATGCGACGCCTCCGGGCGGGAACAGCTTCCAAATGGCATAAGGCCGGTTGACCGGGTCGAGCGCGAGCCGGTGATCCTTGCCGTGCCAGGTGAAGCGGTTGCCGTGGATGGCGTCCTCCACCTCGATCGAGGCGGCGTCGGGCAGACCGAACTCCCAGAGCGGCAGCTCGAAGCCGAACTCCGCGCCGTTGTGCGGGTCGATCAGCACATGGAACAGCAGGTAGTTGCGGTGCGCCTCGTCGAAGCGGCCGTAGTAGAGCACCCGCTCGTCGTGGGCCTTGAAGAAGCGCAGGTTGAGGAAATCCTTCATCGCCGGGTTCTCGCGGCGGATCCGGTTGATGAGACGGATGTCATCCTTGATGTGGCCCTCGGCGTCCCAGTCGCGGTGGCGCAGCTGGTACTTCTCGGAATCGAGGTACTCCTCCTTGCCCGGCAGCGGCGCGCTCTCGCAAAGCTCGAAGCCCGAATACATCCCGTAGTTCCCCGCCAGCGACGCCGCCATGAGCAGCCGGGTGCGGAAGCCGGCGCGGCCCGAATACTGCAGGAAGACCGGGTTGATGTCAGGAGTGTTGGTGAAGAAGTTGGGCCGCATGTAGTGGCGGCACTCCTCGGTCGTCAGCTCGGTGAGGTACTCGGTCAGCTCGTGGGCATTGTTGCGCCAGGTGTAGTAGGTGTAGCTCTGGTTGAAGCCCACCTTCGCGAGCCGCTTCATCACCTTGGGCCGGGTGAAGGCCTCCGACAGGAAGATCGCGTCGGGGTACTCGCGGCGCACCTCACCGATGATCCACTCCCAGAACGGGAACGGCTTGGTGTGCGGGTTGTCGACGCGGAAGCTCAGCACCCCGTGGCCGGCCCAGAACAGGAACAGGTCGCGGATCGCGTGCCAGAACGGCGTGTTGGGGCGGCCGTCGTCGAGGTAGTAGCGGAAGTTGACGATGTCCTCGTACTTCTTCGGCGGGTTCTCGGCGAACTTGATCGACCCGTCGGGGCGGCGCTCGAACCAGTCGGGGTGTTCCTCGATCCAGGGGTGGTCGGGCGAGGCGTTGAGGGCGATGTCGAGCGCGATCTCGAGCCCCTTCTCGGCGGCGGCGGCGACCAGCGCGTCGAAATCCTCGAGCGTGCCGAGTTCGGGATGCACCGCGTCCATGCCGCCCTCGGGCGAGCCGATGGCGTAGGGAGAGCCGATGTCGCCGGGCTCGGCCTTGAGCGAGTTGTTCTTGCCCTTGCGGTTGGTGGTGCCGATCGGGTGGATCGGCGGGAAGTACAGGACGTCGAAGCCGAGGTCGCGGACGTAGTCGAGCCGGCCGATCACGTCGCGGAAGGTCCCGTGCTGCCCCTCCGGCCCCGCCGAGCGGGGGAACAGCTCGTACCAGGCCGAGAACGCCGCCCGCTCCCGGTCGACCCAGAACGGCAGGTCGTCGTAGCGGGTGACGTTGGCGCGGGGGCCGAGGCGGGCCATCAGGGCGTTGGCGTCCGCGCCCAGCAGCGTCTCGGCGTCGCCGGCCTTGGCGGCTTTCTGCAGCGCCTTCAGCGCCGGGCCGAGCCCCTGCCCGCGCGGCGCCTTGCACGCGGCAAGCATCTGCCGCGCCTCCTCCATCTCGACGGAGACGTCCTGGCCCGCGTCGAGCTTCTTGCGGGTATCGCGCGCCCAGGTCCCCCAGAGATCGCGCCACGCCACCAGCGACAGCTGCGCCGGGCCGGGTTCGGCGAAGGTGACCTCGGCGCTCCAGCGGTCGTTGACGCCCTTGAGCATCGGCATCTCGCTGCCGTCGGCCTTGACCAGGGCCGCGGCGATGACCTCGTGGCCGTCGCCGAAGATGTCGGCGCTGACCTCGACGAGCCATCCCGCCACGGCCTTCGCAGCGAAGCGGCCGCCGTCGATCTCGGGGCTCACGGCCTCGATCACGAGCCGCTTGGCGGCAAGGTCCTGCAAGGTTGCGTCAGAATCGGTTTTGCGTGGCGTCTTTGCGGCCATCTATCCCTGTCCCCCATGATCGTTCCGCTGCCCGGGAACGTTTGCTCCTGAACAGCAAACGAGCCAGAGGCGACCCGGTTCCTGCCCGCCTCGAGGCTAGGGCACAATCTCAGGCGGAGTCGTCAACGATCTTCCGCACCGGCGCATCTGCCCGGAAAACAGGCGGCGCGCCCGCGCCCCGGCGGACCGGTGCGCACGGGAGCGGCCATGGCCACGCTCAGCGCCGACCATCGCCACCCGCGCTCCCCGCCGTGGCCGGCTTCCTGGCGATCGCAAGGACGGCAGGCGCAGTGCCGCCACGACCGGCACAAAACCCCGCCATCCGCCCTTGCATCCCCTCGCCACCTTCCGCTAGAGACGCCGGCGGAGAGGTGGCCGAGTGGTCGAAGGCGCACGCCTGGAAAGTGTGTAGGCGGGAAACCGTCTCGAGGGTTCGAATCCCTTCCTCTCCGCCACCATGGCCTTTTTATAGATACATGACAGTGACTTGCCGGAATTCCCGTCGGCTGGACATCCTGCTATCCGCCAATAGCTTGTCTGACTCCTAACCGGGTGAGCGGGAGCATGATGTTTGATGACTCAAGTGAGGTCGTCGGCCTACGAGGTTGATATTCAACGCTACTCGAATGAGCGTGCTAGCTGATCTCCAAGGTCAACGTGTTGCTCAGCCTGCGCCACCATCGGTCCCTTCACGACCGCCGCTCCCGCCCCCCTCAGTCCCTCTGCGCGCGCCAGGCGCGGTAGCGGTCCTCGGTCTCGGGGTCGGTCGGCGGGTAGAGGCCGATCACCGGGACGCCGCGCTTCACCTCTTCCAGCACGAAGTCCTCGAACAGCTCCATCTCGGCGCTGTCGGCCGCGATTTCGTCGGCGAGGTGGCGGGGGATGACCATGACGCCGTCCTCGTCGCCGAGCAGGATATCGCCGGGATAGACGGCGACGCCGCCGCAGGCGATGGGCAGGCCGATGTCGACCGCGTGGTGCTTGGTCAGGTTGGTCGGGGCCGAGGGCTTGGCCGCGAAGACGGGCATGTCGAGCGCGCCCGCCCCGGCGGCGTCGCGGATGCCGCCGTCGCTGACTACGCCCGCCGCGCCCCGGACCTGCAGGCGGGTCAGCAGGATCGAGCCGGCCGAGGCCGCAGTGGCGTCCTGGCGGCAATCCATCACCAGCACCGCGCCGGCGGGGCATTCCTCGACCGCGACGCGCTGCGGGTGGTCCGGCTCGCGGAAGGCGGTCAGCGGGTCGGTGTCCGGACGCGTGGGGATGTAGCGCAGGGTGTAGGCGGGCCCGACCATGCGGGGCTTGCCGGGCGCGAGCGGCCGGACGCCCTGGATGTAGGCGTTGTGGTAGCCGCGCTTGAACAGCAGCGTCGCCACCGTGGCGGTGCTCGCCGCGGCGAGGCGCGGGAGGGTGTCGGGCTTCAGCGCGATCGTGTCGGCCGGTGCGGGATTCGCCATGTCGGTCTCCTTGTTCCTTCAAGCGTCGGCGTGCGGGCGCAGGGACGGGACCTCGACGAGCGCGCCCTTGCCCTGGACCACCTGCCCGGCGAGGGCCGCGGCGGCGGCGATGGCTGTCTCGAGCGGCTGCCCGGCGAGGACGCTGTCGAGCAGGCCCGCGTTGAAGCTGTCGCCCGCCGCGGTGGTGTCCACCACCTGCGCGACCGGCGGGACGGGCACCCGCCCGCGGCGGCCGTCCTGCAGGAAGTGCACCGCGTGGGGCCCGTTCTTGACCACGACGCTGCGCACCCCGGCCCTCGCATAGCGGTCGGCGGTGGCGTCGGGGCCGGCATCGCCGAACCAGGCCGCCTCGTCCTCGAAGGACGGCAGGGCGATGTCGCTCACCGCCGCCCCCTGCATGATTGTCTCGGTCATCTCGCCGGTCCCGGCCCAGAGGCGCGGGCGCAGGTTGGGGTCGAAGGCGATGGTCCGGCCCGTGGCGCGCGCCTGCGCCAGCGCCCGTAGCAGCGTCGCGCGGCCGCACTGGTCGAGGATGGCGAGGGTGATGCCGGAGAAGTAGACGACGTCGGCCCGCGCCATCGCCGCGGCCAGCGCGTCCGCGTCGCCGGCCAGCTCGCGGGCGGCGGACTGGCCGCGCCAATAGGCGAAGCTGCGCTCGCCCTGCTCCAGCGTGATCAGGTAGAGGCCGACGGTCCGCCCCGGGATCACCCGCAGCCCGCCCCCGTCGATGCCCGCGGCGCTCATCGCCGCGCGCATCTGCTGCGACAGGGCGTCGTCGCCGATGGCCGAGAAGTAGGAGATCCTGCTCTCGGGGCGCAGCCGGGCGAGGTACCACGCGGTGTTGAACGTGTCTCCCGCGAAGCCGAGGCGATAGGTCCCCGGCAGGTCCGCCGGGGCCAGTTCGGCCATGCATTCTCCGATCGACAGGATGTGCATCGGCCCTCCCTTTCCACTCCGGCGCGCCGGCTCAGCTGAAGAGCACGCCGCCGTTGATGTCGACGTTGGTGCCGGTCATGAAGGCGCTGTCGTCGCAGGCCAGGAACAGCACGAGGTTCGCGGTGTCCTCGACCGTGCCCTGCCGCCTGAGCGGCGCGGTCGCCTCGTAGCCGCGCCGGCCGGCGTCCGGCGTGTGAATGTTGTGGAAGTCGGTGTCGATCATCCCAGGGCAGAGCGCGTTGACGCGGATGTCGGGGCCCAGCTCCTTGGCGAGGCCGCGGGTCATGGTCATGATCGCGCCCTTGGAGCTGGCGTAGGCCACCGCCCCTGCCCCGCCGCCGTCGCGGCCGGCCTGGCTGGCGAGGTTGACGATGGCGCCCTTGTCCATGTGCGGCAGGCAGGCCTTGACCATCAGGAAGGTGCTGGTGACGTTGAGGTCCATCACCGCCTGCCAGTGCTCGAGCTCCATTTCGGCGATGGTCTTGCGCCCGATCAGGCCGCCGGCGTTGTTGACCAGCACGTCGACGCGGCCGAACTCCTCGACGGTCCGCGCCACCAGCGCGTCCACGTCGGCCTGTCTGGTCAGGTCGCCCTGCATGGCGAAGGCCTTGCCACCGCGCCCGGTGATCTCCGCGACGGCCTCCTCTGCCCCGGTGCCCGTCGAGAAGTAGTTGATCGCGACGGCCGCGCCCTCGGAGGCGAGCTTGAGCGCCGCGGCGCGGCCGATGTCCCGTCCGCCGCCGGTGACGATGGCGGTTTTTCCCTGCAGTTTCATGGTCTTTTCCTTGTGTCTTGTCTTTGCTCAGGACTCGAGCCTGCGGAAGTAGTCGAAGATCTCGGGCACGTTGCCCTGTCCCATGCCTGCCTCCACAGCCGCCTGCAAGTTGTGCGAGGTGCCCTCGGCGATCTCGGCGCGGGTGCCGAGATCCTCGGCCATCTTCAGGAAGTAACCGAGGTCCTTGTTGGCGTTGCTGATCGAGAAGCCGAGGTCGCTGACCCCGTCGACCGCGTAGTTCTTGCAAAAGCCCATGAAGGGCGAGTTCGACGGGCCGGTCGACATGATGTCGTAGAGCTGCGCCCGGTCGACCCCGGCGCGCTCGGCCACGGCGAAGGCCTGGGACATGGTGCAGACGGTGGTCATGCCCATGAAGTTGTTGATCAGTTTGGTGACGTGGCCGTTGCCCAGCGCGCCGAGGTGGAAGACGTTCTCGCCCTGCTCCTCGAGCACCGGCCGGACCTTGTCGAACCACTTGCGCTCGCCGGCGGCCATGATGTTGAGCAGCCCGTCCTTGGCGTGCGCGGGCGTGCGGCCGAGCGGCGCGTCGACCATGCCCGCCCCCTTGGCGGCGAGGTCGGCGCCGATCTTGCGGGTGGAGGCGGGGATCGAGGTGCCGAAATCGACCAGCACCTTGCCCTCGGTGATGCCGGCGAGGATGCCGTCATCGCCGTAGACGAGCTTTTCCACGACCTCCGAGGTCGTCAGGCAGAGCATCACGATGTCCGCCGCCTCGGCGAGCGCCTTGGCCGAGGCCGCCTCGCGGGCGTTGCCCCGGTCGGTCACCGCCTTCACGGCGTCCGCGTCGAGGTCCATCACGACCAGCTCGTAGCCACGGGTCTGCAGGTTCGCGACCATGTTGCCGCCCATCAGGCCGAGGCCGATGAAGCCGATGACAGGTTTGGTCATGTGGATGTCTCCCTTGGAGCGTAACGGATTGCGGTGTCAGAGAAAATCTTCGCGGTGGGGCGTGAACATGTCGATCAGGACGCCCGCCTCGAGGCAGGTCGCGCCGTGGACGATGTTCGGCTCCTTGTAGAGGCTGTCGCCGGGGCCGACAGTGTAGGTCGCCTCGCCCACGGTGAACTCGAAGCGGCCCGAGACGACGTAGGTGATCTGCTCGTGCGGGTGGCTGTGCAGCGCCGCGACGGTGCCGGTCTCGAAGGAGACCTCGACGCACATCAGGTTGTCGTTGTAGGCGCCCACCTTGCGCGTCAGGCCACCGCCGGCGTCGACGGTCTCGGCCTCGGCGGCCGGGAAGTGGTTCTTGGTCATGTCTCTCGCTCCCGGATCAGGTGTTGGCCAGCTTCTTCATCACGACCCTGAACGTGTTCTCGTCGGCGTCGGTGAAGTAGAGATCCGCGTCGTAGCCCTGGTCGTCGAGGAAGTTGAAGATCCGCTTCGGCGCCTCGAGCCGGTAGGGCACGAGCAGCGTCGCGATGCGGTGGCGGGTGGCGGCGGGGTAGCGCGCGGTCAGGAAGGTGCTGACCGGCAGGCCCTCGTAATCGGCGGGATCGACGCCGGGGAAGTCTGTGGTCTGCGACAGCTCGGGCTTGCCCGCCTCCGACCAGACCACCTGCCCGTAGAACCCCGCCTTCTCGCCCGTGTTGCGGAAGCTGGTCCGGCCGAGCTCGTAGGGGTTGTTGGCGTGCAGCAGCCAGTCGACTGTGACCGGCGTCTCGGCGTCGACCTTGTCGACGATCACGAAGTAGCTGTTGCGCACGAAGTAGATCTCGCGCTCGGCCAGAGTCACCTCGGGCGACAGGCTCCGGTAGGCCTCGGTGGCGTCGCCGCGGATGTAGTGGTGATCCTCGCGGGGCTCGGCGGCGAGGATGCGGCCGGTGGCGGCCATCGCCTTGGCCTTGTCCTTCTCCGCGTACTGGCCCTTGCCGTTGATCAGGATCGCGTTCTTCGAGCGCGTCTGGCGCCGCCACTCGCGGTGCATCGACGAGTTGAAGGCGACGTAGTAGCCCGACTGGATCGCCAGGTCCTCGCCGTAGGCGGCCATGCAGAAGGCGTTCTGGTCGCCGTGGCTGTGGCTGATCGAGCCGAACGGCGAGGACTTGAAGACGAACTGGATGTGCTCGTCGGGGTCGTCCATCGCGTGCTGGATGCCGACCCAGCCGATGCCGCGGAAGTGGCGCAGCCCGCCCTCCGGCGGCGTCGCCTCGACCACCGGGAAGTCGGTCTGAAAGGCCATCTCGTCGAACCGGGTGTCCCACCAGCCCCAGTTGTAGAACTCCATCTCCGTGCCCGGGTTCAGGCGCAGGTTCTCCTCGCAATACCACTGGTAGGCGCCCTTGCCCGTCACCCCGCCGAACTGGCGCATGTTGAGGCCGGTCTTGATGCCCGGCAGATCGCCCTGGGTGCTGTCGTCGCCGAAGGTGGCGCGGCGGGTGTTGGGGGCCTTGCAATAGAGCGGGAAGTCGCCCGTGTTCTGCAGGAAGGGGCGCTGGTAGAGATCAATGCCGGTGTAGCTCTTCAGCCGGTTCGCGGCGTCGATGAGATAGGCCATGCCCATCATCCAGTAGTTCGTGCCCTCGGCCCACCCGCCGTCGGCGTCGCCCCAGGGCGAGTAGACGGTGAACAGGAACTCGATGCAGTAGTCGAGCCAGCCGCGCACCTCGTCGTCGCCGTCTTCCAGCAGCGCGATGCACGCGGGGATCAGCGTCAGCGACACCGAGCGCACGGCGTGGCTGTCGTAGGGAAAGAGGTGGATCTTGGCGTTGACTATTGCGTGCTCGGCGATGTCGCGGGTGCGCTCGCGCAGGGCGGCGCGGACGGTGGCGCGCTCCTCCTCGGTGAGCTGGTCGTGGAGCCAGTCGTAGCCCCAGGCGAGCGCGTTGTTGACGCGGTAGGCCCACTCGTCGGTGTAGGCGCGCGAGGTGACCCCCATCGGGTCCCAGCTCGCCGCCTCGAGCAGCTGCGCCTTGGCCTTGTCGAGCATCTCCTGGTTGCCGGTCACCTTGCCGCCGATGGCGAGGTGGCGGATCGCGTACCAGACCTCCTGCAGGTCGATGTAGGTCTGCCGCCAGATCGGCGCAACGCGCTGGTGGTTCGGGTAGCCGGCCGGCTCGCGCATAAGCTCGCGCTCCATCCACGGCAGGACCGAACCTTCGTAGAAGGCGTCCCACGCGCAGTGGGTCGGATCGACCGCCACGGCCTTGCGGAAGGCATCCAGCCGCTCGGGGGTCAGCCAGAGCCGCGGATGGGCGCGGGTCGCGCCGTCGAGCCGCACCGCGCGCGCGGGCAGCGGCGTCTCGGGCAGGTCGGCCGCGAGGGTGAAGCTGCGGGTGCTGCTCCACTCCGTCACCGGCTTGCCCGTCCCGGCGTCGCAGACCGCGTAGGACCAGTGCCACCGGCCGGGCTCCAGCACGCGGTCGGGGGTGAAGAAGTTCAGCGGGATCGGGGCGAAGGTCAGCGTGTCCTTCGCGGGAAAGTCGGCGTCGCGCGACAGGCGCAGGACGTAGGACGCCTCGTCCTCGATCACCGGCAGCCACGAGAAGCGCGGCGGGTTCTCGACGATGTCGCTCCGCTCGGTCGGGGCGTACTGGATCGTCAGGCGGCCCGCCTTGGGTTCGTCGAGGGTCGGCAGGGTTCGGGCGAGCATGGGCTATCCTTGCGGGTCGGCGGTGACGTGGAGGGCGCACGGCCAGCCGGAGCCGGCCGTGCTGTCGATGCTATTGGAAGGCGTCAGCTGTACTGGCGCTCGTAGGCCGAGTTCATGACGTCGAGCACGTCCTGAAGGCCCATGTCGTTGAGCGTCTCGATGTAGTCGTCCCACTCTTCCTTGACGTCGCCCGAGCCGAGGATCCAGGCCTGCTGGCGCTCCAGCATGTAGGTCTGCAGCGACGGCCAGTAGCGGTCGTAGACCTCCTGCTCTTCCTGGTTGAAGGACACGCCGAGGAACTGCTCGACCAGCAAATCCTCGCTGTCGTAGAGCTCGATGCCCTCGCGCGCCGAGTCCCGGGTCCACTGCCACTCGTAGCGGTAATCCTGCGGGTAGCCGCGGTAGACCTGCGCGCCCTCGAGGTACATCTGGCTGTTCACCGGCTCGCCGGATTCCAGCACCTCGGGCTTGTAGACCGGCTCGCCGTCGACCATGTCCCAGGTCTTGCCCTCGACGCCGAAGTTGGCCAGCAGCGCGCCCTCCTCGGAGAACCAGTAGTCGAAGTACTTGATGGTCTCGACCGGGTGCTCATTGGCGTAGGAGATCGCCCAGCCGTCGGGCTTCATCGGGATGCGGCGATTTTCCTCGATCCGCACGCCGCTGACCGATTTCGGCGGCAGGAAGGGAACGAAGTCGAAGCCTTCGACCTTGTCGGCGAGCGCGACGTTGTAGCCCGAGGTGGAGGCGAACCAGTCGTGGGTCATGCCGCCCAGGTTCTCGCCCAGCAGGTAGTCGCGGGCCGAGCTGCCGCGGGTGAAGAGCTCGGGGTCGATCAGGCCCTCTTCGTACCACTGGGCGATGTTGGCCAGCCCGTCGCGGTATTCGTCCTGCGCGTAGGGATGCGCCACCTGGCCGTCCTTGAGGTAGAACTGGTGATAGACGTCCGCCCCGGTCGAGCGGGCGTCCCAGAGCGTCAGCAGCCGCAGGACCTCTTCCCAGTCGCGCACGAAGAACGGGATCTCGTCCTGCATGCCGTTGCCGTTGGGGTCCTGGTCGCGGAACGCGACAAGCACCTCGTAGAGCTCGTCGACGTCGTCGGGCCGCTCCAGCCCGAGCGCGTCGAGCCAGTCCTGGCGGACGAACCAGGCGCGGGCGTATTTGCCGTCGGGCAGGTAGGGGATGTAGTAGACGTTGCCGTCGTAGGCCGAGATCGCGTCCCAGATCTCGGGATGCTCGTCGAACCAGGCCCTGATGTTGGGCGCGTGCTCGTCAACGAGGTCGTTGAGCGGAACGAAGGCGCCCTGCGGGCCGTACTCGTTGACCGGCTGGCGGATGTTGGCGCCGCCGACGATGTCGGGCAGGTTGCCGGCGGCGAGCAGCAGGTTCATCGCCTCGGAATTGTCGGTGGTGTTGCGGCCCGAGGTCTGGTCGACCAGGTGGATGTTGGTCCGCTCGCGGGCGACTTCCTCGACCGGGTAGATCTCGGAGGTGTCGCCGCCGGGGCCGTAGCCCTGGGCCCGGGCCCAGTGCATGTGGATCGTCAGCTCCAGAGGTTCGTCGACGATCGGCAGCTCGATGTCCTGTGCCAGGACGGGCGCGGTCATGGCCGTGCTGGCCAGCATGGCGATGGAAAGTCCTAAGGTTCGCATGGTGTCCTCCCTGTTGCGAAAATGGCCGTTCATTCCTTCACTCCGCCCAGCAGGATGCCCTTGCTGAAGTACTTCTGGAGGAAGGGGTAGATGAGCAGGATCGGTATGATCGAGCAGACGATGATCGCGGCGGTGACGGTCTCGACCGAATAGGCCGCGGTCAGCAGGGTCGTGGAGAATTCCTCGTCGTCCGAGAGCTCGACGATGACCTGGCGCAGGTAGACCTGCAGCGGGATCTTGTCCTCGTCCTGGAGCAGCACCATCGCCCAGAAGAACCCGTTCCAGCGCGACACGATGCAGAACAGCGCGACGGTGGCGATGGCGGGCTTGGACAGCGGCATGTAGACCTTCCAGAGCACCTGGAACTCGTTCGCCCCGTCCATCCGCGCGGCCTCTTCGAACGATTGCGGGATCGCCTCGAAGAAGTTGCGCAGCAGGATGATGTTGAAGCCGTTGACCGCGAAGCCGATGATGATGCCGAAGTAGCTGTCGAGCAGGCCGAGGTCGCGGAAGTTCAGGAAGAACGGGATCAGGCCGGCGTTGAACCACATGGTGAAGGCCACCATCAGGTTCCAGAACCGCCGCCCGTAGAGCTGCGGGCGCGACAGCGCGTAGGCGCCGGGGATGATGATGAGCAGGCTCATCAGCGTGCCGAACACCGTGTAGATGAAGGTGTTGCCGTAGGAGGTCCAGAACAGCCGCTCGCTCAGCACCTGCTTGTAGGCCTCGATGGTGAACCCGACCGGGGTCAGCAGCACGTTGCCGGCCCGCGCCTCGAACCCCGTCGAGAGCGACAGCGAGACGATGTAGATGAACGGATACAGCGTCGAGATCGTGAACAGCGCGATCAGGACCATGTTGGTGATGACGAACAGCTTGTCGCCGCGCGAGTAGAGGTTCATGTTGGCCATCGTCTTCCCCCTCACCAGAGCGACGTGCGCGAGTAGCGCTTGGAGATCGTGTTGGCGGTCATCACCAGGATGAAGGCGACCACGGCGTTGAAGAGGCCGGCGGCGGCGGCGAAGTCGTACTGGCCGCCCTGCAGGCCCTGGCGGTAGATGAAGGTGTTCACCACGTCCGCCGTCGCATAGGTCGCCGGCTGGTAGAGCAGGATGATCATCTCGAAGCTGATCTCGAGGATGTTGCCGATGCGGATGATCAGCATGATGATGATCGTCGGCATGATCGACGGGATGGTGATCTTCCACATCATCTGCCAGCGGCTGGCGCCGTCCACGACCGCGCTCTCGTAGAGCGTCGGCGACACCCCGGCGATGGCCGCGAGGTAGACGATCGACTGGAAGCCCGCCTCCTGCCAGATGCCGGTGCCGATGAAGATCGGGCGGAACCACTCCGGCTTGGTCAGGAAGTAGATGCTGTCGAAGCCGAGCCACTCGAGGATCGTGTTCACGATGCCCGCCGAGGGCGAGAAGGCGGTGATCACGATGCCAGCGATGATCACGGAGGAGATGAAGTGCGGCAGGTAGACGATGGTCTGCGCCGTCTTCTTGAACTTGTCGTTCAGGATCTCGTTGAACATCAGCGCCAGGAAGATCGGCACCGGGAAGCCGAAGAGCAGCCCGTAGGCGCTCATGATGATCGTGTTGCGCAGGGCGCGCAGGAACTGGTCGTTGTTGAACAGCGTCTCGGAATGCTGAAAGCCGATCCACGGGCTGTCGGCGATGCCGCGGAAGATTGAGTAGTCCTTGAAGGCGATCTGCAGGCCCCACATGGGCTTGTAGAGGAAGACCAGCAGCCAGACGATCGTCGGGACCAGCATCACGTAAAGCTGCCACTCGCGGCGGACGTGGTCGCCGATCCGCTGGATCCGGCCCGGCTTGCGCCGGCGCTGCGCCTCGGACGCGTCAAAGAGGAGGTTCTCGGTCGTCGGACCGGTGAAGTTGGGATCGATGCTCATGTCTCGGTCACCTGTCCCGGCAGCGCCTTGCCGGTCTCGGCGTCGAAGACGCGGACCAGCCCGGGCGCGATGGTGAAACCGGAGATGCCGTTCAGCACGTCCATCTGCCCCACGGTCTCGGTGCGGATCACGAAAGGCGCGTTCTGCAGGCTGGCGTGGATCAGCGCCTCGGAACCGAGCGTCTCGATCAGGTCCACGTCGACCTCCACCCGGCCCGGCGTGTTGTCTTCGGCGATGGTGACGAACTCGGGCCGGATGCCGAGGATCACGTGCCGGCCCACCGAGTCCTGCAGCGAGGGGATCGGTGCCAGCGGCAGCCGGTTGGAGCCGAACTCGGCCACCGGCCCCGTGTCTCCCGCCGCGATGGTGGCGTCGACCATGTTCATCGGCGGCGAGCCGAGGAAGCCGGCGACGAAGGTGTTGGCCGGGTTCAGGAACAGCTCCATCGGCGTGCCGATCTGCTCGATCCGGCCGTCGTGCATGACGACGATGCGGTCGGCGAGCGTCATCGCCTCGACCTGGTCGTGGGTGACGTAGATCGAGGTCACGCCGAGCCGCTTGTGCAGCCGCTTGATCTCGGCGCGCATCTGGGTGCGCAGCTTGGCGTCGAGGTTGGAGAGCGGCTCGTCGAACAGGAAGACCTTGGGGTTGCGCACGATGGCGCGGCCCATGGCGACCCGCTGGCGCTGGCCGCCTGAGAGGTCGGCGGGGCGGCGCTCGAGGTAGTCGGTCAGCCCGAGGATGCCGCCGACCTCCTGCACCTGCGCCTCGATCCGCTCCTTCTTCTCCTTCCGGATCCGCAGGCCGAACGCGATGTTGTCGGCCACGTTGAGGTGCGGGTAGAGCGCGTAGTTCTGGAACACCATCGCCACGTCGCGATCCTTGGGCGCGACGCGGTTCACGTGACGGCTGTCGATGGTCAGGTCGCCGTCGGTGATCTCCTCGAGCCCGGCGATCATGCGCAGCGTCGTCGACTTGCCGCACCCGGACGGGCCGACGAGGACGACGAATTCCTTCTCCCGCACTTCGAGATCGATCCCGTGGACCACCTGGACCGCGCCGTAGGATTTGACGAGCCCCTGAAGACTGACGCCGGACATGGCTCCTCCCTCTCGTGTGCCGGGCCTCCCAGCCCATGTGTTCCCTGCGGCCGATTCGGCGCCGCCTGAAACTGGGATACTAGTAATTGGACTGGTATACTAGTCGTAACTGCGCTAACCTGTGATGAGAGCATTCAGAGAGAGGCCGAGACATGGTTCAGGTGCGCCCTGCCGGAGAACGAAGGACGAGCGTCGACGACATTTTCCACGCGATCCAGGAGGACATCCTGAGCCTGCGGCTGCGGCCGGGGGACAAGCTCTCCGAGGCCGAGGTCGCAGCCCGGTTCGGGGTGTCGCGCCAGCCGGTGCGGGACGCCTTCAGCCGCCTCGCCAACCTCGATCTGCTGCTGATCCGCCCGCAGCGCGCCACCGAGGTGCGCCGCTTCTCCATGCGCGAGATCGTCAAGTCGCGCTTCGTGCGCGCCTCGGTCGAGAAGGAGGTCCTGCGGCTGGCAGCCGAGAAGTGCGACGCAGTCGGCGCGGCGATGCTCAAGGCCGCCCTCGCCCAGCAGGACGAGGCGATCCGCCGGCGCGACGTCGAGGGTTTCGGCGAGCTCGATTACGACTTCCACCGCACCCTCTGCGATATCGCCCATGCGGATTTCGCCTTCGACGTCATCATGGCCGAGAAGTCCAAGGTCGACCGGCTCTGCCTCCTCGGCCTGTCCAAGGAAGATCGGATGCCGGAGCTGGTCGCCGACCACCGGGCCATCGCCGAGGCGGTGGAGCGGCACGACGCGGAGACCGCGGTCGCCGCCGGCGCGCGGCACCTGTCGCGGCTCGACGAGACGATCGAGAGCATCTCGGCCACCAACCAGGACTACTTCGAACCCGAAGACCTGTAGGCCGAGAATGCCCATCCCGCTCCGCAGGTCGTCGCCGGGGGCCGCCGCCGGCGCCCCGCGCCCGGAGGCCCGCGCCTCCGCATGACCACCACCGTATCTCCGGATTATCCGGCTCCCGGCGCCAGAAGCGTCTTCCTCCTCGCATGGCCGATGACGCTGAAGGCGATCATCCTGCACGGCACCGTCGTCATCGACGCCTACCTCGTCTCCTCGCTCGGCGAGACCTCGCTGGCCGCGATGGGGCTGGCCGCCGCCATCGCGGGCTTCGTGCTCGGCGGCATCCTCGCCTTCGCCAACGCGATGCAGATCCGCACCGCGCAGGCCTTCGGCACCGGCGACCGGGTGTTCCTCAAGTCCGCCCTCGCCTCGGGCATGAGCGTGAGCCTCGCGGTCGGCTGCCTCGGGCTGCTGCTGATCTCGCTCTTCGGCGGCGCGCTGATCGGGGCGATGGCGCCGAGCGGCGAGGTCGCGCGGCTCGCCAGGGACTACCTGGCGATCTTCTCGCTGGTGATCCTGGGCGAGGCCGTCGGCCAGTGCCTGTCGAGCTACTTCAACGGCTGCGGCCGCACCAAGCTGCCGCTCTACAGCTTCTGCCTCGCCCTGCCCATCAACGTCGCGACCAGCATCGTGCTGATCCACGGCTACTTCGGCCTGCCCGCCTTCGGGGTGCGCGGCGCGGCGATGGGCAGCGCCATCGCGGTGAGCGTCCAGGTCGCCTTCCTGGTCTGGCGTTTCGTGCGGCTCGACGGCGACCTCGCCCGCCTCGCCGGCTGGCGGCACGGCACCTTCGGCGCCACGCTGAAGCGGCACCTCGCCTTCGCCCTGCCGATCGCCGCCACCTTCTTCAGCGCCACCTCCCCCACCCATGTCTGCACGCTGATCTACTCCCGGCTGAGCCTGAACGAATTTGCCGCGATGACGATCATCGCACCCTGGATCATGGTCGCCGGCACCGTCGGCATGCAGTGGGCGCAGGCGACGGGCATCATCGTGGCGCAGCTGCTGGGCCAGCGGCACCCGGTGGCGGTGCTCGACAGCTTCCTCGCGGCCGCGTGGCGCGGCGCCTTCATCGCCGCGGCCGTCGTCGCGGCGGCCTACGCCGCGGTGTGCCTGTCTGCCGATATCCTCTACGACGATCTCGCGCCCGAGACGCGCCAGGTGCTGCTGGGCTTCCTGCCCGTCCTGCTGCTGCTGCCCTTCCCCAAGGGCTCGAACGCGATCTGCGGCAACACCCTGCGCGCCAGCGGCGACACGATCTACGTGATGCACATCTTCGTCTGGTCCCAGTGGCTGTTCCGGGTCCCGGCCACGGCGCTGGCGGTCGTCGTCTTCGACTGGCCGGCCTTCTGGGTGCTGACGATCCTGCTGGCGGAGGAGATCGTGAAGCTCCCCGCCTTCCACCGCCGCCTGCTCCGGGGCGACTGGAAGCACTCCGACGTGAGCGCCTGAGCCGCGCCGGCGGCCCCGGGCGGCCCCGGGGGAATCAGAGGCCCAGGAGCCGGGGCAGCGTCAGCGAGATCGCCGGCACGAACGTGATGAGCAGCAGCGCGACGAGGATGGCGAAGTAGAACGGCCAGATCGTCCGCACCGCCTTCTCCATCGGCAACCGCCCCACGGCGCAGCCGACGAAGAGACACGAGCCCACCGGCGGCGTGCACAGGCCGAGGCCGAGGTTCACCAGCAGGATCATCCCGAACTGGTAGGGGTCGACCCCCACGCTCGCCGCCACCGGCAGGAAGATCGGGGTGCAGATCAGGATCAGCGCCGCCATGTCCATGATCATCCCGAGGATCAGCAGGATCACATTGATCATCAGCAGGATCATGATCGGGTTCTCGGTCAGCCCGGTCAGCAGGCCCACCATGCGGGCCGGCACCTGGTAGAAGGTCAGCATGTAGGCGAAGGCCGCGGCGCAGGCGATCAGGATCATCACCATCGACGTGGTCCGTACCGACTGGCGCACCGCGAGGCGGAAGTTCTCCCAGGTGATCGCCCGGTAGACGAGCAGCGTCACCAGGAAGGCGTAGATCGCCCCGAAGGCGCCCGACTCGGTCACCGTGAAGACCCCCGACAGCACCCCGCCGACGATGATGACCGCGGTGAGCAGCCCCGGCAGCGCGCCCACGAAGCTCAGCGCCATGGCGGTCCAGCCCGGGAAGCGCTCGGCCCGGTAGCCGCGCTTGACCGCCACGAGGTAGGCCGCCGCGGCGAGGCAGAGGCACATCAGCACCCCCGGCACCACCCCGGCGAGGAACAGCTTGGAGATCGACACCCCGCCGCCCACGGCGATGGCGTAGATGATCATGTTGTGGCTGGGCGGGATGATGATCCCGGCGATCGAGGAGGTGACGGTCACGTTCACCGCGTAGTCGGCGTCGTAGCCCTTCTCCTTCATCACCGGCACCAGGATCGAGCCGAGCGCCGAGATGTCGGCCACCGCCGAGCCCGAGATGCCGCCGAAGAGCATCGAGGAGAACACGTTGACGATCCCCAGACCTCCGCGCACCGCGCCCACCGCCGCCTGGGCGAAGCGGACCAGCCGGATCGCGATGCCGCCGTGGAACATCAGCTCGCCGGCGAAGATGAAAAACGGGATCGCCATCAGCGAGAAGACGTTGATCCCCGAGATGATGCGCTGGAAGCCGATCATCAGCGGCAGGCCCTCGTACCAGAAGGCGGCGATCGCCGAGATGCCGAGCGCGAAGGCCACCGGGGTCCCGATCAACACGCACAGGCCGAAGAGGCCCAGCAACACCAGCAGTCCCATGGTCGTTCCTATCGTTCTTGAGCGCGGGGATTATTCGATGGTGTCGCGGCGCAGGTCGCGCCCCTGCACCACCCGCCACAGGTGGGCGAGGGAAAACAGCACGATCAGGCCGCCGCCGACGGTCAGGGGCAGGCTCCGCAGCCCTTCGGGCAGGCCGATCAGCGGGATCAGCGAGCCCCATTTGAACAGCGTCAGCTGGCCGCCGTAGATCAGCATCAGCAGGCCGAACCCGGCCAGCAGCAGGTCGGTCGCGACGACGAAGACCGTCCGCAGCCAGGCGGGCACCAGGCCGCGCAGCAACGACACCGACAGGTGGGTGTGCTCGTGGACGCCGACCGCCGCGCCGAGGAAGGCGATGACCATGACCAGCAGCAGGGCGGCCTGTTCGACCCAGGTCGGCGTGGCGTTCAGCACGTAGCGGCCGAAGACCAGCCAGCCGAAGATCACCGTCAGCACCACCAGCGAGACACCGGTGATGAAGCGGCAGAGAGCGGCGATCGCGTCCAGCAGCCGGTCGAGCCCGCTGCCGCTGTCCGTCGCCGCCGTCCCCTCTTGCGCGTCGCTCATGTGTTGCCCTCCGGACAGGATCGCCCCGGCGGAGGACCCGCCGGGGCAATTCGTCAGGCAAGGATCAGTCGGTGGACTGGATCAGCTCGACGAGCGGACGCAGGTCCGGGTTCTCGGCGAGGTAGGTCTCGTAGACCGGCTGCATCGCCTCCTGGAACGGCGCCTTGTCGGCGATCTCGTTCACCGTCACTCCGGCGCCCTCGACGGTCTCGCGGCTCGCCGCCTCGCGCTCAGCCCAGAGCTCGCGCTGCAGCTCGGCGGATTCGACGGCGGCCTCGCGCACCGCGGCCTGGTGCTCTTCCGACAGGCCGTTGAAGGCGTCGGCGTTGATGCAAAGGCACTCGGGGATGATCAGGTGCTCGCTGACGGAGAAGAACGGCGCGACCTCGTAATGGCCGGTCGACTCGTAGGAGGGCCAGTTGTTCTCGGCCCCGTCCACGACGCCGGTCTGCAGCGCCTGGTAGACCTCGGCGAAGGCCATCGGCGAGGGGTTGCCGCCCATCTCGGCGATCATGCCGGAATAGAGGTCGTTGTTCATCACCCGGACCTTCATCCCCTCCACGTCCTCGGGCGAGGCGATCGGGCCGTCGCCGTTGTAGAACGAGCGCGCGCCGGCGTCGTACCAGGCGAGCGGGATCAGGCCCTTCGCCTCCATGCCGTCGGCGATCATCTGGCCGCCCTCGCCGTTCAGCACACGGAACATGTGCTCGACGTTCTTGAAGATGAACGGCAGCGAGACGACGTTCGCCTCGGGCACGATGGGGCCGATCGGGCCGAGGTTGAAGTTGCCCACGGCCAGCCCGCCGAGGCGCACCTGCTCGATGGCGTCGGGCTGGCTGCCCAGCGTGCCGCCGTGGAACATCTGCAGCGTGATCTCGCCGTCGGTCTTTTCCTCGACCAGCTCGGCGAAGCGGTCCATCGCCACGGTGTTGGGGTAGCCCTCGACGTGGATGTTCCAGCCGCGCCAGTCCTGGGCGGCGGCTGCGCCGGCAAGCATGGTCAGCGCGGTGGCCGCGCCGACGAGTGAAGCCGTGATGGTCTGGTACATGAGTGTCCTCCCTTGGATCTGACCAGCATGCCGCCCGGAGGGGCGGCGGCTATCGCCGGACCCGTCTGTCGCGGGTCGCGGCATGGGGTGCTGAAGTCTCCTCCCTCCAGCGATCTGTTCGACCGTCTCGCGGGGCAACACACGATCGCCCCGCTCCGCCGGTTCTTAACTGCAATGGTTACTAGTATACCAGTGTTGTCAAGCCATCTCTTCACCTGGCGCACCTTTTGTCGGCGCGCCCGGCGCGAACCCCTCACGCGCGGCGCCGCCACTCCATGAGCACGTCGGGAGTTTTCTCCTCGTTGCCCGCCCCATCGGTCTCGCGGATCACGGCAAAGCCGTGCCGGGCATAGAACCGGATCGCGCCGGTGTTGGCCCGGAACACCCAGAGCTGCAGCCTGTCCTGCCGCGCCTTGGCGTTCTCGATCAGCGCGCTCCCGACGGATCGGCCGGTGTGGCCGGGCAGCAGATAGAGATGCTCCAGCCAGTCCGTCCTGAATGCGCAGAAGCCGATCGGCGCGCCGCCCGCCTCCGCGACCCAGACCGCGCACTCGGCGAACACCCGGGTCCGGTAGAAGCGCTTGTCGCCCTCCAGGCTGTGCAACCGCGGCAGGTAGGGCAGGAAATGCTCGCGCGACGCGCGCGCGATCTCGGCGATGGCGTCGCTCTCGTCGGGCCGCGCGGGCCTGATCGTCACTCCGTCCATCGCTCCCCCGATCAGTAATCCCACATCGTCCCGTCGGTCAGCCGCACGACGGGGTGGCTGCCGGGCCGGTATTCGTAGCGCGCCGCCTCCGCCTCGTCGAAGTCGACGCCGAGGCCCGGCGCGTCGCTGACATGCACCATTCCGTCCTCCATCCGGTGGTCGGACGGAAACAGCGCGTCGCAGTCCGGCGTGCCGAGGACGAGGTATTCCTGGATGCCGAAGTTCGGTGCCCAGGCGTTGAGATGCGCGTGGGCCGCCATGCAGAGCGGCGAATGGCTCGGCGCGCCGTGAAACCCGGTGCGCACGTGGTGCAGCCCGGCGAGGTCGACGATCCGCTTCACGTGGGTGATGCCACCGGCATAGGTCGCGGCGACGCGGATGAAGTCGATCAGCTCCTCCTCGATCAGCTTGTTGCACTCCCAGATCGAGTTGAAGACCTCGCCGATGGCGATGGGGGTGGTGGAGTGCTGCCGGACCAGGCGCAGCGCGGCCTGGTCCTCGGCCGGCGTCGGGTCCTCCAGCCAGTAGAGGTCCACCGGCTCCACCGCCTTGGCGAACTGCGCCGCCTCGCGCGGGGTCAGCCGGTGGTGGACGTCGTGCAGGATGTGCAGGTCAGGGCCGAAGCGCTCGCGGATCGCCATCAGCGCGCCGGGCATCCAGCGCAGATACTTGCCGCTGTCCCAGATCTCGGTCTTCGGCCGGATGCCCGAGAAGTCGCTGATGTAGTGTTTCGAGGCGCCCCTTTCCTCGGGCACGGCGTAGCTCGCGGTCGGCATGCCGGGGATGCCGCATTGCACCCGCACGGCCTTGTACCCCTGCTCGACGTAATGGGCGATGCTGTCCATCAGGTCCTCGAGGTCCGCCCCCGTGGCGTGACCGTAGACCATCGCCCCGTCCCGGCTCTTGCCGCCGAACAGCTGGTAGAGCGGCATGTCGGCGAGCTTGCCCTTGATGTCCCACAGCGCCATGTCGATCGCGCCGAAGGCCGCCATCGCGACCGGACCGCGCCGGAAATAGGCGCCGCGGTAGAGGAACTGCCAGATGTCCTCCGACCGGCGCGGGTCCATGCCGATGAGGTTGGGAACGAGGTAGTCGGTCAGGTACTTCGCCGGCAGCGTCTCGCGGTTGTTCAGCGTCGCGTCGCCGAGGCCGTAGACGCCGCTGTCGGTCATCACCTTGACGGTGACGTAGTTCTTGCCCGGCCCGCCGACGAACACCTTCGCATCGGTGATCTTCATGGTCCCGCTCCTCAGCCCAGATGCCGCACGTCGGTCCAGCCCGCGCTGGCCCGGATGACGTCGATGATCGCCTGGTACCGCGCCCCCTCGCGGAAGGTCGGGTACGGCGCCACCGCCTCGCCGCGGATGTCGCGGGTGAAGTCGCGCACCAGGCGGTGCCAACACTGCTCGGTCTCGCCCTCCACGTCGGGCACCTCGGCCGCGATGTCGTCCGGCAGCGGCAGGTCCGTCCAGCCGCTGCCGTCGTGGAGCGACAGCTGCCCGCTGCCGTAATGGCCCTTCAGGTGGATCGCCCCCTCGGTACCGTAGAACACGATGTGGTCGTCGCCGAACCGGGGCACCAGCCCGCCGTGCTTGAACAGCACCGAGACCGGCTGGCGCGCCAGCGCGCTCTCGATCCGGGCAAGCACGGTATAGGACCATTCCACGTCGCTCTCGCCCCATTTCAGGCTCGGGTCGTCCAGGTCCTTGGGGATGAAGCTGCGCCGCTTGGTGAAGTCGTGGACGCCCTCCACGATGGGCGCGCGGCCGAGGTCGTCGCGCACGTCGCCGAACACCTCGCGGACGCCCTCCCCCACCACCGAGGTCACGATGGACAGGGTGTGGGTGAAGTTGTTGTTGAGCCGCCCGCCCCCGGCCGACTTCTGGTGCGACCAGCCGAACGGGATCTCGCGCTCGAGGTTGAAGTGCGACATGCACTCCACCTCCGTCGGCTCGCCGATCGCGCCGTCGGCGACCAGCCGCTGGGCGTGAAGCACGCTCGGCGTGTAGCGGAAGCTGGCGGCGTAGCAGGTCTTGACCCCCGCTTCCTCGGCCAGCCGGCGCAGCTCGGCGGCGGTCTCTCCGCTCTCGGTCATCGGCTTGTCGCAGAAGACGTGCGCCCCGGCCGCGATGGCCTGCCGGATCGGCTCGAAATGCGCCCCGCCCGGCGTCGCGACGGAGACGACATCGGGCTTGCAGACCTCCAGCGCCTCGGCCCAGTCGGTGCCCGCGTGCGGGATGCCCATCCGCCCCGCGACCTCCTCGACCACGTGCGCCGTCCGCCCGACCATCCCGACGATCTCGGCCCCCGCGGCGCGAAACGCCGCCGCATGCCCCTGCCCCGCGAACCCCGTCCCGTGCACCAGGACCCTCAGCCCATCGCCCATGTCTCTCCTCCCGCTCTGAATTACTAGTATCCTAGTATCAGTCAGAGGAGACAGCAACCGCTCTCCCAGCCGGGCCCGTAAGCCCGCGCTCGCGTCCAGTGTCCTCACCATGGCCCGCCCGGCTCGAAGATAACCCCCCGCTTCTGCCGTACCCTCCTCCCAGCGTCCCCGCTTTCGCGCGCAACAAGGCCCGGGAGACGCTGCCCTGCCCCACTTGACGCAGAGCAAGGCGCACGAGCCCCCGTGTGTGTGTAAGCTGACGAGCAACAAGCGAGCCGCCCTCGCGCGAACAGTCGCTCATGACCTGCGCGCCAGGGCTTCTACAGACAAGCACTGTCCTGACCGCTCCGCTCCCGCCTCAGGACGTTTCGTCGAGCCGGCTGTTGGAACCGAGGTCGGATCCCGCAGGCGCCTCGGGTCAGACCAGGACCACGTTTCCCGCCTTGCGGCCGCTCTCGACATAGCGGTGGGCCTCGTCGAGCTGGTCGAACGGGTAGGTCCGGTCGATCACCGGGACGAACCTGTCGGCCTCGACCAGGTCGAGGAGGTGATGGTGCATCTTCCTCAGGGTCTCGGGCTTGAGCATGCCGGTCGCGGAGAAGCGGGCCTTGCGGGCGCCGAAGAGCGCGGTGCGGATCATGGCGCCGAGCAGGCCCAGGCTCAGCACCGGGCAGACATAGCGGCCGGTGCTGACCAGCGCCCTCTTGGCATGGCCGAACGAACTGACGCCGAGCGTGTCGTAGATCACGTCGTAGCGGATCCCCATCCTGGTGAAGTCCTCGGCCGCGTAGTCGATCACGCGGCTCGCCCCGAGCGAGGCCACGAGCCCCGCGTTGCGCGCGCTGCACGTGCCCGACACCTCGGCGCCCATGGCGGCGGCGATCTGGACGGCGGCGGTGCCGAGGCTGCCGGAGGCGCCGAGGATCAGGATCCTTTGGCCGGCCCGGAGCTCCCCGATCTCCTTGAGGAAGTTGAGCGACGTGACCGCCCCGTCGCTCATGACGGCGGCTTCCTCGTGGGACATCGCGGCGGGCTTGTGCAGCAGAACGCCGTCCTCGTCCATGCAGATGTGGCTCGCGTTCGCGCCGAAGTTCAGCCCCGACATGCCGTAGACCGGATCGCCGGCCGCGAAGTTCGACACGGCGTGGCCGACCGAGACGACCTCGCCCGAGAAGCAGGTTCCGACCAGATCGTGGCGGGGACGGCGCAGGCCCAGGAACAGGCGGGCGAAGCGGGGCGTGCCGGCGCGCATCATGCCGTCGGCGCGGCTGACGGCGGAGGCGCGCACGCGGATCAGCACGTCCTTCGGGCCGGGCGCGGGCATGGTGCGGCTGACGGGCTTGAGGGCCTCGGGGCCGCCGTAGCGGGTGACGCTCCAGGCGTTCAGGGTTTGGGCGGTGGCTTGCATTTTCGACTTCCTCGCTTGAGTTGACGTGGAGGGAAGTATCGGGGCACGGTTGATCCGCATACTGACCGATATCACCCACAGTGGATCGAAAACGTTCCGAATGCTGGACTGGAAAGCCCTCCCCGCCTTTCTCGCCGTCGCGCGGCACGGGTCGCTCCGTGCGGCGGCGGCGCAGCTTGGCGGCACCCATGCGACCGCCCGGCGCCAGGTCGAGGCGCTCGAGGCGCAGCTGGGCGTGCAGCTGTTCCGGCGCGGCGCGGACGGCTTCCGCCTGACCGCGGCGGGGCGGACCCTGCTGCCGCAGGCGCTCGAGGCCGAGACGGCCCTGCTGCGCGGCTTCAATGCCGTGCAGGGACTGGATCGGGAAGCGTCCGGCCGCATCCGCGTCTCGGCCGATCCGCTGACCGGGCATTTCATGCTCGCGCCAGTGCTGGCCGAGTTCGCGGCGCTCTATCCCGAGATCGACGTCGAGCTCCAGCTGTCCTACGGCATCGATTCCATCGAGAAGCTGGAGACGGACGTGTCCATCCGCAGCGTGGCGGAGGTCGACGAGGACGTGGTCGGGCGCAAGCTCTTCCCGGCCGCCATCGGCATCTTCGCGGCGCGGAGCTACCTGGACAGACGGCTCCCCGCAGCCGGACCGAAGGGCCAGGGTCTGCAATGGATCGGGTACGGTCCGGTGCCGGAGCTGCTGGAGTACATCGAGCGGTCGCCGTTTCCCGAAGCCCGGGTCCGGCACACGATCCCGGACCCGGAGATGCATCTTCACATGGCGCGGGCCGGGGCCGGGCTGGCGCTCCTGTCCGCGTGGGTGGAGGCGAAATTTCCGGAATTGCAGCGGGTGCCCGGGACACAGCTGGACGAGCGGCGGTCGCTCTGGGTGCTGCTGCATTCCGACCTGCGGCGGGTCCGGCGGGTCAGGTTGTTCGTGGACTATCTCTGCGACGCCTTGGTCGAACGGCGCTCGGACTTCATCGGAGCCTAGGGCCGCGAGAGCGAGAGCGTCGAGCTCGGCCGTTCACGACGTGGCGCATGAACGGCCGGGCCGATGATACAATACGCGCGCGGGATGGCCCGGTGTCAGGCCGCGAGCCCTCGCCCGAACGTCGTCCGGCTGCCCCGCAGAAGCACCAGGCCCACGGCGACGAACCACGCGATCGCGCCGAGGCCGAAGACGGCGCCGGCGGTCTCACCGAGCGGCGGCAGGATCGTCACGAGCCCGGCGAAGCCGCTGACCGCGCCGATCCCGGCGGTGATGCGGCCGAAGATGCCGCTCGCGAGCGCCGCCAGGCTGACGACCAGGATCCACGCACCGCCGGCGATCTCGTTGCCGCCGCCCAGGCCCAGCTCGACCGCCTGCAGTGTCAGCCACAGCTCGGCGGCGGCCTCCGGATCGGCGGCGAGGGCATGAACCTGCTCCACCGCGACATTGGCGATCATCCCGGCGCCGAGGACGAGGGTGGCCCAGATCAGGCCGATGGCACCGGCCAGGGCGGCGGCGTCGGGCCGCTCGCTGGCGATCCGGCGGTGCAGAGCGACGACCAGCACCGTCAGTGCCAGCGCGTTGACGATGTAGATCGTGGTGTTCCAGGCGATCATGACGCCCGGCCGATCGGCGATGTAGGCGACGACGGCGGGGACATCGGTCTCGCCCGTGCCGAAGCCGAGCGGGGCGAACACGGTGACGAGGAAGACGAAGCCGAAGATGTAGGTTCCGGCGCAGACGAGGGCGGCGAGGCCGCCGGCTTTGGTGAGGGTCATCTCTGTTCTCCTGGTGGGGTATGGGCCGCCTCGGCGGCGAGGGTTGCGAAGTGGTCGGACAGGCGCCGCGTGCCGAAGCGGGGGGCGATCATGTCGTGCCCCAGCGCGGTCAGGAAGAAGCGCGCCGGGCCGCCGATGCGGCGCGGCAGGATCGGCAGGACGGACAGCGCGGCCCGGCGCAGGGCGTCGGGCAGATAGGTGATGCGCGGCTCCGCCCCGAGGGCGGCGAAGGCGGCGTGGGCGATCTCGGCTTGCGTCATCACGTCCGGGCCGCCGATCTCGGCCCAGCCCATCCCGGCCTCCGTCGCGTCGGCGATGGCCGCCGCAAGGTCGGCGCCGTGGATGGGGTTGAGCCGCCGCGAGCCGTCGCCGAACAGCCAGACGCGGCCCTGGCGCGCCATCCCGAACAGCTCGCCCATGTCGGAGAAGAACCCGCAGGGCGCGATCACCGTGGCTTGCAGGTCGGAGGCGTGCAGCGCCTCGACGAAGGCGGTCTTGGCGTCGACCAGCGGGACACCCGCCATGGTGTCGGCGTTCAGGACATGGACGTAGGCGAAGCGCCCGACGCCCGCCGCCTCGGCCTCGCGCAGCAGGTTCAGGTTGGCTTGGTAGTCGACCTCCCGGTAGCCGAGGCCGTCGGCCTGGCGCGTGATGCCCAGCGCCGAGACGACGAGGTCCATGCCGTCCATGATCCCCACGAGCGTCTCGGGCCGGGTCGCCTCGGCTTCGACCGACAGATCGGCCAGCCCCGCGCCACGCGCGGCGTCGCGGACCAGCGCGGTGACGTGGTGCCCGCGCCGGGCATATTCGGCGCAGAGGAAGCGCCCGAGATAGCCGGTCGCGCCGGCCACGAGAACGTTCATGGATCGTCTCCGCAGGTCAAGACAGGCCCACGCCGAGCGCGGCGGCGGCCATGAGGAAGAGGACGGGCGTCCAGAGCAGGCGCTCCGGGCGCGAGGGACTCGCGGCGTTGGCGGCGAGCGACAGCAGCGTCAGCGCGAGGGCGGGCCAGAACAGCGGAGCCAACGGCAGGACGCCGATGCCGGCCCGGGCGAGCACCGCCCCGGCCATGGCGCAGAGCAGCGCCGCCTGGACCAGCGCCAGCGCGCGCCAGGCCGGCGGCAGCCGGCCGGGAAAGCGGCCGCCGACCGTCAGCCGGCCGAGCGGGGCGCCGGCGGCGACGGCTAGTTGCATCAGCACCGGCAACGCCGTCAGCCCGGCAAAGGCGATGGCGAGGGTCTGGGTCATCGGCCCCTCGCCCCCACCGCAGGCGCGCCGGACCGGACATGGATGTCGTGCATCTCGCCCTCCCTCAGTTCACGACCGCATGGCCGCGGCCGCGCAGGCAGTTCAGCACGACGGCCTCGCGGGTGTCGGCCGCCCCGGCCACGCCCGCCGCGGCGCCGGCCACTGCGCCGGCGAGGGCCCCGCCGAGCGCGTCGCCCTCGTCGGCCTCGCCCAGGAGACCGCCGATGCCGGCGCCGAGGACGATCGCGGCCAGCGTCTCGTGGTCCAGCTGCGTCTGGCTGCGTGCCAGGCTGCGGCAGGCGGACAGGTCGCTCTGGAACTGCGCGTTCGGCGGGCCGTCGAGGATTGGGTCCACATCCGTGCCCATCTCCGCGCAGGCCCCGAGGAGGGCGGTCAGGCAGAACGGGGCGATCAGCATCGATCTCATGTCGTGTCTCCTTCGACGGGCAATCCGTGTCGAGGGAGGAGCTACCCGTCCGCGCCGGGAAGCGGCATGACCGCAGGGATCATCGGATTGACCCGAGGCATCAATTGCCGAGCCAAGCGGTCGGGCTGGCGCCGGTCCAGCGCCGGAAGGCGCGCACGAAGGCCGAGGCCTCCGAGAAGCCGAGAAGGTAGGCGGTCTCCCCGACCGACACCTTGCGCGCGCTCAGGTAGTCCATCGCCATCCGGCGGCGCAGGTCGTCGTGGACTTGCGCGAAGGTGACGCCCTCCTCCTTCAGACGGCGATAGAGCGTCTGCCGGCTCATGCCCAGATCGCGCGCGATGCGGTCCATCGACAGCGTGCCCTCGTGCAGGTCGGCCAGCATCCGCGCCTCGACGGCGGAGCGCACGGTGTCGTGCGCCGCAAGCTCGTCCAGCAGCGCGTCCGCATGACGGGTGAACACGCCGAAGACGTAGTCCTTGCCGCCGTCGAACGGCACGTCGAGCCAGACCGGGTTGATGCGAAGCGCGTTGCGCGCCGCGCGGAACGTCACCGGCACCCGGAAGAGCTCCGGGTAGCGGTTGGCGTGGGGCGGCGGCGCGTAGGTCACCTCCAGCGCCTGCTCGAACGGGTACTCCGGGGCGGAGCGGCGGAATTCCGAGATGAACCGCGCGAAGCTCGCCTCCGTCGCCATCCAGCTGCCGTCGGCGGGCTTGTGATCCACCAGCCAGACGGCATTACCGTCGCGCTCGAGCGCGAACCGGTCGCGTCCGCCGGGAAGCGGCACATCCGCCATGAGGCGCGCATAGCGGTTGAGCTGCTCCAGGCTGTGCGGGAAGGAGCGGGAGGCGTGCACGATCTGGCCGACGATCGACATCGTCTCCAGCCGCGTGTCGAGGACGTGACGCAGGAGCAGCGACGTGTCCCCCGTCGCCCGGATACCGGCGGCGATGAGCGCGTGGTGGGCCGCGACGGGTATGCGCCGGTCCTGATCCGCCAGATCGTCCTGGGCCAGCCCCGACGCCGCCAGCAGCCCGCCGCGAGGCGCCCCTTCGGCCACCGCATAATCGAGGAACGCGGCCGTGAAGCCGGCGGCCATGGTCTGATCGGACATGCGGCAGTCTCCTCGGGTCGAGAACCTGGTGCGCCCGGTCATGGCCTCGCCGAACCGGCGCCGGCAGATTGTCCCGAAACTGACGCTAGGGCAACCTTCATGCCGCCCCGCGAGGCGCAAGGCGTCCAGTGCCGTTCATGTCATGAAGTTCCGATGCGCGGGCGCGCCAGGCGTCCATCGCCCGGCGCGCCTGCGGAGCCGGGCGCCGCTGAGGGCGCCCGGCGTGCGGGTTTACTGGTAGAGGACCGCGGCGATCTCGGGATCGTCGATGTTGGTCTGGTCGTACCAGTAGAAGCCGGTGTCGATATCGGCCGGGACCTCCTCGCCGCGGGCGGCGGCGACGGCGGCCTTCACGGTCTCGTAGCCGATGCCGACCGGGTTCTGGGTGATCGCGCCGGCCATGACGCCGTCGCGGATCGCGTCGATCTGGGCCTGGCCGCTGTCGTAGCCGACGATCACGATGTCTTCCGCACCGCTCTCGCGCACGCCGTTGACGACGCCGATGGCCGAGCCCTCGTTGGTGCCGAAGATGCCGGCGAGATCGGGGTGCGCGGCGAGCAGCGCGCGGGTGATCTCGGTCGACTCGAGCTGGTCGCCGCCGCCGTACTCGATGGCGACGATCTCGATGTCGGGATACGCCTCCTCGATCTGGTCGACGAAGCCGTCGCGGCGGTCGACCCCGGTGCGAGAGGTCTGGTCGTGGGCGACCACGGCGACCTGGCCGCTGCCGCCGATCAGCTCGGCCATCTTGTCGGCCGCGAGCGCCGCGGCGGCGACGTTGTCGGTGGCGGCGGTGGCGACGGGGATGTCGCTGTCGACGCCGCTGTCGAAGGCGATGACGGCGACGCCGGCATCCTGCGCCTGGCGCAGCAGCGGGATCGCGGCCTGGCTGTCGAGCGCGGCGAAGCCGATCGCGGCCGGGTTGTTGGCGAGCGCGGCGGCGAGCATGTCCATCTGCTTGTCGACCTGGCTCTCGTTGTCGGGGCCCTCGAAGGTCACGCGCACGCCGAGCTCCTCGGCGGCCTGCTCCGCGCCCTGGTTCACGGCCTGCCAGAACTGGTGCTGGAAGCCCTTGGAGATGAGCGGAATGTAGAGCTCGCCGTCCTGGGCCTTGGCGGCGGTGGCGCCGAGGGTGAGGGCGAGCGCTGTGGCTGCGGTGGTGAAGTGGCGTCTCGTGAACATGGGGTCCTCCTCTGGGTTCACTTGGTCCTGCCCCGCGTCTGGCGCGCGGGTGTCAGCTCGGGTCGCGCCGGCGGAGCTGGTCCGCGTAGACGGCGACGATGATGATGGCGCCGGTGACGACGGTCTGCCATTCGGGCGCGACGGAGAGCACCCGCAGCCCGTTGGTCAGCACCGCCATGATGAGCGCGCCGATCAGGGTGCCGAGGATCGTCCCCCGTCCCCCCGACAGGCTGGTGCCGCCGATGACGACCGCGGCGATGGCCTCGAGCTCGTAGCCGAGGCCGAGCGCCGGCTGGGCCGAATTGAGGCGGCTCGCGATCAGCAGGCCGGCGATGCCGACGATGGCGCCGGAGACGGCGTAGATCGCCATCTTCCAGGCGTCGGCGTTGACGCCCGACAGCCGCACCGCCTCCTCGTTGGAGCCGAGCGCGAAGGTGTAGCGGCCCAGCACTGTGCGGCTCAGGATCCAGGCGACGACGCCGGCGACGATGAACAGGATCAGCACCCCGTTGGGCACCGGGAAGCCCGGGATCACCGCGCCGATGAGCGAGCCGCGCGAGATGAGGTCGAAGCCGGGGGTGTCGTTGAAGTAGATCGGCCGGGTGCCGGTGACGATCAGCGACAGGCCCTTGAGGATCAGCATCATGCCGAGCGTGGCGATGAAGGGCGGGATCTTCATCTTGGCCACGAAGGTGCCCGAGGCGAGGCCCGAGAGCATCCCCGTGGCGATGGCGGTGACGACGCCGAGGATCAGCGGCGCGCCGAGCCATGTCAGCACCACGCCGGTCATCACCGCGCAGAAGGTCATCAGCGTGCCGATCGACAGGTCGATGCCGCCGGTGATGATGATGAGCGTCACCGCGATGGCGAGCACGCCGTTGACCGAGGCCGCCTGCAGGATCGCCATGATGTTGGAGACCTGGAAGAAGTTCGGGCTGGCGATGGAGAAGACGATCACCAGCGCGATGAGGCTGGCGAAGGCGAGCAGCTTCTGCTGCGCGCTGCCGCGGCGGGCGGCCTTGGCGCCGGTGGCCGGCTCGGCGGTCGTGTCGGCGGAAGTCATTGAGCCGTCATCCTTTCTCGCTGTGTGGCAAGCGCCATGATCTCTTCCTGCGAGGCGCCGCCGGGCAGGATGCCGGTCAGCCGGCCCTCGCACATCACCGCGATGCGGTGGGACACGCGCAGCACCTCGGGCAGCTCGCTCGAGATGACGATGATCGCCTTGCCCCGCGCCGCGAGGTCGGCGAGCAGGCGGTAGATCTCGGCCTTGGCGCCGACATCGATGCCGCGGGTCGGCTCGTCGAACATCAGGATGTCGCAGTCGCGCAGCAGCCACTTGGCGATGACCACCTTCTGCTGGTTGCCGCCCGAGAGCAGCCGCACCTCCTGCCGGTCGTGCGGCGTGCGGATGTTGAGCGTGTCGATGTAGTCCTTCGCGACGCCCTCGAGGCGGCGCTCGTCGATGCGCCAGGCGCGGTCGCGGTAGCGGTCCATGCTGGCCAGCGCGATGTTGGCGCGCACGTCGAGCCCGAGGGCGAGACCGTAATGCTTGCGGTCTTCCGACAGGTAGCCGATCCCGGCCCGCACCGCGTCGCGCGGGCTGCGGATGGTGACGCGCCGGCCGTGCACGACGATCTCGCCCGCGTCCGGCGGCTCGGCCCCGAAGATGGCGCGCGCGAGCTCGGTGCGGCCCGCGCCCATGAGGCCGGCGAAGCCGAGGATCTCGCCCTGCTTGAGATCGAAGCTGATGTCGTGCAGGTCGCGCCCGCGGCTGAGGTGGCGCACCTCGAGCGCCGTCTCGGCGGCGGAGAGATCGGGGATGGCGACGCTCTCGTCGGCGATCTCGCGGCCCACCATCATGGTGATGATCTCCGAGATGGGCGTGTCGGCGGCCTCGACCGTGCCCACGTGCGCGCCGTCGCGCATCACCGTCACGCGGTCGGAGATGCGGCGGATCTCGTCCATCTTGTGGCTGATGTAGATGATCCCCACCCCCTCGTCGCGCAGGCGGCGGATGATGGTGAACAGCTCGTCGATCTCGCTGTTGGTCAGCGCCGCCGTCGGCTCGTCCATGATCAGCACGCGCGAGCGGAACGACAGCGCCTTGGCGATCTCGACCATCTGCTGGCGCGCCACGGTGAGCGAGGAGACGGGCGTGCGCGGGTCCATCCGCACGTTCATGCTCTCGAAGATCGCGGCGGCGTCGGCGTTGAGTTTGGCCTCGTCGATCCGCCCGAAGCTGCGCCGGGGCTCGCGCCCGATCCAGATGTTCTGCGCCACGTTGAGGTCGCGCATCAGCGCGAGCTCCTGGTGGATGATGCCGATCCCGAGTTCCTGTGCCGCCTTCGGCCCGGTCAGGTCGGCCTCCTGCCCGTCGATCAGGATGCGCCCGCCGTCGGGGCGGTAGATGCCCGACAGGCACTTCATCAGCGTCGACTTGCCCGCGCCGTTCTCGCCCATCAGCGCGTGCACCTCGCCGGCGCGGAGATCGAAATCCACCGCCTTCAGCGCATGGACGCCGGGGAAGCGCTTGTCGACGCCCTCCATGCGCACGAGGTCGGTCATGGCGCCACACCGTAGAAGCCGGCCGCGTTGTCGTGCAGGATCGCCCGGCGCTCGCGCTCGGAGAGCGGCGCGAGGAGCCTGTCGGTCAGCTCGCGCCACGTCTGCCAGGAGGCGGCGAGGGTCAGCACAGGCCAGTCGCTGCCCCACATGAGCCGCTCGGGGCCGAACCAGTCGAGCAGCCGCTCGAGGATGGCCTGCAGCGCCGGGAGCGGGTCGGCGCGCTCCGCCTCGGAGAGCTCGGTCAGCAGGCCCGAGAGCTTGCAGCGCACGTGCGGCAGCCGCGCCAGCGCGGCCATCCCCTCTTCCCAGCCGGGCCGGGCCCCGGGCTGCGGCTTGGCGGCGTGATCGACGACGAGCGGCAGGTCGGGCCGCGCGGCGGCGAAGGCCTCGAGCATCGGCAGGTGGCGCTCCGTCACCAGCGCGTCGAAGCGCAGGCCGAGCTCCTGCAGCGTGTCGAGCGCCTCGGGGCAGGCCTCCTCGAGTAGCCAGTCGGTCTGCGCGATGTCCTGCAGCATGGGGCGCACGCCCTTGAACGCCGGGTTCGCGGCGAGCCGCCGCAGCGTCTCCCCTGCCCCGTCCTCGGCGAGATCGATCCAGCCGACGACGCCGGCGATGGGCGAGCCCGCGCGCTCGGCGAGCGACAGCAGGAATTCCGTCTCCGCCACGCTCGGCGCCGCCTGCACCGCGATCAGCCGTGCCTCGCCGGGGTAGTCCGGAAGGTCGAAGTCCCGGCGGATCGGCTGCAGCGGGCCGCCCTCGCCGTCAAGCCAGCCATAGTCGCCGCGCGACAAGTGCCAGAAATGGCAATGAGAATCGATCAACGCCAGCGCCCCTCTCCCCTGGACCGGATCGGTCGTTCAAGCCACCATAGCCGCTATTGCGCCGGCCGTGGGGACCGAAGTGTCCTGTTCATATCTGACGACACTACTCGTATAAGAATATTTTGGCAACGATCCATGCGCTCCGCAGGTGCCCGCTCCGCCCCGGTTCCAGAAGATCGGAAAAAGTCTTGAAACTTTATTGCGCCTCGTCGGGTTACGAAGTTGTGAACCTGAACGAAGGAGACACCAATGACTTTCATGAAAGGCGCCACCGCCATCGCGCTTCTGTCCCTCACCGGCGTCGCCGCGTGCGATGAAGCCATGATGGGCACCCGCCCGATGTCGGAGCCGCAGGTCGGCCTCGCCGCCGCCGATGCGCTCGACCTCGCCAGCGCCCAGCGCCTCTACCCGAACATGACCGCTGTCGAGTTCGCCGAGCTGGACGACGACGGCAACGGCATCCTCGACGCGCAGGAGCAGCGCGACATCGAGGACTTCGACATCGACGACCGCATCGAGGGCTGAGCCCTCTCCGCCCATGGCCCCGGCCGCCTCGTGCGGCCCGGGGCCATGCGGCCTACAGCCCGTGCTCGGGATGCGACAGCGCGGCCAGCACGCCGCGCAGCTCCGCCAGCCCCTTGAGCCGCCCGATCGCCGGATAGCCCGGCTGCACCTTCCGCGTGAGATCGTCGAGAATGTCCTGCCCGTGATCGGGCCGGAACGGGATCGACACGTTCGCCCGCCCCGCCTGCTCGCGCTTGCGCTCCTCGCGCAGCACCGCCGCGATCAGCGCCACCATGTCGGTGCTTCCGCGCAGGTGCTCGTCCTCGTAGAAGGAGCACGGCACCGCCTCGGTATCGCGGGTGACGTTCCTCAGGTGCAGGAAGTGGACCCGGTCGCCCAGCCGCTCCATGATCCCCGGCAGGTCGTTCTCCGGCCGCGCGCCGAGCGAGCCGGAGCACAGCGTGATGCCGTTGGCCGGCACGTCGACCGCCTCCATCACCGCCCGGTAATCCTCCTCGGTCGACATGATCCGCGGCAGCCCGAGCAGCGAGAACGGCGGATCGTCGGGGTGGCAGCACATGCGCAGCCCCAGCCGCTCGGCCTCGGGCGCGACCTCGGCGAGGAAATCGACGAGGTGGCCGCGCAAGGTCTCGGTGGGCATGCCGTCGTACTCGGCGAGGTGAGCGCGCACGTCGTCGAGGGTGAAGTGCTCGGCGGTCCCGGGCAGGCCGAAGACGATGTTCTTCGCAAGCTGCTCCCGCCGCTCGCCGGACATCTTCGCGAACCGCTCCCCGGCGATCTCCGCGACGCCCTCTGGGAAGCTCTCGGCCGCGCCGGGGCGCTCGAGGATGTGGATGTCGAAGGCGGCGAAGTCGTGCAGGTCGAAGCGCATGGCGGTGCCGCCATGGCCGACGCGGTAGGCGAGGTCGGTGCGGGTCCAGTCGAGCACCGGCATGAAATTGTAGCAGATCGTCTCGATGCCGGCGGCGGCGAGGTTGGCGAGGCTGAGTTTGTAATTCTCGATATGCGCGCGCCAGTCGCCCGTCTGCTTCTTGATGTCCTCCGTCACCGGCAGGCTCTCGACCACCTCCCAGGCGAGCCCCGAGGCGCTGCCGTCGGCGCGCGTGGCGATCTCGCGCTGGCGCCGCGCGATCTCCTCGGCGCTCCAGACATCGCCCGTGGGCAGGTGATGCAGCGCCGAAACGACGCCCTCGACCCCGGCCTGCAGCATCTCGTCGACGCCCACGCCATCTGCCGGTCCGAACCAGCGCCATGTCTGCCGCATCTCGTTGTCCCCTCTCTCAATGCGCGATCTTCGTAGCGCAAGCCGGGTGGGGCTGCCAGAAGACGGAGAGAAATCGATCCGCGCGCGGGGCCGGCGCTAGTCGTCCCACTGCACGTCGAACCGCTCGACCAGCGCCCCGACCTGCGCGGCGCTGAGCCCCCGCGGGTTCATGCCGCGCGTCAGCAGCGCCAGGCGCGCCGTGTCCTCGAGCTCCTCGATGGCGTTGCACGCCGCCTCCACGTCGCGCCCCGCGACGACGGGGCCGTGGTTGGCCAGCATCACCGCCGAGCGCTTGCCCGCGAGCCCGCGCACCGCCGCGCCCATCGCCGGATCGCCCGGCAGGAAGAACGGCAGCAGCTTGACCCGGCCGAGCTTCATGATCGCGTACGGGGTCAGCGGGGGCAGAAAATTCTCCGCGTCCACCTCGGGCAGCATCGACAGCGCGACGGAGTGGCACGCGTGCAGGTGCACCACCGCCCCCGCGCTCGAGCGGGTCTCGTAGAAGGCGCTGTGGAGCGCCATCTCCTTGGTCGGCGGATCGCCCTCGACCAGCGTGCCGCCGGCGTCGAAGCGGCTCAGCCGGCCCGGGTCAAGCCGGCCGAAGCTGGTCCCGGTCGGGCTGACCAGCAGGCCGCCGTCGTCGGTGCGCGCCGAGATGTTGCCGGTGCTGCCGCCGGTCAGGCCCCGGTCGAACATCGACTTCGCAAGCAGGCACATCTGCTCGCGCAACTGGCTCTCGCTGCTCATTTTCCCCTCCATGCCCCCTGCCCCGCCTCGTTACCGGCTCTGCCGCCGACGCACAAGCTGAGCCCTATGGACAGGCGGGCGAACTAACGCTAAGGTTGCATCGGGAGTCGGGGCAGGAGTACCTTATGGTAGAGCCTCTCGACCCCCTCACCCGTTTCGAAAACAGCCCCAAGCGCCGTGTCGGCGACGTGGACGTCGACTGCGTCTCGCGCGCCGACCTCGTCGCCTGGTGCGCCGCCGACATCGCCGCCGCACGCCATCCGCCCCGGCTGGTCATGGACCTCAACGGCCACGCCCTCTCCCTCGCGCGCCGCGATCCGGCCTATCGCGCCTGTCTCGCCGCCGCCGATATCGTCCACGCCGACGGCGGCTTCCTCGTCACGCTCTCGCGGCACCGCGCCGGGCCGGCGATCCCCGAGCGCTCGGCGACCACGGACATGATCCACGACTTCGCCCGCGCCTTCTCGGACGGCACCGGCAGCTTCTACCTCCTCGGCGGCCCCGAGGAGATCAACGCCGCCTGCGCCCGCGAACTGCGCCGCCGCTATCCGGGCCTCGCCATCGCCGGCCGCCGCCATGGCTTCTTCGGCCACGAGGACGAGCACGGCATCATCGACCACATCAACCGCAGCGGAGCCGACATCGTCTGGATCGGCCTCGGCAAGCCCCGCGAACAGGCCATCGCCCGCCGCTGGCGCGACCGTCTCACGGCGCGCTGGGTCATCACCTGCGGCGGCTGTTTCAACTACGTCACCGGCCACTACCGCCGTGCCCCCGGCTGGATGCAGCGGGCCAACCTCGAATGGCTCCACCGGCTTTGCACCGACCCGCGCCGGCTCGCCCGCCGCTATGCCGTCACCAGTCCGCACGCGCTCTGGATCGCGCTGCACGGCTGATCAGACGGCCCTGTCGAACAAGGTGCAGCGCCGCACCAGCCCGTGCGCCGGCCCCAGCCGCAGGCGCGCGGCCCCGCCCAGGTCGACCGCCGCGCCCGCCGCGTCGATCCCGTCGAGCTGCAGCACCGCGCCCGCCGGCTCCCAGCGCAGCCCGATCTTCGCGGCCTGGCCGAAGCCGACCGGGTCCGGGTGGGTGATGCTCGTCGCGCCGGCGACGAGTGCGAGGGTGCCGGCCGCGTCGCAGCTGATCGCTGCCAGCGCCGTACCGTCCGCCGCCTCGAACGCCAGCAGGCCGGACGCCGCGCCGGCCAGCTCATCGAGCTCGATGTAGGCGGCGCCCCGCGCGGGCGAGAACCAGGGGCCGAGGCTCATCGACGGCGCGTCGGCCGGGCGTGTCGCCACCGCGTCCGTCGTCGGGATCAGCCCGGTCGCCCCGCTCCCGGCCTCGATCTGCGCCGCGTACCCGACGACATCCTCACCCGCGATACCGCTTGCCGGGCCGAGCCCGAATGACACGTCTGCCCGCGATGTGGGGATCGAAACATCGAACCCGACCCGCCAGACGCCGCCCAGGTCGACCTGCTCGAGATTGGCCACCGTCCCGCCGGACTGGTAGCTCGCCGCCAGCGCGCCGATCTCGCCGTCGACCACGAGGTCGAGACCGGTCCCATAGAGCTCGATCCGCGCGCGCCCCGAGCTGCCCCACGCGATCCACACCGTCGCCCGGTATGCGCCCGGCCCGAGCGTGAAGCGATTGCCGTAGGCGCGGCCCCACGTCGTGGTGCCGCTCGCGATCCGGGCGCCCGCGAGCCCGCCGAACCCGCTCCCGGTGGCGGCGGCGATGGACGTCCCGCCGTTCGTGCTCCACCCGCCGGGGGCGATCGCGGAGGGGAAGACGAGGTTGCTCCGCTCCGGCTCGAGCAGCAGGCCCGGGCCGCCACCGAACCAGACCGATCGATCGAGACGCGCGCCGGCGAGCGGCGCGGCGACGGAGCGACCGGCGATGCGCCAGTCCCGGTCGCCGAACTCGAGCGCCGCCATCGGCAGCCGGCCCCCGTGCCCGGCCATCGCCGCCTCCTCGCCCGGTGCGAAACGCGGCGCGCTCCAGGCGACCGCCGAGACATCGCGCAGGATGGTCATGCAAGCACCAGCGCGTGGAGGCCCGTCGCCGTCGTACCCGTCGCCAGCACGCGGCTCGCCCCGACGGGCAGGATGCTCAGCGCCCCGACCGCCACGGTCCGGACCTCGCCGCGCGCCGTCTCGAAGACGATCGTGCCTGCCGTCTCGCTGTAGAGGCCGATCGCCGTGTGGCTGAGCGACTGGCTGTCGTCCGGCGTCACGGGCAGGATATCCGACGCGGGGCCGGAGAGCGGCAGAGCGCGCCCGGACATGAAGGGGTTGGTCATCGTTTGGCTCCGGTGAGTGGCATGTCGTGGGCGGGACCATAGGCGACAGCCGTTAGCGGCCGGCTAAGGCGGCGCGCGTTGCCTGCGCCTGCCGCAGACGGCGACCACGACGTTGGCCAGCCGTCGGTAAAGCGGGCGGGGCACGAGGCATCGCAGCGCCTGTCGCGCGCAGACGGCGGCGGGCACGCCCGCTTCCCGCCATCCGGACCAGATGTAGCTCAGCGCGAGCAGGAGCTGGGTCTCGGCCAGGTAGTAGGCCAGGACCGTCGCGCGATATCCCGCTGCCGCACGCGCCGTCATCAGCGGAGCGGCGCGCGCCAGCCAGGCGGCCGGTGCCGACGCGCCCGGAGCGCGCGAGGTTCGCCCGGCCTCCTCGCGATCGACCCAGACCGTCAGCGGCGTCGGCACCATCTCGAAGCGCGCGCCGGCCGCGGCGAGGCGCACGCAGAGGTCGAGGTCCTGCCCCTTGCGCAGCGCCGGATCGAACCGAACCGCCCGCAGCAGATCCGCCCGGGCCATGATCGTCGACGTCTGGATGAAGCAGTTGGCGACGAACAGGTACTCCGCGACCGGCTCGTTGCAGCCGATCGCCCGCTCCGGCCTGACCCAGCGGCGGGCGCTGCCCCGATCCACCAGCGCCTGCGAGTAGAGCACCGCATCGGGCCCGGCGCGCCTTGCGTGCGCGAAGTAGAGCTGCAGCTTGTCCAGCAGGAAAAGGTCGTCACTGTCGAGCAGCGCGATCCACTCGCCGCGCGCCGCGTCGATGCCGGTATTCCGGGCCGCGCCACCACCACCGTTCCGCCGCCGGATCAGGCGGAACCGCGCATCGGCCAGCGCACCGACCTCGGCGGCGAGCCTGTCGCCGTCGTCCGAGCCGTCGTCGATCACGAGGCACTCGAAGTCTCCGAAAGTCTGCTTCTGGACGGACACCAACGTCGGCCGGATGCTCGCGGCGCGATTGTAGCAGGGGATGACGACGCTGATCCGCGGACTCATTCACCGTCCTCCAACACGGGCAGCTGGCGCAGGACGCCGTAGGCGAACAGGAAGACGATCCAGTCCGGCCGGTCCCGGTCGAGGAGGCCGACCTCCAGCAGGCCATGCAGCCAGGTGAAGAGGATGAGGCCGATGCAGGCGAAGCGCGCGTTGCCGTGGGCGCTCGTGGCCATGAGGAAGCATCGGGACGGGACGACGACGATGGCGGCGACGAAGAGCGCCAGCCCGATCAACCCGATGGAGACCAGCATCTCCAGCAGCACGTTGTGGGCATGGGGGAGGATGGCGAGGAAAGCCAAGTCCGAATTCCGCGCGAGGGGGCTCGCCCAGCCCAGCTGGAAGACTGATTGGAAGCCAAAACCGGACCAGACCTGTTCCTGCGCCAGCGACAGGAGCGTCGCCCAGATGAGGCCGCGCCCGGTGAAGCTGTCCGGCGACAACGCGGGTGTCGTTGATTGGGCGAGATACAGCAGTGCAAGGGCCGTCAGCGCCAGGACGCAGACGAAGAGGCCGAAGAACAGTGATTCGAAACCGCCCCGCCGGCGGGTGAAGATCATTCCGCGCCAGATGAAGAATGACGCGGCCAATCCCGTTGCCAGCGAGGTCTTGGAGCCGCTCATCACCAGCAGGAACAACAGGAGTGCGGCTTCCGCCCAGAGCGCGCCGCGCGAGCGTCCGCCGGGGGCGCATAGCTGGTGGACGACGAGGATCAGGCCCGGGGCGAGGACCGATCCGAAGATGTTCTTGTGGTAGAACACGCCGCGCCAGTCGCCGACGATCGTCGCCTCGCGGTCTCCCGGTTGATGGATCGCGAGATCCGGCACCAGGACAGCCGCGGCGAGGCTCGCGATCGCGAGGGCGACAATCCCCTGCCGCAGCCGGCCCAGGACCTGCAGCGGTGAGCCGAAGGTGGTCAGCAACAGGACCGTCATCGCGATGACCAGCGTCAGGATATACCGCCGCGCCGCGATGGGGGGCTCGACCGCCCAGGTGACGCTGAGGCCGGCCCAGGCGAACAGCGCGAGCAACGACAGCGAGAACAGGCCGCGCCATCGCGACAGCGGCGTGGCCCGCAGGGCGAGCAGGACGACGGAGCAGAAAACGGCGAGGTAGACGCCTTGACGCAATGCCGTCCCCTCCCCCGTCTCGAGCACCGATTCGAGCGCGACCCGCGGCTGCAGGCTTCCGTTGACCCGCAGGAACAGCAGCGCCGGCACCAGGCAGAGCGCCGCCTCCATGAGCCATCGGAGGCGCACGTGGCCGGCCCACAACGATCTCCTCCCAATGGCGTCCATCTCGCCCCTCGCGTCAGATGTTCGCCTCCTCCCTAACGCCCGGACCCTAATCCCCGGTTAATTCCGGTAGCGTTCCGGCGAATACTCTCCGTCGGCCCGTCCCAGCAGCCCCGCCATGAGGCCGCGCGCGCGGGCGAAGTCGCGGGCGCCCCGGAAGGCCTGCGACGGGTCGGCGGCCAGCATCCGCCGCAGGCTTCCGCGCAGGAACAGCGCGCAGGCGTGGGGGAAATATCGTGCGACACCAGCAGCATGTCCGGCATGGAGACAGCAGACGCGGGCGTGGGTGTTGCCGATGCGGAAGCGCCGGCGCAGCAGCCAATCCGGCTCCACCCGCGACGCCGGGATGTCTTCGACGACGCGCGCCTCGGCGGCGAAGGCGTGACGGAAGCCGCGGGCGAGGGTGCGGCGGAGGAATTCGGTGTCGGAGCCGCCGGTGAAGCGAAAGCGCGCATCGAAGAAGGGCTCGCGCCACTCGGTCAGGAGCCGCCGCGACAGGAGCAGGTTCGCCGTGCTGAGGACGGCCACGCGGCCGCGGATGCGATCCGGCCGCAGCTTCTCGAAGTCGCCGCTTTTAACCGGGGGGCGCGGAGCGATGGCGAAGCGCGGGACGACGGGGCCGCCGACGACGTCCGCACCGGTCCGTTCGGCGGCCTCGACGAGCGCGTCGAGCCAGCCCGGCAGCGGCTGTTCGTCATCGTCGATCATCGCCAGCCACGCGGTATCGCGCGCCTGAGCTTCGCGGAGCAAGGCGTTGCGGGCGAAGGGAATACCGGGCTCCCGCTCGAGGACGTAGCTCGCGCCGTGAGCCTCGGCGACGGCGCGTCCCTCGGCTGCGTCATCGTTGTCCACCACGAGCACCTCAAACGGGCGGCGGCTGCGCTGCTCCTGCAGAACCGTGAGCGCCTTGGCGAGCCCCTCGGGGTGCCGGCAGGTGCAGATGCCGACGAGGATCATGCCGCCACCGCGAGGCGACGGTAGGCGCGCGCGATGAGGAGCGCGGCGACCGTCTCGCCGCACAGGACGGCGAGGAGGATGAGCGGGACGGCCGCGCCGCCCGAGCCAAGCGCGAGGGCGGTGCCGCAGGCTGTCACGAGTGCGGCGCGCAAGGTGATGCCGGAGAGCGCCCGGTAGCGGCCGGCGCCCTGCAGGGCGGCGCCGGAGCCCGTGCGCGCCGCGCGGGCGGCGTGCGCGAGGAGGAGGAGCGATGCGAGGGGCCAGAGCTCCCCCGCCTCGAAGCGGCCGCCGCCGATCGATCCCGGCGCGACGGCGATCAGGAGGATGAGCACCGCGCCGTTAACCCCGACCGCGCCGAGGAGTGCTGTGCGGACACGCTCCACATGCGCCCTCAGGTTGTGCAGTTCCCCCGCCGCGTGAGCCTTGGCGAGGATCGGCCGCTCGTACTGCGTGATGGTCTGCATCAGGATCGGGATCGGGCGCAGGAATAGCGTCAGGATTGCCACGGGCGCGAAGGCGGCGGGGCCGAGGAGCAGCGTGATCGCGTAGGCGTGGAGGTTGGCGCAGACCTCGGTCGTCAGGACGCCGGCGAGCGCCCAGCGGCCGTGACGCATGAAGGCGGCGCGATAGAGGCTCGGGGCGGCTGGGCCGCGGGCGGGCAGATGGGCGACGGCGGCGAGCGAGACGGCGGTGCCGAGGGCCATCGCGGCCAGCGCGGTCGCGACGGTGACGCCGAAATACGTGAACAGCAGGATGCCGGCGGTGAGCGTGGTGACGCCGTAAAGCGCATCGGCCGTGGCGGCCTTGCGGAAGCGGTGGCGGGCGAGCGCCGCGGCACGGAAAAACCAGCGCATCCAGAGCAGTACCGCCTGCCCCGCAACCAGCGCCACGTCCTGGGGCGCCATGCCCAGCGCGCGCATGGACAGGGCCAGAAGGGCCGCGCCGACGAAGCAGAAGGCGACGTTGACGCGCCAGTAGCTGGCGACGATCGGGGCCGGATCGGCGGCCTTCAGGAGGGACTGGAGGAGCGGCGATGCGAACAGGGCGTTGGACAGCGATAGGCCGAGCTGCAGGCACACCAGCGCGAACGCGTAGCGGCCGAAGGCTGCGGGCGGCACGGCGCTCTGCAGCGTCAGGGCGAGCAGGAAGTTGGCGCCGGAATAGGCGAAGGCGCCGGCGATGCCGGCGCGCTTCGTCACAAGTTCGGCGAACCTTGGGCACACAACCATTCCGTGCATCATCACCGGAATGGGCTGCGCGGTCTACAATTGTCTGCGGATCAGCGGCGCGCGGCCGCGTAAACCATGTCGATCATCTCCTGCGTGCCGCGCGAGAACTCGAGCGGGCACGGGTAGGCCTCCTCGCCCCTCAGCGCGCGACCGAACGCCTCGACCTGCAGTACGTAGTGGTTCGCGGTCGGCCAGCGCTCGATCGTCCGCGAGGCGGAGTCGGTCTGCAGGTGCAGCTCCGCCAGGTCGTGGACGTTGGCGTTGAAGGGACAGGTAAGCTCGATGAGGCCCTTCGTGCCGTGGAACGTCAGCCGCTGGCGGGCGAAGGCGCGCGTCGAGACCATGCCGCTATAGTGGAACGACGGGAAACGGGCGCTGACCTGGGCGAACGTGTCGACGTCATTTTCGAACCGGATGCTGGCGTCGAGGATGGAATCCGGCTCCTCGCCTGTCACAAAACGAACCGAGCCGAACGCGTAGACGCCGATGTCGGGAAGCGCACCGCCGCCCGTCTCGGCACGGTTGCGGATGTTGTCGTCAACGCCGGCGATGTTGAAGGCGAAGGCGCAATCGGCGTGCACCAGGTCGCCGATCGTGCCGGAGCGGACCAGCTCGCGCGCACGCTGCATCTGCGGGTGGTGGACGATCATGTAGGCTTCGGCGGCGAGGATGCCGGTCTCGTTGCGTTTGGCGATGACCGGGTCGAAATCCTCCGCCCGCAGTCCCAGAGGTTTCTCGACCAGCACCGGCTTGCCCGCATCGAGCGACTTCAGCGCGTAGTCCACGTGAAGGTGATTGGGCAGCGGGACGTACACCGCGTCGACCTCCGGGTCGGCGAGCAGCGCTTCGTAGCTGTCATGGACCCGCAGACGCGGAGCGAACGCGCGGAACCCTTCCGCCTTTTCCGGGCTGGAGGTCGCCAGAGCGAAAAGCTCCGCACCTTCGGCTGCGTGAATCGCGCGGGCCATTTGCCCGCGTGCGAAAGCCGAGGCGCCGAGCACGCCCCAGCGGATATGGTCAACCATCTGCTACCTCCTGACTTCTGCGCGGAGAAGACGTCAGGGGGCGGCAGAATGGAAGACCTGATGCCGAAAACCTCGTTTCGGCACCCGGACATCAGGCCGGCTCGAGCATGCCTTTCTCTTTCGCGAGCTGCTGCATCCGCGCCTGCAGCTTGTCGAACGCGCGCACCTCGATCTGCCGGATCCGCTCGCGGCTGACGCCGTATTGCCCGGACAGCTCCTCGAGCGTGACGGCCTGATCCTGCAGACGCCGCTGGGTCAGGATGTCCTTCTCGCGGTCGTTCAGCACGTCCATCGCCTCGCCCAGCAGCTCGCGGCGCGTCGACAGCTCGTCGCGCTCCTCGTAATCGCCCGCCTGGTCGGCGCTCTCGTCCTCGAGCCAGTCCTGCCACTGGGTGGCGCTGTCGCCCTCGGTGCCGATCATCGCGTTGAGCGACGCGTCGCCCCCGGAGAGCCGGCGGTTCATCGAGATGACCTCCGTCTCCGTGACGCCGAGATCGTTGGCGATCTGCGCGACGTTCTCGGGCCGCAGATCACCCTCCTCGAGCGCGCCAATACGGGCCTTCGCCTTGCGCAGGTTGAAGAAAAGCTTCTTCTGGGCCGAGGTGGTGCCGAGCTTCACGAGGCTCCAGGACCGCAGGATATACTCCTGGATCGAGGCCCGGATCCACCACATCGCGTAGGTGGCGAGGCGGAAGCCGCGCTCGGGATCGAAGCGCTTCACGGCCTGCATCAGGCCGACGTTGGCCTCGGAGATCACCTCTGCCTGCGGCAGGCCATAGCCCCGGTAGCCCATCGCGATCTTTGCCGCGAGGCGCAGGTGGCTCGTCACCAGCTTGTGGGCGGCGTCGGTGTCCTCGTGGTCCACCCAGCGCTTGGCCAGCATGTATTCCTCTTCCGGCTCCAGCATGGGAAACCGGCGGATTTCCTGCAGGTAGCGGTTCAGGCCCTGTTCCGGCGACGGGGCCGGGAGATTGTTGGTCGGCATGTCTGTCCCCTTCCCAATGTTCATGGGGTTAACATGGATGTGGTTGCGCTAACGAGCCGGTTCAAGACTCAGTAGTTCAGTTTTCATAACAAAGGATGAACGGCTCGCACGGCACGTTCCAGCGGCATTACCGTGCGCTCTCGCACATGTGCCTGCTTGTTACAGCCTTAACTACGCAACAGGGCGCAGAGTTCCGTCATGTCGGCGGGCATGTCCGCGGCGAAACGCTTCAGCTCGCCCGTCACCGGATGCTTGAAGCCAAGCGTCGCGGCGTGCAGCGCCTGTCGTGGGAACGTCGCCAAGGCCCGCATTGCGGCCTCCGAGACCGCTCCCTTCGCGATCTTGCGCTTGCCGCCGTAGACCGGATCGCCCACCAGCCCGTGCCCGGCATGGGCCATGTGAACGCGGATCTGATGGGTCCGCCCGGTCTCGAGCCAGCACTCGATGCGCGCGACCACGGGCGGGCCGCCGAAGGTCTCCACGCGCCGCGCCCGCGTCACCGCGTGGCGGCCATTGGACCAGACCACCGCCTGCCGCTGCCGGTCGGTCTTGTGACGGGCGAGTTGCGTCTGGATCTTGAGGATGTTTCCGGGCTCGAACGACGTGCCGCGAATGCCGCGCAAGCGCGGGTCGGCGGCATCGGGGAGGCCGAAGCACAGCGCCTGGTAGTGGCGCTCCACGTCGTGCGCCTCGAACTGCGCGGCGAGCCCGTGGTGGGCGCGGTCGGTCTTGGCGGCAACGAGCAAGCCGCTGGTATCCTTGTCGATCCGGTGCACGATCCCCGGCCGCCGCAGGCCGCCGACACCCGAAAGGCTCTCACCGCAATGGTGGATCAGCGCGTTGACCAGCGTGCCGTCCGGCGAGCCCGGCGCGGGGTGCACGACCATCCCGGCGGGCTTGTTGATGACGATGAGTTCGTCGTCCTCGTAAACCACGTCGAGCGGGATCGGCTCGCCGCCCATGTCGCTGTCAACGGGGATATCGAGGGCGATCTCCACCGCGTCGCCCTCGCCGAGCCGCGCCTTCACGTCGGTCACCACCACGCCGTTGATCCGCACCGCGCCGTCCGGCACGAGTCGCGCCAGCCGGGAGCGGCTCAGCGCGGCGTCCTCTGGCACATCACGGGCCAGCGCCTTATCAAGGCGCGGCGGCGGATCGGCGCTGATCCGGAACGTGACCACGGAGGGCGGCATGGCGGAATCTCCTGACGACGACGTTTGGCCACCCCAGCTCCGGGGGCTGAAGCGGCTGATCACCGTACTAACGGTTGTGATGATTTGCGGGTTTCTAGTGTTGATCGGCGCGCTTGTCATCCGGCTGAATTCCGCACCCCTGCCGCTGCCCGAGCGCATCGCCCTGCCCGAGGGCGCGGAGCCGTTCGCCTTCACGCAAGGGACGGATTGGTTCGCGGTGGTGACGTCGGATCAGCGCATCTTGATCTACGATCGTGCGACGAGCCAGCTGCGCCAGACGGTGGAGATCGAGTAGGCCGTTAGCGGAATCTTCAGGACTCGGTGACAGGCTGGCGGCATGGACGAGTCACCGCCACAGCCACGCCTGCCCCGCCATCACCCCCTGCGCCTTGGCGAGCAGGCGGTTGATCCGCCCCGGCCGGGGGAGCTCGCCCCGGGCCAGCCGCTCGACGGCGACCTCCACGGGACAGGGCCGCCCGGTGACGGGGTCGTGGTAGCGCGGATAGTCGATCAGCACGGCGTGGACGAAGGCGGCGAGGTCGGGCCGCGCGGTCCGCCGGGCGGGCGGCGCGCCGCGGTCGTCGGTGAGGCCCCAGCCGGCGTAGAAGGGCCGGCCGAGCGTGACGACGCGCTTGCCCCGCAGCAGCGCCTCGAAGCCGAGCGTGCTCGTCATCGTCCAGACCTCGTCGACGGCGGCGAGCGCGGCGACGGGATCGGTGCGGGTCAGTACGGCGTCGGCGAGGCTTTCGGCGTCGTCGACGGCACCGGCGCGCAGTCCGGCCTCCACGTCGGGGTGCGGCTTGTAGAGCAGGAATGCGGCGGGATTGGCGGCGCGCACTGCGGCGAGCAGGGCGCGGTTGGTCGAGATCTCGCCGGTGCCGAGGCGGATCGAGGCGTCGTCCTCCACCTGCCCGGGGACGAGGATGCGCCGCCCTGCCGGCAGCCCTGCTGGAAGACCGCCGCCGCCGAGGTTGTACTTCGACAGCCCCTCCCCCGTCAGCCGCCGGACGAGCCGCTCCGCCCGGCGCCGGGCGCCCTCGGGCAGGCCGGTGGCGGCGGCGACGAGGTGTTCGAGCCGGCTCTCGCGGGTCGGGTCGTAGTAGATGCCGAGATCGTCGAGGACGAGCGACAGCGGCGGCACGAGGTCGGCGCCGAGGCCGCGCGAGCGCAGGAAGCCGTCCTCCACCCGCACCGCCCCGGCGGCCTCGAGCGCCGCGTCGGTGCGGCCGGCCCAGACCATGAGCCGGCGATCCTCGGCCGCGGCGCGGGCGATGGCGGGGGCCGGGCGGTCGACGAAGCGGACGCGGCGCTGGCGGCCGAACAGGTCCTGCAGCGGCTTGCGCTTCCAGAGCCGCATCCCCGTCGCCACCCAGCCGCGACGGTCGTCGCGCCAGGCGCGGGTCTCGGCGGCGAAGATGGCGATGGCGTCCTCGAGTTCGCAGAGCCGGTCGCGGAACGGGTCGTACCAGCGCGGGTAGAGGATCATCGCCGCCGCGAAGAGCTGCGCGCGGGTGAGCCGGCGCTGGCGGCGGTCGAGCGGGCGGCGGTCGTCGGTGAGCGACCAGCCGGCATAGAAGGGCTGGCCGAAGACGACGGGGCGGTGCCCCGCGAGGATCGCCTCGAAACCGAGCTGCGAAGAGACGACGTAGACCGCGACCGCCCCCTCGAGCAGGTGCCAGGGCGAGACCGGGTCGCTCAGGAGCAGGTCGCCGGGGCCGAGATCGTCGGGGCCGATATGGCCGGGGCGGGCGCCGGCGCTGGTCTCGGGGTGGCTCTTGACGACGATGCGCGCGCCGGGATGGTCCTCGCGCGCGGTGAAGAGCATCTCGAGGAAGCTGTTGCGCCCGGCCTTGCTGGCGCGGACGCTGGCGTCGTCGCGGGTCTGGTCGATGACGAGGACGTAGCCGGGCGGCGGCGGCGGCAGGTCGGGGTCGAAGCCGGTGTACTTGCTCAGGTGCAGCCGCCTGAGGTCGGCCATCGCGTCGCGCGCACGGTCGAGCAGCGCGGTGTCGTCGAGCGGCGCTTCGGCGCAGAGGCGCTCGAGATCGGAGATTGTGGCCGTATCGAAATGCACGCCGCCGAGGTCGAGATGCAGCCCGAGCGGCGCGCCGCCCCCCGCCCGCCCCGGCAGGACGGAGCGCAGGAAGGCGTCCTCGACCCTCAGCAGCGGCGCGTCGCGGCGCGCGGCGACGGCCTCGCCGCGCGGGCTCGTCGGGCTCTGGCCCCAGACGCCGACGAGGTCGTCCGCCCCGGGCGTGCCGAGGCGGATGTCGTAGCCCGCCAGCGTCAGGATCCGGCGGACCCGGCCCTGGGTCAGGAAGCCGCCGTTGTAGACGTAGAGCTTCCGCGCGGGCGCCTCGCCCTCCAAGTCGTTACCCGCCGGTCACCGTCTGCGCGGTCCCCACCACCGAGTTGACCGCGCCGAGCGAGCCGGTGAGCGCGGCGATGACCTTGCTGAACTGGCTGAAGGGCGCCTCGGTGACATAGACGGTGTCGCCGTCGCGGATCGCGAAATCGCGGGCGAAGAACAGGCCGTTCGGCCGGGTCAGGTCGAGCACGTAGACGACGCGCTGGGTGCCGGTCACTTCCTGGCCCACCAGCTGTTCGGCGATCGCCTCGGGCTCGTTGCGGAACACGAAGACGCCGGTCGGGTCGGCCTGGTTGGGGTTGAGCCCGCCGACGGTGGCGATGGCCTCGATGGCGCTGATCGTCTGGCTCTCGAAGGGCACGAGGTCCTGCGCGCCCGTCGCGCCGAGCGCGGTGAAGCTGCGGGTGTCTTCCTCGACGATGATCCGGTCGCCGTCGCGCAGGGCGATGTCGTTGCCGGGCGTCTCGTAGATGTCCTCGAACCAGACCTGCCCGGTGTGGTCGCCGCGGGTGACGGTGACGCGGGCGATGTCGGCATCGACGGCCACGCCGCCGGCCCGGGCGAGCATCTCGCTGAGCAGGCGCGTCGGCCGCTCGATGGCGTAGACGCCTTGCGCGCCGACCGCGCCGACGACGGAGACCGTCGCGCCGTCGCCCGCGAGCCGGCGGACCTGCACCTGCGGGTCCGGGGTCTGGTCGCCGAGGCGCTCGGTGATGATCTGGCGCACCCGCTCGGGGGTGTTGCCGGCGGCGCGGATGCGGCCGGCGTAGGGCACGAAGATGAAGCCGCCGCCGTCGACCTGCACCTCGTCGAGGATGGTCGCGTTCTGCCCGGTCGGCACGAGCAGGCCGTCGGTGACGTTCTCGAAGATCGTCAGCCCCAGCGTATCGCCCGGGTTGATCGTGTCGGAGCCGACCTGCCCCGCGTTGAGGAAGCTGGAGCTGAAGCCGAGCGCCGGGGCGACGGAGGCGATGGCGTTGACCCGGTCGTCGACGACGAGGATGAACGCATCTCCCTGCCGCAGCACGGATCCCTCGAAGATCTCGCCGCGGGTGGGGCCGGAACGCGGCAGGCCGCAGCCCGCAAGAAGGGCGGCCGCGGCGATCAGGGCCAGGCCCTTCGCCAGGCGCGGGATTGGTAAGCTCACTGCTCGGTCTCCTCGACCTATGTCTGCCTCGGGTATTTTTGTTGCAGGCTAGCCGCCTTGGCCCCGCCTGACCAGCACCCGCGCGGCAGGCGAATCACCGACTGTTGCCGCCCCGCCGCAACCGCGCCGGCGCGCCCTGCCCTCAGGTCACGATGCGCAGCGGCTGGCGCGGCGCGGCGCGGCCCGAGCGCAGGGCGTCGTAGGGGTCTTCGCTGTCGAGCATCATGTCGACGACCTGGCGCAGCAATTGCCGCCGCCCGCGCGCCGAGTAGAAGCCGCCGGGGACCTGGCTCGTCTCGAGCAGGAAGCGGCGGTAATCCTTGTAGGCGCGGCTGTCGGGCCGCGCGGGCTGGGCGAAGAACTCGGGCAGCGGCTGCGACGAGACGAACTCGGGCTTGGCGTAGACGGCGCGGCCGAAGACCTTGAGCGGGATGCCGCGCCAGAGCACCTGCTGGGCGGCGGTCGAGTTGACGGTGACGGCGGTGCGGGCGTGGTCGAGCAGCCGCGCGAGCTTGCCGCCGCGCACGTAATGGACCCGGTCCGCCACGCCCTGCGCCGCCGCGAGCTCGCGGATGATCCGGCGGACCGGCGCGCGGCCGTTCTCGAGCGGATGCGCCTTGAAGACGAGGTGGTGGTGGCGCGGCGCGCCGCGGGCGAAGCCCTCGATCACCACCTCGAGGAACTCCGACATCCGCGAAAACGGCGAGTGGTTGAGGAAGTTGGCGTCGTGGTCGAGCTGCATCAGCACGAGGTGGTAGGGAAAGCCGCCGTACTTGATCCGCGCCGTCGCCAGCATCCGGTCGAGCGCAATGAACGGCATCAGCATCAGCCGCTTGGTGTAGAGCAGCCCCTCCTTCGTCACCGTCAATTCGCGGTGGCGGCGGAAGTTGCGGTAGTCGCCGTTCCGCGCGACGATGAACCAGTGATACAGGGCGCCGTAGAGGATGTGGTGGCGCATGTCGCCCCAGTGCGCCGGCGGCTCGGGGACGTCGAGGTCGGACATCTCGAGCGCGCGCTTCATGCCGGCGAGGTCGAGCTCCATCAGCCGCGAATTGCCGTTGGAGCCGCCCCGTTCGTAGGTGACCCAGTAGGGCCGCATGTAGCCTTCTTCGAAGACGTGCACCGCGAGGCCGAGCGTGCGGGCGGCGGCGACGGCCTCGGCGTGGATCGGACGGGTGTCGCCGTAGAGCACGATGTCGGTGATGCCCTTGTCGGCGACGATGGCCCGGAACGTCTCGGGCCATTCCCCGGGCGTGCCGCGGAACGGGATGTAGCTCGAGGGCGTGAACCAGAAGGCGCGGTCGCCCGCGTTGAAGCCGACCCGCCAGACCTCGGCCCCGGCCCGCCCGAGCATCTTGCCGAGGCGGTGGAAGAAGGGCCCGTGGGGGCCCTGCAGGAAGAGGAAGCGGCGGGTGTCCGGCATCGGCATGGTGTAGGCGGGCCTCACTGGGTTGCCAAGCCTTAGCCGCGCAAGGGGGCGACATTTGGGCAGCGGTGTGAACGGCTTAAGCTTGCCGCTTGCCCGGAGCCGCGGCCCGCGCTAGGCCGGACGAAAGGAGAGCCGCTGATGTTTACCGGGATCGTGACCGACGTCGGGGAAGTGATCGCGCTCGAGCGCCGTGGCGACCTGCGCGCGCGCATCGCCACCGCCTACCCCGCCGAGACCATGGACATCGGCGCCTCGATCGCCTGCGACGGCGTCTGCCTGACCGTCGTCGCGCGCGGCACGGAGGCGGGGCGCGACTGGTTCGACGTCGACATCAGCGCCGAGACCGTCGCCAAGACCAACATCGGCCGCAACGGCTGGGCCGCGGGCAAGCGCATCAACCTCGAGCGCGCGCTGAAGGTGGGCGACGAGCTCGGCGGCCACATCGTCTCGGGCCACGTGGACGGGGTCGCCGAGGTGGTGGCGTCGGCGCGCGAGGGCGACAGCACCCGCCTCACCCTGCGCGCCCCGGAGGCGCTGGCGCGCTTCATCGCGCCGAAGGGGTCGGTGGCGCTCAACGGCACGTCGCTGACGGTGAACGACGTCGACGGGCGCGACTTCGGCATCAACCTGATCCCCCATACCCAGGAGGTCACCACCTGGGGCGAGGCCGGCGTGGGCGACGCGGTGAACCTCGAGGTCGACACGATGGCGCGCTACGTGGCGCGGCTGCGCGACTGGGACGGCGCCTGACGCCACGCCACCCGCGCGCAGGTGCCGCGCGTCAGCGCGCCGCCTGCGGCCTTCCCATTCCGCCGCGCATGGCCTATCTCCCGCCGGCAACAGGAGCGGGCGGCCCATGAGCGAGACATACCAGACACCCGGCCCCGTCGAGCGCGACTGGTCCGACGCCATCTCCCCCATCGAGGAGATCATCGAGGACGCGCGCAACGGGCGCATGTTCATTCTCGTCGACCACGAGGACCGCGAGAACGAGGGCGACCTCGTGATCCCGGCCCAGATGGCGACGCCGGACGCGATCAACTTCATGGCCACCCACGGCCGCGGGCTGATCTGCCTCGCCCTGCCCGGCGAGCGGATCGACGCGCTCGGGCTGAGCCTGATGTCGACGCACAATTCCTCGCGCCACGAGACGGCCTTCACGGTGTCGATCGAGGCGCGCGAGGGCGTGACGACGGGCATCTCCGCCCATGACCGCGCCCACACCGTCGCGGTGGCCATCGACGCCAGCAAGGGCGCCGCCGATATCGCCACGCCGGGCCACGTCTTCCCGCTGCGGGCGCGCCAGGGCGGCGTGCTGGTGCGCGCCGGCCATACGGAGGCGGCGGTCGACCTCGCCCGCCTCGCCGGGCTCAACGCCAGCGGCGTGATCTGCGAGATCATGAACGAGGACGGTTCGATGGCCCGCCTGCCCGAGCTCGTCGCCTTCGCGCAGCGCCACGGGCTCAAGGTCGGCACCATCGCCGACCTGATCGCCTACCGCCGCCGCCACGACAACCTCGTGCGCCAGATGAGCGAGCGCGACGTCACCAGCGCCTTCGGCGGGCAATGGCGGATGCGGGTCTATTCCGACACCACCCACGGCGACGAGCACGTGGTGCTCATCAAGGGCGACATCTCCGGCGACGATCCGGTGCTGGTGCGGATGCACGCGCTCGACCCGCTGCAGGACGTGGTCGGGCTGGGCCCCGAGGGCACCGCCAACGAGTTCGCGACCGCGATGCGCGCCGTCGCCGCCGAGGGGCGCGGCGTGGTGGTGCTGCTGCGCGACACGTCGATGAAGCTGCGCCTGAGCGGCGAAGCCTCGCCCCAGACCCTGCGCCAGTACGGGCTCGGCGCGCAGATCCTGTCGTCGCTCGGCCTGTCCCAGATCACCCTGCTGACCAATTCGCCCAAGCCGCGCGTCGTCGGGCTCGAGGCCTACGGGCTCGAGATCGTCGGCACCCGCCGGATCGAGGAGCCGCGCTGATGGCCGGACCGACGCACCACTCCCTCGCCACGCCGAGCTTCGACAAGCCGGTCAAGCTGCTGATCGTCGTGGCGCCCTACTACAAGGACATCGCCGACCAGCTCGTCGCCGGGGCCGTCGCCGAGGCCGAGAAGGCCGGCGCGACGACCGAGGTGATCGAGGTGCCCGGCGCGCTCGAGATCCCGACCGCGATCGGCATCGCCGGGCGGATGTCGAACTACGATGGTTACGTGGCGCTCGGCTGCGTGATCCGGGGCGAGACGACGCACTACGAGACGGTCTGCAACGACTCCTCCCGCGCGCTGACGCTGCTGGGCCTGTCGGGCCACTGCATCGGCAACGGCATCCTGACCGTGGAGACCTACGATCAGGCCGCCGTCCGGGCCGAGGCTGCGGGGCAGAACAAGGGCGGCGGCGCGGCGGCGGCGGCGCTCCACCTCGTCGCGCTGGCACGGCGCTGGGGCAAGGCGGAGCGCGGCGTGGGCTTCACCCGCGAGCTGAAGATGGCGCAAAGCGAAGACGGACAGGCATGACCACGATCTCAGGCAACCAGCGGCGCAAGATGCGCTCCGCCTCCCGGCTCTACGCGGTACAGGCGCTGTTCCAGATGGAAGCGGCGCAGCAATCGGTCGACCGGGTGATGGCGGAATTCGAGGATCACCGCTTCGGCGCCTCCTACGAGGAAGGCGAGATGGCCGAGGGCGATCTCGAGACCTTCCGCGCGCTCTGCGAGACGGCGGTCGACAACCAGGCGAAGATCGACCAGATGACCGACCGCGCGCTTGTCGCGAAGTGGCCGATCGCGCGCATCGACCCGACCCTGCGCGCGCTGTTCCGCGCCGCCGGTGCCGAGTTCATCCGGCGCGACACGCCGCCCAAGGTGGTCATCACCGAGTTCGTCGACATCGCCCGCGCCTTCTTCCCCGAGGGCCGCGAGCCGAGCTTCGTCAACGCCGTGCTCGACCACATGGCCCGCGAGGCGCGCCCGGAGGCGTTCTGATCCGGACGGGGTGTGAGGTGGCGGGAACCGCTGCATCCGTGGGAGTGTGAATTCCCGAGGACCTGTAATTACAGGTGGGCGCCAGATAACCGAACCAGGGCTCGGACAGAGCCAGCTCCCTCGGATTTGCTTAAGGCCACTGGAATTGTCTCGTTCACGAGAAGAGCAGAAGCCCGCCGACGCCTGACCTAGGCCCCCGCCCCGGCCCCTGCAAGGGCAGCGCCCGAACTTTTCCGCCGGAGGGGGCGCTGCCCCCGCCGGCCTGCGGCCGGCCCCCCGGGATATTGACAGGACAGAGGGGGGCTTGCCGGATGTTTCCCTTTTGTTCATATTCGGACACATGCCCGACGATCTCGACATCTCCGCCGTCCGCCCCGGCCAGCTGCTGGCGCGGGGGGTGTGCCGGCACCTGCTGAGCCTCGACTTCGTCTCGGTCGAGGAACTGACGCCGGAGCGCGGGCTGCGGGTCGACGTGATGGCGATGGGGCGCAAGGGCGAGATCTGGGTCGTCGAGTGCAAGAGCTCGCGGGCGGACTTCCAGTCGGACCACAAGTGGCAGGGCTACCTGCCCTGGTGCGACAGGTTCTTCTGGGCCGTCGACGAGGCGTTCCCGGTCGAGCTGCTGCCCGAGGACACCGGCCTCATCATCGCCGACGCCTACGACGCCGAGATCGTGCGCATGGCGCCCGAGGCGAAGCTCGCGCCCGCGCGGCGCAAGAAGCTGGTCGCCACCTTCGCGCGCCACGCCGCCCTGCGGGCCCACGCGGCGCGCGATCCGGGCGCGCGGCTGTGGGCCGGGTGAGCGGCTAGCGGCCCTTCTTCGGCGTCGCCGCGGCCCGGGCGGCGCGGGCGGCGGCGAGGATCTCCTCGGCGATTTCCTCGGCTTCCTCGGGTTCGAAATCCATCGGGATCTCGGTGCTGCCGCTCTCCACGAAGATGCGCACCATGCCCCGATCGGTCGGCCCGATCTGCAGGTTCGCCTCGATGTCGCGTTCGCTGTCGATGCCCATGATGCCGCTCTCCATTCTGCCGTTCGCGCGCCGTATCGCGCCGCCGGGGCCGGTTGGCAAGGGTGCCGGTGGGCCCGCGCGGCGGCCTTGACGGCGCGTCGGAATGTGCGACGCAGCAGTTGCAAGCGGGCGAAGGTTCTGGCATAGGCACCTCCGACGCCCCCGCCGCGCGGCGGGCGATGGTTGGGCCGCCTTAGCTCAGTAGGTTAGAGCGCTTGATTGTGGATCAAGAGGTCTCCCGTTCGAACCGGGAAGGCGGTACCATTCTCCCCCTCATCTGAGCCGATCCGACGCGCCACGGGACGCGGCCCGCGCCTATGCCAGCGCGGCGACGCGGGCGGCGAAATCCTCGCCGCGTTGCTCGAAGTTGTCGTACTGGTCGAAGCTCGCCGCGGCGGGCGCGAGCAGGACGACGTCGCCGGGCTCGGCCTCGGCGGCGGAGCGGGCGACGGCGTCGGCCATGGTGGTGCAGACCTCGGCGTCGATGCCCGTCAGCGACATCGCGAAGGCCTCGGCCTCGCGGCCGATCACGTAGGCCTTGACCACCCCGCCCGCCGCGTCGAGGAGGCCGCCGAGGCCACCTTCCTTCTGCAGGCCGCCGCAGATCCAGCGGATGCGGCCGAAGGCGGCGAGGGCCTTGGCGGCGCTGTCGACGTTGGTGGCCTTGCTGTCGTTGACGAAGCGCACGCCGCCGCGCTCGGCGATCAGCTGCGAGCGGTGCGGCAGGCCGGGATAGGAGGCGAAGGCGGCCTCGATCTGGCGCGGCCCGAGCCCGAGGGTGCGGGCGACGGCGTAGGCGGCGCAGGCGTTCTGGTGGTTGTGGGCGCCGGGCAGGCCCTTGATCTCGCGCAGATCGATCGACCCCACCTGCCGGCCCTTGCGCAGCTCCGACAGGTACCCCTTGCGCGCCGTGACGCTCCAGCCCTCGGCGAGCTTGCGATCGGCGGAGATGCGGATCACCCGGTCGTCGGCGCGGCTCTCGGCGAGCTGGTTGGCCAGGAAGCGGCCCTCGAGCTCGTCGACGCCGACGATGCAGCGGTCGGGCCCGCCCTCGGCGAACAGGCGGCGCTTGGCGGCGAAGTAGCCGCCCATGCCGCCGTGACGGTCGAGGTGATCGGGGGAGAGGTTGGTGAAGACGGCGACGTCCGGGGTCAGCGAGCGGGCGAGCTCGGTCTGGTAGGACGACAGCTCCAGCACCACCACCCCGCCGTCGCCGGGCGGGTCGATGTCGAGCACGCCGCGGCCGATGTTGCCGGCGAGCTGGCTCTCGCGGCCGCCCTCCCGGAGCACGTGGTGGATCAGCGCGGCGGTGGTGGACTTGCCGTTGGAGCCGGTGACGGCGACGACCTTGGGGGCGACGTCGTGGCTGTCCCAGTCGGACTGGCCGAGCGAGCGGAAGAACAGGCCGATGTCGTTGTCGACCGGCACCCCGGCCTCCCAGGCGGCGGCGATGACCGGGTGCGGTCGGGGGTAGAGGTGCGGGATGCCCGGGGAGACGATCAGCGCCGCGACGTCGTCGAGCGCGCCGGGGCGGGACAGGTCGCGCAGGGCGATGTCCTCGTCCTCGGCCGCCGCCCGGCCCGCCGGCCCGTCGTCCCACGCCACCACGGACGCCCCGCCCGCGGCGAGCGCGCGTGCCGCCGTCCGGCCCGACCGGCCAAGGCCGAGCACCGCGACGGTCGCGCCGTCGACGCCCATCACGGGGATCATGCCACTTCGGTTCCCATCTCCATGGCGTCCTTCACCTTCGCCTCGACCAGGTCCGCGCGTGCCGCGACGCTATCCTGCGGCAGCACGCAGATCCGGTAGCCGTGCCGGGGCAGATGCGCAAGCAGCGCCTCGTACTCGGTGATGGCGTCGTCCCAGGCGTCGGGCCGGGCGGGGTCGGACGTGAAGAGCTCGGGCCAGGGCGGCACCAGGAAGACCGGGTCGGCGTAGCGCAGCCGGCCGACGATCTCGCCGGCGCAGTCGGGCAGCGGCGTGCCGGTGCGCTCGTGCCAGATCAGCGGATCGAGGCAGGAGCGGTCGTAGAAGGTGGGATCGGACGGCGCGGCCTCGTAGTCGGCGCGGGCGAGCTTCATCGTCTGCTCGGCGAAGGCGGCGGCGTCGAGCCACGGCAGCGCGGTGCCCCCCGCCATCTGCTGCTCGCGGATCACCCGGCGGCCGGGATCCTGGAACGTGGCGTAGCCGCGGCGGGCGAGCTCGCCGAGCAGCGCGGTCTTGCCCCCGCGCGACGAGCCGGTGACGACGAAACGATGATACATGCAGACAACCCTCCCTCGCCCGCCGGCGCAGTGGGGGCCGGTGGGCCGGCAGGTCAACGCGCGAGAGGTGGCGGGGGTTCCGGTGGATCTCGATGAATCCAGGGGGGCCGGGCTGAAGCCCGGCCTACGGAGGCTAGCGCACCTTGAGGGTGGCGAGGCCGATCATCGCGAGGATCAGGGAGATGATCCAGAAGCGGATCACGATCTGCGGCTCCGACCAGCCCTTCTTCTCGTAATGGTGGTGGATCGGCGCCATCAGGAAGACGCGCTTGCCGGTGCGCTTGAAGTAGAGCACCTGCACGATCACCGACAGCGCCTCGACCACGAACAGCCCGCCGATGATGACGAGCACCAGCTCGTGCTTCGTCGCCACCGCGATGGCCCCGAGCGCGCCGCCGAGGGCGAGGCTGCCGGTGTCGCCCATGAAGACGGCCGCGGGCGGGGCGTTGTACCACAGGAAGCCGAGGCCGCCGCCGATCAGGCCCATGGTGAAGATCAGGATCTCGCCGGTGTCGGGGACGTAGTGGACGTCGAGATACTCGGTGAAGTCGGTGCGGCCCACCGCGTAGGCGATGATGCCGAAGGTGCCGGCGGCGATCATCACCGGCATGATCGCCAGCCCGTCGAGCCCGTCGGTGAGGTTCACCGCGTTGGCCGCGCCGACGATGACGATCATCGCGAAGGGCACGAACAGCAGGCTCATGTTGAGCAGCATGTCCTTGAAGATCGGGAAGGCGAGCTGGTAGGACAGCTCCTCGGGATGGACCTGCGCGAACCAGACGCCGGCGATGGCGGCGATCAGGAAGCCGAGGCCGAGGCGCGCCTTGCCCGACAGGCCGGCGGTGTTCTGCTTGGAGACCTTGGCGTAGTCGTCGGCGAAGCCGATGGCCGCGAAGGCGAGCGTCACGAACAGCACCATCAGCACGAACGGGTTGTCGAGCCGCGCCCAGAGCAGCGTCGACGTGGCGCAGGCGCCGACGATCAGCAGCCCTCCCATCGTCGGCGTGCCGGCCTTGACGAAGTGGCCCTCCGGGCCGTCGGTGCGGATCGGCTGGCCCTTGCCCTGGTGCTTGCGCAGCACGTTGATGAGCGGCGGGCCGAACTGGAAGCCGAACACCAGCGCCGTCAGGAACGCTCCGCCGGCGCGGAAGGTGATGTAGCGGAACAGGTTGAAGAAGTCGCCACCATCGGAGAGGGCGGTCAGCCAGTAGAGCATACTCAGGCCTCTTGTTCGGACATCTCGCTGCGATGGCCCAGTTTGCGGATGGCGTCAACGACGCGCGAGACGCGGCTGCCCTTGGACCCCTTGACGAGCACGACGTCGCCGGGATCGACGAGGCGGGCGGCCTTGGCGGCGAGATCCTCGGCGTTCTCGACCCAGCGGCCGCGGCGCCCGTCGGGCAGCGCCCGGTGCAGCTCGCGCATGAGCGGGCCGACGCAGTGGACCAGGTCCACGTGCGCCATCGCCGGCTCGTCGGCGACGGCGGCGTGCAGGCCGGCGGCCTCGGGCCCGAGCTCGAGCATGTCGCCGAGGATCGCGATGCGCCGGCCCTTGCCGATGTGGCCGAGATCGTCGCGCGGCCGCGCAGCGGCGAGCACCTCGAGCGCGGCGGCGAGCGAGGCCGGGTTGGCGTTGAAGGCGTCGTCGATCAGCTCGATGGCCCCGACGGCGACGCCGTCGTCGAGCACCAGCGTCTCGCGCGTCCCCCGCCCCGGCGGCGGCGCCCAGCAGGCCAGCCCCATCAGCGCGTGGCTGCGGTCGGCACCGAGGGCGGCGGCGGTGGCGAGGCAGCCGAGCGCGTTGACGGCGAAGTGGGCGCCCTCGGTGGCGACCTTGAGGTGCACCTCGGTGCGCCAGAGCCGGGCGCTGGCGACGGTGCACCCTTCGTGCACCTTGATGTCGGTCAGGCGGTGGTGGTTGCCCGCCTGCGTGCCGAAGCTGACGATCTCCGCCCCCGCCGCCTCGGCGGCGGCGCGCAGGATCGGCGTGGTCGGCAGGTCGCCGTTGATGATCGCCGTGCCGCCGGGCTCGAGGCCCTCGAAGATCGACGCCTTCTCGCGGGCGATCCCCTCGATGCTGTCGAACGCCTCCAGGTGCGCGGGCGCGACGATGGTGACCATCGCCACGTGCGGCCGGGCGAGCCGGGCCAGCGGCGCGATCTCGCCGGGGTGGTTCATGCCGATCTCGACGATCGCGTACTCGGTGTCGGCGGGCATCCGCGCCAGCGTCAGCGGCACGCCCCAGTGGTTGTTGTAGCTCGCCTCGGCGGCGTGGGTGCGGCCCTGCCGCTCGAGGGCCGCGCGCAGCATCTCCTTCGACGAGGTCTTGCCCACCGACCCGGTGATCGCGGCGACGCGGGCGTTGGTGCGGGCGCGCGCGGCGCGGCCCAGCGCCTCGAGGGCGGCGAGCACGTCGGGCACCACGAGCAGCGGCGCGTCGGCGGCGACGCCCTCGGGGCGGTGCGTCACCAGCGCGGCGGCGGCCCCCTTCTCGAGCGCCTGCGCGACGAACTCGTGGCCGTCGCGCGCCGCCTTCAGCGCGACGAACAGGTCGCCCGGCGCCAGCGTGCGGGTGTCGATGGAGACGCCGTCGGCCGTCCAGTCGGTGCGATTGTCGCCCCCGGTGGCGCGCGCCGCCTCCGCGGCGGTCCAGAGCGCCATCAGATCCGCCCGTCGAGCGCGGCGACGGCGACGCTGGCCTGCTCGGCGTCGTCGAACGGCAGCACCGCGTCGCCCACGATCTGGCCGGTCTCGTGGCCCTTGCCGCAGATCAGCAGCGCGTCGCCCGGCTCGAGCATGTCGGCGCCGCGCAGGATCGCCTCGGCCCGGTCGCCGACCTCCGTCGCCCCCGGCGCGCCGGCGAGCACCTCGGCGCGGATCGTCGCCGGATCCTCGCTGCGGGGGTTGTCGTCGGTGACGATCACCCGGTCGGCGTGCTCGGCCGCCGCCTGCCCCATCAGCGGGCGCTTGGTGCGGTCGCGGTCGCCGCCGGCGCCGACGATGGCGACGATGCGGCCGATCACGTGCGGGCGCAGCGCCTCGACGGCAGTGGCCACGGCGTCGGGGGTGTGGGCGTAATCGACGAACACCGTCGCGCCGTTGTCGCGGGTGGCCGCGAGCTGCATCCGGCCGCGCACCGTCTGCAGGTGGCCCAGCGCGGCGAACACCTCGGCCGGGTCGCTTCCCGAGCCGATGGCGAGGCCCGCCGCGAGCAGCACGTTCTCGGCCTGAAAGCCGCCGATCAGGTTGAGCCGGGCGAGCTTGCTGCGGCCCTGCCACTCGAAGCGCAGCTCCTGGCCCGTCGCGTCGAAGCGCTGGCCGAGCAGCCGCAGCCGGGCCTCGGGGTGGCGGCCGACGCCGATCACCTCCTGGCCGCGCTCCTCGGCGATCTGCGCCACCAGCGGGCCCTTGGGATCGTCGAGGTTGACCACCGCGACGCCGTCGTCGGCGAGGACACGGGTGAACAGCGCCATCTTGGCGTCGAAGTAGGCCTCGAAGCTCTTGTGGTAGTCGAGGTGGTCCTGGGTGAAGTTGGTGAACCCGCCGGCCGAGAGCACCATCCCGTCGAGCCGGCGCTGGTCGAGCCCGTGGCTCGAGGCCTCCATCGCCACGTGCGTGACCCCCTGCCGGGCGGCCTCGGCGAGGACGCGGTGGAGCGTGATCGGGTCGGGCGTGGTGTGGCGCAGCGGGTGGCTCCAGGCGCCCTCGACGCCGGTGGTGCCGAGATTGACCGCAGGCTCGCCGAGCTCGTACCAGATCTGGCGCGTGAAGGCGGAGACGGAGGTCTTGCCGTTGGTGCCCGTCACCGCGACGACGGTGCCGGGGTGGCGGCCGAACCAGAGCGCGGCGGTCTGCGCCAGCGTCTGGCGCGGATCCTCGGCGATCACCAGCGCGACGTCGGCCTCGGCAAGCTCGTCGCGCGCCAGGCGCGCGCCCTCGGCGTCGGTGAGGATCGCGCCGGCCTGCTGGGCCAGCGCGGCGCCGATGAAGGCCGCGCCGTGGACCTGGCTGCCGGGCAGCGCGGCGAAGAGGTGGCCGGGCATGACCTCGCGGCTGTCCACCGTGAGGCCGGTGATTTCCGCCTCGCGCCCGCCTTGCGCCGTCAGTCCGAGCGTGGAGAGCGACTTTGTCTGCTCTTCCGGGCGCGCGCTGCTCATGTGGGTGCTCCCGCTTCAGTTCGCGGTGAGTGTTACACCCGTCGGCCGCAGGGTTTCAACGTCCGGCCGGAGGCCCAGCAGGGGCGCGGTGCGGCGGATCATCTCGGCGGCGACGGGAACGGCCGTCCAGCCGGCGGTGCGGCGCGGCTGATCGCCCATGGTCTCGACCGGCTCGTCGAGGCTCAGGATCAGCACGTACTGCGGATCGTCGGCGGGGAAGATGCTGGCGAAGGTGGCGATCACCTTGTCGTCGTAGTAGCCGCCGCCGTTCTCGCGCGGCTTGTCGGCGGTGCCCGTCTTGCCGGCGACGTCGTAGCCCGGCACCTCGCCGAAGCTCGCGGTGCCGCGCACGACGACCTGGCGCAGCATGTAGCGCGCCGCCGCCGAGACCACGTCGCTCACCACCCGCTCGCCGGCCGGCGGCGGAGCGGTGCGGCGCAGCAGCGTCGGGGTGACGCGCTCGCCGCCGTTGAGCAGGCTGGCATAGGCCTGCGCCAGGTGCAGCGGCGACGACGACAGGCCGTGGCCGTAGGAGATCGTCATTGTCGAGATCTCCGACCAGTTCGCCGGCAGCAGCGGCCGCCCGGTCGGGGCCTCGACCAGCTCGACCGACGTCGGCTCGAGCAGGCCGAGGCGGCCGAGGAACTCGCGCTGACGCTCGCCGCCGATGTGCATCGCCACCCGCGCGGTGCCGATGTTGGAGCTCTCGACGATCACGTCCGTCGCGCTCAGCTCGGGGCCGTAATCGTGGAAATCGCGGATGCGGAAACGGCCCCAGGTCAGCGGGCCCTTGGTCTCGATCATCGTCTCGGCGTTGATGAGCCCCAGCTCCATTCCCTGGGCGATGGTGAAGATCTTGAAGACCGAGCCCAGCTCGTAGACCCCCTGCACGGCCCGGTTGAAGAGCGGGCTGTCGGACTGGTCGCCCTGCGTGGCGACGGGCGGGCGGTTGTTGGGGTCGAAGTCGGGCAGCGAGACCATCGACAGGATCTCGCCGGTGTGGATGTCCATCAGCACCGACGACGCGCCCTTGGCGTTCATCAGCGTCATGCCGCCCTGCAGCACCCGCTCGGCCGCGGCCTGCACGCTCAGGTCGATCGACAGCTCGAGCGGCGCGCCCTCGTTGGCCGGGTCGCGCAGGTAGTTGTCGAAGTACTTCTCCGCCCCGGCCACGCCGATCACCTCGGCGGCGCTGACGCCCTCGGTGCCGTAGGAGGCGCCGCCGAGGATGTGGGCGGCGAGCGAGCCGTTGGGATAGAGGCGCATCTCGCGCGGGCCGAAGAGCAGGCCGGGATCGCCGATCTCGAACACCGCCTGCATCTGCTCGGGGCTGATCTCGCGGCGGATCCAGTCGAAGCGGCGCTCGGAGGTGAACAGCTCGTACAGCTCGTCGTACTTCAGCTCGGGGAAGATCTCGACCAGCCCTCGTGCGGCGGCCTCCGGGTCGATGATGTCCTGGGGATGCACGTAGAGCGCGTGGGTGTCGAGGTTGGTGGCCAGGATGCGGCCGTTGCGGTCGACGATGTCGGCGCGGGTGCCGATGATCGGGTTGCCCGCGACGCTGGCCTCGGGCTCGCTCGATTCGGAGCCGGCGAGCGCGCCCATGCGCCCGCCGATGGTGACGAAGGCGAGGAAGAACATCGCGCCCAGCACCACCAGCCGGCCCTCGGCGCGGGCGCGGGCCTTGTCGCGCATGTCCTCGTGGCGCAGCCGCAGGTTCTCGGCCTCGATGGCGTCGGGATTGGCGCCCTCGGCGCGGGCCTTGAGGATGCGCGCGAGCGGGCGGAGCGGACGGCGGATCATGGGAATTCCTCACCGTTGGCGTTGTCGGAGCTGACCTCGATCGGATCGATGATCGGGCTCAGCGGGGGAAGCGGGTAGCTGACCTGATCGATGCGGCCGAATGCCTCGGGCATGAGCGGCAGCAGCTCGAGCCGCTCGAAGTTCATCTCGGCGAGGTCGCGCAGCCGCTCGGGGCGGTTCAGGTAGGCCCATTCGGCGCGCAGCACGCCGAGGCGCTCGTGGGCGAGGCCGATCTCGCGGTGCAGCGCGCGCACCTCGCTAATCGCCTCCTGGGTGCGGTAGTTCTGCTCGTAGGCCCAGAACGCCAGCGCCATGACGCCGACGGCCGAGAGCAGGTAGAACATCGATCTCATGTCACGAATCCCTTCACCACGGGCATCCCGAGGCTCTTGATGTCGACGGGCGCGGCCGGGGCGTCGGTCCGGCGCGCGATCCTCAGCTTGGCGGAGCGGGCGCGCGGGTTGCGCGCGACCTCGGCCTCGTCGGCGCCGATCGCCTTGCGGGTGACGAGGCCGAAGGCGGGCGGCGCCTGCGCCACGTCGGGGGCGTGGCGGCTCGGCCCGCCGGTCTGGCCGGCGCGGGCCTGCATGAAGCGCTTGACCATGCGATCCTCGACCGAGTGGAACGTCACCACCGCCAGCAGCCCGCCCGGCGCGAGCGCCCGCTCGGCCGCCATCAGCCCCTCGGCGAGTTCGCCGTACTCGTTGTTCACCGCGATGCGCAGCGCCTGGAAGGTGCGCGTGGCGGGGTGGCTCTGGCCGGGCTTGGGGCGCGGCAGGCACCCCTCGACGAGGGCGGCGAGCTCGGCGGTGGTGGCCAGCGGCCGCGCGCGCACGATGGCGCGGGCGATGCGGCGCGAGGCGCGCTCCTCGCCGTAGTTGAACAGGATGTCGGCGATGGTGCGCTCGTCGAGCTCGTTGACGAGGTCGGCCGCGCTGGGGCCGTCCTGGCTCATGCGCATGTCGAGCGGGCCGTCGGACATGAAGGAGAAGCCGCGCTCGGGCCGGTCGAGCTGCATCGAGCTGACGCCGAGGTCGAGCACCACCCCGTCGAGCGCCTCCCCGTGCCGGTCGAGCTCGGAGAAGGTGCCCCGGATCAGCGTCACGCGCGGCTCGTCGGCGACCCAGCCGGCCAGTTCGTGCGCCAGGGGGTCGCGGTCGATGCCGATGACGTGCGCGGCCCCCGCCTCGAGCAGCGCGCGGGCGTAGCCGCCGAAGCCGAACGTGCCGTCCAGCCAGGTGCCGCTCACGGGCGCGCAGGCTTCGATGATGGGCTCGATCAGGACCGGCGTGTGCGGCGCGGCGGCGCTCATCGCCTACTCCTCGTCCAGGCAGGCCATCAGGTCGAAGTCGTCGCCCTGCTCCTCGAGCCAGGCCGCGTCCTCGGCCTCTTCGATGTCGGCCTGGTCCTTCAGGCGGATCTCGAAATGGTCGATCAACCCGACGAACATCAGCTCCGCGCCCTCGTCGGACACGCCGAGCTTCTCGCGCAGCTGCTTGTTGAGGATCGCGCGGCCGTTGGCGTCGACGTCGACGACCAGCGACTTGCCCGCGAACATGCGCATCAGCCGCTCGCGCATCGGGTTCGAGCGCTTCATCGCCTTGATCTGGCTGGTGATGCGGACGTATTCCTCGACCGTGTAGGCCTCGATGTAGCCGTCCAGGTGGTTGCCGAAGACGAGGTAGACCTTGGAGCTTTCGCCCGCCTGCCAGTTCGGCTGGCCCGCTTCGATGACACGACGGTGGTCGGCGGGTATCGAGACCCGCCCCTTGCCGTCCACCTTCTGGTGGTATGTGCCCGTGAAGCCTGCCAGCACTGGCGTGGCACCTCGTCCTTTCTGCTCCCCGGCGATGCCGGGGCGTTAACCGCGAGCGGCGGACCGAGAGCTGCCATTCTCGATCCGCCGCCACGTCCCTTTCGGGATTGTCCGACTGCACGCGCACACCTGGGGGGATGTCTGCTCGCCCGCGCGCCGGCACTTCTTCTTTTCTAGAAAGCGATGTTTGCCTGTATGAAACCCGACTTTGTGCCGGTGGGGTCTTGAGCGCCCCGTCTTTGTCTGCCCGCTTTCTGTAGATGGTTGTGCCAAAGCGGAGCGGCTCAGGCAATGACTTTTGTGGTCCTGTAGTGAACTTTATGGAACCACGCTGCACCGGCCCTGCGCCGGGTTCCCGAGAATCGGGCGGGATGCGCTGATATTTGCCGATGTCCAGGCCGGCCAACACAAAATGTGGTGTTTCGCCCCTCAAGCGCACAGCATTTAGGTGTGGCTGAAGATGTGGCAGCTTGATCACAAACAAGAGAGTTCGCGCCGGAAGCTGGGGATAAGGGCGAGAAATCTGTGGACAGAACGCCTGTCTCTCGTCCCGCGCCAGGCGGTTCATCCGCTGCGCAGGTTGATTCACAGCAGTTCCATGAGGCGCCCTGCCCGCCGATGGCCGTCGAGTTCCACGGGAGTCCAAACCGATTCACGGCATGTGTCGGAATCACGAGTTGCGTGACCAAGACACGAGAAGGCCGCCGCCCCTGCGGACGGCGGCCTCCTCCGCGAGCCTATGGCGGGATGCTCAGCCCATGCCGCCGTCGATGAAGCGGCGGGCGAGTCGGCGGTAGCTCTCGGCCATCGCGCCCTCGCCCGCCGCGACGGGCGTGCCGGAATCGCCGGCGAGGCGGGTGTCGAGGTCGATGGGCAGCGCCGCGAGGAACGGCAGGCCGAGCCGCTCGGCCTCGGCCGCGACGCCGCCGTGGCCGAACAGGTGCGCCTCGTGCCCGCAATTGGGACATATATATGTGCTCATGTTCTCGATCAGCCCGAGAACCGGGGTCTTGAGCGTCTCGAACATCGACAGCGCCTTGCGCGCGTCGAGCAGCGCGACGTCCTGCGGCGTCGAGACGACAACGGCGCCGGTCAGGTGGAAGCGCTGGCACAGCGTGAGCTGCACGTCGCCGGTGCCGGGAGGGAGGTCCACTATGAGAGTGTCGAGCTCGCCCCAGTTGGTCTGGCCCAGCAGCTGCTGCAGCGCGCCCATGAGCATCGGGCCGCGCCAGATCACCGGCTTGTTGTCCTCGAGCATCAGCCCGATCGACATGAAGGTGACGCCGTGGGCGTGCAGCGGCTCGATGCGCTCGCCGTCGGGCGACTTCGGCCGGTCCTCCTTGCCCATCATGCGCGGGATCGAGGGGCCGTAGATGTCGGCGTCGAGCAGGCCGACGCGGCGGCCCTCGCGCGCCATCGCGACGGCGAGGTTGGTGGCGACGGTGGACTTGCCCACCCCGCCCTTGCCGGAGCCGACGGCGATGATGCGGTCGACGCCGGCGACCGGCGCGGGGCCCTGGTTCTGCGTCGGGTGGCGGCCGATCTTGAGCGAGGGCGCCGCGCCCTGCCCGGCCGCGGGCGGCGGGCCGCCCTGCGGCTTCGCCGGTCCGTGCGCCGTCAGCACCGCCGAGACCTTCGCCACCCCGGGCAGTTCGGCGACCACCGCCTCGGCGGCGGCGCGCACCGGCTCCATGCGCCGCGCGAGCTCCGGGTCGGCCACCTCGAGCACGAAGCGCACCGAGTCGCCCTCGACGTGGAGCGCGCGCACCATGTCGCGGCTGACGATGGTGCCGCCGTCCGGCAGGCCGACCCGCGCCAGCGCCTCCAAGATCGTGTCCTTGTTCATGCTGTTGTCATCCTGTTGTGGCAGCGCCGCCGCTCCCCGCGCCGGCCGATTGGGCGTTCGCGCCCTTGCTCGCCATATATCTGCCGAACTGCAAGGCCGCCCGCGCCCCGACTGCCCGTTTCGGCAGCGCAAATGAGACGCCGATCAACCAGAACGGCATATGCACTTTCTGCATGGCGGCATTGAGACTTTGCGCCATTGTGCGAGTGCAGCATTCGCATATGTTCACTCTCGAAGACGGCGACAGGACAGAGCGCCGCCATGAATTCGAAAGAGCAGAAACGAGGTCAATGACCATGGCACATTTCACCGACACCCGCGCCGGCTACAACACCGGCTCCCTGCGCACCCGCCTCACCGGTCTCGTCAACGAGTACCGCGAGCGCCAGGCCAAGTACAACGTCTACCGCCGGACCGTCACCGAGCTGAGCAGCCTGACCGACCGTGACCTCGCCGACCTCGGCGTCCACCGGTCGCAGATCCGGGGGCTTGCCCACGAGGCCGCCTACGGTAAGTAACACCCCAGTTCGGAGCCTTCTCTCCTCCTCCCTGAAGGCTCTGACCGCGGCTCGCTCTCTCCTCCTCCCTGAGCGGGTCGCACCTTGAAGAAGCGGCGGCGTCCATCCTCCTCCCGGGCGTCGTCGCCTCTCCAAGACACGGAATTCGCAGGTCGTTCTCTCCTCCTCCCTGAACGGCCGCGATAGCGAAGACGCGGCGGCGCCTCTCCTCCTCCCTGGCATCGTCGCGCGCTTCGGACCACATCGCAGGGCGCCCTCCTCCTCCCTTGGGCAGCCGGCGAGACAAGACGGCGGCGCCTCTCCTCCTCCCTGGCGTCGCCGCTCGACATTCAGATTCGGCGGCCGTTCCCTCCTCCTCCCTGAACGGTCCCCGATGCGAAGACGCGGCGGTGCCTCTCCTCCTCCCTGGCACCGTCGCGCCCTTCGACCAGACGCCGGGCGCCCCCTCCTCCTCCCTTGGGTGCCTGACGAGACAAGCGGCGGCGCCCTCTTCCCGGGCGTCGCCGTTTTCTGTTTCGGGGGGTGTCGCAGCGGAATTGGCGAATTGTGCCGCAACGTAATTGCGGGGAATTGAAGAGTGTGACGCAGCGGAATTACCGGGCGCGGTGCGCAATGAATGCGCACCCTACCGGGCGGCGGCGATGGCGAGGCCGTCGACGATGGCGGTGAAGGCGCGGCCGAAGCGCAGCTCCGCCCCCGGCAGGCGCGCCGCGACGGCGTCGGAGACGACGGCGAGCAGGCTCGAGCCGCCGACGCAGACCACCTGCCCCACCGCCCCGGCGCCGACGCCGGCCCGCGCGAGCGTCTCGTCCACGGCGGCGGCGATGTTGTCGGCGAAGGGACGCAACGTCGCGGTGAGCGCCAGCGGGGGCAGCGGCGCGGCGAGGCCGCGCTCGAGCACGCCGAGGTCGATCTCGTGGAGCCGGTCGCTGCCGTTGGCGGCGATCTTGCCGCGCTCCACGGCGAAGGCGACGTCGTGGCCGAGATGCATCTCCAGCACGTCGCGCAGCCGGGCGAACTTCTCGGGCTCCTCCGCCAGCCGCGCCATGCGCACCACGTCGCGCAGGGTGTCGGCGCCATAGAGGAACGGGATCTTCTCCCAGCTCGCCAGGTCGTTGAACAGCGCGACCGGCGCGGGCAGCGTCGCCCGGCCGAGCTCGGCGCGGATGCGGCTGTCCTTGCCGAGCAGCGGCATCACCAGCGCCAGGCTCAGCGCCTTGTCGAAGTCGGTCCCGCCGATCCGCACGCCGTGGCTCGCCAGCGTGCGGGTCTCGTCGCCGGCGCGCTCGAACAGGGTGAAGTCGGAGGTGCCGCCGCCGATGTCGACGATCAGCCCGAGCCCGTCTCCCGCCGCCGCCGAAAGCGCGGCCGCCTCCGGCTCGGGGAGGAAGTCGACCGCCTCGAAGCCCGCGGCCGCGTAGCAGGCGGCGAGGTCGGCGGCGGCGCGGGCGTCGCGCGCCGGGTCGTGGTGGAAGCGCACCGGGCGGCCGGAGAGCGCGCGCGGGAATTGCTGGCCCGTGGCCGCCTCGGCGCGGGCCTTCACTTCGGCGAGGAACCGGGCGACAATCTCGACGAGGGTGAGCCGCTCCTGCAGGAACTGGCGGCGCTCGTGCATCAGCGGCGTGCCGAGCACGCTCTTGAGCGCCCGCATGAACCGCCCGTCGCGCCCCTCGATCAGCGCCGCGACGGCGGCGTGGCCGAACAGCGTGCGCCGCGCGCCGAAGTCGAGGAACACCGCCGTCGGCAGCGTCTCCTCCGCGCCCTCGAGCGGGATCACGCGCGGCCGGCCGCCCTCGAGCACGGCGGCGGCGGTGTTGGAGGTGCCGAAATCGACGGCCAGTCGTGCGCCCATTGGGCTCGCTCCGGTTTGGGAAAGCCGCCTGAGTAGCTTCGCGCCCGGGGCGCCGCAAGGGCAGTTGGCGGCGCTGGCCCCGCCGCGTATGGTCGCCTGCGGACAGGGGGACGGGCATGGCGTTGAGCTTCGGGCAGAAGGCGGGCTGGGGGCTGGCGGACATGGGCATCGGCGTCTTCGTCGTGGTCAAGCAGCTCCTCGTCTTCGCCTTTCTCACCACCTTCCTCGGCGTCCCCCCCGCCGTCGCCGGCTGGGCGACGTTCCTCGTGCTCGGCTTCGACGTCGTGACAGATCCGCTCGTCGGCTACCTGTCGGACCGCACCGAGAGCCGCTGGGGCCGGCGGCTGCCGTGGATGGCGGTGGGCGCGCCGATCCTGGCGGGAGGCGTGGTCGGCATGTTCTTGGTGCCCGAGGGGATGGGCTGGCAGGCCAACATGGGCTGGGTCGTCGCCTTCTTCGCGCTCGCCACCATCGGCTTCACCTGCGTCGCGATCCCCTACGGCGCGATGGCCGGGGAAATGACGCAGGAGGCGCGGGAGCGCTCGGCGATGACGGCCTGGCGCATGGTGTTCGCCTCGCTCGGGCTGCTCGCGGCGGGCGCGGTGGTGCCGGCGCTGGCGGGCGAGAGCCGGAGCGGCTACGGCCGCGCGGTGCTGACGGTGGCGCCGCTGATCCTGGTGACGATCTGGGGAATGCTGTGGCTGACCCGCGCCGCGCCGCGCATCTCCCGCCCCGCCACCGGCAGCTTCGCCGCGACGCTCGCGCGGGTGATGGGCAACCGCCCCTTCGCGACTCTGGTGAGCCTCTACGGGCTGATGACCCTCGCCGTCGCCATTGTCGCCGCCGGGCTGCAGCTCGCGGCGCTCTACCTGATCGCGGACGCCCACAGCGGGCCCATCGGCGCGCTCGTCGACACGCTCGGCGCCTTCTCGACGCTGTTCGCCTGCTTCATCGTCGGCGCGGTGGCGAGCCAGTATCCGTGGGTGCGCCTGTCGGCCCGGCTCGGACAGCTCGGCGCGCTGATCGCGGGGCTCGCCCTCTACATTGTCGTGCTCGGGATCATATATCTCGCCCTGCCGGCGGCGTCCGTCTCGCTGCTGGCGGTGCTGTTCGTCCTCGCGGGGGTGGGCAACGGCGCCTACCAGCAGATCCCCTGGGCGATGTATCCCGATCTCATGGACCTGACCCGAAGCCGCACCGGCGAACCCATCGAAGGCGCGTTCAGCGCGCTGTGGCTGTTCGGCCAGAAGGTCGCCAACGCCTGTGCGCCGCTGATCCTCGGCCTGATCCTCGCCGCCGCGGGCTGGCAGGAGAGCACGAGCGGTGTCGTGCCCCAGAGCGACGCGGCGCTCGAGGCGCTGCGGGTGTCGCTGACGCTGGTGCCGGCGGCGCTGCTGGCGCTGGCGCTGCTGGGCTGCGCGACGCTCTACCGGGGCGCGCTGCGCCGGGCGGTGGCATGACGCCGCTCGAGGTCAGGCTGCAGCAGGCCGAGGCGGCCGTCGAGGGGCTGCGCGACGATTGCGGCAAGCGCATCATCTGGGCCGGCGAGCCGGGCGCGCGCACGCCGCTCGTGGTGGTCTACGTGCACGGCTTCTCGGCGAGTCCGATGGAGCTGACCCCGGTGCCCGAGCGAATCGCCGCCGCGCTCGGCGCCAACCTCTTCATGACCCGCCTCGCCGGCCACGGCATCGACGGCGCCGCGATGGCGCGCGCGACGCTCGAGGCCTGGCGCGACGACGTGCGCGAGGCGTGCGACGTCGCCGCGCAGATCGGCGGCCGGGTGCTGTGGATGGGCTGCTCGACGGGCGGCACGCTGATCACGCTGGGGCTTAGCGACGGGATGGCGGGCGAAGGCGTGATCTTCGTCTCGCCGAACTTCGGCCTCATCCGGCCGGGCCAGTGGCTGCTCGACGCGCCGGGCGTGCGCAACTGGGCGCCCAAGGTCATCGGCGGCGCGCGCTCCTTTCCGACGATGAACGAGGAGCACGCCCGCTACTGGACCCGCCGCTACCCGATCGAGGCGGTGTTCCCGATGTCGGACGCCGTCAACGCGGTGCGGGGAGTGGACCTGTCGCGCATCCGCGTCCCGGCGCTGTTCTTCTACAGCCGCGGCGACCTCGTCGTCAGCCCGACCACCACCGAGTCGGTCATCGCGCGCTGGGGCGGCCGGACCCAGACCTGCCGCATCCGCTGCGGCCACGGCGACGATCCGAACTCGCACGTCATCACCGGCGACATCCTGTCGCCCGGGCAGACGGAGCGCGTGGTGAACTGCGCGCTCGACTGGGCGGCGGCGGAGCAGTTCGCGCCCGCCTGACGCGGCCGGGCGGAGCGGCCGGCGTGGCGACAATGCGGCGAGGTCGTGGCGGAACGGCCATAATTCGCCGGTTTGACCACGTCTCATCAACAATCGCGCGGTTCCTGCCCCGATATCACCCCAATCTCATCCATTAACCGCCCGCCTCTTCACCGAGCTTGACCGCGGAACCCGCCGATCCTGCGCGACCGGCGGACTCGTGGTTAACGGAGGTGAACAGTGGCGCGCGGCTTTCTCGTTACGCTCGGCGACGGCTCCCTGAACGCAGGCGACTCGATCAGCGGGGCGCCGGTCACGTTCGACGTGGGGCAGACCATCGGCAGGGGCCAGTGGACCTATACCGGGCAGAAGAACAACGGCAGCAGCGTCAGGGAGCAGAACGCCGACGGCAACTACTACGAGGGCGTCGACGGCAACGTCTACTTCGTCCCCAACGCGATGCCGGCCTCCTACTCCTCGGCGAGCGTGCGCTCGGCCCCGAGCTACGACACCACGATCACCGGCAGCGACGGCACCGACGAGACGATCCTCGGCGACGGCGGCAACGACGAGATCCACGGCTCGAGCAATGCCGGCGACAGCGGCCGCGACACGATCGACGCCGGCTCGGGCAACGACCTCGTCTACGGCGGCGGCGGCAACGACGCACTGGTGGGCGGTGGCGGCAGCGACACGGTTCATGGCGGCGACGGCGACGACATCATCTACGGCGACGACTGGCGGACCGTCGCGGGCTCCGACGAGAGCTTCAACTGGTCATCCGTCGCCGCCAGCGGCACCGACGTGAGGGGCGGCATCGCCGAAGACGCCGGCGGGATGATCGTCAGCGTCGGGTTCACCGACGACGGCAACGCCAGCGCCTTCGAGATCAGCAACCAGACCCAGTACACCGCCACCGGCGAGCCGATGGCGACGAATTCGGGCCTGCGCCTCACGGGCACCGGCCAGGGAAACACCTCCACCACCACGATCGATTTCAAGGCGGACCACGGCAGCAGCCTCGCCAACGAGGTCGAGAACGTCACCTTCCGCATCAACGACGTCGACACCGGCAGCTGGCACGACCGCGTCACAGTCCGCGCCTACGATGCCGAGGGCAACCTCGTCCGCGTCAGGCTGACCGCCTCGGGCAACGACAGCGTCTCCGGCCAGACCGTCACCGCGGGGAATTCCGGCGAGACCGCCGCCGACGCCGCCGGCTCGGTGCTGGTCGACATCGCCGGACCGGTCCATCGCATCGAGATCGACTACGACAACCTGAGCAGCGGCGGCCAGGCGGTCTACCTCACCGACATCCACTACCGCACCATGGCCTCGGTCGACGACGACGACAGCCTCTACGGCGGCGCGGGCATCGACACGATCTACGGCGGCGGCGGCGCGGACGTCATCGACGGCGGCTCCGGCAACGACCTGCTCCACGGCGACGGCGGCGACGACATTATCGACGGCGGCACCGGCGACGACCGCATCACCGGCGGCGCCGGCAACGACCAGATGCGCGGCGGCGCCGGGCGCGACACCATGTCCGGCGGCAGCGGCCGCGACAGCCTCCACGGCGGCAGCGAGGCCGATTACCTCTCCGGCGGCGCCGAGGCGGATCATCTCGCCGGCGGCGACGACAACGACGTCCTCCACGGCGACGAGGGCAACGATCGGCTCGACGGCGGCGCGGGCAACGACACGCTTTACGGCGGCCACGGCGACGACACCCTCGCGGGCGGCACCGGCAACGACACCCTCGAGGGCGGCGACGGCAACGACAGCCTCGCCGGCGACGCGGGTGACGACACCCTCGGCGGCGGCCTCGGCGCCGACACGATCAGCGGCGGAGCTGGCAACGACACCATCATCTTCGCCGAGGCCGACAGCGTCGAGGGCGGCGACGGCGACGACCTGTTCGTGCTCGAGGACCTCGGCGAGGCCAACAACGGCACCATCACCGCCATCGGCGGCGAGGGCGACGAAACCCACGGCGACACGCTCCAGCTCGGCAAGCTCGCCGACCTCGAGACGCTGACCTACACCAACACCGACGACGCCTTCGGCGGCCTGTCGGGCTACGTGATGCTCGACGACGGCACGCGGCTGAACTTCTCCGAGATGGAGAGCATCATCTGCTTCGCCGCCGGCACCCGCATCCTCACGCCGCGCGGGCTGGTCGCCGTCGAGGCGCTGCGGCCGGGCGACAAGGTCGTCACCCGCGATCACGGCCTGCAGCCGATCCGCTGGGCCGAGGGCCGCACCGTCCCCGGTGCCGGCAAGCTCGCTCCCGTCGTGTTGCGCCCGGGCACCCTACCCGGCCTCGAGACCGAACTCGTCGTCTCCGCCCAGCACCGCCTGCTCTGGCAGGGGCCGGCGGCGGAACTCCTGTTCGGCGAGAGCGAGGTGTTGGTGGCCGCGAAGCACCTCGTCGACGGCCATGCGGTGCGGCGCGAGGAGCGCGCGGCGGTGACCTACCACCACCTCATGTTCGACAGCCACGAGATCATCTTCGCCGAGGGCGCGGCCACCGAGAGCTTTCACCCCGGCAGCCACGCGATCGACACCGTCACCGACGCCGCCCGCGAGGAGCTGTTCGCCATCTTCCCCGAGCTGCGCGCCGACCTCACCCGCTACGGCGACACCGCGCGCCGCTGTCTCAAGCGGCACGAGTCGGCGCTGCTGCGGGGCTGAGGCCTCAGCCGAGCCGGCGGGCGTAGTCGCTCACGAGGAGGTGCGTCGGCGCGACGTCCTCCTCGACGTCGGAGAACCGGCCGATCGGCTCGCGGAAGACGTTGTCGGTCTCGTCGTCGTTGACCGTGGAGACCTCGCCGATCAGCACCTCGCCGCCCTCGCCCCAGAAGGCGTGCCAGTCGCCCGGCATCAGGGTGACGCTCTCGCCCGGCATCAGCTTCAGCTTCTCGCCCGGCGCGTAGGGGCGCAGGATGCCGTCGCACATCACCGTGCCGCCCTTGTCCTCGGCGAAGTTGCCCGCGTCGTCGGAGCCGTAGAGCTCGATGATGAGCGGCGCGCCGCCGCGGTTGATGATGTCCTCGGCCTTGATGACGTGAGTGTGCATCGGCGAGAGCTGATCCTGCTTCGAGATCAGCAGCTTCTCGGCGTAGCACATGCCCCGCCCGCGCTCGAGATCGCCCAGCCGGCCGTTGCGGAGCGTGAACAGGAACAGGCCCATCTCGTCATAGCGGCCCTTGCCGTAGTCGGTTATGTCCCAACCGCAACGCGAATCGATGACGTGGCGCGCTTCGTCGGCCTTCTCGGCGAAAGATCCGGGCGACCAGTAGGCGAATGGCGGCAACGCGAAGCCGTGGCGGCGGATCGTTTCGTCCGCTTCGGCCATGATCGCATTGATTCTGGAACGTCTCATAGGGCACCCTCATGACAATTTTCGCGAACAATGACCCGAGCCTCATGCCATCTTCAATCCCTGCCCGCCTTTTTCTCGCCTCCGCGCTGCTGGCCCTGGCCGCCTGCGGCCGCGAGCCGCCGCTCTCCAATCCGCCGCTCGCGCCGCTCCTGCCCGAGCCCGTCGCCGTCATCGACCTGACGCCGGACCCGACCTACACCCCGCCCGCCGATCCCGCCGACATCTCGTGCCAGACGATCAACGGCAACTTCTCCACCGGCCCGCTCCTCGCCGCCGCCACCTATGGGCTGGGCCGCTGGCAGGAGTACGCGGCCGACACCGCCACGGTGCAGCCGCCGCCCGCGGACGGGCTCAACGAGATCGCCGTGGCGATCCGCGACACCTGCGAGCTGTCGGGGGCGGGCGATGCGCGCGACGCGGTGAACATCTTCCTGTCGCAGCTGCCCGGCAGCGTCGGCCAGTCCTTCGGCGGCGCCACCCCGCCGGGCACCGGCGGGCTGCCGGTCCCCGCCGTGGCACCGCTGCCCGAGCGCACTGGCCTGTTCTCGCGCTTCAACTGACGCCTAGCCGGCGGCGCGCAGCCCCCCGGCGCGCCGTCCCGCCGCCCAGTCGCGCACGGCGTCGCCGAAGCGCTCGAAGAGCGGGCGCGAGACGGGATCGGTCGCGGCCCTGTATTCCGGGTGCCACTGGACCGAGAGCGTGAAGCCGGGCGCCCCCTGCACGTAGATCGCCTCCGGCGTGCCGTCGGGCGCGTGCCCGTCGATCACCACCCGCGCGCCGGCGCTCTTGATCCCCTGCCCGTGCAGCGTGTTGGTCATCACCTCGCGCGCGCCGAGCGCCCGGTGGAAGGGTCCGCCGTCGGAGAAGGTCACGCTGTGGCGCAGCGCGAACTTCTCCTCGAGCGTGCCGTCGGGCGGCATCCGGTGATTGAGCCGGCCGGGAATCTCGCGGATCTCGGGGTGGAGCGACGAGCCCATCGCCACCGCCACCTCCTGGAAGCCCCGGCAGACGCCGAACACCGGCTGCCCGCGCTCGACGCAGGCCCGCACCAGCGGCAGCGTCAGCGCGTCGCGGGCGCGGTCGAAGGCCCCGTGCGCCGCGGTCTCGGGTTCGCCGTACTCCTCGGGGTGCACGTTGGGCCGCCCGCCCGTGAGCAGGAAACCGTCGCACGCCTCCAGCAGGTCGGGCAGCGCCACCATCGACGGATCGCTCGGCACGATCAGCGGCAGGCAGCCCGACACCTGCGCCACCGCCTCGCTGTTCATCGTGCCGCCGGTATGGGCCGGGTAGGCCCCGTCGAGAAGCGCCGAGTTGCCGATGATGCCGACGATGGGCCGTGTCATGCGCGTGCTCCCTTGCCTGACGCCCAACCTATCGCTCCGCCCGCCCCGGTTAAAGAGCGCTGCCGCACAGCCCTGCCTGCGCAAGGAAGGCGGGCGCCACTCCAGAGCGCGCCCTCCCCTTCATCTGGCCAGAAATATGCACGGCCGACCATGGCGGCCGGGCGCTCCGCTCAGGGTTGGGCGGCGAGCCCCGCCGCCTCGATCCCCGCCAGCGCCGCCGCTTCGTCCTGGTCCGATGCGTCGCCCGAGATGCCGACCGCGCCGATCACCCGCTCGCCGTCCTTGACGAGCACCCCGCCCGGCACCGGCACCATGCGGCCGCCCAGCGCGCCGTTGGCGGCGGCGATGAAGTAGGCCTGCGCCTCGGCGCGCTCCATCTGCGCCCGCCCGCCCATGCCGAGCATGACGGCGCCGTAGGCCTTGCCGCCCGCGATCTCGATGCGCCCCGGGGCGGCACCGTCCTCGCGCTCGACGGCGCGCATGTGGCCGCCGGAATCCAGCACCACGACGGTCAGCGGCTTGAGCCCCAGATCCCGCCCCTTGGACAGCGCCGCGGCGACGATGTTGCGCGCCTGCTCGAGGGTCACGTCAGCCATGCGCCTTCTCCTTCTTCTCGAGGCGGCGCGCATGCAGCACCGGCTCGGTATAGCCCGAGGGCTGCTCGCGGCCCTTGAAGACGAGGTCGCACGCCGCCTGGAAGGCGATGCCGTCGAAGCCCGGCGCCATCGGCTCGTAGGCCGGGTCGGCGGCGTTCTGGCGGTCGACCACCTCGGCCATCTTCTTCATCGCGGCCATCACCTGCTCCTCGGTCACGACGCCCTGGTGCAGCCAGTTGGCGAGGCCCTGGCTCGAGATGCGGCAGGTGGCGCGGTCTTCCATCAGGCCGACGTCGTGGATGTCGGGCACCTTGGAGCAGCCGACCCCCTGGTCGATCCAGCGCACCACGTAGCCGAGGATGCCCTGGCAGTTGTTCTCGACCTCCTGGCGCACCTCCTCGTCGGTGAAGTTGCGCCCGGTGGCGACGGGGATGGTCAGCAGACCGTCGAGCGTGCCGCGTGCGCCGCCCGCCCTCAGGCGGTCCTGCACCTCGAACACGTCGATCTCGTGGTAATGCGTCGCGTGCAGCACCGCCGCCGTCGGCGAGGGCACCCAGGCGCAGTTTGCGCCCGATTTCGGGTGGCCGACCTTGGCCTCGAGCATCGCCGCCATCCTGTCGGGCATCGCCCACATGCCCTTGCCGATCTGCGCCTTGCCCTGCAGGCCGCAGGCGAGGCCGATGTCGACGTTGCGGTCCTCGTAGGCCTTGATCCAGGCGCTGTCCTTCATCTCGCCCTTCGGGATCATCGGGCCGGCTTCCATCGAGGTGTGGATTTCGTCGCCGGTGCGGTCGAGGAAGCCGGTGTTGATGAACGCGACCCGGTCCCTGGCGGCGCGGATGCATTCCTTGAGGTTCACCGAGGTCCGGCGCTCCTCGTCCATGATCCCGATCTTGACGGTATGGCGCGGCAGGCCCAGCGCCGCCTCGACCCGGTCGAACGTCTCGCAGGCGAAGGCGACCTCCTCGGGCCCGTGCATCTTCGGCTTCACCACGTAGACCGACCCGTGCACGGAGTTGCGCGGGCCGCTGTCCTTGCGGACGTCGTGCATCGCGATGAGCGTGGTGACCATCGCGTCCATCAGCCCCTCGGGCACCTCGCGCCCCTCGCCGTCGAGGACCGCCGGGTTGGTCATCAGGTGGCCGACATTGCGCACCAGCATCAGCGAGCGGCCCTTCACCTCGACCTGCCCGTCCCCGGGGGTGCGGAAGGTGAGGTCCGGGTTCAGCCGGCGCGTCATCTGCGTGCCGCCCTTGGAGAAGGTCTCCTCGAGGTCGCCCTTCATCAGCCCGAGCCAGTTGCCGTAGGCGAGCACCTTGTCCTCGGCGTCGACGCAAGCGACGGAATCCTCGCAATCCATGATTGTCGAGACCGCCGCCTCGAGCCGGACGTCCGACAGGCCCGCCCTGTCCGACCGGCCAATTTGCGAACCGCGGTCGACGCGCAGCACGATGTGCAGGCCGTTGTGGCGCAGCAGCAGCTCTTGAATGCCGTCGCTCTCCTCGGCCCAGCCGACGAACTGGTCCGGGTCGGCGAGGGACGCGCTGCCGCCGTCGGTGGTCGCGGCGAGGCGGCCGTCGGTGACGGCGTAGGCGGTGACGTCGGCGTGCGACGCGCCCTCGAGCGGCACGGTGCGGTCGAGGAAGGCCTTGGCCCAGCCGATCACCTCGGCGCCGCGGGTGGCGTCGTAGCCCTTGCCCTCCGGCAGCGAGCCGAGCGCGTCGGTTCCGTAGAGCGCGTCGTAGAGCGAGCCCCAGCGGGCGTTGGCGGCGTTGAGCGCGAAGCGGGCGTTGGTGATCGGCACGACGAGCTGCGGGCCGGCGATGCGGGCGATCTCCGGGTCGACGTCGGCTATCTGGATGGCGAAGTCGTCGCCCTCGGGGACGATGTAGCCGATCTCGCGCAGGAAGCCCTCGTAGTCGCCGCCCTGCGGGTGGTCCTTGTGCCAGGCGTCGATCTGCGACTGAAGGCGCTCGCGCGTCTCGAGCAGCGCGCAGTTGCGCGGCGCGAGGTCGGCGAGGATGTCGCCGAAGCCACTCCAGAACCGCTCCGCGTCCACTCCGGTGCCGGGAAGCGCCCGCTCCTCGATGAATTCCGCCAGCCGGGAGGCGACCTGCAGCCCCGCGCGCTCGACCCGATCCGTCATGTTCCGCTCCTCCATCCGGTGTCGGGCGCACTAAACAGAATGCGCCGGACAGCCACAAGGCTGCCCGGCGCGAAGGACTTTTCCGGCAATTGCGGGCAGTCGCCTACTCGGCCACGACTTCTTCGACGGCGCCGGTGCGGCCGTCGATCTGCGTCTCCGCCCCTTCGGGCGACTCGCCCTGGGCGAAGATCCAGAAGGAGAAGGCGATGGTGATGAGGGCCACGAACAGAAGCACGATGGCCATCCCGCCGAGCGCCGGACGATGGCGTTTGGCCTGCTTCTCGACGTCGGTATCGGGTGCGGACATGGGTGATCTCCGGTCAGCTAGAGGCCGCCTTGTGGTCGGCCAGTTGCGCCAATAACGTCCGCGCCAACTCCAATGTTCCCCTTGGCGAGGCCCCCTTATGAGCACCGATGAGCGCACGATCCACCTGAAGGACTACGCGCCGTTCCCGTGGCTGGTGGAGCGGGTCGACCTGACCTTCCGCCTGTCGCCCGACGCCACCCGGGTGCTGTCGCGCGTCGCCTTCCGCCCCAACCCCGACAGCGCCGGCGGGCCGTTCTTCCTGCACGGCGAGGGCCTGCGGCTGATCTCGGCGGCGGTCGACGGCACGCTGGTGACGCCCGAGGTCACGCCCGAGGGGCTGACCTGCGCGGTGCCCGACGGGCCGTTCCTGTGGGAGTGCGAAGTGGAGATCGCGCCGTCGGCGAACACCGCGCTCGAGGGGCTGTACATGGCCGGCGACATGTTCACGACCCAGTGCGAGGCCGAGGGCTTCCGCAAGATCACCTACTACCCCGACCGCCCCGACGTGATGGCGCCGTTCCGGGTGCGCATCGAGAGCGACCTGCCGGTGCTGCTCTCCAACGGCAACCCCGTCGCCTCGGGCACCGGCTTCGCCGAGTGGGACGACCCGTGGCCCAAGCCCGCCTACCTGTTCGCGCTGGTCGCGGGCGAGCTCGTCGCGGTGCGCGACAGCTTCACCACCCGCTCGGGTCGCGAGGTGGCGCTGGCGGTGTGGGTGCGGCCGGGCGACGAGGGGCGCTGCGACTGGGCGCTGGAGTCGCTCAAGGCGTCGATGGCGTGGGACGAGGCCGTTTACGGACGCGAGTACGACTTGGACATTTTCAACATCGTGGCCGTCGACGACTTCAACGCGGGCGCGATGGAGAACAAGGGCTTGAACATTTTCAACTCCGCCCTCGTCCTCGCCTCTCCCGAGACGGCGACCGACCGCGACTACGAGCGCATCGAGGCGGTGATCGCGCACGAGTACTTCCACAACTGGACCGGCAACCGCGTCACCTGCCGCGACTGGTTCCAGCTGTGCCTGAAGGAGGGCCTCACGGTCTACCGCGACCAGCAATTCACCTCCGACACCCGCTCCGCCCCGGTCAAGCGGATCGAGGACGCGCTGCTCCTGCGCTCGCGCCAGTTCCGCGAGGACGGCGGTCCGCTGGCGCACCCGGTGCGGCCGGAGAGCTTCGTGGAGATCAACAATTTCTACACGATCACCGTGTATGAGAAGGGGGCCGAGCTGGTCGGGATGCTCAAGCGGCTGGTCGGCGACAATGCCTGGCGGGCGGGCTGCGATCTCTACTTCGAGCGGCATGACGGGCAGGCCGTGACGATCGAGGACTGGCTGGCGGCATTCTCCGACGTCACCGGCCGCGACCTGTCGCAGTTCCAGCGCTGGTATGCGCAGGCCGGCACACCGCGTCTTGCGGTCGAGGAAGCGTGGGACGGCGCGAAGCTGACGCTGACCTTCCGGCAGGCCACCCCGCCGACGCCGGGCCAGCCCGAGAAGGCGCCGGTGGTGATCCCCGTCGCGCTCGGGCTGCTGCACCCCGACGGGGGCGAGCTGATGGGAACGACGCTGGTCGAGGTGAACGAGGCCGAGCAATCCGTCACCTACGACGTCGCAGACCTCGCCCGCCGCACCGGGCGCGAGGTGGCGCGGCCGGTGCCGTCGGTCCTGCGCGGCTTCTCCGCGCCGGTGGCGCTCGACTACCCGCGCTCCACCGAGACGCATGCCTTCCTGCTCGCGCACGATACCGACCCGTTCAACCGCTGGGAGGCCGGGCGCAGCCTCGCCCGCACGGTGCTCGCCGCCGAGGCGACGGGCGCCCGGGCCGACCGCGCGCCGCTCTTCGCCGGCTACCGCGCGGTGCTGCAGGACCCGTCGCTCGATGCGGCCTTCAAGGCGCTGGTCCTCGCCCTGCCCTCCGAGGACGACATGGCCCAGACGCTCCACGCCGCCGGCCACACCCCCGACCCGCTGGCGATCCACGCCGCCGCCGAGGCCGTGCGTGACGCCACCGCCCGCGAGCTCGAGCCGCTGCTGGCGCAGACCCACCGCGCGAACCAGGTCCCCGGCCCCTACCGGCCCGACGCCGCCTCGGCCGGGCGGCGCAGCCTCGCCAACAGCTGCCTCGCCCTGCTGTCGCGCACCGACGGCGGCGAGCGGGCGCGCCGGCAGTTCGCCGAGGCCGACAACATGACGCAGTCGCTGGCTGCCCTCGCGAGCCTGCTGACCATCGGCGACGGCCTCGCCGAGCTCGCCACCTTCGGCGAGCACTGGGCCGACGACCGGCTCGTGATGGACAAGTGGTTCGCGCTGCAGGTCGCCTGCGCCGCCCCCGAGGACGCCGCCGCCACCGCCGAGCGGCTGACCAGGCACCCTGCGTTCCACTGGAAGACGCCGAACCGCTTCCGCGCCGTCTTCTCCAGCCTCGCGGGCAACGCCGCCGGCTTCCACGCCCCCTCCGGCGCCGCCTACGAGCTGCTCGCTGACTGGCTGATCCGCCTCGATCCGGTCAACCCGCAGGTCGCCGCCCGCAGCGTCGCCGCCTTCGACAGCTGGCCGCGCTACGACGCCGCGCGGCAGGAGCGGATGCGCGCGGCCCTCGGACGGATCGCGGCGACGCCGGGCCTCAGCCGCGACACCGCGGAAATGGTGAGCCGCATCCTCGGCGACTGAACGCCGCGGCGCGGAACAGCGCCGGGCCGCGGGTGTTGGGGGTCGGTAATCCAGACCGGAAAAGGAGGCCCCCATGCCCCGCATCACCGACGCCAAGATCCTCGTCATGGCCACCGACGGCTTCGAGCGCTCCGAGCTCGTCAAGCCCCGCGACATGCTGCGCGAGAAGGGCGCGACCGTCCACGTCGCCACGCCCGACGGCAAGTCCATCAAGAGCTGGGACAAGACCGACTGGGGCGACACCCACCCCGCCGACCTGTCGCTCGAGGACGTGAAGGTCGACGACTACATCGCGCTCGTGCTGCCCGGCGGCCAGATCAACCCCGACATCCTGCGCACCAACGACAAGGCCGTGCAGCTGGTGAAGGACTTCGTGAGCAACGACAAGATCGTCGCCGCGATCTGCCACGGGCCGTGGATGCTGGTCGAGGCCGGCGTCGTCGAGGGCCGCGAGATGACGTCCTACCCCTCGATCCGCACCGACCTGCAGAACGCCGGCGCGCAGGTGGTCGACAAGGAGGTCGCGATCTCCAACGGCATCATCACCAGCCGCAACCCCGACGACATCCCGGCGTTCGTCGACAAGATCGTCGAGGAGGTCGAGGAAGGCGAGCACCAGCGCCCCGCCGCCTGACCGGGCCTGCCGAAGGCAAGCCGGCGCGATTTCGCCGGCTTGCCTTTTCGGAACCGAGGGCTCATTTGCCGGGTTGGTGTGAAGCTGTTGTTGCGCAATAACGTTCGCGTGACCGACCTACCAACGCGGTGTGTGCTGCCCATGAAAGACCGTCTCGATCCGTTGATCGCCGAGCGCGCTCCCTGGCTCTTCCGCCAACGCCCCGGCGTCCGGATCGCCCGCAGCCTGCTCAACAAGGCTCTTTCCTACGACAAGACGATCGCCATCGCGTCCGAGATCCGCGACGAGCCGACGCTGGAACTGATGGACCACATGGGCCGCATGCTGGCGCGCGATGTCGAGGCGCACGGCCTGTCGCGCATTCCCGCCCACGGCCCGGCGCTGATCGTGGCCAACCATCCGACCGGCATCGCCGACGGGATCATCCTGCAGCACCTGCTGCGCCAGATCCGCGACGACGCCTACTTCTTCGCCAACCGCGACATCCTGCGCGTCATGCCGCAGATGGAAGACTTCATCGCCCCCGTCGAGTGGCGCACCGACAAGCGCAGCCACGGCAAGACGCGCGAGACGATGGCCTTCACCCGCAAGGCCGTCGACGCCGGCCGGCTCGGCGTGATCTTCCCCTCCGGCCGCCTCGCCAAGCGCAAGGGGCTGCGGCTCTACGAGCGGCCGTGGATGGCCTCGGCGGCGATGCTGGCGCGCAAGTTCGAGCTGCCGGTGATCCCCGTCAACATCCGCGCCCGCAACTCGGTGCTGTTCTACCTGTTCGACCTGATCCACCCGACCCTGCGCGACATCACCCTGTTCCATGAGACGCTGAACAAGGCCCGCCAGCCCTACCGGATCACCGTGGGCGAGCCGATCTCGCCGACGGCGCTGCCGGCGAACTCGGAGGACGGGATCGAGATGCTGCGCAAGGCCACCCTGGCGCTCGGCGGCGAGGACGCCCCGACGGTCAGCCTCGTGCGGGCGACGCGGCGGCCGCTGGTGCGCTTCTACGGGTAGGTGCCCGGGCCGCCGGGCGCCTCAGCGCTCCAGGCCCATCGTGCTGACCACCACCGCGACCTCCTCGAGCGGCCGGGACTGCGGGCGCAGGCTCGTCAGCACGGCGAGGTTGGGCTTGCAGTAGGCCTGCTCACGGGTCCAGGCGGCCATCTCGGCGCGCATGCGCGCGTTGTGGAAGGGCCCCCAGTCGCGCATCCCCCGGGCGACGCTGCCGGCGCGGCGCACCTGCGCGGTGGCGATGCGCACGGCGCAGGAGAGGTTGTCTTCCGGATCCTTCAGCGCCTCCCCGGTGCGGGCGCGGCAGCCGTAGTGGCGCGCGGTCGGCGGGTAGATCTGCAGCAGCCCGAACCAGCGCCCGCCGCCGCCCACGGCCGTCGGCTGCCAGCGGCTCTCGTAGTAGGCGAGCGCCGACATCATGCCGACCCAGAAGGCGCGGCGCTGTTCCTCGGGGTTGGCATCGTAGGCCGGGCACCAGGTCTCGATGTCGTGCGGCATGAGGTCTTCGAGCCCGCTGCCGTGCGACGCGATCGCCTGCATGGCCGCGAGGGTCCAGACGTCGCCGTCGGGTCGGTGGTCCCAGCGGGTCTCGGGGATGTAGACGACGGGGCGGATCGGCGGCTGCACCGGCGGCGCCTCGAAGTGGATCGGCACGCCATTGCTCTCGAGGAACGGCGGCCGCACCGGCGGGCTCACCGTGGCGCGCACCGCCACGACCGGCTCGACGGCGAGGGAGGCCACCTCCGCCCGTGCCGGCGCCGCGAGCCCGGCTGCGGCCGCCAGCAGCCCGAGCCCGAGGGCGCGCAGCGGGCGCGCGAGGCGGTGCATCGTCGTCGTCGGGAGTCCCATCCCGTCTCTCCTCACTCGGCCCGGCAATAGGCTTGCTGGCTGGTCCAGTTGCGCATGTCCTCGCGCTTGGACGCCGAGTGGAACGGCCCCCAGTCGCGCATCCCGCGGCTCACCGTCCCGTAGCGCGCCACCTGGCGGGCCGCGATGCGGAAGGCGCAGGTGAGGTTGGCCGCCCCGTTGCGCAGCGCCGAGCCCGACTGAGCGGCGCAGCCGTAGCCGCGCGCGGTGTTGGGATCGATCTGCACGAGCCCGAACCAGCGCCCGCCGCCCCCGACGGCCTGCGGGTTCCAGGTGCTCTCGTGGCGCGCCAGGGCCGACATCAGGCCGGTCCAGAAGGCCGCGCGCTCGTCGCGCGAGGCGGTGGCGTAGCCCGGGCACCAGGCGGTGATGTCGGCCGGTAGCATGTCCACCAGCGGCGCGCCCGCGCCCGTCTCCAGCGAGGCGAAGGAGGCCGCCGTCCATTGCGCGGCCTCGGGACGGTGATCCCACCGCATCACCGGAACGTAGGGCTCCGGTTCGGGCGGCGGGGCCGGCTCGAGGACGGCACAGGCGGACAACGCGGAGAGCGCGAGCGCGAGCAGCGGCAGACGCATGGGAAACCTCTTGGCAGCACCGGGGCCCTCGCCCGGCGGGGAAGGAATGGCCCGACAGGTGCCCCCCGGTCGAGTCCGCGGCTATGTCATAGGCAATAGACCGCCAACCCGCGCCGACGCGGCTCGGCCTACCCGCTCTGCGGAAATCGCCGCAAGCCCCTGCCCCGCAAGGCGCGCCCGCGCCCCCGACCCTGCGTCATCCGACGCAGCCGCCGCGCGGGCGCCGCCCCTGCGCCGGGCCCGGCCGCCGCCCCCGGACCGCCCTGCCCGCGGGCCGCTGATTCCCCGCGCGCCCCCGCTTGCCCCCCGCCCGGCCACGGCCTAGAACGCCGCAACCAATGACGCGCGGAGTCTTCCCATGCTCGACCTGACCTATGAGCCCCCCAAGCCCAAGGTGATCGCCGGCGCCACCGGCGACTGGGAGCTCGTCATCGGGCTCGAAGTGCACGCGCAGGTCGCGTCGAAGGCCAAGCTGTTCTCCGGCGCCTCCACCCGCTTCGGCGCCGAGCCCAACAGCAACGTCGCCTTCGTCGACGCCGGGATGCCGGGGATGCTGCCGGTGATCAACGAGGGCTGCGTCGCGCTCGCGGTCAAGACGGGCCTCGGGCTCAAGGCCGAGATCAACCTCCGCTCGGCCTTCGACCGCAAGAACTACTTCTACCCCGACCTGCCCCAGGGCTATCAGATCAGCCAGCTCTACCACCCCATCGTGGGCGAGGGCGAAGTGCTCGTCGACATGGCCCCCGGCATCGCCCGGCGGGTGCGCATCGAGCGCATCCACCTCGAGCAGGACGCCGGCAAGTCGATCCACGACATGGACCCGACCATGTCCTTCGTTGACCTCAACCGCACCGGGGTGGCGCTGATGGAGATCGTCTCGCGCCCCGACATCCGCGGCCCCGAGGAGGCGGCGGCCTATGTCGGCAAGCTGCGCCAGATCCTGCGCTACCTCGGCACCTGCGACGGCAACATGCAGAACGGCAACCTGCGCGCCGACGTCAACGTCTCGGTCTGCCGCCCCGGCGATTACGAGCGCTACCAGGAGAGCCAGGACTTCTCGCATCTCGGCACCCGCTGCGAGATCAAGAACATGAACTCGATGCGCTTCATCCAGGCGGCGATCGACTACGAGGCCCGTCGCCAGATCGCGCTGCTCGAGGACGGCAAGGAGGTCATACAGGAGACCCGCCTGTTCGACCCCGACAAGAGCGAGACCCGCTCGATGCGCTCCAAGGAAGAGGCGCACGATTACCGCTACTTCCCCGACCCCGACCTGCTGCCGCTCGAGATCGAGCAGGCCTGGGTCGACGACATCCGCGCCTCCCTGCCCGAGCTGCCCGACGAGAAGCGCGCCCGCTTCGTCACGGAGTTCGGCCTCAAGGAATACGACGCCTCCGTGCTGACCGCCGAGGTCGAGAACGCCACCTACTTCGAGGCCGTCGCCCACGGCCGCGACGGCAAGCTCGCCGCCAACTGGGTGATCAACGAGCTCTTCGGCCGCCTCAAGAAGGACGACAAGGCCATCGCCGACAGCCCCGTCACCCCGGCCCAGCTCGGCGCCATCGTCGACCTGATCGCCAAGGGCGACATCTCCGGCAAGATCGCCAAGGACCTGTTCGAGATCGTCTACACCGAGGGCGGCGATCCGGCCGCCATCGTCGAGGAACGCGGCATGAAGCAGGTGACCGACACCGGCGCCATCGAGACCGCCGTCGACGAGGTCATCGCCGCCAACCCCGCCCAGGTCGAGAAGGCCAAGGCCAACCCCAAGCTCGCCGGCTGGTTCGTCGGCCAGGTGATGAAGGCCACCGGCGGCAAGGCTAACCCCAAGGCCGTCAACGACCTCGTCACCCAGAAGCTCGGCCTCTGAACAGGCGCGCGCTTCCCCGGTCTCTGTTCTCGAAATATCCCGGGGGTCCGGGGGCAGCGCCCCCGGCGGGTCGGCGCGCCGAAGGCGCGTCGAGCCCTACCCGATTTCGAGCCCAAGCGCGTGGATGCGGCCCATGATGTCCGGCCCCAGCGCGTCGTGCACCGCCCGGTGCCGCGCGAGGCGCGACATGTCGGCGAAGGCCGGCGCCTCGATGGCGACGTGCCAGTGGCTCTCGCCGGTGCCGTCGTCGCCCGCGTGGCCGGCGTGGCGGGCGGAGTCGTTGCGCACCTCGAGCCGGGTCGGCGCGAAGGCCTCCTGAAGTCGTGACCGAATCTCCTCGGCAAGCCCCATTTTTTACTCCTCTGCCTCTTCCTTCTGCCGGTCGCTGGTTTAAACTCCCGCGTCCGACGAGAAAAGGATCCATCATGCCCAAGCCCGACCCGTTCGGATTCGACCTCTCCGTATCCGCCTCCAAGAAGAAGAACCCCCGGGGCCGGCGCGGGATGTCCGGGGCCTTCGAGACGTCGCAGCGCGTCTGCGAGCACGAGGGCTGCGAGGAGGCGGGCAAGTACCGCGCGCCCAAGAGCCCGGACACGCTCGACGATTACTGGTGGTTCTGCCGCGAGCACGTGCGCGAGTACAACCTCAAGTGGAACTTCTTCGAGACGTCGACGGAGCAGGACTACCTCGACCAGGTCCAGAAGGACCGGGTCTGGGAGCGCGAGACGAAGTCGTTCAAGCGCTCGGCCGAGGAGCGGGCCTGGGCGCGGCTCGGGATCGAGGACCCGCACCAGGTGCTCGGCGAGAACGCGACGCGCAATCCCGGCAAGGCCGCGACCGGCAGCCGCCGGCTGCCCCCGACGGAGCGCAAGGCGATCGATATCCTCGACGCCAAGGACACCTGGACCAAGACCGAGATCCGAAAGGCCTACAAGGCGCTGATCAAGGTGCTGCACCCCGACATGAACGGCGGCGACCGCTCCCACGAGGAGCAGCTCGCCGAGGTGGTCTGGGCCTGGGACCAGGTGAAGAGCTCGCGCTCCTTCAAGGACTGAGCGCCCGCCGGCTCCCTCAGCGGGGGTCGGCGTAGATCGCGAGGTCGGCCGGCAGCTCCGGGCGCGGTGGCGGCGGCGGGGGCCGGGGCGTCGTCTCGACGATTACCGCCGCCGGAGCCGGCTCGCGCGGCTCGGCGCTCTCGTGGCGGAAGATCGAGTCGCGCTCGTCGCGCCAGCGCCGCATCAGCCAGTGCGCGCCGAACAGGTGCGAGACCCAGGCCAGCGCCAGGATCGGGCTGCCGGCGAGCGCCACGGCGAGGCTGAAGGGGCCGAACATCGTGCCGTAGAGCGGCAGCACCAGCGTCCCGGCGATCAGCGCGCCGACGAAGCTGACGAACAGCACCCCCATCGCCGCCGACTTCCAGCCGCGCAGGCCCGGCTGGCCGAACATCTCGCCCGACAGGCGCAGCGCGGCCGCCGCGCCAATGGCGCCGGCGGCGATCTGCCAGAACTCGTAGAAGGTGAGCGGGTGGAGCGGTCCGCGGACGTCGGCGTCGAGCCGCTGGATGACGAGGAAGCTCATCACCGCGCCGATCACCGCCACCAGCCCGTAGGCGGCGGCGCGCGCGCGCTCCCCTTCCGTCACTTCGCCCCAACGCTGCCTGAGCGTCGTCATCGCCGCGGCTCCCGCCCCTGCTGCTGTCTCGCACGAGAAGTGGCGGGGGATGTGGGCAGGATGATGTCGAGGGGCGGGAAATTTGCGGGTGCGCGGCGCGGGCCGCGCACCCGGTCGCGCCCGATCAGGCGGGGCGGAAGACGAGGCTGACGCCGTTGAGGCAGTGGCGCTTGCCGGTCGGGGCCGGGCCGTCGTCGAAGATGTGGCCGAGGTGGCTGCCGCAGCGGTCGCAATGGACCTCGGTGCGCGTGATGAAGAAACTCCGGTCGGGCTTCGTCTCGACCGCGTCGTCGAGCGGCGCGGTGAAGGACGGCCAGCCGGTGCCGCTGTCGAATTTCGTCTCCGAGGGATAGAGCGCCTGGTCGCAGCCGCGGCAATGATAGATGCCGTCCTCGTAGACCTTGTCGAGCGGCGACGAGCCGGCGGGCTCGGTGCCCTCCTCGCGCATCACGCGGTACTCCAGGTCGGTCAGCATCTCGCGCCATTCCGCCTCGGTGCGGGTGACTTCGAAGTCGCCCTCGATGGCGGCGAAGGCGCGGGGGGCGAGGGCGGCCGTCGCGGCGCCCATGGCGCCCGACAGCAGGAAGGTGCGGCGTTTCATGTCGGCTCCTGTTCCGGCGCGGTGTCGCGCCTGCTTGTGATCATCGAGATAAGACACGAACGCGGCCGCCGCAGGGTTTCGTCACATGGCTCACGAGGCAGTGACGGCGCGTGCGCACCCGCTCAGAGCGGCCGCACCTCGCCGACCGCGACGACATCGCCCGTGGGCGCGCCGGTGGGCGAGCCGCCGGGCGGCTCGTCGGAGAGCGCGAAGTAGGCGCCCTCGCCGAGTTCGTCGACGGGCATGGGCATCTGCACCACCCGGTCGTCGGGCAGCACACCGAGCGAGATCGGCGTCGCGTCGCCCGTCGGCGCGAGCCACAACTCCAGCGCCCGGCCCGCCCGCGGGCCGCCCTCGAGGCGGTTGAGCGCGATGATCCCCGCTTCGGGATCGAGAGCGGCGATGACGACGAGGTCGTCGGTCTCCGACGTCATCTCGGCCTGGAAGACCGGGGTCAGCGGCCCCTGCGGTCCCGGCTGGAGCAGCCCGAGCTGGGTGACGACGAGCAACAGCAGCGCCGCCGCGGCCGCGCCGAGGATGGCAGGCAGGATCCCGAGCCGGCGCAGCCAGCCGCTTTGCCGCTCCTCCGCGAACAGGCGGCGCTCGATCTGCCCGAACAGCCCCGCCGGGGGCGCGACGGGCTCGACCTCGGCGTCGGCGATGGCGGCGAAATGCTCCGACCAGGTGGCGACGGCGGCGCGGAAGGCCGGATCGTCGGCGAGCAGGCGGTCGCAGTCCCGGCGCTCCTCGGGGTCGAGCAGGCCGAGCACGTACTCGGCCGCGAGGCCGAGCCGGTCGTCGTGGTCTTCCCCTTGATCGCTCATCCGCTCAGGCACTCTCTCAATCGCTGGAGGCTGCGACGCAGCCAGGTTCGCATCGTGTTCAGCGGCACCTCGAAGCGGTCCGCCAGATCCTTGTACGTCTCCCCCTCGAGGTAGACACGGCGGATCGCCTCGGCCCGGTCGGGCGGCAGCTCTCCCATGCAGACGATCACCCGGCCGCGTTCGTCGGCGGCGATGGCCAGGGTCTCGGGCCCCGGCCCCGCGTCGGGCAGCTCGGCGAGTTCATCGAGCCCGGACGAGCCGGCCTTGCGGGCGCGCAGGCGGTCGATCGCCTTGTTGCGCGCGATGGTGATCAGCCAGGTCATCGGGCTGAGACCGTTGCGCTGGTAGCGGCCGGCGGCGTGCCAGACCCGGATGAAGACCTCCTGCGTACACTCCTCGGCTTCCTGCCGATCGTTCAACACACGCAGGGCGATGCCGAAGAGTTTCGCCGATGTCGCCGCGTAAAGCGCGGCGAAGGCCTTGCGGTCGCCCAGCGCGATGCGCCCGATCATGTCCTCGATTTCGCCCAGAGTGCTCAAGTTTTCCTGCCCCCGCAGCGACGATCCGACCGGCGCGACACCACGGCAAGCGCCGCCGCATGACCGCGACGGTCCGTGCCACACCTTGTCGTGATCGCAGACATGGCCCAACATCTAGCAGCCCTGCGCGCGTCGGCACGAAAAAAGTACACGCGCGCGCTTTCGGCCGCCGCGGCCGTCCGCGCCCGGCGGCGCCCTCCCCTTGCGGAGACGGGGGATATGTTGCATCCCCCGGGGCCGAGAGCGACCCTTCCGAGAGAGGCACCCAGCATGGCCGACGGCACCACGGATCCGCACGCGAAGCCGACCGAAGAGGTCTCGGTCCGCGACCTGTTCGGGATCGACAGCGAGATGAAGGTGCGCGGCTTCGCCGAGCCGAGCGACCGGGTGCCGGCGATCGACCCGACCTACAAGTTCGACCCCGACACCACGCTCGCGATCCTCGCGGGCTTCGGCTACAACCGGCGGGTCATGGTGCAGGGCTACCACGGCACCGGCAAGTCGACCCATATCGAGCAGGTCGCCGCCCGTCTCAACTGGCCCACGGTGCGGGTCAACCTCGACAGCCACATCTCCCGCATCGACCTCATCGGCAAGGACGCGATCAAGCTGCGCGACGGCAAGCAGGTCACCGAGTTCCAGGAGGGGATCCTGCCCTGGGCGCTGCGCAACCCCTGCGCCATCGTGTTCGACGAATACGACGCCGGCCGCGCCGACGTGATGTTCGTGATCCAGCGGGTGCTCGAGCACGACGGCAAGCTGACGCTGATGGACCAGAACGAGATCATCACGCCGCATCCCAGCTTCCGGCTGTTCGCCACCGCCAACACGGTGGGCCTCGGCGACACGACCGGGCTCTATCACGGCACCCAGCAGATCAACCAGGCGCAGATGGATCGCTGGTCGCTCGTGGCGACGCTGAACTACCTCTCCCACGACGCCGAGGCGGCGATCGTGCTCGCCAAGGCGCCGCACTACAACACCGCCGAGGGGCGCAAGATCGTCGGCCAGATGGTCACCGTCGCCGACCTGACCCGCACCGCCTTCATGAACGGCGACCTGTCGACCGTCATGAGCCCGCGCACCGTGATCGCCTGGGCCGAGAACGCGCGCATCTTCAAGGATGTCGGCTACGCGTTCCGGCTGTCGTTCCTCAACAAGTGCGACGAGCTCGAGCGGCAGACGGTGGCGGAATTCTACCAGCGCTGCTTCGACGAGGAGCTTCCCGAGAGCGCCGTCTCCACCGCGCGCTGACTGCCAACTAGATAGTGCGCCTGCGGCGCGCAGGATGAGCGGCG
>NZ_CH724107.1:1253272-1277354 GCF_000153305.1 Oceanicola granulosus HTCC2516
CATATTTAGGGCCAGATGAAGCCGGGGCGCGGCGCGCGACGGGGGGCCTTTTCGCGGGCGCGCGAAGGGCGCATATAGGCGATATGGCCGGACCGACTGACAACCCCGCAGATCCCTTCAAGAAGGCGCTCGCCGAGGCGACCAAGGTGCTCGCCGACGATTCCGAGCTCGCCGTCACCTACTCGGTCGACCCGCCGGGCCAGAGCGCCGAGTCGGTGCGCCTGCCCCAGGTGAGCCGGCGGATGACGCGCGAGGAGGTGCTGCTGGCGCGCGGCACGGCCGACGCCTACGCGCTGCGCCACAAGTACCACGACCCGAAGGTGTCAGCGCGCTACATGCCCGAGGGGCAGATGGCGCGCGACCTCTACGAGGCGATGGAGGGGGCGCGGGTCGAGGCCGTGGGCGCGCGGCACATGCCCGGCACCGCGGGCAACATCGACGCCAAGATCGGCAACGAGGCCAGCCGCAAGGGCTACGGGCAGGTGCGCGAGGCCTTCGAGGCGCCGCTCGCCGTGGCCGCGGGCTACCTGATCCGCCACCTCGCCACCGGGCGCGACCTGCCGCCGGCGGCGGGCAACGTGATGGAGCTGTGGCGCGGCTACATCGAGAAGAACTGCGGCTCGCTCGACGGCATCGACGCCGCGCTCGACGACCAGCAGGCCTTCGCGCGTCTCGCGCGCCAGCTCATCAAGGAGCTCGGCTACGGCGACCAGCTCGGCGACGATCCCGACGAGCCGGACGAGACCGGCGAGGACAGCGCGTCGGACGAGGAGGACCAGGAGGAGCAGCCCGACTCCACCGGCGAGGAGGACAGCGACGAGAGCGACGAGATGGACGCGTCGCCGGAATCGAGTCAGGAGGAGCAGCAGGACGCCAGCCAGGCCGAGGTCAGCCTCGACGAGTTGGCCGACGCCGAGACGGCCGAGGAGACGGAGATGCCCGAGGGCGAGGCGCCGCTCGAGCCCCCTGCCCCGCAGCCCTATTCGGAAGCCGATCCGAACTACGATGTCTTCACCTCGGAGCACGACGAGGAGATCGGCGCCGAGGAGCTGGCCGAGCCCGCCGAGCTGGAGCGGCTGCGCGCCTACCTCGACCAGCAGCTCGAGCCGCTGAAGGGCGCCGTCGGGCGGCTGGCGAACAAGCTGCAGCGCCGCCTGCAGGCCAAGCAATCGCGCAGCTGGGAGTTCGACCGCGAGGAAGGTATCCTCGACGCCGGCCGGCTGGCGCGGGTCGTGGCCAACCCGACGACGCCGCTGTCCTTCAAGGTCGAGAAGGACATGGAATTCCGCGACACGGTGGTGACGCTGCTGCTCGACAATTCCGGCTCGATGCGCGGCCGGCCGATCTCGATCGCCGCGATCTGCGCCGACGTGCTGGCCCGCACGCTCGAGCGCTGCGACGTGAAGGTCGAGATCCTCGGCTTCACCACCCGCGCCTGGAAGGGCGGCAAGGCCCGCGAGGAGTGGCTCGCGGCGGGCCGGCCGGCGGCGCCGGGGCGGCTCAACGACCTGCGCCACATCGTCTACAAGGCCGCCGACGCGCCCTGGCGGCGGACCCGCGAGAACCTCGGGCTGATGATGAAGGAAGGGTTGTTGAAGGAGAACATCGACGGCGAGGCGCTGGAATGGGCGCACCGCCGGATGATCGGCCGCCCCGAGCAGCGCCGGATCCTGATGGTGATTTCCGACGGCGCTCCGGTGGACGATTCCACCCTCAGCGTGAACCCGGCGAACTACCTCGAGAAGCACCTGCGCGACGTGATCGCGATGGTGGAGCGGCGCAAGCTGGTGGAGCTGATCGCCATCGGCATCGGCCACGACGTGACGCGCTACTACGAGCGCGCGGTGACGATCACCGACGTGGAGCAGCTCGCCGGGGCGATGACGGAGCAGCTCGCGGCGCTGTTCGACCAGGATCCGCGGAAGCGGGCGCGGGTCTTGGGGATGCGCCGGGTGGCGTGAGGGGTGCGGGGTGCGCAATGAATGCGCACCCTACGGTGTCGTCAGGCGCGGGGGTCGTCGAGGACCTCGCGCCAGGAATGCTTCGGCGCGAAGCCGAGCAGCTTCTTGGCCTTGTCGATGGAGTAGAACGTCTCGTTCTCGCCCATCTCCTTCTTCACCGGCACGCCCTCGTAGAAGTCGCGGCGGATCTCGCTGGTCTTGGCGGCGGTGGAGAGGTCCTCGTTGGCGACGTTGAAGACCTCGTAGCCGAGCCCGTCCGTCTCGAGGCAGCGCTGGACCATCTGGCCGAGGTCGCGGGCGTCGATGTAGGCGAAGATGTTGCGCCGGCGCAGGCCCGGGTTGTCGAGGAAGGCGGGGAAGTTCTGCGCGTATTCGTGCGGCTCGATCACGTTGTTGATGCGCAGCCCGTAGATGTCGTGGCCGGTGCGCTCGTGGAAGGAGCGGCCCGTCACCTCGTTCACCACCTTCGACATGGCGTAGCTGTCCTGCGGGACGGTCGGGTGCTCCTCGTCGACGGGGATGTACTGGGGCTGGATCACGCCGTCGCGGAAACAGACGCCGTAGGTCGTCTCGGACGAGGCGAAGATGACCTTCCTGATGCCGTACTTCGAGGCCGCCTCGAGCACGTTGTAGGTGCTCATCGTGTTGATCCGGAAGGTTTCCTGGTCGGGCCGGAAGAGGATCGCGGGGATCGCGGCGAAGTGCACGATGGCGTCGTACTCGGGCACGCCGGTGCCCGGGTCGAGTTCCTCGAAGCCGCCCCAGGCGCGGAGGGCGGAATAGACCTGGCCGGCGTCGGTGAGGTCGACACGCAGGTTCTGGACGTCCGGGTGATCGAGCGGGACGAGGTCGGCGTTGACCACCTTGTGCCCCTGCTCGAGCAGGTATGGCACCACGTGCCGACCGGCCTTGCCGCTGCCGCCGGTGAAGAAAATCCGCATGTTTCTGCCTCCTGAAACGATTTCGGAGGCGACCCTAGCGCTTTCGGCGGCAGTGGCAACGGCTCTTCAGGCCGTGGCGGCGGCGAACTTGGCCATCAGGTAGGGTCCGGAGGTGACGGAGGCGCCGCCGCCCTCGAGCGGGGCGATCTCGGCGTGCCAGTTGGGCTGGTGGAAGAAGGCGAGCGAGCCGCGCCGCTCCAGCGCCGCCTCGGGCGGGACGACGACCCGGTGCAGCGTCGAGCGCCAGCGCCCGCCGGTCCAGAGCTCCATCAGGTCGCCGATGTTGATGACGAACGCCCCCTCCGGCGGCGCGACGCCGCGCCACTCGCCCCCGGGCGTCAGGATCTCGAGGCCCCGGCTGCCGGGATCGGGCAGCAGGATGGTCAGCGAGCCGTAGTCGGTATGCGCCCCGGCGCGCTGCTGGCCGGCTTCGGGCGGACGTTCGGCGGCGGGGTAGTTCAGCGCGCGCAGGGCGGAGATGGGGGCGTCGATGTAGGGGGCGAAGTAGTCGGCGGGCAGGTCCAGCGCGGCGGCGAAGAGCTCCATGATCTGCGCGGCGAGCGTCTCCATGCGGGCGTAGTAGGCCTCCCACGCGGCGCGGAAGCCGGGCTGGTCGGGGAACGGCGTGGGCGCGTAGCAGAAGGCGAGCGCGTCCGGGTCGCTCTCGCCCTCGGGGCGCGTCAGGGGGCCGCCGTTGAAGCTCTCCTTCAGGTCGGGCGGGGTCTCTTCGCCGCGCGAACGGGCCAGTGCCTCGGCGCCGAGGCCGAGATAGCCGTAGGGCTGCCCCTTGGCGGGGCGCACCGCCTCCTTCGCCTCGGCCGGCCCGTCGAAGAAGCCGCGAACCGCCGCCCGCACCGCCGCGATCTCGTCCTCGGGCACGCCGTGCCCGGCGATGGCGAGGAAGCCCGTCTCGCGGCAGGCGCGGTCGACCTCGGCGGCGATGGCGGCCCGTTCGGCCTCTCCGGCGGCACGGTAGGCGGCGAGGTCGATGACGGGGACGGTGCTGGCGGCGGACATGGGCAACTCCTGAACGGTGATCGCGCGGAGCCTCCGCCGCGATCCGCGTCGCGTCAAGCCGCCCCAGCCTTCCAACGGCGGCGGCGCTCTGACATAGTGGCCGGCAACCAACCAAGAGCAGCACGCCCATGCCAGACGACCTTCTCAAGGGCACCGAGCCCGACACCTACGACGCCTCCTCGATCGAAGTCCTCGAGGGGCTGGAGCCGGTGCGCAAGCGGCCCGGCATGTATATCGGCGGCACCGACGAGCGGGCGCTGCATCACCTCGTTGCCGAGGTGCTCGACAATTCGATGGACGAGGCCGTCGCGGGCCATGCCAACCGCATCGAGGTGGAACTGCACGACGATCACGCCATCACCATCCGCGACAACGGGCGGGGGATGCCGTTCGAGGAGCACCCCAAGTTCCCGGGCAAGTCGACGCTCGAGGTGATCCTGTGCACGCTGCACGCGGGCGGCAAGTTCTCGGGCAAGGCCTACCAGACCTCGGGCGGCCTGCACGGCGTCGGCGCGTCGGTGGTCAACGCGCTGTCGGATTCGATGGTCGTGCAGGTGGCGCGCGACCGCAAGCTCGTGGAGCAGCGGTTCTCGCGCGGCGTGCCGCTCGGCCCGGTCGCGGAGGTCGGCGCGGCGCCCAACCGGCGCGGCACCACCACGACCTTCCACGCCGACGAGCAAATCTTCGGCCATCACCGCTTCAAGCCCGCGCGGCTGTTCAAGATGGTGCGCTCCAAGGCCTACCTGTTCTCGGGCGTCGAGATCCGCTGGAAATCGGCCATCGACGACGGCGAGACCCCGCGCGAGGCGACGTTCCACTTCCCCGGCGGCCTGTCGGACTACCTCGTCGAGACGCTGGGCAGCGCCTCGACCTACGCCGACAAGCCCTTCGCCGGGACGGTCGACTTCCAGAGCCGCTTCAGCACGCCGGGCAAGGTCGAGTGGGCGATCAACTGGACGCCCGCGCGCGACGGCTTCATCCAGTCCTACTGCAACACCGTGCCGACCCCCGAGGGCGGCACCCACGAGCAGGGCTTCTGGGCGGCGATCCTCAAGGGCATCCGCGCTTACGGCGAGCTCGTCAACAACCGCAAGGCCAAGGACATCACCCGCGACGACCTCGTCACCGGGGGCTGCGCGCTGGTGTCCTGCTTCATCCGCGAGCCCGAGTTCGTCGGCCAGACCAAGGACCGGCTCGCCACCACCGAGGCGGCCAAGCTCGTCGAGGCGGCGGTGCGCGACCACTTCGACCACTGGCTGACCTCGGACACCAAGTCGGCCGGCGCGATTCTCGACTTCCTCGTGCTGCGCGCCGAGGAGCGGCTGCGGCGGCGTCAGGAGAAGGAGACGGCGCGCAAGTCGGCGACCAAGAAGCTGCGCCTGCCGGGCAAGCTCGTCGACTGCTCGACCTCCGCCCGCGACGGCACCGAGCTGTTCATCGTCGAGGGCGACAGCGCGGGCGGCTCCGCCAAGATGGCGCGCGACCGCAAGACCCAGGCGCTGCTGCCGCTGCGGGGCAAAATCCTCAACGTGCTGGGCGCGGCGGCCTCCAAGCTGGGCTCCAACGCCGAGATCAACGACCTCGCCCAGGCGCTCGGCGTGGGGCTGGGGACGAAGTTCAGCATCGACGATCTGCGCTACGACAAGATCATCATCATGACCGACGCCGACGTCGACGGCGCCCACATCGCCTCGCTGCTGATGACGTTCTTCTACACCCAGATGCGCCCGCTGATCGACCACGGCCACCTCTACCTCGCCTGCCCGCCGCTCTACCGGCTGACCCAGGGCGCCAAGCGGCTCTACGTCGCCGACGACCGCGAGAAGGACTACTGGATGGGCAAGGGCCTCGGCGGCAAGGGCAAGATCGACGTGCAGCGCTTCAAGGGCCTCGGCGAGATGGACGCCAAGGACCTCAAGGACACCACGATGAACCCCGAGACCCGCAAGCTCATCCGCGTGTCGCTGCACGACGAGGAGCCGGGCGAGACGGCGGACCTCGTGGAGCGGCTGATGGGGAAGAAGCCGGAGCTGCGCTTCCAGTACATCTCGGAGAACGCGCGGTTCGTCGAGGAACTGGACGTCTAGGCGGGGCTCTCAGAGAGGACGGCGCCGTCGCGGCTAGTTTCCCGGCGCCCCACCCAGTTCGTCCTCGATATGCGCGCGGATGATCGCATCGAAATCGGCGTCCGCCTCGAAGCCGAGGTCGCGGGCGCGGGTGGCGGTGAAGCGGGTGGGCCAGCCGGCGACGATGGCGCGCACGGTCGGGTCGGGGACCTCGTCGATCAGGGCGACCGCGTCGGGGCCGGCGACCCGCTCGAGGGCGGCGATCTGCTCGGCGACGCTGACACCGACGCCCGGCAGGGTCAGGGCGCGGCGGCCGCCGAGGGGGGCGGTGTCCATCGCCGCGGCGTGGAGCAGGAAGCCGAGGGCGGAGCGGGGGCTGGCGTGGGTGTGGACCACCTCGCGCGGCACCGGCAGCACCGCGCGCTGACCGGCCAGCGGCTCGCGGATGATGCCCGAGAAGAAGCCGGAGGCCGCCTTGTTCGGCTTGCCCGGCCGCACGCAGATCGTCGGCAGCCGCAGCGCGACGCCGTCGAGGAAATCGCGGCGGGAATAGTCGTTGAGCAGCGCCTCGCCGATCAGCTTCTGGGTGCCGTAGGAGGTCAGCGGCGTGGGGTGGAAGTCGTCGGGGATCACCTCCGGGAACGGCGCGCCGAAGACGGCGATGGACGAGGTGAAGACGACGCGCGGCGCGTGCCCGGCGGCGCGGATCGCCTCGAGAAGCGCGCGCGTGCCGTCGAGGTTGACCCGGTAGCCCAGCTCGAAGTTCGCCTCCGCCTCGCCCGACACGACGCCGGCCAGGTGGAACACGATGTCGGGCCGGTGCGCCACGAGCGCCTCCGCCGCGCCGGGCGCGGCGAGGTCGCCGGTCAGCGTGGTGACCGCGAGGCCGCCCGCCTCCGGGTCGGGGGCGACGATGTCGTGCAGCACCAGCGCCTCGATCGCCCGGCCGCCCAGCGCGCCGTCGCGGTCCAGCCGCGCCACGAGCTTGCGCCCGATCATGCCGGCCGCGCCGGTGATGAGTATCTTCATGGTGTTCCCCCCTCGCCTCTTCCCGCGCAACAGACCCGAAACGCGCGGCGAGGGCCAGCCCGTCTACTCCGCGGCGGCGGCGTGGGCGCGGGCGGTCTCCATCCAGCCGTCGAGCGCCGCGATCTGGGGCGGGTCGAGGCGGAGGCCGAGCTTGCTGCGGCGCCACACGACGTCTTCGGCGGTGCGGGCGTATTCCCTGTCCATCAGCCAGCGGACCTCGCGCTCCGTCAGGGTCGCGCCGAAGTCGCGCCCGAGGTCGGCGGCGGTCGCGGCGTCGCCGAGCACCTCGTCGGCCTCGGTGCCGTAGGCGCGCACCAGCCGCCGCGCCCAGCGCGCGTCGAGGAAGCCGTAGCGCTCCTGCAGCCTCGCGATCAGCGCCTCCACCTCCTCGACCTCGAAGTCGCCGCCCGGCAGCGCCACCCCGGCCGTCCAGGCACCGCTGGCCTGCGGAACGTAGGGCGCGAGCCGCGCGAGGGCGCTCTCGGCGAGGCGGCGGTAGGTGGTGATCTTGCCGCCGAAGACGTTGAGGATCGGCGCGCCGCCGGTATCGTCGACCTTCAGCGTGTAGTCGCGCGTCGCCGCCGTCGCCGAGTTCGCGCCGTCGTCGTGGAGCGGGCGGACGCCGGAATAGGTCCAGACGATGTCGTCCTCGGAGATCGGCGCCTTCAGGTACCGGTTGACGAAGTCGATCATGTAGCGCTGCTCTTCGGGCGTGCAGACGGGCCGGACGGAAGGGTCGGTGTGCTCGGCGTCGGTGGTGCCGATGAGGGTGAAATCGGTCTCGTAGGGGATCGCGAACATGATCCGCCCGTCGGTGCCCTGGAAGAAGTAGCACTTGTCGTGCTCGAACAGCCGCCGCGTCACGATGTGCGAGCCGCGCACCAGCCGCACGCCCTCGCGGCTGTCGACCTGCACCCGATCGTGGATGATGTCGCCGACCCACGGCCCGCCGGCATTCACCAGCATCCGCGCCCGCTCGCTGCGCCGCGCGCCGCTGTCGCGCTCCTCGACCTCGATCTCCCACAGGTCGCCCGCGCGCCGCGCGCCCAGCACCTTGGTGCGCGCCATGATCCGCGCGCCCCGCATCTCGGCGTCGCGCGCGTTGAGCACCACGAGGCGGGCATCCTCGACCCAGCAGTCGGAATATTCGTAGGCCGTCTCGAACTCGTCGACGAGCGGCGCGCCTTCGGGGGCGGTGCGCAGGTCGAGCGTGCTGGTGCCGGGGAGGATCCGGCGGCCGCCGAGATTGTCGTAGAGGAACAGCCCGAGCCGGATCAGCCAGGCCGGCCGGCGGCCGCGGCTCCAGGGCGCGAGCGTGTTGAGGATGCGCGAGGTGGGGGTGCTGCTCTCGAAGCGCATGTCGCGGTGGTAGGGCAGCACGAAGCGCAGGGGCCACGAGATGTGGGGCATCGCCCTCAGCAGCGTCTCGCGCTCGATCAGCGCCTCGCGCACGAGGCGGACCTCGAAGAACTCCAGATAGCGCAGGCCGCCGTGGAACAGCTTGGTGGAGGCCGAGGAGGTCGCCGAGGCGAGGTCGTTCATCTCGGCGAGCGCCACCGACAGCCCCCGCCCCGCCGCATCGCGCGCGATGCCGCAGCCGTTGATCCCGCCGCCGATGACGAAGAGGTCGTGGATGGTCGGTTCGTCGGACATGGGCGCTGGCTTCCCTGCTTCGCGTGGCCCCGCCTGTGTAACACCTGCGGCGCGATTGGCGAGACGCCCGCGGGCGGACAAGTCAGCGCAGGTCGGCGAAGAAGTCGCGCAGGAGCGCCGCGGCGGGCCCGGCGGCGATGCCGTCGTAGATCTCCGGGCGGTGGTGGCTCTGCGGGTGGGCGAGGACGCGAGGGCCATGCGCGACGCCGCCCGACTTGGGATCGGCCGCGCCGTAATAGAGCCGGGCGATGCGGGCGAAGCCGATGGCGGCGGCGCACATGGGGCACGGCTCGAGCGTGACGTAGAGGTCGTGGCCCGGCAGCCGGTCGGAGCCGGCGGCGGCGCAGGCGGCGCGGATGGCGAGCAGCTCGGCATGGGCGGTCGGGTCGGCGAGCTCGCGGGTGCGGTTGCCCGCCCGCGCCACGACAGCGCCGCCCGGCGCGACGACGACCGCGCCCACCGGCACCTCGCCGCGCGCGGCGGCCGCGCGGGCCTCCGCGAGGGCGGCGTCCATGTGGCTGGTGAAGCTCATGCTTCCGTCTTGGAGCCGGCCGGCGCGGGCGGCAAGGGCGGATGCCTCCGGCGGGGATATTTCCAGGACAGAGGATGACCGATTGCGCGCGCCGCCCCGCCGGCGGTATGGCGGGACCATGAGTGACGAACATGCCGGCGAGCGCATCGCCAAGATCCTGTCGCGCCGGGGCGTCGCCTCGCGCCGCGAGGCGGAACGGATGATCGAGGCCGGCCGGGTGTCGGTGAACGGGCGGCTGATCGACAGCCCCGCCCTCAACGTCACGACCAGCGACCGGATCCTCGTCGACGGCAAGCCCGTCGCCGCGCCCGAGCCGCCCCGGCTGTGGCTCTACCACAAGCCCGCCGGCCTGGTGACCACCGAGCGCGACGAGAAGGGCCGCCCGACCGTCTTCGGCGCGCTGCCCGAGGAGATGCCGCGGGTGATGTCGGTGGGGCGGCTCGACATCGCGTCGGAGGGGCTGCTGCTGCTGACCAACGACGGCGAGATCAAGCGCCGCCTCGAGCTGCCCGCGACGGGCTGGCTGCGCCGCTACCGGGTGCGCAGCCACGGCTACGTGGAAGATGCCAAGCTCGAGCCGCTGCGCAGGGGGATCAGCGTCGAGGGCGTGCGCTACCAGCCGATGAGCGTGACGTTCGACCGCCAGCAGGGCGCGAACGCCTGGATGACGGTGGCGCTGCGCGAGGGCAAGAACCGCGAGATCCGCCGCGCGATGGAGGCGATCGGGATCAAGGTGAACCGGCTGATCCGGATCAGCTACGGGCCGTTCCAGCTCGGCAACCTCGCCGCCGGCGAGGTCGAGGAGGTGCGCCCGAAGGTGCTGCGCGACCAGCTCGGGCTCGACGCGCGGCCCAAGCCCCAGCGCCGCCGCGCGGCCGGGCGGGACGACGGCGACGCCGCCCGCCCCCGCGGCCCCGCGCGCCCCGGGCCCACTGGACCGCGCAAGCCGCCCCGCTAGCTCGAGCGGCAGGGAGGCGGCTTGCCCTCCTGCCGACCCTGTGCATCCTGACCCGCACCGCCTCACCGACGGAGACCCCCGAATGGCCGACCTGCTGACCCTGGAGAATATCACCAACCTGCTGATGCTCTGTTTCCTGCAGGCGGTGCTCGGGTTCGACAACCTGCTCTACATCTCCATCGAGAGCCAGCGCGCGCCCGTGGCGAGCCAGCGCGCGGTGCGGTTCTGGGGCATCATCATCGCAGTGACCCTGCGCATCGTGCTGCTGTTCCTGATGGTGACGCTGCTCGACCGGCTCGAGGCGCCGTTCTACGTGCTCGACTGGGAAGGCGTCATCACCGGCGGGGTGAACTTCGCCACCATCGTCTACGCCATCGGCGGCGCGTTCATCATGTACACGGCCGTCAAGGAAATCTCGCACATGCTGTCGCTGCACGATCCGAGCCACGACGTCGAGGCGAAGTCGGGCAAGTCGGCGGCGAGCGTGGTGGCGCTGATCGTGTTCATGAACCTGATCTTCTCGTTCGACTCCGTGCTCTCGGCCATCGCCATCACCCAGGTCTTCGCGGTGCTTGCGACGGCGATCATCCTGTCGGGCGTCGCGATGCTGGTGCTCGCCGACGGGGTGACGCGCTTCCTGCAGAAGAACCGGATGTACGAAGTGCTCGGGCTGTTCATCCTGCTGATCGTCGGCGTGGTGCTGCTCGGCGAGGCGGGACAGGCGGCGGTGCACGGGGCCGAGGCCATGGGCATGGCGCACGAGGAGGCCAAGGCGCTGGCGCTGCGGGTGTTTGGCTACGAGATCGTGCCGATGTCGAAGAGCACCTTCTACTTCTCCGTCATCGTGCTGGTGGCCGTCGAGATCATCCAGTCGGGCTACTCCCGCAAGCTCAACGCCGAGCGCAAGGCGCTGCAGTCGCACCACTCGTAATCGCACCGTCGCGCACCTATCATCGAGGAGACAAGGAGATGCTGAAACATGATGCGACTGATCCTCGTCCTTCTGGTGCTCGCCGCGCTGGTCATGGCCGCGCAGGCGGTGCTCGACTTCGCGCGTCCCGCCCGGCGTCCGGGCGGCAGCGGCGCGGCCGGGGCTGAGGCCGGGATGCCCCCGCCCTTCCGCCTCGTCGCCTACCTGCTGCTGCTGGCCCTGATGGTGGGCATCTCCGCCGGCTGGCTCGGGGCGGTCTGATGGCGAAGCGCTTCGGTGGCCGCTTCAGCCCCGGCGGCAGCGGCGGCGGCACGGGTGCCGGCGGCAGCCGGCCGCCCCCGGCCCCGCTGAGCGAGGCCCCAGTCGACGCGGCGGGCCTGCGCGCCAACCTGCTGTTCCTGCCGCCGCTGATCCTCGCGATCACCTCGCTCAACGACGGCCCCGTCACCCTGCTCGTCTCGCTCGTCGCCGCCGCGATCCTGGCGCTCGCGGCCTGGCTGCTGCGCGAGGGCCTGCGCGCCGAGGCGGCCTACGACGCCCGCAACGTCGCCCGCCGTCCGGCAATGCCGCGCAAGCTGGCGGCCTCGGCGCTGACCGGCATCGGCGTCGCGCTCGCGGGCTGGACGGGCGACGCCGGGCTCGTCGGCTCGGTGCTCTACGGCGTCGCCGCCGGGGGCCTGCACGTGGCCGCCTTCGGGATCGACCCGCTCAAGGACAAGCGCCTCGAGGGGATCGACGCCTTCCAGCAGGACCGGGTCGCCCGGGTCGTCGACGAGGCCGAGGAGCACCTCGACGCCATCTGGGGCCACATCCGCACCACCGGCGAGCGCGACCTGCACGACCGCGTCGCCGGCTTCTGCGGCACCGCCCGCAAGATGATCCGCACCGTCGAGCAGGATCCGCGCGACCTCGCCGGCGCGCGCAAGTTCCTCGGCGTCTACCTCGAGGGCGCGCGCGACGCGACGGCCAAGTTCGCCGAGCTCTGGACCCGCCGCCCCGACCCGGAGGCGCGCGCCGCCTACGAGGCCCTGCTCACCGACCTGGAGCAGAATTTCGCCGCCCGCACCGAGAAGATGCTGTTGGACGATCGCACGGACATGGATATCGAAATCAAGGTGCTGCGGGATCGTTTGCAGCGCGAGGGCGTTTAGGCCGACGAGGGGAACAGGATGTCAGAGAAAGTTGCCGCCAACATGGAGAAGGCCCGGACCGCGCTCGCCGACGTCGAAAAGGTGACGGCCGTCGTGCTGCCCGAGCCGAAAGGGGAACTCGTCGCCATCGAGACCGCAGACCCGCCCACCGCCGAGTCCATCCGCAAGCGGATGGACGAGATCGACCTCGCCGACACCGGCTCCATCATCGCCTTCGGCTCGTCCGCCCAGAGCGAGCTGCAGACGATCTCGCAGATGATGTTGCAGGGCGTGCGCAACAAGGATGTCGGCCCCGCCGGCGACAGCCTGCGCGAGATCGTCACCACGATCCGCGGCTTCAACGTCTCCGAGCTCGACGGCCGCCGCAAGCGGTCGTTCTGGGAGAAGCTGATCGGCCGCGCCGCGCCGGCGGCCAAGTTCGCGGCGCGCTTCGAGGAGGTGCAGGAGCAGATCGACCGGGTGACGGACGATCTGCTGCGCCACGAGCACACGCTGCTCAAGGATATCGAGAGCCTCGACCAGCTCTACGACAAGACCCTCGCCTTCTACGACGAGCTCGGCCTCTACATCGCCGCCGGCGAGGCGAAGCTGGCGGAGCTCGACAGCGACGTGATCCCGGCCAAGGAGGCCGAGGTCAACGGCGCGCCCGAGGAGCAGGCGGTGATGAAGGCGCAGGAGCTGCGCGACCTGCGCGCCGCGCGCGACGATCTCGAGCGCCGGGTCCACGACCTCAAGCTGACGCGGCAGGTGACGATGCAGTCGCTGCCCTCGATCCGGCTGGTGCAGGAGAACGACAAGTCGCTGGTGACCAAGATCAATTCGACGCTCCTCAACACCGTGCCGCTCTGGGAGACCCAGCTCGCCCAGGCGGTGACGATCCAGCGCTCGGCCGAGGCCGCCGGCGCGGTGCGCGAGGCCAACGACCTGACCAACGACCTGCTGCAGGCCAACGCCGAGAACCTGCGGCAGGCCAACCACACGATCCGCACCGAGATGGAGCGCGGCGTGTTCGACATCGAGGCGGTGAAGGCCGCCAACGCCAACCTGATCGCGACGATCAACGAGAGCCTCGAGATCGCCGACGAGGGGAAGCGCAAGCGCGCCGCCGCCGAGGCGGACCTGCAGTCCATGGAGTCCGAGCTGAAACAGACGCTGGCGGCGGCGAAGTCGCGCCGGACCGGGCTCGGCGAGACCGTCGGCCAGTCGGCGGGGGCGCGATGATCCGCCGCGCGTTTCTCGGAGCCGCCAGCTTCGCCGGACTGGCGGCACTCGGCGCCTGCTCGGAAGTCGGCGCGCCGGCGCCCGTGGCGGAGCAGCCGCCGGTGCAGACCGTCGCCGCGCCTGCGCCCGCCCCGGCACCGGCGCCACGCCGGGTCCAGGTTCCCTCGGCGGACAGCGTCGAGCTGGCGAGCTTCTACCGCCGCCTCGAGGCCGACCTGAGCGTGCGCGGCCTGCTGCGCCGGGACGGGGGCGGGTCCGACACCCCCTTTACGGCGGCGATGCTGGCGCGCAATTTCGAGCAGATCGCGCTCTACGACGAGTACGTCTCGGAGAATGACGAGCTGCGCGCCCGCACCACCGAGAGCCGGCTGCGCCGCTGGGAGATGCCGGTGCGCTTCGGCGTCGAGTTCGGCGACGGCGTGCCCGTGGAGCAGCGCGAGGCCGACCTCGAGAACGTGCGCAGCTACGTCGCCCGCCTCGCCCGCGTCACCGGCCACCCGATGCGCTACGACGAGAGCGACGCCAATTTTCACGTCCTCATCCTGACCGAGGACGACCGCCGCAACAGCGCCAACCGGCTGCGCGAGCTGATCCCCGGCATCACCGACGGCTCGATCCGCGCCTTCCAGACCCGTGACCGCGGCACCCTCTGCCTCGTCCTCGCCTTCAGCCAGGGCCAGAGCGCGACCTACACCCGCGCCGTCGCCCTGATCCGCGCCGAGCACCCCGAGCTGCTGCGCCTGTCGTGCATCCACGAGGAGCTCGCGCAGGGGCTCGGCCTCGCCAACGACAGCCCCACCGCGCGCCCGTCGATCTTCAACGATGACGAGGAGTTCGCCCTGCTGACGCGCCACGACGAGCTGCTGCTGCAGATGCTCTACGACGACCGGCTGACCCCCGGGATGACGGCCGCCGAGGCCCGCCCGACCGTGCGCGCCATCGCCGCGGAGCTCGTCGGCGGCGGCAGCTGACCGGCGAACGAAATAAAGCTCGATAACAACGTCTTCCACCGCGCGCGCCGCGGAGGGAGACGCTTGACGTAGATTCTCGCGGCATTCCGGCGTATGCTTGACGTTAGGTAAGGATGCATTTCGTGCTGTTCGTCCTGCCTCTCCACACTTGCGACCACTGATCCGGGAGACCTGCACCTTTCGCAGATCCTTTCCCGATTCTGAACAAGACTGGATACTGCCATGCCTTCCTTTAGAAAGTGTTTCTCAGTCGCTTCCGTGGTTCTCCTCCTCCCCCTCGCGGCGATGGCCGACGAGGAAATGCCGTCGGAAGAGTACGACGCGCTTGCGGCGAAGCTCATTATGAACGGGTTCACCATGTTGCACGTCGTCGACGCCGAGCGCGGCATCATGTCGGCCTTCGACACCGAGGGCAGCGAGGTGATGCTGCACGTCGATCCGGCCACCCGCCAGATCACCAACATGGCCTACGTCCACATGACGGACGAATAAGCCGCCCGCGCGGAGGGGCGAACGCCGCCCCTTCGCGCAAGCTTGCGGTAGCGCTGCGGCGAGAGGCTCCCTATATTTCGCGCAAACGCATTAGAAGCAGGGTTCGCGAGATGGCGCTTTTCGATTTTCTTTCCGGCCAGTTCATCGACGTTATCGAGTGGACCGACGACACCCGCGACACCCTCGTGTGGCGGTTCGAGCGGCATGGCCACGAGATCAAGTACGGCGCCAAGCTGACGGTGCGCGAGGGCCAGGCGGCGGTGTTCGTCCACGAGGGCCAGCTCGCCGACGTCTTCACCCCCGGTCTCTACATGCTCGAGACCAACAACATGCCGATCATGACGACGCTGCAGCACTGGGACCACGGCTTCCGCTCCCCGTTCAAGTCCGAGATCTACTTCGTCTCCACCAACCGCTTCACCAACCTCAAGTGGGGCACCAAGAACCCGGTGATGCTGCGCGATCCGGAATTCGGCCCGATCCGGCTGCGCGCCTACGGCACCTACACGATCAAGGTCACCGACCCGTCCCTGTTCATGACCGAGATCGTCGGCACCGACGGCGAGTTCACCACCGACGAGATCACCTTCCAGATCCGCAACATCATCGTGCAGGAAGTGTCCCGCGCGCTCGCCGCCTCGGGCATCCCGGCACTCGACATGGCGGCCAACACCGCCGAGCTCGGCAAGCTGGTCGCCGAGGCAATCTCGGCGACGATCAAGCAATACGGCCTCACCCTGCCCGAGCTCTACATCGAGAACATCTCGCTGCCGCCCGCCGTGGAGAAGGCGCTCGACGCGCGCACCTCGCGCGGCATCGCGGGCAACCTCGACGACCACATGAAGTGGAAGGCCGCCGAGGCGATGGGCCAGCCGGGCACCATGGGCGACGCGATGGGCGCGGGCATGGGCGCCGGCATCGGCATGGCGATGGGCAACGCGATGGGCGCCGCCGCCGGCCCCTGGGGGCAGCGTCCGCAGCCCGCCGCCGCGGCCGCGCCGGCCCCGCCTCCGCCGCCGGTCGAGCATGTCTGGCACATCGCCGAGAACGGCGCGACGAGGGGCCCGTTCTCCAAGGCCCGGCTCGGCCGGATGGCCGCCGAGGGCGAGCTGACCCGGCAGACGCTGGTCTGGACGGCGGGCCAGGACGGCTGGAAGCCGGCCGACGAGGTGTCGGAGCTGGCGCAGCTCTTCACCGTGATGCCGCCGCCCCCGCCTCCGCCGCCGCCCGCCGGCTGAGGCTCAGCGCTTCATCATCAGCACCGGGCCGCGGCAGGCGTCGTCCGGCATCGCGAGGCCCGGATCCGGCACCGCGCGCAGCTCGGTCCATGGATCGATCTGCGAGTCCGCGATCAGCCGGTTGTCGAGGCAGATGTCCTGCGCGTAGTTGCCGACGTTGAAGCCGAAGCCCCCCGCGCCGCAATTGTCGCCGACGCCGTCCATGTTCCAGCCCTGCGTGACGGGCGCCTCCTCGGAGGGCAGCGAGAAGCGGCGGGTGCGCGGGTCGAACTCGAGGTAGAACGTCGTTTCCTCGCGCAGCGCCGCGAGCCCCCAGCGCCCGAGCGGACGGTCGTGCCGGTAGCCCTCGATGAAGAAGCACTCCACCGCGTCCTCGCGGATCAACCCGTCGTCGCCGGCGGCGGCGGGATCGAACGCCATGCCGCCCGCGAGCCGGTATCCGTTCGCCCCGATCCACTTGAACCGGTAGCTCTCGAGCCCCTGCGCTCCGGCCTCGCCACCCGCCACCAGCAGCGCCCCGGCCAGCACCCAAAGCCGCATTGTCATCGCCGGTCCTCCCGATCGTGCCGCATCCTTCGCCGAAATCGCTAGCACAGGCATCCCCTGCCCCGGCAGGCTTTTCTTTCCCGCGCGCGCGCCCCTATGGTGAGCGCGACAGCCACGACAGGATCCGCCGGACATGGCCGACGAGCACCACTTCCCCTGCACCGTCTGCGGCGCCGACATGCGCTTCGACCCGGCGAGCAACCAGATGGTCTGCGACCATTGCGGCAACACCGAGCCCGTCGAGGAGGCCGGCCCCTGGGGCGGCGGCTCGATCCGCGAGCTCGACTTCGCGACCGCCCTGCAGGGCAAGGTAGACGCCGCCGACATGGAGGAGGTGCGCACCACCTCCTGCCCGAATTGCGGCGCGCTCATCGAGTTCGAAGGCGACACCCACGCCACCGAGTGCCCCTTCTGCGCCACGCCCGTCGTCACCGACACCGGCACCACCCGCCACATCAAGCCGCGCGGCCTGCTGCCCTTCGCCGTCGAGGAGCGCGCCGCGCACGAGGCGATGACGGCCTGGCTCGGCAAGCTCTGGTTCGCGCCCAACGGGCTGCGCCAGTACGCCCGCAAGGGGCGCAAGCTCAACGGCATCTACGTCCCCTACTGGACCTTCGACGCCGACACGTCCAGCCGCTACAGCGGCGAGCGGGGCGACGACTACTACGTCACCCGCACCGTCACCCGCAACGGCGAGCGCAAGCAGATCCGCGAGCGCCGGACCCGCTGGCGCCGCGCCACCGGACGGGTGCAGCGCTTCTTCGACGACGTCCTCGTACTCGCCTCGAAGTCGCTGCCCAAGAAGTACACCGACGCGCTCGAGCCGTGGGACCTCTCCGCCCTCGAGCCCTACCGCCCCGAATTTCTCGCCGGCTTCACCGCCGAAGCCTATCAGGTGCCGCTCGAGGAGGGTTTTACCGAGGCGCGCGCCTACATGGACCGGATGATCCTGCGCGACGTGAAGTACGACATCGGCGGCGACCGCCAGCGCGTCCACGACATCCAGACCGAGGTGCGCGACGTCACCTTCAAGCACATCCTGCTGCCGGTCTGGATGGCCGCCTACAAGTACAACGGCCAGAGCTTCCGCTTCGTCGTCAACGGCCGCACGGGCAAGGTGCAGGGCGAGCGCCCCTACTCGGCCTGGAAGATCGCCTTCGCCGTCATCCTCGGCCTGATCCTCGCCGCCGGGATCGGCTATCTCTATGCCACCAATCGCTAGGTCATCTTTCCGCTCCTCCCATTGTCACGCCCCCCATCCTGCCGCACGAATCCTGAGGAACCGTTAAGCCCGCAGCCTTGAATCGCCCGCGCCCCGGCGGCATTGTGCCCGGACTCCTGCAAACGAGAGGGACCCCATGATCCTGGCCTGCGGCGAAGCGCTGATCGACATGCTCCCGAGGACCACCGAGAGCGGCGAGGACACCTACCTGCCCGCCCCCGGCGGTGCCGTCTTCAACACCGCCGTCGCGCTCGGCCGCCTCGGCGCCCCGGCGTCGTTCTTCTCGGGCCTGTCGAGCGACTTCTTCGGCGACATGCTGCGCGCCTCGCTCGCCGAGAGCGGCGTCGACACCACCCTCGCCCCCGTCAGCGACCGCCCCACCACCCTCGCCTTCGTCAAGCTCGTCAACGGCCAGGCCAGCTACCTGTTCTACGACGAGAACACCGCCGGGCGGATGCTCGAGGAAGACGACCTGCCCGAGACCGACGCCCGCGCGCTGTTCTTCGGCGGCATCTCCCTGATGGTCGAGCCCTGCGGCAGCGCCTACGAGGCGCTGATGCGGCGCGCCGCGCCCGACTGCGTCACGATGATCGACCCGAACATCCGCCCGCAATTCATCCGCAACGAGTCCGCCTACCGAGCCCGGATCGGCCGAATGATCGCCGCCGCAGACATCGTCAAGGTGTCCGACGACGACCTGCGCTGGCTCGAGGGCGACGGCGAGATCGCCTGCCTCGCCAGGCGGATGCTCGAACAGGGCCCCAAGCTCGTCCTCGTCACCCGCGGCGGCGACGGCGTCACCGGCTACACCCGCGCCCACACGATCGACCAGCCCGCGGTGCCGACGCAGGTGGTCGACACCGTCGGCGCGGGCGACACCTTCAACGCCGGCATCCTCGCCAGCCTCCACGCGCGCGGCGCGCTGACCAAGTACCGCATGGAGACCCTCGACGAGGAGACCCTCGCCGCCGCCCTCGCCCTCGGCGCCCGCGCCGCGGCCGTCACCGTCTCCCGCGCCGGGGCCAACCCGCCCTGGGCGTCGGAACTGTGAGAGCCCTCGTCCAGCGGGTCAGCGAGGCCTCGGTGACGGTCGACGGCGCGCGCATCGCCGAGATCGGGCCCGGGCTGCTGATCCTCGCCTGCGCCATGCGCGGCGACGCCGACGACCGACCCGCCGCCCTCGCCGGCAAGATCGCGCGGCTGCGCATCTTCCAGGACGGCGCCGGCAAGATGAACCGCGCCCTCGCCGACACCGGCGGCGCGGCGCTCGTGGTGAGCCAGTTCACCCTCGCCGCCGACACCTCGCGCGGCAACCGCCCCGGCTTCTCCGCCGCCGCCCCGCCCGCCGACGGCGAGCGGCTCTACCTCGCCCTCGCCGACGCGCTCGCCGCCGAGGGCATCCCCACCCGGACCGGCCGCTTCGGCGCCGACATGAAGGTGGCGCTCGTCAACGACGGCCCAGTGACGGTCTGGCTCGACGTCTGATCTTCATCTGGCCCCCAATATGCGCGGGGGAGTCGCCGCCGGCGGCGGCGACGGGGGCAGCCGCCCCCGCCCCCGTCGCCTACCGCCGCAGCGCCCCGGCCAGCGCGATGGCCGCGTAGGCCGAGGCCGCGACGCAGACGATGCTGGGCCCGACCGGCGTGTCGAGCCGCAGCGCCAGCCCCAGCCCGCCGAGCGCCGCCACGCCCCCGATCAGCGCCGCCACGCCCGCCATCGCCTCCGGCGTCCGGGTGAGGCCGCGGGCGGCGGCGGCGGGGATGATCAGCAGCGCGGTGATGAGCAGCGCGCCGACCACCTTCAGCGCCACCGCCACCATCAGCGCCATCAGCACCACGAGCAGCAGCGTTTCGCGGCGGGCGTCGATGCCCGCGGCGGCGGCGAGGTCGGGGTTGAGCGTCGCGGTGAGCAGCGCCGACCAGCGCCAGATCAGCAGCGCCGCGACGAGCGCGCCGCCGCCCCAGATCACCACGAGGTCGCCCCGGGTGACGGTCAGCACGTCGCCGAACAGGTAGGCGTCGAGATCGACCCGCCCGCCCGGCACCAGCGCCACCGCGAGCAGGCCCGCCGCCAGCCCGCCGTGGGCCAGCACCCCGAGCGCCGAGTTGACCTCGCGCCCCTGCCCCTCGAGCGCATGCAGCGCCGCGGCCATGGCCAGCGCGACGGCGACCACGCCCCAGAGCACCGACAACTCGAACATCAGCGCCAGCGCCACGCCGAGGATCGCCGCGTGGGCCGTGGCGTCGCCGAAATACGCCATCCGGCGCCAGACCACGAAGGAGCCGAGCAGCCCGGCGGGCAGCGCGACACCCACCGCGGCCAGCGCCGCGCGCACCAGGAAATCGTCAAGCATGAAGCTGGTCGTGGCTGCCGTGGTCGTGGTCGTGCCCGTGGTCGTGGTGGGCATGGTCGTGCTCGTGGCGGTAGAGCGCGAGCGCGCCGCCGGTGCCGGTCCCGAACAGCTGCCGCCATTCCGGCGCGGCCGAGACGGCGGCGGGGGTGCCCTCGCAGCAGACATGCCCGTTGAGGCAGACGACGCGGTCGGAGGCGCTCATCACCACGTGCAACTCGTGGCTCACCATCAGCACCCCGCAGCCGAGGTCGTCGCGCACCGCCTCGATCTGGCGGTAGAAGTCGGCCGAGCCGGGCTGGTCGAGCCCCTGCGTCGCCTCGTCGAGCACGAGCAGGTGCGGCCGCGCCAGCAGCGCGCGCGCCAGCAGCACCCGCTGGAACTGCCCGCCCGACAGCTCCGCCATCTGCCGCCGCCCGAGCGCCCCCACTCCCGCGCGCTCGAGCGCGGCCTCGGCGGCGGCGCGCGGCGCGCGGACCGGCAGGTCGAGGAAGCGGCGCACGGTCATCGGCAGGGTCGAATCGAGGTGCAGCTTCTGGGGGACGTAGCCGACCCGCAGCCCCGGCATCCGCGCGACCCGCCCCGCCTCGGGCGCGAGCGCGCCGAGCATGACCTTGAGCAGCGTCGACTTGCCCGACCCGTTCGGCCCGACGAGGGTGACGATCTCGCCCTTGCCGACGCTGAGGTTCACCCCCTCCAGCACCGGGCGGCCGCCCTGGCGGGCCGCGATGTCGCGCGCGGCGATCAGCAGCGTGTCGTTCAGCATGATGCGGCATCCTCGCGGCAGCCGGGGCAGAGCCCCTCGGCCTCGATCACCGTCTGCTCGATGGCGAAGCCGCTGCGCGCCGCCGTGGAGGCGAGCGGCGCCTCGAGCGCCGCCTCGGCCACCGCGCCGCAGCCGCGGCAGATCATGAAGGCCGGATCGTGCGCCGCGCCGGGCACCGCGCAGGCGACGAAGGCGTTGAGCCGCTCGATCCGGTGCACGAAGCCCTGCGCGATCAGGAAGCCAAGCGCGCGGTAGGCGACGGGCGGCTTCGAGCCCAGCCCCTCCGCCCGCAGCCGGGCCAGCAGGTCATAGGCGCCGAGCGCGGCATGGGCCTCGAGCAGGATCTCCAGCACCCGCCGGCGCACCGGCGTGAACTGCACCCGCCGCGCGGCGCAGCTCTCCTCCGCGCGCCGCAGCGCACCGGCGACGCAGGCGTCATGATCGTGGCTGGCGAAACCGACGGCTTGTTGTTGCATGGTCGCGATCCGGGGTTGTTACGTTATAACATCTCCCCTATACGGCCGCCGTCCGAAACCCGCAAGCAGGTTGCAATGATGATCCGTTACCTCCTCCCGCTCCTTCTCGTCGCCCGCCCTCTCGCCGCCGAGGCCCCGGCGGTCGTCGCCGACATCGCGCCGGTCCACAGCCTCGTGGCGCAGGTGATGGAGGGGGTCGGCACGCCGGAGCTGCTGCTGCCGCCGGGCGCCTCGCCGCACGATTTCGCGCTCCGCCCCTCCGACGCCGCGCGCCTCTCCGGCGCCGACCTCGTGATCTGGACCGGGCCCGCCCTCGCCCCGTGGCTCGCCGAGCCGCTCGAGACGCTGTCCGGCGGGGAGATGCTGGCGCTTCTCGAGACGGAGGGGTGGCCGAGGCTGGCGGTGGAAGACGCGGAAGAGCACGACGCGCACGAAGAGCACGACGACCACGACCACGACGAGCACGCGCACCAAGAGCACGACCACGACCACAACGAGCACGCGCACGACGATCACGAGGACCACGAGCACGAAGACCACGACGATCACGGCCACGCGCACGGCGGCGAGGACCCGCACGCTTGGCTCGATCCGGTCGTCGCGGCCGTCTGGGTCGGACACATCGCCGATGCGCTCGCCGCCGCCGACCCGGAGAACGCCGCCACCTACCGCGCCAATGCCGACGCCGCGCGGGACGCCCTCGACGCGCTGACCGCCGAGGCCGCCGAAGCGCTCGCGCCCGTCGCCACCGCCCCGTTCGCCGTATCCCACGACGGTTACGGCTACTTCGTCGCCCGCTTCGGCCTCACCAAGTCGGCGGCGATCACCCTCACCGACGGCCAGCGCCCCGGTCCCGCCACCATCCGGGCGCTGCGCGAACAGCTCGCCGGCGACGGGACGCGCTGCATCCTCGTCGATCCCGCCGAAGGCGACGATTTCGCCCGCCTCGTCACCGAGGGCACCGACATCGTGCTGACCGAGGCCGATCCGCTCGGCGCCGCCCTGTCCATTGGCCCGGAGCTCTACCCGGCGCTCGTCGCCCACCTCGCGGGCGCGCTCGGAGACTGCCTCGCCCCCCGCTGACGGGGCGGCGAAGGCGTTGTGTTCCCGGGCTCCTGCGCTATGACAGGGCCGATTGCGCACCAGTCAGGGAGAGCCCGCGTGACCGATACCCGTACCGAGACCGACAGCTTCGGCCCGCTCGAGGTCCCCGCCGACAAGTACTGGGGCGCGCAGACGCAGCGCTCGATCATGAACTTTCCGATCGGCTGGGAAAAGCAGCCGATCGCCATCGTTCGGGCGCTCGGCGTCATCAAGCAGGCCTGCGCCGAGGCCAACAAGGCGCGCGGCAAGCTCGACGCGCGCCTCGCCGACGCGATGATCGAGGCGGCCGGCGAGGTCGTCTCGGGCAAGCTCGACGACCACTTTCCGCTGGTGGTCTGGCAGACCGGCTCGGGGACGCAGTCGAACATGAACGCCAACGAGGTGATCGCCAACCGCGCCATCGAGATCCTCGGCGGCGAGATCGGCTCCAAGGACCCGGTCCATCCGAACGATCACTGCAACATGGGCCAGTCGTCCAACGACACCTTCCCCACCGCCATGCACATCGCCACCGCGATGACCGCGCGCGACGTGACCCTGCCGGGGCTGAACAAGCTCGCCGGGGCGCTCGAGGCGAAGGTCGCGGAGTTCGACGGGATCATCAAGATCGGCCGCACCCACACGATGGACGCCACGCCGCTGACGCTGGCGCAGGAATTCTCGGGCTACGCCCACCAGGTCCGCAAGGGCATCGAGCGGGTCGAGCGCGCGCTCGGCGACATCTACGAGCTCGCCCAGGGCGGCACCGCCGTCGGCACCGGGCTGAACTCGCCCGAGGGCTGGGGCGAGACCGTCGCCGCCAACATGGCGCGCATCACCGGCCTGCCCTTCGTCACCGCGCCCAACAAGTTCGAGGCCCTCGCCGCGCACGACGCGATGGTCGAGATGTCGGGCGCGCTCAAGACCGTCGCCGCCGCGCTGTTCAAGATCGCCAACGACATCCGCCTGCTCGGCTCCGGCCCGCGCTGCGGCCTCGGCGAGCTGATGCTGCCCGAGAACGAGCCCGGCTCGTCGATCATGCCGGGCAAGGTCAACCCGACCCAGTGCGAGGCGATGACGCAGGTCTGCGCGCAGGTGATGGGCAACGACGCCGCCGTTGGCTTCGCCGGCAGCCAGGGGCACTTCGAGCTCAACGTCTACAAGCCGATGATGGCCTACAACGTGCTGCAATCCATGCAGCTCCTCGGCGACGCCGCCGTGGCCTTCACCGACAATTGCGTCGTCGGCATCCGCGCCGACGAGGAGCGCATCGCCAAGATCATGCGCGAGTCGCTGATGCTGGTGACGGCGCTGGCCCCGGAGATCGGCTACGACAACGCCACAACCGTCGCCAAGACGGCGCACAAGAACGGCACCACCCTCAAGGAAGAGGCGGTGGGGCTGGGCTACGTCACCGCGGAGCGCTTCGACGAGGTGGTGCGGCCGGAGAAGATGATCGGGCCGAAGTGAAGGCGGCC
>NZ_CH724107.1:1277374-1335436 GCF_000153305.1 Oceanicola granulosus HTCC2516
GACAGGCGGGGCGGGCCGGTAGGCTCTGGGCATCGCCGCGTGAGGGAATCATGAGCAAGGTCGTCAATCTTCGCCAGGCCCGGAAACTGCAGGATCGTGCCACCCGAAAGAAGCTCGCCGACGAGAACGCCCTGCGCCACGGGCGCAGCAAGGCGCAGCGGCTGCTCGAGGCGGCGGAGTCGCAGAAGATGAAGCTACGGCTCGACGCGCAGAAGTTCGACGAGGGCTGAGGTGGCCGACGGCCGCCCCGTCAAGCGCTCGCTCACGCTGCGCGGTCACCGGACGAGCGTGTCGCTCGAGGACGCGTTCTGGACCGCCTTCCGCGACATGGCGAAGGCGCGCGGGCAGACGCTGAACGGGCTGGCATCGGAGATCGACGAGGGGAGGGAGTCGGACATCGGGCTCGCCTCGGCGATCCGTGTCGCGGTGCTGCGCCACGCCCAGGGGCGTGGCGGCTGACTCACTTGGAGCTGTAGAGCGCGGCGCGGATGCGCGCGAGCGCCTCGGCCTCCTGCTCCTCGGTCTGCACCCGCACCGCGCGCACGGGCGTCGGCTCGGCGCGGCGGACCTGCGAGGGGTCGCGCGAGAGGTCGGACTTGAAGAGGTCGAGCAGCTCGTTAACCTCGACCTTCTCCTGCGGCGGGCTCGTCTCGCTCTCGCGGGACTGGCGCACGACCGTCATGATCGTCTCGAGCGTCTTGAGCAGGCCGGGCGTCGGCCGCGGCTTGCCTTCCATTTCTTCAACAAGAGCCATGGGCAGCACTCCTATTGCACGTCAATTGTTCGCGGCCCCCGCCGCTTGAGCCCTTTATCCGCCATATTCTCGGCCCGGGGAATGCCCCAATTCGGCCCCAATCCTCTGCGGGATGCGGCGGGGGAAGGATGTAAGTCATTGACAATGCTCTGTGAATGAATGGATCGAGGGCAGCCCCCGGCCGCCGTGCGGGCGCCCGATTGTTCTGCGGCGCAGCGGCGGGCGTCGCCGGCGCGGAACCAGTGCCCGGGGCGCGCCGGAACTGTTTCGGGCAATTGCGGCGGGGCGAGAGAATCATGGCTGCCTCGGGGCCAGACGCAGCCAGATGCCGTCGGCGGAGCGCACGGTGAGGTGGGCGACGGGCACCGGCGTGCGGTCTTCGACCGGGGTGACGCGGTAGGCGCGCAGGATCAGCGCGAGCAGCAGCACGCCTTCGATCATCGCGAACCCCGCCCCGGTGCAGACGCGCGGGCCGGCCGAGAACGGGATGTAGGCCTCGCGCGCGCAGGCGCGGCCGTTGTCGCTGGCCCAGCGGGCGGGGTCGAACTCGTCGGGCCGCTCCCAGAGGCGCGACTGGCGGTGCAGGTGCCAGGGGCTCAGCACGACCTGGGCGCCGGGCGAGACCGCGCGGTCGCGAAAGGTCTCGGGGCAGCGCGCCTCGCGCACCATCATAGGCACCGGCGGGTAGAGGCGCAGCGCCTCGCGGAAGACGTCGCGGGTGATGCGCAGGCGCGAGACGGACGCGAAGTCGTCGCTGGCCCCGGCGGCCTCGGCGGCGACCTTGTCCTGCCAGTCGGGGTAGAGGGCGAGCAGGTAGAGCGCCCAGGCCAGCGCGGAGGCCGAAGTTTCGTGGCCCGCGAGGAAGAAGATCGCGACCTGGTCGACCATCTCCGCGTCGCTGAAGGTCTCGCCCGTTTCCGGATCGCGCGTGGTCATGATCTTGGTGGCGAGGTCGTCGGGCGCGCGGCCGGCCCTGATCTCCGCGCCACGCTCCGTCGTCAGCCGGGCGATCAGTGCGCGGATACGGTGCGCGCTGGCCCGGGTCTCGCGGCGGAAGAAGCGCGGCAGCCAGCGGGCGGGGATGAAGGCGGCGAGGTTCAGGATCGGCTGGCTTCGCTGGTAGGTGCGGAACTCGGCAAACACCTCGCGGGCGAGCGCGTGCTCGATCGGGATCGAGAACAGCGTGCGGAAGATCACGTCGGCGGCGGCGTGGCTGGTCTCGGCCTCGATCTCGACCGGCCTGCCGTCGGCCAGCGGCCCGAGCCGGGCCACGGCCGCCTGCCCCGCCGCCCACATCGCCGGGTAGGTATCGCGCAGCCGCCCGCCCTCGAAGGCCGGATCGATGATGCGCCGCTGGCGCTTCCATTGCGCGCCGTTGGTGAGGAACACCGACTGGCCCAGCAGGGGCCGCAGCCCCGCGCCGATGCGGTCGGACTTCGGAAAATCGTCGGGCCGCTCCTGCAGCACGCGCTTCACCAGCGACGGGTCGTTGACGAGGTAGGAGCGGAAGAACGGCGTGCGGAACTCGGCCATCCACGCGCGATAGAGCTTCTCGGGCTGGGCCGAGAGGATGTCGCGGCGAAACAGCCGCAGATAGCGCCAGAGCGAGACCCGCTCGGGCCGGGAGGCCGGCTTGGGCGGGATCATGCGGCCTGGCTCGTGTACTTGGACGCCGGGCGGTCGATCAGGCTCTTCGAGGGCGCGCGCCCGGCGAAGCGGTCGGCCAGCGTGAGGGGGCCCGCGGTGATGCGGAAGTAGTCGTAGTCGCCCGGCCGGTCGAAGGCGCAGAGGTACTGGAAGTGCAGCCGGAAGAAGCGCCAGCGCAGTTCCTTCCAGCGCGCGGGGCTGAGGGTCTGGGTGAAGGCGGCGGAGATCACCAGCGGCCAGCGTTTGTCCGCGGGCGCGACGCCGCTGACGGCGACCGGATCGCACAGCGCGAAGGCGCAGCCGTCGCCGGGCGCGGTCACGTCGACCCATGTCAGCTCGTGGCGCGCGGAGAGGTGGGCGAGATCGGCCCGCAGCCGCTCGGCGCGCGGCAGGAAGGAGACCATGGGCACCACCTGCCCGAGCGACAGGAAGGCGAGCGCCGGACCGTTGGCGCCCACCCTGCCCTGCCGGATCAGGTCGGCGAGGATCGACACGCCCAGATGCGCGCCCGACGAGTGGCCGACGACGAGCACCTCGTCCACATCCTCGGCCAGCGCCGCGCCGATACGCTCGGCGAACTCGGCCATGCGCGCCTCGAGCTCGGGCGGATTGGCGCCCTTCCAGCGGGCCGAATAGGCGTAGTCGTGCATGAGGTAGTGGGCGAAGAACTTGCCGTCCTTCCTCTTGAACCAGCGCAGCACGGCGGCGGCGACGAGCGCGAGCACCGCGAGGCGCAGCGCGGCGACCGGCCAGCCGGCGAGCCCCGCGACCGCCGCCGCCCCGGCCAGCAGCGCCCCGGCGGCGAGGCCGAGGCCGATGGCGAGCGCCAGTTGCAGCAGCAGCATGCCGACGGGATAGAGTGCCGCAATCACCGGACCCTTCCTGAGCCACATCAGCCGCCGCAGCGCGCCGCTGGCGATGTAGGTCCAGGCGCAGCGGACGAGCTGGGCGTAGGTGGCGGGGATCGACGTCGCCATCGAGCCGCGCACGATGTCGGACCAGACCAGCACCTCGACGTCCGCCGCGACCTCGGCGCCGTCCATCCGGCCGGTGACGTGCCAGCCGTAGGGGCCGCCGCCGCGCTTGGGCGCGAGCGCGATCTCGTAGCCCGAGATCGCCGCCTGCGCCGCGCCCTCCTTGCGGTAGAGCTCGCGGTAGCGGCGGGGGTGGATCGGGTCGTAGCCCGGGATGTAGAACACCCGCCGCCTGCTGACCTTGTCCTGACTCATCGCGCACGCTCCTCTGGATTGTCTCAACCTAGAGGGCAAGTGCGGCCAGAATAAGAAGATTGTCCGGCATATGGCGCAGACGGAAAGGCTTGGTCTGCGCGGCGGGCTCTTCTAGGCTGACCCGAGGACAACAGGGGACAGGGCCATGGCGAAGCAGTTGATGATCTACGAGCGGGCGGTGCCGATCAGTTCCGAGCGCCACCGCGACTGGTCGGTCGAGACGGGCGGCAATTACGGCTTCGCGCGCGAGGTGAACTCGGTGCCGCTGCTGGCGGCGGAGTTCATCCCGGCGGCGACCGACCACGCGATCGTCTTCGCCGGCAGCGAGGAGGCGGTGTTTCCCTCGGTGATCCTCGGCATCCGCGACAACGAGAACAGCCATGTCGGACCCGACGGCAGCTGGACGGGCGGCTACATCCCCGCCTTCCTGCGGCGCTACCCGTTCGTGTTCTCGCGCTCCGACGACGGCGAGACATTCACGCTGTGCATGGACGAGGAGTACGAGGGCTTCAACCAGGACGGGCGCGGCGAGCGGCTGTTCGACAGCACCGGCCAGCGGACCCAGTACCTCGAGTCGATACTCAACTTCACGCGCGAGTATCAGACCCTGTTCGACCGCACCCAGCAATTCTGCGCCCGTCTCGTGGAGCACGACCTGCTGCGGCCCGGCCAGGCGAACTTCAACCTCGGCGATCTGGGCCAGGCGCAGCTCGGCGGCTTCTTCACGCTCGACCGCCAGAAGCTCAAGGAGCTGCCGCAGGAGGTGTTGTCGCAGATGCTCGCGACCGACGAGCTGGAGCTGTGCTACGTGCACCTGCAGTCGCTCAACAACCTCACCCCGATGGCGCAGCGCATCGCCGCGGCCGGCGGGGCGGCGGCGCCCGACGGCGACGGTGATGGTGGCGCGGGAGCGCGCGAGTCCGAGGAGGCCTAGCCGAGCCGGCCGAGGACCGGCACGGTCTCGAGGAGCCAGTAGGAAAAATCAGAGAACTGGCCGGTCACCATCATCAGGCCGACGGTCCAGAGCAGCAGCCCCGAGACCCGCTCGATGCGGCCCATGTGGCGCTTCATCCACGCCATCGCGCCCTTCATGCGCGGGAAGAACGCCGCGACGAGCAGGAACGGGATGCCGAGCCCGAGGGCGTAGAAGACGAGCAGCGCGGTGCCGCGCCCCATGTCGGCTTCGGAGGCGGCGAGGCCGAGGATCGCCCCGAGGATCGGCCCGAGGCACGGGGTCCAGCCGAAGGCGAAGGCGAGGCCGAGGACGAAGGCGCCGAAGGCCGAGCCGCCCCGCTCGCCTGCGTCGAGCCGGGCCTCGCGGTCCATGAAGCCGATGCGGAAGATGCCGAGGAAATGCGCGCCGAAGATCATGATGACGATCCCCGCGCCCCAGACGAACCAGTCCTGGAACTGCAGGAACATCCGCCCGAGCGCCGAGAAGGCGAAGCCGAGCAGCAGGAACACCGTCGACAGCCCCAGCACGAAGAACGCCGCCGCCACCGTCACCTTGCGCCGCGACGCGGCCTCGCCGTCGAGCTCGTTGACGCTGACCCCGCCCATGTAGGCCAGGTAGGGCGGCACGATCGGCAGCACGCAGGGCGACAGGAACGACAGCAGCCCCGCGACGAGCGCGATCAGCAAGGCCGGCAGCAGCGTGGCGTCGAGAAGAAGAGCGGCATCCATGCCAGGGTGTTAGCCCCTCCCGGGAGCGCCGTCACCCGAACAACGCTCACGTTGTGGTGGACGGACTGCAACATCCGCCCTACCAGAGCCGCCATGATGGATGACGTTGACGCCGAACTCGACGCCCGCGGCCTGCTCTGCCCGCTTCCCGTGCTGAAGGCCCGCAAGCGGCTCAAGCCGCTGGCCTCCGGAGCGGTGCTGCGGATGCTCGCCGACGACCCCGCCGCGATCATCGACGTGCCGCACTTCTGCGCCGAGGCGGGCCACACCCACCTGGGCTGCGAGGACGGGGGCGGCCACCAGGTTCACCTGATCCGCAAGGGCTGAGGCCGGCAACGCAAAAGGCCGCGCCCGGGGGCGCGGCCTTTCGTCGTCGGTGGTGAAGGGCGTCAGCCCCGGCCGATGGACCACCAGCCGCGCCGCTTCGGCTTCGGCTCGTCGTCGGCCTCGGCCGCGACGGGCTCCGGCTGCGGCTCGGGCTCGGCGGCAGGTTCCGGCGCGGGCTTGGGGGCCGGCTCGGGCGTGGGCTCGACGGCGACGGGTTCCGGCGTCGGGTCGGGCAGGCTCGCGGCCTCCTCGGCCTCGGGCGTCGGAGCAGGCTCGGACGCAGGCTCCTCGGCGGCGGGCGCCGGCGCTTCGGGCGCCGGCTCGGCCGGCAGGGGCGCCGCCTCGTCGGACGTCGGCGCGGCCACCTCGGGAGCGGCGGCCTCCGACTCGGCGGGCGCGGCCTTGCGGGCGCGCGCGCCGCCGCGGGTGCGGGTGCGCTTCTTCGGCTTGGCCTCCTCGGCCTCCCCCTCGCCCTCGGGCGCGGGCTCGGCGGGAGCCGTCTCGGCCTCCGGCTTGGCTTCGGCATTCTCGGCGGACGCGGCCTGGGCCTCGTCACCCTCGCCATTGCCCTCGCCGTTCCCGCCCTTGCGGCGGCGCCGGCGACGACGGCGCTTCTTGGGCTTCTCGTCGCCCGACTCGCCCGTATCCGGCGTCTCCTGGGCTTCCTGAGCCTCGTCCTCTTCCGCAGCCGTCTCCTCGACCACGGCCTCTTCCTCGTCCATCGACGCGGTCTCGGAGGACACGACGACAGGCGCCGCCTCGGCCACGACGCGGGTCGCGGTCTTGAACTTCTCGAGCGCGAAGTCGGGCGAGATCATCGTCACGTCGCCCTCGACACGCACGGACAGGCCGTAGCGCGCCTCGATACCGGCGATGTGCTCGCGCTTCTGGTTGATGAGGAAGTTGGCGATGCTCACCGGGGCACGCACCAGCACCTCCTTGGAGCGGCCGCGCACGCCCTCTTCCTCGATCTGGCGCAGGATCGAGAGCGCCACGTTGTCGTCGGAGCGCAGCAGGCCCGTGCCGTGGCAGTGCGAGCAGGGCTGGGTCGTCGCCTCGAGCATGCCGGGGCGCAGGCGCTGACGGCTCATCTCGAGCAGGCCGAAGCCCGAGATCCGGCCGACCTGGATGCGGGCGCGGTCGGTCTTGAGCTTCTCCTTCATCCGCTTCTCGACGGCGGCGTTGTTCTTGCGCTCGTCCATGTCGATGAAGTCGATGACGATGAGCCCGGCGAGATCCCGCAGACGCAGCTGGCGGGCGACCTCGTCGGCGGCCTCGAGGTTGGTCTTGAGCGCAGTCTGCTCGATCGAGCCTTCCTTGGTGGCGCGGCCCGAGTTGACGTCGATGGCGACGAGCGCCTCAGTCACGCCGATCACGATGTAGCCGCCCGAGGGGAGCTGCACGGTCGGGTTGAACATGGAGTTCAGGTAGCTCTCGACCTGGTGGCGCGCGAAGAGCGGCATCGAGTCCTGGTAGTTCTTCACGTTCTTCGCGTGGGACGGCATGATCATCTTCATGAAGTCCTTGGCCGTGCGGTAGCCGGCCTCGCCCTCGACGATGACCTCGTCGATCTCCTTGGAATAGAGATCGCGGATCGAGCGCTTGATGAGGTTGCCTTCCTCGTAGATCGGCGCGGGCGCGATCGACTTCAGCGTCAGCTCGCGGATCTGCTCCCAGAGGCGCTGGAGGTACTCGTAGTCGCGCTTGATCTCGGTCTTGGTGCGCTGGCTGCCGGCGGTGCGGATGATGAGGCCCGCGCCCTCGGGCACGTCCATCGCGCCGGCGATCTCCTTGAGCTTCTTGCGGTCGGCGGCGTTGGTGATCTTGCGGGAGATGCCGCCGCCGCGGGCGGTGTTGGGCATCAGCACGCAGTAGCGGCCGGCGAGGCTCAGGTAGGTGGTGAGCGCCGCGCCCTTGTTGCCGCGCTCTTCCTTGACGACCTGCACCAGCATGATCTGGCGGACCTTGACGACCTCCTGGATCTTGTAGCGGCGCGGACGCGGCTTGCGCACGGGGCGCACGTCGTCGGTGTCGTCCTCGTCGGCGACCGACTCGATGTCGGCGGACGGATCGGGCTCGTCGCCCGAGGCGTCCTCGTCGGCGGCGGGCGTCTCGACGGGCGTCTCGGGGACGGTCTCCATCGGGCTCAGGCCCTCGTCGCCCTCGCCCTCGCCCAGGTCGATGGTCTCCATGCCCTTGATCTCGGACGCGGATTCGTCAGACGCCGCATCGCCGCCCTCGACCTCGCCGGTCGCGACGGGATCGGCCGTCTCGGTATCGGCGGCCTTGGGCTTGGCGCGCGAGCGCGAGCGGCGCTTCTTGGGCGCGGGCTTTTCCTCGGCCTCGTCCTCGGCGCGCTGGCTCTCGGCGTAGGCCTTCTCCTCCGCCAGCAGCGCTTCGCGGTCGGCGACGGGGATCTGGTAGTAGTCGGGGTGGATTTCCGAGAAGGCGAGGAAGCCGTGGCGGTTGCCGCCGTAATCCACGAAGGCGGCCTGCAGCGACGGCTCCACGCGCGTCACCTTGGCCAGGTAGATGTTGCCCGCTAGCTGGCGCTTGGCCTGGGCTTCGAAGTCGAACTCCTCGACCTTGTTTCCGTCAACCACCACGACGCGGGTCTCTTCCGCGTGGGTGGCATCGATGAGCATTTTCTTTGCCATGTTATCCGTATGCATGTCAGCGCCGGGACCGCCCCGGGGGGCGGCGCGCAGGGTCTGCCATGTCTGATTGTGGCGACGGGCATGGCGCGGTCGGCGGGGCCCCTCGGGGCCGCCATTCTGCCGACTTGTCGCGCCTCGCGCCGCATCGCGTTTCTTCTCCGGCGCCGGCTTGGGGGGCGGCGCCTGTTCTGGCCCTGGCGACTCGTGACAAGGGCCGGGGCTGCACGGGTGGCCCGAAGGCCCGATCGGTCTGTCAGAGGCGGCAGGATCGGAGATCCGCAAATGCCTGAAACAGCGAAACTTATCGGCCGCTGACGCGCTACTCCGCGCGGACGGCCGTAAGTCTACATAGAGGAAGTGGCGCTGGCTTTACAATGGCGAATTGCTGGCGCAACGCGTCGCGGAGGCTGACCGACGGGACACGGTCGCCCCTGCCCCGACGGCAATGCCAGCGAGTTCCGCGCCTTGGCGCGCGAAGCTCGCCCGGCGCTTCAGCCCTGCAGGTAGTCGGACCGCTGCAGGTTGTACTTGGCCATCTTCTCGTTGAGCGTCCGGCGCGGCAGGCAAAGCTCCTCCATCACCGCCACGATCGAGCCCTTGTGGCGGCGCATGGTGTTGTCGATGAGCATCCGCTCGAAGGCCTCGACGAACTCCTTGAGCGGCTTGCCCTCGGTGGTCATCGCGGGCTCGCTCTCCTCGTTGTCGGCCATCAGCAGCGAGGCGATGGTGCCGGTGCCGCGGCGGTTCTGCAGCACCGCGCGCTCGGCGACGTTGATGAGTTGGCGCACGTTGCCGGGCCAAGGAGCCTGCAGGAGCTGCGCCGCCTCCTGCGCCGAGACCTGCGGCGCGTCGCAGCCGTATTCGTCGGCGAACTGCTCGGACAGGCGCGTGAACAGCGTCAGGATGTCCTCGCCGCGCTGGCGCAGCGGCGGCACCGTGACGCGCAGGGCGGCGAGGCGGTAGAACAGGTCGGCGCGCAGCACGCTCTCGCAGGTCTTGCCCTCGTCCTGCAGGTTGCAGATGGCGATGATCCGGGTCTCGGCCGGGGTGCCCTGCTCGTTGAGCGCGGTGAGCAGCCGGGCCTGCAGCGCCGGCGACAGCGCCTCGACGTCCTCGAGCACCAGGGTGCCGCCGCGGGCCTCCTCCATCGCCGGGATCGGATCGTCCTGCTCGACAGGGCCGAACAGCCGGCGCGACAGCGCCTCCTCGTCGTAGGCCGAGCAGGCGATCAGCACGAAGCGCTTGTTGGCGCGCGCCCCCACCGCGTGCAGCGCGTGCGCCACCAGCGTCTTGCCGGTGCCGGTCTCGCCCTCGATCAGCACGTGGCCGTCGGCCTGGCCGAGATCGAGGATATCCTCCTTGAGCCGCTCCATCACCGGCGAGGCGCCGATCAGCTTGGACATGATCGCCGAGCCGTCCGACAGCTCCTTGCGCAGCGCCCGGTTGTCGAGCGTCAGGCGCCGCGCCTGCGTCGCCTTCTTGGCGAGCTCGGTCATCCGCTCCGGGTTGAACGGCTTCTCGAGGAAGTCGTACGCGCCGATCCGCATCGCCTCCACGGCCATCGGCACGTCGCCGTGGCCGGTGATCATGATCACCGGAAGGGTGCTGTCCACGCCCTTGAGCTTCTTCAGGAACTGCATCCCGTCCATCCCCGGCATCTTGATGTCGGAGACGACGATGCCCGGGTAGTCGGGCGTGAGCCCCTTCAGCGCGTCCTCGGCGGAGGCGTAGGTTTCGGTATCGTAGCCCGACAGCGCCAGCCACTGGCTGATGGACTGCCTCATGTCCTTCTCGTCGTCCACGATGGCGATCTTCATAGCCTGGGCCATGCAATCCTCACTCTGCTGCGTCCAGTTCTTCCTGGTCCTTGTAGATAGGCAGCCGAACCTCGAAGACCGCCCCTCCGTCGACGGCGTTACGTGCAGTCAGGCGCCCGCCGAAGTCGGTCACGATGCCCGAGGAGATGGCGAGGCCCAGCCCGACGCCGTCGCCGGGCTGCTTGGTGGTGTAGAACGGCTCGAACAGCGCATCGAGGTCCTCGATGCCCGGCCCGTTGTCGCGCACCGTCAGCCGCACGGTCTCGCCCGCCGCGAGCAGGATGTCGATCTGCGGGTCCTCGGCCGATTTCGTCGCATCGAGCGCATTCCTGAGCAAATTGATGATGACCTGCTCCAGTCGGAGCCGGTCTCCGAGTATCAACACCGGATCGCTCGGAAGGGTCCGTGTGATATCCACAGTCCGCTGCTTGAGCTGCGGCTCCATCATCGACAGCGCCGACAACACCGCGGCGCGGGCGTCCACCGGCTCGAACTGCTCGGCGCCCTTCCTGGCGTAGCTCTTGAGCTGCTTGGTGATCGCGCCCATCCGCTCGATCAGGTCGTCGATGCGCTGGAACGAGGCCAGCGCCTCCTCGGTGCGGCGGCGATTGAGCAGCAGCCGGGCGCCGGCGAGGTAGGTCCTCATCGCCGCCAGCGGCTGGTTCAGCTCGTGGCTCACCGCCGCCGACATCTCGCCGAGCGCGGCGAGCTTGGAGCTCTGCGCCAGCGTCTGCTCGGCGACCTCGAGCGACTTCTCCATCTTCTCGCGCTCGGCGATGGCGCGCTGCAGGCGCTGGTTCAGCTGGCGCAGCTCGGCCGACTCGCGCTGGAAAAACACAATCCGCGACGCCGCCTTGCGGCTCAGCAGCCAGAAGATGCCGGCGAGCAGGATCGCGAAGGCCATGATCTCGAGCGCCAGCACCCCGTTCACCCGCTCGCGCACGCTGGCATAGGTGGTGAAGGTCACCATCTTCCAGCCGCGGAACGGCACCCGGGTCTCGACCCGCATCACCGCCTCGCCGCGCAGGTAGGCGTCGATCGGCAGGCTGGTCCAGTCCTGGGTGACGCGGATCGCCCGCTCGATGGCCGAGGGCGCCGATTGCAGCTCCAGCGCCTCGCTCTCCTGCAGCCCCCGCCAGCGCGGCTCGGTCGACAGGATGATCTCGCCCTCGCTGTCGGCCACGAACACCGCGTCGGCGATCCCCGCCCAGGACCGTTCGAGCCGCGACAGATCGACCGTGACGACGATCACGCCGATGGCGCTGCCGCCGTCCTCGATCTTGCGCGCGTAGGCGAACTGGTAGCCGCCCGTCGTCTGCTCGGAGACGGTGAACACCGTGCCGCTCGCGCGCAGGGCGTCTACGAAGTAGGGCGAGTGGCGGTGCCCCTCGCCCAGCCGGTTGCGGTCGGACGCCGCGACGACGCGGCCCATGCGGTCGAGCAGCAGCAGCGACGCGGCGTCGATCTCCTCGAGGAACGACATCAGGCGCTGGGTCGACTGGGTGTAGTCCGACGAGTTCAGCGCCCCGATCAGCGCCGGGTCGCGGGCGAGGAGCTGGGGCACGATGGAGGCCCGCTGCAGCTCGCTCATCAGGTTGCCCACGTAGAGCGTCGAGCGGACCTCGGCGCGGTTGCGCGTGTTGGCCGTGAAGCGCTGGGTGAGGAACTGGTTGGTGATGTAGACGACGACGATGGCGAGGACGACGAGCACCGCGAACGCGGTGCGCATGGGCCAGCGGAGACTGGCCCGCGTCACGGGTCTGGCCTTCTCGGACATGGCGGCAATCTACGGCCCGGCCGGAGCCGCGGCAAGGCGAGCGGGCTCAGGCGGCCACCAGCGCGCCGGCCAGCGAGCGGAAAAGCGCCTGCCCGTCGGTGCCGCCGTGGCCCTCGTCCACCGCCCGCTCCGGGTGCGGCATGAGCCCGAGCACGCGGCGGTTCTCCGACAGGATCCCGGCGATGCCGTTCTGCGAGCCGTTCGGGTTCTCGGCGTAGCGGAAGGCGATGCGATCTTCGCCGGCGAGCCGGTCGAGGATGTCGCGGTCGGCGAAGTAGTTGCCGTCGTGGTGCGCCACCGGGTAGCGGACCACCTGCCCCGCGCGGTAGCCCGAGGTGAAAGCGCTGTCGGCGGTTTCCACCGTCAGATCAAGGGTCTTGCAGACGAACTTCAACCGCGCATTGCGCATCAGCGCGCCGGGGAGAAGGCCGGTCTCGGCGAGCACCTGAAAGCCGTTGCACACGCCGATGACGAAGCCGCCCCGCCTCGCGTGGTCGACCACCGCGCGGCAGATTGGCGACTGAGCCGCGATGGCGCCGCAGCGCAGGTAGTCGCCGAACGAGAAGCCGCCGGGCACCGCCACGAGGTCGACGCCGTCGGGCAGCCCCCGGTCCTTGTGCCAGACCATCGCGACCTCCGCTCCGGCGGCTCGCAGCGCGACGGCCATGTCACGGTCGCAGTTCGACCCGGGAAAGACGATGACGGCAGCTTTCATGACGGCTCCTTGCGCCAGAAGATCCAGTTGAGCAGGGCCCAGACGAGCAGCGCCACGGCGAGCGCCGCCACCCCGAACCCGGCGAGCACGAGCGGCACGAACCACATCCCGACCCACGTGTCCATGCGCACGTTGCCGCGCTCGCCGGGGATGACCCGGATCGGGGCCGTGTCGCCCAGGTCGAGATTGAAGGAGGAATGGCCCGACCCGACGCTTCCGCGGGTGCTGTCGCCGTTCACCTCGTACGCGAAGACCGGCTCGTAGTTGATTGTGCCCCGGTCGAAAATCGTCTCTCCGTGCCACTCGTAGCTCTCGATCACCGTGCCCGTCACCCGCTCCGAGCGCAGCTGGTAGAGCAGTGCCTCGCCCGCGAACAGCAGCGCGGCGGCGAAGCAGAGCAACGGGAAGAAGACGACGACCCGGAGCCGCCCGCGCCCGCTCATGCCGCGCAGCCGGCGCGAGGTCAGCAGGCGGCGGCTGATCCGGTGCAGGTCCATGGCGCGCACGCTACCGCGCCGCCGGTTCGCCGGTCAATCGAGGGGTGCCGGGCTGAAGCCCGGCCTACAGGGGCCCGGCGCACCCTCACATCTCGATGCGGTAGCTCTCGATCACCGTGTTGGCGAGCAGCTTCTCGCACATCTCGCCGACCTGCGCCTCGGTGGTGCCCTCGGCGAGGTCGAGCTCGATGACCTTGCCCTGCCGGACGCTCTCGACCCCGTCGAAGCCGAGCGCGCCGAGCGCGTGGTGCACCGCCTCGCCCTGGGGGTCGAGCACCCCGTTCTTGAGCATCACGTAGACCCGGGCCTTCATCGGCGCCCCCTTCAGTTGATCAGCGTCGGTTTCGGCATGTGCGTCGCGTTCGAGGGCATCACCCCGAGCCGCCGCGCCACTTCGGTATAGGCGTCGGTGAGGCTGCCGAGGTCGCGGCGGAACACGTCCTTGTCGAGCTTCTGGCCCGTCTCCATGTCCCACAGGCGGCAGGAATCGGGGCTGATCTCGTCGGCGACGACGAGGCGCTGGTAGTCGTTGTCCCAGATCCGGCCGATCTCGATCTTGAAGTCGACGAGCTTGATGCCGACGCCGAACATCACGCCCGACATGAAGTCGTTGACCCGCAGCGCCAGCGCGACGATGTCGTCGAGGTCCTGCTGCGTCGCCCAGCCGAAGGCGATCACGTATTCCTCGGGCACCAGCGGATCGCCGAGCTTGTCGTCCTTGTAGGAGAACTCGATGATCGGGCGCGGCAGCGCGGTGCCTTCCTCGAGCCCGAGGCGCTTGGCCATCGAGCCGGCGGCGAAGTTGCGCACGATGACCTCGAGCGGGATGATCTCGACCTGCCGCACCAGCTGCTCGCGCATGTTGAGCCGGCGGATGAAGTGGGTCGGGATGCCGACGTTGCCGAGGCCGGTCATGAAGAACTCGCTCAGGCGGTTGTTCAGCACGCCCTTGCCCTCGATCACCGCCTGCTTCTCGGCGTTGTTGGCGGTGGCGTCGTCCTTGAAGTACTGCACGAGCGTGCCCGGCTCGGGGCCTTCATAGAGGATCTTCGCCTTGCCTTCGTAGATTTTCTTGCGGCGCGCCATGGGGGTCCTCGAATAGAACTGGGTCCGCAGCCTGCGCGGCGCGGACATGGTGGCTCCTCTTATGGCAACCCCCTTCAGACGGCAAGCGTCCGGCGTGCCGGAGCGGTTGCATGGAGGCCGCCGGCGCGCCATATCAATCTTGTCACCACGACCAGGGAGCAGGCCCATGACCACCTTCGATGATCGCGAGCACGCGTTCGAGGCGAAGTTCGCCCACGATGCGGAGATGCAGTTCAAGGCCGAGGCCCGGCGCAACCGTCTGCTCGGCCTCTGGGCCGCCGAGAAGCTCGGCAAGAGCGGCGGGGCGGCCAGCGCCTACGCCATGGAGGTCGTGAAGGCCGACTTCGAGGAGGCGGGCGACCACGACGTGTTCCGCAAGCTGTCGAACGACCTCGGAAGCAAGGCCGACGAGGCCGAGATCCGCGCCAAGATGGCGGAGCTGATGGTCGAGGCGAAGGCCCAGCTGCTGAAAGAGATCTGAGGTCGCCGCGGCATTAACCTCTTGATGCGATGAGGGGGCGGTCTTAAGCCGCCCTTCATCAATCGCTGCGACAAGCGGCCCTGCCCCGACGCGCGGGCGCAGCCCGGAGATCCCACTCACATGACAGACTTGCGCCCCGGCGCGCTGCACCTGGTCGGCCTGACGGTCGGGGCGCTGCTGATCTGGCTGCTCGTGCAGCGCCTCGAGGGGGTGGACCTCGCCGCCGTCGCCGACGCCGTGCGCGCCGTCAGCCCCGGCCGCCTCGCCCTCGCCGGCCTCGCCGCCGCGGCGAGCTTCGCCGCGCTCGGTGCCTACGACGCCACCGTCCACGGCGCGCTCGGCACCGGCGTCGGCACCGGCCGCGCGCGCCGCGCCGGCATCCGCGCCGTCGCCGTGGGGCAGGTCACGGGCATGGGCGCGATCGTGGGCGCGCTGGTGCGCTGGCGCAGCCTGCCAGAGCTGACGCTGGCGCAGGCGATCCACGTCTCGGCCCTCGTCAGCCTCAGCTTCATGGCCGCCCTGCTGCCGCTCGCCGCGCTGGCGGCCTGGCTGTTCCTCCCCGCGATGCCCGGCCAGTCGGCGCTGCCGCTGCTCGCGCTGGTGGCGCTGGCCGTCATCCTGCTCCTGCCCCGCCTGTCGGCCCGCCTGCCCCGCCTCGCCGCGCTGACCGGGCGGCTCGGCGGCCGGCCGATGCTGCGCCTTTGCCTCTGGGCGGCGCTCGACACCGGCCTCGCCGCGCTCGCGCTCTGGCTCTGCCTGCCGGCGGGGGCCGTGCCGTTCGGCCCGCTGCTCGCCGCCTACCTCGTCGGCCTCGGCGCCGGGCTGATGACGAACGCGCCCGGCGGCCTCGGCGCGTTCGAGCTGACCCTGCTCGCGCTGCTGCCCGTCGTCCCCGAGGGCGAGCTGCTGGCGGCGGTGCTGCTGTTCCGCCTCGTCTACTTCGCCATCCCCGCCCTCCTCGCGCTGCCCGGCCTGATCGCGCCGCGCCCGCCGGCGAGCGGCCTGCGCCGCGCCGACGGACGGCAGGCGGCCGCTCTGCTCGCCGACGCGCCCTGCCCCGAATGGGCGCTCGCGCGCCAGCAGGGCGAGCTGCGCCACGGCCCCGGCGGCGCCCTCTTCCTCTCCCGCGCGCCCCTCGTCCTCGCCACCATCGGCCGGACCCTCGGCACGGCACCGCTCGACGATCTCGCCGCCCTCGCCCGCGACGAGGCCCGCCTGCCCGCCCTCTACAAGTGCGATGCCCGCACCGCCGCCCGCGCCCGCGCGCAGGGTTGGGCGGTGCTGGGCATCGCGCGCGACGGCCGCATCGCGCCCCACGGCTGGACCACCGCCGGCGCGCGTCACCGCCAGCTGCGCCGCAAGCTGAACCAGGCCGCCGGCGCGGGCCTTGCCGTCCAGGCCGCCACCGCGCCGCTGCCGCTCGACGCGATGACCGGCGTCGCCGCCGCCTGGGCCGCCGCGCACGGCGGCGAGCGCGGCTTCTCCATGGGCACCTTCTCGCCCGCCAACCTGCGCCACCAGCGCACCTTCCTCGCCTGGCACGACGGCGCGCTCGCCGGCTTCGTCACCTTCCACGCCGCCCCCTGCGGCTGGGCGCTCGACCTGATGCGCCAGCGCCCCGACGCGCCGACCGGCACGATGCACGCCCTCCTCGCCGCCGCCCTCGACACCGCCCGCGCCGAAGGCGTGGGGCGCGTCTCGCTCGCCGCCGCGCCGGATGTCGCCGGCCGCTTCGCCGCCCTGTCGCGCTACCTTCCCACCGGCCTCGTCCAGTTCAAGGAGAGCTTCGCGCCGCGCTGGCAGCCGCTCTACCTCGCCGTGCCGCACCCCCTCGCGCTGCCGGTCGTGCTCGCCGCGCTGATCTGGCAGATCCGGCGCGGCCACAGCCGCCGCCCGGCCGCCGCTCCGGTGCAGGAGAATGATGAGGATTTTGCATTTGCACCCCCCGCCCCCGCGTGGCAGGGCGCATCCATCAGCAGATGCGAGCCCCCGACATGACCGACGCCCTCACCCGCCTCCTCGCCGACCGCGACTGGATCCTCGCCGACGGCGCCACCGGGACGACCCTGTTCAACATGGGGCTCCAGTCGGGCGACTCGCCCGAGTTCTGGAACGTCGACCACCCCGAGCGGATCAAGGCGCTCTACAGCGGCGCGGTCGAGGCCGGCTCCGACCTGTTCCTGACCAACTCCTTCGGCGGCAACGCCGCCCGCCTCAAGCTCCATGACGGCCAGGACCGCGTCGGCGAGCTCAACCGCCGCGCCGCCGAGATCGGCCGCGAGGTCGCCGACGCCGCCGGCCGGCCGGTGGTCGTCGCCGGCTCCGTCGGCCCCACGGGCGAGATCATGGCGCCGATGGGCGTGCTGACCCACGAGCTCGCCGTCGAGATGTTCCACGAGCAGGCCGAGGCCCTGAAGGCCGGCGGCGCCGATGTCCTCTGGGTCGAGACGATCTCCGCCGCCGAGGAATACAAGGCCGCCGCCGAGGCGTTCGCCCTCGCCGACATGCCCTGGTGCGGCACGATGAGCTTCGACACCGCCGGGCGCACGATGATGGGCTTCACCGCCGCGCAGATGGTCAAGATGGTCTCCCGGCTGCCGAACCCGCCGATCGCCTTCGGCGCCAATTGCGGCGTCGGCGCCTCCGACCTGCTGCGCACCGTGCTCGGCTTCTCCGCCGCCGGCCCCGAGAACCCGATCATCGCCAAGGGCAACGCCGGCATCCCGCGCTACGTCGACGGCCACATCCACTACAACGGCACGCCCGAGCTGATGGCCGAGTACGCGCTCATGGCCCGCGATTCCGGCGCCACCATCATCGGCGGCTGCTGCGGCACCACGCCCGACCACCTGCGCGCCATGCGCGCCGCCCTCGAGACCAAACCCAAGGGCGACGCGCCCACACTCGACACCATCGTCGCCACGCTCGGCGAGTTCTCCTCCGCCTCCGACGGCTCCGACGGCAACAGCCCCGCCCCGGCCGAGCGCCGCGGCCGCCGCCGCGCCCGCACGTCGCGCGACTGAGTCAGAACAGCGACAGCTGGTCGCCCGGCCGCGGCGGCACGTGGAACAGGTCGGTGCGCAGGGGCCGCAGGTCGTTCGACAGGCCGAACCGCCGGCGCGCCACCTCGTAGCGCGCCCGGATCAGGTCGGCCCACGGCCCCTGCCCCGTCATCCGCCGCCCGAAGGCCGGGTCGTAGTCGCGCCCGCCATGCAGCTCGCGCACCCGGTTCATGATCCGCGCCGCGCGGTCCGGATAGGCCTCGGCCACCCAGTCCCGGAACAGCCCCGCCACCTCGCGCGGCAGCCGCAGCACGATGGCGCTCGCCGCCACCGCCCCCGCCGCGGCGCCCGCCTCGAGGATCGCCTCGAGCTCGTGGTCGGTCAGCGCCGGCACCACCGGCGAGGCCATCACCCGCACCGGCACCCCGGCCTCCGCCAGCACCCGGATCGCCCGGAGCCGCCGCTTCGGCCCCGGCACCCGCGGCTCCATCGCCCGCGCCGTCGCGTCGTCGAGCGTGGTGACGGAGATGCCGACCCGCGCCAGCCCCTGCGCCGCCATGTCGGCGAGGATGTCCACGTCGCGCTCGATCAGCGCGCCCTTGGTGACGATCGAGACCGGGTGGCGGAAATCGCGCAGCACCTCGAGCACCGCCCGCATGATCCCCCGGTCCTTCTCGATCGGCTGGTAGGGGTCGGTGTTGGTCCCGATCGCCAGCACCGCCGGCCGGTAGCCCTTCGCCGACAGCTCGCGCACCAGCACCCGCGGCATCTCGGGCCGCGCCACGAGCCGCGTCTCGAAGTCGAGCCCCGGCGACAGGCCCAGGTAGGCGTGGCTCGGGCGGGCGAAGCAGTAGATGCAGCCGTGCTCGCAGCCCCGGTAGGGGTTGAGCGAGCGCTCGAAGGCCACGTCGGGCGAGGTGTTGCGGGTGATCGCCTTGCGCGGCCGCTCCACCGACACCTCGGTGCGCAACGGCGGCAGCGCCTCGTCGCGGCCCCAGGCGTCGTCGACGGCCTCGGTGGCGTAGCGCTCGAACCGGTTGGTCTCGTTGCTCGACGCGGCACGGCCACGGCGACGCTCGGCGGGTATGGGGGGCGGCGTGTCCATCGAGTCGGCAGACTAGAACAAAAGAAGAACGCACAAAAGAGGCTCATCATGCTGATGTCCACAATTCATTTGTATCCGAGTCGCAGGCGGGGCAGGTGATGTCGGAAATCGCCGCGCCACCGGCGTCCTGCCGTGCAACTGCGGCAGAAGGACCTTCGGAGAACTGCCATGGCTGACGAAGACGACGAGATCATCCTCTCCGAACTCAGCGACGAAGACCTCGTCGCCCAGATGTTCGACGACCTCTACGACGGCCTCAAGGAGGAGATCGAGGAGGGCGTCAACATCCTCCTCGAGCGCGGCTGGCCGCCCTACAAGATCCTGACGGAAGCGCTCGTCGGCGGCATGAAGATCGTCGGCGACGATTTCCGCGACGGGATCCTGTTCGTGCCCGAGGTGCTGCTCGCCGCCGGCGCGATGAAGGGCGGCATGGGCATCCTCAAGCCGCTCCTCGCCGAGACCGGCGCGCCCCGGATGGGCAAGATGGTGATCGGCACCGTCAAGGGCGACATCCACGACATCGGCAAGAACCTCGTCAGCATGATGATGGAAGGCGCCGGCTTCGAGGTGGTCGACCTCGGGATCAACAACCCCGTCGAGAAGTACCTCGAGGCGCTCGCCGCCGAGGAGGCCGACATCCTCGGGATGTCGGCGCTGCTGACGACGACGATGCCCTACATGAAGGTGGTGATCGACGCGATGAAGGAGCAGGGCATCCGCGACGACTACATCGTGCTCGTCGGCGGCGCGCCCCTCAACGAGGAGTTCGGCCGCGCCATCGGGGCCGACGCCTATTGCCGCGACGCCGCCGTCGCGGTCGAGACGGCCAAGCAGTTCGTGGCGCGCAAGCACAACCAGATGGCCGGCAGCGCCTGAGCCGGTGGAAACCCCGAGCGACCGCGACCTGACCCGCACCGGCCTCGCCCCCGCCGGGGGCGGCCGCGTGCTGGTCCTCGCCTGCGGCGCGCTGGCGCGCGAGATCCTCGCGCTGATCCGGCTCAACGGCTGGACCCACGTCGACCTGCAGTGCCTGCCCGCGATCCTGCACAACCACCCCGAGCGCATTGCCCCCGCCGCCGAGCGCGCGCTCGACGCGGCGGCGGGCTACGAGCGCGTCTTCCTCGCCTACGCCGATTGCGGCACCGGCGGCGCGCTGGCCGAACTCTGCCGCCGGCGCGGCATCGAGATGATCGCGGGCCCGCACTGCTACGCCTTCTTCGACGGCCTCGCCGCCTTCGAGGCGGCGGGCGAGGTCACCGCCTTCTACCTCACCGACTTCCTCGCGCGGCAGTTCGACACCTTCGTCTGGCGGCCCCTCGGCCTCGACCGCCACCCGGAGCTGCGCGAGCTGTACTTCGGCAACTACGAGAAGGTCGTCTACCTCGCCCAGACCGACGACGCGGCCCTGACCGAGCAGGCCCGCGCCAGCGCCGCCCGCCTCGGCCTCGCCTTCGAGCGCCGCTTCACCGGCTACGGCGACCTCGCCGCCGCGCTCGAGCGCGCCGCCGCCTGACGTCCCGCCGCCCCCCCTTCATCTGGCCGCAAACATGCCGGGGGTCCGGGGGCAGCGCCCCCGGCGGGCTCAGCCCGCCGCCGCCCGGGCCGCGAGCGCGCGGACGCGCTCCACCATCGCGCGCAGCCCGTTGCTGCGCTGCGCCGACAGGTGGTCGTTGAGCCCGAGCCGCGCGAAGGCCGCGCGCGCGTCGACGGCGCCGACCTCGCGCACCGGCAGCCCGTCGTAGAGCGCGCCGAGCACCGCGATCAGCCCGTTGACGATCATCGCGTCGCTCTCGCCGGCGAAGTGGAACACCGCCTCCGGCCCCTCGCCGTCGATGCGCGGCACCAGCCAGACCTGGCTCGCGCAGCCCTCGACCTTCGTGGCCGGCACCCGCAGCGCCGGGTCGAGCGGCGGCATCGCCTTGCCGAGCTCGATCACGTGGCGGTAGCGCTCTTCCCAGTCGTCCAGGAACTCGAACGTCTCCGCGATGTCCTCGAATGCCGGCTGCGCCATGGTCGCTCCCTTGCCTGAAGGTCACGCAGATAATCCCGCCGGCGCGCTCCGTCCAGTGCGTGCTTTCCCCGCCCGCGCGATTGGGCTACCCGTTGGGGGATCAAGACGAGGCCCCGCCACATGCGCCCCACCCTGCCGATCCTCTGCGCCGTCCTCGCCCTGTCGGGCTGCGCGCAGCTCGCCAATTCGCCGCTGAACCCGATGAACCTCATCGACCGGCTCGCCGCCCCGCGCCCGATCGACCCGGCCAACCGCCCGCCCTTGGTCACCGCCGCGCAGCGCACGACGGTGGTCGAGGGGCGGCCGCTGGTCGCCGCGGTGCGCGAGGTGGCGCTCGAGCCCACGGGCAGCGGCGCGATCCTGCGCGCCACCGGCGAGGCGGCGGCGCTCGGGGCCTACAATGTCCAGCTGACCCGCGAGGGCGTCGAGGGCTCCACCCTCGTCTACGCCTTCCGCGCCGAGCCCGCGCCGGGCTTCCAGCCCGAGGGCACCCCGGCGACGCGCCGGCTCACCGCCGCCGTCGCGCTCGATGCCGCCGACCTGCGCGGCGTCACCGCGCTGCGCGTCGTGGCGCAGGGCAACTCCCGCGCCGTCACCCGCTGAGGCCGACAGCGCCCGGCGGCGTCAGAGCCGCACGATCACCACGTCGCTGCCCTTGGCGGCAAGCGCGATGCGCCCCTCGCACAGGCTGAGCGCGTCGGTGCCGAACACCTCCTTGCGCCAGCCCCGCAGCGCCGCCACGTCGCGGCGGCCGGCGGCGATCTCGTCGAGGTCGGAGGCGGTGGCGATCAGCTTCTGCGCGACGTTCTCCTGCTCGGCCTTCGCCTTGAGCAGCACCCGCAGCAGGTCGGCGAGGGCCGGATTCACCACCATCTTCTCGCGGTTGCGGTCGGGCTTGGGGAGGTCGTCGGCGGGCGCGTTCAGCCCGCGCTGCACGGCGGCGAGGATGCCCTCGGCGATGTCGCCCTTGCGCGCCTCGCGCAGCAGCAGGCGCGAGCGGCCGAGATCCTGCGCCGAGGCCGGCTTGGTCGAGGCGATCTCGACCAGCGCGTCGTCCTTGAACACCCGGCTGCGCGGCACGTTGCGCTCCTGGGCGTAGCTTTCGCGGAAGCGCGCCAGCTCGCGCACGATGCCGAGGAAGCGCGCCGAGTTGGTGCGAGTCTTGACCCGCTGCCACGCCTCGTCGGGCTGCACCACGTAGGTGGCCGGGTCCTTCAGGATCGCCATCTCCTCGGCGAGCCACTTGATCCGGCCCGACTTGTCGAGCTCCGCCTTCAGCTCCTCGTAGATCACCCGCAGGTGGGTCACGTCGGCGAGGGCGTAGCGCTTCTGCGCCTCCGACAGCGGCCGGCGCGACCAGTCGGTGAAGCGCGAGGACTTGTCGAGATTCTCGCGGGCGATCTTGCGCACCAGCGTCTCGTAGCCGACCTGCTCGCCGAAGCCGCAGACCATCGCCGCCACCTGGGTGTCGAACAGCGGCTCGGGGATCACCTGGCCGCCGTGCCAGAAGATCTCGAGGTCCTGGCGCGCCGCGTGGAAGACCTTGACCACCCCGTGATCCTGGAACAGCGCGTAGAGCGGCGCGAGGTCGAGCCCGCCCTCGAGCGGGTCGACGAGCACCGCATCGGTCTTGCCGTCGCCCGGATAGGCGAGCTGGACCAGGCAGAGATGGGGATAGTAGGTGCGCTCGCGCAGGAACTCGGTATCGACGGTGACGTAGGGCGCTTTCGCGGCCTCGGCGCAGAAGGTGGCGAGGTCTTCGGTCGTCGTGATCGTGCGCATGTGGGTCCCGTGGTGGTGCGGCGCGGTGGCGACGGTCTTAGGGGAGCGGCACGGGAATGGAAAGGGCAGCCGCCCGCCGGCGGGCGCGCCGTCAGCCCTCGAGCAGCACCGGCTCGCGCTCGCCGGCCACGAACCGGCGCAGCGCCGCCGGGTAGAGCTGGTGCTCGAGCCCGTGCACCCGCGCGGCGAGGAGGTCGGGCGTGTCGCCGGGCAGCACGGCGCAGCGCGCCTGCCCCACCATCGGCCCTGCGTCGAGCTCGGGCGTCACCTCGTGGACCGTGCAGCCATGCACCACGTCGCCCGCGGCGAGGGCGCGGGCGTGGGTGTCGAGGCCGGGGTACTTCGGCAGCAGCGAAGGGTGGATGTTGAGCATCCGCCCGGCGCGCGCGGTGACGAAATCGGCCCCGAGGATGCGCATGAAGCCGGCGAGGCAGACGATCTCCGCCCCCGCCCGCGTCAGCTCGGCGTCGATGGCGGCGTCGAAGCCGGCGCGGTCGCCGCGGAAGTCGCGGTGATCCACCACCGCCGTCGCCACCCCGCGCGCCGCCGCCTTGGCGAGGCCGGCCGCGTCGGGGCGGTTGGACAGCACGAGCACCGGCCGCGCGAAGCCGTCGGCGGCCATCGCGTCGAGCAGCGCGAGCATGTTGCTCCCGGTGCCCGAGATCAGCACCGCGACGGCGGCGCTCACAGCAGCGCGCCCTCGTAGGCGACCCCCTGCCCCGCCGTGACGGTGCCGATCCGGTGGACCCGCTCGCCCTCGTCCTCGAGCAGCGCGGCCAGCGCGTCGGCCCGCTCGGCGGCGACGGCGACGACCATGCCGATCCCGGCGTTGAAGGTCTTGAGCAGCTCCGCCTCGTCGAGCCCGCCGCGCTCGGCGAGCCAGCGGAACACCGGCGGCAGGCGCCAGCTGCCCAGATCGACCGTCGCGCCGAGCCCCTCGGGCAGGATGCGCGGCAGGTTCTCGGTCAGCCCGCCGCCGGTGATGTGGGCGAGCCCGTGCACGCCGCCGGCGCGGATTGCCGCGAGCGCGGGGCGCACGTAGAGCCGCGTCGGCGCGAGCAGCGCCTGCCCGAGCGCGGCGTCGGCGAAGGGCGCGGCGTCGTCCCAGCCGAGCCCCTCGCGCTCCACCACCCGGCGGACCAGCGAGTAGCCGTTGGAGTGCACGCCGTCGGAGGCGAGGCCGAGCAGCACGTCGCCCTCCGCCACCCCGGCCGGCAGCGCCGCGCCGCGCTCCATCGCGCCGACGGCGAAGCCCGCGAGATCGAAGTCGCCGGCGGGATACATCCCCGGCATCTCCGCCGTCTCGCCGCCGATCAGCGCGCAGCCCGACGCCTTGCAGCCCGCGGCGATGCCCTCCACCACCGTCGCGGCGGCGTCGACCGAGAGCTTGCCGGTGGCGAAATAGTCGAGGAAGAACAGCGGCTCGGCCCCCTGGCAGACCAGGTCGTTGACGCACATCGCCACGAGGTCGATGCCGACGCCGCCGGTGATGCCGGTGTCGATGGCGATCCTGAGCTTGGTGCCGACGCCGTCGGTCGCGGCGACCAGGACCGGGTCGTCGTAGCCGGCGGCCCTGAGATCGAACAGCGCGCCGAAGCCGCCGAGCCCGGACATCGTCCCGGGCCGCGCCGTCGCGGCGGCGGCCGGCTTGATGCGCTCGACCAACGCGTTGCCGGCGTCGATGTCGACGCCCGCCTCGGCATAGCTCAGCCCGCTCTTGTCCGCCATCGCGCCCACTCCGCTCGTCGAGATTGACGGCGCGATACCCCATCACCCCAAGAGGCGCAACGCGCAGGACACAGCGCCGGGAAATGCGCGCGCGGGGGAGAAGAATCGGAACCGCTCCGGCCGGCGCCCGGTTATCCACATGACGAAAGGGACCCGCCGATGCTCTACCTCCTGCCGCTGATGATCCTCCCCGCGCTCCCGGTCGCCCCCGCCGCGACCGACCTGCCGCCCGCGGCTCCCGCCGCCGAAGCCGCGCTCGGCGGCCCCTACCCGGACGCGCCCTGGTCCGACACCGCCCTGCCGCCGCTCGGCCCCGACGAGCTGCGCGCGATGGTGGAGATGGACGGCGACCCGGACACCCTCACCGCCGAGGAGGCCGCGATGCTCGCCCTCCTCGGCCAGGTCCTCGCCAGCCCCGTCGCCGCCGACTGAGCCCGCGCCGGCTTGACCGCCGGCCCTCCTCTGCTAACGAAGGAGCCGGCTGGGCCTGTAGCTCAACGGTTAGAGCAGAGCGCTCATAACGCTTAGGTTGGGGGTTCGAATCCCTCCGGGCCTACCAGCCTGACCGGCTTCGCCGCGCCTGCGGCGCGTCGACCCGCCGGGGGGCCAGCCCCCCGGACCCCCCGGGATATTTCCAGGACAGAGACGGGGGCGGGCGCGCACGTTCATGCCGATTGCGTCCGTGCGGGCGCGCGCGTATGAGGGCCGCCGACGATTTGAGGGACGTGGGCGATGCCGATCCTGGTGATGAAATTCGGCGGCACGAGCGTGGCGACGCTCGACCGCATCCGCCGCGCCGCCAAGCGCGTGGGGCGCGAGGTGGCGAACGGCTACGACGTGATCGTCATCGTCTCCGCCATGTCGGGCAAGACCAACGAGCTGGTCGGGTGGGTCAGCGAGACCTCGCCGCTCTACGACGCGCGCGAGTACGACGCCGTGGTGTCGTCGGGCGAGAACGTGACCGCGGGGCTGATGGCGCTGACGCTGCAGGAGATGGACGTGCCCGCGCGCTCCTGGCAGGGTTGGCAGGTGCCGCTCAGGACGTCCTCGGCGCACGGCTCGGCGCGGATCGAGGAGATCCCCCCCGCCAACATCCTGCGCAAGTTCGACGAGGGGATGAAGGTCGCCGTGGTCGCGGGCTTCCAGGGCATCAGCCCCGAGGGCCGCATCACCACGCTGGGCCGGGGCGGCTCGGACACCACCGCCGTCGCCTTCGCCGCCGCCTTCGGGGCCGAGCGCTGCGACATCTACACCGACGTCGACGGGGTCTATACCACCGACCCGCGGATCTGCGACAAGGCGCGCAAGCTCGACCGGATCGCCTTCGAGGAAATGCTGGAGCTCGCCTCGCTGGGCGCCAAGGTGCTGCAGACCCGCTCCGTGGAGCTGGCGATGCGCTACGGGGTGCGGCTGCGGGTGCTGTCGAGCTTCGAGGACAATGACGCCGATGCGGGCACGCTGGTCTGTGCCGAGGAGGATATCGTGGAAAGCAACGTGGTCGCCGGGGTCGCCTACAGCCGCGACGAGGCCAAGATGACGCTCATTTCGGTCGCCGACCGCCCCGGCATCGCCGCGGCGATCTTCGGCCCCCTCGCGGAGGCCGGGGTGAACGTCGACATGATCGTGCAGAACATCTCCGAGGATGGCCGCACCGACATGACCTTCTCCTGCCCGGTCGACCAGGTGAAGCGCGCCGAGGCGGCGATGGAGGCCGCCAAGGAGAGCGGCGCGATCAACTACCACGACCTCGTCGCCGACACCGGCGTCTGCAAGGTCTCGGTGGTCGGGATCGGGATGCGCTCCCACGCCGGCGTCGCGGCGCAGATGTTCCAGGCGCTCAAGGACGAGAACATCAACATCAAGGTCATCACCACCTCCGAGATCAAGATCTCGGTGCTGATCGACCGCAAGTACATGGAACTTGCCGTGCAGGCGCTCCACGACACGTTCGGGCTCGAGAAGGCCGCCTGACCCGACGGCACGGAGCCCGGCGGCGGAAACCGCCGGCGGGGGCTCGGGGTTTCACCGGTGAACGGGGGCGCGCCGGCGCGTGCCCGACCAGCCCGAGAGGACCGATCATGCGCTCCATCCTGACCCTCCCCCTCGCCGCCCTGCTCGCGCTCGGCCTGCCCGGCACGGCGCCCGCGCAGGAGATCGACGTCGAGACCGAGACCAACGACGGCGTCTTCACCGGCGCGCAGAGCGCGTTCACCAGCTTTGGCGGCGTCGTGTCGTGGCTGCGCTCGCCCGATCTCGTGGCCGGCGACGTGGTCTTCGAGGACGTGGACGCCGACAGCGAGTTCACCATCCTGCGCCTGTCGGAGCTGCGCGATTTGCCGCCCGAGGCGGCGACCGAGCTCGACGAGGCGCTCGCGGAAGCCGAGCTGGACCTCGCCGAGTACCGCGATTGGATCGCCGAGCAGGATCTGCTCGTCGCCGCGCTGGAGGCCGAGGGCTTCACCCCCGACCAGGTGCTCGCCTGGGAGACGCATTTCGCCGGCGACGTGACCTTCGTGGTCGACGATCGCTCGTAAGAAGGGTCCGGTCCGCCCCTTCCGCACCAGCTCGCGCGGGACGCGAATCTCGTCTCCCCATCCGGCGCGCCATCTCCTATACAGGCCAGCGGGTCAGGCGGAGGGACGTGCCGATGGAGGATGGGTTCGAAACGGACAGCCGCAAGCTGCTCGGCCGTCTGCGCGACACGATGGCCGAGGACAGCGGCGGCCAGACGCGGCTCGACAAGATCGTCGAGCTGATCGCCCATTCCATGCAGACGGAAGTCTGCTCGATCTACCTGTTCCGAGATGCCGAAACACTTGAACTTTGCGCCACCGAAGGGCTCGAGCCCGGAGCCGTGCACCAGACCCGGATGCGCCTCGGCGAGGGTCTGGTGGGCCGCGTCGCGCGCAAGCGGCGCACCATCAACACCGCCAACGCGCCCGCCGAGCGGGGCTTTCGCTACATGCCGGAGACCGGCGAGGAGCGCTATTCCAGTTTCTGCGGCGTGCCGATCCAGCGGCTCGGGGAGTCGCTCGGCGTGCTCGTCGTGCAGTCGAAGGACGCGCGCGAATACACTGCCGACGAGATCTACGCGCTCGAGGTGGTCGCGATGGTGCTCGCCGAAATGACCGAGCTCGGCGCCTTCGTCGGCGAGGGCGCGGCCCTGTCGGCGCGCCACCAGCAGCCCGTGCTGATCCGCGGCACCGTCGGCCAGGAGGGCGTGGTCGAGGGCCGCGTGTTCCTGCACGAGCCGCGGGTGGTGGTGACCAACCCGATCGCCGACGATCCGGCGGCCGAGAAGGTCCGGCTCAACGACGCGATCGAGCGGCTGCGGGTGACGGTGGACGACCTGCTCGAGAATTCCGGCTCCGTCGAGGCCGAGCAGGTGCAGGTCTTCGAGGCCTACCGGATGTTCGCCAACTCGCGCTCGTGGCTGAGGCGCATGGAGGAGGACATCGACAACGGCCTCACCGCCGAGGCGGCCGTCGAGAAGGAGCAGTCGCTCGCCAGGAACCGCCTGAACGCCGCCGCCGATCCCTACCTGCGCGAGCGCCTGCACGACCTCGACGACCTCTCCAACCGGCTGCTGCGCATCCTCACCGGGCAGGGCCGAGAGACCGGGGCGGAGATGCCCGAGAACCCGGTGCTCGTCGCGCGCAACATTGGCCCCGGCGAGCTCCTGGAATACGGCAAGACGATCCGCGGCATCGTGCTCGAGGAAGGCAGCGTGGGCAGCCACGCCGCCGTGGTGGCGCGGGCCTGGGCGATCCCGCTGATGGTGCGCTGCGCGCGCATCACCCAGGAGGCGCTGAACGGCGACCCGATCCTCGTCGACGCCGAGCAGGGCGTCGTCCACCTGCGGCCCGACGAGGTGGTCCACAACGCCTTCCGCGACAAGCTGGCGATGAAGAACCGCGCGCAGGAGCGCTACGCCTCGATCCGCGACCTGCCCGCGGAGTCGCGCTGCGGCGCGGTCGTGTCGCTGCACATGAACGCCGGGCTGATGGCCGACCTGCCCTCGCTGCCGAGCTCGGGCGCCGAGGGCGTCGGGCTGTTCCGCACCGAGCTGCAGTTCCTGATCCGCAACAAGATGCCCCGCCGGGCCGAGCTCTCGGCGCTCTACGCCCGCGTAATGGACGCCGCCGGGGGCAAGCGCGTCGCCTTCCGCACCCTGGACATCGGCTCCGACAAGGTGCTGCCCTACATGAAGCCCAACGACGAGCCCAACCCGGCGCTCGGCTGGCGGGCAATCCGGGTCGGGCTCGACAAGCCGGGCATCCTGCGGATGCAGCTGCAGGCGCTGATCCGCGCCGCCAACGGCCGGCCGCTGACGGTGATGTTCCCGTTCATCGCCCAGCTCGAGGAGTTCCGCGCCGCCCGCGCCGAGTTCGACAAGGCGATGGAGCGCGAGCGCATCCTCGGCCATCCGCTACCCGCCACCGTCGAGGTGGGGGCGATGCTCGAGACGCCGTCGCTCGGCTACGCGCCCGACGTCTTCTACGACGAGGTCGATTTCCTCTCCATCGGTGGCAACGACCTCAAGCAGTTCTTCTTCGCCGCCGACCGCGAGAACGAGCTGGTCCGGCGGCGGTACGACACGCTCAACGTGTCGTTCCTGAGCTTCGTGCAGCAGGTGATCGAGCGCTGCATCGCCCACGGCACGCCGCTCAGCTTCTGCGGCGAGGATGCCGGGCGGCCGATCGAGGCGGTCTGCTTCGCGGCGATGGGCCTGCGGACGCTGTCGATGCGCCCCGCCTCCATCGGGCCGGTCAAGCACCTGCTGCGCCGGGTCAACCTCGCCGACGTGCGCGCGGTGATCGACGAGGCGCGCGCGCGGGGCGACCAGTCGGTGCGGCAGGCGGTGATGGACCACCTGCGCGACGGCGGCTTCGCGGCGGGCTAGCCGCGCGCGGCGACGCCCTCGGCGGCCTCCACGAGCTCGTCGACGAGCGTGGCGGCCATGGAGCGGAAGACCATGATCTCGAGGCCCTGCGCGGTGCGGGTGACGCTGGCCGTCATGTGGCCGACCAGCGTGCGGACCGTGTGGCCCTCCTCGAGCGCGCGCGGGCGCAGGTCGACGGGGACGAGCCGGGCGAGCACCGTCTCGGCGGCGGGGCCGCCGGCACGCAGCGCAGCGAGGCCGTCGCCCTGTTCGCTCACCGCCGCGCCCGGCAGGTCGGGCAGCCATTGCGCCAGCACCAGCGCCTGCCCCGGCCCCGTCCAGACCGCCCGCGCGCCGCCCGCCGCCTCGGTGGCGCGGTTGGGCGCGGGGAGCGGCAGGCCCAGCGCCGCCTCCAGCGCCTCCGACACCTCCTGCGCCCGCCCCCGGTAGGGCGCGACCGAGAAGGCCGGCCCGAGGTCGAGCGCGGTGAGGGTGACGCCGCCGATCTCGCGCGGCAGCAGGCCGTCGAACGGGCCGAGGGCGGTGAGCTTAACCACGGGCGCGGCCTCCGTCGGGATCGAAGAACACCGGGTCGCACACCTCGCAGAGCACGCTCAGCCCGCGCAGGTGGTCGACCATCTTCACCGTCTCCCCATGCCGCGCCCGCCCGTCGCGCAGGAAACCGAGCGCGAGGCCGGTGCCGAGGGTCGGGGAGAAGCAGGCGGAGGTGGTGTAGCCCTGCGCGTGGACCCGCTCGGGCGGCGCGTCGGGCGCGAACAGGAAGCCGCCGGCGGTGAGCTGCTTCACCGCCCCCGCCGGGCGCAGGCCCACGAGCTCCTCGCGATCCTCGCACAGCCCCGGCCGGCCGGCGGCGGCGCGGCCGACGAAGTCCTTGCCCGTCGCCATCATCCGCCCCAGCCCGAGATCGTGCGCAGTGGTGCGGCCGTGCAGCTCGGCGTGGGTCAGGAAGCCCTTCTCGATGCGCAGCACGTTGAGCGCCTCCATCCCGTAGGCGCCGCCCCCCTGCCCCTCGGCGAGCGTCACGAGCAGCCGGAACAGCGCCGCGCCGAAACGCGCGGGCACGGCGATCTCGTAGCCGAGCTCGCCCGAGAACGAGATCCGGAACAGCCGCCCGCGCACCCCGGCCACCTCGATCTCGGCCGCGCCCATTAACGGCAGCTCCACCGGATCGTCGAGCAGGTCGGCCAGCAGCGCCCCCGCGCGCGGCCCGGCGACGGCGAACTGCGCCCACTGCTCGGTCGCGCTGGCGATCCCCACGTCGAGATCCGGCCGCAGCACCTGCCGCGCGAAGTCGAGGTGGCGCATCACCTGTCCGGCGGCGGCGGTGGTGGTGGTGACGAGGTAATGCGCGGGGCCGAGACGCGCGCAGGTGCCGTCGTCCATGACGAACCCGTCCTCGCGCAGCATGATCCCGTAGCGCACGCGCCCCTCCGCCAGGGTCGACATCCGGTTCGCGTAGACGAAGTCGAGGAAGGCGGCGGCGTCGGGGCCCTGCACGTCGATCTTGCCGAGCGTCGAGACGTCGGTGACGCCGACCGCCTCGCGCACCATCCCCACCTCGCGGTCGCACGATTGCCGCCAGGTGGTCTCGCCCAGGCGCGGGAAGTAGGCGGGCCGGTACCAGAGCCCGGCCTCCAGCATCGGCGCGCCGCGCTCGAGGCTGGCGGCGTGGCTGGTGGTGAGGCGGCGCGGCGCGAAGCCCTCGCCCTGCCCGCCCGCGCCCATCGCGGCGATCGAGACGGGGCTGAAGGGCGGGCGGAAGGTCGTCGTCCCGGTTTCGGCGACGCCGCGACCGGTGGCCTCGGCGAGCACCGCGAGGGCGGCGACGTTGGAGATCTTGCCCTGGTCCGTCGCCATGCCCTGCGTCGTGTAGCGCTTCATGTGCTCGACGGAGCGGAAGTTCTCCCGGGCGGCGAGCTCGACGTCCTTCACCGTGACGTCGTTCTGCAGGTCGAGCCACTTGCGCCCGTCCCCGGGCACCTGCCAGAGCGCCTTGATCCGGTAGGGCGCGTCCTCGGCCTCGGGGGCGGCGATGTCGGGGGCGGCGATGTCGAGATCGGCGAGGGTGCGCCGCGCGGCCTGGATACCCTCGGCGAGGCAGCCGGCCGTCGAGAAGGTGCCGCGCGCCGCGCCCGCCACCCGCAGCCCCGGCACCGCGCCCTTCGCGGGCAGGAACGCCGCGCGCCCCGGCGCCCATTCGGGCCGCGCGCCGAGGTGCGAGGTCAGGTGCAGCGTCGGGTTCCAGCCGCCCGAGACGGCGAGGCAATCGGTGCGGATCGTCCGGCCGCCGCTCTTGTGGGCGATGGTGATCTCCTCGAGCCCGTGCCGCCCCGCCGTGCCGGTGACGCGGCCGCGCAGGAACGTCTCGTAGTCGGGCGAGACCGGTGCCTCGTCGCGGCTGTCGATCACCCCGACGACCTTCACCCCCGCGTCGAGCAGGTCGGTCGCGGTGCGGTGGGCGTCGTCGTTGTTGGCGAACAGCGTCACCGCCTGCCCCGGCGCCACGCCCCAGCGATTGAGGTAGGCACGCACCGCCGAGGCGGCCATGATCCCGGGGCGGTCGTTGTCGGGAAAGGCGACGTGGCGCTCGATGGCGCCGGCGCACAGGATCGCGCGGCGCGCCACGATGCGCCAGAAGCCCTCGCGCGGCAGCGCGCCGCCGGGCGGGCGGTGCAGCCCGACCCGCTCGAGCGCCCCGTACGTGCCCTGGTCGTAGGCGCCGGTGATCGTGGTGCGCGGCATCAGCCGGACGTTCTCCATCCCCGCCAGCTCGTCGAGCACCTCGCCGGCCCAGACATGGCCCGGCGCGCCGTCGATCTGGTGGGTCTCGGCCAGGGTGCGGCCGCCCATCCGCTGGTCCTCGTCGGCGAGGATCACGTCGGCCCCCGCCCGCGCGGCGGTGAGCGCGGCCATCAGCCCCGCCGGCCCCGCGCCGATGACGAGGACGTCGCAGAAGGCAAAGGCCTTCTCGTAGCGGTCCTCGTTGGCCGCGCCGCTCAGCGCGCCGAGGCCGGCGGCGCGGCGGATGATCGGCTCGTAGAGCTTCTCCCAGAAGCCGCGCGGCCACATGAAGGTCTTGTAGTAGAAGCCCGCCCCGAGGAACGGCGAGAGCGCGTCGTTGATCGCGAGCGCGTCGTGCTTGAGCGAGGGCCAAGCGTTCTGGCTGCGGGTGTCGAGGCCGTCGTACACCTCCTGCACCGTGGCGCGCACGTTGGGCACCTGCGCCGCGCCGCGCCCGACGGTGACCAGCGCGTTGGGCTCCTCCGAGCCGGCGGTGAAGACGCCGCGCGGCCGGTGGTACTTGAACGAGCGCGCCACCAGCCGGACGTCGTTGGCGAGCAGCGCCGAGGCCAGCGTGTCGCCCGCGCGGCCGCGGTAGGTGGTGCCGTCGAAGCGGAAGGCGATGTCGTCGCCGCCCTCGAGCAAGCCCTTGCCGGCGACTCTCATGCGCCGCCCTCCGCCGCCGGGGCGGCGCCGTGGACCGCGTGGCTCACCGTGTCGCGGGTGACGACGAGCCAGGTGCCGCAGGGGTCGTGGTACCAGAGGTCGCGGGTCTCGCCGGCGGGGTTGTCGCGGTTGTGCAGGTAGTCGTCCCAGGCCTCGCCCCAGTCGGGGCTGTCGGGCCGCGCGAGCGCCGCGCCCTGGTAGGTGAACTCGCGCCGGTCGCGGACGCCGCAATGGGGGCAAGGCAGTCGCATCGGCTCAGGCGCAGGAGGTGAGGGTGACGTCGGCGAAGAGGAACGAGTCGAGCCCGTAGACCCGCACCCGCAGATCGTTGCCCAGCGCGAAGAACGCCTCGGCGGCGGGCTCCTCGCAAACCCGCGCCCGGGCGACCTCGCGGGCCAGCGCGGTCACTGCCGGGCGGTCGGCGGGGGCGAGGTCGGGCTCGGTGTAGGGCACCCGCAGGTCGGCGACGACGGTGGGCCCGGCCGCGGCCGCGCCGAGCAGCTCGACCTCGCCGTAATCCCCCGCACGGGCGTCGATCAGCGCCGCGGTCTCGGCCGCCACCTCGCAGCCGAGCGCGCTGAGGCAGCCGCCGGGCGCCACCGGGCCCGCCGGCGCCCCGAGCAGCAGCTCGGGCGCCCGGTCGCGCAGGTCGGGCGCGCCGCATCCCGAGAGCGCGAGGGCCAGCGCCGCCGCCAGCGCCCTAGTGCAGGTTGTGTTGAGCACCCGTGCCCTCCTCGTCCATCAGTCCCCGCCCGGTGCGGAACCGGTCGAGCCGGAACGCCGCCGCGCTCTCGTGCGGGCGGTCCTGCGCCACCAGGTGCGCCAGCGCGAAGCCCGACGCGGGCACCGCCTTGAAGCCGCCGTAGCACCAGCCGCAATCGAGGTAGAGGCCCTCGATCCCGGTCTTGTCGATGATCGGCGAGCCGTCCGGCGTCATGTCCATGATCCCGCCCCAGGAGCGCAGCACCTTCGCCTTGCCGATCGCCGGCATCAGCGTCATCGCCGCCTCCATCACATGCTCGACCATGGGCAGGTTGCCGCGCGCGGCGTAGGAGGCGTAGAAATCGAGGTCGCCGCCGAAGACCAGCCCGCCCTTGTCGGACTGGCTGATGTAGAAGTGGCCCATGCCGAAGCTCACCACGTGGTCGATCACCGGCTTCAGCCCCTCCGTCACGAAAGCCTGCAGCACGTGGCTCTCCACCGGCAGCCTGAGCCCCGCCATCGCGGCAACCTGGCTCGAGCGGCCGGCGGCGACGATGGCGACCTTCTTGGCCCGGATCGCGCCGCGCGTGGTCTGCACCCCGGTGACCCGGCCCCCTTCGACGTCGATCCCCGTCACCTCGCAATTCTGCACCAGGTCGACGCCGCGCCGGTCGGCGGCGCGGGCATAGCCCCAGGCCACCGCGTCGTGCCGCGCGGTGCCGCCGCGGGGGTGGTAGAGGCCACCGTGTATCGGGAAGCGAGCGTTGTCGAAGGCGAGGTACGGCAGGTGCCGCCGCACGCCCTCGCGGTCGAGCAGGATCGCGTCGTCGCCCTGGTTGATCATCGCGTTGCCGCGCCGGACGAAGGCGTCGCGCTGGCCGTCGGAGTGGAACAGGTTGATGAGCCCGCGCTGGGAATGCATCACGTTGTAGTTCAGCTCGCGCTCGAGCCCTTCCCACAGCTTCAGCGAGTGCGAGTAGAACTCGGAATTGCCGGGCAGGAAGTAATTGGCGCGCACGATGGTGGTGTTGCGCCCCACATTGCCGCCGCCGAGGTAGCCCTTCTCCAGCACCGCGACGTTGGTGAGCCCGTGCTCGCGGGCGAGGTAATAGGCGGTGGCGAGGCCGTGACCGCCGCCGCCGATGATGACGATATCGTAGGCCGGTTTCGGATCGGGATCGCGCCAGACCGGGGCCCACCCGGTGTTGCCGGTGAGCGCCTCTCGAATGATCCGCCAGCCGGAATAGGCCATTGCCCCACCCTCTTCTCGCGCCGCCAGACTAGCGATGCGGCAAGGCGGGGCAATGGCTTTCGCTCAGACCGGCGTCTTGCCGTCGCCGGGCGCCTTGGCGGCGTCGGGCGTGGGGTCGGCGCCGGGCTTCGGGGCCGGGTCGAGCGAGGCGCGGGTGGCGTGGGCGATGCCGGCGCTCTCGCCGGCGGCGGCCTTGTCGACCGCCTCGGTCTGCTCGCGCAGGCCCTCGGCGATGCGCTCGGCGAACGGGTCGCGGCCCGCGCCGGCCGGCGCGGCGCCTCTCGCCTCGTCCTCGCGGCGCGCCTGCTGCTGGCGCGCGACTTCCTTGATGGCCCGGCCCGCGCCGTAGCGGGATTGCTGCTCGTCGTTCATGGGGTCTCTCCTGGGATGGGACGTGACGTCCGAGCTGCCAATCCCGCCACCCCGGCGGGGGTTCCCGCCGGTCAGACGAGGCCGAGCCGCATCGCCACCATCAGCGCGAGGATCAGCAGCACCGCCGGCACGAACACCGCCGCATCGCGCCGTGCCAGCGCGGGCGCCTCGCGGGAGAAGGCGTCGGGGTCGGCGGCGAGGCGGCCGAGCCTGGCGCGGATCGGGCCGCCGTTGCCCTCCGCAACGAAGACGAGCAGCAGCGCCGCGAGCACCGCGAGCCCGTAGCCCGACCAGAGCGCGCCGAAGCTGTCGATCCGCGGCTCCGCCCAGAGCCGCAGCAGCCCGCTCAGCAGCACCAGCCCGCCCGCGGCGCCCATCAGCGGCGCGGCGCGGCGGGCGAGCTGGCCGTAGAGCGGCGCGGCGGCCGGGCCGCGCGCGATGAGCGTGGGCACGACCGCCAGCGCGTAGAAGATGCCTCCGCCGGCCCAGACGACGTGGACATAATGCAGAACGGCCAGCCCGATCATCGCGGACTCCCTCAAGCCCCGCGCTCATCGTGGCGACGCCGCCCGGCCCGCGTCAATCCCGCCCGTCAGAGCCCCTTGGCGCGGTAGCTCGCGGCGACCCGCTCGATTGAGACGAGGTAGGCGGCGGTGCGCAGGTCGTGGACGTCGTTGCGCCCGTGCCAGGTCTCCGACATGGCCTGGTAGGCGGTGCGCATCGTGTCGTCGAGGCCGGAGCGGACCAGCTCGAGCTCGCCGGCGCCCTTGAGGTAGCGGTCCTTGAAGTTCGGCGACAGCTCCCAGCCGAGGTCGCGGTCGGCCGACAGCCGCTCGAGCTCGCGCACGATCAGCTCGTGGCGCGCTTCCTCCTGGCGGCGCTGCATCCGGCCGAAGCGGATGTGGGAGAGGTTCTTGACCCACTCGAAGTACGACACCGTCACACCGCCGGCGTTGGCGAACATGTCGGGGATGATGACGCAGCCCTTCTCGCGCAGGATCTCGTCGCCCCCGGCGGTGATCGGGCCGTTCGCGGCCTCGATGATCAGCGGCGCCTGGATGCGGGCGGCGTTGTCCTTGTGGATCACCCCCTCGAGCGCGGCGGGGATCAGGATGTCGCACGTCGCCTCGAGCACCGCGTCGCCCTCGGGCGTGTAGGTGGCGCGGGGGTAGCCGGTGACGCCGCCGTGCTCGCCGATCCAGGCGTGCACGTCGTCCACGTCGAGCCCGTCGGGCGCGGTCAGGGCGCCGTCGCGCTCGATGATGCCGACGATGCGGCAGCCGTCCTCCTCCTGCAGGAACTTCGCGGCGTGGTAGCCCACGTTGCCGAGGCCCTGCACGATGACCCGCTTGCCCTCGAGCGTGCCGCTCAGGCCGGCGGCGTTGATGTCGTCGGGGTGCCGGAAGAACTCGCGCAGGGCGAACTGCACGCCGCGCCCCGTCGCCTCGACGCGCCCGGCGATGCCGCCGGAATTGAGCGGCTTGCCGGTGACGCAGGCGTTGGCGTTGATGTCGGTGGTGTTCATCCGCCGGTACTGGTCGGCGATCCAGGCCATCTCGCGCTCGCCGGTGCCCATGTCGGGGGCGGGCACGTTCTGGGCGGGGTGGATCAGGTCGCGCTTGGCGAGCTCGTAGGCGAAGCGGCGGGTGATGCGTTCGAGTTCGTCTTCCTCCCATTCGCGCGGGTCGATCCTGAGGCCGCCCTTGGAGCCGCCGAAGGGTGTTTCGACGAGGGCGCACTTGTAGGTCATCAGCGCGGCGAGGGCCTCGACCTCGTCCTGGTTGACGCTCATCGCGTAGCGGATGCCGCCCTTGACCGGCTCCATGTGCTCGGAATGGACGGAGCGGTAGCCGGTGAAGGTGTGGATGCCGCCGCGCAGCCGCACGCCGAAGCGGACGGTGTAAGTGGCGTTGCAGACGCGGATTTTCTCCTCGAGCCCCGGCGGGAGGTCCATCAGCGCCACGGCGCGGTTGAACATGATGTCGACGCTCTGGCGGAACGACGGCTCTCCGTGGGGTCGGTGCGGCTGCGACATGTGGACGATCCTCCTAGACCACGGGCGCGGGTGCGCCCTCATCGCGGGGAGATAAACATGATTCGGTGAAGGATGCCTCACCGAGGTGCATGACGCCGCGCAAGCGCGATGCACCGCCCGTGCACGGCGCGTGCACCGCGCATGCACCCATTTCCGCCCAATTGGCACCGCATTCGTAGGCCATAGAAGCCGGCAAGGATATTGAACGAGGACGTCATTATGCCTGCATTGATGCGACGGATCACGACGCGCGCCGCGGCGCTGAGGCGCGACGAGCGCGGCGGAATGATCATCTTCGGCCTGTTCGTCTTCCTGCTGCTGCTCCTCGCCGGGGGCATGGCCGTCGACTTCATGCGCACGGAGACGGCACGCGGCCGGCTGCAGGCGACGCTCGACGGCGCGGTGCTCGCCGCCGCCGACCTCGACCAGGACAAGGACCCGGTCGAGGTGGTGCGCGACTACGTGGCGAAGGCCGGCCTCGATCCGTTCCTGATCGACGTCGACGTCACCGAGATCGCCGGGCAACGCATCGTCACGGCGAGCGCCAAGAGCGACGTGACGATGCACTTCATGAAGATGGTCGGGATCGACTTCCTCCCCGCCCCCGCCCGCTCGACCGCCTCGGAAGCCGTCTCCAACCTCGACGTGTCGCTCGTGCTCGACATGTCCGGCTCGATGGAGGGCGACAAGCTCGACCAGCTCCAGGCGGCCGCGAAGAATTTCGTCGGCATCGTCTACGACACCATGGGCGCCGAGAAGATCCTGCTCAACGTCGTGCCCTACGCGACGCAGGTCGCGGCGCCGGCCGGACTGCTCGACATGCTGGGCGCTTTCCTGCGCGAGCACAGCTACTCGAACTGCGTCAGCTTCTCCGCCGCCGATTTCACCGAGACCTCGATCCTCGAGGCGGCGGCCCTTCCGCAGGGCGGACACTTCGACCCCTTCTACACGTGGGGACCGCTGCGCTACGACGACGTCACCTTCGTCTGCAATCCCGACCCGTCCACGGAGGTGCTGACGCTGGCCTCGACGCAACGGGAGATCGAGGACTACATCGACGGGCTCGTGGCGGAGGGCAACACCTCCATCGACGTCGGCATGAAGTGGGGCGCGGCGCTGATCGACCCGGATCTCGGCAGCACCCTCAACGAGTTCGCCAACGGCCCGAGCGCGGCCGGCATCAACCCCGTCGCGCTCTGGGGCGACCGCTCGACCGACAAGGTCATCGTGCTGATGACCGACGGCAAGAACACCACCGAGTACCGCCTGCCCGCGACACTTGGCACCTGGTCGGACGTCTACATCGACGACGCCCGCGACGAGTTCTGGGTGCGCCAGACCGACGACCGCGACGCCGACGACGACAACCGCTATTCCAACGACACGTGGTTCTGGGTCGACGGGCGGGTCGCTGGCCGGAACAACTTCTGGCGGCGCGACAACCGCTTTCCACACGGCGGCGGCAGGATCGAAGACAACGTGCGCCGGCTGACCTACGAGGAGCTCTTCAGCCGGGTCTCGGTCTACTACAACGCCTATTACCACCACTACCTGCAGAACTTCGATCGCACCGAACTCGATACCTGGTACTGGGACTTCCTCGACATGTCGCTCAGCACCAGCGCCAAGAACGCCCGCCTCGAGGCGATCTGCACCGCCGCCAAGAACCAGGGCGTGCAGGTCTTCACCGTCGGCTTCGAGGTGGAGGACGACGAGGCGATCATCATGGAGGACTGCGCCTCGTCGCGGGCCCACTTCTTCCGGGTCTCGGGCGGGGGTGACCTGACGACGGCGTTCGAGTCCATCGCGCGCCAGATCACCGAGCTGAGGCTGACGGAATGACCCGCCAGGCGCGATCCGCCCTGCGCCGGCTGTGGCGCGACGAGGACGGCAACCCGACGGTGGAGTTCGTCCTCGTCTTCCCGCTGTTCCTGACGCTGATGATCTCGGCCTTCGAGTCGGGCATCCTGATGACGCGGCACATGATGCTCGAGCGCGGGCTCGACATCTCGGTGCGCGCGATTCGCCTCGGCACCACCGAGCCGGTGACGGCGCCGCGGCTGCGGGACTGGGTCTGCGGCAATGCCGCGATCATCCCCGACTGCCAGAACCAGCTGAAGGTCGAGATGATCCGCATGGACCCGCAGGACTGGAGCACGCCGCCCGCGGGGGCCGACTGCGTCGACCGCAACGATCCCGCCGCGCCGAACCGGACCTTCCAGACCGGGGGCAACCACCAGCTGATGGTGCTGCGTGTCTGCGCGCTGTTCGATCCGGTGTTTCCGAACTTCGGCCTCGGCAAGCAGATCACCGAGGGCGACAAGACGTTCTACGCGCTGGTCTCCACCTCCGTCTTCGTGATGGAGCCGAGCTGAGGGCGCGCGTGGTCCGCGCGCGCCCTGCCCGGGCCGCGCTAGTGGCGCGGCGTCTCGAGCGGCAGGCCCGTCGGCTGGCGGTGCCGGCCGGGCTCGGGGGCGGCGGTGTCCTCGGGCAGATGCTCGGGCAGCACGAGGTTGAGCACGATGGCGAGGAACGCCGCCGGCAGCAGCCCCGACACCATCAGCACCGACGCCCAGTCGGGCAGGTACTGCACCGCCTGCGGCTCGAGCTGGAGGCCGAGGCCGACCGACAGCGACACCGCGAAGATCACCATGTTGCGCCGGTTCCAGTCGACGTCGGACAGCATCGACACGCCCGCCGCGACGACCATGCCGAACATCACGATCACCCCGCCGCCGAGCACCTCGATGGGCACCGTGCGGATTACGCCGCCGACCTTCGGGATCAGCCCGCAGACGATCAGGAAGATCGCGCCGCAGGTCACGACGTGGCGGCTCATCACCCCGGTCATCGCGATCAGCCCGACATTCTGGCTGAAGGAGGTGTTGGGGAAGCTGCCGAACACGCCCGCGACGGCGGTGCCGAGGCCGTCGGCGTAGGTCGCGCCGGTGATCTCGCGGTCGGTCGCCTCGCGTCCGGCGCCGCCCTTGGTGACGCCGGAGACGTCGCCCACCGTCTCGACCGCCGAGACCACGGCCATCAGGCAGAAGCCGACGATGGCGGCGACGGAGAACTCGAAGCCGTAGCGGAACGGGTCGGGCAGCGCGAAGGCGGCGGCGCTGTTCCAGGAGCCGGTGATCGAGGCGACCGGCAGGATGCCGACGAGGATGGCGTAGACGTAGCCGGCCACCAGCCCGATCAGCACCGCCGACACGGCGAGCATCCCGCGGGTGAAGAACTTCAGCGCCAGCGTCACCACGATGACCAGGACCGCCGCCGACCAGTTGAGCGCGGAGCCGTATTCCTCGGTGCCGATCGCCGGCACGCCGCCGGCGGCGTACTGGATGCCGACGCGCACCAGCGCCAGGCCGATCATCGTCACCACGAGCCCCGTGACCAGCGGCGGCAGCGCGAAGCGGATGCGGCCGATGAAGGTGCCGAGCAGCGCGTGGAACAGGCCGCCGATCACCACCCCGCCGAACAGCGCGGCGAGCCCGTCGACGCCCTTGCCCGCGACGAGCGGGATCATGATCGGCAGGAACGCGAAGGAGGTGCCCTGCACGATGGGCAGCCCCGCGCCGACGGGGCCGAGGGTGATGGTCTGCAGCAGCGTCGCGATGCCGGCGAAGAGCATCGCCATCTGGATCAGGTAGAGCAGCTCGGGGAAGTCGGGGCTGTTCGAGCCGAAGCCGAACCCGGCCGCGCCGGCGACGATGATCGCGGGCGTGACGTTGCTGACGAACATGGCCAGCACGTGCTGGATGCCGAGCGGGATCGCCTTGTGCAGGGGCGGTGTGTAGTCCGGGTCGCGTAGCTGTTCGGGCGTGCCGATCGATGTGTCTGCCAAGGTGCTGTCCTCTCCTGCTGACGGTCGATGCGGCTGCCCGCACCCGTTAGGGCTCGACGATGCTCCAGGGGGTGTCGAACCAGACTTCCTCGAGATTGGCCGATTTCGCCTCGCCCGCGGGGGCGATGCGGTCGACGACGGCGAACAGGCCCGGCGCGGCGAGCGGGGTCAGGACCCCGTGCCAGGTGCCGCGGGCGAAGTTGATCCCCTGCCCCGGCGCGGCGCGGAACGCGATGGGCGTGCCGGGGCGGCCGGCCTCGTCGGAGGCGACGATCACGAGCCAGGGGTTCTGGTGCATCGGCAGGAAGGCCTGGGAGCCGAGCGGGTGGCGCTCGACCATCGCGAGCTCGTAGGGCAGCGCGCGGGGGGTGGCGTCGAAGAGGCTGATGCCGAGGCGGCCGCCCTGCTGGTCGAGCCGGGCGCGGTCGTGGTGGCGGCCGCAGAGGTCCTGGTTGATCAGCAGGTCGGGCGGGCCGGAGACCTCGAGCACCTCGCCGAAGGGGGCGAAGGCGGCGGCGTCGAGGGGGCGGAGGGGGATGTCCCGGGTCACGGCAGCTGGTCCTTCAGCCGCAGCAGCGCGATGCGCTCGACCTGCCGGCAGGCCTCGGCGAACTCGGTGGCGCGGTCGTTGGCGATGCGGCGCTCGAAGGCGGCGAGGATGCCGGCCTTGTCGTGGTCGCGCACCGCGATGATGAAGGGGAAGCCGTGCTTGGCGACGTAGGCGTCGTTGAGCTCGGTGAAGCGGGCGCGCTCGGCGTCGGTGAGCGCGTCGAGCCCGGCGGAGGCCTGCTCGCTGGTGCTCTCGGCGGTGAGCTTCCTCGCCGCCGCGAGCTTGCCCGCGAGGTCGGGGTGGGCCTTGAGGACGCCGAGCCGCTCGGCCTCGGTGGCGCTGCGGAACATGCGCGCGAGCGCGTTGTGCAGGCCGACGGCGGTGTCGTGGGCGGGGCCGAGCTCGAGGCCGTAGGCCTGCTCGGCGATCCAGGGCGAGTGCTCGAAGATCGAGCCGTAGCGGGCAACGAAGGTGTCGTGGTTCATCTCGCTGGGCCGTTCGCGCCGCACCGGCGGGTGGGTCGCGGCCCAGTGCTCGGCGATCTCGAGGCGGGTGGCGAACCAGACGCCCTCGTGGGCCTGCGCGTGCTCGATGAAACGGCGCAGCGCCTCGATGCGGCCGGGCCGCCCGACGAGGCGGCAATGGAGCCCCACCGACATCATCTTCGCCGCCCCCGCCGCGCCCTCGGCGTAGAGGGTGTCGAAGCTGGCGCGCAGGTAGTCGAAGAACTGCCCGGGCGCGTTGAAGCCCTGCGGCGTGGCGAAGCGCATGTCGTTGGCGTCGAGCGTGTAGGGCACGATCAGCTGGTCGCGCGCGCCGAAGCGCGCCCAGTAGGGCAGATCGTCGGCGTAGCTGTCGGCGACGTAGTCGAAGACCCCGGTCTCGGCGGCGAGGCGCAGCGTGTTCTCCGACGAGCGGCCCGTGTACCAGCCGCGCGGCGGCGCGCCGACGACCTCGGTGTGCAGCCGGATCGCCTCGGCGATGGCGGCGCGCTCGTCGGCCTCGGCCATGTCCTTGTGCTCGATCCACTTCAGCCCATGGCTCGCGATCTCCCAGCCCGCCGCCTGCATCGCGGCGACCTGCTCGGGCGCGCGGGCCAGCGCGCTGGCGACGCCGTAGACCGTCACCGGCAGGTCTTCGAGCAGCCGGTGCAGCCGCCAGAAGCCGGCCCGCGCGCCGTACTCGTAGATCGATTCCATGTTGGCGTGGCGCTGGCCCGGCCACGCGGCGGCGCCGACGATCTCGGAGAGGAACGCCTCGGAGGCGGCGTCGCCGTGCAGGACGTTGTTCTCGCCGCCCTCCTCGTAGTTGAGCACGAGCTGCACCGCGATGCGCGCGCCGCCCGGCCAGCGGGGGTCGGGCGGGGTCGCGCCGTAGCCGATCATGTCGCGCGGGTAGCGGGTGGTCATCGCTGTCTCCTCGTTGACAGGTTTGATAGGGGACGAAGCGCCGCGGCATTATCAAGAAAAACCGATATCAGCGTCGTGATTTACTTCCTGTTGCCTAAGCCGTAAACATGTCACCCTGTATACAGGCAGCGGAAGAGTGGGTGCGAACATGGCTGGCTACCTGACGACACACGTTCTCGACACCGCCCGGGGCCGCCCCGCGGCCGGCCTCAGGATCGAGCTCTACCGGATCGAGGGCGACGGCCGCACCAAGCTGGCGGAGGCGACCACCAACGACGACGGCCGCACCGATGGCCCGATCCTGCCCGAGGCCGACTTCGCCACCGGCAGCTACGAGCTGGTGTTCCATGCCGGCTCCTATCTCGACGTCAGCGGCGTGCCCGGCGAGAGCCCGCGCTTCCTCTCCGAGATCCCGATCCGCTTCGGCATGTCGGAGGAGACGCATTACCACGTGCCGCTGCTGCTCTCGCCCTTCGGCTACGCCACCTACCGCGGCAGCTAGGCGGGCTCGAGCGCCTTCAGCTCGGCGCTGATGCGGGCGATCATGAAGTCCATGAACAGCCGCGTCTTCGGGTCCTGGTGGCGGCGGTGGGTGAACAGGCAGGCGAGCTGCACCGGCACCGGCGGCGTCGCCTCGGCGACCTGCACCAGCCGGCCCGCCGCGAGGTGCGCGCCGACCTCGAAGGCCGGTTTCATCACCACCCCCTGCCCCGCCAGCGCCCAGTCCGTCAGCACGTCGCCGTCGTCGCTCTCGAGCCGCCCGCGCACCGCGAAGCGGCGCGGGCCGTCGGGGGTGACGAGCTCCCACTGGAACTCGGCGGCGCCGGGGAAGCGCAGGTTGAGGCAGTCGTGCCCCTCGGCGACCAGTGCCTCGCCGTCGGCCGGGTGGCCGCGCGCGGCGATGTAGCCCGGCGCGGCGCAAAGCACGCGCGGGCATTCGGCGATCATGCGGATGCGCATGTCGCTGTCGGCGGGGCGGCCGAGGAAGAAGGCGATGTCGAGCCCCTCGGCGGTGAGGTCGATCTTGCGGTCGCTGAGCCGCAGCCGCACGGTGATGAGCGGGTACTTCTCGGCGAAGGCCGGGATGTGCGGCGCGATCAGCCGCCGCCCGAGCCCAAGCGGCGCGGCGACGTAGAGCGTGCCGCGCGGGTTCTCCGTCGCCTCGATGACCGCGGCCTCGGCGGCGTCGACCGAGGCGAGGATGCGGCAGGCGCCCTCGTAGAACATGTGGCCGTGCTCGGTCGGCGTCAGGCTGCGGGTGGTGCGCTGGAACAGCCGCACCCTGAGATGCCCCTCGAGCTGCGAGATCCGCGCCGACGCCACCGCCGGCGACACCCGCTGGTCGCGCGCCGCCGCGGACATGCCGCCGAGCTCGAAGACGCGCACGAAGGTTCTGACGTTGTCGAGGTAGGACATTGTTCGGTCTTTTTTGACAGAGCTGGGCTTCGTGTCAGGCTATCGTGAAAATTCTGCCGCAGGTAGAGTGACCGCAAAAATGTCGAGGAGCCGGTTGCATGTATGACGTCGCCATCCTGTGGGACTGGTTCGCCTTCGCGGTGCGCTGGCTGCATGTCGTCACCGCCATCGCGTGGATCGGCTCGTCGTTCTACTTCGTCGCCCTCGACCTCGGCCTCAACCGCAACATCCCCGGCCCCGCCGACGGCGAGGAGTGGCAGGTGCATGGCGGCGGCTTCTACCACATCCAGAAGTACCTCGTGGCCCCCGACGCGATGCCCGAGCACCTGACCTGGTTCAAGTGGGAGAGCTACGCTACGTGGCTGTCGGGCGCGGCGCTGCTGGCGGTGGTCTACTGGGTGGGCGCGGAGCTGTTCCTGATCGACCCGGAGAAGGCCGACCTCGCCGTCTGGCAGGCGATCGCGATCTCCGCCGCCTCGCTCGCGGTCGGCTGGCTCGCCTACGACGCGCTCTGCAAGTCGCCGCTGGGCGAGCGGCCGACGGCGCTGATGCTGGTGCTGTTCGCGATCCTCGTGGCGATGAGCTGGGGCTACGACCAGGTGTTCACGGGCCGCGCCGCGCTGCTCCATCTCGGCGCCTTCACGGCGACGATCATGACGGCGAACGTGTTCCTGATCATCATGCCCAACCAGCGCGTCGTCGTCGCCGACCTGAAGGCGGGACGGAAGCCCGATCCGAAGTACGGCAAGATCGCCAAGCTGCGCTCGACCCACAACAACTACCTGACGCTGCCCGTCGTGTTCCTGATGCTGTCCAACCACTACCCGCTCGCCTTCGCGACCGAGTACAGCTGGATCATCGCGGCGCTGGTGTTCCTGATCGGGGTGCTGGTGCGGCACTACTTCAACACCATGCACGCGCGCGGCAAGGCGCCGACCTGGACCTGGGCCGCCGCCGCCGCGCTGTTCGTGGTGCTGGCGTGGCTGTCGACGGCGAACGGCTGGGACGGCGATTACGGCGCGCTCGAGTCGCGGCCGCTGACGCCGGCGGAGGCGCGCTACGCCGAGGCGGCCGGGTTCGAGGAGGTCGAGCGGATCGTGATCGGGCGCTGCTCCATGTGCCACGCGCGCGAGCCGGTCTGGGACGGCATCCGCTGGGCGCCGGGCGGGGTGCATCTGGAGACGGCGGGCGATATCGCGCGCGCGGCCCGGGAGGTCTACCTGCAGGCCGGGGTCAGCCACGCGATGCCGCCGGCCAACGTGACCGGCATCGCCGAGGCCGAGCGGCGCGCCATCGTGGACTGGTACCGCGGCGCGGGGATCGAGGTGGCGGCGCGGCACCCGTAGGCCGGGCTTCGGCCCGGCTCTCGGGCCGGTGGGGTGGCCCTGACCGGAGGGGTGGTCCTCGCCGGAGGCGGGGGCCGGGCTGAAGCCCGGCCTACGGGGGCGTGACGGGCTCTACCGGGTGGGGTTGCGGTAGATCATGCGGCGGACGGAGCCGGTCTTGGAGCGCATGAGGATCGTCTCAGCGGTGACGTGGGCGGGCTCGCGCTTGATGCCGGGCAGCAGCGAGCCGTCGGTGACGCCGGTGGCGGCGAAGATGACATCGCCGGTGACCATGTCGTCGCGGGTGTAGACGCGGTCGAGGTTGGTGATGCCGGCCTTGGTGGCGCGGCCGCGCTCGTCGTCGTTGCGAAACAGCAGCTTGCCGTAGATCTGCCCGCCCATGCACTTGAGCGCCGCCGCCGCGAGCACGCCCTCGGGGGCGCCGCCCGAGCCCATGTACATGTCGACCCCGGTCAGTTCGGGCTCGGCGCAGTGCATGACCCCGGCGACGTCGCCGTCGGTGATCAGCCGGATCGCCGCGCCGGTGCTGCGGATCTCCTCGATCAGGTCCTGGTGGCGGGGCCGTTCGAGGACGCAGACGGTGATCGCCTCGGTGGAGCAGCCCTTGGCCGAGGCGAGCGCCGAGACGCGCTCGCGCGGGGTCATGTCCATGGTCACGACGCCGCTGCGGTAGCCGGGGCCGACGGCGAGCTTGTCCATGTAGACGTCGGGCGCGTGCAGCATCGTGCCGCGCGGCCCCATCGCGATCACGGCGAGGGCGTTGGGCATGTCCTTGGCCGTCAGCGTCGTGCCCTCGAGCGGGTCGAGGGCGATGTCCACGTCGGGCCCGGAGCCCGAGCCGACCTCCTCGCCGATGTACAGCATCGGGGCCTCGTCGCGCTCGCCCTCGCCGATGACGACGACGCCCTTGATGTCGAGCGAGTTCAACTGGGTGCGCATCGCGTCGACGGCGGCCTGGTCGGCGGCCTTCTCGTCCCCCCGCCCGATCAGGTTCGCACAGGCGATCGCCGCCGCCTCGGAGACGCGGGCGAGGCCCAGCGAGAGCATGCGGTCGTGGAACTCGGGCGTGTTGGCGGCCATCGGGGGTCCTTTCGCTGTGAGGATGTTCCGCTACCTAGGCGGGTGCGCGCGACGGACACAAGGGTGGGGGCGCTAACGGCGGGGTGTTTTCTCCAGCGCGCGCGGCCTTGGGCGCGGCGGGTTGCGAAGGCGCGTGGGGGCACGGGTGCTTAGCTCGAGCCGTTGCGCCCGGCGGTACGCCGGGCAGCGCCGTCCCGCCCCCTCGGGGCGGCGCTTCTGGCGATGAGGGCTCGGAGCTCGGAACGGCGGGGCTTTTGGGAGCGGCGCGCTCAGCTCTGGCCCGCCCCGCGGGACGGCGCTGCCCTTCGCGCTGGGGTGCTTCGACAGAGCCGTCGGGCTTGGCGGCAGGCCGGGCATGGGTGGTTCGCTCGAGCCGTTGCGCCCGGCGGCAGGCCGGGCAGCGCCGTCCCGCCCCCACGGGGCGGCGCTTCTGGCGATGAGGTTCGGAGCGCGGAACGGCGGGGCTTTGAGGTGCGGCACGCCGGGCAGCGCCGTCCCGCCCGCCACGGGGCGGCGCTGCCCTTCGCGCTGGGGTGCTTCGCCTGAGCCGTCGGGCTTGGCGGCAGGCCGGGCATGGGTGGTTCGCCCGAGCCGTTGCGCCCGGCGGCACGCCGGGCAGCGCCGTCCCGCCCCCACGGGGCGGCGCTTCTGGCGATGAGGTTCGGAGCGCGGAACGGCGGGGCTTTGAGGAGCGGCGCGCTCAGCCCGGGCCCGCCCCGCGGGACGGCGCTGCCCTTCGCGCGGGGAGCGCGCCGGTCGGGCCGGTGGGCGGGAGGCTCAGACCTCCTCGATCCGCAGCACCACCGGGTCGCCCTGGACGACGCCTGTCTCGGCCATGCCGGCGACGGCTTCGTCGAGGGCCGAGCGGGTGGTGCGGTGGGTGACGATGAGCACGGGGGCGGTGGTCGCCGCGTGGTCGTACTGGCGCATCCGGTCGATGGAGATGCCGTTGTCGCCGAGCACCGTGGCGACCTTGGCGAGGGCGCCCGGCTTGTCGAGCAGCGACAGGCGCACGTAGTAGGGCGCGGGCACGGCGGCGCGGGCGGGGCGGGCCTTGCGCAGGTCGGCGGCGGGCTGGCCGAAGGTGGAGACGCGGAAGCCGCGGGCGATGTCGATCACGTCGCCGAGCACCGCGCTCGCCGTCGGCCCGGCCCCGGCGCCGGCACCGCGCAGCACGATCTGGCCGACCGCGTCGCCCTCGATGACGACCATGTTGGTGCCGCCCTCGAGTTGGCCGAGCGGCGAGGCGGCGGGGACGAGGCAGGGCTGCATCCGCTGCTCGAGCCCGCGCCCCGACATCTGCGCCACGCCGAGCAGCTTGATCCGGTAGCCCATGTCGGCGGCCTGGCGGATGTCCTCGAGCGTGACCGCCTGGATGCCCTCCAGCTCGACGTTGTCGAAATCGACCCGGGTGCCGTAGGCGATGGCGGCGAGCAGCGACAGCTTGTGGCCGGCGTCGATGCCGCCGACGTCGAGATTGGGGTCGGCCTCGAGGTAGCCGAGCTTGGCGGCCTCGTCGAAGAGCGCGTTGTAGCCCTGCTCCGTCGCCTGCATCCGCGTCAGGATGTAGTTGCAGGTGCCGTTCATCACGCCCATCACCCGCTCGATGCGGTTGGCCGCGAGACCCTCGGTGAGCGCCTTGATGACGGGGATGCCGCCGGCCACCGCGGCCTCGAAGCGGATCACCCGGCCCGCCGCCTCGGCGGCCTCGGCGAGGGCGTGGCCGTTGTGGGCGAGCATGGCCTTGTTGGCGGTGACGACGTCCTTGCCGGCGGCGATGGCGGCCTCGGTGGCGGCCTTGGCGGGGCCGTCGGCGCCGCCCATCAGCTCGACGAACAGGTCGATGTCGTCGCGCGCGGCGAGCACGACGGGGTCGTCTTCCCAGTCGAAGCCGTCGATGGCGACGCCGCGGTCGGTGTCGCGGTTGCGCGCGGAGACGGCGGTGACGGTGACGGGGCGGCCGGCGCGGGCGGCGATGAGGTCGGCCTGGTCGCGCAGGATCTTCAGCACGCCGACGCCGACGGTGCCGAGACCGGCGATGCCGAGACGGAGCGGGTCGGTGGTCATGGCGGGGTCTCCTGTCGGGGTGCGGCTGGGCGGCTGGGGGCTCGGCGGCGCGGACGCGCCGGGGTGGCCCTTAGCGGGATTGTCCGCTCAGTTCAACGGCGCGTCCCGCGCGGCCGGATCGGCGGCGGGCAGGTCGGGGCCGAGGGACTGGCCGGCGACGGCGTCGAGCGCGCTGGTGTCGACGCCGGCCGCGAGGCGGGCCCGGGCGTCGGGGTCGACGACGGGGGGGCGCAGGGCGGCGGCGCGGGCGCGCAGCTCGGCGGCGCGGGTGTCGGCGGCGGCGCGGGCCGGGGCGGAGAGGTCGGGCGCGGCGCCCAGCGCGTCGGCGGCGGCGAGCAGCGGCGGCAGCGGCACGAGGTCGGGATAGGGCGCGGCCGCGGCGGCGGGCGTGACGCGGCCGTCGAGCTCGGGGAACTCGGCGCAGGCGGCGAGCGCGAGGGCGGCGGCCGGCAACAGCAGGGCGAGGCGGAACAGCGGGGTCATGTCGGGCGCGACCATAGCCCGGCGGGCGCGCGGCGGGAAGCTGCATGGATCTCGCCCCGCCGCCGCGCTACAGCCGCCTTTATGAGCACCGATCCCGTCATCGCCCGCCTCGAAGCCTCCCCCGCCCGCCGCCTGTTCGCGATCGGGGTGCTGTACGGGCTCGGCGGCCTGCTGGCGCTGCTGGCGCTGCTGCGCCCGCCCGGGCCGGGCTACGTCGTGATGCTGCTGGCGCTCGCGGCGCTGGTGCTGTGGGTGGGCGAGCGGCTGCGGCAGGGCAGCCGCACCGTGGTCGAGCTGACCGGGGACGGGCTGCGCGAGCGCGGCGGCGCGGTGATCGCGCCGCTCGGCGAGATCGTCCGGGTCGAGCGCGGGGCCTTCGCGTTCAAGCCGTCGAACGGCTTCCTCGTCACCCTGCGCACCCCGGCGGCGCGGGCGTGGGTGCCGGGGATGTGGTGGCGGATGGGCCGGCGGGTCGGGCTCGGCGGGGTGACGCCCGGGGGTCAGGCCAAGGCGATGGCCGATCAACTCGCGCTGCTGCTCGCGGCCCGGGAGCGCGACGGCTGAGCCGCTCTCAGCATTTGGCCTCGTTGACGTCGCCGCTGCCGGTGCGGTCGTAGCAGACCTGCGGCGCGTAGCGCGGGCGGATCACGGTCCAGCCGTCGAACTCGAACGAGCCGAGCCCGACGTTGAACAGCGGCTCGTAGGGCAGCCACGTCTCGACCAGGATCATCTTCTCGCCCGGCGACATCATCGGCATCCGCGCCGCCGCCTCGGAGCGGCGGTTGACGTCGCGATTGCGCAGCCTCGCGACGGTGCCGCGGCGGGTGTCGGACCAGCTCACGAAGTAGCGCCTGCGGTCGCCGTCCCAGTAGACCTGCGACACCCGCAGCTCTGCCTCGCCGCGCGCGTCGGTCATCAGGTCGTGCACGTTGAGCAGCGAGGTGAGGTACTGCGGCGAGATCATCTCGGTCTCGCGGCTGATCATGTCGGCGATGGCGAAGGTGGCCTTGTCGTTGAGGGCCTGCGCGCGGAAGGCGTCGAACCAGACGAAGCTGGCCATGTAGCACCAGGCCAGGATCGGGAAGATCACCACCGTCTCGACCGCGAGCGAACCGCGCTCGTCGCGCGGGAACGAACGGGCGCGGCGCGCGAGGCGGCTCATGGCCCGGAGGGGGATCTGAACTGGCGTCACGGCTTCGGCCTCGTCTCGCAAGGATGCTTCGGGTCCTGTGCTAGCAGGGATTTGCGGCATCAATGGGACCCGTCCGGGACGGGGACGGGACGCGAGACCGGCGATCAGGCGCGCCGTGGCAGGGCCGCGTGGCGGTTGACGTCCTTGTAGAGCAGGTAGCGGAACCGGCCCGGCCCGCCCGCGTAGCAGGCCTGCGGGCAGAAGGCGCGCAGCCACATGTAGTCGCCCGCCTCGACCTCGACCCAGTCGCCGTTGAGCCGGTAGACGGCCTTGCCCTCGAGCACGTAGAGCCCGTGCTCCATCACGTGGGTCTCGAGGAACGGGATCACCCCGCCGGGCTGGAAGGTGACGATGGTGACGTGCATGTCGTGGCGCAGGTCGGCCGGGTCGACGAAGCGGGTGGTGGCCCAGACGCCGTTGGTGCCGGGCATTTCGGTGGGGGCGATGTCGGCCTCGTTCAGGAACAGCGGCTCGGGCGCGTCGAGCCCGTCGACCGGCTCGTAGGCCTTGCGGATCCAGTGAAACCGCGCCACCTCCGCGCCCGCGTTCTCGAGCCGCCAGCCGCTGCCGGCGGGGAGGTAGGCGTAGCCGCCCTCGCCCAGCGCGTGCGCGGTGCCGTCGAGGTGGACGGTGACGCGGCCCCCGACCACGAACAGCACGCCCTCGGCGCCCGGGTCCGTCTCGGGCCGGTCGGAGCCGCCGCCGGGCTGCACTTCCATGATGTACTGCGAGAAGGTCTCGGCGAAGCCCGAGAGCGGCCGCGACAGCACCCAGAGCCGGGTGCCGCGCCAGAACGGCAGCGCGCTGGTGACGATGTCGCGCATCGTCCCCTTGGGGATCACCGCGTAGGCCTCGGTGAAGATCGCCCGGTCGGTCAGCAGGTCGGTCTGCGGCGGGTGGCCGCCGGTGGGGGCGTAGTAGCGCTCGGACATCGGGCGGCTCCGGTCATGGGTCGGGCAGAGAATGTGTCAGGGCGGCATTGCCCTGACATCCCGAAAAGCCGGATAGGTTCTTTCGGTGTTATTTGACAGCCGCCCGGTGCCGCCTCAGTAGGGCATCGGGTGCGCCTTGTGGGCGGCCTCGATCTCCTCGACCACCTCGGGCGCGAGGGTGAGGCCGTCGCCCGCGAGGATGTGCTCGAGCTGGGCCAGCGAGGTGGCGCCGAAGATCGCGGAGAGCGGGAACGGCCGGGTGCGCTGCCAGGCGAGCGCCATGTGGACCGGTTCGAGCCCGTGGCGCGCGGCAATGGCGAGGTAGGCGTCGATGGCGGCGAAGGCGCGGTCGGTCTTGCGCCCGCCGAGATCGCCGTTGCCCTCCATGCGGCTGCCGGCCGGGACCTGGCCGTTCTGGTACTTGCCGGTGAGCAGCCCCGCCCCGAGCGGCGAATAGGGCAGCAGCGTCACGTCCTCGTGGACGCTCATCTCGGCCATGTCGGTGTCCCACAGCCGGTTGAGCAGGGAGTACTCGTTCTGCACCGCCGCGACGCGCGGCAGGCCGTTCTCCTCGGCGAGCCGGATCCAGCGCATGGTGCCCCAGCAGGTCTCGTTGGAGAGGCCGAAGGCGCGCACCTTGCCGGCCTTGATGACGTCGTCCATCGCCGCGAGCACGTCGAGCATGTGCGCCTCGACCTCGGCGCTGTCCTGCCCCGACGGATCGTAGCCCCAGTTCTTGCGGAACGCGTAGGTGCCGCGCTCGGGCCAGTGCAGCTGGTAGAGGTCGATCCGGTCGGTCCGCAGGCGGCGCAGCGAGGCCTCGACCGTCTCGCGGATGGTGGCGCCGTCGTAGCCCTTGCCGCCGCGCACGAAGCCGCCGTTGGAGCCGCTGACCTTGGTGGCGACGATCCACTCGTCGCGCCGCTTCGACCTGGCGAACCAGTTGCCGAGCACCTCCTCCGAGCGGCCCACCGTCTCGGCGCGCACCGGGTTGACCGGGTACATCTCGGCGCAGTCCATGAAGTCGATCCCGGCCTCGCGCGCCCGCTCGATCTGGGCGTGGGCGTCCGCCTCGTCCGTCTGGTTGCCGTAGGTCATGGTGCCCAGGCACCAGTCCGTCACCTCGATCCCGCTGCGGCCGAGCTCCAACGTCTTCATATATCTTCCCCTTTTTCGCGGAGCCGGACCCTAAGCCTCCGGGCGCCGAGGGCAAGGGCGAACGCGCGGAGGGCAGCGCCGTCACGCGGGGCGGGGTCGGATTGGGCGCGGCGTGCCCGGAAGCATCGGCGGCGCGTGCATTGCACCCGCATCGCCAGAAGCGCCGCCCCGTGGAGGCGGGACGGCGCTGCCCGGCCGGGGGCCGGGCGGGGGGACGGGGGGTTGGCGCAAAGGGCAGCGCCGTCCCGACGGGGCGGGGTCGGGTTGCGCGCGGCGTGCCCGGAAGCATCGGCGGCGCGTGCCTTGCACCCGCATCGCCAGAAGCGCCGCCCCGTGGGGGCGGGACGGCGCTGCCCGGCGTGCCGCCGGGCGGGGCGGTCCGGGGGGCGCTGGCGCGAAGGGCAGTGCCGTCCCGACGGGGCGGGGTCGGGTTGCGCGCGGCGTGCCCGGAAGCATCGGCGGCGCGTGCCTTGCACCTGCTTCGCCAGAAGCGCCGCCCCGTGGGGGCGGGACGGCGCTGCCCGGCCGGGGGCCGGGCGGGGGCGCTGGAGTGGAGGGCCGCAGGGTCCCGACGGGGCGGCGCGGAAGGGGGCGTGCTTCGATGGCTGGCCCTCCCCGGCGCGAGGCGATACACCGCGCCCGCAAGCAAGCAGGACGAAGACAGCGATGGCGCGCCACCTCATCACCTCCGCGATCCCCTACATCAACGGGATCAAGCACCTCGGCAACCTCGTCGGCAGCCAGCTCCCGGCCGACCTGTTCGCCCGCTACCAGCGCGCGCGGGGCCACGAGGTGCTGTTCCTGTGCGCCACCGACGAGCACGGCACCCCCGCCGAGCTCGCCGCCGCCAAGGCGGGCAAGCCGGTGGCGGAGTATTGTGCCGAGATGTGGCAGGTGCAGGCCGACCTCGCCGAGGGGTTCGGGCTGTCGTTCGACCATTTCGGCCGCTCCTCCTCGCCGCAGAACCACGCGCTGACCCAGCATTTCGCCGGCGTCCTCGCCGAGCAGGGCCTGATCGAGGAGGTCAGCGAGACCCAGATGTACTCGCCCGCCGACGGCCGCTTCCTGCCCGACCGCTACATCGAGGGCACCTGCCCCAATTGCGGCTTCGAGAGCGCGCGGGGCGACCAGTGCGACAACTGCACCAAGCAGCTCGACCCGGTCGACCTGATCGACGCCTACTCCACCATCTCCGGCTCCCGGGAGCTCGAGATGCGCGCCACCAAGCACCTCTACCTGCGCCAGTCGGTGCTGAAGGACGAGCTCGCGGCGTGGATCGACACCAAGACCGACTGGCCGGTGCTCACCACCTCCATCGCGCGCAAGTGGCTCAACGATGGCGACGGCCTGCAGGACCGCGGCATCACCCGCGACCTCGACTGGGGCGTGCCGGTCAAGCGGGGCAGCGAGGACTGGCCGGGGATGGAGGGCAAGGTCTTCTACGTCTGGTTCGACGCGCCCATCGAGTACATCGCCTGCGCCCAGGAATGGGTCGAGGCGGGCAAGGGCGACGACTGGGCGCGCTGGTGGCGCACCGACAGGGGCGCCGACGACGTGCGCTACACCCAGTTCATGGGCAAGGACAACGTCCCCTTCCACACGCTCAGCTTCCCCGCGACGATCCTCGGCAGCCGCGAGCCGTGGAAGCTCGTCGACTACATCAAGTCGTTCAACTACCTCAATTACGACGGCGGCCAGTTCTCCACCTCGCGCGGGCGCGGGGTGTTCATGGACCAGGCGCTCGAGATCCTGCCGGCCGATTACTGGCGCTGGTGGCTGCTGAGCCACGCGCCCGAGAGCGCCGATGCCGAGTTCACCTGGGAGAACTTCCAGGCCTCGGTGAACAAGGACCTCGCCGACGTGCTGGGCAACTTCGTCAGCCGGGTGACCAAGTTCTGCAACGCCAAGTTCGGGCCGCAGGTGCCCGAGGCGGGCGCGCACGGGCCCGACGAGGCGGCGCTGATCGAGGAGCTCGAGGGGCGGGTGCGGGCCTACGAGCGGCACATGGACGCCATCGAGGTGCGCAAGGCCGCCGCCGAGCTGCGGGCGATCTGGGTCACCGGCAACGAGTACCTGCAGAAGGCCGCGCCCTGGACCGTCATCAAGACCGACGAGGCGCGCGCGAAAGCGCAGATCGCGCTCGGGCTGAACCTGATCCGGCTCTACGCGATCCTCTCCGCCCCGTTCGTGCCGAACGCGTCGGCGCGGATGCTGGAGGCGCTCGGCGTCTCCGACGCCGCCTGGCCGGGCGACGTGGCCGGGGCGCTGACCGCCCTGCCCGCCGGCCACGGCTTCGAGGTGCCCGAGGTGCTGTTCGCCAAGATCGCCGACGCGAGCCGCGCCGAGTGGCAGAAGCGCTTCGCCGGCACCCGCGACGCGGCCTAGCCGGCCCGCTCCTCGCCCGGACCCGGGGCCGGGGGCGGCGGCTTGCCCTCGATCTCGGGCAGGTCCAGCGCGACGCGGTCGAGGCCGGCCATGTCGCTCTGGTCCGACAGGAACAGCGCCAGCGGGCGCATCGGCTCGAGATGGGCGGCGGCGACGACGACGGCGATCATCACCGGCACGCCGAGCAGCGCGCCGAGCGGCCCCCAGAGCCAGCCCCAGAAGATCACCGACAGCAGGATCACCAGCGGCGACAGCGAGACCTGCCCGCCCTGCACGTGCGGGTCGACGAAGTTGCCGATCACCTGCTCGATCACCAGCAGCCCGACGATGATGAGCCAGATGTTGCCCCCCTCCCCCGTCAGCAGCGCGTAGCTCACCGGCAGCAGGCCCGAGAGCACCGAGCCGAGGTTGGGCACGAAGCTGAACAGGAACACCAGCAGCCCCCAGACCAGCAGCAGCGGCACGTCGTTGAACCAGAGCCACGCCACGTAGCAGACCGCCGTCAGCGCCCCGAGCGCGGCGCGGGCCATCAGGTAGAGGCGCAGCTTGCGCGCGATGACCCGGATCGCGTTCTTCCAGCGCGAGGTCTCCTCGGCCTCGCTGACCGCCTCGAGCTTCTTCGCCGCGCGCGGCGCCTCGGTGAGCATCAGCAGCACGAGGAACACCGTCAGCGCCAGGGTCAGGACCATGGTGCTGGCGGAGTTGAGCACCCGGGTGGCGAGGCCGGAGGCGAAGGCGATGCCGCGGTCGCTGACCATCGAGGCGAGCTGCTCGATATCGGCGCCGAACATGGTGCGCTCTTCGAGGTTGGCCTCGCGGATGTACTGGTTGATCCGCCCCGGCACGCCGCTCAGGGCGCCGCCGATGCGGCGGGCGCCGATCCAGATGACGCTGATGAAGGTGGCGAAGACGGCGAGGATCACCGCCATCGCCGCGAGCAGCCCCGGCCAGCGGACGTTGCGCGGGAACAGCGACGCGATGCGGTCTTCCACGGGCGAGACGACGAGGGCGATGAACAGCGCCAGCGTCACCGGCACCATCACCGGCTTGGTCACCTGCAGCGCCAGCCCCACGAGGATCACCGCCATCAGCGCCAGCAGCGAGTTGCGCAACGTGTCGATCGGCTGGGGCTGTCTCATCGGCCGGACCTCCTCACGGGTTCGTCAAGGAGATGGCGGCAGGGCCCTGCCCGTCAAGCCGGATCAGCCGGGGGCGAGCTCCAGCTCCAGCGTCCGCTCGCGCCGGCCGTTCCGCAGGGTGAGCGTGACACTCTCGCCCGGCGCGCGCAGGTCGAGGGCGGCGAGGAAGTCGTCGAGAGTCTCCACGGGCGTGTCGTCGACGGCGGTGACGATGTCGCCGGGAACGATGCGGCCGCTGCGGTCGAGCCGCGCCGTCTCGAGACCGGCGGCGGCGGCGGGGCTGCCCGGCTCGGCGCCGAGCACGAGGACGCCGGGAAGTCCCTGGCGGTTGACGGCGGCGTTGATGCGGGCGTCGACGAGGATGCCGAGGGTCGGCGGCGCGTAGCGGCCGGTCTCGATCAGCTGCGGCACCACGCGGCGCACGCTGCCGACGGGGATGGCGAAGCCGATGCCGGCCGAGGCGCCAGAGGGCGAGAAGATCGCGGTGTTGACCCCGATCAGCCGCCCGGCGCTGTCGAGCAGCGGGCCGCCGGAATTGCCGGGGTTGATCGCCGCGTCGGTCTGGATCAGGCCGCGCACCGCCCCGCCGCGCCCGGTGGGCAGCTCGCGGTCGAGGGCGGAGACGATGCCGGTGGTGAGCGTCCAGTCGAGGCCGAACGGGTTACCGATGGCGAGCACGTCCTGCCCGACCTCGAGATCGCGGCTCAGGCCGAGCGGCAGCGGCGCGGGCAGCGCGTCGCCCTCGATGCGCAGCACGGCGAGGTCGTGGGCCGGGTCGCGGCCGACGAGGCGGGCGTCGAAGCTGCGCCCGTCGGCGAGCGTGACGGTGGCGCGGCTGCGGCCCTCGATGACGTGGTTGTTGGTGACGATGTGGCCGCGCGCGTCCCAGACGAAGCCCGAGCCCGACCCGGCCGGCTGATCGAAGGTGCGCCGGGTCCAGGGGTCGACGACCCGGTCGGAGGTGGAGATCGACACCACCGTCTCGCGCGCGGCGCGGAACAGCGCGATGGTGCTGCGCTCCTCCTCCGTCAGCGGCAGCGGCTGGACGACCACCTCGGGCTCCTGCGCCGCGCCGAGACGGTAGCCTCCGAGCGCGCCGACCCCGAGGCAGACCGCCGCGATCGCCGCCAAGAATAACCCGCGCCCCATCTCACTCTCGTGTCTTTGTCATCGGCCCGGGCCAAGCTAGCTTGCGTGGAAAGGCTGTCCAACCCGTGGTAGCCAGCAGCAACACGATGTTTCAGGAGTTTGAACATGCGCAAGATCGCCCTCGCCCTCGCTGTCCTCGCCGCACCGGCCGCCGCACAGGCCGCCACCTGTGGCAACGACGCCAGCGGGTTCGAACGGTGGAAGCAGGAGTTCGCGCAGGAGGCCGCCGCCCAGGGCATCGGCCAGGCCGGGCTCAACGCGCTCGCCAACGCGCGCTACTCGCAATCGACCATCAACGCCGACCGCAACCAGCGCGGCGTGCGCTACTCGCTCGACGAGTTCATCCGGATCCGCCTCGGCTCGCTCGACAGTTTCGCCTCGACCCTGCGCAACGCGCGCAACTCGAACCCGGGCTTCTACCAGTCGCTCGAGCAGGCCTACGGCGTGCCCGCCTCGATCCTGCTGGCGATCCACTACATGGAGACCGGCGGCGGCCGCTTCATGGGTGACACGCCGGTGGTCGATTCGATCACCACCGTCGCCTACGATTGCCGCCGCTCCGACTTCTTCACCCCGCACGCCCTCGCGGCGCTGCAGATGGTCGACCGCGGCATGCTCGCGCCGAACCAGCGCGGCGCGGCCCACGGCGAGCTCGGTCACACCCAGTTCCTGCCGGGCAACGCGCTGCGCTACGGGGTGGACGGGGACGGCAACGGCCGGGTCGACCTCTACGGCGTCGCCGACGCGCTGGCCTCGACGGCGAACTACCTGCGCCAGAAGGGCTGGCAGCCGGGGCAGCCCTACTCGGAGGGCACCCAGAACTTCCGCGTCCTCAACGAGTGGAACGCCGCCACGGTCTATCAGCAGGCCATCGCGCTCGCCGCGGCGCGCCTCGACGGC
>NZ_CH724107.1:1335519-1374910 GCF_000153305.1 Oceanicola granulosus HTCC2516
CCCCACGTCTCACCCTGCTACCTCCCCCGCCCGGCCCCCGCGGCAAAGATCGGGCGGATTGATACAGTGGTGACGCTGCATTGCTTCAGCAGCGATGCAGGTTTTTCGGCCTCATCTGCAACTTTCGTCATCCTGACGCGACGTCCCGACGGTTGACGGAGCGGCCGGCGCTTGCGTATCACGTTGAGCACCCTGTTCATTTCCGAGTGCTCCGGCCAGTTCGCCCCCCTGTTTCTGGAGACGACGCCTTGGACATGAGGACCCAGCACCTTTCGAGCATCGCCAAATTGCGCTCCGCGCTGTGGCAGATGGAAATCGACTCCGGTCTCGCGGAGCTGTCTCAGAACGAGAAGGACGTGCTCTACGCCTTCCACCTGCTCTCGGACCAGGCCAACACGACCGACCTGACCTCGGAGCGGGTGCGCCAGCAGAGCACCGTCTCGCGGATGACCCACGCCACGTTCCACCGGGCGCTGCGCAAGCTGCTCGAGCTCGGCTACGTGGAGCTCGCGCCCGACCGGCGGGCCAAGCTGTACCGGCTCGGCACCGTCGACTAGCGCCGGGGCCGCGAAGACGCCGCCACCGCGCCTTTGAAACGCCCAACTCGGACAGCAGCATCAGGCATATCGAAGGAGTGCCTTATGCGCTGGGTGCGTGACGAATCGGGTAGTGCGACGGTTGAATTCGTACTCTGGTTGCCGGCCTTCGTGGCCCTGTTGTCGCTCATTGCGGACGTGTCGCTGATCTTCAACGGTCAGGCGCAGGTCACGCGCGTCGTACAGGACGCCAATCGGATGGCCTCGATCGGCCGGCTCGAGGCGCTCTCCGACGTCGAGACCTACATCAGCCAACAGCTGACGCGCTTCGAGCCGAACCTGTCGGTCACCTCGAGCGTCGACGCCGACAACGTGCTGACCAGCGTGGTCTCCGTGCCGGCCGCCAACATGCAGGCGATCGGCTGGCTCTCCGTGCTCACCGGCAGCACCGTCACCGTGCGCGCGCAGCAATTCATCGAACGCGGAGAGTCGCTGTCATGAGCGGCCCGCGCCGGCTGCTGCGCCGGGAGGACGGGGCGGCGACGGTCTTCGCGCTCTTCCTGTTCATCCTCTGCCTCACCGTCGGGGCCGTCGCGCTCGACGTCAGCCACGCCTACGCCGCCCGCACCCGCCTGCAGGCCGCCACCGACGCCACCGCCCATGCCGCCATCGTGGCGCGCGAGTACATGACCGCCGACGAGGCGCGGGCGAAGGCCCGGGCGATCGGCGAGGGCCACCTGCCCGCCGGGCGCTACGGCGACATCTTCGCGCCCCAGCACGTCACCTTCGGCACCTGGGACGGCGACACCAGAACCTTCGTCCCCGACGAGACCGCGTCGGGCGCGGTGCTGGTCAGGGGAATGCGCGGGCTCGACGGCGGCACCCCGGCGCCGACGTTCCTGTTCAAGCTCGTCGGCATCGACTGGTGGGACATCGTCGTCGAAGCGCTGTTCGAGTCCTACGTCCCCGCCTGCATCCAGAACGGCTTCTTCGCCGAGGGCGAGGTCGACATCCAGTCCAACAACACCTTCCGGGCGGGTTTCTGCGTTCATTCCAATTACCGGGTGTCGCTGAACCAGAACAACGTCTTCGAGCCCGGCGTCATCGTCTCGATGCCGAACGTCAACGATCTCGACATGCCCAGCAGCGGCTTTCGCAAGAACGACGGACTGGAGGAGGCGCTGCGGGACATGGAGTACCCGCTGCGCATTCTCGACCGGATCGACGAGATCGCCGCCGGACTGCAGGACCCGGATTCGGCCTTCTATCCCTCCTTCCTCGACTCGCCGACGCCCATCGCGCTCAACAACAACCGCCTCACCGAGGCGAACTGGACGGAGGGCGCGGTCCACACGGCCACCTGCAGCGGCAACCAGACGGTGACGATCCCCAACAAGACCACGCTGCGGCGCGGGGTGCTCATCACCGACTGCCGCATCGTCTTCGGCAGCAACGCCACCGTCGAGGACGTGGTGATGCTCACCACCAGCACCCACAGAAACAGCGTCGCCGGCTCGTCGGGCGTGCAGTTCGGGGCGGTCGACGGGTGCGCGCCCGGCGGCGCGGCCAACATCGTCACCATGGGCGGCGTGAAGTTCCCCGCCAAGCTCGGCCTCTCCGGATCACAGATCATCGCCCGGCTCGACGTCACCTTCGCCGCGCAGGGCGACGGCGTCCACGGCGCGTCGATCATCTCGGGCGGTACCATCTCGGGCACGTCCAACGCCGACATGGGCCCCTGCATCGACGGCATGGGCGAGAGCTTCCACGCCAGCCAGTTCCGGATGGCGCGCTAGTACATCGCGATCCCCGGGAAGGTGATGAGCACAGCCAGCGCGAGCGCCTGCATCGCGATGAAGGGCAGCAGCGCGCGGAAGATGTGGCCGAGGCCGATCTCGGGCGGCGCGACGGACTTCAGGTAGAAGGCGGCCGGCCCGAACGGGGGCGACAGGAAGCTCATCTGCATGTTCATGCAGAACAGCACCCCGAACCAGATCGGGTCGTAGCCGAGGTCGCGGATGATGGGCACGAAGATCGGCATGGTCAGCAGCGCGATCCCGACCCAGTCGAGGAACATCCCGAGGATGAACAGCAGCGCCATCATGAAGATCAGCACGATGGTCGGGTTGTCGGAGATGCCCGTGATGAGCGTCTTCACGAAGTCGATCCCGCCCATCAGGTTGAACACGCCCACCAGCGCCGTCGCGCCGATCCCGATCCAGACGATCATGCCCACCGTCTGCAGCGTCTGCAGCGCGGCGTTCTTCATCAGCGTGAGCGTGAACTCGCCGCGCACGATGGTCGACAGCGTCACGCCGAGCACGCCGACGGCGGAAGCCTCCGTCACCGAGGCGATGCCGCCGTAGATCGAGCCGAGCACGCCGATCACCACGAGGATCGGCAGGAACAGCCCCTTGAGCAGGTGCAGCTTCTCCGCCCGCGTCGGCTGCGGCCCCTCGGCCACCGGCGCGAGCGCCGGGTTCAGGTAGGCGCGCACCAGCACGTAGACCACGTAGAAGCCCGCGAGCATGAAGCCCGGCACGAAGGCGGCGGTGAAGAGGTCGCCGATGGAGACGTTCGCCGTCAGCCCGTAGATGATGAGCACGATCGAGGGCGGCACCATCGTGCCGAGCGCGCCGCCCGCGCAGACGACGCCGATGGCGAGCGAACGGTCGTAGCCCAGCCGCAGCATCTGCGGCAGCGCGATCAGGCCGAGCAGGACGATCTCGCCGCCGATGATCCCGCTCATCGCGGCGAGGATGACCGCGACGAGGATCGTCTGGATCGCCACCCCGCCCCGCAGCCGCCCGCCGACGAGGCGCATCGCGTCGAACAGGTCGCGCGCGATACCGGAGCGGTCGAGGATCGCCGCCATCAGCACGAACATCGGCACCGACACGAACACGAAGCTCGAGACGAAAGAGTAAACCCGGCTGGTGATGAGCGGCACCGCCATCGGCCCGAACCAGCCGAGCGCGAAGACCAGCGCCACGAGCAGGGTCACGAAGGCGAGCGGGATGCCGGTCACGAGCAGCAACAGCAGCATCGCGAACATCAGCAGGGTGGATTGCTCGATCCCGAGGTCCTTGAGGATGCCGAACAGTTCCATCAGCGCCCCCGCCGGGCGTAGCTGACGGCGAGGATGACGAACTGCACCGCCATCACCCCGAGCACGAGCATCAGGAAGATCTTGAGCATACCGGGATAGGGCGGGTTCCAGGCGCTGCCCGAGCGCTCGAGCCGCACCTCGCCGCCCGGCGCAAAGGCGGCGCGGGCCACCATCGTCCAGGCCGCCCAGGTGAACATGAGCGAGGCGAGCGCGCAGATGATCGAGATCACCACGTCGAACGTGCGCCGCATCCGCGGGCCGAGCGCGTCGTAGATCAGCACGACGCGGATGTGGCGGTCGCGCGCGGTGCAGTAGAGGCCGCCGTAGATGAAGGCGATGCCGCATAGGAAGACGGTCGTCTCGTGCGCCCAGATCGTCGGGGCGTTGAAGACGTAGCGCAGGAAGACCTCCTGGATCAGGATCAGCATCGCCGCGACGATGCCGAGCGCGAAGATCAGCCCGCCCTTGTCGATGAGCCGGCCAAGCAGGCCGGCCTCGGGGACCGGCGCGCCCTCGTCGCGCGGCGCCTCGGCGCCGACATGGGACGTCTCGGCGGTCGGATCGGACATGACGGACCTCGTGGGGGCTGGCGTGCGGCAGGCAGGTGCCCGGCCGGGATGCGGCAGGGCACCTCTTGTCGGGCGGCGCGGGCGGAGCCTGGCCCCGCCCGCCGGCCGGTCACTCCAGCATGCCGTTGTCGGCGAGGTAGCCGGTCAGCGTGTCGTAGACCATCCGGGCGTTCTCGGAGCGCTCGGCGACCTTCTCCCACTCGCCCATGGCGATGGAGCGGAAGCGGTTGCGCTCTTCGGCCGGCCAGTCGTGGACGGTGATCTCGCCGCCCGCCTGCGCCTCGGCCACGGCGGCCTCGTCGGCCTCCTTCAGCGCGGCGACCTGGCTCTGGGCGAACTGCTGGACGGAGTCCGTCATCACCTGCTGCAGGTCCTCGGGCAGGGAGTTCCAGGCGTCGAGGTTCATCGACACCTCCACGAGCGGCATCGAGTGGAAGCCCGGGTAGACCGGGTGCGGCGCGACGTCGTGCAGGCCCTGGGCCTGGTTGGTGGAGAACACCGAGTAGTCGGCGGCGTCGATGACGTTCTTGTCGAGCGAGGTGAACACCTCGGAGCCCGGCAGGTTGACCGGCGCGGCGCCCGCGGCGGCGAACACCTGCTGCACCAGCCCCTCGGGCGCGCGCATCTTCAGGCCCTCGAGATCGTCCACGCCCTCGAGCGGCACCGCCGAGACGAACGCCTCGAGGCCCGGCGTCGTCGCGCCGATGAAGTGCAGGCCGTAGGGCTCGAGCAGCTCGTTCATCAGCTCGTTGCCGCCGCCCTCGTTCATGAAGTCGAACATCTCCTGCGGGTCCGACCACGCGCCGACCGGGTTGGCGATCAGGCCGAAGGCGGCGTCCTTGCCGGCGAAGTAGGAGGTGTCGGTGACGTGGCCGTCGAGGATGCCGGCGGCAATGGCGTCCTGGGTCTCGTTGTGGGCGACGATGGTCTCGACGGGCAGCAGCTCGATCTCGATGCGCCCGTCCGACATCTCGGCCACCGACTCGGTCCAGCCCTGCTGCAGGATGAAGTTGGCGTTGCCGGCCGGGTCGGACGACTGGAAGCGGAAGCTGTACTCCTGCGCCAGCGCGCCCCCGGCGGCCGTCAGCCCGAGCCCCAGGGCGAAGACGAAACTCTTGGTCATTGGTAATCCTCCCGATTTGCGCATCGCCTGCCCGCCGGTTTCGGTCCGGCCTCCAGCGCAAGCGGTGCATGTAGGCCGATCATCACCGCGCGGGGCGGGAGGTCAAGTCTTGCCCATCGGGTGCGGCTGGTACCCGCGGCCGGACTCGAACCGGCACGGCCTTTCGGCCTAGAGATTTTAAGTCTCCTGTGTCTACCATTCCACCACGCGGGCCGCCCCGCCTTCTAGCCGCGCCGGCGCGCCGTCGGCAAGCGGCTCTCGTCCGCCCTCCGTAGGGTGCGCATTCATCGCGCACCCGCCCCGCCCCCATCGCCGCACCCCGCGCGCCGGGCTGAAGCCCGGCCTACCGCGCGGCGACGCCGCCGTCCTTGACGGCCTGCATGGCGACGTAGGTGGAGGTCTGGTGCACGTGGGGCAGCACCGAGATCTTCTCGGCGAGCACGGCGCGGTAGGCGCTCATCGACGCGGTGCGCACCTTGAGGAGGTAGTCGAAGGCGCCGGCGATCAGGTGGCACTCCTCGATCTCGGGCACCGCGAGGATGGCGGCGTTGAAGGCGGCGAGCGCGGCCTCGCGGGTGTCGGCGAGCTTGACCTCGACGAAGGCGACGTGGTCGCGCCCGAGGCGGATCGGGTCGATCACGGCGCGGTAGCCGCGGATCGTGCCGGCCGCCTCGAGGCGGCGCAGGCGGGCCTGGGTGGGCGACTTCGTCAGCCCGATCCGGCGCGCGAGATCGGCCACCGGGAGCCGCCCTTCGACGGCGAGCACGTCGAGGATCGCGCGGTCGAAGCGGTCGAGGTCGTTCGCCATGTTCTGCTCCCTGTTTCCGGTCCATCCGCCCGCGCGGCGGGCATCTTCGGTCGAATGGCCTGCGAAACCTGCTGTAACATGGGTCGACCCGAACGCAAGCAGCGAGCCCCCCATGCCCCGCGACGTCCAAGCCCCCGCCCTCGACGAGATCGCCGCCGCCACCTACGCGCCCGAGGCCGAGACCGTCGCCGCCCTCGCCGCCGCCGCCGACCTGCCCGAGCAGGCGCGCGCCGAGATCGGTCGCCGCGCCGCCGGCCTCGTCACCGACATCCGCAAGGCCAGCCGGCCGGGGCTGATGGAGGTGTTCCTCGCCGAGTACGGCCTCTCCACCGACGAGGGGATCGCGCTGATGTGCCTCGCCGAGGCGCTGCTGCGGGTGCCTGACGCCGAGACCATCGACGCGCTGATCGAGGACAAGATCGCCCCCTCCGACTGGGGCCGCCACCTCGGCCGCTCCTCGTCGTCGCTCGTCAACGCCTCGACCTGGGCGCTGATGCTTACCGGGCGGGTGCTCGACGATGACCGCCCCGCCCCCTTCCGCGCGCTGCGCGGCGCGGTGCGGCGGCTCGGCGAGCCGGTGATCCGCACCGCGGTGGGCCGGGCGATGCGCGAGATGGGCCGGCAGTTCGTGCTCGGCGAGGACATCGACCGCGCCATGGCCCGGGCCGCGAAGATGGAGGCGAAGGGCTACACCTACAGCTACGACATGCTCGGCGAGGCCGCCCGCACCGAAGCCGACGCGCAGCGCTACCTCGAGGACTACGCCCGCGCCATCACCGCGATCTCCAGGGCCGCCACCCACGACGACGTGGCCGAGAACCCCGGCATCTCCGTCAAGCTCTCGGCGCTGCACCCGCGCTACGAGGAGCCTCGCCGCGCGCAGGTGCTCGAGGAGCTGGTGCCGCGCCTGCGCCGGCTCTGCCGCCTCGCCGCCGAGGCGAACATGGGGCTCAACATCGACGCCGAGGAGGCCGACCGGCTGCTGCTGTCGCTCGACGTGATCGCCGAGACCCTCATCGATCCGGCGCTCGCCGACTGGCAGGGCTTCGGCATCGTGGTGCAGGCCTACGGGCAGCGCGCCGGCGCGGTGATCGACTGGGTCGCCGATCTCGCCGCGCGGCAGAACCGCCGGATCATGGTCCGCCTCGTCAAGGGCGCCTACTGGGACACCGAGATCAAGCGCGCCCAGGTGCTCGGGCTCGACGGCTTCCCCGTCTTCACCGAGAAGGCCGCCACCGACGTCAGCTACATCGCCAACGCCCGGAAGCTGCTCGGCCTGACCGACCGGCTCTACCCCCAGTTCGCCACCCACAACGCCCACACGATGGCCGCGGTGCTGCACATGGCCGAGGGGCTGCCGCGCGCGGCGTGGGAGTTCCAGCGCCTGCACGGGATGGGCGAGACGCTGCACAATCTGCTGCTCGAGCGCGAGGGCACGCGCCACCGCATCTACGCCCCCGTCGGCGCCCACGAGGACCTGCTCGCCTACCTGGTGCGCCGGCTGCTCGAGAACGGCGCGAACTCGTCCTTCGTCAACCAGATCGTCGACGAGGACGTTCCCGCCGAGGTCGTCGCCGCCGACCCGTTCGCCGCCCTGGGCAACCCGCCGCCCCTGCGTCGCGGCCCCGACCTGTTCCCCGACCGCGGCAACGCCGCCGGCTGGGACATCACCCACCGCCCGACGCTCGCCGCGCTCGACGCCGCGCGCGCGCCGTTCCGCCGCCATGCCTGGACCCCGGCTTCATCTGGCCAGAAATATGCAGACGCCACCGCCGCCACCGGCGCGCCGCTCGAGGTGGTGAACCCGGCCGACCCGGACGACCGCGTCGGCACCGTCGCCACCGCCTCGAAGGAGGGCGCCGCGCGCGCCCACGCGGCCGCCCGCCCCTGGAGCGCCCCCGCCGCCGAGCGCGCCGCCGCGCTGCGCCGGGCCGCCGCCGCCTACGAGGCGCACGCGCCCGAGCTGTTCGCGATCCTGCACCGCGAGGCCGGCAAGTCGCTGCTCGACGCCATCGGCGAGGTGCGCGAGGCGGTCGACTTCCTGCACTACTACGCCGCCAACGCCACCGACGCCCCCGGCACGCGCGGCACCTGGGTCTGCGTGTCGCCGTGGAACTTCCCGCTGGCGATCTTCACCGGCCAGCTCACCGCCGCCCTCGCGATGGGCAACGCGGTGCTCGCCAAGCCCGCCGAGCAGACGCCGCTGATCGCCGCCCGCGCGGTGGAGCTGCTGCACGAGGCCGGGGTGCCCGCCGAGGCGCTGCAGCTCGTCCCCGGCGACGGCGCCACCGGCGCGGCGCTGATTGCCGACGCCCGCACCCGCGGCGTCGCCTTCACCGGCTCCACCGACACCGCGCTCAAGATCCGCGCCTCGATGGCCAAGCATTGCGCTCCCGGCACGCCGCTGATCGCCGAGACGGGCGGGCTCAACGCGATGATCGTCGATTCCACCGCCCTGCCCGAGCACGCGGTGCGCGACATCCTCGCCTCCGCCTTCCAGTCCGCCGGACAGCGCTGCTCGGCCCTGCGCTGCCTCTACGTGCAGGAAGACATCGCCGAGCGGCTGACGACGATGCTGACCGGCGCGATGGACACCCTGACGCTGGGCGATCCCTGGGACATCGCCACCGATGTCGGCCCGGTGATCGACACCGAGGCGCGCGACGGCATCGAAGCCTATGTCGAGGCCGCCCGCGCCGAGGGCCGGGTGCTGCACGAGATCGCCGCGCCCGGGCGCGGCACCTTCATCGCGCCGGTGCTGATCCGGGTGCGCGGGATCGAGGATCTGCCGTTCGAGGTCTTCGGCCCGGTGCTCCACCTAGCCACCTTCGCCGCCGACGAGGTCGGGGAGGTGATCGAGCGGATCAACGCGCGCGGCTACGGGCTCACCTTCGGGCTGCACACCCGCATCGACGACCGGGTGCAGGAGGTGGTCGAGCGGATCGCCGTGGGCAACGCCTACGTCAACCGCAACCAGATCGGCGCCATCGTCGGCAGCCAGCCGTTCGGCGGCGAGGGTCTGTCGGGGACCGGTCCGAAGGCCGGCGGGCCCGACTACCTGCCCCGCTTCGCCCCCGCCCCGGCCCCCGCCGGCGGAGGCGCGTGGGACGCCGACGACAGCCCCACCCGGCTCGCCCGCGCCCTCGCCGCCGCGCCCGCGCCGGAGCCCGTCGAGACGATCGACCTGCCCGGCCCCACCGGCGAGAGCAACCGCCTCACCCTGCTGCCGCGCGGCCCGCTGCTCTGCCTCGGGCCGTCGGCCGCCACCGCGCGCGCCCAGGCCGAGGCGGTGCGTGCGCTCGGCGGCCAGGCGGTCGAGGCGGAGGGCCGGATCGATCCGGCCTGGCTCACCGATCTCGACGGCCTCGCCGGCGTGCTCTGGTGGGGCGACGCCGACGAGGCGCGCGCGCTCGAGCAGGCCCTCGCCAAGCGCGAGGGGCCGATCGTGGCGCTGATCACCGGCGCGCCCGACCGCGCCCATGCCTGCCACGAGCGCCATGTCTGCATCGACACCACCGCCGCCGGCGGCAACGCGCAGCTGCTCGCCGAGGTGGCCGCGCGCTGACGGCGCTTGACCGCGGACGGGGATGACGCACCTATGCGTGCATGTTCCCGATCCGCGATCACAACCCGTCCGAGCAAACCCCGTACGTGGTCTACGCCCTGATCGCGATCAACGTCGCGGTCTACCTCTACGGGCTCGTTGCCCTGACCACCGACCAGGCGCTCTGGGAGTTCTACATCGACTACGCGATGTTCCCCGTCCTGATCACCGAGGGCGTGAGCTACAGCGGGCTCGTGACCCACATGTTCCTGCATGGCGGCTTCATGCACATCCTCGGCAACATGCTGTTTCTGTGGATCTTCGGCGACAACCTGGAGGAGGAGATGGGCCATGTCGGCTTCCTCCTCTTCTACCTCGCCAGCGGCCTCGGCGCGGGGCTGGCGCAGTATGCCGGCGAGCCGCTGTCGCAGATCCCGATGGTCGGCGCGTCGGGGGCGATCGCGGGAGTCATGGGTGGCTACCTGCTGCTCTACCCGAAGGCCAAGGTCGACGTGCTGCTGATCCTGATCGTGATCTTCCGCATCATCCCGGTCCCCGCCTGGCTGATGCTCGGCGTCTGGTTCGCGCTCCAGGTCTTCAACGGCGTCGGCGCCGACCTCAGCGCCGGCGGCACCGCCTACTGGGCCCACGCGGGCGGCTTCGTGATCGGGCTGGTGCTGACCCTGCCGGTCTGGATCCGGCGCGGCGCGGCGGCGTTCTGGGGCCGCACCGACGGCCACCCGCCGCACCCGGCGGCGCGCTACCGGACGGTGCGCACGAGCGTCCCGGTCGCCGGCCGGCGCCGCGGCGTCAGCCGTTCCGGATCACCTTGGAAAAGGCCGGGAAGATAGGATCGTTGCCGCACAGGATGGTGCCGTCGTCGAAGATGTCGCCCTCCGGGTCGATCGGCTCGACGAAGCCGCCGGCCTCGCGCACGATGATGATCCCGGCCGCCACGTCCCAGGGCTTGAGCCCGCGCTCCCAGTAGCCGTCGTAGCGGCCCGCGGCCACGTAGGCGAGGTCGAGCGCCGCGGCGCCCCAGCGCCGCACCCCGGCGCAGGCCGGCAGCAGCCGCGCGAGGTCCTGCAGCGCCGCCGGCAGCTCGCGGCGGCCGCCGAAGGGCAGCCCGGTGGCGAACACGCTGTCGATCATCCGCCCCCGGCCCGACACCCGCAGCCGGCTCTCGTTCATCCAGGCGCCCTCGCCCTTTTCGGCGAAGAACAGCTCGTCCTTGGCGGCGTCGTAGATCACCCCGGCGACGATCTGGCCCTTGTGCTCGAGCGCGATCGACACCGCCCAGTGCGGCATCCCGTGCAGGAAGTTGGTCGTGCCGTCGAGCGGGTCGACGATCCAGCGCCGGGTCGGGTCCTCGCCCTCGACGACGGTGCCCTCCTCGCCGAGGAAGCCGTAGGTCGGCCGCGCCTCCATGAGGGCGGCGTGGATGATCTCCTCTGCCCGCCGGTCGGCGCGGCTGACGAAATCGCCCGGCCCCTTGGAGGAGACCTGCAGGTTCTCCACCTCGCGGAAATCCTTCACCAGAGACCGGCCGGCGGCGCGGGCGGTCTTCATCATCACGTTCAGGTTCGCGCTGCGGGGCATCGGTGTCTCTCGGGCAGGGATCTGGAATCCGCCAGCGCATATAGCGCACGCGCCCCGGGGGCAACCCGAGCCCGCCCGCCCCCCTCTCTGTTCTCGAAGTATCCTCGGGGGGTGAATTGGCCCCGCCGGGGCCAAGAGGGGGGCAGACGGCCCCCCTCCCCGCCCTCAGCCAGGCGCCCCGGCGCGTTGCAGCTTGACCGCCTCCTGCCGGGCGAGGCGGATCAGGTGGGCCATGTAGGGCTTGGCGGTGTCGTCGCTGCGGGTCGCGGCGTAGAGGCGGCGGGTCAGGCCGGTCTCGGTGAGCGGACGGGTGACGTAGTCGGAATTGTAGCGCACCTCGCGCACCACCCAGTCGGGCAGCACCGCGACGCCCCGGTTGGAAGCGACGAGCAGCAGGATAACCGCGGTCAGTTCCGCCTGCCGCAGCGCCGCCGGCTCGACGCGGGCGGGCGTGAGCAGCTGCGAGAACACGTCGAGCCGGGCGCGGTCGACCGGGTAGGTGATCAGCGTCTGGTCGCGGAAGTCCTCCGCCTCGATGAAGCGCTTGTGCGCGAGCGGGTTGGCCGAGGAGGCGACGAAGACCGGCTCGTAGTCGAACAGCGGCGTGAAGGTGACGTCGGCGAGCGGCTCGGGGTCGGAGGACACGACGAGATCGACCTGCTCCTTCATCAGGGCGGGCAGCGCCTCGAAGGCGAGGCCGGGGCGGATGTCGACGTCGACCTCGCCCCAGGCGCGCCGGAACTGCTCGAGCACCGGGAACAGCCACTCGAAGCAGGCGTGGCACTCGATCGCGATGTGCAGCCGCCCCGCCGAGCCCGCCTGCAGCCCCGCGAACTCCGCCTCGAGCGCCGCCACGCGCGGCAGGATATCGTCGGCCGCCGCGAGCAGCTTGTGGCCCGCCGCCGACAGCTTCAGCGGCTTGGAGCGTCGCACGAACAGCTCGACCCCGGCCTGCTCCTCGATTCCCTTGATCTGGTGGCTCAGCGCCGACTGGGTGATGTTGAGCCGGTCGGCGGCGCGCGCGAGGCCGCCGGTCTCGTGGATCGCCTTGATCGTGCGCAGGTGGCGGAACTCGATGTGCATTATGCGAGCCGAACTCATCATCGTGGTGAGGGTTATGAGTTTGTCTCACGCGGCCCCGCATGACACAAGAGGCCGATCCCCAAGAGGAACCGTCATGACCACGCCCGCCATCTCGTTCGAATTCTTCCCGCCCAAGGACCTCGAGGGCTCCTTCCGGCTCTGGGACAGCGTGCAGGCGCTGGCCCCGCTCGGCCCCGACTTCGTCTCCGTCACCTACGGCGCGGGCGGCACCACGCGCCAGCTCACCCACGAGGCGGTCGGCACCATCCACAAGACGTCCGGCCTGTCCGTCGCCGCCCACCTCACCTGCGTCGGCGCCAGCCGCGAGGAGACGCTGGCGATCGCCGAGGGCTATGCCGAGGTCGGCGTCACCCGCATCGTCGCGCTCCGGGGCGATCCGCCGAAGGGCAGCGCGGGCTTCACCGCCCACCCCGAGGGGTTCGCCAGCTCGGTCGAGCTGATCGAGGCGCTGGCGGAGACCGGCAAGTTCGAGCTCCACGTGGGCGCCTATCCCGAGAAGCACCCCGACGCCGCGACCACCGCCGCCGACGTCGAGTTCCTCAAGCGCAAGATCGACGCCGGCGCGGCCTCGGCGATCACCCAGTTCTTCTTCGATGCCGAGACGTTCTTCCGCTTCCGCGACGCCTGCGCCGCCGCCGGGATCGACGCGCCGATCGTGCCGGGCATCCTGCCGATCGCGAGCTGGGCGGGCGTGCGCAAGTTCGCCGCCTCCTGCGGCGCCGCGATCCCGCAGGTGATCGTCGACGCCTTCGAGAACGCCACCCGCGACGGCGACACCGACCTGCTCGCCACCGCCGTGGCCACCGAGCTGTGCGACGAGCTGCTGGAGGGGGGTGTCGAGCACCTGCACTTCTACACCCTCAACCGCCCCGAGCTGACCCGCGACGTCTGTCACGCGCTCGGCATCGCCCCCCGGGCCTCGTTGCGCGAGGTCGCCTGAGGCGACGGCCGCTCCGGCGCCGCGCCCTCGCGTTGCCAGACCGGCGCCGGGAGCTGCCCGCCGAGATGGGGCACGGCGGTCGGATGGATGCGCTCGGAGGCGTCGCGTCCGACCACGCGGCGATGGCGGCTGAGCAGGATCTTGCCCCAGCCGCTCCACGTTCCCGCGGGCGGCGCGTCGGCGTCCTCGGGAAACCGCCCGCGCCAGCCCGCCGGCAGCGGCAGGCCGATCACGCTCTCCAGCCGCCCCAGCAGCCAGACCAGCGAGATGTTGGCCAGCCCGCGTTCGCTGCGCCCGTCGGTATACTGGCCGCCGATGTCGCCGTGGGTGCCGCGGAACCAGACCTGCTCCAGCCGCCCCTCCCAGCCCGGCATCCGGTTCCAGAGCACCGGGCGGTAGGCATCGCGGGTCTCGTCGAGGGCGAGCGCGTGGAAGCCGTTCTTCACGATCGGGCCGAGCGCGTGGTTGTGGAAGCGCCCGCTCTCGCCCATCCACTCGCCGAGCCAGCCGAGCCGGATCCCGAGCGACTTCACCGTATCCCAGACCGCCACCGCCTCGATCTCCACCTTCTCGTGACAGAAGCGCCGGCGGAAATTCTCGGCCACGGTGCCGCGGCCGCCGTTCTTGTAGTGCCGGTAGGCCTGGCGGACGTTGCGCACGTTGGCGTGGCGGTCCTGCAGCAGGCCGACCATGTCGACAATCCCGGCCAGCGAGCGCACCGCGTAGGCGCCGCGCGAGAAGCCGATCAGCACGATCCGGTCGCCCGGCCGGTAACGCGAGGCGAGGGTGCCGTAGGCGCGCCGGATCTGGCGGCCGATGCCGCGCCCGGCGGCGACGTCGACGGTGTGCGACCAGTCGCGCCACTGGATGCCGGCCTCGTAGTAGACCGTCAGGTTGGCCGACCGGCCGACCTCGCGCAGCAGCTTGAAGGTCAGCCCGGCGTTGGTCTCGTAGCCCTCGCGCAGTGTCGACATCGTGCCGTCGAGCACGATGACGTGGGTCGCCTGCCCGCGATGGCGGCCGCGGCCCTCGGCCTGGACGGGCTTGCGCCCGAACAGGCCGAAGACGAAATCACGCAGCGGCACCCATCGCCCCGTTCAGCATCTGCCACACGCGCAGCGGCGTGAACGGCATCTGCACCTCGCGCACGCCGTCTTCCCAGAGCGCGTCCTGCACCGCGTTGGCGACGGCCGCGCAGGCGCCGACGGTGCCGGCCTCGCCGCAGCCCTTCATCCCCATCGGGTTGTTCTTCGACGGCGTCGGCTCGGAGTGGAAGTTCACCCACGGCATGTCGATGGCGCGGGGCATCGCGTAGTCCATGAAGCTCGCGGTCAGCGCCTGGCCGGTCTCGTCGTAGACCGCGAGCTCGCTGATCGCCTGGCCGATCCCCTGGGCCACGCCGCCATGCACCTGGCCCTCGGCGAGCATCGGGTTGATCAGGTTGCCGAGGTCGTCGACCACCGTGTAGCGCACCACCTCCGTCACCCCGGTGGCCGGGTCCACCTCGACCTCGGCGACGTGGCAGCCGTTGGGGAAGGACATCTGCTCGAGCTCGCCGCGCTCGGCGATGGTGAGCAACTCGTCGCGGCCCTCGGCGCGGGCCATCTCGGCGACATCCATCATCGTCGGCGTCATGTTCGAGCCGGGGATGCGGAAGGTCTCGTCGTCGAAGCCGATCTCGGCGGCGTCCACCCCCTCCTTGTCGGCGAGGAAGGCGGTGAAGCGCTGCACCATCACGTCGGCGGCGACCAGGGTGGCGTTGTTTTGGGTGGTCACCGAGCGCGAGCCGCCGGTGCCGCCGCCCCACGCGATCAGGTCGCTGTCGCCCTGGATAACCTTGATCCGCTCGGCCGGGATCCCGGTCTGGTCGGCGAGGAACTGGGCATAGACGGTCTCGTGGCCCTGGCCGTTGGACTGGGTGCCGACGTAGAGCGAGACGCTGCCGTCGTCCTCGAAGACCACCTTCACGTTCTCCGCCTTGTCGCCGAGAATGCTCTCGATGTAGTAGCAGACCCCCAGGCCGCGCTTCTTGCCGTGGCGCGCGCTCTCCGCGCGGCGGGCGGCGAAACCGGCGAAGTCGGCCTCGGCCTCGGCGCGCGCGAGCACCTTGTCGAACTCGCCGACGTCGTAGGTCACCCCGGTCGGCGAGGTGTAGGGGAAGGCCGCGGGCGGAATGAAGTTCTTGCGCCTGAGCTCGAGCGGGTCGACGCCGAGCACCCGCGCGGCGTTGTCCATGGAGCGCTCGAGCACGTAGATCGCCTCGGGCCGGCCGGCGCCGCGGTAGGCGTCGATCTGCACGGTGTTGGTGAACACGCCCTCCACGTGCAGCCAGGCGGCGGGGATGTCGTAGACGCCGGGCATCACCTTGGCGAACAGGGTCGACTGGATGTGCTGGGCGTAGTTGGAATTGTAGGCGCCGAGGTTGCTGACCGTGTGGACCTGGTAGGCGGTGATCCGGTGGTCGGCGTCGAAGGCGAGGGTCGAGGTGGAGACGAGGTCGCGCCCGCCGTTGTCCGACAGCATCGACTCGGTGCGCTCGCCCATCCAGCGCACCGGCCGGCCGAGCTGGCGCGCGGCGGCGGCGACGAGGTAGACCTCGGGATAGATCGAGCCCTTCATGCCGAAGCCGCCGCCCACGTCGGGGTTGGTGACGCGCACCTCGGCCTCGTCGACGCCGAACGCGGCGGCGAGGTCGGACTTGGCGCCCCAGACCCCCTGCCCGTTGACGCAGACATGGAAGCGCCCGCCCTCCAGCGGCTCGGCGAAGCAGCCGCGCGGCTCGAGGCTGTTGACGATGATGCGGTTGCCCACGACCTTGCACTGCACCACGTGCGCCGCCGCGTCGATCGCGGCCGCCACCGCCTCGCGCTCGCCGAGGCCGAACTCGTAGGCGCGGTTGTCGGGCGCCTCGGGGTGGATCGCGGGGCCGCCCACGGCGGTCTCCACGTGCACCGGCAGCTCGTCGACGTCGAACTCGATCAGCTCCGCCGCGTCGCGCGCCTCGGCGAGGCTCTCGGCCACCACGAACGCCACCGGCTCGCCCACGAAGCGCACGCGCTCGCGCGCCAGCACCGGCCGCTCGGGCGTCGCGCCGCGGCTGCCGTCGAGGTTCTTCACCGGGTCGGTGTCCATCGCCACGTTCATGCCGGCGGCCTCGAGATCGGCCAGCGTCAGCACCGCCACCACGCCCGGCGCCTGCCGCGCCTCGGCGACGTCGAGGACGGTGATCTCGCCGTGCGCCACGGGCGAGCGGACCACGAACCCGTGAAGCGCCCCCTCGGGCGCGATGTCGTCCACGTAGCGGCCGTGCCCGGTCAGGAACCGGACGTCCTCGACCCGTTTCACCGGCTGGCTCTTGCCGAATTTCTGCATCTCGCGTGCTTCCTGCTGGATGAGTCTGCCTGCGAACCTAACGGGGTGAGCGGCGGTGTCCATGCCCGGCCGGTCGCCCGCCGCCCGCGGCGCGCCGTGCATATTTGCCAGCCAGATGAAGCCCCTGCGCGCGCGTCCCCGATCTCTGTTCTTCAAATATCCCCGCCGGAGGCTCCGCCCGCGCCGCCCGCGCCGCCGCCGGGCTCACTCGCGCAGCACCGCCTTCATCCCCTCCTCGGGAAAGCACGTCGCCGCCGCGCCGGTCTCTTCCTGCCAGCGGCCGATGGAGCGGCGGGTCTTGAAGCCCGGCAGCCCGTCGGCGCCGCCGACGTCGTGGCCCATCGCCTCGAGCGCGCGCTGCATGGCGGCGACGTCGGAGCGGTAGAGCCCGCCCACCGGCCCCCAGGGCGCGGCGAAGTCGCCCATGTTCCAGGCGATGCGGTCGCCGACATTGCCGATGAACAGCGCGTAGAGGTCGGAGACGTTGTAGGCCTTGAGCACGTAGAAGTTGGGCGTGACGATGAAGGCGGGGCCGTGGCGGCCGGCGGGCATCAGCAGGAAGCCCTCGCCGGCGAGCTCGTGGTCCGGGAACGGGCGGCCGGAGATGCGGGCGATGCCCATCTCGGCCCATTCGGCGATGGTGCGGCCCTGGTCGGGGCCCTCGAGTGTGCAGGAGACCGACGGCGGCACCGTCACCTCGAAGCCCCAGTCGCGCCCGGCGACCCAGCCCTTCTCGGCGAGGAAGTTGGCGATGGAGGCGATGGTGTCGGCCTCGGAGTCCCAGATGTCGGCGCGCCCGTCGCCGTCGCCGTCGGCGGCGAAGGCGAGGAAGTTGAACGGCATGAATTGCGGCTGGCCCAGCGCCCCGGCCCAGCTCGACTTCATCGCGTCCGCCGGCACGTGGCCGGCCTCGGCGATCTGCAGCGCCGCGACGAGTTCGCGCGACAGGTAGTCGCCGCGCGGGCTCATGAAGCCGAGGGTGCCGAGCACGCGGAAGGCGTTGTGGGGGATGTCGACGCGCCCGAAGCCGCTCTCGCGGCCCCAGATGGCGAGCACGATGTGGCCCGGCACGCCGTAGCGCGCTTCGGCGCGGGCGAGCGCGTCGGCGTGGCGCTGCGCCATCTGCCGCCCGATCGCCGCCGTCCCCTCGACGGAGCCGCGGCGGAAGTAGTTGCCCGGCGAGCCGAACTCGGTCTGGCGCTGCACCTGCGGCTCCTCCGAGGGCGGCGCGCCCGGCACGACGAGGCCCGGCAGGCTCCAGTCCAGGGTGACGCCCGCGAAGGCGGCGTCGAAGGTCTCCCGGCTGACGCCCTCGGCCGACGCGGCCGGCCAGATCGTCTCGTCTAGCCAGGCCTGGAACTGCCGCTCGACGTCGGCGCGGTCCTGCGCGAGGGCGGGCGCGGCGAGGAGGGTGAGGACGAGGAGAAGGCGGCGCAGCATCGGTTCGGCTCCCGGTGGTTGGTCAGGGTGACAGCTAGCGCGCGGGTGGCGGGGGCAACAGGCGTGGGGGTTGGGGGTGGCGGAAATCGGCGGGTGCGCAGCGAGCGCGCACCCTACGGAAAACGCACAGACGGGGCGCAGGTGGCGAACGGGGGGTGACCTTGCCTCGCGGCGATCGAGGCGTATCTTGCAGCGGTGACCCGGGACCGCGGCCTTGGGTTGATATTTCAACGCGCCCTGGGCGCGCCTTCCGGAACCCGGTCCTTGAGCGACGTTGGCGCGGCAGCGCTTCGCGCCGTCCGACGGCCACGGAGTCAAGTTCGTCATGTCTCACCTCGTTCGAGATGCCCGGGCCTACGTGCTGTTGCTCGCCGCCACCCTCACCGTCCTGTCGAACGCGATGATCTCGCCGGCCCTGCCGAGCATCGAGGCCGATTTCGCCGACGTGCCCAACGCCGACCTGCTGGCGCGGCTGCTGCTGACGGCGCCCTCGCTCGTGGTGGCGCTGCTCGCGCCGCTGGCGGGGGGCGCGGCGGACCGGTTCGGGCGGATCCGGCAGATGCTGCTCGGCACGCTGCTGTTCGCGCTGGCGGGCACGGCGGGGCTGTGGCTCGAGGATCTGACGTCGATCCTCGCCAGCCGGCTGCTGCTGGGCGTGGCGGTGGCGATGGTGATGACGGCGCAGTCGGCGCTGATCGGCGACTTCTACTCCGGCCCGGTGCGCGCACGCTTCATGGGCTACCAGATGTCGGCGGTGAACTTCTCGGGCTTCCTGTTCATCACCCTCGCGGGCTTTCTCGCGACGCTGTCGTGGCGCGCGCCGTTCGCGATCTACGGGCTGGCGTTCCTGTTCGTGCCGCTGTTCTGGGCGTTGCTGCCCAAGCGCGAGATCGTGCCCGAGAAGGACGCCGCGCCGCAGGCGGGCGAGGGCCTGCCGGGATGGCAGCTGATGGTCGGCGCGATCTCGGTGCTGTCGGGGCTGACGTTCGTGCTGTTCTACGTGCTGCCGACGCAGGTGCCCTACTACCTCGCCGAGCTGGGCGATCCGAGCCCGGTGTCGGCGGGGCGGGTGATGGCGTCGATGATGCTGTGCGCCGGGATCTCGGCGATGGTTTACGGCCCGGCGCGCGACGCGCTCGGCCGGGCCGGGACGCCGGCGGCGGGGATGACGGTGATGGCGCTCGGCTTCTGGCTGCTGCACGACGCCCAGTCGCTGCGCTACCTGATGCTCGCGGCGGCGGTCGTCGGGACCGGGCTCGGCCTCGTGATCCCGTGCTTCATCAACATCGCGCTCGGCGCCGCGCCGCCGCACCGGCGGGGGATGGCGTCGGGGGTGGTGACGACGTCGATCTTCCTCGGCCAGTTCCTGTCGCCCGTGGTGAGCCTGCCGGTGATCGCGCGGTTCGGCTACGCCGACGCCTTCGCCGCCGCCTCGCTGCTGCTGCTGGCGATGGCGGCGTCGATGCTGGTGCTGCTGCGCGAGCGGCCGCGGGCCCTGGCGCGCGAGGGCGGCTAGCCGACGTCGCCGGGGGCGATGGCGACGGTCTTGACGACCGCGTGGCAGGCGACGCCGGGGGCGAGGCCCAGCGCCTGGGCGGAGCGGCGGGTGACGCGGGCGAGCAGCGTGCCGGCGGGGGTGCGCAGCGACACGAGCGCGCCCGGGCCGTCCCCGGGGCGGATCGCGTCGACGGTGCCGGGCAGGATGTTGAGCGCCGAGAGACCCTCGGGGCGGGCGCGCGACAGGATCACGTCCTGTGCCGCGATGCGCACCCGCAGACGCCGCCCGGCCGCGCCCGCGACGCGGGGCAGCAGGAGCGGCAGCCCGCCCGCCTCGAGCTCGCTCAGGCCGTCGGGATGGTGCGCGACCAGCCGCGCCTCGAGCACCGCGCCGACGTCGCGCACGCCGGTGGGCGTGACCATCGGATCGCCCAGCACCTCGAGCGCCGGCCCCTGCCCCACCACGCGCCCGTCGCTGAGCGCGACCACCGTCGTCGCCAGCCGCGCGACCTCGGCGGCGGAATGGCTGACGTAGAGCACCGGGATCGCCACCTCGTCGCGCAGGCGCTCGAAGTAGGGGAGGATCTCGGCCTTGCGGGCCTCGTCGAGGGCCGCGAGGGGCTCGTCGGCGAGGATCATGTCGGGGCTCGCGAGCAGGGCGCGCCCGATCGCGACCCGCTGTTTCTCGCCGCCCGACAGCCGCCCCGGCCGCCGCTCGAGCAGCGGGCCGAGACCGAGCATCTCGACCACCCGCGCCATCTCGGCGGCGGGCGCGGGCCGGGGCGCGAAGCGACGGCCGTAGCCGAGGTTCTGGCGCACGGTGAGGTGGGGGAAGAGGCGGCCGTCCTGGAACACGTAGCCGAGCCGGCGGCGGTGCGGCGGCAGCGCGATGCCGGCGGCGGTGTCGAGCAGCACCCGCCCGTCGAGCGCCACCCGCCCCAGCTCGGGGCGCAGCAGGCCGGCGACCGCATCGACGATGGTCGACTTGCCCGAACCGGAGCGGCCGAACAGCACGGTGATGCCCGCCGGGGCCTCGAAGGCGACGTCGAGGGCGAAGCCGCCGAAGCGGTGGGCGAGCGCGACCGATAGGCTCATGCGCCAGACACCCGCCGCGCCACCCGGCGCGAGACCACCTCCGCCAGCGCCAGCGCCGCCAGCGCCACGACGACCGACACCGCCACCAGCGCCAGCGCCGCGCCCTCGGCGCCGGGCACCTGCAGGAAGGCGTAGATCGCCGAGGGGATGGTCTGGGTCTGGCCCGGAATGTTGGAGACGAAGGTGATGGTCGCGCCGAACTCGCCCATCGCCTTGGCGAAGGCGAGGATGGCGCCGGCGAGGATGCCCGGAAGGATCAGCGGCAGGGTGACGGTGGTGAACACCCGCCAGGGCGGCGCGCCGAGGGTGGCGGAGGCCTGCTCGAGCCCGGGGTCGACCGCCTCGAGGCTGAGCCGGATCGCCCGCACCATCAGCGGGAACGCCATGATCGCCGCCGCCAGCGCCGCGCCGGTCCAGCGGAAGGCGAAGACGATCCCCACCTCCGCGAGCGCCGCGCCGAGGGGGCCGCGGGTGCCGAAGGCGAGGAGCAGCAGGTAGCCCGTCACCACCGGCGGCAGGATCAGCGGCAGGTGCACCAGCCCGTTGAGCAGCCCCCGCCCCGGGAAGCGCCAACGCGCCAGCGCGTAGGCCGCGAGCAGCCCGAACGGCAGCGCGCCGAGCGTCGCCCAGAACGACACCTTGAGCGACAGCAGGATGGCGGACCAGGCCTCGGCGCCGAGCCAGCCCATCACCCGGGCAGCGGCGCGAAGCCGTGGGCGCGGAACGCCTCCTGCGCCGCGTCGCCGGCGAGGTGGGCGAGGAAGGCGTCGGCGGCCGGGTTGGCGGCGCCCCCGGCGATGCGCGCGACCGGGTAGACGATGGGCGGGTGGCTCTCGGGCGGGAATTCGGCGACGACGGCGACGGCGGGCTCGGCCGCGGCGTCGGTGGCGTAGACGATCCCCAGCGGCGCCTCGCCCAGCGCCACCAGCGCCAGCGCCGCGCGCACGTTGTCGACCTGCGCCACGCGCGGCGCGACCTCCTCCCAGAGGCCGAGAGACAGGAGCGCCGCCTTGCCGTACTGCCCCGCCGGGACCGCGTCGACCAGCGCCATCGCCAGCCGCCCGTCGGGCCCGAGCAGCGCCGGCAGGTCGAGGTCGGGGCCGAGCGGCACCGGCGCGGCGGGTGCGGGCGCGATCAGCACCAGCCGGTTGCCGAGCAGGTCGCGCCGCGTCCCCGGCACGAGCAGCCCCTCCGCCTCGAGCAGGTCCATCCACTCGGGGCTCGCCGACAGGAGCAGGTCGGCCGGCGCGCCGCGCGCGATCTGGCGGGCGAGCGCCGAGGAGCCGGCGTAGGAGACGGTGACGTCGTGGCCGCTCTCCGCCTCCCAGTCGGCGCTCACCCGGTCGAGCGCCTCCTTCAGGCTGGCCGCGGCGAACACCGTCACCGCGTCCGCCGCCGCCGGTAGCGGCAGGGCGAGGCAGGCGAGCAGCAGGGCGGTGAGGCGGCGGCGCATCAGGAGGTCCGGGAGGTGGTTGCGCGCAGCAACTTCGCCGACGCGCCGGGCGCTGCGCAAGGGCCAATCGGCGGCGGAGCCTGGCCCTGCGCCTGCCGCAATTCTATCATTTGTTTATCCGCCCCACCCCTGTCTGTTAACCATTACCTGACATATCAGACCGGGGAGACCCGGTAAGAGAGCCCAAAATTGGACGACGCGACGCCCACCTCCTCGTTCCCGCAATCTCCCGAGCGCCAGCACCTCGAACTCATCCTCGAAATGGGCGAGGTCGGTGTCTGGGAGCTCGACGTGCCGCGCGGCGACGCTTGGCGCAACGAGCGGCACGACCGCATCTTCGGCTACGACCGCCTGCTGCCGGAGTGGACCTACGAGATGTTCCTCGAGCATGTCGTTCCCGAGGACCGCGAGCACGTGTCCGAGCGATATGGCCGGGCGCTGGAGACGTCGTCGCCGTGGGCCTTCGAGTGCCGCATCAACCGCGCCGACGGCGAGCTGCGCTGGATCAGCGCCACCGGGCGTCCGCTGCGCGACGAGGCGGGAGAGGTGGTGCGCCTGATCGGGCACGTGATCGACATCACCCACACCAAGCGCAACGAGGAACACCTGCGCACGGTGATGAACGAGCTGAACCACCGGGTCCGCAACACGCTGACCGTGGTGCGCGCCATCGCCGGGCGCTCGTTCCCCGACCACGTGCCAGTCGCGCAGGCCCGCAAGGACTTCACCGCCCGCATCGACGCGCTGGCCAACGCGCACTCGCTGCTGACCGACCGCAACTGGGCCGGCGCGCCGCTGAGCGACATCGTGGACAAGGCGATCAGCCCGTTCCAGGGCACCGGGCAGACCCGCTTCGCCGTCTCCGGCCCCGACGTGACGCTCGCCGCCAAGCCCGCCGTCGCGCTGGCGCTGGCGCTGGGGGAACTTGCCACCAACGCCCTCAAGCACGGCGCGCTCAGCCTGCCCGCCGGACAGGTCTCGCTCGACTGGACCCTCGCCCCGGCGACCGGCCCCGAGGCGGAGCCGGGGGCGCAGCGGGTGGACATGACCTGGCGCGAGCAGGGCGGGCCACCGGTGAGCCGCGGCACCCGGTCGGGGTTCGGCATGACGCTGCTGGAGCGGCTGATGCCGAGCGAGCTGCGCGGCGAGGTGGAGGTTCTTTTTCAACCCGATGGCCTCGTCTGCCGGATCCAATTCGACGTTCAGCCGTTGAGCAAGGAGGTCATCTCGCCGGCGTCCCGCTGACGATGCGGCCGTGCATCAGCGACAGGAGCGAGCGTTGGAGGAGGTGCAGCGTGGGGAGAGGGCGCAGGTCCGCGCACTGCTCGTCGAGGACGAGGCGCTGATCGGGCTGCTGCTGGAAGGCTACCTCAACGACCTCGGCATCACCGACATCGAGACCGCCGGCAGCGTCGGCGACGGCCTCGCGCTCGCGGGCGGTGCCCCGTTCGACTTCGCGCTGCTCGACGTCAACCTGCTGGGCGAGCGCTCCGACCCGATCGCCGACCTGCTCACCCACCGCGCCGGACCCTTCGCCTTCGCCACCGGGTATGGCCGCGACGGCATCTGCCCGCGCCACGCCGCGCGGCCGGAGCTCGTGAAGCCGCCGATCTTCGGCGACCTGCGGGACGTGGTGGCGGGCCTGCTCGGCTGGAACGGCGACGGGAGGCGGGGGTAGGCCCATGCAGAACGAGCCCTTCTTCGGCCTCAATCCCTACCACATCGTGCTCGTCGTGCTCGGCGCGACGATCATCGTCGCGCGCTGGCTGCCGCGGCTTGTGTCGCACCGGGAGCCGGCCGCCGCGCCGCTGATGATCCTGTTCGGCGCGGGCATCTCGCTGCTGCTGCCCGAGCTCGTCACCCTGCCCGACCCGCGCGAGACGCCGCTGCCGTGGGAGCTGGTCAGCGAGCTGACCGTCATCATCGCGCTGTTCGGCGCGGGGATGCGGATCGACGACCTGACGCCGTGGCGGCGCTGGGGGCCGACGGCGCGGCTGCTCGCCATCGCGATGCCGCTGACGATCTTCGCCGTCGCCGCGCTCGGCGTGTGGCTGGCGGGGCTGACGCTGGCCGGGGCGATCCTGCTCGGCGCGGTGCTCGCCCCGACCGACCCGGTGCTCGCCGCCGACGTGCAGGTCGGCCCGCCGCAGGAAGGCGCGGAGCACCCGGTGCGCTTCACCCTGACCACCGAGGCCGGGCTCAACGACGGCCTCGCCTTCCCGTTCGTCTATCTCGGCCTGATCATCGCCGCCGAGGGCACCACCTCGGGCTCGCTCGCCTTCGACTGGCTGCTGCGCGACGTGCTCTACCGCATCCTCGTCGGCGCGGCGATGGGCTGGCTCGGCGGGCGCGCGCTCGGGCTCGTGCTGTTCCACATCCCGCGCGATGCGGCGCTGGCCGAGACGAGTTCGGGGATCATCGCGCTGGCGGGAGTGCTGCTGTGCTACGGCTCGACGGAACTGCTCGAGGGCTACGGCTTCATCTCCGTCGCCGTGCTCGGCCTGACCCTGCGCCGCATCGAGCAGAACCACACCTTCCACCGCCGCCTGCACGACTTCTCGGAATCGATCGAGCACGCGCTCACCGCGCTGCTGCTGGTGGCGCTCGGAACGGTGCTGCCGCTGCTGTTCCTAGACCTGACCTGGGTGCAGGTGCTGATCGCGGTGCTGCTGCTGCTCGTGGTCCGCCCCGTCGCCGGCTGGCTGTCGCTGATCGGCAGCAACCTGCCCAACCGCGACCGCGCCATCGCGTCGGTCTACGGGGTGCGGGGGATCGGGTCGATCTACTACCTCTGCTACGCCGGCAGCCACATGGAGTTTCACAACGAGGAGGCGCTCTGGTCGCTCGTGGCGCTGGTGATCCTCGTCTCCACCTTCCTGCACGGGTTCAGCGTCGGCTGGGCGATGGAGCACGCCTCGGAGCAGACCGAGGAGCAGTAATCCCTTGCGCGCGCAACATGAATGGTTATTCATGTTGCACCATGAGGAGCATCCCCGCCCCCAAGACCAAGCGCGGCCTCGCCCGGCGAGCGAAGATCCTGCGCGCGGCCGAGGAGGTGATCGGCCAGAGCGGCTTCTCCGCCGCCACCATCGCCGACATCACCCGCGCCGCCGAGACGGCGCTGGGCACGTTCTACATCTACTTCACCTCCAAGGAGGAAGTGTTCCACGAGCTGGTGCTCGAGATGGGCCGCACCACCCGCGCCAGCGTCACCCAGGCCGTCGCGGGGGCCGCCGACCGGCTCGAGGCCGAGCGGGCGGGGCTGCGCGCGTTCCTGTCGTTCGTCGAGGAGCGCCCGGCGCTGTACCGCATCGTCGAGGAGGCGCGCTTCGTCGACCCGGACGCCTACCGCGACTACTTCTCGAGCTTCGCCGAGGCCTACGCCGACCAGCTGCGCGCGGCGGCGGGGGCGGGAGAGATCTCCGAGGGCGACGCCGAGGTGCGGGCCTGGGCGCTGATGGGGGTGGCCAAGACGCTGGGCGAGCGCTTCGTGCTCTGGGACGACACCCCGGACCTCGAGCGCGTCGTGGACAGCGCCTTCGCGCTGATCCGCGACGGGCTGGCGCCGGCGCGATGAGCGGGCGCGATGTTTGACACCATTCCCGACATGGCCGCGAGCCGCGCGGCTCTCTCGCCCGGCGCGCTGGCCTTCCGCTGCCGGCGCGACTGGACCTTCGCCGAGGTCGACGCCGCCGCCTCCGGCATCGCCGCCGGTCTGACCGCCTCCGGCCTCGCCGAGGGCGACCGGCTCGCGATCCTGTGCCACAACGCCGCCGAGTTCTTCCTGACGCTGTTCGCCTGCCAGAAGACCGGGATCATCCTGTGCCCGCTCAACTGGCGCCAGCCCGCGCCCGAGCTGCTCGACACGCTCGCGCCCGTCGCGCCCCGTGCGCTGCTCCACGACGCCGCCCATGCCGGCCTCGCCGCCGAGATCGCGCGAGCGGCCTCTCTGGAGCGGCACGATTTCGCGCGGCTCATGGAGTGGGCCGCCCTGCCCGGCCCCGCGCCGGTGCCGGTGCCGGCGGGGCGGCCCTGGTACCTGCTGTTCACCTCCGGCACGACGGGGCGGCCCAAGGCGGTGATCCAGACCGCGCGGATGGCCTGGGCCAACGCGCTCAACGCGATGCAGGCGACGGGGCTCGGCGCGGCGGACCGCTCCGTCAACTACCTGCCGCTGTTCCACACCGCCGGGATCAACCTCTTCACCCTGCCGATCTTCCTCGCCGGGGGCAGCTCGACGATCCTGCCGAAGTTCGACGCGGCCGCGCTGCTCGCGCTCTGCCGCGCGGGCGAGGTGAGCCAGTTCTTCGGGGTGCCCGCGATCTACCGCGCCTTCAGCCTCGACGAGGGGGTGGGCGAGGTCGACTGGTCGGCGATCCGCTGCGGCTGCGGCGGCGCGCCCCTGCCCGAGCCGCTGATCCGGCTGTTCGCGGGCCTCGGCGCGCGGGTGCTCAACGGCTACGGCATGACCGAGACCGGCCCGATGGGCACGCTGATGGACCCGGCCTCGGCGGAAACCAAGATCGGTTCGGTCGGCAAGGCGCAGATGCTCAGCGAGCTGCGCCTCGACGGCGTCGCTCCGGGCGCGGAGGGCACGGGCGAGATCCAGTGGCGCGGGCCCTCGATCACGCCGGGCTACTACGGCGACCGGGCCGCCACCGAGGCGGCGTTCACCGCCGACGGCTGGCTCAGGACCGGCGACATCGGGCGGCGCGACGCGGACGGCGACCTCTACCTGATCGACCGGCTCAAGGACATGTTCATCTCGGGCGGCGAGAACGTCTACCCGGCGGAGGTCGAGCGGGTGCTGCACGACCACCCGGCGATCCTCGAGGCCGCCGTCGTCGGCGTGCCCGACGACCGCTGGGGCGAGACCGGCGCGGCGTGCCTGCTGCTGCGCCCGGGCGCGACGCTCGAGGCGGCGGCGCTGCGGGACTGGTGCCGCGCCCGGCTCGCGGCCTACAAGGTGCCGGCGCGCATCGAGGTGATGGACGACTTCCCGCGCACGGCGGCGGGCAAGGTGAGGAAGGCCGACCTGCGCGAGCGGCTGGCATGAGGATCGACCTCAGCGCCGAGTGGACGCCCGCGCAGGCCGAATTCGACGCCTTCGCCCGGCTCTCGGGCGACGACAACCCGATCCACACCGACCCGGCCTACGCCGCGCGCACGCCCTTCGGGCGCACCGTCAGCCACGGGATGCTGATCTACGCCCGCCTCTGGGGCCTGCTGCACAGCGCCCGGCCCGGGACGGCGGAGCGGCGGCAGGCGCTGATGTTCCCCGCGCCGTGCTTCGCGGACGAGCCGGTGACGCTGACGGTTGCGGGCGAGGCTCCCGGCCGGCTGGCGCTGCGCGCGGTGCGTGGCGACGGGGCGGAGGTGCTGGTGGGCGAGGCGGAGGTGGATTGATGGAGATCGGCCAGAGCGCCGAGCTGCGCCGCCGGATTGGGGCGGCCGAGCTCGCCGGCTTCGCCGCCCTGAGCGGCGGTCCGGTGCCCCGCCACGTCCCCGGGCCGATGCTCGCGGCGCTGGTCTCCCACCTGCTCGGGGTGGAGCTGCCCGGGCCGGGAACGAACTACCTCAAGCAGGACCTCGCCTTCCCCGCCCCCGCCCCGCCCGACACCGAGCTGACGGCGCGGGTCGAGATCACCCGGCTGCGCCCCGAGAGCCGCCTCGTCGACCTCTGGGCCAGCTGCCGCCTGCCCGACGGCACGGTCGTCTGCGAGGGGCGCGCGCTGGTGAAGGCGCCGGCGGAGGCGTTTTGCCGGAGCTGAGAAATCCCATTGCCTTCGCGCCCTTGCGCGGCAAGTCTGGCGCATGGGACTGCTCGCACCGCTCCGCCGCCTCGCCGCCCGCACGGTCGGCCACGCCATCGTCTTCGCGGCGCAGGTCATCACCGCCGTGCGCGCCGAGTGGCGCGGGATCGAGCCGGTGCGGCGGCAGCGGGTGTACTTCGCGAACCACGTCAGCAACGCCGACATGCCGATGATCTGGTCGTGCCTGCCCCCCGCCCTGCGGCGCGAGACGCGGCCGGTGGCGGCGGCGGATTACTGGCTCGAGACGCCGCTGCGCGCGTTCGTGGGGCCGGAGGTGTTCCGCTGCGTCCTCGTCGACCGGCGGCCCGAGGCGCGCACCGAGGATCCGCTCGCGGCGATCCTCGCGGCGCTCGACGAGGGCAGCTCGCTGATCCTGTTTCCCGAGGGCAACCGCAACATGACCGACGCGCCGCTGCTGCCGTTCAGGGCGGGGCTGTTCAACATCGGCCGCGCCCGGCCGGACGTGGACCTGGTGCCGACCTGGATCGCCAACCTCAACGAGATCATGCCCAAGGGCGAGGTCATCCCGCTGCCGCTGATCTGCACCGTCACCTTCGGCGCGCCGCTTCACGTGCGCGAGGGCGAGGACAAGGACGCCTTCCTCGCCCGCGCCGCCGACGCGCTCGTCGCGCTCGCCCCCGAACCCCGCCGGAGCGCGGCGGCATGAGCGAGACCGACGGCGACATCCTGCTGCTGTCGCTCGGGGTGGCGGGGCTGTTGATGGCGCTGACCTTCTTCGGCGAGGTGCTGCGCGCGCGCCAGCCCGAGGGCGCGACCGACCCGGCGGTCGAGACCTACATGATGCGCATCCACTCGTGGTGGGCGATGGTGATCCTGCTGGCGCTGGCGCTGCTGATCGGCTTTCCCGCCGTGCTGGCGCTGTTCGCCTTCGCCTCGTTCGCGGCGCTGCGCGAGTTCCTCACCTATGCCAACAAGCGCCAGGCCGACCACCTGTCGCTCGCCCTCGCCTTCTTCGCGGTGCTGCCGCTGCAATATGTCTTCGTCGGCATCCGCCACGAGGGGCTGTTCGGCACCTTCATCCCGGTCTACGCCTTCCTGCTGCTGCCCGTCGTCTCGGCGCTTCGGGGCGATCCGGAGGCGTTCCTCGTGCGGGTGGCGGAGACCCAGTGGGGCCTGATGACGGCGGTCTACTGCGCCAGCCACGTGCCGGCGCTGATGATCCTCGACATCCCCGGCTACGGCCAGCGCGGGCCGCTGCTGATCGTGTTCTTCGTGATGGTGGTGCAGGTGGGCGACCTGGTCGAGTACGCGGCGGGGCGGCGCATCGGGCGGCGGACGATCGCGCCGGGGCTGTCGCCGAAGACCTGGGAAGGCGTCGCCGCCGGCCTCGCGAGCGCGGCGCTGCTCGGCGGCGGGCTGGCCTGGATCTCGCCGTTCGGGCTGTTCGGCGCGATGGCGATGGCCGCCGCCGCCTTCGCCGCGGGCACCGCGGGCAACCTCGTCTTCACCGCGATCAAGCGCGACCGCGGCGTGAAGGACTGGTCGCACCTGATCCCCGGTCAGGGCGGGTTCATGGAGCAGCTCGACAGCGTGATCTTCGCCGCGCCGGTGTTCTTCCACCTGACCGGGGCGATCTGGGCGGTGTGACGGGGCGGCGTCGTCGTGGGCCGATGGGTGCCGGGCTGAAGCCCGGCCTACGGGGCGGAGGCGGCGGCGGTTCTACTGTAGGCCGGGCTTTAGCCCGGCTGCGACGGCGGGGGCCGGGCTGAAGCCCGGCCTACTGGGGGTCCGGGCCTAACGCACCGCGATGACGCCAACGCTTCGGGGCGGCCCAGCGGATGAAGCGGGCGAGGAGGCGCTGGCCGGCGTGCCTGGGCGGGCGCAGCGGGTTGAGGTGGAGGATGATCGGCTTGGGCTGGTCGGAGAACAGCAGCTCGGAGACCTCGATGATCCGCTTGTTCCATTGCGGCGGCAGGATGTAGAGGCGCAGGTCGTCGGCCTGCCAGATCGCCTCGCGCAGGGTGATCTGGTCGGAGCGGATGCCGGCCTCGGCGCGCGCGACGTGGTAGGTCTCGCGCCAGCTCTCGAGCAGCGCCCGCGCGCGGCCGTCGGCGCGGTAGAGGATCACGCCGCCGTTCATCTGTGGAAAGGCGTAGGGCAGCTCGTGGCGCCAGGTGCGGTTCTGGTTGGGGCGCTGCCACATGGGGATGTGGCAGATCGCGACGTCGAAGCGGTCGAGGAGCGCGAAGACGGGCCGGATGTCGGCGAGCGCGAGGGTGTCGGTGTCGACGTAGAGCGTGCGCGCGAAGGGCGTCTCGGGCAGGCAGTCGACCTTGGAGCGGCCGTGGGCGGCGGTGACGGGGCGGACGATGTCCCAGCCCTCGGCCAGCTCGGGGCGGTCGGTGAACAGGCACGCCGGCAGCGCCGGGGCGTGGCGCTTGAAGCTCTCGAGCGCCTTGTTGGCCGCCGTGACGTGCGCCGCGCCGGCGGCGACCATCAGCAGGCCGTGATCCTGTCCCGTCTCGGTGATGGCCCCGCTCCTTCCGCGCGCTGTTCCGCCTCAGGTAGAGCCAGCCGGGGGCCGAGGCAATCGCCATGGCCGCGCTGAAAAAGTTCGTGCGCTAATCGCCAAGACTAGGCGCGCGGCCTGCGCATGATAGCCTCCTGGAGCGCGCCGTGCCGCGAGAGCGGCGGGGTGGCGGGTCCGACAGGAGGTACGACGATATGGGCGAGCGCGACAGGAGCCAGCCGCAGGGCGGCGACAGGTGGCAGAGCCAGGTGTCGGATGCCTACTTCCAGCTCGAGACCGATTACCGCGACCGCGAGGCGTTTCGCGGCAGCCTGCAGCGCTGGAACATGGGCGTCATCGACCTGTCGCGCATCGAGTGCGACGCGGTGCTCTACCGGCGCAAGCGGCGGCACTTCCTCAACGAGACCGAGAGTTCGCTGCTGATCGCCATCCCCGAGACGGAGAGCGTGCAGTTCATCCAGAGCGAGCGGCGCACCTCCTGCCGGCCCGGCGGCTTCCTGATCGAGCGCAGCGACGCGCCCTACGAATACTGGCACGCCGCGCCCAACGCGCAGTGGGTGCTGAAGGTGCCGACCAGCAGCGTGCGCGCCCGCGTCGGTCCCTCGGGGCGGCTCGGCGGGCTGACCTTCGACGCGCGCGAGGGGGTGGCGAACTACTTTCTCACCAGCCTGCGCGCCGCCGCCGCGCACGTGGCCGACCTCGACGAGGCCGGGCGCGAGGCGGCGGGGCGGCACCTGCTCGACCTGCTGTGCCTGGCGATCCAGCGCGACGACCGGGTGCTGCACTCGCAGACCTCGTCGGTGCGCGCCGCCCACCTGTTCCGCGCCGAGCAGGTGATCCGCGACCGGCTCAAGGACCGCGACCTCACCCCGCAGGCCGTCGCCGACGCCTGCGGCATCTCCCTGCGCTACCTGCAGCAGCTGTTCGCCGAGACCGAGCAGTCGGTGCAGGGCTACATCCGCGAGCGCCGGCTGAGCCGCTGCGACGAGGACCTGCGCCAGCCGGGGCGCAGCGACAGCGTCGCCGAGATCGCCTACCGCTGGGGCTTCGCCGACCAGTCGCAGTTCTCGCGCCACTACAAGGCCCGCTTCGGCCGCACCCCCCGCGCCGCCCGCAAGGAAGCGGCGCGCCCCGACGCATAGCCGGCACGGCCGGCCCAACAACGAGGCACCGATGACCAAGACCAGAGTAGCCGTGGACGTGGGTGGCACCTTCACCGACATCTGCATCATGGACGAGGAGACCGGGGCGATCCGGATCGAGAAGACCGCCTCGACCCCGGACGACCCGATGCGCGCGATCATGAACGGGATCGGGCAGGCCGACGTGGACCTGTCGGGCGTGTCCATGTTCTCGCACGGCACCACGGTGGCGACGAACGCGCTCATCACCCGCAACCTGCCGCGCGCGGCGATGGTCTGCACCGAGGGCTTCCGCGACGTCGTCGAGATCCGGCGCGCCAACAAGGAAGACCTCTGGGACACCTACAAGGACGTCGCCAAGCCCTACATCCCCCGCCGCGACCGCCTCACGGTGCGCGAGCGCGTCGACGCCGAGGGGCGTGTGCTCGAAGAGCTCGACGAGGCCGGCGCGCGGCGCGTGGCGCAGGTGCTCAAGAAGCGTGGCGTCGCCTCGATCGCGGTGTGCTTCATGAACTCCTACGTCAACGCCGACAACGAAAAGCGGATGCGCGACATCCTCAAGGAGGAGATGCCCGACATCCCGGTGTCGATCTCCGCCGAGATCATGCCCGAGATCTTCGAGCACGAGCGCTTCTCCACCACGATGGCCAACGCCGTGGTCTCGCCGGTGGTGGTCGACTACGTCTCGCGGCTGAGCGACAAGCTCGCCGACGGGGGCTACGCGCGCGAGCTGCTGCTGCTGCACACCGGTGGCGGGGTGATGACGCCGCACGCGGTGCGCGACTTCGCCGCCCGCCTCGCCGGCTCGGGCATCGCCGCGGGGGCCATCGCGAGCCGCTTCATCGGCAATCTTTGCGGCTTTCCCAACAGCATCGGCTTCGACATGGGCGGCACCTCGACCGACGTGTCGGTCTGCTACCAGGGCGAGCCGAGGATCACCAAGGACTGGTACATCGAGTACGGCTACCCGATCCGCTTCCCCTCCATCGAGGTGCTGACCATCGGCGCGGGCGGCGGCTCGCTGGCGTGGAAGGACGAGGGCGGCAGCCTGCGCAACGGCCCGCAATCGGCGGGCGCCGATCCCGGCCCGGCCTGCTACAAGAACGGCAACGAGGTCGCCACCAACACCGACGCCAACGTGGTGCTCGGCCGGCTCGGCACGTCGCTGGCGGGCGGGCAGATCACGCTCGACCCGGAGCTCGCCGAGGCGGCGGTGCGGCGCACCGTGGCGGAGCCCTTCGACATGGAGCTGCACGAGGCCGCCGAGGCGATCACCCGGGTCGCCAACGCCAACATGGCCAACGCGGTGCGGCTGCTGTCGATCAGCCGCGGCTACGACCCGCGCGACTTCGCGCTCTGCGCCTTCGGCGGCGCGGGGGCGCTGCACGGGGCGCACGTGGCGCGCGAGCTGTCGATCCCCACGGTGATCGTGCCGCCCAACCCGGGCGTGACCTCGGCGCTCGGCTGCCTGCTCGTGGACATCCAGCACGACTTCTCCGACAGCTTCATGTCGGCCGCCTCCGCCACCGATCCGGCGGCGCTCGAGGCGGCGTTCGCCAGGATCGAGGACGACGCCCGCAGCCAGCTCGACCGCGAGGGCGTGGCTCCCGAGGACATGCTGCTGCAGCGCTCCATCGAGATGATGTACCAGGGCCAGTGGCGCTCGCTCGCCGTCGACGCGCCCTCGAAGATCACCAGCATCGAGGAGCTGACCGACGCCTTCCACGAGGCCCACGAGCGCGAGTACAACTTCGCCCGCCGCGACGCGCCGGTGTCGCTGTTCCGGGTGGCGGTCAAGGCGACGGGGATCGTGCCCAAGGCCGAGCTGCCGCGCGTCGAGGCGACGCCGAACGAGCCCGAGCCGGGCCAGCGGCGGCAGGTCTGGTTCGACGGCGAGGCGCACGACGCGGCGATCTTCGAGCGCGACCAGCTCACCGCCGGGGCGCATTTCACCGGCCCCGCCATCGTCGAGCAGGTGGATTCCACCATCGTCGTCCCCCCCGGCATGCGCGCCGAGGTGGACAGCTACATGAACATCCTCATTCACACCAAGGGCTGAGCCGATGACCGACATGACCCGTGACCCGCTCGATCCCGTGACCTTCGAGGTGCTGAAGAACTCGTTCATCACCGCCGTCGACCAGATGTCGGAGCAGATGCTGCGCACCTGCTACTCCTTCGTCATCTACAACCGCGATTTCTCCAACGGCCTGCACGACGCGCAGGGCAACTCCGTCGCCCAGGGCAACCAGGACATCGCCGTGCACGTCGGCACGCTGCATTTCACCTGCAAGGACGTGATCCGCGTCTTCGAGGGCGAGATGATGCCGGGCGACGTCTACGCCATCAACGACCCCTACGCCGGGGGCACCCACTTCAGCGACGTGCGCCTGGTGCGGCCGATCTTCGACGACGACAAGCTGCTCGGCTTCTCGCAGTCCAACGGCCACTGGTCCGACCTCGGCGGCTCCGTGCCCGGCTCGTTCGACGTCTCGGCGCGCGACATGTTCCGCGAGGCGGTCCGGATCACCCCGGTGCGGCTGTTCCGCGAGGGCGAATTCTGCCACGATGTCGCCGGGATGATCGCCGCCAACACCCGCGATCCGGCCTCGATCATCGGCGACATCCACAGCCAGGCCAGCGCCACCCACGTCGCCGAGCGCGAGGTGCTGCGGCTGGTGGCCAAGTACGGCCGCGACGCGGTGCTGCAGGGCATGGACGAGGTGCAGGACTACGTCGAGCGCGCGGTGCGCCAGCGCATCTCCGCCCTTCCCGACGGCACCTGGGAGACGGTGGACTACATCGACCGCGACCCGGGCGCCGGCGAGGGGATGATCCCGATCCGCATCAAGATGACGATCAAGGGCGACCGGATCCTCTACGACTTCTCCGGCAGCCACCCGACGATCTCGTCGATCTACAACTCCGCCGAGGGCGCGACCTTCTCGGCGGTGGTGGCGGGGATGAAGACCTTCTTCCCCGACCTGCCGCTGAACTCGGGCTTCTACCGGGTGATCGACATCGAGGCCGACGAGGGCACCGTGGTCAGCGCCGAGTGGCCGATCGCGGTGACCGGCTTCCTGATGCCGTTCGAGAAGATCATGAACGCGATTTTCGAGATGTGGTCGAAGATCATGCCCGAACGCGCCATCGCCTGCGCCTTCAACCTCGAATACCTGCTCGCCGGCGGCACCGACCTGCGCAGCCCGGAAAAGCCGATGTTCATGTTCTACGAATGGCTCCCCGGCGGCTGGGGCGGGCGCAACGGCAAGGACGGCTCCGACGTCACCACCGCGTGCTTCGGCACCGGGCTGATGTCGCAGCCCAACGAGGGCAACGAGCGGGTGAACCCGACCCGCACCAGCGAGTTCCAGATCCTGCGCGACAGCGCCGGGCCGGGCAAGTGGCGCGGCGGCTGCGGGGTGCAGAAGACCTCGGTGCTGCTCGAGAGCGAGAACGCGGTGATGTCCTACATCTGCGACCGCGAACGGGCGGTGGTCTGGGGCGTCGAGGGCGGACTGCCGTCGATGCCGCACGGGCTGTCGATCCGCCACGAGGGCGAGAGCGAGGCGAAGTGGCTCGGGTCCGTCTTCTCCGACTACCCGGTGCAGACGGGCGACGAGTTCGCCCGCCCCACCGCGGGCGGCGGCGGCTTCGGCGATCCGCTCGAGCGCGATCCCGAGCAGGTGCGCGAGGACGTGATCGACGACTACGTCTCGATCGAGCGGGCGGCGCGGGATTACGGCGTCGTGGTGCGCGAGATCGACGCCGACCTCTGCGAGTACGAGATCGACCGCGACGCGACCGACAAGCTGCGCGCCGAGATCCGGGCCGAGCGGCTGAACTGGGCGCGGATGCCGCCCGAGGAGGTCGCCGAACTCTACCGCAAGGGCGAGATCGACGCGCTCGACGCGGTGCGCCGCTACGCCGTCATCCTCGACTGGGACAGCGGCGAGCTGCTCGAGAAGACGACGGCGCAGTTCCGCGAGAGCTTCGAGACCCGCTCCGTCGCCCACTGGAGCTGACGGGGCGCGCGAGAGGGGGCGCGTCAGCCCCCGAGCCGCGGCGCCGCTGCCAGCGCCGCGGCGAGCAGCGCGTCGTCGCGCCCGCTGGCGGCGGCGAGCAGCAGGCTCGTCGGCAAGCCCCCTGCCCCGCGCCCGCTCGGCAGCGCGACGCCGGGCAGGTCGAGGAAGTTGCCGATCATCGTGTTGCGCAGGGTCTTGAGGTTGACCCGGTGGAACAGCTCCGGGTCCGCCTCGAGCGGCGCGATCTCGGGCGCCACGTGCGCGACCGTCGGCATCGCCAGCAGCGCCCCGTCGAGCGTCTCGCGCACGCTCGCCACCAGCCGCCGGCGCGCCCGCTGCAGGATCACCACGTCGCGCGCGCTCATCCCCCGCCCGCCGAGGATGCGCGCCACGACGCGGGCGTCGACGCGCCCGCCGTCCGGCCCCTCGACGAGCGGCCCGTGCTCCACGTAGGCGTCGGCCGCCGCGAGCGAGCCGTGGGCGGCGGCGAGCGCGACGCTCTCGGCGAACTCCGCCATCTCGCGCCGCTCGATCAGCGCCCCCGCCTCGGCGAGCACCGCGAGGGCGGTCTCGAAGTTGGCCATCACCTCGGGCTCGACATCGTCGAGCACCACCGTCTCGGGCACCACCAGCCGCAGCCCCGCGACCCCGCCGCCGCGCGGGCGCACCGGGGCGCGGCCGGCGAGCAGCGCCTCGAGGGCGACGAGGTCGGGGACGGAGCGGGCGAGAGGGCCGATCGTGTCGAGCGTCCGCGAGAGCGGGAACACCCCCCCGTCGGGGAGGCGGTGGTGCGAGGGCTTGTAGCCGAACACGCCGTTGAGCGCGGCGGGAATGCGGATCGAGCCGCCGGTGTCGGTGCCCATCGCGCAGGGCGCCAGCCCCGCCGCCACCGCCACGCCCGAGCCCGACGACGAGCCGCCCGGCACGCGCGGCGTGGCGCCCGAGTGCGGGTTGGCCGGGGTGCCGTAGTGCGGGTTCAGCCCGAGGCCGGAATAGGCGAACTCGGTGAGGTTCAGCTTGCCCAGCGTCACCATCCCCGCCCGCGACAGGCGCTGCGCGGCCGCGCAATCGGCTTCGGCGGGCGCGGCATCGCGGCGGGTGTCGGAGCCGGCGGTGGTGATCTCGCCGGCGAGGTCGAACAGGTCCTTGAAGGCCACCGGCACCCCGTCGAGCGGCGACAGCGGCCGGCCGGCGTCGAGGCGGTCGTCGGCGGCGCGGGCCTCGGCGAGGGCGCGCGCGCGGGTGACGGTGAGAAACACCGGCTCGGGATGGGCGTCGATGCGCTCCAGCAGCGCCTCGGCGAGGTCGGTGGCGCGCAGGCGGCGAGCGCGCAGGGCGGCGGCGATGTCGGTGGCGGTGGCGTCGGCGAAGGCGGCGGGATCGGTCACGCGGGTCTCCTCTAGGGCAGCGGGGTGGCGAGCAGGCTCAGGGTCAGCACCGAGCCGGCGGTGGTCAGCACGAGAATGCGCCCGAGGGTCGCCGTCTCGACGCGGTAGTGGATCGCCAGCGCCATCGCCAGCGAGCCGGCCGGGCCGGCGGCGGCGAGCAGCGCGGGCAGCTTCTCGACCGCCGCCACGCCGAGCGCGGCGAAGGCCAGCGCCGCGAGGGCGGGCATCAGCACCAGCTTGGCCGCGACGGTGCCGAGCGCCAGCCCGTCGAGGCGCAGCACGTCGGCGCGCGCCATGACGACGCCGGCCGCGAACAGCGCCACGGGCGAGGCCGCGGCGCCGGCGAAGGTGGTGAAGGCGGCGAGCCCCTCGGGCACCGGCCAGCCGGCAAGGCTCCAGCCCAGCCCGGCGAAGATCGCCAGCACGTAGGGCATCCGCAGCACCGCCCGCAGCGCCGAAGCGAGGCTCGCCCGGCCGGTGGCGAAGACGTCGAGCAGCACGACGGTTCCGGTGAGGATCACCACCGAGTCGACCGTCACCACGCTCAGGATCGGCGTCGCGGCGGCGGTGCCGTAGACGTTCTGCGCGACGGGGAGCACGAAGTAGACGTGGTTGGCGAAGGCGGCGCTCATGCCGATCAGCAGGCTCTCGCGGCGGCTGCGCCCGGCGAGCCTGCGCGCCATGAGCGCGACGAGGCCGTAGGCGGCGAGCTCCGCGGCGAGGTAGCCGCCCGCGAGCACGGGCAGGAACGCGCCGCTCGACTGGCCGGCGAGCAGGCCGAACACCAGCGGCGGCGCGGCGACGAACAGCGCGAAGCGGTTGAGCGCGCGCGCCTCGTCGTCGCTCACCAGCCGCCGGCGCCCGAGGGCGAAGCCCAGCCCGATCAGCGCCGCCACCGGCAGGACGTCGGCGAGCAGGACCGCCGCGGGGCCGCCGGTCACGCGACGGGGTCCGGCCGGGCGCTCTTGGAGGTCGCGATCAGGTAGGCCGACAACGAGCGCCGGATCAGGTCGGCCTCGACGCCGCGGGCGATGAAGACGATGCGCGAGGAGCGGTCGTCGTCGGGCCAGCGGGCGAGGTGGAGGGGCGGGTGGACGACGTGCTGCACGCCGTGGATCACCACGGGCGTGTCGCTCTCGAGGACGTTGAGGATGCCCTTCACCCGCAGGATCTTCTCGCCGTGCGCATGGAGCAGCGCGGTCAGCCAGACGCCGAACGCAGTCCAGTCGATCCGCTCGGGGAAGCGCAGCACGAAGGTGGTGGTGCCGCTGGTGTGGCCGTGGCCGTGCGCGTGGTCGTGGTGGTGATGGTGGTGGTCGTCGTGGCCGTGCTCGGCCAGCGCCAGCCAGCGATTCACCTCGTCGTCGCGCCGCGCGGCGTCGCCGAGATCGGCGCCGAACAGGAAGTCGGCGTCGAAGCCCTGCCCCGTCGAGCGCGCGAGGGGCGTCACCGGGTTGAGCGCCTGCACCCGCGCCTCGAGCGCGGCGAGCGCGGCGGGCTCGGCGATATCGGCCTTGGTGACGAGGATGCGGTCGGCGACGGCGATCTGCTTTTCCGGCTCGGGATGGGCGGCGAGCGTGGCGAGGCCGTTCATGCCGTCGACGGTGCAGACGACGTTGCCGATGCGGAAATGCTGCCGGATCACCGGCTCGGCGGCGATGGTGGAGACGATGGGCGCGGGATCGGCGACGCCGGTCGTCTCCACGATCACCCGCTTGAAGGGCGGGATCGCGCCGCGGGCGGCCTTGTCGTGGAGGTCGCGGATCGTGTCCTGCAGGTCGGAGCGGACGGTGCAGCAGATGCAGCCCGATTCAAGCAGCAGCACCCCCTCCTCGACCTCCTCGAGCAGCATGTGGTCGAGCCCGACCTCGCCGAACTCGTTGACGATCACCGCGCTGTCGGAGAAGGCCGGATCGCGCAGGATCTCGCGCAGCAGGGTGGTCTTGCCCGAGCCGAGGAAGCCGGTGACGACGTTGACGGGGATCACGCGCTGCGCTCCATCTCGGCGATCCAGGCCTCGTCGAGGGGATCGACCGCCTGCCCGCGCAGCCGGTCGACGGCGCCCCAGACCGAGGCGAGATCGTCGACGATCTCCTGCCGCCCGGTGGGGGCGCGCACGATGTAGGAGGTGGCCTGGAAGTCGGCGACCTTCATGCGCACCGGCGCGAGGGCGGCGTTGACCAGCGCCGCGCGGTGTGCGCGTTCGGCGCGGATGGTGCGCCGGCCAGCGCCGGTGAAGGCGTCGGGGTGGGCGTTGGTCTCGGTCCAGTGAACGATGCCGAGCAGGCCGCACAAACCGCACATGACAGGAATCTCCGCCTGAAAAACGAAAAGGGGCGCGGC
>NZ_CH724107.1:1375009-1487481 GCF_000153305.1 Oceanicola granulosus HTCC2516
GCCGGGAGCCTAGCGCGGGAACCGCTTGTCGTAGTCGTTCGCGATCTCGTCGAAGGTCGCCCACTCGACGCCGGGGTGGCTGTTGATGTGGTTGAACAGCCGCTCGAGCATCATCAGCACCTGCGGCTTGCCCGACACGTCGGGGTGGATCGTCAGCGTGTAGACCGCGTAATCCATCTCGCGGTAGACCCAGTCGAACTGGTCGCGCCAGATGTCCTCGAGGTGGCGCGGGTTGACGAAGCCGTGGCTGTTGGGCGCGGCCTTCATGAACATCATCGGCGGCAGGTCGTCGAGGTACCAGGAGGCCGGGATCTCGATCAGGTCGGTCTCCTCGCCGCGCACCAGCGGCTTCATCCACTCGTGGGCCTGCTTGGAATAGTCGATCTTGGTCCAGCTGTCGCCGACGCGCACCCGGTAGGGGGTGAAGTCGTCGTGCATCAGCGAGTGGTCGTACTTGATGCCCTTCTTGAGCAGCAGCTCGTTGGACACCTTCGAGAATTCCCACCACGGCGCGACGTAGCCGGTGGGGCGGCGGCCGCAGAGGTCCTCGATGAGGCCGATGGACTTGTCCATCACCGCCTCTTCCTGCTCCGGGGTCATCGCGATCGGGTTCTCGTGGCTGTAGCCGTGCATCCCGATCTCGTGGCCGGCGTCGGCGACGGCCTTCATCTGCTCGGGGAAGGTCTCGATCGAGTGGCCGGGGATGAACCACGTGGTCTTGATCCCGAACCGCTTGAACAGCTCGAGCAGGCGCAGCGAGCCGACCTCGCCCGAGAACATGCCCCGGCTGATGTCGCAGGGGCTGTCCTCGCCGCCGTAGCTGCCGAGCCAGCCGCCGACGGCGTCCACGTCGACGCCGAATGCGCAGTAGATTTTCTTGGCCATGATGATCTCACTCCCTGTGATGTTGGGCACTGTGTAAAGGTCTGGTGGTGGTGACGGCGGGGGTGGCGCTCAGGCCGCCACCACCGTGGCGCGCTCGGCCTTCCAGGTCAGGTCGACGGCGCCGCCGGGTTCGAGCCCGGCCTGTTCGATTTTCTCCCGGTAGGCTTCGATGCGGATCGGCTTGATGCCCGGCAGCGCGACGGTCACGTAGACCACCTGCCCCACCGGCTCGATGCTGGAGACGGTGCCGGCGACGGTGTCGTGGCCCTCCTGCAGCCCGACGCCGCTGCCGGCGCGGGTGATCTCCACGTACTCCGACGGCGCGACCAGCATCACGTCGTCGCCCGGCCGCACCCGGCCGGGGTCGAAGCTCGGCACCCCGGCGAGCGTGCCGAAGTTGGTCTTCACCCGGGCGCGCCCGTCGCGCGCGTCCTCGAGCTTGCCCTCGATGATCTTGTTGCGGCCGATGAAGCGCGCGACGAAGGGGCTCTTGGGGCGGGTGTAGAGGTCGAAGGGCGAGGAGATCTGCTCGACGCGACCGGCGTTCATCACCACCACGCGGTCGCCCATCGATAGCGCCTCGGACTGGGCGTGGGTGACGAAGATGAAGGTGATCCCGAGGTCGCGCTGCAGGATCTTGAGCTCTTCCTGGATCGACTTCCTCAGGTTGGCGTCGAGCGCGCCGAGCGGCTCGTCGAGCAGCAGGATGTCGGGCTCGGTGACGAGGCCGCGGGCGAGGCTGACCCGCTGCTTCTGGCCGCCCGACAGCGCGCTCTCGCGGGCGTCGCGGATGTCGCCGATCTGCAGCTTGTCGATGATCGCGTCGGTGCGCCGCTTGATCTCGGCGCTGTCGAGCCCGCGCACCTGCAGGCCGAAGGCGATGTTCTCGGCGACGCTCATGTGCGGGAAGATCGCGTAGTTCTGGAAGATCGTCGCGGTCGGGCGCTGCTCGGCGCGGACGTGGGTGAAGTCCTTGCCGCGGATCAGCAGCTCGCCCGAGGTGATGCTCTCGAGGCCGGCGATCATGCGCAGCGTGGTGGTCTTGCCGCAGCCCGAGGGGCCGACGAACGAGATGAACTCGCCCTTCTCGACCTGCAGGTCGAACGCCTCCACCGCCAGCGTGCCGCCGGGATAGACCTTCTTCAGTTTCTTCAGTTCCAGGTCGTAGGCGGACATGCGTCGGCTCCGGTCGTTGGCTGCGGGTCGCGGGCGTGGTCGGGGATGGGGCGGCGCGGACGCCGCCCCGGGGATCGTCAGGCGCTGAGGAACTCGTCCCAGCGCATGATGAGGTGGTCGTACTCGTCGGGCCACTGGTGCCAGTAGTTCACCTTGGAGGCGCGCTCCTCGAGGCTGCCGCCGTCGCGGACGTCGCCTTCCTCGATGCCGCGCTCCGGCGGGCCGACCCAGGGCTGGCCCTCGTACCAGAAGGCGTACTTGTTCGGATCCATCACGTCCTTGATGGTCGTGGTGGGCGAGTAGTAGCCCTGCTCGGAGACGATGATGCCGGGGGGGCCGGAGAGCCAGTAGTCGGCGTAGGCCTTCACGGCGGCGGCGTTGGGCGACGAGGCGATCTGCGTCACGCCGATGGCCCAGGCGCGGTAGCCCTCGCGCGGCACGGCGTAGGAGCACGGGATGCCCTGCGCCTTGACGGCCATAACCGCCGGCTGCCACGCGTCGGCGAGCACCATCTCGCCCGAGGCGAGCAGGTTGACGAGCTCGCCGAAGTCGCCCCAGAGCGCGCGGAACTGGCCCTGCTTCTTCTTGTCGATGAGGAACGAAGCGGCCTCGTCGATGGCGGCGCGGTCGGGGTTGCCCGGGTTCGGCACCTCGAGCAGGCCGAGCTCGTTCATCGCGAGGATGGCCTGGCCGAACGCGATCAGCGGGTCGACGTTGAGGCCGGTCTTGCCCTTGAACTTCTCGTCGAACAGCGAGGTCCAGGTGTTGGCCTCCTCGGCCTCGACGAGGTCGGGGCGGTAGCCGATGGAGTCGAAGTTGTAGACGCTCGGCACCATCCAGAGCTGGGTCTTGTCCTCGTCGGCCCAGATCTGGCCCGAGATCTGGGCGCGCGCTTCCATCCGCTCGTCGGTCTCGACGAAGGTGTCGCGGATCGCGTTCCAGTTCTGCAGGTCGGCGACCGGGATCGGCTGGACCGTCTCGGTGATCGTCATCGCGGGCAGGCGCTCGCCGATGATCTCCCAGCAATCGTAGGCGGTGGAGCCCGACAGCAGTTCGGTCTGGGTGTTGGGGAAGATGTCCGCCTTGCCCGAGACCGAGTCGACGCCCGACTTCTCCTGGAAGTCGTTGAGGATGCGCTCCTGCACGGTGACCGAGAGGCCGACGGTGCGGAGCTCCTGGTCGCCCAGGTTCTGGGCGAACGCCATCTGCGGCGTCATCAGCGAGGAGGTGCCCGCGAGCGCTCCCATGCCTGCAAGCACCTCGCGGCGCGAAAGGTTGAATTTGGTCATGTTGCTTCCCTGTTGTCTTCGGTTGCGGTTCAAGTCAGCTGCCGCCGGCGCTTCAGTAGCGTCCGACCAGCAATCCCCCGTCCACTGTTATTGTTTGCCCGGTCATGTACCGGGCCTGGTCCGAGGCGAGGAATAGGATGACGTCGGCGATGTCCTCCGCTTCGCCGACGCGGCCGATGGGGATGAACTCGGCGGCCTTCTCGAGGCCGGCCGGCCCCAGCGAATGCTTCTCCGACAGCGCCTGGGCGGTGCGGATGTAGCCGGGCGCGACCCCGTTGACGCGGATGCCGTCGCGCGCCAGCTCGACGGCGAGGCCGCGCACGAGGCCGACGACGCCGGACTTGGCGGCGGAGTAGTGTACGTGCTCGTCCCAGCCGTAGGCGACGCCCATGATCGACGACAGGCACACGATGGCCCCCTGCCCGCGCTCGCGCATCGCCGGCGCGGCCGCGCGCACCAGGCGCATCATGCCCTTGAGGTCGATCTCGAAGGTGCGGTCCCACGCCTCGTCGCTCATCTCCGCCAGCGGCACCCGGTGGGCGATGCCGGCGTTGAGCACCAGCGTGTCGAGCGGGCCGTAGGCCTCCTCGACGGCGGCGACGACGCGGTCGGCGGCCTCGCTGGAGGTGACGTCGAGCGGGTGGAATTCGGCGGTGCCGCCGCTGGCGTTGATCTCGTCGACGACCGCGCGGCCCTCGCTTTCGAGCACGTCGGTGACGATGACCCGGTGGCCGTCGGCGGCGAAGGCGCGGGCCGTGGCGCGGCCGATGCCGATGCCGGCGCCGGTGATCAGAACGGTTTTCATGGCGTCGCTGTCCCTCAAAGCATCACGTCCCCGGAATTCGGCCCGAGTGTCTGGCCGACGTAGATCTTGGCGTCGTCCGACGCGAGGAAGGCGACGGTCGCCGCCACGTCCTCCGGCTCGCCGAAGCGGCCGAGCGGCAGCTCCGCCGCCTTCGCCGCGCGCCACTCGTCGGAAAGCGCGCGCACGAGATCGGTGTTGATCGGCCCCGGCGCGACGGCGTTGACCCGCACGCCCCGGTCGCTGACCTCGCGCGCCAGCGCCTTGGTCAGCCCGATGATCCCGGCCTTGGCGGCGGAATAGTGCGTCAGCTCCACCCCGCCGATCTGGCCGAGCTGGGACGCCATGTTGATGATCGTCCCCCGCCCCGCCTCGAGCATCGGCCCGAGCGCGCGGCGGCAGCCGAGGAAGGTGCCCCGCAGGTGCACCGCGATCATCCGGTCGAAGTCGGCGACGCTCATGTCCTCGAGCCGCGCCTGCTGGACGATGCCGGCGTTGTTGACGAGGCAGGTGATCGCGCCGTGCGCCGCCTCGGCGGCCTCGAAGGCGCGGTCCATGTCGGCCTCGTCGGAGACGTCGCCGGCGACGCCCGCGGCCGTGCCGCCCGCCTCGCGGATCGCCCGGGCGACCCGCTCGGCGGCGTCGGCGTCGAGGTCCATGACACTCACCGCCGCGCCCTCCGCGGCCAGCCGCTCGGCCACCGCGGCGCCGATCCCGGCGCCGGCCCCCGTGACGAGGGCGTGCTGGCCCGCCAGGCGGCTCACTCGATGTCCTCCTGGACCGCCGCGAACTTGGCGCGCCGCACCGACATCGCCATCAGGATGCCGTAGGTGCTCAGCAGCGCGAAGCTGAACAGCGTGGTGAGGACGCCGAAGGCGAAGATGTTGGGGTGAATCTCCACCGCGAAGGTGCCGTAGATCGCGATCGGCATCGTCACCTCGGAGCCGCCGGTGAACAGGGTCCGCGGGAACTCGTCGTAGGACAGGGTGAAGGCGAAGAGCATGGCCGACAGCACGCCCGGGAAGATCATCGGGAACGTGATCTTGCGGAACGTCCGCCCCGGCGACACCCCGAGCGCCCACGCGGCCTCCTCGACGGACTTGTCGAAGCGGTTGAAGATCGCGAGCATCACCAGGAAGGCGAAGGGGAAGGTGTAGACCACGTGCAGCACGAAGGCCGTGCCCCACCAGGTGCGGGCAATGTCGAGCTGGTCGGCGACCAGCGCCATGCCGAGGCCGAGCAGCACGCCGGGCACCATCATGCCGAGCACCACCAGGTAGAAGACCGGGCCGGAGCCGCGGAAGTTGCGCCGGAAGCCCTGGGCGGTCAGCGTGCCGAGCACCGTCGAGACGACCATCGTGGCGAAGGCCAGGGTCAGCGAGCGCAGCAGCGCCTCGCCGATCGGCAGCGGCGCGACGCGCGAGGGCGGCGTCAGGCCGAAGACGTGGCGGTACCAGTAGGTCGACCACTCGATGATCGGGAACTGCGGACCTCCCTCCGGGCCGGCCTGGAACGACAGGATGCCCATGACCACGAACGGGCCGTAGAGGAAGATGATGAACAGGGCGGTGTAGAGGCCCAGCGCGGTACGAAGAAAGCCGTTGTTTTGCATTGTTCCAGCTCCTTCAGAGTTCGCGCCGCAGGTTCACCACCCGCAGCAGGCCGCCGATGACGATGGCCATGATGACCGTGAGCACCACGCCGATGACGGCGGCGAAGGCCCATTTCAGCGATCCGACCTGGGTGACGATGATGTTGCCGAGCAGGTTCACCTTGCGGCCCGAGAGCGCCGAGGCGGTGGCGAACTCGCCGAGCACCATGACCGACACGAAGATCGCGCCGACCACCACGCCGGGCAGCGACAGCGGGAAGATGATCTTGCGGAAGATCGTCCAGGTCGACGCGCCGAGGTCGCGGGCGGCCTCGATCAGGCTCTCGTCGATCCGCGCCAGCATGAAGGCGATCGGGCCGACCATGAAGACGACGTAGATCTGCACCATCCCGATCACGACCGAGAGCTCGGTAAAGAGCAGCACCTCGATCGGCTCGGAGATGATGCCGAGGCGCAGGAGCACGATGTTGATCGCGCCCTCGAGCCCGAGCATCGGCCGCCAGGCCAGCACGCGGATCAGGAACGACGTCCAGAACGGGATGACGCAGGTGACGAGCAGAATCGTCTGCACCGTCTTGTCGCGCACGAACTGGCCGATGAAGAGCGCCGTCGGGTAGCCGATGACGAAGGTCAGGGCGAGGACGATGATCCAGATCTTGAGCGTGCGCAGCAGCGCGCCGAAGTAGGTTTCGGAGCTGAAGAAGGTGATCCAGCTCTGCAGCGTCAGGTCGGACGAGATCGAGAAGGTCGTCTGGGTCCAGAAGCTGACATAGACCATCATGCCCAGCGGCACGACGAGGAACAGCACCATCCACACGATCCCCGGCGCGAGCAGGAGCCAGGTGCTGTGGCGGGCGAAGAAGCCCGATTGGCGGCGGGCGGGGCCGGCTGTGCCGACGGCGGGGACGGTCTGGTCGGCCATCAGGCGGCTCCTTTCATGGCTGGCGCGCCGATGCGGTTTCCGTCGGCGCCGAAGTGGAGGGCGTTGCGCGGGTCCCAGCTGACCATGCAGCGGGTGCCGGCCTCGAGGTGGATCGGGTCCTCGCGGCTGAGGTGACGCTCGACCTCGAACACGGTGCCGTCGTCGAGCCGCAGGAAGTAGAAGAACCGGCTGCCGAGGAACTCCTCGGTCACGAAGGTCGCCGGCAGGGCGACGGCGCCCTCGGGGGGCTCGCTGCCGTGGTGGATGGTCGCCGCGTCGTGGCGGATCGCGTAGTAGCCCTTGCCGTCGGGCGCGCCGGCGGCGGGCAGACGGGCGTCGTCCTGGAGGAAGGCGCCGTCGGAGACGCGGCCCTCGAGGATGTTGTAGGCGTTGACGAAGCGCGCGACCGCGACGTTGTCGGGCTCGCGGTAGACCATGTCGGGAGGCGCGACCTGAAGCAGCCGGCCGTGATCGAGCACGATCATCCGGTCGCCCATCGCCAGCGCCTCGTCCTCGTTGCCGGTGACGTGCATGAAGGTGACGCCCAGCGCCTCGCGGATCTTGCGCAGCTCCACCGTCATGCGCTCGCGCAGGTTGGCGTCGAGCGCGCCGAGCGGCTCGTCGAGCAGGCAGACCTTGGGCTCGGTGACGAGGGTGCGCGCGAGGCTGACCCGCTGCTTCTGGCCGCCCGAGAGCTGGCCGACCATGCGCTGCCCGAGCTCGCTGAGGCCGACGAGGTCGAGCATCGCCTTGACGCGGCGGTCGACCTCGGAGCTGTCCTCGATGGGGTTGTGGGTGCGGTGGCGCAGGCCGAACGCGACGTTGTCGAAGACGTTCATGTGCGGGAACAGGCCGTAGCTCTGCTGCACGAAGCCGAGATTGCGCAGGTGCGTGGGGCTGTAGGTGATGTCCTCGCCGTCGAGCGAGATCGTGCCGGAATCGCAGACCTCGAGCCCCGCGATGAGCCGCAGCAGCGTCGATTTCCCGGACCCGGACGGGCCGAGCAGCGTCAGGTACTCGTCGTCGTGGATCGTCAGGTCGACCGCGTCGATGGCGGGCACCCCGGCGAACGCCTTGGTGACCCGTCTTAGCTCCAGCATACCTTGCTCCCCGCTTCTGCTTTCAGCCTCCCCTCCTACCTACAACGTATTTTGTGTGCAGATACAGTAAAAAGTGCAGCCGAGGCGCTAACGATGGGTCACTTTTTGCCCCGTCTGGGCTGGATGACGCAATTTCAGGCACTTCCGCCGACCTGTGAGCGCTACCGGGAAAAGCAAAAAATACATTGTCGACGCAGTACGTTTTGAGTTCTTCGCGTTATGCGAGTATGTAGGGGTAACGACAGAGGCAGGAGGCCGTGGGCCCGGTGGAGAATCTGACTGTTCCGAATCGCTCGGCGCCCCGTTACGCGGCCATCACCGAGGCGCTCGAGGCCGCCATCTCGGAGGGCCGCCTCGCCCCCGCCACCGTCATCTCGGAGGAGCCTGTCGCGCGGGCGTTCGGCACGTCGCGCACCCCGGCGCGCAAGGCGCTCGCCGAGCTGGTCGAGCGGGGACGGCTCGAGCGGTTCGAGGGGCGCGGCTTCCTCGTGGCGGGCGCGGGCAAGGGCGCGGCGCCGCGGCGCATCGAACTGACCGCCGAGTCGCTGGGCGCCGACGCCGCGCCGCTCGCCGATGTGCCGCGCCAGCGCGCCGAGCGCATCGCCGAGACCTTCGAGCGGGTGATATCGAGCGCCCTGCCCTTCGGCCGCTTCCGCATCAACGAGGTCGCCGCAGCCGAGTATCACGGCGTGTCGCGCACCGTCATCCGCGAGCTGCTGCAGCGCCACCAGGACCGCGGCCTCGTGCGCAAGGACCGCCGCTCGCACTGGATCGTCGGCCCGCTCACCGCGCGCGACATCTCGCACTACTTCGCGATCCGCCAGCAGCTCGAGCCGCTGGCCCTGCGCGACAGCGCGCCGCGCACCCCGACCTCGGTGATCCTGACGATGATCGAGGAGACCGAGGCCGCCCACGCCGTGCCGCTCGTGTCGTCCGCGGAGGTCGCCCGGCTCGAGCGCGACCTGCACTGGACGCTGCTGCAGCGCACGCCCAACGGCCACCTGCTGCGCTTCATCGAGCAGAGCCAGATCGCCCTCGTGGTCAACGCGGTCTTCTCCGACGCCATCGGCGGACGTCCGTTCCAGGTCGCGCTGCGCGAGCACCTGATCGTGCTCGAGTTCCTGCGCCGCGGTTCGGTCGAGGCCGCGAGCCAGGCGCTCGCCGAGCACCTCCACCTCTCGGCGGAGCGCACCCAGAGGCGGCTGATGTCGCTGTCGGTGTTTCCGCCGCCCGAGCTGCCCGGCTACATGATGCGCGAGACCCGCTTCAACGAGTGAGCGCGTGCTCCCAGCGGCGCACGAGGTAATTGTGCTCGCACATCACCGTGTCCCAGATCGCCACCCGCGCCATGCGCTCGGCGTAGGAGCCGCCCTCGCGCCGCTCGCCGGCCCTGAAGACGACCATCCCGTCGGCGTCGCGGATCTCGGTGGCGGCGGGCTTGCCGTCGTACCAGAAGTCCCATTCGGCCTCGGTGAGGTAGCTGCGCAGGGTGTCCTGCGCCATCATGTAGGCGCCGCTGCGCGACATCAGCGCCCCGGCCCGGCCCGCGTACCACCAGTTGAAGTAGTCGTAGGCGGCGTCGAGGTGATAGGCGGCGGCGCGCGCCGAGAGCGACAGCCCGCCGAACCAGCCGCGATAGCCGTAGGTCGGCGTGACCAGCTCGACCGGCACGCCGAGGGCGCGCAGCTTGATGAAGCCTGGCCACCAGAGCGAGCCGATGAAGCGCTCATTGCGCGCGAAGGCGCGCACCGCGTCGCTCTCGTCGGCCCAGAGGCAGCCGAAATGGCCGTTGCGCCGGTAGGCCTCCACCTGCCCGACCAGCGCGTCGATCTCCTCGAGCCCCAGATCCCCGGCATCCTTCGGGCGCATGTCGCCGCGTGCGTGGAGCGCGAGCGTCATGTCGAGCACGCCGATGGCGGCGTCGGTCTGCAGGCTCACGTTTCCGGCCCAGGCGGGATCGAGCAGCGCGTCCCAGTTGCGCACGCTCCCCGGCTCCGCGCCGACGACGCCGAAGCTGTCGGCGTTGTGCACCGTGGGCAGCATCGACACCCACTCCGTCGCCGCGTCGCCCAGCGTGCCGTCCATCTGGACGAACAGCCGCTCCGAGGGCTCCGAGCCGGACGCCATGGGCGCGCCGCTGTCGCGGTTGCGGATGCGGGGCAGCGCCTCGATCTCCGACCAGCGGTTGATCCGCTTGGCGTCGATGGGCTGCAGCGAGCCGGTGGGCCAGATCAGGTCGATGTCGTGGAACCACTGGTCGTAGACGTCGAACCTGTCGGAATGGAGCGCGCCCCAGCGCTGCGCCTCGGTGCCGTCGAGCGAGATGAACTCGAGGTCGATCCCGAGGTCTTCCACGGCGGCGCGCTTGAGCGCCGCCGTGTGGGTCACGGTGGTGCCGAGCACCCGCATCGGCTCGCGCACGCGGTTGACCCGCGGCGCGAGCGGCATGAGGTCGGTGGCGCTCACGCCAGGGCGGCCCGGATCTCGTCAAGGGTCGATTGCCGCGCGCGGCGGGCGTCGAGCGCCTGGTCCATGTCGACCTGCCGGAAGCGCACCGGCACGTTGGGCTGGAGCTGCCCGATCAGGTCCATGTCGGCCGAGATCACCGCGCCGATCATGAAGTAGCCGCCGCCCGACACCGCGTCGCGGTGCAGCACGATCGGCTCGGTGCCGCCGGGCACCTGGATCGAGCCGTAGGGGTAGCAGCCGTCGACGATGTTGGATGGATCCGAGCCCGCGCCGAAGGGCTGCTCGCGCTCGACGAAGTCGACGGGGCGGCCGCCGCGGAAGCGGTAGCCCATGCGGTCGGCCTCGGGCGCGACCTTCCACTCGTCCTCGAAGAACGCCTTCTGCGACGCCTCGGTGATCCGGTGCCAGTAAAGCCCCGGCAGCACCCGCAGCTCGGCCGGCTGGCCCGGCCGGCGCCGCAGGGCCTCGGGGACCGTGCGGCCCGCGATGCCGTCGCCCTCGCCCACCGGCAGCACGTCGCCCGCCGCGACGGCGCGGCCGTCGACGCCGCCGAGCGCGCCGATCGCGTAGGTCGCGCGCGAGCCGAGCTTGGCCTCGGTGGCGATGCCGCCCGCGACGGCGATGTAGATGCGCGCACCCTCGGAGAGGTAGCCGAAGCTGACCACCTGGCCCTTCTTCGCGGCGAAGGAGGTCCAGGTCTGCACCGGCTCACCGTCGAGCTTGATCGGCATCTCGCCGCCGGTGACCGCGAGCACGGTGTCTTCGGTGACGGTGAACTCGGGCCCCATGAACACCGCCTCGAGCGCCGCGGCGCCCTCGTCGTTGCCCACCAGCCGGTTGGCGGCGCGCAGCGCGAGGCGGTCCATCGCGCCGCCGACGGGGATGCCGAGATGGAAGTAGCCGGGGCGGCCGAGGTCCTGGATCGTCGTGAGCAGTCCCGGTTTGCGGATTTCAAGCGCCATCGAGAGCCTCCATCAGCTTCGCGTTAACCCCGGCCATGTCGGCGTTGAAGGCGTCGAGGTCGAAGGTCACCTCGGCGATGCGCGGCCGGTAGCTGCCGTCTTCCACCGCCGCGAGGATGCGGTCGTACTCCGCCCGGTCGATCGGCGCGAACTTCACGATGTCGCCGGGCCGGAAGAAGACCATGAAGTCCTTCAGGTAGCTGACCGTCTGCTCGGGATCGAAGATCGTCATCGGGGTGATGCCGAACATCTGGTAGCCGCCCGCCCCGCGCACCGAGTAGATGCAGGAGAAGCAACCGCCGTAGCCCACCGTCTGCTTTGGCGTGTCGGTGCGCGGGCGCAGGTACTTCGGCACCTGCAGCTGCTTCTCGCGCTCGACGAGCTGGTAGAGGAACGGCAGCCCCGCCACGAAGCCCACCATCGACACGAACCAGGGCGACGAGTGGTGCGCCTCGATGAACGCCTCGGCGCTGTCGTAGCCGTTGATCTTGGCGGCGTAGTCGAGATCGGTGCCGTCCGGATCCTGGTGGCGCTCGCGGAAGCGCATCAGCGTCTCGTGGGTCCACGGGTCCTGGTAGAAGACCGGCACCTCGACGATGCGCGTCGTCATCTTCTTCTCGGCGGACTCGGCAACGTCCTCGAGCGCCTTGAGCTTGTCGAGCATGTCGCCGGGCGCGATCACGTCCGGGTCGAACTTGACCTGGAACGAGGCGTTGGCCGGACAGATCTCCGTCACGCCGTCGATGTCGGCCTCGCGCAGGGCGTTGGTCATCGACAGGCTCTTGAAGAAGGCGTCCAGCGACATCTCCTCGTCCACCTCGACGAAGATGTGCTCGTCGCCACCGTGGGAATATCTCGTCTTCACGTCGTCCTCTCCTTCCGGCGCTCAGCCGAGGCCGGCTGTCTTCAGCCAATCCTCGAGCCAGGTGGTGTGGTAGTCGCCGCGCGCCACGTCCGGGTCGCGCGCGAGCGCGGCATGCAGCGGCAGGGTCGTCTTGAGGCCTTCGAGCCGGGTCGCGTCGATCGCCTCGGCGAGCCTGGCCAGCGCGGCGGCGCGGTCGTCGCCCTTCACGATCAGCTTGCCGAGCAGCGAGTCGTAGAACGGCGGGATCGCGTAGCCCTCGTAGAGCATGGTGTCGAAGCGCACGCCCTCGGGCAGGTGCATCGCGCCGGTCACGCCGGGGAACGGCATGAAGTTCTTCGCCGGGTCCTCGGCGTTGACGCGCACCTCGATGGCGTGCCCGTCGAGGCGGATGTCGTCCTGCTCCAGCGACAGCGGCGCGCCGAAGGCGACGCGGATCTGCTCGGCGACGAGGTCGATGCCGGTGACGAGCTCCGTCACCGGGTGCTCGACCTGGATGCGGGTGTTCATCTCGATGAAGTAGAACTCGCGCCGCGCCTCGTCGAAGAGGTATTCCAGCGTCCCCGCGCCCCGGTAGCCGACGCTCTCGGCCAGCCGCACCGCCGAGGCGCAGAGCGCCTCGCGCTCCTCCTGGGACAGGCAGGCGGCGGGCGCCTCCTCCCAGACCTTCTGGCGCCGGCGCTGCAGCGAGCATTCCCGCTCCCAGGCATGGACCGCGCGGTCGCCGTCGCCGAGGATCTGCACCTCGACGTGGCGCGCCTTGTCGACAAAGCGCTCCATGTAGAGCCCGCCGTCGCCGAACGCCGCCTCGGCCTCGGATTGCGCGGCGGGCATCTGCTTGGCGAGGTCGGCCTCGGACTCGATGACCCGGATGCCGCGCCCGCCGCCACCGGCGGCCGCCTTGATCATCACCGGGTAGCCGAGCTCGCCCGCGATCCGCGCCGCCGCCTCGACGCTCTCGATGCGCCCGTCGCTGCCCGGCGTCACCGGAACGCCGGCGGCGATGGCGGTCTCGCGGGCGCGCGCCTTGTCGCCCATCCGCTCGATCGTGTCCGCCGAGGGGCCGACAAAGATCAGCCCCGCCGCCTCGACCGCGCGGGCGAAGCGCGGGCTCTCCGACAGGAAGCCGTAGCCCGGATGCACCGCGTCGGCGCCGCTTTCCCTGGCCGCCGCGACCACGCGGTCGACGTCGAGGTAGCTCTTCGTCGCCTGCGCCGGGCCGATCTCCACGCCCTCGTCGGCCAGCCGCACCGCGAGCATGTCGGCGTCGGCCTCGCTGTGGGCCTGCACCGTGCGCAGCCCGAGCGCCTTGGCGGCGTGGACGATGCGCACCGCGATCTCGCCGCGATTGGCGACGAACAGGGTCTTGCCGGTCAGATCCATCGGCGCGCTCAGTCCATCTTCGCGAGGACGGTGCCCGCGGTGACCTGCCCCTCGTTCTCGACCTCGAAGCGGATGTTGTCGCCCGCCTCCTCGGCGGTGACCTCGTGGAACGACTTCATCACCTCGACCAGCCCGATCACCGTGCCCGCCGCGACGGACGCGCCGTCCTCGACGAAGTTCGGCTCGTTCGGCGCGGGCTTGCGGTAGAAGACGCCGGGAAGCGGGCAGTGGATGTCCTTGGCCATGTCTGGTCCTTTCTGATGTGGAGACGCTCAGGCGGCGCGGGTGACTTCGATGCCCTCGGCCTCGAGCGCGGCCCGGATGGCGGCGCCGATGCGGGCGGCGCCGGGGGTGTCGGAGTGGAAGCAGATCGACTCGAAGGCGACGTCGACGTCGTGGCCCTCGGTGCAGCGGACCTTGCCCTCGACGCAGGCGCGCACGCACTTGTCGGCCAGCGCGGCGGGATCGAAGGCGGGCACCTTGCGGGCGAACACGATCGCGCCCGTCGCGTCGTACTCGCGGTCGGCGTAGAACTCGCGCCGCGCCGGGTGGCCCTTGGCCTGCGTGACCTGCCACGTCTCGGAGACGCCCATGCAGTAGAGCGGCGTGTCGGGCGCCACCACCTGCAGCGCGTCGACGAGCTTCTCCGAGAGGTCGCGGTCCTTGGCGGCGGTCATGTAGAGCGCCCCGTGCGGCTTGATGTGCGACAGCGCGATGCCGTGGCGGCGGGCGAACATCTCGAGCGCGCCGACCTGGTAGAGGATGTCGGCCACCAGCTCCTCGCTCGTGGCGTTGATCGCGCGCCGCCCGAAGCCCTGCATGTCGCGGTAGGCCGGGTGCGCGCCGAGGCCGACATCGTGCTCGGCCGCCAGCGCGGCGACACGGTCCATCGTCATCGGATCGCCGGCGTGAAAGCCGGTGGCGACGTTGGCCGACGAGATGATCTCCATCAGCTCCTCGTCGGGCGCGTCGCCGTAGCTCCAGTGCCCGAAGCCCTCGCCCATGTCGCAGTTCAGGTCCATGCGCCTCGTGGTCATCTCGCGTCCTCGCATCCGTACTTTGTGTGCAATGAACAACGAGACTAGCCGGAAATGCAACGCCTACATTGCGCCAGCCGCCGCGAGAGCGGCCGATGACGATGGTTTCGGCCGCCCGCGCCCTCAGAGGATGCGATGCTGGGCGATCCGCTTTCGCACATTGTAGAACCGCACGAGGCGCTGCCGTCCGCCCGGCTCGAGGTCCACCACCCGGTCCGGGCTGAAGAACCGGCCCGCCGGCGCGAGGCGCAGGGCGCGGGCGGCGGCGTAGCAGGTGTTGCGCCCGGCGATGAAGCTCCGGCGGCCGAGGCGGTCGATGATCCCGGGCGGCACGGGCCGGCGCAGGCGCGGCGACATGCCGAGGCCGGCGAATTTCAGCTCGTGGGGCGACCACAGCAGCATGTCGTCGGTGAAGATCGTCGCGCCGTCGGCGGCGCGGCCGGCGATGAGCACCGACTTGCCCGCCTTGCGCTCGCCGAACACGACATGGCTGCCGCTCTCATCCTCGAAGGCCGCGGCGTGGAGCAGGGTCAGGTCGGGGCGGTGCTGCACCAGCGTGAAGGCGATCGCGATCAGCAGTTCGTTGAGCAGATCGACCGGGTCCGAATAGGTGCGCGGTGGCGTGTACGCCTCGGAGTCGAGCCGGTAGCGGGTCTCGTGGGAGACGCGGATCTCAGGCTCCGCGTCTCCGATCTCGATCCGCCAGCCGGCCAGCGTCGCCGCCAGCAGCTGGCGCACGGCGGCGGGCGTCTCGAGCCGGACCGTCACGCCGAGGCGGGGCGCCTCGAGCGCGAAGCTCTCCGGACCTTCGGCGGCGCTCACGCCGGCTCAGCTCCAGCTGCCACCGCGGGTCTTGCAGTAGGTGTCGACCTCGAACGCGTCCGCCTGTTCCGTCGAGACCACGCGGCAGAGCCGGTCGGCCGACGCCGCCGTCGAGACAATCTCGAAACGCTGGCCGGTCGACGGCAGGACCGCCCGGTAACCGTCCGGCTGCGTGTCGAGCGCACCCGCGAGGGCGGGCGTCACCGTCGGCGCGACCGGGGCCACGGCGCAGGCGGACAAGGCGACGGCGGAGGCGAGCGCGAGGATCGGGAGCCGGATCATTGGAAGTCCTGAAGAACCTGCTGGAGATTGTCGGCGGACACGGGGCGGAGCCCGTCTTCGCTCAGGGCCCCCTGGACCCGCTCCAGCACGCGCTGTCGGCTGGCGCGATCCGAAGCGGCCGAACCGCGCAGCGTCGCCTCGGCGCCGCTCGGAGCCGAGGGACCGGACGCGCGCGACGGCGCGGAGGCAGCGGACGGCGCGGACGCGACGGACGGCCGGGAGGCGCGTGACGGCCGCGACGGCGCCGAGGCGGCGGACGCGACGGACGGCCGGGAGGCGCGCGACGGCCGCGACGGCGCCGAGGCGGCGGACGGTGCCGACGCCGCGGAGGCGGCGGAGGGTGCGGAGGCCGCAGACGGGGCAGACGCGGCGGAGGCACGCGAGGCGGCAGACGCGGCGGAGGCGCGCGAGGCCTCGCTGGCCCGGGCGGCGGTGGCGAAGAGGGCGGTTCCGGCCGCCGCGGTCTGGAGCATGAGGAAGCCCCGGAGGAAGTGTCGACGCAGCATAGTGTTGATCCTTGATGAAGTCGGATTTTCCCCGCGAGTACAGAGTGCGAAAAGTGTCCTCAAGTTGGCGAGACTTGGACCATGAGCGGATCTCGGCCTGCCCGTCTCCGCGCGACGGATCACCGGGCTGCCGTCGCTCTACCGGGAGAAATCGCAGGCTGCGACTTGGCGATCCCTCGAGGACTCGAACCCCGAACCTGCTGATTAGAAGTCAGCTGCTCTATCCAGTTGAGCTAAGGGACCGCGCTGGCCGCGAGAAAGCGCAGGACCGGCTGAAAATCAAGCCCGATCTCGTTTGTCAGCCGATGGCGGCGGCGCGGGTGCGGGCGGTGGTGGCGAAGGTGCGGGCGTCGGCGGGGGCGGTGCCGAGGTGGGGCGCGGGGGTGAAGAGCCCGTCGAGATGGAAGTCGGGAAACGCCTCGGCGGCGAGGTCGACAAGGGAGCGGCTTTCGGCGGTGACGCGGGCGCAGAGGGCCTCGACGCGGGACTGCGCCTCGGGGCGCGGCATGGCGGTGGCGAGGCGGAAGGAGAGCGCCTCGGCGTAGATCAGGCCGGTGCCGTCGTCGATGTTGGCGCGCATCCGCTCGGGGTCGGGTGCGAGGCCAGCGGCGACCTCGCCGGCGGCGGCGAGGGCGCGGTTCAGGCCGAGGCAGATCTGCGGCAGGCTCAACCACTCGCCGATCCAGGCCGCGCCGTCGCGTTGCTGGCGGTGGACGAGGCCTGCCTGCACCGCGCCGTTAAGCGCGGCGGTGTGGCCGGCGAGCGCGACGAGCAGCGCGGGAAGCACCGGGTTCTGCTTCTGGGGCATCGTCGAGGAGCCTCCGGTGCCGGCGAGGCGGATCTCGCCGAGGCCGGTCTGGGCGAGCAGCACCAGGTCGTCGCCCATCTTCGCGAGTGCGCCCGTCACCTGCGTCGCCCACGTGGAGAGCTCGGCGATCGGCTGGCGATCGCTGTGCCAGGGACCGCCGGGATCGGCGAGCCCCAGCCCCTCGGCTAGGCGGGCGCGCACCTCGGGGCCACGCGGCCCCATCGCCGACAGCGTTCCGGCGGCGCCGGCGAGGCTCACCGTCAGCAGGCCCGCGCGCAGCGGCGCGAGCCGGTCGTGCAGCGCCAGCAGCGGCCGGCCCCAAGCGGCGACGACGGCGCCGAAGGTGGTCGGCGTCGCCGCCTGCCCCCAGGTACGCCCGGCCATGGGCAGCTCCGCGTGCGCCTCCGCCAGCCGTGCCAGCGCCGCGAGCAGGGCGCCGAGGCGGCGCTCGGCGAGGGCGAGCACCTGGCGCAGGCGCAGCACGAGCGCGGTGTCCATGATGTCCTGGCTGGTGGCGCCGAAATGCACCCACTGGGAATGCTCTGGCGCCTGCATCGCGCTGCGGAAGGCCTCGACCAGCGCCGGCACCGGCACGCCGCCCTGCCCTGCCCCGGCGGCAAGGCCGGCCGGGTCGAGCTGCAGCTCGAGCGAGGCGCGATGGATTGCGGCGGCGGCGGTCTCGGGGATCAGCCCGAGCGCGCCCTGCGCGCGGGCGAGCGCGCCCTCCACCAGCAGCATCGCGCGCACCTCGGCGGTGTCGGAGAACAGCTGGGCGGTGTCGCGGTCGGTGACGAGGTCGCGGTAGATCGCGCTATCGAACAGGGAGGCAGCCATGGACCCTGCTCTGCCACCTCCCCGCCGGGATGCGCAAGCCTCAGCGGCTGCGGCGCGCCGGGACGAGCTGCTGCACCGCGCCCGCCGACAGCAGGTAGAGCGTCGTCGCCACGAACAGCACCCGGCCCCAGCCGGCCATGTCGAAGCCCGACCACGCCGACCAGACCGCGAGCAGCGTCCAGACCAGCGCCACCGGCAGCGACACCGCTCGCCAGCGCGCGGTGCGCACCGGGTGGATGAACTTGACCGGCAGGAACATCAGCACCGCCAGCACCACCACGAGCGGCACGATCACCGCGGGCGGCGGGCTCAGGGCGAACAGCACCAGCACCACCATGTTCCAGCAGCCCGGAAAGCCCGAGAACGAATTGTCGCCGGTCTTCATCCGGGTGTCGGCGAAGTAGATGACGCTGGTGTAGGTGATGACGAGGATCACCACCCAGCCCGTCCAGCCCGGCAGCAGGTCCGTCGAGAACAGCGCGTAGGCCGGGATGAAGACATAGGTCAGGTAGTCGATGATCAGGTCCATGAGCACGCCGTCGATCTGCGGCGCGTGGGTGTGGACCTGGTACTTGCGCGCCAGCGGCCCGTCGACGCCGTCGACGACGAAGGCGATGACCAGCCACAGGAACATCGCCGTCCACTCTTCCTGGACGGCGGCGAGCATGGCGAGCATGGCCAGCACGGCCCCGGTCGCGGTGAGCAGGTGGACGCCGAGCGCCGCTTTGCGGACATGTTTCATACCCCCTGTCATGGAGCATCGCAGCCCTGAGGCCAAGCGGCTTCGCCGCCGGCGACGCCCGGGCCACACAGAAGCGGCATCGGCGCGAATGAGGCTAGGCCCGGCCCGCGCCGCTCTGATAGGATCGCCGCCAACAACAAGACGAGAACGGCATGAGCAGCAATTCCCTTATGGACGACGGCGTCCGTGAGCGCATCATCTCCGACCCCGAGGCGCTCCTGGACGACCACGACATCATGCGCGCCCTGGTCGCCGCCAACGAGGCGTCGATGGGCCAGAACATCGTTGATCTGCGCGGGATCGCGATGGAGCGGCTCGAGGCGCGGCTCGACCGGCTCGAGGACACCCACCGCAACGTCATCGCCGCCGCCTACGAGAACCTCGCCGGCACCAACCAGGTCCACCGCGCGGTGCTGCGGCTGCTCGACGCGGTGAAGTTCGAGGAGTTCCTCGCCGGCCTCGGCGGCGAGGTGGCCGACATCCTGCGGGTCGACGCGATGGTGCTGGTGCTCGAGAGCCCCGCCGGCGGCGACAGCGCGCTCTCGGGGCTGGGCGGGGTGCTGCACGTGGCCGAGGCGGGCTTCATCGACCGCTACGTCTCCCCCGGCCGCGCCTCGGCGTTCCGCAGCGTGGTGCTGCGGCAGGTGACGCCCGAGCCCGGCTCGCCCGGCGCCACGCTCTACGGCGACAAGGCGGTGCACGTGCGCTCCGAGGCCTGCATCCGGCTCGATTTCGGCGCCGGGCGGCAGGCCGGCCTGCTCGCGATGGGCAGCGAGGACCCGCACCAGTTCACGCCGCAGCAGGGCACCGACCTGCTCGGCTTCTTCGGCGGCGTCTTCGAGCGCGCCATGCGGCGGTGGCTGTCCTGATCTCCCCGGCGCTCACCGACGCCGCGGAGGCGTGGCTCGCCCACGCCCGCGCGCTCAGGGGCGCCTCGGAGAAGACGATCAACGCCTACCGCACCGACGTGCTGGGCTTTCTCGCGTTCATGGCGGAGCACCACGGCGGCCAGCAGGGGCTGGCTCCGCTGGCGCGGGTCGGGGTGTCGGACATGCGGGCCTGGATGGCGCACGAGCGCGGCCGGGGCGTCTCGGCGCGCTCGCTGGCGCGGGCGCTGTCGGCGGTGAAGGGGTTCTACCGCTGGATCGCCGAGCGCGAGGGGTTCGAGCCGACGGCGGTGCTGTCGACGCGCTCGCCGAAGTTCCAGAAGAAGCTGCCGCGTCCGCTCGCCGTGGATGCCGCGCAGGCGATGATCGACCGGGTCGAGCTGCAGGCCCGCGAGGGCTGGGTCGCGGCGCGGGACGTGGCGGTGGTGACGCTGCTCTACGGCTGCGGGCTGCGCATCTCCGAGGCGCTCGGGCTGACCGGCGCGGCGGTGCCGCTGCCGGAGGTGGTGCGCATCGTCGGCAAGGGCGGCAAGGAGCGGGTGGTGCCGGTCATCGCGCCGGCGCGCGACGCGGTGGACGCCTACGCCAGGCTCTGCCCCCACCCGCTCGAGCCGCACCTGCCGCTGTTTCGCGGGGTACGCGGCGGGGCGCTCAATCCGCGCGCGATCCAGAAGGTGATGGAGCAGGCCCGCCTGCAGCTCGGCCTGCCCGCCACCGCCACGCCCCACGCGCTGCGCCACTCCTTCGCGACGCACCTGCTCGGCGCGGGCGGCGACCTGCGCTCGATCCAGGAACTGCTCGGCCACGCGTCGCTGTCGACGACGCAAGCCTACACCGCCGTCGACACCGCGCGGCTGATGGAGGTCTACGACAAGGCCCACCCCCGCGCCTGAGGCCGGGCCCGGAACTCAGGCCGCCTCGGGCGGCAGGTCGACCTCGATTCCGGCGTCGACCAGCAGCCGGTAGAGGTCGGCGAAGGTCTCGCGCGGCGGCGTCGCCTCGCCCTTGCGCTGACCGAGATAGGCGGCGACCGGGTCGGCGAAGCGGATCGCGGCGTCGGTCTCGGGGTCGCTGCCGGGGCGGTAGGCGCCGATGCGCACCAGCTCCTCCATGTCGCCGTAGCGGCCGAGGGCGCGGCGGGCGGCGCTGAGGATGGCGAACTCGTCGGGGCCGTGGCAATCGGGCAGCATCCGGCTCACGCTGCGCTGCAGGTCGATCGCCGGGTAGCGGCCGCGCTCGGCGATGCGGCGGTCGAGGATGACGTGGCCGTCGGTGATGCCGCGCACGCTGTCGGCGACCGGCTCCTCCATGTCGCTGCCCTCCACCAGCACGGTGAACAGCGCGGTGATGTCGCCCTGCCCGTCGCAGCCCGGCCCGGCCCGCTCGAGCAGCCGGGGCAGCTCGGCGAAGACCGTGGGCGGGTAGCCGCGCGAGGTCGGGGGCTCGCCGCCGGAGAGGCCGATCTCGCGCTGCGCGGTGGCGAAGCGGGTGATCGAGTCGAGCAGCAGCAGCACCTGCTTGCCCCGGTCGCGGAAGTGCTCGGCCACGGCCATCGCCGTCCAGGCGGCCTGGCGGCGCATCAGCGGCGGCTCGTCGCCCGTCGCCACCACCAGCACGGCGCGGGCCAGACCCTCTGGGCCGAGATCGGCCTGGATGAAATCCTGCACCTCGCGGCCGCGCTCGCCGATCAGCCCGACCACGATCACGTCGACGTCGGCGTTGCGCGCGAGCATCGCCATCAGGGTCGACTTGCCGACGCCGGAGCCGGCGAAGACGCCCATCCGCTGGCCCCGGCACAGTGGGGTGAAGGCGTCGAAGGCGCGGATGCCGGTCTCGAGGCGCGCACCGACGCGGCGGCGGTCGAAGGCGGGGGGCGGACCGGCCCGCACGGCGCGGGGGCTGCGGCCCTCGGGCAGCGGCCCGGCGCGGTCGAGAGGGCGGCCGAGCGGGTCGACGACGCGGCCGATCCAGCCGTCGCAGGGCCGCACCCGCTCGCCTTGCGGGCTGACCTCGACCTGGTCGCCCGCGACGATGCCGTCCCACGTGCCGAAGGGGAGGATGTGGCTGCCCGCGCCATCGACGCCGACCACCTCGCCGAGCACCGCCCCGCCGGCGCCCAGCACCCGGCAGCGCTGGCCGATGCCGATGGCGCGCTCGAGCCCGGTGGCGGTCAGCAGCAGGCCGCGCACGGAGCTCACCCGGCCGATGATCCGGGTCGTCTCCATGCCTCTCGCCGTGCTCGTCAGCTCGGAAAATACGGTCTGCATGAATACATTCCCGTTGATCTTTACGCTATACATGTTAATCCTTGTTTAACGGAAAGGAAATACCGGATGACGCTCGAAGCCATGTCCTTCTTCCGGATCGCCTCACAGCGCATGCAATGGCTCGGCACGCGCCAGCAGGTCGTCTCCGAGAACATCGCCAACGCCGACACCCCCGGCTACCGCGCCCGCGACGTCTCCCCGTTCGAGTCGATGGTGACGCGCTCCGACGCCGGCTCCGGCCCCGCCGTGAGCAACCCGGCCCACATCACCGGCAGCGGCCGGGGCGCGGCCGTCGACGTGCGCGAGGACGAGGGGACGTGGAACGTCAGCCTCGACGGCAACACCGTCGTGCTAGAGGAACAGTCGATCAAGGCCAGCGAGATCTCCGAGAACTACCGCCTCGCCGCGCAGCTCTACCGCAAGGGCTACGAGCTGCTCGGCCTGGCGGCGTCGAGCAAGTAGGTAGCCCGGGAGCACGCCCATGGACCCGTTGAAATCGATCACCTCCATCGCCGCCAGCGGGATGCACGCCCAGGGGCAGCGGCTGCGCATCGTGGCCGAGAACGTCGCCAACGCCGACAGCCGCGGCACGACGCCGGGCGCCGATCCCTACCGGCGCAAGACCGTGTCGTTCGAGGAGATGATCGACCGCGAGAGCGGCGCGGCGCTGGTCAAGGTCGGCGAGATCGGCCGCGACACCACCGACTTCACCCTCGTCCACGATCCGGCCCACCCGGCCGCCGACGAGAACGGCTTCGTCAAGGTGCCCAACGTCAACGCCATCATCGAGATGACGAACATGCGCGAGGCGGCCCGCAGCTACGAGGCGAACATGAACATGTACGAGGCCGGGCGCGCGATGCGCCAGCAGATCCTCGACCTGCTGAAATAGGGGCTGAGCGATGAGCGACTTCACCTCCATCGTCTCCACCAACGCGGTCCGCGGCGCCTATCGCAGCGCCCAGACGCTCAACGGCGAGCGGCCCCCCCTCGCCGAGGGCCAGGCCGCCAAACCCGACAGCTTCTCCAGCTTCGTGCAGACCGCCGCCACCGACGCCGTCGGCACGGTGCGCGAGGCGGACGCGGCGATGAAGGCGGGGGTGACCGGCGAGATGGACACCCAGGCTGTCGTCGAGGCGACGCTGGCGCTGGAATCCACGGTCAAGGTCGCGGTCTCGGTGCGCGACAAGGTCGTCGAGGCCTACCAGCAAGTGATGCAGATGCCGATCTAGGGAGGCTCCCGGGTGAGCGCCGCCGACATCTACGCCGTCCTCTCCGACGCGATCCTTGCGGTGCTCCTCGCGTCGGCCCCGGTGCTCGTGGTCGCGCTCGTCGTGGGCCTCGGCATCGCGCTGTTTCAGGCGCTGACGCAAATCCAGGAGATGACGCTGACCTTCGTGCCCAAGATCGTCGCCATCTTCGTGGCGCTGCTGGCCTCCCTGCCCTTCGTCTACGCCACGCTCGAGGGGCTGTCCGACACGGTCTTCGACCTGATCGTCAGCGGGTTCTGATGCTTCGTCGCGCTCTCGCCCTCGCCGCCGCCCTCCTCGCCGCCTCGCCCGCCGCGGCCTGGAACCTGTTCGGCACCCGCTCCGCGGCCCCCGCCACCGCCGTCGCGCCGGCGGGCGACGCGGGGCTCTGCGTGCGCGAGATCCTGATCGCGCAGGAGCGCTACGGCATCCCCGACAACCTGCTGCTGGCCATCGGGCTGCAGGAGGCCGGCGTGACCCATCAGGGCCGGCTGACGGTCTGGCCGTGGGCGGTGAACGCCGCCGGCGAGGGGCGGATCTTCCAGTCGCCGCAGGACGCGCTCGGCTGGATCCGCAGCCGGCAGGCGGCGGGCGTGGAGTCGATCGACGTCGGCTGCATGCAGATCAACCTGCGCTGGCACCCGGACGCCTTCACCTCGGCCAGGCAGGGCTTAGACGCGGCCGTCAACGTCGACTACGCCGCCCGCTTCCTGGTGCGGCTGCACGGGCAGACCGGCGACTGGCTGACGGCGGCGGGCTCCTACCATTCCTTCACGCCGGACAAGCGCGAGATCTACCTCGCCTCCCTCACCCGCAACATCGCCGTCGCCAACGAGCGCGCCCCCGCCCTCGCCGCGCTGGCCGGCGCCGCGCCCCCGGCGGCGGCGCGGCTCGCCGAGGCGCCGGCCGGTCCGGGCATCGCCTGGTCGACCGCCCGCGACGGCGCGCGGGTCAGCATCTACTCGGCGCAGGGGCTCCAGCCCGTTCTGCCCGCCTTCGCGCGAGCCCCCTCGTGAGCGCGCCCGGCACCACCAGCGGCCGGCAGATGCTGTCCTTCGGCCTGAACAACCGCGACACCGCCTTCGCCGTCGGCGTGGCGCTGGTGCTGGGGATGCTGTTCGTCCCCCTGCCCCCGGCGGTGCTCGACCTCGCGCTGGCCTGCTCGCTATCGGTCAGCGTGCTGATCCTGATGGTCGCGCTCTGGATCCCGAAGCCTCTGGAGTTCAACTCGTTCCCGACGCTGCTGCTCGTGGTGACGATGCTGCGGCTGTCGCTCAACGTCTCCTCCACCCGGCTGATCCTGAGCGAGGGCCACACCGGCACCCACGCCGCCGGCGGCGTGATCGAGGGCTTCTCGCGCTTCATCGTGGGCGGCGACTTCATCATCGGGATCGTGATCTTCGCGATCCTCGTCGTCATCAACTTCGTCGTCATCACCAAGGGCTCGACCCGCATCGCCGAGGTCTCGGCGCGGTTCTCGCTCGACGCGATGCCGGGCAAGCAGATGGCGATCGACGCCGATCTCGGCTCCGGCCTGATCGACGAGGCGCAGGCCAAGGCGCGGCGCAAGGAGCTCGAGGACGAGAGCGGCTTCTTCGGGGCGATGGACGGTGCCTCGAAGTTCGTGCGCGGCGACGCGGTGGCGGGGATCATCATCACGCTGATCAACGTGGTCGGCGGCATCCTGATCGGCGTGCTCAGCCACGGCATGAGCCTCGGGGCGGCGGCCAACAACTACACCGTGCTCACCATCGGCGACGGGCTGGTGACGCAGATCCCGGCGCTGATCGTGTCGCTCGCGGCGGGCCTGATCGTCACCAAGGGCGGCACCGTGGGCGCGGTCAACGAGGCAATCCTGTCCCAGCTCGGCCGGTTTCCCAAGGCGATGTTCATGGCCGCCGGCCTGCTGGCGATGATCGGGCTGCTGCCGGGCTTTCCGACGCTGGTGTTCTTCGCGCTCTCCGCCGCGCTGGTCGGGCTCGGCATCGTCATGCGCCGCCACGCCGCCGACGAGGCCGACCGGGGCGCGCGCGAGGCGGCGGCGGCCGAGCAGGCGGAGGCGAAGGGCGAGGACAGCGTGCAGGACAAGATGCGGATCGACGACCTGCGGCTCGACCTCGGCGCCAACCTCGTGCCGCTGCTGACCCGCCCCGACGCGGCGCTGCCGGGCAAGATCAAGAGCCTGCGCAACCTCTTCGCGCAGGATTTCGGCTTCGTGCTGCCGCCGGTGCGGATCAAGGACGAGGCCGCCCTGCCCTCCAACAGCTACGCCATCCTCGTGCAGGGCGTGGAGGCCGCGCGCGGCGAGCTGCGCGCCAACGCGATGATGGTGATCAACCCCGCCGGCAGCGACATCGACCTGCCCGGCGAGCGCACCCGCGAGCCGACGTTCGGCCTCGACGCGGTGTGGATCGATCCGAGCCAGGTCGATCTGGCCGAACAGAAGGGCTACACGGTCGTCGACCCCGAGAGCGTCGCGACCACCCACCTCACCGAGGTCATCAAGGAGCACATGCCCGAGCTGCTGACCTACGGCGCGGTGCAGGACCTCGTCGAGGGGCTCGAGCGCAGCTACCAGAAGCTCGTCTCCGACATCTCCGCCCCGACGCCGCAGATCCTGCTCCAGCACGTGCTGCAATCGCTGCTGACGGAGCGCGTCTCGATCCGCAACCTGCCGCTGATCGTCGAGGCCGTCGCCGAGATCACCCGCCAGACCAGCAACGTCACGATGGTCACCGAGCACGTCCGCCAGAAGCTCGCCAACCAGATCTGCCGCGCGCTGATGGACCCGCAGGGCTTCGTGCCGGTCATCACGCTGTCGGCGGCGTGGGATCGCGAGTTCAGCGAGTCGGTGCGCGTCAACGGCGACCAGCGCAACTTCCTGATGTCGCCGCAGCGGGTGCAGGAGTTCATCCTCGCCGCCCGCAAGGTGATCCAGACCTTCGCCCAGCGCGACGAATGGCCGGCCCTGATGGTCGGCCCCGAGGTGCGCAGCAACGTGCGCGGCATGATGGAGCGGGTGAGCCCGATGACGCCGGTCATCAGCCACGCCGAGATCCACCGCAAGGCGTCGCTGCGCACCGTCGGCACCGTCGAGACCTGACGATGTCGCTCGAGGAGATCCTTCTCGGGCAGCTCGGCGGCTACATCCTCGCCTTTGCCCGCATCGGCGCGATCTTCGTGTTCATGCCGGGCTTCGGCGAGCGCCCGGTGCCGGCGCGGTTCCGGCTGTTCATGGCCTTGGCGGTCGCGCTGGCGCTGTACCCGGCCACCGGGATCGAGCCGGTGACGCTCGACGCCCCGGTCGCCTTCCTCGGCCTGCTGGCGCTGGAGGTGACGATCGGGCTCTGGATCGGGCTGACGGCGCGGATCGTGATGTCGGCGCTGCAATTCGCCGGCTACCAGATCGGCTACGTCGCGGGCCTGTCGAACGCGCTCGCGCCGACCACCGGGCAGTTCGAGGGCGCGACGATGGTGGCCGGGGCGCTGATGATGGCGGCGACGGCGCTGATCTTCGCCACCGACCTGCACCACCTCATCATCCGCGCCCTGCTCACCTCCTACGAGGTGTTCCCCGTCGGCCGGATCATGCCCGGCGACCTGGCCGCGCAGACCGTAGCGGCGGTCGGGGCGAGCTTCTACGTCGGGCTGGCGCTGTCGGTGCCGTTCTACGTCATGGGCATCGTGCTCAACGTCGGCCTCGGCCTCGCCAACCGGATGATGCCGACGCTGCCGGTGTTCTTCGTCGCCGGGCCGGTGCTGATCGCGTCGGGCCTGATCGTGCTGCTTGCGGCGGCGCCCACGATGCTCGATCACCACCTGCAGGAGCTGGCCGCCTGGCTGGAAACCTTCCGCTTCTGATCACGGAGGCCCCGCGTTGGCCGAAGACGAGGACAAGCATTCCAAGACAGAGCAGCCGTCCGAGCGGAAGCTCAAGAAGGCGCGCGACAAGGGCGACGTCCCGGCCTCGCGCGAGACCGGCACCGCAATGGTGGTGTTCTCGCTGATGCTGCTGTCGGCATTCCTGATCCCGAGCGTCGGCTCCGGGCTCGTCGCCGCGCTCGGCGCGCTGATCGACGTCGCCGGCCAGGTCGAGATCGACAGCGGCCGGGCCGGCCTCGCCGACGTCTCGGCGCTCAGCTCCGAGCTGACGGGCCAGGTCGGCCGGGTGCTCGCGCCGCTGTTCCTGCTGATGATCGTCGGCGCGCTGTTCGGCGTGCTGATCCAGGGCGAGACGGTTGTGTCGCTCGAGCGCATCCGGCCGAAATACAGCAAGATTTCGCCCCTCGGCGGCGTCAAGCGGCTGTTCTCGGCCGACATGATCGTCGAGTTCCTGAAGAACACGCTCAAGGTCGTCATCGTCGCCGCCATCGGCACCTGGATCGCGCGGCGCGCGGTATCGCAGGTCTGGATGGGCAGCCTGGCGCCCGAGGCCCTGCCCGGCTTCGTGCGCGGCGAGGTGACGGCGATGCTGATGGCGACGGCGGCGCTGCTGGTGCCTTTCGCCATCGCCGACATCCTGTGGAAGCGCGCGCAGTGGACGAAGAAGCAGCGGATGAGCCTCAAGGAGGTGCGCGACGAGCACAAGGAGACCGAGGGCGACCCGTTCATCAAGCAGAAGCGCACCGACATCCGCCGCGAGCGGGCGCGCCAGCGCATCGCGACCGCCGTGCCCAAGGCGACCGTCATCATCACCAACCCGACCCACTTCGCCGTCGCCCTGCGCTACCAGCCGGGCGTGGACCAGGCGCCGGTCTGCGTCGCCAAGGGCGCCGACCACGTCGCGGCGCGCATCCGCGAGCTCGGCCGCGAGAACGACATCCCGATCCTCGAGAACAAGCCGCTCGCGCGCAGCCTGCACGCCGTCGCCGAGATCGACGCGGTGGTGCCCGTCGAGCACTGGCAGGCGCTGGCGGAGATCATCAGCTGGGTGATGGACCTCAAGCGCAACGTGCGCCGCGCGCCGCCCGCGGGATCGGGGCTGCGCGAGGAGCCGTGACGGTCAGGCGGTAAGGGTCACTCGACGCGGATGTCGTCGAGGCGCTGGTCGCCCGGCAGGCGCGCGCGCTCGAAGATGATGCGCGAGATGGCCTGGGCGCGCACCGGGGTGAGCTGGGCCATGATCGGCGCCGCGTCGCGCTCTTCCATCGCGCCGAGCAGCGTCACCGTCACCTCGAGGTCGAGCTCGTCCATGATCGCCGCGGCCTCCTGCGGCTTCATGTTGCGGTAGAGGTTGATGAGCCGCCCGAGATCGCCGTTGTGGGCGGCCTCGACCTGCGCCAGCACCCGCTCCAGCTCCGCCTTCAGCTCGTTGAGCTGGGCGGCCTCGATGCTCAGCTGCTCGCGCGCGAGGTCGACCTCGGCGCGGCGGCGGGCGATGTCCTCGCGCTGCTCGGCGAGCAGGTCGCGCTCCTGGGCGATGGCCTGGAAGATCTCGTCGGGGGCCTCGCAGACCGCCGGCTCGGCGGCGGCGGCGGGCACGACGGGCGCGGGCGCCGTCTCCTCGGCCTCGGCGCCCGCCGCCTCGGCGGCGGCGATGAAGTCGATGCCGAGGTCCGGCACCGCGCCCTGGAGCGACAGCCCGGCCTTCAGCGCACCGACCGAGGCCAGCGAGATCAGCAGAAGGCGGAACTTGCTCACGGGATCAGGCCTCGCTGCGGCGGGTGGTGTCGAAGAACTGACGCACCAGGTCGGACTTCGCCGCCGGGCGCGCGGGCTGCGGCGCGGCGCGCGCGGGCGCCTCCGGCTTGGCCCTTGCCTGCGCCTGCGGCTGCGGCGCGGCCTGCTTGGCGGCGACGCGCTTGCTCACCGCGCCGATACGGTGCCCGACGGGACGGCGCGCCTGGCTCTGGGCGGCGTCGGTCGCCTCCTTCAGCGCGCTCACGGAGGTCTGCGACTTGTCCACCGCGTCGGAAAACTGGCCCACCATCGGCCCAAGTTCGGCGAGTGCCGACATCAGCCGTCGCAGCCGGCGGTCGACGAAGTAGGCGTAGCCCAGCGTCCCCGCGAGGAGCAGCAGGATCAGGGTATCAATCAGTTGCGAAATCGGCATCGTCGGCCTCCGTTCCGGTGTCTTCCTCGATCAGCCGCAGGGCGACCTGCCCCGTCGCGCGGCGGCCCATCTGGCCGCGAAACATCCTGCGCTCGCCGCAGACCACGTCGACCGGCTGTTCGGCGCTGATGCCCAGGTCGATCGTCTGGCCCTTGCGCCAGCCCAGCGCCTCCTGGACCGGTACCCGCAGGCGGTGCAGCGACGCGGTCAGGGTGACGGTGGTGTCCTCGATCTTCTCCTCGAGATCCTTGCGCCAGCTCGTGTCGCCGCCGATCTTGCCGCCGAGGAACGGCTGGTTGAGGACCGGGCGGACCGTGTCGAGGGCGGTGTAGGGAATGAGGAAGTAGAGCGCCCCGCCGCGCTCGCCGACGGTCAGGTCGAGCGTGACCCAGACGGCCGGGCTGCCGCTCGGGGCGATGGCGATGGTCTCGGGGGCGCTCTCGAGGCTGTCGATCTCGAAGCTCACCTCGCTGAGCTGGCGGAAGCTCTGGGAGAACTCATCGAGGATCATCCGCGCCAGCCGGCCGCCGAAGCGGCGCTCGATGGCGGTGAAGCTGCGCGGCTTCCACAGCTGCCTGCCCCGGCCTTCGCGCCCGCCGAGCATCACCTCGAGCACCGAGAACAGCAGGTCGGGCGACAGCGTCATCAGCACGTTGCCGCTCCAGGGCGTCGCGGTGGTCAGCGCCGAGAGCGACGGCGCGGGCAGGCCGGAGAGGGCCGTGCCGCAGGTGACGTAGTCGAAGCTGCGCAGGGTCACGTCGAACGGCATCCCCGAAAAGCTCTTCATCGCCGAGGCGAGCGCCATCACGTAGCGGTCGAACACCACCTCGAGCATCGGCATCCGCTCGAAGTTGAGCGACGACAGCCGAATGATCTGCTCCTCGACCGTTTCGGCGCCGTCTTCCGGCTGGGGGGCGTGGGCGTTCATTGGGTCACTGGATGATCAGGTCGGAGACGAGGATTTCCTGCGGCGCGTCGCCGCCGACGACGGCGCGGGCGCGGCGCAGCAGTTCGGCCTTGAGCCGGTGCAGGCCGAGGCTGCCCTCGAGCTCGGTCTCCGACAGCTGGCGCAGGTAGTCCTGGAAGGTGTCGCGCAGGAACAGGGTGCGGGCCTCCAGCTCGTCCGCCCCCGGCGCGGCGGGGTCGTAGACGATGGCGACGTTGACCTTGAGGAAGCGCGTGGTGAGGCGGCCGCTCGCGGAGGCGGAGGTGACGTTGACGATCATCTCGTCGAGATGGTGCAGCGCCTGCTCCGCGCCCGTGCCGGTCCCCGTGCCGCCGTAGCCGTCCTGCGTGCCGTGCCCGTCGTCGGCGGGCTCCGCGCCGTGGTCGGCGGCCTCGTCGGCCGGCGGGGCGTCGCCCGAGGCCAGCGCGCGCAGCCCGTCGAGCCCCGCGCCGGCGACCAGGCCGCCGGCCAGGGCCGCGCAGCACAGGGCGGCCACGAGGAGAAGGCCGCCTGCCCGGCTGCCTTTCCTTGCTTCCGCCGCGATATCCGTGCTGCTCGCCGCCATGTCGAAGTTCACTCCGCTTCTTGTGGTGGACCATTGCAGCACCCCGCCAGATTTTCAAGTATAGAATAAGACCTAGCAGTTGCTTTTCATGTGGAAGCGTGCTGTCTCTACATGGACAGGCAAGAATAATATTTGGCGAACCGTGCAGTCCATCATCAACAACCTGATGTCTCTGGGCCAGAGACGCCTCATCGCGCTCGCCGCGACCGGCATCGGCCTGACGGCCGCGTTGCTGCTGGGCGTCGGCGCCGTGCTCGCGCCCACCTACGCGCCGCTCTACAGCGGTCTCTCCCCCTCCGGCGCGGCGCAGGTGGTCGGCACCCTCGAGCAGGCCGGCTTCCGCGTCGACGTCTCCGCCGACGGCACGATGGTCAGCGTCCCCGATTCCGACCTCGCCCGCGCCCGCATGGCGCTCGCCGACCAGGGCCTACCCGACGAGGGCGTGCCGGGTTGGGAGCTGTTCGACAACTCGACCGGCCTCGGCATGAACAGCTTCATGCAGCGCATCAACAGGCTGCGCGCGCTCGAGGGCGAGCTGGCCCGCAGCATCCAGACCATCGATGCCGTCGACAGCGCCCGCGTCCACCTCGTCCTGCCCGAGCGCGAGGCCTTCTCGCGCGCCCGGCCCGAGCCCAGCGCCTCGGTCATCGTGCGCGCCTCCGGGCGCAGCGAGATCGGCCGCAACCAGGCCCGCGCGATCCGCAACCTCGTCGCCGCCGCCGTGCCCGATCTCGCCCCCTCGCGGGTGACGGTGCTGTCGGCGAGCGGCGAGACGATCCTCGCCGACGACGGCGAGCCGGGCAGCGACGTGTCGCTGCAGTCGGTGCGCGCCTCGCTCGAGGACCGGATGTCGCGCAGCATCGACCAGATCCTCTCGGCCCGGGTCGGCGCCGGCAACGCGCGGGTGCAGGTCAGCGTAGACCTGACGACCGAGCGGCAGGTGATCCTGCAGCAGAGCTACGACCCCAACCAGCGCGTCGTGCGCTCCACCGAGACCCGCAACGAGACGGTCGAGGACACTCAGGCCGGGCAGGACCAGGTCGACGCCGCCGGCAACCTGCCCGAGGCGCTCGGCGGCGAGGCCGAGGGCAGCACCGGCGCGCGCAGCAACCGCACCGCGGCCGACGAGATCGTCAACTACGAGATCGGCTCCACCCGCAGCGAGGTGATCCGCGAGCCCGGCGACGTCGAGAAGATCTCCGTCGCGGTGCTGGTCAACGGCATCTACAACCGCCTGCCCAACGGCGACGTGGAGTACGAGGAGCGCCCGCCCGAGGAGATCGAGCGGCTGACCCGGCTCGTTGAGAGCGCCGTCGGCTACGACGCCCAGCGCGGCGACACTGTCTCCGTCGAAAGCCTGCGGTTCATGGATTACTCGATGGAGCTCGGCGACGGCACCGGCGGCGGGATCGGGCAGTTGCTGCTCGGCAACGCGAGCGCCGCGATGCGCGGGCTGTTCGCCATCGGCATCGTCGCGCTGGTGATGCTGTTCGGTGTGCGCCCGCTCGCCACCCGGCTCACCGCCCGGCAGGAGCCCGACGGCCTCATCGCCCAGTCCCCCGACGGCGCGCCGCTGCCGGCGGTGCGCCCCGCCGAGGCCGCGCCCGGCGCGCCGCGCCCCGCCGCCGGCGCCGGCGCGGAGGGGGTCTCGGCGATGCCCGATGCGGAGCTCTACGATCCGCTGCGCGGCGCGCAGGGCGAGTACGTCAACCTCGCCGCCGTCAACGGCAGCGTGCAGCGCAACCGCCTGCAGGCGATCGGCGAGCTGGTCGAGGTCGAGCCGGCCGAGTCGCTGCGGGTGCTGCGCACCTGGCTGGCGCAGGAGGCCTGACGATGACCCTCGAGCCCCTGCTCTTCCGCAATTTCGACGAACCCGCCGAGGCCCCCGACGCGCCGCCCGCCTACGACGCCCAGGAGCTCGAGGCGGCGCGCCAGGCGGCCTATGCCGAGGGCGTCGCGGCCGGGCGGCAGGCGGCGTTCGAGGAGGCGGCGCAGTCGCTGCAGGCGCGCGAGGCGGCCACCCTCGCCTGCCTCGATGCGCGCCTCGGCACCCTCGTCTCGGAGGCCGGTGCGCACCGGGCGGCGCTCGAGGAGCAGATGCTCGATTTCGTGCTCTCCGTCGCCGAGCAGGTGCTGCCGGAATACGTCGCCGCGCACGGGCCCGCGCGGGTCGAGGCGGAGCTGGTGCGCACCATCCGCCTCGCCCTCGGCAGCCCGCTGCTGCGCGTGGTCGTCGCGCCCGACACCGCGCCGAAGGTCGGCGCCCGGCTCGAGGCCGCGGCCGCCGCGCACGATTACCGGGGCCGCCTCGAGGTCGGCACCGACGAGCGCCTCGCGCCGGGCGAGGCCACCGCCGCCTGGGAGACCGGGTTCATGGAATACAGCTACCCCGACGTCTGCGACCGGATCCTCGCCGCCCTGCGCGGCCGACGTCCCGCCGCCGACCGGTCCACCCCCAGCAGGAGCCACGCCGATGCCTGACCCCAAGACGGACAAGCCCTCCCCCGACACGGCCGCCCCGGGGCAGCCCGACGACACGCTGCTGCCCGAGCTGGAGGCTCCGGAGGAGCAGACCGTGCTCGAGAACATGGTCGGCGAGCAGGTGAACGGCGACGGCGGGCGCAGCATCGAGGCGATGCTCAACGTCGGCCTCGAGGTCAACATCGTGCTCGGCCGCTCACGGATGCCGATCTCGCAGCTGCTCAAGCTCAGCCGCGGCTCGATCATCGAGCTCGACAAGCGCATCGGCGAGCCGGTGGACATGATCGTCAGCGACCGCCTCGTGGCGCGCGGCGATCTGGTGCGGGTCGGCGACAACCGCGTCGGCGTCACCCTCACGGAGATCGTGAAGGACTTCGTCAGCGACACATGATGCCCCTCCGCCCCGGCCTCCCCTCGCGCGCACCCGCCGCCACTCTTGCCGCCGCCACGCTGCTCCTGCTCGTGGCCGGTCCGGCGGCCGCGCAGGACGGCGGGGAGCTGCTCGGGGCGATCTCGGACGCGCTGAGCGACCAGCCCGCCGGGGCCGACGGCACGTCGGAGCTGTCGGGCCGCATCCTCCAGCTCATCGCGCTGATCACCGTGCTCAGCCTCGCGCCGGGGCTGCTGATCGTGATGACGAGCTTCACCCGCTTCGTCATCGTGTTCTCGATCCTGCGCTCGGCGCTCGGGCTCAACCAGACGCCGCCGAACGTGGTGCTCACGAGCATGGCGCTGTTCATGACGTTCTTCGTGATGCAGCCCGTCTTCGAGGACGCCTGGGAGGACGGGCTGCAGCCGCTGATGTCGAACGCCATCACCGAGGAGCAGGCCGTCGAGCGGATCGCCGACCCGTTCAAGACCTTCATGTTCGCCAACACCCGCCCCGTCGATCTCGACCTTTTCCGCGAGATCGCCGCGCGGGCCGGCGGCGACGACGCGGGCGCGATCGAGCTGCCGCCGCCCGAGACGGCCGCCGACGCGAGCTGGCGCGAGCTGGTCCCGGCCTTCATGATCTCCGAGCTGCGCCGCGCCTTCACCATCGGCTTCCTGATCTTCCTGCCCTTCATCGCCATCGACCTGATCGTCGCCTCGATCCTGATGAGCGCCGGCATGATGATGCTGCCGCCGGTGCTGATCTCGCTGCCGTTCAAGGTGATCTTCTTCGTGCTGATCGACGGCTGGCACATGCTCGCCGGAAGCCTTATCGAATCCTACCTGCCCGCCGCCGGCGGCTGACGAGACAGAGAGAGGAGACCGCTCCCGTGGCCATTGCCGCCCAAATCGCCGACGCCTCCGACACCGCCGGGAAGGTCCCCCTCAACGCCGCCACCAAGGCGCTCAAGCTGAAGGGACCCGAGAAGGCGGCGATCCTGTTCCTGTGCCTCGGCGAGAAGCGCGGCACCGAGCTGATGAAGAAGCTCGACGAGGGCGACATCCAGACCATCACCCGCGCCATGTCGGGCCTCGGCACGATTCCGGCCGAGGTGGTGGAGGACGTGATGACCGAGTTCACCGTCGAGGTCACCGATCTCGGCGGCGTCGTCGGCTCGTTCTCGATCGCCGAGAACATGCTGAAGAACTTCCTGCCCGACACCCAGGTCGCCGACATCATGAAGGAGATCCGCGGCCCCAAGCGCGAGCGCGGTCTCTGGGAGCGCTTCGAGGCGCTGAGCGAGTCGGTGATCGCCAACTACCTCAAGAGCGAACACGCCCAGACCGCCGCGGTGATCCTGTCCAACGTCTCGCCCGAGGTCGCGGCCCGCGTGCTGCCGCTGCTCGAGACGGAGCAGATGCAGGACATCGTCGAGCGCATGATCGGGCTCGACTCGGTCCCCCACCACATGCTGCGCGAGATCGAGGAGACGCTGCAGCAGGACGTCGTCGCCTCCGCCTCGCAGCCCACGGCGACGGAGCTGCAGCAGCGCATGGCCGACCTGTTCAACCGGCTAGACCCCGAGGCCTTCAGCCGCGTCGCACCGGTGCTCGAGGAGCGGGATCCGGACACGTTCAACAGCATCAAGCAGAAGATGTTCACCTTCGACGACCTCGCCCGCCTCGACCAGCAGAGCCTGGCGCAGGTCATGCGCGGCGTGCAGGGCAACACCCTGCCGCTGGCGCTGCGCGGCGCGAGCAAGGAGCTGCGCGACCTGTTCCTCGCCGCCCTGCCCCAGCGCTCGCGCGACATGCTCGTCGAGGAGATGGCGACGATGGGTCCGGTGCGCGGCCGCGAGGTGCGCGAGGCGCAGGCGGAGCTGGTGGACATGGCCAAGGACCTCGCCGAGCAGGACGTCATTCGCCTGCCCACGGGCGATGACGACGAGCTGATCGAGTAGCGCGGCGCCCTAGCGGTAGGGCGCGCTCGGCAGCGAGGTGATGGCGGAGATGTCGAGGGTGATGGGCACGTAGCTGCCCGCCATGCCCGCGGCGCTGTTGGAGAGCATCTGCACCGCCGCGCTGTTGCTGGCCGCGCTGCCGCTGAGCGCGTCGGAGATGATCGCGTACTTGCGCACCAGCTTCTCGACCTCGGCCGGGTCCTGCAGCTTCGTGATGTCGAACTTGCGTGCGAAGAGCTCCGCCTGCTTGTCGATGTCGAGCTGCGCCACCGAACTGGGCACGCCGAGCGCGGTGCGCATCAGCGTCGACAGGTCGGCGTCCTTGAGCACGTCCATCCAGGTGGAGATCTCGGGCGCGGCGCGGCGGAACTCGAGCGCCACCCCCACCGTCGCGTTCTGATCGGCCTGGGCGTTGATGAAGTGCTGCTCGACGTAGCGGTCGACCATCGCCTCCTGCCACGCCGGGTCGAGCGTGTTGGCGTTCTTGGTGCCGCCCTCGGTGAAGCCGAGCCCGGTGTAGAGTTCGCGCATACGGGGGTCGGTCAGGCGGTTGATGAGCGCCTTGCTGTCGGTGATATCGCCCTCGAGCACCTTGCCCACCAGCGCCTTGCCGAAGATCTGGTCCTCGAGATCGTAGGCGCGCATGACGAAGGCGTAGACGTCCTGGTCGGCGAGCAGGTCCTCGACCGTCTCGATGCCCCCCACCCGCTCGCGGAAGGTGTCGATGGCGCGGGCGTGGCGGGTGCTCGATCCGATCATCTCGAGCTGCTGGTCACGGGTCGCGTCCACCAGCTTGAGCGCAGCCGGCGTCGCCAGACCCGTGATCGGGATCACTCGGCCGCCTCCAGCATCGCCCCCGCGGGCGGCATGGCGGCGAAGATCTCCTTCTCGCGCTTCATCAGCGGGCGCAGGGCGCGCAGGGCCTTGTAGTAGTCGCGGGTGCTGACGAAGTTGGCCGCCTCGAACACCAGCGCCCGGCGCTCGGCGCCGAAGACGGTGCAGAGCTCGGCCAGCTTGGACTGGCAGACGGGGATCAGCTTGTCGCGGATCTCGGCGTTGGTCAGCGCCGTCTGGATCAGGAAGTAGACCTGCGCCACCGGGGTCGCCGCGTCGTGCTCCTCGAGCAGGTCGTGGCCGCGGATGATGTCGCCGTGGGTCTCCACCACCATCACGTGCCGGCGGCTCGAGTTGCGCATGACGCAGCCGTTGACGACGATGCGTTCCTGCGGCTTGAGGGTGAGCTTCAGTGCCATCCGACGCCCTCCCCTCAGGCCTGCGGCGACGGCGCGCGGCCGGCGAGGCCGTCGACGACGCTGCGGTTGACGGCCGCGAGCTGGACCAGGCCCTGCCCGCCGCCGAGGATGCGGTTGGTCTGCTTCTCGATCCACAGCGACAGCGAGATCAGCTGCACGCGCAGCGCCGGCGGAAGCTCGTTGGCGGGGCTCGAGAGGTCGTAGCGGAAGTGCAACCAGACCGTCACGTTCTCGGCCAGTGCGTCGCGCAGGCCACCGGCGAGGATGGCGATGCGCTCGGGCGCGGTGGCGGCGGTGTCGTAGGCCTGGGCGGCGTCCTCGAGCCGGGCGGTGAGCTGGGCGAGAACGCGTCGTTCGATCTGTCTGGGTGTTTCGCTTTCGCGGATGGTGCGCTTGTAGGCTGCGATGCTCATGGCTTCTGCTCCCTGTCAGCCCCGCCATTCTGGCGCGGGCGCCTGCCTGCCTCTGCTTGATGCGGAGGGGCCGGATGGCCGGCCCCTCCGAAGGACGTCCTCAGCGGAAGAGGCTGAGGATGTTCTGCGGCGCCTGGTTGGCGATCGACAGCGACTGGGTGGCCAGCTGCTGCTGCACCTGCAGGGCCTGGAGACGGGCGGCCTCTTCCTCCATGTCCGCATCGACCATGGAGCCGACACCGGAATCGAGCCGGTTGGTCAGCTCGGAGAGGAAGTTCTGCTGGGTCTCGATGGCCTTCTCGGCGACGCCGAGAGCGGTCGAATTCTCGATCGCCAGCGCGAGGTTGGACGAGGCCGTGTCCATCGCCGCCTTCAGCGTCGTGGCGTCACCGGGGGTGATGTCGACACCGTCGAAGGCCGCGTAGATCGCGCTCTCCATGTCGGCCGCGGCCACGGTGATGGTCGAGGTCGACACCGTCGCCCCGCCAACCCCGGTGACGCCGGAGACGATGGTCTTGGCGCCGGCACCGGCGGTCGAGAGCAGGTTCTCGCCGTTGAAGTTCGACTGGTCGATGGTCGTCTTCATCTGCGCGACGAGCGAGTCGAGTTCTTCCTGCACCTTCGCGTGGTCGACCCCGGTCTCCTGGGCGAACGCGACACGATCGATGAATTCCTTGGCGAGGTCGACGAAGGTCTCGGCGCCGAGGCGCGCGGTGGAGACCGAGTTCTTCGACAGGGTCAGGCCCTCGTTGATGGCCTTGTTCATCCCGCTTTCCGAGCTCAGCGTCGTCGAGATCGAGAAGTAGGAGGCGTTGTCCTTGGCGGAGTTCACCTTGAGGCCGGTCGAGATCCGGTCCTGGGTCTGGTTGAGGTTGTTGTTGATGCTCCGCAGCGTCGACAGGGCGTTCATTGCGGAATTGTTGGTCAGAATGGAAGACATGCTTCACTGCTCCGTATTCGTTCTGATTACGTTTGCATCGTCTTTCTGACGAAAAGCGGCGTGTGCCGTATCAAGGAGATGGGCGCGGATGGTTAAGCGAGGGTTTACGTTTGCGTACTCTTCAGAGCGACGCGTCGATCCGGTTGGCCGGCGTTTCGGGCGCGCCGCGCGTTTCGCCGGATTTGCCGTAGAGCCCGCGCAGGCTGTGGCGGTCGCGCACCCGGCGCAGCTCGCGGGCCACGTCGCCCGTCGCCCGGGCGGCACGCTCGAGCAGCTCCGCATCGCGCGTGATCAGCGCGCCGAGGGTGGCGAAGTCGCTCGCGAGCGCCCTCTGCTCCGTCGGCGTCAGCGCGGCCGCGGCGGCCTCGAGCTCCGCGCCGAGCCGCTCCTTGTCGGCGGCGAGCTCGTGCACCAGTGCGAAGCGGCCGGCCTGCAGCGCGGCGATCTCGCGCTCCAGCAGGCGGCTCAACGCGCGGATGATGCGTCCGCAGGTCTGGCTGTCGCTCATGCCTCGTCTCCTCCGGTAATGCGGCTCTGGTAGGCGTTGATCGCGGTCTCGATGCTGGTGGCGATGCCGGTCGTGCCGCCCTTGGCGACCTCCTCGGCGAAGGCCCGGCTGAGGAAGCCGCGCCACGTCTCCTCGGCGTGGCCGCCGCCGAAGATGCCGCCCTCGACCGTGCTCATCATCTGCTCGACGGCCTGGGTGAGGAACACCGCCTCGAACTCCACCGCGATCTTGCGCGCCTCCGCCTCGCCGGCGCCGCGCGGGCGCGCCGCGCTGCTGGCGGGGAGGGGCTGGCGGATGCCGTCGGCGGGGGCTTCCATCAGATGATCTCCAGGTCGGCGTGCAGCGCCCCGGCGGCCTTCATCGCCTGCAGGATGGAGATCGTCTCCGTCGCGCCGAGGCCGATCGCGTTGAGTCCGTCCACGAGGCGCTGCAGGCTCACGTCGCCCTCGATGATGGCGAAGTTGGTGCGCCGCTCCTCGACCGTCACCGTGGTCTGCGGCACCACGACCGTCTCGCCGACGCTGAACGGCTCGGGCTGGCTGACCTCCACGTCTTCCTTGACGATCACCGTCAGCCCGCCCTGGCTCACCGCGACCCGCCCGATGCGCACCTCGGCGCCGATGACGATAGTGCCCGAGCGGGCGTCGATGACCACCTTGGCGACGCTGTCGGGGTTGACGCGCAGGTTCTCCAGCCCGGCCATGAGGCCCGGGATGTCGGACTTGTCGGATGGGTAGACCTCGATGGTGCCCGGGTCGAGCGCCCGCGCCGTGCCGCCGCCGAGCGCGGCGTTGATGACGTCCTGCACCCGCACGGCGGTGGTGAAATCGGGCACCCGCAGCGCGATGCGCACGCTCTCGAGCTCCTCGAGGCGGAAGCCGATCTCGTTCTCGATCAGCGCCCCGTTCTCGATGCGCGCCACCGTCGGCACGCCCTCCACGATGGCCGCGTTGGCGCCTTGCGCGGCGTAGCCGGCGACGGCGATGGGGCCCTGCGCGACCGCGTAGATCTCGCCGTCGGCGCCGGTCAGGGGGGTGACGATCAGGGTGCCGCCGCGCAGCGAGGACGCGTCGCCCAGCGAGGAGACCACCACGTCGATCGTCGAGCCGCGCCGCGCGAAGGGCGGCAGCGAGGCGGTGACCATGACGGCGGCGGTGTTCTCCGTCTTCATCTGGTCGTCGGAGAGGTTGCCCACCCCGAGCCGCTCGAGCATCCCCTGGATGGATTGCTGGGTGAAGGGGCTGTTGCGCAGGCTGTCGCCGGTGCCGTTGAGGCCGACGACGAGGCCGTAGCCGACGAGCTGGTTCTCGCGCACGCCTTCGAAGGTGGCGATGTCCTTGATGCGCACCTGCGCGCTGGCGGACGTCGCCGCGAGCAGCAACAGCAGCGCCGCGGCGAGAAGCGGTTGCAGACGCAAGGCCGGATGAAGCTGCATTGGAAGCCTCCGCATTTCAGCCTCTACATGACCACAATTGCGAATTAGCATCAACAGGTAAATATACGCGGCCGTTTAACCTTGACTATCCTTGGCCATCCGCTCAGGTTCGTCATCGAAGGCCGCGCGGCCGCAATTGCCAGCAGCGAGGAAAGCGGGATGCATATTTACCTCTACGAGCCGAGGTCCGAACGGCATCAGGGGCTGACCCGCGAACTCGCCACCGCCGGGATGCGCCCGGTGATGATCGGCCCCGAGTTCTTCCGGACCGATCTCAGTCTGCTCAACCGCGGCGGCAACGACCAGCGCCCGTTCCTGCTGGCCGCCGAGGGCGAGGCGACGATCGCGCAGATCCGCCTGCTGCGCAGCGCCGGCTGCGCCAACCCGATCATCGTGCTGCGCGACTTCCGCAATTCCACCCACACCGCCGAGGCGCTCAACGCGGGCGCCGACGACGACATGACGATCCCGCTCAAGGTGATCGAGCTGCGCTCGCGGCTCAACTCGGTGCTGCGCCGCGCCAAGGGGCATGCCTCCGAGAGCGTCACCGTCGGCGAGGTCACCGCCTATTTCGACGGCCGCGACCCGGTCGTCGCGGGCACCCGGGTGCGGCTGTCGCGGCGCGAGCACGCGATCTTCCAGCACCTGGCGCTCAATCCCAACCGGATCGTCAGCAAGGCGGCGATCTACGACGCGGTCTACGGGATGGCCGAGGAGCAGCCGCTCGACAAGGTGATCGACGTCTACATCTGCAAGATCCGCAAGAAGATCGACGCCGCCGCGGTCTCGGGCCGCCCCTACATCGAGACGGTCTACGGCCGGGGCTACAAGCTGACCGCCGAACACCCCGACGCCGCCCCGCTCGACGACGTCCGCACCGCCGCAGTCGCCTGAGCGGGCGCGCGGCAAGGCCTTACATGTATCGCAGGAACGACAGGTCCGCGAGGCGCCGGGTCACCAGGTAGGACGCCTCGAGCTGGGTCTCGAGGTCCGCCAGCCGGGTCGCCGCCTCGTAGGGGTCGACCGACTGCAGGTCGTTGATCTGCGCGTTGTAGAGGTCGCTGCGGCTTTCCAGCAGCGCCAGCGTCTCGTCGAGCGCGTTCCGCTGGCTGCCCAGCCGGGCTTCCATCTCGATGGTGCCGCTGATCCCGCTCGACAGCGCATCTGTCGCCGCGCCGATCCAAGCCTCCCTCGCCGGACCGTCGGCGATGGCGGAAACGTCGAACGCGGCGAACATGGCGAGGCCGCGATAGAGGTCCCTCAGCGGCCCGTCGTTGGCCTGCACGCCGAAATCGAGCGTCACGCCCGCATCGATGCGCGCCGACAGCCGCGGCACCGGGTTGCCGGCCCCGTCGACCTGCGGCGCGCCGTTGTAGAAGGTGGCCTCGAAGTCCGGGCCGGCGAACAGCGCCTCGAGGTCGGCGGCCTTGGCGGCGGCGTCGGCGGCGTCGGTGATGCCGCCGCCGATGATCCCGGCCACCAGGTCGCGCGGCACCTGCCCGGTGCCGGTGTCGGCGTCGGTCCAGCCGGTGAGCGCGGCCGAGGCCGTCTCGACGCCCGCGAACAGGGCGGCGCCGGCATGGCGCGTGTTGAGCTGGCCGATCATGTGCTCGAGCGCCGTGTGCGACGCCGCCTTCAGCGCGCCATAGTCGCCCGAGCCGGTGACGGTGAGGTTGACGGCGGCGGTGCGGACCTGCTCGCCGAGGGTGCGGATCGAGTCCATCACGCTCGACATCGCGTCGAGCCGCGTGGCGAGGGCCTTGTCGGCGTCGATCTGGGCCTGCTGGCGTTCGAAGGCGGCGTGGAGCTGGAGCAGCTCGGTCGCGTCGGCACCCGCGGCACGGTAGATGTCGGTGCGCTTGCCGGTGGCGACCTCCTGCCCGACATTGTCGAGCCGGTCGCGCACGGTGGCGACATCCTGGCGCAGGCTGGAGGACTGGCCGTAATTGGCGACCGGGTTCAGGACGATGGGCATGTCGCGCTCCTCAGATGGCCGCCAGCAGATCGTCGATCATGCGCACCACGGTCGTGAGCACCTTCGAGTTCGCCGCGTAGGTCTGCTCGATCTCCAGCAGCCGCTGCATCTCCGCGTCGATGTCGACGCCCTGCCGCGCGGCCCGGCTTTCGGCGACGGCTGCGGTCGCGGTGTTCAGCCCCTCCAGCGCGGTGTCGGCGCGGGCGCGCACGGCGTGCTGGTCGGCCATGAGCTGCGCGGCGAACTCGCCGAGCGGCGCGCCGCCCTGCAGCCCCGTCGCCGGATCGTAGACCTGCCCCTGCGCCAGCCGGTCGAGGATGCCGTCGACGACGGTCGCGTCGCCCGGCGGCCCCTCGCTCACGGCGCCCATCCCGTCGCGCACACGCCACAGCGCTCCGCCCGCCTCGGGGCGGGCCGCGTCGTTGACGGTGATGCGCCCCGCCAGCCCCTCGTGGAGCGCCGGGTCGTATCCTGCGCCTGCATCGGTGAACAGCCCCGCGCCTCCTGCGCCGACGGTCGGGTCGGCGTCGGCGAAGGTCTGGACCAGCGCCCGCGCGGTCTCGTCGAGCTGCATCCGGAAACGCGGCAGGATCTCGCTGCGCAGCTCCGTCAGACCGGCCAGCACCCCCTCGGTGATGCCGCGCCCGACCGCCTTGCCGGGGGTGATGTCGACGCCGTCGAAGGCGAGGCCGCTGTTCGGATCGAAGGTCAGCGGCGCCGGGTCGTCGCCATCGAGCATGACGGTGCCGTCGGGGGTGAAGATGTCGAGCCCGCCATCCACGCGCTCGCGCACCTGGAAATCGAGCGAGGTGGCCAGCGCGTCGAGCCGGCCGTCCATCCGGTCGCGCAGTTCGGCGCTGGCGGCGGTCCCCTGCTCGGTCCCGGCCATGCGCGCGTTCATCGCGGCGAGTTCCGAGAGCAGCCCCTCGACCCGCTCGACCTGCCCCGCGATCTGCTCGCCGACACCGCGCACCGCGCTGTCGAGCTGGCGCGACAGGCCGTTGAGCGCCGCCGCCGCCCCCTCGGCGGCCTCGAGCACGCTGCGCTGCGCCGGCCCCGAGCCGGGGGTGGAGGCGAGCGCGACGAAGGCGTCCTGCAGCCCGCCGAGCCGGGCGCTGAGGGTCGTCGGGTCGCCGGGCTGGCCGAGCGCGGTGGCGTAGGCCTGCAGCCGGTCGCTGATGGTGGACTGGGTCGCGCCCTCGGCGAGGTGGTCGCGGTGCAGCCGGGTCAGCGCGGCGTCGCTGTCGCGCGTGATGCCGGTGACGATGACCCCACCCCCGACGACGTTGGTCGACAAGCCCACGTCGCGGCGCACGTAGCCCTGCGTCTTCGCGTTGGCGACGTTGCCGGCCGTGGTCTCCGACCAGCGGCTCACCGCGAGCAGGCCGCTCCTGCCGGCCGAGAGGGCGTTGGTCAGGCTCATCGGCCGGCTCTCCTAGCGGTCAGCGCTTGATGCGGGTGGTCTCGTCGAGCATCTCGTCGGCAGTGGTGACGACCTTGGCGTTGGTCGAGTAGGCCCGCTGCGTCGCGATCAGGTCGGTCAGCTCCTCGGCGATATCGACGTTCGAGCCCTCCAGGGCGCCGGCATAGATCGAGGCGGTGCCGCCCCCGCCCGCGATGCCGAGCGTCATGGCACCCGAAGCGCGCGACAGCTTGTAGGCGTTGCCGTTGCCCGCCACGAGCCCTTCGGGATTGCTGACGTTGGCAACGGGCAGGCTGAAGAGCGACATCCGCTGGCCGTTGTCGAAGAAGCCGAAGACGGTGCCGTCGTTCTCGATCTCCACGCGGGCGAGGTTGCCGGCTTCCGAGCCATCGCGGTCGATCTGCGGCGGCGTGTAGTCTCCGGCGAATTGGGTCATGCCGTCGAATTCGCCCGGCGCGCCGAGGTCGAGGGTGATGACCTGCGGCGTGTTGCCGTTGTCGATGGTCAGCGTCGCCTGGCCGGTGGCGTCGTTGAAGGCGAAGTTGGCGCCGCCGCCATTGGGCATCCCCTGGTAGGTCAGCGGCGAGCCGGCGTTGGGGCCCGAATCCTCGAAGGTCGCCGTCACCCAGCCGTAGGGCGGCTGGTTCGGGTCGGGGCCGGAGATCTCGAGCGTCCACTCGTTCTTGTTCATCGAGGGCAGCCAGCGCAGCTCCAGCCGCTCCGCGCCCCCGAGCGGGTTGAAGTACTCCGCCGAACTGATGAACGGCGCGCCCGGAGTGGCGAGGCCGCTCTCCTGCGCGGGCAGGTTGCCGCTGAGGGCGATGGTGGTGGTCGGCGCGCCCTGGATGCTGCGCTCGAGCACGTTGACGGTGCTCAGGTCGCCGAAGCTGGTGCGGTCGATGCCGCCGGTCTGGCCGTTCTGGTCCGTCGGAAAGCCGGCGAGGTAGAATCCGGCGGCGTTCTTAAGATTGCCGTTCTCGTCGGGGGTGAACGAGCCGGCGCGGGTGAGCATGTAGTTGGAGGCGAGCGGTTCGTCGGGCCGCTGCGACACGACGAAGAAGCCGCCGCCTTCGAGCGCGAGGTCGGTGGCACTGTCGGTCGGGCGCATGGAGCCCGGGGTGCCCATGTCGATCCGGTCCCGCGCGATCACGCCGGACATGGAGGACGGGTTGGTGGTGGTGGTGGTCACCATCTGCGAGAAGCTGCGCCGGAAGCCGTCGGTGTTGGCGTTGGCGATGTTCTCGGAGATGTTCGCGACGGAGGCGGCATTGGCCTGCAGGCCGCTGACACCGGTCTTCATGGCGCCGAGGATACTCATGTTACTGCCCCTTGCTCTATTCTTTGGCCTACCCTAGCACAAAGGTAAGGCAAGATCTTTTCACGAAGATTAAACCGGAGATCCTTGCCGGATCATGTGTCTTCCGGGTCATCCGCCCGGTTGATCCCCTCCAGCGTCCGGTCGGCGCGCTCCAGCGCGTCGAGCGCGTCCTGCCGGCGCAGGGGCGTCTCCTCGCCGCTCTCGCCGGTGATGATGAGGGTCTCGGCGAGGCTTGGGTAAGCGGCGGCGGCGCGGTCGCGGGTGGCGGTGTCGCCGAGGCGGTGGGCGGCGAGGAACAGGTTGATCGCGTCGCTCCCGGGCAGCGCTCCTTGGGCGTCCCAGAGCCGCAGGTAGGCGTCGCGCGCGCCGGCCCAGTCGCCCTCCTCGTAGCGCGCCCGCGCCACGATGCGCAGCACGCCCTCGCGCTCCCCGGGCGCGTCGAGCGACAGCAGGTCGGCCGTGCTGCCGGTCTCGGCAAGGATCTCGGCCCACAGGCTCGCATGCCAGTCGCGCAGCTCCGGATCGTCGCCCTTCAGCCCGCCCGCGAGCACCGCCTGCGCCGCCTCGAAGCGGCCGCCGCGCATCAGTGCGTCGGCCTGCTTGAGCAGCAGCCGGTCGTCCTCCGCCGCGTCCGCCTCGGCAAGGCCCAGCTCGATCGCGGCGCGGCGGTGGTCGCGCAGAAAGGCGAACTCGTCGGCCGCCGCCCCCGTGACGCCGCTCGCGAGCAGGCGGTCGGCGAAGCGTTCGGCGCCGCTCCAGAAGTCGGGGTCGAAGCGGTAGCGCCCGGCGATGCGGCGGTGGCCCGGCAGGGCCTCGGCCAGCCCGATCTCACCCTCGGCACTGCGCGCGTACCAGTCGCGCAGCAGGGCACGGGCCATCTGCGCCGCCTCCGACGCGGCAACGCTGCCCGGTGCGCGGGCGCCGATCAGCGCGAACGTGTCGAGCGCCGCGACCTCGCGGCCCGTCGCCAGCTCGGCGCGCGCCAGCAGGTGCAGCGTCTCGCTCTCCAGCGGCCCGCCCTTCCAGAGCCGCGCGATGGCCTCGAGCATCGCCCATTGCTCCTCGGCCTCCAGTGTCCCGCTCTCCTGCCCGAGCCGCACCAGCGCCAGCCGCGCCCGGTGGGCGTCGGGCCCGCTGCCGCGCGCGGCGGCCTCGTAGCGGTCGAAGGCGGCGACGAGATCACCGGTCTGCGCCATCACCCGGCCCATCAGGTAGTCGTAGCGCGGATCGCCCGCGAGTTCGGGGAGGCCGTCAATGGTGCGGGCGATGTCGCCGGCGAGCTGCCACTGCTCCGTGACGATGGCCGCCTCGAACAGCTCCGGCATCAGCGCGACGGCGAATTGCGGCGGGTAGGTCGACAGCTCGAAGAACGCCCGCTGCAGCTCGGCCGAGGCGGCGACCGGGTCGTCCTGGCGGATCGCGAGCAGCGCCGTCCAGAGCGGCCCGACGGCGGCGGCGGCGCCCGGCTCGGGGAGCGTCACGCCGGCTCGATCGCTCATCAGCGCGAGGCGCACCGCGAGCCGGTCGTGGCGCCGCCGCTCGGCGCCCGAAAGCGCCTCGGCATCGACGCCCGACAGCACCGACAGGCCCTCGGGGATCATCACGTGCGCGAGGTAGAAGCCCGCGAGGTCGAGCAGCGCCCGCCGCTCGATGGCGGTGCCGGGCTCGGCGAGCGTGACCTCGATGCCCAGCGCCCGTCGGTCCTCGAGGAAGGTCGGCCGCAGGTAGCCTGCGAGCCCGGCGCCGCTCGGCACGCCCCCCTCCCCCGCCGCGGCGGTCGCGAGGGCGAAGGCCAGCGCCCCGGACACGGCGGCGATGCGGACGCCTGCAAACATCTGCTCAGACTTTTCTTGACAAATCATGCGTTGCACATGGATAAACTACACAAGCGAGGCAGATTTTCAAACAATAAACCGCCCGAAGGCGTTCGAGGCAGCACCGCCCATGGAAAATTCCAACTACATCGCCCTGTCGCTCGCGACCGTGATGCAGCGCTCCATCGACGTCGCCGCCAACAACATGGCCAACGCCAACACCGCTGGCTTCAAGGGCGAGCGGATCCTGTTCGACAGCTACCTCAGCCCCGGCGATGCGGGCGAGGAGAACGGCGCGACCTTCGTGCTCGACCGCGGCTCGTTCATGGACGACAGCCAGGGCCCCGTGCGCAACACCGGCAACGTGCTCGACGTGGCGCTGCAGGGGCCGGGCTGGTTCTCCTACCAGACGCAGGACGGCCAGCAGGCCTTCGGCCGCGACGGCCGCTTCGCCGTCGACGCGCAGGGCAACCTCGTCACCCAGGCCGGCGCGCGCGTGCTCGACGCGGGCGGCCAGCCAATCGCCCTGCCCCCCGACGCGGTGGCCGAGCTGGTGATCGCCGACGACGGCACGCTCTCCTCCCCCGCCACCGGCGCGCTCGGACGGCTCGGCGTCTTCGACGTGCCCGACCTCAAGTCCTACACCCGCATCGGCGCCGGCATGTTCGTCGCCCCCGCCGAGGCCGACGTCGCGGCGCCGCTGCCCGATCTCGCCACCAAGGTCGTGCAGGGGGCGCTCGAGGGCAGCAACGTGCAGCCCATCGTCGAGATGACGCGGATGATGGCGATCCAGAAGAGCTACGAGCAGGCGACGAAGTTGATGGGCACCGGCGACGAGCTGCGCAAGGACGCGCTGCGCCGCCTCGGCCAGGTCTGAAAAGGATAGCACCATGAAGGCACTCGGCATCGCGACGACCGGCATGTTGGCCCAGCAGACCAACGTCGACGTCATCTCCAACAACATCGCCAACGCCAACACCACCGGCTTCAAGAGCAGCCGCGCGGCGTTTCAGGACCTGATCTACCAGAACGTCGCCCGCGAGGGCGCGCTGACGGCCGAGGACGGCACCGTGCGCCCCACCGGCGTCGACATCGGCCTCGGCGTGCAGACCGTGGGCACCGTGCGGCTCAACACCCAGGGCGGCCTGATCGCGACGGGCAACGACCTCGACCTCGCCATCGACGGGCCCGGCTACTTCGCCGTCAACCTGCCCGACGGCTCGCAGGGCTACACCCGCGACGGCGGCTTCCGGGTCAACGCCGAGGGCCAGCTCGTCAACCTGCAGGGCCACGAGATCGACCCCGGCCTCGTGATCCCCGAGCTGACCACGAAGGTCGAGATCAACGAAAGCGGCGTCGTCATGGCCTATGTCGAGAACGACCCCGCCCCCGTCGAGCTGGGGCAGCTCACGCTGACCACCTTCATGAACGACAGCGGCCTGCGGCCCGTCGGCAACAACCTGTTCCTCCAGTCCGAGGCCTCCGGCGAACCCGTCCCCGCCGTTCCCGGCGAGCCGGGCATCGGCATCATCCGGCAGGGCCACCTCGAGGGCTCCAACGTCAACATCATCCAGCAGATCACCGACCTGATCGCCGCCCAGCGCGCCTACGAGATGAACTCCAAGGCGATCGAGACGGCCGACCAGATGATGAACACCGCCAACCAGGTCCGCTGAGATGCTGCTGCGCGCCCTCGCCCTGATCGCCGCCGTCCTCGGCGGCCCGTCCCTCGCCGAAGACCTCGCGGTGCTCGTCGAGGAGCGCGCCCGCGACCAGCTCGGCGCGACCCTCCCCGACACCGCCGAGTTCGAGGTCACCCTGCGCGAGGGCGACGCGGCCGACGTGCTGATGCTGGCCGAGTTCTGGATGGACGGCTCGACGGGCCAGTTCGTCGCCAACGCGGTGCTCGCCTCGGGCGAGACGCGCCGCGTCATGGGCCTGGCGCTCGCGACGGTGCCGGTCCCGGTGCCGGTGCGGCGCATCCTGCCCGACGAGATCATCGCCGAGGCCGACCTCGACGTGGTGCGCCTGCCGATGGGCCGCGTCGGCGCCTTCGCCGTCGTCGACCTTGAGGCGCTCGTGGGGATGCAGGTCCGGCGGGTGCTGAGCCAGGGGCGGCCGGTGATGAGCCAGTCGGTCATCGAGCCGCTGGTGATCGAGCGCGGCGACGCGGTCTCGATCCGCTATTCCGATGGCGCGCTCGAGCTGACCGCGCCGGGGCGCGCGATGGCCGGGGCGCATCGCGGACAGGACGTGCGCGTGGTCAATCTCGCGAGCAACCGGCTCGTCACCGGCATCGCCGCCCGCGACGGCATTGTGGAGGTTCTGCGTTGAAGCATCTCGTCACGGCGCTCGCCGCCACCGCCCTCGTCGCCGGCTGCGCCAGCGCGCCCGCCTTCAACCGCGAGCCCGCCGTCTCCAACCTCGACCTGACGCGCCAGACGATGCCCGAGGTCGCCAGCGTGCAGGTCCCCCTGCCCGTCCCGCAGCCCGTGCCGGTCCCGACCCGCGCCGAATCGGCCTCGCTCTGGGCGCCCGGCGCGCGCGGCTTCTTCGGCGACCAGCGCGCGACGGCGGTGGGCGACATCCTCACGATCGACATCGAGATCGACGACGAGGCCAGCCTCGCCAACGCCAGCAGCCGCGAGCGCGACGGCGAGGGCTCCGTCGCCATGCCCACGGCCCTCGGCTACGAGAACCACCTCGCCAACGTCATTCCGGGCATCTCGCAGGACGAGCTCTCCGACCCGCTGATCGGGCTGCGCTCGGAGACCAACGCCAGCGGCTCGGGCACCATCCGGCGCAACGAGTCGATCAAGCTCAAGGTCGCCGCGATGGTCATCCAGCTCCTGCCCAACGGCAACATGGTGGTCGCCGGCCGGCAGGAGGTGAAGGTCAACGACGAGCTGCGCGAGCTGCGCGTCGCCGGCATCATCCGGCCGCAGGACATCCAGATGAACAACACCGTCCCTTACGACAAGATCGCCGAGGCGCGCATCTCCTACGGCGGCGAGGGCTCGCTGTCGCGCACCCAGACGCGCGGCTACGGCGAGGACGTGATGGATATCGTCCTGCCCTACTGATCCCCGCAAAGCGCCGCCCCCGCGCGGCAATCTCGCCACATTCCTCCTGCAGGTTCCTTGGGCCGATGCATGGGGGATTGCGCGCGTGATGAAGAAACTCCTGCCGTTCGTGGTGGCTCCGCTGACCTTCGCGGCCGTGGGCTATGCCGCCGGGTCGACACTCGTCCCCGAGGCCTCGCTCGCCGCCGAAGAGGCCCACGCCACACCCGCCGCCGCACCCGGCGACGAGGCGGTCGACGAGGCTTCTGCCGACGGCCACACCACCCCCGACGGCCCGGCCGGCGACGCCTACGACACCCAGGCCGAGGCCCCCGGGCAGGACGAGCACGTGCCGGTCCTGCGGCTCGGCCGGATCACCGTCCCGATCCAGCAGCCGCGCACGATCACCTACATCGTGCTCGACCTCGCCCTCGCCTTTGAAAGCCAGTCGCTCGCCGATTCCTACCGCGCCGACGGGGCCTTCACCGCCCTGCGCGACGCCAGCCTGTCGGCCATCCACCGCGCCGCCGAGCGGCAGTTGATGCAGGGCGCGACCGTCGATTCCGAGCGGCTGTCGTCATTCGTGACGCAGGAGGTGGCCGCGGCCTTCCCCGACGTGCAGGACGTGCTGTTCCTGACCCTCTACAAGCAGGCCGTGCCACGCACCTAGCCGCCGACGCCCGCCAGCGTCACCGCGAGGACCTCCTCGCCGTTCTCCATCGTCAGCATGCTGCCGTCCGGCCCGAACTCGAGCGCGCGGGCGACGGAGGAGGCGTAGCCGCTGTAGCCGATCTGCTCGCCGTCGGCGTCGACGGCGCGGATCTCGGCGGTGAAGGTACCGTCCGGCACCGGCAGGCCCTGCGAGTCGCGCCCGTCCCACGTCACCGCGTGGCGCTCGCCCGGCGTGACGGCCAGCCCGCCGATCTCGCGCAGCACCTGCCCGTCGGCGCCGGTGATGACGAGCTTGGCCGACGCGGCCTCGGCATCGAGGCTGTAGAGGTAGTCGGCGCTGCCCCCGGCGAGGCTGATGCGGTCGCTGGCGTAGGTGACGGGCTTACCGATCAGCTGCACCTCGGCCATCGAGCCGAACGACTGCACCCCGGCCAGCAGCTCGCGCAGGTGGCCGTTCGACTGCACCGTCTGCTCCACCTGCGACAGCTGCGCGAGCTGGGTGACGAAGGTCGAGCTGTCCATCGGCGCGAGCGGGTCCTGGTTGGTCACCTGCGCGGTCAGCATCTTGAGGAAGTTCTGGTAGTTGCTGTCCATCGCGGCGTTGCTGCCGGTGGTCGCGGTCTGGGTGGCGGAGGCTGCCGGGGTGATGCCGGTGAGGGCCATGGGCGTGTCCTTACGTGATGATGTCGACGCGCCCGTCGCCGAGGATCGGCCGGTCGTCGCTCTGCTGGTCGGGCTCGGGGTCGCCGCTGGCGGCGAGGGCGGTCTCGGGCGCGTCCTGCTGCTGTCGCTGGCCGCCGCGCTCGAAGGTGCCGAATTCGAGGTCTCCCGCGCCGAGATCGCTGCCGGCGGCGCCGAGAAGGCCGAGGAGCGTGTCGCGGTCGGTGCGCAGCGCTTGCAGGACGCCGGGATTCTCGACCTTCATCACCACCCGCAGCGCACCCTCCTCGGTGCGCATCAGCTCGACCTCGATCTGGCCGAGCCCGTCGGGGCGCAGCTGCACCACCGTCCGGCCCTCGCCGACGCCGACCTGCTGGATCTGCGCCGCGATCTTGCGCGTGAAGGGCGCGGCCTCCGGCGGCGCGGGCGGCGCGGCGGGCGTGGCCGCGGCGGGGGCGGCGGGGCGCGGGGCGCTTTCGGTGGCCGGGAGCGCGGCGGGCTCGGCGGCGGCCTCGGGCGCGGCGTTGGCGAGCGCGGTGACGGCGATCTCCACCAGTCGCGGCCCGGCGGGCAGTTTCGGTGCGGCCTTCAGGTCGGGCGCGGCGAGCGCCTGGGAGACCTCGATCCTCTGCGTCGCGGCGGGCGTCGTGGGCTGCTCGGGCGCGCCGGGCGGGCGGACCTCCCCGACGGCCGGGCTCAACCGGATCGCCTCATTGCTCGGCGCCGTCCGCGTCATGAGAGCCTGCTCCGGCACGGCGTCTTGGCGGCCCTGACCGGGCGCGGCGAGGGGCTGGGCCGTCTCGCCTGCTGGCGGCGCCGGGGCGGTTTCGGGCTCTTGCTGCAGCACACTTGAGGCGGGGATATCGGTCGCCACCGGCTGAACCGCCTCGGCTCTCGGGGGTGCGGCGCGCGCCACGGCCTGCTCCGGTGCGGCCCGCGCCATGGTCTGCTCCGGTGCGGCCCGCGCCATGGTCTGCTCCGGTGCGGCGAGCGCGCGGACCTGCTCGAACAGGTCCGGCAGCGTCGGCGCACTCTCGGCGCTGCCGGGTTCCAGTGCCCCGGCCAGCGCCGCCCGCACCTGACCCAGCAGCCCGGCGCCGGTCTCGGTGTCGAACGCGGCGATCAGCCCCGCGAGCGCCTCGAGGCCCTCGGCCAGCACCGCCTCCGCCTGCTCGGGCGTCACCGCCGCCGCGAGATCGTCCGACAGGCCCGTCTCCAGCGCCTCGAGCGCCGCGAACAGCTCCGCCACCGGCTCCTCGGCGGACACCTCCGCCGGGGCCTGTGCCTGCCCCTGACCCTGCCCCGCCAGCGCCTGCATCACCTGCTGCAGCGCCTCGGCGAAACCGGCCACCGCCGGCGCCTGCCCGGCGGCCACCGGCGGGACGGCACCGGAGGAGACGGACGGCGAGAGAAGCGCGACGAGGTTCATGTGAGCATCCCCTTGGAGAACCCGCCCTCGATCAGCCGCTGGCGCAGCCGGCCCATGGCGCGTGTTTCGATCTGGCGCAGCCGCGTCGGGCTCATCGACAGCTCCGCCGCGAGCGCGTCGACCGGCGCGGGGCGGTCGCTCAGCTTGCGCCGGGCGAGGATGGTGCGCTCCGTCTCCGACAGGCTCGCGAGCGCCGCGTGCAGCAGCCGCGCGGCGGCGTCGCGGCTCGAGTCGCGGATGATGCGGTCCTCGGGGGTCGGCTCGGGGCAGGCGAGCCGGTCGGACATGTCGTCCTCCTCCGACGCCCGCGCCCCGCCGTCGAGCGCGACCACGTTGCGCTGCGCCAGCGCCTCGCCCGCGCGCCGCGCCTCGGCCAGCGCCTTGACCGGCACGTCGATGACCGCGCTGATCCGCCCGTAGGCCTCCGCCATCGCCGTCCTCAGCCACCAGGCGGCGTAGGTCGAGAAGCGCACCTCCCGGGTCAGGTCGAACCGCTCGGCGGCGCGCATCAGGGCGATCATCCCCTCGGCCACGAGATCCTCGATGTAGGAGGGGTTGTCGGTCCAGCGGGTCGCCTGGGCGTAGGCCTGCCGCGCGTGCGAGCGCAGCAGCAGCTCGAGCGACGCCCGGTCGCCCTCGCCCTGCCATTTCTCGATCGCCTGTCGCTCCTGGTCGAGGCCGAGGAGCGGCTCCTTGAGAGCTTCGGCGTAGCTGTAGCCCATGTTTTGGCGCTTATCTATTCTTGCTCAACAAGAATAGATAAGCACATCTGCACGAGTCGGGGAACGCTCCTGCGGTTAAGGAACCTTAACGGTCGCGGCTGAGCACCTGTGCCGCCCGCCGCTCCTCGCGCGCGAGGTGGGCGGTGACGGCGCCTTCGGCCTCCTCGAGCCACGCATCGTGCGCCCGCAGGCCGCCCGAGAAGCACATCAGCGACGCCGGCACCGCGCGCGGCGGCACGAAGCCCGCGTCGCACGAGGCGAGGTAGGCGTGCAGCCGGCTGTCGGAGAGGAAATCGGGGCTGACGAACATGCCGCTCGTCTCCGTCCGGCTCGAGCGGGCGCCCGACCAGTAGGCGCCGAGCGACGCGCCGAGCCCGGCCCGGAAGCGCTCCGGCGACAGGCCGAGGTGGCGGAACTCGGTGCCTTCGGCGAGCCGCGCGTAAGAGGCCGCCATCGCGAACAGCGCCCGCGTCTCCACGTCGAGCGCGAAGCCGCCGCGTTCGACCACGCCGACCAGCGCCTCGCCGACCACGGACCCGATCCGGTAGGAGACGGCCTCGGGCGCCGCGTCCCAGGCGCCTGCCGCCTGGATCACCACGAGCGAGCCGTAGGGAACGTCGATGTCGAGTTCTTCCGCCAGAACGTCGCCGAGCGGCAGCGCCGGCATCAGTTCGGTCTCGTCACCCAGCACGAGGGTGCGCTCGATGCCGTGACTGGCCTCGAGCATGATGGTGCTGACCGGCAACAGCCGGTGCAGGAGGTCTTGTGCCTTGGTGGTTGCGGGGGATCTGGAAGGGGCGAACGCGCCCTGCCAGACAAGCTCCATAAGGGTCCTGTCTCTCATGATTTTGCGGCTTTCTGCCTACTGCCTCAGATTTATTATTACCCAGAGGCTATTGCGGGCTGAAGCTCATGTGAAGACAAATTCGTTAAGACTTCCGAAACCGTTGCAGCGAGGTGTCGCTGCGGCAGTTCCGCGTCACTCGCCGGCAGGTGCGGCGGGGTACTGCATCAACACCTCGATGCGGCGGTTCTCCGGGGCGTCGGGAATGTCGGGAACGCGCAGCTCCGTCGCCGCGAGCCCGCTGATCTCGACGATCCGCGCCGCGTCGACCCCGGCCGCGATGAGCGTGCGGCGCGCGGCGTTGGCGCGGTCGGCGGAGAGTTCCCAGTTGCTGTAGCCGTCGCGGGCGCCCGAGAAGGGGACGGAGTCGGTGTGGCCGGTGATCGCCACCGGGTAAGGCAGGCCCCGGATCGTCTCGCCGACGACGCCGATCAGCTCGCGGGTCGACTCCTCGATCTCGGCGCTGCCCGAGCGGAACATCGCGACGCCCTCGTGATCGACGATCTGGAAGCGCAGGCCCAGGTCGGTCGCGTCGACGAGCAGGTTCTCGGCGAAGGTCGCCAGCTCCGGGTCCTCCGCGATCCGCTCCTCGACCTCGCCGCGCAGCACCTCGAGCGCCGCCGCGCGCTGCTCGGCCAGCTCGGCGGCCGCCAGCGCGGCCTCGCTCGCGGCGGTGCCGGCCTCACCCTCGGACGCCTCGGGCGCGCTGCCGGCACCGTCGAGCGGCGTCGTCTCGCCATCCACCACCTCGCCGGCGGCGGCGTGCAGGCGGGCGAAGGGATCGTCGCCGAGATCCTCGACCGGCACGTACTCCACGATCACCGAGGGCGCCTCGGGCGTGCGGTTGGCGCTGATCTCGAGCGGGTTCTCCTGGCCGAAGCTCGGCAGCTCGGGCACCACCCCGCCGCCACGGGTGCCCTGCCCCTCCACGGCCTCGCCGTCGAGCAGGCCGCTGCCGGCGCCGTCGGCCGTCACGAGGCTGGGGGTGAAGTAGTCGGCGATGCCGCGCAGCTTCTCCTCGTCGGAGGCCGCGATGATCCACATCAGCAGGAAGAACGCCATCATCGCCGTCATGAAGTCGGCATAGGCCACCTTCCAGCCACCGCCGTGGTGGCCGTCATGGGCGTCCTCGGTCATGCGCCGGATGATGATCGGTTGCTTCTCGCTCGACACCGGTTCCTGCCCCTATCGTCCGCTCAGGCGAGCTTTTCGGCGTCGGCCGGCTTCTGGACGGCGCTGCGGTCGTACTTGCCGAAGCCCGCGCCCTTAGCGTAGCTCGCCTTCTGGCGGCTGTAGTTCGGCGCGACGAGCGGCATCTCCTCGGGGAGGCCGAAGCGGCGGCGGTATTGCTGCTCGGTGAGGCCGTGCTCGGCGCCCAGGTGACGCTTGAGCATCTTGAAGCCGCGCCCGCAGCACAGGCAGTAGACCTTGTCGGGCGTCACCGCCTGCTCGATCGGCAGCGCCGGCTCGGCGGCGGCCTCGGGCGCCGGGGCGGCGGCGCGCGCGACGGCGGTCTCGCCGCCGACTTCACGGCGCAGCTTGCTGTAGAGTTCGACGATGGCGTCGGGTTCGACATCGGGCCGTGCGGCGAAGGCCGACACGATACTGAGGATCACGTCGTCCTCGTGGTCATCCTTGGTCATGTTGATCACTCTGCTTTCGTGCATTCTGCTCATGGCGTGAAGACGATAACCATGCGTCTTCCGCCAAGCTGATACGGCACCGCTCGCGGTACCGCGCTCATTCGACTTTCTGTCGATGGTCTTGCGGCCCGGCAGCGCCGGCCGCGTCTTGTCTGCTGATGCCCTGCCTCGATCGCTTGGGCTTTTCTTCTTGTTGTTACATCTAATACTTGGGCCGACAAGGTTAACAGAGGTTGAACACTCGTCATCGGACGATTTCCGCCACCATCGGCGGCGCCTCCCCGCCTGCCAGCCCCGCCTGCAGGGCCGCGCCGACGGCGATGGAGCACAGGAAGGTCGTGACCAGCAGCGCCAGGTTGCGTGCCGGCAGCGGCAGGCGGCGGCGCGCCGGCGGCGGCAGGGGGAGCGGGGCGCGGGCGGCTAGCGGGGTGATGTAGAGCCCCTCCGAGGTGAGCGCGCAGCGGCCGGTCCAGTCGTCGTCGCCGATCATCTCGAGCAGGCAGCCGGGCAGCGCCTCGTCGGGGATCCAGAGGCAGAAGGCCTGCGGCGCCGCGCCGAGGTCGCCGTGGGCGTCGCGGGGGATGAAGAGGCATCCGAAATCCTGCCGCACCGACAGGCTGCCGGGCTCGACCACGTGCGGCGCCTGCTCGGCGAGCGGCCCGTGGCCGACGCTCAGTCCACCCTCGCCACGCTCGATGGCGACGTCGACCAGCAGCGCCTCGTCGTCCTCGCGGCGCACGGGCCGAAAGCCCTCGATCGGCCGCGGGGCGGGCTCGGGCGCGGCGTCCGTGGGGGCCGGCGCGGGGCCGACATCCAGGATCCAGCCCCCTGCCCCGGCTCCGGGCACGCCCTCGCGGGTCACCGCCTCGGGATCGAGTCCCTCCTCGCGCGCGAAGCCGAAGTTGATCGCGTAGTCGCGCGCGCGTTCGACGAGGCCGGGATGCTCGCGCACCAGCCGGTGCAGCTCCTGCTCCTCGGAGAACAGCAGCTTGCGCAGCGGCGCGGCCTTGGTCTCGTGGGTCGCCGCGAAGCCGCCGAGGGGCAGGCCGAGCCGATCGGCGGCCCGGCCCAGCACCTCGCCGGCCTCGCTGGCGTGGTAGATGAACGGCGCGCACAGGTGCCGGGAGACGCACAGCGCGACGTTCATCTCCTCCGGCCATCCCGCCACGAGCCCGCGCATCTCGGTCTCGTCGATCAGGTGGAGGAACGCTCCGAGGCGATTCATGCACAACCCTCCTCTGGCCACGAAACTATACTTGCCTTTCCTTGTCTCGATGTCAATAATCCCTTCGGAAGTCTGTCGGCAACAAGCAGAAAGCGGGCCCATGAACCTCTTCCTCGGTATCGCTCTCGTGTTCGGACTCGTCTTCGGCGGGTTCATCCTGTCGGGCGGCAAGCTCGACATCGTGCTCTACGCCCTGCCCTACGAGGGGATGATGATCGGCGGCGCGGCCCTCGGCGCGTTCGTCATCGCGAATTCCTTCGGCGTCCTGAAGGGCTCGGCGATCGGCATGATGAAGGTCATCACCGGCCCGCGCTGGAAGGCGGCCGACTACAGCGACCTGCTCAACCTGCTCTACGAGCTCAGCCGGCTCTACAAGTCCAAGGGCATCCTCGCGCTCGACGAGCACGTGGAGAACCCCAAGGATAGCGAGATCTTCAAGCGCTATCCGAAGATCCTCAAGGACCACTTCGCGACGGAGCTCATCACCGACAGTTTCCGCATGTTGTCGATGAACTTCGACGACCAGTACCAGACCGAAGACGTCATCAACCGCAAGATCAAGAAGCACCACCATGAATCGCTCGCCCCGGCGAGCGCGGTCTCGGTCATGGCCGACGGGCTGCCCGCCATCGGGATCGTCGCGGCCGTGCTCGGCGTCATCAAGACGATGTCGGCGCTCGACCAGCCGCCCGACGTGCTGGGCAAGATGATCGGCGGCGCGCTCGTCGGGACCTTCCTCGGCGTGTTCCTCGCCTACTGCCTCGTCGCGCCGATCTCGGGCCGGCTCAAGCAGATCGAGGAGGAGGACGGGACCTTCTACCTCATCATCCGCGACGTGTTCGTCGCGATGGTCGCCAAGCACCCGCCGAACATCTGCATCGAGATCGGCCGCGGCAACATCCCGACCTCCAAGCAGCCCGACTTCTACAAGGTCGAGGCCGCCCAGAAGGAGCTGCCGGTTGCGTGAGATCGCTCTCCTGCTGCTCCTGCTGCCCGCTGCGGCGCAGGCCGCCGGCGGAGACGACGCGGCGGCGTCCGAGGGGCCCGTGATCCTGCTCGCGCCGCCCCCGGCCCAGCCGTTCCCGGCCGACATCCTCGCCGAGATGCGCGCCCGCCTCGTGGCGCTCTCCGCCGAGCCCGGCACGGCGCCCGCCGAGGCGGAGTGAGCCGCGCCCGGCGCATCCACGCGCTCGCCCTGCTCGAGCGGGTCGGACGGCACGAGATGGCCGAGGAGGCCCGCCAGCTCACCGAGCTGCGCAGCCGCGCGGCCCATCACCGGGCCGAGGCCGACGCGCTGGACCGCAAGCTGGTGGAGGAGACGGCCGACATCCGCCTCGAGGCCGCGCCCTACCTGACCCGCTTCATCCAGTCGATCCGCAGCGCGGCGGCCGAGCATCTCGAGCAGGCCCGCGCCGCCGACGACGAGGCGCGGGCGCTGGAGGACCGGGTGCTCGAGGCGTTCCGCAGCCTGAAGTCGGTCCAGGTCGCGCTCGAGGGCGAGCGCGACGCCGAGGCGCGCGCCCGCCTCGCCGCCGAGACGGCCCGGCTCGACGAGCTCTCCGCCATCCGCCACGCCCGGGCCATGCGGCCCCGCTGACGCCGCAACCGCGCCCGATTCCCGCCCGAAAGCGGCCCGGATTCTGTCCGGCGGTTTCCGCGCACGCCGCCTATCGCGCCTGAATCGCCGCCATCGTTTCCCGAGGCGGCGCGAATTGGGGCGCAAGTTTGACGCAAAGCGGGCAGCGGCGTGATGCTGATGTGACCGAAGGGTGATGCTCGCACCGCTTCGGACATCGGAGGACCAGACCATGATGCTTTCCGCGCTGCCCGCGAAGCCATCGCCCCGGTTCCCCGCCCAGCGCGTGCGCCCCGCGCCGCTTTCGGCGGAGACCGACCACCACGACGCCCCCCGCGCCGCCATCGCGCCGCGCCGGCCCCGCGCCATCGTGCGCGTCGCCGTCCAGCCGGCCACCGCGGCCCGCTACTACGCGGCCACCCGCGACAGCTGAAACGGGCGCTGGCGAAGCCGTGTACGGATAAAGTTGGGAAATCCCGCTCTGAAGGGCCACATATGGCCCAGCCAACCAGAACGGAGGTCATCCCTCACATGCCATACGAGAAGACAGAGGACGCCCTCGCCCGCCTCGACCCGGAGCAGTTCCGCGTCACCCAGCAGAACGGCACCGAACGGCCCGGCACCGGCAAGTACCTCGACAACAAGGAGCCCGGCATCTACGTCGACGTCGTCTCGGGCGAGCCGCTGTTCGCGTCGTCCGACAAGTACGAGTCGGGCTGCGGCTGGCCGAGCTTCACCAAGCCCATCGAGCCCGCCCACGTCGCCGAGCTGCGCGACACAAGCCACGGCATGGTGCGCACCGAGGTCCGCTCGACCCACGGCGACAGCCACCTCGGCCACGTCTTTCCCGACGGCCCGCCCGACCGGGGCGGCCTGCGCTACTGCATCAATTCCGCCAGCTTGCGCTTCGTCCACCGCGACGACATGGAGGTGGAAGGCTACGGGGCCTATCTCGATCAAGTGGAGGACATCCGATGAATGCCGAAAATCTGAGCCGCGCCGTGCTCGCCGGCGGCTGCTTCTGGGGCATGCAGGACCTGATCCGCAAGTTGCCCGGCGTGGAGAAGACCCGCGTCGGCTACAGCGGCGGCGACGTGCCCAACGCCACCTACCGCAACCACGGCACCCACGCCGAGGCGATCGAGATCCTCTACGACCCCGACCGGATCAGCTATCGCCGGCTGCTGGAGTTCTTCTTCCAGATCCACGATCCGACCACGAAGAACCGGCAGGGCAACGACCGGGGCATGAGCTACCGCTCCGCGATCTACTATGTCGACGAGGACCAGGAGCGCATCGCGCGCGACACCATCGCCGATGTCGAGGCGTCGGGCCTGTGGCCGGGCAAGGTGGTCACCGAGGTCGAGCCGGTGGGCGATTTCTGGGAGGCCGAGCTCGAGCACCAGGACTACCTCGAGCGCATTCCCAACGGCTACACCTGCCACTTCCCCCGCCCCGACTGGGTGCTGCCCCGTCGCGACGCGGCGGAGTGAGCCGATCCGGCGGGCGGCCCGGCGCCGCCCGCCGTCTCACCCGCTGAGCAGCTTGTAGGCGATCGCCCACATCACCAGCGCGATCAGCGCCTCCAGCGTGCGCCACGCCGCCGGCCGCTCGAACAGCGGCCGCAGCCACGCCGCGCCGTAGCCGAGGGCGAAGAAGAACAGGAACGAGCCCGAGATCGCGCCCGTGGCGAAGGCGCCGAGGTCGTCGGCGTACTGCGTCGAGATGGTGCCGAGCAGGACCACCGTGTCGAGGTAGACGTGCGGGTTGAGCAACGTCAGCGCCAGGCAAGCGGCGAGCGTGCGGCCGAGCCCGGCGCGCGCCCGCCCGGTGTCGGCGCTGAGCGCCGCGTTCGAGCGCAGCGCCGACAGCATGCTCCTCGCCCCGTACCAGATCAGGAACGCCCCGCCCCCGTAGCGCATCACCGGCTCGAGCCACGGCAGCCAGTCGGCGATGGTCTGGAAGCTGGTGACGCCGAGCGTGATCAGCAGCGCGTCCGACACCGCGCAGGCCAGGCAGACGGCGAACACGTGCTCTCCGCGCAGCCCCTGGCGCAGCACGAAGGCGTTCTGCGCGCCGATGGCGACGATCAGGCTGAGGCTCATGGCGAGGCCGGTGAAGAAGATCGTCATCGAAGGTGCGGGCTCCCTGGCGCGCGCGCACAGGATCAGACTCGGGCGGGGAGGTGAAGCCGCAGGCACCGGAAAGCGCGACTTTTCATCATAGTTTCGACAAAGTCACAGGGCATCAATTCGGGCAAGACCATCCCACGAGTCGTCCTGCGCCCGCAGTGCGCGACCGGAAATCGAGCGGAGAGGCGTCGCTTTGCAGCAGGTGAATGCTGGCATATCTGCCCGCCGGACGGCGTGGCCCGCGAAGCCGCCCGGCCGCCGCTTGTTCCACGGCGGGCGTGGGTAGCGCGATGGTCGACGAGAACATCCAGGACCGCCCGGTCGACGAGAACCACCGCCTGCTGAAGAACTTGCGGGACTACGCGCGCGCGGTTCAGACGCTGACCTGGCAGCGGCAGGGCATCTTCGCCGCCGTCGCGGTGCTGACGGGGAGTTTCTTCTCGCCGTGGAAGGCCGCGCTGTTCTTCGCCGTCTGCATGTTCTGCGAGTTCGTCGATCTGCGGCTGTCGCGGCGGGTGGCGAAGATCGCCGACGGCGACTACGCGACGACGCGGCGCCTGTACCCGTTCTACATCGCCAACACGGTGGCCAGCGGCCTGGCGATCGGCATCTACGCCGTGTGGGTCGGGATCACCGGGGACGGCGCGGGCATGTTCACCGCCCTGTTCTGCCTGTTCGCCGCCGCCCTCTACGCGTCGATCAACAACCACCAGATCGCGAGCGCGCTGGCGATCCGGCTGACGCTCTACGGCGGCTCGTTCCTCGTCATCACGGTGCGGGACCTCTACGTCTACCGCCCGCCGCTGTCGTCGGACATGTGGCTGCAGTTCTTCACGGTCATCTTCGTGATGTACTTCCTGATCGACTGTTCGCTCGGCTTCCTGCGGATGTACCGGCACGACCTCAAGCAGCTCGAGAACCTCGAGCGCGAGCACGAGCGCGCCAAGGCGGCGCTGGTGCTGCGCACCCAGTTCGTCGCCATCGTCAGCCACGAGTTGCGCACGCCGCTGACCTCGATCAAGGGCTCGCTCGACCTCATCAACTCGGGCCGCTTCGGCGATTTCCCGCCCCAGGCCAAGTCGCTGCTGCAGATGATCGACCGCAACAGCCGCCGCCTCGCCGACCTCGTCGACGACCTGCTCGACCTGCAGAAGCTCGAGGAAGGCCGGATGACGTTCGAGAAGAAGACGATCGACATCCGCACCTTCATCGCCGACGCGCTCACCTCGCACGAGGGGCTCGCCAAGCGCTACGACGTGCGCCTCAACGTGAAGGTCGATTGCGCGAACCCGGTCTACGTGCACACCGACCCGTCGCGCCTGATGCAGGTGCTCGGCAACATCATCTCCAATGCCGCCAAGTTCTCCCCGGAGAACGGCGACGTCGACATCTGGCTCGACGTCGAGAACGGCCGCGTCCGCGTCTACGTGCGCGATCGGGGCGTCGGGATTCCGCCGGGCCAGAAGGAGGCCGTGTTCGGCCGCTTCACCCAGATCGACGCGTCCGACCAGCGCAAGTTCGGCGGCACCGGGCTGGGAATGAACATTTCGCGCGAGATCATCGAGGCGATTGGCGGCACGATCGATTACGAAAGCGAGGTCGGGAAAGGCACGACATTCGTCATCGAGCTCCCCTGCGCGGTCGTTCTGGACCAGGCGTCCGACGACGAAGAGACCTCGCTGTGTGATGATGCTGCATCAGAAGAGGCCTTACCGGCAACAGTTCGGGCCTAACGCCGCGTCAAATGACCCCGGGGTATGTCGAAAGACTTGCCCGGTCACATTTCTGCCCATATTCCTACATGAATAGCGGACTGTATCACCCGGCAGTCCCAACAAAAAAGTCAACCCGTGGTTCGAGGCCGCGAGCATGTAGGGACCATTGCAGGTGTCGCTTTCTCCAGATTTCCTTATCGGAATTATCGCGCTCGCGTATTTCCTGATGATTTCCATGGCCACGAGCCAGCACTTCGCGTCGGCGAAATACCCGATCGGCATGTACGTCATCTCGATCCTGTCGCTCGGCGGCCTCTTCACCTTTCTCTATCACGCGTTCTTCGAGCAGCTGGCCTACACGCTGGTCTCGCTGGTGCTGACCGTCGTGGCGTTCGCGCTGTTCATCTGGGCGATCCGGCACAGCCGGGAGAAGCGGCTGTCGCTGGCGTTCGACGAGGAGCAGAAGATCGACGGGATCATCACGACCGGCCCGTGGCGCTACGTGCGCCATCCGTTCTACGTCTCCTACACCATGTTCTGGCTCGGCGGCGCGCTGGGCACCCTGCACATGGCCTCCATCGCCGTCGCCGCGTCGCTGCTGTTCATCTACACCTATTCCGCCTGGCGCGAGGAGAAGGCGCTGAAGGTCGGCGCCTTCGGGCAGGATTACGTCACCTACCGCGAGAAGGCCGGATTCTTCCTGCCCAAGCTCGTCTCGCGGGGCTGACGGGTGGAGAAGCAATTCCACTACGCCCGTGCGCGGACGGATGCCGAACTCGAGGAGATCGGCGCGTTCCGCTACAAGTGCTACCGCGCCGACAACCTGATCGAGAGCCGGCCCGAGAAGACGTTTCTCGACGAGTACGATTTCGTCGATTCGGCGCACAATTTCATGATGAAGTCGGCCGGGCGCATCGTCGGGTCGATCCGGCTGCACATCCTCGACGCCCAGCACCACAGCTCGGCGACGATGGCGGCCTTTTCCGATGTCCTGATGCCCAAGATGCTGTCGGGGATGACCATGATCGACGGCGCGCGCTTCGCCGTTGAGCCCGATCTCGGCGCGCTGCGGCTGGCGGTGGCGCGGCAGACGCTGCGCATCTACACCCGCTTCGCCAACATGAACGCCGTCGATTACTGCGTCGCGGCGGTCGTCGAATCGCGCCTCGAACTCTACCGCCGGCTCTACGGCTTCACCCAGATGTCCGAGCCGCGCGCCTACGGCAACCTGACCAAGCAGCTCGCGCTCATGGGCGTCGACCCCCGCCGCTCCGGCATCGGCGCGCCCGACGACTTCCAGCCCCTCGCCATCGCCGGCTGAGCCCTACGGCTCGCGCTCGGCGGCGAGCCAGTCGAGCAGGCGGCGCAGCGGCTCCCGCATCGGGCGGTCGGACAGCCACACCAGCCAGTAGCGCCCGGCGCTCCGGGACGGCGTCTCGTGGACCCGCACCAGCCGGCCCCGCGCCACCTCCTCGTCGGCGAGGAAGGTCGGCAGCAGCGCGACGCCCATGCCGAAGGCAGCGGCCTCGGCGAGGGTCTTGAACTGGTCGAACAGCATCCCGTGCAGGCCCGTCACCGCGACTCCCTGCGCTTCGAGCCAGTCCTCCCACGCCCCCGGCCGGCTCTCCAGGTGCAGCAGCGGCAGCTCGAGCAGGCGTGCGGGGGTGACGGGCTCCGCGCCGAGCAGGCCCGGTGCGGCGACGGGGATCACCGATTCGCCGGCGAGGTCGAAGTAGTCGACGCCGTGCCAGTCGCGATGGCCGAAGTGCATCGCCGCGTCGAAGCGCTCGCGGCGCAGGTCGAACGGCACGGCGCGGGTGCCGAAATTGAGCCGGATGTCGGGGTTCTCCGCCCGGAACCGGCCGAGCCGCGGCCCCAGCCAGTGCGCGCCGAAGGCCGGCAGCACCGCGAGGTTCAGGCTCACGCCGTCCGGGTTCGACGTCAGCCGCAGCGAGGCGCGCGCCAGCTCCTGCAGCGTCTCGCGCACCGAGCGGGCGTAATCCTGCGCGGCGGGCGTGAGCTGCAGCCCCTGCCCCTTGCGGTGCATCAGCGTCACCCCGAGCTGGCCCTCCAGCACCTTGAGCTGGCGGCTCACCGCCGAGGGCGTCAGCGCCAGCTCGCCCGCGGCGAGCGTCACCGAGCCGAGCCGCTCCAGCGCTTCGAGCGCGAGCAGGGAGGGCAGCGTGGGCAGGAAACGGCGGGAGGCGATCATTTGAGTTTTTCTCCAAAGCTCCGGTGATATATTCGTTATTCTTCTGCCCGATGGAAGGGTAATCCGGCGCCCGAAGCACATTGCACCGGAATCGCCGCCCATGTCCCCTGCCCCGTTCCGCCGCGCCGAGCGCCTCGCCGGGATCGAGATCTCCGAGATCGTCCAGCTCTCCGAGCGCGCGGCGGAGCTGCGCCGGGCGGGGCAGGACGTCGTCGCGCTGACCACCGGCGAGCCCGACTTCCCGACCCCGCCCCACGTCGTCGCCGCCGCGCACGCCGCCGCCGAGGCCGGCCAGACGCGCTACCCGCCGACCGCCGGCACCCCCGAGCTGCGCGCCGCCATCGCGCGGCAGGCGGGGGCCGAGGCGGCCGAGGTGCTGGTCTCGACCGGGGCCAAGCAGGTGCTCGCCAACGCCATGCTCGCCACGCTCGATCCCGGCGACGAGGTGCTGATCCCGGCGCCCTTCTGGACGAGCTACGGCGACATCGTCGCCCTCGCCGGCGGCCGGCCGGTGCGGCTGCCCTGCCCCGCCGCCGACGGCTTCAAGCTGCGCCCCGAGGCGCTCGCCGCCGCGATCACGCCGCGCACCCGCTGGCTGATGCTGAACAGCCCCTCCAACCCGACCGGCGCCGTCTACGGCCCGGGCGAGCTGGCCGCGCTGGCGGCGGTGCTCGCGGATCACCCGCAGGTCTGGGTGCTGTCGGACGAGATCTACAGCCACCTCGCCTACGTCCCCGCCCCCTCCCTGCGCGACGCCGCGCCGGGCCTCGCGGAGCGGACGCTGGTGGTGGACGGCGTCTCAAAGGCCTTTGCGATGACCGGCTGGCGCCTCGGCTGGGGCATCGGGCCGCGCGCGCTGATCGGCGCGATGGCGGCGGTGCAGGGGCAGGTGACGTCGGGCGCGTGCTCGATCTCGCAGGCCGCGGCGCTCGCCGCGCTGACCGGCCCGCAGGAGCTGCTCGCGGACCGCCGCGCCGCCTTCCGCGCCCGGCGCGACCGTGTCTGCGCCGCGCTCGCCGCGATCCCCGGGATCAGCTGCGTCCCGCCCGACGGCGCGTTCTACGCCTTCCCCGACGTGACCGGCCTGATCCTCGGCGGCGGCTTCGCCGACGACGCCGCGCTCTGCCGCTGGCTGCTCGACGAGGTCGGGCTGGCGCTCGTGCCGGGCCGCGCCTTCGGGATGCCGGGCCACGTCCGGCTCTCCTTCGCCTACGCCGAGCGCGAGATCGACGACGCCCTCGACCGCCTCGCCACAGCCGCCGCGCGCCTCGCCGCGCGCCCCTTTCAAGCCTCCAAGGAACAGGTGACCACATGAACCAGCAGACCCCCACCACCCTCGACAGCCACGCCGACGTGCTGACCCGCGCCGGCCTCGCGCCCGCCGAGCTCGGCGGCGGCAGCCTCGCCGTGCGCTCGCCCATCGACGGCGCCGAGGTGGCCCGGCTCGCCGAGACGCCCGCCGCCGACATGCCCGCCGTCATCGCCCGCGCGCAGGACGCCTTCCGCGCCTGGCGGCAGGTGCCCGCCCCGCGCCGGGGCGAGCTGGTGCGGCTGCTCGGCGAGGAGCTGCGGGCCGCGAAGGACGAACTCGGCGCCGTGGTGACGCTCGAGGCCGGCAAGATCACCTCCGAGGGCCTCGGCGAGGTGCAGGAGATGATCGACATCTGCGACTTCGCCGTCGGCCTGTCGCGCCAGCTCTACGGACTGACCATCGCGTCCGAGCGTCCGGGCCACCGGATGAGCGAGACGTGGCACCCGATGGGCCCGTGCGGCGTCATCACCGCCTTCAACTTCCCCGTCGCCGTCTGGTCGTGGAACGCCGCCCTGGCGCTGGTCTGCGGCAACCCGGTGATCTGGAAGCCCAGCGAGAAGACCCCGCTGACGGCGCTCGCGACGATGAAGATCCTCGAGCGCGCCCTCGCCCGTTTCGGCGACGCGCCCGAGGGGCTGGCCCAGCTCGTCATCGGCGGCGCCGACCTGGGCGCGGCGCTGGCGGAGTCGCGCGACGTGCCGATCCTGTCGGCCACCGGCTCGACCCGCATGGGCGGCAAGGTCGGCCCGCAGGTGCTCGCACGCTGGGGCCGCCCGATCCTCGAGCTCGGCGGCAACAACGCGATGATCGTCGCGCCCTCGGCCGACCTCGACATGGCGGTGCGCGCGATCGTCTTCTCCGCCGTCGGCACCGCCGGCCAGCGCTGCACCTCCCTGCGCCGCCTGATCGTGCACAGCTCGATCCGCGAGGAGCTCGTCACCCGCCTGCGCGCCGCCTATGCCAGCCTGCCCGTCGGCGACCCGCGCGCCTCGGGCACCCTCGTCGGCCCGCTGGTCGACGAGGCTGCGCTCGAGGGCATGCAGGACGCGCTCGAGGCGGCCCGCGCCGAGGGCGGCACCGTCCACGGCGGCGCCCCGGTCCGCGAGGGCGTGCCGGGCGGCGCCTACGCTGCGCCCGCGCTCGTCGAGATGCCGGGCCAGACCGAGACGGTGAAGCGCGAGACCTTCGCGCCGATCCTCTACGTGATGGGCTACGACGACCTCTCCGCCGCCATCGAGATGCAGAACGCCGTGCCGCAGGGCCTGTCGTCGTGCATCTTCACCCGCGACCTGCGCGAGGCGGAGACGTTCCTGTCGGCCACCGGCTCGGATTGCGGCATCGCCAACGTCAACATCGGGCCCTCGGGTGCCGAGATCGGCGGCGCGTTCGGCGGCGAGAAGGAGACCGGCGGCGGGCGCGAGAGCGGCTCGGACGCCTGGAAGGCCTACATGCGCCGCCAGACCAGCACGGTGAACTACTCCGACGCGCTGCCGCTCGCGCAGGGCGTCCGCTTCGACGTCTGATCCCGACCCCGGCGGCGCGGCCCTCCCGCGCCGCCCCCTCTCCCCCTGGAGCGCCCGATGCCCGACCTGATCTCCCCCGACGCCATCCGCACCCTGTTCTCCCGCGCCATGTCGGACATGTACCGACGCGAGGTGCCGCAATACGGCGCGCTGATCGACCTCGTCGCGGAGGTCAACGCCGAGACCCTCGCCGCCGACCCCGATCTCCACGCCCGCCTCGCCGCCGCGGGCGAGCTCGAGCGGCTCGACGAGGAGCGCCACGGCGCGATCCGCCTCGGCACAGCGCAGGAGCTCGCGCAGATCCGCCGGGTCTTCGCGGTGATGGGGATGGAGCCGGTCGGCTATTACGACCTCTCCGTCGCCGGCATCCCCGTCCACTCCACCGCCTTCCGCCCCACCGACGGCGCGGCGCTCGCGACGAACCCGTTCCGCGTCTTCACCTCGCTGCTGCGCCTCGAGCTGGTCGAGGACCGCGCCCTCGCCGAGCGCGCCGCCGAGATCCTGTCGTCGCGCCGCATCCTCACCGAACCGGCCCTCGAGCTGACCACGCGGGCCGAGGCGCAGGGCGGCCTGAGCGCCAGCGAGGCGCGCGCCTTCGTGGCGGAGGTGCTCGAGACCTTCCGCTGGCGCGGCGAGGCGCTCGTCGACGCCGAGACCTACGCCCGGCTCCACGACGCGCACCGGCTGATCGCCGACGTGGTGAGCTTCCCGGGGCCGCACATCAACCACCTGACGCCGCGCACGCTCGACATCGACGCGGTTCAGCGGCGGATGCCCGGGCGCGGCATCGCGCCCAAGGCCGTCATCGAGGGCCCGCCCCGCCGCCGGGTGCCGCTGTTGCTGCGCCAGACCTCGTTCAAGGCGCTCGAGGAAGAGGTGCGCTTTCGCGGCGCGAGCCAGGCCGGCACCCACACCGCCCGCTTCGGCGAGATCGAGCAACGCGGCGTGGCGCTGACCCCGAAGGGGCGCGCGCTCTACGACCGGCTGCTCGCCGGGACCCGCGCCGCCGCCCCCATCGCCCCGGACGGCACCGGCGCGCAGGCCTACGTCGACACCCTCGAGGCCCGCTTCGCCGCCATCCCCGACGACGCCGACTGCCTGCGCCGCGAGGGCCTCGCCTTCGTCCGCTACCGCGCCGTCCCCGAGGCCGCGCCCGCCGTCGCCGACAGCGTCGAGGCGCTGATCGCCAGCGGCGCGCTGGTGGCCGATCCGCAGGTCTACGAGGACTTCCTGCCGGTCTCCGCCGCCGGGATCTTCCAGTCCAACCTCGGCACCGAGTCGGCCGCCGCCTACAGCGCCGCCGCCAGCCGGGCCGCCTTCGAGGAGGCGCTCGGCGCGGAGGTGCCCGACGAGATGGCGCTCTACGAGCGCGCCGAGCGCGACAGCCTCGAAGCCGCGCTCCTCGCGCTCGGCCGCCCCGACCTGTCGCAAGCCCCTCGCCGGGTCGCCTGATGGACGGCGGCGGCGCGCCCCTCGCGGGCGACCGGCTCGCCCGGTTCCGCGCCGCGCTGGCGGCGGAGGGCGAGGTCGAGCTGGCCGACGACATCGCCACCCGCATTGTCAACGCCACCGACAACTCGATCTACGAGATCACCCCCGCCGCCGTCGCCTTCCCCCGCGATGGCGCCGACCTCAACCGGCTGATGCGCGCGGCGCGGGCGAGCGGGATGCCCCTGCTCGCCCGCGGCGGCGGCACCGGGACGAACGGGCAGTCGCTCGGCACCGGCGTCACCGTCGACTGCTCGCGCCACCTGACCCGCATCCTCGACATCGACCCCGCCGCGCGCACCGCCGTCGTCGAGCCGGGCGTCGTGCTCGACGACCTCAACCGGGCCGCCGCACCGCACGGGCTGATGGTCGGCCCCAGCGTCTCGACCGCCTCGCGCGCGACGCTGGGCGGAATGGTCGCCACCGACGCTTCGGGCAAGGGCTCGCGCATCCACGGCCGCACCTCCGACCACATGCGCGCGCTCGACGTGGTGCTCTCCGACGGCAGCGACTGGACCGCCGTGCCGCTCGGGCCCGCCGAGCTCGACGCGGTCTGCGACCGCGACGACCTGCCCGGCGCGCTGCACCGGACGTTGCGCGACCTGCACGCGCGGCATGCCGACGAGATCGCCCGCGTCTTCCCCGACATGAACCGCGGCCTGACCGGCTACAACCTGCGCGACCTCGGCCCGGCGGACGGGGGGCTGAACCTCGTCAAGCTGCTCGCCGGCTCGGAAGGCACCCTGGCCCTGACGCGCCGCATCACGCTGCGCCTCGTCCCCCGCCCCGCCCACCGCGCGCTGCTGGTCGCCGCCTACGGCGACGCGCTCGCCGCGCTGGCCGATGCCGGGCGGCTGCTCGCGGCGGAGCCGTTCGCCATCGAGTTCCTCGACGACCGCATCCTGGCCCTGGCCGCCGAGGATCCGGCCTTCGCCGCCCTGCGCCGGGCCCTGCCAGAGGCCGAGGGCACGGTGCGGGGGCTGAACTTCGTCGAGGTGCAGGCCGACAGCGCCGCCGGGCTCGCCCGCGCGGTGGATCGCCTCGAGCGCCTCGCCGGCGCGCCGCCCGCGCTCGTCGCCGCGCGGCTCGTCACGGAGCCGGCGCAGATCGAGCGGCTCTGGGCCCTGCGCGCACGCTGCGTCGGGCTGCTCGGCCGGATGGACCCGGAGCGGCAGGGGACGGCGTTCGTCGAGGATTGCGCCGTGCCGCCCGCGCGGCTGCCCGGCTTCGTGGCGGGCTTTCGCGAGATCCTCGACGCGCACGGGCTGGGCTACGGCATGTTCGGCCATGCCGACGTCGGCTGCCTGCACGTCCGCCCCGCCCTCGACCTGCGCCGCCCCGAGGATCGCGCCAGGCTGCGGCCGGTCTCCGACGCGGTGGCGGCGCTGGTGCGGCGCGAGGGCGGGGTATTCTGGGGCGAGCACGGGCGGGGCCTGCGTGGCGAGTACGGGCCGGAGGTGTTCGGGCCGGAGCTGTGGGGCGCGCTCTGCGAGGTGAAGCGGGCGTTTGATCCCGCCGGGCTGCTCAACCCGGGCAAGATCGCCGGGCGCGACCCCGCCGAGCCGGTGATCGCCCTCGACACCCCGCCCCTGCGCGGCGAACTCGACGCGCCCCTGTCCGCCGATTGGCGCGACGCGCGGCGCTGCAACGGCAACGGACAATGCTTCGGCCGCGCGCCAGACGACGTGATGTGTCCCTCCTACCGCGCCACCGGCGATCGGCTGCTGTCGCCCAAGGGACGGGCGGCGCTGCTCCGGGCCTGGGCACGGGAGCCGACGCCGGATCTGGCCCGGGCGCTGGATGAGAGCCTCGACGCCTGCCTGTCGTGCCGCGCCTGCGCCAGCCAGTGCCCGGTCAAGGTCGACATCCCCGAGATGAAGAGCCGCTACCGCGCCGCGCGCCATGCCGGGCGGCTGCGGCCGGCCCACCACTACCTGCTCGCCGCGATGGAGCCGGTCTCGCCGCTGCTGCGCGCCCTGCCCCGTCTGAGCGCCGCGGCGCTGCGCCTCGCCGCGCCGCTGACCCGGGCGGCGGGGCTGGTGGACCTGCCCGAGCCCGCGCCGGTGCGCCGGCCTGCCGCGACGGGCGTGGGCCGCGAGGTTGTCCTGCTCGCCGACACCTTCCTCGCCACCTACGACGGCGCGGTGCTCGCGGCCGTCGAGACGGTGCTGGCGCGGCTCGGCTACCGGGTCCGGCGGATCGCGCCGCGGGCGAACGGCAAGGCGCTGCACCTGCTCGGGATGCGCCGCGCCTTCGAGCGCACCGCGCGCCGCCGCATCGAGGAGGCCCGCCGGCTCGCCGCGACGGGCGCGCCGCTGCTGGTGGTCGAACCCGCCGTCGCCGCGCTCTGGCGGGCGGAGTACGCGCAGCTCGGCGTGGTGCCCGAGGTGCTGAGCCTGGAGCGCTTCCTCGCCGCCGAGATCGCCGCCGGCCGCATCGCCCGGCGCCCCGCCGCCTCCGACGACGCGCCCCTGCTGCTCCCCCATTGCAGCGAGAGCGCCGCCGACCCGGAGAGCGCGGTGCGGTGGGTGGAGGTGATGTCTCACCTCGGCATCGCCGCGCGGGCCGGCAAGGCGGGCTGCTGCGGCATGGCCGGCAGCTTCGGCCACGAGCGCGCCAACGCCGACCTCTCCGCCCGCGTCTACGAGACGAGCTGGGCCGGCATCGTCGCCGCCGAGGGCGCGGCCGACCTGCTGGCGACCGGCTTCTCTTGCCGCTGCCAGGTGGCGCGGATGAGCGGCACCCGGCCGCGCCATCCCGCCGAACTACTGGCGCGCCGGCTCTAATTCTGCCCGAGCCGACCCGTCGCGTCGGCCAGCAGCGCGAGCACGGCGCGCACGTCGTCGGCGAAGGCCAGCCCCTGCGGCGTCAGCGCGATCCCGTGGCGGCGGCGCTCGATCAGGCGCACGCCGAGCTGCGTCTCGAGTGCCTTCACCTGCCGCGATACCGCCCCCTGCGTGAGTGCCAATTCTCCCGCGGCGGCCGAGATGCTCCGGTGCCGCGCGGCGGCCTCGAAGGCGGCGAGCAGCGGCATCGACGGCAGCAGGCGGCGCGGCTGGCTCATCGTTTATCCCTCCTCCACCAGATATTCCCAATCCGCATGACTGACGGCGAAAAAAACGTTTAACTAAAAATCTAATCGTTTAACTTTGTCCGTACAAGCTGAGTCGCAAGGGAGGACATGATGGACCTGATGGTTCGCAACCTGCGAAAATCGTTCGGCGCCGTCGAAGTCCTGCGCGACATCGACTTTCACATCCACGCCGGCGAATTCGTCTGCTTCCTCGGCCCCTCCGGGTGCGGAAAGTCCACCCTGCTGCGCTGCATCGCGGGACTCGAGGAGATCGACGACGGCGAGATCCGCCTCGGCGGGCGCGAGATCGACCACCTGCCCAGCGCCAAGCGCGACATCTCGATGGTGTTCCAGTCCTACGCGCTCTACCCCCACATGACCGTCGCCAAGAACATGTCCTTCGGGCTGCGGCTCAACGGGATGCCGCGCGACGAGGTCGACCGGCGCATCGCCCACGCGGCGCAGGTGCTACAGATCGAGCCGCTGCTGGGGCGCAAGCCCAAGGCGCTGTCGGGCGGCCAGCGCCAGCGGGTCGCCATCGGGCGGGCCATCGTGCGCGAGCCGAGCCTGTTCCTGCTCGACGAGCCGCTCTCCAACCTCGACGCCGCGCTCCGCGTGACCATGCGCGCCGAGCTCGCGGCGCTCCATGCGCGGCTCGGCACCACGATGGTCTACGTCACCCACGACCAGGTCGAGGCGATGACGCTGTCGAGCCGGGTCGTCGTGCTCGACAAGGGGTCGGTCAGCCAGTTCGGGCCGCCGATGGAGCTGTTTCACCGCCCCGCCAACCTCTTCGTCGCCGGCTTCATCGGCACGCCGCAGATGAACTTCCTGCCCGCGCGGCTGCTGCGCGCGCACCAGGACCGGGTCGAGGTCGAGGTCGAGGGCGCGCCCGGGGCGCTGTCGGTGCCGCTCGCGGCGCCGGTGCGGCTCGCGCCCGGCGCGCCGCTGACGCTGGGGGTGCGGCCCGATGCGCTGACGCTCGGCCTTGAGGCCGGGCCGCAGGTCGCCGCGAAGGTCACGCTCGTCGAGCGGCTGGGCACCGAGAGCCACGTGCTGCTCGCCCGTCCCGACGGCACCCGGCTCACCGCCATCACCGACGCGCCCCGCCTGCCCGGCCCCGGCGCGACCGTCACTGCCGGCTTCGCGCCCGAGGCGGTTCACCTGTTCGACGAGACCGGACGCGCCCTGCCGCGCTGCGTCTCGCCCGAGATCGCGGCGCTGCTCGACAGCGCCCCGAGCACGGCCGCGATGGCGGCCGAGAAGGTCACAGAGGAGGTATGACCATGACGAAGTACGCATCGACGGCGCTGTCCGTCGCGCTGGCCGGGCTGCTGCCGGCGGCGCTGGCGGCGCAGGAGGAGGGCACGCTCCGCCTCGCCACGTGGGACGACGAGGAGAGCCTCGAGATCATCGAATCCATCGCCGCCGCCTTCGAGGCTGCGCATCCCGGAACCGACGTCCAGATCGAGGCCTACGGCGACGGCTACGACACCAAGCTGTCGGCCGCGATGGGCGCGGGCAACGCGCCCGACGTCATGTACATGTGGAACTTCCCGGCCTACGCCGCTTCGCTGATGCCGCTCAACGACTTCATCGAGCGCGACGGCGCGGAGATGGACATCGACGACATCTCGCCCGCCCTGCTGGATGTCTCGCGGATCGACGGCAACGTCTACGGCATGCCCGCGGGCTTCACCACGCACGTGATCTTCTACAACCGCGACCTGCTGGAAGAGGCCGGCGTCGCCGAGCCGGAAGCCGGCTGGACCTGGAGCGACCTGCGCGAGAAGGCCGCCGCGGCGAGCGACCCCGAGAACCAGGTCTACGGCTTCGCCGTCGATGCCCGGCCCGACCCCTACGATTTCGAGCAGTTCTACTGGTCGAATGGCACCCAGTTCATCTCCGACGACGGCACCGAGATCGACGGCTACATGAACAGCCCCGAGGGCGCCGAGGTGCTGAACATGTTCGCCGACATGATCGCCTCCGGCGAGGCCGTGGCGCTCAATATCGGCGACGACGTCTCGGGCTCGGCCCTGTTCCGGGGTGGCAACCTCGCGATGTTCGAGGGCGCGATGTGGAACAAGGGCGGCATCGACGAGTCGGGCATCGACTACGGCATCGTCGGCCTGCCGGCCTTCGAGGGCAAGCCGGTCAAGAGCGCGATCAACTCGTCCGCCGTCTCGATCTCCGCCGACACCGATAACCCCGAGCTCGCCTGGGACTTCGTGAAGTTCTTCTCCTCGCCCGAGGCCGTGGCGATGCGGGTCAACGACCTGCCGGTGCGCGCCAGCGTGGCGGCCGAGACCGGGCAGGCGGACGACCCGATGCTGGCGCCGTTCTTCGAGATGCTGGAGGTCTCCGAGGGCACCTCGCCGGCGTTCCTCAAGCATGAGGACTGGGCCCGGATGCAGGAGAACCTGTCGGCGGCCATCGAGGCGACGATGATCGAGGGCGGCAACGCGCAGGCCCACCTCGACGACGCGGTCCGCCGGTCCGCGCGCTTCCTGCGCTGATCCGGGGAGCGGAGAGATGACAGTCACGACAGACACGGTCGTCGCCACGTCCTCCCGGCGGCGCAGGCGTCCGGTCAGCCACATGGTGCCGTGGCTGTTCATCTCTCCGTGGATCATCGGGTTCGTGGCCTTCACGCTCGGCCCGATGCTCTTCTCGCTCTACATGAGCTTCTTCGACTGGCCGATCGTCGGGGAGCGCACCTTCATCGGCCTCGACAACTACGTCACCATGACCACGCTCGACCCGCAATTCTGGGAGAGCCTCTGGATCACGGTGAAGTTCGCCCTGCTCTTCGTGCCGCTCAACATCGCCGTCGGCTTCCTGCTGGCGCTGCTGCTGAATGCCGGGCTGAAGGGCACGGGCGTGCTCCGGACGCTGTTCTACCTGCCCTCCGTCATCTCGGGCGTGGCGCTGGTGACGATCTTCTCCTGGCTCTATTCCTACCGCTTCGGCGTGCTGAACTACCTTCTGGGCTTCGTCGGGATCGATGGGCCGAACTGGCTGGGCGATCCGAGCTGGGCGCTGGTGGCGATCGTCTTCGCGAGCCTCTGGGGCGTCGGCAGCACGATGCTGATCCTGCTGGCCGGACTGCAGGCGATCCCGCGCGAGCTCTACGAGGCGGCCCGGATTTCGGGCGTGCCGGCCTGGGCGCGGACACTCTACATCACGCTGCCGATGCTCGGCCCGATGCTGCTGTTCTCGATCATCACCTCGATCATCTCGGCCTTCCAGCAGCTCACCTTGGCACTGCTGCTCACCGAGGGCGGGCCGCTCGGCTCCACCTATTTCTTCGCGATGTACATCTACGACAACGCCTTCAAGTACTTCGACATGGGCTACGCCGCCGCAATGTCGTGGATCATGTTCGGCATCGTCCTTCTGCTGAGCCTCGCGGTGATGAAATCCTCCTCGGCCTGGGTCCATTACGAGGGCGAGGTGCGCGGCAAGAAGGGAGACAAGTCATGACCCGCCCCCTGCTCTACGGTGCCGCGATCTTCATGGCGGCGCTGTTCGTCGCGCCCTTCGTCTGGACCCTGCTCACGGCGGTCAAGACCGAGGCCGAGCTCTACACCTTCCCGCCGTCGTTCCTGCCCGAGACGTGGCGCTGGGAAAACTTCCACACCGCCTGGACGAAGCTGCCGTTCACCACCTTCCTGACCAACTCGACCATCGTGGTGGTGCTCTCGACCGTCGGGCAGCTGTTCTCGTCGTCGCTCGTCGCCTTCGGCTTCGCCCGCTTCCGCTTTCCGGGCCGCGACGTGCTGTTCGTGGTGGTGCTGGCGTCGATGATGATCCCGTGGGACGTCAAGATGATCCCGCTCTACATGCAGTTCAACTTTCTCGGCTGGATCAACACGCTCAAGCCGCTGATCGTGCCGGCCTGGTTCGGCGAGGCGTTCTTCATCTTCCTGCTGCGCCAGTACATCATGTCGGTGCCGATGGAGATCGACGAGGCGGCGCGCATGGACGGGGCCAACAGCTGGCAGCTCTACTGGCGCATCCACCTGCCGCTCATGCTGCCCGCGCTGGTGCTCGTCGGCACGTTCCAGTTCATGAACGCCTGGAACGACTATCTGGGGCCGCTGATCTTCCTCAACGACCAGTCGAAATACACGCTCACGCTGGGGCTTTCGATGTTCAAGGGCCTGCACGGGCAGGACTTCATCTCGATCGCCGCGATCACCGTGGTGCTGTGCCTGCCGCCGCTCGTGCTGTTCTTCTTCGCCCAGCGCTACATCATGGACAGCGCGCTCGGCTCCTCGGTGAAGGGATGAGCAGGCTGTTCGACCCCCACGCGGTGCCGTTCAGCCGCCGCGAGCGTTTCCTGACGCTGTCGTGGATGGACGGCGCGCTGATGCTGCGCTCGGTGCGGGGCGGCGATCTGCGCCCCTCGCTCGGGCGGCTGGCGCGGCTGGCCTTCGAGACGCCGGGCGGCGCGGTGGAGCCGGAGTTCGAGCTGACGCCCGGGGCGCTTGTCGCCCGGGCGGGGGGCGGCGAGCTGCGCTTCTCCATCGGCGCGGGCGAGCGGCTGCACGTCGCGGGCGAGGGGCTGGCCGTGGTGCTGCATCTCGAGGGCTCGCGCTACGATTACGCCTACCGCACGCCGAGGGGCGAGGACTGCCTCGTCGCGGCGTTCGAGAACCTGCGGCTGATGCCGCGCGCCAGCGTCGGCGCGGTGGAGGTGACGGGGCTGTGGCGGCGCGACCGCTCCGAGGCGGTGCGCTGCCGGCTGTCGGGCGCGCGGCTGGAGGCGACGCTCGATCTTTTCACGGTCACGCCCCCTGCCCCGGCCACGCAGTCGCAGGCCGAGGCCGAGGCGGAGGCAGCGCGCGACTTCGAGGCCTTCCTCGCCGCGTTCGGCCCGGCCCGCGCGGGGGGCGACGAGGCGCGCCGGCTGGCCGCCTACATCCTGTGGTCGGCGACGGTGCCGGCGGGGGGCGCGCTGTCGCGGCCGGCGGTCTACATGTCGAAGAACGAGATGATCAACGTCTGGTCCTGGGACAACGCCTTCTCCGCGCTCGGCCTCGCCGAGGCCGACCCGGATCTGGCGCTCGACCAGTTGCGGGTGATCTACGACCGGCAGGACCCGTCGGGGATGCTGCCCGATTTCGTCCACGACGCGGGCGCGAGCTACGCCTTCACCAAGCCGCCCGTCCACGGCTGGACGCTGCTGCGGCTGATGGCGGACCGGCCGGGCTGGCCGTCGGCAGAGGTGCGCGCCGAGCTGGGGCGCGCGCTGGCGGCGCAGGTGGGCTGGTGGCTCACCGAGGCGCGGGCGGGGCGCGACGAGCTGCCCTGCTACCCGCACGGCAACGACAGCGGCTGGGACAACGCCAGCTTCTTCGACGAGGGCGGGCCGGTGCTGTCGCCGGACCTGCCGACCTTCCTGATCCTCTGCTGCGACGCGCTGGCCGTGCTGCGGCCGGACGAGGCGGCGCGGTGGCGGGACGAGGGCGAGGCGCTGCTGGCACTGCTGCAAGCCCGGCTCGGCGGCGCGGAGGGCTTCGGCACGCGCAAGCTGCACGGCGGCGATCTGCGCTTCGGGCGGACGCTGGCGGAGTTCATGCCCTTGCTGCTCGGCGACCGCCTGCCGCGCGCGCAGGCCGACGCGATGGTGGCGCGCTTCGAGCGCGACATGCTCACCGAGTGGGGGCCCGCGACCGAGGCGCCCGACAGCCCGCACTACGAATCGGACGGCTACTGGCGCGGCCCCATCTGGGCGCCGACGACGGCGCTGATCCGCGACGGGCTCATCGCCGCCGGGGCCGACGACCTCGCCCGGGAGGTCGCCACCCGCTATTGCCACCTGTGCGAGACGTCGGGGATGGCCGAGAATTTCGACGCGCTCACCGGCGCGCCGCTGCGCGATCCGGCCTTCGCCTGGACGTCGGCCGTCTACCTCGCCTTCACCCGGCAGCTCGCCCGCCGGACCGCCACCACAGAGGAGCTCGCGACGTGAGCGACACGACCACCGCCCGCCCCACGCTGAAGACCATCTGCGCCCGCACCGGCCTGTCCGTCGCCACCGTCTCCAAGGCGCTGCGCGGCTCCGACGCGGTGCGCCCCGAGACGCGGGCGCTGGTCGAGGAGGCGGCGCGGGAGGTGGGCTACCGGCTCAACCGCTCCGGCCTCGCGCTGCGCACCGGCAAGACCTACCAGATCGCCGCCGTGATGACCGCGCCGCGCCCCGAGGAGGACGAGTGGGAGGGGGTCGAGTACGCGCAGCTGTTGTCGGGGATCTCGCTGGCGCTGGAAGGTTCGCCCTACCGGGTGATGCTCTACGCGGTCGACGACCATGCCGAGGCGACGCAGGTGATCCGCCAGCTCGTCGACGGGGGCGAGGCCGACGGGGTGATCCTGTCGGGCACGCGCCCGCGCGACGAGCGGGTGGCGCTGCTGCAGGCGCGCGACGTGCCGTTCGTGACGCTCGGCACCACCGAGCACCACGCGCCGCACGCCTTCGTCGATACCGACAACGCCGCGATAATGGAGGTCGCGCTGCGCCGCCTCGCCGGGCGCGGGCACGAGCGGATCGCGCTGATCAACCCGCCCGCCGAGATGAGCTATGCCCGCACCCGCGAGGCCGTCTACCGGCGGATGCTGGACGAGCTGGGGCTGGCGGTGGACGAGGCGCTGATCCTGTCGGGCACGCTCAACCCGGCCTTCGGGCGCGCCGCCGTCGCCCGGCTAAGCGCGCTCTCCGCGCCGCCGACCGCCTATATCTGCGCCAACGAGGCCGCGGCGCTCGGGGCGCTGTCGGGGTTCGCCGAGCACGGGCTGGTGCACGGGCGCGACGCGGTCATCAACGCCACCGACGATCTCAATGTCAGCGCCTATTTCGTGCCGCCGCTGACCACCTTCTTCCTGCCGATCTCGCGGCCCGCGCGGCTGTTGGGCGAGTACATGCTCGCCCGGCTGGCGGGCGAGCCGGTGGAGAAGCTGCAGACGCTCCTGATGCCCGAGCTGATCGAGCGCTCCGACGACATCCTGACCAAGGAGGCCCGCCCGTGAGCACCCTCGTCGCACCGCCCCCCGCCCTGTCCGAGGCCGAAATCGCCGCGCTCGTCGCGCGCCATTGGGGGCTGTCGGGCCGCCTGCGGCCGTTGCCCTCGGAGCGGGATCAGAACACGCGGCTGAGCTGCGAGGCGGGGGAGTACGTGGTCAAGATCGCCAACCCGGCCGAGCCGCCGGAGGAGACGGCGATGCAGGTCGCGGTGCTCGAACACCTGGCGGGCGAGGGCGTGCCGGGGCTGCCGCGGATCCGGCCGACCCTGACGGGGAGCGCCACGGTGCGCGTCGATGTCGGCGGGCGCATGGCGCAGGCGCGGCTGGTGAGCTGGATCGCGGGCGTGCCGCTGGCCCAGTCGCCGCGCTCTCAGGCGCAGCTGCGCGCGCTGGGGAGCTACATGGGCCGGGTGACGGCGGGGCTGCAGGGCTTCGTCGCGCCGGCCGCGCACCGGCCGGAGTTCCTGTGGTCGCTCGACCACGTGGCGGCGCTGCGCGACTTCGTCTCCGACATCAAGGATCCTTCCCGGCGGGGAATGGTGGAGGGCCTGTTCGCGCGCCACGCCGAGCGGGTCGCGCCGCGGCTGGCGGGGCTGCGGGCTTCGGTGCTGCACCAGGATGCCAACGATCACAACGTCATAACCGACCCCGACCACCCCGAACGCATCGTCGGGCTGATCGACTTCGGCGACATGTGCCAGGGCCGGACGGTCAACGAGCTGGCGGTGACCATCGCCTACGCGATGCTCGACACCGACGCTCCGCTGGCGGCCGCGCGGGCGGTGATCGAGGGGTTCCACGCGGCCTTCGCGCTCACCGAGGACGAGGCGGAGCTGGTGATGGAGCTGGCGCTGATCCGGTTGGCGGCGTCTGTGTGTATCTCGTCGGTGCAGGCGGCGGAGCGGCCGGAGACGCGGTACCTGCTGATCTCGCAGGCTCCGGCCTTCGCGACGCTCGAGTTGCTGCACGACCTGCCGGCCGATCTGCTGGGGGCGCTGGGGCGCGTGGCGGCGGGGTTCGAGCCGATGCCGGGGGCGGCGGCGCGGCTTGCCTCTCTGGGCGAGGCGGCGCCGCTGATCGCGCCGGGGCTGGCGCGGCTGCCGCGCAAGGCGCCCGGCACGGAGCGTGCACCGGACGTGCACGGGGGGTGCACCGTGCCGGTGGCCGACGACCTGCCCGTGCTCGGCCTCACCGGCTGGGGCTCCGAGGCGCCCGACGGCCGCCGCCGGCTCGGGCTCGGGATGGAGGTGCCGGAGGGGACGCCGCTCCTCGCCACCCATGCCGGGCGGATCCTGCGCCGAAACGGCGACGCGCTGGTGCAGGAGATCGCGCCCGGCCTGTTCCTCGGCCTCGCCGGCCTCGCGCCGGAGGTGGCGGAAGGCGACGCGCTCGCGCCCGGCGACCGGCTCGGCCGCGCGACCGGCGCGCTCGATCTGCAGCTGATGCACGGCCTGCCCGACCTGCGGCCGCGCTCCGCCGCGCCGGGCGAGTGGGCGCTGTGGTCGGCGCTGCGGCCCGATCCGAACCTGCTGCTGGGGCTGGAGCCGGAGAGCTTCGTGCCGCCCGCCGAGCCGCCCGAGGCCCTGCTGGCCCGGCGGCGCGAGCGGATCGGCCCGTCGCTGTCGCTGTCCTATCGCCACAAGCTGACGATGCTGCGCGGGCGGGGCGCGTGGCTGGCGGATCATACCGGGCGGCACTGGCTCGATACGGTCAACAACATCGCCCATGTCGGCCACGAGCATCCGCGCGTGGTCGCGGCGCTGGCCGCGCAGGCGGCAACGCTCAACACCAACAGCCGCTACCTGCACCCGCTGATGGTGAGCTACGCCGAGCGGCTGACCGCGACGCTGCCCGCGCCGCTCGAGGTCGCGTATTTCGTCAATTCCGGCACCGAGGCCAACGAGCTGGCGCTGCGCATCGCGCGCACCGCGCTGGGGCGCAAGGAGACGCTGGTGCTGGACTGGGCCTATCACGGCAATTCCGGCGGCACGGTGGAGATCAGCCCCTACAAGTTCCGCCGGGCGGGAGGCTTCCCGCAGCCCCGCTTCCTCGAGGTCGCCCCCTTTCCCGACCCCTACCGCGGCGCACATCGCGGACCCGACAGCGCGCCCGCCTATGCCGCCGGGCTGGCGGCGCGGCTCGATGCGCTGGAGGCGCGCACCGGCAGCGGCGCGGCGGCCTTCATCGCGGAATCGGCCTCCGGCGTCGGCGGGCAGGTGTTCTATCCCGAGGGCTACCTGGCGCGCGCCTACGAGGAGGTGCGGGCACGGGGCGGTCTGTGCATCGCCGACGAGGTGCAATGCGGCATGGGGCGGATCGGCAGCCATTTCTGGGCCTTCGAGGCGCAGGGGGTGGTGCCCGACATCGTCGTCATCGGCAAGCCGATCGGCAACGGGCACCCGATGGCCGCCGTCGTCACGACGCGCGCGCTGGCGGAGGCGTTCGACAACGGGATGGAATATTTCAACTCGTTCGGCGGCAACCCCGTCTCGATGGCCGTGGGCCACGCGGTGATGGACGTGCTCGAGGACGAGGGGCTGCAGGCGCAGGCCGCCCTGACCGGGGCGCACCTGCTGGCGGGGATGGCGAAGCTGGCCGAGCGCCACCCGGTGATCGGCGACGTGCGCGGTGCGGGGCTGTTCCTCGGCATGGAGCTGGTCGAGGACCGCGACAGCCGGGCCCCCGCCACCAGGGCCGCCGCGGAGCTGGTCCACCGGCTCTACCTGCGCGGCATCCTCGCCTCCACCGACGGGCCCGACGACAACGTGCTCAAGATCAAGCCGCCGATGGTCTTCGGCCGCGCCGAGGCCGACCTGCTGCTCGACGAGATCGGCCGCGCCCTCTCCCACCTTTACCCGCAGGACTGACATGACCGCCGAGATGACGCGCCCCGAGCTGGGCGTCTGCTACTACCCCGAACAATGGCCCGAAGCGCAATGGGCGGACGACGCGCGCCGGATGCGCGAGCTGGGGCTCGACTGGGTGCGCGTGGGCGAATTCGCCTGGAGCATGATCGAGCCCGCGCCGGGGCGGTTCGAGTGGGACTGGCTGGACCGGGCGATCGACGTGCTGGGCGCGGCGGGGCTGAAGGTCATCATGTCGACGCCGACCGCCGCGCCGCCGCGCTGGCTGGTCGACAAGCACCCCGAGATCCTGCCGGTCGGGCCGGACGGCAACGTGCGCAAGTTCGGCTCGCGGCGGCATTACTGCTTTTCCTCGCCGGTCTTCCGCGGGGAAGCGGCGCGCATCGCCGAGGCGGTGGCCGAGCGCTACGGCACGCACGAGCACGTGGCGGCGTGGCAGATCGACAACGAATACGGCGATCACGACACGATCCACTCCTACTCGCCCGCCGCGCGCGACGCCTTCCGCGACTGGCTGGCCCGGCGCTACGGCGACATCGGGGCCCTGAACACGGCCTGGGGGACGTCGTTCTGGTCGATGCGCTACGACGACTTCGCGCAGATCGAGCTGCCCAACCAGATGGTCGAGGAGCCGACGCCGACGCAGCTCACCGACTTCCTGCGCTTCAGCTCGGACCAGGTGCAAAGCTTCAACCGGATGCAGGCCGAGATCCTGCGCAAGCACGCGCCGGGGCGGGCGATCACGCACAACTTCATGAACCAGAACGAGGATTTCGACCACCACGCGGTCGGCGCCGATCTCGACGTCGCCTCGTGGGACGCCTACCCGCTGGGCAACCTCGTCCATGGCCGCCTGCCCGAGGCCGACAAGCAGCGGCTGCTGCGGCATGGCGATCCCGATCAGCCGGGCTTCAACCACGATCTCTATCGCGGCGTCGGCAACGGGCGGATGTGGGTGATGGAGCAGCAGCCCGGCCCGGTGAACTGGGCCGATGCCAACCCCGCCCCCGCCGACGGGATGGTGCGGCTCTGGACCTGGCTGGCGCACGCGCATGGCTGCGAGATGGTGAGCTATTTCCGCTGGCGGCAGGCGCCGTTCGCGCAGGAGCAGTTCCATACCGGGCTGTTGCTGCCGGATTCAACGCCCGACCGGGCGTTTGCCGAGATCGAGGAGGTCGTCGCCGAGGCCGCCGCCCTGCCCGCCCTGCCCCCGCGCGCGCCCTCCGAGGTCGCGCTGGTGCTCGACTACCCGTCCCGCTGGGCGCTGAGCGCGCTGCCGCAGGGGCGCAACTTCCGCGCCGGCCACCATGCGCTCGACTGGTACAGCGCGCTGCGCCGGCTGGGGATCGACGTGGACATCGTCGGGCAGCACACCGAGCTCAACGGCTACCGGCTGGTCGTCGCGCCCGATCTGGTGATGGCCGATGCGGGCTTCATTAAGCGCATCGCGGCGAGCGACACGAAGGCGATCTTCGGGCCGCGCTCGGGCTCGCGAACCGAGGCGATGCACGTCACCGCGCCGCTGCCCGGCGCCGGGCTCGCGCCGCTGATCGAGCTGCGCGTGACGCGGGTGGAGAGCCTGCCCGACTGGCATTCCGAGAGCTTCCTGATGGGCAATGCCAGCCACGCCGCGCGGCGCTGGCGCGAAACCATCGAGAGCGACGCCGAGGTGCTCGCCACCTTCGAGGGCGCCTACCGCGAGGGCACGCCCGCCCTGGTGGGCAATGACCGGGCCCGCTACCTCGCCACCCTTCCCGGGGACGAAGGATTGCGGCACGTGCTCGAGGACACCCTGCGGTGGGCCGGCGTCGACACCCTGCCCGACCTCGGCCCCGACCTGCGCCTGACCCGGCGCGGCAACGTCACATTCGCGTTCAACTTCGGCTGCGAACCGGCCGCAGCCCCCGCCCCGCCCGAGGCGACGTTTCACCTCGGCGCGGCGCGGATACCCCCCGCCGGTGTCGCGGCATGGTCAGAGACATGACCGCCGCATTCAACAGGAGGAGACCACCCATGACGACCACCCTCACCCGCCGCGCGCTCGGCACCGCCGCGCTCGCGCTGCTGATGGCCGCGCCCGCCGGGGCCGCCGATCTCGGCGGCCAGCTGCTGCGCGTCGGCTCGGACACGACCTCGCCGCCGATGGAGTACATCGACACCGCCACGGGCCAGATCGTCGGCTTCGACGTCGACGTGGTGAACGCGATCTGCGAGCGCATCAACTGCCAGGCCGAGTTCATCACCACCGGCTGGGACGGCATCTTCGCCGCGCTCCAGAACGGGCAGTTCGACCTCGTCGCCTCGGGCGTCTCGATCACCGACGAGCGCGACCAGGTGATGGACTTCACCGATCCCTACATCGTCAACAGCCAGGCGATCCTGACCCGCGTGGATGCCGGCGAGATGAGCGTCGAGGACTTCGAAAGCGGCGGCCTCAGCCTCGCGGCGCAGGCCAACACGACCGACTCGATCACCGCCGCCGAGATTGTGGGGCGCGAGAACGTGCAGGCCTACGACACGTTCAACGGCGCGGTGCTCGCGCTGCAGAACGGCGACGTGGACGGCGTCGTCATCAACGGCGCCAACGCGGCCGCCTACGAGGCGCAGTTCGCCGGGCAGCTCGTCGTCGGCGTGACCGGGCTCAAGGCCGATCCGCTCGGGCTGGTGTTCCAGGAGGGCGATCCGATGCGCGACGCCTTCAACGAGGGGCTGGCCGAGATCAAGGCCGACGGCACGCTCGACGCGCTGATGGCGCGCTACTGGACCGCCGAGTGAGACGACCCGGGGCCGCCCGTCGCGGGGCGGCCCCGCCTTCTTCCTGCTTTCGAGGATGCCGATGCTGCGCCTTCACGCCACGCTGAGCGGGCTCCGCCCGAGCAACCTGATGATCCTCGCGGCCCTGCCGTTCATCGTCTGGCTCTTCGCGGTCTCGACGGATTACAGCCGCGCGCTGCGCGCAATCCTCGGCATCGAGCCCGGGGCGAGCGCGCTGCTGCCGGGGGCGGCGCTGGCGGCGGCGCTGTTCGGGGGCGGCGTGGCCGGGGCGCTGCTGGCGAAGTTCGACAAGCCGCGGCGGGCGCGCGTCTCCTACGGCATCTCGGTGCTGGCGGGGGCGGTGCTGGCGCTGACCGACCTCGGCCAGCCCTTCGCGGCCTCGGTGGTGGCGAACTGGGTCGATCCCTTCGCCTCGCCACTGGTCGTGCCGGGCGAGACGCCGCGCCGGCTGGTGCCGGAGGCGGCCGGCGCGGTCGCGCGCACCGCGGCGCTGCTGGCCGGGGCGCTGGCACTGGCGACCGCCGCCGGGGCGATGCTGCCGGGCAAGCGGGCGCGGCGGGCGATGCTGGTGCTGCACGGGCTGGGGCTGGGCTGGCTGCTGCTGCTGGCGCATCTGGGCTTCGCGGTCGGCCTCGCCGTGACCATCCGCGCGGCCATCGTCGCCTACCTGCTGGCGGCCCTGCTCGGGCTGGTCTGGGTCGGGCTGATGCAGCTGTCGCCCTCGCGCTGGACCTTCCGCCTCTTCGCCGCCGCCGCGCTCGCCTGCCTGGCCGCCGCGGGCTGGCACTATGCCCAGCCCAAACGCGGCTACAGCCTCGTCGGCGACATCGACGGCGCGGTCGCCATCGTGTCGGGGACGCCGCGCGGGCTGGTGGACACGGTGCGCTTCGGCGCCTTTCCCGAAGCCGGCGGCGCGGCGATCACCGTGCGCTCGTTCTTCGACGCCGCCGCCGCCACCGAGGCGCTGGCCGAGGGCACCCTGAGCGGTGCGCTGCTGCCCGAGGGCGCGGCGAGCGCCGCGCCGGTGTTCTGGCAGACCGCCGTGCTGCCGCCCGATGTCGCGGGGCGGGGCCTGGCGCTGCTGGTGCTCGGCGTGCTGATCGGGCTGATGACGCTCTGCGGGCTGCTCTACCGGCGGCATCCGCTGTCGGTCGCCTCGGAATTCCTGATCGACACGCTGCGCGGCATCCCGATGCTGGTCATCATCCTCTATATCGGCCTGCCGCTGGCGGGGGTGGTGAAGTCCTCGACCGGCGGCTTCATCGACCCGCCCAACATGCTGCGCGGCATCATCGCCATGGCGATCGCCTATTCCGCCTACCTCGCCGAGATCTTCCGCGCCGGCATCAACGCGGTGCCGACGGGGCAGATAGAGGCGGCGCGCTCGCTCGGCCTGTCGCGCTGGTCGACGGCCCGCCACGTGATCCTGCCGCAGGCCTTCCGCATCGTGATTCCGCCGATGGGCAACGAGTTCATCGCCATCCTCAAGGACACCTCGCTGCTGTCGATCCTGTCGATCCGCGACCTCACGCAGCGGATGCGCGAGTTCCAGTCGGCGAGCTTCCTGCCCTTCGCACCCTACAACACGGCTGCCATCGTCTATGTCCTGCTCACCCTCGTCGCCGCCAGCCTCATCGCCCGTGTCGAACACCGCTTCCGCCAGCACCGGCACTGAACCGCTGACCCTGATCACCGGCTCGGGCCGGGGGCTGGGGCGGGCGCTGGTGGCGGCCGCGCTGGCGCGCGGGCGGCGGGTGGTCGGGCTGGCGCGCTCGGGCGCGGGAGCGCTGGTGGAGACGGTGGAGCTGGACCTGGCCGACGCCGGGGCCATCGCGGCGGTGCCGGGGCGGTTGCCGGCGGGGCCGGTGGATCTGGTGATCCACAATGCGGGCGTACGCGGGCCGGTGAACGGGCTGGACGGGGTGACCCCCGAGGCCTTCGGCGAGGTGATGTCGGTCAACGTGCTTGCGCCGCTGTTGCTCACGCGGGCGCTGTTGCCGCGGCTGGCGCCGGGGGCGACGGTGGTCTTCATCTCGAGCCGGGCCGGCTCGTGCGCCGAGGGGGCGGATCCGGACAGGGACGATCTCTACGGGATGTCCAAGGCGGCGCTGAACCGCGGGATGGTGAAGCTGTCGCAGCACCATCCCCAGCGGTTCCTGGCGCTGCATCCGGGATGGCTGCGCACGGACATGGGCGGGGGCGAGGCGGACCTCGACCCGGCGGAGGCGGCGGAAGGGCTGATGGAGCAGATCGACGATTCCGGGCTGCCGAGCGGGTGGTTCGGGGACTACGCGGGGGCGAAGGTGGGCTGGTAGGGGCGGTCGGGGTGGCGCGTGTGAGCAGCGCGCCGGGAACGCCCTGCCCTTCGTGCTCTGGGCGCATCGTTCGAGCCGTTCCGCCCGGCCGCAGGCCGGGCAGCGCCGTCCCGCCCCCCCCGGGGCGGCGCTGTTGGCGAAGGTGGGGCCAAGTGCGGGATGCCGGGGCTTGTGTCGTTGTCGCTGGCGGCTCGACCGCCCCCCGGCGGGACGGCGCTGCCCTTCGGTGCCTCGGCGCATCCCCCGAGCCGTTCCCCCCCGCTGCACGCCGGGCAGCGCCGTCCCGCCCCCCCGGGGCGGCGCTCTTGGCGAAGGTGGGGCCAAGTGCGGGATGCCGGGGCTTGTGTCTCTGGCGCTGGCGGCTCGACCCGCCCCGGCGGGACGGCGCTGCCCTTCGTGCTCTGGGTGCCTCCCGCTCCCCGGCTGCCTTGCCGCCTCAGCGCGCGCCCCAGGTGTCGGTGAGCTTGTAGCCGCGGGGCCAGGGGTCGGTGGGGTCGAGCATGTGCTGGTGGGTGCCGGTGATCCAGCCGCGGCCGGAGAGCTCGGGGTGGATCGCGGGGCGGCCGCCGACCTCGGTGGTGCCGAGGATGCGGCCGGCGAAGGTCGAGCCGATGAGGGAGCGCACCGTGAGGCGGTCGCCTTCCCCCATCTCGCCGCGGGCGTGCAGCACGGCCATGCGGGCGGAGAGCGCGGTGCCGGTGGGGGAGCGGTCGATCTTGCCGGGCTGGATCGCGACGGCGGCGGCGGCGCTGAGCTCGGTGCCGTCGCGGGTGACGGGGCCGGCGAAGAGGCAGAAGGAGATGTGGCGCCAGTCCGGGTTGTCGGGGTGGTGGAAGCCGAGGGCGGCGTTGGCGGCGTCGGTGATGCGCACGCCGAGGCGGGCCAGCGCGTGCGCCTCCTCCGCCACCAGCGCGAAGCCGAGCGCGGCGGCGTCGACGATGACGAAGCTGTCGCCGCCGTAGGCGGTGTCGACGCGCAGGGTGCCGAGCCCCTCGACCTCGAGCGGCACGTCGAGCTTGTCGGCGAAGCTCGGGAGGTTCTGCACGAAGATCCGCTCGGCCTTGCCGTCGCGACACTCGGCGCGCACCCGCACCAGCCCGCCGGGCGCCTCGAGGGTCAGCTCGGTGACGGGCTCGGTCATCGCGACGAGGCCGGCGTCGAGCAGGACGGTGGCGACGCAGATCGCGTTGGAGCCGGACATCGGCGGCGTGTCCTCGGGCTCCATGATGATGAAGGCGGCGTCGGCGCGCGGGTCCTTGGGCGGGACCAGCAGGTTGACGTGGCGAAACACCCCGCCGCGCGGCTCGTGCAGGACGAAGTCGCGCAGGGTGCCGTCGCGGGCGATCCAGCGGCTCTGCTCCCAGAGCGTCTCGCCCGGGGGCGGGGCGACGCCGCCGACGATGACGTCGCCGACCTCGCCCTCGGCATGGGCGGAGATGACGTGGACGATCCTGGTGCTGCGCATGGGGCGGGCTCCTCCGGGTGGCGTCAGGTGACGACGAAGCCCTGCGCGAAGGGGTCGCGCGCGTCGATGAACAGGGTGTTGTAGCCCGTCACGCGCGCCCAGCCGGCGATGGAGGGGACGATGGCGGGGCGTCCGGCGACCTCGGTGGCGGCCTCGACGCGGCCGTCGAAGAGCGAGCCGATGATCGATTCGTGGACGAAGGCGTCGCCCGGCGCGAGCTGTCCGCGCGCCGCGAGCTGGGCCATGCGGGCGGAGGTGCCGGTGCCGCAGGGGGAGCGGTCGATGGCCTTGTCGCCGTAGAACACCGCGTTGCGCGCATCCGCCCGCTCGTGGCGCGGCGCGCCGGTCCAGAGGATATGGCTGAGGCCCTCGATCTCGGGGTGCTCGGGGTGAACGAATTGGTACTTCGCGTTGAGCGCGGCGCGCAGCTTCGGGCTGAGGCCGACGAGCTCGGCGGCGGAGAGGTCGGCCATGTCGGTGTAGCCGGGCTGCGGCTCGACGATGGCGTAGAAGTTGCCGCCGTAGGCGACGTCGACGGTGATCTCGCCGACGCCGTCGACGCGGGCGGTGAGGCCCTCGGCGTGGAGGAAGGCGGGCACGTTGGTCAGCCGCACTTCCTCGACGTGCGCGCCCTCCTGCCGGTAGGTGACGTCGACCCGCCCGGCGGGCGTGTCGAGGCGCAGCTGGCCGGGCGTGGCGGGGCGGACGAGGCCGTGCTCGAGGGCGAAGGTGACGGTGCCGATGGTGCCGTGGCCGCACATCGGCAGGCAGCCGGAGGTCTCGATGAAGAGCACGGCGATGTCGCAATCGTCGCGGGTGGGCGGATAGAGGATCGCGCCCGACATCTGGTCGTGGCCGCGCGGCTCGAACATCAGGCCGGTGCGGATCCAGTCGTACTCGGCGAGGAAGTGGGCGCGCTTCTCCAGCATCGTCGCGCCGCGCAGGTGCGGCGCGCCGCCGGTGACGAGGCGGACGGGGTTGCCGCAGGTGTGGCCGTCGATGCAGGGGAAGATGTGGCGGGTCATGCAGGGCTCCGGATGCGACCGGGCGATAGTGCGGCCGCAACGGGGAGCATGCAAGGTATATTGACGTTGTCGACAAGGGCGGCGGACCGGGCCTGCGGGCCCTTTCCCCTGCCCCGCATTCGTGGTGGTCTCTGCCGGAATCCGAGCCGAGGAGAGAGCCATGACCGAGACCCGCACCAGCTTCGCCGCGCTCGCCGAGGACGTGGGCGCCATCTTCGAGCGTGCCGGGCTCGTGGCCTCGCAGGCCCGCGCGCTGGGGCGGGTGATTGCGGCCGGGGAGCGGGACGCCTGCAAATCGCACGGCATCTACCGGATCGAGGGCTGCCTGAAGACCATCGCGGCCGGCAAGGTGGCCGCCGGGGCGGAGCCGGAGGTGACGGGCGAGGACGGCGCGGTGGTGCGGGTGAGCGCGCATGGCGGGTTCTCGGTGGCCGCGTTCGAGATGGGCGTGCCGCGGCTCGAGGCGCGGGCGCGGGCGCACGGGGTGGCGGCGCTCGTCATCAACGACTGCGTGCACTTCTCGGCGCTCTGGCCGGAGATCGAGGCGCTGACGGAGCGCGACCTCGCGGCGCTGGCGATGTGCCCGAGCTATGCCAGCGTCGCGCCGGCCGGCGGGGCGGCGCCCTTGCTGGGGACCAACCCGATGGCCTTCGGCTGGCCGCGCGCGGAGGCGCCGCCCTACGTGTTCGACTTCGCCACCAGCGTCGCGGCGCGCGGCGAGATCGAGCTGCACCGCAAGGCGGGCAAGGCGCTGCCGGACGGCTGGGCGATCGACGCGGACGGCGCGCCGACGACCGACCCGGAGGCGGCGCTGGCGGGAGCGATGCTGCCGTTCGGGGCGCACAAGGGCTCGGCGATCTCGACGATGATCGAGCTGCTGGCGGGGGTGATGATCGGCGACCTGACCAGCCCCGAGGCGCTCGAGGCGGTCGGGACCACCGCCCTCGCCCCGCGCCACGGCGAGCTGATCCTCGCCTTCGATCCGGCCCGGCTCGCCGGGGGGCGGGGCGATCCGCTGGCGCGGGCGGAGGTGCTGTTCGAGGCGATCCAGGGCCAGGGCGCGCGCCTGCCCTCGCAGCGCCGCTTCAGGGCCCGCGCCGCGGCCGAGCGCGACGGGATCGCGCTCGGCGAGGAGGACGTGGCGATGCTGGCGCGGTTCCGGCGCGACGGGCTGGCGGCGCTGGAGGGCTGAGCCTCAGCGGGCCGCGACGGTCCGCGCGAGGGCGTCGATCTCCTCGGCGAGGATCCGCGGGTGGTCCTCGGGGGTGAAGTGCTTGCCGCCCTCGATGCGCCGCAGCGGGGCGTCGAGGTCTTTCGCGAGGCGCTCGCCGTACTCGATCTCCTGGAACTCGTCGGCCGCGCCCCAGACGATGCGGGCGGGGATGCCGAGCGTCGGCAGGCGGTCGGCGATGGCCTTGGTGTCCTCGACGTCGAGCGACCGGGCCTGCCGCACGAAGGCCTCGGCCTCGCCGTGGCGGTCGTAGTGCGGGGCGTGGGCGTCGTAGGCGGCCTCGGCGGCGGCGTCGGTCTCGTGGCCCTTGGAGAACATCATCCTGAGCAGCTGGTGGAACGAGCCGTCGGGGGCGTGCCTGGCGATGGAGCCGGCCTTGGCGACGGCGCTGACCAGCGGGACGGGCCAGGAATCGTAGCTGATCGCGTTGGTCAGCAGAAGGCCGCTGACCATCTCGGGATGGCGCACCGCCGCGATCTGGGCGACGCCGCCGCCGAGGTCGTGCCCGGCGAGGACGGCGCGCCCGATGCCCAGCTCGCGCATCCACGCGACGAGGTAGTCGGCCTGCTTCGCCACCGAGATGTCGCGCTCGCGGCCCTCGGGAATCAACGCGCCGTAGCCCGGCATCTCCCACGCCAGCACCCGGCGGCCCTCGATCAGCGGCGCCACCTCGCGCCAGAGGGCGGGACAGGTGGGGATGCCGTGGAGCAGGATGACGGGCTCCCCCGCCCCGGCCTCCTCCCAGCGCATTCGGATGCCGTCGACGTCGGTGCTGTGGCTCTGCATGGCGTGCTCCTTGGGGTGCGGTTGGCTGGGGGACCAACCTGCGCCGGCGGTGGGCGTTCCTGCGGAGCGGGGGGTTGAGTGGGTTTTGTGGGGGGCGTCGGATCCCGGGAAACGCCCCGAACGTGTGCAGTGGACGGATGATCGAATCGTGAGCTACTGTGCCGATCAGCACCTACTTCATCAATTAATGTAGTTAATCTAAGATTGGCGGGTTCATATGGACAGCTACGATGTCTGGGATCAAAGGGTAGCTCAAGAGGCTGACAGGCTCGCCCTCAATGAGGGCTACAAGATCCTATATGTTCCGTGGAGTACAATTGGAGAAGCAGATACAGCCTTCTTGTCGCTGAACCCAGGCCGTCCGCCGCAGAACGCGGATTTGCAAACACTCTCGGATGAGCGCGGCAATTCCTATGAAATTGAAAAGGATGTCACTGCATCTCCAATCACAGCCCAGTTCCTTGCACTCGCGGAGATGCTCGATCGGAGACCGAGGGAGATACTTACCGGGGTAGTAGCGCCATTCAGGAGCAATCGCTGGAAAGGACTGGAGCTTTATCAACGTCGGGGGGCGTTGAGCCTTGGGAAGAAATTTTGGCAGCAAGTGTTTTCGTTGAAGCTTCCAAAGCGAGTAATCGCCTGCTGCCCAGAAGCGGTCGAGCTGACGAAGGAAATCTTAGGAGCCAAGTTAGAAACATCATTAGCTTCAGGCTGGGGCAAGACGATGCTTCATCGTTATCGCGCTAAGAACGGCGCTTTAATTGCACAGATACCGCATCTGTCGACCTTTAAGTTGCTGAGCAGACCGCAGTGTCACGGCCCGCTTCGCGAGATTCTCGAACTTACTTAATTGATCGCCCGACTTCATGCCTCCCGGCGAATTCTGCATGCCTCAACCCACCTCCCCACTCCAACCCGCGTACCAGTCGCGGAAGAGCTTGAACTGGGCTTCGGCGTAGCCGCGCTGGCTGTCGCTGAGGGCGTCGGTCTCGTTGAAGTGGAGGCGGTAGGCGTCGTCGCCGGCGAGGACCATGAGGTGCTTGTAGTAGAGCACGAGGTCGGGGCCCTCGTCGAAGGAGGAGAGGACGTGCATGGCCGCGTCGAGCTCCCGGGCGCGGCGGCGGGCGGTGGGGTCGCCGGCGGCGGCCTGCTGGGAGAGCTCGACGAGGTGCAGGACCTCGCGGGGCAGGACGTTGCCGATGCCGGTGATCGCGCCGACGGCGCCGCAATTGACGAAGCCGTGGAAGACGTTGGTGTCGACGCCGACCATCAGCAGGACGTCGTCGTCGCCGCTGGTGATCGTCTCGGCGGCGTAGAGCAGGTCGGCGCTGCCGCCGAATTCCTTGAAGCCGACGAGGTTGGGGTGCTCGGCGCGCAGGGCGAAGAACAGGTCGGCGCGGGTGGCGAAGCCGTAGTAGGGCGAGTTGTAGATGACGGCCGGCAGGTCGGGGGCGGCGGCGAGGACCGCCTTGAAGTGGGCCTTCTGGGCGGCGGGGGCGGTGCCGCGCGAGAGCACGCGGGGGATGACCATGAGCCCCTCGGCCCCGACCTCGGCGGCGTGGCGGGCATGGGCGACGGCGCTGGCGGTGTTGACCGCGCCGGTGCCGACGATGACCGGCACGCCCGCCTGCACCAGCCGCGCCACCCCTTCCATGCGCTGCGCGTCGGTCAGCAGCGGCCAGTCGCCCATGGAGCCGCAATAGACGACGGCGCGCATGCCCGCGTCGATCAGCTCGCGGCCCTTGCGCACGAGGGCGTCGTAGTCGGGCGCGCGGTCGGGGGTGCAGGGGGTCATCAGCGCGGGGATGCAGCCGGAAAAGATGCTGGCGGTCATGTGGTGTCTCCTCGGGTCGGTGCTCGGCCGGCGGCGGCGCGACGCGCGCGCCCCTGCCCTCGCCCGGAGCATACGGTTTGTATTTTGTTTGTCGACAAGAAACCGCGACGGCGGTCAGAGCTCGATATGCTGCCGCCGGTCGCGCGCCAGGAGCGACTGGATCTGCGCGACGATCTGGTCGGCGTGCTGGCGGGCGAGGGTGTCGGAGCGGGCGACGTCGCGGGCGGCGATGGCGGCGATCATGTCCTCGTGCTCCTGCACGTAGCGCGCCGGGAGCCGGTCCTCGAAGCCGGCGTAGTAGAGCCGCAGGTAGCGGCGGCCCTCGTCGAGCAGGCGGTGGGAGAGGCCCTCGTAGTACGGATTGCGCCCGGCGGTGGCGATGGCGGCGTGGAAGTCGCGGTTGCTGGCGATCATCGCGAGGGCGTCGTGGGCCGCGACGGCGCGGGCGAAGCGGGCCTGCTCGTCGCGGATCAGGGCGAGGTCGTCGGCGGTGTGGTACTGCGCCGCGAGCCGGGTGGTGACGCGGTACATGAGGGTGATCGCGTCGAAGAAGGTGTGGAGGTTGAGGAAGTCGAGATTGGCCACTACGGTGGAGCGGTTGGGCAGCGTCGTCACCAGCCCCTCCCCGGCCAGCCGCACCAGCGCCTCGCGGATCGGGGTGCGCGACATCTCGAGCCGCCGGGCGAGCTGCACCTCGTCGATGGGCGCGCCGGGCGGCAGGGTCAGCTCTAGGATCTCGTCGCGCAGCACGCCGTAGACGTACTGCACGCCCGAGCCGCGCTTGCGCTCCGTCTTCGCTGCGGTGCCGCTGGCCATCACGCCCTCCCCGTTGTCGACAGGTTGGATACGGGATGCGCGGCGGCCCCGCAATCGCGGGAGCGCCGGCGGGATCAGACGGCGGTGTAGCCGCCGTCGATGGGCAGGCTGACGCCCGAGATCATCGACGCGCCGTCGCTCAGCAGGAAGGCGATGGGCGCGGCGATCTCCGCCTCGGTGGCCCAGCGCCCGAGCGGCATGGTTGCGAGGAACGGCTCCTCGACCTCGGGGCGGCCCCAGTACCAAGCCGACATCGGCGTCATCACCACGGTCGGGTGGACGCCGTTGGCGCGGATGCCGTGGGGGCCGAGCTCGAGGGCGGAGACGCGGGTGATGTTGTCGAGCGCGGCCTTGGAGGAGCCGTAGCTGATATGGCCCTTCAGCCCCACGAGCGAGGCCTGGCTCGAGACGTTGACGATGGCGCCGCCGCGGCCGAGCCGGATCATGCTCCGCGAGGCGTACTTCGTCACCAGGAGCGCGCCGCGGGCGTTGATGGTCATCACCTTGTCGAAGACGGAGATGTCGGTCTCCATCGGCGTCGCGATCTCGCCGCCCCAGCCGCCGCAATTGACGACGCCCCAGAGGTCGAGGCCGTCGAGCGCGTCGCGGACGCTGTCCTCGGAGGTGAGGTCGAAGGCGAGGGTGCGGCAGCCGGTGTCGGCGGCCAGTTCGGCGAGCCTGTCGGCGTCGCGTCCCGCGGCGATGACGTCGGCGCCCTTCTCGCGGAGCAGGCGCACCGTCGCGCCGCCGATGCCGCCGGTGGCGCCGGTCACGAGGATCGCGCCCTTGTCGTAGTCGGCCATGCTGGTCTCCCCCTTTGCTAGGTCTGTCGCTCCAGCGCCGCGAGCACCCGCGCGGCGAGGTGTGGATCGGGTTCGGCGGTGCCGTCGACCTCGATCACCGTGCCGAGCCCCGTCGGCCCGGCGCGGGCGGCGAGCTCGCGCAACTCGTCGGCGTAGGAGGCCGGAAGGTGGCCCGCCGGCCGCCGCGCGGCGCGGGCGCGGTAGCGGGCGGCGGCGATGTCGGGCGGGACGGCGACCCAGACCTCGACCACCCGCGCGACGGCGGCGCGGGCGAGGTGGTCGCGCAGCACCTCGACGGGCTGGAAGCCGTGCCAGGCGTCGATGACCGGCAGCAGGCTGTCGGGGAAGGCGGCGACGGTGTTGAAGATCGCGTGGTAGCTGGCGCGGCCGAGCATCCGGTTGTGCTGGCGGTCGCCGGTGCCGATCTGGACGAACAGGCCTTCCTTGACCGTGTCGAGGCCGAACGGCACGGCGGGCGTGCCGAGCTCGGTGACGCCGCGCACGAGGGTGCGGGCGATGGTGGACTTGCCGCTGGCGGGGACGCCGTTGACGAGGATGGCCTGCCTCATGGCGCGCGCGCCGCCCGGCGGCCGGCGAGGGCCGCGCCGATCATGCCGGCGTCGTCGCCGAAGCGCGCGGCGGCGACGGGGCGGGCGAACCAGTGCGAGCCCTGCGGCAGGCGCGCGAGCGCCTCGGCCATCGCCCGCCCGAGGCCGCCGCCGAGGATGATGCGGGCGGGATCAACGGTCGCGGTGAGGCTCTGCAGGGCGCGGGCCATCGGGCGCGCCCAGGTGGCGAGCAGGTCGTGGGCGCGCGCGTCGCCCGCCGCGGCGCGGGCGAGGAGGTCTTCGGCGCGGGTGGTGGCAGGCAGGCCGGCGGCGGCGACGAGGGTGCCGAGGGCGGTGCCGGAGCTGAGCGTCTCGACGCAGCCGCGCGCGCCGCAATTGCAGGCCGGGCCGTCGTCGGCGACGATTATGTGGCCGAACTGGCCCGCGAAGCCCGCGCCGTACCAGGGCCGGCCGTCGAGCAGCGCCGCGCCGCCGATACCGGTGCCGACGGAGACCAGCGCCAGGAGGCCGTCGCTCCCCTGCCCCTCGGCGATCAGCGCCATGGTGGCGTCGTTCTCGATCCGCACCGGCAGGCCGCCCGTGAGCGCGGCGACGTCGAGGCCGGCGATGTCGAGGTAACCGGCCGAGACGACCTGCTGCGCGGGCCCGTCGACGCGGCCCGGCAGGCCGACGCCGACGGCGACGGTGGCGGGGGTGCGCAGGGTGGAGACGAGGCGGGCGAGCTGGGCGGAGAAGCCGTCGCGCGTCCGGTCGGTCGGCTCCGACAGCCGGGCCTCCACGCGGCCGTCGGCATCGACGCGCGCCACCCGGATGCGGGTGCCGCCGACGTCGACGCCGAGGGCGGTTTCAGCCGGCTGCGGCATGGCGGTCGAGCACGGTCTGGATCTGGCGCAGGCGGTCGCTGGCGATGCGCTCGAGGCGGTCGGCGCGGACTTCGGCGTCGAGCGAGATGCAGTCCTTCCACAGCGCCCGCCCGGCGATGACGCCCGACGCGCCGTTGTCCATCGCGGTCTCGACCTGGCCGATGAAGGTCTCGTGATCGACCCCCGCCGACAGCACCGCCCAGGGGATGTCGCCGCAGATCGCGGTGATCTCGGCGCAGGCCTCGGCGGTGCCGGGATAGGGCAGCTTGAGCACCTTGGCGCCGTGGTCGACGGAGATGCGGGCGCTCTCGACGATCAGGCCGGGGAAGGCGGCGCGGTAGGCGTCGTCGCTCTCGCCCTCGAGCTGGTAGGTCAGGATCTCGACCACGAGGAGCAGGTCTTCGGCGGCGAAATCGGCGATGCAGTCGCGGATGATGGCGATGTTGGTGTCGTTGGCCTCCGGGGTGTCGGGGCGCAGGTAGACCATCAGCTTGGCCCCGGTGCCGCCGAGCTCGCGCACGCGCCGGGCGGTGATGCCGGGGACCAGCTTGGAGATGCGGTAGCCCTGGGCGTCGGTGTCCCAGCCGGAGGCGTCGAGGCCGACGAGCAGCCCGGTGTCGCGCGCGAGGGTGCCGTCGTCGACGACGGCGGGGACGGCGCAGACCGGGTCGAGCAGGATGCAGGAAGCCTTGTTGGCGAGGTGGCGGACGATGGCCGACTTCACCACGCCGAGGGTCGGCTCGTCGATGGCGGCCTGGGCCTCGGGAGTGTCGGCGAGCACCTTGCGCATCCCGCCGCGCTGGTCGGCGGCGACGACCATCATCAGCCCGTTGTCGCCGCAGATCTGCTGGTAGCCGCGGCGTTCGGCGGTGGTCATGGCTGTGGTCATCGCGAAGGATCCTCTCATCATCGGCCGCCCGAGCGGCGACGGGCAGAGCAGTAGCGCTCCCCGCCGGACGTCTCAACAATATTTTTCTGTAATATATTTCCAGGAATCTCTTACCGGTCCTCCCGTTCCACGAGCTCGAGGATGCGGGTCGCGGCCTGCATGTCGGTGACGAGCGCGTTGACCATGCCCGAGCGGGCCGCGCCGACGATCGCCTCGGCCTTCTCGCGCCCGTGGGCGACGCCGATGCAGAGCGGCACGCGGCGCAGCTGCTCCTCGTTGATCGACAGCAGGTTCTCCTGCCCCGGCCAGCGGATCGCGCGGCCCTCGGCGTCGAAGTAGTGGCGCAGCACGTCGCCGACGATGCGCTCGGCCTGCGCCTCGGAGAAGCTCATGTCGATGCCGGCGCGGCCGCGCTCGTAGCGGCCGATGCCGAGGATGGCGGCGTCGACCTCGTCCCAGAGGCCGATCAGGCGGGCGATGCCGGGATCCTGCTCGAGCAGCGCCGACAGCTTGCGCGACACGATGGAGGGCGCGTGCAGCAGCTGCCCGACGCCGCCCATCTGCGCGGCGGCGGAGCGGACGAACTCGTTGATCTGGAAGTGGCCCTCGGTCTCGTTGACGCCGCCCATGGCGGGCACGATCGTCACGCCCGGGCACGGCGGCAGGCCGGCGGCGACGACGCTCTGCACGGCCCGGCCCCAGCCGATCGCGACGACGCCGCCCGGCGCGAGCCCCGCATCCGTCAGCAGCGTGCCGACCTCGGGGGCGAGGGTGGCGGCGCGGCCGGCCTCGCTGACCCGGACGGCCTTCAGGCCGAGCGCCGCGGCGAGGCGTCCGCCGAGTTCGCCGACCTCCTCGATGTCGATCACCTCGATGCGCACGATCCCCTCCTCGCGGGCCTGGGCGAGCAGGCGCGAGACCGTGGCCGTCGAGACCTCCATCCGCCGCGACACCTCGACCTGCGAGAGGCCGTCGAGGTAGTGCATCCGCGCCGCCGTGTGCATCAGGGCGCGGCTCATCAGCCTGCCTGTCCGGCGCGCGCTCATCGCGCGAAAGTCGCAGCCTGAGGAGACGGAAACGTGGGGGGCATGGTAAGGCTCCGATCTGTCGTTAGCGGTTTCAGAAATAAATTTCTGATTGGTTCTTCTTGCAAGCTTGCCAACGTCACGTCAATCTCCGCCCTGCTGCCCCGTCCGACCCGCGCCGCGCCGGCGCCGGGCCCGCGCGGCGGCGCCGGCCCGAGAGGGGGCCGCAGCCTTTGGGAGGACCATATACATGAAGAACCTTATCAAATCCGCAGCTTTCGCGGCGGCGCTCGGTGCCGGCGGCGCCGCGTCGGCGCAGGAGGACATCACGATCACGCTCGTTCCGGGCCTGACCACCGATGCCTTCTACATCACCATGAACCGCGGCGCCCAGGCGGCGGCCGATGCGCTCGGCATCAATGTCGACTTCCAGGGCGCCGAGGAATTCGACCCGGTCCTGCAGACCCCGGTCCTCGATGCCGTCATCGCCCGCGGCCCCGACGCGATCCTCATCGCGCCGACCGATTCGACGCAGATGATCGAGCCGCTGCGCCGCGCCAGCGAGGCCGGCATCCCGGTCATCACCGTCGACACGTTCATCGACGACGGCATGTATCAGGACGGCGCCGGCGACGGCGACTTCCCGCTGTCCTACGTCGCCTCGGACAACGTCGGCGGCGGCCGCATGGCGGCGCGCTTCATGGCCGAGGAGATCGGCGGCGAGGGCAAGGTCTACGTCTCCAACGTGCGCCCCGGCATCTCGACGACCGACCAGCGCGAAGAGGGCTTCCTCGCCGAGATGGAGGAGAACTACCCCGACATCGAGGTGCTCGAGACCCAGTACAACGAGAACGACGCGTCGCTCGCGGCGTCGCAGTTCCAGGCCGTGCTGGCGCGCAACCCCGACATCGCGGGCGTGTTCGGTGCCAACCTGTTCTCGGCGCTCGGGGCCGGCAACGGGGTGGAGAACGCGGACATGATCGACCAGGTGACGGTCATCGCCTTCGACGCGCCCCAGAGCATCGTCGACAACATCTCCTCGGGCCTCGTCGACGCCGCCATCGCGCAGCACCCGGCCGAGATCGGCTACTTCGGCGTCATGGCCGCCTACGCCGCGCTGACGGGCCAGTCCGTGCCGACCTCGATCGGCACCGGCTTCACCGTCATCGACGCCGACAACGTGGGCGACGAGGACATCGCCAAGTTCATCTACTCGGAATGAGCATGAGCACGACGAAACGTAACGGGGGGGCCTCTTTCCTGAGGTCCCTCCTCAACGCCTGGTCCTGGCTGTTCCTGATCCTGATCCTCGCCTTCTTCGAGATCTACGCCCAGACCCAGACCGGCAGCACCTTCCTGTTCCGGGTCTACAACCTCCAGTCCATCTCCGTGGCCGCCTCGCAGATCCTGCTGCTCGCGCTCGGGCTGACGCTGGTGATCGTCGCCGGACACATCGACTTGTCGATCGCCTTCAGCACCGGCTTCGCCGCCGTCGCGATGGCGCTGGTGGTGCGCGCGGCCGGCGACGACCCGGGCCTCGCGATGGTCCTCCTCGCGCTAATCGTGGGCCTGCTGGCCGCCGGCATCGTCGGCGTCGTCAACGGCTGGCTCGTGGCGCATCTCGACGTCCCCTCCTTCATCGGCACGCTCGGCACCTACGGCATCGCGCGCGGCGCGGCGCTGATCGTCGCCGGCGGCGCGACCGTCTCGATCCGCAGCGACACCGTGCGCAGCTTCGGCAACGGCGAGATCTGGCTGTTCCCGATCCCCGTCGTCATCGCCGCCGTGCTCGCCATCGGCTGCCACTACCTGCTGGCCCACACCCGCTTCGGCGCCCACACCTACGCGCTCGGCGCCAACCGCGCCTCGGTCGAGCGCGCCGGGGTCGACGTCAAGCGCCACCTGATGCTGCTGTTCATCATCTCCGCGCTCACCGCCGGGATCGGCGGGCTGATCTACACCGGCCGCTTCTCCGCCGGGGCCGCCAACGCGGGCGAGCCGATCCTGCTCTACGCGGTGGCCGCCGTGTTCATCGGCGGCGCCTCGCTGACGGGCGGGCAAGGCACGATCAGCGGCACCGTGATCGGCGCGTTCATCATCGCGGTGATCCAGTTCGGGCTCGTCTTCTCGGGGCTGCCGCCGTACTGGCAGTTCGTGGCCGTGGGCCTCGTCATCATCGTCGCCGTCCTCGTGGACCAGTCCAAGCATCGCGTGACGGGAGACAGGTCATGACCGCCCTGCTCGAGGTGAAGAACCTCAAGAAGCGCTTCGGCGGCAACGAGGCCGTCAAGGACGTCAACTTCGAGGTCAACGCGGGCGAGTGCGTCGTGCTCGCCGGCGACAACGGCGCGGGCAAGTCGACGGTCATCAAGATGATCTCGGGCGTCTACACGCCGACCGCGGGCACCGTGCATCTAAACGGGGAGCTGCTGACCGGCAAGAGCCCCGAGGCGGTGCGCAACGCGGGCATCGAGACGATCTACCAGGACCTCGCGCTGGCCGACAATCTCGACCCGGGCCTCAACCTCTACCTCGGCCGCGAGATCTCGCGGCGGGTCATGGGGCTGCCGTTCCTCGACCGCAAGAAGATGCGCGAGGACGCGGCGCGGGTGATGAAGAGCCTCGGCATCACCGTGCCCGACCCGGCCGCGCCGGTGCGCGAGATGTCGGGCGGCCAGCGCCAGGCCATCGCGCTCGCCCGCGCGATCCACTGGCAGGCGGGGCTCGTCATCATGGACGAGCCGACCGCCGCGCTCGGCGTGCCCGAGCAGCGCGAGGTCATGGCGCTGATCGAGCGGATGAAGCAGCAGGGCGTGGGGATCATCCTGATCTCGCACAACCTGCCCGACATCTTCGCCGCCGCGGACCGGATCGTGGTGCTCGCGCGCGGCGTCGTCGCCGGCGTGCGCCGCCCCGACGAGACCAACGACGAGGAAGTCGTGCGCATGATGATGGGCGCGACGCTGTAGGCAGACGGGAGACCTGCGATGACCTGGACCCTCACCGGCAAGACCGCGCTCGTCACCGGCGCGAGTTCGGGCATCGGACGCGCCCTCGCCACCGCCGCCGGCGCGGCGGGGGCGCGTGTGCTGCTGGTCGGCCGCTCCGAGGAGCGGCTGGCCGAGGTGGCGGACGGGATCGGCGGCGGCGCGACGTGGATCGCCGCCGACCTCGCCGTCCCCGCCGAGGTCGACCGCATGGCCCGCGAGGCGGCGGAGCGGCTCGGCGAGATCGACATCCTGCTCGCCAACGCGGGCCTCTACATCCCCGGCGACGCCGCCGACGGCGACCCCGACGAGTGGGACCAGCTGCTGTCGGTCAACGTCAACAGCGTCTTCCGGCTCATCAACCGGGTGCTGCCCGGCATGATCGCGCGGCAGTCGGGCGACATCGTCGTGACCAGCTCCGTCTCGGGCCACCAGGCGATCGAGTGGGAGCCGGTCTACTCGGCCTCCAAGCACGCGATCCAGTCGTTCGTGCACGGCGTGCGCCGCCAGACCGCGCGCCACAAGCTGCGCATCGGCGCGGTGGCGCCGGGGATGGTGCTCAACCCGCTCTGGGGCGTCTCGGACGCCGCCGAGATCGACGCGCGGGTCGCGGCGCGCGAGGGCATCCGCTCGGAGGACGTGGCGGAGGCGGTGATGTTCATGCTCACCCGCCCGCCCCACGTCACCATCCGCGACCTCGTCATCCTGCCGCAGAACCAGGACATCTGAGCCCTTGGCGGGCTTCGACTACGTCATCGTCGGGGCCGGCGCGGCGGGAGCGGTGCTGGCCAACCGGCTGACGGAAGACCCGGAGGTGCGCGTCGCGCTGATCGAGCAGGGCACGGACCGCAACTCGCAGCGGGCCATCGTGCGGATACCGCTGGCGATGGTGACGTTCATGGCGCCCTCGCTGGCGTGGCTCGGCGGGCCGAAGTTCATGCAGTGGCTCAAGACCGAGCCGGAGCCGGGGCTGAACGGCCGCCGCATCGCCCTGCCCCGCGGCAAGGGGACCGGGGGCTCGACGCTGGTCAACGGGCAGATCTGGATTCGCGGGCAGCGCGAGGATTTCGACGGCTGGCGCGACCTCGGCAACCCGGGCTGGGGCTATGACGACCTGCTGCCCTACTTCCGCAGGTCGGAGCGGCTGGTGACGCTCGCCGAGCCGGACGCCGACCGCCACCTGCCCGCCGCCGCCGAGCGCGCCGCCGACCGCCCGGCGCCCGAGCTGCACGGCGGCGACGGCCCGGTGACCCTGGCCCCGATGCGCAGCGTCACCCCCCTCGCCCGGCTGTTCCACGAGGCCGCCGCGCGCGCCGGGCACCGCTTCAACGGCGACTTCAACGGCCCCCGGCAGGACGGCTACGGCTTCTACACCTTCACCCAGAAGCGCGGCGAGCGCGTCACCGCCGAGAGCGCCTACATCGACCCGGTGCGCGACCGGCCGAACCTGGCGATCCTGCCGGAGCGGCGCGTCACGCGGGTGCTGACGCGCGGCCGGCGCGCCGTCGGCGTCGCCTGGCGGAGCCGAGACGGCGCGGAGGGCGAGACGCACGGGCGCGAGGTGATCCTGTCGGCGGGCAGCTTCGCGTCGCCGCAGCTGCTCATGCTGTCGGGCATCGGCGACGCCGCCCACCTCGCCGAGTTCGGGATCGAGGTCGTGCACCACCTGCCCGGCGTGGGCCGGAACCTGCAGGACCACCTCGACGTCACGCTCGAGTACAAGGCGAAGACCCGCGCGCCCTACGGCGGCTCGTGGCGCGCCCTGCCCCGCAACGCGCTGCACCTGCTCGACTGGCTGACCCGCCGGCGCGGGCTGTTCTCCTCGACCACCGCCGAGGGCGGCGCGTTCCTGTCGACGCGCGGCAGCGGGCGGCCAGATATCCAGCTGTTCTTCTGCACCGCCATGGCGAACACGCAGAACGCCAGGGGCTTCGGCACCCACGGCTTCCTGATGCATGTGTGCGAGCTGCGCCCCGAGAGCCGGGGCAGCGTGCGCCTGAAGAGCCGCGATCCCGCCGAGCCGCCGGAGGTGCGCTACAACTTCTTCCAGGGCGGCAGCGGCCCGGAGGTGCTGCGCGAGGGGGTGCGGATCGCGCGCGACATCATCGGCCAGCCGCCCTTCGCGCCGCACACCGAGCGCGAGCTGGCCCCCGGCCCCGACGTGACCGACGACGCCGCCATCGAGGACTTCGTGCGCGACAGCGTCGGCACCCTCTTCCACCCCGTCGGCACCTGCGCGATCGGCACCGGCGCGGACGCGGTGGTCGACCCCGGGAGCTTCCGCGTGCACGGCGTCGAGGGGCTGCGGGTGGTGGATGCCTCGCTGATGCCGACGGTGGTGTCGGGCAACACGCTCGCGGCCACCTACTGCATCGCCGAAAAGGCCAGCGACGCGATCCGGGGGCGGACGGCCTGAGGCCCGGCAAGGCCCGCGACGAAGCCGCAAAACTCGCGAACCGACCCTGCCGCGCGACCGGTGGGCGGGATGGAATCGTTGACAGCGCCGCGTGCGGCTCGTTATGACATCGGTGTCATGCGATGGCGCGAGGCTCTGGGAGGAGACACGTGGCGACGATCTACGACGTTGCGAAGGCGGCCGGCGTGTCACCCAAGACGGTGTCGCGGGTGCTGAACGACGACGCTCCCGTCAACGAGTCGACCCGGCAGGCGGTCAACGAGGCGATCGCGGCGCTGGACTACCTCCCTTCGCAGGCGGCGCGGATGATGCGCTCGAGCCGGTCGCGGCTGATCGGGCTCATCACCGGCGCGATCTCGCAGGAGATCGGGCCGGCGGTGCAGTCGGGCCTGCCGGAGATGAACATCGTGCAGGCGATCCAGCGCGAGATGTCGGCGCAGGGCAAGATCCTGATGATCTCCGACACCGGCGGCCGGGCCGACGCGGCGCCGGTGCTGGCGCGGACCTTCGCGCAGCACCGGGTCGAGGGGCTGATCTACGTCGCCGACCACCACCGCGAGATCGAAATGGACCTCACCAGCGGCAACTGCCCGGTGGTCCTCGTGAATTGCTACGACGCCGCCGCCACCCCCTGCGTGCTGCCCGACGACGAGGCCGGCGAGGCGGCGCTGGTGGCGCGGCTGATCGAGGCCGGCCACCGGCGCATCGGCTTCCTGCCGCCCGACCGCACCCAGCCCGCGGCGCGGCTGCGCCTCGATGGCTACAGGACGGCGCTCGCGGCGGCCGGGCTGGCCTACGATCCCGACCTCGTCGCGCACGTCCATGACCCCGACGCCGACCGGGCGCGCGCGTTGCTGACCGAGGCGCTCGACGCGCTGCTGTCGCTCGACGCGCCGCCGAGCGTGATCTGCTGCACCAACGACGAGATGGCGATGCGGCTCTACGGCCTGCTGCGCAGCCGCGGCCTGCGGGTGCCCGACGACATTTCCGTCGCCGGCTACGACGACCACAAGACCATCTCCGAAATGCTCTACCCGCAGCTCACCACGGTGGTGCTGCCCTACAGCGAAATGGGGCGGCAGGCCGCGCGCCTCATGCTCGAGTTGATCGAGGGCAAGCCCCTCGCATCGCCCGGCCCGACCCTCGTGGACGGGCCCGTCGTCTGGCGTTCGTCCGTGACGGCGACCGAACCTGTCGACCAACTTTTCCAAGGGAGGAAAACCTCGTGAAACCTACCAAGACACTCCTGGGCGCGCTGGCCGCGTCCACCATGCTGGCCGGAGCGGCCGCGGCGCAGACCGAGCTGACCATGTGGTACCACGGTGCCGGCAACGAGGTCGAAAGCCGCGTGCTGAACACCATCATCGAGGACTTCAACGCCGGCCAGTCCGACTGGACGGTCAGCGTCGAGAGCTTCCCGCAGCAGAGCTACAACGACTCCGTCGTCGCCGCGGCGCTCGCGGGCAACCTGCCCTGCATCCTCGACATCGACGGCCCCGTGATGCCGAACTGGGCCTGGGCCGGCTACCTGCAGCCGCTGCCGATCAGCGAGGAGGCCATCGACGGCCATCTCGAGTCGACCATCGGCCGCTGGAACGGCGAGATCTACTCCGTCGGCCTCTGGGACGCGGCGGTCGCGCTCTACACGCGCCAGTCGACGCTCGACGAGCTCGGCCTGCGCACGCCGACGCTGGAAGAGCCTTGGAGCAAGGACGAGTTCATGGCGGCGCTCGAGGCGGCCAAGGCGTCGGGCGAGTACGATTACGCGCTCGATCTCGGCACCGCCTGGACGGGCGAGTGGTACCCCTACGCCTACTCGCCCTTCCTGCAGTCCTTCGGCGGCGACATCGTCGACCGCTCGAGCTACACGACCGCCGAGGGCGCGCTCAACAGCGACGCGGCGCTCGAGTTCGGCGAGTGGTGGCAGTCGCTCTTCGAGGAGGGCTACGCCCCCGGCACCAGCCAGGACCCGGCCGACCGCGACAACGGCTTCAACGAAGGCCGCTACGCGTTCTCGTGGAACGGCAACTGGGCCGCGGCGGCGACGCTGGAGGCCGGGGTCGACGACGTCGTCTTCCTGCCCGCCCCCGACCTGGGCAACGGGCCGATCATCGGTGCGGGCTCCTGGCAGTTCGGCGTCTCCAGCGAGTGCGCGCATCCCGAGGGCGCGGCGGCGTTCGTCGAGCACGCGCTGCAGGACGAGTACCTCGCGGCGTTCTCCGACGGCATCGGCCTGATCCCGGCGACGAGGGAAGCCGCGCAGATGACCGAGAACTACGCCGACGGCGGCAAGCTCGCGGTGTTCTTCGACCTGTCCTCCGAGCAGTCGCTCGTGCGGCCGGTGACGCCGGGCTACGTCGTCGCCGCGAAGGTGTTCGAGAAGGCGCTCGCCGACATCGCCAACGGGGCCGACGTCGCCGACACGCTCGACGCGGCGGTCGACGAGATCGACCGCGACATCGAGGCCAACCAGGGCTACGGCCACTAACGCGTCCACCGGGGGCCGCCGCGGCGCGCGGCGGTCCCCGGTCCGGCGAGGCAGTTCACCATGTCCAGCAAACTGACGAGATCGAACCGGGCCGGCTGGCTCTTCGCCCTGCCCGGCTTCTCGCTCCTGTTCCTCTTCATCATCGTGCCGTTCTTCTTCGCGTTCTACCTGTCGCTGACGAACCAGCGGCTGGTCTCGCCCAACCCGACGGAGTTCGTGGGGCTGGAGAACTACAGCAACCTGCTTAGCCTCGCGGTGGTGACGCTCGAGCCGGAGCGGGACGAGGCCGGCGAGATCGTGCGCGACGAGGACGGCGAGATCGCCTACCCGCGCGTGCGCTCCATCACCCGCAGCGACGACTACCCGCAATATCGCGGGATGGGCGAGTGGTTCCGCTGGCACTGGGGCGACGACGCCAAGGTGGTGATCGCGAGCGACGTGCTGTTCATGAAGGCGCTGGTCAACACGCTGGCCTTCGCGCTGTTCATCGTGCCGCTGCAGGGCGGCGGGGCCTTGCTGCTGGCGCTGCTGATCAACCAGAAACTGCGCGGGATCAACGCGTTCCGCACGATCTACTTCCTGCCGGTGGTGATCTCCATCGTCGTCATCTCGCTGCTGTGGCGCTTCATCTATTCCGGCAACGACGGGCTGCTGAACAACATCCTCGAGGCGCTCACCTTCGGCGCCTTCACCCCCATCGACTGGCTCGGCCGCACCGACACCGCGCTCGGCTCGATCATCGTGATGTCGGCGTGGCAGGGCATGGGCTTTCACATGGTGATCTGGCTCGCGGGGCTGCAATCGATCCCGGGGACGCTCTACGAGGCCGCGGCCATCGAGGGCGCGAGCAAGTGGCAGACCTTCCGCTACGTGACGTGGCCGGGGCTGCGCAACACGGCGGTGCTGGTGCTGATCGTCATCACCATGCAGAGCTTCGCCGTCTTCGCGCAGGTCGACGTGATGACCAACGGCGGCCCGCTCGACGCGACGCAGACGCTGGTCTTCCAGACCGTCGAACGCGGCTACGGCAAGCAGGACATCTCGGGCGGCGCGACGATCTCGGTGATCCTGTTCCTGATGGTGCTGTCGATCTCGGCCGTGCAGGGCTATCTGACGAGGGAGCGCAGGTAATGGCCACCGTCACCTCCGACAACCGGGGCCTGCGGCTCGCCGCGCGCTACCTGAGCCTGGTGCTCGTCAGCCTGATCTTCCTGTTCCCGCTGGTGTTCATGGTGGTCTCGAGCCTCAAGCCCGACCACCAGCTGCTGGCCGACACCTCGAGCATCCGGGCCTTCCTGCCGGTCGGCGACATCAGCCTCGACAACTACGTCAACGCCTTCGAGCGCGCGCCCATCGGGCGGTTCATGCTGAACTCGGTGTTCGTCACCGTCGTCACCGTCACCGCGTCGATCGCGCTGTGCTCGCTCGCCGCCTTCAGCTTCGTCTTCCTCGAGTGGACCGGGCGCAACGTGCTGCTGTCGGTGATCGTGGCGACGCTCATCATCCCGTTCGAGACCATCGCGGTGCCGCTGCTGCTGTTCGTGTCGAAGCTGCCGTGGATCGGGCTCGAGGGGCTGGAGATCGGCTGGCTCAACACCTACCGCGTGCAGATCATCCCGTGGATGGTCGATGCGCTGACGGTGTTCCTGTTCGTGCAGTTCTTCAAGGACCTGCCGCGCGAGCTGATCGAGGCGGCGCGGGTCGAGGGCGCGAGCTGGATGCTGATCTACCGCAAGATCGTGATGCCGCTGTCGGGCCCCGTCATCGCCACGGCGGCGATCCTAAAGTCGCTGGTGATGTACAACAACCAGTATCTCTGGCCGCTGATCGTGGTGCAGGACGAGGCGCACCGCCCGGTGATGGTGGGCCTCGGCTACTTCTTCCAGCTGCAAATCGCCTGGGGCGAGGTCATGGCGTACCTGACGCTGATCTCGGTCCCCGTCATCGCCTTCTACCTTGTTCTGCAACGCGCCTTCATCTCGTCGATCGCCTCGACGGGCGTGAAGGGCTGAGGATACCCATGACACTGAACCTCGACGACCACTGGATCTGGGACAGCTGGTACGCCCACGACGGCGCGCGCTGGCACGGCTACTTCCTGAAGGCCCCCAAGAGCCTCGGCGACCCCGAGCTGCGCCACTTCAACGTCGCCCAGGGCCACGCCGTGTCCGACGATCTCGTGACGTGGGAGCACCTGGGCACCTGCTTCGCGCCCGCCCCCGGCCCCGCCTGGGACGACTGTACCACCTGGACCGGCTCGGTGGTCCGCGACGGCGACGGGCTGTGGCACCTGTTCTACACCGGCACCTCGCGCCGCGAGGACGGGATGTACCAGCGCATCGGCCACGCGACCTCGCGCGACATGCACGGCTGGGAGCGGGTCGGCGACGGGCTGTGCCTCGACCTCGCGGGGCCGAACGCACAGCTCTACGAGGTCGAGCACGCCGTCGGCTTCTGGCACGACCGCGCGATGCGCGATCCGTGGGTGATCCGCGATCCCGAGGGCGACGGCTGGCTGATGTTCTTCACCGCGCGCGTCCCCGGCGAGACTGAGGCGAACAACGGCGGCGCGATCGGCCTCGCCACCTCGCCCGACCTCGTGACCTGGACGCTGGAGCCGCCCGTCTTCTCCGGCGGCTTCGGCCAACTCGAGGTGCCGCAGGTGTTCGAGCATGGCGGCCGGTGGTACTGCCTGTTCTGCACCGCCGCCGAGCACTTCTCGCGCGCGCGGGCCGAGGCCACGCCGGGCGGGCCGGTGACGGGCAGCCACTACCTCGTCGGCGACGGCCCGCGCGGGCCCTGGCGGATCGCGCCCGGCCCGTTCCTCGACGGCGCCCTGCCCTGCGAGCGCTACGCGGCGCGCATTCTCGAGACGGAGGACGGGCTGGTGATCCTCGGTTTCCGCCACACCACGCCCAACGGGCAGTTCGGCGGCTACGTCACCGACCCGTCCCCGGTGGTGCAACAAGACGACGGGCTGCTGAAGGTCGAGCGCCCCTCGCTGGCAGCGGAGTAGGCACGATGGCGACGTTGAAACTCAGGGACGTGCGCAAGTCCTTCGGCTCGGTCGAGGTCATCAAGGGGGTCGATCTCGACATCGAGGACGGCGAGTTCGTCGTGTTCGTCGGCCCCTCGGGCTGCGGCAAGTCCACGCTGCTGCGGATGATCTCGGGCCTCGAGGACATCACCAGCGGCACGCTCGAGATCGACGGGCAGGTCGTCAACGACCTGCCGCCCAAGGCGCGCGGCATCGCCATGGTGTTCCAGTCCTACGCGATCTTCCCGCACATGACGGTGCGCGAGAACGTCGCCTTCGGGCTGACCATCGCGGGCGCGTCGAAGAAGGAGAAGGAGGAGAAGGTGGCCGAGGCGGCGCGGGTGCTGCAGATGGAGCACCTGCTCGACCGGCGGCCGTCGCAGCTTTCCGGGGGCCAGCGCCAGCGGGTCGCCATCGGGCGCGCCATCGTGCGCAAGCCGAAGGTGTTCCTATTCGACGAGCCGCTCTCCAACCTCGACGCCGCCCTGCGCATGGACATGCGCATGGAGATCGGCCGCCTGCACGCCCAGCTCGACGCCACCATGGTCTACGTCACCCATGACCAGGTCGAGGCGATGACGCTGGCCGACAAGATCGTCGTGCTGAAGGACGGCAGGGTGATGCAGGTCGGCACCCCGATGGAGCTGTTCCACGAGCCCGCCAACCTCTTCGTCGCGGGCTTCCTCGGCGCGCCGTCGATGAACTTCCTGGAGGTCGAGGTCTCGGGCCGCGACGCCGAGCGCGCCCGCGTCTCCAACAGCGCGCTCGAGGCGATCGACGTCGCCCACAAGGGGCGCATCGAGGGGCCGGGCCAGGCGATCCTCGGCATCCGCCCGCAGCACGTGAGCGCCGTCGCCGCCGGCCGGGGAATGCTGCACGGCCAGGTCAACATGGCCGAGCGCCTCGGCACCGAGACGGTCGTCGACATGACGCTGAAGGACGGCAGCAAGTTCATCGCCGCCTTCGACGAGGACAAGGTCTTCGAGCGCGGCGAGAGCATCGACCTGACCTTCGCCCCCGAGCGCGCCCACCTCTTCGCACCGGGGGAGGTCAAGGGGGCGGTGCATTAGGGCGGCGCGGCGGGCTCGGAGGATTGCGCTGGGCAAGTGGCGGAGGAGGTGTCAGCGTAACGTGCGCACGACGAGGTGCGAGAGCGTCCGATAACGCGTTGATGCCGTTATCTTGTTGGTGTCTCGCCTCTGACATCATCCATTGAAGTCCGCCGCCATTCAAACCAAAATGTGGGGTAAGTTGTGGGTGGGGGACGTTCGAATGCCGAAAGCGCGGGGTGCGCACCCTGACCGGGCTCTGTCGGCGGTGAAAGCCCGCCAACTCAGAGTGCCTGGCCGTTATGCTGATGGCAACGGCCTCTACCTCGTAGTCGAGGAGACAGGCGCCAAGCGATGGCTGTTGCGCACGGTGGTACGAGGCCGTCGCCGAGATATGGGATTGGGCAGCTTTGCGCTGGTGTCGCTTGCTGAGGCCCGTGACCTCGCCGTGCGCTATCGCAAGATTGCCCGGGAAGGCGGAGACCCCATTCAGGAGCGCCGGCAGGCACAGCTGACCGTGCCCACATTTGCCGAAGCCGCGCGCACGGTCTTCGAGGAGAACCGGGCGTCCTGGAGAAATCCTAAGCACGCGCAGCAGTGGATCAACACGCTCGAGACCTACGCAGTACCCGTGATCGGCACACGACCGGTGAGCGATGTTGAAACAGCCGACATCCTGCGCGTGCTCGCTCCGATATGGCTGACCAAAGCGGAAACAGCGCGTCGCGTCCGCCAACGACTCTCCACCGTGTTTGACTGGGCCAAGGCCGCCGGCTTCCGGCAAGGCGACAACCCTGTGGCCGGCGCCGACCGCGGCCTGCCGCGGCAAACCGTGAAGGTGTCGCATCACAAGGCCCTGCCCTATCAGGAGCTGCCGGCATTCATGGCGCAGCTTCGATCGAAGGACCGCGGCTACATCACCCGCCTCGCTCTCGAGTTCCTCATCCTGACGGCATCCCGCACTTCGGAGGTTCTGAATGCACAGTGGCCGGAATTTGATTTGACGGGCGAAGTTTGGATCGTGCCGGCTACCCGAATGAAAGCCGGTCGCGAACATCGCGTCCCCCTGACGCCCCGGTGCGTCGAGATAGTGCGGCAGCTCCAGCAGCTCGGTGACACCGGGCTGGTGTTCCCGGGCACCCAGAAGGGCAAAGCCATGTCAAACATGGTGTTTGCCACATTGCTGCGCCGTATGGACGTGGATGCGACCGTCCACGGCTTCCGCTCGTCGTTCCGTGACTGGGTGGCGGAGGAAACGAATTACCCCAACGAGCTTGCAGAGATGGCCCTGGCCCATACCATCAAGAACGCAACGGAAGCCGCGTATCGCCGCGGCGACCTTCTGGAGAGACGTCGAGCAATGATGTTGGCGTGGGAAGTGTTTATAAAGGAGGATGATAATGATCCATGAGAGGCTCGAGGAGGACGAATGGCTGACGCTTTATCTCACGCAGCTCCAGTTTCCCGAGTGGAGCATCGAACTCCACTTCGCGTATTGGGAAACTCGAGACAAACTCTCTAAAGACATCGCGGAGGATGACGTTCATGCTCAAACCTGCAAGCACCTGAAAAGCAGCTCTAAGGAATATTCTAGACCTAGGATCAACAAGACCCACCTGAAGGAAACTAGCGCAGCATATGCAAATATGAATTTGCGCGAGTTTACCATCTGGTCCTACGAAGTCGTGAAAACTTACCTGGATAATACCTGTCGACGACTCTCTGATATGAGGGCGCTTTTTCAGGAAGCACTTCGAAGAGAAGATCCCGAGAAACTCCTGCCCAGCACAAAGTACGCCAATTGGTTGCGTTATTCCTACTGGACGCCCGAAGAAGCTGCAGAATTCTCTCTAGGAACAAGGGACGATCCTCGATACCCGGAGCGCGTTGCCGCAATAAGAAATGCTAGTATTATTTGCGGCGATGACGATGAAGTAAACCCAAAACATTTTGATGATTGGGCAAGGGATGAAAATTGGCGGCCATTCTTCGACAAGGAAGATATCCACAAGATGGCTCCCGACCGAGTTGATTTCATGCCATCCAATCGGAGAACGAACTATCACAAGCTCCTTCTATCCATGGCAAAGGATAAATTCGGATATCCAGAAGGTCAGAGAATTGCGATCAAAGAAGCTTGCGAAAGAGCCGGCCTAAGCATGGATCAGAAGACTATCTCGTCCATCCTTCAGGCCGCGGATAGAGACATCAATGACTAGTGAAGTCCGCTTCGGGCCGATCCTGGCACCCAGCTCTTGCTGACCTCACAACGTGCTCCTGCCAGAGACGGCTGGTAGTGAGCTAATACCCGACCTTCCCTCGGACTGCGAGCCTGTCTTTGCTACGAACTCGGTCGGAGGGATGTTTCCGAGCCCTGAGCGCAGGAGGCCTGGATTTTGCTGACGGGCGTCGGTGAGCGACGCGAACAGCGTCTCGTTGATCAGCTCCTCCGAGATCACCCGTTGAAGCTTTCGACGAAGCGGTCTGCTAGGCGCGTTGAAGTGCGAGTCGACGCCGGTGCTCTGGCACCAGTTAGCGTCCTCGCACGTGGTGTAATTTCTGGTGCAG
>NZ_CH724107.1:1487971-1534971 GCF_000153305.1 Oceanicola granulosus HTCC2516
CAAGCCCGTCGAGAAGGCGCTCGTGGCGGTGATCCAGGAGGCCTGGATCGCCGGGGTCTCCACGAGGAAAGTCGACGAACTGGTCCAGGCGATGGGGATGAGCGGGATCTCGAAGTCCTCGGTCTCCAAGCTCTGCCGCGAGATCGACGAGCGCGTGCAGGCCTTTCTGGAGCGGCCGCTCGACAGCGAGTGGCGCGCGCCAGCGGGCTCGAACCGGTGGCGCCACACTGGCGCGCCTGTGGCTCGACGCCACCTACCTGAAGGTCCGCGAGGGCGGGCGGATCGTGAGCGTCGCGGCCATAATCGCGGTGGCGGTGAACACCGATGGCCGCCGGGAGATCGTGGGCCTGCACATCGGCCCCTCGGAGGCCGAGCCCTTCTGGACGAGCTTCCTGCGGAGCCTCGTGAAGCGCGGCCTGTCGGGGACCCGGCTGGTGATCTCCGACGCCCATGAGGGCCTGAAGTCCGCCATCACGCGGACAATGAGCGGCGCCACCTGGCAGCGGTGCCGCGTCCACTTCATGCGCAACGCGCTGGCCCATGTGCCTCGGTCACAGAACACCGTTGTGGCTGCCGCCATCCGCCAGGTCTTCGTCCAGCCCGACCACGCAAGCGCGACAACCGCCTGGCGCCACGTGGCCGACCAACTCCGCGAGCGCTGGCCCAAACTTGGAAAGCTCATGGAAGACGCCGAGGCCGACGTGCTCGCCTACATGGCCTTCCCCGCCCGCCACCGCACCAAGCTGCACAGCACCAACCCGCTGGAGCGCCTCAACAAGGAGGTGAAGCGCCGCGCCGATGTCGTCGGCATCTTCCCGAACGAGGCGTCCATCACCCGCCTCGTTGGCGCCGTCCTCCTCGAGCAGAACGACGACTGGCAGCTCCAGCATCGCTACATGCAGATCGAGGGAATGGCCGAACTCGACGCCGAGACCGCACCCGAGATCGCGGACAACAACGCACCCCACATCACACCGCCCCCTACACCCAAAGCCGCCTGAACCGATGAACCCGGAGCCACACCGAAATTACACCTCATTGACGGACGTGATCCTGGCACCATGCCGGGACGGCCATCGAGGTGAGCTCGGTGCCATCGTCGGAGACCACCATGTCAGCGTCAGGCACCTCCAGCTTGTAATCATCGGCCACCGCCAGCACCCGAAAGCGCCGTTAGTCGGTCAGCGGACCGCTGAACCTTGATCGCTTCATTGTCCGTTTCCGCTGCCTCAGACTGGAGGAAGAAGCGGGCTCAGGTGATTAGGGGTAGGTCATCTGGTGCCCGGCTAGAGCTTATCACGGGAATTCCCGTGAGAGCTAGCAACAGCCGCTAGGACAACTCCTGCAACGCAAGGAGATCGTTATGCACACAACCGGACGCCAACAAACCAACGCTACTGAGGGGGCACAGCCACCTGATCGACTGCTGCGCAAGTCCGAGGCCTTCGGGCCTAGCGGCCTCATCCCCGTCGCCATGTCGACAGCCTACGACTGGATCAATCGCGGCCTGTTAGCCCCCCCGTCAAACTCGGGTCCCGTGTCAGCGCGTGGCGCTACAGCGACCTCAAGGACTTCATCCGCCGCTCCGAAGAAGCCACCAGTACCGGGCAACCTATCGCTCCTGTCGCTCATCACGCGGGAGGCGAGTGATGCGAGTCAGACTTTCTAAGCAGGAAGAACAGGACTCGAGAGGTCGACTAGCCTTTCTCAAGAAGCTGCACCTCCGGACTGGGTTTGGGGGAGAAGAACTTGAGAAAATGCTCAACGAGCAGTGCTGCACCGAGTTTCTATGTGGCAGACGGGCGTGTCCGCGCTGCGCCAAGCTATCGTCACAGCGGATGGCAATCGAAATTGAAGGGCTAGTTGATGAAGGAGAGCTAGGACCTTCATTAACCTTCGTGACCCTGGTGCATGAGCGAGGCACGCTGTCTCCGGAAGACATTGTGCACAGCAATATCAAGAAATTTGCATCTCAGGAAGGTCGGAAAATCTGCGGAGCGCTCAGACGAGGGGCCGCGGTCATTGGAGCCGTGGACGATGGCTTTATCAAGGATGTGGACGGCAGCGAATACTTTCAGAGACATTCCCACTGCATCGTCTCCGGCAAGCTATCACGGGGACAGCTGAAAAATTTGAAGCAGCAGTATCCCAAGACTGAAAGCATACAGCGTCCTGTGCATACCAATCGCATAACTCCAAACTCCATACTACCGCTTTGCAAGTACATGCTGAAGATAGAGCACTACGGGAAGTCGAAGTTTATTGCACGTCCTAAGTCTTCTGGCCGGAACCCATACAAGAGCTCCGCGACCATGAGGCTTCCTCAATACGCAGAGGAGGCACTGATCAGGAACCACGCCCAATTTAGGGTCACAGACAGCCTGATCCTAGTGGGCCTGCGGAGGAAGCGTTCGGCTGATCCTACAGCCTGCAACTCCACCATCCTGAAGCGGTAGTTGGTTTCAGGTTCTTTCTAAAAATTGGCTGTTGAGGGGTCTGGCGACCTTGGGAACGTCTTAAAGGCATAGGTTTGGGTGGGTAGTGTGACTAACTGCAGTGCCCACCAGCCCGCCATTCAGCCAGCATAATTTTTTATTGCGCAGTCGCAGGGGAACCGGGGGAAATGGGGGAAATCCCAGCCCACGTCACAGTCTCTTGTGCAATGAAGGAGGCCCAGACATGGCCAAGAGTAAGAAGTCAGTTAAGAGCACAAAGTCGGCGAAGAAAAAGATCGGAACAACAACGGCTGCAGAGGAGCAGAAAGTGACAGGCGTTCTGAGGATCGGCCAAGCAATGCTATCGCAGGACAACGACAAGTACGTCGAAGTCGTCAAAGGAGATGAGCGTTGCTGGATCAGCGCCTCCGACGCAGTGTCACGTGATGGCTGGATTACGGCAAAGGAGCGACTAAGGCAGAACAATATCCTTGTCATCTCAGAGCAAACCACGCGCCAGTGCAAGTCTCTACTTGAAGACGCCGATGCAACCGGACGGGGCCTTGTGGCTAAGCAACCAGGTTGGGTTGATGACGAGGTTTATGTTCATCCGGATGGGACGATACAAAAGCGGGAAGATGATGATCGAATAGTATTGGTGGACTTCGTCAGACAAACGATGTTTGATGAAAGGGGCAGTGTTGAGGAATGGAAGAACCGGATGGCGCCCTTCCTCAAAGCCGATCCGGTACTTTCTTTCGTCATGGCCTTCGCACTCATGGGGCTGATTGTGCCGAAGCTCCCGAACCAACTTGAAAACCCCATGATGGAGCTCGTCGGCGAGAGGGAGTTGGGTAAGACGACTGTCGCTGTGGCAGTAGGTTCGATGTTTGGAGGTTCGACAAAAAGCGGTCTGGGCGTTATACGGAGCGCCAACATGACACTGAATGCGTTTCGGCAGATACACCGACAGCACTCCGATTCAACACTATTGCTTGATGAAACGAATGTGGCGACGCCTCAGGTCAAAGAGAATCTCAATGTCGTATTCGATGCTGCTGCCGGACTGGACAAAGCCAGGTTCGGCGACAGCGGTCGCAAGGCTCCAATCCGAGGCTGTGTTCTGATGACTGGGAACATGCCGCTGGAAGATCACGGTCGTACGCCTCCGGATATAAGAGAGGCCGCTCGAACTCGCCTGATCACCATCAAGATGAAGCACCCCCTCTTTCGTAGGCTTCCCGATGGCTTTGACAGGCGTGAAGAGGCCATCGGCTCCCTTCTGACGCTTGTCCGCGAGCAACACGGCACGATATCTCGCGCATTGATTGAAGAGATCATCAAGGATGAGCAGCAGTTCCTTGAAGAACTTCAACGAAGGGCATTTAAGTTCGAGAAAAGGATTGATCCGCTTCAGACTAAGGTTTTGAACCGCGTGATCCGCGTATTCGCACTTTGCTATGCCACCGGGAGGATGGCAGCAAACCGAGGAATCCTACCAGAGACAAACGTTTGGTCACGCACACTCAAAGCCTTTCGTCAGTACGCCTATGATCTCCAGGTGACAAGAACTTCACCCTCGAAGCGGGCTCTCTTAGGGGCCTTGAAGAAGTTCGAGCCTGAAGTGGCACGCATCGACAAGACGAAACGGAACAAAAAACGCCAGACTGCCGAAGCGTGGATGTACATAGATACGGAAGAGAGCGTCTTGTTCCTCACTAGTTCTGCCGCCAAGCGCTGGTTCGGCGACGAGCTGTCGAAGATCAAACGTGAGCTGAGGGCTGAAGGCGTGCTGCAAGGCGAAAAGGGCAAGTCGCCGAAGCCCTCCATTAAGGCGCCAAAGTGCGTCCCGTTCGACGGCCGCGTGTATAGGTTCTCGATCTGAAGCGACGAAGGTCTCTTTCGCAAGAGTCCGTAAATCGGCATCTCCATAAAGGGGGGCGGACACAGCAGGTCACCTACTGGTGACCCCGCCCCACCCCCACATCTGATCTCGCTGCACGTCCCCCCACAGATTGGCCAGCAGAAGCGAGCTTGAGTTGGCGTGAGCGAGGGCGCCGGTCCGAGAGGCAACGCGATCCCGTCCTGGTATATGCCCCTTGAGGGGTAGAGAAGTCATGTCGGCTCCCGGCCCACAGTCGCCGTTCAAGAGTGCGCCGCGCGACCCGGCAGCATCCACCAGAGCTGCCGTTCGTGCAAAGAGCAGCAAAGTTAATTTCAGAGGAGACTGTTCGCTCCAAAGGATGAGGTGCTGATCTGCCCGATCGAAAATACGCGCGGGCAGATGGGCGTCGATATCTAAGCGGACGAACCATCCTGGCGGAGACTGAACATCTTTGTGCCGTCAGGCTGCTAACTGCCCGTGCCGTTCGAGGAGCCGCATCAATACCGAATTGGCGTGTGTAAAGTTCGCCTGCTGGCCCTGGAGTTGATACGCCCACTTCTGGCCATGGAACAGATTGTTGCGAAAGCGCCAGACGATGATCAGCACGGTCAGCAGCCGATCTCGCGGGGCGTTATTGCGCCCGTCCAGAACCGACCGGACCATATCGGGCTGATCGGCGGGGCGCAGATGCAAGTGGTCGAAGTGATGAGTGAATTCCCCATTGGCGAAATAGCGCTGCCGGAAATAGGCCAACTCTCCATCATACTGGTCGGCGTCGAGCATTCCCGCGTCGCGCCACTCGTCGGCCTTCGCGCAAATCCGGTCGGCGCGAGCAAAATTGCCCATCACCTGGGCCTCGAACAGGCTCCACAGAAAGGTGAAGTTGAAGATGGCGGCGCGGTCGTCTTCGGGCAGCGCTTGGAATCCCGGTGCTCGCGCCAACAGCCATTGCATACTCACTTTATACCCCCATTCTTTGTTGGTTTTAATGTCAGTCAATCCTCTGGCCCGTCGCGGTCATCTGGGGACATTTCCGAGAAGTCGGTGAGCGTGTCGCAAAACTCGCGGTCGACGACTTCCCAGATCGCATGCTCATCGCGCTCCTCGCTGATGTCTTCGCCGGTTTGCTCGCCGGTCAAGAAGGCTCGGCATTTGCAGGCCGGGCAGCTCTCCGACCAGATCTCGTCGTGGCTGCCCTTGAAGATTCCCATCTGGTGCTGCGGTTCGCGCAATTCCGCTTCGGCTGTCAGGCGCTCACGCTCTGCCCTCTTCAACGCCTCGAACTGCTCGCGGGCGGCCTCGACGCGTAGTTTGACGGCCGCCGCGAGGGCCTTCGCGGCCTCATCGAGAAGCTGGCGGGGCGCTTTTGCATCGGCCGCGCCGAGCCATTGCTCCAGAGATGAACCCATCTGGTGCAAGATCGTGTCGCACGCATGCCAATAGCGTGCCTCCCAGGCGTCGAGTCGCATCGTCCGGAACGGAAGATCGGCCGAATGCAGCTCAGCGTTTCGACGCTCGGCGATGTCCTGGCAGAACTTCTGGACCGTCTTGTCGAAGCGAGGGACGAGATGGGCCAAGCGCTCAAACAAGGTCTTGGCGGTGATCGTCTTTACGTCTGTGGTGACGTTGATGCCGGCGGCGACGAACATCGATTGCCAGTGGATTGGATCGACCACGAGGCTGGGATGCTTGCGAGCGAGCGCGGCCTTGCCGAGCAGTTCAAGCGCGAGAGAGGCCCAGAGCTGATACTCGTCGAGATCGCCGGCGCTCTTCCGTGCCAGCGCGCGGCCGATGTAGACCTTCGATTTCGCTTGGAGCGCGTCGCCGTTTATGGCGATGAAGACGTCGTCAGGCATCGATGAGAATCCTTGCGAGGCGTCGGCCGGACCTTGGGTCCGACGGACTGCGCCCGTGAAGGACGCGCCAGTTGTCGATGATGAGGATGTCGCCTTGGCGCCAGTGATGGGCTTGGGGCGACGCGGCGGCGATCCGGTCCTCGATGAGCGCAAGGGCCATACGGCCGCGCTGGTCAACGGCTTCAAGACAGCCGGGATGTCTTGACCGACGATACCGCGCGCAGCTGGTCCACGACCTCCAGCGTGCGGACGGAGACGGTGGCGACGCGGGCGAGGAGGTCGATGACACGCTCCTTGTGGTCGGCGAAGCGGTAGCGGGCGTCGGGGTTGTCCTTCAGCCACGCCTCGACGGTCCTGTCGCGTACCTTCCTCTCCTTGTGTTGGTCGAGCACCCAGTCGAGGCCGCTGCGGTTGCCCAGCCGGTAGTCCCATGCCTGGGGCGGAAGACCGGTGAGGGTGGTGGCGGCGTCGATCTCGATACGGCCGTCCGCCGGATGAGATTTGAGCTTGGGCTTGCCGGGGGCTGCGTCGGTGTCGTGGCGCTTGACGGGCCAGGGATCGGCGGTCTCGTAGTCGGTGTGGAGGTCCATAAGCGCCGCCCCTTGTGCGGCCCACCACGCGAAATCGGCGTGGAACGGGATGCGGGGAAACTCGCGCCGCAGGTTGATGGCGTAGATCTCGCGCCAAATGGGATCGTGGAGGCAGGCGTAGACGTAGTGAAAGATTGCATCCTTGGTGACGCCCGCGCGCTTGCCGTAGCGCTTAAGAAACTTGTTGAGGGCCCAGTCGGTGACGTTATCCATGCGGTCGCCTGTGGAGGTGTAGCGGTAGCGGGGAAATGCCTCTGTGTCTTCAAGCGTATGATAAGAATGAATTGCGCGCGAAGCGAGTGCCTGGAATGGCCGCTTAGCCGGATGTCCACCTACAAGAATGGCAAGGTCATCCTCCCTGTCTTGACTGATGCTATGGACGAGATATTCCATCTCGATCAATCGAGGATCATACGCGATCAGGCGCGAGCGGAACGGTCGATAAAGAATAGGTCGGACGATTGGTTTGGTTGTATCTAGACGTGTGGACCTTTCAAACCTAGCCTTGAGAGATCGCGTCCATTTAATTGGCGTGTTCTCCTTTTCCCACGGCGTGCGCTTTCCAATCAGACGATTGTATTTTTCTCGGAAGTCTCTGACGGCTTTCTTTGCGTATTTCTTTCTGTCCCATATGACCCATTCATCACGCGCCGTGACGACACCTTTCGAGAACAGCTTGAATACTGCCCGCTCCTGCCCCTTCACCTTCGCGGCCTTGGTCTTCTTGTCCGCCACCGGCAGCAGGTCGTCCCACTCGTTTTCCACCTGGTCGATCCAGTTGCCGCGCTTGGACGGTACGATCTCCCGCATCCGGCGCTCCGACAACGGTGTAGACAGGAACTGGATCTTGGCGGGCGCTTTCGCGTAGTCCTCCACCTCGTCGTAAAAAACTCTGAACCCCTCCGTCGCCGAAGACTTCACGAAGAACGCGATGGCGACGCCGACCTTGATCTTATCGTCGAAAACGTTGCCGCCCTCTTGCCGTCGCCGCTCCCCACTCGTGCGCGCGTTGCCCTTAAGGTTCAGCACCCATGCCTCGTTGAACTCATCGCCTACGTAGGCGCGGAAGCCGTCGAAGGTGCGGGCGTCGATGAAACTGCTGTTGGTCACGAAAGCAACGATCCCCTCGTCCGCGATGCGGTCGAAGGCCCAGCGGTAGAACCGGGAATACATGTCGTACACCTTGGTCTTCTGCGCCGTGGACAGCTTGACGAAGGTGTTCCTCACCCGCTCGTCGATGCGGGGATATTCGCGGTTCTTGTTGTTGTCGTTCTCGTTCTGCTGGTTGGCGTTGTAGGGCGGGTTGCCGATCACCACGCTGATCTTGCGGCGGTTCTGGGCCTGCACCCGCTCGGTGTTCTCGTCGGTAAACTGGCCGAGGAAGGACATCTGCTGGCCGCGCCGAATGCCGAGCCCTCCCACGTTGTCCAGCGTGTCCACGAAGCAGAGGTTCGGGTATTCCGCGATCTGGCCGGTGATGCCCGCGTAGGTCGCCTCGATATTCAGATTGGCTACGTAGTAGGGCAGGATCGCCACCTCGTTGGCGTGCAACTCCTCGCGGTACTTGCGCTCCAGTACCGCGCGCGGCTCGCCCCGCATGTGCTCGATCAGTTCGCAGACGAAGGTGCCGGTGCCCGTGGCCGGGTCGAGGATCTCGACGCCTTGGTCCGCCAGCCGCTTGCCGAAGTGCCGCTCGCACAGCCAATCGGTGGCGCGGACCATGAAGCGGACGATCTCGTTCGGGGTGTAGACCACGCCCAGCCGGTCGGCGGCGTCCGGGTTGTAGGACTGGTAGAAGCCCTCGTAGATCACCTTGAGGAAGGTCTGCTTCTCAGCATGATCGGTGATTTCGGCCGCCGCCGTCTCGATGGCCTGGTAATAGGGGCGCAGGCCGCGCAGCATTTCGCGCTTGGCGGTGCCCGCGAGGAACAGGGCCTCCAGTTCGTAAAGCTCCCGCGCCACATTGTTGGTGCGGTGGAACTCCCCGTCGTCGAAGACATGCGCGAAGATGTTCTCGGTCAGGACATGCTGGATCAACATCTCGCGTACGTCGGCCTCGACGATGTTCGGGTTCACCGTCTCTCGCGCGTGTTGAAGGAAAGCAGTGGCCTTAGCCGTGAAGGCTTCGTTGTCGTCATAGGCTTTGTCGATCCGCTCGCGAAGGTGACCCAGGATGGCTGGCAGTTCGACGCGGAACTGCTGGACCGCGCTGCGCCATTCGCCGATCACGGCGGGCTGCCAGTCGAAGAAGGCCACGAGGAGGCGATTGAGATCCTCGGCCGAGGCCATCGAACAGCGCATGACTTCGCGCCCGTCCTGGAAAAGGACGGCGGTCTCGGTGTCCTCAAAGATGGTGTTCGTGATCGGGTAGCCGACGGCACGCTTCTTCGCGATCTCCTCGTCGAGGTTGTCGTCGGAATCCTTTGCTTCCCAATAGCCGTGTTTGATCCTGATCTCGTGGAGGACGGTGCCGTCGGGAACGCGGGACGCGGCGGGGCCGTTGCCGCCGATAGGCAGCTCTGGTGCGAAGATCAGATCCTCGGCGTCGGACCAGTCCTCCAGAAGGCGCTGGAAGGCGGCCCGCAGTACCGTCTCCAGCCGAGAGCCGGTGGTAGCGCGGAGCTTGTCGATGCGGGCGTGATAAGTGCGAACCCTTGTGATAGTCACAGTCTGCTAGACACTCTCATTTGATTCATTAAAAACCGGATCGATGATGGGCCCAAACCCCATCATCGGCTTTCTGATGCTCTGCACTCGACGCTTCGCTTGCGAGCAATAGACAATGAAACCGTATCATCTTTCAATAGAGTAGTGCGGCAGTGACCGCCGGCCGGCATCAAGGGAGGGAGGCAATAACGATCTGCTTCGTGCTCAATCGCTAAACGAAGGTTCATCGGGTGGTCACTGTACCGCAGCGAACGACCGCTTCCCGCCATTGCCTTACCTTTGCAGTGGCCGCAGCGAACACTGCTTCCCGCCCAGCAGCGACGTTGCCGTACGGACTACACGCCCGCTCGAGACTAATGCGCGCGGCAACATTCTCGGCTGTTCGATATCTGCTAGATCGGGAAAGGATGGCAACTTGGTGCTCATGAACCTCGATTCAAAATTCTTCATGGGATTCCTGATTGATCCTCTCGGCCGACATCCGAGGTCCCTGACCCTGCAGGAGGACGGTATTGCGGCACGTGGCGCTGGGTCGCCCTGGATAGCGCTTGGAGCGATGGCGAAGCGGCCTTCCGTGAGGAAGGGCGTTCTTTCGTCGTCGCTTATGCTCGATCTCGGAGGCGGTCGATACCTAACCTTGCCAGCGGTGGATACGTCCGAGGCCGAAAAGTTCGCGCAGGCAGCTGCCAGCGCCTGGATAGATTTCCATCGGGCGGAGCTTGGAAAGGAGGACGTCGCGGTCCAGTGCATCCTGCAAGCGCTCCAGGCGCTGAAGGTGCCAGATGCTTACCCCGCAGCATGCCGGGTATCGCCTTTGGCGCGCGATGCTGCCGACCTGAACAACCGTGTGCTGTCTAAGCTGAACGCGGAAGCCGTCGGCAACAGGGCGATGTCTCGGGTTGCCCCTATCACGGCGTTCGCATCCGATCCGAATGCCGCCCGTGAAGCGGCTATCGATGTGTTCGTCGAAGCTCAGCTCCACCGTTGGAAGGGTTTTTTTGACACGGTCGAGTCCATGCCGCTGACGCCGGAACAGCGTCTGGCGGTCGTGATCGACGAGGACGCGACGCTGGTTCTGGCTGGCGCGGGGTCGGGCAAGACCAGCGTGATCACTGCCAAGGCCGCCTATCTCGTGAAGGCCGGAATTCGAGAGCCGAGCGAGCTACTGCTGCTTGCTTTCGCGAAAGACGCAGCGACCGAGATGTCGGAGCGGTTCGAAGCCAAGTGCGGGGTCGCAGTGGCAGCACGCACCTTCCATGCGTTGGCCTATGAGATCATCGGCGAAGTGGAAGGCGAAAAGCCCCCTTTGGCGCCGACCGCGACCGACGATAAGGCCTTCTTGTCACTGGTGAAGGAGATCCTGCGGCACATCGTGGCAACCGCCAGCGAGGTCGCGCAGACCGTGATCGGCTGGTTCGCCGGTTTCTTCGACGAATTCCCGACAGAATGGGACTTCAAGACGAAGCACCACTGGTACGCGCAGATCGAAAGCCGCAACCTGCGGACGCTGCAAGGCGAGACGGTAAACGGCTTCGAAGAGCTTCTGATTGCCAACTGGCTGTTCCGGAACGGCATCGCTTATGAATACGAGCCAAGCTACGAGCACGAGCTCGAGAAGACCGGTCGTCGCGCCTACACCCCCGATTTCCGACTGATAGAGAGCGGCGTCTACATCGAGCATTTCGGCGTGCGCAAGAGGCGCAACAGGGATGGCGAGGAAGAGCTGACCACGGCGCCATACGTCGATCGCGACGAATACCTGGCGGGTATGGACTGGAAGCGAAAGGTCCACGCCGAGCACGATACAGTTCTGGTCGAAACCTTCAGTTGGGAGCGAGACGAGGGCCGGTTGCTTGAGGCGCTGGCGAAGAAACTCGAGCCCCACGTCACGCTGCGGCCGATCTCCGACATCGAAATCTATGACTGTGTGGCAGAGGTTGGGGCTGTGGACAGTTTCACCTCGCTGATGGGCACCTTCCTGCGTCATTTCATGAACGGCGGCTACCGGGTCAAGGACTGCTCCGAGAAGGCGCGGAGGCTGAAGATGGGGAAGCGCGCCGAGGCGTTCCTCAAGATCTTCGAGGCAGTGTTTCGGGAGTATCAATCCCGCCTGGGCGATCGGATCGACTTCGAGGACATGGTGAACCGCGCCACAGCCCTCGTGGAAAGCGGACGCTACCAGAGCCCGTTCCGCCATATCCTTGTCGACGAATTTCAGGATATCTCGACTGGACGGGCGAAGCTGTTACAGGCCCTCAAGCGCCAGCATTTCGATACGAAGGTGTTTGCCGTTGGCGATGACTGGCAGTCGATCTACCGCTTTGCCGGATCGGACATACACATCATGCGCAACTTCGGTGCCGAATTCGGCGGCACCTTCGCAGGGGCCACTGGTGTCCATCGGACCGTCGATCTTGGTCGGACATTCCGCTCTGTCGACAAGATCGCACTGGCCGCCCGTCGCTTCGTTCTTCGCAACCCCGCGCAGATCACCAAGACGGTGATCCCGGCCGGCGAGAGCGACGAACCTTCGATCAGGATCGCCTGGACGCGCCGCGACAATGGCGAGAAGGCCCTGAACGACGCCGTGGCTGCTCTTGCAGCGACGGAGGGAAAAGGGGGCGGGAAGCCGTCGATCCTGATCCTTGGCCGATATCGTTTCCTGCGCCCCGATGTGGCGCGGCTACAGCGCCAGAACCCGGGGGCGACAATCACCTTCAAGACTATTCACTCGTCGAAAGGCTTGGAGGCCGATCACGTGATCATCCTCGGTGCCGACAATGCCAAGATGGGGTTCCCGTCGATGATCGTCGACGACCCTCTACTCAGCTTGGTGTCGCCCGAGGTCGAACCATATCCAAATGCCGAAGAACGACGCGTTATGTATGTCGCCGTGACCCGGGCCCGACGAACAGTGACGATCCTTGCATCCGAAGCACGTCCCTCCGTTTTCGTCGAAGAGTTGATGAAAGAGGCCGAATTCGGCGTGGTCGTGCCCCAAGAGGCCCAGAAGCACACCCACACCTGTCCGGGTTGCGGCGGGCGCTTGCTCCACATGGCTGGAAAGGACGGTCGCGACTGGTATCGCTGCGAGCATGTGAAGCTGTGCGGCAGTCGCATGCCGGCATGTCCGGCCTGCGGTATTGGCCTCCCGATCCACTCCCGAATCAGTGGGGATCTGGTTTGCGGTAATTGCGGCGTGACTCAGCCGGGTTGCCCCAGCTGCAAAGCAGGATGGCTTGTAGAACGCCGTGGCCGCTATGGAGCATTTCTCGGTTGTGTCCGCTTCCCCGACTGTGATGGCAAAGCCAAGCTGCAGACAGGCGCACGACACGCTGCGAGAGCGAGATCCCAACGACATTAGCGTGATCTGCGACGAAATCTTTCCGGCCGCGCATCCCCGTCGTTCTTGGTCATCGCGGAGAACGGTGGCTCACCGCCCGGACCGCCGGAATTGTCGCTACTGGCCCAGAGCCGACCTCCACCGGGTTGGTCAACGCAGCATGCTCTAAGCAGCGCGCCAAGATCAGCAGTGCGGACACCGCGACCTCAAACCGCTGCAAATGAAGGTCTGCTCATCTCTGTCAGGTATAGTCGCAAGACATGAGGGGGGATGCCGAAATCGGCGAGAGCAGTGCTGTAGGGAGCACAGTGGTCCGATATTCTAGGGCATAGTCATCTAAACTCAATCATGGATCGATAGAGCTTTCCCAGAGCAAGCGGTCCGCCACGCTCCTTCGTTTCGGTTCTAATCCGGCTAACGGCCAGATTTAGTTGAATGCGCGCCAGACGGTCTTGGTTTTCGGTGAAATCTCTGCGAGCCTCTTCCTCGAACTCCTTCACGACATCGCCGAGTATCTCTGAACGCAGGATGGCTTGACGAAAGGATCCTTGCGCCGTCTCTACTTCAAAGGGAAGCTCTATGGTCATTTCGCGTCCGAGATACTCGCCTGCTGATGTAAGGCGTTTGCGGTCGTCTTTTCCTTCCTCTCGAAGTTGGGCGGCGCGCCTACGGCGGAAGGACGTCGTCTCGTCATCGGCGCGGAGCCTTGGATCATCACCGAACGGTGCGGCCATAAGGCGCGATAAGTTGGGAGCACCGGCAAGCATCATTGCGCGCGCGATCGTACCCCGCGCCACGCAGTCGCGGATGAGCGGCCTGTCATCAGGTCCGATCTCTAACGGCGGGTCTTCCGGCTTGGGATCGATGATCACTAAACGGCTTGCGGTATCACTCGCCGCGCTGGCGATGTCGAAGCCCGTGACCAGCAATTGACCCTTAAGCGTCCCTCGAAACTCAATTGCACGCTTCTGAGCAAATCCAAGGCCCATCTGCTTTCGGCAGTAGCTAGGGCCCGATTGCGTCCCCTTGCACTCGATCACATACCACCGGCCCCTGGCGTCGAGAGCAACGAAGTCGGGCGACTTCCGTGCACCGTTCTTTGCCGTCGTTGCCGTGATGTGCACACCGCCTGGAAGACGCGGTGCCACACGGTCTATGAAGTATTTCCCATCACAGAAACCTACAAGGTCCAAGGCCTCGGTTAGTATATGGAGCGACATGCCCATGCCGAAGTCATCGGAGAGGATAGTCTTTTAATGCGGGTCGAGTTTGGAGAACTCATCGCTCACTCGGAGGTCTGCATCGTCCGAGAAAGCTCCGAAATATCGCACCCAAGCTCAAAGAGCATTTATGGAATGGCGCGCCGCATGAGCCGGGACCGTACAGTGGCCAATCATGAGCATGAACGCGATTAGATCGACCTGCCGCGGACCGACGATCGCGTGCAGCGATTTAGGTGGCCGATTGCGTGGCCATGTCCGCGCGTCAATCTCCAACTCAAGCTCATTCTCCACGATTCCTCCGTTCGTTCAGCTCCACGCGATGTGATCGTTCCTGCAAATGCGCACCGATGAATGGTCGTTCTAAAGCACGTGGCCCTTTTTGATAAGGCCCTCCCTGCGCTTTGGAACGGACCCAATTATGGGACTAGCTCGCGACACAACGCTTGAAGCGGTCGTGATTCGCGCCGCAGCATCTTTGACTCTGGGCTCGAAGCAGACTTGCGTTGGTGCGGCAGGCTTGGCCCGCCGTGATCGCACCGTGCACCGCCCCGGGTTTTCCGGGGGCTCCAAAGTTTGAGAGGACGGAGCCATGGGGGAGACATCAGCAAGGTATGCGCCTGAGGTGCGCGAGCGGGCGGTTCGGATGGTGGGCGATCACGCGGCCGAGCATGCGAGTCCGTGGGCACCGATCCAGTCGATTGCGCCGAAGATCGGCTGCACGCGGAGACGCTGAGAAGGTGGGTGCGCGAGGCCGAGAAGGCAGCCCCCCCCGGAGCCGAAGCGAGGCCGGAGGAGGCGGCGCGGGTGGAGGCGCTGGAGCGCGAGGTCCGGGAGCTGCGTCAGGGCGATTGGTTTCGAGCCAAGCGCCTACGGCACCCACGCAACGCGTCGGACTAAAGTGGCGCAGATATATCGCAAGACTGGCAACCTCCGCGCGGTGCAGCTCCTGCTCGGCCATACTAGTTGGATGACACGGTGCGCTACCTCGGCGTCGAGCTCGAAGATGCGCTCGCCATTGCGGAGGCGGTGCCGCTATCAAGCCTAAGATCACACTCGGCGGAAAGCCGCCATAATCTTCATGCATGAACGAGGCACCTACTGCACGAAGATGCTGTGATCGCCGCCCACCATCTAAACGGGCCTCCCTCAAAACTGCTAAGTTGTGCGCTCCAACAAACAATGGTTCTCTGTGAAGATGGAAGCTCTCGAAAACCTTCTGCAATTGCCCTACCAGACCCTTGCCATCTTGATTGCAGGCTACCTGTCCTATCGTCTGGCCTACACAGGCCGCGACACGACGCACCGGACACTGGACACACTTGCCATAGCGCTGGTGTTTGCGTTCGTGGCACAGGCCGCGTCAGCGGCTCTCTTGATCCTTTGCCACTGGAATAATCCAGCCCCATCGGGCGGCGAATTGCCGTTATGGGTCGGCTACGGAGCGAGCGTTGGCGGGATAGTTGTTGCTCTGTCGTCGGCTGGGGTATGGCGGCGGGTGAGCGTAAGCGCTGTTCCTGAGCTTCTGCGAAGTGCAGGCATATCATCGGCGGATAGAAATACCGCCGCATGGGAAACCGTCATAAATCGTGAAGACTCTGGACCATCGCAAATCACAATCGTGAAGAAGGACGGCACAACGCTTCAATGTGAGCGGCTGGACGATTTCAAGAAAGCACCGTTCGGCCCAATGATCTTGGGGCAAGACGGGTCAGTTGCGATATATGTCACCGATTATCGCGCAGCTAACTCAGATGAATGGGAAGAAGTGGACCCATCACATGGGGACTGGGGACTGGAGATCACAATCATCCCGGCAGGCGAAATCTCGGAGGTGCGGATACGGCACGCCCCTTCACTTCTTGGGCGGTGGCGGCGAAGCCGGAGCGCTGGGGATGGGGCGGGCGTTGTCGGGTATATAGACGGGTCCGCCACCTGACTGTGCTTGAACCCCTGACTGCGCTTCAAACGGCATAGCGTTACCTCTTGGGTGGCGGAGGCGAAGACGGGGCCGCAGGCATGGGGCGGGTGTTCGTCTCCGGGATCGGACGCAACGGCAGCGTTGTAGGACGCGTAGGCGGTGCGGAGGGTTTCCCACTCATCGGATTACCTTTCCGGGTTTGCTGGCAACAAGTTTCTGTGACCTTTCAACGACAACTCTAGCGACGGACGGCGTCGACGGGTGTCTGACATGTTCTACCTCTTTTGGGAGGTGGCGGCGTTCCCGGCGCAGCGGCACGGGGCTGTTGCGATCCTTGCACCCGCACCTCTCCCCGCTGTCGCGGGAGCGGTTTGGGTTTTGGGTTTTGGTGGTGGAGGCGTCGGTTTTTGACCATGCTCAGCGCTTCGGTTTAGGCGGCGGTGGCGCGGACGGTGCGCTTGCCATCGGTTGTTGCGAGTTGATCGAGATGCGCGAGTAATCCGGTTTGGCAACATCATCTCGATTCGCTGTCTCGGTTTCTTCTTTGCTCAACTTCGCGCCCCTCTGACTCGATAGGTTGTCAGAGCATAAGGAAAACACGGCTTCGCTTCTAGCATGATCTGACGTAGTGACACCTTACTAGCACAAGATGTTGCGCGAGGCCACTGTTCGAGATGGATTACCCTTGAAGGGTCTAGTCTTTCAAGCCGTATAAAGTCCGCCTCGACCTTTGCCGCCGCGCCCCCCTCCGGAAGTCTATGGTACTCTTTATCCTGTTCGCACTCTGATTTGTCATAGTCATCACTCATTGAAACGCGCTCCGTTCGGTAACGTAGTTGACTTCAACAAATTCCTTCTCGGAGAAATACCGATAGTGCTGACTATCCATCACGTTGAAAAGCGCCGCTGGCAGGAAATACTTCGGGTTCGGCCTCAGCTCGTGAGCGTTCTGGTATAGGTCGCGCACCCAAGCCAGATTCGTGAGGATAAGTATCTTGTCCGGCGATAGCGGAAAGTACCTTTGCGCGACCATACGGATATCTGGAACATTAGAACCCAAACATCGTTTAAACGCCGACAGCATTTGCGAAGCTCGAGATAACGAATTCAATCGCGTGCTACTGGTATCGGCGATCTGCCAAACAGCTTCGATTCTGTATTCGCCGCATCTCAGGGAGAGAGTTCTATTCTTGCAGGTGCTACCCAGCATGGATCGAAGCCATCCTAGCCCCTTTGGCGTGTGAAGTTTCTGCACGCTCATATAAGGTAGAAGCGTATTGAACGCGCCATTAGATTGGGAGTTGAACTCGAAGTCGGCAAAGTGTGCGACGGCGGCTGGGGCGCTTGCTGAGGGAAAAGGTGTGATTATGGCATGTAGATGCTGGCCGTGTTCTGTTTGATGGGATACTGTGGCTCTGCCTTTACAACAACGCCAATCCAAACGTCCAAGTCCTCAGGCGGATGAATTGATTGGAGCAACGGGGCGCAAATATACCCACATTCGTGGTCTCAGGAAGGACCCAAAGTGGGATCCAGATCCCGATAAGCTTGCATCACCTCGCGGAAGGCTAAGGTTTCGGCGGCTGGGCGGGGAAGGCCGGCATCGTGTTCCAGGATTGCAGCCCGTTCCTCGAACGCGTCGCGGGCGGTGTCATCCAGGGCCATGTACCTTGCAACAAGCGACATCTGCGACGGATGCGACAACTGCCAGACGAGCGAGCCAGGCTCTGAGTCGCAGTTCGCCAAGTCGGCAAGCGCTGCGTGCTTGGCCGGTGCTTTGTCGACGCCTTCCTGTCGCGGTGGGGTCGGCGGAATCTGCACCTTTTCCGCCTCGTCGAAATCGAAGCGAAACAAGTCATTCATATGCACAAAGCTCCCAAGAATGGCTCGTGACATGTCCACCCACGACTGTGCCGAGCGGTAATGGGCGGATATGTCTATATTGAACCAGCACCACCAGCAAGCGTTCGACCGTCTTGCTGTCACGGATTTTCGCCGGGCCAGGACTTACGATCATGCGCTTATCGAACGGCTGCCCGCTGAGTCGGGGTTTTAGCCAATCCAGTAGCAGCTGCGCCTGAGCGAGCGTCTCATCGACCGGGCCGGCATCCATCAGCCGTTGAGCCTCTGCGACATACCAAGCAGAAAGTTTTACACCACACTGCATGGCCCGAAGCGGCAGCTCTCTGGCTTCCGGGTCATCGAAGACTGCCAGCACGCCGGCAATGCGAGCCGCTTGCTCTGCCGCCTTCGAAGCAAACCCGGTGATATGGGCCAACTCGCCGTTCGGGCACTGGGCCCCTTCGATCTTGTTTGCAAACTGGATCAACAGAGCGCGGGCTTCTGTGCTGAGCGGCAACAAGCGCGGTGCAAGCTCCAGCGGATCATCATGCGATGGCGGAGGGCGGTGAAGAAGAGCAGACACCCGAGCTTGAAATGTTGCCAGCCTTTTCTCCGCCCGATGCCGCTTCTGCACTTCTACGTCAGAATCTTCGATAAGGCGCTGGCCGATCCTGCTGGTCGGCCAAGCGATGAGCATACGTGACATCAGTCCCTGATCTCTGAGAACCTCATTGCGCAGGACCTCTTCCGCGATCCCCGGCTGGATCATCAAGTGCAGGGCGCCCCGCCGGTGCCGGTACGTTGCCTGAGGAGAGCCTGCGCGGGTCCGGTTGAGGGGGGCGGCATCCCAAAGCTTAGAAAGCCCGGCAGCGGTCTTGAGCTGATTGTCGCGGCCCATGCCGTGGCCGCCGAAGAACTGCCCCCCCTTCATCGGCAAATATGCCGATCGACGGGTCCCCATCTTCGAAGTGGCGGAGAAGGCCCTCGAAAGTGATGTCCGAGAGCACCTTGCGTGGCACGATGGGGCAAGCTGGCGACTGCGGAGTGGTGCCCTCGACGACACCGCCTTCCTCAGCTCTAGACTTCAACGTCTTCCGCACGAGGGCTTCGTGGAGGCTCAGTTCGAACTTGTAGGTCTCGAGGTCGCGGCGGTACGCGGCTGACTTGGCTTCTTCCCAGTCATGGACCGGCTTCAATGACAGTCTATCGCAGGAGGACTTCCGCTCTCCCGAGGCGGCCACTGTCAGCAAGAACAGACTGAGTGGCGTTTCCCCGCTGAGGTGCTCGACGTCGCAAAGGTGCTGGGTTGCCAGCGAGGCCATGGCCAGCACTGATTGAAACGCGATTTCGATCGGAGCTCCGGTCAGATCGGCAATGGCCTTCGCCGGCTCTGCGATCGGGCCGAGGTAGTCAAGCGGCAGCGCCAGTCCCGACCTCCTTTGGCGGAGAAGGGGCTCAGGCCGATCCCTTGGTGCGGGATGAGGTGCAATTTGAGTGGAGAGGTCTGGAGCCCGTGTTCCAGACATAGCTCCGCAATTCCCTATTTGCATAGACATCAAGCCGTCCTTTCACCCGCTATCGGCGAGCCTATCTGTTTCGAAGTGCAGACCACAGGCCGGAACACTTCCCCCGGGTCAAGAGGAAAGTTTGGCTGACGCAGTTTCGGGGAAGTTCGCGCTTCAGCTAGATCGATATCTTCGCGAGAGCCTGCCGCCGTCCGAGAAGGCCCCCGCCTGCGCCGTAGGATGGCCGGTCGTACTTGTGGCCCAATATGTCGGCGCGTACTCGATCATCCACGCCCGCTTCCAGAAGCGCGTCCTCCACATAGTGCCGAAGACTGTAGGCGCTGTGCTGAGGCGTCTCTTTCAGCCCGTGAGCATCGAGGAACTTGTTCACGAGGCTTGACCATGCATTTGACTTGTCTCTGTAGCGCTGGATTCCACCTCGCGCGACGATCCGGCGCGCCGCTGCAAGTGAAACCCCCAACAGTGGGATGTCCCGAGCGGTATGGCGCTGTTTCAGCTCGCGCCCATGGGCTGCTACACGAATGAATGGTATCTCGTCGTCGAGGCAGAAGTCTTCCAGGGGACATAGGAGCACCTCGCTTGGGCGCAGCCCGGTGTTCACCTGAACTAGAAGGGTATCTGCGGCCTCTTCGTTGAGCCCATTTAGCGCTCCTGCAGCCAACAATTTGCCTTCGACCCAAGCGCGCGAAAACGGAGGGCGGCTTATCTCTGGGTCCACAGATTTGTCGAAGCGAAGCTTCGCGAATGGGTTCTCTAGGGCAAAATGCCCCTTCAGCTCGCACCACTCATGAAAGAGCTGTGAGAGATGCCCAAGTCTTTGTTGGCCGTCTCTGCGCGGGTCTCACCGGAATGAACCCGCTCGGCCCACCAGCTTCGAAACGCCAACGCATCCTCGCGAGTGATCTTGTCGATGCCGGACGCACGCCGCTTAGGCACGGCTTTCTCGAAATTTGTAACGGCGCGCTCCCGCGGAAGCCGCCAAAGATGGCGCTGTCGATCAGATTTCCGAATGCGGCGGGTTTTCGTGAGCTCGATGTAGTCATCGAGGACGGCCCTCAAGGGCGGCAGAGCAACCGGAACGCCGCCGAGCAGGGCATTGGTGACCTCGGGAGGCTGCGGCTTCTCGAGGATGCCTGCGGCTGCCATCAGGCGCGGCAGGTTCTCCGTGAAGGATCGTTGCAGCAGGATGTCGCTCGGCAAATAGTCGAAGCCATGGCTTTCTGCGATATCCTTCGCTGCCTGATACTTCTCGTGCGCAAGAGCGTCCTGCCCAAGCTCTAACAAGCGCCACTCTGTCCGTTTGAGGTCCTCAAGTTCGTTCGCCTTGCGCCTTGCAACGCTCAAGTCAGCGGTCCTTAGTGCTTGCCGGACCTGGCGGATCGGCTGACCGTTTCTGCCTCGAACTTTGCCGAACAGGTGCTTGGGCACGTTCAGAACGAAGTAGTATCGACCTCGATCAAGTGTCAGACCCATCGCCTCACCCTCCTCGAAAATCTGCAGCTATGCGGGAATCTATGCGGGATTTCATGAGGGACAGGATGCCATGCGCAGGTTAACAAAACCTTACGCGACTGATTTTCCGACGTTTTCTGCGGGATGACTGCCTTCATAGTGGCAGATTACTGGCGGAGGAGGTGGGATTCGAACCCACGGGACGCTCTCACGCCCAACGGTTTTCAAGACCGCCGCAATCGACCACTCTGCCACTCCTCCGGCCGCGCCGACGCACGTAGCCAACGGGGTGCGATTCGGGAAGGGTGGCGGGTGGGGGAAAGTTGGCGGGGGACCGGGGCGAGGCTTTCAAAGGAAGGGCGATGCGGCTATCCTCGCGCGGGAGGCTCGCGGGAGACGACCGACGGGCCGGGTCGAGCAGGAAGGGCCGGACAACACGGCCGGCGGTCGGGACAGGCCGCGTCAACGAGGGGGCAAACGAATGACGGGCAGCAATTCTCGCCGTGGGGTGTCGGGGCGGACCGCGATCTTCGTCGTCCTGGGGCTGGGTCTCGCCGGGTGCGACGGCGACGGCGGGCTCCGGATGCCGTTCGACATGCCAGGCCGCGCCGCCGCCGGAGAGGGCAGCGCGACCGGCGGGTCGGTCCAGTTGGTGGAGCGCGACCTGGAGGCGCCGGAGGTGTTCCAGGTCACCGAGCAGGGGCTGTGGGACGGGCGGCCGTCGCTCGGCGGGGTCTGGGTGGCGCACCCGGACGTGACCGATCCGGAGCGGGTCATCATCCGCAACCGCGACAACGGCAAGTTCGTCATCGGCGCGCTGTTCCGGCGCGAGCGCGAGAACCCGGGGCCGCGGCTGCAGGTTTCCTCCGACGCGGCGGACGCGCTCGGGGTGCTGGCCGGGGCGCCGGTCGAGCTCAATGTCACGGCGCTGCGCCGCGAGGAGGCCGCCGAGACCGCGCCGGCGGCCGCCGCGAGCGCCGCCGAGGCGGGGCTCGACGCACCCGCCGCCGTCGAAACGACGAGCCTCGCGCCGGCGGCCGAGAGCGCCGCGCCGGTGGCCGAGGCCGCGACGCCTCCGGCGCCCGCCCCTGCCCCGGTGGAGACCGCCTCGACGCTGGAGAAGCCCTACATCCAGATCGGCATCTTCTCGATCGAGTCCAACGCCGAAGGCACCGCCGACCGGATGCGCGCCGCCGGCATCGTGCCGACGGTGCTCGCGCAGGAGAGCCAGGGCAGCCCGTTCTGGCGGGTCATCGTCGGGCCTGCGCGCGATGCCGCCGAGCGGGAGCGGCTGCTCGAAAAAGTGAAGGCGCAGGGGTTTGCCGACGCGTACGCCGTGACAAACTAGCGCCACCGTTTTCCCACAGGACAGGACGCGCCGCCACATGATCCGACGCTTCACCGCCCGCCTGCTGGTCGCTCTCGCGGCCGGCCTCGCCTTCGCCCAGATGGCCGCCGCGCAGGGCTTCGATACCCGCGCGAACGCCGCCTACGTCTACGACGTGACGACCGAGACGATCCTGCTCGAGAAGAACGCCGACGAGCCGCTGCCGCCGGCGTCGATGTCGAAGCTGATGACGCTCTACATGGCGTTCGAGGCGATCGAGAGCGGCCGGCTCCGGCTCGACGAGCAGTTGCCGGTGAGCGAGCACGCGATGTCGTACGGCGGCTCGACCATGTTTCTCGACACGACCGACCGGCCGACGGTGGAGGACCTGCTGCGCGGGGTGATCGTGCTGTCGGGCAACGACGCCTCGGCGGTCCTGGCGGAGGCGCTGTCGCCCGACGGGACGGAGGCCGGCTTCGCGCGGCTGATGACCGAGCGCGGGCGGCAGATCGGGCTGACCAACTCGACCTTCGCCAATTCCAACGGCTGGCCGGCGCCCGATCACCGGATGTCGGTGCGCGATCTCGGCGTCGTGGCGACGCGGCTGATCGAGGATTTCCCCGACCTCTACCCGATGTTCGCGGAGCAGACCTTCGAGTACGACGGCCGCGCGCCCACCAACGTCCGCAACCGCAACCCGCTGCTCGGGCTCGGGATCGGCGCGGACGGGCTGAAGACGGGGCATACCGAGGAGGCCGGCTACGGGCTCGTCGGCTCGGCGGTGCAGGAGGACCGGCGGGTGGTGTTCGTGCTGGCGGGGCTCGACAGCACGGCCGAGCGGGCCGAGGAATCCGAGCGGGTGGTGAACTGGGCATTCCGCCAGTACGTGGAGAAGGGCCTGACCGAAGCGGGCACGCGCATCGCCGAGGCCGACGTCTGGATGGGCGCGGCCTCGACGGTGGGGCTGACGGTGGCGGAGGACGTGTCGCTGCTGGTGCCGGTGCTGAGCCAGGGCGGGGTCGCGGCGGAGGTGGTCTATACCGGCCCCGTCGAGGCGCCGGTGGCGGCGGGCGACGAGATCGCCGAGCTGCGCATCACCCGCGCCGACCTGCCCGAGGTGCGCATCCCGCTCGTCGCCGAGAGCGACGTGGCCCGCGGCGGCTTTGCCGAGCGGGTGAAGGTGGCGGCGCTCGTGCTGCTGGGCAAGGTCGCGCCGGGGGCCGACCTCGAGGCGCTGCCGCTGCTGGGCGACGAGGCCGAGCCGGCGGCCGAGCCCGAAGCCGACGGCGCCTGATCCGCGTGGCACCGGGCCGGTTCATCACCTTCGAGGGCATCGACGGCTCGGGCAAGTCCACCCAGGCGCGGCTGCTGGCCGAACGACTGCCCGACGCGCTGCTGACGCGCGAGCCCGGCGGCAGCGCGGGGGCCGAGGAGATCCGCGCGCTGGTGCTCAACGGCGATCCCGGCCGCTGGTCGGCCGAGACGGAGCTGCTGCTCTTCACCGCGGCACGGCGCGATCATCTGGAGAAGACGATCGAGCCGGCGCTCGCCGCCGGGCGCACGGTGATCTGCGACCGCTTCGCCGACAGCACCCGGGTCTACCAGGGGGCGACGCGGGGCGACCTGCGCGCGACGGTCGACAAGCTCCACGCGCTGACGATCGGCCGCGAGCCCGACCTGACCTTCATCATCGACATGGACCCGGAGACCGCCCTCGCCCGCGGGGTGGCCCGCCCCGGCGCGGAGCGGCGGTTCGAGGATTTCGGCCTCGCGCTGCAGGAGACCGTGCGCCACGGCTTCCTGTCGCTCGCCCGCCAGTTCTCCGAGCGCTGCATCGTCATCGACGGCGACCGCCCGGCCGAGGCCGTCGCCGCCGAGATCGCCGCCCGCCTCGAGCTCGCCGACTGACGACCGGCCCGCGGCCGCGCGCCGACATTCCCGTCACGCCCGATTGCGGCCCCGGCCCGATTGCGCGACAACCGCCGCGATGCCCGTTTCCGCCGACCTCCCTGCCCCCGACCAGATCGAGGGCGCGCCGCACCCGCGCGAGACGCCGCTCCTCTACGGGCAGGCGCGCGCCGAGGCCGGCTTCCTCGACGCCTGGGAGTCCGGACGGCTCCATTCGGGCTGGCTGCTGACCGGGCCGCGCGGGGTCGGCAAGGCGACGCTGGCCTGGAAGATCGCGGCGTTCCTGCTCGCCGAGCCGGCCGATGACGGGCTGTTCGGCGCCCCGCCCCGCCCCGACCGGCTGGGCCTCGCGCCGGACCATCCCGACATGCGGCTGATCCTCGCCGGCGCGCATCCACGCCTCCACCTCGTGCGGCGCGGGCCGAACGACAAGGGCGACAAGCTCTCCGCCGACATCCGCGCCGACGTGGTGCGCGGCATGAAGCGTTTCTTTCAGCTCTCCGCCGCCGACGGCGGCCGCCGCGCGGTCATCGTCGACGCCGCCGACGAGATGAACGTCTCGGCCGCCAATTCGCTGCTCAAGGAGCTCGAGGAGCCGCCCGAGCGGACCACGCTGCTGCTCGTCTCGCACCAGCCCTCGCGCCTGCTGCCGACCATCCGCTCGCGCTGCCGCGAGCTGCGCCTCGCGCCGCTGGGCCCGGACGACATGGCGGCGGCGCTGGCGCAGGCGGGGGTGGAGGTGGCCGAGACGGAGGCGCTCGCCGCGCTCGCGGCGGGCTCGGTGGGCGAGGCGATCCGGCTGGTGCGCCAGGACGGGCTGGCGCTCTACGGCGACCTGGTGAAGCTGCTCTCGGGCGCGCCGCGCATCGACCGCCCTGCGGCGATCAAGCTCGCCGAGAGCTGCACCGGCCGCGCCAACGACCGCCGCTTCGAGATGACGCTCGACCTGCTCGACCGCCTGCTCGCGCGCATCGCCCGCGCCGGGATCGTCGGCGCGCCCGACGTGCAGGGCGCCCCGGGCGAGGCCCGCCTGCTCACCCGGCTCAGCCCCGACGCCGGCGCCGCGCGCCGCTGGGCGGAACTGTCGCAGACCCTCATCGAGCGCTCCCGGCACGGGCGGGCGGTCAACCTTGACCCTGCCAGCCTGATCCTCGATATGGTCTTCAAGATCGAAGAGACCGCGCGCGCCACCGCCGCCGCGTCCGAGGCCCAGGCATGAGCATTCCCGAGATCGTCGACAGCCACTGTCACCTCGACTTCCCCGATTTCGAGGGCGAGCACGCGGCCCTGATCGCGCGCGCCGCCGAGGCCGGGGTGACGCGGATGGTGACGATCTGCACCCGGCTGCGCCAGGAGCCGCAGGTGCGCGCCATCGCCGAGGCGCATGCGCCCGTCTTCTACGCCGCCGGCACCCACCCGATGAGCGCCGCCGAGGAGCCGCTGGCGCGCGTTGACGAGCTGGTCGCGCTGGCGCGGCATCCGAAGTTCGTCGGCATCGGCGAGACCGGGCTCGACTACCACTACACCGCCGAGAGCGCCGAGGTGCAGCGCCGGTCGCTGCGGATCCACATCGACGCTGCGCGCGAAACCGGCCTGCCGCTGATCATCCATGCCCGCGACGCCGACGAGGACATGGCCGCCATCCTGCGCGAGGGCTACGCAAACGGCCCCTTCGACTGCGTGATGCACTGCTTCTCCTCGGGCGCCGGACTGGCCCGTGCGGCGCTCGATCTCGGCTTCTACCTGTCGATGTCGGGCATCGCCGCCTTCCCGCGCAGCCAGGAGCTGCGCGACATCTTCGCCACCGCCCCGCTCGAGCGGATCCTGGTGGAGACCGACAGCCCCTACCTCGCCCCGCCCCCGCACCGGGGCAAGCGCAACGAGCCGGCCTACACCGCCCATACCGCGAAGGTTGGGGCGGAGGTGTTCGGGCTCGACTACGCCGACTTCGCCGCGCGGACCTCGGCCAACTTCGACCGCCTCTTCTCCAAGGCCGCCGCCTGGGCCAGGGCCGCCTGATGGCGCGACTGACCGTCCGCATCCTGGGCTGCGGCTCCTCGGGCGGCGTACCGCGGCTCGGCGGCCACTGGGGCGCGTGCGATCCGGCCAACCCGAAGAACCGCCGCACCCGCTGCTCGCTGCTGGTGAGCCGCGAGGACGCGGGCGGCGTGACGCGGACGCTGATCGACACCTCGCCCGACATGCGCGCCCAGCTGCTCGCCGCCGACGTGGGCCGGCTCGACGCGGTGCTCTACACCCACGCCCACGCCGACCACGTCCACGGGCTCGACGACCTGCGGCAGGTGGTGTTCAACACCCGCACCCGCCTGCCCGTCCATGCCGACGGCGAGACCTCGGAGGCGCTGCTCAACCGCTTCGCCTACGCCTTCGCCGCGCCCGCCGGCTCGCAGTATCCGCCGATCCTCGACCTCTTCGACCTCTCCGGCCCGGTGACGGTCGACGGTGCGGGCGGCACGATCACCTTCACCCCCTTCCCCGTCCGGCACGGCGCGATCCATGCGCTCGGCTTCCGCTTCGACGACATCGTCTACCTGCCCGACGTGGCCACCATTCCCGACGACAGCTGGCCGATGCTCGCCGGCCTGCGCTGCTGGATCGTCGACGCGCTGCGCCGCGAGCCGCACCCGACGCACTCGCACCTCGCCAACACCCTCGCCTGGATCGAGCGCGCCGCGCCGGCGCGGGCGGTGCTGACGAACATGCATATCGATCTCGATTACGAGACCGTCGCCGCCGAGACGCCCGCCCATATCGAGCCCGCCTACGACGGACTTACCCTCGCCTTCGACGTCTGACGTGGGGGCACTCGTCAACGTCATCCTGCCGGTCTTCATCGTGATCGGCTTCGGCTACCTGGCGCGCTGGCGCAGCCTCCTCGACGACGGGCAGGTCGACGGGCTGATGCGCTTCACCCAGAACTTCGCGATCCCCTGCCTGCTGTTCAACGCCATCTCCAGCCTCGACCTCGCGGCGAGCTACGACTGGCGGCTGCTGGTGAGCTTCTATGCCGGCGCCATCGCCGGGTTCGTCGCCGGGCTGGTCGGGGGGCGGGTGCTGTTCGGGCGCGCCTGGGAGGACAGCGTGGCCTTCGGCTTCTCGGGGCTGTTCTCCAACCTCGTGCTGCTCGGCCTGCCGATCATGGAACGCGCCTACGGCCCCGACGCGCTGATGAACAACTTCGTCATCATCTCGATGCACGCCCCCTTCTGCTACGGCATCGGCGTCACCGCGATGGAGATCATCCGCTCGCGGGGCGAGCCGGCGCGGACGTTGCCGCTCAAGGTGCTCAAGGCGATGTTCTCCAACGCGCTGATCCTCGGGATCGCGCTCGGCTTCGCGGTCAACGTGACGAACTTTCCGATGCCGACGGTGCTGAGCGAGGCGCTCGACCTGATGGTGCGCGCGGCGCTGCCGGTGGCGCTGTTCGGGCTCGGAGGCGTGCTGGTGCGCTACAAGCCGCAGGGCGACATGCGCGCGATCCTCTTCGTCAGCTCGCTCAGCCTGGTGCTGCACCCGGTCATCACCTACGGCCTGGGCACGGCCTTCGCGCTGGAGCGCGACGCGCTGCGCTCGGCGGTGATCTGCGCCGCGATGGCGCCGGGGGTGAACACCTACGTCTTCGCCAACATGTACGGCGTCGCCAAGCGGGTCTCGGCGTCCGTCGTGCTGATGGCGACGGGGCTGTCGATCCTGACGATCTGGGGGTGGCTGGCGGTGCTGCCGTGAGGCGCCTTTTTCGGGGCGGCGGGGATCGTGGAGAGTGCGCAGCCTCCGGCGGGGATATTTGCAGGACAGAGGGTGCAGGCGGCGCACCCGATCCCATCGGCGGCGCGGGCGGCGAGGTGGGTGGCGCGAGGTGGGGGGCGGCGTTGCGGTGCGCGTTAACCTTGAGCGGGCGGGATCAGCCTTAACCAGCCGCGCAGTTAACGCATTAACCTTAATACCAGGTTAGTGCGTCGAACTTGGCGCGGCGGAGGGCGCCGACCCTTGCGGAGGCGCCCCCGGATCAGCCGGGGGACATGCCGCGCAGGCGCTCGGAGCGGCGGCGCAGCAGTTCGACGGTGGTCAGCAGGATGATCGAGAAGGTCACGAGGATCGTCGCCACGGCGAGGATCGTCGGCGAGATCTGCTCGCGCAGGCCGATGAACATCTGCCAGGGCAGCGTCTTCTGCGCCGCCGCGCCGACGAAGAGCACCACGACCACCTCGTCGAAGGAGGTGATGAAGGCGAACAGCCCGCCCGAGATCACGCCCGGCAGGATCAGCGGCATCTGCACCGAGAAGAACGTCTTCACCGGCCCAGCCCCGAGGTTGGCCGAGGCGCGGGTCAGCGAGCGGTCGAAGCCGACCAGCGTCGCCGTCACGGTGATGATCACGAACGGGATGCCGAGCGCGGCGTGGGCGAGGATGACCTTGATGTAGCCCGTGAGCTCGCGGCTGAAGCCGAGGTTGTCCTCGAGCCAGTTGCCCATCGCCGAGTAGAAGAAGAACATCCCCGTCGCCGAGATGATCAGCGGCACGATCATCGGCGAGATCAGGATCGCCATGATCGCCTGCCGCCCCGGCACGTGGCTCTGGGACAGGCCGATCGCGGCGAGGGTGCCGAGCGACACCGCGATGATCGTCGCGAAGGGCGCGATGATCAGCGAGTTGCGCATCGCGAGCTGCCAGTCGCTGTTGGAGAAGAAGTCGCGGTAGTGGCGCAGCGAGTAGCCCTCGGGATCGAGCGCCAGCATCTCTGGGGTGAAGGTGAAGAACGCCTCGGCGTTGAAGCTGAGCGGGATGACGACCATGATCGGCGCGATCAGGAAGAAGAAGATCAGCCCGCAGATGAACAGGAAGGCGTTGTGCCACAGCACCTGCCCCGCCGTGGCGTAGGGAGGCACGCCCTTGCGGTAGTCGCCGCGCACCAGCCAGTAGGCGACCCAGCCGAGGATGGCGCCGACGATGGCACCGCCGACGAGCCCGCCGAGGCCCCCGACGAGCAGGCCGAGCAACGCGCACACGCCGATCACCGCCCAGCGGCCGGTGGCGCGCTTCTCCCGCAGGCTGGTCCCGGCGAGGTAGGTCACGCCCGCGCCGACGACGACGCCGGCGATGGCCCCGATCAGCGGCCAGCCGGCGGCGTTGCCGGCGATGAAGCCGAGGAACGCGCCCAGCAGGGCGACGAGCGGCAGGGAGAAGCCGAGCAGGTTGCTCTCGCCCCTGGAGGTGACCGGTTCGGTGGTGGCGGCGGTCATGGGGTCAGCCTCCCAGCTTCACGTTGTCGATGCCCACGATGCGGTCGTAGAGCCAGTAGAGGACCAGCACGAGGGCGAGCAGGATCGTCCCCAGCGCGGCGGCGAGGCCCCAGTTGAGCGATGTCGAGATGTGGTAGGCGATCCGGTTGGAGATGAAGACGCCCTTGGTGCCGCCGACGATCTCGGGGGTGATGTAGTAGCCGATGGCGAGGATGAAGACGAGGATCGAGCCCGCGCCGATGCCGGGCACCGATTGCGGGAAGTAGACCCGCCAGAAGGCCGTCCAGTTGGTGGCGCCGAGCGACTTAGCGGCGCGCAGGTAGGAGGGCGGGATGGTCTTCATCACCGAGTAGAGCGGCAGGATCATGAACGGCAGCAGGATGTGGGTCATCGCCACGATGGTGCCGAACTGGTTGTTGATCATGATCAGGCGGTTGCTGTCGGAGACGAGGCCGAGCCAGACGAGGATGTCGTTGATCACCCCCTGTTGCTGCAGCAGCACCTTCCAGGCCGAGGTGCGCACCAGCAGCGAGGTCCAGAACGGCAGCAGCACGAGGATCATCAGCACGTTGGCGGTGCGCAGCGGCAGGTTCGCCAGCAGCCAAGCGACGGGGTAGCCGAGGGCGATGCAGGACACGGTGATCCCGAGCGACATCAGCATCGTGCGCAGGAACAGGGTGCCGTAGACCCTCTGGTCCTCGTCGACCGGCTGGATGCCGTCGGGCGTCAGCTTGCGGTCGGCGGAGGCGGCGAAGTAGCCGGCGGTGTAGTCCGAGGAGAAGGCGTCGATGGTGCCCCAGACGTCCTCGCCGAGCCAGTCCTCGTCGATCTCCTCGAAGGCGGCGGTGTAGTCGAACGGCTCGAGCCCGGCGGCGATCTCGGCGGCCTCGGCGAGCAGCTCGGCCTCGGCGCCTTCGAAGGCGGCGGGCGCGTCGGGGTTGGCGGCGAGGTCCTCGTAGAGCGACAGGTAGACTATGTTCCACGGCTCTTCGTCGACGGGGCTGTCTCCGTCTTCCGTGCGCAGCACGGCGGCGAAGTCGGCGTACATCTCGGTGGTGCGCGGCAGCGCCTCCTCGACGCCGTCGGCGAAGACGAAGCGCGGCGGCAGCTCGTCGAAGCCCCGGCCCGCCGCTTCCTCGCGCGCGGCCCACTCGTCGCTGGCGACGATCCAGCCCTCGTTGGCGAGCAGCCGGACCCAGGTCTCGCCCTCTTCCCACGCCTCGTTGGCGTCGACGAAGGCGTCGGTGTAGTCCTCGCCGATGTCGTCGACGCCGCGCCCGGCCTGGCGGAACAGCGACGACAGGCCCGTCGTCTCGTAGTTGAGGCGCGAGCCGAGGCGGGTGTGGTTCTTCAGTTCGGCGGCGACGACCATATCGCGGGTCAGGGCGGCGAAGACCTCCCCGGACGGCGGGCCGCTCTCGGAATCGTACCCGTCGAGCGCGGCGACGGTGCGCGGCAGCGTCTCGGAGACGATTTGGTTCTCGACCGAGCGGAACAGCATCTGCCCGATCGGGATGATGAAGGTGAACATGATGAAGATCAGCAGCGGCGCGATCAGCAGCAGCGCCCGGATCTTCTGGCGGCGCAGGGCGCTCGCGAGGCTCTTCTTCAGCGGACGGCCGTCGGCGGCGAGCATGGGGCCGTCGGCCCGCTCGGCATCGCGGATGGCGGTGTCGGGGGTCGGGCCCGCGATCTTGTCCTGGGCGGTGGCGTCGGTCATCTGTCGGCCTCCTGCGCGGCGGGTGCGGGCGTCATCGGGGTCGGAGGGCGCACGCGGCGCGCGCCCTCCGGTCTTTCGGCTTACTGGGCGAGCCAGGCCTGGAACTTGGCGTCCAGGTCGTCACGGTAGTCGGCCCACCACTCGTAGTTGTAGAGGAAGGTGTTCTCCGAGTTCGCCGGATCGGTCGGCATGTGCGGCGCCATGTCGACGCCGAGTTCGGCGTGCATCGAGACCATCGGCGCCGACGAGTCGCGCGCGGGGCCGTAGGAGATGTACTTCGACTGGTCAGCGAGGCGCTGGGTGTCGGTGGCGAACCAAAGGAAGTCCATCACCCGGTTCAGGCGCTCCTCGGGCAGACCTTCGGGGATGATCCAGCCGTCGAGGTCGAAGACCTGCGCGTCCCAGAGCATCTCGACCGGCTGGTCCTGCTCGACGATGAGCGAGAACAGGCGGCCGTTGTAGGTCGAGCCCATGACGATCTCGCCGTCGGCGAGGAGCTGCGGCGTGTCGGCGCCGGCGGTCCACCAGACGACGTTGTCCTTGATCTCGTCGAGCTTGGCGAAGGCCCGGTCCTGGCCCTCTTCCGTCTCGAGGACGTCGTAGATGTCTTCCTTGGCGACGCCGTCGCAGAGCAGGGCCCACTCGAGGTTGCCGATCGGACGGCGCTCGAGCGAACGCTGGCCGGGGAAGTTCTCGAGATCCCAGAGGGCGCAGATGTCCTCGGGGGTGCCGGTCCAGCCCTCGGCGTCGGTGCGGTAGCCGACGGTGGTCGAGTAGACGATCTGCGGGATGAAGCAGTCGGAGACGATCAGGTCGCCGAAGTCGTCGCTGGCGTCGGTGCCGTCGGGCGCGGGGGCCAGGACCTCGTCGTGATCGACCTCCATCGCCAGGCCCTCGTCGCAGAGGCGGATGGCGTCGGAGGCCACGACGTCGACGAGATCCCAGGTCAGGTTGTCGGCCTCGTTCATGGCGCGCAGCTTGGCCACGGCCTCGGCGGAGGATTCATCCCAGGTGATGGTCACGTCGGGGTTCATCTCGAGGTAGGGCTCGACGTAGGCCTTCTGCTGGCTCGCCTGGTAGGCGCCGCCCCAGCTGACGAGCGTCATGCTGTCGGCCATCGGCTCACCGGCGACGGGGCTTTCCATCGCGTGGCTTTCGGCGAACGCCACCGAGCCCGCGAGGGTCAGGGCGCTGGAAGCCATCAGGATTTTGGTCAGTTTCATTCAATTCTCCCGTTTAGGACCCGGATCGTATTTGTTCGGCGCGCGGACCGGGTGACCGGCGCACCGTGTCGTCATTGCGCTCAGGCGTCGAGCGCACGACAATCCTCGGGCAGCCAGCCGATCTCGATCTGGTCTCCCGGCGCCAGACGCACCTGGTCGGGCGCGTTCCGCGTCTTGATGACGAAATCGTCGTTGCCCGCCACGCGAAGGCGGGTCCGGAAGATATCGCCCATGTAGATGAACTCGAGCACTTCCGCCTTGAGGGTGTGAGCCCCCTGCTGCAGGCGCTCGGGGTTGTACTCGACCCGCTCGGGCCGGATCGACACCTTGGTGCGCTCGCCGACCTCGGAGACGTTGACGGGCTTGGCGTCGATGATGTCGCCGCTGTCGAGCTTCACCACGCAGTGATCGCCGCGGATCTCCTCGACCACGCCCTCGAGGGTGTTGTTCTCGCCGATGAACTGCGCGACGAAGCTGTTCTCGGGCGCCTCGTAGAGCTGGTCGGGCGGCGCGAGCTGCTGGATGCGGCCGTCGTCGAACACCGCGACGCGGTCCGACATGGTCAGCGCCTCGGTCTGGTCGTGGGTGACGTAGACCACGGTGATCCCGAGCCGGTGCGCGAGGTGGGTGATCTCGAACTGGAGCGTTTCGCGCAGCTGCTTGTCGAGCGCACCGAGCGGCTCGTCCATCAGCACGAGCTCGGGCTCGAACACCAGCGCGCGCGCCAGCGCGATCCGCTGCTGCTGGCCGCCCGAGAGCTGCGCCGGGCGGCGGCCGGCGAAGTCGCCCATCTGGACCATGTCCAGCGCGCGCTTGATCTTGCTCTCGCGCTCGGACTTGCCCATGCCGCGCACTTCCAGCGGGAAGGCGAGGTTCTCGGCGACGGTCATGTGCGGGAACAGCGCGTAGTTCTGGAAGACCATGCCGATCCCGCGCTTGTGCGGCGGAATGTTGTTGATCGGCTTGCCGTCCAGCTTGATCTCGCCGTGCGTGGCGGTCTCGAAGCCGGCGAGCATCATCAGGCAGGTGGTCTTCCCCGAGCCCGACGGCCCCAGCATGGTGAGGAACTCGCCCTTCGGCATGGAGAGGTTCAGATCCTTAACGACCAGCGTTTCGCCGTCGTAGCTCTTCTGCACTCGCTCGAAGGCGACGAACGCGGTGCCGTTCGCTGTATCTGCCAAATGGCGCTCCCTGATGTTGTCCGACGGTAGACCCGCCTTGATGGAGACAATCTAAACCCAAGCCCGCCCACCTTTGCAACCGATTCACCAATGTTGAACATCGAGGGCTTCGATCTACGGCCGACCGCGCCGTGCCGGAAGTGCCGCAAAAATGGGCTGTTTTGTCGCTAACAGGCAATCCCGGCCTGCGCCGAATGTCGACCAGTGACGCAGCGGAAGCCGTGGTCGGGGCCGCTTCGGACGCAGGGGAAGCTCCGGCCTCACGCTGTAGCAATTCGCCCTTCAGGTTGCAGGATTGATCCATTGTGGCCTTAAGGGACCACTTCGGGCGTGTTGTCCGGACGCTCCCGTCACGCCTAGTGACACGCGGCCGGCGGGCGGGCAGAACGGTCGGGTAAGGGGGCCGATAGATGCACCCACCGCCAAAACGAGGCGCAGCAGTAATGACGCAGGCCCCATCGCTCGCCAGAGCCGTGCTCCTCGCCGTTTGCGGCGCCGTCACCATTGGCGGGTTCGTCATGGTGCAGGATCGCAGCCAGACGCGCGCGGCCGAGGCCTTCATCACACTGACCGACAATGCCCGCACCGCGCTGATCGAGCGCGTCGAGCGGCACAACAACCTGCTCGTCGGGATGCAGCTCTACCTCGACAGCTCCGACAACGTGACCTTCGCCGAATGGCGCGACTACGTCCGTTCCCTGGAGTCGGTGCGGGGGCTGACCAGCCTGGTCGGCCTCGGCTACGCCAACAACCTGCAGCCCGGCTCGCTGGAGCAATTCTTCGAGGCCACCACCTCCGACGGCATCGCCGACTTTCGGATCCGGCCCGCCCGGACCGGCGACATCGAGCGCTACGTCATCAAGTTCTTCGAGCCGGTGGAGAGCCTTGACCTGCAGGGCCTTGACCTCGCCGCCTACCCTGCCCTCGCCGAGGCCGCCCGCGACGCCGCGCGCAGCGGCGAGACCATCCTCGCGCCGCCGGGCCCGGCGAGCACCGGGGGCACGATCCTGATGCTGCGCCCGCGCTACAGCCTCGACGCGCCCGTCGACACGCCCGAGGAACGCCTCGCGGCGCTGCGCGGCTGGAACCTCGGCCCGCTCGACCCGCAGGTGCTGGTGCAGGAGATCGAGGACGAATTCGCCGGCGCCTTCCGCGTCAGGATCGACGATGCCGGCGCGCGCACGCGTCTCGCCGACACCACCCTGCCCGACGTCCAGCCCGACTTCCGCCTGACCGAGGTGGTGCCGGTGCTGGGACGCAACTGGGCCTTCACCTGGGAGAGCACCCCGACCTTCGAGGCGATGAACGCGCGCAGCACGCCGTGGATCGTGCTCGTCGCGGGCGTCGCGGTGACGGCGCTCGTCGCGGCGCTGGCCGGGGTGCTGGCGCGGCGCGAGATCGCCGTGCGCCGGCTGGTGGAGGAGCGGACCCGCGAGCTCGAGGCGCGCGCGGAGATGAACCGCTCGTTCCTCGACAACCGCGTCGTGGCGATGCTCATCGTCGACGCCGACGGCTCCGTGCTCAGCGGCAACCAGGCCGCCGCGCGGCTCTTCGGCTACGCGGTGAGCGACCTGAAGGGCGTGCTGCTCAACAACCTGATCCCCGGCGCCATCGCCTCGATCGACTGGACCCTCTCGACCACCCAGGGCGTCCACCGCGACGGCTCGACGCTCTATCTCGACGTGCAGGTCAACCGCTGGACCAACGCCGGCGACAACGCCCGCTCCACCGTGCTGATCCGCGACGTCTCCGAGCAGACCCGCACCTCGCGCCAACTCGACGAGCAGGAAGAGCGCTTCAACCGCGCCATCAACGAGGCCGGCATCGGGGTCTTCGACATCGACCTCGAGAGCGACGTCTCGGTCGTCTCCAACAGCTGGCTGCGGGTCATGGGCCTGCCCGCCGACGTCACGCTCGAGAACCCGCAGGCGCTGTTCCGCGAGCGGGTCCATCCCGAGGACCGGCCGATCATCGAGGCGGCGAACTACGCCCACATCGACGGCCACACCGACCGCACCGTGACCGAGTACCGGGTGCGCTTCGACGACGGCACCTGGCGCTGGATGCGCTCCAACGCCGTCGTCACCGAGCGCGACGAGGACGGCCGTGCGCTGCGCCTTCTGGGCGTGCAGACCGACGTCACCGACCGCCACGAGGCGCAGGACGCGTTGCGCCGCAGCGAGGAGCGTTTCCGGAAGTTCCTCGCGCAGGCGCCAGTCGGCATGGCGATCTTCGACGGCCAGGGGCGTTTCCTCGGGCTCAACGAGGCGATGGTCAAGCTGACCGGCTACAGCGAGGCCGAGCTGCTCGAGATGCGCTTCGGCGACCTGCTCTCCAAGGACGACCTGGCGCAGATCTTCGACACCGTCGTCGAAACCCACGGCGACGGCGCGCGCGGCTATACCGGCGAGCACCAGCTCAGCCACCGCAACGGCGGGCACGTCTGGGCGCTGCTGTCGGTCGCCTGGACCTTCGACGCCGATCGCGGCAGCGACCTCTACATCGTGCAGCTGCAGGACATCAGCGAGCGGCGCGAGATCGAGCGGCTGAAGAGCGAGTTCGTCGCCACCGTGAGCCACGAGCTGCGCACGCCGCTGACCTCGGTGAAGGGTGCGCTCGACCTCGTCGTGGGCGCGATGGCGGACAAGCTGCCGAAATCGTCCCTGCGCCTGCTCGACATCGCCCAGAGCAACACCGACCGGCTGATCTACCTGGTCAACGACATCCTCGACCTCGAGAAGATCTCGGCGGGACAGATCGATTTCCACATCCAGCCCGAGAGCGCCAACGAATTGCTCGACGCCTCCGTCAAGCAGACCCGCCCGATCGCGGTGCAGCAGGACGTCCACCTCGTCTGGCGCCCGCAGGAGCCCGACCGGATGGTGCTGGCCGACGCCGGCCGCCTCAACCAGGTGCTGCTCAACCTGATCTCCAACGCCTGCAAGTTCTCCCACGCCGGCGGCCGCGTCGAGGTCTGGTTCGAGGTGCGGGGCGCGGAGGTGATGTTCTTCGTCAAGGACGAGGGCGTCGGCATCTCCGCGACGCACCGCAACAGCATCTTCAAGCCGTTCTCGCAGGTCGACAGCTCCGATACCCGCGAGAAGGGCGGCACCGGGCTGGGGCTGAACATCTGCAAGGAACTCGTCGAGCGCATGAACGGGCGCATCGACTTCGAAAGCACCCTCGGCGAGGGCACGACCTTCCGCTTCACCTGCCCGCTCGCCGAGCCCGCCGACGCCGAGCCGGACGAGACCGACGCCGCTTCCTCGCGCACGCGCATCCTGCTCGTCGAGGGCGACGCGGGGTTCGGCGGGCTGCTGCGCAGTCACCTGAGCGGCGATTCGGAGGTGGCGATCGTCACCTGCATCGACGCCGCGCGCGAGCGGCTGCGCAGCGCGCGCTACGACGTGGTGATGGTCGACCTCGGCCTCGCCAGCGCCGCCCGGCGGCTGGTGCGCGACATCGCGCGGGAGCACCCCGACTCGAAGATCGTCGCCCTCAACGCGCTCGCCCACGACCCGGGCGGCCTGCCCCTGACCGAGGAGGCGCTGCAGATCGGACGCTCCCTCGACCAGCTCCGCAACAGCTTGCGGAAGGCGTCATGACCGATCCTGCACCTCCTGCCACAAATCCGTCTCCGTTCGAGCAAAATCGAAGCTCAATGGTCGCCTACAAAAATGCCGAAGGTTCCCGCCGTATTTCGGGACCCCGCATTGGGAGAGACCGCCGGTGGCGGTCGCGGAGATGGGTTTGAGATCATGCGCTTCAGGCAGTTGAACAAGGCTGGACTACTCGCACCGCTCGCGGCGCTCACGTCTTCGCCCGCAATTGCCCAGGTCACCGATCCCGCCCCGTCCAACCAGGCGCTCTACTGGCTCGGCGTCAGCGTCGTCGCCGTCTGCGCCGGCCTCGTCGCCACCCGTCTGCGGGCGCAGACCGCCCCCCGCGAGCCCAGCGAGACCGAGAAGCAGCTCGCCCACGAGGTACGCGCGCTCAACGCCCACGCCATCGTGCTGGTCGCCGACAGCCGGATGCGGATCGTTCACGTCAACGACCGCTTCGTCGAGGCTTCCGGCTTCACCCGCAGCGAGCTGGTGGGGCGTCCGACGAGCTGGATCTACCTGTCAAACGACCAGAAGACCCACGGCGAGATCTGCCGCCACATCTTCGACGGCAAGACCTGGTCGGGCGAGACCCGGCTGCGGTGCAAAGACGGCACCTACCGCTGGACCCAGACGACGATCATCCCGCGCCTCGACGAGAACGGCAAGGTGATCGGCACCGTCGGCATCCGCACCGACATCACCGCCTCGAAGACCGCGAGCGAAGAGCGCGACATCGTTTCCGCGCTGCACCGCCTGTCCGACGCCGTCGTGATGTTCAGCGCCGACAGCTTCCGCATTCTCTACCTGAACGAGACGGCGATGAGCCTGCTCGACTGGAACGAGGCCAGGTACCCGACGAAGCGGATGTTCGACATCGATTTCGAGCACGATCCGGACGAGGTGCGCTCCGTCCTGCAGAAGCTGGTCAACGGCACCGCCAACAGCCTGAGCTTCGAGATCCGCCTGTCCGACCGCCCGTTCCTGGCCAACCTGCAGCTCGTCCGCCCCGCCGCGGGCGAGGCGCGTTTCGTGGCGATCCTGCGCGACCTGTCCGAGCGCGAGGAGATGGACCGGGCCAAGAACGAGTTTATCTCCACCGTCAGCCACGAGCTGCGCTCGCCGCTGACCTCGATCAAGGGCGCGATGGGGCTGGTCCTGTCGGGCGCGGCGGGGGAGATCTCGCCCAAGGCGGCGGAGCTCGTCGAGATCGCGCACCGCAACGCCGACCGGCTCGTGCTGATCGTCAACGACATCCTCGACCTCGAGAAGATCGCCGCCGGGCGCATGGAATTCACCCTCGAGCGGCACGACCTGATGGTGATCCTGCGCGAGGCCCGCGCGGCCAACAACGCCTATGCCGAACGCTTCCAGGTCAAGATCAGCGTGCGGCCGCCCGCCGCCCCCGCCTGGGCGAACGTCGACGCCGACCGCATCCTGCAGGTGCTGACCAACCTGCTGTCGAACGCCGCGAAGTTCTCGCGCCCCGGCAGCGAGATCCTCGCCACCGTCAGCACCGAGGGCGGCCGCCACACCGTCTCCGTCACCGACCGCGGCGTCGGCATCCCGCAGGAGGCGCTGGCGACGATCTTCGAACGCTTCCAGCAGGTCGATAACCCCGGCCACAACGCGCCGCGCGGCAGCGGGCTCGGGCTCAGCATCGTGAAGGCCATCGTCGAGAGCCACGGCGGCAGCGTCAGCGTCGACAGCACGCCGGGCGAAGGCACGACGGTGAGCTTCACACTCGACGACGCCGACGCCGACGCCGCAGCGCCGGACGAGACTCCCCCGCTCATCGCAGCCAATTCTTCCTGAAAGGTACCCCAATGACCCTGCGCATCCTGCATGTCGAAGACGACGAGGACATTCGCGAGATCGCGAAGCTCTCGCTCGAGATGACGGGCGAGTTCGAGCTGATGCAGTGCGCCAGCGGCCCCGAAGCCATCGCCGCGGCGCCGGGCTACGCGCCCGACCTTCTGCTGATGGACGTGATGATGCCGGGGATGAGCGGCGAGCAGTTGCTGGCCGAGCTGCGCAAGCTGCCGGGCTTCGCCGACACGCCGGCGATCTTCATGACCGCCCGCGCCCAGCCCACCGAGGTCAAGGCGCTGCGCGACCAGGGCGCGCTGGAGGTGATCGTCAAGCCGTTCGACCCGCTGAGCCTCGCGACGCAGATCCAGGACATCCTCGCCGCCGCGCCGGCCTGATCGGCAACGCTCAGACGAGAAAAGGCGCGCCGGGCGGGCGCGCCTTTTTCTCGTCCGGGGGTAGAGGGATCAGGCGGCGTCGCAGTAGTCGAGCGACAGGCCGAGGAACCAGTCGAGCGCGGTGATGCATTCCTGCACCTCGCCCTGCCCGTCCTCGAGCACGGCGATGAACACCAGCTCCGTCTCCCGCGCCGCGTCGCCCAGCGGGGCCAGGCCGAGCGAACCGGCGGCACCGGCGATGCGGTGCAGGATGGTCTGCGCCTCGCTGAGATCGTCGGAGCTGGCTTCCCCGGCGCGGGCGGCGGCGAGGATTTCCTCCATCCGGTCGTGCCGCTCCACGTGGACACGCAGAAACCCGGCGCGCAGCCGGATCAAGGCGCTGCTGCTGAGTTGAAGGCCGCTCATCCCGCGCTCTCCATGAACCAGATGTCGTCGAGCTTGCGCTCCGCCTCGCGGGCGGCGTCCTCGGCCGAGCTGTGCGCCTCGGCGAGCGCCTCGATGGCGCGGTCGCCCGCGTGCCAGGTCAGGCGCATCACCCGCCCCGGCGCGACGCGCACGTTGAGCGGCTCGCCGGTGCTGAGATGAAGCTCCATCTCGCGGATCACCCGGTGCATGTGGTCGAGGAAGTACTTCAGGTCCGGCGTCCAGCCGCCCTCGGTGACGCAGGCGAAGGTGCCGTTGCCCACGTAGGAGATCAGGAACTGGTGCGGCTTGAGGCAGTCGGAGATCGCCTCGGAGACGTCGACGATCATGCACTGGAAGTCGAACTCCGACATCTTCGCGTAAAGCTCCTCGACCCGGCGGATCGTGAAGGCGAAGACCGAAGAGCCGAACAGCGCCTTGCGGCTCAGCTGCATCAGGTAGTTCTCCAGCGCCTGGAACTCGATGACCCCGTCGACGTCGCGGATGTCGAAGGGTTCGTGCAGCGGCACCCGGGCCTGCGCGTGCGCGGCCTCGGTCGCGAAGAGCTTGGCCGTGTGGCGGCGGCGCTCGGTGACGAGGCCGTCGACGAGGTTGATGCGCGCGGTCAGCTCGTTCATCTCGAACGGCTTGGTGACGTAATCGGTCGCGCCCGCCGCGAAGGCGGAGTCGATGTAGCGCTTTTCCGACATCGCGGTGATCATCAGGATCGGCGTGCGGCGCAGGCCCTCGTAGGCCCGGATCTCGCGGACGAGCTCGATCCCGTCCATGCGCGGCATCTGGATATCGAGGAGGAAACAGTCGAATTCCTCTCCGTCGGCGATGCGTTCGAGCGCCTCCACCGCGGAGTCCGCGGTGTGCAGGTCATGGTCGCCGATCGTCCCGATGATCTCCGTCAGGAGTTCCAGGATGATCGGATCGTCATCTACGGCTAGGATTTTCATTTGTTAACCCACCACTCGGTTTCGGTGCGCAGTTGTCCTGTCATTCGGAATCGGCACCGACGAGAACTGCCTTTCCATGCCAAGCTGGCCCTCAATCTGGGCGAGATTTGGGCTGCATCACGCTTTTTTGTTAGCCACCCGACACTCGCGGCTTGCACAACCGGCAGCCGCCATGGAGCGGCCCCCCACGCATGGGTGCGGCTTTCGGACCATTCTCGGTGAAAAAATACCATGTGTCGCAGCGGCATCGCGACGTCACACCGAAATTGCGCCACAATGGCGGTCTATCCCTTTCAAAGTTAATGAATGACTCGAAATCCATTGGCCGCCCCGGCGGGCATGGATATGACCAACAGACGGAGAGCAGGAGATGAAGCTAGCCCCTATGGTTGTCGGATCGGTCCTCGCGGTCCTCGCTGCCCAGGCTGGTGCGGAGACGGTGCTGACGATCAACGGCGCCGAACCCCGCGAGTACACCCTCGAGCAGCTCGAGGAGATGCCGCAGGCCGAGTACGAGACGACGAACGCCTTCGTCGGCGAGCCGACGACGTTTTCCGGCCCGCTGTTGCGTGACCTTCTGGCCGAGGACGAGCTGCCGGAGGACGCCGAGATCACGCTGCGCGCCATCAACGACTACGAGGTCGACGTTCCGCTGAGCGACGCGATGACCTACGACGTCATCATCGCCACGCGGATGGACGGCAAGCACATGTCGGTGCGCGAGCGGGGGCCGCTCTGGGTGATGTACCCGATCTCCGACCACCCCGAGCTCGAGGATTCGATCTACAGCAGCCGCCTGATCTGGCAACTGGTCGCCATCAACACCGAATGACCGCGACGCTGGTCCGATATCGCTGGATCATGTTCGTGATCCTGATCGCCGGGCTGATGGCCGCCGCCGCCAGCCTGGGGACACTGCGCGGGCGCATCGCCACGCTGGGGGAGCAGAGCTCCACCGGCTCGGTCTGGTTCGTGACGGGGGTCGAGTTTGACCTGCTGCGTCTCGAGCATGCACTGTCGGACTACGTGCTGGGCCAGGCGACGGCGGACGACGTCAACCTGAAGTTCGACATCCTCTGGAGCCGCGTCGCCACCGTCCAGGCCGGGCAGATCGCCGACAAGCTCGCGCAGTACGAGATCGGCACCGAGCTCTTCGCCGAGATCGCCGACACACTGCGCGCGGTCGAGCCGAGGCTCGTGGGGCTGCCGGAGACGGTGACCGACGTCAGGGACACGCTCGAGCTGCTCGAGATCTTCCGCGCCTACAACGTGCCGATGCGCAACGTCTCGCTCGACGTGCTCGAGGCGAGTTCGCGCGAGACCAAGTCCTGGCGCGACACGCTGCTGCAGATCGCCGAGTCCAACGCCTGGCTGAGCGGAGCGATGGGGATCTCGGTCGTGCTGCTGGTGCTGGTCTTCGGGCTCGACAGCGTCCAGTCGCGCCGCTCGCTGCGCGAGAAGGAGCGCCTGCTCGAGGAGACGCAGGCCGCCAACCTGGCGAAGTCCGAGTTCATCTCCGTCATCAACCACGAGCTGCGTACGCCGCTGGCCTCGATCAAGGGGGCGGTGTCGCTCATCAACGGCAACGCCGTGGGCGAGGTGCCCGAGCGCTTCCGCCGGATGCTCTCGCTCGCCGAGCGCAACTGCAACCACCTGATCCAGCTGGTCAACGACCTGCTCGACGTGGAGAAGTTCAGCGCCGGCAAGATGGAGTTCCACTTCAAGAACATCGACCTGAAGAGCTTCCTCACCGCCGAGATCGCCACCAACCAGACCTTCGCCAACAACTTCGGCGTGACCATCGAGGCCGCGCCGATGCCCGAGGGCGTTCATGTCTGGGGCGACGAGAAGCGGCTCGGGCAGGTGCTGTCCAACCTCCTGTCGAACGCCGCCAAGTTCTCCAAGCCCGACAGCACGATCGTCGTCGGCCTCAAGGCGACCGGCACCGAGGCGGTGATCTCGGTGCAGGACAGCGGCCGCGGCATCCCGCGCGAGAAGCAGAGCCGGCTGTTCGAGCCGTTCTACCAGGTGGATTCGTCCAACGAGCGCGAGCGCGGCGGCACCGGCCTGGGGCTCAGCATCGTGAAGTCGATCGTCGACGCGCACCAGGGCCGCATCCGGCTCGTCAGCGAGCCGGGCCGCGGCACCACCTTTTACATCAAGCTCGAACGCGTCGCCGTCGCGCAGGCCGCCTGATTCACCTCTCCACAAGGAAGACAACATGTTGAAGTCCATCTCCGCCGTTCTGGTTCTGGCGCTCACCCCGCTTGCCGCCGCCGCAGAAGAGGTCCGCCCCGGCGTCACCTTCGCGGGCGAGCCCGAGGCCGCCGGCTCCGAGCGCGCGGCGATGCAGGACGTGATCTTCGACTTCGCCGCCGCCTGGGCGAATTGCGATGGCAGCTACATGGAGCACGCCTTCGCCGACGACGTGCTCTTCGCCTACCCCACCACCGCCATCGAGGGGCTCGACGCGATGCTCGCCGACCTCGAGCTGTTCTGCGGCATGGCCACCGACACCAGCTTCTACTTCCCCGCCGACGCCTTCTACATCGACACCGAGACCGGCCGCATCGCCGCCGAGGTGCAGTTCCGCACCATCCAGCGCGGCGCGCGGCAGGTGGTCAACGACGTCTGGATCGCCACGATCGAGGACGGGCGCGGCACGGTGCTGAAGGAGTATCTCGACGGGCGGGTGAAAGACCTCCAGTCGCTCGGCGTGCTGCAATACGACGAGAGCCCCGAGACGCTGACGCCCTGGCCGCCGCGCACCGAGGCGTGGGCCGAGTGCTTCCCCATCGCCCGCGCCGCGCCGATCAACAGCTGCCCCGCCGAGTGAGCTAGAAGCTCGGCGGCGTGCAGGCGCTGACCACCTCGCAGACCGTGTCGCCCACGTTGCGGAACCGGTGCGGGGTGCTGGAGGCGAAGTAGTAGGCGTCGCCCCGGTTCAGCACGAACACCTCGTCGCCGACCGTCACCTCGAGGCTGCCCGCCACGACGATGGCGCATTCCTCGCCCTCGTGCGACAGCGGCCGCCGCCCGCTGTCGCGGCCGGGCTGGTAGAACTCGTGCAGCATCTGCAGCGCCCGGTTGGGCCGCTGCGCCGCGACCAGCCGGTAGGCGACGCCGGGCGCGCCGATGTCCACATGCTCCTCCTTGCGGAAGACGGGCGCGTCGCCGAGGGCGAGCTCAAAGCTGAAGAAGGTGGCGAGGTCCATCGGGACCCCGTCGAGGATCTTCTTGAGCACCGCCACCGATGGCTGCGTCGCCATCGACTCGATCTGGCTGATCGTGCCGCTGCCGACACCGGTGCGCCGGGCCAGCTCGCGCTGGGAGAGTCCGCGCGACTGGCGCACCACCCGGAGGCGTTGGGCGACCATCTGGTCGTGCGAAGGCTGCGCCATGGGGGTGATTTCCCGCTTTCGATCCGAAGCAGCCCTAGCGCATTGGCCTTGTTTCGCGCAAGTCGCACGGCGGCGCAAAATCAGGATTGATCGGTTTTGCGAGCGCGTGCTTAGGCTGTGGACGACTCATCAGCCCCGGAGGTCCGCGATGAACCGTCCCCTCACTCCCAACGACATGTCGAGCTTCTGGATGCCGTTCACGCCGAACCGCGATTTCGCCGCCGATCCCCGGCTGGTCGTCGCGGCGGACGGGATGCACTACACCAGCTCCGACGGCCGCCAGATCATCGACGGCGCCGCCGGGCTCTGGTGCGTCAATGCCGGCCACAACAGCCCGCGCATCGTCGAGGCGGTGAAGAAGCAGGTCTCCACCCTCGACTACGCGCCGCATTTCAACTTCGGCACGCCGCAGGCCTACGAGCTCTCCGCCCGCCTCGCCGCGCTGTTCCCGGCCGGGCTCGAGCACGTGTTCTTCACCAATTCCGGCTCGGAATCCGTCGACACCGCGCTGAAGATCGCGCTGCACTACCACCGGATGCGCGGCGACGCCGCCCGCACCCGTCTGATCGGCCGCGAGCGCGGCTACCACGGGGTCGGCTTCGGCGGCATCTCGGTGGGCGGCATGGTCAAGAACCGGATGCACTTCGGCACGATGCTCGCGGGCGTCGACCATATCCGCCACACCCACGACCCCGAGCGCAACGCCTTCTCGCGCGGATGCCCTGAGCACGGCGCCGAGTTCGCCGACGACCTGATCCGCCTCGCCGAGTTGCACGACCCCTCGACCATCGCGGCCGTGATCGTCGAGCCGATGGCCGGCTCCACCGGCGTGCTGCTGCCGCCGAAGGGCTACCTGCAGCGCCTGCGCGAGATCTGCGACCGCTACGGCATCCTGCTGATCTTCGACGAGGTCATCACCGCCTACGGCCGCCTCGGCAAGGCGTCGGCGGCCGAGAAGTTCGGCGTCACCCCCGACATCATCACCACAGCCAAGGGCCTCACCAACGGCACGATCCCGATGGGCGCGGTGATGGTGAGCGAGAAGATCTACGACAGCGCGATGGAGAACGCCGACGCGCCCATCGAGCTGTTCCACGGCTACACCTACTCCGCCCACCCGATCGCCACCGCCGCCGCGCTGGCGACGCTGGAGACCTACCGCGAGGACCAGCTCTTCGAGCGCGCCGACGCCCTCGCGCCGGTCTGGGAGGACCTGGTGCACGGGCTCAAGGGGCTGCCGCACGTCAAGGACCTGCGCAACCTCGGCCTCGTCGCCGCCATCGAGCTCGAGAGCCGCGAGGGCGCCGTCGGCGCGCGCGCGACGGAGGCGATGAAGGCGGCGTGGGCGAAGGGCCTGATGGTGCGCGTCACCGGCGACACGATCGCCCTGTCGCCACCGCTCATCGTCACCGAGGCGCAGATCGCCGAGATCTTCGACATCCTGTCGGGCATCCTGCGCGACCTCGCCTGACGCCAGAGACGTAACGCCAGACAAGAGAGGAGGGCCTGGATGCTGATCGGGGTTCCCAAGGAGATCAAGAACCACGAATACCGGGTCGGGCTGACGCCGGAGAGCGTCGCCGAACTGGTCGGGCGTGGCCACGAGGTGATCGTGGAGACGTCCGCCGGGGCCGGCATCGGCGCCGAGGACGAGGCCTACGCCCAGGCCGGGGCGGAGATCGTCGGCGACGCCGCGACGGTCTTCGCGCGCGCCGAGATGGTGGTGAAGGTCAAGGAGCCACAGGCGGGGGAGCGCGCGATGCTGCGCGAGGGGCAGATCCTCTACACCTACCTCCACCTCGCCCCCGACCCCGAGCAGACCCGCGACCTCGTCGAGAGCGGCGCCGTCTGCATCGCCTACGAGACCGTCACCGACGCGAGCGGCGGCCTGCCGCTGCTCAAGCCGATGAGCCAGGTGGCGGGGCGGATGTCGATCCAGGCCGGCGCGACGGCGCTCGAGAAGGCCCACGGCGGGCGCGGCGTGCTGCTCGGCGGCGTGCCCGGGGTGGCCCCGGCGAAGGTCGTGGTGATCGGCGGCGGCGTCGTGGGCTTCAACGCGGCGCAGATGGCGGTGGGGATGCAGGCCGACGTGACCATCCTCGATCGCTCGCCAGCGGTGCTCGAACGGCTCCAGACCCACTTCGAATCGCGCGCCCGGGTGATCTACTCCACCGGCGCGGCGCTCGAGGCCGAGGTGCGCGCCGCCGACCTCGTGATCGGCGCGGTGCTGATCCCCGGCGCCGCCGCGCCCAAGCTGGTGAGCAAGGCGCTGATCGGCGAGATGCAGCCCGGCGCGGTCGTCGTCGACGTGGCGATCGACCAGGGCGGCTGCTTCGAGACCTCCCGCGCCACCACCCACGCCGACCCGACCTACATGGTCGGCGACGTGGTTCATTACTGCGTCGCCAACATGCCCGGCGCCGTGGCCCGCACCTCGACCTACGCGCTCAACAACGTCACCCTGCCCCACGCCCTCGCCATCGCCGACAAGGGCTGGAAAGCGGCACTGGCGGCCAACGAGCACCTCGCGAACGGCCTCAACGTGGCGTTTGGCAAGGTGACCTACGGCGCGGTGGCGAAGGACCTCGGATACGAGCACGAGCCGACGGAGCGGGTTCTGGCGGCCTGATTTGATTTGGCGCCTGGGGTGCACAACGAAGATCGCGAGGTCCATCGACATGCCGGCCTCGGAGGTCGACAGCGGCGGGTAGAGCACCCAGCCCACGCCGGAGCCGAGCTGGCCGTTGCCGCCGGGCGACAGCAGCGAGGCGAGGCCGAGGCCGACGCCGGTGACGTAGAGCCAGAAGGACAGGTTGTTCATGCGCGGGAACGACATGTCCGGCGCGCCGATCTGCAGCGGCATGAAGTAGTTGCCGAAGCCGCCGAACAGGGCCGGGATGACGACGAAGAACATCATCAGCACGCCGTGATACGTGATCATCACGTTCCACAGATGCCCGTTGGGCGTGCACTCGCTCTCGGCGGCGGGCCAGAAGCGGGCGCCTTCCTCGCACATGTACTGCACGCCGGGCGTCATCAGCTCCATGCGCATGTACACGGTGAAGGCCAC
>NZ_CH724107.1:1535071-1569180 GCF_000153305.1 Oceanicola granulosus HTCC2516
GGTGCGGTCGAGAAGACTCGAACTTCCACGGGAGTTACCCCACAGCGACCTCAACGCTGCGCGTCTACCAATTCCGCCACGACCGCACTGTCTAGGCTTGGTGCGGCGGTCTCTACCGAGTCGCTCCGGCGATGTGAAGGGCAAAAATCACTCTTTCCGCAGCGGCGCTCTGGCATTGGCGGCAAGGGCGCGCCTATGTCACCCGCAGGCGCATCGACAGCGAGGCAGAGGCACATGGTGGAGTGGATCGTCAGCCCCGGCCTGACCGGTTACGAGACGGCCGTCGCCGAGATGGAGGCGCGCGCCGCCGCCATCCGCGCGGGCACCGCCGACGAGGCGGTCTGGCTGCTCGAGCACCCGCCGCTCTACACCGCCGGCACCTCCGCCGACCCGGTCGATCTCGTCGATCCCGGCCGGTTTCCCGTCCATGCCAGCCAGCGCGGCGGGCAATATACCTACCACGGCCCCGGCCAGCGCGTCGCCTACGTGATGCTCGACGTCGCCCGGCGCGGGCGCGATGTGCGCGCCTTCGTCGCCAGCCTCGAGGCGTGGATCATCGCGACGCTCGCGGAGTTCAACGTCACCGGCGAGCGGCGCGCGGGCCGGGTCGGGGTCTGGGTGGTACGCGAGGACAAGCCGCTCGGGCCCGACGGCGCGCCGCCGGAGGACAAGATCGCCGCCCTCGGCATCCGGCTGCGCAAGTGGGTGTCGTTCCACGGGATCTCGATCAACGTCGACCCCGACCTCGAGCACTTCTCCGGCATCGTCCCCTGCGGCATCCGCCAACACGGCGTCACCAGCCTCGTCGACCTCGGCCTGCCGGTGACGATGGCCGACGTGGACGTGGCCCTGCGCCGGACGTTTGATGTGGTCATTGGACCCGGCACGGCGGTCGAGGCCTGAAGACAAGGCTCCATGTCGCGACCGCTCTGCGTGTGCATGACGTCGGCCCAGCGGCAGTCATTCCCGACCCCGCACGATTATCAAGAGCGCTCGAGCAGCTCCAGCCGCGCCGGCAGCGGCGGGCAAGGCGGTGCCTCGGCGCGCGGGCCGAGCAGCAGGTCCGCGGTGATGACCGCCGCGATCTCGATGCCGTCGTCGCCGAAGCGGGGCTGCGTCACGGCGATGGCCGTCGGTCGGAAGCGCCCCTGCCCGTCCAGCGCGTCGACCTCCCTGCAGGCGTCGCGCCACACGCCCCGGAAGGCGCGGCGCAGCACCGGGCGTTCGGCGAGGCGGGCCACCTGCTCCTCGAGCCCCGCCTCGAAGGCGTCGTCGAGCCCGGGCTGGAGCCGGCTGCGCAGGTCGATGTCGACGCCGAAGAAGCTCAGCTCCGCCCGCCGCACCGTCGCCTCGCCGAGCACGTCGAGCGCGATCGTCCAGTTCTCGCGGAATTGCGGCCGCGCCACGAGGTCGACCCCGACCCGAAGTCGCAGCGTCTCGTCGAGGCGCAGGCCGATGAGCCGGCCCGTCACCTCCGCCCGCCCCTCGGCGGTGGCGGAGACGACGAACCCCTCCGGTCCGTCCGGCCCCGTGGCGAGGCCGGTGAGGCGGGCGGTCCAGTCGACGCGGTCGTCGTCGAGCCGGCGCGAGATGTCGACGGCGCGGCCGGTATAGACCTCCTCGACATCCTGCCCGATCAGCAGCGTCAGCGCCTCGTAGGGCAGCGCCACCGTCGCCGCCACGTGGCTGCCCGGCCCCGCCAGCCGCTGCGCCAGTGTCTCGGCCCCCGCCGTGCCCGCCGCCAGCAGGGCCGCGAACCCCGCCGCCATCGCCGTCATCCGCATCATCCCGCCTCCGCCAGCCTCGCCCGCACGACAACAGCCGCGCCGGGTCCGGAGGTCAACCGCCGCGCCCCCTGCGCCAAAATGCCCGCGCCGGAGCGTGCGCGGTTTCTTGCCCTGCCCGTGGCGAGGTCTTAGAAGGCCATGAACGGGGCGGGCAGTGTCGACTCGACGCCGCAGGGCCGCATCATTGGACATACGGGGAGAGCCTCATGGCAGACGCCGCCATTCACGGGCATGAGCATGAAGACCAGCGGGGCTTCTTCACGCGCTGGTTCATGTCGACCAACCACAAGGACATCGGCATCCTCTACCTCTTCGTGTCGGGGTTCGTCGGGTTCATCGCGGTGGCCTTCACCGTGTACATGCGCATGGAGCTGATGACGCCCGGCGTGCAGTACATGTGCGAGGAAGGCGCCCGCTTCTGGCCCGCCGCCGAGAGCGAGTGCACGCCCAACGGGCATCTGTGGAACGTGATGATCACGTATCACGGCGTGCTGATGATGTTCTTCGTCGTCATCCCGGCCCTGTTCGGCGGCTTCGGCAACTACTTCATGCCGCTGCAGATCGGCGCGCCGGACATGTCGTTCCCGCGCATGAACAACCTGTCCTTCTGGCTCTACGTCACCGGCGTCGGCCTCGGCCTCGCCTCGCTGCTGTCGCCCGGCGGCAACGGCCAGCTCGGCTCCGGCGTGGGCTGGGTGCTCTACCCGCCGCTGTCGACCTCCGAGGCCGGCATGTCGATGGACCTCGCGATCTTCGCCGTCCACGTCTCCGGCGCGAGCTCGATCCTCGGCGCGATCAACATGATCACCACGTTTCTCAACATGCGCGCGCCGGGCATGACGCTGCACAAGGTGCCGCTGTTCTCGTGGTCGATCTTCGTGACCGCCTGGCTGATCCTGCTGGCCCTGCCCGTGCTCGCCGGCGCGATCACCATGCTGCTGACCGACCGCAACTTCGGCACCACGTTCTTCCAGCCCGAAGGCGGCGGCGACCCGGTCCTCTACCAGCACATCCTGTGGTTCTTCGGCCACCCGGAAGTCTACATCATCATCATCCCCGCCTTCGGGATCATCTCCCACGTGGTGGCGACCTTCTCCAAGAAGCCGATCTTCGGCTACCTGCCGATGGTCTACGCGATGGTGGCGATCGGCGTGCTCGGCTTCGTCGTCTGGGCGCACCACATGTACACCGTCGGCCTCAGCCTGACCCAGCAGAGCTACTTCATGCTGGCGACGATGGTGATCGCGGTCCCGACGGGGGTGAAGATCTTCTCGTGGATCGCGACGATGTGGGGCGGCTCGGTCGAGTTCAAGACGCCGATGCTCTGGGCGTTCGGCTTCCTGTTCCTCTTCACCGTCGGCGGCGTCACCGGGATCGTGCTGAGCCAGGCCGGCATCGACCGCGCCTATCACGACACCTACTACGTCGTGGCGCACTTCCACTACGTGATGAGCCTCGGCGCCGTGTTCGGCATCTTCGCGGGGATCTACTTCTACCTGCCCAAGATGGCCGGCCGGATGATCCCCGAATGGGCCGGCAAGCTGCACTTCTGGATGATGTTCATTGGTGCGAACATCACCTTCTTCCCGCAGCACTTCCTCGGCCGCCAGGGCATGCCGCGCCGCTACATCGACTACCCGGAGGCCTTCGCCACCTGGAACATGGTCTCGTCGCTCGGCGCGTTCCTCGCCTTCGCCAGCTTCGTGTTCTTCATCGTGATCCTGTTCAAGGTGCTGCTGGCCCCGCGCACGGTGTTCGCCAACAACCCCTGGAACGAGTGGGCCGACACGCTGGAGTGGACCCTGCCCACCCCGCCCCCGGAGCACACGTTCGAGACGCTCCCCAAGCAGAGCGACTGGGACAAGCACCACGCTCACTAGATCAGCAGAAGCCCCGGCCCCCGCGCCGGGGCTTCTTCTTTAGGGCAGGCGCCCGCCCCGCGACGCCGCACCGCCTTTACCCCGCGACCCGCGCGTTTATCTTCCTCCGCAACGGAGGACGCGCCGCTCATGCCTTACGAATGGACCGCGCCCGTCGAGGCGCCCGGGGCGCCGCAGGCGGAGCTGCATCTGTGGCCCTACCGCTCGCTGCCGCGGCGCGGGATGGTGACGTTCATCGGCGTCACCGCGGGGCTGCTGGCGCTGCCGATGATCGCGGTGCTGGGCAGCCCGGTGCTCTGGGGCCTGCTGCCGTTCCTCGCCGCCGCCATCGCCGGGCTCTGGTGGGGGATCGAGCGGAGCTACCGCGACGGCAGCATCCTCGAGGAGCTGCGCCTCTGGCCCGACCGGATGAGCCTGACGCGCCACAACCCGCGCGGGCCGAGGCAGGATTGGGACGCGAACCCCTACTGGGTCGAGCTGCGGCTGCACGCCAAGGGCGGGCCGGTGGAGGACTACCTCACCCTGCGCGGCAACGGGCGCGAGGTGGAGCTGGGGGCCTTCCTGTCGCCCGAGGAGCGCAAGGCGCTCTACGACGACCTCGACCGCGCCCTGCGCACCCTGCGCGCCGATCCCGCATGAGCCAGGCCCCCGCGACGCCCAAGAGCGCCCGTGCCCGCCGGCTGCTGACCGCCGCCCTGCGCGGCCCCGAGGCGGCGCTGCGCACCGGCGCGCCGGGCCCGGCCGAGGCCGCGGCCCTGCGGCTGCGCGCGGCACGGCCGGCGCGGGCGCCGGAGCCGGCGGAGGTGGTGTTCCTCGTGCCGCTCGTGGGGCGGCACCACGTGGGCGATTGGGAGGCTGTGAGCGCGCGGCTGGCGCGGACGCTGGCCAGCTTCGCCGCGCAGACCGACGGCCGCTGGCAGGCGCTGGTCTGCGGTCAGGACCGCCCGGACATCGCGCTCGATGGGCGCGTCACCTTCCTGCCCTTCTCCGACGAGATCGCCGGCAACGACAAGTGGGACAAGCTCGCCCGCCTCTGCGCCGCGCTGCCCGAGGCCGCGCCCCAGGGCTACGCGATGCCCTTCGACGCCGACGACCTGCTCCACCCCGGCGCCGTCGCCGAGATGCGCGCGCGCCGCGCCGCTGGGGGGTACCTGGTCGAGACGGGCTACGTGCGCGACGTGGCGCGCGGGCGCATCGCGCTGGCCGGGCCGCGCCGGCCGGGCGCGCCGCTGCGCAAGCCGTTCTGGAAGCTCTGCGGGAGCTGCGCCGCCTTCGCCTTCGCCGGCGCGCCGGAAGACACCGCCTTCCTCGCCGCCGCCACCCGCCACGAGCACAGGATGTTCCCCTATCTCGCCCGCCTCGCCGGCCGGCCGCTGAGCGCGCTGTCTCGGCCCTCGGTGCTCTACGAGCTGAACCACGGCGAGAACTTCGGCGCGCGCCGCGGGCGGGTGTCGTTCAAGACCGGCTTCGTCGAGCGCTACCGCATCGACGACCCCGACCGCCTCGCCGGGATCGGCGAGGCCTTCGGCCTCAGCCCAGGCGGTCCTTGACCATCGGCCCGACCTTGCCGAAATCCATCTGCCCGGTGTAGCGCGCCTTCAGCGCCGCCATCACCTTGCCCATGTCGCGGATCGAGGTCGCCTCGGTCTCGCGGATCGCGGTGCTGACCGCTGCCTCGGTCTCGTCGGCGTCGAGCTTGCGCGGCAGGAACTCCTCGATCACGTCGATCTCCGCCATCTCGCGCCCCGCGAGGTCGAGCCGTCCGGCTTCCTCGTAGGCCCGTGCGCTCTCGCGGCGCTGCTTGACCATCTTGCCGAGGATCGCCCGGACCTCCTCGTCGCTCACGCCGTCGGTCGCGCCCTCCTCGCCGGTGCGGGCGGCGATCTCGCGGTCCTTGATGGCGGCGGAGATGAGGCGGAGCGTGGAAAGCCGATCGGCCTCCTTGGCGCGCATGGCGTCCTTGAGGGCCGCGGAGAGGCGGCTACGCATGTCCATGTCAGAGTGTCCCATTCGACGCGCCGCAAGCTGGCGCAATCCCAGTCCCGCATCATAGAGGCCGGGGCCGGAGGTGACAACCGCGCGACAGACCTTGACCCCCGTGCCGCCGGGACATACGACGCGCACGATTTGGCCGCAGGGGAACGAGACATGACCGACGCATTCCGCCCCACCGCCTGTCTCGCCCTCGCCGACGGCACGCTGTTTTACGGACGCGGCTTCGGCGCGGTGGGCGAGACGACGGCGGAGCTCTGCTTCAACACCGCGATGACCGGCTATCAGGAGATCATGACCGATCCCTCCTATGCCGGGCAGGTGGTGACCTTCACCTTCCCGCACGTGGGCAATGTCGGAGTCAATCCGGAAGACGACGAGACCGCCGACCCGGTCGCCGCCGGCATGGTGGTGAAGTGGGACCCTACGGAGCCCTCGAACTGGCGCGCCGCCGAGGCGCTGACGCCGTGGCTGGCGCGGCGCGGGCGGATCGGCATCGGCGGCGTCGACACCCGCCGGCTGACCCGCGCGATCCGCCACCAGGGCGCGCCGCACGTGGCGCTGGCGCACGATCCCGAGGGCAAGTTCGACATCGACGCGCTGGTCCAGAAGGCCCGCGCCTTCCGCGGCCTCGAGGGGCTCGACCTCGCGCGCGAGGTGACCTGCGCCCAATCCTACCGCTGGAGCGAGACCAAGTGGTCCTGGCCCCACGGCTTCGGCCGGCTCGAGGCGCCGCGCCACAAGGTCGTGGCCATCGATTACGGCGCCAAGCGCAACATCCTGCGCTCGCTCGCCTCCACGGGCTGCGACGTCACCGTGCTCCCGGCGACGGCGACAGCGGACGACATCCTCGCGCTGGCGCCGGACGGGCTGTTCCTGTCGAACGGGCCGGGCGACCCGGCGGCGACGGGCGTCTACGCGGTGCCGACGATCCGCGAGGTGCTGGAGCGCTCGAACATGCCCGTCTTCGGCATCTGCCTCGGCCACCAGATCCTCGCGCTGGCGCTCGGCGCGCGCACGGTCAAGATGAACCACGGCCACCACGGCGCGAACCACCCGGTCAAGGACAAGGAGACGGGGAAGGTCGAGATCACCTCGATGAACCACGGCTTCACCGTCGACACCCAGTCGCTCCCCGAGGGCGTGCGCGAAACCCACGTGAGCCTGTTCGACGGCTCCAACTGCGGCATCCGCATGGAGGAAAGGCCCGTCTTTTCCGTGCAGTACCACCCCGAGGCCAGCCCCGGCCCGCAGGACAGCGCCTACCTGTTCGACCGCTTCTCGGCGGCGATGGACGCCGCTTAACTCCACCTTAAGAGACGCCCGCCTATGCTCGAATCGGAAGCGAGCTGAGGCGGAGGCGAGGGATGACGGCACTACCGGCGCGGCTGCGGCCGGCCGATGATCCACGTGCGGCGGGCCTCGTGCAGGCAATTGCGGCGACGGGCGCGGCCGCGGCCCACGTGCTACGCCAGACGCAGCGCGACATCCGCCGCCACGACGGACGCTTCGCCGACGCGGTGCATGTGCGCCACGATATCGGCCTCGGCGAGATCGCGCAGGCCGAGGCGGCGCTCCACGGCACCCGCGTCGTCGATCCGGTCCGCGCGCCTTGCGATCCGCGCCTCGTCGCGCGGCTGGGCCCAGAGGTCTGCCTGCGCGAGCGGCTGCTGCCCTGGCGGCGGCTCGGCGGCTGCACGCTCGTGCTCTCGGCCCGGCCCGAGGAGTTCGCCCGCCACCAGCCCCGGCTCGAGCGGCTGTTCGGCCCGGTCCGGCTCGCCGTCGCGCGGCAGGACCGGCTGATCGAGGCGCTGCTCAGGCGCGCCGCCCCCGCCCTCGTCGAGCGCGCCGAAAGCCGCACCGCCGCCAGCGAGAGCTGCCGCACCTGGCGCCCGCGCCGCGCCGCCGCGCTCACCGCCCTCACCGCGCTCGCCGCCGCCGGCGCCGCCGCCCTCGCGCCGGGGGCGCTGCTGCTCGGCACGGTGGCGCTGGCGACGCTGCTGGTGCTGCTCACCACCCTGCTCAAGCTCGCCGCCTTCGCCGCCAGCTGCCGCCCCGCCGCCGACGAGCCGAGCGTCATGCCGATGTCCCTTCCGGTCGTGACGCTCCTCGTCCCGCTGCTGCGCGAGCGCGAGATCGCCGGCCACCTCGTGCACCGGCTCGAACGGCTCGACTACCCGCGCGATCTGCTCGACGTCTGCCTCGTGCTCGAGGCCGACGACACCACCACCCGCGACACCCTCGCGCGCACCAGCCTGCCGCGCTGGATGCGCACGATCACCGTACCGCGCGGCACCCTCAGGACGAAGCCGCGCGCGCTGAACTACGCGCTCGACTTCGCCCGCGGCAGCATCATCGGCGTCTACGACGCCGAGGACGCCCCCGCGCCCGACCAGGTCGCCAAGGTCGTCGCCCGCTTCGCCCGCCGCGGGCCGGAGGTCGCCTGCCTGCAGGGCGCGCTCGATTTCTACAACGTGCGCACCAACTGGCTCACCCGCTGCTTCGCGCTCGACTACGCGGCATGGTTTCGCAGCGTGCTGCCCGGCCTGTCGCGCCTCGGCCTCGTCGTGCCCCTCGGCGGCACCACTCTGTTCTTCCGCCGTCATGCCCTCGAAGCGCTCGGCGGCTGGGACGCCCACAACGTCACCGAAGACGCCGACCTCGGCCTGCGCCTCGCGCGGCACGGCTACCGGGTCGAGCTGATCGACAGCGTCACCGAGGAAGAGGCCAACGGCCGCGCCCTGCCCTGGGTGCGGCAGCGCTCGCGCTGGCTCAAGGGCTACGCCATGACCTACGCGGTGCACATGCGCGCCCCGCTGACCTTGTGGCGCCAGCTCGGCGCCGCGCGGTTCCTGTCGGTGCAGGTGCTCTTCCTCGGAACCGTGGCGCAGTTCGTCCTCGCGCCGGTCCTGTGGTCGCTCTGGGCCCTCGCCCTCGGCGTCGGACATCCCGTCGCCGCGATGGTGCCGCCCGCGCTCGCGCTCCTGATCGGCGGCCTGTTCGTGGCGTCGGAGGCGGTCAACCTGCTGATCGCGGTCGTCTCCGCCCGCCGCGCCGGAAAGGGCTGGCTCGCGCCGTGGGCGCCGACGCTGATGCTCTACTTCCCGCTCGCCACGCTCGCCGTCTACAAGGCGCTCGCCGAGATGGCGGTGCGACCGTTCTACTGGGACAAGACCGCCCACGGCGTCCTCACCGATCCCGCGCCCCCCGCCGCAGCCCGGGCCGGGCCTACTCCGCGGCCTCCACGGCGCGCGCGTCGAGCTTCAGCCGCGTGACGTAGGCGCGCGAGATATGGTCGCGCAGCGCGTTGTAGGCCGCGTCACCGTCGCTCGCCTCGATCGCGGCGACGATGCGGCTGTGCTCGCGCAGCGTCTCGCGCGAACGGCCCTCGGCGGCGATGGAGGTCGTCGCCAGCAGCGCCATCGAGCGGTGCACGAGGTCGAGCTGGCGGACGAGGAAGCGGTTGTGGCTGGCGAGGTGGATCTGGCGGTGAAAACGCCGGTTGGCCCGGGCCATGGCGTCCGGGTCGCCGATCAGCGCGTGGTCGGCCTCGAGCATCTCGCGCAGCACCTTGACCTCCTCGGGCGTCGCGTGCCGCGCCGCAAGCCGCGCGGCCAGCCCCTCGAGTTCGCCGCGCACCACGTAGAGTTCGGAGAGCTGCCCGTGATCGAGCTCGGCGACGATGAGCGAGCGCCCGTCGCGCTTGAGCAACGACTGGGTCTCGAGCCGCTGCAACGCCTCGCGGATCGGCGTGCGCGACACCCCGAAGCGCTCCGCCAGCTCGCTCTCCACCAGCCGGTCGCCGGGCTTGTAGATGCCGGTGTCGATCGCGTCGAGGATCAGCCCGTAGGCGTCTTTCTGAGGTGCTCTGGACACCGCCAATGCCCCTCCCGTTTCCGTCGCGCGATCATAGGCCCGCCCGCCGCCCCGCGGCAAGCCATTGCAGCGCCGCGCCTGCCGCGCCACAAGGCGGCATGCCCGATTTCTCCCACGTCCGCGCCTGGGTCTTCGACCTCGACAACACCCTCTACGATCCGTCCGCCCGCCTGTTCGACCAGATCGAGCGGCGCATGGCGCGCTACGTCGCCCGCCTGCTCGACATCGATGAGGCCGCCGCCGACGCCCTGCGCGACGAGTACTGGGCGCGCCACGGGACCACCCTCTCGGGCCTCATGGCCGAGCACGACATCGACCCGATGCCCTTCCTCGAGGACGCCCACGACATCGACTTCTCCATCCTCGAGCCCGACCCGGCCCTCGCCGCCGCGATCCGCGCCCTGCCCGGCCGACGTGTCGTCTTCACCAACGGCGCCAGACCCTACGCCGAGCGGGTGCTCGCCGCGCGCGGCCTCGCCGGCGTGTTCGACGCGGTCTACGGCATCGAGCACGCCAACTTCCGCCCCAAGCCCGAACAGGCGGCCTTCGAGGCGGTGTTCGCGCTCGACGGCCTGCCGCCGCGCGAGGGCGCGATGTTCGAGGACGTCCCGCGCAACCTCGCCGCGCCGCACGCGATGGGGATGCGCACCGTCCTCGTCGGCCCCGCCCCCGCGGAAGGCGCCCATATCGACGCGCACACCGACGATCTGACGGGCTTCTTGTCGCGCCTCGTCTGAGCGGCCTTTCCCCGCCCTCGCCGCGGCCCTAGCTTGCGCGCCATGAACGAGCGCCCAGACATCCTGATCTCCGGCGGCGGCGTCGCCGGTCTCGTCGCCGCCGCGACCTTCGGCAGCGCCGGCTTCTCCGTGGTCTGCGTCGATCCGGCCCCGCCGGTCACCGACGCCGCCGCGCCCGGCGCCGACCTGCGCACCACCGCCTTCCTGCAGCCCGCCCGCGCGCTGCTCGAGGAGGCCGGGATCTGGCCGCGCCTCGCTGCCGAGGCGACGGCGCTGCGCACGATGCGGATCGTCGACGCCGGGGGCGCCGTGGCGCGCGATTTCGAGGCGCAGGAGCTCGGCGACGCGCCCTTCGGCTGGAACGTCCCCAACTGGCTGATGCGGCGCGAGGTGCTGGCGCGGCTCGAGGCGCTGCCCGGCGTCGATTTCCGCTCCGGCACCGGCTTCGCGCGCATGATCACCCGCACGCACGAGGCGCTCGTCACCCTGACCGACGGCACCCGGCTGCGCCCGCGCCTCGTCCTCGGCGCCGACGGGCGCGACAGCCCCGTGCGCGCCGCCGCCGGCATCGGCGCGCGCACGATCCGCTACGGGCAGAAAGCGATCACCTTCGCCGTCACCCACGCCGCGCCGCACGACAACATCTCCACCGAGATCCACCGCACAGGCGGGCCGTTCACCCTCGTGCCGCTCCCCGACCACGAGGGCCGCCCCTGCTCGGCCGTCGTCTGGATGGTGCCCGGCCCCGAGGCGCGGCGGCTGCTGGATCTGGCTGAGCCCGCCTTCATCGCCGAGGCGACAGAGCGCTCGGCGGGCGTGCTCGGAGCCCTCACGCTCGCCGCGCCGCGCGCGAGCTGGCCGATCATCGCGCGGGTGGCGGAGCGGATGAGCGCCGAGCGCACCGCGCTGATGGCCGAGGCGGCGCACGTGCTGCCGCCGATCGGGGCACAGGGGCTCAACATGAGCCTCGCCGACCTGCGCTGCCTGCTCGACCTCGCCCGCGCCGCGCCGGAGACGCTCGGCAGCCGCGAGATGCTCGATCGCTACCACCGCACCCGCCACCCCGACATCCTGCTGCGCCTCGCCGGGATCGACGCGCTCAACCGGGCCTCCATCGCCGGCGCACCGGGCCTGCAGCAATTGCGCGCGCGCGGGATCGAAGCGCTCTGGGGGCTGCGGCCCGTCCGGCGCACGCTGATGCAGCTCGGCCTCGGCGCCGGAGCCGACGCCACCTAGAGCGGCCCCGGAAAGCGCTCCTCGGTCAGCAGCACGTTGGCCTCCACGTCGCCGATCCCCGGCAGCGTCATGATCCGCCGCCGCAGCACCCGCTCGAAATCGGCGAGGTCGCGCGCGATCACCCGCAGGCGGTAGTCGTAGAGCCCGAGCACGTGCTCCACCCGCTGCACCTCGGGGATGCCCGAGACGGCGCGCTCGAACGCCTCGAGGCTGACGCCGGCCTTGCGCGACAGCTTCACCCCGAGAAACACCGTCACCCCGAAGCCGAGCTTGCCCGGCTCGAGCCGGAGCCGCTGGCCGCGCAGGATCCCCGCCTCGCGCAGCCGCCGGAGCCGCCGCCACGTGGCCGGCTGCGACAGCCCGACCCGCCGCCCCAGCGCGCCCGCGCTCTGGCCGGCGTCCTGCACCAGCATCCCGAGCAGCCGGCGGTCGATCTCGTCGAGCGCGATCACACCGGCACCTCGTCGGCGTCCTTGACCACCGAGAGCGTCAGCAGGGCCTCGATGTCGGCGATGTGGGGCAGCGTCAGGATGCGGTCGCGGTAGACCTCCTGGTAGTGGCCCATGTCGCGCGCGAGCACCGCGAGGCGCAGGTCGACGCGGCCGAGGAAGGTCTGCAGCTCGACCACCTCCGGCACCTTGCGCGCCGCCGCCATCAGCTCGTCGAGCGCGCGCGGCGCCGCCTTGTCCACGGTGATCCGCAGCGAGACATGCACCGCGAAACCGAGCGCCGCCCAGTCGATCACCGCCTCCCGGCCCCGGATCACCCCTTCCGCCTCCAGACGCTCCACCCGCCGGGCGGCGCGCGCCGGCGTGGTGCGGGCGCGCTCGGCGAGCTCGGGCATGGTCAGGGTCGGGTCCGCCTGGAGCTGGCGGAGGATGCGGCGGTCCACGTCGTCGAGCATGATAATCGCGATAATCGGCCAGTCTGCGAATAGCAACTTCATCTGGCCCTAAATATGCACCTGCCCCGACACTCGATTTCGCCGCAAGGCTGCGTATGGTGCGCGCCATCGAACGCACGGACAGGAGGGACAACCCCATGCGCGTCTATTACGATCGCGATTGCGACGTTAACCTGATCAAGGACAAGAAGGTCGCCATCCTCGGCTACGGCTCCCAGGGCCATGCCCACGCGCTGAACCTGCGCGACAGCGGCGCGAAGAACGTCGCCGTGGCGCTGCGCGAGGGATCGCCGTCGAAGGCGAAGGCCGAGGGCGAGGGCCTGCAGGTCATGGGCATCTCCGAGGCCGCCGCCTGGTGCGACGTCATCATGTTCACCATGCCCGACGAGCTGCAGGCCGAGACCTACAGGAAGTACGTCCATGACCACCTGAAGGAAGGCTCCGCGATCGCCTTCGCCCACGGCCTCAACGTCCATTTCGGCCTGATCGAGCCCAAGCCCGGCGTCGACGTCATCATGATGGCGCCCAAGGGCCCCGGCCACACGGTGCGCGGCGAGTACGTCAAGGGCGGCGGCGTGCCCTGCCTCGTCGCGGTCCACCAGGACGCGTCGGGCAAGGCGATGGAGATCGGCCTGTCCTACTGCTCCGCCATCGGCGGCGGCCGCTCGGGGATCATCGAGACCAACTTCCGCCAGGAATGCGAGACCGATCTGTTCGGCGAGCAGGCGGTGCTCTGCGGCGGCCTCGTCGAGCTGATCCGGATGGGCTTCGAGACCCTGGTCGAGGCCGGCTACGAGCCGGAGATGGCCTATTTCGAGTGCCTGCACGAGGTGAAGCTGATCGTGGACCTGATCTACGAGGGCGGCATCGCCAACATGAACTACTCGATCTCCAACACCGCCGAGTACGGCGAGTACGTGTCCGGCCCGCGCATCCTGCCTTACGACGAGACGAAGGCGCGGATGAAGGAAGTGCTGCGCGACATCCAGACCGGCAAGTTCGTGCGCGACTTCATGCAGGAAAACGCCGTCGGCCAGCCGTTCTTCAAGGCGACCCGCCGCCTCAACGACGAGCACCAGATCGAGCAGGTCGGCGAGAAGCTGCGCGGCATGATGCCGTGGATCTCGGCCGGCAAGCTGGTCGACAAGGACAAGAACTGAGACCACTGGCAGGGCGCCGTCGGCGCGCCCTGCCCGCCCGCCGCCACTGGTCGCGGCGGGCGCTCCGCCTAGCTTGCCCCTCAGGGCCAAGGAAGGGGAGCCACCGATGGACTACTACACCCGAACGCTCGAGCCGCAGACCTACGTCTACGTCGACCGCGACTGCGCCTTCGAGGCCGGCGCGATTGCCGCCGCTATGGGCAGCGGCATCCGCGAGGTGCTCGAGGCGGTGAGCCGCGCCGATCTCGCGGTGATGTCGCCGCCGATGGCGATCTACGAGAGCATGGAGCCCGAGCGGCTGCGCTTCCGCGTCGGCGTGCTCATCACCCCCGAACATGCCGGCCGCTCGCCGCTGCGCGTCGGCGAGCTGCCCGGCGGCGAGGCGGTGCACACGGTCCATACCGGCCCCTATGCCACTCTCAACGCCACCCACCGCGCCCTCGACGAGGCGCTTGCCGCCGACGGGCACCCGCACGGCTGGCCGGTGTGGGAGGTCTACGTGGACGACCCGTCGGAGACTCCGGAGGCCGAGCTGCGCACCGAGATCTGGCGTAGCCTCGGCTGAGCCGTTGACATCGGGCCCCGCGGGGCGTCGAAGAGGCCGACCCGCCGCCTCCCGGAGACCCGCGTGACCGAAGCTCCCACCCGCGCTAACTGGCTGTCGATCCTGCTGCTCGGCCTGATCTGGGGCGGCACGTTCATGGTCGTGCGCATCGCGCTCGACGGCTACGGCCCGATCACCGTCGCCTGCGCGCGCACCACGCTCGGCGCGGCGGCGACGCTCGCTCTGATGGTGGCGCTGCGCAAGCCGATGCCGCCCGCCTCGGCGCGGCTCTGGGGCTACATCGTCGCCATCGGGGTGACGTCGACGGCGCTGCCGTTCTTCCTGCTGAGCTGGGGCCAGCAGTTCGTGCCGTCGGCCTTCGCGGGACTGACCATCGCGGCGATCCCGCTGTTCCTGCTGCCGATGGCGCACTTCTTCGCCGACGACCCGCTCAGCCTGCGCAAGCTCGGCGGCGTCACGCTCGGCTTTGCCGGCGCGCTGGTGCTGATCGGGCCCGGGCTGGCGCAGCTCGGTGCGGGCGGCGAGCCGCTGGGCCAGCTCGCCTGCCTCGCGGCGACGGTCTGCTACGCCGCCTCCTCCACCCTCACCCGCCGCTGCCCGCCGATCGATCCGTTCGCCCTCGCGGCGCTGACGCTGGTGGTCGGCGCGGCGGTCCTGGTGCCGGCGATGCTGGTGTTCGAGGGCGTGCCGGCGGTGGCGCCGGGCGCGCCGACGGTGGCGATCATCGCGCTGGGGCTGCTGCCGACGGCGCTGGCGGTGGTGCTGCGCACGCTGGTGATCCGCAGCGCCGGGCCGGTCTTCATGACGCTGGTCAACTACCAGGTGCCGCTGTGGTCGATGCTGTTCGGCTGGCTGGTCCTGTCGGAGCAGCTGCCGGGCCGGTTCTTCGCGGCGCTGGGGCTGATCCTGATCGGCCTCGGCGTGAGCCAGTGGCCGAGCCTGCGCCGCCTCGCGCGGCGGGTCCGAAGGGAGGAGCGGGTGCCGGGCTGAAGCCCGGCCTACGGTTGCGTCCTGGCGCCGCCGGGCCCGCGTCCCGGCCGCCGCTCAGGCCGGGACCGTTGCCGCCTTCACCTCCGACACGATGCTCTCCACGACCCGCGCGAGCATCGCCTCGTCCTCGCACTCGGCCATGACCCGCACCAGCGGCTCGGTCCCCGACTTGCGGATCAGCACCCGACCGGTCTCGCCCATGTCGCCCTGGGCGGCAGTGATGGCGGCCTGCACGGACTCGGCGGAGAGCGGGTCCTGCCCCGGCTCGTAGCGGACGTTCTGCAGCAGCTGCGGCACCCGCTCGAAGTTGCGCGCGAGGCGCGACGCGGGCTGGTCGGTCTCGATCATCGCGGCGAGGAACTGCAGCCCCGCGAGCAGGCCGTCGCCGGTGGTGGCGTAGTCGGTCATCACGATGTGGCCCGACTGCTCGCCGCCGAGGTTCCAGCCGCCCGAGCGCATCGCTTCGACGACGTAGCGGTCGCCCACCTTGGTCCGCTGGAGCTTCAGGCCCTTGCCGCCGAGGAAGCGCTCGAGGCCGAGGTTCGACATCACCGTCGCCACCAGCGTGCCGTCGCGCAGCCGCTGCTGGCGCGCCCAGCGGTCAGCGAACAGCGCCATGACCTGGTCGCCGTCGGCCACCGCGCCGGTCTCGTCGAGGATCATCACCCGGTCGGCATCGCCGTCGAGGCAGATGCCGATGTCGGCGCCGTGGGCGACGATGGTCTCGGCGGCCGTCCCCGTCGAGGTGGAGCCGCAATTCTGGTTGATGTTGAGGCCGTTCGGGCTGGTGCCGACGGGGATGACGTCGGCGCCGAGCTCCCAGAGCACCTCGGGGGCCACCTTGTGCGCCGCGCCGTTGGCGCAGTCGATCACCACCTTCAGCCCGTCGAGCCGCATGCCTTGCGGGAACGTCGCCTTGACCCGCTCGGCGTAGCGGAAGCGGCCGTCGTCGACGCGGCGGGCACGGCCGATGTTCCCGGGCATCGCCGGGGCCAGATCGGCGGAGACCAGCGCCTCGATCTCGGCCTCGGCGGCGTCGGACAGCTTGAAGCCGTCGGGGCCGAAGAACTTGATGCCGTTGTCCTCGTGCGGGTTGTGCGAGGCGGAGATCATGATCCCGAGATCGGCGCGCATCGACGTGGTCAGCAGTCCCACCGCCGGCGTCGGCACCGGGCCGAGCAGCAGCACGTTCATGCCCGTCGAGGTCAGCCCCGCCGTCAGCGCGTTCTCGAACATGTAGCCCGAGAGCCGCGTGTCCTTGCCGATCACGACCCGGTGGCCGTTGCTGCCGTCGTTGCGGAAGTAGCGCCCCGCGGCGGCGCCGATCTTGAGCGCCATGTCGGCCGTCATGGGCCAGGTGTTGGCGGTCCCCCGGACCCCGTCGGTGCCGAAAAGCGTCCTCATCGTCTACGTGCCGTCCTCGTTCATCGCCAGGTGCAGCGCGAGGGCCTGCCTGGTCTCGTAGGTGTCATGGACGCGCAGGATCTGCGCGCCGTGCGCCGCGGCGTGAAGCGCCACGGCAACGGAGCCTGCCGTCCGGTCCTTCGCCGCGTCGGCCCCGGCGATCTCGCCGATGAACCGCTTGCGCGACGCGCCGACCAGCAGGGCCGGGCCGAGCGCATGATAGAGAGCCAGCGCCCGAAGTAAGCTCAAGTTGTGTTGCAGTGTCTTACCGAAGCCAATCCCCGGATCGACGATCAGCAGCTCGCGGGGGATGCCGGCGGCCTCGGCGGCGGAAATCCGCTCCGCGAGGTGGTCGAACACCGCCGTCACCACGTCGTCGTAGCGCGCGTGGGCCTGCATCGTCTTGGGATCGGCGACGGAGTGCATCAGGCAGACCGGCACCTGCCGCGCCGCCACGAGGCCGGCCATGTCGGGATCGAAGCGCAGCGCGGTGACGTCGTTGACGATGTCCGCGCCCGCGTCGAGCGCCGCCTCGGCCACGGGAGCCTTGCGGGTGTCGATGGAGATCGGCGTGGTGATTCCGGCCTCGCGGATCGCGCGGATGACGGGGGCGGTGCGGGCGATCTCTTCGTCGACGGCCACCTCTTCGGCGCCGGGGCGGGTCGATTCGCCGCCGATGTCGAGGATGTCGGCCTCGAGCGCCATCGCCCGTGCCCGCGCGACCGCGCCGACGACGCCGCCGAGGTCGCCGCCGTCGGAGAAGCTGTCGGGGGTGACGTTCAGGATGCCCATGACCCGCGGCCGCTCGAGGCTCAGCCCGGCGATCGGCGGGCGCAGGGCCGTGAGCCGGTCGCGGTCCGCGTCGGAGAGATCGCCGCCCTCGGTCCCCACGAAGCGGGCGGAGCGGCTGCCGGCCAGCGGCAGGCCCGGGCCGGTGGTGGCGATGGGGCGGGGGATCATGGCGCGAGCCTCCGCACCGGCAGGCTCGTGGCGGGGGCGGCCCCTCTGGGCAGCACCAGCTCGGTGGCGTGCATGTGCTCGGCGAACCAGGCGGCGAGCGCCGGGGCGTCGGCCGGGTCGGGCGCGGCGACGAAGGTGTCGAGCACCATCTTCGACGGCGCCCAGACGCAGGTCTGGCCGTTGCGCATCGCCCAGTCGAGCTCGGTGCGGGTGCCGACGACGACGCAACGCCTCTCGCGCCCCGCCAGCGCCCAGGCGTTCTGCTCGATGGCGAGGAGGTCGATGCGCCGCTGCGCCGCCTCCACGTCGCTCCCGGGCCGCCCAGCGTCGGGCAGGCCGACGACCACGATCAGCGGCGTCTCGCCGCTCTCGGCATCGAGCACGGCCGCCAGCCGGTCGGAGGCGATCAGCGCGTTGTCGAGCAGCAGCACCCGGGGGCGGGGCGGCTCGGACTGCGTCGCCGTCTCGCCGCCCGCCCTGGAGCGCACGATCTCGACGCCGAGGTCGAACGGCCCGCGGTCGATCTTCTCGATCCGCACGAACACCCGCGCCGCCAGAGGCTCAGCGAGGATGCGCGCGGCGACGCGCTCGGCGAGCGTCTCGAGGAGGTTCAGCCGCTCGGCGGCGAGCTCGTGATCGATGGCCTCGATCAGCCGGTCGTAGGAGAGGATGCTGTCAACGTCGTCGCCGAGGTCGCCGCCGGTCGGCAGCACCTCGACCACGAGGTTGAACTTGACCCGCTGCAGCATGTCGCGCTCGGCCTGGAACGCGCCGATCTCGACCTCGACCGTGTAGTCGCGCAGCGAGATGCGGTCGAGCGGCCCGTCCGCCGTCGCCCCTGCCCGCTCGGCCGGATGGCCGAACGCCTGACGGATCTCATCGCTCATATAGTCCCCCTGCTCTCGTTTCAGGCGCACACTACAAGCCGCGCCGGCAGGGGAAAGGGCCCAAGGGGCGAATGCCGCGCGCGGGTGGCGCGGCAGGCTCACCCCTCAGTTCGAGGCGGTGCGCAGCGGCCAGCGGTAGAACCGGTGCACGCCGATCTGCGTCGTCGCGTCGAGCTGGCTGGCCCAGGACGGGTTGACGGCGGTCGTGTGGTAGTGGGTCGAGCCGTCGGTCAGGTCGCGCGGGGCGCCGTCGAGCAGCAGCTTGGCGATCTTGCCGACCTTGCGCCAGGCGGCGGGCTCGCTGATGTGCTCGGGGATGCCGTCGCAGGTGTAGCTGAACTGGCAGGCGTAGCGCCGGCCGGTGCCCTGGTTGACGACCTCGCAGACGGTGTCGGGATAGCGCGGGTCTTCGGCACGGTTGAGGATCACCTCGCCCACCGCGAACAGCCCCTGCTCGCCCTCGCCGCGCGCCTCGAAATAGAGCGCCTCGGCGAGGCATTCCCACTCGGCGCCGCCGGAAGCGACCGGCAGCGCATCGACGCTGCGGGAGCTGACGGTGGCGGTCAGCGCGGCGTCGACCTCGATGCCGCGCTCTTCGGGGGACGGCGGCAGCGCCTGCGCCGCGAGGTCGACGGAAGGAACCATGCCGACGGTCGCCGGTTGTTCGCCCAGCAGCGCCTGGAGCCGCGTTTCGGTGAGAGCGTCTGCCTGCGTGACAGTTGCGGAGATGGAAATCAGCCCGACCGCCACGGCGGCCGCACGGAGCATCGTGCGTCCCAAATTCTTCATCGTCCCTCTTCAATCCAGCTGCCGCAGTCGATCCTGCGTTCGACGGGTGCTATACCGAAGCGAGCTTCGCGGATCTACCGCGCGCGGCGGGATGTCGCGCCTGTCAAGCGGAACCGCGCACGGGACTCACAAAATATGGGGCGCTATGGCCGATCTGCCGCAAGACCGGGCAGCTGGTTCCGGTCAGTGAGCGCGATCTGGGCGGCGGAGAGTCGCGCAACCGGCACCCGGAAGGGCGAACAGGACACGTAGTTCAGCCCGCGCGCCCGGCTGAAGGCGATCGCCGAGCGGCTTCCGCCGTGCTCGCCGCAGATCGACAGCATGATCTCGGGGCACGAGGAGCGCGCCCGCTGGGCGCCGATGGTGAGCAGCTCACCCACGCCCTCGAGATCGAGGGTGTGGAACGGGTCTTCCTCGTAGACGCCCTGGCTGACGTAGGCCGACATGAAGCGACCGGCGTCGTCGCGGCTGAGGCCGTAGGTCATCTGCGTCAGGTCGTTGGTGCCGAACGACAGGAACGCCGCGTGCAGGGCGATGTCGCCGGCGCGCAGGGCGGCGCGGGGCGTCTCGACCATCACGCCGAGCCGGTAGTCGAACTCGGCGCCGGTCTCGTTGTGGACGTTGACGGCGACGGCATCGATCCGGTTCTTCACCAGCTCCACCTCGCGCATCGCCGAAACGAGCGGGATCATGATCTCGGGCACCACCGGCGCACCCTTGCGGCTGGCGGCGATGGTCGCCTCGAAGATCGCGCGGGCCTGCATCTCGTAGATCTCGGGCACCGTCACCCCGAGCCGCACGCCGCGCATCCCGAGCATCGGGTTGTATTCCTCCATCGCCTCGACCCGCGCGGTGACGTCGGCGAGCGGCAGGTTGAGGATATCGGCGAGGTCGCGCAGGCCGGCCTTGTCGGAGGGCAGGAACTCGTGGAGCGGCGGGTCGAACAGGCGAATGCAGACCGGGTGGCCGGCCATGATCTTGAACAGCTCGATGAAGTCGCCGCGCTGCATCGGCAGCAGCCGCGCAAGCACGGCGGTGCGGTCGTCGGGCGCGTCGGCGAAGATCATCTCGCGCATCAGGCTGAGCCGTTCGCCCTCGAAGAACATGTGCTCGGTGCGGCACAGCCCGATGCCCTCGGCGGCGAAATTGCGCGCGGTCTGGGCGTCGGCGGGGGTGTCGGCGTTGGCGCGCACACCGATGTCGCGGAAGCCGTCGGCCCAGTCGAGCAACTGGCGGAACGCCCCGTCGAGCGCCGCCTCCACCATCGGCGGCTCGCCGGCGATGACGTCGCCGGTGGTGCCGTCGACGGTGAGCGTCTCGCCCTCGGCGAATCGCCGTCCGTCGGGGGCGATCAGGCAGCCGCGCTTGCGGTCGATCCGCAGGGTGGAGGCGCCGACGACGCAGGGCAGGCCGAGGCCACGGCCGATGACGGCGGCATGGCTGGTTACGCCGCCGCGGATCGTCAGCACGGCGGCGGCGGCGTGCATGCCGCGGATGTCCTCGGGCGAGGTCTCGCGGCGGACCAGCACGCAGGACTCGCCCCGCGCGGCCGCGGCCTGCGCGTCGGTGGCGGTGAAGACGATCCGCCCGCTCGCGGCGCCGGGGCTTGCGGCGATGCCGCGGGTGATGACGTCGCGCGGGGCGCCCGGGTCGATCTGGCGGTGCAGCAGCTCGGACAGCGCCTGCGGCTCGATGCGCATCACCGCCTCCTCGGGCGGGATGACGCCGTCGGCCGCGAGATCGACGGCGATGCGCACGGCGGCACGGTTGGAGCGGGGGACGCGGACTGCGTCGAGGATCTTCAGCCGGCCGTCCTCGACCGTGAACTCGATCTCCATCTCCTCGCGCAGCCGCTCCCGGCTGCGGTCGCCGAAGGCGACGAGCTTGGCGAAGGTGTCCGGGTGCGCCTCCTCGAGCGAGGGGCCGCGCGGGTCCTTCGTCAGGTAGAGCGCGCCGCTCTCGGCGGTCAGCGCGTCGCGGCCCTGGCTCTGGCTGAGGTAGCGGCCGGTGATGCGGCGCTGGCCGGTGGCGGCATCGATGAACTGGATGACGCCGGAGCCGCATTCCCCCTGCCCCACGCCCAGCGCCATCGCCTGCACGACGAGCCCGAGCCCGGCGTCGGCGGGCGCGCCCTTGGCCTCGCGCAGCAGCCGCGCCGAAGTGCCCTCCCAGGCGCGGGCCATGGACTTGAGCACGTCGGCGAGCTGGCGGGCCGGGTCTTGCGGAAACGGCTCGTCCATCTCGTCCTCGAACGCCGCGAGGGCGCGCGCGAGGGCGGCGCGGTCGGGGTGGTCGGGCAGCTCGAAGGAATCCGCCTCGAGCCGGGCCACCTCGGTGGCGTAGGACTGAATGAAGCGCAGGTAGAGCGACGTCGCCGCCGCTTCGCCCATCGTGGCGCACATGTCGGCGTGGCGGCTGTCGCACATGCCGATATTGAGGATCGCGCCCGGGCCGCCCCAGTCCGGGTCCTGGCTGGAGGGGCGCACCGAGACGAGCGGGTCGGGGCCAAAGGGGCGCAGGATGGTGTCGAGGTCGGGCAGTTCGCCGGCGGCGATGCGGCGCACGGCGCCGAAGGAGAGCGCGACGGTGCGGGGCACCGGCATGTCGAGCCGGACCAGCCGCTGCAGACACTTGGCCCGCCCCCCGTGGATCGCCGCCGACATGGTGGCGTCGACGGTGATGAGGGTGACCTCGTCGTAGGTACGCTCTTTCTGCACTGCGGCATCCTTTCGGGGTCAACATAGGCCCCGAGCGATTCGCCGCAACAGTGCAGTTGCGGTTTCGCTAACCTTCGACGCGGGTGAGGTCTGCGACCGACAGGCAGATCTGGCGGATCCGGCTCAGCAGGTTGAGCCGGTTGCGCCGCAGGACCTGGTTGTCGCTGTTGACCTGCACGTCCTCGAAGAAGGCGTCGATCGGCCCCCGCAGCCCGGCCATCGCCGCCATCGCCGCGGCGAAGTCCTCGCGGGCGAGCGACTCGGCGATCTTCGGCTCGGCCTCGTCGAGGGCGGCGAACAGCGCCTTCTCCGCGTCGCTCTCGGCAAACTTGACGTCGGCGCCGTAGCTGTACTCCACCCCGTCGGCCGCCTCGGCCTGGCTGAGGATGTTGTTGGCGCGGCGGAAACCTTGCAGCAGGTTCTCCCCATCGTCCGTCTTCAGCACATCGCTCAGCGCCCGCGCCCGGGCGACGAGGAGGGCGAGGTCGTCGTTGCCGGGCATGGCCGTGACCGCGTCGATGACATCGTGGCGAATGCCTTCGTCGCGCAGGTGGACCTTGAGCCGGTCGTGGAAGAAGGCGAGCAGGTCGTCGGTGTCTGTGGTGATGTCTCCTTGCAGTTGCTCGGAGACAATCTGAGCCGAATCTCTGAAGATATCCTTAAGCGACAGCCGCAAATCGTTCGTCAGCACCAGCCGGATCACCCCCAGCGCGGCGCGGCGCAGGGCGAACGGGTCCTTCGAGCCCGTCGGCTTCTCGTCGATCGCCCAGAAGCCCGTCAGCGTGTCGAGCTTGTCCGCCAGCGCAACGGCGACGGAAACCGGGGCGGTGGGCACCGCGTCGGAGGGGCCGAGGGGGGAATAGTGCTCCTCGCAGGCGCGCGCGACCTCGTCGGGCAGGCCGGCGGCGGCGCTGTAGTAGCGGCCCATCAGGCCCTGCAGCTCGGGGAACTCGTAGACCATCTCCGACGACAGGTCGGCCTTGGCGACGCGCGCCGCCTTCTCGGCGAGCTCGGGATCGGCCCCGACGGGGCCGGCCAGCGCGCGCGCCAGCGTCGCGATGCGCCCGATGCGGTCCTGCTGGCTGCCGAGGCGGCGCTCGAAGGTGACGTTGCCGAGCGCTTCGAGCCACGGCTCCATCCCGGCCTCGGCGACGCGCAAGTCGTTCTCCCAGAAGAACTTCGCATCCGAAAGCCGCGCCGCCAGCACCTTCTGGTTGCCCGCCAGGATCGTCGCCCCGTCGTCGGCCGTCTCGATATTGGCAACGGTGACGAAGCGGGTGATGCGGCCATCGGGGGCGCGCACCGAGAAGAACTTCTGGTGCTCCTTCATCGACGTCTGCAGCACCTCGGGCGGCAGGCCGAGGAAGCTCTCGCCGATCTCGCCCATCAGAACCACCGGCCACTCGACGAGCCCCGCCACCTCGCGCAGCAGGCCCTTGTCCTCGACCACCTCGAGTCCGGCGGAGAAGGCCATGTTGGTGGCGTCGTTCCAGATCGCCTCGGCGCGCTCGTCGGGGCGCAGCATCACCTTGGCGCGCTTCAGCTTCGCCTCGTAATCCTCGAAGTCGCCGACACTTATCTCGCCCGGTGCCATGAAGCGGTGGCCGCGGGTGACGGCCCCGGCGCGCTGCCCGTCGATCTCGAGCGGCACCACCTCGGCACCGCCCTCGTCGGAGAGGATGCACAGGATCGACGACAGCGGCCGCACCCAGCGCAGGGAGCCGCTGCCCCACCGCATGGACTTCGGCCAGGGGAAGCCGCGCACCGTCGTCTCAAGCACCTCGGCGACGATGTCGGCGGCCTTGCGGCCCTTGCGCTCGATCACGGCGAACCAGAAGGCGCCCTTGCCGGTGTCGCGCTCCTCCAGCGCCGCGCGGTCGACGCCGGCGCCGCGGCAGAAGCCCTCGACCGCCTTGTCGGGCGCGCCGACCTTCGGGCCGCGCCGCTCGTCGCGGGTGTCGGGGCTCTCGGCGGTCAGCCCCTCCACATGCAGCACCAGGCGGCGAGGCGTGGCGAAGGCGGCCGCGGAGGCGTAGGTCAGCCCCGCCTCGACGAGACCGTCCGTCACCATTTTCTTGAGGTCGTCCGAGGCCTTGGCCTGCATCCGGGCCGGGATTTCCTCGGAGAGGAGCTCGATCAGCAGGTCGGGCATCTGCACATCCTTTCGTTGCGCGCGTGCCTTAACGCGGCGCGGCAGCGGGGGCGAGAGGTTACTCGGGCGCGGGCGGGCAGCCCTCGGGGGCGGGATCGCCGTCGTAGACGACCTCGCCGCACCGGTTGAGCTGGTGCCAGGCGAAGGCGCGCCCGTCGGGGAAGCGGGCGATTACGCGGTCGACGCCGTAGACGACATTCTCGGCGGCGAGGAACGCCTCGGCCTCGCCGCGCTCGAGCGCGGCGCCGATGGCGGCGGCGTCGAAGCAGTCGAACCAGCCGGGCGCAGTGAGCGGCACGGGGACCTCGTAGCGGGCGGCCTCGGGCGGCATCACGGGCAGCTCGAAGCAGGCGCGGTAGCGGATCGGCGAGGATGTGGAATCGATGCCGTTGAAGTTTTCGAACCGCAGCGCGAGCGGCTCCCCCGTCTCAGCCGACAGAACTTGCACATTTGCAACCTCGGCGGGGATCTCGTCGTAGTAGGCGTAGACCTGGCTGTAATAGAGCCCACCGCCCAGGAGCAGCGCCGCGAGGAGGGTCGCGATGACGGCGATCCTGCCGGTCATGCCGCGGCCCCGCCCGCCTCCGTGCGCACGAAGGCGTCGGCGCAGGCCTTCGCCAGCGTCCGCACGCGCCCGATATAGGCCTGCCGCTCGGTGACGGAGATCACGCCGCGCGCGTCGAGCAGGTTGAAGATGTGGCTCGCCTTGATGCACTGGTCGTAGGCCGGGTGCGCCATGACGATCTCGCGTCCGGTCTTGGGATCGGTGTCGGGGGCGTCGAGGATGCGGCGGCACTCGGCCTCGGCCTCCTCGAAATGGCGCAAGAGCAGGTCGGTGTCGGCGATGTCGAAGTTCCAGCGGCTGTATTCCCGCTCCGTCTGGCGGAACACGTCGCCGTAGGCGAGCGGGATCGGCGCGTCGGGGGCGTTGAACGGCATGTCCATCACGTGATCGATGCCGAGCACATACATCGCGAGCCGCTCGAGCCCGTAGGTCAGCTCGCCCGAGACCGGGTGGCAATCGTGGCCGCCGACCTGCTGGAAATAGGTGAACTGGCTCACCTCCATGCCGTCGCACCAGACCTCCCAGCCGAGCCCCCAGGCGCCGAGCGTGGGGCTCTCCCAGTCGTCCTCGACAAAGCGGATGTCGTGCAGCGCCATGTCGATGCCGATCGCCTCGAGGCTGCCGAGGTAGAGCTCCTGCAGGTCGGGCGGGCTCGGCTTGATGAGCACCTGGAACTGGTAATAGTGCTGCAGCCGGTTCGGGTTCTCGCCGTAGCGCCCGTCGGTGGGGCGCCGCGAGGGCTGGACGTAGGCGGCGGCCCAGGCGTTGGGGCCGAGGGCGCGCAGGGTGGTGGCGGGGTGGAATGTGCCGGCGCCGACCTCCATGTCGTAGGGCTGCAGCACGGCGCAGCCCTTGCCGGCCCAGTAGGTCTGGAGCCGCAGGATGATCTCCTGGAAACTGCGCGGTTTGTCGGCCATCGTCCCTCCGTCCGGTCGCGGCGAATTCCGGGCCGTCCATAGGCCCCGGGGCGGAGCGGGTCAATTGCGCCACGGCCGATCAATTCCTTGCCATGCACGGCCGATTCAAGCTGACGCCGCAGCCAGCGGCGCTAGGGTCTGCGCCGATCATCCGCCGGCCGCGCGCCGGGCGGAGCAGACCTTTGACGGATGGATAGACGGAAATGATACGACGTGTTTGGGGCCTGTTCCTGGCGCTGGCGATGATGTGGCCGATGTCGGCCGCCGCGCAGGAGACGGTCTGGGTCCAACTCGAGGCGCAGCGCACCCTGTCGGGTGCGCAGACCGCGGCCCGCGGCTATTCCAACCGGCTCGAGAACGTCGCCGGGTTCGCCATCGGCGGCGGCTTCTACGCCATCGCCCTCGGCCCCTACACGCCCGACGACGCCGGCATCGTGGTGCGCCAGCTCAAGTCGGAGCGGGCGATCCCGGCCGACGCCTACCTCGTGGACGGCGGCAACTTCCGCCAGCAATTCTGGCCCGTCGGCACCGGCGCACCCACCGTCGCCCAGCCCCTGCCCACCCGCTACGGCGGCCCCGGCGGCAGCACCGGCGAGACCGACGCGGCCGAGGTCGCCGAGACGCCCCTGCCCGAGGACGTGGCCGCCATCCCCGAGGAGAGTCTCTCCGAGGCGCGCCAGTCCGAGGCGGCGCTGAGCCGGGACGAGAAGATGATGCTGCAGGTCGCCCTCGAGTGGGCCGGCCACTACGACGCGGCGATCGACGGCCTGTTCGGCGGCGGCACCCGCAACGCGATGTCGAGCTGGCAGGCGGAGAAGGGCTATCAGCGCACCGGCGTGCTCACCACCCGCCAGCGCGCGGAGCTGGTCTCGGACTACAACGCCATCCTCGAAGGCCTCGACCTGCAGGTCGTGCGCGACGAGGAGACCGGCATCCAGATGCAGATCCCCACCGGCGCGGTCGCGTTCGAGCGCTACGACCCGCCCTTCGCGATGTTCGAGCCGACCGACCCGGCCACCCTGCCGGCGCGGGTCATCCTGATCTCGCAGCGCGGCGACGAGGACCGTTTCTTCGGGCTCTACGAGATCCTGCAGACGCTCGAGATCGTGCCCCCCGAGGGCGAGCGGTCGCGCTCGGCGCGCGAGTTCCGCATCGACGCGGTGGGCGACGACTTCCGCACCTACGTGCAGGCGTCGCTCGAGGGCGGCGAGATCAAGGGGTTCATGCTGGTCTGGCCGGCAGGCGACGAGGACCGCCGCACGCGGGTGCTCGCCAACATGCGCGGCAGCTTCGCGCGCATCGACGGCGTGCTCGACCCGGCCATCGCGCCGCCCGACGAGAGCCAGTCCGTCAACATGGTCTCCGGCCTCGAGCTGCGCGAGCCGCGCCTGACCCGCTCGGGCTTCTACATCGACGCGCGCGGCAGCGTGCTGACGACCCTCGACGCCACCGAGGGCTGCAGCGACATCCTCGTGGAGGACCGCTACGGCGCCGAGATCGCCCACACCGACGCGGAGCTCGGCCTCGCGGTGCTGCGGCCCGAGAGCGCGCTGGCGCCGCGCCGGGTGGCGGAGTTCCAGTCGAACGTGCCGCGCCTGAAGTCGGAGGTGGCCGTCGCCGGCTATCCCTACGGCGGCCTGCTCGCGGCCCCGGCGGTGACCTTCGGCACCCTCGCCGACATCCGCGGCCTCGCCGGCGAGGACCAGCTCAACCGCCTCGACCTCGCGGCCCAGCCCGGCGACGCCGGCGGCCCGCTGCTCGACGCCGGCGGCACGGTCCTCGGGATGCTCAAGCCGCGCGACGACAACGGCAGCACGGTGCTGCCGTCGGGGGTGAGCTTCGCCGTCGACAGCGACACCATCGTCGCCTCCCTGCGCGAGGGCGGGTTCGCGGTAAGCACCACCGACCGGCTCGAGCGGCTGCCGGCGGAGACGCTGACCCTGCGGGCGGCGGACCTCACGGTGCTGGTGAGCTGCTGGTGAGCTCGAGGGCGGTGCCCGGCGCCGCCCTTTCCCGGTCGGCGCGGTCGTGGGCGCCGGTCGCCGCCTCCGGCGGGGATATTTGAAGAACAGAGACCTGGGGCGGCCCGCCTCGGGGGTCAGGCGCGCCAGAAGTGCCAGGTGAGGATGGTCATCACCGAGAGGACCTCGAGGCGGCCGACGAACATTGCGAAGCTCAGGATCCACTTGGCGGTGTCGTTCAGGCCGTTGAAATTGCCGGCGGGGCCGATTTCGGGGCCGAGGCCGGGGCCGATGTTGCCGAGCGCGGCGACGGCGCCGGAGACCGAGGTGATGAAGTCGAGCCCGGTCAGGCCCAGCGCAACCGTCACGAGGCCGAGGCTGACGATGAAGGCGACGAAGAAGGCCATCACCGAGTTCAGGATGTCGTCGCTCACGGTGCGCCCGTCGTAGCGCGGGGTGAAGACCCCGTGGGGCGAGTGGATGCGCTTGATCTGGGTGCGGATCGAGGCGAACAGCAGCTGGTAGCGGAAGATCTTGATCGAACAGGCCGTCGAGCCGGCGCAGCCGCCGATCAGGCCGACGAAGAAGAAGATCGTCACCGCGAACGGCCCCCAGAGCATGTAGTCGGCGCTGGAATAGCCCGTGCCCGTCATGATCGAGACCACGTTGAACAGAGACTCGCGGAAGGCGACCTCGGTGAAGCCGTGGACGGTGTCGGCGAGGAACAGGCTCAGGGTGAGGACGATGATCGCGATGGTGACGAAGAAGCCGCGCACCTGGCGGTCGAGCAGCAGCGGCGAGGCGTGGCCGCCGATGAGCTGGACGTAGCGCACGAAGGGCAGCGCCGCGAGGATCATGAAGACGACGGCGACGTAGTGCGCGCCGGCCCCGAAGGCGCCGAAGGAGGCGTCGAAGTTGGCCATGCCGCCCGTCGAGACGGTCGTCATCGCGTGGACCATCGCGTCGAAGCTGTTCATCCCGGTGCCCGCGTAGGCGACGGCGCAGGACAGGGTCAGGGCGACGTAGATCACCGAGATGCGGGACGAGATCTCGGTGGCGCGGGGCAGGATCTTGCCCATCGTGTCGAACGCCTCGGAGCGGAAGATCTGCATCCCCCCGACCCGCAGCTCGGGCAGGAACACCATCGCCACGACGACGATGCCGATGCCGCCGAGCCATTGCAGGATGCCGCGCCAGAGCTTCAGCCCCTCTGGCAGCGCCTCGAGCCCGCCGATCACCGTGGCGCCGGTGGTGGTGAGGCCGGACATGGATTCGAAGAAGGCGTCGGTGAAGCCGAGGTTGGTCGCGCCGAGCATGAAGGGGACGGCGCCGAAGACCGGCAGCACGATCCAGACCAGCGAGGTGAGCAGGAAGGTCTGCCGGATCGTCAGCCCCTCCGTCACCCCGTTGCGGCAGGCGAGAGCGGTGAGGGCGCCGAACAAGGTGGTGACGGTGGCGGCCTCGAGGAAAACCGGCCAGTGGCCGTTGCCCGTCGTCAGGTCGGACACCAGCGGCGCCAGCATCGTCAGCCCGAGCGCCGCCACGAGCAGGCCGATCACGTATCCGACGGGGCGCAGGTCGAGCATGGCGGAGCCTGTGCGCGAGCCCCTGCCCGCTGTCAAGCGCGGCGGGCCTCAGCCCGGGTGGTGCAGCGTGGCGAAGAGCTTCGGATCGAGGCTCTCGGCGGCGAAGGTGTCGCCCTCGGTGAGGATCGAGACGGCGTCGTGGCTATGCAGGCTCTCCTGGTGGCTGGCGACGACGCGGAAGTCGGCGATGCGCGCGTCCGCCCGGAGCCGCTCGCAGAACAGCCGGGCGGCGTCCTCGACGAAGATCGGGTTGGCGGCGTTGAGTTCGGCGAAGGCCTGTTCGTCCTCGCGCTTGACCATCACCTGCGTTTCGGTGGGCACCGCCGCGCGGGCGAGGTCGATGAGGTCTTCGAACCAGAGCCGCTCCGTCGCCTCGGGATCGACGAGCAGGCTGATGCGCGCCACCGAGCGCTGGGAGTGCGGGGTCGCGAGCTGGCCGCGCTGCTGGCGGGCGTGCTCGGAGAGCTCCAGCGAGCAGGGGCAGGTCGAGGAATAGACGTAGTCGAGGTGGAAGATCTTCTTGCGCGTGCCCGCGTGCTCCACCAGCTCCATCGCGATGTCGTAGTACTGGTAGCCCTCGAGGCCGGAACGCAGGCTCTTCACCTTCACCGGGAAGGAGAAGCGCATCATCAGCCGGGCGTCGAGGCTTTCGAGATCGGCGAGGTAGTCGTCGAGGGTGCGGGCCATGACGCCGAAGGAGAACGCCTCCTCGGCGTTCCTGTAGAAGCTGCGCATGATCCGGGACATGTTGATGCCCTTCTTCTCCGCCTCGAGGCTCACCGTGCCGGTCACGCTCGTCTCGAGCGTCACCTCGCCGCCGTCGCGCAGGCGGTAGCGGATCGGCAGGCGGAAGTTGGAGATGCCCACATGCTGGATCTGGGTCGCCTCGCCGCGGATCAGCGAGGTCGGGCCGTTCTGCAGGTCGGGCATCGTCGCCTTGTAGGCGGCGTCGGCGTCGAAATCGTCGGGGTAGCGGCGGCTCAGGGCCGGGTAGTTGGACACCTCCCCCGCCGGCAGGAGTCGCGAAATGACCGGATCGAGCGCGGCGACCTCCTCGGGCGTGCGCAGCTCCGCCCAGCGCCGCACGAGGGCGAGCGCGTCTTCGGCTTCGGCGCGGGAAATCTCCCGATCGACGTCAGGTGCATGCAGATTCATCGTCAACGTCCCCTTCAACGTCTGCCCAACATATGGGTACGCCGAGACACGATGCTAGGGAAAACCACCGCGAGGCGCGGCGTTAGCCCTGCCCCGAGGCCGCGGCGAGACCGGCTTCGAGGTCGGCGAGCAAGTCGGCGGCGTCCTCCAGCCCGACGCTCAGGCGCAGCAGGCCGTCGGTGATGCCGAGCTCCTCGCGTTGCTCGGGCGACAGGCGGGAATGGGTGGTCGTTGCCGGATGGGTGACGATCGACTTCGCATCGCCGAGATTGTTCGAGATGGTCCAGAGGTTGATCGCGTTCAACATTGCGAAGGCCCGGGCCTTGCTGCCGCAGTCGATCGACAGGACGGTGCCGGCCGAGCCGTTCTGGCGCTGGACGAGGTCGTGCTGGGGGTGGTCGGGCAGGCCGGGGTAGATCACCCGCTCGAGATCGTCGCGCCCCGCGAGCGCGGTGGCGAGCTCGAGCGTCGTGGCGACCTGGGCGCGCACCCGCAGGTCCATCGTCTCGAGACCCTTGAGCAGCAGCCACGCGTTGAACGGCGCCAGCGCGCCGCCGGTGTGCTTGATGTAGGGCTCGGCCGTCTTGCGCACGAACTCGCGGGTGCCGAGGATCACCCCGCCGAGCACCCGCCCCTGCCCGTCGATATGCTTGGTGGCGGAGTAGACGACGACGTCGGCGCCCTGCGCGATGGCGTCGGAAAAGACCGGGGTGGCGAAGACGTTGTCGACGATGACCTTGGCGCCGACGGCGTGGGCCAGCTCGGAAACGGCGGCGATGTCGATCACCTCGAGCGTCGGGTTGGCGACGCTCTCGAAGAACACCGCCTTCGTGTCGTCGCGCAGCGCCGCGCGCCATTGGTCGAGGTCGGTGCCGTCGACGAAGGTGACGTCGACGCCGAAGCGCATCAGCACGTCCTCGAGCACGTAGAGGCAGGACCCGAACAGCGCGCGCGACGAGACGACATGATCGCCCGCCCGCAGCATCGAGGTCAGCGCGGCGTTGACGGCGGCCATGCCGGAGGCGGTGGCGAAGGCATCCTCGGCGCCCTCGAGCGCGGCGATGCGCTCCTCGAACATGCGCACGGTCGGGTTGCCGTAGCGGGCATAGATGAACTCGTCGGGGCCGCATTGATCGAAGCGGGCCTCGGCGGCCTCGGGGCTGTCGTAGACGAAGCCCTGCGTCAGGTAGAGCGCCTCGGACACCTCGCCGTACTGCGAGCGGCGGGTGCCGCCGTGCACGGCCCTGGTCTTCTTCGCGTAGTCGGTCATCTTTGGGCGCCCTTCCAGAACAAAACCCCGACACCGGCCAAGGTATCGGGGTCTGCGCCCGAGACCTCTTTAGCGGCATGTTTAACGTGGCCCGCAATCCGGTAACAAATCGCCACGATGCGCGCTGCCATAGCGCCGCCGCCGGCGGCGGTCAAGCGCGGCTCACGAGCCCTCGCCGGGCGGCTCGATCAGGTACTTCTGCAGCGCCACGATCTGCACCCAGAGAAACACCATCAGCGCCGCCGGCATCGCGAACGTCTCGAGCTTGACCCACAGGTCGGTCGTCTGGGTGCGCCAGATCAGCTCGTTGGCGAGCGCCAGCGCGATGAAGAAGGCGCAGAGCCGGCGGGTCAGGATCATCCAGCCCTCATGGCGCATGGGCAGCAGCTCGCCCATCACCCACTCGAGCCACGACTGCCCCCGCAGCAGCCCGATCCCGAGCAGCGCGGCCATGATGCCGTAGACGATGGTCGTCTTCATCTTGAAGAAGCGCTCGTCGTTGAACCACGCGGTCAGGCCGCCGAAGAAGATCACCATGAAGGCGGTGAAGACCTGCATCCGGCTGAGCTTCTTCGTCAGCGCCCACAGGATCCCCATCGCCACCAGGAGCACCGGCACGAAGATCAGCGTGGCGACGATGAAGCCGGAATACTCCGTCTCGCCCCAGGTGAAGGTCCGGTCGCGCAGGCGCAGGTAGATCAGGAAGAACACGAGCGTCGGGCCCAGTTCGAGCACCTGCTTCAGGACGGGGTTGATCTGCTTCTCTGCCATGGCCCGATCCTTACCCTCCCAGTTCGACGATGACAGCCCCGAGCGCGATCAAACACATGAGACCGAGGCGTCGCGGCCCCACCTTCTCGCCGAGGATGAACCAGCCGATGAGCGCGGCGAACACCGTCGACGTCTCGCGCAGCACCGCGGCCTCGCCGATCTTGTCGAGCCGCGTCGCCATCATGACGCCGCCGAACGAGACCCACGCGATCAGCGCCCCCGCCGCCCCGCGCCGCAGCAGCGAGCCGACGCCGCCGGGCGCGCCGGTGCGGCGGTAGCGCAGGTAGGCGATCACCGGGAAGTCGAGCGCGGTGATGAAGAAGAACCAGGCGAGGAAGGTGAACGGGTTGGCCGCCTGGCGGATGCCGAAGGCGTCGTAGGTGGTATAGAGCGCCACCAGCACGCCGCCCAGCGCCGCCCAGGCCAGCCCGATCCGGAGCGCGCGCCCGTCGACCTTCTCCTCGGAGAGGTTGCGCGCCGCGAGCAGCAGGATGCCGCCCGAGAGGCAGCCGACGCCGAGCCACTGCACCGCCGTGAAGTGCTCGGAGAAGAACACCGACGCCGCCAGCACCGTCACCAGCGGCCCGGTGCCCCGGATCACCGGGTAGACGACGGTGTAGGCCGCCCGGTCGTAGGCCAGCGCGACGGTGAGCTTGTAGCCGAAATGGACGACGAGCGCGCCCAGCAGGATCAGCAGGCCGGTTCCCGTCGGCCAGGGGACGAGGAACAGCGCGACGGGGGCGCTGAAGCAGACGAGCCAGAAGTCGATCGAGCCGCGCATCAGCCACGGATCGTGCCGCCCCTTCTGGAGCGCGCCGAAGATCGCGTGCGCGAGCGCCGAGACGAGCGCCAGCGCCGTCGCCAGCCGCGCCCCCTCCGGTGTCCCGGCAATCGATACAAGCCACTCGCCCATGCGCGTCTCCTCGCGCCAATCCCGGCGCTTGGCAAGGGAACAGCGCGCGCCATGTCACTGTTTGTCCACCAGAAGACGAGGAGCGCGTGTCACGATGTGGGAAAGCCTGATCGATGAAATCCAGCCCGGCTTCGCCGCCGTGTCGCCGACGGCCTCGACGGTGCGGCTGCTGTCGGCGCTGCTGCTCGGAGGCATCGTGGGGGCCGAGCGCGAGTGGCGCGAGAAGACGGCGGGGCTGCGCACGCACATGCTGATCGCGGTGGCGGCGGCGCTGTTCGTGATCGTCGGCCAGGAGCTGTCGACGCTCGATTTCGGCAACGACGCCAAGCGGACCGACCCGATCCGCCTGATCGAGGCGGTCACCGCCGGCGTCGCCTTTCTCGCCGCCGGGCTGATCTTCCAGCACCAGGGCAAGGTGCGCAACGTCACCACCGGCGCGTCGATGTGGCTCTCGGGGGCGATCGGGCTGGCCTGCGGCGTCGGCCAGATCCCCCTCGCCGCCATCGCGACGGCGATCACGCTGGTGGTCATCGGCCTCCTCGGCTGGATCGAGCGGCGCACCGGGATGAAGGGGCCGGACGACGATATCTGACGGAGCGACCCGCATAGGCCGGACGCCTCGCTGGGGGACGTCGCCCGATTGCGCGGCCCCGGCCCGCGCCGCCGCGACCTGCTGATCGAGTACCTGCACCTCGTGCAGGACCGCTACGGCTACCTCTCCGCCGCCCACCTGCGCGCCCTCGCCGAGGAGCTGCGCGTCGGGCAGGCCGAGGTCTGGGAGGTGGCGTCGTTCTACGCGCACTTCGATCTGGTGAAGGAAGACGAGCTGCCGCCGCCCGCGCTGACCATCCGGGTCTGCGAATCGCTGTCGTGCGAGCTCGCCGGGGCCGAGGCGCTGCTTGCGGCCCTGGAGGAGGGGCTGGACCCGGCCGAGG
>NZ_CH724107.1:1569280-1735805 GCF_000153305.1 Oceanicola granulosus HTCC2516
CCGGCCCATGGCCCCGCGCTAGCGTGACACCCCCACCAGCGCGTCAGCGAACTCCTGCGGATCGAACGGCGCGAGGTCGTCAATCTGCTCGCCCACCCCGATGGCGTGGATCGGCAGGCCGAACCGGTCGGCCAGCGCCACGAGCACGCCGCCCTTGGCGGTGCCGTCGAGCTTGGTCATCACCAGGCCCGACACGTCGGCGAGCTGCTGGAACGTCTTGACCTGGCTGAGGCCGTTCTGCCCCGTCGTGGCGTCGAGCACGAGCAGGGTGTTGTGCGGCGCATCCGGGTCCTTCTTGCGGATCACGCGGACGATCTTGGCCAGCTCCTCCATCAGGTCGGCCCGATTCTGGAGCCGCCCGGCGGTGTCGATGAGCAGCAGGTCCGCCCCGTCGGCCTGCGCCTTGCCCAGCGCGTCGAAGGCGAGGCTCGCCGGGTCGGACCCTTCCGGCGCGGTCAGCACCGGCACGCCGGCGCGCTCGCCCCAGACCTGGAGCTGCTCGACGGCGGCGGCGCGGAAGGTGTCGCCGGCGGCGATCACCACGTTCTTGCCGGCGGCGCGGAACTGGCTGGCGAGCTTGCCGATGGTGGTCGTCTTGCCCGAGCCGTTGACGCCGACGACGAGCACCACCTGCGGCCGGCTCGGGTAGAGCGGCAGCGGCCGCGCGACCGGCTCCATGATGCGCGCCACCTCGGCGGCGAGCGCGCGCTTGATCTCCTCCGTCGAGACCCGCTTGCCGTAGAGGTCCTCGGCGATGTTGGCGGTGACGCGCACCGCCGTCTCGACGCCGAGGTCGGCGGTGATGAGCAGCTCCTCCAGGCTCTCGAGCATCTCGTCGTCGAGCACCCGGCGCACCACCGGCGCGGCCGCCTCGCGGCCCATCAGCCGGCCGAGCAGGCCCGGCCGCGCCGGGGCCTCGGCCTCGGGCTCCGGTTCGGGCTCGGGCGCGACGATCTCCTCGAGCGCCTCGGGCGGCAGCGGCTCGGGGCTCGAACGCGGGATCACCGGCTCGGGATCGGCGGATGGCGGCTCGGGCGCGGCCGGGGGCGGCGCGGGCGCGGCGTCGGTCCCGGGCTCGGCGCTGCCGCCCTCCTCGACGATCGCGTCGATCCCCTCCTCGATCTTCGAGGAGGAGTTGAACAGCCGGTCCTTCAGCTTCTTGAAAAACGCCATGGGCCTCTCACGCAGGTTTTCCCTGACCTAACGCCGCGCCCGCCGATTTGCCAGTGGCCCCCGTAGGCCGGGCTTCAGCCCGGCCCTCCCTCAGATCTCGTCGCCGAAATGCTTCATCGTCAGCCGGATCGGGTTGGGCGCCGCCTGCCCGAGGCCGCAGATCGAGGCGTCGGCGAGCACGTCGCACAGGTCCTCGAGCAGCGCGCGGTCCCAGCTCTCGGCCTGCATCAGCTTCACCGCCTTCTCGCAGCCCACGCGGCAGGGCGTGCATTGCCCGCAGCTCTCCGCCTCGAAGAAGCGCAGCATGTTGAGCGCGGCGTCGCGGGCGCGGTCCTGGTCCGACAGCACCACGACCGCCGCGGAGCCGATGAAGGAGCCGTGGGGCTGGAGCGTGTCGAAGTCGAGCGGGATGTCGTCCATGTGCGCCGGCAGCAGGCCGGACGAAGGCCCGCCGGGCTGATAGGCCTTGAAGACGTGGCCCTCGGCCATGCCGCCGGCCGCGTCGATGACGTCGCGGATCGTCGAGCCGGCCGGCAACAGGTAGACGCCCGGCTCGGCCACGCGGCCCGAGACGGAATAGGAGCGCAGGCCCTTGCGGCCGTTCTTCTCGGTGGCCGACAGCACCTCCGGCCCCTCGCGGCAGATGCGCGCGACCCAGTGCAGGGTCTCGATGTTGTGCACCAGGGTCGGGCGGCCGAAGACACCGACCTGCGCGACGTAGGGGGGGCGGTGGCGCGGGATGCCGCGGTTGCCCTCGATCGACTCGATCATCGCGCTCTCTTCGCCGCAGATGTAGGCCCCCGCGCCCCGGCGCAGCTCCACGTAGCCCGGCGCGATCAGCCCCGCCGCCTCGAGCGCCGCCAACTCGCGGCGCAGGATCTCGAGCACGGCGGGATATTCGTCGCGCATGTAGAGGAACACGCGCTCGGCCTCGACGGCCCAAGCGGCGATCAGCATACCCTCGAGGAACAGGTGCGGCGTGCGCTCGAGGTAGTGGCGGTCCTTGAAAGTGCCCGGCTCGCCCTCGTCGCCGTTGACGGCGAGGTAGCGCGGGCCGGGATTGGCGCGCACGAAGCCCCACTTCCGCCCCGAGGGGAACCCCGCCCCGCCGAGCCCGCGCAGGCCGGCGGCGAGCACCGTCTCCTGCACCGCCTCCCAGTCGCCGCCCTCGCGCAGCCGCTCGAGCGCGGAGTAGCCGCCGGCGGCGCGGTAGGTACCGAAGGCCTCGTAGTCGGGGATCACCGGGTGCGTCTCGCCGGCTTCGACGGCGGCGCGGGCGGTCTCGGGGGTGGCGTGGTCGATGTGGCGGTGGCCGAGCTCGAGCACCGGCGCGGTGTCGCAGCGGCCCATGCAGGGCGCGCGCAACACCCGCACCTCGGCCGGGTCCAGCCCCTCCTCCAGGGCCGCAAGCAGCGCCTCGGCCCCGGCGAGCTCGCACGACAGCGATTCGCAGACCCGGATGGTCAGCGCGGGCGGCGGCAGCTCGTCTTCCTTCACCAGATCGAAGTGCGCGTAGAACGACGCCACCTCCCAGACCTCGGCCTGCCCGACGCGCAGCTCCTCGGCGAGGGCGCGCAGGTGGGCGGCGGAGAGGTAGCCGTAGCGGTCCTGCACGAGGTGCAGGTACTCGATCAGCAGGTCGCGGCGGCGCGGGCCGGGGCCGAGCAACGCGCGGACCTCCTCCAGCGCGGCGTCGTCGAGCTGGCGGCCTTTCGGCGTGCGCCGGCCCTTGCCCCGCCCGGATTTCCAGACACCGTCCCTGTTGTCGAGCGCCATCGCCGCCCCTCCCTGGTTCGCCTCGCGACCCTACCGACGCGCCGGCGGGCGGACCACGCGAAAACGACGCACGGGCGCACGGGCGCGAAATCGTGCGGGCGCGGATCGGCACCCGAGACCGCCGAAGGGAAACGTGCTAGCGACGACACATGCGCTCGCCGATGCCCGTCTTCGCCCTCGTCACCCTGCTGCCGCTGCCGCTGATCGCGCTCGCCGCGACGGTGGGCGGCGCGGTCTCGGCGCTGGCGCTGGCCTACATGACGCTGATCGCCGCCGCGCTCGACGAGCTGGTGGCGCTGGCGCTGCCCGAGGCGGAGGACAGGGCGGAGTTCCCGGCCGCCGACGGGCTGTCGGTGGCGCTCGCGCTCGGGCACTTCGCGCTGCTGGCGCTGGCGGTGGCGGCGCTGGCGGGGGACTGGCTGGGGGCGGCCGAGAAGCTGGCGCTGTTCGGCGCGGCGGGGCTGTTCTTCGGACAGCTCTCCAACGCCAACGCCCACGAGCTGATCCACCGGCCCGGCCGCCGGCTGCGCGGGCTTGGGCGCTGGGTCTACATCTCGCTGCTGTTCGGCCACCACGCCTCGGCACATCCGCTGGTCCACCATGTCCGCGTCGCGACCCGCGCCGATCCCAACTCGGCGCGTCCCGGCGAGGGTTACTACCGCTTCGCCGCCCGCGCCTGGCGCGGCTCGTTCCGCGAGGGGCTGCGGGCCGAGACGGCGCGGCTGGAGCGGGCCGGCCGGCCGCGCTGGCGGCATCCCTACCTCGTCTACGGCGCCGGCGCGGCGGCCTGCCTCGCGGCGGCGGCGCTCCTCGGCGGCTGGCCGGGGCTGGCGGCGCTGCTGAGCTTGGCCCTGTTCGCGCAGAGCCAGCTGCTGCTGTCGGACTACGTGCAGCATTACGGCCTCACCCGGGCCACCGGGCCGAACGGCAGGCCCGAGCCCGTCGCCGCGCGCCACAGCTGGAACGCGCCGCACTGGTTCACCTCGGCCCTGATGCTCAACGCGCCCCGCCACTCCGACCACCACGCCCACCCCGCGCGCCCGTTCCCGGCGCTGCGGCTGGCGCCGGAGGCGCCGATGCTGCCGCGCAGCCTGCCGGTGATGGCGGTGCTGGCGCTGTCGCCGCCGCACTGGCGCCGGGTGATGGACCCGCGCGCCGCCCGCTGGCGCGCCGCCCGCCCGGCCGACCTCGCGGCCGAGTGATCGCGCCCCACTGGCGAGCGGCACGCGCTTGCGGCACTCTCGCGGCCATGCGCATCCTCGCCCTGCCCCTCGCCCTCGTCCTCGCCACGCCGCTCGCCGCGGACGAGCCCCTCACGCCGGACGAGTTCTCCCGCCACGTCGCCGGACGCACCCTCACCTACATGCTCGACGGCGTCCCCTACGGCATCGAGCGCTACATGGACGACCGCCGCGTCATCTGGTCGTTCCTCGACGGGCAGTGCGCCATGGGGCGGTGGTACGGCGAGGGCAGCTTCATCTGCTTCGCCTACGACACCGACCCGGACGATCCGCAATGTTGGGAGATGTACCGCGAGGATGGCCGGCTGCGGACGGTGTACCGCACCGAGCCCGACCGCAGCCTGCTCTACGAGGCGCGGGAGGGTGACGAGGACCTGATCTGCGAGAATTTCGGCACCTGAGCCGCCGCCCGCGCGGCGCGGCGCCCGCGTTGACAGGATGCTGCAGGCGCGGCATGAACGTGCGACCCAGATACGAGGAGCTGTCGCCATGCAGAAGGTCTACCCCAACGCCACGGCCGCACTCGAGGGCCTTCTGCACGACGGCATGACCATCGCGGCCGGCGGTTTCGGCCTCTGCGGCATTCCCGAGCTGCTGATCCAGGCGCTCGTCGACAGCGGCGTGAAAGATCTCACCGTGGCCTCCAACAACGCCGGCGTGGACGATTTCGGCCTCGGGCTGCTGCTGCAGACGCGCCAGATCAGGAAGATGATGTCGTCCTACGTCGGCGAGAACGCCGAGTTCATGCGCCAGTACCTCTCGGGCGAGCTCGAGCTCGAGTTTAATCCGCAGGGCACGCTCGCCGAGCGGATGCGCGCGGGCGGCGCGGGCATCGCGGGCTTCTACACCAAGACCGGCGTCGGCACGCAGATCGCCGAGGGCAAGGAAGTGAAGTCCTTCGACGGCGAGGACTACATCCTCGAGCGCGGCATCTTCGCCGACCTCTCCATCGTCAAGGCGTGGAAGGCCGACGAGACCGGCAACGCCGTGTTCCGCAAGACCGCGCGCAACTTCAACCCGCCCGCCGCGATGTGCGGCCGGGTCTGCGTGATGGAGGTCGAGGAGATCGTCCCCGCCGGCAGCCTCGAGCCCGACCACATCCACCTCCCCGGGATCTACGTGCACCGCCTGATCCAGGGCGACCACGAGAAGCGTATCGAGCAGCGCACCGTGCGCAAGGCCGAGACCGCCTGAAGGATTCGATGGACCGCAAGACCTCCCCACCCCCGGGCGACCTGAGCGACGCCGACGCCGTCGCCATCTTCTCGGCGAGCCAGGTCGCGATGGTGCTGACCAACCCGCAGCTCGACGACAACCCGATCGTCTACGTCAACCGCGCCTTCGAGGAGCTGACGGGCTACGTCTCGCACATGGCGGTGGGGCGCAATTGCCGGTTCCTGCAGGGCGAGAAGACCCGCAAGGCCGACGTCGCGCGGCTGCGCGAGGCGGTCGCGACGGGCGAGGACGTCAGCCTCGAGATCCTGAACTACCGCGCGAATGGCGAGCCCTTCACCAACGCGCTGCTGATCTCGCCGATCCTCGACAGCGAGACCGGCGAGGCGACGCTGTTCCTAGGCCTGCAGCGCGAGATCGACGGCGAATCGAGGCACAGCCAGTCGCACCAGCTCGACGAGCTGGTCACCGAGATCCAGCACCGGGTGAAGAACCACCTGTCGATGGTCATCGGCCTGATCCGGATGCAGGCGCGCGACGCCGTCGACGGCGACGCGTTCCAGAACATCGCCCGCCGGGTCGAGAGCCTGCAGCTGCTCTACGAGGAAATGGTCGCCAGCCGCACCCGGACCAACGGCGACGAGATCCAGCTCGGCGCCTATCTGGGCCGCGTCGCCAACGCCATCGCCCACCTCGACGGCCGCCCCGGCGTGCGCATGAACATCGACGTGCCGCCGCTGATGATGGAGACGGAGAAGGCCGTGCAGATCGGCCTGATCGTCTCGGAGGTGCTGACCAACGCGATGCAGCACGCCTTCGCCGACCAGCAGACCGGCCTCGTCGAGCTGATGGTCTTCCAGACCAACGACGGCGGCGTGCGCGCGATCATCTCCGACGACGGCCAGGGCATTCCCGAGGATGTCGCCTGGCCCGGCAAGAAGAGCCTGGGCGGACGGCTCGTCGGCGGCCTCTGCGCCGGCCTCGGCGCATCGCTCCACGTCGCCCGCGGCAAGGTCGGCACCACCATCACCCTAGACGTGCCGAACGCGCGTTAAGTCAAGGAGTTCAGCAGCATGCCCTGGGATCGCAACGAGATGGCCGCGCGCGCGGCGCAGGAGCTGGAGGACGGCACCTATGTCAACCTCGGCATCGGCATCCCCACCCTCGTGCCGAACTACATCCCCGAGGGCGTCCACGTCACGCTGCAGTCGGAGAACGGGATGCTCGGGATGGGGCCGTTCCCGACCGAGGACGCGGTCGATCCCGACCTGATCAACGCCGGCAAGCAGACCATCACCGAACTGCCCCACACCTCCTACTTCGACAGCGCCACCAGCTTCGGCATGATTCGCGGCGGCAAGATCGCCATGGCGATCCTCGGCGCCATGGAAGTGGCCGAGAACGGCGACCTGGCGAACTGGATGATCCCGGGCAAGCTGGTCAAGGGCATGGGAGGCGCGATGGACCTCGTCGCGGGCGTGCGGCGGGTGATCGTGGTCATGGACCACCAGAACAAGGCCGGCGAGAGCAAGCTGCTCAAGGCCTGCACCCTGCCGCTGACCGGCACCGGCGTGGTCGACCGCATCATCACCAACCTCGGCGTGCTCGACGTGGTCGAGGGCGGGCTGAAGATCGTCGTATGCGCCCCCGGCGTCAGCGAGGACGACATCCGCGCCGCCACCGAGGCCACCATCGTCCCGTAGGCCGGGCTTCAGCCCGGCCCACCTCGCCCGCCGCAATACCGTTTCCATTTCCGCAACAGCGCCATCATCTCGCCGTATTCCGTCTCTAATCCGGCAGGCAATGGCAACGACCGCTCCCCTCCCCCCGGCGCCCGCCGCCGAGCCTCGCCGCTGGCGCGACATCGCGCTGCTCGCGGGGCTCTTCGCGCTCGTCCTCGGCGGGCTCGCCAGCCTCGCGCTGGCGACGGGCTGGGCCGAGACGAAGGCGCAGCTGATGAAGCTGGGCCTGCCGCAGGTCGCGGCGCTGCTGGCGCTGTCGCTGGCGAACTACCTCGCGCGGGGCCTGCGCTGGCACCTCTTCGCCCGCCGCCTCGGCCTCGCCACGACGCTGGCGCAGAACCTGCGCCACTTTCTCGGCGGCTTCGCCATGTCGGTGACGCCGGGCCGGGTGGGCGAGCTGATCCGGATGCGCTGGCTGCGCCGGGAGACCGGCTGGGCGCTCGAGCGGACCGCGCCGCTGGCGCTGCTCGACCGGGCCGGCGATCTCGCCGCGATGGCGGTGCTGCTGGCGCTGGCCGTGGCGCTCGCCTCGTCGGGCATCGCCTTCGCCCTGCCCGTCGCCGCGCTGGCCCTCGTCGCCGCCGTCGCCGCCACCCGTCCGCGCCTGCTCGCGGGGCTGACCACCCTCGCCTGGCGCGTCACCGGCTTCGCGCCGCGACCGATGGCGCGCCTGCGCGCCGCCGCGCGCTCGCTCGCGGCCTTCTCGAGCCTGCCCGTCGCCGCCACCGCGCTCGGGCTCGGCCTGCTCGGCTGGGCGGCGGAGGGGGTGGCGTTCCACCTGCTCCTCGGCTGGCTCGGCGCCGACATCGGGCTGGCCAAGGCGATGGCGATCTTCACCTTCTCGACCCTCGCCGGCGGCCTCACCGGCGCGCCCGGCGGCGTCGGCGGCGCCGAGGCCGCGATGGTCGCACTGCTCGCCATCGAGGGCATCCCGCTCGACGTCTCCGTTCCGGCCACCGCGATCATCCGCGTCACCACGCTCTGGTTCGCGATCGGCGTCGGCCTCGCGGTCTTCCCGCTCGCCGAGCGGCGCTCGCTGGGGCGCTAGGGACATGCGCTTCCGGCAGATGGACTACACCGGCTGGGGCCGCGTGCTGCACGCCAGCGGCGAGGTCGCCCGCCCCGAACGCTCCCGCGCCCTGGCCGCGCTCGCCGCCGAGGGGCCGGCGATGGGCAACCGCCGCTCCTACGGCGACGCGCCGCTCAACGGCGGCGGGCGGATCACCGACATGACGCGGATGAACCGCATCCTCGGCTTCGATCCGGAGACCGGCGTGCTGCATGCGGAGGCCGGCGTCACGCTCGGCGAGCTGGCCGAGATCTTCGCCCCGCGCGGCTGGCTGCCGCCGGTGATGCCGGGCACCGGCTTCGCCACCGTCGGCGGCGCCATCGCGATGGACGTGCACGGCAAGAACCACCAGCATGCCGGCTCCTTCGGCGCTCATGTCACCGAGCTCGAGCTGCTCGGACCCACCGGCGCGCGCACCGTCACCCCCGCCGACCTGCCGCTGTTCCGCGCCACCCTCGGCGGCCTCGGCCAGACCGGGATCGTCGCCTCGGCGAAGATCGCGATGCAGCGCTGCAAGGGCGACGTGATGGTGATGACCGAGCGGCGCGCGCCCGACTGGGACGGCCACCTCGCGCTGCTCGACGGCTCCGACGCGCCCTACGTCGTCGGCTGGATCGACGCCACCGCCACCGGCGCGGCGCTCGGGCGCGGCATCGTCGAGGAGGGCGAGACCGCCAGCGGCCTCGTCGCCCGGCCGCGCGCCGCGCGCCGGGTGCCCTTCGACGCGCCGGGCGCCGCGCTGTCGCCGCCCGTGGTGCGCGCCTTCAACCGCGCCTACTACGCGCGCGTCCCGAAGGCCGGGCGCACCAGCGTGCGGCCGATCGAGAAGCTGTTCTTCCCGCTCGACAAAATCCACGATTGGAACCGTCTCTACGGCAGGCGCGGCTTTCACCAGTTCCAGTGCGTCGTCCCGCTCGCCGCCGCCGATGCGCTGCGCGCGATGCTCGAACGGGTCGCCACCTCCGGCCTCGCCTCGCCGCTCGCGGTGCTGAAGCGGATGGGACCGGGGCGGGCCGGTTTCCTGTCGTTCCCGATGGAGGGCTACACGCTGGCCGTCGACTTCCCCGACCGCGCCGCCGCGCGCGCCCTGGTGGGCGAGCTCGAGGCGATGACCGAAGCGGCGGGCGGGCGCATCTACCTCGCCAAGGATTCGCTCGCCTCGGGCGCGCGGGTGCGGGCGATGTATCCCGAGCTCGACGCCTGGCGCGCGGCGGTGGCCGAGGCCGACCCGGACGGGCTCTACCTCACCGATCTCGTGCGGCGGCTGGGCCTGAGGGAGGCGGCATGAGCGAGACCTGGATCATCCTCGGAGCCACCTCCTCCATCGCGCGCGCGCTGGTGCGCCGGCTCGCCGCGCGCGGGGCGGGGCTGCTGCTCTGCGGACGCGACGCCGCAGAGCTCGACGCGCTGGCCGCCGACAGCCGCGCGCGCGGCGCGGGCGAGACGGCGGCGCTGACCTTCGACGTGCGCGCCCCCGACAGCTTCTCGCCGATCCTCGATGCGGCGCAGCGGTGCGAGGGGCCGCTCACGGTCGCCGTGTTCACCGGCTCGATGCCCGACCAGGCGGAGATCGACGCCGACCCCGCGCTCATCGCCCCCACCCTCGCCGACAGCCTCACCGGACCCGTCCGCTTCCTGCACGAGATCGCCCCGCTGCTCGCCGAGCGCGGCGGCAGCGTCGTCGGCGTCGGCTCGGTGGCGGGCGACCGGGGGCGGGTGACGAACTACGTCTACGGCGCCGCCAAGGCGGGCTTCGCCACCTACCTAAGCGGCCTGCGCAACCGGCTCGCGCGGGCGGGGGTGCACGTGATGACCGTCAAGCCCGGCCCCGTCGACACCGCGCTGACCTGGGGCATGACGCTGCCGCTGATGACCAGCCCCGAGGCGGTGGCGGGCGATATCCTCAAGGGGCTGAAGCGGCGGCGCAACGTGATCTACACCGCGCCCGTCTGGCGCTGGGTGATGCTGGTGATCCGGGCGGTGCCGGAGCCGATCTTCAAGCGCACCAGCTTCTGACGGCGCGCGCGGACGGGCGGCGTCGGGCCGTGCATATTTGGGGCCAGATGAAGCCTAGCCGCGCCAGGCGGCGAACCACTGCTCCCAGAGGCCGGCGGCGTAGAACATCAGGCTCAGCGTGATGAGCAGCAGCCCGATGCCGCGCTTGTCCTTGAGCGCGAAGACGATCGGATCGTAATCCTGCTTGCCGTACCAGCCGAGCCGCACCATCCGGAACAGCCACCACGCGATCGGCGCGAGCGCGAGCCAGAGGATCCAGCTGTCTGGGTAGAGCGCGCGGCCCTGGGCGGAGAGCGAGTAGGCGAAGAAGATCACCAGCGCGCCGACCATGCCGAGCACGGACACGTTGAGCAGGTCTTCGCGGTCGGGGCGGCCGTAGCCGCGGCCGGGGAGCGGCGCGTCGCTGGTGGCGAGGGTGAGCTCGGTCAGGCGCTTGACGCAGCCTAGGGTGAGGAAGACCGGGAAGATGAAGACCAGCATGAAGAACGACGCCTCCACCCCGCTCGCCGCCGCGCCGGCGACGACGCGGAGCGTGTAGAGGGCGGCGAGGGTGGCGATGTCGATCCAGCGCATCCGCTTGAGGCGGAGCGAGTAGGCGAGCGACAGGGCCATGTAGAGGACGAGCACGCCGAGGAAGGCCGGGCCCAGCAGCGCGCCGATGGCGAAGGCGAGCGCGGCGAGGGCGGCGGCGGCGGCCATGCCGGCGGTGAGCGGCACCGCGCCGCTGGCGAAGGGGCGCAGGCGCTTCTTGGGGTGCAGGCGGTCGGCCTCGAGATCGAGCAGGTCGTTGACCAGGTAGATCGCCGAGGCGGCGGCGGAGAAGCCGGCCATGCCGACGAGGACCAGCAGCAGCGTCGGGAGCGCGAAATCGTGCGCGGCGATGACGGGAAGCAGCAGCAGCACGTTCTTGACCCACTGGTGCGGGCGCATCGCGCGCAGCAGGTCGAGGGGCCGCCAGCCGCCGGCGATCTCGGTGACGTCGCGGCCCTCGGCGCGCAGGCGGGCGGCGGCCGGGCGGTTGCCGACGACGATGGCGCCGTGGCTCTTCGCCCAGACGGCGCGGTCGGCGCGGGCGTCGCCGGCATAGTCGAACCCGCCCTCGCCGTAGGCGGCGGCGAGCGCGTCGGCCTTGGCGGCGGCCTTGAGGTTGGTGTCGCCATCGGAGGCGAAGGCGCGGTCGACCCCGTGCCACGCGGCGAGCGGCTCGACGAGCGCGCGGTCGGAGGCGGAGGCGAGCGCCACCTCCCGGCCCTCGGCGCGAGCGGCCGCGGCGAGCGCGGCGACCTCGGGCTCGACGGGGAGCAGGTCGGTGCGCAGCGGCGCGATCTCGGCGAGGGCCGCCTTGAGGCGGGCCGGGTGGCGGATGTGGCGGGCGGTTGCGGCGAGGGTGGCGCCGGGGCGGGAGCCGAGGCCGGCCCAGAAGGTCTCGACCAGCATGTCGGTGCGCAGCAGGGTGCCGTCGGCGTCGAGCACCAGCGGACGGCCGGTGCGGGCGTGCGCATCGCGGATCGGGGCCGACATTGTCACCGTCAACTCTCCACCGCGAAGACGCATCCGTCGGAGATCAGCTCGGGCGGGGTCACGCACAGGCCGCGGGCGATGCGCCAGGCGGCGAGTACCTTGGGGACGTAGTTGCGCGTCTCGCCGTAGGGCGGCACGCCGGCGTGGCTGCGCACCGCGCCCTCGCCGGCATTGTAGGCCGCGAGCACGAGGATCGGGTCGTTGTCGAAGTGGCCCATGAGCCAGTCGAGGTAGGCGACGCCGCCCTTGATGTTGTCGGTCGCGTCGAGCCGGTCGACCACGCCGAAGCGTGCCGCGGTGGCCGGCATCAGCTGCATGAGCCCGCCGGCGCCGGCGCTGCTGATGGCCGTGGTCCGCCCGCCGCTCTCGACGGAGATGACCGCGAGGACCAGCGCGGGGGAGACGCGGGTGCCGACCGTTTCGCGCAGGATGGCGCGGCCGTGCAGGCGGGCGAGGTCGGACAGGCCCTGGAGGGCGGGGCTGCGCACCTCGAGGCCGCCGGGCGCCGTGTCGAGCGCGCGCAGGGCGGGCGCGAGCCGGCCGGGGCCGCTGTCGGCGGCGGCGGGCGAGATCTCGGACCAGAACCAGTCGATCTCCGGCGGCGACGCCGGTGCGGGGGCGACGGCGGCGGCGCCGACGCGGGCCGAGCCGGTGGCGATGACCGCGCTGCCGGCCACGGCCGGTGCACTCGGCGCGGCGGGGGCGCGGGGCGCGATCTGGACGTTGATCCGCCGCCCCGCCTGCCCCGGTGCCGGCACGCCGACGCGGCGGAAGGTGAAGTCGGCCTGCAGCCGGTTGCCGTCCGCCGACGCTTCGCCGGCGCAGGTCAGCGCCGTCAGGGCGAGGAGGATGGCGGAGAGTCCGCGCCTCGTCATGTCTGATCCCGGATAACTGCTCGTCGTCTCTTGTTACCTCACCTTATGGCAGAGCCCTCCCCTTCCGGCCAAGCGGGCAGCTGCCGGTGGCCCGCGATTCGCACCTTTTTTGCAACGTCATCGTCGCTGACAATCGTCAAGATCCGGCTAACGGGCGAGAAGATTCCGCCGGCCGCGCAACATCGAATTGCCGCGACCTGCGAGGGAAAATGAACGAAAGCAGCCAAACTCTGGCCCCAATCGACGGGCTATATCGGAGCATCCAAACCGGAGGCGGGCTGATCCCGAGAAGGCCGGCGAGGAGTAACACAACTCGAAGGCACACCCCTGAAGGAGGGAAATTTTCATGCTGAAGTTTATCAACAAGTTTCGTCGCGACGAAGATGGCGCTGTCACCGTCGACTGGGTCGTCCTGACCGCCGCCATCGTCGGCCTCGGCATCGCCGTCCTGTCGTCCGTCGGCGGCGCCACCGAGACCCTTGGCGAAGCGATCAGCACCGAGCTCGGCTCCATGGATCCCGGCGCCTAAGTCGGCGCGGCTGCGTCCATCGGCGCAGCGCCCGAAGCCGGACCCGACCGGCCAGAGAAGGGACCGCACCGAGGTGCGGTCCCTTTCTGTTGCGCCCCCTGGCCCGCATTTTCCGTTCAGGAGGCGTTAACGCTGAAGCTGCCGCCTTCGTCTTCTTACCAAGACGGCACCGCTGAATCGCCACATTCGCCGACCATACCGGCACCATGAACTTGATCCGCGCCGCCGGGACGGGCCGCGCGCCAGATGGAGTAGCGATACGATGACGCGTTTATTCGGCCACCTCTGCCGCGACGAAGACGGCGCGGTGACAGTGGACTGGGTCGTGCTGACGGCCGCCATCGTCGGCCTCGGCGTGACCCTCGCGGCCATGGTCGTGGCCGGCACACAGGGCACGGGCGACGAGATCGGCGCGTATCTGAGCACCGTAACGGTCGGCTCCCCCAGCTGACGCGCCCGGACGGACCGCTGCGGGCGGTTCCGGCGCATGACAACGAGAGCGAAAGGAAACACCATGAGAGCGGTATTCGGACTGGTCCTGATCGTCGGCGTCGGCCTCGCCGGCTTCGCGGTCTACATGGCCCAGGGCTACCTGCAGGACACCCAGGCCCAGCTGGCACGCGAGCGCGCCGTCGCCGCGCAGGCCACGCCGACCGTCGAGGTCTACGCGGTCACCCGCCAGATCGGCTACGGCGAGCAACTGACGCCCGACGACGTGACGCTGGTCAAGTACGCCGAGCCGTTCCTCCCCGACGGCGTGTTCCGCGCCGAGGAGGAGCTGTTCCCCGAGGGCGACACTCAGCTGCGGGTCGTGCTGCGGCCGATGGAGGTCAACGAGCCGGTGCTCGCGGTCAAGGTGACGGAGCCCGGCGAGGACGCCGGCATCACCTCGCGCCTGGGCCGGGGCATGCGCGCCTTCGCCATCCGCGTCGACGTCGCCTCGGGCGTGTCTGGCTTCCTGCGGCCGGGCGACAAGGTGGACATCTACTGGACCGGCCGCAACTCGCGGGGCGGCGAGGAGGTCACCAAGCTGATCGAGAGCAACGTCAACCTCATCGCCATCGACCAGAGCGCCGACGGCAGCGCGCTCAACACCACGATCGCGCGCACCGTGACCGTCGAGATCACGCCCCAGCAGGTGGCCGCGCTGGCGCAGGCGCAATCGACGGGCCGGCTGTCGCTGTCGCTGGTGGGCACCAACGACGACACCGTCGCCGAGGCGATCGAGGTCGACCAGCGCCGCCTGCTCGGCATCCCCGAGCAGCAGCAGGTGGTCGAGGCGGAGCCCGAGGAGGTCTGCACCATCCGCACCCGCCGCGCCGCCGAGCTCATCCAGATCCCCCTCCCCTGCACCCACTGAGACCGCAGGCTTCCCTCCCGGCCGCAGCCGCGCCCTTCCGGCCGCGCCGCCTCGTGCTTTTCCGGGCCCCTGTTGCGGTCAATCCACAGGCGGCGGAGCCACCACGGCAAGAATGTTGCCTTGTTGGCCGATTGCGGCCACCGTGGCTCAAACGACGGGCGAAAAGTCCGCGTCCGAGCGTGACATAGAGGCAGGTCACCAATGATGTACGACAAATTCCTACGGGCCGCGGTCGCCGGCCTCGCGCTGGCCATGGCCGCGCCGGCGACGATGGCGCCCGCCGAGGTGCTCACCGTCATGCGCGGCGCGCCGTCGCGGGCGCTGCAGGTGCCGATGAACCGGGCCGTGGTGGTCGAAAGCGACACGCCCTTCACCGAGGTCTCGATCGCCAATCCCGGCATCGCCGACATCTCCACCCTCTCCGACCGCACGCTCTACGTGCTCGGCAAGGAGCCGGGGCGCACGACGCTGACCCTGCTCGGCGCCGACGGGCGGCTGATCACCAACGTCGAGGTCCAGGTCACGCCCGACATCGACGAGTTCAAGGAGCGGCTGGCGCAGATCCTGCCGGGCGAGCACATCGAGGTGCGCACCGCCGCGAACGGGATCGTGCTGTCGGGCACCGTCTCCTCCATCGCGCGGCTCGACCGGGCGCTCGAGCTGGCCCAGCGCTACGCCCCCGACCGGGTGTCCAACCTGATGACGGTGGGCGGCGTGCAGCAGGTCATGCTCAAGGTGCGCTTCGCCGAGATGCAGCGCTCGGTGTCCAAGTCGCTCAGCTCCTCGCTCACCGCGCGCGGCACCGCGCTCGGCGAGAACCTCGGCCTCACCGCCGGGACCGGCACCCTCACCGGCAACGGCGCTATCGGCTCGGCGCTCAACGGCAACGTTCCGGCCGCCAATGCCAACAACGGCGCGCTCCTGCTCGGCTTCAACGCCGGCGGCGTCGAGATCGGGATGCTGCTCGAGGCGCTCGAGAGCCGCGGCGTGGTGCGCACCCTCGCCGAGCCCAACCTCACCGCCCTCTCCGGCCAGGAGGCCCGGTTCCTCGCCGGCGGCGAATACCCGGTGCCCGTCAGCCAGGACGGCGGCTCGATCTCGATCGAGTACAAGCCCTTCGGCGTCGAACTGAACTTCATCCCGCGGGTCGTCGACGGCGACCTCATCAACCTCGAACTGCAGGCGTCGGTCAGCTCCATCGACCCGACCAACGGCTTCGTGCAGGGCGGCTTCAGCATCGACGCCTTCCGCCGCCGCGAGACCTCGACGACCGTCGAGATGCGCGACGGCGAGAGCTTCGCCATCGCGGGGCTGCTGTCGGACGACTTCATCGACCTCAACAGCCAGCTGCCCTTCGTCGGCGACATCCCGGTGCTCGGCGCGCTGTTCCGCTCGGCGGAGTACGAGCGCAACCAGACCGAGCTGGTCATCATCGTCACGCCCCACCTCGTCACCCCGACGCGGGGCGAGGCGCTGGCGCTGCCCACCGACCGGGTGCGGCCGCCGAGCGAGCGCGACCTGTTCCTGTTCGGCCGCGTCACCGCGCCCGACGGCAGCCCGATCCCGAGCAGCTCCGCGCCCCAGAGCGGCGCCGCCGCCGAGGTCGCGCGGCAGGACTTCTCGGGCTCCTACGGCTACGTGTTGGACTAGAAAGGGCGGAGCGATGAACAAGCTGATGGCCGCGACGGCCGCTCTCGCCGGACTGGCCGGCTGCACCGCCACCGTCCAGACCACCCTCGATGCCGAGGCCGGCAGCACCTACCTCGCCAGCGACTTCGGCGCGGCGACGGTGAACAACATCGCCGTGCAGGCCGACGGCACCAACTACGTGCTGATCCTCGCCCAACGCTTCGCCGACGAAGTGCCCTCGATGGTCAACTTCGCCTTCGACTCCGCCAATCTCGGCCCCGAGGCGCGGGCGATCCTCGACGTGCAGGCGAGCTGGATCAACCAGTTCCCCGAGCTGCGCTTCTCGGTCTACGGCCACACCGACCTCGTCGGCAGCGACGCCTACAACCGCCGTCTCGGCGAGCGGCGCGCCCGCGCCGTCGTCGCCTACCTCGCCTCGCGCGGGGTCAGCACCGACCGGCTCGAGGCGCTGGTCTCCTTCGGCGAGACCCAGCCGCTGGTCCTGACCCAGGACCCCGAGCGCGCCAACCGGCGCACGGTCACCCAGGTCTCCGGCTTCTACGACGCCTCCGCCGCGGGCTACGGGCTCAACGGCAAGTACGCCGAGGTCGTCTTCCGCGAGTACGTGGAATCCGCCACCGCCCAGTCCTCGCTCGGCGCCTCCGAGGGCGGCGAGGTCGCGCCGCAATAGCGGCTCTTCCGAGAACGGACCGGACCGAGGCGGCCCCCGTGGCCGCCTTTTTCAACTGTCGCGGCGAGGCGCGCTGATCGTTCTCCGAAATCCTACAATCGCGATGTTTCCGCCCAACTCTGGCCAAGATTGCAGAGGATTTTCATTGTCAAGGAACAGGCGTGCCGGACGCACCGGGCCGGTTCTGGAAACGGCAGAATGCCGGCCGCGAGGCCCCGAACCCGAGCAACCGCCAGGCACACCCTTCCGAAAGGAACGTGAGGCAATGAGTAGCAACGCACTTCTCCAGCCAGAGGCCCAGCCGATCCTCGCCTGCACGGTCAGCCGCGACGTGCAGATCTTCGACCTGCTGATCGAGGACATGGAAACCGCCCTCGGCGAGGGCTGGGGCGATCTCGGCTTCAACGACGCGCTGGCCTTCCTCGAACAGGAAGAGGCCCTGCAGCTCAAGTTCCTCTGCATCGCCCTCGACGAACAGGACGAGAGCGACCTGTCGCTCATCACCGACATCATCGCCGCCGCGAAGGCGAAGGAAATCCGCGTCATCATCGTCGCCGAGGACGTCAGCCCCGCCTCGCTGCACCAGCTGCTGCGCGAGGGCGGCGACGAGTTCGTCCCCTACCCGCTTCCCGAGAACGAGCTGGCGCAGGCGATCGAGCGCGTGCTGGCCCCGCCGCCCGTCCCCGAGGAGCCCGCCAAGGCCGGCGGCAACGCCACGATCAAGGCCGAAGGCGACCGCGACGGCGTCATCATCCCGGTGCACGGCATGGCCCGGGCGGCGTCGGCGCGACGACGCTCGCCGTCAACATGGCCTGGGAGCTGGCGCAGGTGGGCGGCAAGGACGCGCCGCGGGTCTGCCTGATGGACCTCGACCTGCAGTTCGGCTCGGCCTCGACCTACCTCGACCTGCCGCGCCGCGAGGCGGTGTTCGAGCTGCTCACCAACACCGACGCGATGGACGGCGAGAGCTTCGTCGCCGCGCTGCAGACCTACCAGGACAAGCTGCACGTCCTCACCGCCCCGACCGAGCTGATCCCGCTCGACCTCATCAGTTCGGAGGACGTCCGCAAGCTGATCGACACCGCGCGGGCCAACTTCGACTACGTGCTCATCGACATGCCCTCGACGATGGTCGACTGGTCGCAGTCCGTCATCGAGGCCGCGCATGTCTACTTTGCGGTGCTGGAGATGGACATGCGCTCGGCCCAGAACACGCTGCGCATCAAGCGCGCGCTGCAGGCCGAGGATCTGCCCTTCGAGAAGCTGCGCTTCGTGCTCAACCGCGCGCCCAAGTTCACCGACCTCAACGGCAAGAGCCGGGTCAAGCGGCTCGCCGAATCGCTCGGGATCTCGATCGAGGTGCAGCTGCCCGACGGCGGCCGGCCCGTCATGCAGAACGCCGACCACGGCACCCCCATGGCCGAGGGCATCGCCAAGAACCCGCTCCGCAAGGAGATCGCCAAGCTCTCGGCGCAGCTCCACGAGGTCAACCAGTCCGAGGCCCGCAAGGCCCGCTGAACCGCTCGCGAGGGATAAACGATGTTCTCCAAGTACAAGAAGCCCGCGCCCGCCACGCCCGCCGCCGCTCCCGCGCCGGCGACGCAGCCCGTCGCCGCGACCGCCGCGTTGCCCGCCAACAGCTCCGCCCCGGCGGCCGCCCCGCCCAAGGCGGTGCGGATGAAGCCGGTCCGCGAGGCCAAGGCGACGCCGGCGGACAAGGAGAAGAAGCGCAAGGAGCGGCTCGCCGAGATCAAGCTCGAGGTCCACAAGGCGCTGCTCGACAACCTCAACCTCGCCGCGCTCGAGAAGGCCAGCGAGCAGGAGCTGCGCACCGAGATCAGCGCCATCGCGACCGAGACGCTCGAGGACATGGGCGTCGTGCTCAACCGCGAGGAGCGCCAGACCCTCAACCAGGACCTCTACTTCGAGGTCACCGGCCTCGGCCCGCTCGAGCCGCTACTCAAGGACGACGACGTCAACGACATCCTCATCAACGGCCCGCACCAGATCTTCGTGGAGCGCGCCGGCAAGCTGACCCTGTCGGACATCACCTTCAAGGACGAGCGCCACCTGCTGCGGATCATCGACAAGATCGTCTCCGCCGTCGGCCGCCGCGTCGACGAGAGCAACCCCTACGTCGACGCCCGCCTCGCCGACGGCTCGCGCTTCAACGCGATGGTCTCGCCGATCGCGGTGGACGGCTCGCTCGTCTCGATCCGGAAGTTCAAGAAGGACAAGCTCGGGATCGACGAGCTGGTCAATTTCGGCGCCTTCTCCGAGGAGATGGCCGCCTACCTGGAGGCCGCCGTCGCCACCCGGCTCAACGTGATCGTCTCCGGCGGCACCGGCTCGGGCAAGACGACGACGCTCAACGCGCTGTCGTCGTTCATCGACAATTCCGAGCGCATCCTCACCATCGAGGACACCGCCGAACTCCAGCTCCAGCAGACCCATGTCGGCCGCATGGAGAGCCGCCCCGCCAACGTCGAGGGCAAGGGCGCGGTGACCCAGCGCGACTGCCTGCGGAACGCGCTGCGGATGCGTCCCGACCGGATCATCGTCGGCGAGACGCGCGGCGAGGAGGTCATCGACATGCTGCAGGCCATGAACACCGGCCACGACGGCTCGATGACCACGATCCACGCCAACTCCGGCCGCGACGCGATCTCGCGCCTCGAGAACATGGTCGCGATGGCTGGGATCGAGATGCCGATCAAGGCGGTCCGCTCGCAGATCGCCAGCGCCGTGAACCTGATCGTGCAGGCCAGCCGCCTGCAGGACGGCTCGCGGCGGATGGTGTCGATCACCGAGGTCACCGGCATGGAGGGCGACGTGATCTCGATGCAGGAGATCTTCCGCTACCAGCGCGTCGGCCTCACCCCCGAGAACAAGATCATCGGCCATTTCACGGCCACCGGCGTGCGCAGCCACTTCTCGGAGCGCTTCAAGCTCTGGGGCTACGACCTGCCGTCCGCCATCTACGAACCCGCATTCGACTAGGGCGCCCCAATGACACTCTCCGCCGACTTCATCATCTACGGCCTGATCTTCGTCGGCGTGCTCGTCATGGTCGAAGGCCTCTACCTCGTCGTCTTCGGCCGCTCGATCTCGCTCAACTCCAAGGTCAACCGCCGCCTCGAGATGCTCGAGCGCGGCCAAGGCCGCGAGCAGGTGCTCGACCAGCTCCGCAAGGAGATGAGCCAGCACCTCAAGAGCCAGTCCGTCCCGATCTACTCGCTGCTCGCCGCCAAGGCGCAGAAGGCCAACATCGCCTTCTCGCCGAGCCAGCTGATCATGGTGATGGGCCTGCTGTCGGCCGTCGCCTTCGCCGGGCTGACGCTGCAGACCGAAGCCGGGCTGCCGGTGCGCCTCGCCGTCGCCGTCGCGATGGGCGTGAGCGGCGTGTTCATGTGGGTCAATTCCAAGGCCAAGAAGCGCATGTCGATGATCGAGGAGCAGCTCCCCGACGCGGTCGAGCTGATGGTGCGCTCGCTGCGCGTGGGCCACCCGTTCTCCTCGGCGATCAACATCGTCGCCAAGGAAGTCGCCGACCCGCTCGGCACCGAGATGGGAGTCATCGCCGACGAGGCCGCCTACGGCCGCGACATGGGCGAGAGCCTCAAGGCGATGGCCGAACGGATGGACATGCAGGACCTGCGCTTCCTCGCCGTCGCCGTCACCATCCAGCAGACCTCGGGCGGCAACCTCGCCGAGATCCTCGACGGCCTCGCCAAGGTGATCCGCGCCCGTTTCCGGCTGTTCCGCCGGGTCAAGGCGATCACCGCCGAGGCCAAGTGGTCGGGGATGTTCCTGTCGGGCTTCCCGCTGCTCGCGCTGGTGGCGATCAACCTGCTGCAGCCGAACTACTACGACGACGTCATGGAGACGGCGGTGTTCATCCCCGCCTGCCTCGTCGTCGGCGCCTTCCTCGTGGTGAACGTCTTCGTCATGCGCCACCTGACCAACATCAAGGTCTGATCCAGTCCGCCAACAGGAGGTCGCCCCGTGACCCGCCTCGCTTCCCTCGCCCCGCTGCTCCTCGCCCTCGCCCTGCTGCTGCCCGGCAACGCCGCCGCGCAGGAGGCCGCCGAAGGGGCGATCACCGCCGAAGACCTGGCCGGCGCGACGACCACCCTGCGCGCCCTCGACAGCGCCGGCTATCCCGAGATGCGCCTCGAACTGTCGGTGATCCAGGACGGCGCGCCCGTCGACGGGCTGGACCGAACGCACTTCCTCGTGCGCGAGAACGGCACCTTCATCGACAGCTTCGAGGTCAGCGACCAGGTCGAGCCGCTCGCGCTCGTGCTCGCGCTGGACAGCTCCGGCAGCATGCTCGAGGCGCTCCCCCAGACCCAGGCGGCCGCCCGCGCGCTCGTCGGCTCCCTCGCCGACGGCGACCGGGCGCACATCCTGAACTTCGGCGACTCGATCAACGTCGCCGTCGGCATGACGGCCGACCGCAACCGGCTCGACCAGGCGATCAGCGGGCTGCGGGCCTGGGGCGCGACGCGGCTGAACGACGCCGTCTTCGCCTCCGCCGGGGCGCTGGCGGGGGCCGAGGGGCGCGGGGCGATCGTGCTGCTCTCCGAAGGGCCCGACGCCGATCCCAGCGGTGCGCCGTTGAGCGTCGTCGATTCCGAGGCCGCGCTTGCCGCCGTCGTCGAGAGCGGCGCGCCGGTCTACGCCGTCGGGCTCGGCCCCGGGGCCGATGCCGCGCTGCTGAGGCGTCTCGCCGAGGCTACGGGCGGCGCCTACTTCCCCGTCGCCGACGCCGCGGCCCTGCCCGCCACCTTCTCCGACATCGCCACCCGCCTGCGCCACCAGTACGCGCTGACCTACCGCTCGCCCCTGCCCGCCGACGGCGGCAACCGGCGGATCGAGGTCGGCGTGCTCGGCTCCAGCCTCGACGTCTCCGCCGGCCCGCGCGTGGTGCGGATGCCGGGCGACCGCGCGAGCAGCTTGCGGATGACGCCACCCGGTTCCGACGGCCGTCTCGTCGCGCCGCCGACCGCCTTGCCAGAGGCCGGTGGGGCTGACGTGGCCGCCACGAGCGTCGAGGTTGCCGCCGCGGCCGACGGGATCGTCGAGCAGATGGAGGGCATCGCCGGTGCGGAGTTCGACCCGTCGGCCGGCGCCGCCGCCGTCGACGCGACCGCCGTCGCCGCCGCTCTCGGAATCGATGTCGCCGCGCTGGACCAGGCCGCCGTCGCCGACATGGACGCCGCCGCGCTCGCCGAAATCGCCGCCATCGCGAACGGCAGCCAGACCGCGCCGCCCTCCGCCGAGACCATCGCCGCCGCGATGGGCGCGCTCGATGCCGGGGCCGCCGGCCAGACCGACGTGACCGCCGCCATCGACTTCGGCGCCGGTGCCGGAGGTGGCGCGACCGCCGCCGGCGCCGCGGTCGCCGCCGATATGCTCGCCGGTGCGAACGGCGGATCGGGGGCCGGTGCCGCCGCGGCCGCCCTGGCCGCCGGCGCGGGAGCCGGTGGCCTGGCCGGCGGGGGTGCGGGGGGCGACAGCGACATCAGCCTCGCCGTCGCCCTCAACGGTGCCGGTGGCATGGCGGCCTCGGCCTGCAGCGCCGACGGGGCGCTCGGCCGCGAGGTCGCCGCGATCACCACCGCCAACCGCAGCTTCGGCGCGGGCATCATCGACGCCGCCACCCGCGAGGCGATGACCCTCGCCGCGAGCGAACGCCTCGCCCGCGCCGCCGCCGAGTCCGGCTCGCCCGGTTGCATGGCGGCCGCGCTCGACGCCGGCCGGGCGCTGCGCGAGGCGGGCAGCATCTCCCCCGCCGCGTTCCAGGCGATGGCCGCGATCCTGCGGGCCGCCGCCGCCGAGGCCTGCCCGGCCGCCACCGGCGACGCCCTTGTCGATTGCGGCACCGTGCTGGAGGCCGAGTTCGAGGCCCCCGCCGCCGAGGCGCCCGCGCCCGCCGCTACCGAACCCGTCGACATCGCCACCGCCGAGGTCGATGCCGGCCCCGACCCGGTGCAGATCTTCATGGACTGGATGCGCGAGAAGCTCGGCCCCTTCGGCCCCTGGATCGCGGTCGGCGGCCTCGGGCTGGTGCTGATCCTGCTGACCCTGCCGATGTTCCTCGCGAAGGAGGAGGACCCGCTCGACCGGCTCAAGCGCCGCGAGAGCGACGAGACCAAGAACCTGATGAAGGGCGAGAAGCTCCGTCAGAAGAAGGGCACCGACAAGCTCGACAAGTACTCCAACTTCCTCGAGCCGCAGGACAAGGCCGAGTACTCCGCGATCCAGCTCAAGCTGCTGCAGGCCGGCTACCGCACCAAGAACGCGGTGCGCCTCTACCACTTCGCGCAGTTCGCGCTCGGCATCGTCATGCTGCTGCTCGGCGTCGCCTACGCGATCTGGAAGAACCAGACCGGCGATCCGACGACCCAGAGCACGATCCTGTCGATCCTGATCCCCGGCTCGGCGGGCTACATGCTGCCGAAATACTGGGTCAACAAGCGTCAGCAGGAGCGCCAGCAGGAGATCGAGAACGGCTTCCCCGACTCGCTCGACATGATGCTGGTCTGCGTCGAGGCCGGCCAGTCGCTCGACCAGTCGATCATCCGCGTCGCCCGCGAGCTCAAGACGGGCTTCCCGGCGCTGGCCTGGGAGTACGAGCTGGTCGCCTACGAGATGAAGGCGGGCAAGGACAAGATCTCGGTGCTCAAGGACATGTCCGAGCGCTGCGGCGTCAACGACGTGGCCTCCTTCGTCACCGTGCTGATCCAGTCGCAGCAGTTCGGCACCTCGATCGCCGAGGCGCTGCGGGTCTATGCCGGCGAGATGCGCGACAAGCGGGTGATGCGGGCCGAGGAGAAGGCCAACACGCTGCCCACCAAGATGACGCTCGCCACGATGATGCTCACGGTGCCGCCGCTGCTCATCATCCTGATCGGCCCCTCGGTGTTCGACATCTACGACACCCTCATCGCGCCGGACTACTGAGCGGACGGGCGCGCCCGGCGAACGGGCGCGCTTGCCAGCCGGCGGAGGAGCCGTCAGACTCCGCGCCAACCATGCGCCGCCTCCTCGCCCTCGCCCTCCTCCCCCTCGCCGCCTGCGCCCCGGCGCCGCCCGACCAGCTCGACGCGCCGGGGCTGGCGCTGCGCGGCGAGGCCGAGAACCCGCTCGTGGTGGGCCACCGGCTGATGGACGCCGGCGAGCACGAGCTCGCCCTCGAGGCCTTCACCCGCGCCGCCGCCGAACAGGGGCTCAACGGCGACACCCTCTCCGCCCTCGGCTCGGCCAATCTCAAGCTCGGCCGCCTCGGCCAGGCCGAGCGGCTGCTGCGCGAGGCGGTCGAGGCGGATCCGGCCTTCTCGGAGGCGTGGAACAACCTGGGCGTGATCCTGATGGAGACGGGCGAGTTCGGCGAGGCCGCCGAGGTGTTCCGTCGCGCCTATGCAACGGACAACGGCCAATCCGACGCGATTCGCGACAACCTCCGCTTAGCGCTCGCAAAAGCGGAAAACGCAAGCTACAGTGACGACAACGACAACAGCGACTTCAGGCTGATCGAGCGCGGCGCGGGGGATTACCTGCTCCGGAGCCAATAACCGGCACACAAGACCGGAGCGGACCTGAAGCGGCGAGCAGAACCGAGGATGCAGGCACCCATGCGGCACTCCCTTGTGACGAGCATGCTTCTGGCAGGCGCTCTGGCGGCGTCCGGCTGCGCGAAACCCGACGGCGAGGCCGAGGTCAATCGGGCCTTGCAGGACCTCAACGTCGTCGACGACGCCAACCTCAACGACGTGATGCTGACCGTCGCCGACCCCAACGAGGCCGTCGCCTACTTCACCCGCGCCGTCGCCACCGCCCCCGAGCGGCTCGACCTGCGCCGCGGCCTCGCCACGTCGCTGGTGCGCGCCGGCCGCGCCCCCGAGGCGGTCGAGGCCTGGACCCTCGTCACCGCCTCGCCCGGCGCGACGAACGAGGACCGCGTCGAGCATGCCGACGCGCTGATCCGCGCCAACCGCTGGGACGAGGCCGAGGCCGTCCTCGACTCGATCCCGCCGACCCACGAGACCTACAGCCGCTACAAGCTCGAGGCGATGATCGCCGACAGCAACGAGCAATGGTCCAACGCCGACAGCTTCTACGAGACCGCCTCCGGCCTGACCACGACCCCGGCCTCGGTGCTCAACAACTGGGGCTATTCCAAGCTGACCCGCGGCGACTACCCGGGCGCCGAGCGCCTGTTCGCCGAGGCGATCCGCCACGAGCCGTCGCTGTTCACCGCCAAGAACAACCTGATGCTGGCCCGCGGCGCGCAGCGCAACTACGACCTGCCCGTCGTGCCGATGAGCCAGACGGAGCGTGCCCAGTTGCTGCACACGCTCGCCCTCGCCGCGATCAAGCAGAGCGACATCTCCATCGGCCGCAGCCTTCTGCGCGAGGCCATCGACACGCATCCCCAGCATTTCGAGGCCGCCGCCCGGTCGCTCGCCGCGCTCGAAGAGAACGTGGCGAACTGACGCCGTGGGCGAATTGCTCGCCACCGCCTGGTTCCTGCCCTTCGTGCTGCCGATCTGCTTCTACGTCGCCTGGACCGACCTGGCGCGGATGAAGATCACCAACGTCGCCGTCGGCGCGCTGCTCGTGGTCTTCGCCGTGGTCGGCGCCATGGTGCTGCCGCTGCCCGACTACCTCTGGCGCTGGGCCCACTTCGCGCTGGTGCTCGTGGTCGCGCTCGCGCTCTACGCCGGCGGGCTGTTCGGCGGCGGCGACGCCAAGTTCCTCGCGGCCGCCGCGCCCTACGTGGCGCTCGCCGACCTGTCGTCGATGCTGATCCTGCTGTCGGGCTTCATGCTCGCCGCCTACGCCGCCCACCGCCTCGCCCGCGCCAGCGCCCTGCGCCGCCTCGCGCCGGGCTGGGAGAGCTGGACCTCGGGGCGGCGCTTCCCGATGGGGCTGCCCTTCGGCGGCGCGCTCGCCACCTACCTCGTGGTCACGTCCTTCGCGTAGAGCAGGTAGAGCGGCGTGCGGCGCAGCTCCGTCAGCTCGTCGGTGCCGCGCGCCGCGATGGAGGCGACGATCTCCGCCCGCCGCTCGGGCACGACCGGGCAGAGCGGGATCAGCACCAACTCGGCGGCCGCGTAGCCCGGCAGCCCGCCATAATGCCACGCCGCCGCGCCGGGCAGCCGGCCGACGTCGCCGAACAGCCACAACGGCATCAGCACGTCGGCCGCGAACAACGGCCGCCCGCCCTGCCCCGCCGCCTCGAGATCGCGCGCGATGGCGGCGAAGGTCGCCACCATGCCGCCGCTCAGCGCGCACTCGGGCAGAACCTCGCCCGCGAACGTCGCGGGCTCCACCGGCTCGGTCGGGTAGCCCGGCGCTTCGATCTCGAGCGGGCGCATCGCGAGCGCCCTTGCCAGCCGCTCGGTGACCCCGAGCAGGTCGTCGTGCCGCGCGCTGCGGGGGAAGACGGGGGTGTATTCCTCGGCCGGCGTGGTCAGGTGGCGGATCGGGGAGATGGCGAGGTTGACGACGCTCGGCGCGGCCATGGCGAACAGGATCGCGGCCAGCCCGCCGAGCACCGCCCGGTGGCTCAGCCCCGATGCCGCCTCGCCGTCGGCGGCCTGCGGCAGGTAGGCCAGCACCAGCAGTCCGAGCAGCGGCAACCATTGGGGATCGTTGCCGTAATTCTGGTAGGTCACGTAGACGAAGCCGGGCAGGAACAGCAGCACCAGCAGCCCGCCCGTCGTCACCCCCGCCCGACGCAGCGCCACCACCACCGCCAGCGCGGCGAGCGAGCCGCCGAGGTAGAGCGGCGCGGTCACGATGTCCCGGAGCGGCAGCCCCGGCTGCGGCCGCGCCTCGGAGGCGGCGACGGCGGCGAGGTCGGCCACGTAGCCCGTCCAGTGGCCGATGCCGAGCCACGGCGTCAGCCCCGCCACGAGCGCCAGTCCCGTCGCGACCGCCACCGCCAGCGCCCGCCGCTGCCCCGTCAGCCACAGCGCCAGCACCACCGGCGGCGCGAAGGCGAGGACGTAGGTCACCTTGATCAGCGCCAGCCCGGCCACCGCCAGCCCGACGATGACCCCGTCGGCGTGGCCCCGCCCCGCGCGCGGCGGCACCAGGGCCGCCACGGCGGCGACGAAGGTGAGCGCCCAGGCCCAGCGATTGTAGTGCATGGAGATCGAGAGCGCCGCCTCCGCCTCGCCGTGGACGAGCGCCAGCACGTGGACCAGCACCAGCACCGCCAGCAGCCCCGCCAGCGGCGGCGACAACCGGCTGCGCCCGATCCACCAGAGCGCCGGCGCGAGCGCCACCGCCGCCAGCAGCTGCGCCCACAGGACCGCCATCCCGAGCCCGGCCCCGGCCTTCACGAACAGCACGATCGGCGCGAAGGCGAGCCCGCCGAGCGGCGTCGTGACCTCGCGGTGCAGCCGATCGCCCGCGGCGAGGCGCAGCACGATGTCGGCGAGGTGCAGCATGTCGCCCTCGTGCTGGCTCACGTGGAGCCCGCCCTTCAGCAGCGCCGCGCCGCCGAGACCGGCGATCAACAGCGCGATGAGCGCCGCCAACCGCGCCGATCCAGCCCGAAACATGCCCGCCTCTTTTGCCCGTTCATCCTTCTTCTGGCCACATTAGCCGGCCATTGCTCGGGGCGGGAGGGTCGGCGCCCGCGCGTGCGGGATCGGCCCCTCCGGCGCGGCGCCCACGCCACAGCGCCACCCGGGTAGCAGGAGGGACTTGCCGATGAACATGCAGACCGCCGCCGTCATGGCGCCGCCGCCGCCGCGCACCCTCGACGCGATGCAGATCCCCGTCGTGATGATGCGCGACATCCTCCTCAAGACGATGTTCCGCAAGAACGTCGCCCTCGTCACCGCCATCGCCCGCGCCATCTGCCTGCCGCCCAACGTCACGCAGGAGCTCATCGACATGGGCCGCAACCAGGGCCTGATCGAGGCCATGGGCACGCTCAAGGCCACGGCGGTGAACAACGAGATGGAGTACCAGCTCACCGACAGCGGCAAGTCCCGAGCTCTCGATGCGCTGGCGCAGTCGGAATATTTCGGCGCCATGCCCGTGCCGCTCTCCGTCTACCGCGAGCAGGTCGCGCGGCAGTCCATCCGCAACATCCAGATCACCCGCGACCAGCTCACCGGCGCGATGGGCCACCTGATCCTGCCGCCGATGCTGCTCGACCAGCTCGGCCCCGCCGTCGGCTCCGGCCGGTCGATTCTGATGTACGGCCCGCCGGGCAACGGCAAGTCCTCCATCTCCAACGGAATCCGCGATGCCCTGGGCGACCGCATCTACGTGCCGCGCGCGATCGAGTATTCGGGCCAGGTCATCACCGTCTACGACCCGATCGTGCACAACGCCGCCGAGGAAGAGGTCGACGACCCGAACTCCCTGCGCCGCACCTCCGGCCGCTACGACAGCCGCTACGTCCGCTGCGAGCGCCCCACCGTCATCACCGGCGGCGAGCTGTCGCTGTCCATGCTCGACCTCGTCTACAACCCGACCGCCCGCACCTACCAGGCGCCGCTGCAGCTGAAGTCGACCGGGGGCGTGTTCATCGTCGACGACCTCGGCCGGCAGGCGGAGCCGCCGCAGTCGCTGGTCAACCGCTGGATCGTGCCGCTCGAGGAGAGCAAGGACATCCTCGCCCTGCAATCCGGCGAGAAGTTCGAGGTGCCGTTCGACACGTTGGTGATCTTCTCGACGAACTTCCACCCCAACGAGATCTTCGACAAGGCCGCGCTGCGCCGGATCTTCTTCAAGATCAAGATCGACGGGCCGAACCAGGAGGACTTCCTCAAGATCTTCGCCCTGATCGCCCGCAAGAAGAAGATGCCGCTCGACGAGAAGGCCCTGCTGCACCTGCTCAACAACAAGTACCCGAAGATCAACAACAACTACGCGAACTACCAGCCGGTGTTCCTGATCGACCAGATGATCGCCATCTGCGAGTTCGAAGGCATTCCCTACCAGATGACGCCGGAGCTGATCGACCGGGCCTGGGCCAACATGTTCGTGCGCGACGAGGCCATCGCTCACTGATTGTCTCTACATCCTCATGCTCCTTCCCTCCGTTGCGAATCGCTTGACCCGATCATGGCGGAGAACATTTAAGGAACCATGAGCGCCTTGCCTTCCCGTTTCAGCGACTGGTTCGCCACCCGCGGCTGGCAGGCGCATCCGCATCAGCTCGACATGCTCGCCCGCGCCGACGAGCCGTCGCTCCTGCTCATCGCGCCCACCGGCGGCGGCAAGACCCTCGCCGGTTTCCTGCCGACCCTCGTGGAACTGGCCGACGGCGGCTTCGAGGGCCTCCACACCCTTTACGTCAGCCCGCTCAAGGCCCTCGCCGCCGACATCCGGCGCAACCTCCTGACGCCGATCACCGAAATGGACCTGCCGATCCGCGTCGAGGACCGGACCGGCGACACGTCCTCGGCGCGCAAGAAGCGCCAGCGCGGCGACCCGCCGCACATCCTGCTGACCACGCCCGAGAGCCTGGCCTTGCTGGTATCTTACGAGGACTCGCCGCGGATCTTCGCCAACCTTCAGCGTGTCGTCGTCGACGAAATCCACGCGCTCAGCGAGAGCAAGCGCGGCGACCAGCTTATGCTCGCCCTCTCCCGCCTCCAGGCGCTCGCGCCGAACCTGCGCCGCGTCGGCCTGTCGGCGACGGTCGAAAACCCGGCCGCCCTCGCCGCCGAACTCGCCCGTCATCCGGACCCCTGCCCGATCCTGCACGCCGATCCAGGCCCGGACCCGGACATCTCGATGCTGGTGACGGACGAGAAGCCGCCGTGGGCCGGGGGCGGCGCGAAGTACGCGATCCCGGCGGTGCTCGAACAGGTGAGACGGCACAAGACCACGCTGATCTTCCACAACACCCGCGCGCAGGCCGAGATCTTCTTCCACAACCTCTGGCTCGCCAACGACGACGACCTGCCCATCGGCATCCACCACGGCTCGCTCTCGCGCGAACAGCGCCAGAAGGTCGAAGCCGCCATGGTGGCCGGCGCGCTGCGGGCGGTCGTCTGCACCGGCACGCTCGACCTGGGCATCGACTGGGGCGACGTCGACCTCATCATCCAGATCGGCGCGCCGAAGAACGTGAAGCGCCTGATCCAGCGGATCGGACGCGCCAATCACCGCTACAATGCCCCCTCCAAGGCCATTCTCGTTCCCGCCAACCGCTTCGAGATCGTCGAGTGCGTTGCCGCGCTCGAAGCGGCACGCGAGCGCGATCTGGATGGAGACCCGAAGGGCCCCGGCCCCCGCGACGTGCTCTGCCAGCACATCCTGATTCGCGCCTGCGCAGGCCCGTTTCTAGCAGACGACCTTTACCAGGAGGTTAAGTCGGCCGGCGCCTATGCCGCCCTCTCCCGGGCCGCCTTCGACGATTGCCTCGCCTTCTGCGCGACCGGCGGCTACGCGCTCCGGGCGTACGACCGCTGGCAGCGGCTGAAGCAGACCGACGGCGCCTGGCACCTGCGCGACCCGCGCGCGGCGCTGCGGATCCGGATGAACATCGGCACGATCCAGGACACGGACCGGGTGAAGGTGCGCTGGCGGGGGCGTGGCGGGGCGCCGCTCGGCGAGGTCGAGGAGGGGTTCGCGGCGACACTGACGCCCGGCGATACGTTCCTCATCGGCGGGCAGGTGGTGCGCTACGACCGGATGCGGGAGATGATCGTCGAGGTGTCGCGGCGGACGGACAAGGAGCCGCGCATCGCGACGTTCATGGGCACGAAGTTCGCCACCTCGACCCAGCTGTCGCAGCGCATCCTGCGGATGTTTCAGCAGGAAAGCTGGCCGGAGCTGCCGGGCCATACGGCGGAATGGCTCGCGCTTCAGCGCGAGGTCTCGAAGCTGCCGGAGGCCGACCGGATCCTGGTCGAGACCTTCCCCGACGCGGGGCGGCATCATGTCTGCGCCTACGGCTTTGCCGGGCGCAACGCGCAGCAGACGCTGGGCCTGCTGCTGACCCAGCGCATGGAGGTGCAGGGGCTGCACCCGCTCGGCTTCGTCGCCACCGACTACGCGACGCTGATCTGGGGCCTCGACCCCGTGACTGACCCCGAGCCGCTGTTCACGCCCGACAGCCTGCGCGACGACTTCGAGACGTGGCTCGGCGGCAATGCCGTCATGAAGCGCACGTTTCGCAACGTGGCCACGATCGCCGGCCTCATCGAGCGCAACCTGCCACAGGCGACTCGCAAATCAGGCCGGCAGGCGACATTCTCGTCGGATATTCTTTACGAAACGTTGATGAAGTACGAGCCCGACCACCTTTTACTGCGCATCACGCGGGAGGAAGCGCTGCGCGGCCTCGTGGATTTCGGTCGGATCGAGGAGATGCTGACGCGGACGGCGGGGCGCATCGATCATGTGGCGCTGGAGCGGGTGACGCCGCTGGCGGCGCCGATGTTCCTCGAGATGGGGCGGGTGCCGGTGGCGGCGTCGGGCGCGCAGCGGCTGATGGAGGAGGAGGCCTCGCGGCTGATGGCGCTCGCGGGGCTGGAGGCGTAGGGTTGCCAGCCGCATATGGCTCTGGCAAAGGAACGGACCATGAACGCACATGCCTTCCGCCTCGCCGGTGCCGAACTCCTGGCGCTTCCTTCCGGAGGCCTCTTCTGGCCGCAGGAAGGTCTGCTCTGCGTGTCCGACCTGCATCTCGGCAAGTCGGAGCGGGTGGCGCGGCGGCGAGGGCTAATGTTGCCGCCCTACGAGACCCGCGCGACGCTGGCGCGGCTCGAGGCGGACATTGCGGCGACGCGGGCGGGGAGGATCGTCTGCCTCGGCGACAGCTTCGACGATCTCGCCGCGGGCGCCGCGCTCGACGAGGGCGACGCGCAGTGGCTCACCCGGCTCATGGCCGGGCGCGACTGGACGTGGATCGAGGGCAATCACGATCCCGGCCCGCTGTCGCTCGGCGGGACGCATCTGGCGGAGGCGAGGGTCGGGCCGCTCACTTTCCGCCACACCGCCAGCACCGGGGCGCAGGGCGAGGTGTCCGGGCACTACCACCCGAAATGCAGCCTCGCCGGGCAGTCACGCCCGGCGTTCCTCTGCGACGCGCGGCGGCTGATCCTGCCGGCCTACGGCGCCTATACCGGCGGCCTGCGCTGCACCGACGCCGTGCTGCAGGCGCTGTTCGACGACCCGGCCATCGCCATACTGACCGGCCCGCGTGCCCTTCCCGTGCCGCTGCCCCGGGCGACGAGGAGGAGCGCCTGAGTCGACACCCTAGCGGCAGGCTCCTAAAGAACCGTTACTTCAGGCCGTGAGCCCCTCGGGCTCCGGCAGGCCGCTGGCGCGGCAGCAGGCGGTGAGGGTGTTGGCGAGCAGGCAGGCGATCGTCATCGGCCCGACGCCGCCGGGCACGGGCGTGATCGCCCCGGCGCGCTCAGCGGCGCTGGCGAAGTCGACGTCGCCGACGAGGCGCGTCTTGTCGCCCTCGCCAGGCACGCGGTTGATACCGACGTCGATGACCGTCGCCCCCTCCTTGATCCAACCGCCCGGCACCATCTGCGGACGCCCGACGGCGGCGACCACGATGTCGGCGCGGCGGACGACCTCGGGCAGGTCCTTCGTGCGCGAATGGGCGATCGTGACGGTGCAGCTCTCGCCGAGCAGCAGGCTCGCCATCGGCTTGCCGACGATGTTGCTGCGCCCGATCACCACCGCGTCGAGGCCGGAGAGCGAGCCATGGTGGGCACGCAGCATCATCAGGCAGCCGAGCGGAGTGCAGGGCACCATCGCCTTCTGCCCGGTGCCGAGCAATCCGACATTCGAAATGTGAAAGCCGTCGACATCCTTCTCCGGCGCGATGGCATTAATGACGGCGTCAGCATCTACATGAGCCGGGAGCGGTAACTGCACGAGAATGCCGTGGACTTCCGGATCCTCGTTCAGCTGTCCGACAAGCGCGAGCAGGTCGGCCTCAGACGTGTCCTCGGCTAGGCGATGTTCGAAGGAGGACATCCCGACCTCCTTCGTCATCTTGCCCTTCGAGCGCACGTAGACCTGGCTCGCAGGGTCGTCCCCGACGAGCACGACCGCGAGGCCGGGGGTGATGCCGTGCGCATCCTTGAGCCGCGCCACCTGCTCGGCCACCTTCGCCCGCACCTCGGCGGCGAAGGCCTTGCCGTCGAGAATCTCGCTCACACGCACCTCGTCATCTTCATCAGAACAGCCCCTCGATCTCGCCCGCGTCATTGAGCCGGATATTCTCCGCCGACGGCTGGCGGGGCAAGCCCGGCATCGTCATGATCTCGCCGCAGATCACCACGACGAACCCGGCCCCCGCCGACAGCCGCACCTCGCGGACAGGGACGGTGTGGCCCGTCGGCGCGCCGCGGAGGTTGGCATCGGTGGAGAAGGAATACTGGGTCTTGGCCATGCAGATCGGCAGGTGGCCGTAACCCTGCTGTTCCCATGCATGCAGTTGATCCCGCACGGATTTGTCGGCGATCGCCGCGTCGGCGTGGTAGATGCGCCGCGCGATCGTGTCGATCTTGTCGAACAGGCCCATCTCGTCGGGGTAGAGCGGGGCGAAGTTGGCGGCGCCGCTCTCGGCGAGCTGCACGACCTTGTGGGCGAGGTCCTCGATGCCGGCGGAGCCGTGTGCCCAATGCTTGCACAGGATCGCCTCGGCGCCCTGCCGCGCGACGTAGTCCTTCACCGCCTCGACCTCGGCGTCGGTGTCGGTGACGAAGTGGTTGATCGCCACCACCACCGGCACGCCGAAGCTCTTCACGTTGGAGATGTGACGGCCGAGGTTGGCGCAGCCCTTGCGGATCGCGTCGACGTCCTCGCGGCCGAGGTCGTCTTTCGTGACACCCCCGTTCATCTTCATCGCGCGGCAGGTCGCGACCAGCACCACCGCGTCGGGGGCGAGGCCGGCCTTGCGACACTTGATGTTCATGAACTTCTCCGCGCCCAGGTCGGCCCCGAAACCGGCCTCGGTGACGACGTAGTCGGCGAGCTTGAGCGCCGTGGTGGTCGCGGTGACGGAGTTGCAGCCGTGAGCGATGTTGGCGAACGGGCCGCCGTGGACGAAGGCCGGGTTGTTCTCGAGGGTCTGCACGAGGTTGGGCTGCATCGCGTCCTTGAGCAGCACCGTCATAGCGCCGTCGGCCTTGATGTCGCGGCAATAGACGGGCGAGCGGTCGCGGCGGTAGGCGACGATCATGTCGCCGAGGCGCTTCTCGAGGTCGGCGAGGTTCTTGGCGAGGCACAGGATCGCCATGACCTCGGAGGCGACGGTGATGTCGAAGCCGGCCTGCCGGGGGAAGCCGTTGGCCACCCCGCCGAGCGAGGTGACCACGTCGCGCAGGGCGCGGTCGTTCATGTCGAGCACGCGGCGCCAGACGACGCGGCGCTGGTCGATCTCCAGCTCGTTGCCCCAGTAGATGTGGTTGTCTATCATCGCGCTGAGCAGGTTGTGGGCGCTGGTGATCGCGTGAAAATCGCCGGTGAAGTGGAGGTTCATCTCCTCCATCGGCACGACCTGCGCGTAGCCGCCCCCGGCCGCGCCGCCCTTCATCCCGAAATTCGGCCCCAGCGAGGCCTCGCGGATGCAGATCGCGGCGTTCTTGCCGATGCGGTTAAGGCCGTCGCCGAGGCCGACGGTGGTGGTGGTCTTGCCCTCTCCGGCCGGGGTCGGGTTGATCGCGGTGACGAGGATGAGCTTGCCGTTGGGGCGGTCCTGGACGGAGTCGATGAAGGTCTGGCTGACCTTCGCCTTGTCGTGGCCGTAGGGGAGCAGGTCGTCGCTGCCGATCCCCAGCCGCGCGCCGATCTCCTGGATCGGGCGCTTCTTCGCCTCGCGGGCGATCTCGATGTCACTCTTGTGCGCCATTGTCCGTCCCTGTCTCCGGGCCACCGCGGGCCGCGTCCTCATCTGCCACGAGGCATAGCGGGGGTTGAAGGGGCGGCGCAGGCCGTTTCCGACATAATCGCATCTGGATCCGCCCGGCGCGCCGTCGCCGCGTTTCGCATGCGAAACGCGCGGAACTGCGGGTCGCGGCTCGCGGTTGTCGCGGCAGACGAGGGGAGCCCAGGCGCATCAACGCCAGCAAACCCCGGAGACACCATGACCCGCACAGCCCTATCTCTCTTCGCAATCGCCGCCGCGGGCCTCGCGGCGCCCGCCACGGCGCAGGACGAGTCGGCCTACTGCGCCAGCGCCTTCTACGCCGCCGACCTCGATCTCGACGGCCTGCTGAACCTCGACGAACTGACCGCCGCGCGCGACGGCGTCTTCGAGTCGCTCGACGCCAACGAGGACGGCAGCATCTCGCGCGACGAGTACGTCACCTGCGAGCAGGGCGGCTTCGACGCGCGGCTCGCCCGCACCGCCGGCCGGCTGGCCGAGGGCGGGACCGAGGCGCTCGACGCGATGTGGAGCAACATCGCGGGCGACGAGGACACCGTGAGCCGCGAAGACTTCATGGCTTCCGCCCAGGCCGCCTACGAGGGCAATCGAGACGCGGAGGACCGCGCCTGGTCGCACCCCTATCTCGGCGCGGCTGACGACGAGGACCTCTCGGAGCTGAGCATCGAGCAGTTCGCCGCCAGCTCGGCCTTCACCTTCGAGACCACGGACCGCGACGGCAACGACGTGATGAGCCGCGACGAGTGGCTGGCGCGGGCCGAGCAGCTCGAGGTGACGGCGGACCAGATCAACCACCGCTTCGACGCGCTCGACGCCAACGCCGACGACGCGCTCGACGCCGACGAGCTGGGGCGGCGCTTCATCGACGTCACCGGTGACGCGGCCGAGGACGCCACGGTGCCGGTGTTCGATTACTACTTCATGCGCAACGCGCAGTGAGCGCTACGCCGTGCCGCGCCAGGCGCGCTGGGTGGGCAGGTGCAGGCGCATCTGCCCGCCGACCTTCAGCACCCCTTCCCGCTCGACCCAGGCCACCACCCCGCGCCGCCCCTCGGCGGCGGCCTTGAACCTCTTGCCGTGGCCCGGGCGCGCTTCTTCGATGGTCATCGCCGGGAACTGACAGGGGCCGTTGAGCATGTCGACCACCAGCGTCGCCCCGTCCTCCGCCTGCAGCCGGGACGAGGGCGGCAGGTGAGTGAGGTCGGGGATGCCCGACAGCACCACCGATGCGCCGAGCCACGTGGGGTCCACCGCCTCGAGCCCCAGCGCCTCTGCGATCTCCGCCAGTTCCTCCGCCGACACCACCGACAGCTGCCGGGCGTTCCTGATCTCCGTGCCGCGCGGATGCTGGCTCAGCACGCGGCTGCAGGACGGCCGCGTCAGCCCCGCGTGGCAATCTCCCTCGTAGCCGCCGAAGCCCAGCCGCATCTCTTCCAGCGCGACCGCGTCGATCGGCTGGCGGTCACGGTGAGGGACATACCCGAGATTCGTTATGGTTCCGTAAACGGCGGTCGGTTCTAGGACTGGCATGGTTCACAATTGCTTGCTGGAACGGAGGGCGCAGGGCCCGGTTCTCCAAGCTAGTGCGCGTTCAGCGTCACTGACAAGGAGACAACACATGCTCGACTTCCACCGCACCCGCTGCACCCTTGCCGCCGTCGCGGCTCTGCTGCCCCTCGCCGCCGCCGCGCAGGAGCCGCAGATGGCCGAGCCGACGCAGGAGATGCAGGCTGTCCTCGACAAGCTCGCAGAACTCGGCGCCGAGCCGCTCAGCACGCTGTCCGTCGAGGCCGCGCGCAGCCAGCCCACGCCGGCCGACGCCGTCGCCGCCCTGATCGAGGAGCGTGGCATCGAGACGGACCCGGCACTCGACGCCATCGCCACGACCGACGTGATGATCCCGGGCGCGGCCGGCGAAGTGCCCGCGCGCGTCTTCACCCCCGATGGCGAGGGACCGTTCCCCGTCATCGTCTACTGGCACGGTGGCGGCTGGGTCATTGCCGGCATCGACACCTATGCCGCATCGGCACGCCAGCTCGCCGCCGGTACCGATGCGGTCGTCGTCTCGGTCTCCTACCGACAGGCACCCGAGCATCCCTTCCCCGCCGCGCACGAGGACGCCGTCGCGGCCTACGAATGGATCGTCGAGAATGCCGGCCAGTGGAACGGCGACGTCGATCGCCTCGCCGTGGCCGGTGAGAGCGCGGGCGGCAATCTCGCCGCCAACGTCGCCATCGCGGCGCGCGACAACGGCTGGATCGAGCCCGACCACCAGCTGCTCGTCTACCCCGTCGCGGGCGACGACATGACCACCGAGAGCTACATCGAGAACGCCGAGGCGCAGCCGCTGTCGAAGGCCGGAATGGAGTGGTTCGTGGACAAGGTGTTTACCGATCCGGCGATGGCGAGCGACCCGCGCCTCGACCTCGTCTCGCGCGAGGATCTGGGGGGACTGCCGCCGGCGACGATCATCAACGCCGAGATCGACCCGCTGCGGACCGAGGGCGAAACCTACGCCGAGCACCTCTCCGAGGCCGGGGTCGAGGTCACGCAGGAGACATACGAGGGCGTGGTGCACGAGTTCTTCGGCATGGCGGCCGTGGTGCCGGCTGCGGAGGAGGCGATGAGCCTCGCGGTGTCGGAACTGAACGACGCGTTCGCCGACGCGGATTGACCTGAACGCCAGAACGACGAAAGGCCCCGCTGTTCGACGGCGGGGCCTTTTTCCTGTTCAGACGGCGGCGATCAGGCCGAAGGTTCGGGCAGGCTGTCGCCGCGCGGCTTCTTCGTGGTCTTGGGGATCGCGGTGACCGAGGAGCCGGAGGACGGGGGCGTGTCGTCTGCGTCGTCGCCCCGGTTGAGCGCTTCGCCGGCGATGACCTTGGTGATCTCGTTGCCGGTCAGCGTCTCGTACTCCAGGAGGCCCTGCGCCAGCCGCTCGAGATCGTCGCGCTTCTCGGTGAGGATGCGCTTGGCGGTCTCGTAGCCCTCGTCGATGATCTCCTTGACCTTGTCGTCGATCAGCTTCTGCGTGTCCGCCGAATGGCTCGCGCCGCCGCCGTAGGAGCCGAGGTAGCTCTGCTGTTCGTTGGCGTAGTCGACGTAGCCCAGCTCTTCGGCGAAACCGAACTGCGTGACCATCGCGCGGGCGATCTTGGAGACCTGCTGGATGTCGGAGGCCGCGCCGGAGGTGGCGTTCTCGCGTCCGAAGATAAGCTCCTCGGCCACGCGGCCGCCCATGGCCATGGCGATCTTCGACTTGTACTTCGTCAGGGTCACCGACAGCTGGTCGCGCTCGGGCAGGCTGAGCACGAGGCCGAGGGCCCGGCCGCGCGGGATGATCGTCGCCTTGTGGATCGGGTCGTGCTGCGGGACGTTGAGGCCGACGATGGCGTGGCCGGCCTCGTGGTAGGCGGTCAGCTTCTTCTCTTCCTCGGTCATGACCATCGAGCGGCGCTCGGAGCCCATCATGACCTTGTCCTTTGCGTTCTCGAAATCGAGCATCGTCACGAAGCGCCGGCCGACGCGGGCGGCCATGAGCGCCGCCTCGTTGACGAGGTTGGCGAGGTCGGCGCCGGAGAAGCCGGGGGTGCCGCGCGCGATGATGCGCAGGTCGACGTCCGGGCCGAGCGGCACCTTGCGGGCATGCACGCCGAGGATCTTCTCGCGGCCCTTGATGTCGGGGTTGGGCACCTGGACCTGGCGGTCGAAGCGGCCGGGGCGCAGCAGCGCCGGGTCGAGCACGTCGGGGCGGTTGGTGGCGGCGACGATGATGATGCCCTCGTTGGCCTCGAAGCCGTCCATCTCGACAAGCAGCTGGTTCAGCGTCTGCTCGCGTTCGTCGTTGCCGCCGCCGTAGCCGACACCGCGCGAGCGGCCGACGGCGTCGATCTCGTCGATGAACACGATGCATGGGGCGTTCTTCTTGGCCTGCTCGAACATGTCGCGCACGCGGCTCGCGCCGACGCCCACGAACATCTCGACGAAGTCGGAGCCGGAGATGGTGAAGAAGGGCACGCCGGCTTCCCCCGCGATGGCGCGGGCGAGCAGGGTCTTACCGGTGCCGGGCGGGCCGACGAGCAGCGCCCCCTTGGGGATCTTGCCGCCGAGGCGCGAGAACTTCTGCGGGTTGCGCAGGAATTCGACGATCTCCTCGAGCTCGTCCTTCGCCTCGTCGATGCCGGCGACGTCGTCGAAGGTGACGCGGCCGTGCTTCTCCGTCAGCAGCTTGGCGCGCGACTTGCCGAAGCCCATCGCGCCGCCGCGGCCACCGCCCTGCATCCGGTTCATGAAGTAGATCCAGACGCCGATCAGCAGCAGGAACGGCAGCAGGCCGACGAGGAACGTGGTGAACCCGTTCTGCTCCTGGCTCTTGGCGGTGACGGGGATGTCGTTGTCGATCAGCAGGTCGGTGACGGCGGCGTCCTCGGGCTTGATCGTGACGTAGTCGCGCCCGTCGGCGCCGCGGTAGCGGATCTGCTCGCCGTCGATCGTGACAGAGCTGACGCCGTCATTCTCGACCGCGCGCACGAAGTCGGAATAGCTGCGGGACGTCGATTGCATGGTCCCCTGTCCACCTGAGAACAGGTTGAACAAGGCCAGGATCAACAGGAAGAGGACGACCCAGAAGGCCAGATTACGCGCGTTGCCCAACGATAGCTCCCGTGAGATCTTCTGTCCGGACAGGCTTCCGGACGTCTCTCCTAAGATAGAGACCGTGCCGCTATCTTCAATCCGATAACAGCCGGTCGGGGAAGACACCACCCGGTGCAGACAATTGCACCGAAAGCCCCGTGCCGTGGCCGAGGCGGGGGCAGGCGACGAGCCTGTCGCCGTCAAACAGCGCCGGCGCGGCATGGAGCGCGACGCGGGGCGCGTCTGGCAGTTCGGGCGCCTGTGCGAGGCCGACTTCCCCGAGGGCGCGGACGGCAAGCCCCTCGCGCGGCTCGTAAACTACCCGCCAGCGCCGGTCCCAGACCCCCGCCTCGTCGCGCAGCGCGCGCACCGCCTCGTACTCCCGCGCGATGCGAGTGTGGGTGCGCCCGACGAGGACGCGGCAGCCGTGCAGCGTCCCGCCGCCGCCCGCCAGCGCCCGCTCGAGCAGCGCCTCGAGGGCGGCGGCGCGGGGGCGGTATTCGGCCGACGCGACATATTGCAGCGCCGCCGCGAGGAGGCGGAGCTGGGTGTCGGTCTCGATGCCGGCGAAGCCGTCTCGCTCGAACAGCACGTCGCCCGCCTCCGTCGACGCCACCCGCTCCGCCACGTCGTACGCCCGCCGGGCCAGCGCGGTGCGGGCGCGGCGCAGGCGGGCGGCGGTGGCGGCCAGCGTCCCGGCGCCCAGCCCCTCGGCCTCGAGATCGGAGAGAAGGCGGCGGATGCGGACGCGGTCGTAGGTCGGGTCGGCGTTGGAGGGGTCGTCGGCGTAGGGGATCCGGAGCACGCGGCAATAGTGGCGCAGCTCGTCGCGGCCGGCGTCGAGCAGCGGGCGGACGATCTGCCAGCCGCCCATGTCGCGCCGTTCGGCCATCCCGGAGAGCCCCTCGACCCCGCTGCCCCGGCGCAGGCGCAGCAGCAGCGTCTCGGCCTGGTCGTCGCGGGTGTGGGCGAAGGCGACGTGGGCGATCTCGCCGCGCCAGTCGCCGATCAGCCGGGCGCGGGCGCGGCGGGCGGCGTCCTGCAGGTTGCCCTGCCCGTCCCAGTGCCAGCGCAAGACGTCGTGGGGCAGGCCGAGCAGCTCGGCCTCGGCGGCGACCAGCGCGGCCTCGTCGGCGGCCTCGGGGCGCAGGCCGTGGTCGACGGTGACGACGGCGAGGCGGATGCCGAACACCCGCGCCCAGGCGGCGGCGAGGTGCAGCATCGCCATGCTGTCGCCCCCGCCCGAGACGGCAAGGCCCACCCGCTCAGGAAAATGGGGCCCCAGCAGGGACCCCATCGCGTCGGCGAAGCGCTGCGCCAGTGGCGGCGGCGCTGCGGTGGCCGGGCTCACGAGCAGCCGAGCGAGGTCCGCGCGTCCATCGCCTCGAGGGCGGCGTCGGACTCCGGGAAGCGGTTGGTCACCTCCGACAGCGTCACGCAGGCCTCGTCGACCTGGCCCAGCACGCCGAGCGTGCCGCCGAGGCGGAACAGCGCGTCGGGCGCGATCTCGCCGCGCGGTTCGCCCGAGAACGCCTCGAGGTAGGCCCGCGCCGCCGCCTGCGGCTCGCCGAGCGCCTCGTGGGCCTCGCCGCGCAGGAAGTGGGCCTGCGCGCTCAGCGGTCCGCCCGGGTAGGTCTCGGTGTGGGTCGCAAAGAGGTCGACGGCGCCGCGAAAGTCACCGGCTGCGAGCGCCTCCTGCGCCCGCTCGAAGTCTGCCTGTTCGCCGACGGCGAGGGACGGGCCGCCGGTGTCGTTGGCGGTCTCGGCCTGGGGGAGGCTCTCGGCGGCATCGACGCCGCCGAGCGTGGGGGTGTCGCCGAGCTGGCCGATGTCGCAGCCGGGCTCGAGCTCGCAGAGGCGGAATTCGAGATCGCCGAGGCGGTTGGTGCCGTCGCGGGTGATCCGGTTGATGCGGAACTCCAGCTCCTCGCTCTTCGATGTCAGCCGCTGCAGCTCGGCCTCGATGGCGCTCAGCCGCTCGAGCGCGGAGGTGCCGCCGACCTCGACGCCGGGGGCGCCGGTGGTGGACAGCTCGCGCTTGAGGTTCTGGACCTCGACGAACAGGACCGACAGCTCCTGGCGGATGTCGGCGAGGGTCTCGTCGTCGCTCTGCGCCGCCGCGCCGAGGGGCGCGGCCGCGAGGGCGACGGTCAGGAACAAGGCACGCAGCATCACTCGTGTCTCCCGGTTGTTGAGGGGCGGCCTCAGCCGGTCAGGCCGCTGCCGGCGGCGATGACGGTCACGGCGCGGCGGTTCTGCGCGTAGCAGCTCTCGGCCGAGCAGACCTCGAGCGGGCGCTCCTTGCCGTAGGTGACCGTCTGCAGCCGGCTGCTCGGCACGCCCTGGCTGACGAGGTACTCGCGCACGGCGTTGGCGCGGCGCGAGCCGAGGGCGAGGTTATATTCCCGCGTGCCCTGCTCGTCGGCGTGGCCCTCGATCACGGCGCGGTAGTCGGCGTTGGCCTGCAGCCAGCGCGCCTGTCCGTCGAGGACCGCGCGGCCCTCGGGGGTGAGGGTGTACTGGTCGACGAGGAACAGCACCCGGTCGCCGATCGTCTGCTGGAAGTAGGCCGGGCTGCTCGGGTCGGCCGCGGAGCCGGCACCGGGATTGGTGACCGGCGCGGGCGCGGCGGGAACACCGGCGCCGTCGGCGAAGCGGTCGCGCCGGTTACAGCCCGTGGCGGCGAGCGCCGCGACGAGAAGCAGGGCGATGGGCAGCTTTTTCATGGAGTGCGGTCCTGTTGGCTATGGCGCTTTGGCGGCAGGTTAACACGGGCCGGAGCCCTGCGCACCCGCCGAGCGGGTGCGCGCGAGGTCACGGCTGGAGGGGGCCCCAGGAGGGGTCGGAGGCGAAGGCGGGGGTGGTGACGCGGCGCAGGTTGCGGCCGGAGACGTCGACGCTGTAGATCGCCGGCGCGCCGTCGGCGCCCTGGGTCTCGCGCGAGAACATCAGCACCCGGCCGTTGGGCGACCAGGTCGGCCCCTCGTCGAGGAACGACGCGGTGAGCAGCCGCTCCTCGGAGCCGTCGGTGCGCATCACGCCGATGTGGAAGCGGCCGGCGTGCTGCTTGGTGAAGGCGATCATGTCGCCGCGCGGCGACCAGACCGGCGAGCCGTAGCGGCCCTCGCCGAAGCTGATCCGCTGCGGCTCGCCGCCGGTGACCGGCATCACGTAGAGCTGCTGGCTGCCCGAGCGGTCGCTCTCGAAGACGATGCGCTGGCCGTCGGGCGACAGGCTCGGCGCGGTCTCGATCGAGGGCGCGCTGGTGAGCCGCTGGTGCTGGCCGGTGGTGATGTCGGTGCGCCAGATGTCGATGTTGCCGCCCTCGGACAGCGAGTAGATCACCTGCCGCCCGTCGCGGCTGAAGCGCGGCGAGAACGCCATCTCGCCGGCCTGCACCGGGATCTGCTGGCGGCTCACGGTGCCGACGTCGATGGCGTTGATCCGCGGAAAGCCGCTGTCCCAGCTGGTGTAGATCACCCGGTCGCCCGTCGGCGAGAAGCGCGGCGCGAGCACGATGGAGCCGCTGTCGGTGAGGTACTGCACGTTGGCGCCGTCGTAATCCATGATCGCCAGCCGCTTGCGGCGGTCGTTCTTGGGCCCGGTCTCGGAGACGAAGACGACGCGGCTGTCGAAGTAGCCCGACTCGCCGGTGATCCGCGAATAGACCTGGTCGGCGACCTTGTGCGCCATGCGCCGCCAGCCGTCGGTCGTCCCGACGAGCTGCTGGCCCGCGCCGAGCTCCTGGCCGGAGAAGACGTCGTAGAGGCGGAACTTGACGGTGACCTGGCCTCCGTTGACCGCCACCGCGCCGGTGATCAGCGCCTGGGCGTTGATCGTGCGCCAGTCGGTGTAGGCGACGGGCTGGGCGAAGCTGGTCAGCTGGCTGACGAAGGCGGTCGACGGAATCTCGCGGAACAGGCCGGTGTTCACCAGGTCCTGCGCGACGAGGCGGCTGATGTCGGACGCGAGGCCCTCGGCCCCGGCGGTCTCGGCCTCGAAGGCGGGGATGGCGAAGGGCAGCGGCTCGACGTTGGGATCGGTCACGGTGATCCGCAGCGGCCCGCCCTGCGCGGCGGCGGCGCCGGCGAGCCACATCGCGGCGAATGCCACGAGGAGCCCGGCCAGCAGGTTGGCGAACAGGCGATGGGTCATGACCTCGATCCTCCCGGAGTCGGTTTGGGGTGCTCTCGCGCCCGGCTGGCGCGCTTCTGCACATGCTCTGGCGCTCATACAACGCCTCTTGCGGAAAGGTGAACGGCGCGGCCGTGGCCGGGGCGGTTTTGGGCGGTCTGTGGCTTCATCGCGGGGCTCCTCACCGGCTGCGCGGGTCGAACGTCATCTCGACCTCGCGCCAGCTGTCGTACTTCTCGGGCGGCAGGTCGTAGCCGGAGCGCCCGTTGTCGTTCTGACAGCGCAGCACCGCGCGGCGGGCCGCCTCGAAGGCGGCGCTGCGCGCGCCCTCGGGCCCGTCGGAGGCGCTGACCAGCCGCACGTCGCCCTCGACCCGCCCGGCAGGGCTCAGCCCGAACCCGACCGTCACCACCACCCGCGCGGCCTCGGAGCCGGCATCGACGTTCCAGCATTCGCGCACGGCGAGGCGGAAGCCCTCCTGCTCGGCCCCGCTCATGGGCGGGCCCTGCGGCACCGGCGTCGACGGCGCCTCGACGGCGGAGGCGGCGGCGAGCGCGGCGGCGACGGCATCGTCGACGGCGGCCTCGTCGACCTCCGGCTCCTCGGCCGCGGCCTCGCTGCTCGCGGTCGTCACCGTCTCCTCGGTGCGCGGCGGGGCGGGCGGCTCGGGGCGGTCGGGGCGGACCCGTGGGCGCAGCGAGGCGTCCGGCGCGGAGGCGGCGGGGCGATCGGCCTCGGTGACGATCTGGCTCGCGGCCTCCTCGACGGCGGTCTCCTCCTCCGGCTCCTCGACGATCTCCGCCGGCTCCTCCGACGGCGCGGCGGCCTGCCGGACGGTGTCGGACAGCGTCACCTCCGGATCGGGCGCGGGCGCGGCCTCGGGGGCGACGCGCTCGGAGGGGCGCGGCATCGGGCGCTCGCTGACCGACAGGGTCGGGTCCTCGACGATCTCGGGCACGACCGGCGCGTTCGGCGCGATCTCGGCGACCTCGGCGGGCGGCGGCGTCGGCGCGGCCTCGGGCACCTCCGGCGCGGGGTCGGCCTCGGCGGGGGGCGCGCTCTCGGGGGCGGTCGCGGTCTCGGGCGCCTCCTCGGGCTCGGGCGGCGCGGCGGCCTCCTCGAGCGGCGGCGGCTCGATCTCGGGCGCCTCCACCTGCGGCGGCTCGGGCTGCGGCGCGCTCGCGGCGTTCATCGCCTCGAACTCCTCGACCGTCACCACCGAGACGTCCATCACCGCGAAGTCGAGCGGCTCGCTCGACAGGCCCCAGCCGGCGAGCAGCCATACCAGCAGCGCCGCGTGTCCCGCGCCAGAGATGTAGCCGCCGGGGGACATGGCCGCCCTACCCGTCCGACCCGTCGAGGGTCGGACCGCCGATGTCGGTCACGAGACCGATGTTGTTGAACCCGGCGGCGTTCATCGCCCCCATGATCTCGGCCACCCGGTTCCACGCGTTCGCGCCGTCGGCGCGCAGGAAGACCCGGTCGCTCTCGCGCTCGCCGGCGATGCCGCGCAGCCGGGCGATGAACTCCTCGCGCGCCACCTCGGTGGTCTGGATCTGCAGCGCGCCGTCGGCGGTGAGCGTCACCGTCAGCGGCTCCTCCTGCTCGGTGGGCAGCGCGTTGGCCGCCGTCTCGGGCAGCTGCACCGGCACGCCCACGGTGAGCAGCGGCGCGGCGACCATGAAGATGATGAGCAGCACCAGCATCACGTCGACGAACGGCGTGACGTTGATCTCGGCCATCGGCTGGCTGCGCCGGTTGCGGCGGCGGGCGCGCTTGCCGCCGCCCTCGCCGTCCTTCTTGATGACCCCGGCGCCCATGTCAGCCGTCCAGCTGGCGCGACAGGATGGTCGAGAACTCGTCGGCGAAGGCCTCGTAGCCCGACACGATCCGGTCGGCGTCGGCCGAGAGCTTGTTGTAGAAGATCACCGCCGGGATCGCCGCGAGCAGGCCGAGGCCCGTCGCCAGCAGCGCCTCGGCGATGCCGGGCGCGACAACGGCGAGGTTGGTGTTCTGCTGCTCGGCGATCTCGATGAAGGCGTTCATGATCCCCCAGACCGTGCCGAGCAGGCCGATGAACGGCGCCGTCGAGCCCACCGTCGCCAGCACCGGCAGCCCGCGCTGCAGCCGCCCGGCCTCCTTGGCGATGGCGACGTCCATGGAGCGGTCGATCCGCGCCTGCGCCCCCGCGATCAGGCCGCCGTCCTGCCGGTGCGAGCGGCGCCACTCGGTCATGCCGGCGGCGAAGATCTTCTGGCTCTGCCCCTTCGGCGTCGGCCCGATCTCCTCGTAGAGCCCGTCGAGCGGCTCGCCCGACCAGAAGGACCGGTCGAACCGCGCCGCCTCGGCGCGGGCGCGCTGGTACTGGAGCCACTTGTCGACGATCACCGCCCAGCACCAGATCGAGGCGCCGATCAACAGGATCATCACGAATTTGACCGCAAGGGTCGCGCGGGCGAAGAGCGCCCACATGCTGAAATCGGTTGCTGCGTCCATGACTGCCTGCTCTTCGTCGACCCCTTGTGTGGCGGGGACTTCATCGCCCGGTTACAGCATCTCGCGGAGGAAATCCACGTCGCGCCGATCACACGGGCGTGGCGGCGCGGGCGGTATGCGCGGAACTTCGCCGCCGCGCGAACTCACCGGCGGCGCGCCCGCGGCGGGCCGGTCGCCGTGCATATTTAAGGCCAGATGAAGCCCGGGGGCGCGCGTCAGCCGAGGCGGCGGGCGAGCTCGGCGGGCAGACGCGTGGGGGCGCCGGCGACGGTGAGCGCGACGAGGGTGACGCGGGCGTCGAACAGCGGCGTGCCGTCGCGCGAGACCGCCTGGCGCAGCACGATGCGGGCGGGCGTGAGGCGCTCGGGGGCGGTGGCGACGGTGAGGACGTCGTCGAAGCGGGCGGGGGCGAGGTAGTCGGCCTCGAGCCGGCGCACCGCGAACACCACCCCCTGCTCGGCCTTCAGCCGCGCTTGGTCGATGCCGAGTTCGCGCACCCACTCGGTGCGGGCGCGCTCGATGAACTTCAGGTAGTTGGCGTAGTAGACGATGCCGGCGAGGTCGGTGTCCTCGTAGTAGACGCGGCAGCGGAACGAATGGCTCATCGCGGCATCCGCGCGAACAGGCGCAGCGCGTGGCTGGCGTCGTCCGCCGCCGGGGGCAGCACCGGATCGTAGGCGGCGGCGAGGATGGCGGCGATGTCGGGGCGCAGGACCGCGACGCCGTCGGCGAGCGCCAGCGGCGAGGCCTCGGCGAAGGCCGCGTCGGACCAGAGCAGCATCGCCTGCGCCGCCTGCCCCAGCGCCAGCGTCGCGGCCGGCTGCGCGGCCATCTCCTCCGACATGCGCAGGAAGGCGAAGCAGGCCCGGATCGCGCCGGTCCCGTCGAAGCGGAAGGTGCGGAACTGCGTCGCCCCGCGCCCCTCGAGCCGCGCGACGAGCGGCGCGACCTCGCCGACGAGGTCCGCCATCTCGGGCACCTCGGCGAGCTCGGCCCAGTCGCGCACGAAGAACAGCATCAGGTTGGCCCCGGTCTCGGGATCGACCTCGGACATCTCGTGGCCGGCGCAAGCGACGACCGCCTCGATCGCGCCCTTGATGACCGGCAGGCTCTCGTCGGCGACGCCGAACACCACCGGCACGATCGGCCGGCCCCAGCGGGCGAAACGGTAGCTGCCGTCGGGGCGGGTGAAGTGGCGGGCGATGTCGTCGGGCGTCATGGCGCGCTTGCTAGCGGATCGGCGCGCGGGGGAGAAGCCGCTACTTGCCGAACAGGTCCGCCTGCCCCGGCGGGCGCGGCGCGGCGAGGCCGAGGTGGCGCCAGGCGCCCTCGGCCAGCATCCGTCCGCGCGGGGTGCGCTGGATCAGCCCCTGCTGGAGCAGGTAGGGCTCGATCACCTCCTCCAGCGCGTCGCGGCTCTCGCTGAGCGCCGCCGAGAGCGTCTCGATCCCCACCGGCCCGCCGCCGTAGCTCTCGGCGATGAGCTGCAGGTAGCGGCGGTCGGCGCCGTCGAGGCCGAGCGTGTCGACGCCGAGCCGGGTGAGGGCGCGGTCGGCAATGGCCTGGGTGACGGTGCCGTCGCCCTCGACCACGGCGAAATCCACCACCCGACGCAGCAGCCGGCCGGCGATGCGGGGCGTGCCGCGGGCGCGCCGGGCGATCTCGCGCGCGCCGCCGTCGGTGGCCGGGGCACCGAGCAGGCGGGCGCCGCGGGTGACGATCTCGTGCAGCTCCTCGACGGAATAGAACTGCAGCCGGGTGGGGATGCCGAAGCGGTCGCGCAGGGGGGTCGTCAGCAGGCCGAGCCGGGTCGTCGCGCCGACCAGCGTGAAGGGCTGCAGCTCGATGCGCACGGTGCGCGCCGCCGGGCCCTCGCCGATCACCAGGTCGAGCTCGAAATCCTCGAGCGCGGGGTAGAGCACCTCCTCGACCGCCGGGTTGAGCCGGTGGATCTCGTCGATGAACAACACGTCGCGCGCCTCGAGGTTGGTCAGGATCGCCGCGAGATCGCCCGCCTTGGCGAGCACCGGGCCGGAGGTCATGCGGAAGCTGACGCCGAGCTCGCGCGCCATGATCTGCGCCAGCGTCGTCTTGCCGAGGCCGGGGGGGCCGTGGAACAGCACGTGGTCCATGGCCTCGCCGCGCCGCCGGGCGCTCTCGATGAAGACCTTGAGGTTGGCGCGCGCCTCGGCCTGGCCGATGAATTCGTCGAGCGTCTGCGGGCGCAGGGCGCGGTCGCCGTCCTCGGCCTGCCGCTCGGGGCGCACTATCGGGTCCGGCTCTTCCATCCCATCCTCCGCGAGGCGGCCCGCAGACGGGCCGACGAGCAGGCCCTACCCTTTCGGTGCCAGCAGTTTCAACGCCGCGCGGATCAGGCCGGCCGTCTCGCTCTCGCCGGCGCCGGTGGCCTCGGCGATGGCGCCGGCGGCTTCGGCGGGGGCGTACCCGAGGTTGACCAGCGCCGAGAGCGCGTCGGACTGGGCCGCGCCCGCCGGGGCGCGCGGCGGCGCGGCGTCGGCGGGTTCGAGGACTGCGCCGTCGTCGGCCGCCGCCGGCACCTCGCCGAGCGCCGCCTCGATCGAGCCGCCGAGCGCCATGACGCCCGGGGCCTTGTCGCGCAGCTCGCGCACCACCCGCTCCGCGGTCTTCGGCCCCACCCCCTTGGCCACCGAAATCGCCCGCGCGTCGCCCAGCGCGATCGCCCGGCTCACCCCGTCGGCGCCGAGCGCGCCGAGGATCGCCAGCGACGCCTTGGCGCCGATCCCCTGCACGCTCATCAGCAGCCGGTGCCATTCCTTCTCGACCAACGTGGTGAAGCCGAAGAGCTGCAGCAGGTCCTCCCGCACGAGCAGGTCGGTGAACAGCGACACCGGCTCGCCGTTGCCCGGCAGCGCCGCCATCACCCGCTCGGAGACGTAGACCACGTAGCCGACCCCGCCGACCGAGATCAGCACGTGATCGCCCGCCCGGTAGTCGAGCCGCCCCGTCAGCCGCCCGATCATGACGCCGCCGCCCGGGCCAGCGCCGCCGCGAGGTGGCGGCCCGATTGCAGGTGGTGGACGTGGCAGATCGCCACCGCCAGCGCGTCGGCCGCGTCGGGCCCGGCGAGCGCAACGCCGGGCAGGTGGACGCGCACCATGTGCGCCACCTGGGACTTGTCGGCGTGGCCGACCCCGACGACGCTCTTCTTCACCGCGTTCGGCGCGTACTCCCCGACCTCGAGCCCGGCCTGCGCCGGCACCAGCATCGCGATGCCCCGCGCCTGCCCGAGCTTGAGCGTGCCCGCGCCGTCGCGGTTGACGAAGGTCTGCTCCACCGCCGCCGCCTCGGGAGCGTGCTGGCGGAACACCTCGGCCAGTTGCAGGTGCAGCGACAGCAGCCGCGCGGCGAGGGTCTCGCCCTCGGAATGGCAGACGCCGTTGGCCACGTGCCGTAGCTTCGAGCCGACCGATTCGATCAGGCCCCAGCCGGTGTGCCTGAGCCCCGGATCGATGCCGATTACCCGCATGCTGCCCTGCCTTCTTGTCGTTATCCAAGCCATTAGCACAAACAGCGAACACCGGCCAACCCCCCGTCGCATGCGGCGCGACGACGAAAAGCGTCACCGACTGGTCGGTTCGCGACATCTCCGAGGCTCGCCGGAGGTCGCAAAACAACGGCTTTCGTCGCTTTTCGACCATGCGAAAAATAGTTGGCCGGCATGCGAAAATTGTGCTTCCAAATGGCGGAGACGAGGCCTAATCGGCCGCCGAAACCGCATTGCCCCCGGGGGCCGCCCCGGCCAGATCAAGGAAAGTCGCGATGGCGATCTACGACAGCACCCGCACCCTCCCCGCCGCGTCCGGCTTGCGCCCGGGCCAGCTCCTCGCCCGGCTCCACGGCGCGCTGAGCGACTGGAACGACCACCGCGTCACCCGCGCCTCGCTGTCGCGCCTGACGGCGCACGAGCTGGCCGACATCGGCCTCGACCACGCCGACATCGACGTGGTGGCCGACGGCCGCCGCCGGTGAGAAAGCGAGGGCGGGCCGCCGGGCCCGTCCGTCAGCCCGTGACCCGGGCCAGCTGGTCGACGATCCACCGGCTGGCCGGGTCGATCTGCATGACGAGCGCGCCGCCGCGCTCGACGATGCTGTCGCTGTCGAGCGCCGCCAGCTTCGCGGCGTAGGCGTCGTCCCCAAGGTGCCAGATCAGCGCGCACTTCCCGGCGAACAGGCCCACGAGCACCATCAGCACCAGCTTCAGCGGCGCGCGGCGCAGCGGCACGGCCCGGCGCGGGCGCAGCTTGAGCAGCCCGTCGCGCTGCAGCTTGACGTCGCCGCCATGCTGCTTGATCCGCTCGTGCTCGCGGGCGATCCGGCGGACACGCTGGTTGAAGTCGGTCGAGCTCATCGGGGCCTCCGGCGCTGCTGTTGACGCCGCCTACCCTGCCGCATGATTGCGGCCATTTCGCGGCCCCGTCAGCGCACCAGCGTGAGCGTCGTCCAGTCGCCGATCCGCTCGGCATGCTCGAGGCGGAAGCCCGCGCCCTCGTAGCAGGCGACGACCTCGTCGGCCTGCTCGTTGAGCAGCCCCGACAGGATCGCGTGCGCGCCGGGCGCGGTGGCGGCGGCCATGGGGGCGGCGAGGTCGAGCAGCGGCGCCTTGAGGATGTTGGCGAAGACGAGATCGAAGGGCGCGGCGGCGGCGATGTCGGCGGCGTCGAAGCCCGCCGCCTCGAGGCAGGGCACGCGCCCCTCGAGCCCGTTGGCGGCGACATTGGCCTCGGCCACCTCGACGGCGACCTCGTCGATGTCGCTCGCCAGCACCTCGCCGGGCCAGCTGTGCGCCGCCGCCATCGCCAGCACCGCCGTGCCGCAGCCGACGTCGATCACCGCGCGCTTCTCGGCGCCCGCCGCGAGCAGCCGGTCGAGCGCCTTCAGGCAGCCGAGCGTGGTGCCGTGGTGGCCGGTGCCGAACGCCATCGCCGCCTCGATCAGCAGCGCGACGCGGCCCTCCGGCACCCTGTCGGCGTCGTGGCTGCCGTAGACGAAGAAGCGGCCCGCCTCGACCGGCGCCAGCTCCCGGCGCACCTTGGCGACCCAATCGGTCTCGGGCAGCTCGGAGACGGTGAAGGTGCGCGCCTGCTGGCTCGCCGCGAGCAGCGCCAGCGCGATCTCGTCGGGCGCCTCGGTGAAGTAGGCGCCCACCTCCCACAGGCCCGAGCCGTCCTCCATCTCGAACACCCCGACCCCGGTCGGCGCGGGCTCGAGCGCCTCGAGCGCCTCGCCCAGCGCCTCGGCGCGGGCCTGTTCGGAGAGGGTGGTGTAGGCGGTGAAGGTCGGCATGGCGCGGGCTCCGGCAGGGGACGCGCCCGCCATGGCGCAGCCCCCCGCCCGGGTCAAGCTACTCCGCCGGGGCCGGCAGTCCGCCCGCGAAGATGGTCTCGTTGCCCGGGGCCGGGTGGCGCGGGATCATCAGCGCCAGGATCAGCGACACCGCCGCCATTCCCGCCGCGAGCAGGAACACCGCCCCCGGCGACGCCAGCCACAGCAGCCCCAGCAGCACCGGCAGGAACACCGCCGCGATGTGGTTGATGGTGAAGGCGACGGCCGCCGTGGGGGCGATGTCGCGCGGGTCGGCGATCTTCTGGAAGTAGGTCTTGAGCGCCAGCGCCAGCGCGAAGAACAGGTGGTCGATCACGTAGAGCGCCGCCGCCAGCATCACGCCCCAGCCGAACCAGTAGACGCCGCCGTAGGCGAGGAACACCAGGATCAGGCCCACATACTCGAACGCCAGCGCGAAGCGTTCGCCGAAGACGGAGACGACCTTCCCCAGCACCGGCGCGAGGACCATGTTGGCGACGAGGTTGACGAGGAACAGCCCCGTCACCTCGTGCACCTCGAAGCCGAAGCGCTCGACCATCATGAAGCCGGCGAAGACGACGAAGATCTGCCGCCGCGCCCCCGACATGAACTGCAGCGCGTAATAGAGCCAGTAGCGTCGGCGCAGCACGAAGGTCTTGAGCTGCGGGTCGGGCGCCTCGAACTGCGGGTAGGCGACCAGGCAGACCAGCGCGACCAGCGCCGTGAAGCCGCCCGAGAGCCAGTAGACGAAGGCGTAGGACAGCTCGAACCGCTCCCACGTCATCACGATCAGCACGTAGGCCACCAGCGTCGCCCCCGATCCCGCCGCGAGCAGCCAGCCCAGCACCTGCGGCGCGCGCGCCTTGTCGATCCACTGCAGCTGCAGCGACTGGTTGACCGTCTCGTAGTAATGGAAGCCGATCGACGCGAGCAGCGTCACCGTCAGGATGCCGCCCAGTTCGGGGAAATGCGCCGTCACCGCCGTCGCCAGCCCCAGCATCGCCAGCGCCACCAGCCCGAGCACCTGCTCGCGGATGAACATCAGCAGCGCGATCACCCCCACCGCGAGGAAGCCCGGGATCTCGCGGATCGTGTGCAGCAGGCCGATGTCGGCGCCGTCGAAGTCGGCGACCTCGATGACGAAGTTGTTGAGCAGCGACGACCAGGTGGCGAAGGCCACCGGCATCGCCATCGCCATCAGGAGCAGCAGCGCGGCGGGGCGCTGCCAGAACGGGAAGCGCCGGGCTTCGTCGAGGGGAACGGTACGCATGAAGAGAGCCTTTACGCCGCTTCCCCGCCCTTGCCCAGCGCACCCGCGCCCTCCCTCACCTTTTCCCGCTCCGACGCCCGCGCCCCCGCCCCCAGTCTCTGTTCGTCAAATATCCCGGGGGAGTCGCCCGGAGGGCGACGGGGGCAGCGCCCCCTCCACGCCCTTCCTAGAGGATCGCCGGTAGCCGCAGCCCGTGGGTACGGGCGCAGTCGAGCGCCGCGTCGTAGCCCGCGTCCGCGTGGCGCATGACGCCGGTGGCCGGGTCGTTCCAGAGCACGCGGGCGAGGCGGCGGTCGGCGTCGGCGGTGCCGTCGCAGCAGATCACCATGCCGGAATGCTGGGAAAACCCCATGCCGACGCCGCCGCCGTGGTGCAGGCTCACCCAGGTCGCGCCGCTCGCGGTGTTGAGGAGCGCGTTCAGCAGCGGCCAGTCCGATACCGCGTCGGAGCCGTCCTTCATCGCCTCGGTCTCGCGGTTGGGCGAGGCGACGGAGCCGGAATCGAGGTGGTCGCGGCCGATCACCACCGGCGCCGACAGCTCGCCGTTGCGCACCATCTCGTTAAAGGCGAGGCCGAGCCGGTGGCGCTCGCCGAGCCCGACCCAGCAGATTCTCGCCGGCAGCCCCTGGAAGGCGATCCGCTCGCGCGCCATGTCGAGCCAGGTGTGCAGGTGCGGATCGTCGATCAGCTCCTTCACCTTGGCGTCGGTCTTGTAGATGTCCTCGGGGTCGCCCGAGAGCGCACACCAGCGGAACGGCCCGATGCCCCGGCAGAACAGCGGGCGGATGTAGGCCGGCACGAAGCCCGGGAAGGCGAAGGCGTCCTCGAGCCCCTCCTCCTTGGCGACCTGCCGGATGTTGTTGCCGTAATCGAGCGTCGGCACCCCCAGCCGCCAGTATGCCACCATCGCCGCCACGTGGTCGCGCATCGAGGCGCGCGCCGCCGCCTCGACCGCCGCCGGGTCGCTCTCCTGCCGCGCGCGCCACTCGGCGACGGACCAGCCGGCGGGGAGGTAGCCGTGCACGGGGTCGTGGGCGCTGGTCTGGTCGGTGACGATGTCGGGGCGCACGCCGCGCCGGACCAGCTCGGGCACCAGTTCGGCGGCGTTGCCGATCAGCGCCACCGACTTCGCCTCGCCCGCCGCGGTCCAGCGCCCGATCATCTCGAGCGCCTCGTCGAGCGAGCGGGTCTTGGCGTCGACGTAGCGGGTGCGCAGGCGGAAGTCGGCGCGGCTCTCGTCGCACTCGATGGCGAGGCAGCAGGCGCCGGCCATCACCGCGGCGAGCGGCTGGGCGCCGCCCATGCCGCCGAGCCCGGCGGTGAGGATCCAGCGCCCCGAGAGGTCGCCGCCGTAATGCTGGCGGCCGGCCTCGACGAAGGTCTCGTAGGTGCCCTGCACGATCCCCTGGGTGCCGATGTAGATCCAGCTCCCCGCGGTCATCTGGCCGTACATGGCGAGGCCCTTGCGGTCGAGCTCGTTGAAGTGCTCCCAGGTGGCCCAGCGCGGCACCAGGTTGGAATTGGCGATCAGCACCCGGGGCGCGTCGGCGTGGGTGCGGAAGATGCCGACGGGCTTGCCGGACTGGACCAGCAGGGTCTCGTCGGCCTCGAGCTCGCGCAGGGCGGCGCAGATGCGGTCGAAATCCTCCCAGGTCCGCGCCGCCCGGCCGATGCCGCCGTAGACGACGAGCTCGTGCGGGTTCTCGGCGACGTCGGGGTGCAGGTTGTTCATCAGCATCCGGAGCGGCGCCTCGGTGAGCCAGCTCTTGGCGCTGATCTCGGACCCGGTCGGCGGGAATACGTCGCGCAGGTTGTGGCGGGGGTCGGTCATCGGGCGACTCCGAGGCTGGGGGCGAGGTCGGCCAGGTCTTGCAGCATGGCAGCGAGGACGGGGCGCAGGCGGGCGGCCTTGGCCTCGTCGTAGCGCCAGGGCGGGGCCTCGTCGGCGAGATAGGTGGACTGGGCCAGCTCGAGCTGGATCGCGTGGAAGCCCTCGTCGGGGCGGCCGTAGTGGCGCGTGGTCCAGCCGCCCCGGAAGCGGCCGTTGAGCACGTGGCTGTAGCCCGACGCCTCGGCCCGCGCGACGACGGCCGCCTCGATGGCGGGGTCGCAGGTGGTGCCGCCATCGGTGCCGATGTTGAGGTCCGGCAGGGTGCCCTCGAACAGGAACGGCAGCCGCGAGCGGATCGAGTGGCAGTCGAACAGGATCGCCACCCCGTGCCGCGCCCGCACCCGTTCGAGCTGGGCGGCGAGCGCGTCGTGGTAGGGCCGGTGGTAGGCCTGCAGCCGCTCGGCCACCTCGTCGACCGACGCCGCCTCGGTAACGATGTCTTCGCCCTCGAAGTCGGTCACCGGCACCAGGTCGGTCGTGTTCTGCTCGGGGTAGAGGCTCTCGCCGGAGGGGGCGCGGTTGGCGTCGATCAGGTAGCGGTGGAAGGTGGCGCGCACCGTCGTCGCGCCGGGCAGCAGGTCGGCGTAGAGCCGCTCGACGTGCCAGTCGGTGTCGGCGAGCGCCCGGCCCCGATCGCTCAGCCGCGCGGCGGCCTTGCCGGGCAGCCAGGTGCCGGTGTGCGGCAGGCCGAGGACGACGGGGCCATCGCCGCGGGTGATCTCGACGGGTTTCATCTGTCGGTCTCCAGTTCGGGCAGTGCGAGGCCCTCGAGCAGCGCGCGCTCGCGGATCATCCGCGCCGCGAGCTCGAGGTCGGGGGCGAGGAAGCGGTCGTCGGCGAGGCCGGCGACGCGGGCGCGCAGACGCGCGATCACGTCGCGCAGCGGCGGGCTCGTCTGCAGCGGCGCGCGAAACTCGATGCCCTGCGCTCCGGCGAGCAGCTCGATGCCGAGGATCGTCGCCAGGTTGTCGCTCATCCGCCCGAGCCGCCGCGCGGCGTGGGCGGCCATGCTGACGTGGTCCTCCTGGTTGGCCGAGGTCGGGGTGCTGTCGGTGCTGCAGGGGTTGGCGAGGTGCTTGTTCTCGCTCATCAGCGCCGCGCTGGTCACCTCGGCGATCATGAAGCCGCTGTTGAGCCCCGGGTCGGGCGTCAGGAACGGCGGCAGGTCGTGGCTCAGGGTCGGGTCGACCATCAGCGCGATGCGCCGCTGCGCGATGGCGCCGATCTCGGCGATGGCGAGCGCGATCCGGTCCGCGACGAAAGCGACGGGCTCGGCGTGGAAATTGCCGCCCGAGACGATCTGCCCCTCCTCGACCAGCACCAACGGGTTGTCGGTCACCGCGTTGGCCTCGATCTCCAGCGTGCGCGCCGCGCCCGTCAGCAGGTCCATCGCCGCCCCCACCACCTGCGGCTGGCAGCGGATGCAATAGGGGTCCTGCACCCGGCTGTCGCCGTCGCGGTGGCTCTCGCGGATTTCCGAGCCCTCGAGCAGCGCCCGCTGCGCGTCGGCGAAGGCGATCTGGCCGGGCTGGCCGCGCAGCCGGTGGATCGCGGCGGCGAGCGGCGCGGTTGAGCCCATGATCGCGTCGGTGGAGAGCGCGCCGGTGACGATGGCGGCGCGCACGCAGTCCCAGGCCGACCACAGCCCCACCAGCGCGCAGGCGGTGGAGAATTGCGTGCCGTTGATGAGCGCCAGCCCCTCCTTCGGCCCCAGCCGGATCGGCGCGAGGCCGGCGCGGGCGAGCGCCTCGGCGGCAGGCAGGCGCGCCCCTTGGTAGGTCGCCTCGCCGGCGCCGATCATCGCGGCCGCCATGTGCGCAAGCGGCGCGAGATCGCCGGACGCGCCGACGCTGCCCTGCTCGGGGATCACCGGCAGCACGCCGGCGTCGAGCATCGCCTCGATCTGCGCCACCGTCTCCCACGCCACCCCGCTCGCGCCGCGCCCGAGCGAGAGCAGCTTGAGCGCCATCATCAGCCGGGTCGTGGCCGCGTCGAGCGGGCTGCCGACGCCGCAGCAATGGCTCAGGATCAGGTTCTCCTGCAGCCGCGCCGTGTCGCCGGCGGCGATCTTGACGCTGGCGAGCTTGCCGAAGCCGGTGTTGACCCCGTAGATCGCCGCCTCCCCCGCCGCCGCCTCGGCCACCAGCCGCGCCGCCGCCTCGACGGGCGCGCGGGCGGACGGATCGAGCCGGGCCGCGCCCTCGCTGCGCCAGAGCCGTTCGAGCTGCGCCAGCGGCGTGGCGCCGGGGGTCAGGGTCTCGCTCACAAGGTGCCTCCCTGGATGCGGCGGTAGAGGGGGTTGTGGCCGATGCGGTAGGCGAGCTCCGCCGGCCGCTCGACGTCCCACACCGCGAGATCGGCCCGCGCGCCGGCGCGGATGGTGCCGTGCTCCGCCAGCCCGAGGGCGCGGGCGGCGTTGCGGGTGACGCCGGCGAGCGCTTCTTCCGGGGTCAGGCGGAACAGCGTGCAGGCCATGTTCATCGCCAGCAGCAGCGACGACAGCGGCGACGAGCCGGGGTTGCTGTCCGTCGCCACCGCCATCGGCACGCCGGCGGCGCGGAACGCGGCGACGGGCGGCACCTGCGTCTCGCGCAGGGTGTAGAAGGCGCCGGGCAGCAGCACCGCCACCGTCCCGGCGGCCGCCATCGCGGCGGCGTCGGCCTCGGTGGCGTACTCGACGTGATCGGCCGACAGCGCCCCGTACTCGGCCGCGAGCCGCGCGCCGCCCATGTGCGAGAGCTGCTCGGCGTGCAGCTTGACCGGCAGCCCGAGGGCGCGGGCGGCGTCGAAGACGCGGGCGATCTGGGCGGTGTCGAAGGCGATCCCCTCGCAGAAGCCGTCGACCGCGTCGATCAGCCCCTCCGCGTGGCCCCGCGCGAGGGTCGGCAGGGCGATCTCGTCGATGTAGGCGTCGGCGCGGCCGGCATATTCGGGCGGCACCGCGTGGGCGACGAGGCAGGTGGTGCGCACGGTGACGCCGCGGGCCGCGCCGATGCGCCGGGCGACGCGCAGCATCCGCAGCTCGGTCTCCACGTCGAGCCCGTAGCCCGACTTCACCTCCAGCACCGTCGCGCCCTCGGCGATCAGCGCGTCGGCCCGCCCCAGCGCCTCGGCCAGCAGCGCCTCGTCGGAGGCGGCGCGGGTGGCGGCGACGGTGGAGACGATGCCGCCCCCGGCGCGCGCGATCTCCTCGTAGCTCGCCCCCTCGAGCCGCAGCTCGAACTCCGCCGCACGGTCGCCGCCGTAGACGATGTGGCTGTGGCAGTCGATCAGCCCCGGCGTCACCAGCCGGCCCTCCAGGTCGAGCGCTTCCCCGCCGGGCGCGTCGTCCATCGGGCCGACCCAGGCGATGCGCTCGCCCTCGAGGCGCACCGCACCCCGCTCGAGCAGCCCGTAGCGGCTGTCGCCCTGCATCGTCGCGAGTGTGGCGTTGGTCAGCAGCATCGCGTCGCGCGCCCCTTGATTGGCGTGTGCTTGATATGGTTATGTCTGCACATAACGGTCTGTCAACGGGAGTCTCCCCATGCAGGTGATCTGGGCCGAGCGCGCCCTCGTCGGCGACACGTGGCGCTCGCACGTGCGGCTGACGCTGCGCGACGGGCGCATCGATTCGCTCGCGGCCGACAGCCCGCGTGAGGGCACGATAACCAATCTGCTCGTCCCCGCGCCCGCCAATTGCCACAGCCACGCCTTTCAGCGGGCAATGGCCGGCCTGACGGAGAAACGCGGCCCGGAGGCGGATTCGTTCTGGACGTGGCGGGCGCTGATGTACCGCTTCCTCGACGCGCTGACGCCGGAGCAGGTCGAGGCGATCGCGGCGTTCGTGCAGATGGAGATGCTGGAGGCGGGGTTCGGCGCGAGCGTCGAGTTCCACTACCTCCACCATCAGCCCGGCGGCGCGCCCTACGCGCGCCTCGCCGAGATGGCCGAGCGCGTCTGCGCCGCCGCCGAGACCAGCGGCATCGGGCTGACGCTGCTGCCGGTGCACTACCAGTACGGCGGCCTCGACCGCCGCGCGCTCGGCCCCGGGCAGGTGCGCTTCGGCAACGACCTCGACCGTTTCGCGCGGCTCCACGAGGAGGCCGGCGCTTCGCTCGCCGCACTGCCCGCCGACGCGGTGCTCGGCCTTGCTCCGCACTCGCTGCGCGCGGTGGCGGCGGCCGACCTGCCCGCGCTGGAGGCGCTGGCGCAGGGCAGCCCGATCCACATGCACCTCGCCGAACAGGCCGCCGAAGTCGCCGAGGTGGAGGCGGCGCTCGGCGCGCGACCCGTGGCGTGGGCGTTGGACAACCTCCCGCTCGACCGGCGCTGGTGCCTGGTCCACTGCACGCAGATGCAGGCCCACGAGACCTGCGCCCTCGCCGCGACGGGCGCGGTGGCGGGGCTCTGCCCGCTGACCGAGGCAAACCTCGGCGACGGCATCTTCGACGGCGTGCGCTGGCTCGGGGCCGGCGGCGCGCTGGCGATCGGGTCGGACAGCAACATCCGCATCTCGCTCGCCGGGGAGCTGCGCCAGCTCGACACCAGCCAGCGCCTGCGCGACCATTCCCGCGCCGCGCTCGCCACGCTCGACCGTTCGGCCGGGCGGCGGCTGATGCAGGACGCGGCGGCGGGCGGCGCGCAGGCGGCGGGGCGCGGCTCGGGGCGGATCGAGGTCGGCGCATGGGGCGACCTGCTGGCCCTCGACACCGACCACCCCGACCTCGCCGGGCTCGGCGGCGACACCGCGCTCGACAGCTTCGTCTTCGCGGGAGGCAACGACCTGATCGCGGATGTCTGGTCCGCCGGGCGCCACCTCGTCACGCGCGGCCGCCACACGCGCCGCGACGAAATCACCCGCGCCTACCGCCCCGCCGTCGCCCCCCTGCGCGACGCGCTCTAGTAGCGCGCCGTCACCCGGTGGCCGGGGCGGTGGACGAGCCGCACGAAGGTCACCGGCTTGCCGTCGAACCACGTCGAGCGCTCCGCGAAGAACAGCGCCGCCCCTTCCGCGCAGCCCAGGTGCGCCGCGAGGGCGGCGTCGGCCTCGGTCGCCGCGAAGCTGATCTCGACTTGCGAGAACGGGATCGTCGCCAGCAGCCACGCGGTCGGGGCGGTGGCGGCGAAGTCCTCGGCCTCGGCGGCGGGCAGCGTGTCGAGCGCGATCCAGCGATCCTCGTACTGGTAGGGGCTGGCATTGGCGTAGTGCATGCAGACGAGGTGCAGCACCCGCGCCTCCGGCTCCAGCGCCATGCGCGCGCGCAGCCAGTCGGGCGCGGCCATGACCGCGCGCTCGACGAGGGCGTAGCGATAGGCCGCCCCCTGCCCCTCGACCTCGCGCCGCACCAGCGGGATCTCGAAGCGCGCCTGCCGCACCGGCGCGGCCCGCACCCGCGTGCCCGACTTGCGCCGCCGCTCGAGCACACCGTCGTCGGCCAGCTCGCGCAGCGCCCGGTTGACCGTGGCGCGGGCGCAGCCGTAGCGCGCGGCCAGCTCGGTCTCGCTCGGAAGCGTCGCGTCCGGGCCCCACTCGCCGGCGGTGATCCGGCCGATCACGTCGCTCTTGATCTGCCGAAACGTCGTCATGCTGCTCCCTTGCCCTCGCCCGCATCGTAGGGCGGCGGGCGCGGGCGCGCCAGCACCGGTCGGTCAGCGGAAGGCGGCGCAGGGGTCTTCGCGCTCGGGCGGCGGAGAGACGGAGACGGCGTCGAAGGGGACGTCCCCTCCCGGCAGCGCCTCGAACTGGCCGAGGGCGAAGACCTCCACCTCCGGTCGCACATGGGCGATGACCGCGGGCACGCCACGGTCGGTCCGGGCATGGCCGGTGCCGGTGATGAGCACGACCGGCCCGCCCGTTTCGTCGAGCGCCCGGAGGGTGGCGGCGGCAAAGGCGGCGTCGCGCGCCCGCTGCGCCTCGACCATGCCCGGCAGCATCGCCTCGGGCAGCGCGTCGCAGTGGGCCTCGGCCTGCTCCCGGGCCAGCGCCTCCCGGGTCGGCCCGTCGAGCGGACGCAGGAGCGCAGGATCGACGATTGCCGCCGCGCCCTCGGCCATGGCACGGCGGATCGCGTCGCGCCCGAGCGCCGCGCCGTGGATCGCCGCCCCGGGCGCTGCCGCGAAGATCGGGTGATAGAGCGCGAAGTCGGGCCACCCCGTCTCCGCCCACCCGAGAGCCGTACCGAGCGCGTCGGCGTCGTCGCGGGAGACGTCGGCGGCGGCCGCCGCCTGCGCCGGGGTCAGCATCTCGAAGACCAGCGCAGCGGGCGCGACCTCGGCGACCCATCCGGCCTGCACCCGGTGATGGTCGGGATTGTCGTGGATCTCCCCGAGAACGAACACATCCTGAGCGGCCACCGCCGAAGCCGTGGCCAGCAGGATCAGGAGCGCCCGGACGAGCATGTCAGAAGAAGTTCATAACTTCCCGCGACTCCGTCTCGAGCATCTTGCGCATCTTGCCGAACGCCGCCGCCTCGAGCTGGCGCACCCGCTCCTTGGACAGCCCCAGCTCGTCGCCCAGCGATTCGAGCGTGCGCGGGTCGTCGCGGAGCTTGCGCTCCTTGACGATGAAGCGCTCGCGCTCGTTGAGCTGGCTCAGCGCGTTCAGCAGCCAGTGGCGCAGGGTGTCGATGTCGTGCGAGTTCTCCACCTTTTCGGCAGCCTGCATCCCGTCGTCCTCGAGCGCCTCGATCCATTCGCGGCCCTCGTCCTCCGCCGACTGGGTGGCGTTGAGCGAGTAGTCCGAGCCCGACAGCCGGCCTTCCATCATCTCCACGTCGTGCAGCGGCACGCCCACCTCCGCGGCGATCATCTCGCGCATCTTCTGGCGGTCGATCGGCGCGCCCGAAGCCGCGGCCTCGCGCTCGAGCCGGGCCTGAACGCGGCGCAAGTTGAAGAACAGCGACTTCTGCGACGAGGTCGAGCCGGTGCGCACCATCGACCAGTTGCGCATCACGTAATCCTGGATCGACGCCTTGATCCACCAGACCGCGTAGGTCGAGAAGCGCACCCCGCGGTCGGGGTCGAACTTGTCAGCGGCCTTCATCAGGCCCAGCGAAGCCTCCTGGATCAGGTCGTTCATCGGCGCGCCGTAGCGGCGGAACTTCGCGGCCATGGAGATCGCGAGCCGCATGTAGGCGGTGATGAGGCGGTGCAGCGCCCGCTCGTCCCGCTGGTCGCGCCATGCATAGGCGAGGCGCAGCTCGGTCTCGGCATCGAGAAGCTCTGCCTGCATCGCCTTGCGCGACAATGTCTGATCGTTGAAAGCTGCGACTGCCATGAGCATCCCCCGGAGCGTGATGGTTGGACCGTTCTTGCTGACGATCCTCTTTACGATGTGGTAATGCCTGTGGATCGGTTTAGGTTGCACGGATGGCCTTGCAAAAACTGTCTCTTGTTCTAGGCGGGGCCGCTTCCGGCAAGTCCGCGTTCGCCGAAAACCTCGTCGTCGCGTCCGGTCGTCCGCGCGTCTACCTCGCGACGGCACAGAGCTTCGACGCTGAAATGACTGGCAAAATCGCCGCCCACCGCGCCGCGCGCGGGGAGGGCTGGGAGACGCTCGAGGTGCCGCTCGACATCGCGCCTGCGCTCGCGGCGGTGTCTGCTGAAAAAATGGTCATCCTCGACTGCGCGACCCTGTGGCTCACCAACCTGCAACTTTCGGGTGCCGATCCCGCCGGCGCGCCGGAGCGGTTCGTGGCGGCGCTCGAGGGCTGCGCCGCGCCGGTGGTGGTGGTGTCCAACGAGGTCGGCCAGGGGATCGTGCCGATGCACGAGATGAGCCGCGCCTTCCGCGAGGCGCAGGGCCGTCTCAACCAGGCGGTCGCCGCGCGGGCCGGGCTGGTGGTGGCGGTGATGGCGGGGCTGCCGCTGGTGCTGAAGGGCGCGCTTTGAGCCGCTGGACCTGGGTGCGCCACGGCCCGACCCACGAGCGCGCCATCCTCGGGCGGCGCGACGTGCCCGCCGACCTCTCCGACACCGCCGCTCTCGCCCGGCTGCACGCCGCGCTGCCCGCCGGCGCGCTGCTCGTCTCCTCCGATCTCGCCCGCGCCACCGCCACCGCCGACGCGCTCGCCGGGAGCCGCGAGCGGCTGCCGCACGAGCCGGACCTGCGCGAGTTCGACTTCGGCGCCTGGGACGGGCTGACCCCGGCCGCGGTGTCGGCGCGCGATCCGGTCCTGTCGCGCCGCTTCTGGGAAGGGGAGGCCGATCTGGCCCCGCCGGGCGGCGAGAGCTGGGCCGACGTGGCGCGGCGGGTGGCGACGGTCGTCGACCGGCTTGCCGCCGCCCATCCCGGCCGCGACATCGTCGCCGTGGCCCATCTCGGCGTCATCCTGACCGCCCTGCACCGCGCCCGCGGCGGGCGGCTCTACGACACCCTCGCCCAGCGCGTCTCGCCGCTGTCGCTGACCGAGATCGCCCGGACCGCCGGCGGCTGGCAGGTGGGTCGGGTGGATCACCGTCCGTGATGGACCCGCGCAGGGATGAATGTTCGGCAGGCGCGGCTTGCCGCGCTAGGCTGGCGGCATGACCTATGATCTCTTCATCGCCGACCGCGCCTTCTCGAGCTGGTCGCTGCGCGGCTGGCTGATGCTCGAGAAGTTCGGCCTGCCCCATCGCGTGCACGTGGTCGGGCTCTACGACGGCACCATGGAAGAGGACATGGCGCCCTTGGCGCCGGCCCGGCTCGTCCCGGTCGTGCGCACCCCCGAGGGCGACGTGATCGGCGAGAGCCTCGCCATCGCCGAGACCCTCGCCGAGCGCCACCCGGAGGCCGGGCTCTGGCCCGCCGACCGCGCCGCGCGGGCCGCGGCGCGCTGGCTGGCGGCCGAGATGCATGCCGGCTTCGGCGCCCTGCGCAGCGCCTGCCCGATGCAGCTCCACTCGGTCTACGAGGGCTTCGAGCCGCCCGCCGCCGTCACGGAGGACCTGGCGCGGATCGAGGAGCTGTTCGCCCATGCCCGCGGCAAGGCGGCATCCGGGCCGTGGCTGCTCGGCGCCTACAGCCTCGCCGACGTCTTCTACGCCCCGGTCGCCGCGCGCATCGTCGGCTACGGGCTCGCGGCCGGCCCGCTCACCACGGCGTTCACCGAAGCGACCCTCGCCGAGCCCGCCTTCCGCCGTTGGCGCGCCGAGGGGATCGTGCGTCTCCCCGAGCCGATCCCCTACCTGCTCGACCTGCCCCGCCGCCCCTGGCCGGAGGTCTCGTTAACCTCGCCTTAGGACCGAGGCCGCTACCCCTGCGGGAGCAGGGAGACAGGTCATGGTCGCCACGGCTCACACCGTCGCGTTCGAGGGAATCGAGGCGCGCGCCGTCGAGGTGCAGTGCGCCGTCGCGCCCGGCCTGCCCGGATTCGCCATCGTCGGCCTCCCCGACAAGGCGGTGTCGGAGGCGCGCGAGCGGGTGCGCGCGGCGCTCAACGCGCTGACCATCGCGCTGCCCTCGAAGCGCATCACCGTCAACCTCTCGCCCGCCGACCTGCCGAAGGAGGGCTCGCACTTCGACCTGCCGATCGCGCTCGCGGTGCTGGCCGAGATCGACATCCTGCCCCACGACCGGGTGGCCGGCATCCTCAGCCTCGGCGAGCTGTCGCTCGACGGCCGCCTCGTCGCGGTCAACGGCGCGCTGCCCGCCGCGATGGCCGCCGCCGCCGAAGAGCGCTGCCTGCTCTGCCCCGCCCCCTGCGGCGCCGAGGCGGCATGGGTGGGCGCGTGCGAGGTCTACGCCCCGCCGAGCCTGGCCGAGGCCATCCGCCACATCACCAACCAGTCGCCCCTGCCCGCCGCCAGGCCCGGCGAGGCCGTCGCCGCCGAGAGCGGCCGCGACCTCGCGGACGTGAAGGGGCAGGAGCGCGCCCGCCGCGCGCTCGAGATCGCCGCCGCCGGGCGGCACCACCTGCTCATGGTCGGCCCGCCCGGCTCGGGCAAGTCCATGCTCGCCGCCCGCATCCCCGGCATCCTGCCGCCGCTGACCGCGCCCGAGGCGCTCGAGACGTCGATGATCCACTCCCTCGCAGGCCTGCTCGAAGACGGCGGCATCAACCGCGCCCGCCCGTTCCGCGAGCCGCACCACACCGCCTCCATGGCCGCGATCGTCGGCGGCGGGCGCGGCGCACAGCCGGGGGAGATCAGCCTCGCGCACAACGGGGTGCTGTTCCTCGACGAGTTCCCCGAGTTCAACAAGTCGGTCCTCGAGACCCTGCGCCAGCCGATCGAGACGGGCGAGGTCGTCATCGCCCGCGCCAACGCCCACGCCCGCTACCCCTGCCGCTTCATGCTCGTCGCCGCCGCCAACCCCTGCCGCTGCGGCCACCTGAGCGACCCGGCCCGCGCCTGCTCGCGCGCGCCCGGCTGCGGCGAGGACTACATGGGCCGCATCTCCGGCCCGCTGATGGACCGCTTCGATCTCCGGGTCGAGGTGCCGCCCGTCGCCTTCACCGACCTCGACCTCCCCGGCCACGGCGAGACCTCCGCCGCCGTGGCCGGGCGGGTCGCCGCCGCGCGGGCGCGGCAGGAGGCGCGCTACGACGAGGATGCGGACGTGCGCGCCAATGCCGACGTCGAGGGCGGCCGGCTCGAGGCCGTCGCCACGCCCGACGCCGACGGCCGGGCGCTGCTGTCGCGGGTGGCGAACAGGTTCGGCCTGTCGGCGCGCGGCTACCACCGGGTGCTGCGCGTCGCGCGCACCGTCGCCGATCTCGACGGCGCCGAGGAGGTCGGCCGGGCGCACGTCGCCGAGGCGGTCAGCTTCCGCCTCGCCACCGGCGCCGAGGTCTAGATGTCAGCCCTTGAGCATCCGCAGCCCCTGCGTCGCGTCGGTGCGCACGGCGAGGCGGAGGCCCGGCTCGTCGCCGGCCCGCAGCGCGGCGAGGATCAGCCGGTGGTGCCGGGGCGGCTCGGAGCGGCGCAGGCGGCCGTAGAGCGCGGCCATGGTCGGGCCGAGCTGCAGCCACACCGTCTCGGCCATGGCGAGAATCGCGGGGGCCTGGGCGCGCAGGTAGAGGGTCCGGTGGAACTCGAGGTTCATGCGGATGTAGCCCGTCGCATCCTGCCGGGCGACCATCTGCGCCACGCCGTCGTTGATCGCCGTCAGCCGGTCGATCAGCGCGAAATGCGCGCGCGGCAGGGCGCGGCTGGCGAGCTCCGGCTCGAGCAGGGCGCGCAGCGAGGCGAGCTCCTCGATCCGGTCGTCGCTGAGCGCCGGCGTGGAGGCGCGACCCGACGACGACAGGAACAGCGCCCCCTCCGCCACCAGCCGCCGCACCGCCTCGCGCGCCGGGGTCATCGAGGTGCCGTAGTCGCGCCCGATCCCGCGCAGGGTGAGCGACTGGCCCGGGCGCAGCTCGCCGTGCATGATCCGCGTGCGCAACGCCCGGTAGACACGGTCGTGCGCCGCGCCCGGTGCCGGGGCCGTCGTCTCGGAGCGGGTCTGGATCAGCATGTCGCGAGTGTGATCACGGAGCCGGCCGGGTCAAGGCTCGAACCGCACCTGGTGCAGCGCGCTGCCGTTGTCCCGCAGCCACGCCCGCGCCGCCGCGTGGTCCGGCAGCAGCCGCGCCACCACGGCCCAGAAGGCGGGCGAGTGGTTCATCTCGACGAGGTGGGCGACCTCGTGGGCGGCGACGTAGTCGAGCACCTCCGGCGGCGCCATCACCAGCCGCCACGAATACATCAGGTCGCCCGTCGACGAGCACGATCCCCAGCGCGAGCGGGTATCGCGCAAGGTGATCCGCCCGTAGGTGCGGCCGAGCGCGGCGGCGTGGTGGTCGGAGCGCGCGGCGAGCCGGTCGCGCGCAGCGGTCTTGAGGAACGCCCCGATCCGCGCCCCGGCCCGCTCGGGCTGGTCGGGCAGCCACAGCACCCCGTCCTCGAGCCGCGACCCGCGCACCGCCCCCGCCCGCACCGGCAGCTCGCGCCCCTCGAACGGCACGCTGCCGCCGAGCCGCGCCACCCGGCCCGCGCCGATCCCGGCGAGATGCCCGCGCAGCCACTCCTCCCGCGCCCGCGCGAACTTCAGCCCCTCGCGCTCGGACACCCCGCGCGGCAGCGTCAGCGTCACCCGCCCGTCGAGCCGCGAGACGCGCAGCGACAGCCGTCGCGCCCGCGCGGAGCGGCGCAAGTTGATGTCGATCGGGGGGTTGCCCAGACGGTGTGTTTCGCCCATATCCGCCACTCTGCCCTCGGGTCGCCCCGGAGGGTTTTGACACCGCGCGCACCTTATGGCAGGGGAGCGCGATCCGCTGCAAGCCGAACGACGGCCGCCAAGCCAAGAGATGAAGGAAGAGCGAGAATGCCCAAGGAAGAGTGGGGAACCAAGCGCGTCTGCCCGACCACGGGCAAGCGCTTCTACGATCTGAACAAGTCCCCGATCGTCAGCCCCTACACGGGCGAGGCGGTCAACATCGAGACCGGCAAGACCCGCACCATGGTCGCCGATGCCGAGGACGCGCAGACCAAGAAGCTCGAGACCAAGGACACCGAAGAGGAACTGGTGCTCGACGACAGCGACGACGACGAGGACGATGCCGATGTCGATCTCGGCGACGACGTGCTCGAGGACGACGACGACGAGGACACCGTCTCGCTGGACGAACTCGCCGACGTTTCGAGCGACGACAGCGAGGACTGACCTCGCGTCACGGCTTCGGGGAGATTTTTTGCCTTGATCTCTCCGAAGTGGCTGCGTAGAGAGCGGCACGTCGCGGCGACGCGGCACAAGGCGGGGCCTTAGCTCAGTTGGGAGAGCGCTTGCATGGCATGCAAGAGGTCAGGGGTTCGACTCCCCTAGGCTCCACCAAATCCCCCCTCCCGATCCCACGACCCGGCATGACGATACTGACGCCGTAGCGCCTGTTCCGCCGGCCGCCGACCTGTCATTCTGGGGCGGACGCCGTGTTCCGGAGGTGGTTTGGGTGGTCCACGACACGCACAGCAAGCAGCCGATCCAGACCCGCCTGTCACGCCCGGCCGGACAGGTGCAAGGTGTGGCGCGGATGGTGGAGGAAGACCGCTACCGCGTCGACATCCTCACCCAAACGGCGGCGATTCGCTGGGGCCCGCGGGCGGTGGAGCGGAACCGGTCAGGATGTCCCGCGCCCGCCACCCCGCCTTACCTGGCGGACCTTTCCATTCTCTTAGCGTCACGCAAGGAATCACGATGACTTCGATGACAGTAACCCGCCGCAGTCTGCTCCTCGGAGCGACCGCCGCGTTCACCCTCGGCACCGCCGCGCGCGCCGCGACGCCGACCGGCCCGCAACTGCTCCACATCACCAGGGACCCGAGTTGCGGCTGCTGCACCGCCTGGGCCGATCTCGCGCGTGAAGCCGGCTACATGGTCGAGATCACCGAGACCGACGACTACGCCGGCATGAAGGCGGAGGCAGGCGTGCCCGAGCCGCTCTGGGCCTGCCACACCGCCCGCGTCGGCGGCTACATCGTCGAGGGCCACGTGCCGTTCGCCGCGATTGCTCGGCTGCTGGCCGAGCGGCCCGACATCACCGGCATCGCCGTCCCCGGGATGCCTCTGGATTCGCCCGGCATGGGCGGCGGGCTGCACGCGACGGCGGACGTCGTCGCCTGGGGCGGGCTGGCGGGCGACGCCACGCCCTTCGCCTTCTGATGGCACGCGGCGGCGTCCTCACCGACGCCGGGTCAGCATGTCGCCTCAGTATCCTCGCACGGCCAGGTCTCACCGATCTCTGCCCGGCACCGCCTCCCCGCGCCGGGCCTTCCCGAAGTGACCGATCGACTGAAACCCGTTATACCGGTCAAAGGTTAAGCCTTCGTGTCTGGCCGGCCAACCTGCCGCTCATGCCCGGCGACGTAAGCAAATTCCAGGGAGGAAACGTGTCGAATCAAGCTCAAACCAGAGACAAGATGCGGTGGATGCTGGCCGCCGCGGCCCTCGCCATGCTGCCCGGCGCGCTCGCCGCGCAGGACGCGCCCAGTGCCGCCCCCGACCCTGAGCTCGTCGCGGAGGGAGAGGATGTCTTCCGCCGCTGCCGCTCGTGCCACATGGTCGGCGAGGACGCGCAGAGCCGCGTCGGCCCGATGCTCAACGGCATCTTCGGCCAGCCCGCAGCCGTTCACCAGGACGATTTCCGCTACTCCGACGCGATGATCGAAGCCGGCGAGGAGGGGCTGGTCTGGACCCACGAGACGCTCGCGGCGTACCTCGAGAGCCCGCGCGACTATGTTCCCGGTACGCGCATGGCCTTCGCCGGCCTGCGCACCGAGGAAGAGCGCGTCGCCGTCGTGGCCTATCTCCAGACCTTCTCGCCCGACTACGACCCGGCCGAGATGGATGGCGAGGCCGCCATGGACGACGAAGGCGACATGGCGGCCGAAGAGTCCGAGGGCGAAGACGCCGCCGAGTGATGCTCGGACACAGCGGGCAGCGGCGCGAGTCGCTGCCCGCCCGGTCGACGGCCGATGGACCCTCGGCGTTGTTTCGCATAGCTTCCCGCCGACACGGGCCGAGGTAACGATTACAAGGCCGCCGATCGGCAGGGAAGCAGCGTAAGAACATGATCCACGTGATAAAATGGGCCGCTGGCCTCACCTTTCTGAGCACCGTCGCGGCGGCGCAGGACCTGCCCGAGGTCGAGGTGGGCGTGCTCTCCTACGGCACCGCGCAGTGGGAGATGAAGGTCATCCAGGACCACGGCCTCGACGAGGCCCACGGCGTCGAGCTCGTGCTGCGCGATCTCGGCAGCGAGCAGGCGGGCGACGTGGCGCTGCAGACCGGCGACGTCGACATCATCCTCACCGACTTCATCTGGGTCTCGATCCAGCGCAACGAGGGCCGCGGGATCACGCTGGTGCCCCACAGCCGTGCCGTCGGCGGGCTGATGGTGCCGCCCGGAAGCAGCATCGCCGGCGTCGACGACCTGCCGGGCCGCACGATCGGCATCGCGGGCGGGCCGGTCGACAAGAGCTGGATCATCCTGCAGGCCTACTACGCTCAGCGCCACGACGATCCGCTCGCCGACGCGGTCGAGGCCCGCTTCGGCGCGCCGCCGCTCGTCAACGAATTGCTCGCGTCCGGCGAGCTCGATGCGTCGCTCAACTTCTGGCACTGGAACGCCCGCGCCAAGGCCGCCGGCATGAGCGAGGTGATCTCCGTGGCCGACATGCTCGGCGCGCTCGGCATTTCCGAGCAGGCGCCGCTGCTCGGCTGGGCGTTCACCGACGAGACCGCCGCGACGAAGCCCGAGGCATTGCGCGGTTTCCTCGACGCCTCCTTCGCCGCCAAGCGATTGCTGCTCGAGGACGACGAGGTCTGGGAGGGCCTGCGCGAGGTGATGCGCGCATCCGGCGACGACGCGCTGTTCGCCCAGCTGCGCGACGACTACCGCGCCGGGATCATCGCGAGCTTCGAGCCGGCCATCGTCGAAGCCGCCGGGCAGACCTTCGAGATCATGGCCGAGTTCGGCGGCGCCGACCTCGTGGGCGAAACGCCGACCATGGCCGAGGGCACCTTCTGGACCGACTACTGAGACGCGCTCCGGAGACGGATGTGACCGCCGGGCGGCCACGGTTCCGGCAGGGGGCTGGGCTGGCGGAATGGATCTCCATCCCGCTCCTGCTGCTGATCTGGCATGCCGCCGCGACGATCCTGCAGGATCCAACCGTGCCCTCGCCCGTCGCCGTCGTGGCGGAACTCGTGGCGCAGGTGGTCGACGGGCGGCTGCTCGAGGACTTCGCCAAGACCCTCGCGCGCGTCGCCGCCGCCTTCGCCGTCTCGATGCTGCTGGGCTGCGCCATCGGCGCTCTGCTCGGCCGCGTCCGCTTCGCCGACGGTCTGTTCGCGCCCTGGATCGTCATCGGGCTCAACATCCCGGCCATCGTCGTCGCGATCGTCTGCTACATCTGGATGGGTCTCTCCGAGATCGCGCTCGTCACCGCCGTCGCCATCAACAAGACCCCCCTCGTCGCAACGACCATGCGCGAGGGTGTACGGGCGCTGTCGGCGGAATACCGCGAGCTCGCGCAGGTCTACCGGATGAGCCCGTGGCGGCGGCTGCGGCTGGTCGAGCTGCCGCAGCTGATGCCATACCTGCTCACCGCCGCGCGCACCGGACTGTCGCTGATCTGGAAGATCGTGCTCGTCTTCGAGGTGCTCGGCAGCGACGGCGGCGTCGGCTTCCGGATCGGCATCTTCTTCGGCTTCTTCGACATGACGGCCATTCTCGCCTACACCCTCGCCTTCATCTGCGTCGTCTTCGCCGTCGAATACGGCGCAATGCGGCCGCTGGAGCAAAGGATCCTCGGATGGCGACCGGCGCAGCGCTGAGCATCGACATCAAGGAGAAGCGCTTCCCGCTCCTGTCCGAGCCGCTGTTCCGGGGGCTCGCGCTGGCGGTTGAGCCGACGTCTCTGGTGGCGGTGCTGGGGCCATCGGGAGTCGGCAAGTCGACCTTGCTGCGGATGGTCGCGGGGATCGACACCAGCTTCGCGGGCCGCATAGATGTCGGCGGCAGCCCGGCGCACCTGGCCCGGCCGCCCGGCTTCGTCTTCCAGGACCCGCGCCTGCTGCCGTGGCTCGACGCGACCGCCAACGTCCAGGCGGCCGGCCCAGGCGTCAGCCCCGCCGCAGCGCGCGAGCTGCTCGCCGAAATGGGCCTGCGCGACTTCGCCACCGCCCTCCCCCACCAGCTCTCGGGCGGCATGCAACGCCGCGTCTCCGTCGCCCGTGCCATTGCGCTGAAGCCGGAGTTGCTGTTGCTCGACGAGCCGTTCGCCTCGCTCGACGACGGACTGGCGAGCGACCTTCAGGGGCTGGTCCTGCGGGTGACCGCCGGCCACCGCCCGACGACGGTGCTTGTCACCCACTCGCCCCGCGATGCCGCCCGCCTCGGCGACCGGATCATCGTGCTCTCGGGCCGCCCGGCCCGCATCGCGGCCGACATTCGGCCCGACATACCGCGCGATGATCGCACCGCCGCCGATCATCGCGCCATTGCCGAGGCGCTGGCGAGCCGGATAGCGGCGCTGCGTTGAGCCTCGGCCGCGGGAATACGCAGTCTCACTCGCCGAGGTGCTGCGGCCTAGTCCAAGAGGTCCGTGAACGGCTGGTAATTGTCGGGAACCATTTCCAGCGCGTAATCTTCTTCGGCGAACGACTGGAGGCGGCCGAGGATCTCGGCATAGGCGGGGATCGACATCAGGTGCTTGGGCATCGCCATCACGACCTCCCGCGAAAGCCATTCGATACCGAACCACCGCAGCTTGCGCACCTGCGACTGGGGGAGGTTGGGATATAGCGACAGCGGGCAATGCGCCGTCGACAACCCCTCGCTCGTGAGGTCGACCGCGACGCTGTAGGTCATCCCGCCAAACACCGTTGACGCCGTTGGCAGGTAGTGGCGATACCAGTCGTCGCTCCCGGGCTGCAGCGGGGCGTCGCCGAACAGCGCCACGTAGCGGCCGAGCGCCGGGTAGGTCTGGAAGGCCTCCGCGTCGCCCTTCAGCGCCGCTCGCAACGCGTCCGTCGGGATCTCGGCCGGCACCACCCAGGCAATCGTGTCGCGAAACATCGGGGTGATTTTGTAGGAGGTATGTTCCTGTTCGAGGCTCGTCTTGTTGACCAGCGCGAAATTGAGTTGGTGCATGCGAAGCCGCTCGACGATCTCGCCGCTGTTGAGCCCCCAGACCTGCTCGAACCGTGCGTTGGGATCCACATCCAGCGTGATCCGCGCCGCCGTCCCGACAAACCGGCCCCGCAAGGTCGGCGTCGTGCCGAGCCGGACCTGCGCGGCATCCTCGGAAAATCGCGCCGCGTGACTTTCGATGGCGGCATCGTAGCGCCAGAGCAGATCGCTCGCCGACTTGAACCAGAATTCCCCCGCCGCCGTCAGATCGACCTGTCCGGATCGATTTCGATGGATCAACTGCGCCCCGAGGAACTCTTCCAGCTTGGCAAGTTGCTGCGAGATCGACGGCTGGGAGAGGCCAGTCCGCCGCGCCGCCTTGGTGATCGAGCCGGACACGACGACGGAGCGAAAAATCTCCAGCTGTTTCAACGTCACCCGGTTCAGCAAGCCGCGCTCCACCCCGTGCCGCCTGCCCGTCCCACCACGTCGTCCTGCCTCTCCACAACCCGAGCATATAGCGAATCGAACGCCACGAAGACAGGTCCACCCGCGCCTCGTTCAGCCTCTCCGATGATCTTGCCCTGACAGGAGAAGCCGTCGCCTCGGCCATTTGCGACCGATCCCGTGGGAAGGTCAAGTCGACGCTCTGCTGCATGCGCCAGCAGGCACGCAGCGGCTGCCGGATATACCGCAGAACGCGCCGCATCACCGTGAACAGTGGCGGTGTCATCAACCGAAGTGCTCCCTCACGACGCCTCACGAAGCGTAGCGTCAGCCGTGCCGCTCCTCCGAGGTAGGATCACCCTGAACGTTGCTCCCTCCTTCGGACGGGACTCGCACCAGATCCGCCCCCCGTGCCTCTCCGCGATCTTCCGGCATGTGGCCAAGCCAAGCCCGGAGCCCGGCACGTCAGATGTCACGCGGCTGAACGGCTCGAAGATGCGCTCAAGTAGATGCGCCGGCACTCCGACGCCGTTGTCCGAGACGGTCATCTCCAATCCGTCGGCGCTCTCCCTGACCGCCACCTCGACCTCGACGTCCGCTCCTCCGTGCTTGAGCGCGTTGGCGACAAGATTTCGCAGCAACTGTTCAAGCTGCGGGCCCGATCCGTGAACCTGCGCCACCCCGACATCGACGGAGACCTTCGCGCCGCTTTCCTTGATATCCGGGCGCAGCACCCAACAGACGGACGCCAGCAAATCAGCCACATCCACTTCCGCCCACCGCTGATCGCCGTCGAAGCGGATATGCTCTGCCAAACTGTCCACGAGCGCGCCCAGCTTTCCCGCCGCCTCGCCGAGGAGAGCGTGGCCCCGCATCGCTTCACCCGTCTGCCCCTCTGTCAGGTCTTCGGCCACCTGCTCCGCCAGAGTGCGCACGGCCCGGATCGGGGCCTTGAGATCGTGCACGAGCACATCGCAGAAGATCGCCAGCTCCCGCCGCTGCTCCTCGAGGCGCCAGTGCAGCTCCGCCATCGCCATCGCGTTCTGCAGCAGCCGGTCGAGTGCAGTCAGGTCCAGCGCTCGCTTCGCGACATATTCCGTCGCACCTCGTTGAATTGCAGATTTGGCGATGTCCTCATCGCCCTGACCCGTCATCAGGATGAACGCCGCGCGCGGCCAGCGCCGCTTGAGATCGCTCAAGACACTCAGCCCACTGTCCCCGGGCAGCAGATGATCCAGGAGAACGACATCCGGAACGACCGCGTCGAATGCCCACGCTGCATCCGCGGACCGAACTTCGTGCACCCTTGCTGGCCGCCGGCCCTTCGCAAGCAAGCGGCGCACGAGCGCCCGGTCGCCGTCGTCGTCATCGACAACCAATATCTCGAGGGGATCAATGGCGGACATCGGCGATCCGCATGTCGGGCAGCCGAACGATTCGCCGGTAATGGTCGAGGGTCGCCACGAGGCTGTCGAAGTTCGGGCCGGCCCGCTGCTTCAGGATGTATCCTGCAACCTGCTCTCCATAGGCCGCCATCAGGTCGCGGACGTCGTCGGACGTCGTGATGACGAACACCACGGCTCGCTTCAGGCGCGGATCCGAGCGCAGTTCGGCGAGGAACTCGATGCCGTTCATGCGCGGCATGTTGAGATCCACGAGCAGCACGTACCGGGGCGGAGCCCGCCCGCTCTCCCCTCTCAGCAGCGACAGCGCCTCAACGCCGTCGATGACCCGCACGACCGGGTTCGCTATACCAGCTTTCTGAAGTGCTCTCCGGATCGCCTTGGCGTCTCCGTCATCGTCCTCCACGAGTACGATGTCGAGTGGCTCTGTTGCCGCCTTGAAATTAATCATGCCGCTATCTCCCCTTGTCGATTATCGATGGCTACCTTTGGCCAATGGAGTTCGAAGGCGGATCCGCGCTGACCGTCTGAGTAAAGCCTGATACTACCGCCAGCGACCTCGGTTTGCTTCTTGACCAGCGCGAGCCCCATCCCGCTTCCATCCACATGGTCGCGCGGCTTCAGGGTCTGAAACATCTCGAAGACCTTCTCGTGGTACTTCGGCGGGATACCTGGACCGTCGTCTTCAATACGAATGACATGCATTGCTCCGGCATCTCGAGCGGATACGTCAACCGACCCATGCTGTTGATCATGGTGCTTTATCGCGTTCCCAATCAGGTTTAGCAGAATCATTTGGATCGGCATGCGACGCAGCCGCAGATGCAGGAAATCCTCGCCCACATTCAGGTGGAAGCCATCTGGCAGGCACAGCAACGCAGCGACTGCATCAATGACATCCCCGCCGGTTGTAAATTCCGCAACATCCTCGTCGCGTCCGATGCGGGAATGCTGCAGAAGATCGTCGAGCAACCGGTCCATGCGCTCAACCCGGACTTGCAGCAAGTCCAAAGACTCTCGCGTGTCTTCGGTCAAATGAGGTGCCAGGTCCTCTTCCAGCCAGACGGCGGCGTTCTGAATAACCCTGAGAGGAGCCCTCAAGTCGTGCGAGGCGACGTAGGCGAACTTGTCCAATTCGGCATTGGAAGTCTGCAATGCTGCTAAAAGTTTCGCGGTCTGTTCGTCAGCCTGCAGCCTCTCGGAGATATCCCTGACGATGGCAATGAACTGCTCGCCACCGGCCACCTCAATTCGACTGATTGAAACCTCGAGCGGCACAATATTCCCATCGCTGCGCAATCCTCTGATGCCGGCCTGTTCATTCGTCAGCTGCGGAACAGGATTTTTCGAGGCAAGATCAGTCCATTCTCGAAGGATGTCCGGCGGCAGCAACAGGTCAATCTTGCGACCGACCAGTTCCGCCTTTTCGTATCCGAAAAGGTCTTCCATCGCATCGTTGACGTCCTCTATGGTACCATCGCGCCGCACGGACATGACACCATCCGCAATTCCTGCGAAAAGCGTGCGGTAACGCTCCGACTCGCGCTGGAGGCGGTCCGCCAGTTCCGCAAATGCGCGTGCCAGTTCTCCCGCTTCGTCGTCCGCTTCTGGCTGCAAACTTGCGAGGTTCAGCGTTTCGGTGCCGCTGCTTCGGATGGTGGCAGTCAGTCGGCGCAATGGCGCCGTGATACCTGCACCGATGAGGGAAGCAAGGCTAGCAGATGTCGCGGAGAAGATCAGGGAGGCAATGCCAACTCCAAGTAGATCAACCGTTGGCCTGAATAGGTCTTCCTCGCGCGCCACAGTGAGAACGTAGAGGCTGAAAGGAGTACCCGCTGCCGGCACAACGACCTCGGACCGGTAGATTACCTCTTCATCCAGAACCGCCACTGTTGAACTTTCTTCGAGTATGGCCGCCCTCTCGTCCGAAAGACTCTTTCGCTCATCCCTGAACACAAGCCGTGGCGGCAGGCCGGTGCCGAAGCTCATGTACTCGGCAACGTCTGTGGCGATCGTCACTTCGAAATCGTCGCTGAAATTCTCGCCGGCCGTCTGAAGCATGCGCTCGAAGTCGGCATTGATCACAATGACACCGAACAGCTGGCCGCTTGTGTCCTGCACCGGCTGCACCACCCGTATGGTGGGGGGCCCTACGGGTTGGCCGTGCTCACGGTTATAGGTGATGCGGGAAAAATAGGCCTCGCCACTCTGCAAGCTTTGCAAGCTCGCGAGATAAGGTTCTGCGGCTTTGCTCTGCAGCGACCCGCCCCGCACTCGCTCTATTCCGCTAGGACCTTGATCAACACGTACGAGCTCTCGCCAATCGCTTTTCTGGCCGATGAAGCGCACCTGGCTGTAATGAGGGCGGCTTCGCAGCATCCCAACGAACAAGGATTCCGACCGGCTGCGCAGAGAGGGCGAAACGCCTCCGCCCGCAGTTATGGAGCTGATGATGGGCATGGCGGCCAACAGTTCGGCATCGGCCGCCATCAGGTTGAACTGCCTTCGAACCGGCTCCACGTGCTGCTGTGCCGCTGTCTCCAGCGCCTCCTCTGCGCGCTCCTCCCGACGCTCCGCCTCGATCAGCTGACCTAGGGTGATGACAACCGAGGAGGAAAGCAGTGCGACAGAGAACGCCAGAAGCGCGAATTTCGCCTGGAGGGAAAGGCGCAAGGGTTTCATGCGCTCAGGAAAGCACGCGGGGAGCAAGAAAGCCCTTCAGCGGTGGCTGCGGGTCATCCTCCTCGATAAGCACGTCGATCTCGTCGATGAAATCCAGCAGCTCGCCGCAGGCGTCCTCCAGGACGAGCGCTCCTTCGCGCGCGGTATGGATGGTGGCCTTGTCGCCTCGCAGCTTTCCGATCTGCGCGAGCATCGTGCGGATGACATTGCGCATTTCCGGGGCACAGACGCGCGTGAATCGCTCGATCGTCCGCTTCATCGCGACTTGCATCGCCCGCTCCCGACTGATCGTGGCGAGCAGCAGCTTCCGTTCTATCGCCGTGGTGATCGAGCGGCGGATGGAGTCGATACTGAGGTCGTCCTTGATGAGATAGTCGGCGCAGCCCGACCGCATCGCTTCGACCACCAGATCATGCTGGTTGCTGCCGGTTACCATGATGGCGATCGCGTCGTCCTGACCTTCATGCTCGGCGACCATCCGCAGGGCCTCGAGCCCGGTATCCATGCCGAGATTATAGTCAATGAAGATGACGTCGTAGCTCCAGACATCCAATGCCTTGCGGAGCTCCAGAATACCGCCGACCTCGGTGAAGGCGAAGTCCAGCCCGGCCTTGCGGCAGAGGCGGGCAAGGTGCATTCGGTCAGCTTCGGCGTCATCGATGATGAGCGCGGTTAGCTGCATCTTTCGGGCGCTCAGCGACGCGACATCGACACCCGGTTGCATGACAAGTGCTTTCATTTTGCCTCCTGATGGATTGGACGGCGGAGAGCCCAGCCGGCTCAATCGACCTACCTCGTGAGTCTCTAAGAAACCGTGAATGCCCGGCTGGATGCGTCTCAAATCTTCCGTATTTCCGGCGTCCACCTTCACCGCGCCTTTACCTCTTTCCGGCTAGACAAGCGGCGGCCAGTAAAGTGGGGCTTGGATGTATAGGCGTACGACAAAGCAGCGAATTCACGGGCGGGAACCGTCGTTGCCCTTGATTTCAGAACTCAATTGGAGGCCGCATTGCTGGCGCTGCCCGGCGGCCGCTGCGCGTCATCACCAGCGCCATCGTCGCCCTCTGCCGTGCCCTCGGGTGTCCTCTGCGAGGGCGTCCGCAACGAGGCGGAGCGGGCGCTCCTCGAGGACGCCGGCTGTTCCGGCCTGCAAGGGCTATCATTACGCCGTTCCCAGGCCGCTGGCCGAGCTCGGCCGCTGGCTCGCAGACCGCCGCCAGCGGCTGGTGTCCGCGTGATGATGCCGCAGGTCTCTGCTTCTCTGTCAAATCGGCTCCTCGGCCGATATAGCGCTAACGGACTTCAGCTTCGGACGCACGGGAGAGCGCATGGCAAAGCGAGAATGGTGGCGGGACGCGGTGATCTACCAGATCTATCCGCGTTCGTTTCAGGACGATTCCGGCGATGGGGTCGGCGATCTCACGGGGATCACGCGGAGGCTGCCGTACGTCGCAGGGCTCGGCGTGGATGCGATCTGGCTTTCTCCCATCTTCGTGTCGCCGATGGACGACATGGGCTACGACGTTTCGAACTATACCGACATCGATCCTCTGTTCGGGACGCTCGAAGATTTCGACACCCTGATCGAGACAGCGCACGGCCTCGGCCTCAAGGTCATCGTCGACCAGGTGCTCAGCCACACGAGCGACAAGCACCCGTGGTTCGAGGAGAGCCGCGCGAGCCGCGACAATCCGAAGGCCGACTGGTACGTCTGGGCGGAGCCCAATCCCGACGGCAGCCCGCCCAACAACTGGGCTAGCGTGTTCGGCGGCTCGGCCTGGGAGTTCGAGCCGCGGCGGCGTCAGTACTACCTGCACAACTTCCTGATTTCGCAGCCCGACCTGAACTTTCACACGAAGGCGGTCCAGGACGCCCTGCTCGAGACGATGCGCTTCTGGCTGGATCGTGGCCTCGACGGCTTCCGCCTCGATACCGTCAACTACTACTTCCACGACCCGAAGCTGCGCTCGAACCCGCCCGCCGATCACGGCGGCTTCGGCATGGCGACGGACGTCTACGGCATGCAGCAGCATATCTATGACAAGACGCGCCCCGAAAACATCGCGTTCCTGGAGCGGCTGCGCAAGCTGACCGACCAGTACGAGGACGTGATGATGGTCGGGGAAGTCGGCGAGGATGGCGAGCGCTCGATCGCGGTCATGGGGGAATATACCAGCGGCACCGACCGGCTGCACATGTGCTACTCCTTCGCGATGCTCGGCCCCTACTACAGCGCCGACCATTTCCGCCGTTGCATCGAAGGCTTCCAGAAAGGCGCGCCGGACGGGCAGCCGAAGTGGTCGTTCTCCAACCACGACGTGCCGCGCCACGTCGACCGCTGGGCGACGCATGCGCAGGACAGCGACGCCCTCGCCCGGCAGGCGATCGCCGTCCTTGCCTCGTTCGAGGGGGCGATCGGCATCTACCAGGGCGAGGAGCTGGGCCAGACGGAAACCGAGCTCGTCTACGAAGAGCTGACCGATCCGCCCGCGCTGCGCTTCTGGCCGCAGGTCAAGGGCCGGGACGGCTGCCGGACGCCGATGGTCTGGGAAGCGGACGCGCCGAACGCCGGCTTCTCCAGCGGCGAGCCGTGGCTGCCCGTCAAGGCACCGCAGGCCGCGCGCGCTGTGGATGTGCAAGAGGCAAGGAACCACAGCGTTCTGCACACCTACCGGGAGGTTCTCGCCTTCCGCAAGGCGACCCCGGCTCTGCGCCAAGGCTCGACGACCTTCCTCGACCTGCCCGAGCCGGTGCTAGGCATTCGGCGGACGAGCGGAGACGACAACGTGACCTGCCTGTTCAACCTCTCCGCGAACACGCTGCACCTCGACCTCGATCGCGCTGCCGGGGCTATCGGCCCGCGTCATGCCGCGCTGCGCGACCGCTCCCTGAGCCTGCCGCCGAACGGGTACTGCTACCTTTCCCACGAGGGCGCGCTCGGCGCGACCGTCTCGACCGACGCTTGACGTCGCGGACGGTGCGCGCGCGCTGCGCGCACCGTCTTCACATTCGCGAGCGCCCACCCTAGCGTCGGCGCCATGACGGCAATCAATCTCGGCGTCGATATCGGCGGCACCTTCACCGACGTGGTCCTGGAAGTGGGCGAGCGCCTGCACTCGACCAAGGTACTCACCACCTATGCAGCGCCCGAGGAGGCCATCCTCGCGGGGCTCGCGCAGGTCTGCGCGCAGGCCGACGTCGAACCGGCGCGGATCACGCGGATCCTGCACGGGACGACCCTCGCGACGAACGCGCTGATCGAGCGCAAGGGTGCCAAGACCGCCTTCATCACGACCGATGGCTTTCGGGACGTGATCGAGATGCGCACCGAAAGCCGGTTCGAGCAGTACGACCTCAACCTCGTCTTGCCCGACCCGCTGATCGCGCGCGACTGCCGTTTCACCCTGCATGAGCGGGTCGACGCAGGCGGCAACGTACTGATTCCGCTGGACGATGCCGAGGTCGAGGCTCTCGCCGCTCGGCTGGAAGATTTCGACAGCATCGCGATCGGCTTCCTGCACAGCTACGCCAATCCGGAGCACGAACACCGCGTGGCCGACATCCTCGCCGCCCGCTTCCCCGCAAAGAGCCTGTCGCTGTCGAGCGAGGTGTCGCCCCAGATCCGCGAGTACGAACGCTTCAACACGACCTGCGCCAACGCCTACGTGCGCCCGATGATGGCTGACTACCTCGGCCGGCTGAAGGCGCGGCTGGCCGAGGCGGGCGCCGACTGCCCGGTCTTCCTCATGCATTCCGGCGGCGGCCTGATGTCCCTCGAGGCCGCGCGCCAGTTCCCGGTCCGGCTGGTCGAATCCGGCCCCGCGGGCGGCGCGATCTTCGCCGCCGACCTCGCGCGGCGGCACGGGCTCGACCGCGTGCTGAGCTTCGACATGGGCGGCACGACCGCCAAGATCTGCCTGATCCGCGGCGGGACGCCGAAGACGGCGCGGGTGTTCGAGGTCGCCCGGACCTACCGGTTCAAGAAGGGATCGGGCATGCCGATCTCGATCCCGGTCATCGACATGGTGGAGATCGGCGCCGGCGGCGGCTCCCTCGGCTCGGTGGATGCGCTCGGACGGATCCAGGCGGGCCCGGAAAGCGCCGGCTCCGAGCCCGGCCCCGCGGCCTACGGGCGCGGCGGCTCGCGGCCGGCCGTCACCGACGCCGACCTGATCCTCGGGCGCCTCGACCCGGACAATTTCGCCGGCGGCTCGATCCCGCTGAAGCCGGAGGCGTCGGAGACGGCGCTTGCCGAGCATATCGGGCAGCGCCTCGACCTCGACGCGCTGACGGCGGCCTACGGGCTTTCCGAAATGGTCGACGAGAACATGGCGAACGCCGCGCGTGTTCATGCCGTCGAGAACGGGGAGGACCTCGCGGGCTACACGATGATCGCCTTCGGCGGCGCCGCCCCGCTTCATGCCGGACGCCTGTGCGAAAAGCTCGGCCTGACGCGCCTGCTCGTGCCGCCGGGAGCGGGCGTCGGCTCGGCGATCGGCTTCCTGCGCGCGCCCTACGCGTACGAGGCGACGCGCAGCCTCGTCATGCGGCTCGACGCGTTCGACGCCGAGGCCGCGCGCGAGCTGCTCGCCGCCCTGCGCGACGAAGCCGAGAGCTTCGTGCGCGATTGCGCTCCCGAGGCGGACATCTCGACCGAGACGGTGCTGCACATGCGCTATCGCGGCCAGGGTTGGGACATCCCCGTTCCGCTCCCCGACCGGCTCGAGGCCGGCGCGATCCAGGAGGCGTTCGAGGCGGCCTACAGCAACCTCTTCGGCAGGACCGTCGCCGGCCTCGTGCCGGAGGTCACCGTGTGGGCCCTCTCGGCCGCCACGCCGCTGCGTCCGATCGAGCCGGTCGCCGGGGCGCCCGCCGGCGAGACGGCCACCGGCACCGAGCGTCAGCTCTTCGACGCTTCGACCGGCGCCCTCGCCGCGGCCGGCGCCCTCGAGCGCACCGCGCTCGGCGACGGCACCGTCATCGCGGGCCCTGCCATCGTGACCGAGGCCGAAACCACGATCATCGTGCCCCGCGGCTTCACCGCCAAGGGCCGCGCCGACGGCACCATCGACATCCGGAAGAGCTCATGAGCGTCGCCAATCAGATCATCTGGAACCGCCTGATCGCCATCGTCGAGGAGCAGGCGCAGGCGCTGGTGCGGACGGCCTTCTCCACGTCGGTGCGCGAGGCCGGCGACCTGTCCGCCGGCGTCTACGATCAGGCCGGCAACATGCTGGCCCAGGCCGTGACGGGCACCCCCGGTCACGTCAACGCCATGGCGGAGGCCGTCGGCCACTTCATCCGCGAGATCGGCGAGATGCACGAGGGCGACACCTACATCACGAACGACCCGTGGAAGGGCACCGGCCATCTGCACGACATCACCGTCGTCACGCCTGTTTTCCACAAGGCGCGGCACGTCGGCTTCTTTGCCTGCACCGCGCACGTGGTCGATATCGGCGGGCGCGGCTTCGGCGCGGACGGTGACTCCGTCTACGAGGAGGGGCTGCAGATCCCGATCATGCGCTTCGCCGACCGCGGCATGGTCGACGAGACGCTGATCCGCATCATCCGGACCAACACGCGGACCCCTGACCAGCTCGTCGGCGACATCTACGCCCTCGCCGCCTGCAATGACGTCGGCCTGGCGCGGCTGCGCGACACGCTCGAGGAATACGGCGCGGACGACCTCGAGGAGATCTCCGCCTTCATCCTCGACGCGTCCCGCACCGCCACGATCGAGCGCATCGCCGCTCTGCCGCGCGCCAGCGCGAAGGGGCACATGCGGATCGATGGCTATACCGCGCCCGTCGATCTCCACGTTCGGCTCGAGACGCATGACGACCACATCCTGTGCGACTTCGCCGGCACGTCGGGCACCGATCCGAAGGGGATCAACGTCCCCGAGGTCTATACCCGCGCCTATGCCGCCTACGCGCTCAAATGCACCATCGCGCCCGACATTCCCAACAATACCGCGAGCCTCGAGCCGTTTCGCGTCACCGCGCCGCGCGGCTCGATCCTCAACGCGCCGCGCCCGGCGCCCGTCGCCCTGCGACACATCATCGGGCACCTGATCCCCGATACCGTCTTCGACGCACTCGACCAGATCCTGCCGGGCCGTGTGCCGGCCGAGGGCGCGGGGGCCTTGTGCAACTTCCAGCTCTCGATCTTCGGCCCCGAAAGCGAGCACGAAGTGCTGACCTTCAACTCCGGCGGCACCGGTGCTCGGCCGACTCTCGACGGCCTCAACGCCACCGCCTTCCCCTCCGGCGTGATGACGATGCCAGTCGAGGCGACGGAGCATTCGGGGCCGGTCATTATCTGGCGCAAGGAGCTGCGCGCGGATTCGGGCGGCGAAGGGACCTGCCGTGGCGGGCTCGGCCAGCACATGGAAGTCGGCGTGCCCGACGGCCACAGGTTCGTCTTCTCCGCGATGTTCGACCGCGTCGATCATCCCGCTCGCGGCCGCGCCGGCGGCGGGGCCGGGGCGCCGACGATCGTCGAGCGCTCCGACGGGACCCGGCTGGGCGGCAAGGGACGGAGCGCCGTCCCCGAGGGCCAGACGGTGCGCCTCGCCTTCCCCGGCGGCGGTGGCTACGGCCCGCCCGAGAAGCGCCCGGAGGAGGCGCGCGAGCGCGACCGGCGGCTGGGCTATGTCAGCCGCGAGGACGAATGAGCGCCGACCGGCGAACCACCGACGTCGCCATCATCGGCGGCGCGATGACCGGCTCGGCCGTCGCGTGGTGGCTGACGCGCGATCCCGCCTTCACCGGGCGCGTCACCATCATCGAGCGCGACCCCACCTACGAGTGGGCCGCCACGACGCACACGAACAGCTGCATCCGCCAGCAGTTCGGCTCCGAGATCAACATACGGCTAAGTCAATTCACCCTCTCCTTCATGCGCGACATCAAGGACTGGATGGGCGAAGATGCCCCCTCCCTGCCCGTCCAGTCCTTCGGCTATCTGTACCTCGCAAGGGATGAACAATTCGCAAACGTGCTGCGCGAAGCCCGCGATTTGCAGGTTGGGCTTGGCGCCAGCACGGAGATCCTGACGCGACAGGAGCTGTCGCAGCGTTTTCCCTTCTACGTCACCGACGACGTCGTCCTCGCCTCGCACGGCACGCGCGACGAGGGCTACTTCGACGGCAACACCCTGTTTCAGCTGTTCAATCGCCAGGCGCGGCAATACGGTGCGACGGTCCTGCACGACGAGGTCGTCGGCATCGAAGGCACCGACCTGCGGCTGGCCTCGGGCGCCACGCTCTCTGCCGGCACGATCGTCAACGCCGCCGGCCCCCGCGCCGCCGAGATCGCGCGCATGGCCGGGAGCGACCTGCCCGTCGAGCCGCGCAAGCGCTACAGCTTCGTCTTCGACGCCGCCGAGCCGTTGCCGGTCGACCTGCCGTTAACCATCGATCCGTCCGGCGTCCACGTGAGGCAGGAGGGACGCTACTACCTCGCCGGCTGCCCGCCCGACGACGATGCGCCCGTCGCGCCCGACGATTTCGAGCTGGATCACGCGATCTGGGAAGAAAAGGTCTGGCCCGCACTCGCCGCGCGCATCCCCGCCTTCGAGCGGATCAAGCTGATGCAGAGCTGGGTCGGGCACTACGACTTTAACCATTTCGACCAGAACGCCATCCTGGGCCGACATCCGGACGCGCCGCAGCTGATCACGGCCGCGGGCTTCTCCGGCCACGGCTTGCAGCAGGCGGCCGGAATCGCGCGCGGGATCGCGGAGTTGATCGTGCACGGCCAGTACCGCAGCCTCGACCTCTCGCCGCTCGGGATCGAGCGCATCCACGACAACCGGCCCGCGCGCGAGCGGGCCGTCATCTGACGGAGACCCGCGATGAAGAAGATCGTCCTCACCGGCGCCGCCGGAAATCTCGGCCACGAACTGCGCGCCACGCTGGCAAGCATGGCGGCCGAGCTGGTGTCGACCGACATCGCCGAGCCGCGTTCGGAGCTGCTGGCGAACGAGACGTGGGTGAAGGCGGACCTCGCGGAGATGGACCAGATCGCGCCCCTTCTCGAGGGGGCGGAGATGGTGGTGCACTTCGGCGCCATCGTCGACGAGAAGCCGTTCGAGGAGCTCCTGGGGCCGAACTACATCGGCGCCTACAACATCTGGGAGGCGGCGCACCGTCACGGGCTCCGGCGAGTGGTCTATGCCTCCTCCATCCATGCCGTCGGGCTCTGCGAGAACAACCGCGGCATCGACACCGACGAGCCGCACCGCCCGGATACCTTCTACGGCCTCGCCAAGTGCTTCGCCGAGGACATGGGGCGGATGTACTGGGAGAAGCGCGGACTGGAGGCGGTCTGTCTGCGCATCTTCTCCTGCACGCCCGAGCCGCAAAATGCCCGCGCCCTCGGCAGCTGGCTGAGCTACCGTGACCTCAGGCAGCTGGTCACCCGCGCGATCGAAACCCCGACCGTGGGGTTCACCGTCGCCTACGGCGTCTCCGCCAATGACCGCGCGCCGGTTTCCAACGCGCGTGTCGGCTTCCTCGGCTACAAGCCGCAGGACAACGCCGAGGACTGGGCCGAGACGCTCCTGCCGCAGGCGCGGCCCGATCCGGCCGACCTGGCGCAGACGCGGGTCGGCGGGCCGTTCGCGACCGTCGCGCTCGGGGAGAGCGGCGTTGCCGGGATCAAGGCGCTGTCGGGCAAGTAGCCGAACTCGTCGGCCGGTCGCACATCTGATTTTCAGCTCTTCGTTCCGCACCTCCTTCCGCGTCGACGGCGGGGGCATGCCGCCGCGTTCGATTTGTCGCACTCGTGGCTAGCAGCCAAAGGTTGCGAAATCGTCAAGATTGATTTATGTCTTTTCACATATTTGAGGACGAGATTTTGTTGAAGAAGAGCGACCACCTGTTCGAGGAGCGCGTGGCGAACCGGCTTTCGGCGCGGGCTTTTCTCCGCGGAGGCGATGCCTTCCACCTGGTCCGCGCGTCTGTCGAGAGCCGCCGGCCGAAAGGTCTGATCTCGCGCGATTTTCCCATATTGCTCTGGATTCAGAACGGGCGCGTCCGGCTGCATCTCGAGAACGAGCGGATCGACCTGGTCGAAGGCGACGTGGTCTTCCTGCGGGTCACCGATGCCCATGCGCTGCAGGCGCGGGCGGAGGAAACGCTGGCGGTCCTGCTGGTGCTCGCGCCGCAGCTGGTCGACGAGATCGCGGCGCGGCACCGGGCGCTGCGGGGCCGGTTCTTCTGGAGCGACGCCCCGTCGCCCGCCCGGGTGCACCGCGACATCCGCCAGCTCGCCGCGCTCAACCAGGCGGCCCTGCGGCTCGACCGGAGCCGGCGCGATGCTCACGAGGCCGAGGCCTTCCTGCTTCCGTTCCTCGCCACGCTGCTCGACGGCGTGAGCGCGCTGCCGCCGGAGGCGCCCTCCTGGCTGGCCCGCGCCTGCGCGGCGGCGGAGGATCCCAAGACGTTCCGGGAAGGCGCCGCCGGTTTCGCGCGTGCCGCCGGCCGCGCCCACCCGCATGTCAGCCGCACGACCCGGCGCTTCCTCGGCAAGAGCCCGTCGGAGATCATCAACGCCCAGCGCATGGCCTACGCGGCGCGGCGGCTGACCAGCACCTCCGACAGCCTCGCCGAAATCGCCGCCGATTGCGGGATTCCCAACCTCAGCCATTTCCACAAGCTGTTCCGCAGCCACCACGGGGTCACGCCCCAGCGCTACCGCCGGGCTCACCAGCGGGATCTCGTTCAGCCGTCCTGACGCGCCGTCCCGCTTTTTACCGGTTGGTCAAACCTTGCCAAGCGCTGGACGAAGTGCGACCGTCCCGCCCGACAAGGGGGAGGCACACTTGGACACGACGCACAGCCCAGACCACACCGCCGAGGCGCCTGCCAAGGCGGCGGACCAGCTCCCCTCGCTCCACGAGCCGCGCAATCCCGGCATGGTGCTCGACCTCGCCTGGGTCCGCTCCGTGCAGGCCAACACCTCCGCCATCGAACGGCGCGCGGCCACGCTGCCGGGGCGCCGATCGGTCAAGAAGGCATACCAGGCCGCGTGGCTCTGCCGCGCGATCGCCTGCATCGACCTGACGACGCTGGCCGGCGACGATACCGAGGGCCGGGTTCGCCGGCTCTGTGCCAAGGCGCGCCAGCCGGTCTCGCCCGCGATCCTCGACAAGCTCGGCATGACCGGCCTGACCACCGGCGCCGTCTGCGTCTACCACGACATGGTCGAGACCGCCGTCGACGCGCTCAAGGGCACCAACATCCCAGTCGCCGCCGTATCGACCGGCTTCCCCGCCGGCCTGTCGCCCTTCCGCCTGCGCATCGCCGAGATCGGCGAGAGCGTCGCCGCCGGGGCGCGCGAGATCGACATCGTGATCACCCGCCGCCACGTGCTGCAGGGCAACTGGCAGGCGCTCTACGACGAGATGGCCGAGATGCGCGAGGCCTGCGGCGACGCGCACGTGAAGGCGATCCTCGCGACCGGGGAGCTCGGCACCCTCAGGAACGTGGCCCGCGCGAGCCTCGTCTGCATGATGGCGGGCGCCGACTTCATCAAGACGTCGACGGGCAAGGAGAGCGTCAACGCGACGCTTCCCGTCACCCTCACCATGATCCGCGCGATCCGTGCCTACGAGGAGCGCACCGGCGTCAAGGTCGGCTACAAGCCCGCCGGCGGCATCTCCAAGGCCAAGGACGCGCTCACCTACCTCGCCATGATGAAGGACGAGCTCGGCGATCGCTGGCTCCAGCCGGACCTGTTCCGCTTCGGCGCCTCGTCGCTTCTCGGCGATATCGAACGTCAGCTCGAACACCACGTCACCGGCGCCTACTCCGCCTCTTGGCGGCATGCGCTCGCCTGATCGGGCGGATCGTACAAGAATGGCTACATGGCAGGCCCTCCGATGAACCGACGCCTCCATCCTGCCAGCAAAAGATGACCAGGCCGTTAAACCGCGCCCCGCAGACAAGGACGCCCACATGACCGTCAAGGAAATCTTCGACACGATGGAGTACGGCCCCGCCCCCGAAAGCGCGGCCGAGGCCCTCGCGTGGCTCGTCGACATGGGCGGCCGGTTCGGCTGCTTCATCGACGGCGCCTTCACCGACCCCGGCGAGACCTTCGCCTCGACCAATCCTGCCACCGGCAACGACCTCGCCCACGTCACGCAGGCCACCCAGGCCGATGTCGACGCCGCGGTGCGCGCCGCCCGCAGGGCCCAGCCCGCCTGGGCCAAGGACGGCCACGCCCGCGCCCGCGTGCTCTACGCCATCGCGCGCCTGCTGCAGAAGCACTCCCGCCTCTTCGCGGTGCTCGAGTCGCTCGACAACGGCAAGCCGATCCGCGAGAGCCGCGACATCGACGTCCCGCTCGCGATCCGGCACTTCTACCACCACGCCGGCTACGCCCAGCTCATGGACGCCGAGCAGCCCGACCGCGAGGCCCACGGCGTCTGCGGCCAGATCGTGCCGTGGAACTTCCCGCTGCTGATGCTCGCCTGGAAGATCGCCCCCGCGCTCGCCGCCGGCAACACGGTGGTGCTCAAGCCGGCGGAGTATACGTCGCTCACCGCCCTGCTCTTCGCCGACATCTGCCGGCAGGCCGGGGTGCCCAAGGGCGCGGTCAACATCCTCACCGGCGATGGCCGGGTCGGCGAGATGATCGTCGCCGCCGAGGTCGACAAGGTCGCCTTCACCGGCTCCACCGGCGTCGGCCGCCGCATCCGCGAGGCCACCGCCGGCAGCGGCAAGTCCCTGACGCTCGAACTGGGCGGCAAGTCGCCCTACATCGTCTTCGACGACGCCGACATCGACAGCGCCATCGAGGGCCTGGTCGACGCGATCTGGTTCAACGGCGGCCAGGTCTGCTGCGCCGGCTCGCGCCTGCTGGTGCAGGAGAGCATCGCCGAAAACTTCCACACCCGCCTCAAAGCGCGGATGGACAAGCTGCGCGTCGGCGACCCGCTCGACAAGGCGATCGACGTCGGCGCCATCGTCGACCAAGTGCAGCTCGACACGATCACCCGCATGGTCGACGCCAACGCCGAGGGCGAGACCTACCGCGCCAACACCGCCATGCCCGCCTCGGGCTGCTTCTACCCGCCGACCCTGATCACCGGTCTCTCCCCCGCCGCGACGCTCATGCAGGAGGAAATCTTCGGCCCCGTGCTCGTCGCCACCACCTTCCGCACGCCTGCCGAGGCGGTCGAGATCGCCAACAACACCCGCTACGGTCTCGCGGCGACGCTCTGGAGCGAGAACGTCAACCTCGCGCTCGACATCGCGCCCAGGCTTAAGGCCGGGGTGGTCTGGGTCAACGGCACCAACATGTTCGACGCCGCCGCCCCCTTCGGCGGCATCCGCGAGAGCGGCTTCGGCCGCGAGGGCGGCTGGGAGGGCCTCGCCGCCTACACCCGCGCGCGCGGCAAGCCGGCCCGGCTCAAGCCGGTGCAGCCCCATTCCGGCGAGGGCGCGCCGCGCGATCCGCTCGATCGCACCGCCAAGCTCTACATCGGCGGCAAGCAGGCGCGCCCCGACGGCGGCTACTCGACCCCGATCCATGGCCCCAAGGGCGCGCTGCTCGGCCACGCGCCCAAGGCCAACCGCAAGGACGTCCGCAACGCGGTCGAGGCGATGAACGCGGCCAAGGGCTGGTCGGGCACGACGGGCCACCTGCGCGCGCAGATCCTCTTCTACCTCGCCGAGAACCTCTCCGCCCGCGCCGACGAGTTCGCCGAGCGTGTCGACACGATGACGGGCAAGGGCGGCGCCAGGGAAGTCGACGCCGCGATCCGCCGCCTCTTCACCTATGCCGCCTGGGCCGACAAGTACGACGGCGTCGCCAAGGGCGTGCCCCTGCGCGGCCTCGCGCTCGCCCTGAAGGAGCCCGTCGGCAAGATCGCCGCGCTCTGCCCCGACGAGGCCCCGCTGCTCGGTGCCGTCTCGCTGCTGGCCCCGGCGCTCGCGATGGGCAACCGCATCACCCTCGTCGCCTCCGAGCCGTTCCCGCTCGCCCTGACCGACCTCTACCAGGTGCTCGAGACGTCCGACGTGCCCGGCGGCGCGGTCAACATCCTGACCGGCAGCCACGCCGAACTGGCGCCCACCCTGGCCGACCACCTCGACATCGACGCCGTCTGGTCCTTCTCCTCGAGCGACCTCTCCGGCGAGATCGAGCGCCGCGCCGCCGCCAATCTCAAGCGCACCTGGGTCAACAACGGCCGCGCCCGCGACTGGGCGACCGCCGAGGGCACCGAGTTCCTCGACGCCGCCACCGAGATCAAGACGGTCTGGGTCCCCTACGGCGAATAGCCTCCTCTGTCCGGGAAATATCCCAGGGGGGTGAATGGCTACTCTGAGGGGGGGGGACAGCTTCCCCTCTGCCCCGCCTACCGCTTGTCCTTCGCCTTCCACGTATCGAGCCACCGCCGCAACCGCCCGCGCCGCTCCGCGATGCGGGCCTGGGCGCGGTCGAAGCTGTCGCCGGTGCGGTCGGCGAATGGGTCGACCGTGCGCTCGCGAAACTGCCGCCACATGGCGCGCACGAACAGGGCCGCCGCGAGCAGCAGCACCAGCAACACGACGTTCACCCACGGGATCGGGCGGTAGTCCGGCCCCGGCGCGGGGCGGATCGAGACGGCGTTGGGGTAGATCGAGGCGAAGCGGATACGCCAGCCGTAATGGGTAATGACGACCCAGTCGTAGGGCTCCGTCGTCGAGATGTCGGCGGCGGCCTCGGCCTGCAGGTCGGAGGAGTCGAACTTGAAGTAGGGCGGCCAGATCCAGCCGGTGTCCTCGTTGCGATAGACCATCGTCTCGCGGCCCGTGCGGATCAGCCCGAACAGGTAGGTCTGCACCCGCTCGGTGTTGATGAGCCGCAAATCGCGGGTGGTCTGCTCGACGGCGCCGGCGTCGGCCTGGGCGTAGAACAGCCGGTTGAAGCGCGAGAAGTCGGTGCGGATCACTTCCGTCGAGGTGATCCGGGCGACGTCCTGCTGGGGCAGGACGTAGTGCAGCAGCAGCCCCACGATCAGGATCGAGATCAGGCGGAGGACCCGGCGGACGTTGCGCATCGGGAGACCTTTCAGTTGATGAGGTAGATGATCGAGGCGACCGTCACCACCGGGACGACGTAGACGAGCAGGATCAGGCGTTTGCGCAGCGAGCGCTCGTACTCCTCCATGCCGCGCGCGATGTAGGCCTCGCGGTCCACCGCGTCGCCCTCGGGAGCGGCGTCCCAGCGCTCCTCCAGCTTCTCGCGCCGCACCGAGCGGGAATAGAGAGAGACGCAGACATAGACCACCGTCAGCGCCAGCAGGCCGAAGATCAAGAGCCGGATAAACTGCATCGCCGTCTCCCTAGCTGCGCCGCACCGCGCCCCACGGCCCCACCCGCGCGATCAGGTCGTCGGGCCGGGGCGCGGGCGGTGCGATATTCTGCGGCTCGTCCATCGACGCCTCGTGGCCGAAGAGCGCGTCGCGCGTGCCCGCCTTGTCGACTTGGTACTCGCGGGCGAGGAAATCCGCAACGTAGGCGCGCTTCTCCTCGGGCCAACGGGCATAGGCGTCGTAGAACGCCTCCTTGTGGCAGATGAACAGCTGGCGGATGTCGAGCGGCGACAGCTGCGCGAGCAGCCGGTTGACGAGATCGGCGTCGGGGACGGCGGCGGCGCGCAGGGTGTAGAAGTAGGCCGGGTGCTCGGAGGTGATGCGCGGCCACGGGCCGCCGTCCTCGGCCCAGCGGGCGAGCGCGGCGAGGCCGTGGTACTCCTCGGGCAGCCGCTCGGCATGGCGGCGGCCGAGCGCGCGCAGGTCGCGCCGGGTCGCGCCCCTGAGGTCCTCCCCCAGCCGCGCGGCGAGTTCGGCGACGACGAAATCCATCTTCTGGTACAGGATCGCGGCCGCATCGATGCCGCGCGCGCGCACGATCGGCTCGGCGAGACCGTTCACCTCGAGGAAGATCGCGATCTTGGTGCGGTCACGCAGGTCGTACACGCTCTCGATCGGCAGCGCGCCCAGCGCCGCCTTGTCGCCCGCGGCGATGGCGGCGGGCTCGGCCACGTCGCGGAAGATGTAGAGCCCGCCGAAATGGGCGGTCCAGAAATTGTCCTGCTCGAACTCCGTGTGTGCCAGCGCGACCGGGTTGCGCACCACGTCGCCGGTCTGTCGCGCCAGCTCGATCATCTGCGCGATCAGCACGTCGTCGAACCAGGCGTCGTCCTCCTGCTTGAACCGGTCGATCAGCCGCCCCAGCCGCCCCGCCGTCGCCACCGTCCCGGCCGTCGTGTCGGCCTCGACCTTGATCCGCCTTATGTCGAACAGCCGCGCCGGGCTCTCGACGCGGAACACCGAGTTGACCAGCTCTCCGGCCACCGCGTCCTTCGCGGTGAGCGCGAAGAGCTGGGCCTCGTTGGTCTCGATGAAGCTGCGCAGGATCGTCCGGCTGGTGGAGAACTTCGCGTTGAGCAGCGGCGCCCGCTTCTGCTCGGTCGTCAGCAGGATGAACTGCCGGTTCACCCCGTTGTGGTTGAGGTACAGCTCGTCATCCAGCTCCGCCCCGATTTCGGGCGAGAAGCCGGAGATGTCGACATGGAAGTCGCCCAGCGCCGTGCTCTTGCCGGTGAGGTGCATCAGCGCGCGGTTGTAGCGCTCGACCAGCACCGGCGACGTGACGTGGACGAGGTTGCCGAACATCAGGCCGCGTTCGATGAGGCGTTTCATGACAGGTCTCCGGGCGAGCGGATCGGGAGGAGAGCGGTCACCACGTCTCCTCCACCCAATGTTTCGGCAGCCCCGACACCGACAGCGCCAGGATCGGACCCCAGATCAGCGCCGAGGTGAGGCCGAGGCGAGCGAGGTGCCAGAGGCCCTCCCAAAGGCCGAGCGCGAACAGCTCCCGCAGGGCCAGCCCCTGCCAGAGGTAGAGCAGCAGGAACAGGCACGACGCGATCAGCCACATCAACAGGGTGGCCGTCACGGCGAGCCAGATCAGCGGCCGCACCCCCTCGCGCCAGCGCAGGGCCAGCAGGCGGGGGACGGCCCAGCCCAGCGTGGCGAGCAGGATCGCGGGGAGGATCAGGCTGCTGGAGAAGGCGCTCATCCATCGCCCCCGGCGAAGCGGCGGCGCGCCTCCTGCTGCCGGACCAGGTCGCGCACCATCGCCTCGATGGCGGCCTCGTCGGACTTGTCGGCGTAGCGGAACTCGCTGTCGGCGTAGCGGTTGATCTCCTGCACGACCATCTCCGTCGTGATCGGCCGGCGCAGCTCCTCGATCATCGCCAGCTTGCGCTCGTAGGGCTGGAACAGGAACGGCTCGGGCTCTTCCATCCACTCGTCGGGCAGCTCGAAGTCCATCGCCCGCACCTTCACCGCGTCGGTGATGTTCTTGATCGCGCGCCCCGTGAAGCGCGGGTCGGCCTCCTGGATCGCCTTGAGGTAGGTGCCGAGCCGGGCGATCGTGTCGAGCGCGCCGACCTGCGCGTGGACCTGCTCGAAGACCCGCGCGAGACCCTCCTCGTGGGGGCGGGCGTGGGCCTCGAAGGAGCGGGCGACGGCGCGCTTGATCTCCTGGTTGGCGTAGAGGTCGTGGTTCCCGAGGGGGATGTCGTGGTTCTTGCCCATGAGCAGGTGCAGGATGTCGATGTAGTCCTCGCGGCTCTGGGGGCCGTCGACGAGGAACCGGGCGCCGGCGCGCTGGCGCAGGGCGTCGTCGACATTCTCGGGGTAGTTCGAGAACATCCCGAAGGTGCAGTTGCCGCGCACCACGGTGTTGGCCCCGGCGAAGCTCTCCATCAGCACCGCGGTGATCTCGAGCTGGCCGGCGCTCGACTGGCGGTCGCCGCGCTTGCCGGCGAGCTGGTCGATGTCGTCGATGGTGCCGAAGCCGATCACCGACGGGTCGAGGATGGTGTCGATGAAGGCCTTGGCGTTCTGACCGGACTTGCCCTGGTAGGAGTCGATGTTGTCGGTGGAGAGGTTCTGGTAGCGGAACGGGTAGCCGGCGACCTGGCAATAGTCGTGGATCAGCCCGGCCATCATCTGGATCAGCGTCGTCTTGCCGGTGCCGGGCTTGCCGTCGCCCATGAAGGTGAAGATGAATCCGCCGAGCTCGGCGAAGGGGTTGAGCCGGCGGTTGAAATCGTAGGCCATGAGCATCTTGGCGAGCCGCATCGCCTGGTACTTGGCGATGTGGTTGCCGACGACCTCGTGCGGCTTCTTGAAGGTCATCGTCAGCTGCGTCGAGCGGGCGGCGCGGGCCGGGGCGAAGCCTTGCACGGTGAAGCCCGACTCCGCCACGCGCCAGCTCGCCGAGGTGAAGGGCTCGAGCCGTCCGGCGCTGGCGGCGCGGGCGGCGGTCTTGTCCATCACCTGCTCGGCGAAGGCGGCCACGGTGGCGACGCGGGCGGCGTCGCTGCTGCCGTGGGCAACGAGGTCGCGGTCGAGCTCCCAGAGCAGCCCGTGGAGGGCGAGCTGGTTGTTCTCGGTGAGGAATTCCTCGACCTCGCCCACCTCGACACTCTGCTCCGGGAGGTGCGCGGCGAGGTGGAAGGCCGTGGCCGAGGCGAAGACCTGGGCGGTGACGAGGGCCTCGGCGACGAGGAGCTCGGCAAACTCCTGCTGCCGCGCGGGCGGCAGCGCGCCCTCCAGGTTGGCGCGCTTGAGGTCGGCCAGCGCGGTGCGCTCGGCATAGTGCTCGGCGACGGCCAGCGCGATGGCGAGCGCGCGGCGCAGGGCGGCGAGCAGGCTCGCCTGCAGGGGCGAGACGAGCGGGTCGTCGTCGCCGCCCTCGATACGCTCGATCAGCCGCACGCCCTCGGTGCGCGCGGTGCGGCGGGTGACGAGGCCGGGGGTCGTCGAGCGAAAGGCGCGCCGCCCGCCGATGCCGGGCGAGCGCTCGCGCGCGGGCGCGGCGGCGGCATCGGGCCGGGCGATGCGGGGCGAGTGGTCGAAGCCCTCGAGCAGGGAGAGCGCGGCGGGGTAATGCTTGCGGATCTCCGCCTCGCCCAGCTCCATCGTGTCCGCGCTCCGCGCCATGTCCGCCTCCCTACCTGTAGCTCAGAACCTGCCCCGACGGCGCCACGACGAACTTGCGCACGCCGGAGAAGCCCGGCGGCCTCAGCTCGGCCAGCGCCTGGAACGGCCGTTCGGGCAGGATGATGGACCGCTCGGTGCGGCTCGCCCCCGTGTCGGCTCCCTGCCCCGCGAACGGATCAAGCGCGAAGACCTGCCGCTCCACGCGCCCGAACCACCCCTGCGAGACCTGCTCGGTCCGCTCGGCCAGCAGGTCTTCCTCGGTCCAGACCAGCGCCCAGTCCTCGCCCTCGGGCGCGCGCGCGGCGGCGAGCACCTCGCGCAGCGGGCCGGACTGGCGGGTGAAGGCGTGGGAATACATGGGGCCGACGTGGAAGCGGCGCAGCCGCTTGGGGTGGAGATCGTCGAAATCCGTGTCGAAGCCGCGCGCGATGGTGAGCAGCTTCAGCCCGCTCACCGACTGCGCCATGAGGTGCTGCTGCACGCCGGGCCAGCGCCGCTCGTCCTTGGGCAGGCCGATCCGGCCGGTGTCCTCGACGTCCATCAGGTAGATCTGCGGCAGGTTGACCTCGCTGTCATATACCGCCCAGTGCAGCAGGAAGCGGCGGCGGTCGCCCTCCGTCGACTGCCACAGCGCCTGCGGATCGTTGCGCGCCCAGAACAGCCCGCCGCGCGCGAGCTCCTCGTAATAGAGCCGCTGCGACAGGGCGAATTGCAGCTTCGTCGGCACGCTCAGTCCGCCGACGATCGCGCGCACCATCTCGTCCTTCAGCGCCTCGACCGACGGCATCCCGGCCAGGTGCGTGCGCGCCTGCATCGCATCGTTGGCCATCGCCATCAGCTCGGAGAAGACGGGAAAGCCGCTCTCGACCCGGTCCATCGTCAGCCGCCCGGCATGGGGCCAGCGGCCGGCGAAGTGGTACTTGTGGGCGAGCGCGCGGAAGGTCAGCGTCAGCCCGGTGAGGTAGCGCGCGAGGATGTCGACCTCGGCCCGCGCCAGCCGCCGCTCCGCCTCCATCACCCCGGCCACGCGGGCCAGGTGGCGGGTGATGCGCGCGAACTTCGCGAAGTAGCGCCGGGTAACGCGCGTGTCCTCGAGCCGGAAGTGATCGAGCTGGCTGTCACTCATCGCGCGGACCCCGAGCGGCGGACGCCTCCGGCGGGCATATTTGCGGCCAGATGAAGCCTCACGCGCCGTACTGGTTGGAATCGTGCTTCTCGACGATCTTCTGGAAGCGGCGGATGAAGCGCTCGTCGGCCTTGGCCTTCTGCTCGAGCACCTCGCGGGCGAAGACCATGTGATCCTCGTGCGCCTCGAGCATGTCGGCCATCCGCGCGTTCGTCGCCGAGCCGATCGCCGCCATCGCCGTCTGCGCCTCCTGGTCGGTCTGCACGCCGATCTCGTTGATCCGGTGCGCCACGTCCTGCTGCTGGGCGGTCTTGAGCGACTTGGTGAGCGCGTCGTAGAGCACCACGCGCTGCTTGGTGTCGGTCTGCAGCTTGTTGATCAGCACCATCTGCGTCGCCGCCTGGTTCTGCAGGCTGTCGATCCAGGTCTTGCCCTTCTCGATGTAACGCTCGAGCGTCTGGCTCTTGGCGAGCTGCACCTGCTCGTCGCGCACCAGCTCGTTGTGGCGGGTGTTGAGGCGGGCGAGCTCGGTCTCGAGCTTGGTGCGCTCGCCGGCATCCTGCTCGACAGCGATGCGGTTCTCGAGCTCGATGATCTGCGGGTCCATCCGGCGCACTTCCTCGCGCACCGACTCGAGCGAGGCGACCGTCTGCTCGCGCTCCTCGAGGGTGGCCGACAGGTTGGCCCCGACCTTCTCGCGCTGTTCGTTGAGCAGGGCGAGCTGGCCCTCCAGCAGGCGGGTGATGGTGTCGGACTTGGCGATCAGGTCCTGCAGCTTGTCGTCGACCGAGGCGGTGCGCATCCGCTCCTGGCGCATCGAGTCGGACTTGGCGCGCGAGAAGATACCGACGAAGCTTTCCCAGCCGGTCTTCGAGCGCATCTCGTCGAAATCCTTGGAGAACGCGGCGGTGACGTCGTCGAGGCCCATGATGAGCTCGGCGATGTTGGCGTTCATCAGCTCGGTGTGGGCGTGGACGTCCTCGAGCGTCGCGTTCTCGATGTCGACGGCAATGTCGTCGCCCTGCGCCATCTTCTGGCGCGCCGCCTCGATCCGGGTGGTGAGCTCGGAAATCTTGCTCTGCGCCTCGGCCACCTGGGTCTGGCTCTCGCGGATCTGGGCGTCGAAATCGGCCATCTGGTCCTCCCGGATGCTACGCTTTCCTCAACGGAACATCCCGAGGTTAGCGGGCTTTGCGAGGCCCGTGTAGCCGAAAAGGCCCGCGCCCCGGCGGGGCGCGGGCCGGTGCGTCAGCCGATCACGTTGTGGCCGGGGCCGTAGGGGAAGCCGGTGATGTTCTCCGCCTCGTCCTCGGTGATGATCAGGATGTCGTGCTCGCGGTAGCCGCCGGCGCCGGGCTGGCCCGCGGGGATGGTCAGCATCGGCTCCATCGACACGACCATGCCCGGCTCGAGCACGGTGTCGATGTCCTCGCGCAACTCCAGCCCCGCCTCGCGGCCGTAATAGTGCGACAGCACGCCGAAGGAGTGGCCGTAGCCGAAGGTGCGGTATTGCAGCATGTCGCGCTCGGCGAGGAAGTCGTTGATCTTGTGCGCGATCTCGGCGCAGCTCGCGCCGGGGCGCAGCAGCGACATCCCGTATTCGTGCGCGGCGACGTTGTGCTCCCAGATGGTGCGGCTGGCGTCGTCGACGTGGCCGACGAAGAGCGTGCGCTCGAGCGCGGTATAGTAGCCCGAGATCATCGGAAAGGTGTTGAGCGACAGGATGTCGCCGGGCTCGAGCCGGCGTGCCGTGACCGGATTGTGCGCGCCGTCGGTGTTGAGGCCGGACTGGAACCAGACCCAGGTGTCGCGGTACTCGGCGTCGGGGAAGCGGCTGGCGATCTCGAGCTCCATCGCGTCGCGCCCGGCCATGGCGATGTCGATCTCGCGCGCGCCGGGACGGATCGCGTCGCGGATCGCCTCGCCGCCGATATCGGCGACCTGCGCGCCGTGGCGGATCAGGGCGATCTCGGCCTCCGACTTGTGCATCCGTTGGCGCATGGCGAGCTCGTGGATCGGCGTGCGGCGCGAGGGGGCGAGAAAGTGGTCGAGCTTGTCGAGCTGGGCGAGCGACAGGTGGTCGCCCTCGAAGCCGATGGCGCGACCCGTCCCGGCGACCGACGCGACGGCGCGCCAGAAGTTGTCGCGCGTCCAGTCGGTGTAGGTGAGGTTGTCGCCATGGCAGCGCCGCCAGGGCTGGCCGGCGTCGATCCCGGCGGAGATGGTGACGGACTGCTCGGGCGTGACGACGAGGCCATAGGGGCGGCCGAAGGCGCAATAGAGAAAGCCGGAATAGTAGGCGATGCAGTGCATCGAGGTGAACAGCGCGGCCTCGATGCCCGCCTCGGCCATGGCGCGGCGCAGGCCGGCAAGCCGGGCTTCGTACTCGGCGGGCGCGAAGGGCAGCGCGGCCTTCTCGCCATTGTGGAAACGGTAATGCTGTGGACGGTCCATGGGCGGCCTCCTGAAGAGGTCCCGGCGTACAGGACGAGAGGGAACACACCGGCGCGACGCCATCGCGGCGGGTGTGGCTAGATGACAGACGGCGGGTCCTCCGGTCAAGGACAGGGTGCGGGGCGCGACACGGCGAGTCGTAGCAGGCAATCGTTGAGAATTGGTTGACGGCTATACGAGCAGCGTGCGGCAGAGCCGGGAGTGCCTGTCGGCCAGTCCGTCGATGACGTCGAAATGGTGCCGCTCGGGCTCGATCACGCGCAGCACGTCCCACGCCTCCGCCAGCCAGCCGGCCTGGTCGACGAAGGCCGGCCGCTCCTGTGCGCCGACCCACACCGTCACGGGATGCCCCGCCGGCGTTCGGTGGATCGGGCTCTCCGCCTCCGCCTCCGCCGCGTCGATGCGCAGGTCGGCGTTCATCGACGTCTCCATCAGCGGCGCGAGGTCGGCGAGCGGCGAGATCGGGACGACCTTCTCGATCCGCCCGCGTGTTGCGAGGTCGATGTCGGTGCAGGCCATGCGCGCGACGAGGTGGCCGCCCGCGCTGTGGCCGGTCAGCCGCACCGGGCCGGCCACCAGCTCCGCCGCGCAATCCACCGCGCGCGCGATCTGGCGCGTGATCTCGGCGATGCGCACCGACGGGCACAGATCGTAAGACGGCATCGCGACGGCCCAGCCCGCCGCGACCGGCCCGGCGGCGAGCCAGGACCACGTCGACTTGTCGAAGCGCAGCCAGTAGCCGCCGTGCACGAACATGACCACGCCGCGCGGGGCGCCCTCCGGCAGGAACAGGTCCAGCCGCTGGCGCGGGGTGTCGCCGTAGGGGACGTCGAGCCGCCCGCGCGTCGCGGCGCGGAAGTCGGCCGCGGCACGCTCCCAGCGCGGGGGGTAGGTGTCGGCGTTTGCGATGAAGCGCCCGTTGGCGTAGGCATCGTCGAGAGTCATGCTTGCCCCTTTTTCTCCGCACCGCGCGGGCTCTGGGGGCCCGGCGACGCCACACCTTAAGGGAGGTCATCATGCTTGACGACACCACAGATTTCACCGCGCTCCTGTCCGACCCGAGCCTCGTCTGCAGCCAGGCCTTCGTCGGCGGCAAGTGGGTCGATGCCGCGTCCGGCGAAACGTTCGACGTCACGAACCCGGCGCGCGGCGACGTCATCGCGCGCATCCCCGACCTGTCGCGCGAGGAGGTCGCCGAGGCGATCGCCGTGGCCGACCGCGCCCGTCACGCCTGGGCGGCGAAGACGGGCAAGGAGCGCGCGGCGGTGCTGCGCAAGTGGTTCGACCTGATGATGGCGAACCAGGAGGACCTCGCGATCATCATGACCGCCGAACAGGGCAAGCCGCTCGCCGAGTCGCGCGCAGAGATCGCCTATGGCGCCGGGTTCATCGAGTGGTTCGGCGAGGAGGCCAAGCGCATCTACGGCGAGACCATCCCGGGCCACCAGCCGGACAAGCGGATCACCGTGCTGCGCCAGCCGATCGGCGTCGCCGCCGGGATCACGCCGTGGAACTTCCCGAACGCGATGATCACCCGCAAGGTCGCCCCGGCCCTCGCCGCCGGCTGCTCCTTCGTCATCCGCCCCGCCTCGCAGACCCCGCTCTCGGCGCTCGCGATGGCGAAGATCGCCGAGGAAGCCGGCGTGCCGGCCGGCGTGTTCAGCGTCGTCACCTCGACCAGCGCCTCGGAGATCGGCCGCGAGTTCTGCGAGAACCCGAAGGTGCGCAAGCTGACTTTCACCGGCTCCACCGAGGTCGGCCGCATCCTGCTGCGCCAGGCCGCCGACCAGGTGATGAAGTGCTCGATGGAGCTCGGCGGCAACGCGCCCTTCATCGTGTTCGACGACGCCGAAATCGATGCCGCGGTGCAGGGCGCCATCATGTGCAAGTTCCGCAACAACGGACAGACCTGCGTCTGCGCCAACCGCATCTACGTGCAGGACGCCGTCTACGACACCTTCGCCGAGAAGCTGAAGGCCGAGGTCGAAAAGCTGTCCGTCGGCGACGGCCTCGACGACGGCACGCAGCTCGGACCGCTGATCGAGCCGGCGGCGATCAAGAAGGTGCGCGAGCACCTGCAGGACGCGCTCGACAAGGGCGCCAAGATCCTCACCGGCGGCGAAGCGCACCCGCTCGGCGAGCAGTTCTTCCAGCCCACCGTCGTCACCGAGGCGAACCAGCAGATGAAGGTCGCCACCGAGGAGACCTTCGGCCCCTTCGCGCCGCTGTTCCGCTTCAAGGACGAGGACGAGGTGATCGAGCTCGCCAACGACACGATCTTCGGCCTCGCCTCCTACTTCTACGCCAAGGACCTGTCGCGGGTCGTCAAGGTGCAGGAAGCGCTGGAATACGGGATCGTCGGCGTCAACACCGGCATCATCTCCACCGAGGTGGCCCCGTTCGGCGGCGTCAAGCAGTCCGGCCTCGGGCGCGAAGGCTCGCGCCACGGCATCGAGGATTATCTGGAGCTGAAATACATCTGCACCTCCGTCTGATCGAGCCAAACCCGCGGCCGATCCCGGCCGCGGGACCTTCCTGCCACGGAAATCTTGCCAATTCGTTGACGCGCAACGCGATTGCCTATCGCCGCCGCGGACGGCAGAGTGCGGCGCAGGAGGAGTTGGATGCGCAAGTTCCTGGTCGTGCTGGATGACAGCCGCGAATGCCTGAACGCCATGCGCTTCGCCGCCATGCGCGCGGCGAAGACGGGCGGCGGCGTCACCGTGCTGTCGGTCGTGACGCCGGAGGAGTTCAACCACTGGATCGGCGTCGGCGACATCATGCGCGCGGAAGCCCGCGAGCGGATTGAGGTGCATTTCGAGGTGTTTGCCAAGTGGATGCGCGACCGGCAGGGCGTCGACCCCGAGCTGGTGATCCGCGAGGGCGAGTTCGTCCCCGAGATCCTGTCGCTGGTCCGCGAAGACAGCTCCATCGGGGTGCTCGTGCTCGGCGCGTCGGCCGACAAGAAGGGCCCCGGCCCCCTCGTCACCCAGCTCAGCCGCAACGCCGGCAGCCTGCCCGTGCCGATCACCATCGTGCCCGGCGACATTTCGAAAGAGCGGCTCGAAGCGATCACCTGAACTGAACAGGTCAGTCTGCTTTCCTGCACAGCAGCAGCATCAACAACATAATCCGAACTGAACTGTGCAGTTCGGCCCGGTTGGGGCCGCCCGTCCGTGCGCGGCTGCACAAGACCCTCACCCCGGTCCGCCGCCCGGCAGTTCAAGAGGCTGTCCCGTCCTGTCAGTGTCGTTTTTTCGTGATCCGTCATGCACTTCCACCGGCCCCGCCCGCGCCCGATCTGTCTTCCACGAGATGGCGATCCTGCCGCTCGCGACACGAACTCGAAGGACAGACAGATGAAAAACGTGCTCCTCGCCACCCTCCTCGCAACCCTCGGCACCGCGTCCGTGGCTTCCGCGGACAGCTACTTCTCGATCACCGAAGCCCAGGGCGACAGCGCCATCATCGAGCTCGGCAGCGTCGTGTCCGACGCCGACGGCAGCGTCGACGTCTACACGCTCGAAGGCGGCGAGCTCGGCACGCTGATCGGCAGCCGCAGCGTCCACGCCGGTGCCAACACCAACGTCCGCGTGCCCGTCAATTCCGCGCCGGTCGGCGACGTCGTCGCCGTGCTGACGGCCAACGGCGAAGTGCTGGCCGAGACCCGCATCGACATCGACCGCAACTGATCGCTTCTCCCGAGCGGTGCCCCTGCCCGGGCGCCGCTCGCTACTTTCGCTCGCGGCACCACTGTTCCCGCGCGCCCCGGCGGCTAGGTACCTGGCAAACCAGATCAGGGAGTCCTGCCATGACGCTTCTCTTCCGCTGCCTCAGCGCCCTCGTCCTGTTGCTCCTGCCGCTCACGGCGAGCGCCCAGCAGGTCAACCTCCGCGGCCCATTCAACGCGAACGCGATGTCGTCGCAAGACATCCGCTTCCTGCAAGGCGTGCTCGCGCTGACGGAAGACTACGACGGGCTGATGAACGGCCGCTTCAACGACCGCACCCGCCAGGCGCTCGACGCGTACATGCGCCGCGAGCTGGGCCTCGACCGCTACAGCTTCGCGGACATGCGTCCGCTGCTGGAGCAGTTCATCGAAAGCGAGGGTCCGATCGGCTGGAAGACGGTCGAGTGGATCGAAGACGAGATGTCTCTGGTGCTGCCCGCCGGGCTGCTGACGGAAGGCTCGACCCAGAACAACGACGCCGCCGCCGTCCTGGAAGGGCCCGACACCTCGTTGCGCGTCGCCTTCACCGATCAGGGCTTCGACAAGATGCGCGACCAGCACGACCGGCTGCTGAGCAACACCGCCTCCTCGCCCGAGGCCTACACGCTGCGGCGCGACGATCGCTGGGTGACGGCGATCCTGCACGAGCGTGACAACCAGTACGTCTACCTGCGCTCCGACCGCATCGACGGGATCTACCAGACCGTGCGCCTGCGCGTCGATCCGCCCGAGCAGCACCGCCTCCAGATGATCGCCTCGTCCATCGCGCGCGGCCCCGGGATGCCGTTCTCGGTGACGGAAGGCGGCGTGCTCTGGCAGATCATCAACGGCAGCCCGGAGCCGGCGCCCGTCGAGCCGGAGCCGCGGCCCCGCGTCGGTCCGGCGGTCGGCTCGGGCGTCTACATCAACAGCACCGATATCCTGACCGGCGCGCGCCTGCTCGATTACTGCCCGGAGCCGCGCCTGGGCGAGCGGCGTCTGCGCCGCGTGGCCGTGAACGACGAGCTCGGCCTGATGCTGCTCTCGAACGGCCCGCGCAGCGAGGCCTGGGCACCGATCGGCTCGGAGCGGCTCAACCACGGCGCGCGGATGCGGATGCTGGTGCCCGGAGCGAACGATTCCCTGACCGAGCGCCCCGCGCAGGTGCTCACCCGCGGCAACGACTGGCTCGCGCCCGGTCAGGCGCGGCTCGAGGTGCAATCGGTGCCCGGCTCCGTCGGCGCGGCGCTCGCCGACGATCGCGGGCACCTCGTCGGCCTCACCCTCAGCGGGCGCGAGATCGAAGGGCCGGACGTCGGCAACGGGCGCGAGATCGTCATCGGCGCCGAGGCGATCGGCGGCTTCCTCTCCAGCGCCGGGGTGCTCTACGAGCCGCGGTTCTCGGGCTTCTCCCGCACCGCTCCCGCCCCGCTGCAGGAGGCGCTGGTCTCGATCCAGTGCGATTGACCTGCCGCGTCGCCGGGCAGGCTGGAATCGTTCTAAGGAGTCCTTGACCGGGCGCCTGCGAGCCCGCATATCCAGTCGGTGAGCCCGAGAGGATAATGCGATGTTCATCCAGACCGAATCCACGCCCAACCCGGCGACGCTGAAATTCCTGCCCGGCGAGGCGGTTCTCGACGCGGGCACGGCAGATTTCGCGTCGCCCGAAGCGGCCAACACCTCGCCCCTCGCCCGCCGCATCTTCTCGGTGCAGGGCGTCACCGGCGTCTTCTTCGGCACCGACTTCGTGACCGTGACGAAGGACGAGGCGACGGAGTGGGACCATGTCAAGCCGGCGATCCTCGGCGCGATCATGGAGCACTACCAGTCCGGCGCGCCGGTGGTCGAAGGCGCCGAGGGCGCGACGGGCCATGCCGAGCACACCGGCGAGGACGGCGAGATCGTCGCGCAGATCAAGGAGCTGCTCGACACGCGCGTTCGTCCGGCCGTCGCCCAGGACGGTGGCGACATCACCTTCCACGGCTTCGACCGGGGCGTCGTCTACCTGCACATGCAGGGCGCCTGCGCCGGCTGCCCCTCCTCGACCCTGACTCTCAAGATGGGCATCGAGAACCTGCTGCGGCACTACATCCCCGAAGTGGTCGAGGTCCGGCCCGTCGCCGCCTGACGGGCCATGCCGACGGCCGATCTCCGCACCCTCGTTTTCGACACCTCGGCCGCGCATTGCGCGGCCGCTCTGTCATCGGGCGGAGCCGTGCTGCACTCGGCGGTCGAGCCAATGACTCGCGGGCAGGCGGAGCGCCTGATCCCGCTGATCGAAGAGCTTCAGGCCGCCGACGGGACCGGCTGGGACGATATCGCCGCCATCGGCGTCGGCATCGGGCCGGGCAACTTCACCGGCATCCGCATCGCCGTCGCCGCCGCGCGTGGGCTGGCGCTCGGCCTTGGAGTTCCGGCCATCGGACTGTCCAGCTTCGAACTCGCCCGCGCGCCCGAAGATACACCGGCCGAGCTCGTTCTCCTCGAGGCGCCGCGCGGCGGCGCCTACGCCCAGCTCTTCGCCCACGAGCGCCCTGCGCAGCCCCCCGAGCTCATCGATCCGTCGGCCCCGCCGGCCCGGCTCGCCCGCGGCGGTCTCGTGGTCAGCGGCCACCGCGCCGCGGAGGTCGCCGCCGTGCTGGGTGGCAAAGTCGGTGACGCGCCGCCCGGCGACCTGCCGCACCGGCTCAGCCGCCTCGCCTTCTGGAAGCTGCGCCATGGCTACGACGTCGGCCAGCGCCCCGCCCCGCTCTATGTCCGCGCCGCCGACGCCGCGCCACCGTCCGATCCGCCGCCGGTGATCCTGCCGTGACGCCCGGCAGCGCCGATGTCGCGGCATGGCTGGCCGAGCTGCACGCCCGCGCCTACGGCGACAGGCCTTGGAGCGCGGAGGAGTTCGCCGACCTCCTCGCCAGCCCCGGTGCGCTCCTCGTCACCCGGCCGGCGGCCTTCCTCCTCGCCCGCCGCAGCTTCGACGAGGCCGAGATCCTGACGCTCGCGACCGACCCGGCCGTCCGCCGCTCGGGCAATGCCCGCGCCTGCCTCGACGAGTTCCACGAACGCGCCCGGACCGACGGAGCGGTCGATGCCTTCCTCGAGGTTGCCGAAGACAACGCGCCGGCACGCGCTCTCTACGCCGCCGCAGGCTACACCGAGGCCGGACGCCGCCGCCGCTACTATCCGCGCCCGGGCGCCCCGGCGGCCGACGCGCTGGTGCTCTCCCGTACGTTGTGACCCTCCGTCATGCCCTTGGTGGCGCTAACGCGGCTGCCTCTGCGGGAAAAATCTGTTGACCCTCTTTCGCCCCCGTTGCCTTATCCTGTGCATGAACCGACATACTCGGCTCGAATGAACAGGGCGTTACCAGCGCCCGGAAATTCTGACAGGGAGACCTCCATGACTTTCATGCCCAAGCTGCTCGGCACCGCCGCGGCCCTGGCTCTTTCCGCCGGCGCCGCGCTCGCCGATCCGGCGCTGATTTTCGATCTCGGCGGCAAGTTCGACAAATCGTTCAACGAATCCGCCTACAACGGCGCCCAGCGCTGGGTGGAAGAGACCGGCGGCTCCTACAACGAGGTCGAGCTGCAGTCCGACGCGCAGCGTGAGCAGGCCCTCCGCCGCTTCGCCGAGAACGGCAACGACCCGATCGTCATGGCCGGCTTCTCCTTCATGACGCCGCTCGCCGAAGTCGCGCCCGACTACCCCGACACCACCTTCGTGATCATCGACGGCGTGGTGGAAGCGCCCAACGTGAAGTCGATCATCTTCTCCGAGCACGAGGGCTCCTACCTCGTCGGCATGCTCGCCGGCATGGCCTCCGAGACCGGCACCGTCGGCTTCGTCGGCGGCATGGACATCCCGCTGATCCGCAAGTTCGCCTGCGGCTACGCCGAGGGCGTCCTGGCGGCCAATCCCGACGCCACCGTCATCGCCAACATGACCGGCACCACGCCGGCCGCCTGGAACGACCCGGTGCGCGGCTCCGAACTGACGCTGGCGCAGATCGGCCAGGGCGCCGACGTCGTCTTCGCCGCCGCGGGTGGCACGGGCTTGGGCGTGCTGCAGACGGCCGCCGACGAGGGGATCTACTCGATCGGTGTCGATGCCAACCAGAACTACCTGCATCCCGGCTCGGTCCTGACCTCGATGCTCAAGCGCGTCGACAACGCCGTCTACGACGCCTTCATGGCCGGCGACGAGATCGAGACCGGCCTCGCCATGCTCGGCGTGGCCGAGGATGGTGTCGGCGCCGCGATCGACGAGCACAACCAGGACCTCATCACCGACGAGATGCAGGCCGCGCTCGACGAGGCCCGCGCAGGCATCGAGGCCGGCGAAATCGAGGTGCACGACTACACCTCCGACGAAAGCTGCCCGTCCGTCTCCTTCTGAGGCGTCGACAGGTCTTCAGGCCAACAACCGGGCCGCGCCATCACCGTTGGCGCGGCCCTTTTGCCAGATGCAGCAGTGAGGACGATCCGATGCGCGAGGCTCTCGACACCTTCTTCTCCGCCTGGGGCGAGACCGACGCCGACCGCCGCCGCGAGCTGATCTCCGGCGTCCTCGCGCCCGCCTTCTCCTACTGCGACCCGCGCACGCCCGGCCGCATCACCACCGCCGACGCGCTGCTCGACTATGTCGGCGCGTTCTCCGCCAACGCGCCGGGCTGGACCGCCAGCGTCGTGCGCGCAGACGGGCACCACGGCTACACCCGCGCGCTCGTCGCCTTCGGCGACGGCGAGATGGCGCAGCACGGCACCTATTTCGGCGAGGCGGACGAGTCCGGCAACATCGTCCTCCTCACGGGCTTCGTCGGCACGGGAGTGGCCGAATGAGCACCGCACCCGCGATCGAACTGAAGGGGATCTCCAAGGCTTTCGGGCCCGTGCAGGCCAACAAGGACATCTCGATCCGTGTCATGCCGGGGACCATCCACGGCATCATCGGCGAGAACGGCGCCGGCAAATCCACCCTCATGTCGATCCTCTACGGCTTCTACAAAGCCGATTCAGGTGAAATCTTCATTAACGGCAAGAAGACGGACATTCCCGACAGCCAGGCCGCGATCAACGCCGGCATCGGCATGGTCTTCCAACATTTCAAGCTGGTCCAGAATTTCACCGTCCTCGAGAACGTGGTGCTCGGCGCCGAGGATTCCGCCCTGCTCGGGCCCTCGCTGGCGCGCGCGCGCGGAGAGCTCAAGCGGCTCGCGGCCGAGTACGAGCTCAGCGTCGACCCCGACGCCCTCATCGACGACATCGGCGTCGGGATGCAGCAGCGCGTCGAGATCCTCAAGGCGCTCTACCGCCAGGCCGACATCCTGATCCTCGACGAGCCCACCGGCGTGCTCACGCCGGCCGAGGCGGATCACCTGTTCCGCATCCTCGAGAACCTGCGCGCCGAGGGGAAGACGATCATCCTGATCACCCACAAGCTGCGCGAGATCATCGAGATCACGGATACGGTATCGGTCATGCGCCGCGGCGAAATGACCGCGACTGTCAAGACCGCCGAGACTTCGCCGCCCGAGCTCGCCGAGCTGATGGTCGGCCGCAAGGTATTGCTGCGCGTGAAGAAAACGCCGGCGCAGCCCGGCGAGAAGATCGTCGAGGTGCGCGATCTGAACGTGGTGGACGACAAGGGCGTGCACCGGGTCAAGGGGGTCAGCTTCGACATCCGCGCCGGCGAGATCCTGGGCATCGCGGGCGTCGCGGGCAACGGCCAGTCGGAGCTGCTCGAGGTGCTCGGCGGCTACGAGAAGGCCACCGGCAGCATCCGGATGCGCGGCGAGGAAATCGACCTCACCGGCTCCCGCTCCGACGGCCAGTCCCGGCGGCGCCGCGGCATCGCGCACGTGCCCGAGGATCGCCAGCGCGAGGGCCTCATCATGGACTTCCATGCCTGGGAGAACGTCGCCTTCGGCTATCACGCCGACCCGGCCTACCAATCGGGCATGTTCATGAACAACGCCGCGATCCGCGAGGCGACGGCGGAGAAGATGAAACGCTTCGACGTTCGCCCGCCCGATCCGAACCTGTCGGCCAAGAGCTTCTCGGGCGGCAACCAGCAGAAGATCGTCCTCGCGCGCGAGATCGAGCGCAATCCCGACCTGCTGCTCGTCGGCCAGCCCACGCGCGGCGTGGACATCGGCGCCATCGAGTTCATCCACCAGCGCATCGTCGAGCTGCGCGACGAGGGGAAGGCGATCCTGCTCGTCTCCGTCGAGCTCGACGAGATTCTCGGCCTCGCCGACCGGATCGCGGTGATGTTCGACGGGCAGATCATGGGCGAGCGGCTGCCGGGCGAGACCGACGAGAAGGAGCTGGGCCTGCTGATGGCGGGGATCACCGATACCGAGCGCGAACATTCGCTTGCCGAGGTCGAGGCGCAGCTGGCGCACACGTCGGGCAGAGCCGGCAAGGAGGCCTGAGATGGAACGCATGCCGAAATGGGCGGACGTCGTCCTGATCCCGCTGATCTCGCTGCTGCTGGCGGCGATCCTGTCGGCGCTCGTGATCCTCGCGATCGGCGAGAGCCCGGTGGAAGCGCTCAAGCTGATGGTCTCGGGCGCGCTCGGCTCGACCTACGGCTGGGGCTACACGCTCTACTACGCCACCAACTTCATCTTTACCGGCCTCTGTGTCGCCATCGCCTTCCACGCGCGGATGTTCAACATCGGCGGCGAGGGGCAGGCCCTGCTTGGCGGTCTGGGCGTCGCCATCGTGCTGCTCTACATCCCGTGGCCGCACTGGACCATCGCGCTCATCGCCGCGATCGTCGCCGCCGGTGCCTTCGGCGCGGCCTGGGCGGCGATCCCGGCCTACCTCCAGGCCAAGCGCGGCAGCCACATCGTCATCACGACGATCATGTTCAACTTCATCGCGGCCGCGCTGCTCAACTGGGCGCTCGTCGGGCCCCTCAAGGCACCGGGCCAGGAGCCGGCGACGTCGTCCTTTCCCGAGGCGACGCACCTGCCGACGCTTGGCGACGTCTTCGGCGTCTTCGGCATCGAGTGGTCGCACGCGGCGCCGGCCAACGTCTCCTTCTTCATAGCGATCCTCGCCTGCTTCGCCCTCTGGGCGCTGATCTGGCGCACCCGTCTCGGCTACGAGATCCGCGCCTTCGGCCATTCGGAACCCGCCGCGCGCTACGCGGGGATCTCCCCGACGCGCATCATCATGATCGCCATGCTGATCTCGGGCGCACTTGCCGGCTGCATGGCGATCAACAACGTCCAGGGCGAGGCCGAGCGGCTGGTGCTCAATGCCGCCGAGGGCGCGGGCTTCATCGGCATCGCCGTCGCGCTCATGGGCCGCAGCCATCCCTTCGGCGTGTTCCTCGCGGCGGTGCTCTTCGGCTTCCTCTACCAGGGCGGCGCGGAGCTGGCGCTCTGGATGAATATCCAGCGGGAGCTGATCGTCGTCATCCAGGCGCTGGTGATCCTCTTCACCGGGGCGCTCGACAACATGATCCGGATGCCGCTCGAGAAGCTGTTCGTCGCCGCCGGCCGCCAGCCACCGGCCCCAGATCGCAAGTCGACGAGCGCGGAGGGGGCGCAATGACCCGGTCCTTCCTGCCCACCAGCGCCGTCGCGAGGAGCTGACCCATGGATTTCATCACGATCGTCCAGATCCTCGATTCCACCATCCGCCTCGCCGTTCCGCTGCTGCTGGCGTGCCTCGCCGGGCTGTTCTCCGAGCGGGCGGGCATCTTCGACATCGGCCTCGAGGGCAAGATGCTCGCCGCGGCCTTCATGTCCGGCGCCGTCGCCTACACGACGGGGCAGGTCTGGATCGGGCTGCTCGCCGGGATCGGCGCGTCTCTGCTGCTGTCAGGTATCCATGGCCTCGCCTCCATCACGTTCCGCGGCAATCAGCTCATCTCCGGGGTCGCCATCAATTTCCTCGCCGCCGGCCTGTCCGTCGTCATCGCGCAGGACTGGTTCGGCCAGGGCGGCCGGACGCCGAACATCTCCGGCGACGCACGCTTCAACGGAATCACCCTGCCGGGGGCGGACGCCATCGAGAGCACCCCCTTTATCGGGCCGATCTATGAAGAATTGCTTAGCGGCCACACGATCATCGTCTATATCGCCTTCCTGACCGTCCCGCTGACATGGTGGATCCTGTTCAAGACGCGCTTCGGCCTGCGCCTGCGGGCGGTCGGCGAGAACCCGGCGGCCGTCGACACGGCCGGCGTCTCGGTCGTCGGCCTGCGCTACGCCGCCGTGGGCATCTGCGGCATCCTGACCGGGCTCGCGGGCGCCTATCTCGCCACGGCGCTGCAGGCCGGCTTCGTGAAGGACATGACGGCCGGGCGGGGCTTCATTGCGCTGGCGGCGCTGATCTTCGCCAAGTGGCGGCCCTGGTACGCGCTGTCGGCATGCCTGCTGTTCGGCTTCCTGCAGGCGGTCGCGCTGCGTTTCCAGAACATCGACCTCGGCCTCGTCGAACTGCCGGTGCAGTTCATGGACGCCCTGCCCTACATCCTCACGGTCATCATCCTCGCCGGCTTCGTCGGCAAGGCGATCCCGCCGCGGGCCGGGGGGCAGCCGTACGTGAAGGAGCGCTGAAAAAAGCGCCGGCGCCCGTGCCGGCCTTAACTTCATGTCAGGACTTTCAGGTCATGTTGCTTCTGCGCCGGCGCCGGATCGGGCGGCCACAGTAGAGGAGAGACCGATGTTGCAGCAATGACGGCCCGTTGCAGCCCGCCGCGCCGCGGGGCAACGTAGCGGAATGCAGATCTACCTGCCTATCGCCGAGGTTTCGGTCAACGCCTTCCTGCTGCTCGGCATCGGCGGGATCGTGGGCATCCTGTCCGGCCTGTTCGGCGTCGGCGGCGGCTTTCTCATCACCCCGATGCTGTTCTTCGTCGGCATCCCGCCCGCCGTCGCCGTCGCCACCTCGGCCAACCAGATCGTTGCGGCCTCGGTCTCGGCGGTGCTCGCCCACTTCCGACGCCGCACCGTCGATCTGAAGATGGGAACGGTGCTGCTGGCGGGAGGCCTCGTCGGCTCGGCGCTGGGCGTGCTGCTGTTCAACTACCTGCGCGGGCTGGGCCAGATCGACCTGTTCGTGAGCCTCTGCTACGTGATCTTCCTCGGGATCGTGGGCGGGCTGATGTTCATGGAGAGCCTCTCCGCCCTGCGCCGCGCGAGCCGCCCCGGCACGGTGCCGAGACGGCGGCGGCACGGGCTCGCGCACAGCCTGCCGCTCAAGGTGCGCTTCCGCGTCAGCGGGCTCTACATCTCGGTCATCCCCCCGATCCTCATCGGGCTCTCCGTCGGCGTGCTCTCGGCGATCATGGGCGTCGGCGGCGGCTTCATCATGGTGCCGGCGATGATCTACCTCCTCCACATGCCGACGAAGGTCGTCGTCGGCACCTCGCTGTTCCAGATCATCTTCGTCACCGCCTTCACCACCCTGCTCCACGCCACCACGAACCACACCGTCGACATGGCGCTCGCGGTGATCCTCATCCTCGGCGGCGTCGTCGGCGCGCAGCTCGGCTCGCGGATCGGAGCCCGGATGCGGGCGGAACAGCTCCGCATCCTGCTCGCCGGGCTGGTCCTCGCGGTCTGTTTCAAGCTCGGGCTCGACCTCGTCCTGACGCCGCGCGAGGTCTACTCGCTCGATCCGGAGGGCATCGGATGATCCGGCTGCTGCTGGCGCTCCTGCTCCTCGCTCCCGCCGCGCGCGCCGAGACGGTCGTCCTCGGGCTCAGCCAGAACGAGGTCGCCATCACCGCGACGTTCGACGGCTCCGAGATCCTGATCTTCGGCGCCGTCCGGCGGGAGAGCCCCGTTCCCGACGGCGCCGCGCTGGAGGTGGTCATCACCGTCGCCGGCCCGTCGGAGCGGCTCGTGGTGCGCCGCAAGGACCGGGTGGCGGGCATCTGGATGAACACCGAGGGAATGGTGATCGACGCGGCCCCCTCCTTCTACGCGGTCGCCACCACCGGGCCGCTGCGCGAGGTGGTGACCTGGACGGAAGACCTGCGCCACTCGATCTCGATTCCCCGCGCGATCCGCGCCGTGGGCGATATCGAGGGCATCTCCGACCCGCGCAGCTTCCGCGAAGCGCTGATCCGCATCCGCGCGGCCGCGGGCGACTACCAGGTGCTCGAGGAGACCATCGACCTCGAGGAGGACACGCTGTTCTCCACCTCGATCTCGCTGCCGGCGAACCTCACCGAAGGCAACTACGCCACGCGCATCTTCCTCACGCGCGAGGGCGAGGTGGTGGACAGCTACGAGGCGGTCATCGCGGTGCAGAAGGTGGGGCTCGAGCGCTGGCTCCACGCGCTCAGCCAGGAGCAGCCGTTCGTCTACGGGCTGTTGTCGCTCGTCATCGCGATCAGCGCCGGCTGGGGGGCCTCGGCCGCCTTCCGCGCGCTTCAGAGCTGAGCCTCAGCCGCGCCCGATGAGCGGTGCCTTGGTGGCCATGATCGTCTGCCACAGCACGTTGGCCGACAGCGGCAGCTCCGCCATCGCGACCACCGCCTCGGCGACGTGCGCGACGTCCATTGTCGGCTCCGGCTCCACCCCCGCGGCGCGCGCCTTCTCCTTGAGGTGGCCGACCATCTCCGTCTCGGCGTTGCCGATGTCGATCTGCCCGGCGGCGATGTCGAACGGCCGGCCGTCGAGCACGAGGCTCTTGGTCAGCCCCGTCACGCCGTGCTTCGCCGCGGTGTAGGTGACCGAGCCGGCGCGCGGCCGGTCGGCGCTGATCGAGCCGTTGTTGATGATGCGCCCGCCGCGGGGCGTCTGGTGGCGCATGATCCCGAAGGCGGCGCGCGCGCACAGGAACATCCCGGTCAGGTTGACCGACAGCGACAGCATCCAGTTCTCGACGGTGACCTCGTCAATCGGCGCGGCGGGCGTGAAGATGCCGGCGTTGTTGAACAGCAGGTCGAGCCGCCCCTCGGCGGCCGCGAACTCGCCGAACGCGGCGGCGACGGCAGTCGGCTCGGTGACGTCGCAGGGCAGGACCATCGCGGCGCGGCCGCGGGCGATCTCGGCCAGCGCCTCGCGGCGGCGCGCGATCAGGCCGACGCGCCAGCCGTTGTCGAGCAATCCCTCGGCGACGGCGCGGCCGATGCCGCTGCTCGCGCCGGTGACGATGGCGGTCCTGGTCATGCGTCTCCTCCCGTGAGCTCGAGCGGCGCGGCGGGCCTGGCGGCGAGATCGGCCGTGCCCAGCGGCTCGGAGGGGCGGCCGAGCCGGTTGCGGATGACCCAGCGCAGCTCGCGCTCGGCCCGCGTGACGGCGACGTAGGCGAGGCGCTTCCAGAGCGGCTGGCCCGCCTCGATCCGCCCCATGCGCGAGGCGGCGTAGATGTCGGGGCCGAAGACCTGCACCGTGTCCCATTGCGAGCCCTGCGCCTTGTGGATCGTCACGGCGGCGCCGTGAAGGAACGTCGCCCCCATGGAGGCGGCGAAGGGGATGAACGGCTCCTCCTCGCCTTCCTTCTCGATCTTGACGATGCTCGCCGCCGAGACCTGCGGCTCCTCCGCGCCCACCACGTGCAGCCGCGAGAAGCCGGGCCGCCGGCCGGGGCCGAGATAGACCACCTGCGCCCCCTTGATCAGCCCGCGGGCCTCGAGGTCGAGCCGCTTCTTGCGATGCTTCAGCGGCAGCTCGATGCCGTCGCAGATCAGCGGCTCGCCCTCGAGCAGCTCGTCGACGGCCGCGCCGTAGGCGGCGCGGAAGGCGTGGATCAGGCGGATGCGCGTCGCGTTGCGCCAGACGAGGACGGGCGAGCGGGCCATCAGGTCGGCCTCCACCCGCGGCGCCCAGACGACGCGCTCGTCGCGGCCCGCGGCCTCCTCGATCATCCGCTCGAAGGCGTAGAAGTCGACGGCCGGATCGGCGAGCGCGTGGGCGAGGTCGAGGATCGGATTGTCCTCGGCCTGCCGGTGGATGCGGTGCAGTTCGAGCACGCGCTTCTCGGGCAGGCTCTCGAAGACCATCCCGCCGCTCGATTGCACGGGCGGCAGCTGCGCCGGGTCGCCGAACAGCAGCAGGGTCGGGAAGATCTCCTTGAGGTCCTCGAACTGCTTCTCGTCGAGCATGGAGCTTTCGTCGACGAAGCCGATATCGAGCGGCTCCTCGCGCCGCTTCCAGCCGGTGATGAAGTCCGATCCGCGCAGGCCCGCCGCCGCGAGCGCGGCCGGGACGGAGGCGTGGGACTGGTAGGAGGCGTGGGCGCGGTCGAGCGCGACGTCGGTGAGCCCCTCGATCGCCGGCCGCTCGCCATTGCCGGCCAGCCATTCGGCCACCTTCTCGAATTCCGGATCGTAGACCGGCGTGTAGAGGATGCGGTGGATCGTCGTGGCGGGCACGCCCCGCGTGCGCAAAACGCTCGCCGCCTTGTTCGTCGGCGCGAGGATCGCGAGCGTGCGCCGGTCCTTGCGCTTGCGGCCCTCCCAGTCTCCCGAGACGATGTCGACGCCGAGCGCGCGCATCGACTTGTAGAGTTCGGCGAGCAGCATCGTCTTGCCCGAGCCGGCCTTGCCGATGACCGCGAGCACGTTCTCCGCGCCGTCGCGGGGCGGTGTGAGGGTCTCGTCGGCGAGCGAGACGCCGGAAACCGCCAGCGCGTCGGAGATCGTGTCCCAGGCGACAGCCTGGTCGTCGGAGAATTGCAGGGCGGGCAGCGTCATGGCCGGCAGACTATCCCTGCCCTCGGGCGGGGGCCAGCGCCGATCGGCGCGGCTAACGCGGCGGTGCGGCGGCCGCGCCGCGCGTGCCGGGGCCCGCCGGCGCGGCCCCGACGACGATCAGCCCCTCCATCGCCGCCCGCGCGACGGCGTGGGTGGTGTTGGCGGCGCCGAGCTTGAAGCGGGCGCTCTCGATATAGGCCCGCAGCGTATGCTCCGAGATCGACAGGACATCCGCCACCCGGCCGCGGCCGTAGCCTTGCGCGAGGTACGTCAGCGCCTCGATCTCGCGCGGCGACAGGCTCCGCGACGGCGCGGGCAGCGTGGGGCCGGCGAGCTCCAGCGCCTTGCGGTTGAGATAGTGACCGACGAGGATCAGGTCGGGCTGGCGCGCGGCGGTGAATTCGGCCCAGGCCGCGTCACTGGTGGTATCGGTGACGGAGAACAGCGCGAATTGGCCATTGGGCCCCCGAAGCGGAATGGAGAAGCCCTGGCTGCCGACGCCGTGATCGAGCGCGTCGCGGCGATAGGCGCGCGCTGCCTTGCCCGACCAGTCGAGCTCTTTCCAGTCGACCGGATCGAACCGGCGAAAGCCGTCGATGACGACCGGATCGATACGGCGATAGCACCGCCGATCGTATCGCCGCCGCCAATGCTTCGAATAGGTGCCACAACGATATTCTTCCCCTTCCGCCCGAAGCCAATGGTAAACGCAATGCCGAACGCGAAGCCGGTCGCGCATATGGCGCGTTAGCCGCTGCAGGTCTTCAAGCCGATCTGCCTCCTGCAAGCTTGCCAGAATGCCGTGCAATGTCTCTGCCATCCCCGTACACCATGCGTGAAGCCTCCGACTTCCCCGGCCGCGCGCCGATTTCGGCCGCGGCAATTGACGAGGTCAATTCGAGCTGCTTCGAGAGCTCGCCCAGGTCATTTTCATCCGCGAAGGCTTTCAGATCGGCCAGGACGTCGAGAATCCACTTGTTGTTCACCGCTACACTCTCCGGCAGAAGTTAACGAAACATTACCAACCTAAGGTAGCACCGGCGGGCAAGCGCCTCCATTGGCCCTTTCGTCTCCGCCAGAAATGGGGAGGCATCGGCCGGCAAGTGTCTGGAATCGACCGCCAGCCATCGGCGGCGGAAACGGCGCGTTAACGAATGCGCAGGGCCGGTACATCCTCGAAATGGTGGCGGATCGAGTTGGCGTAGAAGGTCAGCACCGGCTCTGCGCTCGCGCTCGCCGCGTCGGCCTCGTCGACGAGCCCGCGGATGCGCAGCCGCGACAGGCCCCGCTCCACCACCTCCGCCGCGCTGCCCGCCGCACGAGGCACGCCGGCCTCGTCCAGCACCGCCAGGTCGGCCGCGACCGCCTCGGCCAGGTCCGCGCCATGCGCGCCCCCGAGGAGCGCGCGCGAGACGAGCGGCACCGGGGGCGCGGGCATGCCGGCCGCAATGCGCCGCATCAGCTCGCGCCCGAGGTCGGCCACGTCCTCGCCCCGCGCCACCACCTCCGACAGCGCCAGCGGCGCGCCGAAGCTCACCCCGGCCTGGCCGAACTTCTTGAAGCGGCGGCTCAGGCGCTGGCCGAAATGCCGCCCCACCGTCCGCACGATCGCCAGCGGCGACACCCCGAACCGGCGCTCGCCGCGCTGCGCGGCGCGGATCAGCACGCGGTCTTCCATCACGCGATCGTAGTTAAGCGCGACCGGCACGAAGACCACTTCGCGCCCGTCCGGATCGTAATCGTCGAGCAGGTAGCTCAGCAGCCCGAGCTTGGGCAGCGCCAGCCGCCCGTCGAGGCTCAGCCCGCCCTCCGGGAACAGCGCCTGCGTCACGCCGCCTTGCGTCGCCATCTGGATGTAGCGGGCCAGCACCTTGCGATACAGGGCATTGCGTGTCCGGCGGCGGATGAAGAACGCGCCCATCATTCGGATCATCGCCGACAGCGGCCAGACCCGCGCCCACTCGCCGACCGCGTAGGACAGCGGCGTCGCGCCGCTGACGAGGTAGGTGACGAGCACGTAGTCCATGTTGGAGCGATGGTTAATGACGAAGACCACCGTCGCGTCCGGATCGACCCCCTCGAGCGCGTCGCGGCCATAGCGGCCGATGCGCACGTTGTAGAGCGAGTTCGCCAGCCAGCGCGCGAGGCGGATACCGATCGAGAAGTAGGCGACGGCGGAGAAGCTCGGGACGATCTCGCGTGCGTAGCGCCGCGCCTGCTCGAACGCGACGTTCTCCGGCACGCCCTGCGCGGTGGCGTGCTCGACGATCGCCTGGCTCACCTCCGGGTCGTAGATCAGCCGCTGGATCATGTCGTGCCGCCGCGCCAGCTTGAACGGCTGGATCGGGCGCACCAGCCTTGTATTGAGCCGCGCGACCAGCCGCTCGGCGCGCTTGCGGAAAAACCAGCGCACGGACGGAAACAGGAAGTGAGACGCGAAAGTGACGGCCGCGAACAACAGGATCAGCAGAAAGAGCCACAGCGGCAATGTCACGTCGCTTGTCATGGCGGGCAAAATCGCAGGAGTGCCGGGCGGTGTAAATGGACGATCTGGGACTACCGAAACGTCCACGATATGGATCGCCACCGTATCAAAATGGCACAGGCGGAATGTCTGACTTTCCCCGAATAGCGCTCATTCCGCCCCTATTGCGCGAGAAAGGAATTGCCGAGCCGAAGGAGGCACGGTATCGTGCAATACCGGCGTTAAGATGGGCGCCTCCCGCGCGGCACTTTACAACTCTTGGGAATTGCGCCGCTCCGGAATGCAACTGAATTAGGATAATGGACCCTATGACTGACCTGTCAGACATGACGCGGAAAGACCTCGAAGCTCTCAAGCGCGACATCGATCGTCAGCTCGAGAAGCTCGCCAAGGACGAGCGCAAGCTCGCGCTCGAGGCGGCCGAGAAAGCGGCGCGGGAGCACGGGTATTCCCTCTCCGAATTGACCGCGGCCGGTGGTGCGAAGAAGGGCAAGTCCGGTTCGGTCAATCCGCCCAAATACCGCAATCCCGACAATCCCGACCAGACCTGGACGGGCAAGGGCCGCCGCCCCGACTGGATCAAGGCTGCCGAGGCCAAGGGCGTCGATATCTCCACGATGCAGATCTGATGACGATCCATATCGGCGCCAAGCCCGGCCAGATCGCGGAAACGGTTCTGATGCCGGGCGATCCCTACCGCGCCCGGTGGGCGGCGGAGACATTTCTCGACGCGCCCGAACTGGTCAATGAAGTCCGCGGAATGCTGGGATATACCGGGACGTGGCGCGGCAATCGCGTCACGATCCAGGGGTCCGGCATGGGCATGCCGTCGCTGTCGATCTACGCCAACGAGCTGATCCGCGATTACGGCGCCCAGACGCTGATCCGCATCGGCTCGTGCGGCGGGATGCAGGAGAAGGTGAAGGTGCGCGACATCGTCATCGCGATGAGCGCGAGCAGCATCTCCACCCCCTCGCTCGGCATCTTCAAGGAGTTCAACTTCGCCCCCTGCGCCGACTGGTCGCTGCTGAGCGCTGCCCACGCGGCCGCCCAGACGCGCGATGTCGGGGTCCATGTCGGCGGCATCTACTCGGCGGACGTGTTCTACGACGAGCGCCCCGACCTCAACGAGCAGATGACCCGGCACGGCATCCTCGGGGTCGAGATGGAAGCGGCGGAGCTCTACAACCTCGCCGCCCGCCACGGCCGGCGCGCGCTGGCGATCCTGACCGTGTCCGACCACCTGATTACCGGCGAGGCCCTGCCCTCGGAGCAGCGCGAGCGCTCGTTCGGGGACATGGTCGAGATCGCGCTCGAGGCGGCCTTCGCCTGAGCCGCCTAGCGGCCGTGCGAGCCGCCATAGGGGTTGCGTTCGGGCGGCTGCCAGCCCCCGAGCGCACCCTCCTCCGGGGCCCAGACCTCCATCAGCAACGGATGACACTGCGCCACGTCGCTGGTGTGCTCGGCGGCACAGTCGCCGCCCGGGCAGGCGCTCAGCACGGCGCGCAGGTCGATCTCCGCGAACAGCGTCAGGTGGTCTCCCGGCCGCACCGGGCTCGCCTTCATGAAGTACCGCCCTTCGGCGTCGAAGCCGGTGCACATGAAGACGTTGAGCACGTCGTGCACGTGCGCCTCCGCCGCCTCCAGCGACAGCCCGGCATCGTCGGCAAGCGCGCGGGTGAGGTTGGAATGGCAGCAATGGTGGTAGTCGCCGCGCCCGAGCAGGCGGCCGGTATAGGGGTCGCAGCGGGTGCCGATGACGTCGTGCACGCGCCCGCCGAAGGCATCGGTGCCGTACCAGCCGAGGCTGTCCTCCACGATCGTCGCCATCGGCCGCAGGTGCGGCAGGCACGACCAGAGCCTGTCGCCGAGGCCGACATGGGTGCCGTGGAGCGCGCGGGTCTTGCCGGAGTAGAAGCGCTCGGAGAGGTCGTCGCGGTGGAACAGGTTGAGGTCGCCCACCTGCGGCCCCTCGACGGACACGATGCGCAGGAACTGCCCCGCCTCGAGGCTTACCGCCGCCGCGTCGCGCGGGGCGACGCGCACCTCGTCCACCTTGCGCGCGCCCGCGAGCGCCGTGCCGTAGAGCGCCAGCGGCGGCGGCGGCAGGCTGTCGGCGGGGTAGACGAGCACCGGCGCCACCGCCCGGCGGGCGGCGGCATCGGCGGGGGCGTCGTCGCTCACGGCGCGGCCCTCAAACGGCGCGCTCGACCATCAGCTTCTTGATGTGCTGGATCGCCCGCGCCGGATTGAGCCCCTTGGGGCAGGTCTTGGCGCAGTTCATGATCGTGTGGCAGCGATAGAGCTTGAACGGGTCCTCGAGCTGGTCGAGCCGCTCGCCCGTCGCCTCGTCGCGGCTGTCGACGATCCAGCGATAGGCGTTGAGCAGCGCCGCCGGGCCGAGGAACTTGTCGCCGTTCCACCAGTAGGAGGGGCACGCCGTGGAGCAGGAGGCGCACATGACGCACTCATAGAGGCCGTCGAGCTTCTTGCGGTCCTCGATGGACTGCTTCCACTCCTTCGCCGGCCGGTTCGTCTTGGTCTCGAGCCAGGGCATGATCGCGGCGTGCTGGGCGTAGAAGTGGGTCAGGTCGGGGATCAGGTCCTTCACCACCGGCATGTGCGGCAGCGGGTAGATCTTGATCTCGTCGCCGCCGATCTCGTCCATGCCGTAGATGCAGGCCAGCGTGTTGATCCCGTCGATGTTCATCGCGCAGGAGCCGCAGATGCCTTCCCGGCAGGAGCGCCGGAAGGTCAGGGTCGGGTCGATCTCGGTCTTGATCTTGATCAGCGCGTCGAGAACCATCGGCCCGCAGCTGTCCATGTCCACCCAGTAGGTGTCGAGCCGCGGGTTCTTCCCGTCATCGGGATTCCAGCGGTAGATCGTGACCTTGCGCAGGTTGGTCGCCCCCTCGGGCTTGGGCCAGGTCTTGCCGACCGTGATCCGGCTGTTCTTGGGGAGGGTGAATTCGACCATGAGTGTATCCCGTTAAGGCTGGCGCGGCGCTCAGACGTTGGCCGCGGTCGCGCAGGCGACGGTTTCTGGACGGGCCAGGATGTCGGCGATCAGCAGCACGACATCGGGGTTCGGATCGGAGGGCACGGCGCCGGCGATGGTGACGAGCTCGGCGGTGGCGGCGTTGGTCATCACGCACTCGGCCACGGCGGAGCCGAGCGCGCCGGGCACCTGCTCGCTCACCACGGCGGCGACGACGGGGCGTGCCTCGGACGGGTCCGGCGGCGCCGTTACCGTGACGGTACGCGGCGCGAGGTCGTCGCCGGGCGCGGGGGCCGCGCAGGCGGCGAGCAGGACGAGGGGGGCGAGCGGAACGAGGCGGGACAGCATGGATGGCACTCCTGTCATTGGCGCAGCCGCGGCGGACGCACCGGCGGCTGTCCCGTCAGATCGTAGACGCAGCTGTCGTAGACTTCCAAGGGATCGCGGCCGCGCAGGTAGTCGGAGGTGACGCCGATCCGGGCCGACGCGAAGCCCCCGGTGCGCGAGTTCGCGCCGATGGTGACGCCGCCCGTCGGCCCCTGTGCCGCCGCCGCCCGCTCCTCGCAGACCTGGGCCGCGCGCAGCGGCGAGGGCGGACTGCACCCCGTCAGCACGGCCGCCGCCAGACCGGCGCAGAGGACCCCGGCGCGCCGCATCAGTAGACGCGCGCCTTCGGCGCGATCTTCTTGAGGTCGATCCCGCCCTCGTCCTCGGCCGTCAGCGGATCGAGGTGCACGGGCCGGTAGTCGAGCGTGACCTTCGCCCCGTCGACCCGGGCCAGCGAGTGCTTGCGCCAGGTCTCGTCGTCGCGGTCCGGGTAGTCCTCGTGGGCGTGCGCCCCGCGGCTCTCCTTGCGCGCCTCGGCGGCGACGACGGTGGCGAGCGCGTTGGGCATCAGGTTGGCGAGTTCGAGCGTCTCCATCAGGTCGGAGTTCCAGACGAGGCTGCGGTCGGTCACCTTCACGTCGTCGAGCTTGCCGGCGATCTTCTCCATCTTGTCGACGCCCTCGGCGAGGGTCTTGTCGGTGCGGAACACCGCCGCGTCGGACTGCATCGCGCGCTGCATCTCGAGGCGCAGCTCGGCGGTGGGGGTGCCGCCATCGGCGTGGCGGAAGCCATCGAAGCGCTCGAACGCGGCGTCGATGGCGGCCCTGGGCGGCGGGGCGACACTGATGTGGGGGTCGACGACCTTGCCCGCCCGGATCGCGGCGGCGCGGCCGAAGACCACCAGGTCGATCAGCGAGTTGGAGCCCAGCCGATTGGCCCCGTGCACCGAGGCACAGCCCGCTTCGCCCACCGCCATCAGGCCCGGCGCGATGGCGTCGGGATCGTCGGCGGTCGGGTTCAGCACCTCGCCCCAGTAATTGGTCGGGATGCCGCCCATGTTGTAGTGCACCGTCGGCAGCACCGGGATCGGCTCCTTGGTGAGATCGACGCCGGCGAAGATGCGGGCGCTCTCGGAGATGCCGGGCAGCCGCTCGGCCAGGGTCTCGGGCGGCAGGTGGTTGAGGTGCAGGTGGATGTGGTCGCCGTCGGGCCCGACGCCGCGGCCCTCGCGGATCTCGAGCGTCATGCAGCGGCTTACCACGTCGCGGCTGGCGAGGTCCTTGTAGGTGGGGGCGTAACGCTCCATGAAGCGCTCGCCCTCGGAATTGGTCAGGTAGCCGCCCTCGCCGCGGGCGCCCTCGGTGATCAGGCAGCCCGAGCCGTAGATGCCGGTCGGGTGGAACTGCACGAACTCCATGTCCTGCAGCGGCAGCCCGGCACGCGCGATCATGCCGCCGCCGTCACCGGTGCAGGTATGGGCGGAGGTGGCCGAGAAGTAGGCGCGGCCGTAGCCGCCGGTCGCGAGCACCACCATCTTGGCGGCGAAGACGTGCATGGTGCCGTCGTCGAGCTTCCACGCCAGCACGCCTCGGCACTGGCCGTCCTCGCTCATCAGCAGATCAATGGCGAAGTACTCGATGTAGAACTCGGCCTGCTCCTTGAGGCTCTGGCCGTAGAGCGTGTGCAGGATCGCGTGACCGGTGCGGTCGGCGGCGGCGCAGGTGCGCTGCACCGGCGGGCCCTCGCCGAACTCGGTGGTGTGGCCGCCGAAGGGGCGCTGGTAGATCTTGCCCTCCTCGGTGCGGCTGAAGGGCACGCCGTAATGCTCGAGCTCGTAGACCGCCTTGGGCGCCTCGCGGGCGAGGTATTCCATCGCGTCGGTGTCGCCGAGCCAGTCGGAGCCCTTCACGGTGTCGTACATGTGCCACTGCCAGTTGTCGGGGCCCATGTTGGACAGCGACGCGGCGATGCCGCCCTGGGCGGCGACGGTGTGGGAGCGGGTCGGAAACACCTTGGTGATGCAGGCGGTGCGCAGTCCCTGCTCGGCCATCCCCAGCGTCGCGCGGAGCCCGGCGCCGCCGGCGCCCACCACCACGACGTCGTATTCGTGAGTCTCGTATTCGTATGCGGCCATGCGGACGGCTCTCCTGACGGATTAGAGGGCGAGGCGGGCGATGGCGAAGACGCCCGCGGCGAGCGCGGCGTAGCTCAGGCAGGCCGTGCCGACGATCAGCGCCTTGCGGGTCAGCCCGCGGGTGTAGTCGTCGATCAGGATCTGCACGCCGCCGCGGAAATGGAGCAGCCCCACCGCGATGGTGAGCAGCGCGACGATGGCCGGGAACGGCCGGTGGTAGTAGACCACCGCCTCCTCGTAGCCCATGCCCAGCGCGCCGCCGAAGGTGAAGATGAACAGCACCACGAGGACGACCAGCGCCGCCGACGACAGCGACATCTGCCAGTGCTTCTCGGTGCCGCGCTTGGCCGAGCCGAGGCCCGAGGCGCGCTTGCGGTCGGTGATGTAGGGCATGGTCGGCTCCCTCAGACGGCGATGGCGGTGAAGATGGTGAGCAGCACCGAGGCGATCATCGCGGCGGTCGCGTAGGTCTCGGAGGAGGAGACGTCGAGCATGTAGCCCTGGTCCCAGATCAGGTGCCGCACGCCCGCGAACAGGTGGTACCACACGGCGAGCACACTCAGGAACATCACGAGATCGCCGAACCACGAGGTGATGAAGCCGTTGGCGCGGGCGTAGGCCTCGGGGCCGGTGGCGAGGGCGACGAACCACCAGACGATCATCAGCGCCGCGACGATCAGCGCGTTGCCGGTGATGCGGGTGAGGATCGAGCTGATCGCCGGCAGCGACCAGCGCCAGACGGTCAGGTGGGGGCTGAGGGGCCGGTTGCCCCGGTTGACGTCGGCCATGGTCGATCCCTTCGTCTTTGCACCAGAGGGTTTAGCGTGCCTACAGGCTATGTCACGCCGCGAAGGCCGCGGACAAGGTGCAATATGTGCGCAATTCCGCTGAAAACGGCAAACGTGATCACGGCCGGAAGGGCTGTGATCACAGTTAGTGCTATTGCTGCCCCAGCTTCATCGACGGCTCGTAGGGCGCGTCGATCTCCTTCGTCACCGCCTGCCCGCAGCGCATCACGCCGTTGGCCTGGTCGTAGGCGTATTGCGGGTCGCCGTAGAGCTCCCACCCCTTCGCGAGCGCCTCGCTCACCCTGTGGCAGAAGGCCGACGTGTCGTCGGCCGAGAGGAAACGGTAGATCTTGCTCATCCGAACGGCCTCGGTCCTATCCATCCATGTATCAGCGCCACCACGACGAACAGCACGAGCGCCGCGACCGCCGAGGTGATCTCCTTGCGCACCGGCAACGGGTGCGCGGGCCGCGTCCACGGCCCCTCGATGCGGTTCAGCGTCACGATCTCCGCCACCGCCCAGGCCAGCAGGCCGCCGAACAGCACGAGGCTCTCGGTGTCGCCGTTCACCAGCAGGTGCGCGCCGGCCCAGAGGCCGAAGGCGGTCAGCTGCGGGTGGCGCAGGTGGCGGGTGATCCAGGTCTTCGCGCCGGAGGCGGCGAAGAGGTAGAAGGCGAGCAGCACCAGCAGGTTGTTGATGCCGGTCAGCGCCGGGGTGCGGCTCCAGTAGACGGTGCCGTCGGCCATCCGGTAGCCGATCACCATCAACACGATGCTCACCACCAGCGCCAGCGCCACCGCGCCCTTGCCGCGCTCGCCCATCCGCGCCCGTGCCCGTGGCGCGAGGCGCTTGAAGAAGTGCGCCGCCCACCACAGGGCCACGCCCAGAACCAGCCAGATCATCGCTCCATCCCCTCGCGCGCGCGGATCGCCTCCGCCCGGCGCAGCCTGTCCCGCGCGGCGGCGACGTGCAAGTTCTCCACGATCCGCCCGTCGACCACCGCCACCCCCTGCCCGCGCGCCAGCGCCGCCTCGTGCGCGGCGATCTGGCGGCGCGCGAGGTCGCACTCCGCCTCCGTCGGCGCGAAGGCCGCGTTGGCCGCGGCGATCTGCCCGGGGTGGATCACGGTCTTGCCGTCGAAGCCGAGCCGCCGCCCCTCGGCGCACTCCGCCGCCAGCCCCTCGGCATCGTCGAGCGCGGTGAACACCCCATCGAGCGCCAGGATGCCCGCGGCGCGCGCGGCGAGCAGGCCCGTCTGCAGCGCCACCGCCAGCTCCGCCCGCCCCGCCCCCGGCGCGGCGCCGAGGTCGTGGGCGAGGTCGTTCGTCCCCATCACCAGCCCCGCCACGGCCGGATGCGCGGCGATCTCCGCGGCGGCGAGCACACCGGCCGGCGTCTCGATCATCGCCCAGAGCGCCCGCCCCGGCAGCAGCGCCGCCGCCGCCTCGACGTCGCCGCCCGAGGCGACCTTGGGCAGCAGCACCCCCGCGACCTCCAGCCCCGCGACCGCCGCCGCGTCGGCCCGGCCCCATTCCGTCGCCAGCGCGTTGATCCGCACCAGCCGCAGCTTGCCCGCGCCCGCGACAATCCCCGCCGCCAGCGCGTCGCGCGCCGCGCCCTTGTGCCCGGGTGCGACGGCGTCCTCGAGGTCGTAGATGATCCCGTCGCAGGGCAGCGTGCCCGCCTTCGCCATCGCCCGCGCGTTGGCGGCGGGCACGTAGAGGACGGAGCGGCAGAGCGGGGTCATGGGCGGGTCCGGTGGCTGTCGGGCCCGGCGACGATGGCCACATGCGGCGGGAAGTTTCAACCGCGCGCACCGTTAACCGGTTCTTCGGCAAGATCGCTCATCCTGCCCCTCGAGACGCCTCATGTCCCGCCAGGAAAGGTGACCGCCATGACCAACACGCCCCTGCCGCTCTGCCTCGGCGCCGCCGCGCTGATCCTCGCCGCCGCACCAGCTCCCGCCCAGCAGAGCGCCTGCGCCGATCACGAGACCGTTGTCAGCCGCCTCGCCGAGCGCTACGGCGAGAGCCGCCGCGCCATCGGGCTCGCCGCCAACAACATGGTGCTCGAGATCTTCGCCTCGGCCGAGACGGGCACCTGGACGATCACCGCCACCCGCCCCGGCGGCCCCACCTGCCTCGTCGCCTCCGGCGAGGCGTTCCAGGCCCTCGCCGACCCCCTCCCCGCCGACGACGCCCCCGCCTGACGATCCGGCGGCCGGCATCGCGCCATGAAACCCTCTTTCGCCCGCACGGGTTGTCCGCCCATGCGGCGCCCGTCCGCGACAGGAGTGTTCCCGATGTCCCGCCTTCCCACCGCCGCCCTCGCCTTCGCCCTCGCCCTCGCCGCCAGCACCGCCCCGGCGCAGGACAGCGATACCGCCAGCACCGGCATCGGCACCGAAGAGTTCGGCCCCCGCGCAATGCTCGCCAGCGAGCTGCTCGGCCAGCGGCTCTTCGCCACCCGGTCCGAACTGCCCACCGACGGCGACACGATCAGCATCGCCAACACCGACTGGTCGGACATCGGCGAGATCAACGACCTGATCCTCGCCGAGGACGGCATCCCGCTCGCCGCGCTCGTCGGCGTCGGCGGGTTCCTCGGCATCGGCGAGAAGGAGGTCGCGATCGGGATGAGCAACATCACGATGATCCACGGCGAGGACGGCCAGCGCTTCTTGGTCATCGACGCCACCGAGGACGAGCTGCGCGCCGCGCCGGCGTTCGAGGGGCTGCGGAGTGCCGCGGAGGAAGCCTCGGGCGAGGCCGCGTCGGACTGACGGCTCAGCCCAGCCCGACCCAGATCAGCCGCACTCCCGTCACCACCAGCAGAACGTAGGTCAGCCCGAAGAACACCCGCTCCGACACCCAGTGATGCGCCCGCACGCCGAGCCACGTCCCCGCCAGCGCCACCGGCGCGAGGAGCAGCGCGGCGAGGAGGGTGTCGGCGGTGAAGATGCCGATCATCGCGTAGGGAATCACCTTCATCAGGTTCACCGCCCAGAAGATGATGACCGTCGTCGCCTGGAAGGTCGTCTTGCCGAGCGACTGGCTGAGCAGGAACACCGCCGCCGGCGGCCCGCCGGCGTGGCTGACGAAGCTGGTGAACCCCACGAACGTGCCCGTCAGCCCGGCGAGCGGCCAGGAAAACGGCATCTTGCCGATCCGCAGCCAGCCCCGCTCGCGGGCGATCTGGTAGCCCACGAACAGCAGGCACATCAGCCCGATCAGCACCCGGAACAGGTCGGCCGGCACGACGAGGTAGAGCCACGCGCCGAGCGCCACGCCGGGGATCGCGCCGAGGATGATGCCGAGCGCCGAGGGCCGGTGCCACTGGCCGCGGTAGGCGCGCAGGGCGGCGACGTCGACCAGCATCAGCAGCGGCAGCATCATGCCCAGCGCCAGCCCCGGCGGCATCGCCAGCGCCAGAATCGCCGCCGCCGCGAAGGCCGCGCCCGAGCCGAAGCCGGCCTTGGAGACGGCCGCGAAGAGCACCGCCGGGACGGCCAGCGCGAAGAAGACGAGATCGAAACTCATGGTGATCTTTTTTCAATGACTTGCGCGGAGTGTTAGCGCCCGAACCGGCCAAGCGCCAGCGCGCGGCCCGGCGCAGCGGCCTTGCACGGCTTGCGGCGAGCGAATAACCCCTCGCCGAAGAAGAGTGGAACAGTAGGGACACGTACCACCATGGCCAGACCCAAGATCGCGCTCATCGGCGCCGGACAGATCGGCGGCACCCTCGCGCATCTCGCCGTCCTCAAGGAGCTGGGGGACGTCGTCCTCTTCGACATCGCCGAGGGCACGCCCCAGGGCAAGGCGCTCGACATCGCAGAGAGCGGCCCGGCCGAGCGGTTCGACGCCAAGCTCAAGGGCACCAACGACTATGCCGACATCGCCGGCGCCGACGTCTGCATCGTCACCGCCGGGGTGCCGCGCAAGCCCGGCATGAGCCGCGACGACCTGCTCGGCATCAACCTCAAGGTGATGAAGGCCGTGGGCGAGGGCATCAAGGCCAACGCGCCCGACGCCTTTGTCATCTGCATCACCAACCCGCTCGACGCGATGGTCTGGGCGCTGCGCGAATTCTCGGGCCTGCCCCACGAGAAGGTCTGCGGCATGGCCGGCGTGCTCGATTCGGCCCGCTTCCGCCACTTCCTCGCCGAGGAGTTCGACGTTTCGATGAAGGACGTCACCGCCTTCGTCCTCGGCGGCCACGGCGACACGATGGTCCCGCTCACCCGCTACTCCACCGTCGCCGGCATCCCGCTGCCCGACCTGGTCGAGATGGGCTGGACCTCGAAGGAGAAGCTCGACGCCATCGTGCAGCGCACCCGCGACGGCGGCGCCGAGATCGTCGGCCTGCTCAAGACCGGCTCCGCCTTCTACGCTCCCGCCTCCTCCGCCATCGAGATGGCCGAGGCGTTCCTCAAGGACCAGAAGCGCGTCCTGCCCTGCGCGGCCTACGTCGACGGCGCCTACGGGCTCGACGGCTTCTACGTGGGCGTGCCCACGGTGATCGGCGCCGGCGGCGTCGAGCGGGTCGTCGAAATCAAGATGAACAAGGACGAGCAGGCGATGTTCGACAAGTCCGTCGACGCCGTGAAGGGCCTGGTCGAGGCCTGCAAGGGCATCGACAGCTCGCTCTCCTGAGCCGAAAATCGGCCCGGCCCGGAATTTCCGCTACGGAAAGCCGGGCCGGCCGCGCTAGGCTGGGCCATCGCCACAGATGAGCCCGCCCATGCGCCACACGATCCTCCCCCGCCTCGTCGCCCTCGCCCTCGCCCTCGCCCTGCCCGCGCCCGCCGCCGCGCAGGACATCTCCGCCGCGCTCGCCGCCGACGGCCTCGCCGCGACGGAGACCCGACTCGCCGCCCTGACCGAGCCGAGCCCCGAGGAGCGCTTCGCCCTCGGCGGCGTCCGCCTGCTGCGCTCGGTCGAGCGCGCGCTGCAGCTGCGCTACCGCCACGGCCTGTCGCCCGAGCTCGCGCTGGTCCCGGTGCTGCGCCTGCCGATCCCGCCCAATCCCGCGCCCGAACCGTTTCGCCCCGAGGCGGTGGAGGAGATGTTCACCGCCATCGACGCCGACCTCGCCGCCGCCATCGAGACGCTCGCCCCCATCGGCGACGACACCGAGCTCGGCCTCGTCATCGACCTCGCCGACATCTGGTTCGACATCGACGCCAACGGCAGCCGCGGCTGGGGCGAGGGCCTGGCCGACGTCACGTTCTTCTACCTCGGCTTCGGCGATGCCACCGCCATCACCCCGCCCAGCGTCCGCTTCGACACCGCCGACGCCGCGTGGCTCGCGGCCTACGCCCACCTCCTGAGCGCCGTCTCCAACATCGTCCTCGCCCTGTCGCCGACCGACGCCATCACCGAGGTGACGGAGGCCACCGCCGGCTTCGCCGCGATCAACGCCGAGACCGGCGAGGTCGCGGTCTGGGACGAGCAGGTCGGCACCGCCGTCGACCTCGTCGCGATCCTGCTCTCGGCGATCGAGCAGCAGCCAGACCCGGCCCACAGCCGCGCCGCGCTCGCTCATCTCGAGGCGATGATCGGCCACAACCGCACCTTCTGGACCCGCGTCGCGCAGGAGCGCGACAACGACCGCGAATGGATCCCCAACAAGACGCAGGTCTCCGCGATGGGCCTGCCGTTTCCGCCCGAGACCGGCCCGGCGTGGCTGTCGGTGCTGGACGAAGGCGAGCGCGCGCTGAAGGGCGAGCTGCTGATCCCCTACTGGCGCCTCGGCCCCGGCGCCGGCCTCAACCTGCGCCGGATCCTCACCGATCCGCCCGAGATCGACATCATCGCCCTGATTCAGGGCAGCGCGCTGCTGCCCTACGTCGAGCGCGGCCCGCTGATGCGCGGCAGCTCCCTCGCCCGCTTCCGCACGCTCGGCGGCGGCGACGCGGCGCTCTACGCGGTGGTGCTGAACTAGCGCCCGGCGAAGTCGCGGTCGAACGCGGCGGGGGTGAAGGCGCCGGCGCCGAAATCGGGCCAGAGCCGGGCGACGGCGGCGCGCGGATCGAGCTCCTGCTCGATCAGCACCCCCGCCGCCCGCATCTCGGCGAGCTGCGCCGCGTCGGCGCGCAGCAGCCGGTCGTGGAGCGCGACGGCCTCGGCGAGCGGCTTGTCCTTGGCGAATTCGATCTGGCGCAGCCGGCCCTGGTGACGGCGGCGGGTCTTCGTCTTGGCCGCGGCGGCGGGCGCCATGACCCGCTTCCGCTGCAACTTCGTCGCCCAGCTGGCCGGGGTCAGCCCGTCGAAATGGTGCAGCCCGACGCGCGGCAGGCTCTTGACCCGCGCCCGGGCGATCTCCTTGCCGGCCTCGTCCTGCGCGGAGTGGATGTGGAGCCGCAGCCCGCTGCCCCGGCGCACCATGCTCTTCCACGTCGCGTAGCCCGCCATGCCGCGGTTCATGTAGTCGGCGACGTCGCCGTAGAGCGCGGCGACCTTGTCGGCGTCCTGCGCCGGCTTGCGGAAGATGCCCTCGAAGATGTGAGTTCCACCGTCGCCGGGGCGGTAGATGCGCTCGCGCACCGGCAGCCGCACCGCGTCGATCTCGGGCCCCATCAGCTCCAGCATCTCGCCCAGCAGAGCGCCGTTGCCGACGAACTCGTCGGCGTCGCAATGCAGCACCCAGTCGGCCTGCGCCTGCGCGAGCAGCCGGTTGGCGTTGCGCACCTGGCGATAGGTGTGCGGCCGCCGCGCGGCGGGGTGCAGCCTGCGCTCGAACCAGCCGTACTCGCGCACGTCGACCTGCGCCTGCCCGGCCATCATCGCCTTGAGCTCGGGGGCGGGCTTGTCGCAGAACAGGGTGATCCGCGCCGCCCCCTCCGCGAGGTGGTGCGCCACGAACGCGGCGACGAGCGACGCCGGCTCGTTGACCGTCGCGACGATTTCCCAGCTGGCCATGCGCGCTCCCTCTTGCTGGCCCGATCTATCTCCGCCGGCACGGGACATTCAAGCGCTCCGCCGGGAGCTGGTCGGTAGATGTTGGCGATAACACGACTAAATTTGTGATCACACGTTTCCGGAGCGTTATCACATTTGTCGCTTTTTCCGCCTATCCGCCCGATTGACCCTTAAAAGCATGGCCGCGCTGTGCTTGAAGAGACCAAACGCAGCCAGCTCGAGGAGCCGCCATGAACATCCACGAATATCAGGCAAAAGCGTTGCTACGCTCTTACGGCGCCCCGGTCAGCGACGGCCGCGCGGTCTTCCGCGCCGAAGAGGCGAAGTCGGCGGCGGGCGAGCTCGACGGCCCGCTCTGGGTGGTCAAGGCGCAGATCCACGCCGGCGGCCGCGGCAAGGGCTCCTTTCAGGAGGCCGACGCGGGCGACAAGGGCGGCGTCCGGCTGGCCAAGTCGGTCGAGGAAGCCGCCGAGGAGGCCAAGCGCATGCTCGGCCGCACGCTGGTGACCCACCAGACCGGCCCGGCGGGCAAGCAGGTCAACCGCGTCTACATCGAGGACGGCTCCGACATCGAGCGCGAGCTCTACCTCGCCCTCCTCGTCGACCGGCAGACCAGCCGCGTCTCCTTCGTCGCCTCCACCGAGGGCGGGATGGACATCGAGGAGGTCGCCGCCTCCACGCCCGAGAAGATTCTGTCCTTCTCCGTCGATCCGGCCACCGGCTACCAGCCGTTCCACGGCCGTCGCATCGGCTTCGCCCTCGGGCTCGAGGGCGCGGCGCTCAAGCAGTGCGTGAAGCTGATGGGCACGCTCTACAAGATGTTCGTCGAGCGCGACATGGAGATGCTCGAGATCAACCCGCTGATCGTCACCGACAAGGGCGACCTCAAGTGCCTCGACGCCAAGATCGGCTTCGACGGAAACGCGCTCTACCGCCAGCCCGACATCCTGTCGCTGCGCGACGAGACCGAGGAAGACGCCAAGGAGCTCGCCGCCTCCAAGTACGACCTCAACTACATCGCGCTCGACGGCGAGATCGGCTGCATGGTCAACGGTGCCGGCCTCGCGATGGCGACGATGGACATCATCAAGCTCTACGGCGCCGAGCCGGCCAACTTCCTCGACGTGGGCGGCGGCGCGACCAAGGAGAAGGTGACCGAGGCGTTCAAGATCATCACCTCCGATCCGCAGGTGAAGGGCATCCTCGTCAACATCTTCGGCGGCATCATGCGCTGCGACGTGATCGCCGAGGGCGTCATCGCCGCGGTCAAGGAGGTCGGGCTCGAAGTGCCGCTCGTGGTCCGGCTCGAGGGCACCAACGTCGAGAAGGGCAAGGAGATCATCGCCCAGTCCGGCCTCAACGTCATCGCCGCCGACGACCTCAAGGACGGCGCCGAGAAGATCGTCAAGGCGGTCAAGGGCTGAGCGAGATGCGGGCCGTCGCCCATATCGGGATGCCCAAGACCGGATCGAGCACGATCCAGGGCTTCCTCGCCGAGCACGGCGCGCACCTGCGCGCCCACGGCCTGCATTACGCCAATTACAGCCCCCGGCAGGATCAGGCCGAGTTCCTGCTGGCCACCCACCAGCGGCTCGGCCGCCCGATCCGCAACCCGGCGATGCGCCACGCGCTCGGCGCCGGCACGCCCGAGAAGCAGGCGGCGCGGGTCGCCGAGTTCGAGCGCGCGCTCGACGCCGACCTCGCCCGCCTCGCGCCCGGCACCCGCTACCTCGTCTCGTGCGAGATGATCGGCTGGCCCTACCGGCGCGAGGGCTTCATGCGAACCTTCCACGAGTGGATGACCCAGCGCTTCGACGAGGTGGATTACGTCATCTACCTGCGCCCGCAGGACAGCTGGATGCTGAGCGAGTACAGCCAGCTGCTGCGCAACGGCGGCACCAAGTCGATGGAGGAGTTCCTCCGCACCGTCACCCCGCCCGACTACCACGCGCTGATCCGCCGCTGGGAGGGGATCGCCGGCACCGACCGTGTCGACGTCCGCCTGCTCGATCCGGCGCGGCTCAAGGCGGGCGATCTGGTGGCCGACTTCTGCGACGCGCTCGCCATCCCCGCGCCCGAGGGCACGGGGGCGGCGCGGCGCAACGAGAAGCTCTCCGCCGTCGCCGCCGCGCGGACCCTGCGCATCAACCGCGCGCTCCGGCGCGTCCAGGGCAGCCGCGCCGGGCACGCCGTGGCGGAGGGGCTGCGCCGCCTGTCCGCCTCCGCCGCCGCCCGGAGCGCGCCGCCGCTCAGCTTCCGCCCCGAGCAGTCCGCCCGGATCCGCGAGGTCACCGCCCGGTCCAACGACCGGCTGCGCGCCGCCCGCTTCCCCGAGCTCGACTGCCTATTCCCCACCATGCGGCCCGCCCCGTGAGGCCGCAGCCGACACCCGCCCGACATCGGGCACACCAGACAAAGGACGAGGGCACATGGCCGTACTGATCGACGAGACCACCAAGGTGATCTGCCAGGGCCTCACCGGCTCGCAAGGCACCTTCCATTCCGAACAGGCGATCGCCTACGGCACCAAGATGGTCGGCGGCGTCACCCCCGGCAAGGGCGGGCAGACCCACCTCGACCTGCCGGTGTTCAACTCGGTGCACGAGGCCAGGGCCGCGACCGAGGCCAACGCCTCGGTGATCTACGTCCCCCCGCCCTTCGCGGCGGATTCGATCCTCGAGGCGATCGACGCCCAGATGGAGCTGATCGTCTGCATCACCGAGGGCATCCCAGTGCTCGACATGATGCGCGTCAAGCGCGCCCTCGAGGGCAGCGCCTCGGTGCTGATCGGGCCGAACTGCCCCGGGGTGATCACGCCGGACGCCTGCAAGATCGGCATCATGCCCGGCCACATCCACAAGCGCGGGACCGTCGGCGTCGTCTCGCGCTCGGGCACGCTCACCTACGAGGCGGTCAAGCAGACCACCGATGTCGGGCTCGGCCAGTCCACCTGCGTCGGCATCGGCGGCGACCCGATCAAGGGGACCGAGCACATCGACGTGCTCGAGTGGTTCCTCGCCGACGACGAGACCGAGAGCATCATCATGATCGGCGAGATCGGCGGCAGCGCCGAGGAGGAGGCCGCGCAGTTCCTCAAGGACGAGGCCAAGCGCGGCCGCACGAAGCCGGTCGCCGGCTTCATCGCCGGCCGCACCGCGCCTCCGGGCCGCCGCATGGGCCATGCCGGCGCCATCGTCGCCGGCGGCAAGGGCGGCGCCGAGGACAAGATCGAGGCGATGAAGTCCGCCGGCATCGTGGTCGCCGACAGCCCCGCCACGCTCGGCGAGGCCGTGCTCGAGGCGATCGGCTAGGCCATGCCCGCCCGGGCCGCCTCCCGCGCCAGCCTGCCGCCGCGTGCGGCGGGTGCGGCGTTGCCCCGCGCCCGATCCATCATATCTAACGGTGCGCCCGCCCCGCGGACGCGCCGGACCCCGCGCGCACGCCTCGCCGTCGCGCCCTCACCCGTCTCGCGCTTCCGCGGCGCACCCCGGCCAAGACCCGCCTGAAAGGCCACGAGCGATGACCGACCAGTCCCCGAACGACGTCTTCCACGCCTCCTCCTTCCTGCAGGGGGCGAACGCCGACTACATCGAGCAGCTCTACGCGCGCTACGCCGACGATCCGCGCGCCGTCGACGAGAGCTGGCGGGAGTTCTTCAAGGCCCTCGGCGACCAGACCGGCGCCGCCAAGGCCGAGGCCGCCGGGCCCTCCTGGGCCCGCGCCGACTGGCCGCCCCAGCCCAGCGACGAGCTGACCGCCGCGCTCGACGGCCAGTGGCCGGCCGAGACGCGCCCCGACGCCAAGGCCGCCGGCGACAAGATCCGCGACAAGGCCGCCGCCACCGGCGTCTCCGTCAGCGAGGAGCAGATCCGCCACGCGGTGCTCGACTCGATCCGCGCGCTGATGCTGATCCGCGCCTACCGCATCCGCGGCCACCTCGCCGCCGACCTCGATCCGCTCGGCATGCGCGAGCAGGTCCCCCACCCCGAGCTCGACCCGGCCAGCTACGGCTTCACCAAGGCCGACATGGACCGGCCGATCTTCATCGACAACGTGCTCGGCCTCGAGATCGCGAGCCTCAACGAGATCCTCGAGATCGTGCGCCGCACCTATTGCGGCACCTTCGCGCTCCAGTACATGCACATCTCCGACCCCGAGCAGGCGGCGTGGCTCAAGGAGCGGATCGAGGGCTACGGCAAGGAGATCCACTTCACCCAGACCGGCCGCAAGGCGATCCTCAACAAGCTGGTCGAGGCCGAGGGCTTCGAGAAGTTCCTGCACGTCAAGTACATGGGCACCAAGCGCTTCGGCCTCGACGGCGGCGAGGCGCTGATCCCGGCGATGGAGCAGATCATCAAGCGCGGCGGCGCGCTCGGGATCAAGGACATCGTCATCGGCATGCCGCACCGGGGCCGGCTCAGCGTGCTCGCCAACGTCATGCAGAAGCCCTACAAGGCGATCTTCAACGAGTTCCAGGGCGGCTCCTTCAAGCCCGAGGACGTCGACGGCTCGGGCGACGTGAAGTACCACCTCGGCGCCTCGTCCGACCGCGAGTTCGACGGCAACGTCGTCCACCTCAGCCTGACCGCCAACCCCAGCCACCTCGAGGCGGTCAACCCGGTCGTGCTCGGCAAGGTGCGCGCCAAGCAGGATCAGCTGAAGGACACCGAGCGCAAGCAGGTCATGGGCATCCTGCTGCACGGCGACGCCGCCTTCGCGGGCCAAGGCGTGGTGGCCGAGGGGTTCGGCCTCTCCGGCCTGCGCGGCCACAAGACCGGCGGCACCATGCACATCGTGGTGAACAACCAGATCGGCTTCACCACCGCGCCGCACTTCTCGCGCTCCAGCCCCTACCCCACCGACATCGCGCTGATGGTCGAGGCCCCGATCTTCCACGTCAACGGCGACGACCCGGAGGCCGTCGTCCACGCCGCGCGCGTCGCCACCGAGTTCCGCCAGAAGTTCGGCAAGGACGTGGTGATCGACATGATCTGCTACCGTCGCTTCGGCCACAACGAGGGCGACGAGCCGATGTTCACCAACCCGGTGATGTACAAGAAGATCAAGGGCCACAAGACGACCCTGACCCTCTACACCGAGCGGCTGGTCAAGGACGGGCTGATCCCCGAGGGCGAGATCGAGGACATGAAGGCCTCGTTCCAGTCGATGCTCAACGAGGAGTTCGAGGCCGGTAAGACCTACAAGCCCAACAAGGCCGACTGGCTCGACGGGCGCTGGTCGCACATGGACAAGATGAAGGAGGGCAAGTACCAGCGCGGCAAGACCTGGATCAAGCGCGAGACGCTCGAACAGATCGGCAAGGCGCTGACCAACGCCCCCGACGACTTCACCGTCCACCGCACCGTCCAGCGCCTGCTCGAGTCCAAGCGCCAGATGTTCGAGACGGGCGACGGCTTCGACTGGGCCACCGCCGAGGCGCTGGCCTTCGGCTCGCTGCTCACCGAGGGCTACCCGGTGCGTCTCTCCGGCCAGGACAGCGCGCGCGGCACCTTCTCGCAGCGCCACTCCGCGCTCGTCAGCCAGGAGACGGAAGAGCGCTACTACCCGCTCAACCACATCCGCGAGGGCCAGGCCCGCTACGAGGTCATCGACTCGATGCTCTCCGAGTACGCGGTGCTCGGCTTCGAGTACGGCTATTCCCTCGCCGAGCCCAACGCGCTGACGCTCTGGGAGGCCCAGTTCGGCGACTTCGCCAACGGCGCGCAGATCATGTTCGACCAGTTCATCTCGTCGGGCGAGAGCAAGTGGCTGCGCATGTCGGGCCTCGTGATGCTGCTGCCGCACGGCTACATGGGCCAGGGCCCCGAGCACTCCTCCGCCCGCCTCGAGCGCTTCCTGCAGATGTGCGGGCAGGACAACTGGATCGTCGCCAACTGCACGACCCCGGCCAACTACTTCCACATCCTGCGCCGCCAGCTGCACCGCTCGTTCCGCAAGCCGCTCGTGCTGATGACCCCGAAGGACCTGCTGCGCCACAAGCTCGCGGTCTCGCGCGACGAGGACTTCCTGCAGGGCTCCTCCTTCCACCGGGTCCTCTGGGACGACGCCGAGAAGGGCAACTCCGACACCGAGCTGAAGCCCGACGGCGAGATCAAGCGCGTCGTCATGTGCTCGGGCCGGGTCTACTTCGACCTGCTCGAGGAGCGTGATGCGCGCGGCATCGACGACATCTACCTGATGCGCTTCGAGCAGTTCTACCCGTTCCCCGCCCAGTCGGCGGTGAAGGAGCTCGAGCGCTTCAAGGGCGCCGAGATGATCTGGTGCCAGGAAGAGCCCAAGAACCAGGGCGCCTGGTCCTTCATCGAGCCCAACCTCGAGTGGGTCCTGTCGCGCATCGACGCCGCCAACAAGCGGCCCCGCTACGTCGGCCGCCCCGCCGCCGCCTCCCCGGCGACCGGCCTCGCCTCCCAGCACAAAGCCCAGCAAGAGGCGCTCGTGAACGACGCCCTGACCATCGAAGGGAACTGATCAGATGTCCGTAGAAGTCCGCGTCCCCGCCCTCGGAGAGAGCGTCACCGAAGCCACCGTCGCCACCTGGTTCAAGAAGCCGGGCGACGCCGTCGAGGCCGACGAGATGCTCTGCGAGCTCGAGACCGACAAGGTGACGGTCGAGGTCCCCTCCCCCGCCGCCGGCAAGCTCGACGAGATCGTCGCCGCCGAGGGCGAGACGGTCGGCGTCGACGCGCTGCTCGCCAACATCGCCGAGGCCGGCCACGCCGGCTCCTCGACCGACATCAAGCCCCGCGAGGGCAAGAGCGCCAACCCCGAGCCCGCCGAGCCCGACGCCGGCACCGAGGGCAAGAGCGGCGCCGACGGCTCGGGCGACGGCGGCGGCGGCGGCGAGGAGATCGAGATCACCGTCCCCGCCCTCGGCGAGAGCGTCACCGAGGCCACCGTCTCGACCTGGTTCAAGAAGCCCGGCGACAGCTTCGAGGCCGACGAGATGCTCTGCGAGCTCGAGACCGACAAGGTCTCCGTCGAGGTGCCCGCCCCCGCCGCCGGCACCCTGAGCAAGCTGCTCGCCGAGGAAGGCGCCACCGTCGAGGCCGGCGGCAAGCTCGCCCTGATGACCACCGGCAAGGCCGCCGCCTCGGCCAAGGCCGAGGGCACGCCCGCGACCACCACGAGCCAGACCCCCGAGGGCGACCGCGGCGGCTACGGCGACCGCGGCACCCCCGACACGCCGCCCACCACCGAGAGCCGCGGCGACATCGAGGACGCGCCCTCCGCCAAGAAGATGATGGCCGAGAAGAACCTCTCCGCCGACGCCGTCACCGGCACCGGCAAGGGCGGGCGCATCATGAAGGAAGACGTGCTCAACGCGCTCAACAAGCCGCAGCAGGCCGAGGCGCCCAAGCCCCAGGCCGCCCGCGCGCCCTCCACCCCGGCCGACGCCGACCGCGAGGAGCGGGTCAAGATGACCCGCCTGCGCCAGACCATCGCCCGCCGCCTCAAGGAGGCGCAGAACAACGCCGCCATGCTGACCACCTACAACGAGGTGGACATGGGCGGCATCATGGACCTGCGCAACGAGTACAAGGACCTGTTCCTCAAGAAGCACGGCGTGAAGCTCGGCTTCATGTCCTTCTTCGTGAAGGCCTGCTGCCACGCGCTCAACGAGGTGCCCGACGTCAACGCCGAGATCGACGGCACCGACGTGGTCTACAAGAACTACGTCAACATGGGCATCGCCGTCGGCACCCCCAACGGCCTCGTCGTGCCCGTCGTGCGCGACGCCCACGAGAAGGGCTTCGCCCAGATCGAGAAGGAGATCGCCGAGCTCGGCGCCAAGGGCCGCGACGGCAAGCTGTCGATGGCCGACATGCAGGGCGGCAGCTTCACCATCTCCAACGGCGGCGTCTATGGCTCGCTGATGTCCTCGCCGATCCTCAACCCGCCGCAATCGGGCATCCTCGGCATGCACAAGATCCAGGAGCGTCCGATGGTCGTGAAGGGCCAGATCGTCGCCCGCCCGATGATGTACCTCGCCCTCAGCTACGACCACCGTATCGTCGACGGCAAGGGCGCCGTGACCTTCCTCGTGCGCGTGAAGGAAGCGCTCGAGGATCCCCGCCGCCTGCTGATGGACCTCTGAGCAGAATGAAGTACATCTTCGCGTTTCTGCAGCCGGAGAAGCTGCCGGAAAAACCCCTCGATCGCTTCTTCGCGATGTTCGATGCCGCTAACGAGATGGTCGATAATCTAGTAACTGACGATAGCCAGCCCGATTTCGATAATCTAGTTTTCGATGAGTATTCAAGTGTCTTAGAAACGTCCGCAGAAGCTTTGGGGATTCACCTTCCAATAACTCCCGGAAATGACTCTAGCCTTCACTACAGAATGAGGCGGGCTGTCGGGAAAATGAAGTTGGAGAACATACTTCGCCGAGGAGAAGAAGAGAAGCTGACGCTCCTAAGTCCCGCAACTCGCTCCGAGATTCAGCTCCAGATCGACGTACTGAGGAAATCTATTGAAACCTCCTCTATTCCCGAAAATCGGAAGATGAAGTTGAACAAGAAGCTCGAGCAGATAGAGGAGATCATCGACGAAGGGATCATCGACGTACGGAATGTACTTATGATCCTATCCATAGTTGGCGCCGGGCTCGTGACTACAACAGGATTCCTCGCTGATGCACCAGGTGCGATTGGTACCATCACGGCACTTATCGGAGTGGAGCAAGACGCACAGAGCGATGAACCAATTATGCTTGAGAGGGACGAACCTCCGAAACTTCTACAGGGGCCACTCGAAAGGGAATAGTTACTCCTGCCAAAGGAAACTCCTTCAATGACTCCCGCGATCATGTCCTGCATGCGCGACGAGGGCGCGCACCTGCTCGAGTGGCTCGCCTACCACCGCGCCATCGGCTTCGGCGAGATCGTCGTCTGCAGCAACGACTGCACCGACGGCTCCGACATTCTGCTCGACCGCCTCCACGCCGCCGGCGCCGTCACCCACATCCGCAACGACGTGCCCCCCGGCACCGCGCCCCAGGCGAGCGGCGCGCGACGCGCCCTCGACCACCTGCGCGGCCGCGCGCCCTGGGTGCTGCACATCGACGCCGACGAGTTCCTCAACGTCCACCTCGGCGCGGGCCGCGTCCACGTCCTCCTCGCCCAGGCCCCCGACGCCGACTGCATCGCGCTCGGCTGGCGCAACTTCGGCGACAACGGCCACGCCGCCTGGCCCGGCGCCACCCTGCCGCACTTCACCCGCCGCGAAGGCCCGCCCGCGCCCGACGAGGCCTACTTCAAGTGCCTGTTCCGCCCCGACCGCTTCGGCCACGCCCACGCCCACATGCCGACCGACCCGCGCGTCGCCGACCCGGTGCTCGTCAACGCCGCCGGCGAGCGCATTGCCAACGGACAGCTGTCCGCTACCGCACCACGTGTCCGCTTCTTCCCCGTAGGGAAGGCGCTGCGCCTCGATCACGCCTGCATCAACCACTACGGCGTCAAGTCGCCCGACCTGTTCTCCCTCAAGCGCGCCCGCGGCCGCGGCGAGAACACCAGCGGCGCCGGCAAGTACCGCGTCGGCTCCCAGTGGCACCGCCGCGCCAACCGCAACGACGTCGAGGACACCAGCATCCTGCGCCACCGCCCCGCCACCGACGCCGCCCTCGCCGAGCTGCGCGCGCTTCCGGGCGTCGCCGCCGCCGAGGCCGCCTGCCGCGCCTGGCTCGACACCGCCCGCCTGGAGGCCGCGCGATGACCTTCGAGCTCACCGCCCTCGCCCTCGCCGCCCTGCTCCAGGCCGCCCAGCTCGTCCTCATGGCGGTTCCCGCGAATCTCGAGCTCGGCCCCGGCAAGACCCTCTCGCCGCGCGACCCGCACCGGCTGAAGGCGCCCCTGGCGGAGCAGGTCTCGCCCCGCACCGGCCGCCTCTACCGCGCCTACGACAACCACAACGAGGCGCTGCTGCTCTTCGCCATCGCCTGCGTCCTCGTCACCCTCGCCGGCGCCGCCTCCCCCCTCACCGCCGGCCTCGCCGCCGCCTACCTCGTCGCCCGCGCCCTCTACGTGCCCGCCTACGCCTTCGGCTGGGTGCCCTGGCGCTCGCTCTTCTTCGCCGTCGCCTGGTTCGCCAGCCTCGCGATGATCCTGATCGCCCTCTTCGCTTCATCTGGCTGAAAATATGCCCGGGGGGAGGCGCGGCACGCGCCTCGGGGGCAGGCAGCCCCCTCCCCGGCCAAACGAAAGGACAAACCCATGGCAGACTACGACGTGATCGTCATCGGCTCCGGCCCCGGCGGCTATGTCTGCGCCATCCGCTGCGCCCAGCTCGGCCTCAAGACCGCCTGCGTCGAGGCCCGCGACACCCTCGGCGGCACCTGCCTCAACATCGGCTGCATCCCCTCCAAGGCGCTGCTCCACGCCACCGAGATGCTGCACGAGGCCGAGCACAACTTCGCCGAGATGGGCCTGAAGGGCAAAAGCCCGTCCGTCGACTGGAAGCAGATGCTCGCCTACAAGGACAAGACCATCTCGCAAAACACCGGCGGCATCGAGTTCCTGTTCAAGAAGAACAAGATCGACTGGCTCAAGGGCTGGGGCTCGATCCCCGAGGCCGGCAAGGTCAAGGTCGGCGACGAGACCCACAACGCCAGGCACATCGTCATCGCCTCGGGCTCCGAGCCCAGCGCGCTCAAGGGCGTCGAGGTCGACGAGAAGACCGTCGTTACCTCCACCGGCGCGCTCGAGCTCGGCAAGGTGCCCAGGAAGATGGTCGTGATCGGCGCCGGCGTCATCGGGCTCGAGCTCGGCTCGGTCTACCGCCGGCTCGGCGCCGAGGTCACCGTCGTCGAGTTCCTCGACCAGATCACCCCGACGATGGACGGCGAGGTCGCCAAGCAGTTCAAGCGGATGCTCGGCAAGCAGGGCTTCGAGTTCGTCCTCGGCGCCGCGGTGCAGTCGGTCGAGACGAAGGGCGGCAAGGCGACGGTCCACTACAAGCTGCGCAAGGACGACAGCGACGCCAGCCTCGAGGCCGACACCGTCCTCGTCTCCACCGGCCGCCGCCCCTTCACCGACAAGCTCGGCCTCGACGCGCTCGGCGTCGAGCTCGAGCGCGGCATGATCAAGACCGACGACCACTTCCGCACCAACGTCGCGGGCATCTACGCCATCGGCGACGCGATCAAGGGGCCGATGCTGGCCCACAAGGCCGAGGACGAGGGCATGGCCTGCGCCGAGGGCATCGCCGGGCAGCACCCGCACGTCAATTACGGGGTGATCCCCTCGGTCATCTACACCCACCCCGAGGTCGCCGCCGTGGGCTTCACCGAGGAAGAGCTCAAGGAGCAGGGCCGCGCCTACAAGGTCGGCAAGTTCCCCTTCATGGGCAACGCCCGTGCCAAGGCCAACTTCGCCGGCGAGGGTTTCGTCAAGCTGCTCGCCGACGCCGAGACCGACCGCATCCTCGGCGCGCACATCATCGGCCCCATGGCCGGAGACCTGATCCACGAGATCTGCGTCGCGATGGAGTTCGGCGCCGCCGCCGAGGACATCGCCCGCACCTGCCACGCCCACCCGACCTACTCCGAGGCGGTGCGCGAGGCCGCGCTGGCCTGCGGCGACGGGGCGATCCATGTCTGAGCGCCGCGTCGCCATCGCGCCCTCGATCCTCGCCGCCGACTTCGCCGACTTCGGCCGCGAGGTCCGCGCGGTCGAGGACCAGGGCGCCGACATGATCCACGTCGACGTGATGGACGGGCACTTCGTGCCCAACCTCACCTTCGGCCCGCAGATGGTGAAGGCCCTGCGCCCGCACGTGAAGACGGTGATGGACGTCCACCTGATGATCGCCCCGGTCGATCCCTACATCGACGCCTACGCCGAGGCCGGGGCCGACATCCTGAGCGCCCACTACGAAGCCGGCCCGCACATCCACCGCACCCTGCAGGCGATCCGCGGCCACGGCATGAAGGCCGGCCTCGCCCTCAATCCCGGCACCCCCGTCGAGGTCGCCGGCCCCGTGCTCGACCTCTGCGACACAGTGCTGGTGATGACGGTCAATCCGGGCTTCGGCGGCCAGTCCTTCCTCGAGAGCCAGCTCGAGCAGATCCGCCGCCTGCGCGCGATGATCGGCGACCGCCCGATCACCATCGGCATCGACGGCGGCGTCGACACCCGCACCGCCCCCCTCGCCGCCGCCGCGGGCGGCGACATGCTCGTTGCCGGCTCCGCGATCTTCAAGCACGGCTCCGCCGACGACCCGGCCCCCTACGGCGAGGCCATCACCGCCCTCCGCGAGGCCGCCCGCCCGTAGGGTGCGCATTCATTGCGCACCCCACCCAATCGCCGGCAAGGCAACAAAAAACCCGGCGCAGCCGCCTGCGCCGGGTCAGTCAGCGTCCGGGCCTGATCGCTCAGGCGAGGTCCGCAGGGAGCAGGGCGTCGGGCATGTTCTGGTAGCAGACCGGCCGCAGGAAGCGGCGGATCGAGAGCGTGCCGACGGAGGTGGCGCCGAAGTTGGTGGAGGCCGGGTAGGGGCCGCCGTGGACCATCGTGTCGGAGACCTCCACGCCGGTCGGGAAGCCATTGACCAGCAGCCGGCCCGCCTTGCGCTCGACGATCGGCATCAGCGAGCGGGCGAGCTCGGTGTCGCCGTCGTCCATCTGCAGCGTCACGGTCAGCTGGCCGGCGAAGCTCTGGGCCACCTCGCGCATCTCCTCGTCGCTCTCGACGGTGACGATCAGGCCGAGCGGGCCGAAGACCTCTTCCGCCAGCTCGTGGTTGCCCACCCAGTCGGAGCCCTTGACCATGTAGAGGTACGGCGTCGCGGTGCGGCCCTCGCAGGTGGTCTTGAGCAGCTCGCGCACGCCCTGCCCCGCGCCGACGCGCTTGGTCCCCTCCTGGTAGGCCTTGGCGATGCCGCCGGTCAGCATGACCTGCTCGCCCACTTCGGCCAGCGCCGCCTTGGCGGCCTCGGCGAAGGCCTCGGCCTGGTCGGCGCGGACCACGGCGATGCCGGGGTTGGTGCAGAACTGCCCCGCGCCCATGGTCAGCGAGCCGGCCCAGCCCTTGGCGATCTCGGCGGAGCGGGCGGACATCGCCTCGGGCAGCAGGAACATCGGGTTGACCGAGCCGAGTTCGCCGAAGAACGGGATCGGCTCGTCACGCTGGGCGCACAGGTCGAACAGCGCGCGGCCGCCGCCGAGCGAGCCGGTGAAGCCGACGGCCTTGATCAGCGGGTGCTGCACCAGCGCCTGCCCGGTCTCGCGGGTGCCGCCCTGCACGAGGGAGAACACGCCCTTGGGCATCCCGCACGCTTCGACGGCGGCCTTGATCGCCTCGGCGACGATCTCGCCGGTGCCGGGGTGCGCGGAGTGGCCCTTGACCACGACCGGGCAGCCGGCGGCCAGCGCGGCGGCGGTGTCGCCCCCGGCGGTGGAGAAGGCGAGCGGGAAGTTCGACGCGCCGAAGACGGCGACCGGGCCGATGGGCCGCTGCACCATCTTCAGGTCCGGGCGCGGCAGCGGCTGACGATCGGGGAGCGCCTCGTCGTGGCGGCGGTCGAGGTAGTCGCCCTTGAGGATGTGGTCGGCGAAGAGCCGCAGCTGGCCGACGGTGCGGCCGCGCTCGCCCTGCAGGCGCGCCTCGGGCAGGCCGGTCTCGGCGCTGCCGATGGCGGTGATCGCCTCGGCGCGGGCCTCGATCTCGTCGGCGATGGTGTTGAGGAACTTCGCGCGCGCCTCGCGGCTCGAGTAGCCGTAGCTCCAGAAGGCCTCCTCGGCGGCCGTCACGGCGGCGTCCACGTGGGCGGGCGTGCCGACGGAGAAGTCGTGCGCCGGCCCGCTCGCGGGCTCGGAGGCGAAGGTGGCGTCGCCGGCCACCCACTCGCCGGCGATCAGGTGGCGGCCATGCGGGGTGAAGGGGGTCGCTCCGTCCATGTGTCGGGCTCCTATGTCAGTCGTCACTTGCCCCATTTCAGGGCGATGAGGTCGAGATCGCGGGCGAGGTCCAGCAGCCGATCCTTGGTGCGCTGCGACATCGGCTTCAGCGGATGGCGCACATGGTCCGAGCCGATCACGCCGCCCGCGGCGTAGACGGTCTTGCAGGCGCGAAGCCCGCATTGTCTGTTCTCGTGATTAATGAGCGGCAGGCACCTTTGCCAACCCCTCAGCGCGGCTTCTTTGTCGCCCTTGAGGTAGTCGCGGACGATCTCGCCGATATGCTCGGGGAACAGCCCCGACGTCATCGTCCCGGTGCAGCCCGCGTCGAGGTCGGCGAGCAGGGTCACGGCCTCTTCGCCGTCGAACGGCCCGACGATGGCGTCGCCGCCCTGCTCGATCAGCGCGGCGAGCTTGTCGGCGGCGAAGGGGCACTCGATCTTGAAGTAGGAGACATTCTCGATCTCACGCGCCATCCGCACCAGCAGCGGCACCGACAGCGTCACGCCCGAGAGCGGCGCGTCCTGCACCATGATCGGGATCGACACCGCGTCGGAGACCGCGCGGAAGTGCTCCATGATGCCCTCGTCGTCGGCCTTGAGGCCCGCGCCGTGGTAGGGCGGCATCATCATCAGCATCGACGCGCCCATCGCCTCGGCCGCCTTGGCGCGGGCGACGGCGATGTCGGTGGAGAAATGGCTCGTCGTCACGATCACCGGCACGCGGCCCGCGTTGTGCTCGAGGCTGACGCGCTGCATCTCGGTGCGCTCGTCGTCCGACAGCAGGAACTGCTCCGAGTAGTTGGCGAGGATGCAGAAGGCGTCGACGCCCTGGTCGATCAGGCAGTCGACGACGTTCCTCATCCCCTGCGGGTCGAGCGTGCCGTCGTCGTGGAATGGCGTGGGGGCAACGGGCAGGATGCCGGTGAGCGGGCTTTGCATGGGGATGGCCTCAGAAGTGGAACGGATCGGTGACGAGACGGCGGCCGAGCAGGAAGGCGTCGGCCACGTGGCGCAGCGGGGCGAGGTCGACGTCGCTCTCGCCGGCCGCGATCAGCTCGGCGAAGCGCGCGTAGAGCCCGGCATACTCGCCGTCGCCGCCGGTCGCGACGATGTCGCCGTCGACGGCCAGCTCCGCGCCGCCCTTGGAGAGCCGCGCGGTGCCCTCGTCGCAGGTCAGCACGATGTCCCAGCTCTGCTCGCCCTCCTGGCGCCAGTCGAACGCGGCGCCGACCTCGGCGCCGCCGGGGTCGGTGAAGGCGAGGTCGGCGGCGATGGGCGTGTCGCGGTTCTCGGGGAAGGTGAGATCGGCGCGGTGCAGGAACAGGCCGCGCGGGTAGATCGCGGTGAGGACGGACAGGCCGTTGATGCCGGGATCGAACACGCCGAGCCCGCCGGCCTGCCAGATCCACTCCTGGCCCGGGTGCCAGCGGCGCACGTCTTCCTTCCAGATCACCTCGACCTTGCGGATGCTCTTGCCGGCGAGCCAGTCGCGCGCCGCGCCGACGGCGGCGGCCTCGCGCGAGTGCCACGAGGCGAACAGCGTGACGCCCCGCGCCCGCGCCAGCGCGACCAGGTCATGGACCTCCGAAAGCGTCGCGCCCGGCGGCTTCTCGAGCATCACGTGCCGCCCCGCCTCGAGCGCGCGGCGGGCGTCGGCGTAGCGCACCTGCGGCGGGGTGCAGAGCGAGACCGCCGGGATGTCGGGCCGCGCGGCGAGCAGGCTGGCGAGGTCGGAATGGGCCTCGACCCCCTCCACCTGCGCGTTGCGGCTGGCCGTGGCGGCCAGCGCGAGGTCGGGGTTGGCGGCGAGCGCCGGGACGTGCTGGTCCCGCGCGATCTTGCCGATCCCGACGAGGGCGACGGCCTGCGCCATCAGTGCGAGTCCTTCGGGATCGGCGCGCCGCGGCAGCCCTTGAGGAAGTCGAAGTCGGCCCCGGTATCGGCGCCCTGCACGTGGTCGTGGAACATCCGCGCATAGCCGCTCGCGGGCGGCTCGATCGGGTTCTTCCACTCCGCCAGCCGCCGCGCGATCTCCTCGTCGGAGAGGTCGAGATGCAGCCGCCGGGCGGGGACGTCGAGCTCGATGATGTCGCCGTCGCGCACGATCGCCAGCGGGCCACCCGCGGCGGCCTCGGGCGAGGTGTGCAGCACCACGGTGCCGTAGGCGGTGCCCGACATCCGCGCGTCGGAGATCCGCACCATGTCGGTGATGCCCTTCTTCAGCACCTTCGGCGGCAGGCCCATGTTGCCCACCTCCGACATCCCCGGATAGCCCTTGGGCCCGCAATTCTTGAGCACCATCACGCAGGTCTCGTCGATGTCGAGGTCGGGGTCGTTGATCTTGGCCTTGTAGTCGTCGATGTCCTCGAAGACGACGGCGCGGCCGCGGTGGACCATCAGCTCGGGCGTCGCCGCCGAGGGCTTGAGCACCGCGCCGCTGGGGGCGAGGTTGCCCTTCAGCACCGCGACGCCACCGGACTGGGCGAGCGCGCGCTCGGGCGGCAGGATGACGTCGTCGTTCCAGTGCTTGACGTCCTTGACCTGCTCCCAGGCGGTCTCGCCCGAGACGGTCAGCGCGTCCTTGTTGAGCAGCCCGGCCTCGCCGAGCCGCTTGAGCACGACGGGCAGGCCGCCGGCGTAGAAGAACTCCTCCATCAGGTACTCGCCCGACGGCATCAGGTTGACGAAGGTCGGCACGTCGCGGCCGAGCCGGTCCCAGTCCTCGAGGCTGAGGTCGAGCCCGACGCGGCCGGCGATGGCGAGCAGGTGGATCACCGCGTTGGTCGAGCCGCCGATGGCGGCGTTGGTGCGGATCGCGTTCTCGAAGGCCTCGCGGGTGAGGATGTCGGAGGGCTTGAGGTCGTCCTTGACCATCTGCACGATGCGCCGCCCCGTCACCTGCGCCATCGCGCGGCGGCGGCTGTCGACGGCCGGAATCGCGGCGTTGCCCGACAGCGCCATGCCCAGCGCCTCGGCCATGCTCGCCATCGTCGAGGCGGTGCCCATCGTGTTGCACGAGCCCGCCGAGCGCGACATCGACGCCTCGGCCTCGGAGAACTCCTCCTGGGTCATGTCGCCGGCCTTCACCGCCTCGGAGAACTTCCACAGGTGGGTGCCCGAGCCCACGCGCTCGCCGGCGAAGTAGCCGTTGAGCATCGGCCCGCCGGTGACGACGATGGAGGGCAGGTCGGTGGAGGCGGCGGCCATGAGCAGCGACGGCGTGGTCTTGTCGCAGCCCACCAGCAGCACGCAGCCGTCGATGGGCTGGCCGCGCATCTGCTCCTCGACGGCCATCGCCGCGAGGTTGCGGAACATCATCGCGGTCGGGCGGAAGGCGCTCTCGGAGGCGGAGAAGGCGGGCACCTCGAGCGGGAAGCCCCCGGCCTCGTAGATGCCGTGCTTCACCCGCTCGGCGAGGTCGCGCAGGTGGGCGTTGCACGGGGTGAGTTCCGACCAGGTGTTCAGGATCGCGATCACCGGGCGGCCGTCGAACAGGTCCGGCGGGAAGCCCTGGTTCCGCATCCAGCCGCGGTGGTAGATGTTGTCGCGGCTGTTGCCGCCGAACCATTCCTGCGAGCGCAGCTTGCGGGGCCATTTAGCGGCTTTGAACGCCATCTTCCTCTCCTGTCTGCCGAGGCGGCGCCGGGCCGCGGGTGTGGTGCGGACGCTACGCCAGCGGCGGCATATCATGCAAATCCGTTTTCGCCGCATGTGCATGACGCATTTGGTATGCGATGGACGGCCATGAGCCACGACCTCGCCAAGCTGCAGCTGCGCCATTACCGGCTGATCGACGCCATCGCCTCGCAGGGGCAGCTGTCGGTCGCCGCCGAGGTGCTGGCGGTGTCGCAGCCCGCCGCCTCGCGGATGCTGGCGGAGGTGGAGCGCACGCTCGGGGCACCCCTGTTCGAGCGGCACCCGAAGGGGATGCGGCCGACGCCGCTGGGCGAGGTGCTGGCGCGGCGGGCGCGGTGGCTGGTGAGCGAGCTCGACGAGGCCGCCGCCGAACTCGCGGCGTTCCGCGCCGGCCGCTTCGGCACCGTGCGGATCGGCGCGGTGACGGGCGCGGCGGTGGCCATCGTCGCCCCGGCGATCCGGGCGCTGGGGGTGGAGCGGGCGGACACCGACATTCACGTCGAGGTCGGCCCGAGCGGCGAGTTGATGGCGGCGCTCGAGGCGGGCGAGCTGGACTTCGCCGTCTGCCGCCTCGCGCAGGGCTTCGACGCGCGCACTTTCGAGCTGCTCGACAGCCACGTGGAGGAGGTCCGCCTCGTGGTGCGCGAGGGCCATCCCCTGCCCCGCCACCGGGTGCCGCTGGCGGCGCTGGCGGGGGCGGGCTGGGTGATCCAGTCGTCGGGCACGCCGATGCGCGCGGCGATGGAGGCCGCCTACGTCGCCGCCGGCCTCGCGCCGCCGACGGAGATCGTCAACACCAGCTCGACGCTCGTGACGATGGCGCTGCTGGCGCAGAGTGACCTCGTCGCCCCGGTGGCGCGCGAGGTGGCGGAGCTGATCGCGGGGCCGGGGATGCCGCTGCGCCGCCTCGCGCTCGACCGCGAGATCGTCATCTCGCCCTACCACCTGATCCGCCACCGCGCCCGGCCGCTCACGCCGCTCGCCGCGCGGCTCATGGCGCTGGTCACGGAGCGGATGACGGGATGAGGGCTGGCCCGCGCCGGACGCCGTGCTAACAAACGCCCAGACGAGGAGGAGCCGGCACATGCACATCGCGATCATCGGCGCCGGGGTCATCGGCATCACGACCGCCCTGGCCCTGGCCGGGCGAGGCCACCGGGTCACGGTGCTCGACCGCGAGGGCATTGCGGCGGGCGCGTCGCAGGGCAATGCCGGGGGCTTCGCCTTCTCCGAGGTGATCCCGCTGGCGACGCCGCGCATCATGACGCAGGCGCCGAAGTGGCTGGCCGACCCGGACGGGCCGCTCAGCATCCCGCCGGGCTACCTGCTTCCCATCGCGCCGTGGCTGGTCCGGTTCTGGCGCGCGAGCCGCCCCGACCGCTACCGCGCCGCCGTCACCGCGCAGGCGGCGCTGATGGCGCTGTCACGCCGCGAGCTCGAGGCGCTGGTCGCGGCGCAGGGGCTGGAGGGGCTGCTGCGCCGGCAGGGGCAGCTCAGCGTCTATCGCAGCGAGGCCGCCTTCGACGCCGCCGGCCCGGCGCGCGAGGAGGCGCGGGCGGCAGGGGTGACCCTCGACGTGCTGCGCGGTGCGGGGGCGCTCGCGGAGGTCCAGCCGGGGCTCGCGCCCGACTTCGTGCACGGGACGTTCACGCCGGACTGGATCAACGTCGTCGATCCCAAGGCGTGGGTCGAGGCGCTGGCCGAGCGGCTGCGCGCGCGCGGCGGCGCGATCCGCGAGGCCGAGGCGAAGGCGGTGCGCTGCGAGGGCGAGGGCGTGGTGGTCGAGACGCGCGCGGGGCCGGTCGCGGCCGACCGCGCCGTGGTGGCCTGCGGGGCGTGGTCGCTGCCGGTGATCGAGGGCCTCGGCCTGCGCCCGCCGCTCGAGACGGAGCGCGGCTACAACACCACCCTGCCGTCGGGCGCGTTCGACCTGCGCACGCAGGTCACCTTCGCCGAGCACGGCTTTGTGGCCAGCCGCATCGGCGAGGGCGTGCGCATCGGCGGCGCCGTCGAGCTGGGCGGGCTGACGCGGCCGCCGCGCATGGCGCGGGCGGAGGCGATGCTGCGCAAGGCGCGCCGCTTCCTGCCGGGCTGCGCACCGAGGGCGGACGGCAGTGGATGGGCTTCCGCCCGTCGCTGCCGGACTCGCTGCCCGTGATCGGACAGGCGCCTGGCGCGCCGCAGGTGCTGCTCGCCTTCGGTCACGGCCATCTCGGCCTCACCCAGTCTCCCGCGACGGCCCGCCTCATCGCCGACCTCGTCGACGGCCGCAGCCCCGAGATCCACCTGGCCCCCTACCGCGTCGACCGCTTCCGCGGCGCGGTGAAGACCCGCACGGCCGACACCCCCGCACCGCGCGCGCCCGCCACGCCCGCGCCGGCGGGCGACGACCCGCGGCCGCTCGTCCACTTCACGCCACGCACCGGCTGGATCAACGATCCGAACGGCCTGATCCACGCCGACGGGCAGTGGCACGCCTTCTATCAGTACAACCCCGCCGGCATCACACACGGGCCGATGCACTGGGGCCACGCGGTCAGCGACGACCTGCTGAACTGGAGCGAGCTCGACGTCGCCCTCGCGCCCGACCCGGACGAGGGCGAGGCGTTCTCCGGCAGCGCCGTCGCCGCCAGCGAGGGCCCGTTCGCCCCCGCGCTGGGCGACGCGGCCTACGCGCTGGTCTATACCGGCCACCAGCCGCTCGACGCGCCGCCGCCCGGCGACGCGCGCGAGCGCCAGTGCCTCGCCCTCGCCGGGCCCGGGCTCGACGGCATCCGCCGCTTCGAGCGCAACCCGGTGCTCGAGGATGCCGAGTACCGGCATTTCCGCGATCCGAAGGTGATCTTCCACGCCGAAAGCGGCCGCTGGATCATGGTGATCACCCTGGGGCAGGAGATCGGCTTCTACAGCTCGCCCGACCTCGTCGAATGGCGCGCCGAGAGCCGCTTCGGCGCCGGGCACGGCGCGCACAGCGAGCATCCGTGGGAGTGTCCCGACCTGTTCCCCCTCGACGCCCCCGACGGAGCGCGGCGATGGGTGCTGGTGGTCGGCGTCGCCACCGGCGGCGTCACCGGCGGATCGGCGACGCAGTATTTCGTCGGCGACTTCGACGGCACGACCTTCACCTGCGCCGACAGCCCCGAAACGGTGCTCTGGCTCGACCACGGCCCCGACTTCTACGCTGCGCAGACCTTCTCGGGCGCGCCGCAGCGGACGATGCTCGCCTGGATGAACAACTGGGCCTACGCCCAGCAGACCCTGGACGGCGCCGACTGGCGCGGCAGCCTCAGCCTCGCGCGGGTGCTGCGGCTGGAGGACAGCCCCGATGGCCCGCGCCTCTGCCACGCCTTCACCGACCTCGGCCCGGTCGCCCGCGTGGGGCTCGGCGAGCGGCGGCAGACGGACGGCCTCTGGCGCATCGACGAGACGCTCGAGCTCGCCGACGGCGCGGCCCGCCACCTGCGCCTCGCGCCCGACGCGCCGACGCTGGAGCTGCGCCGCGCGGGCGACATGGTGAGCGCGCGGCTGCTGCGCGACGGGCGGCTGGACGGGGCCGACGTGCCGGCCTTCGCCGTCGACAGCACCGCCCGCATCCCCTGCCCCGGCCCGGTGCGGCTCGAGGCGGTGATGGACCGCACGCGCATCGAGATCCTAATCGCCGACGGGCGCGCGAGCTTCTCGGCGCTGTCCTACGCCCACGAGCCCGGCGCGGCCGCCCCGGTGCTCGACGACCTGTGAGCCTCAGCGCTCGCAGGTGATGTTGACCATGTGCGTCTGGGTGCGCACCTGCACGTACATCTGCCGCCCGTCGAGGCGGCGCACGGTCATCTGGTAGGGCTCCTGCATCCCGTTGGCGCGTGTCAGCTGGCCGCGGAAGCGCACCGCGTCGGGCTCGATGTCGGGCGCGAGATCGTACTGCCCGCCCCCCTGGATGCCGATCTGGCCGAGGGCGAAGTTGAAGTAGTAGCCCTGCATCCCGAAGGTGCCGTCGGCATTGGCGGTGAGCTGGTACTCCCAGTAATGCTTGTCGTCGGCGAGCCCGCTGAGCGGGTCCATCGCGTGCTTGCACAGGTACTGCCCGGCGATCTGGGTGAGATGGTCCGCGGCGACCGGCCCGGCCACGAGGCCCGCCAGCAGCGCGGAGATAATGATCCGCATGATGCCACTCCGTCATTGAATGGCGGCAATATAGCATGCGGCCGGCTGCCCCGCGCAGCGATAATCGACAGGCGGATCAGCGGGCTGCGGCGCTCGATGCCCGAAATTGAGGCGAATCGAGGACGCGCGCGGCGCCGACAGGCGATGGTCTCGCCCGCGCGAGGTGGTATTCCCTCGGCATGGACATCGTTCTGATCACCGCGGTCATCGCCTCGCTGTTCCTCGTCATCGCCGCCGCCGAGCCGCTCGCGGCGCGCCTTCGGCTGCCCTACAGCGTGATCCTCGCGGTGCTCGGCATGATGATCGGCGTGGCCGCGCTGTTCTTCCTGCGCACCGAGCTGACCGACGCGCTCAACCCCGTCGCCGAGGCGATCCTCGGCCTGCCGATCCGCTCGAACGTGTTCCTCTACGTGTTCCTGCCGACGCTGCTGTTCCAGGCGACGCTGGGGATGAACCTGCGCCGGATGCTCGACGACTGGGTGCCGATCCTCGTGCTCGCGGTGGTGGCCGTCGTCGTGGCGACGCTGAGCGTGGGCTACGCGCTGGCGTGGGTCAGCCCGCTGCCGCTGGTGGCGTGCCTGCTGATCGGCGCGATCGTGTCGACGACCGACCCGTCGGCCGTCGTCTCGATCTTCCGCTCGATCTCGGCGCCGCGCCGGCTGGCGCGGATCATCGAGGGCGAGAGCCTGCTCAACGACGCCGCCGCCATCGCGCTGTTCGGCCTGTTCATGGGCTTCGTCATGCGCGGCGTGCCCGACCCCGAGATCGGCCCGGCGCTGGCGCGCTTCCCGATCCTGATCGGCGGCGGTGCGGCGGCGGGCTGGCTGGCGGCGCGGGTCGGCCTGTGGGTCATGGCGCTGTTCGGGCGGCACGAGCTGGCGGTGATCTCCGTCTCCGTCGCCCTGCCCTACCTCGCCTATATCGGCGCCGAGCAGAGCATCGGCGCCTCGGGCGTCATCGCCGTCGTCGCGGCGGGCCTGACGCTCAACCTCGCCGGGCCGGGCCGGCTGCCGCCGCAGGCGTGGCTCAACCTGCGCGAGGTCTGGGACCTGCTCGCCCACTGGGCCGGGGCGCTGATCTTCATCCTCGCCGCGCTGCTGATCCCGCGCCTGCTGGAGGGCACCCGGCCCGGGGACTTCCTGCTGATCGGCGTCGTCATCCTCGCCGCCATCGCGGCGCGCGCGGTGATCCTGTTCGGTCTGCTGCCGCTGCTGACGCTCCTGCGCGCCTCCCCCGTCGTCGAGCGCCCCTATCGCACCGCGATCCTCTGGGGCGGCCTGCGCGGCGCGGTGACGCTGGCGCTGGCGCTGGCGGTGACCGAGAGCTTCCGCGTGCCCGTCGAGGTGAAGCGGCTGGTCGGCATCCTCGCGACGGGCTTCACCCTCTTCACCCTGCTGGTGCAGGGCACGACCCTGCGGATGGTGATCGGGTGGCTCGGCCTCGACCGGCTGTCGTCGATCGACGAGGCGATCTCGCGGCAGGTCGTCGCCGTCGCGCTGCAGACCGTGCGCGAGGACGTGGCGCGCACCACCGAGGCCTACGCCCTGTCGCGCGATATCGTGCGCTCGGAAGCCAAGGCCTTCGGCGAGCGGCTCGAGTTGGCGGTGAAGGCCGCGGAGGACACCACCGACATCCTCGAGCGCGACCGGATCACGCTGGGGCTGATCGCGCTGGCGGGCTTCGAGCGCGAGACCATCCTCGACCGGGTGCGCGAGCGGACGATCTCGGGCGCGATGGCCGAACCGATCCTGTCCGACGCCGACCGGCTCATCGAGGCGACCCGCGTCGGCGGGCGCAACGGCTACCAGCGCGCGGCGCGGCGCTCCGTCGCCTATGGCGGCGCGTTCCGGCTGGCGGTGTTGCTGCACAACCGGCTGCGCCTGTCGGCGCCGCTGGTGCGGATGACGTCCGACCGCTTCGAGCGGCTGCTGTCGCAACGGCTGATCCTGCGCGACCTCGGCGCCTTCGTCGACACCCGCATCCGCCGCATCCACGGCCCCCGCGTCGCCGACCTGCTGCACGAGCTGCTCGCCCGGCGGATCGACATCGTCGAGACCGCGCTCGAGGGGCTGCGGCTGCAATATCCGGGCCATGCCGAGGAGCTGGAGCGCCGCTTCATCCGCCGCACCGCGCTGCGGATGGAGGAGCGCGAATACACCGCGATGCGCGAGGACGGACTGATCGGGGCCGAGGTCTACACCGCCCTGATGCAGGATCTCGCCGGCCGCCGCGCCCTCGCCGAGGCCCGCCCACGCCTCGACCTCGCGGTGCAGCGCGCCGTCCTCGTGCGCCAGTTCCCCTTCTTCGCCGATCTCGACGAGGCGGCGCTGCGGCGGCTCAGCCGCTCGCTGCGCACCCGCTACGTCGACGCCGGCCGGGTGATCGTGCGCAAGGACACCCCCCTGCGGAGCGTCTACTTCATCGCCTCCGGCGCGGTCGAGCTCGAGCGGGCCGGCCAGACCTGGCGGCTGGGGCGGGGCGAGATGTTCGGGCAGATGGCGATCCTGTCGGACCGGACCCGGCGCACCGAGGTCCGCACCATCGCCCCCTCGACCCTGCTCGTCCTCGACGAGACCCGCTTCCGCTCGCTGCTCAAGCGCAGCGCCCCGCTGCGCAACGCGGTGCGCGCCAGCGCCGAGAAGCGGGGCATCGAGCTGTCCAGCCTCGAGGAGATGGAGCTATAGGCGGTGAGGGGGAGTGGCGCGCTGGGGAGGATTCGAACCCCCGACCCCTTGATTCGTAGTCAAGTACTCTATCCAACTGAGCTACCAGCGCGTGAGGCCGGGATTTAGAGAACCCGGCCGGGGAGCGCAAGGGGCCGTTTCGCTTTTCGCCGGGTCAGCCGGGCCGGCTCACTCGGCGGCGGCGGGAAGCGCCATGCTGGTCTTGGGGAGCGAGATCACGAACTCGGTCCCGGTCTCGTCGGTGCGGCGCAGCTCGAGGCGGCCGCCGTGGCCGCGCACGAGGTCGGCGGAGATGGCGAGGCCGAGGCCGGAGCCGCCCTTGGTCGCGCCGCCCTGGAACGGCTGGAAAAGGTGCTCGCGCGCCCGCGCGGGCAGGCCGGGGCCGGTGTCGGCGACGTGGATCCACCAGGTCTCCTCGTCCTCGCCGGCGGTGATGCAGATCTCGCCGGGCTTGCCCGTGGCGAGGATCGCCTGGCGGGCGTTGCGCACGAGGTTGGCCAGGACGCGGTAGAGCTGTTCGCCGTCGGCGCGCAGGGTCATCGAGTAGGGGATGTCCTCGGCGAAGGAGATGTCGTGCTCGCCCGCGGCGAGGCGCTCGCTGTCGATCACGTCGGAGACGATGGCGGCGAGGTTGACGCGGTTGAGCGCCGGCGGCGGCTCCTCGACGCGGCCGAACACCAGCACCGTCTCGCAGAGGTTGACCGCGCGGGTGATGGAATTGACGAGCTTGGGCGCGAGCCGCTTCACGAGCGGGTCGTCGGAGCCCTCGATCCGGTCGGTGAAGAGCTGCGCCGAGGTCAGCATGTTGCGCAGGTCGTGGCTGATCTTGGACACGGCGGCCCCGAGGCCGGCGAGCCGGTCCTTCTGCTTGAGCGCGCCGGTCAGCTGGGTCTGCATCGACGCGAGCGCCTGCTCGGCCTCGCGCAGCTCGCGGATGCCGGCCTGGGGGATGATGATGCGGCGGGCGTCCTCGGGGGCGTCGGCGTAGGCCTGCATCGCGGCGATGACGCCCTTGATCGGCTTCACCAGGATCGCGCGCACGGCGAGGAACAGCAGCAGCGCGGTGATGACGGAGATCACCGCCGACAGCGCCAGGATGCGCAGGCCGTAGTCGATCATCGCGGCGCGCAGCGGACCGGTCTCCATCGTGACCTCGATCAACAGCCCGCCGTCCTGCACCGGGCTGCCCATGACGCGGATGATCCGGTCGGTCGGGTCGAGCAGGCGCCGCATCGCGTCGTGGAGCAGGGTCAGCGGCGTGGCGTCACGCATGTCGAAGGTGGCGGAGATATCCTCGGGGATCGGCGAGGACAGGACCAGCTGGCGGACCTCGTCACGGCGCAGCACCACATTGAACACGCCGGCATTGTCGAGCAGCTCCCGCTCTAGCTCGGCGTCGATCAACTCGTCGGCGAGCAGCGCCAGCGACGCGATCTGCGCCCGCTCGAGGCGCAGCAGCAGGTAATCCTCGCGGAACCGCGCGACAGACGGCACGAAGATCATGACCTCGGCCAACATGACGAAGACCGTGGTGAGGACCAGGAACCGCCCTGAGAGCGAATTCAGCATGCATTCCCTTCGCTAGGGCAGCCATCGCTGAACGATACGCACCACCCCCTTGACCAGATCGCTCTCGAAGAGCTTTGGGCTAAAATAGGCGCTCGCGGCCCGTTTGTTAATCTCGCTGAAAGTCGGATAGGGCAGAACGGTGTTGGAGATGGCCGACATCTTCAGCCCGTTGGCGATCGCCATCGCCCAAGTCCCGATGAGCTCGCCCGCGAGGTGGCCGACGATCGAGGCGCCGACGGGGCGGCCGCGCACCACCATCACCTTGATGTGCCCGGTGGTGCGCTTCTCGGCGACGGCGCGGTCGTTGTGGCCGTACTCGGCGCTTACCACGGTGAGGCGATCGCCGTGTTTCTCGCGCGCCTGCGCCTCGGTCAGGCCGACCTGCGCGAGCTCCGGGTCGGTGTAGGTGGCCCAGGGGATGTGGCCCGTCTTGGCCTTCGCGGGCAGGCCGAGCACGGCCGAGCGCACCACGATGCCGCCGTGGTAGCCGGCGAGGTGGGTGAACTGCATGCCGCCCGCCGCGTCGCCGATGGCGTAGACGCGGCGGTTGGACTTGCTGCGCAGGTCCTCGCCCACATCGACGCCGCGCTTGTCGTGCGCCACGTTGGCCTTGTCGAGCCCGAGCGCGTCGACGTTCACCTTGCGCCCGACCGCGACGAGCAGGTGCGAACCGGTGAAGTCGCCCTGGCCGGTATGGACGGTGACACCGTCGCCGCCCGAGACCCGCTCGGCGTGCGCGCCCTCGACGATGGTCACCCCCTCCTCCCGCAGGCGGGCGAGGACGATCGCGGTGTGCTCCGGATCGTCCTTGGCGAGCGGCGTGTTGCCCTCGATGACGGTGACGCGCGAGCCGAGCCGCACATGCGCCTGCGCCATCTCCATGCCGATGTTGCCGCCGCCGATGATGAGCAGGTGCTCCGGGCGTTCGCGCAGCTCGAAGATCGTCTCGTTGGTGTGCACCTCGACCTCGTCCAGCCCCTCGATCGGCGGCACCAGCGGCCCCGAACCGGTGGCGATGACGAAGCGGCGGGCGCGGATGCGGTAGCCGGGGCAGTCCACTTCCGTCTCCGAGACGAAGCGGCCGTACTCGCGGATCACCTTGACGCCGAACCCCTCGAATCGCTCCTGGCTGTCCATCGGCGCGATGGCGGCGATGGCTTCGTGCACGTGGCCCTTGGCGGCGGCATAGTCCACCTCCGCCGGCTGGGGCGCGACGCCGTAGGGCCGCCCGTCGCCCATCGCGTGCGCCTGCCGCGCCGCCGCGATCAGCGCCTTCGAGGGCACGCAGCCGTAATTGAGGCAGTCGCCGCCCATCTCGCCGCCCTCGAGCAGCACCACCCGCGCGCCCATCTGCGCCGCGCCCGCGGCGACGGACAGCCCGCCCGAGCCGGCGCCGAGGATGCAGATGTCGGTCTCGATATGCTCCATCAGAGGCCTTTCCGGCCGCGCACGGCCTTGAGCAGGATCGGCAGCGCCGCGAGCAGGCACAATCCAAGGATCGGCAGCAGGATGCGCGGCTCGAAGATGATGCCGAGATCGGGCGTGCCGCCCTGCTCGAACACCTCGCCCAGCCCCGCACCCACCGACGTGAAGACGAGCGCGCCGGGGATGATGCCGAGGAACGTGGTGATCGCGTAGCGCCGCAACGGCACCCCGACGAGCGCCGGCACGAGGTTGGCCACGAAGAACGGCACAGCGGGGACGAGGCGGATCAGGAACAGCATCGACCACTGGTTGTCGTCGATCCCCTCCTTGATGCGCTTCACCATTCCCTCGCCCGCTTCCATGCGCTGCGCCAGCCGCTCGCCGAGGCCCCAGCGGGCGGCGAGGAAGATGGCGATGGCGCCCGCGGTGGCGGCGGCGACGTTGTAGAGCACGCCGGGGAAGGTCGCGAACAGGAAGCCGCCGGTGAGCGTCGCCACCGTCGCGCCGGGCAGGGAGAAGGCGACGATTGCCGCGTAGGCCAGCATGAAGCCGGCCACCGTCAGCACGTAGTTCGCGTCGCGAAACTCGAGCAGCGCCGCGCGGTTGTCGCGCAGCGCGTCGAAGCTGAGCTGGTCGCGCAGGAAAAAGGCGCCGAGGGCGGCGACGATTGCGATGGCGATCAGCGGCAGGCGCCGGATCACGGCGTTCTGCCGCGCGTGGGGCAAGTCTGTCATGTCGTCTCCTCGGGCCATGCTCCGACGCAACATGGCGCAGCACCGCGCCCGGACACAGCCATGTCACGCGTGCTTGATCCACCGTGGCGCGCGCGGCGACTTTGTTACAGGATGAGGCCTGCGGGGGCGGCGAATGTTGCAGCGCCAAAAACTCGCGCCGCCGGGGGCGAGTCGCGTTGACAGGCGGCGGGGGGCGCATTAGAGGACGGGCTTCGAATTTGATGCTGGCCTCGGCATCCGCTCCGCGCGGACCGGCCACGACAGACGGAGAGACGCGATGAAGCGCACCTTTCAGCCTTCGAACCGGGTTCGCAAGAACCGCCACGGGTTCCGCGCGCGCATGGCCACCAAGGCCGGCCGCAAGATCCTGAACAACCGTCGCGCCCGCGGCCGCAAGTCGCTCAGCGCCTGAGTCCGCGCCGGGAGCGGCCGTGCCGCGCCCGGAGGCTTGCCCGATGAGCGATACGCCCGAAGACACCGCCGAGGCCCCGCCTGCGGCGGTTTCGTCGTGCCCGGCGATCGAGCGGCTGCGCGAGCGGGCCGATTTCCTTGCCGCCGCGCGCGGCCGCAGCAAGGGGACCGCGGGATTCCACCTGCAGGCCCGGCGGCGGCCGGGTGGCGAGGGGCCCGCGCGCGTCGGCTTCACCTGTTCCAAGAAGGTCGGCAACGCCGTCGCGCGCAACCGCGCCAAGCGGCGCCTGCGCGAGATCGCCCGCCTCGAGCTGCCCGCCCACGGGCGCCCCGGCTGGGACTACGTCCTGATCGGCCGGCGCACCGCGACCGACGTCACGCCCTTCGCGCAGATGCGCGCCGACCTCGCCGCCGCCCTCGCCGAGGTGCACCGGTGAGCCCCGGCGCCCGCCTGCTCGCCCTGCCCGTCCGGGCCTACCGGCTGCTGCTGTCGCCTTGGGTCGGCCACGGCTGCCGCTACCACCCCACCTGCTCGGCCTACGCGCTCGAGGCGCTCGAACGGCACGGCGCGCTGCGCGGCGGCTGGCTCACCGCGCGGCGGATCCTGCGCTGTCACCCGTGGGGCGGCTCGGGCATCGACAACGTACCCGACTGAGTCTGAACAGCCGGTTAACGCGCGGCCGAATCTCTTCCCCCGCGCTACTTTCCCTGCCATATCCGCGCCCATGTTCGACAACGCCGACGACATCCATCCGCTCTTCGAGGGCGCGCCCGACAGCACGGAGTTCAAGAAGCTCCGCAAGCGAATCGTGCGCGAGACCCGCGAGGCGATCGAGCAGTACGGCATGGTCGAGCGCGGCGCGAAGTGGCTCGTCTGCCTCTCCGGCGGCAAGGACAGCTACACCCTCCTCGCGGTCCTGCACGAGCTGCAATGGCGCGGCCTGCTCCCCGTCGAGCTGCTCGCCTGCAACCTCGACCAGGGCCAGCCCGGCTTCCCGGCGACGGTGCTGCCGGAGTTCCTCGAGAAGATGGGCGTGCCGCACCGGATCGAGTACCAGGACACCTATTCCATTGTGGTCGACAAGGTGCCCGCGGGCCGCACCTTCTGCGCGCTCTGCTCGCGCCTGCGCCGCGGCAATCTCTACCGGATCGCCCGCGAGGAGGGCTGTTCGGCCGTCGTGCTCGGCCACCACCGCGACGACATCCTCGAGACCTTCTTCATGAACCTCTTCCACGGCGGCCGGCTCGCGACGATGCCGCCGAAGCTGGTTAACGAGGAGGGCGATCTGTTCGTCTACCGCCCCCTCGCCCATGTCGCCGAGGCCGATTGCGAGCGCTTCGCCAGCGCGATGAACTACCCGATCATCCCGTGCGACCTCTGCGGCAGCCAGGACGGGCTGCAGCGCCAACAGGTCAAGCAGATCCTCGACGGTTGGGAGAAGAACAGCCCCGGCCGCCGGCAGGTGATGTTCCGCGCGCTGATGAACGCCCGCCCCTCGCACCTGCTCGACCCGAAGCTGTTCGATTTCGCAGGGTTAACGCGCGGCACCGGCGAGGACATTCTCGACCTGCGTTAACTCGCTGGTGAGGCCGCCGCGCTAGCCTGCCAGGGAATCGGTAGTGGGGCAGGCACATGGCGGACAGGCCGCTTCTCATACGCACCCGGATCGCGCTCGTCGCGGCGCTGATGGCGATCGCCGCGTGGCTGGTGCTGCAACAGCCCGCGCTGCTCGCGGCCGCGTTCCTGCTGCCGGCAATGCTCGCGATCGGCAGCGATGGGCGGCTCCGCGCGCAGGAGGCGGACGCGCTGACGGGCCTGCTGCGCCACGACGGCCTCTGCCGTGTGCTCGACGCGGAGGACGGGGCGCACACGCGCGGCGCGCTGGTGCTCGAGATGGACGGCTGGCAGGCGCTCGAGGAGCGGCTCGAGCGGGCCGAGCTCGACCGGCTCCTCGCCGTGCTGGGCCAAAGGCTGCGGCTCGCGGTGCGCGGCGGCGACCATTGCGCCCGCTTCGAGGGGCCGACCTTCGCCGTCGGCCTGCCGCCCTCGCCCGATCTGGGCGCGGCAGCGGCGGAGCGGCTGGCGCGGCGGGTGCAGGAGGTGCTCGCGCAGCCGCTGAGGTTGGGCGACGACGCGTTCCGCCCCTCCCTCTCGCTCGGGCTGGCGCTCTCGTGCGACGGCGCGAGGGCCGATGCCGCGGCGCTGCTCCAGGCGGCCCGGCTGGCGCAGATCGAGGCCGCCCGCGCCGGTCCGGGGGAGGTGCGCCGCTACGGTCCGAACATGCAGGAGCGCGTCGCGCGCCGCGAGGTGATGGTGCGCGACCTGTCCCGCGCGCTCGCGGCGGGCGAGATCGGCGTGCAGTTCCAGCCGCAGATCGAGCTGGCGAGCGATGCCGTCACCGGCTTCGAGGCGCTGGCGCGGTGGACGTCGGCCGAGCTCGGTCCGGTGCCGCCGCCCGAATTTCTCGCCGCCGCGCGGCAGGCGGGGCTGGTGGAGCGGCTCGGCCAGACGATCCTCGACGAGGCGCTGCGCGCCCTCGCCGGCTGGGATGCCGTGGGGCTCCCCGTGCCGGCGGTCGCGGTGAACCTCAGCGCCGAAGAGCTGCGCGATCCCGGCCTCGTCGACCGCGTCGCCTTCACCCTCGCCCGCCATGACCTCGCGCCGGGGCGGCTGACGATCGAGGTGCTCGAGACGGTCGTGTCGGAGCCGGACGGCGCGGCGGCGGAGACGCTCCACGCGCTCGCCCGCCTCGGCTGCCGCATCGATCTCGACGATTTCGGCACTGGGCACGCATCGATCACCTCCATCCGCCGCTTCCCCGTCGACCGGATCAAGATCGACCGCTCCTTCGTCGCCTCCGTCGATACCGAGATCGAGCAACGCGGGATGATGGAGGCGATCCTGACCATGGCCGACCGGCTTGGCCTCGACACGCTGGCGGAAGGGGTCGAGACGCCGGAGGAGCTCGCCGCGCTGCGCGAGCTCGGGTGCCGGCAGGCGCAGGGCTTCCTGATCGCCCGGCCGATGCCCGCCGAGGCCGCGCGCGCCTGGCTGGAGAGCCGGCCGGAGGCGCGGCGGGAGGTGCGGCGACGACGGACCGGCTAGGGGCGCGGCCGGACGGCGCAAAATCGCCTGTCGCGGCTCCGGATCGCTCGCGCCGGGAAAAGCGCCAGTCGCACGAGGCACTTCCGCCTCGCCCGGCCAGGCCCGCGACGCGCCGGAAGCGCGGCGAAAGGACCGCCCCCAGCCTTCCCCCTTGACCTTTGCGCCCTTGAAATGTTGAACGCCCCTGACTTTCCCGAAGAACACGCGGACAAAGGCGAAGAGGTCGCATGGACGATCAGAACAAGAATCTCATCCTGGCCACCGCGCTCAGTTTCATCGTGATCCTGATCTGGTTCGTGCTGTTCCCCCCGCCCGAGCAGGCCCCCGGCCTGACCAACGCAGAGGGCGAGGTCGTCGCCCAGGACGACACGGCCCTGCGCGACGAGATGTCGCCCGACGGCGCGATCGACGGCACCGCCGCCGGCACCCCGGTCGCGACGCTCGAGCAGGACGCGCCTGTCGAGGCCGCCCGCGTCGCCATCGAGACGCCGCGCCTCGTCGGCTCGATCAACACCGCCGGCGGCCGCATCGACGACCTGAAGCTCACCGCCTACCACGAGACCCTCGACCCGGACTCGCCGCTCGTGCGGCTGCTCTCGCCGGGCGGCGAGGAGGCGCAGTATTACGCGCTGCACGGCTGGATCGCGCTCTCGGGCGCCAGCGCCGACGAGGTCCCCGGCGACAGCACCGTCTGGGAGATCGAGGAGGGCGAGACGCTCACGCCCGACAGCCCCGTCGTGCTGCGCTGGGAGAACGGCGCCGGCCTCGTCTTCCGCAAGACCATCGCCGTCGACGACAACTACCTGTTCACCGTCACCCAGTCGGTCGAGAACACCACCGGCGACGCCGTGGAGCTGCGCCCCTACGGCCAGGTGCGCCGCCACGGCCTGCCCGACAGCCGGCAGTTCTTCATCCTGCACGAGGGCGTCGTGCGGATGGCCGACGGCGAGCTGGAGGAGATCGACTACGACGACCTCCCCGACCTGACCGCCGAGGAGAGCCGCATCGAGGTCGCCGAGGACGGCTGGGTCGGCTTCACCGACAAGTACTGGATGACGACCCTCGTGCCCGCCTCCGGCACCCCGTTCCGCTCGGTGGCGCGCGAGGTCAACGGCATCTACCTGACCGAGAGCATCTACCCGCCCGTCGCCGTCGCCGCGGGCGAGACGGTCAGCGCCGAGAGCCACGTATTCGCCGGCGCCAAGGAGTGGGAGACGATCCGCGCCTACGAGGCCGCCGGCATCGACCGCTTCGTCGATTCGATCGACTGGGGCTGGTTCTTCTTCCTGACCAAGCCGATCTTCGCGCTGCTGCACTGGCTCAACGGAGTCATCGGCAACATGGGCTGGTCGATCATCGTGCTGACGCTGATCATCAAGGCCGTGCTGTTCCCGCTGGCCTACAAGTCCTACGCCTCGATGGCCAAGATGAAGGAGCTGCAGCCCGAGATGGAGAAGCTCAAGGAGCGCGCCGGCGACGACCGCCAGGCGCTCCAGAAGGGCATGATGGAGCTCTACAAGACCAACAAGGTGAACCCGGCTTCGGGCTGCCTGCCGATCCTGCTCCAGATCCCGATCTTCTTCTCGCTCTACAAGGTGATCTTCGTCACCCTCGAGCTGCGCCACGCGCCCTGGATCGGCTGGATCCGCGACCTCTCCGCGCCCGATCCGAGTTCGATCCTCAACCTGTTCGGCCTGCTGCCGTGGGACACGCCGGACCCGGGCTCGATCTTCTTCATCTTCAGCCTCGGCGTGCTGCCGATCCTGCTCGGCATCTCCATGTGGCTGCAGCAGAAGCTGAACCCGGCGCCGCCGGACCCGACGCAGCGGATGATCTTCGCCTGGATGCCCTGGGTGTTCATGTTCATGCTCGGCAGCTTCGCCAGCGGCCTGGTGATCTACTGGATCGCCAACAACATGATCACCTTCACCCAGCAGTACCTCATCATGCGCAGCCACGGCTACAAGCCCGACATCCTCGGCAACATCCGGGGCAAGGGCGCGGCGGCCGCGAAGAAGTGAGCGCGCCGCTTCCGTTCCCGCTGGCCGAGCCGCCCGACGCGCCGGAGCGCGAGGCCGGCCGGCGGCTGTTCGCCGGCGAGGTGACCTTCGTGAAGGGCGTCGTCGCGATGTCGGGCCTGCCCGGCGCCGACCGGCCCGAGGTCTGCTTCGCCGGCCGCTCCAACGTCGGCAAGTCGACGCTGATCAACGCCCTCACCGGCCGCAAGGCGCTGGCGCGGGCGTCCAACACGCCCGGGCGGACGCAGGAGATCAACTACTTCGCGCTGGCCGACAGCCACTACCTCGTCGACCTGCCCGGCTACGGCTTCGCCAACGCTCCGGTGGCGGTGGTCGCCAAGTGGCAGGCGCTGCTCAAGCAGTACCTGCAGGGTCGCCAGACCTTGCGCCGGGCCTTCGTGCTGATCGATGCCCGCCACGGCGCCAAGGCGGTGGACGAGGAGATCATGGCGCTGCTCGACAGTGCCGCCGTGACGTTCCAGTGCGTGCTGACCAAGGCTGACAAGATCAAGGCGAGCGAGCGCGACCGCGTGCTCGACCAGGTCCGCGCCACGCTCGCCAGGCACCCCGCCGCCTACCCCGAGATCGTGTTGACCTCGTCGGAGAAGGGGGATGGGATCGAGACGCTCCGGGCCATCGTCGCGGGGATCGACTGACGGGACGGAGATGAGGACGCAGAACATGGACCGGGACTGGATCGCCACCGCGCGCACGCTGTCGGAGGCGCTGCCCTACCTGCAGCGCTATTCCGGCGCCATCGTCGTCGTGAAGTTCGGCGGCAACGCCATGGGCGGCGTCGAGGAAATGGCCGACTTCGCCCGCGACATCGTGCTGATGCGCCAGGTCGGGCTGAACCCGGTCGTGGTCCATGGCGGCGGCCCGATGATCAACGACCTGCTCAAGCGGCTCGGCATCGAATCGCGCTTCGTGCGCGGCAAGCGGGTCACCGACCAGGCCACCGTCGAGGTGGTCGAGATGGTGCTCACCGGCCTCGTCAACAAGCGCATCGTGCAGGCGATCATGGACGAGGGCGGCCGCGCCGTGGGGCTGTCGGGCAAGGACGACGACCTGATGGTCTGCGAGGCCGACGACCCCGAGCTCGGCTTCGTCGGCCGGCCGATCGAGATGAACGTCCAGGTGCTGCGCGACCTGTTCGCCGCCGGGATCATCCCGGTGATCGCGCCGGTGGCGACGGGCATGGACCCCAACGAGACCTTCAACGTCAACGGCGACACCGCCGCGGGCGCCATCGCCGGGGCGCTCAAGGCCGACCGGCTGCTGCTGCTCACCGACGTGCAGGGGGTCAAGGACAAGGACGGCAACGTCGTCACCCAGCTCTCCCCCGAGGACGTGCGCGCGATGATCGCCGACGGCACCATCGCCGGCGGCATGATCCCCAAGGTGGAGACCGCGCTGAAGGCGCTCGACGAGGGCGTGCGCGGCGCGGTGATCTGCGACGGCCGGCTGCCCAACGCGACGCTGCTCGAGCTGTTCACCGAGTACGGCGCGGGCTCGATCATCCGCTCCACCGAGCCGCGGGTGAAGCCGCGCGGCGCGTGACCCTCGCCGAGAGGCTCGCCGCGGCGGGGCTGTTCGTCTCCGGCACGGTGGAGGTCGCGCCGCAGGACGGGCTGGCGCCGGACGTGCGCCGGCTGCTGCTGCTCTCGCCCGACGAGCCGCGCTTCTGGGACATCTTCCAGACCGCGCCGGAGGCCGGCGACGGGGCGCCCGACCCGCTCGACCGCTGGTCGGCGCGGGTCATCGGCGGCATCGCCGAGGCCGAGGGCGCGCACGCCTACTTCCCCTTCGGCGGCCCGCCCTGGCACCCGTTCGTCGGCTGGGCCCTGCGCTCGGGGCGCTCGCACGCGTCGCCGGTGGGGCTGATGGTGCACGTGGAGGCCGGCCTCTTCGTCTCGTGGCGCGGCGCGCTCGGGGTCGCGGAGGCCCCTGCCCTCGCGCCGGCGCCGTCGCCCTGCCCCGCCTGCGACAAGCCTTGCCTCTCCGCCTGTCCGGTGGGAGCCTTCGCCTCGGGCACCTACGACGTGCCCCGCTGCAAGGGCTGGCTCGGCCGCCCCGAGGGCGCGGCCTGCCGCGACGGGGGATGCCTCGTACGGCGCGCCTGCCCGGTGGGACGGGAGCGGCGCCGGCCCGCGCAGTCGGCCTTTCACATGCGAGCCTTCCATGGCGCTTGACCTGCTCCTGATCCGCCACGCCAAGTCCGACTGGGACGATCCCGACGCCGACGACCACGCGCGCGTGCTCAACCCGCGGGGCCGCCGCTCGGCGCGGGCCATCGGCCGCTGGCTGGCGGAGCGGGGCGCGCCCGGCGAGGTGCTGTGCTCCGACGCCGCGCGCACGCTCGAGACGTGGGAGCTGATCGCGGCGGAGCTGCCCGGCGCGCCGCTGTTCCGGGCGCTGCCGGAGCTCTACCTCGCGAGCCCCGCCGTCCTGATGGCGCAGCTCGCCGCGGCCGAGGCCCGGCGCGTCGCGCTGATCGCGCACAACCCGGGGATCGGCCATCTGGCGAGCTCGCTCGTCCGCGCCCCGGCGGCGCACCCGCGCTACCAGGACTACCCGACCTGCGCGACGGCGCTGATCCGCTTCGAGGCGGAGAGCTGGGGAGAGCTGCGGCCGGGCGCGGGACAGGTGGTGGACTTCGTGGTGCCGCGGGAGCTGACG
>NZ_CH724107.1:1735909-1771050 GCF_000153305.1 Oceanicola granulosus HTCC2516
GGCTCAGGAACAGCTTCGTGCGGTCGCTCTGCGGGTTGTTGAAGAACTCGCGCGGCTCGTTCTGCTCGACGATCTGGCCGGCGTCCATGAAGATCACCCGGTTCGCCACAGCCTGGGCGAAGCCCATCTCGTGGGTCACGCAGAGCATCGTCATGCCCTCCTCGGCGAGCTCGATCATCGTGTCGAGCACTTCCTTGATCATCTCCGGGTCGAGCGCCGAGGTCGGCTCGTCGAACAGCATGATCCGCGGCTTCATGCACAGCGAGCGCGCGATGGCGACGCGCTGCTGCTGCCCGCCCGAAAGCTGGCCGGGATACTTGTTGGCCTGCTCCGGGATCTTGACCTTCTCGAGGAAGTGCATGGCCGTTGCCTCGGCCTCGCGCTTGGGCACCTTGCGCACCCAGATCGGCGCGAGGGTGCAGTTCTCGAGGATCGTCAGGTGCGGGAACAGGTTGAAGTGCTGGAACACCATCCCGACCTCGGAGCGGATCTTGTCGATGTTCTTCAGGTCCGACGACAGCTCCGTCCCGTCGACGATGATCTTGCCCTGCTGATGCTCCTCGAGCCGGTTGATGCAGCGGATGAGCGTCGACTTGCCCGAGCCCGACGGCCCGCAAATGACGATGCGCTCGCCGCGGTTCACGGTGAGGTTGATGTCGCGCAGCACGTGGAACGAGCCGTACCACTTGTTCATGCCGGTGATCTCGATGGCCACCTCGTCGGAGACCTGCATGAGGCTGGGTTCGGCGGTGCGTGATTCGACGGCGACGTCGGACATGGATCGTTCTCCTTAGCGGTGCTCGCGGGTGAGCTTTTTCTCGAGCGACAGGGAATAGCGGCCCATGCTGAAGCAGCAGATGAAGAACAGCAGGCCGATGAAGACGAAGAGCTCCCAGTAGATGCCGTTCCACTCGGTGGAGGCGCGGATCGTGTTGGAGAGACCGATCGGGTCGAGCAGGCCGATGAACACCACCAGCGTCGTGTCCTTGAACAGGCCGATGAAGGTGTTGACGATGCCGGGGATCGAGATCTTCAGCGCCTGCGGCAGCACGACCAGCCGCATCGACTTGCCATAATCCAGCCCGAGCGCGTCGGCCGCCTCGTACTGGCCCGTCGGCAGCGCCGCGAGGCCGCCGCGGACCACCTCGGCGATGTAGGCCGAGGCGAACAGCGTCACCATGATGATGACCCGCAGCAGCAGGTCGAAGTTGGTGCCCGGCGGCAGGAAGTAGTTCAGCAGCAGCTGCGCCGTGAACAGCCAGACGATCAGCGGCACGCCGCGAATGATCTCGATGAAGGCGACGGAGACCTTGTTGATGATGAACAGGTCCGATTGCCGCCCCAGCGCCAGCAGGATGCCGAGCGGCAGGCTCAGGATGATCCCCGACAGGCCGATGATCAGCGCCAGCATGAAGCCGCCGAAATCGCGGCTCTCCACCGGGCGCAGGCCGATGCTGCCGGCGGCCTTGTAGGTGTCCTCGACGGCGTTGTTGAGCGTGTCGAGCTCCGCCTGCGCTTCGCGGTAGGTGCGCAGCGCGGCGACGCCCTCGCTCGGCGCGTCCGCCGGCGCGAATTGCGGATCGATGATGTGGCGCAGGTCTTCCGGCACCTCGCTGCGCAGCCCCGCCGCCTGGCCCTGGAGCACGCCGATGCGGTCCTGCTGCTCCTCGAGGCGGCGGATGCTGGTGAGCAGGTTCGACGCCTGGGAGCGCGCGTCGCTCAGCAGGTTCAGGTCGCCGTTGATCTCGCCGATCTCGAGCCGCAGCTCGGTCAGGCGGTCGACGGCGGCGAGGAACCGCTCGCGCGCCTCGATCCGCTCGCCGGTGCGGGTCGCCATGACGGCGGCGTGGGTGCCGGCCTCACGGGCCTCCTCGCGCATGCGGCGCGAGATCTCGTCGGTCTCGGGGTCGAGCCCCGCCTCCTCGTAGAAGGCGGCGATGGCGCTCTCGCGGGCGGCCTCGACGGCCTCGGAGATGGGGGCGAAGGCCTCGGCCTTGACGGCCTCGAGCGCCTCGACCTCCTCGATCAGCACGGCGCGGCGGGCCTCGAGCTCGTCGATCTGGACCGGGATCTCGGCGAGGTCCTCCTCGGTCTCGGCGATCACCGTGTCCATGCGCGCCTCGGCGACGATGCGGTGGATGCCGTCGTTGAGCGCGGGCACCGCGAACAGCCACCAGAGCACCGCCGCGGCGATGGCGAGCAGGCCGCCGAGCAGCGGCCCGGCGAGACGGCTGCCGATGACGAAGGCGAGGTAGCCCACGGCGAGCCCCGCAATGACGAGGATCGGCACCCAGAACGCGCCGCCCCAGAGCAGCCAGGGCATGAAGAACGGGTAGATCGCCGTGAACCACAGCATCCACGACGGGAAGCGGTCGGCGTAGAGCACCGGCGCGACGGCGACGAAGAACAGGATCAGCGCCAGGTTCGGCCGCCAGTAGAGGTCGGACGGGTAGAAGCCGTAGATCAGCTGCACCCAGCGCTCCTGCAGCACCGCCCAGCAGGCGCCGCCGCCCTCGGGCGAGCCGATGACGAGGAACACCTCGCGGCACTCCGACAGCGAGCGCGCGTCCCACACCGAGTTGAGGAACCACGGCAGGATTTCCGCGAGGACGAGGTAGATCACGATCACCGACAGGATCGTCAGGATCACGTTGAGCCAGCTCGACAGCATGTTCTCGCGGATCCACTTGACCACGCCCTTCTCGGTCAGCGGCGGCTCCTGCTCGGGTAGCATGCTCTCGCGCACGAAGGGGACGGTCTGTGCATGGGTATCGCTCATCTCACCGCTCCTTCAGCTTCACGCGATTGTTGTAGACGTTCATTACCGCGGAGATCACCAGCGACAGGACGAGGTAGAACAGGCCGAGCAGCAGCATCCCCTCGAGCTCGCGCCCGGTCTGGTTGATGGTGATGCCGCCGAGCGTGGCGCGCGCGTCCATGTAGCCGACCGCGATGGCGAGCGAGCTGTTCTTGGTGAGGTTGAGGAACTGCGAGATCAGCGGCGGGACGATGACGCGCATCGCCTGCGGCAGGATCACCAGGTTCATCGTCCGGTTCGGCCGCAGCCCAAGCGCGTAGGCGGCCTCGGACTGGCCCTTGGAGATGGCGAGGATGCCGCCGCGCACGATCTCGGCGATGAAGGCGCCGGTGTAGAGCGACAGCGCCAGCCACAGGGCGATGAGCGAGTTGCGGATCAGCAGGCCGCCGTCGAAGCGGAAGCGGCCGGGCTCGGGGTAGTCGAGCGACACCGGCATCCCGAGCAGGAAGTAGGCGATGACCGTGGGCAGCACGAACAGCCCCAGCGACACCCAGAAGACCGGCGAGATCTGCCCCGTCGCCTCCTGCCGCTTGCGGGCCCAGCGGCGGTAGAGCGCGATGGCCACGAGCGAGGCGGCGAAGACGATGAACAGGGCGCCCGAGAGGTTTTCGAACACGGGCGCGGGAATCCAGGTGCCCTGGCGGGTGATGGCGATGGAGCCGAAGACCATGGGCACGTCGCCGGAGCCGAAGTCGCGCGGGTGCGGCATCGATTCGTTGACGATCGCGAAGATCAGGATGATCCACAGCAGCAGCGGGACGTTGCGGAAGGCCTCGACGTAGACCGTCATCAGACGGCCCACGATCCAGTTCTTCGACAGCCGCAGCACGCCGGCGATGGTGCCGATGATGGTGGCCGTCACGCAGCCGAGGAAGGCGACGAGAATGGTGTTGAGGATGCCCACGAGCGCGGCGCGGCCGTGCGACATCTGGTTGTCGTAGGGGATCAGGCGCTGGTTGATGTCGTAGCCGGCCGACTGGGTCAGGAAGCCGAAGTTGAAGTCCTTGCCGAGCGCGGCGAGGTTCTGGATCGTGTTCGACACGAGCCAGGACAGCGCGAGCACGAGCAGCACCATCGCCACGACCTGGATCGTCAGGGAGCGATAGCGGGAATCGTAGATGAGCTGGCTCAGCCGAAAGCGCTCGGGCGGCGGGTCTGTCATCACAGACATCTTGCTTGTCTCCCCCTGGTCTCCGTTGTGGCGTCCGCCGGTCCTGCGCAGGTTGTCCTGCTGCATCCGGCTGGGCTCGGAAACTCGTTGTCGTTATGAAAAGGGCCCCGGCGATCGCCGAGGCCCTTCCCGATCAGGTCCTACCGGAACGGCAGGGCGTAGATGAGGCCGCCGTTCGAGTACTGGGCGTTGAGGCCGCGCGCGAGGCCGACCGGGCTCGATTCGCCGATGTTGTTCTCGAAGATCTCGCCGTAGTTGCCGCCGGCCGCGATGGCCCGCTGCGCCCAGTCGGAGTCGAGGCCGATCATCGCGCCGAGCTCACCCTCGGTGCCGAGCAGGCGGTTCACCTCGGCGTTGTCGCCGGCCTCGGACGCCATCTGCTCGATGTTCGCCGACGTCACGCCGTACTCTTCGGCCGCGATCAGCGCCTGCAGGGTCCAGCGGACGATATCGCCCCACTCCGGATCGCCGTGCCGCACGAGCGGGCCCAGCGGCTCCTTCGAGATGATCTCGGGCAGGATCACGTGATCTTCCGGGTTCTCGAAGGTGGCGCGCGTCGCGGCGAGGCCGGAGGCGTCGGTGGTGTAGGCGTCGCAGGCCCCGGCGAGGTACTGCTGCTGGGCCTCGGCGTTGGTCTCGATCGGGACCGGCTCGTACTCCATGTCGTTGACACGGAAGAAGTCGGCGAGGTTCAGCTCGGTGGTGGTGCCGGTCTGGATGCAGACGGTGGCGCCGTCGAGCTCCATGGCGGAGGCCACGCCCAGCTCGCGCGGCACGATGAAGCCCTGGCCGTCGTAGTAGTTCACGCCGGCGAACTCGAACTTGAGGTCGTTGTCGCGGCTGAAGGTCCAGGTGGTGTTGCGCGCCAGCACGTCGATCTCGTTGCTGGAGAGCGCCGTGAAGCGGGTCTGGCCAGTGGTCGGCACGAACTCGACGGCGTTGGGATCACCCAGCACGGCGGCGGCGAGGGCGCGGCAGAAGGCGACGTCGAAGCCCTGCCAGACTCCGTTGGCATCCGGCGCGGAGAAGCCGGTCAGGCCGGTGCTAACGCCGCAGTTCAGCGTGCCACGAGCCTTCACGTCGTCCAGCGTCGCGGCGGCCGAAGCGCCGGCAGCGAGCCCGGCGACCGTCAGCGCACCGAGAAATACGGATTTCTTCATTGATAACCTCTTCCTGTCATGCCCCCGCTGACCGGGAGCTGTAGTCCCGATCCTGTTGGCCGGGTGCGAAGCTCGGAGGGTCTCCCCTCCAATGCTGCAAAACTGGGCGAAGTATGGCCGACAGGTCAAGGCTTGCTTGCGTGCGGTCGCCGGAACGTGCGCCAACACACGACGTCACGTTGGGTCACGTCGCTCCGAGCGCCCGTTTCAGCGGCGCGCGAGGCGCAGGAATCGGGCGGCGGCGAGGAAGTCGGCGCGCTTGCGGGCGGCGAAGGCGCTGGCCTCGTCGTCCTCGCCCCACTGCTCGATCTGCCACTCCTCGTCGATCCGGCTGAGCGCCCAGCCGTCTTCGGGCGTGCGCGCGCCCTCGAGCACGGCGAAGGCGATGACGAGGGAGCCCGACAGGGCGACGAGGTCGGCGAAGGCGGTGAGGCGGAACGGATCGAGCGCCCGCACCTGCCCCTCGAGCCGCAGCAGCGCGCCAGGGTCCTGCTCGACATGCATGACGCCGACGGCCGGGCGCAGCCGCGCGCCGAGGGTGTCGGCGGCCCAGTCGAGCAGCGGATCCCACGCCTCGGCCTGCCGCGCCACGAGCGCCTCGGGCGCGTCGGCGCGGTAGCAGAGCAGGTCGGTGCCGCCGTAGTCGGCCACCATCGCGGCCACCTCGTCGAACTGCGGCGCGACCTTGTCGAGCGCGGCGTTGGCGGCGCGGGTGAGCGGCATCGAGAGCGGGTCGATCTGCTCCTGCTGCGCGTCCCACTCGGCGGCCACGCCTTCGGCGAGCGCGCGGGTCGGCAGCGTCAGCGGGGCCTTGGCGGGGGTGCGCACGGGGCGGTCGTCGAGGGTCACGGCGAAGCCGTCCCCCCGCTCGGCGACGTGCGCGGCCGTCCAGAATCGCTTGGCCTTCCACTCGCTCATGACAGGTCGTCCTCGAACGGGTCGGCGGGGGCCGAGGCCGGATCCCAGCCGACATACTCCCAGGTGCGCGCCATGTGGTCGGGCAGCGGCGCGGTGAAGGTCATCCGCGCGCCGCTCACCGGGTGCGTCAAGCTGAGCGAGCGGGCGTGGAGCTGCAGCTTGCGGCTGATGTCGCCGCCGAGGCCCGCGCCCCAGCCGTCGCCGAGATTCTCCTGCCCCGAGCCGCCGTACTTGCCGTCGCCCGCGATCGGGTGGCCGAGCTCGGCCATGTGGGCGCGCAGCTGGTGGGTGCGCCCGGTGACCGGCACCAGCGCCACCCAGGCGGCGCGGCGGGCCAGCGTCTCGATCACCGCGTAGTCGGTCACGGCGCGCTTGGCGTCGGGGGTGCGGAGCACCTCGTCGGGGTGGATGCAGCGCATCTTCTCGTTCTCGCCCCTGGCGCCGTGGCCGGGCTGCTTGACGAGACCGTACTTCACCGTCCCCATGCGCGGATGCGGCACACCGGCGACGGCGGCCCAGTAGATCTTGCGGGTCTCGCGCGAGCGGAAGGCGTCGGTCAGGCCCTTGGCGGCGGCGCGGGTGCGCGCCAGCAGCAGGATGCCCGACGTGTCCTTGTCGAGCCGGTGGACGAGGCGCGGCTTCTCCTCGAGCCCGAAGGTCAGCGCGGCGGAGAGGCCGTCGACGTGACGGGTCTGCCTGGAGCCGCCCTGGGTGGGCAGGCCGGGCGGCTTGTTGAGCACGATCAGGTGGTCGTCGCGGTAGAGCACCGCGGCACGCATCATCTCGGCATCCTGCGCGCTCGGCTCGTCGCGCCCGGCCGGGCGCACCTCGCCCGGCGGCGGCAGCGGCGGCACCCGGACCTGTTGGCCCGGCGCGATGCGGGTGTTGCTCTTGACCCGGCCGCCGTCGATACGCAGCTCGCCCTTGCGGCACATCTTCTCGATGCGCCCCTGGGTCAGCTGCGGGAAGCGCGCCCGGAGCCAGCGGTCGAGGCGCATGTCGGCCTCGTCCGCCTCGACGGTGATCGTCTGAACGCCGCTCATGCCAGCCCCCGCGCCAGTTGCAGCCCCGCCACCAGCCCGGCAAGCGACAGCCCGACCGAGAGCGCCACGTAGAGCGCCGCCTGCCCCGCCGCGCCGCGCTCGAACAACGCGACGGCCTCGAGCGAGAAGGCGGAGAAGGTGGTGAAGCCGCCGAGCACCCCGGTCAGCCAGAATGGCGCGACGCCGCGCCCGGCGAGGGCGACGACGAGCAGGCCCATCAGGAAGGAGCCGACGACGTTGACGCTCAGCACGCCGAGCGGGAAGCTTCCGGTGCTGGCGCGGGCGACGGCGAGGCCGGCGAGGTGGCGCGCGGCGGCGCCGAGCGCGCCGCCGGCGGCGACGGCGAGGGTGGTGGCGAACATGGGCGCTCTGTCCTGTGGGGCGGGGCGTTTGTCAAGCGGCGCGGGGGGCGGCTGCCCCCCGTCCGGCAGGCCGGACTCCCCCCGCGGATATTTGACGGACAGAGACATCAGGAGGTCTGCCTCTGGGCGCGCAGCCGGGCGAAGTAGTCGACGCGCTTCTTCAGCTCGCGCTCGAAGCCGCGGTCGACCGGGGCGTAGTAGCTGGCGCGGGGCATGTCGTCGGGGAAGTAGTTCTGGCCCGAGAAGGCGTCTTCGGCGTCGTGGTCGTAGGCGTAGCCCTTGCCGTAGCCCTGCTCCTTCATCAGCCGCGTCGGCGCGTTGCGGATGACCTTCGGGGGCGGCTCGGAGCCGGTCTTCCTCGCGGCGGCGGCGGCGGCCTTGTAGGCGGTGTAGGCGGCGTTGGATTTCGGTGCGAGGGCGAGGTAGATCACCGCGTTGGCCAGCGCCAGCTCGCCCTCGGGCGAGCCGAGGCGCTCGTAGCTGTTCCAGGCATCGAGGCAGAGGCCCTGGGCCTGCGGGTCGGCGAGACCGATGTCCTCGACGGCCATGCGGGTGATGCGGCGGGCGAGGAAACGGGGGTCTTCGCCGCCCGCGAGCATCCGGGTGAACCAGTAGAGCGCCGCGTCCGGGTCGGAGCCGCGCACCGACTTGTGGAGCGCGGAGATCAGGTTGTAGTGCTCCTCGCCCGACTTGTCGTACTGGGCGGCGCGGCGGGTCAGGCGGGTGGCGAGGGCGGTCTTGTCGAGCGGCGCGTCGGTGCGCCAGCCGGCCACCTGCTCGACGAGGTTGAGCAGCGCCCGCCCGTCGCCGTCGGCCATCTCCAGCAGCGCCTCGCGGGCCGGGCCGTCGAGCGGGAGCGGGCGACCGAGCTCGGCCTCGGCGCGCTGCGCGAGCAGCTCGAGCCGGGCGAGGGGCAGCCGCTCGAGCACCAGCACCTGGGCGCGCGACAGCAGCGCCGCGTTGAGCTCGAAGGACGGGTTCTCCGTGGTGGCGCCGACAAGCAGGATCGTGCCGTCTTCCATGTGCGGCAGGAAGCCGTCCTGCTGGGCCTTGTTGAAGCGGTGGATCTCGTCGACGAACAGCAGCGTCCCCTGCCCCGCCTGGCGGCGCAGGCGGGCGGCCTCGAACACCTTCCGCAGCTCCTGGACGCCGGTGAAGATGGCGCTGATCTGCACGAAGTGGAGGTCGGTCTCGGCGGCGAGCAGCCGGGCGATGGTCGTCTTGCCGACGCCGGGCGGGCCCCAGAAGACGAGCGACGACAGGCTGCCCGAAGCGAGCATCGTGGTCAGCGGCGCCTCGGGGCCGAGCACCTGCTCCTGGCCGACCACGTCGGCGAGGCGCTGCGGGCGCAGCCGGTCGGCGAGCGGGCGCGGGGCGGAGCCGGAGGCGGCGGGGGCGGCGTCGGAGCCGGGCTGGTCGAAGAGATCGGGCATGGGGGAGAGATAGGCCGGATCGGCGGGCGTTGAAACGACGAAGGCCCCGCCGTGGGGCGGGGCCTTCGGGAAAAACGTGGCGGGCGCGGATCAGTCCTCGGACTCGAGCGCCTCTTCCTCGGCAAGGCGGGCGCGGTCGGCGGCGCCCTTGGCGTCGACGTCGCGGTCGACCAGCTCGATGATCGCCATCGGGGCCATGTCGCCGTAGCGGAAGCCGGCCTTGAGGACGCGGGTGTAGCCGCCGGCGCGCTCGGCGTAGCGGGGGCCGAGGACGTCGAACAGCTTGGCGACGTGCATGTCCTGCTTGAGCTGGCTGGCGGCCTGGCGGCGGGCGTGCAGGTCGCCGCGTTTGCCGAGCGTGATCATCTTGTCCATGATCCGCTTGAGCTCTTTGGCCTTGGGCAGGGTGGTCTTGATCTGCTCGTGCTCGATGAGCGAGCCGACCATGTTGGCGAACATCGCCTTGCGGTGTTCGTGGGTGCGGTTGAGGCGGCGGTATCCGCGGGCGTGGCGCATTTCGGTCTCCTAGACTTTTGCTTTGTCCGGCCGGCGATGCGTGTCGCCGGCTCTCCTTGGGGCGGGATTGCCCGGGTCGTGACCCCCGCGCACGACGCGTGCACGGGGTGTGCACCGGGCGTACACCGCCCGGTGCGGAACCGTCAGAACTGGTCTTCGAACTTCTTGGCCAGGTCCTCGATGTTGTCCGGCGGCCAATCCTCGACGTCCATGCCGAGATGCAGGCCCATGCCCGAGAGCACTTCCTTGATCTCGTTGAGCGACTTGCGGCCGAAGTTCGGGGTGCGGAGCATCTCGGCTTCGGTCTTCTGGATCAGGTCGCCGATATAGACGATGTTGTCGTTCTTGAGGCAGTTCGCCGAGCGCACCGACAGCTCGAGCTCGTCGACCTTCTTGAGCAGCAGCGGGTTGAACTCGAGGCCGTCGTCGTCGGAGGTCGAGGTCGCGCTTTCGGGCTCGTCGAAGTTGACGAAGATCGACAGCTGGTCCTGCAGGATGCGGGCCGCGTAGGCGACCGCGTCGTCGGGCGACAGCGAGCCGTCGGTCTCGACCTTCATGGTCAGCTTGTCGTAGTCGAGCACCTGGCCCTCGCGGGTGGGCTGGACGTCGTAGGAGACCTTCTTGACCGGCGAGTAGATCGCGTCGATCGCCATCATGCCGATCGGGGCGTCCTCGGGCTTGTTCTTGTCGGCCGAGACGTAGCCCTTGCCGGTGTTGACGGTGAGCTCCATGTACAGGTCCGCGCCCTCGTCGAGGTGGCAGATGACGTGGTCCTTGTTGAGGATCTCGATGCCGGCGCTCTCGGAGATGTCGCCGGCGGTGACGACGCCGGGGCCCTTGGCGTTGACCGTGAGCCGCTTCGGGCCCTCGACTTCCATGCGGATCGCCACGCCCTTGAGGTTCAGGACGATATCGGTCACGTCTTCGCGGACGCCGGAGACGGACGAGAACTCGTGCAGCACGTTGTCGATCTGCACGGCGGTGATGGCGGCGCCCTGCAGCGACGACAGCAGCACGCGGCGCAGCGCGTTGCCGAGCGTCAGGCCGAAGCCCCGCTCGAGCGGCTCGGCGATCACCGTGGCCTGGCGCATCGGATCGTTGCCGGGCTTGACCTCCAGTTGGGTCGGTTTGATCAGCTCGGCCCAGTTCTTGTGGATCATGCGTCCCTCCATTCCCGTCCGGTCTCCATGATCGAGCGACCGGACTCCCGAGGTTTCAAAAATGACGAACCGGGGCCGCGCGGGCATGGCGCGGCCCCGGTGAAACTGATCGATCAGACGCGGCGGCGCTTCGGCGGGCGGCAGCCGTTGTGGGCGATCGGGGTCACGTCGCGGATCGACGTGATGTTGAAGCCGGCGGCGGCGAGGGCGCGCAGCGCGCTCTCGCGGCCCGAACCGGGGCCCTGCACCTCGACCTCGAGGGTCTTGACGCCGTGCTCCTGGGCCTTCTTGCCGGCATCCTCGGCCGCCATCTGGGCGGCGTACGGGGTCGACTTCCGGGAGCCCTTGAAGCCCATCGTGCCGGCGGACGACCAGGAGATCGCGTTGCCCTGCACGTCGGAGATCAGGATCTTGGTGTTGTTGAAGGAGGAGTTCACGTGAGCAACGCCGGCGGCGATGTTCTTGGAGACCTTCTTCTTGCCGCCGGAGCGGCGGGTGTCGCGTGCCATGTCGGTCTGCTCCCCTTACTTCTTCTTGCCGGCAATGGCCTTCGCGGGGCCTTTGCGGGTGCGAGCGTTGGTGTGGGTCCGCTGGCCGCGGACGGGGAGGTTGCGGCGATGACGCAGGCCCCGGTAGGAGCCGAGGTCCATCAGGCGCTTGATGTTCATCTGCGTCTCGCGGCGCAGGTCGCCCTCGACGGTGAAGTTGGCGTCGATGTGCTCGCGGATCGACAGGACCTCGGCGTCGGACAGTTCGTTGACGCGGCGGGTCTGGTCGATGTTGACGGCCTCGCAGATGGCTTTCGCCGAGGAGGGGCCGATTCCGGTGATGTAGGTGAGGGCGATGGGAACCCGTTTGGCTGTCGGGATGTTCACGCCGGCGATACGTGCCAAGGCTGTCGGTCCTTTCGTTGCGAGCCCGTGGTGCCAGGCCCTTTTTTCACAACGTCAAGCCCGCGCGGGTGCGGCGGGCCGATGTCATTTCGAGGTGGTCGGGATTTCCGGGCGCGCCCCGGTTCCCCGTGATTCTCCCTTGCGGGATGGGGCTAACTATTGGTCATGGAGCGATGCGTCAACCCCCTGTCAAGGGGGTTGTGATCGTGCCGGGCGGGCCGGGCTGAAGCCCGGCCTACGGGGCGGCGGGGCAGACGTGGAAGACGTGGGGCTCGCCGGTGCCGCCGGGGTCGGTCTGCCAGACGTAGACGCGGTCGGTCTGGTCGGGGAACATGCCGAAGACGAAGACCGTGGGATAGACGAACGGGCCGGGCTCCATGCAGTAGCCGGGGCGGATCTGCATCGCCGCGCCCTGCCGCCAGTCGAACTCGATGGGCGCGTCGTACTCGCAGGTCCACTCGATGGCGGCCATGAACTCGGCGGTGAGCACCGTGTTCTGCTCGCCCATCAGCTGGCCGAGCATCCCCTCCCACTCGGTGTCGGGGTGGTAGCCCTCGCAGGCGGACAGGTTGTCGACGAGGACCGTCTCGGCGGCGAGCGGCAGCGGCAGCAGCGCGAGGGCGGCGAGGAGCGGGCGGCGGATCATCGGGGCATCTCCTGAGGACATGCCGGATCGTCGCCCGCCCGCGGACCTTGCGTCAACCGTCGAGCTTGCCGGCGATGCGCGCGGCGACGTCGTCGATCTCGCCGAGGCCGTCGACGCTGACCAGCTCGCCCTTGGCGTAGTAGTAGCCGATCAGCGGCGAGGTCTGCTTGTAGTAGGCGAGCAGGCGGGTCTTGAGCGCGTCCGGGTTGTCGTCGGCGCGGCGCTTGAACTCGGTGCCGCCGCAGCGGTCGCACTTGCCGTCGGCGGGGATCGGGCGGGTCTGGTCGTTGTAGACCTCGCCGCAATCGCCGCAGGTGGAGCGGGCGGTGATGCGGCCGACGAGCGCCTCGTCGTCGACCTGCATCTCGATCACCGCGTCGAGCGTCTCGTTGAGCTCGCTGAGCAGGTTGGCGAGCGCGTCGGCCTGCGGGAGCGTGCGCGGGAAGCCGTCGAAGATGTAGCCGCCGGCGGCCCCGCCCTGGGTGAGCTGCTCGCGGATCAGGCCGATGACGATCTCGTCGGTCACCAGCTCGCCGCGGTCCATGACGTCGGCGACGACGCGGCCCATCTCGGTGCCCGACGTGCGGGCGGCGCGCAGCATGTCGCCGGTGGAGAGCTGCACCATGTTGCGTTCGTCGACCAGGCGCTTCGCCTGGGTCCCCTTCCCTGCCCCCGGGGGGCCCAGCAGAATGATGTTCATCGGCGGGCCGGTCCTTTCCGTTTCTTCGCGCTCTGCCCGCTGCGCCGACCGCGCAGCTGGCTCTTCTCGATCAGGCCCTCGTACTGGTGGGCGAGCAGGTGGCTCTGCACCTGCTGGATGGTGTCCATGCCGACCGACACGATGATCAGGATCGAGGTGCCGCCGAAGTAGAACGGGATCGCCATCTGGCTGCGCAGGATCTCGGGCAGCAGCGCCACGAGGGCGAGGTAGCCCGAGCCGAGCACGAGCAGGCGGGTGACCACGTAGTCGAGGTATTCGGCGGTGCGCTTGCCGGGGCGGATGCCGGGGACGAAGCCGTTCTGGTTCTTCAGGTTCTCGGCCACGTCGTCGACCTTGAAGCTGACCTCCTTGGTGTAGAAGAAGGTGAAGAACACGATCATCGCGGCGAAGAACAGCAGGTAGAGCGGCTGTCCGGGGCCGAAGTAGGCCAGCATCGTCGACATGACCGGGCCGGTGTCGCCGCCGGAGAAGGTCGAGATGGTGGTCGGCAGCAGCAGCAGGGCGCTGGCGAAGATCGCGGGGATGACGCCGGCCGGGTTGACCTTGATCGGCAGGTGGCTGGAGCCGCCGTCGTAGACCTTCATCCCGACCTGCCGGCGCGGGTACTGGATGTGGATCTTGCGCAGCGCGCGTTCCATGAAGACGACGAAGGTCAGCGTCACGATCACCATCAGCAGCACGCCGATGATCACCGCCGGGCTGATTGCGCCGGCGCGGCCCTGGCTGAGGAACTGGGCCAGCGCGGCGGGGATCTCGGCGATGATCCCGACGAAGATGATCAGCGAGATGCCGTTGCCGATGCCGCGCGCGGTGATCTGCTCGCCGAGCCACATCAGGAACATGGTGCCGCCGACCAGCGTGATGACGGTGGAGGCGCGGAAGAAGAGGCCCGGGTCGGAGGCGAGATCGCCCGCCTCGAGCGAGACGGCGAGGCCGTAGGCCTGGAACGTCGCCAGCAGCACGGTGCCGTAGCGGGTGTACTGGTTGAGCTTCTTGCGGCCCTGCTCGCCCTCTTTCTTGAGCTGCTTCCAGGGCTCGTACATGGAGCCCATGAGCTGCACGATGATCGAGGCGGAGATGTAGGGCATGATGCCGAGGGCGAAGATGCCCATCCGCGAGAGCGCGCCGCCGGTGAACATCGACAGGATGCCGCCGAGACCGGCCGCCGCGTCTTCCATGAAGGTGCGCAGCGCCCCGCCGTCGATACCGGGCACGGGGATGTAGGTGCCGAGCCGGTAGACGATCAGGAGACCGAGGGTGAACAGGATACGCTGCCGCAGCTCGGTGGCCCTGCCGAAGGCCCCCCAGCTCATGTTGGCGGCCATTTGCTCTGCTGCTGATGCCATTGGCGCTCTCTTGTCAGGAACGCGCCGCCGGACCGGGGCCCCGGTCGGCGGCGCGAGAAAAGTCAGCTAACGATGTAAGCGGGCCGGGCCCGGCTCACAACCCGATCACTCGGTCGTCGCGTCCGCACGTGCGGGGGCCGACACGGTCAGCGTGCCGCCGAGCTTCTCGACCGCCTCGACGGCGCCCTTGGACGCGCCGGTGACGGTGATGTTGGCCTTCGACGTCAGCTCGCCCTTGGCGAGGACGCGGATGCCGTCCTTCTTGCGACGCACGAGGCCCGATTCGATCAGCGAATCCTCGGTGATGTCGGTGCCGAGCTTGCCGGCGTCGATGAACTTCTGGATCAGGCCCAGGTTCACGACGGCGTAGGTCTTGGAATTGATGTTGTTGAAGCCGCGCTTGGGCAGGCGCTGGTAGAGCGGCATCTGGCCGCCCTCGTAGCCCTTGATCGCCACGCCGGAGCGGGACTTCTGGCCCTTGATGCCGCGGCCGCCCATCTTGCCCTTGCCGGAGCCGGGGCCGCGCGCGACGCGCATGCGCTTCTTGGAGGCGCCGGGATTGTCGCGCAGTTCGTTGAGTTTCATGTCGCTTCTCCTTCGCCGGAAACGCCCCCGAAGCGAACTTGGGCGCACACGGCATACGATGGTTGAGGTCGGGCCCGGGTTCGGGCCACCGGCGGCGTATAGACGGCTGCGCCGGTGGGATCAAGGCGGACTCGAAACGGCGCGGAACCCGTCACAGATCGGCCGCAAAGTGGCGCGAGGCTCGTCACATGCTCGACCACCTGCCTCCCCGCGATGAGCAGCCGCACCCGGCGGTGCGCGCCGCGCTCGCGCACCACGATCCCCGGCTGCCCCATCCCGCGCCGGAAGCGGTGGCGGACTGGCTGGCGGGGCGGATGGCGGCGCTGGCGCGGATCGCGCCGGACGACGCGGCGGCCATCGCGGGATGGTCGGCGGCGGCGTTCGGCACGGGCTGCCTGCTGTTCGGGCTGCGCTGGCCGGTCGAGGCGATCGCGCGGCGCGCGGCGGCGCACCTGGCGGACGACGCCGCGGGACCGGTGGCGGACGGGCTGCGCAGCGCGGCCGAGGCGGCGGCGATCCTCGAGCGGCTCGCGGGGCGCATCGGCTGGGACGAGGCGCTGCGGGGCGCGGCGTTCGGCGTGCTCGACCCGGCGCCCGAGCGGATCGTCTACGCCGCCGCTCTCATCGCCTGCCGCCGCACGCCGGACCTCGCCCACAACCGCGCCTACTGGGACGCGGTGCGGGCGCTGCGCGCGGCGCGGCTGGCGTCGGCCTGAGGCTGGGGCGGCCTACAGCTCGCCGGGCGCGTACCAGTCGCCGAACTTCACCTCGCTGGCATCGCCGACAAGCTCGGCGAAGCGCTGCGGATCCTGGGTGCCCCCGTCGCGGCCCCGGTAATGGTAGGGGTAGACGTAAGTGGGCGCGAACTCCTGCACGGCGGAGGCGGCCTGCTCGGCGTCCATGGTGAAGGGCAGGTTCATCGAGACGAAGGCGACGTCGATGTTCTCGAGGGCGCGCATCTCGGGAATGTCCTCGGTGTCGCCCGAGACGTAGACCCGGAAATCGGCGAAGCCGAGCACGTAGCCGTTGTCGCGGCCCTCGGGGTGGAAATCGAGCCGCCCCTCGGTGAGGTTGTAGGCCGGGATGGCGTCGATGGAGACGCCCTGCCACTCGGTCGAGTCGCCGTTGGCGAGGCTCTCGGCCCCCGCCTTCATCTCCTCGGGCAGCATGTCGTGGACGGCCGGGTTGGTGATCAGGTGGACCCCCTCCCCCATCAGCGCGCCGAGCGTGTCGGTGTCGTAATGGTCGCCGTGCTCGTGGGTGACGAGGATCAGGTCGGGCGCGGGCAAGTCGGCGTAGGCGTCGGCGCCGCCGACGGGATCGGCGTAGATGACGCCGGCCGGGGTCTCCATCACGAAGGAGGCGTGGCTGACCGGGTGGATGGTGATCGGACCGTTCGACGTCTCGAACCGGTTGGCCATGTGGGCCTCGGCGAGCGCGCGGTAGGGCAGGATCGTGGCCGCGCCGGCGGTGGCGGCGGCGGTGGCGAGAAAGCGGCGGCGGGTCTGGGGCATGGCTGTCTCCTCGGGAGCTGCTCGCCCTGAGGTAGCGCAGCCGGCGCGAGCGGCAACGCGGTCAGGGGCGCTTGCGGGCGACGAAGAACACGGCGGAGAGGCGCTTGGGCCGGTAGCGGTGGACGATCTCGAAGCCCGCCGCCTCGATCTCGGCGGCGAGGCCGTCGGCGGAGAGGAAGCGCACCTGCGGCAACAGCCCGATCGCGTGGCCCGGGACGAGGATCAGGCGCATCGGCGAGAGGCGGCCGAGGCAGACGGTGCTGGAGACGAAGTGGCCGCCCGGCTTCAGGGCCGCGCGCGCCAGGGCGTAGACGACCTGCCGGTCGTCGACGAGGTGCAGGATCGAGTGCGCCATGACCATGTCGTAGCTGGCCGGCGCGACCTCGAGCGCCTCGATGGCGGTCTGGCGGAAGGTGACGTTCTCCACCCCCTGCTCGGCGGCGCGGGCGCGCGCGATCTCGAGCATCGGCGCGGAGAAGTCGGTGGCGAGGACGTGGCGGACCTTGGGGGCGTGCCAGAGCGCGGTCGTCCCGGTGCCGCAGGCGAGCTCGAGCACCTCGCTGTCGGGCGTCAGGTACTCGGCGGTCTTGGCGAGCTTGGCCTCGTAGGCGGCCGGGTCGTCGACGGGGCGGCGCGCGTAGCGGCGGGCGATCTTGTCCCAGAAGCGGCTGGTCTGCGGCATGTGCGCCCTCCCCTTTGCCCTTCCCTAGCGGCAAGGGCTCGAAAGCGGAAGGCCGGAACGACGAACGCGCGCCCGGGGACCGGACGCGCGTTCGGGTAGCTCGCGGGAAGAGGCTGGCTCAGCCGCGCTCTTCGACGATCTCGACCAGGTGCGGGATCTTGGCAACCATGCCGCGCACGGCGGGGGTGTCCTCGAGCTCGCGGGTCTTGTTCATCTTGTTCAGGCCGAGCCCGACCAGCGTCTGGCGCTGGATGGCGGGGCGGCGGATCGGCGAGCCGATCTGTTTGACGACGATGGTCTTGGCCATGTGGATCAAGCCTCCTCGGCGACCTGCGCGGAAGCCTCGGGGGCCTCGTCACGCTTGGGCAGGATGTCCGCGACCTTCTTGCCGCGACGCTGCGCGACGTTGCGCGGCGACTGCTCGGCCTTGAGGCCGTCGAGCGTGGCGCGGATCATGTTGTAGGGGTTCTGCGAGCCGATCGACTTGGCGACGACGTCCTGGACGCCGAGCATCTCGAACACGGCGCGCATCGGGCCGCCGGCGATGATGCCGGTACCCTGCGGGGCGGTGCGCATGACGACGCGGCCCGCGCCGTGGCGGCCCTCGATGTCGTGGTGCAGCGTGCGGCCTTCGCGCAGGGCGACGCGGATCATCTGGCGCTTGGCCTGCTCGGTGGCCTTGCGGATGGCCTCGGGGACCTCCTTGGCCTTGCCCTTGCCGAAGCCGACACGGCCCTTCTGGTCGCCGACGACGACGAGCGCGGCGAAGCCGAAGCGCTTGCCGCCCTTGACGGTCTTGGAGACCCGGTTGATCGCGACCAGGCGGTCCGCGAATTCGGGGTTCTCGTCACGATCGCGGCGGCCACGGCCCCCGTCACGTCTGTTCGGTTCTCTGGCCATGTGGCCTCCTGTTTCGCGGGCCGCACGGGGCCCTTGTCGTGGGTCGATCGAAGTGAGCCGGCGGCTCCCCGATCATCGAGACGGCCTTGGCCGCCTTCGCTGGCGTGGTCCGCCGGCCGGGAACGGGCCCGGCCGGCGGTATCTTCGGACGGCGCGGGCCGTCAGACCTTCAGGCCACCCTCGCGGGCGGCGTCGGCGAGCGCCTTGATCTTGCCGTGGAAGAGGAAGCCGCCACGGTCGAACTGGGCCTCGGTCACGCCGGCGGCCTTGGCACGCTCGGCGATCGCCGAGCCGACCTTGGCCGCGGCTTCGAGGTTGTTGCTGCCGACGATGCCCAGGTCCTTCTCGAGGGAAGAGGCCGAGGCGAGGGTCTTGCCCTGCAGGTCGTCGATCAGCTGGACGCTGATGTTCTTGTTGCTGCGGTGCACCGAGAGGCGCGGGAGCCCCGGGTTCACCTTGCGGAGTTTGTTCCGGACGCGCAGGCGGCGCTTGAGGAACAAGGTGCGCTTGTTGTTTGCCATTTCCTGTCGTCCTTACTTACGCTTGCCTTCCTTGCGGAAGATATACTCGTCGGCGTACTTGATGCCCTTGCCCTTGTAGGGCTCCGGCGGGCGCCATTCGCGGATGTTGGCCGCGACCTGGCCGACCAGCTGCTGGTCCGCGCCCTCGACGACGATCTGGTTCTGCTTCGGCGCGGTGACGGTGATGCCGTCGGGCACGGTGAAGTTGACCTCGTGGCTGTAGCCGAGGTTCAGCTTCAGGACGTTGCCCTGCATCGCGGCGCGGTAGCCGACGCCGTTGATCTCGAGCTCCTTCTTGAAGCCCTCCGTCACGCCCTGCACCAGGTTGTCCACCATGGTGCGGGACATCCCCCACTGCTGGCGGGCGCGCTTGGACTTGCCGCGCGGCGTGACCGCGACGGCGTTGTCCTCGACGGCGATGGTGACATCGTCCGTCGCGGTGAAGGTGCGGGTGCCTTTCGGCCCCTTCACCTCGATGGTCTGGCCGGAGACGGAGGCGGAGACCCCCGACGGCAGCTCGACCGGTTTCTTGCCAATACGAGACATCGCCTTCTCCTCAGAATACGGTGCAGAGCACCTCACCGCCGACATTGGCGGAGCGTGCGTTCTGGTCCGACATCACACCCTTGGGGGTGGAGACAATCGACACGCCGAGGCCCTGACGGACCGACGGGATGTCCTTGCACGCCATGTACACGCGGCGGCCGGGCTTGGAGACCCGGGCCAGCTCGCGGATGACGGGCGCGCCCTCGTAGTACTTGAGGCTGATCTCGAAAGCCGGGTGGCCGTCGGCCGTCTTGGAGCTCTCGTAGCCGCGGATGTAGCCTTCGTCCGCGAGCACGTCGAGCACCCAGCCGCGCAGCTTGGACGCGGGCGTGGACACGGTGGACTTGCCGCGCATCTGACCGTTGCGGATGCGGGTCAGCATATCGCCGATAGGATCGTTCATATCGCTGCCCTCCTTACCAGCTGGATTTCACGAGGCCGGGAATCTGCCCCTGCGAGCCGAGCTCGCGCAGCATGATCCGGCTGACCTTCAGCTTGCGGTAGTAGGCGTGCGGACGCCCCGTAAGCTGGCAGCGGTTGTGAAGACGGGTCGGCGAGGAGTTGCGCGGCAGCTTGGCGAGCTTGAGGCGCGCCTTGAACCGCTCTTCCATCGGCTTGGACTCGTCGTTGGCGATCTCCTTGAGAGCAGCGCGCTTCTCGGCGTACTGTTCAACCAGCCGCTGACGCTTCTTCTCGCGTTCGATCATGGATTTCTTTGCCATGGTCTCAATTCCCTCAGCTGTTGAACGGCATGTTGAAATGCTTCAACAGCGCCTTGGCTTCCGCGTCGGTCTTCGCGGTGGTGCAGATGACGACGTCGAGGCCCCAGACTTCGTCGACCTTGTCGAAGTTGATCTCGGGGAAGACGATGTGCTCCTTGATGCCCATGGCGTAGTTGCCACGGCCGTCGAAGCTCTTGCCGGGCACGCCGCGGAAGTCGCGGATACGGGGCATGGCGACGGTGATCAGGCGGTCGAGGAACTCGTACATGCGGTCGCCGCGGAGCGTGACCTTGGCACCGAGCGGCATGTCTTCGCGGACGCGGAAGCCGGCGATCGACTTCTTGGCCTTGGTGACGACGGCCTGCTGGCCGGCGATCAGGGTGAGATCGTCGGCGGCCGACTTGGCCTTCTTGGAGTCCTTCACCGCCTCGGAGCCGGCGCCGATGTTCAGGACGATCTTGTCCAGGCGCGGGATCTGCATGTCGTTCTTGTAGGAGAACTCTTCCTTCATCGCCGGGGCGATGGTGTCGCGGAAGACGCTCTTCAGGCGGGGGGTGTAGTTCGCGGTGTCGAGCATCAGATCACGTCTCCCGTGGTCTTGGCGAAGCGGACCTTCTTGCCGTCCTCGACGCGGAAGCCGACGCGGCTGGGCTTGCCGTTGGCGTCGGCGATGGCGAGGTTGGACAGGTCGATGGGCATCGCCTTGGGCGTGCGGCCGCCCTGGCTGGTCTGCGACTGCTTCTGGTGGCGGATCGCGATGTTGACGCCGTCGACGACGGCCTTGCCGGCCTTGGGGTCGACGCTGGTGATCTCACCGGTCTTGCCCTTGTCCTTGCCGGCGAGCACGACGACCTTGTCGCCCTTCTTGAGTTTCGCGGCCATCAGAGCACCTCCGGAGCGAGCGAGATGATCTTCATGAAGTTCTTCGCGCGCAGCTCACGAACCACCGGCCCGAAGATACGGGTGCCGACCGGCTCGTTGTTGTTGTTGAGGATCACGGCGGCGTTGCGGTCGAAGCGGATCGCGGTGCCGTCGTCGCGGCGGACTTCCTTGGCGGTGCGCACGACGACGGCCTTGCGGACGTCGCCCTTCTTCACGCGGCCGCGCGGAATGGCCTCCTTGACGGACACGACGATGATGTCGCCGACCGATGCGTACCGGCGGTGCGAGCCGCCGAGGACCTTGATGCACTGCACCCGGCGTGCGCCGGAATTGTCAGCGACATCCAGATTGGTCTGCATCTGGATCATGTAGGTTTCTCCCGACCTTTGGGGGCTGTTCTCGTTAGCTCCCCCAGGGTTTCGATTATGTCAGTCGGCCGTCGCTTTAGTGCGCGGCGGCCTCGTGCTCGGCATGGCGCTTGGCGTCTTCTTCCTGCTGGCGCTTCGCGGCTTCGGCCCGCTCGGCTTCGTAGGCAGCGATCGCTTCGGCGGTCATCACTTCCCAGCGCTTCGTCTTCGACTTCGGCGCGCATTCCCGGATGCGGACGGAATCGCCGACCTGGAACTGCTCGGTCTCGTCGTGCGCGCGGTATTTCTTCGACTTGCGGACCGTCTTATGCAGGAGCGGGTGCTTGAAGCGGCGCTCGACCGAGACCGTCACGGTCTGGGCGTTCTGCGTCGAGGTCACGGTGCCGGTGAGGATACGTTTGGGCATCTCTTACGCCTCCGACTTGGCGGCGGCGGCCGCTTTCTCGTTCAGGATGGTCTTCACCCGGGCCACGTCGCGGCGGACGCTGCGCATGCGGGCGGTGTTCTCGAACTGGCCGGTGGCCTGCTGGAAGCGCAGGTTGAAGGCCTCTTTCTTGAGGTTGACGAGCTGGTCGCGGAGCTCGTCGGGCGTCTTGTCACGCAGATCGCTGGCGGTTGTCATCGCCTGTTCCTTTGTTTCAACATCACCGGAAGGCCCCCGCCCGTTCGCGCGGGGTCACCCTGATTCCCGGTGGAGTGGGATGAGCGGGCCGTATAGTCCGAGCGGGCCCGTGTGGCAAGGGGGTTTCCCCGAGGGCGGGATGGTGCGCAATGAATGCGCACCCTACGCCCTATCCCCAGGCGTAGTTGAAGCTCACCGAGATGCGGTCTTCCTCGGCCATGTTCATCGGCACCTCGTGGCGCAGCCAGCTCTCCCAGAGCAGCACGTCGCCCACCTTCGGCGCGACGGACCGGAAGGTGCGCAGCTCCTCGCGGGCGCCCTTGCGGCGGGTGGGGGCGGCCATCATGAAGGGCAGCCGCGGGTCCTCGAGCTTCAGCGCCGAGGTGCCCTCGGGCATCGCCACGTAGGTGGTGCCGGAGATCACCGAGTGCGGGTGGATGTGGCTGCCGTGGACGCCGCCCTCGGGGAGGATGTTGATCCAGATGTCCTCGAGGCGGAGCGCCTTGCCGTCGAGCTCGAACTCCAGGTCCTCGGCGAAGGCGGCGACGTGGGCGTCGAGGGACTTCACGAGGTCGGCGAAGATCGGGAACCGCCAGGGCAGGTCGGTGAGGGAGGCGTAGGAGGTGTAGCCGGGGTAGCCCTCGCGCTCGCACCATTCCTGGCCGGCGTCGTCGTCCTCGGCGATGGAATAGCAGGAGGCGGCGAACTCGGCCGGGTCGAGCGCAGGGCCGTGCTCGGAGAGCGGGGCGTGGTAGAGGCGGGTCGCGAACAGCGATTTGATCTGGGCCATGGCCTCCAGATACCCCAGCCCCCCGCCGGCGCGCCACCCCCGTAGGCCGGGCTTCAGCCCGGCCCCGCCCGCCAAAAAAGAAAAAGGCCCCCGCCCGTCGGCGGAGGCCCCTGTCTCGTGCCCGGCGCCCGGAGGCGCGGCGGCTTACCAGTCTTCGCGGACCACGGTGCGGGTCTTGATCGGCAGCTTCATCGCGGCGAGGCGCAGCGCCTCGCGGGCGATCTCCTCGTTGACGCCGTCGATCTCGAACATGACGCGGCCGGGCTTGACCTTGGCGGTCCAGCGGTCGACCGAGCCCTTGCCCTTACCCATGCGGACCTCGATCGGCTTCGCGGTGACGGGCAGGTCGGGGAAGATCCGGATCCAGACCCGGCCCTGACGCTTCATGTGGCGCGTCATGGCCCGGCGGGCGGCTTCGATCTGCCGGGCGGTGATCCGCTCGGGCTCGAGGGCCTTCAGGCCGTAGGTTCCGAAGTTGAGGTCGGACCCGCCCTTGGCTTCGCCGTGGATCCGGCCCTTGTGCAGCTTGCGGAACTTCGTGCGTTTCGGTTGCAGCATCTGTCGATCTCCTTACCGGCCGCCGCGGGGGCCGCGCGGTGCGGGGCCGTCCTGCAGCTCCTGCGCCTTGCGGTCGCGCGCCTGGGGATCGTGCTCCATGATCTCGCCTTTGAAGATCCAGACCTTGATCCCGATGATGCCGTAGGGGGTCACGGCTTCGCTGTGGGCGTAGTCGATGTCGGCCCGCAGGGTGTGCAGCGGCACGCGGCCCTCGCGGTACCACTCGGTCCGGGCGATCTCGGCGCCGCCGAGGCGGCCCGCGACGTTGACCCGGATGCCGAGCGCGCCCATGCGCATGGCGTTCTGCACCGACCGCTTCATCGCGCGGCGGAAGCTGACCCGGCGCTCGAGCTGCTGGGCGATGGACTCGCCGACCAGCGCGGCGTCGAGCTCGGGCTTGCGCACCTCGACGATGTTGAGGTGCAGCTCGCTGTCGGTCATCTTGGCGAGCTTCTTGCGGAGCGTCTCGATGTCCGCGCCCTTCTTGCCGATGATGACGCCCGGGCGGGCCGTGTGGATCGTGACGCGGCACTTGCGGTGCGGGCGCTCGATGATCACGCGGCTGATGCCGGCCTGCTTGCACTCTTCCTTGATGAACTCGCGGATCTTGATGTCCTCGAGCAGGAGGTCGCCGTAATCCTTGGTGTCGGCGTACCAGCGGCTGTCCCAGGTGCGGTTGACCTGGAGGCGCATGCCGATCGGATTGACCTTGTTACCCATTAGGCTTGCTCCTCGACTTGACGCACCGTGATGGTGATTTCCGCAAACGGCTTCACGATCCGCCCGAACCGGCCACGGCCGCGCGGACGACCGCGCTTCATGGTGAGGTTCTTGCCGACATAGGCCTCGGCGACAACGAGCTCGTCGACGTCGAGGTTGTGGTTGTTCTCGGCGTTGGCGATCGCGGATTGCAGGCACTTCTTGACGTCCTGCGCGACGCGGCGCTTCGAGAAGGTGAGATCGGTCAGGGCCTTCTCGACCTTCTTGCCGCGGATCAGGCCGGCCACGAGGTTCAGCTTCTGCGGGCTCGTCTTGAGCATGCGCAGCTTCGCCATCGCTTCGTTGTCGGCCACGCGGCGGGGGTTCTTTTCCTTGCCCATGACTTACTTCCGCTTCGCTTTCTTGTCGGCCGCGTGACCGTAGTAGGTCCGCGTCGGCGAGTACTCACCGAACTTCTGGCCGATCATGTCCTCGGTCACGTTGACCGGAATGTGCTTCTGGCCGTTGTAGACGCCGAAGGTCAGACCCACGAACTGGGGCAGGATCGTCGAGCGGCGCGACCAGATCTTGATGACTTCGTTGCGGCCCGATTCCCGCGACTTCTCGGCCTTCTTCAGCACGTAGGAGTCGACGAAGGGACCCTTCCAAACAGAGCGAGACATGTCTTAGCGCCCTTTCTTCTTCGCGTGGCGCGAGCGGATGATCAGCTTCTGCGACGCCTGTTTCTTGTTGCGGGTCCGGGCGCCCTTGGTGGGCTTGCCCCACGGGGTCACCGGGTGACGGCCGCCCGAGGTCCGGCCTTCACCACCGCCGTGCGGGTGGTCGACCGGGTTCATGACGACGCCGCGGACGGAGGGACGCTTGCCGTAGTGGCGGTTGCGCCCGGCCTTGCCGAGGTTCTGGTTGCTGTTGTCCGGGTTGGACACGGCACCGACGGTGGCCATGCATTCCTGGCGTACCAGGCGCAGCTCGCCCGAGGAGAGGCGGATCTGGGCGTAGCCGCCGTCGCGGCCGACGAACTGGGCGTAGGTGCCCGCGGCGCGCGCGATCTGGCCGCCCTTGCCGGGCTTCAGCTCGATGTTGTGGACGATCGTGCCGATCGGCATGCCCGAGAACGGCATCGCGTTGCCGGGCTTGATGTCGACCTTGGTGCCGGCGACGATCTTGTCGCCCACCGCGATCCGCTGGGGCGCGAGGATGTAGGCCTGCTCGCCGTCCGTGTACTGGATCAGGGCGATGAAGGCGGTGCGGTTGGGGTCGTATTCGATCCGGACGACGACGCCTTCGACGTCGCGCTTGGTCCGCTTGAAATCGACGATGCGGTAGAGGCGCTTGGCCCCGCCGCCGCGGCGACGCATGGTGATCCGTCCGGTGTTGTTCCGGCCGCCGTTCTTCGTCAGACCCTCGGTGAGGGCCTTGACCGGGCGACCTTTCCAAAGCTCCGAACGGTCGATCAGAACCAGCCCGCGCTGGCCAGGCGTCGTCGGCTTGTACGACTTGAGTGCCATGTTTACTGTCTTTCCGTTGCTTTGCGGATCTCGCGGCGCGTGGCGCTGGTCGACCCGGCAGTTGAAGGGCCCCGAAGGTCCCCTGGCGATGCGCGGCGGCGCGAGGCCGCCGTCGGGCTCCGGAAGCGGCCGGCCCGCGAGCCCGCCATTCCCGAAAAACACACGGCCCCGGAGAATCCCGGGGCCGAGCGATGGGCTCTCCTATTAGAGGCCCGTCGTCACGTCAATGGTGTTGCCCTCTTCGAGAGTGACATACGCCTTCTTGACGTCCTTGCGGCGACCGAGCTGGCCGCGGAAGCGCTTCTGCTTGCCCTTGGTGATGGTGGTGTTGACCGCCTTCACCTTGACGCCGAAGAGCTCCTCGACCGCTTGCTTGATCTGCGGCTTCGAGCTGTCGATGGCGACCTCGAAGACCACGCCGCCGCTCTCGGAAGTCATCGTCGACTTCTCGGTGATCAGCGGCTTGACGATCACGTCGTAATGTTCCGGCTTGGCGGTCATTTCAGGCGAGCCTCCAGAGCTTCGACACCGGCCTTGGTCAGCACGAGCGTGTCCGACTTCAGGATGTCGTAGACGTTGGCGCCCATGGAGGGCAGCACGTCCAGGTTGGCGAGGTTGCGCGCGGCCTTGGCGAAATCCTCGTTGACCGCGGCGCCGTCGATGACGAGCGCGCGCTTCCAGCCGAGATTCTTCACCTGCTTGGCGAGCTGAGACGTCTTCGCCTCGGCGATCTCGATCGTGTCGATCACCACCAGTTCGCCCGCCTTCTGCTTGGCCGAGAGCGCGTGGCGCAGGCCGAGCTTGCGGAACTTCTTGGTCAGCTCGTGACCGTGGCTGCGCGGGGTCGGGCCCTTGTAGACGCCACCCTTGCGGAAGATCGGCGCGTTGCGGTCACCGTGGCGTGCGCCGCCGGTGCCCTTCTGGCGATAGATCTTCTTGGTCGAGTAGGACGTCTCGCGACGGGTCTTGACCTTGTGCGTGCCCTGCTGGGCGTTGTTGCGCTGCCAGCGCACGACGCGGTGCAGGATGTCGGTGCGCGGCTCGAGCCCGAAGAGCTCCTCGTCGAGCTCGACCGAGCCGGCCTTGCCGCCGTCCAGCTTGATGACGTCAGCTTTCATCGTCGCCTCCTTTGGACGCGTCCTCACCGTCGGCGCCCGTCTCCTTCTCGGCCTCGATCTGGGCCTCGGCTTCCTTCAGCGCGGCCTCCTCGGCAGCGGCCTGCTCGGCGGCGGCGGCTTCCTCGGCGGCCTTCGCCTCGGCCTCGGCCTGGGCGGCGGCTTCCTCGGCGAGGCGCTTGGCCTCGTCGGCGGCCGACTTCAGCGCGGCGGGGTAGACCAGGTTCTCGGGCGTCGGCTTCTTCACCGCGTCCTTGACCGTGACCCAGCCGCCCTTGGAGCCGGGAACCGCGCCCTTGACCATGATCAGGCCACGGTCGGCGTCGGTGCGCACGACCTGCAGGTTCTGCGTGGTCACCCGCACGGCCCCCATGTGGCCGGCCATCTTCTTGCCCTTGAAGACCTTGCCCGGGTCCTGACACTGGCCGGTGGAGCCGTGGCTCCGGTGGCTGATCGAGACGCCGTGCGTGGCGCGCAGGCCGCCGAAATTGTGCCGCTTCATGGCACCGGCGAAGCCCTTGCCGATCGACGTGCCGGACACGTCGACGTACTGGCCTTCGAAGTAGTGGTCGGCGGTGATCTCCTCACCGACCTCGATCAGGTTCTCGGCGGCGACGCGGAATTCCGCGATCTTCCGCTTCGGCTCGACGTTGGCCTTGGCGAAGTGGCCGCGCATGGGCGCGGAGGTCCGCTTGGCCTTGGCGATGCCGGCGCCGAGCTGAACGGCGCTGTAGCCGTCGGTCTCGACCGTCCGCTTGGCGACGACCTGCAGCTTGTCGAGCTGCAGCACGGTCACGGGGATCTGTTTGCCGTCTTCCTGGAAGATGCGGGTCATCCCGACCTTCTTGGCGATGATTCCAGAGCGCAACATTCGAATGGCCCTCCTTACACCTTGATCTCGACGTCGACGCCGGCGGCGAGGTCGAGCTTCATCAGCGCGTCCACGGTCTGGGGCGTCGGGTCCACGATGTCGAGCAGCCGCTTGTGGGTGCGGATCTCGAACTGGTCGCGGGACTTCTTGTCGATGTGGGGGCCACGGAGAACCGTGAACTTCTCGATCTTGTTGGGCAGCGGAATCGGGCCACGGACCGAAGCGCCGGTGCGCTTGGCGGTCTGGACGATCTCCGCGGTGCTGGCATCCAGCACGCGGTAGTCGAAGGCCTTCAGCCGGATGCGGATGTTCTGGCTCTGGATTGCCATTGTATCTCAGCCTTTCGCGGCGTCATTCCCAAAGAGGTGGACCGGCGGTATTGCCCGCCCACGTAAGGGGTCTTGTGTGGAACGCAGGGTGCGCAATGAATGCGCACCCTACGCGGCAGCTCGGTGCGGACGGCGCGGACGCCGTCCGGCGATGGCTCACTCGATGATCTTCGACACGACGCCGGAGCCGACGGTGCGGCCGCCTTCGCGGATGGCGAAGCGGAGCTTCTCTTCCATCGCGATCGGCGCGATCAGCTCGACCTTGAACGACACGTTGTCGCCCGGCATCACCATCTCGGTGCCCTCGGCCAGCGTCACCGTCCCGGTCACGTCCGTCGTGCGGAAGTAGAATTGCGGGCGGTAGTTGGCGAAGAACGGCGTGTGGCGGCCACCCTCGTCCTTGGTGAGGATGTAGGCCTCGGCCTCGAACTTCGTGTGCGGCTTCACCGAGCCGGGCTTGCAGAGCACCTGGCCCCGCTCGACGCCGTCACGGTCGATGCCGCGCAGCAGCGCACCGATGTTGTCGCCCGCCTCGCCGCGATCCAGCAGCTTGCGGAACATCTCGACGCCCGTGCAGGTCGTCTTCCTGGTGTCGCGGATGCCGACGATCTCGAGCTCGTCGCCCACGTTGACCACGCCACGCTCGACGCGGCCGGTGACCACGGTGCCGCGGCCGGAGATCGAGAACACGTCCTCGATCGGCATCAGGAACGGCTGGTCGACGGCGCGCTCGGGCTGCGGGATGTACTCGTCCACGGCGGCCATCAGCTCGCGGATCTTGTTCTCGCCGATCTCCTCGTCGCGGCCTTCCATGGCGGCGAGCGCCGAGCCGGCCACGATCGGCAGGTCGTCGCCCGGGAACTCGTACTCGGACAGCAGTTCGCGGACTTCCATCTCGACCAGCTCGAGCAGCTCGGGATCGTCGACCTGGTCGACCTTGTTGAGGAACACCACCATCGCCGGGATGCCGACCTGGCGGCCGAGCAGGATGTGCTCGCGCGTCTGCGGCATCGGGCCGTCGGCGGCGTTCACCACCAGGATCGCGCCGTCCATCTGGGCGGCGCCGGTGATCATGTTCTTGACGTAGTCGGCGTGGCCGGGGCAGTCGACGTGGGCGTAGTGACGGTTGTCGGTCTCGTACTCCACGTGCGCCGTCGAGATCGTGATCCCGCGGGCCTTCTCCTCGGGCGCGCCGTCGATCTGGTCGTACGCCTGGAAGTCACCGAAGTACTTGGTGATCGCCGCCGTCAGCGTCGTCTTGCCGTGGTCGACGTGGCCGATCGTGCCGATGTTGCAGTGCGGCTTGGACCGCTCGAACTTTTCCTTGCCCATGGCAGGCTCCTTCTTTGTCGGGTTGGCGGGGGTGCCCCCGCCCTACGGTTGGTGGGTAGGGCGGGGTTCACCCCCCGCCGCCCCGTTAGGCGTACTTGGACTGGATCTCTTCCGAGATGTTCTGCGGCACGGCCTCGTAGTGGTCGAACAGCATGGTGAAGTTGGCCCGGCCCGACGACATCGACCGCAGGGTGTTGATGTAGCCGAACATGTTGGCCAGCGGCACGAACGCGTTGATGACGTTGGCGTTGCCGCGGGTGTCCTGGCCCTGGACCATGCCACGGCGCGAGGTGAGGTCGCCGATGATGCCGCCGGTGTACTCTTCCGGGGTCACCACCTCGACCTTCATGATCGGCTCGAGCAGCTTGGCGCCGGCCTTGCGCAGACCTTCGCGCATCGCCATCCGCGCGGCGATCTCGAACGCCAGGACCGAGGAGTCCACGTCGTGGAACTTGCCGTCGATGAGGGCGACCTTGAAGTCGATCACCGGGAAGCCCGCGAGCGGACCGGAATCCATGACCGACTTGATGCCCTTCTCGACGCCGGGGATGTACTCCTTCGGCACCGCGCCGCCGACGATGCGGGACTCGAAGGAATAGCCTTCGCCCGGCTCGGTCGGGGAGATGATGAGCTTGACCTCGGCGAACTGGCCCGAACCACCCGACTGCTTCTTGTGGGTGTAGGTGTGCTCGATCTCGCGGCCGATCGTCTCGCGGTAGGCCACCTGCGGCGCACCGATGTTGGCCTCGACCTTGAACTCGCGCTTGAGGCGGTCGACGAGGATGTCGAGGTGAAGTTCGCCCATGCCCTTCATGATCGTCTGGCCCGACTCGAGGTCGGTCTCGACGCGGAAGGACGGGTCTTCGGCGGCGAGCCGCTGCAGGCCCTGGGACATCTTCTCCTGGTCGGCCTTCGTCTTGGGCTCGACGGCGATCTCGATGACCGGGTCGGGGAAGGTCATGGTCTCGAGGACGACCGGCTTCTGCGCGTCGCACAGGGTGTCGCCGGTGGTGGTGTCCTTGAGGCCCGCCAGCGCGATGATGTCGCCGGAGCCGGCCCAATCGATCTCCTCGCGGGAGTTCGAGTGCATCATCATCATGCGGCCGACGCGCTCTTTCTTGCCCTTCGTGGAGTTCAGGACGGAGCCGCCCTTTTCCAGCAGGCCCGAGTAGATGCGGGTGAAGGTCAGCGAGCCGACGAACGGGTCGTTCATGATCTTGAAGGCGAGGCCGGCGAAGGGCTCGTCGTCACCGGGCTTGCGCTCGATGTTGCGGGTCTCGCTCTCGTCGTCCGGCGCGAAGCCCATGTAGGGCGGCACGTCGAGCGGGCCGGGCAGGTAGTCGATGACCGCGTTGAGCAGGGGCTGGACGCCCTTGTTCTTGAACGCGGAGCCGGCGAGGACCGGCACGAAGGTCATCGACAGGGTGCCCTTGCGGATCAGGCTGCGCAGGGTCGGCAGGTCGGGCTCGTTGCCCTCGAGGTACGCTTCCATCGCGTCGTCGTCCATCTCGACGGCGAGCTCGATGAGGTTGTTGCGGTACTCTTCGGCCTGCGCCTTCATGTCGTCGCGGATGTCCTGGATGACCCAGCTCGCGCCGAGGTCCTCGCCCCTCCAGACCCACTCCTTCATGGTGACGAGATCGATGATGCCCTCGAGCTGATCCTCGGCCCCGATGGGCAGCTGGATCGGCGCGGGGGTGGCACCGGTGCGGTCCTTGATCATCTTCACGCAGTTGAAAAAGTCGGCGCCGATCTTGTCCATCTTATTGACGAACACGATCCGCGGAACCTTGTAGCGGTCGGCCTGGCGCCAGACGGTCTCGGTCTGGGGCTCGACACCGGCGTTGGCGTCGAGCACGGCGACGGCGCCATCGAGAACGGCGAGCGAGCGCTCGACCTCGATGGTGAAGTCGACGTGGCCGGGGGTGTCGATGATGTTGAAGCGGAACGAGGCCTCTTTCGGCGTGTCGCCGTAGATGCCGGTCGGGTTCTCGCCGTCTTCGGTACGGAACCAGAAGGTCGTGGTCGCGGCGGACGTGATGGTGATCCCGCGCTCCTGCTCCTGCTCCATCCAGTCCATCGTGGCGGCGCCGTCATGGACTTCGCCGAGCTTGTGGGACTTGCCGGTGTAGAACAGGATGCGCTCGGTGCAGGTGGTCTTGCCTGCATCGATGTGCGCCATGATCCCGAAGTTCCGGTACCGGTCGAGGGTGTATTCGCGGGCCATTGGAAAAAGTCCTTCGAGCCTAGGCTTGGGTTACCAGCGGTAGTGGCTGAACGCGCGGTTGGCGTCGGCCATCTTGTGGGTGTCTTCACGCTTCTTCACGGCGGTGCCGCGGCCGTTGACCGCATCCAGCAGCTCGCCGGCGAGGCGCTCTTCCATCGTGTTCTCGTTGCGCGCCTTGGCGGCGGCGATGAGCCAGCGGATCGCCAGCGCCTCGCGGCGCTCGGGGCGGACCTCGACGGGGACCTGGTAGGTCGCGCCGCCGACCCGGCGGGAGCGGACCTCGAGGCTCGGCTTGATGTTGTCGAGCGCCTCGTGGAAAACTTCCACCGGCGCTTTCTTCAGGCGGTTCTCGACCCGGTCGAACGCGTTGTAGACGATGCGTTCGGCGACGGACTTCTTGCCGTCGACCATGAGATTGTTCATGAACTTGGTCAGGACCCGATCGCCGAACTTGGCATCGGGGAGAACTTCGCGCTTTTCGGCGGCGTGACGACGGGACATCTGTTCTTCCTCTTACTTCGGACGCTTCGCGCCGTACTTCGAGCGGCGCTGCTTGCGGTCCTTGACGCCTTGGGTGTCGAGGACGCCGCGCAGGATGTGGTAGCGAACGCCGGGAAGGTCTTTCACCCGGCCGCCGCGGATCAGGACGACGGAGTGTTCCTGAAGGTTGTGGCTCTCACCGGGGATGTAGCTGATGACCTCGTAACCGTTGGTCAGGCGCACCTTGGCCACCTTACGCATGGCCGAGTTCGGCTTCTTGGGCGTGGTCGTGTAGACCCGGGTGCAGACGCCGCGCTTCTGCGGGCACTGTTCCAGGTGCATGGACTTGGAGCGTTTGACTTTCGGCTGCCGCGGCTTGCGGATCAGCTGCTGGATCGTTGGCATTGGGCGTTCTTCCCCGATTTCCTACACATGTGTCGCGGACCCGAGAGACCGCCGTTTCTTCATCAAGCGCCATGCGCGTCCGCAAAGCGCAAACACCCGCATCCGATCCCCGCTTGGATCGGCGCGGTGGGCATTCAGAGGATCGGGGCCGGAACCCGGATCATGACCACTTCAACTCTGATTTTCAGGCCTGACGGGACAATGGCCCCAGCCCGAGTGGGCGCTCTTTAGGGGGAATCAATGGGGTTGTCAACGCTTGCTCTCCAAGCGGACAGAGCGGCCTCCAGCCCCGGCAGATCGATGCCGAAGGTGCCGCTGGCGTAGGCATCCAGATCGGCCTTCCCGGCTTTCCAGCCGCCGAACCTGTCCCAGCGGCCGTGGAGGTTGGAGGCGTTGTCCTCGTGGGCGCCGCGCAGGAACATCAGCGGGTGCGGCAGGCTCAGCTGCGGCATATTGCGCCAGAGCTTCGTGTGCAACGCGTCGAGCAGGCTCGCGTCGTCGTCGGGGGCGCGGTAGGTGACGAGCGCGGGCGTCCAGTGCTGGGCGAGGACGGGGCGCAGGTCGAGGCCCTCCTCCGTGGCGCGCAGCAGCAGGCCGCGGCAGAAGTCGACCGTCACCCGCGGGCGCATCTCGAACAGGTGGCGGACGTGACGGAACACCCGCCGCACCCGCTCGACGAAGATTTCCGCCACCGCGTCGTCGTCGTCGAGGCGGAACTCGGCGACGGCGCGGGCGCCGGCATCGCGGTGGGCGCGCATGGCGAGGCGGCAGGCGACGCGGTGCTTCTCGCCCTCCTCCATGAACACCGGCACCGCCTGCGGCAGGCGCTCGAGCAGCGCCAGGAGCCGGTCGCGGTGCTTCTCGGGGAGCTGGTCGCCGGCGAGGACGACGACGCGGAAATCCTTGTCCTTCTGGCGCATCAGCGAGGGCAGCGCGACGTGCTCGAACCACAGGAAGCGCAGCGCCATCCGCTCGGGCGCGTAGAGGCGGGCGCGGACCTCGTCGAGCGAGGTGGCGGCGTCCTCGAAGCCGCCGGGGGCCGAGGGGTAGGAGAAGCGGCAGAGGCCGAGGACTTGGATGTCGCTCACGCCCCTGCCCCCTCGAGCCGGCGCAGCGCGGCGCGGAAGGCCGGCAGGTCGATGCGGAACCGGTTGGCCAGCGTGCGCTGCACGGCCTGCGGCGGGGTCGGCAGGGTGATGGTCTGCTTGAGGTTGATGGTGGAGTCGTTCGTACCGTGGCTGCCGCGGACGAACATGAACGGCTCGTGCCGCGCCAGGCTCGACATCCGCCACCAGACCCGGTGGTGCGGGAAGTCCATCACCGCCTGCTCGTCGTCGGGGCGCAGGCACAGCGCCAGCGCGACGCCCCAGTAGCGCGCCACCAGCGGGAACAGCTCGACGCCGTCGCCCTCGGCCTGCAGCACGAGGCCGCGCTGGTGATCGAGCGCGACGCGGCCGTTCGCCTCGGCGAGCGGGCGCATCGGCTCGAAGTCGCGCCGGACGTGCTCGACGTAGTCGATGGCGACGGCGTCGTCGTCGTCCATCTTGAACTCGGCGACCCAGTCCGCCGCCGGATCGCGGGCCTCCCGCATGATCTCGCGGCACACCTTGCGGTGGTTGTCGGGCGCGCGGAACACCGGGCGGATCTGGGGCACCGGGGCGACGAGATCGAGCAGGCGGGTGCGGTAGGGCTCCGGGAAGTCGTCGCCGAGCAGCAGCAGCAGGGTGAAGTCGGGATCGGTCTGGGCGGCGAGGCCGGGGAGCAGGATGTGTTCGAACCAGGTCAGCCGCCGCTCGAGCCGGGCGGGGGCGTAGAGCCCGGCGCGGCGCTTGGCGAGGTCGCCGGGCTGGCTCTGGAAGGAGCGGTCGTCGGCGGGATAGGAGAAGCGGCAGAGACCGAGAAGCTGAACCATGTAACCCGCCTGTTGCGCCCCGCCGCCGACCCTAGTCGCGCCGCGCCGGGGCGGCAAGCTAGCGCGGCGGCACGCGCGGACGCGGCACGGCGAGCTGGCGCTCGCGCCAGAAGGCGAACAGGCCGGAGCCGACGACGATGGCGCTGCCGGTCCAGGTCAGCGCGTCGGGCCAGTCGCCGAAGACGACGAGGCCGAGCACGATCGCCACCAGCAGCCCGGTGTAGCGGAACGGCGCGACGAGGGCGATGTCGCCGACGCGCATCGCCATGATGACGGTCAGGTAGGCGATCAGCACCAGCACCGACGACAGCGCAATGATGCCGTACTCGCCCGGCGTCGGCGTCGCCCACTCCTCGCCCAGCCCGACCAGCGCCGCCAGCACCGTGACGGTGCTGGCCGAGGCGAGGGTGACGGTCAGCGAGGGCACCTCGCGCGACAGGCGGCGGGTGGCGAGATCGCGGACGGTGGCGCAGAAGACGGTGGCGACGCCGAACAGGGAATAGACGCTGAAGACGTCGGAGCCGGGGCGCACGATCAGCAGCACCCCGACGAAGCCGGCGAGGATCGCGCTGACCCGCTTCCAGCCGACGCTCTCGCCGAACACCAGCGCCGCGCCGAGCGTCACCGCCAGCGGCAGGGCCTGCAGGATCGCCGTCATGTCGGCGAGGGGCATGTTGAAGAGCGCGGTGAGGAAGAACCACGCGGCGGCCGCCTCGGCGACGCCGCGCAGCAGCACGAGGCCGAGGTCGCGCCGGGCCAGCCGGACCCGCAGCGCGCCGCTCCAGAGCGCGGCGACGGCGAGCAGCGCGGTGGTGAGCAGGCCGCGCAGGAAGACGGCCTGCATCGGGGTGATCTGGCCGGAGATCAGCTTGAGGCACGCGTCGTTGAGCGTGAAGGCGGTCATCGCCGCCATCATCAGCAGCGCGCCGCGGGTATTGTCGGACAAAACCATGCACCGGCCGTATCAGGCCGGCGCGCGGTTCGCCAGATGGCTCAGCGGACCTCGAACTTCTCGAGCCCCACGGTGCCGGCGCAGACCGCGATCACCTCGACCACGCTCGCCGCCGAGGGCCCCTGCCCCAGCGCCGATTTCATCTCGTCGAGCCGGTCTTTGGGGCCTTCGAAATGGGCCAGCACACTGCCGTCCCGGCTGTTGCGCACCCAGCCCACGAGTCCGCGGCGCTCGGCCTCCTCCTTTGTCCAGTGGCGGAAGCTGACGCCCTGCACCCGCCCCGTCACACGTACGTCGATCGCCTTCATGTCGCACCTCCCGAGGATCAACGTCAGGAACGGTGTCGTGGGTTCCGCCGCGGGCGTTGCCATATGTTAATTCAGGCGTCGGGGGGAGGGGCCGTGGGGGGCCGG
>NZ_CH724107.1:1771184-1775628 GCF_000153305.1 Oceanicola granulosus HTCC2516
CCGTGCAGGGGGGGCCGGGCTGAAGCCCGGCCTACGGCGGTCGAGGGCGGTGCGTAGGCCGGGCTTCAACCCCAGCATTCGGGGCCCGCCTCACGGCTCTCACCCAACGAAAAAGGCCCCGCCGGAGCGGGGCCTTTCTGTCTATTATCGCGACCGCGTTACTCGCGGCTCTCGGGGGTGTCGACGACCAGCGTGTCGAACTCGTCCCCGCCGATGATGTCGTCGTCCTGCGGCGCGGCGAGGGCGGCGGTTTCCTCCGCCTCGGCGCGGCGCGCGTCGAGCACCTTCTTGTCGCGGTCGGCGGCGACCTTGCGGATGCGCGAGGTCGCGCCGCCGGTGCCGGCCGGGATCAGGCGGCCCACGAGGATGTTCTCCTTGAGGCCGATGAGCCGGTCGCGCTTGCCCTGCACCGAGGCCTCGGTGAGCACGCGGGTGGTCTCCTGGAAGGAGGCCGCCGACATGAACGAGCGCGTCTGCAGCGACGCCTTGGTGATGCCGAGCAGCACCGGCGCGCCCTGTGCGGGACGGCCGTTGCGGCTCGCCGCCTTGGCGTTGGCCTCGTCGAGCTCGGGCTTCTCCACATGCTCGCCCTTGAGAAGCGTGGTGTCCCCGGAGTCGGAGATTTCCCACTTCTTGAGCATCTGGCGGACGATCACCTCGATGTGCTTGTCGTTGATCTTCACGCCCTGCAGTCGATAGACGTCCTGCACCTCGTCGACCATGTAGTTGGCGAGGGCCTCGACACCCATGATCGACAGGATGTCGTGGGGCGCCGGGTTGCCGTCCATGATGTAGTCACCCTTCTGGACGTAGTCACCTTCCTGGACGGGAATGTGCTTGCCCTTGGGCACCATGTACTCGACCTTCTCGAGGCTCTCGTCGGCAGGCTCGATCGCGATGCGGCGCTTGTTCTTGTAGTCCTTGCCGAAGCGCACGTAGCCATCGAGCTCGGCGATGATCGCGTGATCCTTCGGACGACGGGCCTCGAACAGTTCCGCCACGCGGGGCAGACCACCGGTGATGTCCTTGGTCTTGGCGCCCTCGCGCGGGATACGCGCGATGACGTCACCGGCCGACACCTTCTGGCCGTCTTCGACCGAGAGGATGGCGTCCACGGACATCGGGTAGGTGACCGGGTTGCCCAGATCGTTGCGCACCGGCTCGCCGTCTTCCCCGAGGATGAGGATCTCGGGCTTGAGCTCGTTGCCCTTGGGCACCGAGCGCCAGTCGCTGACGATCTTCTGGGTCATGCCCGTCGCGTCGTCGGTCTCTTCCCGCACCGCGATGCCGGCGACGAGATCGACGTAGCGCGCCGTTCCCGACTTCTCGGCGATGATCGGCAGGGTGTAGGGGTCCCACTCGAACATCTTGGTGCCGCGGGTAATCTTCTCGCCGTCCTTGACGAAGATCTTGGTGCCGTAGCCGATCTTGTGGCTGGCCCGCTCCTCGCCCTTCTCGTCCATGATCGCGAGGACCATGTTGCGGCCGACGACGATCTGCTCGTCGCGCTCGTTGAGCAGGATCTGGGCGTTGCGGAACTCGACGATGCCGTCCTGGGACGCCTCGAGGAAGGACTGCTGGCCACCCTGGGCGACGCCGCCGATGTGGAACGTCCGCATCGTCAGCTGGGTGCCCGGCTCGCCGATGGACTGCGCGGCGATGATGCCGACGGCCTCGCCGATGTTGACCATGGTGCCGCGGGCGAGGTCGCGCCCGTAGCACATGGCGCAGACACCGTCCTCGGCCTCGCAGGTCAGCGGGCTGCGGATGCGGACCGACTGCAGCGCGTGGGACTCGATCAGGTCGGCCCGGCGCTCGTCGATGAGCTCGCCGTGCTTGACAAGGACCTCGTCCTCGCCCGGCACCAGCACGTCTTCCGCCGCGACGCGGCCGAGGATGCGCTCGCCGATCGACGAGACCACCTCGCCGTCGTTGATCGCCGGTTCGGCGGTGATCGCGAGATCGGTGCCGCAATCGGCCTGGCGCACGATGCAATCCTGCGCCACGTCGACGAGACGGCGGGTCAGGTAGCCCGAGTTCGCCGTCTTCAGCGCGGTGTCGGACAGGCCTTTCCGGGCGCCGTGGGTGGAGTTGAAGTACTCCAGCACGGTCAGGCCTTCCTTGAAGTTCGAGATGATCGGCGTCTCGATGATCTCGCCGGAGGGCTTGGCCATCAGGCCGCGCATCCCGCCGAGCTGCTTCATCTGCGTCACCGAGCCCCGCGCACCGGAGTGGGCCATCATGTAGACCGAGTTCGGCTCTTCCTCGGCACCGTCGTCGCCGACATGCTTGGAGGAGATCGTCGACATCATGGCCTCGGTGACCCGGTCGTTACACTTCGACCAGGCATCCACGACCTTGTTGTACTTCTCGCCCTGGGTGATCAGGCCGTCCATGTACTGCTGTTCGAAGTCGCGGACCTGCTCGCGGGTCTCCTCGACGAGGCCCCACTTCTGCTCGGGAATGACCATGTCGGCCTTGCCGAAGGAGATGCCCGCCTTGAACGCCTCCTTGAAGCCCATCGACATGATCTGGTCGCAGAAGATGACCGACTCCTTCTGGCCGCAATAGCGGTAGACGGTGTCGATGACCCGCTGCACGTCCTTCTTGCGCAGCAGCCCGTTGACCAGGTCGAACGGCGCCTTGGCGTTGAGCGGCAGCAGCGCGCCGAGACGGGCCCGGCCGGGCGTCGTCTTGTAGCGCTTGACGATCTCCTGGCCGTCCTCGTCGATCTGCTTGATCCGGCACTCGATGTTGGCGTGCAGGTGGACCTCGCCGGCGGTGAGCGCGTGCTCGACCTCCTCGACGGAGCCGAAGACCATGCCGTCGCCCTTCATGCCGTCACGCGCGATGGTGACGTAGTAGAGGCCGAGGATCATGTCCTGCGAGGGCACGATGATCGGCGCGCCGTTGGCGGGCGACAGCACGTTGTTGGTCGACATCATCAGGACGCGCGCCTCGAGCTGGGCTTCCAGCGAGAGGGGCACGTGGACGGCCATCTGGTCGCCGTCGAAGTCGGCGTTGAAGGCCGAGCAGACGAGCGGGTGCAGCTGGATCGCCTTGCCTTCGATGAGGATCGGCTCGAACGCCTGGATGCCGAGACGGTGCAGCGTGGGCGCACGGTTCAGCAGCACCGGGTGCTCGCGGATGACCTCGTCGAGGATGTCCCAGACCTCCGGACGCTCCTTCTCGACCAGCTTCTTGGCCTGCTTGACGGTGGAGCTGAGGCCCTTGGCCTCGAGCCGCGAGTAGATGAACGGCTTGAACAGCTCGAGCGCCATCTTCTTGGGCAAGCCGCACTGGTGCAGCTTGAGCTCGGGGCCGGTCACGATGACCGAGCGGCCGGAGAAGTCCACGCGCTTGCCGAGCAGGTTCTGGCGGAACCGGCCCTGCTTGCCCTTGAGCATGTCCGACAGCGACTTCAGCGGGCGCTTGTTGGCGCCGGTGATGACGCGGCCGCGGCGGCCGTTGTCGAACAGCGCGTCGACGGATTCCTGCAGCATCCGCTTCTCGTTGCGCACGATGATGTCGGGCGCGCGCAGCTCGATGAGCCGCTTGAGGCGGTTGTTGCGGTTGATTACCCGGCGGTAGAGGTCGTTGAGGTCGGACGTGGCGAAGCGGCCGCCGTCGAGCGGGACGAGCGGGCGCAGTTCCGGCGGGATCACCGGGACGACGGTCAGGATCATCCATTCCGGACGGTTGCCGGATTCGACGAAGCTCTCGACGATCTTCAGCCGCTTGATGATCTTCTTCGGCTTGAGCTCGCCGGTGGCCTCCTTGAGCTCCTCGCGGAGCTGCTCGGCGGTCGCCTCGAGGTCGATGTTGGAGAGCATCTTGCGGATCGCCTCGGCGCCGATATCGGCCTCGAAGGCGTCGGCGCCGTAGGAATCCTGGGCGTCGAGATACTCTTCCTCGGTCATCAGGTCGCCGTAGGAGAGATCGGTCAGGCCGGGCTCGATGACGACGTAGTTCTCGAAGTAGAGGATCCGCTCGAGGTCACGCAGGGTCATGTCCAGCATCAGGCCGATGCGCGAGGGCAGCGACTTGAGGAACCAGATGTGGGCGACCGGCGCGGCCAGCTCGATGTGGCCCATGCGCTCGCGGCGGACCTTCTGCAGCGTCACCTCGACGCCGCACTTCTCGCAGACGACGCCGCGGTACTTCATGCGCTTGTACTTGCCGCACAGGCACTCGTAGTCCTTGATCGGGCCGAAGATGCGCGCGCAGAACAGGCCGTCACGCTCGGGCTTGAACGTGCGGTAGTTGATCGTCTCGGGCTTCTTGATCTCGCCAAAGGACCAGCTGAGGATCCGCTCGGGGCTGGCGAGGCTGACCTTGATCTCGTCGAAGGTCTTGGCCGGGGTCAGCGGGTTGAACGGGTTGTTCGTGAGTTCCTGGTTCATCAGGTAACCTTTCTAGGTGGCGGAAGTCTGGAAGGGGCCGG
>NZ_CH724107.1:1775706-1785875 GCF_000153305.1 Oceanicola granulosus HTCC2516
CGAGGCGCAGCACGGCCTGGTCGCCGCCGGCCTGGTCGCGCAGGCGGCGGATCTCGTCGTAGGGCCAGCGCGCGCCCACGTCCTCGAGCACCAGCTCGCCGGTGGCGTCGTCGAAGGAGAGCGCCGTCGCGCGCGCCGCGGCGCTCGTCCCATCGAGGTAGATGCCGTGGCCGCGAAAGCGCGGCGGGGTGCGCCCGACGGCAATGACCGTACCCGGCGTGCGGCTCATATCGCCGCCCCCACGTCGAGCGCCTCGGCGAAGCCCTCCGCCTCGGCGAACTCGTCGCGCGCCTGTTGGTGCAGCACCCGGCCCCGCCCCCCCTACGGCCCCGGCGCCATCCCCAGCCGCTCGTCGACCCGCGCCTGCACCCGGTCCAGCGCCGCCGTCAGCGCCGCCCGGGCCGCCTCGGCCTCCTCGGTCGTGGGGCGGCGGGGGATCGGGGCGTCCCAGCGCTCGATGATCCAGGCGCCGGGGCCGAAGGGCAGGGGCAGCATCAGCCGGTCCCACGAGCCGAGGCGCAGGTGGCGGCGGGTCGCGCCGGCGACGAGGAAGATCGGCGCGCCGGAGGTGCGGGCCCAGTCGATGGCGGTGCTGCGGGCCTGCCGCGCCGGGCCCAGCGGCCCGTCGAGCGCCAGCCCGATGCTCGCCCCGCCGCGCAGCGCGCGCAGCACCGTGCGCGAGGTGGCGACGTTCGACGCGCCGCCCTTCATCGCCACCTGCCGCATCCCGAAGCTCTCCTGCACCGCCGCGCCGACGCGGCCGGCGGGGGAGGGGTCGCGCAGGGCGATGACCTCGGGAATCAGCCGCCCCGACAGCCAGGCCGCGAAGGCCAGCCGCGAGTGCCACGTGGCGACGATCACCGGCCCCTCCGCCAGCGCCGCCGCGAGCGCGTCCGCGCCCTCGCCGTGCCAGCGGGTGGTGGCGAAACAGCCCTTCACGCACGCCGCCAGGAGCCGGCCAATCGCGCGGGGGAGGGCTTCGGACCGGTCCAGTCGCTTGCGCAATCTTCGGAGCATGGCGGCGATGTCGCCCGATTGTGCATTCCGCCGCAAGGGCGGACTTGCGCGGGCCGCCGATAGGAGGTATCCGGCAGTCCGGCCACAGGGGTATAGCTCAGTTGGTAGAGCATCGGTCTCCAAAACCGAGGGTCGTGGGTTCGAGTCCCCCTGCCCCTGCCAGGCCGCCTCCGAACATGTTGCACCGGCCATGACCGCTCTCGAGCGGGTGGTGCTCCATGTCGGCGCCCACAAGACGGGCACCACCCATTTCCAGAAGGGGCTGCGCAAGGGCCGCGCCGATCTCGAGGCGGCGGGCTGCGCGCTCTACCTGCCGAGCGACCTGCGCCCGGCGCCCAGGCTCGCGCGGATGCTCGGCGTCTCGTTCCAGTCCGGGCGGCGGCGCGACGACTGGTCGCCCGCGCTGCCCGAGGCGATGGCACGCGGCAAGCCGACGCTGGTGATCTCCGAGGAGAACGTGCTCGGCCCGCTCTCGGGCGCCGCCGAGGGGCCGATGGAGCGGGTCTATCCCGAGGCCGCCCCGCGCCTGCGGACGCTGCTCTGCGGGCTCGGCGGGGTGCCGGCGACGGTGCTGCTGTCGGTGCGCGATCCGGGGCGGTTCGTGCTCTCGGCCTACAGCCAGGCGCTGCTCGCGGGGCGGGGCGGGGCGTGGCAGGCGTTCGTTGCGCGGATGCCGGTGGAACGGGTGGACTGGGCCGACCTCGCCGCCCGGATCGTGGCGCTGGAGGGCGTCGCCGAGCTCGTCGTCTGGCGGCTCGAGGACTACCCCGAGATCGCCAACGCCGCGGTCGCGCGCATCGCGGGCCGGCCGCTGCCCTCGCCGCCCTGGTTCGCCCACGACGCCGCGCACCAGGGCCTGTCGGCCGCCGCCGTGGCCGCGGCGCTGGCCGCGCCGGAGGGCGCGCGCCGCAAGGCCGCCGCCTCCGAGGCCCGCCAGGCGCTGCCCCGCAGCGAGCGCAACCCGCCGTTCCGCCCCCTGTCGCCCGGGGCCGAGGCCGCCTCGGCCGCCGCCTATGCCGACCAGATCGCCCGGCTCGACAGGATGGCGCGGGTGGTGCGGCTCGGCAAAGCGGGTTGAACAGCGCGCGGCGAGCGCGTATCTGACCCGCTGTCGCGAGAAAGGACAGCCCAGATGGCCCGCACCAACCCCGCCCAGTTCATCTCCCAGGTCCGCGCCGAGGTCTCGAAGGTGACCTGGCCGACCCGCCGGGAGGTCGTGCTGACCACCGTTATGGTGTTCCTGATGGCCACGCTGGCTGCGATCTTCTTCTTCCTCGTCGACCTGGCGATCCGCTCCGGCCTGACCGGCGTGCTGTCGATGTTCGGCAGCTGACGCCCGCCGCCGCCCGCCGGGGTTGCACTCGGCGCTGACCGGCGGTAATGGAGCCCCCATCTGAACAGGCGGCGTGTCGCGAATCGCACGCCGCCTTGCTTTTCGGGGCCGGTCGCATCCGGCGGCACGCGCCCCGGGCAAACCCGAACGAAGCGGAACGTCGATGGCAAAGCGGTGGTATTCGGTGAGCGTCCTCTCGAACTTCGAGAAGAAGATCGCCGAGCAAATCAGGACGGCGGTGGCCGAGAACGGTCTCGAGGACCAGATCGACGAGGTCCTGGTGCCGACCGAGGAGGTCATCGAGGTGCGCCGCGGCAAGAAGGTGAGCACCGAGCGGCGCTTCATGCCCGGCTACGTGCTGGTGCACATGGAGATGTCCGACGAGGGCTACCATCTCGTCAACTCGATCAACCGGGTCACCGGCTTTCTCGGCCCCCAGGGCCGGCCGATGCCGATGCGCGACGCCGAGGTCAACGCGATCCTCAACCGCGTCCAGGAGGGCGAGGAGAGCCCGCGCACGCTGATCCACTTCGAGATCGGCGAGAAGGTGAAGGTCAACGACGGCCCGTTCGAGGATTTCGACGGCATGGTCGAGGAAGTCGACGAGGACAACCAGCGCCTCAAGGTGACGGTCTCGATCTTCGGCCGCGCCACGCCGGTCGAACTGGAATTCACTCAGGTCTCCAAGCAGGGCTGAGGGAGTGCCGGGCTGAAGCCCGGCCTACGGGGCTGGAGCGGATGCCGGGCGGTGTGCCGGGCTGAAGCCCGGCCTGCGGGCGGATCACCATCCCCCCGATCACCGTGGGAGGCGAGGGCGGCGCGCCGCCGGAGCCCGACCACGTCAACCGATCCCCGCGACGCGTCGCGGCGGAGTTGAAGAAGGAGAGGCCGCATGGCCAAGAAACGCGTCGGCAGCATGAAGCTGCAGGTGAAGGCCGCACAGGCCAACCCGTCTCCGCCGGTGGGCCCCGCCCTCGGTCAGCGCGGGATCAACATCATGGAATTCTGCAAGGCGTTCAACGCCAAGACGCAGGACATGGAGCCGGGCGCCCCGTGCCCGACGATCATCACCTACTACCAGGACAAGTCCTTCACGATGGACATCAAGACGCCCCCCGCGTCTTACTTCCTGAAGAAGGCCGCCAAGCTGAACTCGGGCGCCAAGCTCCCGGGCAAGGAGACGGCCGGCACGGTGACCGTCGCGCAGGTGCGCGAGATCGCCGAGGCGAAGATGAAGGATCTCTCCGCCAACGACATCGAGGGCGCGATGCAGATCATCCTGGGCTCCGCCCGCTCCATGGGCATCGAGGTGAAGTGATGGCGAAGCTCGGCAAACGTACCCGCTCCGCCCGCGAGGCCTTCGCCGGCAAGGAGAACCTGTCGGTCTCCGACGCCGTCAAGCTGGTCAAGGACAACGCCAAGGCGAAGTTCGACGAGACCATCGAGATCTCCGTCAACCTCGGCGTCGACCCGCGCCACGCCGACCAGATGGTCCGCGGCAAGGTCAGCCTGCCCAACGGCACCGGCAAGGACGTCCGCGTCGCGGTGTTCGCACGCGGCGACAAGGCGGAAGAGGCCAAGGCGGCCGGCGCCGACGTGGTCGGCGCGGAGGACCTCATGGAGCAGGTCCAGGGCGGCAACATCAACTTCGACCGCTGCATCGCCACGCCGGACATGATGCCGATCGTCGGCCGTCTCGGCAAGATCCTCGGCCCGCGCAACCTGATGCCGAACCCGAAGGTCGGCACGGTGACGATGGACGTGAAGGCCGCCGTCGAATCCGCCAAGGGCGGCGAGGTCCAGTTCAAGGCCGAGAAGGCCGGCGTCGTCCATGCCGGCATCGGCAAGGCCAGCTTCGACGCCGAGAAGCTCGAGCAGAACCTGCTCGCCTTCGTCGACGCGGTCCAGAAGGCCAAGCCGACGGGCGCCAAGGGCACCTACATGAAGAAGGTGAACCTGAGTTCGAGCATGGGCCCCGGCGTCTCCGTCGACGTCGTCTCGGCCACGGGCAACGCCCCGGCCTGACGCCGGCGCACGCGAATTTGGAAAGGGCCAGTCGCGCGGCGGCTGGCCCTTTTTCGTGGCCCCACGGCAGGGGTTGCGGCAGGCGCTGGATCGCGGCAAAGTGAGCGGTGCACCGCTGCGGCGAAAAAGTTCCCCGGCGGGCCTTCACAAGTTTGGCGAAAGGGTCTATTCCCACCCTCCGTTCCGGGGGTGACGTCGTGTTGCCGCCGGTGCGATTCGTCCGAGATGGTGGGCGGCGCAAGCCATAAGTCCTGCCTGAGACGGGAAACGACAAGATTTCTTCGGTAACCGCCAGCGGGCGCCGGGGCGAGATTGGACGGACCCGTAAGGACCCGAGAGCCGGGGCCGCGTGTCCCGGCTGAACTGAGCCGGAGGGTCATCCTCCAAACTTGGAGTAAACTGTGGATAGAGCCCAGAAAGAAAAGGTGGTCGAGGAACTCGGCCAGATCTTCGAAAGCTCTGGCGTCGTGGTGGTTGCCCACTACGAAGGTCTCACGGTTGCCGAAATGCAGGATCTGCGGGCGCGCATGCGCGACGCCGGCGGGTCCGTTCGCGTTGCCAAGAACAGGCTCGCCAAGATCGCCCTCGACGGCAAGCCCTGCGAGAACATCGCAGACTTCCTGACGGGCATGACCGTTCTCTCCTACTCGGAAGACCCGGTGGCTGCGGCCAAGGTGGTCGTCCAGTACGCCAAGGACAACGACAAGCTCGTTATCCTCGGCGGCGCCATGGGAGAGACGGCCCTTGACCCCGCCGGTGTCAAGGCGGTCTCCGAAATGCCGTCCCGCGAGGAGCTCATCGCTTCCATCGTGGGCTGCATCGGAGCCCCCGCCAGCAACATCGCGGGTGCGATCGGCGCGCCTGCCAGCAACATCGCGAGCATCCTCTCGACCATCGAAGAGAAGGCCGAGGCGGCATAAGGCATCCCCAGACCGTCGTGGGGTTGAACCCCCGCGCGTTGGAACACACATAACCGAACGGAAAGCATGAAATGGCTGATCTGAAGAAACTTGCCGAAGAGATCGTTGGTCTGACCCTTCTCGAGGCCCAGGAACTGAAAACCATCCTCAAGGACGAGTACGGCATCGAGCCCGCCGCCGGCGGCGCGGTCATGATGGCCGGCCCGGCCGGTGGTGACGCCGGTGGCGCCGCCGAGGAAGAGAAGACCGAGTTCGACGTCGTCCTGAAGAACGCCGGCGCCCAGAAGATCAACGTGATCAAGGAAGTCCGCGGCATCACCGGGCTTGGCCTCAAGGAAGCCAAGGACCTCGTGGAAGCGGGCGGCAAGATCAAGGAAGGCATCGACAAGGCCGAAGCCGAAGAGATCAAGTCCAAGCTCGAGGCGGCTGGCGCCGAAGTCGAGCTGGCCTGATTTGGCTGACGCGGCGCACGGCGGCCCCCGGGCCGCCCTGCGCCGCGCACGCATTGTGGGTCGGGTCCGGGTTTGCCGGTCCCGGCCTCGCCTGTCTCAGAGAAGATTGTTCGGCCGCGGCGGCAATCTTTTCTCGGGCAGGTCACCAGGGTCGGGAGGCAGCCGGTGGGACGGCAGCCAGGTATTGACCCCGTGACAACCCATCTCGGATGAGGATCCCGCCGTGGCCCAGCGGCAGAGTGTCCTCGCAGAGACCTGAAAGGTGACGCTCCACATGGCTCAGTCCTTCCTCGGCCAGAAACGACTCCGCAAATATTACGGCAAGATCCGCGAAGTGCTGGAAATGCCGAACCTCATCGAGGTGCAGAAGTCGTCCTACGACCTCTTCCTCAATTCCGGCGACCAGCCCGAGCCGATGGACGGCGAGGGCATCAAGGGCGTCTTCCAGTCCGTCTTCCCGATCAAGGACTTCAACGAGACCGCCGTGCTCGAGTTCGTCCGCTACGAGCTGGAGCGGCCGAAGTACGACGTCGAGGAGTGCCAGCAGCGCGACATGACCTACAGCGCGCCGCTCAAGGTGACGCTGCGCCTGATCGTGTTCGATGTCGACGAGGACACCGGCGCGAAGTCGGTCAAGGACATCAAGGAGCAGGACGTGTTCATGGGCGACATGCCCCTGATGACGCCCAACGGCACCTTCATCGTCAACGGCACCGAGCGGGTCATCGTCTCCCAGATGCATCGCTCCCCCGGCGTGTTCTTCGATCACGACAAGGGCAAGACGCACAGCTCGGGCAAGCTGCTCTTCGCCTGCCGCATCATCCCCTACCGCGGCTCCTGGCTCGACTTCGAGTTCGACGCCAAGGACCTCGTCTACGCGCGCATCGACCGCCGCCGCAAGCTGCCGGTGACGACCCTGCTCTATGCCCTCGGCATGGACCAGGAGGCGATCATGAACGCCTACTACAACACGGTCACCTACCGCTTCGAGAAGAACAAGGGCTGGGTCACCAAGTTCTTCCCCGAGCGCGTGCGCGGCACCCGCCCGGCGTTCGACCTCGTCGACGCGGCCACTGGCGAAGTGATCGCCAAGGCCGGCGAGAAGGTCACGCCGCGCCAGGTCAAGAAGCTGATCGACGAGGGTGAAGTCACCGAACTGCTCGTCCCGCACTCCCACATCGCGGGCAAGTTCGTCGCCACGGACATCATCAACGAGGAGAACGGCGCGATCTACGTCGAGGCCGGCGACGAGCTGACCATCGAGCGCGACAAGGAAGGCGAGATCATCGGCGGGACGGTCAAGGACCTGCTCGACGCCGGCGTCACCGACATCCCCGTGCTCGACATCGACAACGTCAACGTCGGTCCGTACATGCGCAACACCATGGCGCAGGACAAGAACATGAACCGGGAAACCGCGCTCATGGACATCTACCGGGTCATGCGCCCGGGCGAGCCGCCGACCGTCGACGCCGCCTCCACCCTGTTCGACAGCCTGTTCTTCGACTCCGAGCGCTACGACCTCTCCGCCGTGGGCCGCGTCAAGATGAACATGCGCCTCGCGCTCGACGCCGAGGACACCCAGCGCACGCTGCGCAAGGAAGACATCGTCTCCTGCATCAAGGCGCTCGTGGAGCTGCGTGACGGCAAGGGCGAGATCGACGACATCGACCACCTCGGCAACCGCCGGGTGCGCTCGGTCGGCGAGCTGATGGAGAACCAGTACCGCGTCGGCCTGCTCCGCATGGAGCGCGCGATCAAGGAGCGGATGTCGTCGGTCGAGATCGACACGGTGATGCCGCAGGACCTGATCAACGCCAAGCCGGCGGCGGCCGCGGTACGCGAGTTCTTCGGCTCCTCGCAGCTCAGCCAGTTCATGGACCAGACCAACCCGCTCTCGGAAGTCACCCACAAGCGCCGCCTCTCGGCGCTCGGCCCGGGCGGCCTGACCCGCGAGCGCGCCGGCTTCGAGGTGCGCGACGTGCACCCGACGCATTACGGCCGGATGTGCCCGATCGAGACGCCGGAAGGCCCGAACATCGGCCTGATCAACTCGCTCGCCACCTTCGCGCGGGTCAACAAGTACGGCTTCATCGAGACCCCGTACCGGGTGGTCAAGGACGCGCAGGTCACCGACGAGGTGCACTACATGTCCGCGACCGAGGAGATGCGCCACACCGTGGCGCAGGCCAACGCGACGCTCGACGACGCCGGCAACTTCCTCAACGACCTGGTGTCGACCCGTCAGTCGGGTGAATACACGCTCGCCCCGCGCGAGAACGTGGACCTCATCGACGTGTCGCCCAAGCAGCTGGTCTCCGTCGCCGCCTCGCTGATCCCGTTCCTCGAGAACGACGACGCCAACCGCGCCCTCATGGGCTCGAACATGCAGCGTCAGGCCGTGCCGCTCCTGCGGGCCGAGGCGCCCTACGTGGGCACCGGCATCGAGGGCAAGGTCGCGCTCGATTCCGGCGCGGCCATCGTCGCCCGCCGGGCCGGCGTGATCGACCAGGTCGACGCGGCGCGCATCGTCGTGCGCGCCACCGAGGATCTCGAGCCGGGCGATCCCGGCGTCGACATCTACCGGATGCGCAAGTTCCAGCGGTCGAACCAGAACACCTGCATCAACCAGCGTCCGCTGGTGAAGGTGGGCGACACGGTCGGCAAGGGCGAGGTCATCGCCGACGGTCCCTCGACCGACATCGGCGAGCTCGCGCTCGGCAAGAACGTCATCGTCGCGTTCATGCCGTGGAACGGCTACAACTACGAGGACTCGATCCTGATCTCCGAGCGGATCGTGAAGGACGACGTCTTCACCTCGATCCACATCGACGAGTTCGAGGTCGCCGCGCGCGACACCAAGCTCGGCCCGGAGGAGATCACCCGCGACATCCCCAACGTCGGCGAGGAAGCCCTGCGCAACCTCGACGAGGCGGGCATCGTCTACATCGGCGCCGAAGTGGGGCCGGGCGACATCCTCGTGGGCAAGATCACCCCGAAGGGCGAGAGCCCGATGACGCCGGAGGAGAAACTGCTCCGCGCGATCTTCGGCGAGAAGGCCAGCGACGTGCGCGACACCTCGCTGCGGCTGCCCCCGGGCGATTTCGGCACCATCGTCGAGGTCCGGGTGTTCAACCGCCACGGCGTCGAGAAGGACGAGCGCGCGCTGCAGATCGAGCGTGAAGAGGTGGAGCGCCTGAGCCGCGACCGCGACGACGAGCTCGCCATCCTCGACCGCAACATCTACGCCCGCCTGCGGACCCTGCTCGACGGCAAGACCGTCGCCAAGGGCCCCCGCGGCATCAAGGCCGGCGCCACGATCGACGCCGAGCTGCTCGACTCGCTGCCCCGCAGCCACTGGTGGCAGATCGCCCTCAAGGAAGAGGCCGACGCGCAGATCCTCGAGGCGCTCAACGAGCAGTACGAGGCGCAGAAGCGCCAGCTCGACGCGCGGTTCGAGGACAAGGTCGAGAAGGTCCGCCGCGGCGATGACCTGCCCCCGGGCGTGATGAAGATGGTCAAGGTGTTCGTGGCGGTGAAGCGCAAGCTGCAGCCGGGCGACAAGATGGCCGGCCGTCACGGCAACAAGGGCGTCATCTCCAAGGTCGTGCCCGAGGAAGACATGCCGTTCCTCGCCGACGGCACCCCGGTCGACTTCGTGCTCAACCCGCTCGGCGTGCCGAGCCGGATGAACGTCGGCCAGATCCTCGAGACCCACATGGGCTGGGCCGCGCGCGGCCTCGGCATCCAGATCGACGAGGCGCTGCAGGAATACCGCCGCTCCGGCGACCTGACGCCGGTGCGCGAGGCGATGCGCCTGGCCTACGGCGACGACGTCTACGACGAGGGTGTCGAGTCGATGGACGAGCAGCTCCTGCTCGAGGCCGCCGGCAACGTCACCCGCGGCGTCCCGATCGCGACCCCGGTCTTCGACGGGGCCAAGGAGGCGGACGTGGACGATGCGCTCCGGCGCGCCGGCTTCGACGAGAGCGGCCAGTCCGTCCTCTTCGACGGGCGCACGGGCGAGCAGTTCAGCCGCAAGGTGACGGTGGGGGTCAAGTACCTGCTCAAGCTGCATCACCTGGTGGACGACAAGATCCACGCGCGCTCGACCGGCCCGTACTCGCTGGTCACGCAGCAGCCCCTGGGCGGCAAGGCGCAGTTCGGCGGCCAGCGCTTCGGCGAGATGGAAGTCTGGGCGCTCGAGGCCTACGGCGCGGCCTACACGCTGCAGGAGATGCTGACGGTGAAGTCCGACGACGTGGCGGGCCGCACCAAGGTCTACGAGAGCATCGTCAAGGGCGAGGACAACTTCGAGGCCGGCGTGCCGGAATCGTTCAACGTCCTCGTGAAGGAAGTCCGGGGCCTCGGCCTCAACATGGAACTCCTGGACGCGGAAGAGGAGGAGGACGCCGAGTGAGG
>NZ_CH724107.1:1785975-1808780 GCF_000153305.1 Oceanicola granulosus HTCC2516
GTAGGGTGCGCATTCATTGCGCACCCCGCGACCGATCCCCGAAAACGAAAAAGGCGGCCCGCAGGCCGCCTTCTCCGACACGATCAACCGACCGCGATCACTCGATGATCTTCGACACGACGCCGGAGCCGACGGTGCGGCCGCCTTCGCGGATGGCGAAGCGGAGCTTCTCTTCCATCGCGATCGGCGCGATCAGCTCGACCTTGAACGACACGTTGTCGCCCGGCATCACCATCTCGGTGCCCTCGGCCAGCGTCACCGTCCCGGTCACGTCCGTCGTGCGGAAGTAGAACTGCGGGCGGTAGTTGGCGAAGAACGGCGTGTGGCGGCCACCCTCGTCCTTGGTGAGGATGTAGGCCTCGGCCTCGAACTTCGTGTGCGGCTTCACCGAGCCGGGCTTGCAGAGCACCTGGCCCCGCTCGACGCCGTCACGGTCGATGCCGCGCAGCAGCGCACCGATGTTGTCGCCCGCCTCGCCGCGATCCAGCAGCTTGCGGAACATCTCGACGCCCGTGCAGGTCGTCTTCCTGGTGTCGCGGATGCCGACGATCTCGAGCTCGTCGCCCACGTTGACCACGCCACGCTCGACGCGGCCGGTGACCACGGTGCCGCGGCCGGAGATCGAGAACACGTCCTCGATCGGCATCAGGAACGGCTGGTCGACGGCGCGCTCGGGCTGCGGGATGTACTCGTCCACCGCGGCCATCAGCTCGCGGATCTTGTTCTCGCCGATCTCCTCGTCGCGGCCTTCCATGGCGGCGAGCGCCGAGCCGGCCACGATCGGCAGGTCGTCGCCCGGGAACTCGTACTCGGACAGCAGTTCGCGGACTTCCATCTCGACCAGCTCGAGCAGCTCGGGATCGTCGACCTGGTCGACCTTGTTGAGGAACACCACCATCGCCGGGATACCGACCTGGCGGCCGAGCAGGATGTGCTCGCGCGTCTGCGGCATCGGGCCGTCGGCGGCGTTCACCACCAGGATCGCGCCGTCCATCTGGGCGGCGCCGGTGATCATGTTCTTGACGTAGTCGGCGTGGCCGGGGCAGTCGACGTGGGCGTAGTGACGGTTGTCGGTCTCGTACTCCACGTGCGCCGTCGAGATCGTGATCCCGCGGGCCTTCTCCTCGGGCGCGCCGTCGATCTGGTCGTACGCCTGGAAGTCACCGAAGTACTTGGTGATCGCCGCCGTCAGCGTCGTCTTGCCGTGGTCGACGTGGCCGATCGTGCCGATGTTGCAGTGCGGCTTGGACCGCTCGAACTTTTCCTTGCCCATGGACAGGCGCCTCGCAATTGGGGGGTGAGGGCGCCGCCGCGCCCCGACCCGGTTCAGCATCGCGGGCGGATTTATTGGCCCCACGGGAGAAAATCAAGCGCCTGTTGCGCACCCCGCTCAGCGCCGGCAGATCGCCTGCAGCGCCGCCCACTGGTCGGCGTCGAGCGCCGGGGAAAAGACCCGGCCCTCGGGGGTCGCGGCGCGGGCGGCGGCGATGCGGTCGCCCATGGCGGGGTGCGAGGACAGGTGGCGGGCGAAGCTGTGGGGCTCGGGCGCGCCGGTCTCGTCGAGCAGGCGCTCGAAGAAGGTCGCCACCCCGTCGGGCGGCAGGTCGGCGGCGAGCAGGCGGCGGTGGGCGAAGGCGTCGGCCGCCGCCTCGGCCTCGCGGGTGTAGTCGGCCCGGATCAGCTGGTTGGTCAGGACCAGCACCAGCGCGCCGCCGGCGAAGTCGCCGAGCAGCAGGCCGATCACGCCGATCGAGCCCGCCGAGCGCAGCGCGATGCGGGTCGGGTCGCGGGCGGCGACGTGGCCGATCTCGTGGGCGAAGACCGCGGCGACCTCCTCGGGCCGGGCGGCCTCCTCGATCAGGCCGCGGAAGAACACGATGTGGCCGCCGGGCAGCGCGAAGGCGTTGGCCATCTCATGGTCGAGCACGTGCACCGTCAGCGGCACCTCCAGCCCCGCCCCCTCGGTCAGCCGCGCCTCGAGCGCGGCCAGCGCCGCGCGGCCCTCGGGCGCGTCGCAGACCTCGAGCGGCATCATGTCGTCGCCGAGCGCGTTGCGGATCTGCTCGTACGTCGCCTCGCCCAGCGCCCGCTCGCCCCCGGGCGGCAGGAACGCGGCCAGCCGGTCCGCGAGCGCGGGGACCAGCACCAGCACGATCAGCGCCACCGAGGCCACCGCCGCGACGCCCCAGGCGGCGAGCCGGCCGCGGCCGCGCACGCGGGGCGCCCGGTCGAGCCGCCGGGCGCGGCTGCGCACGAGGCGGATATCGTCGGCGGCACTTAGGACGAGCCGGCGCACCGGGTCGTCGGCGAGGCGCAGCACGGCCTGGTCGCCGCCGGCCTGGTCGCGCAGGCGGCGGATCTCGTCGTAGGGCCAGCGCGCGCCCACGTCCTCGAGCACCAGCTCGCCGGTGGCGTCGTCGAAGGAGAGCGCCGTCGCGCGCGCCGCGGCGCTCGTCCCATCGAGGTAGATGCCGTGGCCGCGAAAGCGCGGCGGGGTGCGCCCGACGGCAATGACCGTACCCGGCGTGCGGCTCATATCGCCGCCCCCACGTCGAGCGCCTCGGCGAAGCCCTCCGCCTCGGCGAACTCGTCGCGCGCCTGCTGGCGCACCTCGGGCAGCGACGCCGTGCCGGTGATCGTGAGGGTGCGGGCGTAGTGGCGCCAGAGCGGCATGGTGACGAAGACGTGCCGCAGCGTCCCCCAGAGCAGCACGATCGAGACGTAGAGCAGGAAGCCGCCGGCCGCGAGCAGCGTCGGCGAGCGCCCGTCCCCGAGGCTCGGCTCCACCTCGAGGCTGTAGGCCAGGATCGCGAGGAGGACGGCGGGGAGCGCGAGGGCGAGCGCGGCGGCGGCGTAGCCGAGCAGGTAGATCAGCAGCACCCGCCGCACCTTCGGCCTCGCCACGAGCCCGAGCGGGCCGGCGCGCTTGGCGTCCGCCATCAGCCGCTTCGCCTCGACGAGGTAGCGCACGAGGCCGTAGCCCAGCCACGGCAGCGTCACCGCCCAGAACCACAGGAAGCGCTCCTCGCCGCCCCCCGCCACCAGCCCCGCCGCGAGGCTCAGCATCGCGGCGGCGGCGAGGTGGGCGAAGGCGGGCCAGAGCATGTGCCAGTCGCCCTGCTGGTGCAGCCGGACGCTGCCGAAGGTGGTGCGGTCGGTGCGGTACTTCTCGAGCCGGAAGGTCATGCGGGGCCAGAGCAGCCCGAGGCTCAGCAGCGTCCCCGCCCACATCCGCATCGCCAGCAGCGCGTAGCCCCACGCCCCCGGCAGCAGCCCGGAGCGCACCCCGCGCCAGCGGCTGCGGGCGAGGACGTAGCGGCGGGCGCGGTAGCGGGCGTAGAACCAGAGCGGGATCACCCCGACGAACGACAGCAGGAACCCCGGCACGCTGCCCTCGAACAGCGAGAAGCTGGCGAAGACGAGGACGAGGTTCACCAGCCCGATGTAGAAGGCGAGGATCACCACTGCCACGAGGAAGCCGAGCAGCTTCTCGCCCGGCAGCCCGACATATTCGAGCGGCAGCCCGCCCGGGCGCACCGACGACCAGTACCAGCGCCGCAGCCGGGTCTTCATCCAGAAGCGGTAGAGCCCGAGGGTCAGCACCGTCAGCGCTCCGGTGCGCAAGGCGAGCCAGAACAGCGGGCGGCGGCGGGCGACGCACTCGACGGCCAGGCTGTCGGCGGCCGGGTCGAACCGCGCGAGCAGGCCCGGCGGGGGCGGCGGCAGGGCGGGGAGGTTGGCGGCGGGGGCGCCGCCGGGCCAGGTGGTCGAACGGGCGTCGCCGGGGGAGGAGGAGGAGGCGGTCTCGTCCACCGGCGACGGCCCGGCTCAGGTGAAGCGGTTGTCGCGCGGGAAGCCGCGCGGCGCCATGCGCCCGGAGCCGGCGCGGTTGCCCTGCCACTCGGCGAGCTCGTCGGGGCCGACGGTGCGGGTGCGCCCGGCCGGGTCGCGCCAGCTGAGGCCCTCGGCGAGGGTGAAGGTGGTGGCGTCGGAGAGGCCGCCGTCCTTGTACTTCTGCAGCCGCACGCCCTTGCCGCGGCCCATCTCGGGGAGCTGGTCGAGCGGGAACACCAGCACCTTGCGGTTCTCGCCCACCACGGCGAGGTGGTCGCCCGACACCGGGTGGCAGATGCGGGCCTGCGCCGGGGCGCGCACGTTGAGCACCTGCTTGCCCGCGCGGGTCTGGGCGACGACCTCCTCCTCGGCCACGACGAACCCGTCGCCCGCGCTGGAGGCGACGAGCAGGCGACCGCCGGGGCGGTGGATGAACAAATCGACGATGCGCGCCTCGTTGGGCAGGTCGACCATCAGCCGCACCGGCTCCCCCATGCCGCGCCCGCCGGGCAGGTTGGCGGCGGAGAGGGTGTAGAAGCGCCCGTTCGAGCCGAACAGCAGCAGCCGGTCGGTGGTCTCGGCGTGGAAGATGAAGCGCGGGCCGTCGCCGTCCTTGAACTTCAGCTCGCGGTTCAGGTCGATGTGGCCGGTGAGCGCGCGGATCCAGCCCATCTGCGAGCAGACGATGGTGACCGGCTCGCGCTCGATCATCGCCTCGAGCGGCACCTCCTCGACCTCGCCGGCCTCGGCGAAGGTGGTGCGCCGCGCGCCGCCGGGGGCCTTGGCGCCGAACTGGGCGCGCACCTCGCGCAGCTGCTCGGCGATCTTGGCCCATTGCAGCGAACCGGTCTCGAGCAGGTCCTCCAGCTCGGCGCGCTCGGCCATCAGCCGGTCGCGCTCGGCGACCAGCTCGAGCTCCTCGAGCCGGCGCAGCGAGCGCAGGCGCATGTTGAGGATCGCCTCGGCCTGCACGTCCGACAGGCCCTGCTCGCGGCCCGCGTAGCGGCGCGGCACGCCGGCCTGCACCGGCTCGTCGCCGAGCACCGCCGGCACGCCGGCGGCCGGGTCGGCGACCAGCACCAGCCCGGCGCGGTCGACCCCGGCGAGGGGCGAGACGTAGTCGGCCTCGGAGGTGGCGCGCGCGATGGTCGACTGGTGCGGCCTGCCCCAATCCTCGTACATCAGCGCGGCCTTGGGATCGTCGTCGTAGCGGATGATGTCGATCACCCGGTCGAGGTGGAGGAAGGCGACGATCAGGCCCTCGAGCACCTCGAGCCGGTGGTCGATCTTCGCCATCCGGTGCCGCGAGCGGCGCAGCAGCACCTCGCGGCGGTGGTCGAGGAAGGCGCGCAGCACCTCCTTGAGCGAGCAGACCTTGGGCGTGAGCCCGTCGATCAGCACGTTCATGTTGAGGCTGAAGCGGGTCTCGAGATCGGAGCTGCGGTAGAGCATCCCCATCAATACGTCCGGGTCGACATTCTTGCTGCGCGGCTCGAGCACGATGCGGATGTCCTCGGCGCTCTCGTCGCGCACGTCGCCCAGGATCGGGACCTTCTTGGTCTGGATCACCTCGGCGAGCTTCTCGATCAGCTTCGACTTCTGCACCTGGAACGGGATCTCGGTGACGATGATCTGCCACTGGCCGCGCCCCAGATCCTCGGTGTGCCAGCGGCAGCGTAGCCGGAACGCGCCGCGGCCGGTGCGGTAGGTCTCGGCGATGCTCTCGCGCGGCTCCACCAGTACGCCGCCGGTCGGGAAGTCGGGGCCGGGGATGTAGTTGAGCAGCGTCTCGTCGCGCGCGTCGGGGGTCTTGATCAGGTGCAGGCAGGCCTGGACCAGCTCGTCGATGTTGTGGGGCGGAATGTTGGTCGCCATCCCCACCGCGATCCCCGACGAGCCGTTGGCGAGCAGGTTGGGGAAGGCCGCCGGCAGCACGACCGGCTCGGTCAGGGTGCCGTCGTAGTTGGCGCGGAAATCGACCGCGTCCTCGTTGAGCCCGTCGAGCAGCGCCTCGGCGGCGGCGGTCATTCGGGCCTCGGTGTAGCGGCTGGCGGCGGGGTTGTCGCCGTCGATGTTGCCGAAGTTGCCCTGCCCGTCGACCAGCGGGTAGCGGACGTTGAAGTCCTGCGCGAGCCGGGCCATCGCGTCGTAGATCGCCTGGTCGCCGTGCGGGTGGTAGTTGCCCATCACGTCGCCGCTGATCTTGGCCGACTTGCGGAAGCCGCCCGCCGAGGACAGCCGCAGCTCGCGCATCGCGTAGAGGATGCGGCGGTGCACCGGCTTGAGCCCGTCGCGGGCGTCGGGCAGCGCGCGGTGCATGATCGTGGAGAGCGCGTAGGTGAGGTAGCGCTCGCCGATGGCGCGGCGCAGCGGCTCGATCAGGTCGGGGGAGACGTTCTCGGGGTCGGGCGTGTCGGACATGACAGCCGGGATACACGGACCCACCGGGGCGGTCTAGCGGCGGCGGGGAACCAAACGGGCACGAATTGTGTTCTCTGACCAAACGACAGGGCGTCGGACTTTCCCAGACCGGAAGCAGGACGCGGCGACAGGTGGTGTCGCCGCACGGGAGAGGTTTGCCGCGAGACCGAGGGACACTGCCATGACTCGCTTCATTCTGCTCACGTTCGGCTTCCTTGGCTGGGCCTTCTGGGAAATGTCCGGCGGCGACGAGTTCGAGCTGCAGGCCTGGAGCGACGTCGACGGCGGCGGGGCCGTCCGCATGGCCGCCGCCGATCCCGCCCCCGCGCAGGACGAGGGCTACGAGTTCGTCACCCGCGCCGGCATGTCGCCGCTGAGCATCCGCCCCGAGGGGCGCCCCGAGGGCGAGGAGATGCTGGTGCAGGCCTCGCTCTCCACGAGCAACAGCGCCGCCGCCGAGACACTCGGCCAGTGGAGCAGCGCGCCGAACGTGCTCGACGCCCTCACCGTCGCCACCAGCGCCCCCCAGGCCGAGGCCCGCAACGTCGTCGCCGTCGCCGGCAGCCGCGTGAACATGCGCACCGGGCCGGGCACCGAGCATTCGGTCGTCGTGACGCTGCCGCGGGGCACCGAGGCGACCGTCCTCGAGACGCGCGACGGCTGGGTGCACCTCGACGTGACCAGCACCGGCCAGAGCGGCTGGATGGCGGCTTATCTGGTCGAGGGTATCTGAGGTTACTCCGGCCCGAACTTCAGCCGCACCAATTGAGATGCCCTCGCGGATGATTGCGGGGGCATCTCCGTTACCTGCCGTCAGCTCGCATTCCGCCGACAGGCGAGACTACCTGTGCTGATCGATCAGGATCGGATTGCCGTCCGGGTCGACGACGACGAAGCTGCCGGGGCCAGTCTCGCCGCCCAGGCTGTCCTGCACGGCCTCGAGGCCGCCCGCCGTGATCCGGGCATGCAGTTCGCGCACGTCCTCGAACGGGTCGACCGGCCCGGCAGATTGATCCCATCCGGGGTTGAACGTCAGCATCGGTCGATCGAACATCCCTTCGAACAAGCCGATGATGTGGTCGTCGGCATTGACCAGGATCGCCCACTTCGCACCTTCCTCGAGTGGCATCTTCGGCGCAAAGCCGAGCTTCTCGTAGAACGCCATCGACGCCTTGATGTCCTTGACCGGGAGGCTGATCGAAAAGGCTCCGAGTTTCATGTCACCGCTCCATATGGCCTGGGATTTCCCGGTGCCCGACCTTCACCGAGCAGAACACCTCCATCCATCGTGCCGCCAACTCGCAACGCGATCAAGCGCCGGCCCCAGCCTTTACCCGGCCCCGCTGCCCTGCCATAGCGCAGCCATGACCCGCACCATCCTCATCACCGGCTGCTCGACCGGCATCGGCCGCGACGCCGCCCTCACCCTGACGCGGCGCGGCTGGCACGTGGTCGCCTCCGCCCGCCAGCCCGACGACGTCGCAGCGCTGCGCGCGGACGGGCTCGAGGCGGTGCGCCTCGATTACGAGGACTCCTCGAGCATCGAGAGCGGCCTCGCCGAGGCGCTGGATCTGACCGGCGGCCGCCTCGACGCCCTGTTCAACAACGGCGCCTACGCCGTGCCCGGCCCGCTCGAGGACATCCCCGCCGGGGCGATGCAGGCGATCTTCCAGGCCAACTTCCTCGGCTGGCACGATCTCACCCGCCGCGTGCTGCCGGTGATGCGGGCACAGGGCGCGGGGCGGATCGTCAATTGCTCCTCCATCCTCGGCCTGATCGGCACCAAGTACCGCGGCGCCTACGTGGCGACGAAGTTCGCGCTCGAGGGCTGGTCGGACGTGCTGCGGATGGAGATGCGCGAGGCGGGCATCGACGTGGTGCTGATCGAGCCCGGCCCGATCGAGACGCCGTTCCGCGCGAACGCCATCAAGCAGTTCGAGCGCTGGATCGATTGGGAAAAGTCGCCGCGCGCCGACGAGTACCGCGCCAGCCTGCTCGACCGGCTCTACAAGGGCAGCGCCGGCCCCTCCTGGCCCGCCTCGGCGGTGACCGACGTGCTGGTCCGCGCGCTCGACGCCCGCCGCCCGCGCGCCCGCTACTACGTCACGCCGCACACCAAGGTGGCCGCGCTCGGCCGCCGGGTGCTGTCGGCGCGGGGGATCGACCGGCTGGTGCGACGCGCCTGACCCTTGGCAGCGCCGGTGGGCCTGCTACATCGCGAGCGATCAGCAAGGAGCCGGACATGGCAAGCGACCCCCTCTTCATCGTCGCGGCGATCGCCGTCCTCGGCGTCGCGGCGATCCTCTTGGCCGGCATCGGCAATTTCGGGCTCGGGGGCGATCCGAAGCGGTCGAACAAGCTGATGCGCTGGCGGATCATCGGGCAGTTCGCGGCCGTGCTGCTGGTGCTGCTCTTCGTCTTCGTCGGCAGCAGGGGCTGACCATGGTCGTACTCAACAAGATCTACACCCGCACCGGCGACGGCGGCCAGACCGCGCTCGGCGACGGCGCGCGCGTCGCCAAGTACGACCTGCGCGTCGAGAGCTACGGCACCGTCGACGAGACCAACGCCACCGTCGGCCTCGCCCGGCTCCACGCCGAGGGCGAAACCGACGCCCGCCTCGCGGCGATCCAGAACGACCTGTTCGACCTCGGCGCCGATCTCTGCCGCCCCGGCATGGAGAAGGACGCGGAGGCCGAGTATCCGCCGCTGCGGATGGCGGATGCGCAGGTCGAGCGGCTGGAGCGCGAGATCGATGCGATGAACGAGGCGCTGTCGCCGCTGCGCAGCTTCGTGCTGCCCGGCGGCTCGGCACTGGCCGCGCACCTGCACCTCTGCCGCACCGTCTCGCGCCGCGCCGAGCGGCTGGTGGTGCATCTCGCCGCCGACGACGACGTCAACCCGGCCGCCGTGCGCTACCTCAACCGTCTCTCCGACTGGTTCTTCGTCGCCTCGCGCGCCGCCAACGACGACGGCGCCCGCGACGTGCTCTGGGTGCCCGGCGCCAACCGCTGAGCCGCCCGCCACGTGCGAACGTGACGGAGAGCGCCCACAGGGTGACGATTTTGCCCTGTTTTCCCTATCCACCACGCGGTAACACCCGGGCGGAGAGAAACTGGGAGAATGCGCATGAAGGTGCTGGTGCCGGTCAAGCGCGTGATCGACTACAACGTGAAGGTCCGCGTCAAGGCGGACGGGTCCGGGGTCGATCTCGCAAACGTCAAGATGTCGATGAACCCCTTTGACGAGATCGCCGTGGAAGAGGCGATCCGCCTCAAGGAGGCCGGCAAGGCCGACGAGGTCGTCGCCGTGTCGATCGGCGTCAAGCAGTCGCAGGAGACGCTGCGCACCGCGCTGGCGATGGGTGCCGACCGCGCCATCCTCGTCGTCGCCGCCGACGATGTGCACACCGACATCGAGCCGCTCGCCGTCGCCAAGATCCTCAAGGGCGTGATCGACGAGGAGCAGCCCGGCCTCGTGCTCTGCGGCAAGCAGGCGATCGACAACGACATGAACGCCACCGGCCAGATGCTCGCCGCGCTGCTCGGCTGGAGCCAGGCGACCTTCGCCTCCAAGCTCGAGCTCGAGGGCGACAGCGCCACCGTGACCCGCGAGGTCGACGGCGGCCTGCAGACGATCAAGGTCAGGATGCCGGCGATCGTGTCGGTCGACCTGCGCCTGAACGAGCCGCGCTACGCCTCGCTGCCCAACATCATGAAGGCCAAGAAGAAGCCGCTGGACGAGAAGACGCCCGCCGATTTCGGCGTCGATGTCGCGCCCCGGCTCGAGATCGTCGGCACCGAAGAGCCCGCCGCGCGCCAGGCCGGCATCGTGGTCGGCTCGGTCGACGAGCTGGTCGAGAAACTGAAAGAGACGGGAGCCGTGAAATGAGCGTTCTGCTTCTCGCCGAGATCACCGACGGCCAGCTCAACGCCGACGCCACCGGCAAGGCGCTCGCCGCCGTCGCCTCGCTGGGCGAGGTCCACATCCTGTGCGCCGGCGCCAATGTCGGCGACGCCGCCGCCGAGGCCGCCAAGCTCGGCGCGGCCAAGGTGCTGAAGGCCGAGGACGCGGCGCTCGATCACCGGCTCGCCGAGGCGACGGCCGACCTGATCGTGTCGCTCGCCGACGGCTACAGCCACATCGCCGCCCCCGCGACGACGGACGCCAAGAACATCCTGCCGCGCGCCGCCGCGCTGCTCGACGTGATGGTCATCTCCGACGTCTCCGCGATCAAGGACGCCGACACGTTCGAGCGCCCGGTCTATGCCGGCAACGCCGTGCAGACGGTCCGGTCGGGTGACGCGAAGAAGGTATTTACCGTGCGCACGTCCTCCTTCGACGCCGCCGCGCCCTCGGGCGAGGCCGAAATCGAGGACGTCTCCGCCCCCGCCGCCTCGGGCCTGAGCGAGTGGGTCGAGGACAAGGTGGCGGAGAGCGACCGGCCCGAGCTGACCTCCGCCGGCATCGTCGTCTCCGGCGGCCGCGGCGTGGGCTCGGAAGAGAACTTCGCGATGATCGAGAAGCTGGCCGACAAGCTCGGCGCGGCCGTGGGCGCCTCGCGCGCGGCGGTCGATTCGGGCTACGCGCCGAACGACTGGCAGGTCGGGCAGACCGGCAAGGTCGTCGCGCCCGACCTCTACATCGCCGTCGGCATCTCGGGAGCGATCCAGCACCTCGCGGGGATGAAGGATTCCAAGGTCATCGTCGCGATCAACAAGGACGAGGAAGCGCCGATCTTCCAGGTCGCCGATTACGGCCTCGTCGGCGATCTCTTCGAGATCGTCCCGGAGCTGACCGACAAGCTCTGAGCTCAGGCCGCGCACGCGCCGCCGGCGAGGGCGCTGACCAGCGGGGTCAGCGCCTTCGCGGCGGCGGCGTGGACGCCGGGGCCGTGCAGGCCCTCGGCCGCCGCCGCCTCGGCCGGGCCGACGACCATCGCCGCCCGGCCCAGCGCCCGCATCTGCGCGCTCACGTCGACCCGCACCACCTGCGCCACCTTCGGCGCGATCTGCGCCATCATCTCGTCCGTCACGAACAGCGGATCGGGACCGGGCGCGGGCGCGGCCGCCGCGAGCGCGGCGTCGGGGCGCAGCCAGAGCAGCACCGGCGGCACGGGCAGCTCGGCGATGAACGTCTCCATCCGCCGCAGCCACGCCAGCTGGATCTCGTCGCGCACGATGGCGAAGCGCTCCTGCGAGCGGGCCGCGAGGGCGGCGATCATGTGGCGGGTGAAGGTGAAATCGGCGAAGTCGATATCGTCGAACACCTCGCGCAGCCGCGGCGTCGGCTGCAGGAAGCGGTCGTTGCGGCGCGGGTGGACCTGGTAGAGCCGGTTGGAGACGTTGTGCGCGCCGAGCACCTCGATCACCGTGAGCGCCGAATCGTAGCAGGCGGCGGTGACGGCGGTGTCCTGCAGGAACGCCCCGATGCCGGCGTTGACGCAGCCGAAGTTGACGCAGGTCATCTCGGTGCCGCGCTCGAGCAGCGCGGGAAACGGCGTCCGGACGAACTTTCCGAACGTCTCCGTGCCGCCGACGAAGGCGGCGTAGCGCCCGGTCAGCGCCCGCCGGGGCCCCCGGAACGAGAGCCGCGAGATGCCGTAGCTGCACAGGTCATAGTCCAGGCGCCCGCGCCCGATCGAGTCGCATCGCATGTGTCCCACCACAATCTTCCCTCACCACCGCCCAACAACACCCCCAGCCGTTACCGGCGGGTTAAGCGTAGAGTTTGACGCATCTGCCCGCCTTGCGGCCCGGCGCCGCTCGGCCCTAATGTCGCCGCAGAGCAGCGAAGCAGGGGGCATCATGGATATCAGCAGGATCGGGGTCGTGGGGGCCGGGCAGATGGGCAACGGGATCGCCCACGTCTTCGCGCTCGCCGGCTACGACGTGATCGTCACCGACGTCAGCGAAGCCGCGCTCGACAAGGCGCGCGGCACCATCGAATCCAACCTCGACCGGCAGGTGCGGGGCGACAAGATCACCGCCGAGGCGCGCGACGCCGCCCTCGGGCGGATCTCGACGACGCTGACGCTCGCCGACATCGGCCAGACCGACCTCGTCATCGAGGCCGCGACGGAGCGCGAGGCGATCAAGACGAAGATCTTCGAAGACCTCGTGCCGCACCTCGCGCCGCACACGCTGCTGACCTCCAACACCTCCTCGATCTCGATCACCCGCCTCGCCTCGCGCACCGACCGGCCCGAGAAGTTCATGGGCTTCCACTTCATGAACCCGGTCCCGGTGATGCAGCTCGTCGAGCTGATCCGCGGCATCGCCACCGACCGCGACACGTTCGACGCGTTGCACAAGGTCGTCGAGAGCCTCGGCAAGACGGCGGCGACGGCGGAGGATTTCCCAGCCTTCATCGTCAACCGCATCCTGATGCCGATGATCAACGAGGCGATCTACGCGCTGTTCGAGGGCGTCGGCTCGGTCGAGGCGCTCGACACCTCCATGAAGCTCGGCGCCAATCACCCGATGGGCCCGCTCGAGCTGGCCGACTTCATCGGCCTCGACACGTGCCTGGCGATCATGAACGTCCTGCACGACGGCTTCGCCGACACCAAGTACCGCCCCTGCCCGCTCCTGACGAAGTACGTCGAGGCCGGCTGGCTCGGCCGCAAGACGGGGCGGGGCTTCTACGACTATTCCGGCGACACGCCCCGCCCGACCCGCTGACGGATCACAGGTTCTCGGTTGCGACGATGACCTCGTTGTCGTCCGGGTCGGCGAGGCGGACGAAGCGGGTGTAGTCGCCCTCCTCGATCTCGCCGGTGTCGATCTCGGCCTCCTCCAGGCGGGCGTGGGTCTTGTCGAGGTCGGCGACCATCAGCGTCACCGCGCTGCTGCCGGCGTTGTCGACGTCCTCGACCAGCTGCAGCCCGCCGCTATGGCCGTGCTCCCACTCGGCCATGCCGATCATCGGCAGGTTGTCGGGCTCGCGTTCGAACAGCTCGGTGTACCAGTCGATGCTCTCGGTCAGGCTGCTGCATGCCACTTGGGCGAAGATACGTTCCAGTTTCACGGGTCGGCTCCCTGCGCGACGGATGGACTGATCGCCAAACCGCGCGCGGGGGCAGTTGTTCCGCGCAATCGCGTGAGGTGGGTGCGGGCTCAGCCCCCGAGCGCGAGGGTCCGCGCGCGCAGCCACGCGATGAAGGCACGCGGCTCGGCGGCGCGGCTCTGCCACTCCGCGGGCGGGATCGGGGCCCCGAGGACCGGCGCCTGCGGCCGGTCGAATGCGTGCACCACCTCGTGCAGCAGCAGCCCCTGGCGCAGGGTGGGCGAGATGCGGTTGGCGATCTGGTACCAGCGCGAATTGGCGCCCGGGAAGTAGCAGGGCACCACGGTGGCGTTGGAGCGGCGGATCATCTTGGCGGTGAAGACGTTCCACTCCGCCTCCTCGACCGGGCCGAAGAACGTCGGCGCCGTCGCCACGACGCCGGAGGGAAACAGCGCGATCAGGCCGCCCTTGGCGAGGTGGTCCATCGCCGCCGAGCGCATCTCGATCATCTTGCGCTGCGCCTCGGGCTCGTGCGGGAACGGCACCGGGATCATGTAGGACGACGCGCTCTCGTCGAGGCCCGTCAGGATCGAGCGGCTGAGGATGCGGTAATCGTTGCGCCGCCGCCCGATCAGGTCGGCGAGGACCATGCCGTCGACCAGCCCGTGCGGATGGTTGGCGACGAGCACGACCGGGCCGGTGGCGGGGATGTTCTCGAGCTGGGCGCGCGGCGTGGTGATGTCGATGCCCATCACCTTCATCGTCGCCGGCCAGAAGGCCTGCCCCTCGGTGTCGCCCAGCTTCTCGAACTCGCGCACCCGGCGCACGATGCTGACCTTGCCGGTGAGCCACTCGATCGTCTTGATGAACCAGCGCTTGCCGCGGCTGTCGAACGTCTCGGCGTAGGTGAGCGACGAGCGGTCGTACTTGCGCGGCGGGACGGCGTCTCCGACAGGGCGGCCCGCTGCGATGTTGCGGCTGCTCGTGTCGGTCAAGTCGGCCCGTCCCTTCGGTTGCGCCCCGGCGCCAGCGGTCAGTCCCCCTCGCCGAACTTGTCGGCCACGAGCGCCTCGATCGCGTCGGCGAGCTTATCGGCCTCCGCTCCCCGGGTCTCGACCTCGATAGTGGTTCCCTTGGAAGCTGCCAACATCAAAAGCCCCATGATGCTGTCGCCCGCGGCATCCAGCCCATCACGCCGGACGATGGCCTGCGCGTCATAATCCTCCACCACCTCGGCGAGCTTGGCCGAGGCCCGGGCGTGCAGGCCCTTCACGTTGACGATCTTCAGCTGGCGGACGACACTTGTGCTCATGTTGGCTCGGTTTCTCCGCCGATGGACAGGCTGTCAATGTACTTCCGCCCCGCCGCCAGCGCCGCCTCGACGGCGTCGGGCACGCTGGCGCGGCGCGACTTGGCGAGCTTGATGAGCATCGGCAGGTTGGCGCCGTAGACGATCCGGCGGTTGGCCGGCGAGCAGGCGCGCAGCGACAGGTTGGACGGCGAGCCGCCGAACATGTCGGTCACCACCACCACGCCGCCGCCCTCGTCCACCGCGTCGGCGGCTTCGCAGATCTCGTCCTGCTTGAGGGCGCGGTCGTCGTCGGGGGCGATGGTGATGGCGACGATGCCGTCCTGCGGGCCGACGACATGCTCGACCGCCGCGAGGTATTCCCGCGCCAGCCCACCGTGAGCGACGATCACGATGCCGATCATGGTGTCTCACCGCTCCCGATCTGGACCCGCGACCGGTCGGTCTGGGCACGCCGCTCCAATTCCCGGTGCCGACTAGACACCTGCCATCCCTCGGCTGCAAGGGCCTGCGCCAGCCTTTCGGTCAGCGCCACCGAGCGGTGCTGGCCGCCGGTGCAGCCGAATCCGACCGACAGGTGGGTCTTGCCCGACTCCCGGTAGGCCGGCAGCAGGCTGACCACGAGATCCCGGATCCGCTCGAAGAAGTCGGCGAAGCGCGCGTCGGCGGCGACGTAGGCGTCGACCTCGCCGTCCTGCCCGGTCAGGCCGCGCAGGCCCGGCTCCCAGTGCGGGTTGCGCAGGAAGCGGCAGTCGAACACCAGGTCGAGCCCGCGCGGCAGGCCGCGCTTGTAGCTGAACGAGGTGACCGAGACGCCCATGCCGGCGCTCTGGTCGGTGGCGAACCAGCGGTCGACCTCGTCGCGCAGGTCGTGCGGGCTCAGCGTCGAGGTGTCGATCAGCACGTCCGCCCGCGCGCGCACCGCCAGCAGCAGGTCCTGCTCGCGCTGGATGCCGGTCAGCGGCGGGTCGTTGGGCGCGAGCGGGTGGCGCCGGCGGGTCTCGGAGTAGCGCCGCACGAGGGTGTCCTCGTCGGCGTCGACGTAGAGCACCTGCGCGTTGAGGGCGGGGCGGGCGGCGAGGCCGTCGATCAGCTCGACCAGCGCGTCGGTGCCGAAGTCGCGGTTGCGCACGTCGAGCCCGAGCGCCAGCGGACGCGCCAGCGGCGGCCCGTCGAGCAGGCGCGGCAGCAGGCTCAGCGGCAGGTTGTCGATCACCTCGTAGCCGAGATCCTCGAGCACGTTGATGCAGGTCGACCGCCCGGCGCCGGAGGGGCCGGTTACGAGGACGAGCCTCTGCCTTGGAACGATCTGGCCGGTGGTCATCTGTGACGCCCCGCCTTGAGATATTGCAGGAGTGCGGGTGCGAGATGTCTGCACTCGGGCGGGAAGATCAAGGGGATTGCTACGTCCAGCCACGCAATCGTGCGCCGTTGTGGCAACCGCTCCCGCTCGGATTGGTCCATGTCGACCGCCAGCACCACCTCCGCCCCCGCCACCGGGACGGCGTTGAGCAGGCCGATGCCGCGCGCCTCGATCAGCCCGCGCACCGGCGCGGCGGCGGCGGCGACGAGGCGGCGGCCGCGGCGCGTCAGGACGGTGCCGTCGTCGGCGACGAGCCGCGCGCCGTAGGCCATCAGCTCGAGCGCGGTGGAGGACTTGCCGCTGCCCGGCGCGCCCGTCAGCACGACGGCCCGCCCGCCGAGCGCCACCGTGGTGGCGTGGAGGGTGAGGCTGTCGGGCGCCATCGCCGGCTCAGACCGGCAGGCCGACGACGAAGCGGGCGCCGAGCGGATCGGAGTTCGGGTCGGCCTCGGTGGGGCGGATGTTCTCTGCCCAGATCACGCCGCCATGGGCCTCGACGATCTGCTTGGAGATGGCGAGGCCGAGGCCGGAATTGTTGCCGAAGTGGTTGGCCGGGCGTTCGGAATAGAAGCGGGTGAAGATCTTGGTCAGCGCCCCCTCGGGTATGCCGGGGCCGGTGTCCTCGACCACCACCAGCACCCGGTTCTCGCGCCGCCGCGCCCAGACCCGGATCGCGTCGCCGTCCTCGCAGAACGAGATCGCGTTGGTGATCAGGTTGACGAACACCTGCGCCAGCCGCCCTTCGAGCCCCTGCACGATGAAAGTGTCGTCGGGCAGGTCGGAGATGAATTCGACGCCCTTGTCGTCGGCCTCGAGGCCGAGATGCTCCGACAGGTTGCGCAGCATCTTGAGCAGGTCGAAGGGCTCCTCCTCCTCCTTCACCAGCTCGGAATCGAGGCGGGAGGCGTTGGAGATGTCGCTCACCAGACGGTCGAGGCGGCGCACGTCGTGGTCGATCACGTCGAGCAGCTTCTCGCGCTGGTCGTCGCGCTTGACCACGCGCAGGGTGCCGACGGCGGAGCGCAGGGAGGCCAGTGGGTTCTTGATCTCGTGGGCGACGTCGGCGGCGAACTGCTCGTTGGCCTCGATCCGGCCGTAGAGCGCGGTCACCATGCCGCGCAGCGCGCCGGAGAGGCGTCCGATCTCGTCGGGGCGGGCGGTGAGGTCGGGGATGCGGATGCGCCTGGGCGACATCTTGCGGGCGTTGCGGTCGCGGCCGAGCTCGGCGGCGGCGGCGAGATCGGCGATCGGGTTGGCGATGGTGGAGGCGAGCATCAGGCTCAGCGCGACCGACACCGCGACGCCGACCATGAACATCTGCAGCAACTGCTCGCGCTCGCGCCGCACCAGCGCGTCGATCTCGCCCGCGGCCGAGACGACGGTGACGGCGCCGACGGGCCGGTCCGTCTGCAGGATCGGGGTGGTGATGACGAAGGCGGTGCGGCCGCTGGCGTCGTCGTAGGTCTCGACGTTGGTGGCGCCGCGCAGGGCGACGTCGACATTCTCGCGCGCGAGCTTCTCGATGGCTTCGGGCGGCGCTTCCGTCTCGGCGGGCGCGAGCAGTCCGGCGATGGCGCCCCAGACCTTCGTCAGCCCGTCCGTCACCACGGTGCGCCCGACGCTCTCCTCGAGGCCGAGGACCGGGCGGTCGGGCGGCTTCGGCAGGGCGGTGGTTGCGGCGACGAGCTCCTCGCCGGGCTCGAAGACGAACACCTCGATCCCGCCGCGCAGGTTCATCGCGGCCAAGGTCTCGTTCAGCCGCGCGGTATCGGCACGGCTGAGGTTGCGCGGCGCCCCCTCCGGCAGCTCGGCCTCGAAGACGTTGGCGATCAGCTCGGCCTCGTTCACGAGGTTATGGGCGCGCTGGTAGCCGAGGTTGTCGCGCGAGGGGTTCAGGTAGAGAACGCCCGCGACCATGATGATGAGCGCGAGCAGGTTGAAGGTGACGATCTTGCGGGCGAGCGGGCTGTCGCGCAGGGCCAGGAAGCCGCGGCGCCGTCGGCTCTCCTGCAGCTCCCGCTCGGCGGTGGCGTCAGGCGCGACCCAGTCGTCGCCGAGGACGACGCTCTCCGTCACGTCCGCCGCACGACGGACGGAGCCGAGATCCCTGACATCGATCTGAGGCGCCACGCTCACCGCCCGACCCGCCGGCCGTCACTCTTCGTTGTAGCGGTAACCGATCCCGTAGAGGGTCTCGATCGCGGAGAAGTCCTCGTCCACCATCCGCATCTTCTTGCGCAGCCGCTTGATGTGGCTGTCGATGGTGCGGTCGTCGACGTAGACCTGGTCGTCGTAGGCGACGTCCATCAGCTGGTCGCGGCTCTTGACGAAGCCGGGACGCTGGGCGAGCGCCTGCAGCAGCAGGAATTCGGTGACGGTGAGGGCGACGTCCTTGCCCTTCCACTTCACCGCGTGGCGCAGCGGATCCATCGTCAGCTGGCCGCGGGTCATGATCTTGTGCTCTTCGGCGTCGTCGGTGATCTCGCCCGAGATCGCGTCCTGCCGGCGCAGCAGCGCGCGGATGCGCTCGACGAGCAGGCGCTGGCTGAAGGGCTTCTTGACGTAGTCGTCGGCGCCCATGCGCAGGCCGAGCACCTCGTCGATCTCGTCGTCCTTCGAGGTCAGGAAGATGACGGGCATCGTCGTCTTCTGGCGCAGCCGCTGGAGCAGGTCCATCCCGTCCATGCGCGGCATCTTGATATCGAGCACGGCCATGTCGGGCATGCGCTTGTTGAAGGCGTCCAGCGCGGACTGGCCGTCGTTGTAGGTTTCGACCTCGAAGCCCTCGGCTTCGAGCGTCATGGAAACCGATGTCAGGATGTTCCTGTCATCGTCCACAAGGGCGATCTTCGACATGTACTGCTGCCTCTGCTTAAAGGTTCTGTTTTTGCCTGCTTTTCATAGAAGCTTCTGCCCAATTCCCAGACCGAATCAACCCCGCCGGCGAATCCGGCGCGCCGGCGTGACCCATTTGCGCCGGAAAACCTTAAGACAGGCTGAAGCCGCGCCGCGGCGTAGCGGTGATCCGCGCGGGTTGCGCTAACATCATCCTTGGTTGCGCTAACTGCGGCAAGCCCCTCTATCCTCGTCAGAAAATGCCGTGTTACCGAAGTGCAGCGGAGCGGAAACCGCTGAATTCGAGGAGAGGCGAGATGGACCACGGACGGGTCATCCCAGAGATGAAGCTGCAGGATCAGGGCATCACGGGGCTCGGCGAGGTCTATTACAACCTGCCCGAGGCCGAGCTGTCGCAGGCGGCCGTGGAGCGTGGCGAGGGGGTGCGCGGCCAGGGCGGCGCGCTGCTCGTCAGCACCGGCAAGTTCACCGGCCGCTCGCCCCAGGACAAGCACGTCGTCCGCTCCGCCAGCACCGAAGACACGATCTGGTGGGAGAACAACCGCGCCATGTCGGAGGCCGGGTTCGCCGCGCTCTACGACGACATGCGCGCCCACCTGGCCGGGCGCGACGTCTACGTGCAGGACCTCTACGGCGGCGCCGACCCGGCGCACCGGCTCGACGTGCGCGTCGTCACCGAGCTCGCCTGGCACTCGCTGTTCATCCGCCACCTGCTGCGCCGGCCCGAGGAGCACGAGCTCGCCGGGTTCGCGCCCGACTTCACCATCCTCAACAGCCCCAGCTTCCGCGCCGATCCCGAGCGCCACGATTGCCGCTCCGAGACGGTCATCGCGCTCGACTTCGACCGCAAGCTGATCCTGATCGGCGGCACCGAGTATGCCGGCGAGAACAAGAAGGCGGTGTTCACCCTGCTGAACTACCTGCTGCCCGCCAAGGGCGTCATGGCCATGCACTGCTCGGCCAACCACGCGCAGGGCAATCCCGTCGACGCGGCGGTGTTCTTCGGCCTCTCCGGCACCGGCAAGACCACCCTCTCGGCCGATCCCAGCCGCACCCTCATCGGCGACGACGAGCACGGCTGGTCGGACCGGGGCATCTTCAACTTCGAGGGCGGCTGCTACGCCAAGACGATCGGGCTCGACCCCGAGGCGGAGCCCGAGATCTACGCCACCTGCTCGATGCCCGACACCGTGATCGAGAACATGGTCTACGACCCCGAGACGCTGGAGATCGACTACGAGGACGACAGCCTCACCGCCAACATGCGCTGCGCCTACCCGCTGCACTACATCCCCAACGCCTCGGAGACGGCGCTCGGCGGGCATCCCAAGAACATCATCATGCTCACCTGCGACGCCTTCGGCGTGCTGCCGCCCATCGCGCGGCTGACCCCAGCGCAGGCGATGTACCACTTCCTGTCGGGCTTCACCTCGAAGGTCGCGGGCACCGAGCGCGGCGTCACCGAGCCCGAGCCGACCTTCTCGGCCTGCTTCGGCGCGCCGTTCATGCCGCGCCGGCCGGAGGTCTACGGCAACCTGCTGCGCGAGAAGATCGCCCGCCACGGCGCGACGTGCTGGCTCGTCAACACCGGCTGGACCGGCGGCGCGCACGGCACCGGGCACCGGATGCCGATCAAGGCGACGCGCGCGCTGCTGGCCGCCGCGCTCGACGGCACCCTCGCCGACGGCCGCTTCCGCAAGGATCCGAACTTCGGCTTCGACGTGCCGGTCACGGCGGATGGCGTCGACGACGCCCTGCTCGACCCGCGCGCCACGTGGGACGACCCGGCGCGCTACGACGCCACCGCTGCCCGCCTCGTCGAGATGTTCGCGGAGAACTTCGCCCAGTACATCCCGTTCATCGACGACGACGTGAAGGCCATCGCCATCGGCTGACCTCGCGGCACCGGCGGCGTTGTGCGTCGCCGGTCGCCGTGGCAGGCTCGCTCGATGAGCCGCGCGACGATCAACGAAATCTGCGCCACCTACCCCGGCGCCGAGGTCTCCGACCCATGGGGCGACGGACACGACGCCTGGAAGGTCGGCGGCAAGATGTTCGCCTGCATCGGCGCGAGCATGGCCGGGGTCTCGGTCAAGTGCGACAGCGTCGAGCAGGCGCAGATGCTGATCGACATCGGCATCGGCGTGAAGGCGCCCTACTTCCACCGCTCGTGGATCCATCTCCCCTTCGACATCCCGCGCGACGAGCTGGCCCACCGGATCGACCAGAGCTACCGGCTGGTGCGGGCGAAGCTGACGCGCAAGGTGCAGGCCGAATTGCCCCCCCTCCAGGAGAAATAGCCGCCGTGCGCGCCCCGCGCGCGGAACAAGTGCGCGGCTACGGCAAAAATCGGTAAGCCGATCAAATTTTCTGGAACATGCGCCGCTGTGCGCCGTTCGGACAGCATTGATGAACACACCAAGTGGGAGACGATCATGAACCGCAAGCCCCTCGGTTTGCGCGTGCTTATGAGCACCGCGCTGACGCTGAGCCTCGCCAGCACCGCCACTGCGCAGACGGAAATCCGCATCAACGAGGACCAGGCCGCGGCTCTGGCCCCCGATTGCCAGGCCCTCGTGCAGCAGGTGGAAGACGATGGCGGCACCGTCCCCGACGATAGCGCCGAAGCCATCATCGAGGCTCTGAACAACAACGACGCCGAATCCTGCATCGCGCTGGCCGAAGCGATCGACGAGAACGTTGTCGGCGAAGGCGCCGACCTCGCCGACACCGAGATGGACGCCACCGTGTCCGACGGCGAAGTCGACGAAGCCGACATGGAAGCCGAGATGGAAGCCGAAGCCGAGGCCGAAGCCGAAGCCGAAGTCACCGAGACCGACGAGGTCACCGAGGAGGTGACTGTGGTCGAGGAAGCCCGCATCGAGGGCCAGGCCGAAGTCGTCATTCCCGAGCCGGAAGTCGACGTGCAGGTTCCCTCGCCCGAAGTCACCGTGACCAAGGCTCAGCCGAGCGTGTCGGTGATGGAGCAGCCCTCCGAGATCGAGGTCCAGCAGGCCCAGCCGAACGTCGCCGTCGAGATCCCCGAGATCATCGTCCGCGTCGAGATCCCGGCCCCGACCATCTTCGTGCGCACCAGCGAGCCCGAAGTCGACGTGTTCGCCGGCGACCCGCAGATCGAAGTCCAGCAGGGCGAGCCCATGGTCACCGTGACCCAGGGTGAGCCGCGTATCGGCATCGATCTCGACGTCGAAGAGGGCGAAGGCGAGGAGATGGCCAGCGACACCGACGTCCAGGAAGGCACCGGCGACGCCGATGTCGACGGCGACGTCTCCGTCATGGCCGAATCCGAGCCGACCGTCATCATGCGCGAAGCCGAAGGCGAGCCGCAGATCGACATCACCTCCGCCGAGCCGACGATCTCCTACGAGGGCGCCGAGCCGAACGTCAGCGTGACCTTCACCGAATCCCCGACCGTCGAGCTGGTCGAGGTCGGTCAGCCGATGATCCAGTTCGAGACCGCCGAGGAGCGTGAAGCGCGCCGCGAAGGTGCCGACATGGAGACCGACGCCAGCGCCGACATGACCGAGGGTGGCCAGATCACTGTCGCCGACCTGATGGGCAAGGACGTCATGACCGCCGATGGCCAGAACCTCGGCCAGGCGCAGGACGTCGTGGACAACGACGGCACCGTGCTGCTGATCGTGTCCGGCGGCTCCGCGCTCGGCGTCGACCGCGAGATGGTCGGCCTGCCGCTCAACTCGATCGCCTACGGCGAGACCGAACTGCAGGTCGTCGGGATGGACGAGCAGATGATGCAGATGGCGCAGGATTACGAGTACGACGAAGCCGACTCGATCCCCGGCGAGACCGAAGTCGTCATGCCCTGAGCCACGCGCTCTGACTGACGGGAGGGCGGGTGCTTCGGCACCCGCCCTTTTTCGTGGCTCAGCCGAGCAGGCCGCGCCGGATCAGGTTGAGCCCCGCGACCATCAGCACCACCAGCGTCAGCCGCTTGAACGTCGCCTGCTCGACCCGGTCGTGCAGCTTGAGCCC
>NZ_CH724107.1:1808880-1829589 GCF_000153305.1 Oceanicola granulosus HTCC2516
GGTCCTGCTTGGGCGTCTCGATGGCCGTCAGGTAGGCCACCGTCGGCGGCCCCCAGACCCCGGACATCCCGCCCACGAACCCGGCCACCGCGCCCACCATCGCCTCGACGCGCGCCGAGCGGGCCGCCAGCCGCGGCGTCCAGCCCAGCAGCAGGATCAGCGCGAACAGTGTGATCGGCGCGCCGATCAGCAGGAACAGCGCCCGGCTCGGCAGCACCGCCACCAGCTGCGCCGAACCGACCAGCAGCACCAGCCCCACCAGCAGGAACACCCGGAACCGGCTGATCGAGTCCCACGCCGCCCGCCAGCCCTGCCGCAGGGCCAGCAGGCCGTTGGTCATCAGCGTCGGCACGATCAGCGCCGCGAGCGCGAGGTCGGGCGCGATGATGGTCGAGAGGCCGGAGATCATGGTCATCGGCATGCCGAAGCCGACCATCCCCTTGATGAGCCCCGCGAAGAGCACGACGGCGAAGGCGAGGGCAAGGCTGGCGGGCGACAGCAGGTCGGTGAACAGGTCCATGCCGCTCCCTTAGCCGCCCGCGCGGACGGATGCATCCGCCAATCGCGCGGCCCATTGCGCTTGCCGTGCCGCCCGAGCATCCTGCCGCCCAGGAGGTCTCCATGAAGATCGTCGCCTGCCTCGCCCTCGCCCTTCTCCTCACCGCCTGCGGACGCTCCCCGCCGCCATCGCCCGACTGGCAGCTCGAGACGGTCAACGGCACTCCGTTCCCCGCCTTCGCCTCCCTCGGCATGGGCATCGCCGCCTATACCGGGCAGGGCCCGTGCAACAGCTACGCCGGCCGGCTGTCGCGCGAGCCGTTCCCGTCGCTGACCTTCGGGCGGCCGAAGCTGAAGGGCGACGCCTGCGCCGCGCTCGGCTACGAGCAGGTCTACCTCGACCAGCTCCAGCAGGTCCGCTACAGCCGCGTCGCGCCGGGGCGGCTGACGCTGGTGACGGACGCCGGCGTCGAACTCGCCTTCCGCCAGATCGCCGGCGCGCCCTAGCGCGACAGCAGCGCCACCAGCCGCGCCCGCGCCTCGGGCAGCGGCCGGTCGCCCAGCGCCGGGGCGAGCCAGGTGGCGAGGAAATGGCCGGTGGTGCGCAGGCCCTCGAGGATCTCCGCGTCCGGCCCCGGCCCCTGCCCGCGCAGCGCCGGCGGCAACGGCAGCAGCCGCCCCGCCCACTCGCCCGCGCCCGCCGCGCTCACCGCCCGCCCGGTGCGCGGCGAGACGAAGGCGAGCCCGTCCTCCGCCCCGGTCACGGCGCAGCTCGACAGGTCCAGCCCGAAGCCGAGCTCCTCGAGCAGCGCCAGCTCCCAATGCAGGTAGGCCAGCGGCCAGGCGTCGGTGCGGCCGAGCAGGTCGAGCAGCGTGACCGAGCGGGCGTAGAGCGCCGGGTGCGGCTCGCGCTCGGGCAGCGCGAAGGCGAGCAGCCCGCAGATCGCGTTGAGCCCGGCGAGGGCGAGCCGGTCGTTCATCACCAGCGCCGCCCGCGAGCGCAGCGGCTCGACCCGGTAGGCGCCCAGATGCTCCTCGAGCCGCGCGGTCCACGTCACCTCGACCTGCTCGCCCGGCTGCAGCACCGGCGCGAGCTGCTTGCTCCGCCCGCCCCGCACGAGCCCCGCATGACGGCCGCGGGTCTCGGTGAAGACTTCGGCGATCACCCCGCTCTCGCCATGCCCCCGCCGGGCCAGCAACACCCCGCCGTCACGCCACTGCATCCGCTCCAAACCTCCTCGCCGTAGGGTGCGCATTCATTGCGCACCCCCCCGCGCACCGCCCCTCGCGCCACCCTACCGCTGCGCCGTCCGCCACTCCGGGTGGACCCACGGCTCGACATTGCTCGCCGGCAGGCGGCGGCCGAGGATGTGGTCGGCGGCCTTCTCGCCGGTCATGATCGAGGGCGCATTGAGGTTGCCGTTGGTGATGCGCGGGAAGATCGAGCTGTCGGCCACGCGCAGCCCCTCCACCCCGATCACCCGGCACTCCGGGTCGACCACCGCCGTCGGATCGTCCGCCGCGCCCATCCGGCAGGTGCCGCAGGGATGGTAGGCGCTCTCGGCGTGCTCGCGGATGAAGGCGTCGAGCGCCTCGTCCGACTGCGCGTCCGCCCCGGGCTGGATCTCGCGGCCGCGGAACTCGTCGAAGGCGGGCTGGGCGAAGATCTCGCGGGTCAGCCGGATGCAGGTGCGGAAATCCTCCCAGTCCGATTCGTGGCTCATGTAGTTGAACAGGATGCGCGGCGCGTCGTTCGGGTCGGCCGAACGCAGCGTCACCTCCCCACGCGACACCGAGCGCATCGGGCCGACATGGGCCTGGAAGCCGTGCCCCTCGGCGGCGACCTTGCCGTCGTAGCGTACGGCGATGGGCAGGAAGTGGAACTGGATGTCGGGATACTCGACGCCGGCGCGGCTGCGGATGAAGCCGGCGCTCTCGAACTGGTTCGACGCGCCCAGCCCGGTGCGGGTGAACAGCCACTGGGCGCCGATGACGCCCTTCCCGATCAGGTTCCAGTAGCGGTAGAGGCTGACCGGCTTGATCGCGGCCTGCTGGATGTAGAGCTCGAGATGGTCCTGCAGGTTGCGCCCCACGCCCGGCCGGTCGGCGACGACCTCGATGCCGTGCTCGCGCAGGTGCGCCCCCGGCCCGATGCCCGACAGCATCAGCAGCTTCGGCGAGTTGATCGACGAGGCCGCGAGGATCACCTCGGCGCGGGCGCGCACCACCTCCGTCGCGCCCCTGCGGATCATCTCGACGCCCGTCGCCCGGCCCTCTTCGATCACCACCTTCGACACCAGCCCGCGCACGAGCGTGACGTTGTCGCGCTTCAGCGCCGGGCGCAGGTAGGCGTTGGCGGCCGACCAGCGACGGCCCCGCCAGATGGTCGAGTCGAAGGGGCCGAAGCCCTCCTGCTTCTCGCCGTTGTAATCGTCGGTCAGCTCGTAGCCCGCCTGCGCCCCGGCCTCGACGAAGGCGCGGGTGAGGGGGTTCTTGCGGGGCCCGCGCGTGACGTGCAGCGGGCCGTCCTTGCCGCGCCAGTCCGGATCGCCGCCGTGCAGCCCGGCGTGCCAGTGCTCCATGCGCTTGTAGTAGGGCAGCACGTCGGCATAGGCCCAGCCCGCCGCGCCCTGCTCGGCCCAGTGGTCGAAGTCGCGCGCATGGCCGCGCACGTAGATCATGCCATTGATCGACGACGAGCCGCCGATCACCTTGCCGCGCGGCACCACCAGCTTGCGCCCGCCGAGATGCGGCTCGGGCTCGCTCATGTAGCCCCAGTCGTAGGCCGGCATGTTCATCGGATAGGAGAGCGCGGCGGGCATCTGGATGAACGGCCCGGCGTCGCTGCCGCCGTGCTCGATCACGATGACCGAGCGCCCGGCCTCGCCCAGCCGGTAGGCCATCGCGCAGCCCGCGCTCCCCGCCCCGACGATGACGTAGTCGGCTTCCATCAGAACGGCGCCTCCGTCGGGTTGAGCGAGACGTAGACGGACTTCAGCTCCGACCAGTGCGCGATCGCGGCGGCCGAGTTCTCGCGGCCGACGCCCGACATCTTGCTCCCGCCGAAGGGCGCCTCGACGGGGGTGAGGTTGTAGGTGTTGATCCAGGTCGTGCCGGCCTCGAAGCCCGCCGCCATGCGGTGGGCGCGGGTGAGGTCGGCGGTGAAGACGCCGGCGGCGAGGCCGTACTCGGTGGCGTTGGCGCGGGCGAGCGCCTCGTCCTCGGTCTCGAAGTCGAGCACGGTCATCACCGGGCCGAAGATCTCCTCGCGCGCGATGGTCATGTCGTCGGTGACGTCGGCGAAGACGGTCGGCTCGATCCAGAAGCCCTCGCGCTCCACCCGCGCGCCCCCCGTCACCAGCCGCGCGCCCTCGGCGCGGCCGCGCGCGACGTAGTCGAGCACGATCTCCAGCTGCGCCGCGCTGACCATTGGCCCCAGCGTCGTCGCCTCGTCCAGCGGATCGCCCAGCGTGGCGTTGGCGGTGCGCTCGGCGAGGCGCTCCAGGAACGCCTCCTTGATCCCGGACTGCACGAAGACGCGGGTGCCGTTGGAACAGATCTGGCCGGTGGAGTAGAAGTTGCCGTTGATCGCCGCGGAGATCGCGCTCTCGAGGTCGGCGTCGTCGAAGATCACGAGCGGGCTCTTGCCGCCGAGCTCCATCGTGGCGTGCTTCATGCCCTGCGCGGCGGCGGCGTAGACCTTGCGCCCCGTCGGCACCGAGCCGGTGAGCGAGACCTTGGCGACGCGACCGTCCGCGACGAGCGCCGCGCCGACGTCGCCGAGGCCGTTGACCACGTTGAACACGCCCGGCGGCGCGCCCGCCTCGGTCAGGATCTCGGCCAGCTTGAGCGCGCAGAGCGGGGTCGTCTCGGAGGGCTTGAAGACCATCGTGTTGCCGCAGGCCAGCGCCGGGGCGGCCTTCCAGGCGGCGATCTGGGTCGGGTAGTTCCACGCCCCGATCCCGACGCAGACGCCCAGCGCCTCGCGGCGGGTGTAGACGAAGTCGCCGTCGGCCAGCGGGATGTGCTCGCCGGTGATCGCCGCCGCGAGGCCGCCGAAATACTCGAGCGCGTCCGCCGCCGAGGTGGCGTCGGCGACCAGCGTCTCCGACAGCGGCTTGCCGGTGTCGAGGGTCTCGAGCTCGGAGAGCTCGCGGTTGCGCGCGCGCAGGATGTCGGCGGCGCGGCGCAGCACCCGGCCCCGCTCCACGCCCGGCAGCGCCGCCCAGGCGGGCTGGGCGCGCGTCGCGGCGGCGAGCGCGGCCTCGACGACCTGCCCGCTGGCGGAATGGACGGTGGCGATCCGCGCGCCGGTGGCGGGGTAGATCACCTCGATCGCGGCGCCCTCGGCATCCTCCAGGTAGGCGCCGTCGACATAGTGGCTGGCGGTGGGGGTGGCGTCACGCATGGCGTGCTCCTGTCAGTCTTGTTCGCCCCGGGGGAACCGCTGGTTCTCCTCGACGACGTTGAGGTCCATGTGGTTGCGCATGAAGCGCTCGGAAGCACGACGCAGGGGTTGGTGATCCCACGGGTAGTAGGCCCCGTTGCGCAGCGCTTCGTAGACGATCCAGCGCCGCGCCTGGCTCTCGCGCACCTCGGCGTCGAACCGATCGAGATCCCAGCGCCGCGCGGCCTCGGCCTTCAGCTCGGCGAGCGTGTCGGCATGGGCCGGGTCGCCGGCGAGGTTGGTCAGCTCGTGGGGGTCGGCCTCGAGGTCGAAGAGCTGGTCGGGGTCGAGCTTGCAGAGGTTCAGCTTGAAGCGCCCCGCCCGCAGCGAGACCATCGGGGCCTGCGAGGCCTCGGCGGCGTACTCCATCGCCACCGGCTCGTCGCGCGTCGCCCCCTGCCCCAGCGGCACGAGGCTGACGCCCGTGGTCCAGGGCGCGACCTCCTCCATCGACACGCCGGCCAGCGCGCATAGCGTCGGGCAGACGTCGATGTTGGAGACCGGCTCGCGCACGAGCCCGGGCGTCATGCCGGGCGCCGCGATCATCATCGGCACCCGCGACGAGCCCTCGAAGAAGCTCATCTTGAACCACAGCCCGCGCTCTCCCAGCATGTCGCCGTGATCGGCGACGAACAGGATCACGGCCTCCTGCCGCGTCCGCTCGAGCACGTCGAGGATCTCGCCGATCTTGTCGTCGAGGTAGGAGATGTTGGCGAAGTAGGCGCGGCGCGAGCGGCGGATGTCCGCCTCGGTGATGTCGAAGCTGCGCCAGTCGTTGGCGTCGAAGATCCGCCGCGCGTGCGGGTCGTGGTCCTCGTAGGCGAAGGCCGGGACCTCGGGCAGCAGGTGCGTGCAATCCTCGTACATGTCCCAGAACTTGCGCCGCGCCACGTAGGGGTCGTGCGGGTGGGTGAAGCTGACGGTCAGGCTCCACGGGCGCGGATCGTGCCCGCGCGCGAGGTCGTAGAGCTTCTGGCAGGCGGCGAAGCCGACCTCGTCGTCGTACTCCATCTGGTTGGTGATCTCGGCGATTCCGGCCCCGGTGACCGAGCCGAGGTTGTGGTACCACCAGTCGATGCGCTCGCCAGGCTTGCGGTAGTCGGGCGTCCAGCCGAAATCGGCGGGATAGATGTCGGTCGTCAGCCGCTCCTCGAAGCCGTGCAGCTGGTCGGGGCCGACGAAGTGCATCTTGCCCGACAGGCAGGTCTGGTAGCCCGCGCGGCGCAGGTGGTGGGCGTAGGTCGGGATGTCCGCGCCGAACTCGGCGGCGTTGTCGTAGACCCGCGTGCGCGAGGGCAGCAGGCCCGACATGAAGCTCGCGCGCCCCGGCGCGCAGAGCGGCGAGGCGGTGTAGCAGTTGGCGAAGCGCGTCGAGCGGGCGGCGAGGCGCTTGAGGTTGGGCGCGTGCAGCCAGTCGGCGGGGCCGTCGGGGAACAGCGTGCCGTTCAGCTGGTCCACCATCAGGATCAGGATGTTGGGCGGTGTGCTCATCGTGCCAGCGCCTTCAGCTCGTGGTCGAGCGCGGTCAGCACCTGCGCCGCGGCCGCCTGGCCGTCGGCGTCGGTGGCCGGATCGAGCGCGTGGCGCAGGTAGAGCCCGTCGATCAGCCCGCCGAGCCGCTCGGCCAGCGCCGGCGCGGCGTCGCCGGCGAGCGGGCGCAGGTCGTGCACCAGGTTCGAGCGCAGTCGCCGCTGGTAGACCGACAGCAGCCGGCAGGCCTCGTCGCTGGTGCGCGCAAGCACGTAGAAGTTCAGCCAGGCGGCGATGGCGTCGCGGCGGAAGTTGGAGGCCGAGAACGAGGCCCGCACCATCCCCTCGAGCCGCGCCCGCGGCCCGTCCGCCGCCGTCAGCGCGCCGCGCACCTCGGCGGCGTAGACGGTCAGGATCGAGCGCATCGCGGCGAGGAAGATCTGCTCCTTGTCGCCGAAATAGTGGAACGCCAGCGCCGAGGACACCCCGGCGCGCTTGGCGATCTGGCTCACGGTCACGTTCAGCGATCCCGTCGCGCCGATTTCATGGATGGTGGCCTCGACAAGCTGCGCCCGTCTCTTAGGCTCTACGGCCATGGGACCAACCTCTCTCGATGCAGTGTTTGGTTGCATTCCGAACCTAAGGCGGGTTTGATTGACCCGTCAATCAAGTTTCTCGCCGCAAGGCGCAACACCAGGGAGACCTACATGAAGCTTCTGTCCACGATTTCCGTTCTCGCGCTCGCCGCGACGAGCGCCGCCGCCCAGGACCAGTGCGACACCGTGACCTTCTCCGACGTCGGCTGGACCGACATCACCGCGACCACCGCCGCCACCACGGCGGTGCTCGAGGCGATCGGCTACGACACCGAGGTGCGCGTCCTGTCGGTGCCGGTGACCTACATCTCGCTCGCCGAGGGCGACGTCGACGTGTTCCTCGGCAACTGGATGCCCACGATGGAGGCCGACATCGCCCCCTATCGCGAGGACGGCACCGTCGACACCGTGCGCACCAACCTCGAGGGCGCCAAGTACACCCTCGCCACCAACGCCGCCGGCGCCGAGGCGGGCATCGCCGACTTCGCCGACATCGCCGAGCACGGCGACGCGCTCGAGGGCCAGATCTACGGCATCGAGCCGGGCAACGACGGCAACCGCCTGATCATGGACATGATCGCCGAGGACGCCTTCGGCCTGTCCGATTTCGAGGTGGTGGAGAGCTCCGAGCAGGGCATGCTGGCACAGGTCGGCCGGGCGACGGACCGCGACGAGCCCATCGTCTTCCTCGCCTGGGAGCCGCACCCGATGAACGCCAACTACGACCTCACCTACCTCACCGGCGGTGACGACTGGTTCGGCCCCAACCTCGGCGGCGCGACGGTGCACACCAACACCACCGCCGGCTACGTCGACGCCTGCCCCAACGTCGGCAAGCTGCTCCAGAACCTCGAATTCTCGCTCGAGATGGAGAACGAGATCATGGGCGCGATCCTCGACGAAGGCGAAGACCCGCGCGAGGCGGCCGAGGCCTGGCTCAAGGACAACCCCGAGGTGCTCGAGACCTGGCTCGAGGGCGTGTCCACGCTCGACGGCGGCGAGGCGCTGCCCGCCGCGAAAGAGGCCTTCGGCCTCTGAGGCCATCCGGGGCCGGCGGAGACGCCGGCCCCTTCTTCTATCCGCAATCACGAACAGTCAGGGGACAGGATGGGTGTGATCAACTGGATCGGCGAGGCCATCGTCGCGATCTTCGGAGCGATCCTGTGGATCGTGCAGGCGCTCGTCGACTTCGTGCTCTGGCTCGGACCGGCGCTCGTCTGGTTCCTCGGCTGGCTGCCCCGGCGACTGACCGGGCGGACCGACGAGCAGCTCCCCGTCGGCGACACCGCCGAGCGCGGCTTCGATTACGTCCGCGAGGGCGCGGCGGCGTTCCTCGACGGCTTCGCCGACGTGACCGAGTTCATCATCGACTTCATCCTCGCCCTGCTCACCCGCCCGCCGGGCGAGAACTGGCTCGCCGGCCGCGGCTTCGAGCCGACCTTCCCCTGGTGGACCGAGACCACCCACGCCTTCCTCGTCGTCGGCCTGTTCGTGCTGCTGACATGGATCCTGCAGCGCAACTGGAAGACCTGCCTGCTCGTCGCCATCGGCTTCCTCTTCGTGCTCGACCAGGGCTACTGGGAGGCGACCGCCGAGAGCCTGACGCTGGTGCTCGCCGCCTGCCTGATGTGCATGGCGATCGGCGTGCCGATCGGCATCGCCGCCGCGCACCGGCCGCGGCTCTACGCCTGGATGCGCCCCGTCCTCGACCTGATGCAGACGCTGCCCACCTTCGTCTACCTGATCCCGGCCATCGTGTTCTTCGGCATCGGCATGGTGCCCGGCCTGATCGCCACGGTGATCTTCGTGCTGCCCGCCCCGATCCGGCTGACCTACCTCGGGGTCAGCTCGACGCCCCCCGCCCTGCTCGAGGCGGCGCGCGCCTTCGGCGCGACGCCCCGGCAGACGCTGTTCAAGGCCGAGCTGCCCTACGCCTTCCCGCAGATCATGGCCGGCCTGAACCAGACCATCATGCTGTCGCTGTCGATGGTGGTGATCGCCGCCCTCGTCGGGGCCGACGGCCTTGGCGTGCCGGTGATCCGGGCGCTGAACTCGGTCAACACCTCGCTCGGCTTCGAGTCCGGGTTCGTCATCGTCGTGGTCGCCATCATGCTCGACCGAATGCTCAACGTCGGGAGCCGCCGCAAATGACCATCGCCGTCCTGATCGACAACGTCTCCATCGTCTTCGGCAACGCCCCCGAGAAGGCTCTGCCGCTCATGGACGAGGGGCTCGAGCGCCCCGAGATCCAGGAGCGCACCCGGCAGGTGCTCGGCGTGCACGATTGCTCGCTGGCGGTGGAGGAGGGCGAGATCCTCGTGCTCATGGGCCTGTCCGGGTCGGGCAAGTCGACGCTGCTGCGCGCCATCAACGGCCTCAACCCGATCGCGCGCGGCGCGGTGACGGTGCGCAAGGACGACTGGTCGGCCACCCTGCCCGGCGCCTCGGCCTCGGAGCTGCTGCACCTGCGGCGCGAATGCGTCTCGATGGTGTTCCAGCAGTTCGGCCTGCTGCCCTGGCGGACGGTGCGCGACAACGTCGCGCTCGGCCTCGAGCTCGACGGGGTGAGCAAGTCCGAACGGCTGAAGCGCGCCGACCGCCAGCTCAGCCTCGTCGGCCTCTCCGACTGGGCCGACCGCAAGGTGGGCGAGCTGTCGGGCGGCATGCAGCAGCGCGTCGGCCTCGCCCGCGCCTTCGCCACCGAGGCGCCGATCCTGCTGATGGACGAGCCCTTCTCGGCGCTCGACCCGCTGATCCGCAACAAGCTGCAGGACGAGCTGCTCGAGCTGCAGCGCGAGCTGCGCCGCACCATCATCTTCGTCAGCCACGACCTCGACGAGGCGTTCAAGATCGGCAATCGCATCGCGATCATGGAGGGCGGACGCATCGTCCAGTGCGGCCGCCCGCAGGACATCTACAACGACCCGGCCAACGCGTACGTCGCCGAGTTCGTCGCCCACATGAACCCGCTCGGCGTGCTCACCGCGAAGGACGTGATGGAGCCGGTGAGCCGCGAGCCGCAGGTGCTGGTGGAGGCGGAGACCAGCGTCGCCGACGTCATGCGCCGCCTCGCCGACGATCCGGTGGAGATCGGCGTCACCGACGACGGCACCGTGATCGGCCAGATCACCCAGGCCACCGTCATGCGCCGCCTGCTCGACCCGCGCGCGGCGCGCTGAGGCGTCGCGGCTGGCCCCCGCGGCAGGACGCGTGCTAGGCAGCAGACCATGTCACCGACCGAGACAGCCCGGGGCGCCAAGCCCGCCGGACCGCGCCGCTCGCGCCCGGTGCGCGTGGCCGACGAGATCAAGGGCTGGCTCGTCGAGCAGCGGCTCGAGACGGGCGACCGGCTGCCCTCCGAGACGGAGCTGATCGCCCGTTTCGCCATGTCCAAGAGCACGATCCGCGAGGCCATGCGCATCCTCGAGGCGCAGGGCCTCGTCGTCACCCGCACCGGCCCCGGCGGCGGCACCTTCGTCGGCGAGGTCAGCGCCGACCGGGCGCGGGCCTTGCTGGGCAACTACTTCTACTTCAAGGACCTGACCGTCGCCGACATCTACCAGCTGCGCCGCCTGCTCGAGCCCGAGCTCGCGGCGTCGCTGGCGGGGCGGCTCGACGCGGGCCAACTCGGCGAGCTCGAGCGGATCGTCGCGCTCTACGCCGAGCCCGCCGCCAGCGCCGAGGAGGAGCGCGAGCAGCACGTCGCCTCGCTGCGCTTCCACCAGCGGCTCGCCGACTTCGCCGACAACCAGCTGCTCGGCTTCCTGATCTCCTTCATGGCGCAGATCCTGTCCGACCTCACCGTCTACCGCCGCCTGTACGCCCCGCCCAACGAGGCGCTCTGGCGCGAGGGCCGCGACCACCAGCTCGCCTGCATCGCCGCCCTGCGCCGCGGCGACGCCGCCGAGGCGCACCGGGTGATGGCCGAGCACATGGACATCGCCCGCGCCCACATGGAAGCGCGCGAGGCCGTGGTGATGAAACGGTTCATCGCGGAGTAGCGGCGAGGGGAGCGGGGGCATTGCCCCCGTCGCCGCTGGCGACTCCCCCGGGATATTTCGAGAACAGAGACGTCAGAGGCTCTCGGCGAGGCGGGCGAGCTGATCGGCGACGGTGCCCCAGCCGCTCTGGAAGCCCATTTCCTCGTGCCGCTGCGCGGTGGCGGCGTCGACGTGGCGGGCGACGACGCGGTATTCGCAGCCGCCGTCCTTGGCGGTGAAGGTGATCTCGGCCGAGAAGAACGGGTTCGGGTTGGGCCGGAAGTCGGGCCCGAGGCAGTCGGTCCAGGCGAAGCGGCGGCCCGGCTCGGCGACCAGCACGCAGCCTTCGCCGCCGATCTCGCCGTGCTCCTCGAAGCGCATCAGCGTGTAGAACCGCCCGCCGGGCCGGGCGTCGATGTCGGCCTCCACGGTCTCGCCCGGGGCGGGGGCGAAGAACTGCTTGAGCAGCTCCGGCTCGGTCCAGCAGCGGTAGACGGTCTCGGGGCTGGCGGCGATCTGGCGCACCAGGACGAGGTCGTGGTCGGATTTGGTGTCGAGCATGTCAGGGATCCTTGTCATCCGGGGGTGAAGTCTCGTCGCGTTCGAGCCGCTCGGCGAGGGCGTCGAGCCGGTCGAGCCGGCCCTCCCAGATCCGCCGCTGGCGCGTCAGCCAGTCCTCCGCCGCCGCCAGCGGGCCCGCCTCGATATGGACGATGCGCACCCGCCCGACCTTCTCCGAGCGCACCAGGCCGGAGGCCTCGAGCACCTTGAGGTGGCGCAGGAAGGTGGGCAGCGCGATGTCGTGCGGCGCGTGCAGCTCGCCCACCGGGGCCGGGCCGCTGGCGAGCCGCGCGATCACCGCGCGCCGCGTGGGGTCGCCGAGGGCGGAGAAGAAGCTGTCCAGATAGTTAGCCATGCAGCTAACTATTCGCGCAGACGCTCTGGCTGTCAAGCGCCTTCGTGACGTTGCGTCAGACGGCCTCGCGCTCGAGCTTCTGGGCGAGCTGCTCCATGCGGCCGAGGCTCCAGGAGGTCAGGTCGCGCCGCTTGGAGGTGTCGTCGACGTCGGAATAGAGGTGGATCGATTCGCTCAGGTTGAGCAGGGTCGTGTCTCCCTCCGGCCGGAAGGTCAGGTCGGCCAGCGACAGCGACACGAAGGTGTCGCCCTGCCAGAAGCGGTAGGTCGAGGCGATGCGGGCGTTGCGTTCGATGTGCTCGTAGCGGATCTCGACGCGGATCGGCGCGCCGTGGTCAATCCTCCACTGCGTCCAGAGGCCGCCGCCGACGGTGAAGTCGCTCCTGAAATCGATGACGTCGAGGAGCGAGTCCTCGAACTGCCAGCGCCAGGCGAGGTCGGGGGTCGAGAATATGCGGAAAAGGGTGTCGATTCGTGCCGAGAAGCGTTTTTCGAGGGCATATTGATCCAAACGAAACGGCATGGCTTGATCCGACATGTGGTCCTGACATGTCGACTACGACGCTGCCGAGCCCGCCAAGTCAACCACCAGCGCGGCCTGCCGCGGCTTCCGCCCGGTGCGCCGACGCCATATTGTGGCGCCATGACCAGTGCTTCCCGATTCATCCACCTGCGCGTCCACACCGAGTACTCCCTCCTCGAGGGCGCGGTGCCGGTGAAGTCGCTCCCCGGACTCGCCGCCGGGGCCGAGATGCCCGCCGTCGCGGTGACCGACACCAACAACATGTTCTGCGCGCTGGAGTTTTCCGAGTACGCCGCGAAGGCCGGGGTGCAGCCGATCCTCGGCTGCCAGCTCGACGTCACCTACGTCACCCCGGAGCCGGGGGCCAAGCCCGAGGCCCCGGCCCCGGTCGTCCTGCTGGCCCAGTCCGAGGCCGGCTACATGAACCTGATGAAGCTCAACTCGTGCGCCTATCTCGAGGGGCGGGCCGAGTGGCCGCAGGTGACGTTGCAGGAGCTGGCGGCCCACGGCGAGGGCCTGATCTGCCTCACCGGCGGCCCCGACGGGCCGGTGGGCCGGCTGCTGCGCGCCGGGCAGAGGGCCCGGGCGCAGGCGCTGGTGGAGCGGCTCAAGGCGATCTACGGCGACCGGCTCTACATGGAGCTGCAGCGCCACCCCGGCGAGGCCGGCGCGCCCGAGGCGGAGCGGCTCAGCGAGCGCGGCCATGTCGAGATGGCCTACGCGCTCGACATCCCGCTGGTGGCGACCAACGACGTCTACTTCCCCAAGACCGACCTCTACGAGGCCCACGACGCGCTGATCTGCATCGCCGAGGGAGCCTATGTCGACCAGCAGGCGCCGCGCCGGCGGCTCACGCCGCAGAATTACTTCAAGAGCCAGCAGGAGATGGCGACGCTGTTCGCCGACCTGCCCGAGGCGCTCGAGAACACCGTCGAGATCGCCCGGCGCTGCGCCTACAAGGCCGAGAAGCGGGCGCCGATCCTGCCGCGCTTCGCCGACGACGAGGTCGAGGAGCTGCGCCGGCAGGCCAATGAGGGCCTCGCCGCGCGGCTCGCGGTGATCCCGCACGCCGCGCCGGTGGAGGAGTACCAGAAGCGGCTCGACTTCGAGCTCGACATCATCGAGGGGATGGGCTTTCCGGGCTACTTCCTGATCGTCGCCGACTTCATCAAGTGGGCCAAGGACCACGACATCCCCGTCGGTCCCGGCCGCGGCTCGGGCGCCGGCTCGCTGGTGGCCTACGCGCTCACCATCACCGACCTCGACCCGCTGCGCTACGCGCTGCTGTTCGAGCGCTTCCTCAACCCCGAGCGGGTGTCGATGCCCGACTTCGACATCGACTTCTGCATGGACCGCCGCGAGGAGGTGATCCGCTACGTCCAGGAGAAGTACGGCCGCGACAAGGTGGGGCAGATCATCACCTTCGGCGCGCTGCTCTCCAAGGCCGCGGTGCGCGACGTCGGCCGGGTGCTGCAGCTGCCCTACATGCAGGTCGACAAGCTCTCCAAGATGATCCCCGTCGAAGGCGTCAAGCCGGTCTCCATCGAGAAGGCGCTGGCCGACGAGCCGCGCCTGCGCGAGGCGGCCAAGAACGAGGAGGTCGTCGGCCGCCTGCTGAGCTACGGCCAGCAGATCGAGGGCCTGCTCAGGAACGCCTCCACCCACGCCGCCGGCGTCGTCATCGGCGACCGGCCGCTCGACGAGCTGGTGCCGCTCTACCAGGACCCGCGCTCGGAGATGCCGGCGACGCAGTTCAACATGAAGTGGGTCGAGCAGGCGGGGCTCGTGAAGTTCGACTTCCTCGGCCTCAAGACGCTGACGGTCATCCAGAACGCCGTCGACCTGATCCTGAAGTCCGGCCGCAACCTGCACGAGGCCGCCGACGGCAGCCGGCTCTACGAGCCCGCGCCCGGCGCCGAGAACCAGATGAACCTGATCCCGCTCGACGACGAGCGGACCTACGAGCTCTACTCCAAGGCCCGCACCGTCGCGGTGTTCCAGGTGGAAAGCTCGGGCATGATGGACGCGCTCAGGCGGATGAAGCCGACCTGCATCGAGGACATCGTCGCGCTGGTGGCGCTCTACCGGCCCGGCCCGATGGAGAACATCCCGAAATATTGCGAGGTCAAGAACGGGATCAGCGACCGCGACAAGCTGCACCCCTCGGTCGACCACATCCTCGACGAGACCCAGGGCATCATCGTCTACCAGGAACAGGTGATGCAGATCGCCCAGGAAATGGCGGGCTACAGCCTCGGCGGCGCCGACCTGCTGCGCCGCGCGATGGGCAAGAAGATCCAGGAGGCGATGGACGCCGAGCGGCCCAAGTTCATCGCCGGGGCCAAGGCCAACGGGGTCGACGACAAGAAGGCGCTGGAGGTCTGGAACCTCCTCGACAAGTTCGCCAACTACGGCTTCAACAAGTCCCACGCCGCCGCCTACGCCGTGGTCAGCTACCAGACGGGCTGGCTCAAGGCGAACCACCCGGTCGAGTTCATGGCCGGCGTGATGAACTGCGACATCCACCTCACCGACAAGCTCGCGATCTACTTCCAGGAGCTGAAGAAGGGCCTCGGCCTGCCGTGGGATCCGCCCTGCGTCAACCGCTCGGAGGCGACGTTCGACGTACAGGAGGGCCGGCTGCTCTACGCGCTCGGAGCGCTCAAGAACGTCGGCGTCGAGGCGATGAAGCTGATCGTGGAGGCCCGCGACGGCAAGCCCTTCTCCAACGTCTACGACTTCGCCCGCCGCACCGACCTCAAGCGGGTCGGCAAGCGCAGCCTCGAGATGCTCGCCCGCGCCGGCGCCTTCGACGAGCTCGACCCGAACCGGCGCCGGGTGTTCGAGAGCCTCGACGCCCTCACCGCCTACTCCGCCGCCGTCCACGAGCAGCGCCAGAGCAACCAGTCGTCGCTGTTCGGCGACGGCGGCGACGACCTGCCCGAGCCGCGCCTGCCCGGCGTGCCCGACTGGCTGCCGGCCGAGCGGCTGGCCGAGGAGTTCAAGGCGGTCGGCTTCTACCTCTCGGGCCACCCGCTCGACGACTACCTCGCGCCGCTCAAGCGCAAGCAGGTGCTGACGCTCGACGAGGTGATGGCCAAGGCCGCCGGCGGCGCCTGCATCGTCAAGATGGCCGGCACCGTCGCCTCGCGGCAGGAGCGCAAGTCGGCGCGCGGCAACCGCTTCGCCTTCGTCCAGCTCTCCGATCCGACCGGGCAGTACGAGGTGACGATGTTCTCCGACACGCTGGAGACCGCGCGCGACCACCTCGAGAGCGGCAGCCAGGTGGTGCTGTCGGTGGAGGCGACGATGGAGGCCGACCAGCTCAAGCTGCTGGCCCGCTCGGTGTCGCCCATCGACGTGGCCGTCGCCGATGCCGGCAGCAGCGGGCTGAAGGTCTTCGTCGAGCACGCCGACGCGATCAACGCGGTGGCGAGCGTGCTCGAGGGCGCGGGCCGTGACGGGGCGCGCGGCGGGCGCGGGCCGATCCTGTTCTGCCTGATGGACCCGGATCTGCCCGGCGAGGTCGAGCTCGATCTCGGCGCGGAGTTCCCGGTCAACCCGCAGATCAAGGGCGCGCTGCGCTCGCTGCCGGGCATCCTCGAGGTGCAGGAGGTCTGAGCGGCTTGCCGCCGTCCGACGCCACGGCCGAATCGGCCGGTCGGTTTACGCTCCGCCGCCGCTCGTCTAGAACCTCGTGCGAAACGGGGATCACGGGATGGCGGAAATGAAACACTGGCTGGTCGGCGCCGCATGTCTGCTCACGGCGGCCTGCGGCGACCCGCTGCGCGACGTCGGCCGTCTCAGCGACATCTCCGTGGCCGATCCGGCCGCCAATGTCGCCGCCACCGGCACCGGGCCGCTCCTGTCGGAAGCGCGCGACGCGGCCGGCACGCTGGAGGCCGAGGCCGTCGCCGCCGCGCAGGCCCGCAGCGCCGCCGCGCCGCCGCGGGGCCTCGGTGCGCTGTTCGGCCGGGGTGCCGGCGCGGCCGGACCCACCCCCGCCGCCGCGCCCGGCGGCTTCGGGCTGGGCCGCCTGTTCGGCGGCGGCAGCCGCGGCTCGGGCGCGTCGGAGATCGAGCTCGCCGAGGTCGCCCCCGGCACCTCCGTCCCCTACGGCGCCATCGCGCGCGCCTGCGACGTGCCCGCCTCCCGGCTCGGCACCCGCGTCGCCGCCGCCTCGGGCTACGAGGTCTTCGACACCGTCCCCAACTCCACCGCCCCGCGCATCCACTACATCACCGGCTTCGCCGACGGCTGCACCCGCACCTTCACCGGCGCGCTCGTGATGCTGGGCGACGTGGGCACCTACGAGACGGTCCGCTACGGCGCCGGCCACCCGGCGACCACCGCCGCCGACCGCGCCTACGAGGCGATCAAGGCGCGCATCTGCCGCGCCGCGCAGGGCCAGCCCTGCGGCGGCCAGATCGACCGGCTCGCCCAGGACACCACCTTCCTCACCGTCTACGACCGCTTCGGCGGCGGCGGGGAGTGGGTCGAGATCCTGCTCCACGACGGCGGCGTCGCGGCGATCGACGTCAAGAGCTGAGCCTACCAGTGCGGCGGGCGCTGGTCGGCGAGCGGGACCGTTCCCGCCTCCTCGGCCTCGCGCCCCGCCTCGCGCTCGAGCAGCATCGCCATGCGCCGGGTCAGCGCCGCGATCTCGCCGCTCTGGCGCGTCACCACGTCCGACAGGTCCGCCAGCTCGCGCTCGAGGTAGGCGATCCGTTCTTCCATCACTTCCGACATGCCGGTCCTCCCGTGCCTGTTATTGCTTGAACCGCGCCGGCGGGAAAGCCGCGTTGCCCTCGGCCCCGGCGCGGGCTAAACGGCGCCCGCGACAGCCCGATGAGGATCCCCGATGGCGAAGGACAAGAAGCAGCCCCGCCCCAAGGCCGTCACGCCGAAGGGCTTCCGCGACTATTTCGGCACCGAGGTGACCGAACGCGCCGCGATGCTGTCGAAGATCGCCGCGATCTACCATGCCTATGGCTTCGACGCCCTGGAATCCTCTGCCGTCGAAACGGTCGAGGCGCTGGGCAAGTTCCTCCCCGACGTTGACCGCCCCAACGAGGGCGTCTTCGCCTGGCAGGAGGCCGACGAGGGCGACCGGGGCGAATGGCTCGCCCTGCGCTACGACCTGACCGCGCCGCTCGCCCGGGTCTACGCCCAGCACAGGAACGACCTCCCCGCGCCCTACCGCCGCTACGCGATGGGGCCGGTCTGGCGCAACGAGAAGCCGGGCCCGGGCCGCTTCCGCCAGTTCTACCAGTGCGACGCCGACACCGTGGGCGCCGCCACCGTCGCCGCCGACGCCGAGATCTGCGCCATGCTCGCCGACGCGCTCGAGGCGGTCGGCATCCCGCGCGGCGACTACGTGATCCGCATCAACAACCGCAAGGTGCTGAACGGCGTGCTCGAGGTAGCAGGAGTTGGAGAGGACTCGCCGGAAATCAGAGGGGTCGTGCTCCGCGCCATCGACAAGATAGACAGGCTTGGCGCGGAAGGCGTTCGCCACCTTCTGGGCAGAGGACGGCGCGACGAAAGCGGCGACTTCACCTCTGGCGCGGACCTGAGCGAAGAGCAGATTGGGATCGTGATGTCGTTCCTGACGGCTCGCGACGATGCCAAAGCGGACATCGAAGCCGGACAAATCAAGATGATGCCCGGCTTCTTCACACGGTCGATTTTTGATGGCTTGGAAGTCACGGATGCAAGAAGCGTTTCGGACCGCCTTCATAGTCTGCTGGACGATGAGACAGGAATTGGCCGTCAACGTCTCGTTAACTACGCGACCTTCACTCGACTGAAGAACATCGTTGGCGCTTCGAAGCAAGGCAATGAGGGGATCGATGAGGTGGCTGAGATGGCCGATTTGCTGGCCATCCAAGGCTACGGCCATGACCGCATCATCCTCGACCCCTCCGTCGTGCGCGGCCTCGGCTACTATACCGGCCCCGTCTTCGAGGCCGAGCTGACCTTCGAGATCACCGACGACAAGGGCCGCCCGCGCCAGTTCGGCTCGGTCGCCGGGGGCGGGCGCTACGACGACCTCGTCAAGCGCTTCACCGGCCAGGCGGTCCCCGCCACCGGCATCTCGATCGGCGTCGACCGCCTGCTCGCCGCCCTCACCGCCAAGGGCCGCACCGCCGCGGCCGCCCCCGGGCCGGTGGTGGTGACGGTGATGGACCGCGACCGCATGGCCGACTACCAGGCGATGGTCGCCGAGCTGCGCCAGGCCGGCATCCGCGCCGAGGTCTACCTCGGCAACCCGAAGAACTTCGGCAACCAGCTCAAGTACGCCGACAAGCGCGGCTCGCCCGTCGCGATCATCGAGGGCGGCGAGGAGAAGGCGCGCGGCGTGGTGCAGGTCAAGGACCTCGTGCTCGGCGCGAAGATCGCCGAGAACGCCACGCTCGAAGAGTGGAAGGAACGCCCGTCCCAGGTCGAGGTGCCGCGCGGCGAGCTCGTGGCGCGGGTGCGCGCCATCCTGGACGGCGAGGCGTGATCCGCTCCGAGGCCAAACGCGCCGCCCGCGAGCGCGCGGCCCAGCTCATGGGGGTGTTCACCAGCGCCGGCGCGCAGCCGGTGGAGGCCGACCTGCTGCTGCCCGCCGAGACCCTGCTCGACCTCTACGGCGAGGACATCCGCGCCCGCGCCTACGTCACCTCCGACCCGCTGCGCGGCGAGATGATGCTGCGCCCCGACTTCACCGTCCCGGTGGTGCAGATGCACATGGCCGGCGGCGCCGAGCCCGCGCGCTACACCTACGCCGGCGAGGTCTTCCGCCGGCAGGAGACCGACCTGACGCGGCCCAACGAGTACCTGCAGGTCGGGCTCGAGCTGTTCGGCGGCGATCCGGCCGAGGCCGACGCCGAGGTTTTCGCGCTGATCGCCGAGGCGCTCGCGCCGCTGCGCCTGCGCGCGGTGATCGGCGACATCGGCATCCTAATGGCCGCCGTGCAGGGGCTGTCGACTTCCGAGGACCGCCGCCAGGCGCTGCTGCGCCACATCTGGCGGCCGCGCCGCTTCCGCGCGATGCTCGAGCGCTTCGGCGGCCACGGCATGCGCCGCCGCCCGCCCCTGCCCGACCCGGACACCCTCGAGGAGCCGGTCGGCAAGCGCACCGCCCGCGAGGTCGCCGAGCGGCTCGAGGCGATCCGCCGCGACGCCGAGACTCCGCCCATCGCCGCCCACGAGGTCGCCCTGATCGACTCGCTGCTCGGTCTGCGCGAGACGGCTCCCAACGTGCTCGCCGCCCTGCGCGACATCGCCGTCGACCTGCCGATGATCTCCACCGCCGTCGACCGCCTCGCCGCCCGCCTCGACGCGCTCGTCGCGCGCGGCATCGACGTCGAAGGGCTCGCCTTCGAGGGCAGCTACGGGCGCACCTCGATGGAATATTACGACGGCTTCGTCTTCGGCTTCTCGTCGCAGGACCGCCCCGACCTCGCCCCCGTCGCCACCGGCGGGCGCTACGACGCGCTGACCCGCGTGCTCGGGCAGGGCCGCGAGATCCCCGCCGTGGGCGGCGTCATCCGCCCCGGCCTGCTCGCCCGCATGGGAGACGCCCCATGAGCCTCAAGCTCGCGATCCCGTCCAAGGGGCGGCTGATGGAGAAGACGCTCGACTGGTTCGGCGCGCGCGGCATCACGCTGCGCAAGGCCGGCAGCGAGCGCGAATATGCCGGCGTCGTCGAGGGGGTGGAGGGCGTCGAGCTGGTGCTGATGTCGGCCGGCGAGATGCCCCGCGACCTCGGCTCGGGCCGCATCCACCTCGGCGTGACCGGCTCCGACGTGGTCCGCGAACGGCTGGCGAACTGGGACCAGCAGGTCCGCGCGGTGGCGCCGATGGGCTTCGGCGGCGCCGACCTCGTCATCGCCGTGCCGCGCGGCTGGGTCGACGTCGACACGCTCGACGACCTCGACGCCGCCGCTGCCCGCTTCCGCCGCACCCACGGCCACCGGCTGCGCATCGCGACGAAGTACCACCGCCTCACCCGCGAGTTCCTGCGCGAGCACGGCGTCGCCGACTACGCCCTCGTCGACAGCCAGGGCGCAACCGAGGGCACCGTGAAGAACGAGACCGCCGAGGCGATTTCCGACATCACGTCCACCGGCGAGACGCTGCGCGCCAACGGCCTCAAGGTGCTGTCCGACGGCCTGATCCACGCGAGCCAGGCCACCCTCTTCAAGTCCCGCGCCGCCCCCTGGGGCGAGGCCCAGCGCGCGACGTTGAAGCTCCTCGAGGAGCGGCTGGGCGTGTGACGGCGGCGGCGT
>NZ_CH724107.1:1829763-1882338 GCF_000153305.1 Oceanicola granulosus HTCC2516
CCCCGCGTCCAATCCCGACCGCCTCGCGCACGCTGCCGAACCCGTCCCGCGCCAGAAGCCGGTCCAGCCCCTCGGCGATCCGCCCGGCCAGCCCCAGGCCCTCGTAGACCAGCGCCGAGTACAACTGCACCGCCGACGCGCCGGCGCGGACCTTGGCGTAGGCGTCCTCCGCCGAGCCGATCCCGCCGACCCCGATCAACGGCAGGTCGCTCAGCATCGACAGCCGCGCCAGCACCCGCGTCGAGCGCTCGAACAGCGGCCGCCCCGACAGCCCCCCGGCCTCGCCGGCATGGCGGCTCGCCAGCCCGTCGCGCGCCAGCGTCGTGTTGGTCGCGATCAGCCCCGCGAGCCGCGCCTCGCCCGCCACCTCCGCGACGTCGGCCAGCGCGGCGTCGTCGAGGTCGGGCGCGATCTTGAGCAGGATCGGCAGCGGCCGCGCCAGCGCCGCGTTGGCCTCGCCCACCCGCGCCAGCAGCGCCGCCAGCGCCGCGCGGCCCTGCAGGTCGCGCAGCCGCTCGGTGTTGGGCGAGGAGACGTTGACCGTCGCGAAGTCGGCATGCGGGCCGCAGCGGGTCAGCACGGCGGCATAGTCGGCGGCACGGTCCGCGCTGTCCTTGTTGGCGCCGAGGTTGATCCCCACGCGCTGCGCCGGCCGCCGCGCCAGCCGCGCGCCGATCGCCTCCATGCCGTCGTTGTTGAAGCCGAAGCGGTTGATGACGGCCCGGTCCTCCGTCAGCCGGAACAGCCGCGGCTTCGGGTTGCCCGGCTGCGGCCGCGGCGTGATCGCGCCGACCTCGAGGAAGCCGAAGCCCGAGCGGGCGGCGAGCGGGCCGAGCGCGGTGGAGTTCTTGTCGAAGCCCGCCGCGAGCCCCACGGGATTGGGCAGGTCGAGCCCGAACAGCGTCGTCGCCAGCCGCTCCGACGTCGGCGGCGCGGCGCGCGGCACCAGCCCGGCCACCAGCGCCGCGAGCGCCAGCCGGTGGGCGCGCTCCGGGTCCGTCCGGTGCAGCAGCGCCAGCCCGGCGCGCTCGATCAGGCTCATGCCAGCCGGTCGGGGAAGACGTGCGCGCCGTCGACCAGCGGCAGCGGCTCGGCCCAGACCACGTCGTCGAGGCGCAGCGGCCGGTAGAGGTGGGGAAACAGCGCCCCGCCCCGCGATGGCTCCCAGCGGACGTTGTCGAGCTTGTCCACGTCGACCGCGATCAGCCACAGCCCGTCGACCCCGTCGAAGTGCTTCGCCGCCGTCTCGGCCGCCTGCTCGGCGGTGGAGAGATGGATGTAGCCGTCGGCCAGGTCGATCGGCGCGCCCTCGGTGCTGCCGTCGGCCTTGAGCGCGTCCCACTCGGGGGCGCGGAATATCTTGTAGATCAGCATGGCTCCGCATGGCCCGCCTTGCCGCGCCGGTCAAGGGCGCGGGCGTCACGCCCCTGTCACGCGGTCCCGCTACGTCGCGCGGAGGCGGCCTTTGACAGAGCGCGCGAGCGGCCGCAATGTGGTCCGATCAGAACAGGGAGCTAACCAAGAATGATCGCTCGAATCCTCACCTCCACCTGCGTGCTGGCCCTCAGCGCCGGCGCGGCGGCGGCCGACTTCAACCTCACCATCCTGCACACCAACGACTTCCACGACCGCTACGAGCCGATCTCGGCCTACGACTCGACCTGCGCGGCCGAGGACAACGAGGCCGGCGAGTGCTTCGGCGGCGCGGCGCGGCTCGCCACCGCCATCGAAGAGGCGCGCGGGCGCAACGAGAACACGCTCCTCGTGGACGGCGGCGACCAGTTCCAGGGCACGCTGTTCTACACCTACTACAAGGGCGAGATGACGGCCGAGTTCATGAACAGGCTCGGCTACGACGCGATGACCGTGGGCAACCACGAGTTCGACGACGGCCCCGAGGTGCTGCGCAGCTTCATCGAGAACGTCGAGTTCCCGGTGCTGATGTCCAACGCCGACGTCAGCCAGGAGCCGCTGCTGGCGGACGCGATCCGGAAGTCGACCGTGATCGAGGTCGGCGGCGAGAAGATCGGCCTGATCGGCCTGACGCCCGAGGACACCCACGAGCTCGCCTCGCCCGGGCCGAACGTGATCTTCACCGAACCCGCCGACGCCGTGCAGGCCGAGGTCGACCGGATGACCGAAGAGGGCATCGACAAGATCGTCGTGCTGTCGCACTCGGGCTACGGCGTGGACCAGCAGGTGGCCGAGAACACCACCGGCGTCGACGTCATCGTCGGCGGCCACTCCAACACGCTGCTCGGCGACATGGAGGGGGCCGAGGGGTCCTACCCGACCATGGTCGGCGACACCGCCATCGTGCAGGCCTACGCCTACGGCAAGTTCCTCGGCGAGCTGAACGTCACCTTCGACGACGAGGGCAAGGTCATCGAGGCCTCCGGCGCACCGCTCATCATGGACGCCTCCGTCGCCGAGGACGAGGAGTCGGTGGCGCGCATCGCCGAGCTGGCCGAGCCGCTCGACGAGATCCGCAACGAGGTGGTCGCCGAGGCCGCCGCGCCGATCGAGGGCAACCGCGACGTCTGCCGCGCGATGGAGTGCGAGATGGGCAACCTCGTCGCCGACGCCATGCTCGACCGCGTCGCCGACCAGGGCGTGCAGATCGCCATCGCCAATTCCGGCGGCCTGCGCGCCTCGATCGACGAAGGCGAGATCACGATGGGCGAAGTGCTCACCGTGCTGCCGTTCCAGAACACGCTGTCGACCTTCGAGGTCTCCGGACAGACGGTGATCGACGCGCTCGAGAACGGCGTCAGCCAGATCGAGGAAGGCGCCGGCCGCTTCCCGCAGGTGGCGGGCATGTCCTTCACCTTCGACGCCTCCGCCGAGCCCGGCAGCCGCGTGTCGGACGTGATGGTCGGCGGCGAGCCGATCGATCCCGAGGCGACCTACATGGCCGTCTCGAACAACTACGTGCGCAACGGCGGCGACGGCTACTCGATGTTCACCGACGCGGCGAACGCCTACGATTTTGGCCCCGACCTCGCCGACGTCACGGCCGAGTACCTGGCGCAGAACACGCCCTACCAGCCCTACACCGACGGGCGCATCTCCGCCGCCGAGTAAGGCCGGAGCGCGCACGGAGGGCAGCGCCCTCTTCTGCGGCGGGTCGCGAGCACATCGCGGCCCGCCGTGCATATTTCTGGCCAGATGAAGCCAGGGCGGCGCGCCGTTAACCTTAACGCGGCCCTGCCTTCATCTGGCTTCAAATATGCAAGTCCGCCGGCTCGGGCCGGCGCAGCGCCGGGGTCAGTCGAAGCAGGGCTGCAGGCTGGTGCCGTCGAGCGCGAGGGCGCCGTTGGCGGTGCGCGCCAGGGTGACGGTGCGGCTCGGCGCCGGCGCGCCCTCGGCGCGGCACTGGGCGAGCTCGAGCGCGACGCCGCCGGCCGTCGTGCGGGTGGCGGCGATGTTGCAGCCGGTCTCGCCGATATAGACGCTCTCGGGCGCCAGCTCGACCTGCATCTCCTGCCCGGCGCAGACCGGCGAGGGCGAGTAGCGGCCGACCAGCTCGGTGCGGTACAGCGTCTCGGCCCGGCCGACGCCGGCGGAGGTGCCCAGCGGCACGAGGTCGGGGCCGGTGCTGCAGGCCGCGAGGAGGAGAGCGAGGGCGACGGGACGGAGGAGGTGCATGGGCGGCGGCTCGACAAGGGGCTTCGGACGGACCAGATTATGACCCATGTGCGGACGCATGGCCATAACCCTCCCCCACGACGCCATGGCGCAGATGTTCGAGGCGGCGCCGGGCAACGACCTGCCCGAGGTGCCCAACTACAACGTCTGCCCGACCGACCCGGTGCACGTCGTCACCAGCGACGGCGGCGCGCGGCGGCTGCGGCCGATGCGCTGGGGCCTGTTGCCCGCCTGGTACAAGGCGCCGAACGGCGGGCCGCTGCTGATCAACGCGCGCGCCGAGACGATCGCGGAGAAGCCGGCGTTCCGGGCGGCGGCGAAGGAGCGGCGGGCGCTGATCCCGGCGAGCGGCTTCTACGAGTGGACCAAGGACGCCGAGGGCGTTCGCTACCCGTGGTACATCACCCGCGCCGACGGCGCGCCCATGGCCTTCGCCGCGGTCTGGCAGGACTGGAGCCGCGACGGCGAGACGCTGACCACCTGCGCTGTCGTCACCACCTCCGCCAACACCTCCATGGGCCGCATCCACAACCGCATGCCGGTGATCCTCGAGCCGGACGACTGGCCGCTCTGGCTGGGCGAGGCGGGCCACGGGGCGGCGCGGCTGATGGTGGCGGCGCACGAGGAGCTGCTGCGCTTCCACCGGGTCGACCGCGCGGTCAACTCCAACCGCGCCCGCGGCCCCGACCTGATCGAGCCGGTAGAGGTCTAGCCGTCGCCGTCGGCGAAACCCTCGATGGCCACCGCGACGTGGTCGATCGTGTAGGGCTTCTTGAGCACCGGCATCGCCGGGAACTCGGCGATCCGCTCGCCACTGGCGCCGTAGCCCGTGGCCAGCACCGCGTGGACCCCGTCGGCCTTGCAGCGCTCCGCCACCGACAGCGAGGTCTCCGCGCCGAGGTTCACGTCGAGCAGCGCGAAGACGATGTCGTGGCCGTCGAGCAGCTGGTGCGCCTCGCCCACCGACGAGGCGACGTGGACCTGGCGCGCGCCCAGCGCGGTGAGCATGTCGGCGGCGTCCATCGCGATGATCATGTTGTCGTCGAGCACCAGCGCCCTGCCCTCGATGCGGGCACGGCCGGCGTGCCCCGGGCGCGGCGCCGGCGCGCCCGCCGCCCCCGGCGCGCCGCTGCCGGGGCGGACATGGGCGGCGGGGATGGAGAAGTCGGCCTCGAGCCCGCCCGCCTCGTAACGGGTGCGGGCCGTGCCCTTCAGCTCGAACGGGATCGAGCGCTCGATGATCGTGGTGCCGAAGCCCTGCCGCGTCGGCGCGACGACGGCCGGCCCGCCGCTCTCGCGCCAGGCGAGGGTGAAGTCGTCGCCCTCCCAGCCGAGATCGATCGTCACCAGCCCCGCGTCGCCGCTCAGCGCGCCGTACTTGGCGGAGTTCGTGACCAGTTCGTGCATCACCAGCGCCAGCGTCGTGAAGCCGGTCGGCGACAGCTCGACGTCGGCGCCGTCGACCCGCACCCGCTCGCCGTCGCCGCCGAGGTAGGCGTTGACCTCGTTGTCGATCAGCGCCTTCAGCGACATCCAGCCCCAATCGCGCTCGGTGAGCTGATCGTGGGCGCGGGCGAGCGAGTGGATGCGGCTGTCGAGGATCGCGGCGTAGTCGTCGACGGAGCCGGCGTCGCGGCGGCCCTGGCTGACGAGGCCGCGGATCAGGTTGAGGATGTTGCGGACCCGGTGGTTGAGCTCGGCGATCAGCAGCTCCTGCTGCTCGCGGGCGCGCAGCTCGTTGGCGTTGGCCTCGTCCGACAGCTTCAGCACCACCTCGAGCAACGTGATGCGCAGCGACTCCGCGGCGCGCAGCTCGCTCGCCTTCCAGGGCATCGACTGGCCGGTGACGACCTCCTGCCAGGCCTCGAAGCTCTTGCGCGGCGTCAGGCGCGGGCCGTCGGGGCCGACCTCGAGGGACTTCTCCGGCCGGCCCGCCCACTTGACCGACTGCGCCACCTCGTGGCGGAACAGCACGATGTAGTCGCGCGGCGCGCGCGACACGGGCAGCGCCAGCACCCCGGCGACGCGATCGGAGAAGTCGCTCGCGTCGGGATAGCGCGCGCCGATCCGGTCGGTGTGGAAGATGCGGCTGTTCTCGGCGGTGTTCAGGAAGCGGGCCAGCGGCCGGAACTCCTCCTCCGTCGGCGCCGCGCCGCGGGCGATGTAGCGCCCGCCGGTGTAGATCGCGATGCCGTCGAAGGGGATCACCTCGTCGATCTCGTCGGCGACCCGGTCGAACGATTGCAGCAGGTCCATGCCGCCCGAGACCTGGCTCATCAGGTTGTCGTGCAGCCGCCGCGCCTTCTCGACGTCGGCGAGTTCGGCGTCGGTTTCCAGGCGGGCGAGCTCGTAGGAGAACAGCTGCCCGAACAGCTCCACCGCGGTGCGCAGCTCGTAATCGACGTAGAACGGCTCGCCGTGGTGGCAGGCGAACAGGCCCCAGAGCTTGCCCCGGCGCAGGATCGACACCGACAGCGACGCCCGCACGCCCATGTTGCGCAGGTACTCGAGGTGGATCGGCGAGACGGCGCGCGTCACGGCGAAGGACAGGTCGAGCGGGCGGCCGTCGGGGCCGAGCTCGGGGACGATCGGGTGCACCTCGCCGTCGACGTCGGCGATGATGCGGAAGGTGTTGCGCCGGTAGAGCTCGCGGGCCTGGGCGGGGATGTCGCTGGCCGGGTAGCGCAGGTGCAGGAACGGCTCGAGCTTCGGTTCGCGGGCCTCGGCGATGACGGTGCCGCTGTCATCCTCCTCGAAGCGGTAGACCATCACCCGGTCGAGCCCGGTCATCGCCTTGAGACAGCGCGCCGCCTCGGTGGCGGCGCCGACGATGTCCTCGCGGCGGCGCACGCGGGCGATCAGCGGCTGCACCAGCGCCAGGTCGTCGCGGAACTCCGACGAGCTCTTGGGCTCGAACTCGAACACGAAGTGCCGGCCGCTGCCGTGGATGGCGATATCGAACAGCCGGCCGTCCTCGAACAGGTCGAAGCGGAACACCCGCGCCGGCTGGTCGTCGTGGGCGAGCAGCTGCATCTTGCTGCGCAGGTCGTGGATCGACTGGCCGGGGAAGAAATCGGCGAACGGCGCGCCGACGAGACGCTCGGGCGCGAGGTCGAGGATGTCGTCGGTGTTGGCCGAGGCGTGGCCGATGATCCAGTCCTTGGACACGGCGATCAGGCACCCGAACGGCTGGATCCGGCCGAGCACGTGGATCGGCTCGCGGGCGCAGTTCTCGAGGGTGACCTCGTAGGCCGCGGCGGTCTCTGGGCTCGTCATCTGGTCGTCGGTCCGTCAGCTCAGGGTTTCGAGGAAGACGTCGAAGATGCCGTTGGCGTCGGCGACGGCCAGCTCGGCGTCCGCATCGTCCGCGGGCGCGGTCTCGGCGGCATCGCAGAAGCGGCGCCACTCGTCCAGATAGCCGGGTGCGGTGAAATAGGCCGAAGCCCGCTGCACCAGCGGGTCGGGGCTCGTCGCCCAGCGCCGGCGCAGCACCTTGGAGCCGAGCCGCGAGCCGAGCGTGACGTAGTCGACCGCGACCGGGTGCCGCCGCCGGGCCGGCGTCGCGGCGGCCGGGTCGCAGGCGGCGCAATGGGCGGCGCCGAGCACCACGAGATCGGCGCGCAGCCGCTGCAGCAGGTCGGGCAGCACCCGCCCCGACACGCCCGCGCCCGGGCCGATGCGCGAGAACGCCGCCTCGTGCACCGACAGGAACGCGGCCAGACCTCCGGGCGTGCGGATGTCGTAGGCACTCAGCGCATCGTCCAGCTTCCGGTGGCGCGCCTGCGTGCCCTCGCGCAGCCGCGCGCGCAATGTGGGGCGGAGTGCCGTGGTCACAACCCTCTCCTCGGTCGGCATATGAGCGTAAACATGATTGGCGGAGACACAAGCCATGTCAGGCGACATACATCTCTCGTGGAGACATGTCAGTCGGAGAGCGGGTGGAAGCAGGCTGCTTTTTGATGGTTTGACTTCGCCGTCTCCAGCGTCGGCACCTCCGCCGCGCAGCGCTCGGTGGCGCGCGGGCAGCGGGTGCGGAAGGCGCAGCCCGAGGGCGGGTTGAGCGGATCGGGCAGCTCGGTCTCCTTCGCCTCGGGCGCGGTGAGCGGCCGGCCCACCACCGGCGCGCTCTCGGCCAGCAGCCGGGTGTAGGGGTGGAGCGGCGCGCGGAACACGTCCTCGGCGCGGCCCAGCTCGACCACCGCCCCGAAATACAGCACCGCGATCCGGTCGCAGACGGCCTCCACCACGGCGAGGTCGTGCGAGATGAACAGGTAGGTCAGCCCGTACTCCCCCTTCAGGTCGGCCAGCAGGTTGAGCACCTGCGCCTGCACCGACACGTCGAGCGCCGAGACCGGCTCGTCGAGCACCAGGATCGACGCCTGCGCCGCGAGCGCCCGCGCGATGCCGATCCGCTGCGCCTGCCCGCCGGAGAATTCGTGCGGGTAGCGGTCGAGGAACTCCTCGCGCAGGTTCACGCTGTCGAAGATCTCGCGGATGCGCGCCTGTCGCTCCGTCGCCTTCATCCCGTGCAGCCGCCTGAGCGGCGCCTCCATGATCTGCCGGATCGTCTTCCTCGGGTTCAGCGACGAGATCGGGTCCTGGAAGACGTACTGGATGCGCTTGCCGAACAGCGCCGGATCGGCGGTGTCGAGCGCCGCGCCCTCGATCTCCACGTGGCCCTGCGTCGGCTCGAGCAGCCCCACCAGCATCCGCGCCAGCGTGGACTTGCCGCAGCCGGATTCGCCCACGATGCCGAGCGTCTCGCCCCGCTCGACGTCGAGCGTCACCGGATGCACCGCCCGCACCTTCCCCTTCGGCTTGCCGAACAGGCGCTTGCCGACGGGGAACGTCTTGGCGAGATCCACGAGCCTGAGCGCGAGGGTCATTGCGCGGCCTCCTCTCGGGCCCGCTCCACCGGATGCAGGCAGCGCGCCGCGTGATCGCCCACCTGGCGCAGCACGATCTCGCCCGCGCGGCAGTCTGGCTGCACCTTCGGGCAACGGTCGGCGAAGGCGCAGCCCTCCGGCAGCCGGTCCACCGCCGGCGGCAGGCCGGGGATCGCCTCGAGCCGCCGCCGCCCGGCGCCCAGCTCGGGGACGCACTTCATCAGGAGCGCCGTGTAGGGGTGGCGCGGGTGGTTCAGGATCTGCTCCGTCGTCCCCTGCTCGACGATCCGCCCGGCATACATCACCGCCGCCCGGTCGCAGAGCTGCGCGACGACGCCGAAATCGTGGGTGATGAACACGATCGCCAGCCCCCGCTCGCGCCGCAGGTCCGACAGCACCGACAGGATCTGCGCCTGCACCGTCACGTCGAGCGCCGTCGTCGGCTCGTCGGCGATGATGACGTCCGGGTCGTTGGCCAGCGCCATCGCGATCCCGACCCGCTGGCGCATGCCCCCCGACATCTCGTGCGGATAGGCGTCGATCCGGCTCTCCGGGTTCGGGATGCGCACGTCGCGCAACAGCCCCAGCGCCCGCTCCCGCGCCGCGCGGCGGCCGACGGGGTGATGCACCCGGATCGCCTCGATCAGCTGGTCGCCGACCTTGTAGAGCGGGTGCAGCGTCGCCAGCGGGTCCTGGAAGATGTAGCTCACCCGGTCCCCGCGCAGCTGGCGCAGCTTGCCGTAGCGCGCCCCGATCAGCTCCTGGCCCTTGTATTGCGCCGACCCGCCGGTGATCACACCCGGCGGCGAGGCGACCAGCCCCATCACCGACAGCGCCGTCACCGACTTGCCCGACCCGCTCTCCCCGATCAGCCCGAGGCACTCCCCCGGCGCGACGTGCAGCGACACCCCGTTCACCGCCCGGAAGGTCCGCTTGCCCACGTGGAACTGCGTCTCGAGGTCGGTCAGCGTCAGCACCCCCTCGGCGCGCGGCTCCGGCGGCACGTGATCGCGCGCCACCTGCGTCGCCGCCATCGGCCGGCTCAGCGCGCCCGAGCGCAGCCGCGGGTCGAGCGCGTCGCGCACCCCGTCGCCGAGCAGGTTGATCGCCATGACGATGATCAGGATCATCACGCCGGGCACCACCGAGGTGTGCGGCTGCGTGATGTGCGCCGAGCGCGCCTCGCCCAGCATCGAGCCGAGATCGGCCTGCGGCGGCTGGCTGCCGAGCCCGAGGAAGCTGAGGCCGGCCGTTTCGAGGATCATCCAGCCTACCGTGGTCGACATCGCGATCACGATCACCGGCACCACGTTGGGCAGCACCTCCGAGACGATGATGCGCGCGTCCGACAGCCCCGACAGCCGCGCCGCGTCCACGAACTCCTTGTGCGCGATCCCGACCGTGACGCCCCGGATGTTGCGCGCGAAGAAGGGGATGTTGACCGCCGCCACCGCGATCAGCGCGTTGAACAGCCCCGGCCCCAGCGCGGCCACGATGGCGAGCGCGAGCAGGATGTAGGGAAACGCCATCAGCATGTCGACGCCGCGCATGACGACGTTGTCGACCCTTCCGCCGTAATAGCCCGCGACCACCCCGATCGCCGCGCCCAGCGTGGCGGCGATGGCGGCGGCGGCGAAGCCCACCGCCAGCGACAGCCGCGTGCCCCAGAGCAGCCGCGACAGCAGGTCCCGCCCCAGATGGTCGGTGCCGAGCAGCGCGCCCTCCGAGAAGGGCGGCAGGAACTTGTCCGACGTGTTGGTCACGTTCGGCGGCTTCAGCGGCAGCCACGGCGTCACCAGCGCCAGCAGCACCACCAGCCCCATCACCACCAGCCCCAGCAGCGCCAGCCGGTTGCGCGCGAGCAGGGCGAGGAAGCGCCTCACGTCTTGATCCTCGGATCGAGCAGGCTCTGCGCCACGTCCACCACGATATTGAACAGCACGTAGCAGGCGGCCACGAACACCACCCCGCCCTGCACCAGCAGGATGTCGCGCGTCAGGATCGCGTCGACCAGCATCCGCCCCACCCCGGGCCACTGGAACACGATCTCGATATAGACCGCCCCCGACAGCACGAACCCGGCCTGGATGCCCAGCACCGGGATGATCGACACCATCGCCGCCCGCAGCGCGTGCCGCCAGATCACCCGCCGCTCATGGACCCCCTTGGCCCGCGCGGTGCGGATGAAATCCTGCCGCAGCACCTCCAGCATCGCCGAGCGCGACAGCCGCGCCACCACCCCCGTCGCCACCACCGCCAGCGCCGTGGCCGGCATCACCAGGTGGCGCAGCAGGTCGCCGAGGCCGCCGCCGCCGTAGATCGCGTACATCCCCGACACCGGGAACCACCGCCGCTCGACGGCGAAGGCGAGTATCATCAGCATCCCGAGGAAGAACGACGGGATCGAGATCCCGAGCAGCACCGCGAAGGTGATCGCCTTGTCCGCCCAGCCGTACTGGTTCGCCGCCGACACCACCCCCGCCAGCACCCCGAACAGCGCGCACAGCACGAACGACGTGCCCGCGAGGATCAGGGTCGCCCCGAACCGCTCGAGGATCTCGTCCAGCACCGGCCGGTTGAGCGAGAAGGAGGTGCCGAAATCGCCGGTCAGCATGTTGCCGAGCCAGATGAAGTACCGGGCCACCGCCGGCCGATCGAGCCCGAGGTCGCGGTTCAGCTTCTCGACGTTCTCCGGCGTCGCGTAGGAGCCGAGGATCGCCGTCGCCGGATCGCCGGGGATCAGCGCCATGATCGCGAAGACGATCACCGTGATCCCGAACAGCACCGGGATCGCCGACACCAGCCGTCTCAGGATATAGCTGCCCATCGCTCCCCCATCGCCTCCGCGCGCGCCGCCCCCGGCAACCTCTGTCCTCGAAATATCCCGGGGGGTCCGGGGGGCAGCGCCCCCCGGCGGGTCGGGCCGCCACGCGGCCCGAAGCCCCTCACTCCTTCACGACGTCGTCGAGCAGCAGGAAGAACGACGGCTGCAGCGCGAAGTTCTCCACGCTGGCGCCCGTCACCGCGTTCTGCTTCCAGTTCGCGACGAACACCCACGGCGCGTCCTCCTGCACGATCTGCTGCACCTGCTTGTAGAGCTCGGCGCGCTCGTCCTGGTCGGTCGCCACGCGCGCCGCCTCGAGCAGTTCGTCCACCTCGGGGTTGGAGTAGTAGCCCGAGTTGAAGCCGCCCGCGTCGGGCCAGGCCTCGGTGCGCAGGGTCAGGAAGGGCAGCGTGTCGGGATCGTTCGTCATCCACGCCATCTCGGCCATGTCGGCCTTGCCCTCGAGGCCCGGGTTCACCTCGCCGAGGAAGGTGTTCCACTCGTAGGTCTCGATGCTGACGTCGAAGCCGACCTCCTCGAGATCCGCCTGGATCGCGGTGCCCATCGCCACCGGGTCCAGCATGCCCGAGCCGCCCTCGGTGACGTAGAAGGTCACCTCGGGGTTCTCCACGCCCGCCTCCGCGAGCAGCTCGCGGGCGCGCTCGGGATCGTGCGGGTAGGGCTCGAGGCTGTCGTCGTAGGCCCAGGCGAAGGCCGGCGGGATCGGCCCGGCGGCGATCTCGGCGGTGCCCTCGAGCACGTCCTCCACCAGCGCCCGCTTGTCGACGGCGTAGTTCGCCGCCTGCCGCACCAGCTTGTCGGCGAACGGGCCTTCCTTGGTGTTGAGGATCAGGAACCACACGTGCGGCCCGGCCTGCTCGTGGATGGTGAACTGCTCGCCCTCGAACTCCGACAGCGCCACCGGCGGCACCTCGACCATCAGGTCGATCCCGCCCGCGAGCATCTCGGCGGTGCGGGTGTTGGCGTCGGTGATCGGGCGGAACACGACCGCCTCGAGCTCGGGCGCCCCGTCCCAGTAATCGGGGTTGCGCTCGATCACGACCGCCTCGTTGGAGCGCCACTCCACGAAGGTGAACGGCCCCGTCCCCGAGGGGTTGCGGCCGAACTCGGCCCCGTGCTCCTCGACGGCGGCGGGCGAGACGATCAGCCCGGTCGGGTAGGCGAGGTTCGACAGGAACGGCGCGTAGGGCTCGTTCAGGGTGAACTTCACCGTCATGTCGTCCACCGCCTCGACGCTGTCGACCGCAGAGAAGAAGAAGGCCAGCGGGAACGGGCCGGTGTCGTGGTAGGGGTGGTCCTCGTCGAGCATCCGCTCGAAGTTGAACACCACCGCCTCGGCGTTGAACGGGCTGCCGTCGTGGAAGCTCACCCCCTCGCGCAGGGTGAAGGTGTACTCGGTGCCGTCGTCGCTGATCTCCCAGTCCGTCGCCAGCGCCGGCTCCACCTCGAGGGTGCCGTCGGCATAGCGCACCAGCCCGTCGTAGACGTTCATCAGGATGCGGAAATCGTTCACCGCGGTCACCGCGGCCGGGTCCAGCGCCTTGGGCTCGGCGATCTGCCCGACGATGAGCACGCCGGGCGGGGTCTGCGCCGCCGCCGGAGCGCCCGCGCCGAGCGCGAGGGCCGAGGCCATGCCGGCGGCGAGTGCCGCGCGGCGGGTCCAGTGAAGAAGGGTCATGGGGTGGTACCTCCGCTGTCTAGGCTTGCCGCCTATTGATCATGATAAATTGCATCAGGACAAAGTTCCGGTTTAAATTCAAGGCCGGACTTCGGCGAAAGGCGGCCTCGTGACCATCTCGATCCTCACCTTCGATGCAAAAACAGGCACCTACGGCGGCGCGGCGTGCACCGGATCGCTCTGCGTCGGCGGCTGGGTGCTGCGCGGCGACGCCGAATCGGGCCTGTCCGCCGCGCAGGGCTCCGCCCCCTCGACCCTCTGGGGCACCGGGGCGCTCGCCCTGATGCGCGCCGGCACCCCCGCCGCCGAGGCCGTCGCCCGCCTCACCAGCGCCGACACCGGCGCCGCCCACCGCCAGCTCGCCGCGCTCGACCCACAGGGCGGCACCGGCCACTTCACCGGCGCCGAGAGCATCCCCGCCGCCGCCGCCCGCACCGCGCCCGACGTGGTGGTCAGCGGCAACATGCTCGCCTCCGAGGCGGTGCTCGACGCCTGCCTCGAGGGCTACCTCGCCGCCACCGGCCCCCACCCCGAACGCCTCCTCGCCGCGCTGGAGGCCGCCGACGCCGCCGGCGGCGACAGCCGCGGCCTGCTCTCGGCGGCGCTGCTCGTCACCGGCCGCGACATGGCCCCGCTCACCCTGCGCATCGACCACGCCGACCGCCCCCTCGCCGCCCTGCGCACCCTCTACGACCGCTCCCAGACCTCCCCCTACCGCGACTGGCTCGACCTCGTCCCGACCCTCGACCACCCCAACCGCAGCCCCGCCTGATCCCGTCGGCCGCCTCCGGCGGGGATATTTGCAGGACAGAGGGACAGGGCGCTCCGCCACCCCACGCGCCTCCCCCGCGCCTCTGTCCCGGAAATATCCCAGGGGGGTGAATTGCGTCAGCAAGAGGGGGGACGGCGTCCCCCCTGCCCCGGCCGCCACGGGCGCGGGGCGGGAATTGCTGCACCTTCGGCCCGCAGGGACTTGCCAAACGCCCGCGCAGCGGCTTTCATCCCTCGTCAACAGGGGGCCCGCGCTCTACGCCGCATCGACCGCGGGCCGACACCCTCGTGACGGGTAAGGCGGCACGGGTCTATCATGACCACCATCTCATTCTGGCTGAACGGCGCCCTCGTGGCGGTGGACGCACCACCGACACGGACCCTGCTCGACCACCTGCGCGAGACGCAGGGGCTGACGGGGACCAAGGAGGGCTGCAACGAGGGCGATTGCGGCGCCTGCACCGTCATGGTGACGGACGCGGCCGGCGCGCGGGCAATCAACGCCTGCATCCTGTTCCTGCCGCAGCTGCACGGCAAGGCGGTGCGCACCGTCGAGGGCCTCGCCGGGCCCGACGGCAGCCTGCACCCGGTGCAGCAGGCGATGATCGACAAGCACGGCAGCCAGTGCGGCTTCTGCACGCCGGGCTTCGTGGTGACGATGGCGGTCGGCCACTTGCAGGGCCGGGTCGACCACGACGACCTGCTCGCGGGCAACCTCTGCCGCTGCACCGGCTACGCCCCGATCATCCGCGCCGCCGAGGCCGCCGAGGGGGTGCCCGTCCCCGAGTGGATGCACGAGGACGCCGCGCTGGTGGCGCGGGGGCTCGACGCGCCCGGCCCGATCGCGCCGGAGAGCGCCGACGCGCTGGCGGCGTGGTATCTCGAGCACCCCGACGCGGTGCTCGTCGCCGGGGCGACGGACGTCGGCCTCTGGGTGACGAAGGGGCTGCGCGATCTCGGCGAGGTCGCCTTCCTCAACCGCTGCGCCGAGCTGCGCGCCATCGAGGAGCGCGACGGCGCGCTCCGGGTCGGGGCGGCGGTGTCGCTCGCCGAGCTGCACCGGGCGCTGGGCGCGCGGCTGCCGTCGCTCGCCGAGCTGATCCGGCGCTTCGGCTCCGAGCAGGTCCGCGCCGCCGCCACGGTGGGCGGCAACATCGCCAACGGCTCGCCCATCGGCGACAGCCCGCCCGCGCTGATCGCCCTCGGCGCGACGCTGCACCTGCGCCGGGGCGACGCGCGCCGCGAGATGCCGCTCGAGGACTTCTTCCTCGACTACGGCAAGCAGGACCGCCGCCCCGGCGAGTTCGTCGAGGCCGTCACCTTCCCCGCCGACGCCCCCGCCCTGCGCTGCTACAAGATCTCCAAGCGCTTCGACCAGGATATCTCCGCCGTCTGCGGCTGCTTCAACGTCACCGTCGCGGACGACAGCACCGTGACCGCCGCCCGGATCGCCTTCGGTGGCATGGCCGCGACGCCCAAGCGCGCCGCCGCCGTCGAGGCCGCGCTCGTCGGCCGGCCCTGGGGCGAGGCGAGCCTCGCGGCCGCGCTCGACGCCTTCGCCGACGACTTCACGCCGCTGTCGGACATGCGCGCCTCCGAGCCCTACCGGCTCGAAGTGGCGCGAAACCTTTTGCGCCGCTACGCCGCCGACCTCGCCGGGCAGCCGGTCTCGGTGCTGGAGGTGACCCCGTGAGCGTCGCCCGCCCCCTGCCCCATGACAGCGCGCCGCTGCACGTCACCGGCGCCGCGCGCTACGTCGACGACACCCCGGTGCCGGCCACCTGCCTGCACCTCGCCTTCGGCGTGTCCCCCGTCGCGCGCGGCACCATCACCGCCACCGACCTCGCCGAGGTGCGCACCGCGCCCGGCGTCGTCGCGGTGCTGGAGGCCGCCGACCTGCCCTTCGCCAACGACGTCTCGCCCTCGATCCACGACGAGCCCCTGCTCGCCACCGGCGAGGTGCACTATGCCGGCCAGCCGATCTTCCTGGTGGTCGCCGACAGCCATCTCGCCGCCCGCAAGGCGGCGCGGCTCGGGCGGGTGGAGATCGACGAGGCCGAGCCGATCCTGACCGTCGAGCAGGCGCTCGCCGCCGACAGCCGCTTCGAGGGCGGCCCGGTCACCTGGAGCAAGGGCGACGTCGACGCCGCCCTCGCCGCGGCGCCGGACCGCCTCGAGGGCCGGCTCGAGATCGGCGGGCAGGAGCATTTCTACCTCGAGGGCCAGGCCGCCCTCGCCTGGCCGCAGGACAACGGCGACATGCTGGTGCAGAGCTCGACCCAGCACCCGACCGAGATCCAGCACAAGGTGGCCGAGGCGATCGGCCTGCCGATGAGCGGCGTGCGGGTCGAGACCCGGCGGATGGGCGGCGGCTTCGGCGGCAAGGAGAGCCAGGGCAACGCCCTCGCCGTCGCCTGCGCCGTGGCCGCGCGCCACACCGGGCGGGCGTGCAAGATGCGCTACGACCGCGACGACGACATGACCATCACCGGCAAGCGGCACGATTTCCGCATCGACTACCGGGTCGGCCACGATGCCGAAGGCCGGGTGCTGGCGGTGGACTTCACCCACTACGTCCGCTGCGGCTGGTCGCAGGACCTGTCGCTGCCGGTGGCCGACCGGGCGATGCTGCACGCCGACAACGCCTACCTGCTGCCGGCGGTGCGGATCCTGTCGCACCGGCTCAAGACCAACACCCAGAGCGCCACCGCCTTCCGCGGCTTCGGCGGGCCGCAGGGGATGGTGGGGATCGAGCGGGTGATGGACGCGCTGGCGCGCAAGCTCGGCCGCGATCCGGCCGAGGTGCGGCGCCTCAACTACTACCACCCCGCCCACCACGCGCCGCCCCCCGCGCCCGAGCCGCCGCCCGAGAAGCTGGCCGGCGACACCCACGACGACCTCGCCTCGCGCGGCGCGGCCGGGGCGAGCGTCAAGACCGGCGGCGGCAAGCGCTTCCGCGCCGCCTTCTCGCCCGAGCGCAAGGGCGCGGAGAACACGACGCCCTACGGCATGGAGGTGAGCGACTTCATCCTCCACGAGATGACCGACCGGCTGCTCGAGACGTCCGACTACACCGCCCGCCGCGCCGCCATCGCGGAGTGGAACGCCGACAGCCCGCTGCTCAAGCGCGGCATCGCCTTCTCGCCGGTGAAGTTCGGGATCTCGTTCACGCTGACCCACCTCAACCAGGCCGGGGCGCTGGTGCACGTCTACCAGGACGGCTCGATCCACCTCAACCACGGCGGCACCGAGATGGGACAGGGGCTGTTCCGCAAGGTCGCCCAGGTCGCCGCCGACCGCTTCGGGGTGCCGGTCGAGCAGGTGCGGATCACCGCCACCGACACCGCGAAGGTGCCCAACACCTCGGCCACCGCCGCCTCCTCGGGCAGCGACCTCAACGGCATGGCCACCAAGGCCGCCTGCGACGAGATCCGCGGCCGCATGGCCGCCTGCCTCGCCGAGCTGCACCAGGCCGACGCGGGCGAGGTGGTGTTCGCGGACGGCGAGGTGATCGTCGGCGGCGAGCGGATCCCCTTCGCGCGGGCCGCCCAGCTCGCCTACGAGCACCGGGTGAGCCTGTCGGCGGCGGGGTTCTACAAGACCCCGGACCTCGCCTGGGACCGCGCCGCGGGGCGCGGGCGGCCGTTCTTCTATTTCGCCTACGGCGCGGCCGTCACCGAGGTCGCCATCGACACCCTCACCGGCGAGAACCGGATCCTGCGCACCGACATCCTGCACGACGCCGGCCGTTCACTGAACCCGGCCATCGACATCGGCCAGATCGAGGGCGGCTACGTCCAGGGCGCCGGCTGGCTCACTACCGAGGAGCTGGTCTGGGACGCCAAGGGCCGGCTGCGCACCCACGCGCCCTCGACCTACAAGATTCCCGCCTGCTCGGACCGGCCCGACATGTTCAACGTCGCGCTCTGGGACGGCGAGAACTACAGCGAGACGATCTACCGCTCCAAGGCGGTGGGCGAGCCGCCGCTGATGCTCGGGATCTCCGCTTGGCTGGCGCTGATGGACGCCTGCGCCGCCTGCGGGCCGCACGACCCGGCGCTCGACACGCCCGCGACGCCCGAGCGGGTGCTCGCGGCGGTGACGAGGGCGCGGGGGTGAGCGCGATCCGCGTCACGGTGCTGCGCACCGCCGGCTCGGTCCCCCGCGAGCGGGGCGCGGCGATGCTGGTCCATGCTGACCGGATCGAGGGCACCATCGGCGGCGGCGCGCTCGAGTGGCAGGCGATGGCCGAGGCGCGGGCGATGCTCGCCGAGGGGCGCGGCGCGCAGGAGCGCACCTACCCGCTCGGCCCGGCGCTCGGGCAATGCTGCGGCGGCTCGGTGACGCTGGGCTTCGCGGCGGCCGACGCGCTCGAGGCGCCCGCCGCCGCGCCGCTCTGGATCTGGGGCGCCGGGCATGTCGGCCGGGCGATCGTCGCCACGATGGCGCCGCTGCCGCACTACGCGCTGACCTGGATCGACTTCGCGCCCGACCGCTTCCCCGAGACCACCCACGGCGAGACCCGCCTCGTCGCCGCCGACCCGCCCCGGCTCGTCCCGTTCGCGCCGCCGGAGGCGCACCACCTGGTGCTGACCTGGTCGCACGAGGTCGACCTCGCGCTCTGCCACGCGCTGCTCGGCCACGGCTTCGCGAGCTGCGGGCTGATCGGCTCGGCGACGAAATGGGCCCGCTTCCGCGGCAGGCTGGCGGCGCTGGGGCACGGCAATGCCCAGATTTCGCGCATCGCCTGCCCGATCGGCGATCCGGAGCTCGGCAAACATCCGCAGGCCATTGCCGTCGGTGTCACGGCCGCGTTACTCAGGTCGGCGGACAAGGGCGCGAGGGCGAAGACCGGATGAAGGAGACGCTCCTTTCACTCGAGGGGCTGACGAAGGCCTATCCGGGCGTCGTCGCCAACGAGGACGTCTCCTTCGACATCCGCCGCGGCGAGGTCCACGCGCTGCTCGGCGAGAACGGCGCGGGCAAGTCGACGCTGGTCAAGACGATCTACGGCCTCGTCAAGCCCGACCGCGGCCGGATGCGGCTCAACGGCGCCCCCTACGAGCCCGCCGAGCCCAAGGTCGCCCGCCGGCTCGGCGTGGCGATGGTGTTCCAGCACTTCTCGCTGTTCGACGCGCTCAACGTCGCCGAGAACATCGCGCTCGGCATGGAGAACCCGCCCCGCCCGCGCGACCTCGCGGCGCGGATCCGCGACGTCTCGGAGACCTACGGCCTGCCGCTCGACCCGTTCCGCACCGTCGGCGACCTGTCGGCGGGCGAGCGCCAGCGGGTCGAGATCATCCGCTGCCTGCTGCAGGACCCGAAGCTGCTGATCATGGACGAGCCGACCAGCGTGCTGACGCCGCAGGAGGTGACGATCCTGTTCGAGACCCTGCGCAAGCTGTCGGCCGAGGGCACCGCGATCCTCTACATCTCGCACAAGCTCGAGGAGATCCGCGCGCTCTGCGAGACCGCGACGATCCTGCGCCTCGGCCGGGTGGTGGGCACCTGCGACCCGCGCGAGAGCTCGGCGCGCCAGATGGCCGAGATGATGGTGGGTGGCGAGCTGCTCGTTCCCGAGCGCGAACCCGGCGAGGGCGGCGCGGTGATGCTCGAGGTCGCCGGCCTCTCCGCCGCCTCGCCCCGGCCGTTCGGCACCGCGCTCAGGGACATCGGCTTCGAGGTGCGCGCCGGCGAGGTGCTCGGAATCGGCGGCGTCGCGGGCAACGGGCAGGACGAGCTGCTCGCCGCGCTCTCGGGCGAGCTGCGCACGAAGCCCGGCATGGTGCGCTTCAAGGGCGACGACATCGGCCGCCGCGGCCCCAACGAGCGGCGCGCGCGCGCGCTGCTGACCGCTCCCGAGGAGCGGATGGGCCACGCCGCCGCGCCCGACATGAGCCTGACCGAGAACGCCGTGCTGACCGCCAACGTCCGCGAGGACCTGTCGCGCCACGGCTTCCTGCGCTGGGGCAGGGCCAGGGCCTTCGCCGAGCTGGTCATCGAGCGCTTCGACGTGCGCACGCCGGGGCCGGACCGGGCGGCGATGTCGCTGTCGGGCGGCAACCTGCAGAAATACGTCATCGGGCGCGAGATCCTGCAGCGGCCCGACCTGCTCGTCGTCAACCAGCCGACCTGGGGCGTCGACGCCTCCGCCGCCGCGGCGATCCGCCAGGCGCTGCTCGACCTCGCCGCCGGCGGCGCGGCGGTGATCGTGATCAGCCAGGACCTCGACGAGCTGATGGAGATCTCCGACCGCTTCGCCGCGCTCAACGAGGGCCGCCTCAGCGCGCCCCGCCCGGCGCGCGGGCTGAGCGTCGAGGAGATCGGGCTGATGCTGGGCGGCGCCCACGACATGGAGGTGGCGCATGTGGACGCGTGAGGACGCCTCCGGCGGGCATATTTTCGGCCAGATGAAGGGGGCGGCGCATTGATCCGGCTGGAGCGCAGACCGCAGCCGTCGACCTTCTGGACCTGGCTCACCCCGCTCTTGGCGGTGGCGCTGACGGTGGTGTTCGGGGGCGTGCTGTTCGCGATGCTGGGCAAGGACCCGCTGGTGGCGATCCGCACCATCTTCTTCGATCCGCTGTTCTCGCAATTCGCCTCGTTCTACCGCCCGCAGCTCCTGGTGAAGGGCGCGCCGCTGGTGCTGATCGCGATCGGGCTGTCGTTCGGCTTTCGCGCCGGGGTGTGGAACATCGGCGCCGAGGGGCAGTACATCATCGGCGCGCTCTGCGGGGCGGCGGTGGCGCTGGCGCTCTACCCGATGGAGGCGCGCTGGCTGATCTTCCCGCTGATGATCCTGTTCGGCGCGCTCGGCGGGCTCGGCTGGGCGATGATCCCGGGCCTGCTCAAGGTGCGCTTCGGCACCAACGAGATCCTCGTGTCGCTGATGCTGGTCTACGTCGCCGAGCAGCTGCTCGCGGCGATGGCGCTGGGGCCGCTCCGGAACCCGGAGGGCATGGGCTTCCCCGGCAGCCGCAACCTCACCCAGTACGACAGCGCCACCAGCTGGATCGACCGCGCCGGCGGCATGCACTGGGGCGTCATCACCGCCTTCCTCGCGGTGATCCTCGCCTACGTGGTGATGTCGCGCCACATCCTCGGCTTCCAGATCCGCCTCGCCGGGCAGAGCCCGCGCGCCGCCGCCTTCTCGGGGGTCAACCCGGGCGGGCTGGTGCTGATCTGCCTCGGCACGTCGGGGGCGCTCGCCGGGCTCGCGGGGATGTTCGAGGTCTCGGGGCCGGCGGGGCAGGTGAGCATCGACTTCAACGTCGGCTACGGCTTCACCGCGATCATCGTCGCCTTCCTCGGCCGGCTGCACCCGGTGGGCATCCTGCTGGCGGGCGGGCTGATGGCGCTGACCTATATCGGCGGCGAGATCGCCCAGAGCCAGCTGCAGCTGCCGGCCGCGGCGATCCAGCTGTTCCAGGGGATGCTGCTGTTCTTCCTGCTCGCGGTCGACGTGCTGACCCACTTCCGCGTCCGCCTGCGCCACAGGGAGGTCGCGTGATGTTCGGCTCCATCGACCCGTCGCTGCTCGTCGCCTCGCTGATGGTCGCCGCCACGCCGATCCTGCTCGCCGCCATCGGCGAGCTGGTGGTGGAGCGCGCCGGGGTGCTCAACCTCGGCGTCGAGGGGATGATGATCACCGGCGCGGTCTGCGGCTTCATCGTCGCGATCAACACCGGCTCGCCCTATGTCGGCTTCGCCGGGGCCGCCGCCGGGGCGGCGCTGCTGGCGCTGGTCTTCGCGGCGCTGACCCAGTGGCTGCTGTCCAACCAGGTCGCCACCGGGCTGGCGCTGACGCTGTTCGGGCTGGGCCTGTCGTCGCTGCTGGGGCAGAGCTACGTGGGGATGCGCGCGCCGTCGCTGCCGCGGGTGGATTTCGGCGTGCTGAGCGAGATCCCGTTCCTCGGGCGTGTGCTCTTCGGGCACGACCCGATGGTCTACGTCTCGCTGCTGATCGTCGCCGGGGTCTGGGCGTTCCTGCGCTACACCCGCGGCGGGCTGGTGCTGCGCGCCGTCGGCGAGAACCACGCCGCCGCGCACGCGCTGGGCTACAACGTCGTCGCCATCCGTTTCGCCGCCATCGCCTTCGGCGGCGCCTGCGCGGGGCTCGGCGGCGCGTACCTGAGCCTCGTGCGGGTGCCGCAATGGACCGAGGGCATGACCGCCGGCGCCGGCTGGATCGCGCTCGCCATCGTCGTCTTCGCCAGCTGGCGGCCGTGGCGGCTGCTGCTCGGCGCCTACCTGTTCGGCGGCGTCACCGTCCTGCAGCTCAACCTGCAGGCCAGCGGCGTCGCGATCCCCGTCGAGTACCTCTCCATGTCGCCCTACGTCGTCACCATCCTCGTGCTGGTGGTGATGTCGGCCGGGCGCGCGCCGGGGAGCCTCGGCAAGACCTTCCACGCCTCGACCTGAGGCCACCAAACCTGACAGGGAGACTGACCATGAAACTGAGACACCTTCTCGCCACCGCCGCCCTCGCCGGCCTCGCCGGCGGCGCCTTCGCCCAGGACGATCCGACCACCGTCGGCTTCGTCTATGTCGGCCCGATCGGCGACGGCGGCTGGACCTACGAGCACGAGCAGGGCCGCCTCGCCGTCGAGGAGCATTTCGGCGACCAGGTCGAGACCGTCTACGTCGAGAGCGTCCCCGAGGGCCCCGACGCGGTGCGGGTGATGCAGCAGATGGCGCTGAACGGTGCCGACCTGATCTTCACCACCTCGTTCGGCTACATGGACCAGACCATCGAGGTCGCCGAGCAGTTCCCCGACGTGATGTTCGAGCACGCCACCGGCTACAAGCGCGCCGACAACGTCTCGACCTACTCCGCGCGCTTCTACGAGGGCCGCGCGGTGCAGGGCCACATCGCGGGCAACCTGACCGAGAGCAACGTCATCGGCTACATCGGCTCGTTCCCGATCCCCGAGGTGATCCGGGGCATCAACTCCGCCTACATCCACGCCAAGAAGGTGAACCCGGACGTCGAGTTCAAGATCGTCTGGGTCTACACCTGGTTCGACCCGGCCAAGGAGGCCGAGGCCGCGCGCACGCTGATCGACCAGGGCGCCGACGTGATCCTGCAGCACACCGACTCCACCGCCCCGCAGGCGGCGGCGGCCGAGGCGGGCGACGTCTACACCTTCGGGCAGGCCTCCGACATGGCCGAGTTCGGCCCGATGCCGCGCGTCTCCTCGATCATCGACAACTGGGCGCCCTACTACATCGATCGCACCCAGGCGGTGATCGACGGCACCTGGGAGAGCACCGACACCTGGGACGGCATCGGCCCCGGCATGGTCGGCATCGGCGAAATCAGCGACGCGGTGCCCGCCGAGGTCAAGGCCGAGGCCGAGGCGCTTGCCGAGTCCATCGCCGCGGGCGAGTACCACCCCTTCACCGGCCCGCTGAACAAGCAGGACGGCTCGGTGTGGCTCGAGGAGGGCGAGACGGCCGACGACGGCACCCTGCTGGGGATGAACTTCTACGTCGAGGGCATCGAGGGCGACATTCCGCAGTAAGCGGTCGCCCGGGCGACAGACGAGGAGGCCCGTCCCGGCGTGGGGCGGGCCTTCCCTTTTCGCGCCGGAGGGTTGACAGCCGTCAACTTTAGGTTGTATAGGCCCGCCGGACGTTTCCACCCTCCCGCCGCGCCCTACCTCCCGCTCAACGCGAACGGGAGGTCTCGCCATGCACAGCCTGACGAAGGACGGGGAGCGGGTTCTGATCGAGGTGGCCGCCCGCCACGGGCTCAGCGACGCCGCGGTGCGGGCGCTGGTGGTGGCGCTGGCCGAGGGCGACGGGGCGGCGGCGCGCTACGACCACCCGGACCTCGGCGGCGTCGGGCGGTGGCCGGTGACGGGCGCGGCGGAGGGGCTGGCGGCCCGGGTCGAGGCCGCGTGTGCCGACATCGCCCGGGCGATGGCCGAGACGCGGCTCGTCGAGGACGGCGCGGCGCCGGGCGGGGGCGACTGGCCGGCGGAGCTGGGCCAGCCGGCGGCGAGCGGCGAACTGGGCGGGCGGCGCTACGCGATCTTCCCCGGCGCGCACCGGATGCTGGTGGCGCGAGGCGACACGACGGAGGTCTACGACATCGAGGGCCATACGATCCGCGACGTGGTCGAGGACGACGGCGGGCTCGCGCTCGAGACCGACCGGGGCCGGATGCGGCTCGCCGACCTGCGCCGCGACGGCGGCGACGAGAAGGTCGTGCCGCCGGAGACGCCCGCGCCATGAGTGTCCGCGAGATCACCGCCCCGCCCGCCGGCGGCATCCCGAACCACCCGCGCTGGCCCGCGCTGCTCGCCGCCGGGGCCGTCGCGCCGGACGCGGCCGAGGCGACCTTCCGCGCCAACGGCTGGGGCGGGACGTGGCGCTGGAGCGTGTACGACTTCCACCACTTCCACCCAGCGAGCCACGAGGCTCTCGCCGTCGTCGCCGGCCACGCCCGGCTGCAGCTCGGCGGGCCGGAGGGGCCGGAGGTGGAGGTCGCGCCGGGCGACGTGGCGCTGCTGCCGGCGGGGTTCGGCCACCGCCTCGTGCGCGCCTCCGACGACTTCGCCGTCGTGGGCGCCTACCCGCCCGGACAGGAGAGCCCGGAGATCGCGCGCCCCGACCCCGACAAGGCCGCCGCGCGCGAGGCCGCCATCGCCGCCGTCCCGCGCCCGGACTGTCCGCTCGGGCAGGGCCTGCCCGAGGCGCGCTGGCCCTAGCTCGGGTCGCGCCAGCGGTTGACGATGGGGTAGCGGCGGTCGAGCCAGAAGGCGCGCATCGACAGGCGGGTGCCGGGGGCGGACTGGAAGCGCTTGTACTCGCTGATGTAGATCAGCTGCTCCACCCGCTTCACCGTCTCGCGCTCATAGCCCGCCGCCACGCAGTCGGCGACACTGGAATCCTCGTCGACGAGCAGCTTCAGGATGCCGTCGAGCACGTCGTAGGGGGGCAGCGAATCCTCGTCCTTCTGGTCGGCGCGCAGCTCGGCCGAGGGCGGCTTGTCGATCACCCGGACCGGGATCACCTCGCCCGCCGGGGCCGCCATCCAGGGGCGGTGGTTGGCGTTGCGCCAGCGGCAGAGGGCGAAGACGCGGGTCTTGTAGAGGTCCTTGATCGGATTGTAGCCGCCGGCCATGTCGCCGTAGATCGTCGCGTAGCCCACGGCGACCTCGGACTTGTTGCCCGTGGTCAGGAGCATCTCGCCGAACTTGTTGGACTGCGCCATCAGCAGCAGCCCCCGGATGCGCGACTGCACGTTCTCCTCGGTCAGATCCTCCGCCAGCCCCTCGAACAGCGGCGCGAGCGTCTCCGTCACCGCGTCGCGGACCCTGGTGATCGGCACGAAATCATAGCGGCACCCGAGGTTGGCGGCCACGGCCCGGGCATCCTCGAGCGAGGTCTCGGAGGTGTATTCCGAGGGCAGCATCACGCAGCGCACGTTCTCCGGCCCCAGCGCGTCGGCGGCGACGGTGGCGACGATGGCGCTGTCGATGCCGCCCGAGAGGCCGAGCAGCACCTTCCCGAAGCCGGTCTTGCGCATGTAGTCCGACAGCGACAGCACCATCGCGTGGTAATCCTGCTCGAGGCTGTCGGGCAGCGGCGCGATCTCGCCCGGCTCGGCGCGCCAGCCCGCGTCGGTGCGCGCGAAGTCCACATGCGCCACCGCCTCCTCGAAGGCCGGCAGCCGCAGCGCCAGCGCGCCGTGGCGGTTGAGCACGAAGGAGGCGCCGTCGAAGACCTGGTCGTCCTGCGCGCCGACGAGGTTGAGGTAGACGAGCGGCACGTCGTTCTCCACGACCCGCGCGACCATTCGGTTGAGCCGGACGTCGAACTTCTCGCGGAAATAGGGCGAGCCGTTGGGCACGACGAGGATCTCGGCGCCGCTCTCGACCATCGTCTCGGCGACGTCCGGGTACCACGCGTCCTCGCAGATCGGCGTGCCGATGCGCACCCCGGCGACCTCGTAGGGGCCGCTGAAGCTGCCGTGCTCGTACAGCCGCTCCTCGTCGAACACGGTGTAGTTGGGCAGGTGGAACTTGCGCATCGCGGCGTGGACGCGGCCGTTGCAGAGGATGAAGTAGCCGTTGTAGAGCGCCGTCCCCTCGATGACCGGCGCGCCGATGCCGAGGGCGGGGCCGTCGGCGCAGGCCTCGGCGAGGGTCTCGAGGTGGCGCTGGCAATCGGCGACGAAGGCCGGCTTCTGCACGAGGTCCTGGGTCTGGTAGCCGGCGAGGAACATCTCCGGCAGCACCACCATCTGCGCCCCGGCCGCGCGCCCCGCCTCCCAGGCCGCCCGCGCGCGCGCGGCGTTGCCCGCGAGATCGCCGACGGTCGGGTTCGCCTGCGCGATGGTCAGCCGGAAACGCTCGCTCATGGGATCAGCCCTCTCGTGAATCGTCCCGTGATGTAGCAGAGCGGCGGGCGAGGGAAACCCGCTGCGCCGCCTCACGCGGCCGTGATAGCGGGCCGGCGACACGCGCATCGACCGTTGCCAGAGCGCCACGTTTCAGGCATTCTTTTCCGCAAGACATGGCGGACGAACATCCGGAAAACCGGGGGCGCACCGTCGATCGAGGCAGCAACAGCAGCGCAAGGGCAGTACCATGTACCGAACGGTCCTGGTGGTGGCGATTCTCACCCTGTCATCCTGTGGCGGCGGCAGCCGCGTCACCGGCGATGTCGGCCGCGCCTGTATGGCGGCGGGCCGGTCCAACGCCAATCCGATCCTCTGTTCCTGCGTCCAGCGCGCGGCGAACGAGACCCTGTCGGCGCCCGAGCAGCGCGCGGCGGCGACCTACTTCAAGAACCCGGAACGGCTGCAGAGCATGAAGCTCGACGACCGCCCCGCCGCCGACCGCGCCTGGGTGCGCTACGACGCCTTCGTCGACACCGCCCGGGCCATGTGCAACTGAGGATCGTCGTCCTCACCGGGGCCGGGATCTCGGCGGAGAGCGGGCTCGGCACCTTCCGCGACGCCGGCGGCCTGTGGGCGCGCTACGCGATCGAGGACGTGGCCACGCCGGAGGCCTTCGCCCGCGACCCGGCGCTGGTGCACGACTTCTACAACATGCGCCGCGCCGAGGCGGCGCGCGCCCGGCCCAACCCGGCGCACGCGGCGCTGGCGCGGCTGGCGGCGTCGGCGCACGAGGTCACGCTCGTCACCCAGAACGTCGACGGCCTGCACGAGGCGGCGGGCAGCCCGGCGCTGCACATGCATGGACGCCTCTCCGGCGCGCTCTGCGCCGCCTGCGGCCACCGCTGGGCGGCGCCGGAGGCGATGTCGCCCGAGACCCCCTGCCCCGCCTGCGGCGCGCGCGCGGCGCGGCCGGACGTGGTGTGGTTCGGCGAGATGCCGCACGGGCTGGAGGAGATCGAGGAGGCGCTGGCCGGGGCCGACCTGTTCGCCGCCATCGGCACGTCGGGCGAGGTCTACCCGGCCGCCGGCTTCGTCGAGGCCGCCCGGCCGGGAGCGCACACGGTCGAGCTCAACCTCGCGCCGTCGCTGCGCGCGCGCGCGTTCCGCGAGCGGCGGATCGGCAAGGCGAGCGTGGTGGTGCCGACCTGGGTCGACGAGCTGCTGGCCTAGCCGAGCTCCCACTCGTCCGCGTCGCGCAGCTCCCCGATCGCCATCCAGGCGACGCGCAGGCGCGCCACCCGGGTATCGCCCCAGGTGCGGAAGACGATGGTGAAGCCGTCACGCGCGACGTCCTCGGCGCGGATGTCGGCGCGGACGTTGGCCCCGTGGGCGACATCCCACATCGAGATCGACAGGGTGACGGTCGGCGGCGCCTTGAAGCTTTCGCCGAAGGTGACGCCCTGGGCGATCATCCGCGGCCCCTCGCCGGTCCACATTTCGCCGCCGTGCTGGAAGTCGGAGAAAAGGACCAGATCCCCTTGATCCACCCCGATCCAGTGGTTTCTCAGTTTCTGCATGGCTCGATCGCCCCCTCCCCGGACGTCTTGCTATGACAATCGGTCATCGATGCGGAAATTGCACGTCCGTTTCTGCACGTGAAACAGGGAGGCCGGCCGAGGACGAGCGGGGTCGCTTCTGTAGCACTCCGCGCCACGGCCGCCGCCTGCGCGGGAGCGGCCCGCTTCATCTGGCCGCAAATATGCATACCACCCCTCCGCTGGCGCTCCCGCGGCGGCGCCGCGCGCAAACGAAAACGGCCCCCGAGGGGGCCGCTTTCACAGCGCGGGGCGCGGCGATGTCAGAGGTTCGGCTGGCGCGGGCTGAGGCCGATATGGCCGCCGACGGCGACCATGTCGGAGAGCAGCTTGGCCGCGTCGTCGACCGGGCCGGGCTCGTTGACGAAGGTCTCCTTGGCGCGCGAATGCGCCTGGGCGGCCTCCTCGACGAGGCGGTCGTAGACCTCCTGGCTCATCTCGGCGCGCGGCAGGGCCTGCTCGGCGAGGACGGTCACGCCCGACTCGCCGATCTCGGCGAAGCCGCCGACCACGACGTACTCGTCGGTGCCGCCGGCATGGACCGCGCGCAGGATGCCCGGCCGCAGGGTGGTGATCGTCGGGGCGTGGGACGCCATCGCCGTCATGTCGCCGTCGGCGCCGGGGATCTGCACCTCGGTCACCTCGAGCTGCGCCAGGCGCCGCTCGGGGCTCACGAGGTCGAACGTGAAAGTCTCAGCCATGTCGTCGGCTCCCTTCTCGGGTCAGGTGGCTCAGGCGGCGGAGGCGGCGAGGCGTTCGGCCTTGGCGACCGCGTCCTTGATCCCGCCGACCATGTAGAAGGCCGCCTCGGGCAGGTGATCGTACTCGCCGGCGACCACGGCCTTGAACGAGGCGATGGTCTCCTCGAGCGGCACCTGCACGCCGTCGGTGCCGGTGAACACCTTGGCGACGTCGAAGGGCTGCGACAGGAAGCGCTGGATCTTGCGGGCGCGGGCCACGGTGAGCTTGTCCTCTTCCGACAGCTCGTCCATCCCGAGGATCGCGATGATGTCCTGGAGCGACTTGTAGCGCTGCAGGATGCCCTGCACGTCACGGGCGACCTGGTAGTGCTCCTCGCCGACGATCTGCGGGTCCATCAGGCGCGAGGTCGAGTCGAGCGGGTCCACGGCGGGGTAGATGCCGAGCTCGGAGATCGCGCGGTTGAGCGTGGTGGTGGCGTCGAGGTGGGCGAAGGAGGTCGCCGGCGCCGGGTCGGTGAGGTCGTCGGCGGGCACGTAGATCGCCTGCACCGAGGTGATCGAGCCGGACCTGGTCGAGGTGATCCGCTCCTGCAGCGCGCCCATGTCGGTGGCCAGCGTCGGCTGGTAGCCCACCGCCGAGGGGATACGGCCGAGCAGCGCCGACACCTCGGAGCCCGCCTGGGTGAAGCGGAAGATGTTGTCGACGAAGAACAGCACGTCGGTGCCGGACTGGTCGCGGAACTGCTCGGCGAGGGTCAGGCCGGTCAGCGCGACGCGGGCGCGGGCGCCGGGCGGCTCGTTCATCTGGCCGTAGACCAGCGCCACCTTGGATTCCTCGAGGTTGTCGGGGTTGATGACGCCGCCCTCGATCATCTCGTAGTAGAGGTCGTTGCCCTCGCGGGTCCGCTCGCCGACGCCGGCGAACACGGAGAAGCCGGAGTGCACCTTGGCGATGTTGTTGATCAGCTCCTGGATCAGAACCGTCTTGCCCACGCCGGCGCCGCCGAACAGGCCGATCTTGCCGCCCTTGGAGTAGGGCGCGAGCAGGTCGACGACCTTGATGCCGGTGACGAGGATCTCGGCCTCGGTCGACTGCTGGGCGAAGTCGGGCGCGGGCGCGTGGATCGGGCGGCGCTCGTCGGCGCTGATCGGGCCCTTCTCGTCGACGGGCTCGCCGACGACGTTGAGGATCCGGCCGAGCGTCGCGTTGCCCACGGGCACCGAGATCGGCTCGCCGCGGTCGGTCACGACGCCGCCGCGCACGAGGCCCTCGGTGGCGTCCATCGCGATGGTGCGGACGGTGTTTTCGCCGAGGTGCTGCGCCACTTCGAGAACCAGCGTCTTGCCGTTGTTGTCGGTGGTCAGGGCGTTGAGGATCGCCGGCAGGTGATCGTCGAACTGAACGTCGACAACCGCGCCGATCACCTGGGTGATCTTGCCTTTTGCTTCAGCCATGTTTGGTCTCCGGTTCTCTTAGAGCGCCTCGGCGCCCGAAATGATTTCGATCAGCTCGTTGGTGATGACGGCCTGGCGCGAGCGGTTGAATTCGATGGTCAGCTTGTCGATCATCTCGCCGGCGTTACGCGTGGCGTTGTCCATCGCGCTCATCCGGGCGCCCTGCTCGGACGCGCCGTTCTCGAGCAGCGCGGCGAAGATCTGGGTGGCCACGCCGCGCGGCAGCAGGTCGGCGAGGATCGCCTCTTCCGACGGCTCGTAGTCGTAGAGCGTCGTGGTGCCGGCGTCGGCGTCGTCGTCGGCCTCGAACGAGGCCGGGATGACCTGCTGCGCCGTCGGCTTCTGGCTGACGACGTTCTCGAACTTGGCGAAGAAGATCGTTGCGACGTCGAACTCGCCGGCGTCGAAGCGGTCGAGCACGTCCTTGGCGATGGCTTGGGCGTTCTCGTAGCCGACGCGCTTGACCTCGGAGAGGTCGACGTGGCCGACGAACAGGTCGCCGTAGTCGCGGCGCATGCTGTCGCGGCCCTTCTTGCCGACGGTCAGGATCTTGACCGTCTTGCCGTCGGCCTTGAGCTTGTCGGCGTGGGTCTTGGCGAGCTTGGCGATGTTGCTGTTGAAGCCGCCGCAGAGCCCGCGCTCGGCGGTCATGACGACGAGCAGGTGGGTCTGGTCGGAGCCGGTGCCGGCGAGCAGACGCGGCGCGCCTTCGCCGACGCCCTGCGCCAGGCCGGCCATGACCGCGTTGAAGCGCTCGGTGTAGGGGCGCGCGGCTTCGGCGGCCTCCTGCGCGCGGCGCAGCTTGGCGGCGGCGACCATCTGCATCGCCTTGGTGATCTTGCGGGTCGACTTGACCGACTCGATCCGGTTCTTCAGGTCCTTGAGGCTTGGCATCTATTCCTATCCCCCAGCGTCCGCCCATGCGGCGGGCGCGGTTTCAGACTTCGTGTCCCGGGGGGCCGGTGCGGCCCCCCGCGCCTCGTCTCAGCCAAAGTCCTTGGCGAATTCCTGGATCGCCGACTTCACCTTCTCCTCGGCGTCGCCCTTGATCTTGGGATCCTCGTTGGTGATGAAGTCGAGCACGTCGCGGCGGTTGGTGCGCAGGTGCTTGAGCAGGCCGGCCTCGAAGGCGCCGACCTTGTTCACCGGGATCTTGTCGAGGAAGCCGTTCACGCCGGCGTAGATGACGCAGACGATCTCGGCGTTGGTCAGCGGCGAGTATTGCGGCTGCTTCATCAGCTCGGTCAGGCGCGCGCCGCGGTTCAGCAGCTGCTGGGTGGCGGCGTCGAGGTCGGAGCCGAACTGCGCGAAGGCGGCCATCTCGCGGTACTGGGCGAGCTCGAGCTTCACCGGGCCGGCGACCGACTTCATCGCGTTGGTCTGCGCGGCGGAGCCGACGCGGGAGACCGAGAGGCCGGTGTTCACGGCGGGGCGGACGCCCTGGTAGAACAGTTCGGTCTCGAGGAAGATCTGGCCGTCGGTGATCGAGATCACGTTGGTCGGGATGAACGCCGACACGTCGCCGCCCTGGGTCTCGATGATCGGCAGCGCGGTCAGCGAGCCGGCGCCGTGCTCTTCGTTGAGCTTCGCCGAACGCTCGAGCAGGCGCGAGTGCAGGTAGAAGACGTCGCCCGGGTAGGCTTCGCGGCCCGGCGGGCGGCGCAGCAGCAGCGACATCTGGCGGTAGGCGACGGCCTGCTTGGAAAGGTCGTCGTAGATGATGAGCGCGTGCTTGCCGTTGTCGCGGAAGTACTCGGCCATGGCGCAGGCGGCGTAGGGCGCCAGGAACTGCATCGGGGCCGGGTCGGAGGCGGTGGCGGCGACGACGATGGAGTAGTCGATCGCGCCGGATTCCTCGAGGCGCTTCACCAGCTGCGCCACGGTCGAGCGCTTCTGGCCGACGGCGACGTAGATGCAGTAGAGCTTCTTGCTCTCGTCGTCGCCCGCGGCGTCGTTGTAGGACTTCTGGTTGAGGATCGTGTCCATCGCGACGGCGGTCTTGCCGGTCTGGCGATCGCCGATGATGAGCTCGCGCTGGCCGCGGCCGATCGGGATCATCGCGTCGACGGACTTGAGGCCGGTGGCCATCGGCTCGTGGACCGACTTGCGCGGGATGATGCCCGGCGCCTTCACGTCGGCGACGCGGCGCTCGGAGAACTGGACCTCGCCCTTGCCGTCGAGCGGATTGCCGAGGCCGTCGAGGACGCGGCCGAGGAGGCCTTCACCGGCGGGAACGTCCACGATGGAGTTCGTCCGCTTGACGGTGTCGCCTTCCTTGATGTCGCGGTCGGAGCCGAAGATCACGACGCCGACGTTGTCGGTCTCGAGGTTCAGCGCCATGCCCATGATGCCGCCGGGGAACTCGACCATCTCGCCGGCCTGGATGTTGTCGAGGCCGTAGACGCGGGCGATGCCGTCGCCGACCGAGAGAACGCGACCCACTTCAGCAACTTCGGCACCCTGGCCGAAGTTCTTGATCTGGTCCTTGAGGATCGCAGAGATTTCCGCTGCTTGGATCGCCATTACCGGGCCTCTTTCATGGTGTTCTGGAGTGCGGCGAGCTTCGAGCTGATCGAGGTGTCGATCATCTTCGAGCCCACCTTGATGACAAGACCGCCGATGAGGCTCTCATCGACGGTCGCATTGATCTTGACGTCCGAGCCGACGCTGCTCTTGAGGGTGGAGGCGAGCTTGTCGGACTGGGTCTTGGTGAGCGCCTTGGCGGACACGACGTCGGCGGTGACGACGCCGTTCTCCTTGTTGAGGCGCTCGCGCAGGGCACGCAGCATCTGCGGGACCACGAACAGGCGGCGCTTCTGGGCCATGAGCGTCAGCGTGTCGCGCATGGTGTCCGACAGGCCGGCCTTCTCGGCGATGGCGCGGATCGCGTCGGCCTGGCCTTCGCGCGCGTAGAGCGGCGAGTGCAGCAGGTCGCGCAGGTCGGCGCTCTCGGCGAGCGCGGACTCGAGCGTCTCGATGTCGTTTTCAAGCGCGGAGAGGGCGTCGCCCTCCTTGTAAAGCTCGAACACCGCAGTCGCGTAGCGTTGCGAGATGCCGGTCGAGATCGAAGCTGGTTCGGACACGTCCACCCTTTCGATATCTGGCCCATCGGGCCCTGGTTGCGTTGTTGGGCGGCGAGGGCAATCGAAGCCACCCGGGTTCCCGGACCCGGGCCGCAAAATCAGGGGCGATGTAGCAGAGGCTTTTTCGTGGGGCAACCGCCTACAGGCGGGTGGCGCGCGATGAAACTAGCGGTTTGGCTGGCGCGGCGAGGGGGTGCGACTCTTTGCGCCGCCGGGGCGGTGGCGACCGGATGCGCCCCCTTCCCCCACATCACCGCAGGACGGTCAAATTGCTGCCGGGTTCGGCGGCGAGGCTCCTCGCATGCTGAAACACATCTGGGGGCCGGCCAGGCGCCGGCGGTTATTCCTTCATGCTCATCGATGCCGTCGTCATCGGGCTCTCGCTGCTGGGGCTCGCCTTCTTCGCCACCGGATGGCTGCCCGCCGGGCGCACCGCCGAGCCGGCGCCGCCGCCCGCGCCCGTCGCCCCGCTGCTCGAGCCGGCCGCGGCCGAGCCGTGGGAGCCGCAGGAGGACGATGGCGACGCGGAGGTGCGCGACCACGAGCCCGAGATCATCGACATGCGCGACCCGGATGACGTCATCACGCTCGACTTCCCCGAGCGCCCCGCCCACCACCTGCACCTGGTCTCGGGCAGCGCCTGCGCCGAGATCGACGCCGGCACCGCGCGCAGCGCCTGGATCGACGTCTACCTGTCGCGCCTGGCGCACCTGGGCGAGGCGCAGCTCGATGGCGACGGGGAATACGCCCCCGGCAAGGCGGCGCACGTGATCCGCATCGACCTCGGCTCGCAGATCACCGCGCCCGACGGCACGGTGACGGGCGCGGTCAACGACGAGCCCGAGATCTTCTTCGACCGGGTGGTGGCGTCGCAGGTGGCCTACGCGATCTGAGCCGCTACGGCGCGAGCCGGTCGAGCAGCGTCCGTGCAGCCGCCTGCTCGGCCTGGCGCTTGCTGCCGGCCTCGGCGCGGGCGCTCTCGCCGGTGGCGAGACGGACCTCGATGGTGAAGAGCGGCTGGTGGTCGGGGCCGTGGCGCGAGATCTCGCGGTAGCCCGGCGGCGGCTCGCCGCGCGCCTGCGCCAGCTCCTGCAGCGCGGTCTTGGCGTCGCGGGCATCCTCGGCGACGGCGCCGATGCGCTTGCCCCAATGCGCCCGCACCACCTCGCGCGCCCGGGCGAAGCCGGCGTCGCGGTAGATGGCGGCGATCACCGCCTCCATCGCGTCGGCCAGCAGCGCCTCCTTGCGCCGCCCGCCCGTCTTCATCTCGGAGCGGCCGAGCTTGAGCACCGCGCCGATGTCGATCTCGCGCGCCACCTCGGCGCAGGTCTCCTTGCGCACGAGCGCGTTGTAGCGCGGCGCGAGCAGGCCCTCGCGGGCCTCCGGATCGGCCTCGAAGAGTGCTTCGGCCATGACCAGCCCGAGCACCCGGTCGCCGAGGAACTCGAGCCGCTGGTTGTCGCCGCGCCCGGTGCTCGAGAAGGAGGGGTGGGTCAGCGCGCGCAGCAGCAGCTCGGGGTTCTCGAAACGGTGGCCGAGGCGGTCGCAGAAGGCGGTGAGGTCGGCGGAGAGCTTCATCGCACGGGCCTCCCGACGCGCGGCCAGCGCATCGCCGAGATCCAGGGCAGCACGCCGGAGCGCCAGTCGTCGCTGGACAGCACCACCCGCGTCACCTCGGCGCGGGTGCGCGAGATCGGCACCATGCGGGTGGCGAGCAGCTGCGGATTGGCGAGGGTGCCGTCGCGGTCGCGGTTGTCGGCGAGGACGAACACGTGGTCTTCGGGCACCTCGGCCTCGGCCGGCGCCAGCGCCTCGGCGACGGGGGTGGCGGGCAGGATGGCGTGGCTGGTGCCGTCGGGCAGGGTCTCGCGGCCGTCGGCCATCGCGACCGGCGTGCCGTCGATGGCGAGCCCGCCGTCGGCCACGGAGACGGTCTCGCCGGCGAGCGCGATGACGCGCATGATCTGGGTCGGATCGCCCGGGGCGTCGTAGGTGTAGAGCACCACGTCGCCGCGCCCCGGCGCGCCGGTGAGGGTCGCGGCGGAGACGTAGTCGCCCTCGATGAGGGTCGGCTCCATCGAGTCGGACACGATCAGGTGCGAGGTCCAGAAGCCGCGCGACAGCATCACCAGCGCCAGCCCGCAGGCGAGGACGAAGCCGATGCGCCGCGCCAGCGTGGGCGCGTGGCGCTGGCCGCCGTCGGCGTGGCTCGGCAGCGCGAGCAGCGCGAGGGTCAGGAGGATCGGGCCGTAGGGGATGATCGCCAGCAGGATCCACCAGCCCGAGCGGCCCGCGTCGTGCAGCCGGCGCACCATCGTGCCGTAGACCTGCACGCAGACCAGCGCGGAGAGGACGAACATCACCTGCGCCGGGCTCAGCCGCCCGTCGAGCGCCGCCGAAATCGGCGGGCCGGCGAGCGTGATCAGCGCGACCGTCACCAGCCCGACCACGACGGTCGCGCGGCCGGTGGCCCCGTTCCAGTCGAAGCCCGAGATGAAGAAGGCGCGGACCGCCCCCGTCATCATTCGATCTTCTTGAAGAACCGGTCGCCCCGCCATGTCCAGAAGTATAGCATGGAGCGCCCGGCCGAGGAGAAGACCACCCGGTCGGCGCGCCCGACGAGGTCTTCGTAGGGCACGAAGCCGACGCCGCCGGAGGCCTGGCTCTCGCGGCTGTCGCGGGAATTGTCGCGGTTGTCGCCCATGAAGAAGTAGTAGCCCTCGGGCACCGTGTAGACGCCGGTGTTGTCGAAGCTCTGGTCGCGGATGTCGAGGATGCTGTGGCTGACGCCGTTGGGCAGGGTCTCGATGTAGCGGCGCTTCTCGCAGACCGCGCCCATGCCGACCGCGCCGTTGGCGCAGCGCGGGCGCAGGCCCTGCGGGCCCTGGGGCGCGAAGATCTCCTCGAAGATGCCGTCGTCGACGACCTGCACCGGAGTGTCGTCGATGAACAGGTGGCCGTCGACGATCCGGATCTCGTCGCCCGGCAGGCCGATCAGGCGCTTGATGAAGTCGCGCCCGGTGACCGGGTGGCGGAAGACGACCACGTCGCCCCGCTCCGGCTGGCTGCCCCAGAGGCGGTCGCCGCCCTGGTAGTCCGGGTCGGACTTGTCGCCCTGGAAGACGCCGCAGAAATCGTCGGCGCCGATGTCGATGCCGAGGGCGGGGATGCGGATCGAGGGGCAGGAGGCGTAGGAGTAGCCGTAGGCCATCTTGTTGACGAACAGGAAGTCGCCGATCAGGAGGGTGTCCTTCATCGAGCCGGACGGAATCCAGAACGGCTGGAAGAACAGCGTCCGGAAGACCCCCGCGATCAGCAGGGCGTAGACGATGGTCTTCACGGTCTCCCAGATCCCGTGGAGCACCCCTTCCTGTTCGGCCATAGCCGCCTGTCCTTCCTCGAAGCTTCGGGGCTACATGAGGGGAGGCCCCTCCCCTGTCAAGCGATGCCGGGACCGGCTGGCGCGGCTGTGTTGCCCGCCCCCGCTCAGGCGCGGCGCGCGCGCGTCAGCGCGACGGCGGCGATGGCGAGCGTGAGGCTTCCGCCGAGGACGAAGACGATGCCGGTGGAGGTCGCCGCCGCGATGGCGGCACCGAGGAACGGCGCGGTGACGAGGGCGGCGGTGTTGGCCGCTTCGCCGAGCGCGGTGACGCGGGCGATGCTTTCGGGGGCGGTCTCGTTCTGGATCACCACGCGCGGCGGGATCATCAGCGCCGCCGAGGCCACGCCGCCGAGGGCGAAGGCCAGCAGCATCGGCGCCAGCGGGAACGGCACCCCGAAGACCTGCGCCAGCCCCGGCAGGATCAGCACCGGCCCCGCCACCAGCCCGCCGAGCCCCATGAGGCGGAACGGCGCCCCGGTCCGGCGGGCCAGCCACAGCGCGCCGGCGACCCCGCCCACGCCGAACGCCGCCATCGCCCAGCCCAGCGCCGCCGCCGGGTGGCCGAGGTCGCGGATCAGCGCCGCGAGGAGGGTGTCGTAGAGGAACGTGGCGAAGAAGCTCGCCGCCGTCAGCCCCAGCGCCAGCCGCAGCGGCGGCGAGCGCCGCACCAGCCGCAGCCCCGCCGCGATGTCGGCGCGCAGGGCCGGGCGCGGCCCCTCGAGCGGCGCCTGTCCGAGGGGCGGCAGCGTCATCAGGATGAGGGCGGCGAGGCCGGAGATGGCGGCGTTGACGACGAACACGCCACCCGGCGCGAGCCACCCCAGCAGCACCGCGCCCAGCGCCGGGGCGACGATCTTGCTCGACTGGTTGACCGCGTGGCTGACGCTGTTGGCCGCCAGCCGGTCGGGCTCGGCGACGAGGCGCTGCAGGGCCGCCTGCTTGGCCGGGGTGAAGAAGGTGTCGACGGACTGGCCGAGCGCCAGCAGCGCCACGAGCGTCACCCAGTCGCCGGCGAGCGTCATCGACAGGTAGACGAGCCCGCGCCCGAGGTTGGCCCCGACCAGCACCGCGCGCACCGGCAGCCGGTCGACGAGGGCGCCGGCGAGCAGGCCGATCGTGAGGTAGGGCAGCCCCAGCGCGACGGCGAACCACGCGAAGGCGATGGTCGGAGCCTCCCACTGGAAGGCGATCAGCGTCATCATCGCGACGTAGGAGAGCCAGTCGGCGAAGTCGGCCGGCACCTGCCCGGCGAGCAGGCGCGCGAACTGGCGGTTGCGGCGCAGCAGGCCGCGCGAAGCGGGCGCGGTCATGAGGAGGGCGAGGCTTTCGGCCGCGCCTCGATCACCACGAAGGCCTGCGCCCAGGGGTGGTCGTCGGTCAGGGTGACGTGGATCACCGCCTCGCAGCCCGCGGGCGTCATCGCCGCGAGCCGCTCCTTCGCCCAGCCGGTGACATGCATGACGGGCTGGCCCGAGGCGAGGTTGGTGACGGACATGTCCTTCCAGGCGATGCCCATGCGCAGGCCGGTGCCGAGCGCCTTGGAGCAGGCCTCCTTGGCGGCCCAGCGCTTGGCGTAGGTGCCGGCGACGTCGGCGCGGCGCTCGGCCTTGGCCTGCTCGATGTCGGTGAAGACACGGTTGCGGAAGCGGTCGCCGAAGCGCGCCAGCGTCGCCTCGATCCGCTCGATGTTGGCGAGGTCCGTGCCGATGCCGAGGATCATTGGCGGCGGCTCAGTAGTCGGGGGTGAGCGCGGCGCCGACCTGGCCGGTCGCCTGGTTGATCGTCACGGAGAGCCACATGGGCGTCTCCCGGCCGTCGGCGTCGGGCACGGCGGCGGGGAGCTGGAGGCGCAGGCCGACGGCGGGATCGTACTCGGCGGTGACCCCCTCGAGCGACAGGCCGTAGAAGCCGCGCGTGCCCTCCCAGCTCACGACGCGGCAGGTGCGGCCGCCGACGAGGTCGTAGGGCGGGGCGAGCACCAGCAGGTGGAACGGGACCATCGCCGGCTCGATCGTGTCGAGCAGGGCGATGCGCACCTCGCCGTTGGCGAAGGTCATCGTGTGCGCCTCCCACGGCTCGGGGATCGCATCGGCGCGGGCGCGCCAGTCGCACTCGCCGACCGACTGGGCGGCGAGCGGCAGCGGCAGGGCGAGGCAGGCGGCGAGCGCGGCGGGGCGGAGCATCTGGATCGGCGTCATCGGGCGGTCCTCCTGCGGTTGCCCCTGTCTCGCAGAAGCTGGCGGGCCCGCCAAGGCTTCGGTGCGGATCCTCGCGCCGGACACGGAACAGGCGCCCGGTGGGACCGGGCGCCTGCAAGACGTGGGGACGATCAGGGGTGGATGCGGATCAGTCGTCCGTCTCGTCCTCGGCCTCGTCCTCGACCTCGTCGGCGGCGTCTTCCGCCTCGTCCTCGGCGGCGTCCGCTGCGTCCTCGGCCGCGTCCTCGGCGTCCTCGGCGGCGTCTTCCGCTTCGCCGGTCATGGCGTCGTCATCCATGGCCGCACCGGAGAGGCCGTTCTCGGCCGCCTGCTCCTGGGAGATCTCGCAGACGGTTTCGTCGGTGCCCTGGAAGTCCTGGGCGATGACGTTGGCTTCGACGCCGCAGACGTTGGCGGCCACGCCGATCGGCGCCTGGACCGTGTTGCCGTCGACCGAGAGGTTCACCAGGCCGTTCTGCTGGCCGTTGCCGCCGGCGTTGTCACCGTTGCCGCCGTTGCCGGTGTTGATGCCGTTCTGGGCGGCGGTGCTCTGGTCGATCTCGCAGGCGGTCTCCTCGGAGCCGACAAACTGCTCGGTCAGCACGTTGACGTCGACGTCGCAGACGTTGGCGGCGACGCTGACGGGGACCTGCACCGTGTTGTCGTCGACCGACACGTTGACCAGGCCCTCCTGGTCCTGGGCAAGCGCCCCGGTGGCGAACAGGCCGAGGGCGGCGGTGGCGGCGAAGAGGCTCTTGGACTTCGTGAACATGGTATTCCTTCCTCCGATATGCTCGGACCTGGCCGACGGACGGTGCCGCTCCGGCCGGTCTCTGGAGGGCTGAACAGACGGCGCGGCGCGGTGTTCCCGCCCCTGTGCGCACCGGCTGGCGGAGCATGGAATATCGTGCGGACTTCTGCTCACCTGCAGGCGAAAAGTCGCAAATCTTGCCTCTTCCGCCGGCCCGGCGGCACTCGTGAACGGGGCGCGGCGGAACTATTGCCGCGCGGCGTCCATGCGGCGGCGCATCTCGTGGATGGCGGGGCCGAGGCCGAGGAAGATTGCCTCGCCGACCAGGAAGTGGCCGATGTTGAGCTCGCGCAGCTCGGGGATGGCGGCGACGGGGGCGACGGTGTCGTAGGTCAGGCCGTGGCCGGCATGGACCTCGAGGCCGAGGCTGTCGGCGAGGCGGGCCATGTCGACGAGGCGGGCGAGCTCCTCGTCGCGCTCGTCGAAGCGGCCCTCGGCGTGAAGATCGCAGTAGCGGCCGGTGTGCAGCTCCACCACCGCCGCGCCGATGCGGTGGGCGGCCTCGATCTGCGGGCGGTCGGCGGCGATGAAGATCGAGACCCGGCAGCCCGCGTCGGCGAGCGGGGCGATGAACTGGGTCAGCCGGTTCTGGTCGCGCGCGACCTCGAGGCCGCCCTCGGTGGTGCGCTCCTCGCGCCGCTCGGGCACGATGCAGACCGCGTGCGGGCGGTGGCGCAGGGCGATGGCCTGCATCTCGGGCGTGGCGGCCATCTCGAAGTTGAGCGGCAGGGTCAGCGCCTCCATGAGCGCGTCGATATCGCGGTCGGAGATGTGGCGGCGGTCTTCGCGCAGGTGCGCGGTGATGCCGTCGGCGCCGGCCTCCTCGGCGAGCCGGGCGGCCCGGACCGGGTCGGGATAGGCCGAGCCGCGGGCGTTGCGCACCGTCGCCACGTGATCGATGTTCACGCCCAGCCTCAGCTTTTCCATGTCCGTCTCCCTGCTGTCGGGGCGGACGATACAAGCTGGCGGCGGGGATGCAATCAGCCCTGCGTCTTCAGCTTCTCGAGCTTGGTGCGCAGCGTCTTGCGGCGGCGGTTCTGGTAGGCGCGCAGCACCGGGGTGCTGAGGTAGTAGCAGACCGTCGCGGCGACGATGCCGGGGACGATGCCGCCGACGAGGTAGGGCAGGAAGACCTCGTCGTGGAAGACCTCGAGCCGGCCCCAGTGCGCGGTGCGCGGGGTGAACATCGACAGGACGTTGTGCCAGAGGTCGGCCCCCGCCCCGGCGAACTTCTCGAACAGGCCGCGCTCGAAGCCGTGCGGCGGGCGGGTGCCGAGCATCCAGTAGCCGGTATTGAGCGCGATCACCCCGATCGGCACGTAGGTCAGCGGGTTGCCGAAGAAGGTGGCCAGCAGCGCCGCGACGATGTTGCCGCGCATCGCCTTGGCGAGGCCGGCGGAAATCAGGAAGTGCAGCCCGTAGAAGGGCGTGAAGGAGGTGAAGACGCCGGCCCAGATGCCGCGGCTGATCTTCTCGGGCGTGTCGGGCAGGCGGCGGACGCGGTGCTTGACGTAGGTCGCCGCGCGCGCCCAGCCGCCCTTGGGCCAGAGCGCCCGGAGCACGATCTGCCAGACTGGCCGCCTGTCCCTGCGCTTGAAAACCAAGAAGTGTCCCCTTCGGCGCTCAGCCCTTGAATGGCACCGTCGCGGCCCGGTCGGGATCGCGAGAGCGTTCGATGGAGGCGACGTTGCTGTCGGCCTCGAGCGCCGTCATCACCCGGTGCAGATGCTCCGCGTCGCGCACGTCCACGTCGATCAGCAGCCGGAAGTAGTCGGGCTTGCGGTCGATGAACGACAGGTCGGAGATATTCGCGCTCTGCTCGCCGATCAACGTGCAAATCCGCCCGAGCACGCCGGCGTCGTTGCTGATCGAGATGTCGAGCGTCACCGTGTTCACCGCCGGGTGCACGCCCTCCTGCCATTGCAGGTCGATCCAGCGCTCGTTCTGGTTTTCGTACTGGGCGAGCACGGCGCAGTCGATGGCGTGCAGGAAGACGCCGTGGCCGCGGAAGGTGATACCGACGATGCGCTCGCCCGGCACCGGCTGGCAGCAAGGCGCGCGCAGGTGCTTCTGGCCGGACTCGAGGCCGACGATGGCGCGGCGGGCGTCGACGGTCTCGGCCGGCTTCTCGGCGAGGTCGGGGTAGATCGTGCGCACCACCTCGCGCGAGGTGATCTCGGCCGAGCCGAGCAGCTCGAGCAGGTCGTCGGGCCCCTCGAGCGCGAGCGCCTTGGCGGCGGTGGCCAGCGCCTTGTCGGTGGCGCGCTTGCCGACGTTCTCGAACGCGACGCGCGCGAGCTCGCGGCCGAGCTTGATGAAGCGCTCGCGGTCCTCCTCGCGCAGCGAGCGGCGGATCGCGGTCTTGGCGCGGCCGGTGACGGCGATGTCGATCCAGGTGGCCTGCGGGGTCTGGCCTTCGGCGGTGATGATCTCGACGGACTGGCCGTTCTTCAGCCGGGTCCAGAGCGGCACCCGCATCCCGTCGACCTTGGCGCCGACGCAGGCATGGCCGATGCGGGTGTGGATGGCGTAGGCGAAGTCGATCGGGGTGGCGCCGCGCGGCAGCTTGATGACCTCGCCCTTGGGCGTGAAGCAGAACACCTGGTCGGTGTACATCTCGAGCTTGACCATATCGAGGAACTCGTCGTGGTCGTGGCCCTCGTCGAGCCGCTCGGTGAGCGCGGTGATCCAGCGCTGCGGATCGACGGCGAAGCGGTTCTCGACCCGCTCGCCGTCGCGGTAGGACCAGTGCGCCGCGACCCCGGTCTCGGCGACCTCGTGCATCTCGCGGGTGCGGATCTGCACCTCGACCCGCTTGCCGTCGCGGCCCGAGACGGTGGTGTGGATCGAGCGGTAGCCGTTGCTCTTGGGCTGCGAGATGTAGTCCTTGAACCGCCCCGGCACCGCGCGCCAGCGCTGGTGGATGGTGCCGAGCACCCGGTAGCAATCGGCCTCGGTGGCGGTGATGACGCGGAAGCCGTAGATGTCGGAGAGGCGCGAGAAGCCTTGGTCCTTGGCCTGCATCTTGCGCCAGATCGAGTAGGGCTTCTTGGCGCGGCCGCGCACTTCGGCGACGATCCCGGCCTTCTCCAGCTCGAGCCGCATGTCGGCGGTGATCTTCTCGATCACGTCGCCGGTCTCGCGCTGCAGCGTGATGAAGCGGCGGATGATCGAGTTGCGCCCGTCGGGATTGAGCACCCGGAAGGCCAGGTCCTCGAGCTCGTCGCGCATCCACTGCATCCCCATCCGGCCGGCGAGCGGGGCGTAGATGTCCATCGTCTCGCGCGCCTTCTGGGCCTGCTTCTCGGGCCGCATCGAACGGATCGTGCGCATGTTGTGGAGCCGGTCGGCGAGCTTGACCAGCGTCACCCGCAGGTCGCGGCTGGTGGCCATGAACAGCTTGCGGAAGTTCTCGGCCTGCTTGGTCTCGGTGGAGGAGAGCTGCAGGTTGGTCAGCTTGGTGACGCCGTCGACCAGCTCGGCGATCTCGCGGCCGAACAGTTCCTCGACCTTGGCGAAGTTGGCGCGGGTGTCCTCGATCGTGTCATGCAGCAGCGCGGTGACGATGGAGGCGTCGTCCATCTGCTGCTCGGCGAGGATGACGGCGACGGCGACGGGATGCGTGAAGTAGGGCTCGCCCGACTGGCGCTTCTGCCCCTCGTGCATCTCCTCGCCGAACGCGTAGGCCCGGCGCAGGAGCGCCGCGTCGCTGCGCGGGTTGTAGGAGCGGACGAGCGCGATGAGTTCTGCGGAAGTCGTCATCTCGTCCGCGAGCTGCGCCTCAACGCTGGCCCTGGGCCTCCATGAGCGCACGCAGCAGCTTCTCCTCGGACATGTCGTCCTCGGCGGGCTTGTCGGCCGGCTCGGACGCGCCCATAAGCAGCGCCATCGCGTCGTCCTCGGGCTCGTCGACCTCGATCTGGGTCTGGTTCGCCTCGATCATCCGCTCGCGCAGGTCGTCGGCCTGCTGGGTCTCCTCGGCGATCTCGCGCAGCGCCACGACCGGGTTCTTGTCGTTGTCGCGATCGACCGTCAGCGGCGAGCCGGCGCTCACTTCGCGGGCCCGGTGCGCGGCGAGCATCACCAGCTCGAAGCGGTTCGGAACCTTGTCGACGCAATCTTCAACGGTAACGCGGGCCATTGGGGCCTCCAGGTCTGGGACATCGGTGGTCGGAGAGTCGGAAAACGTCTCCTACCGCTGTTCGCGGGGATTGACAAGCGCCAGCGCGTCTGAACCCGAACGCGATCAGGTGAGCGGCACGACCTCGGCGCGCTCGGCCGCCGGACGCGCGGCGAGCAGCTCGCGGACGGTGCGCCCGAGGATCGGGTGGCGCCAGTCTGGGGCGACGTCGGCGAGCGGCACGAGCACGAAGCTGCGGTCCTGCATCCGGGGGTGGGGCAGCAGCAGCTCGCGCGGCGTTTCGGCCGCCTGCCGCTCCAGTGGCAGATTGATCCACCTCTCCACCTCGGGTTGCGCTGGCAACACCTGGGCGTCCAGCGCGATCAGATCGAGGTCCAGGCTGCGGGCGCCCCAGCGCACCAGCCGTTCGCGCCCGGCCCCGGCCTCGACCTCGTGCAGCAGCGCCAGCAGCGCCTGCGCCGAACCGCCGCAGGCCACCATACACGCCGCATTCACGAAATCCGGACCGTTGCCGGGCGGGAAGGCGGGCGTCCGGTAAAGGCGGCTCGCCCGCAGCCCCGGTCCGAGTCGCCGGACCAGCTCGGCGAGCGCCCACTCCACCCTCTCACGCGGCGTCACGTCGCCTGACGCTGCGTTAGAACCGATCGCGATCAGTGCCGATTGCGTCATTTGACGCGCCTTCCGGGTTGCACCATGTCACATGACCTTTACATTGCAGCGAGCGTGCCGCCGCCCATTACCTCTCCCCCACCATCGAAACAACCGGCCGGGAATTCACGCAGAAGGACAGCCCAATGTTTTATCGCGACGAGCGGCTCGCGCTCTTCATCGACGGCTCGAACCTCTACGCCGCGGCCAAGTCGCTCGGGTTCGATATCGACTACAAGCTCCTGCGGCAGGAATTCATGCGCCGCGGCAAGCTGCTCCGGGCCTTCTATTACACCGCGCTGCTGGAAAACGACGACTATTCGCCGATCCGTCCCCTCGTGGACTGGCTGCACTACAACGGCTTCACCATGGTCACCAAGCCGGCCAAGGAGTTCACCGACAGCCAGGGCCGCCGCAAGGTGAAGGGCAACATGGACATCGAGCTGACGGTCGATGCCATGGAGATCGCCTCGCACGTCGATCACATCGTCCTGTTCAGCGGCGACGGCGACTTCCGCCCGCTGGTCGAGGCACTGCAGCGCAAGGGCGTGCGGGTGTCGGTCTGCTCGACGATCCGCAGCCAGCCGCCGATGATCGCCGACGAGCTGCGCCGGCAGGCCGACAACTTCATCGAGCTCGACGAGCTGCGCGAGGTGGTGGGGCGTCCGCCGCGCGAGGATCGCCCGAGCCGCGCCACCTCCGAAGAGGAGCTGGCCGACGAGGGCTGAGGCCCGGACTGACGGCAACGTGACGCGGGCGGGCCGGCGGGCCCGCCCGTTTTCGTGCGCGGGACTCGACCTCGGCACGCGCAGAGCTTAGGTCGGCCCCGTAAGGAGAGCGCGATGACCAAGCCCCCCCTCACCCTGTTTCTCGCCGCCCCGCGCGGCTTCTGCGCCGGCGTCGACCGGGCGATCAAGATCGTCGAGATGGCGCTCGAGAAATGGGGCGCGCCGGTCTACGTGCGCCACGAGATCGTGCACAACAAGTTCGTCGTGGACGATCTGCGCGACAAGGGCGCGGTCTTCGTCGAGGAACTCGACGAGTGCCCCGACGACCGCCCGGTGATCTTCTCCGCCCACGGTGTCCCCAAGGCCGTCCCCGCCGCCGCCGCGAAGCGCGAGATGATCTTCGTGGACGCCACCTGCCCGCTGGTGAGCAAGGTCCACATCGAGGCCGCGCGCCATGCCGAGAACGGGCTGCAGATGATCATGATCGGCCATGCCGGCCACCCGGAGACCGTCGGCACCATGGGCCAGCTGCCGCCGGGCGAGGTGCTGCTGGTGGAGACGCCCGAGGACGTCGCCGGGGTCGAGGTGCGCGATCCGGAGAAGCTGGCCTTCGTCACCCAGACCACCCTCTCCATCGACGACACCGCCGAGATCGTCGCCGCCCTGAAGGCGCGCTTCCCGGCCATCGTCGGGCCGCACAAGGAAGACATCTGCTACGCCACCACCAACCGCCAGGAGGCGGTCAAGGCGATGGCGCCGCACATCGAGGCGCTGCTCGTGGTCGGCGCGCCGAACTCGTCGAACTCGCGCCGCCTCGTGGAGGTCGGGCGCAAGGCCGGCTGCAGCTACGCCCAGCTCGTCCAGCGCGCCGCCGACATCGACTGGCGCGCGCTCGAGGGGGCGGCGGCAGTGGGCGTCACCGCCGGGGCGTCGGCGCCGGAGGTGCTGATCGACGAGGTGATCGCGGCGGTGCACGCGCGCTACGACGTCACCGTCGAGCGGGTGAAGACGGCCGAGGAGAACGTGGAGTTCAAGGTGCCGCGCGTGCTGCGCGAGCCGGCCTGAGCCGGAAGCGCCCTACCCCGCGCCGCGCTGGCGGATGATCCGCTCGAGCCGCTCGGCATCCTCCCCGATCAGCGCCGCCCGCGCGACGAGCGACTCGCGGGTGCGGGCGCTGGCGGCCTTGTCGGCCATCTGCCGGATCAGCGACTCGCGGCCCCGGTGCGCGCGCAGCACGTCGAACAGCCGCCGGTCGAGGGCCTCCTCCTGCGCCTCGTCGAGGCTGGCGAGGGTGTAGCCGTGGCCGGTGTGGCAGCGGAAGCGGGTGAGCGGGCCGTCGTCGATCTGCCAGAGCACGCCGTTGCAATGGGGGCAGTTGTAGGGGCTGAGCGTGCCCAGCTGCTGCTCGGTGGCCATGTTCGCGTCCTCCAGTCCGGCGACCTTCAACTCCAGTCCGATATCCCACGGCACCTCGCCCGGCGGCGGACAGGGCGCGCCCGCGAGCGCCGTCAGAACCGTGGCGATGGCCTCGGGCTCGAGCACGTCGGCCTCGGGCACGGCGGCGAGGGCGGCGGCGGGCATGTCGGGGGCATCGGCGCTGTCGGGGGCCTGCACCAGCACCCGCCCGCCGGTGCGGCGCAGCGCCCGCGCCCCGGCCGCGCCGTCGTCGAGGTAGCCCGACAGCACCACCCCCACCGCGCGCGGCCCGCGATAGACGGCGGCGGAGCGGAACAGCGGGTCGATGGCGGGGCGGAAGTTGTTCTCGTGCGCGCCGCGCCGCAGGTGGACATGCTCGGCGCCGATCATCAGGTGCCGGTCCTGCGCGGCGACGACGACGGTGCCGGGCGCGAGGTCGGCGCCGTCGACGGCCTCGACGACGGGCAGGCGCGCGTGCCGCCCGAGGATGCGGGTGGTCATCGAGTAGCCGGTCGCGGGGCGGTGCTGGCAGACGAGGATGGTGGCGGGGAAGTCGTCGGGCAGCAGGCTGAGGATGTGGCCGAGCGGCTCGAGGCTGCCGGCGGAGCCGCCGATGACCACCGTGTCGATCTGCGCGGCCCCGTCGCCGCCGCCATGTCGCTGATCGTCCATGTCCGTCGCACCCCGGCCCGTTTCAAGGTCGAACGCACACGCCACGTCAGGGGTCCATCCGCACGCCGCTTCCCGGCTTGCGCATCGCGCCGCTTCGGGCCATTCCCGGCCCGATGACGCGTCCGCCCGCCTCCGCCCTGCTGCTCGGCCTCGCCGGCCTGCTGCCGTTCCTCTGGGGCGCGGCGACGGTGCTGTGGCCCGGCCTCGGCCTCTGGAGCGCCGAGACGCTCGGCGGCCGGTTCGCGGGGCCGTACCTGCAGCTGTTCTACGGCACGATCATCCTCGCCTTCATGTCGGGCGTGCTCTGGGGCTTCGCCACCCGCGCCGAGGGCCCGCGCGCCGCGGCGGGCTACGCGCTGTCGGTGATCCCGGCGCTGTGGGCGTTCTTCACGACCGGCGGCGGCCCGACCTCGGCGGCCACGAGCCTCGCCGTCGGCTTCCTCGCGCTGCTGCTGCTCGACGCGCAGTTCGCCCGCTGGGGCCTCGCGCCGGCCTGGTGGATGCCGCTGCGCACGGGGCTGACGGCGGTGGTGGTGCTCTGCCTGCTGCCGGTGATCCTCTGATGGCCGAGCTGTTCGCCTATACCGACGGCGCCTGCTCGGGCAATCCCGGCCCCGGCGGCTGGGGCGCGGTGCTGATCGCGCGCGAGGGCGGCGCGGTGCTCAAGGAACGCGAGCTCAGCGGCGGCGAGGCGCGCACGACCAACAACCGGATGGAGCTGATGGCCGCGATCTCGGCGCTCGAGGCGCTGGAGCGGCCGTCGCGGCTGACGATGGTGACGGATTCGAACTACGTGAAGGACGGCATCACCTCGTGGATCGCCGGCTGGAAGCGGCGCGGCTGGAAGACCGCGGCGAAGAAGCCGGTGAAGAACGAGGACCTCTGGCGCCGCCTCGACGAGGCCGCCGCGCGCCACCAGGTGACGTGGGAATGGGTCAAGGGCCACGCCGGCCACCCCGAGAACGAGCGCGCCGACGAACTCGCCCGCGCCGGCATGGCCCCGTTCAAGAGGTAGGGTGCGCATTCATTGCGCACCGCCCGCCCGACGGCCCTACCCCAGCCGCTCCGGAAATCCGCTCCACCCGCGCAGCACGTCCGCCGCCGGCCCCGCCCGGCGTCCTTCGCGCTGCACCAGCGGCACCTCGACCGCGCCGGTGCCGCAGGCGACCACGAGCGGCGCGAGCACCGCGCCCGGCGCGCCGGTGCCCCCGACGACGCGGGCGCCCAGCAGCTTGAGCCGCTCGCCGCCCGCGTCGCACCAAGCGCCGGGGAACGGGGCGAGGCCGCGGATGTGGCGGCCGACCTCGTCGGCGGGGCGGCTCCAGTCGATGCGGGCCTCGGCCTTGTCGATCTTGGCGGCGTAGGTGACGCCCGCCTCGGGCTGCGGCTGCGGCTCCAGCCCGTCGAGCCCGTCCAGCGCCTCGACGATCAGCCGCGCGCCGAGGCTGGAGAGGCGGTCGTGCAGCTCGCCCGTCGTCTCCTCCGCGCCGATCGGCAGCGCCTCGCGCAGCAGCACCGGGCCGGTGTCGAGGCCGGCCTCCATCTGCATGATGCACACGCCCGTCTCGGCGTCGCCGGCCATGATCGCGCGGTGGATCGGCGCGGCGCCGCGCCAGCGGGGCAGCAGCGAGGCGTGGATGTTGAGGCAGCCGCGCGCGGGCGCGTCGAGCACCGGCTGCGGCAGGATCAGCCCGTAGGCCACCACCACCGCGACCTCCGCGCCGAGCGCCGCGACTTCCGCCTGCGCCTCGGCGGGCTTCAGCGACACCGGGTGGCGCACCGGCAGGCCGAGCGCCTCGGCGCGGGCCTGGACCGGGCTCGGCCGGTCCTTCCTGCCCCGCCCGGCGGGCCGCGGCGGCTGGCTGTAGACGCAGGCGATCTCGTGCCCCGCCGCGACCAGCGCGTCGAGCACCGGCACCGAGAAGTCGGGCGTTCCCATGAAGACGATGCGCATCGGGCCTCCTAGCGCTTGCGGGCGCGCTTGAGCAGCATCTCGCGCCGGGTCCGGCTCAGCCGGTCGAAGTACATCCGTCCGTCGAGGTGGTCGAGCTGGTGCTGCACGCTCGTCGCCCAGAGGCCGACGAAGTCGCGCTCCTCGGTCTCGCCCGCCGCGTTGAGGAAGCGCACCGTCACCGCCCGCGGCCGCTTCAGCGCCGCGCCGACTCCGGGCAGGTTGGGGCTGGCCTCCTCGTGCTCGCGCAGCTCGACGCTGGCATGGAGCAGCTCGGGGTTGGCGAGCCGCACCGCCTTGCCGCGCGCGGTGCTCGCGTCGACCACCGCGAGGCGCAGCCCGATCCCAAGCTGCGGCGCGGCGAGCCCGTAGCCCGGCATCGCCTCCATCGCCTCGACCATCTCGTCCCAGATCGCGCGGACCGCGTCGTCGACCTGCGCCACCGGCGCGGCGCGGGTGCGCAGCGCCTTGTGGGGCCACATCACGAACGGCCGGCTCATGCGACGCCCGCCCCCGGCGCCGGGCCGCCGCGCGGGATCGGGCGGACGGCCATCAGGCCCGCGCCTTCTCGCGCTTCAGCTTCTGCATCTTGCGCGTGATCATCTGCCGCTTGAGCGGCTTGAGGTAGTCGATGAACAGCTTGCCGTCGAGGTGGTCGATCTCGTGCTGCACGCAGGTCGCCCAGAGCCCGTCGAAGCGCTCGCGCCGCGCGCCGCCCTCGAGGTCGGTCCAGCGCACCTCGACCTCGGCCGGGCGCTCGACCTCGGCGTACTGGTCGGGGATCGACAGGCAGCCCTCCTCGTAGACATTGCGCGCGTCCGACGTCCAGACGATCTCGGGATCGCACAGCACGAGAGGGCGCGGCGCCTCGCCCTCGTCCTTGACGCAATCCATCACCAGCACCCGCTTCAGCACGCCCACCTGCGGCGCCGCGAGGCCGATTCCAGGGGCGTCGTACATCGTCTCGAGCATGTCGTCGGCGAGCCGGCGCACCTCGTCGGTGATCTCGCCGACGGGCGTGGCGGCGGTCTTCAGCCGCGGGTCGGGATGGATGAGGATGGGGCGCTTCGTCATGGCCATCATCTAGGCCAAGCCCCGCCCCCGCGCAACTCGCCCCCTTGCGCCCCGGCGGGCCCCGTGGAAATTTGCCGCGGCCAGTTGTGACAGGAGCCGCGATGTCCTTCGACCAGCCCGTGGACCGCAGAAGCGTCGGCGCCACCAAGTGGGATCTGCTCGCCAGCGCCATCGGCGTCGAGGCGGCGGATGCGCTGCCGATGTGGGTCGCCGACATGGACTTCCCGCCCGGCGAGTTCCTGCAGCGCGCCGTCACCGGGGTGCGCGACGGCGGCTTCTACGGCTACTTCTCCACCCTGCCCCACTTCCAGCAGGCGGTGGCGGGCTGGATGGCCGACCGGCACGGCTGGCAGGCCGACCCGGGCCACGTCATCGCGACCCACGGGCTCGGCAACGCGATCGCCATGTGCCTGCAGACCTACACCGCCCCGGGCGACGAGATCGCGATCCTGACGCCCGTCTACCACGAGTTCGCCGCCAAGGTCCGCCGCAACCGGCGCGAGGTCCGCGAGCTGCCCCTCGCCATCGGCGCCGACCGCCGCTTCGCGCTCGATTTCGAGCGCTGGGAGGGGATGCTCTCGGGGCGCGAGCGGATGCTGGTGCTGTCCTCGCCGCACAACCCGGCCGGGCGCATCTGGACGCCGGACGAGCAGCGCGCGCTGGCCGACTTCTGCGCGCGCCACGGCCTGCTGCTGCTGTGCGACGAGATTCACCACGACCTCGTCTTCCCGGGCGAGCGCCACGTGCCGTTCCCCGTCGCCGTGCCCGACGCGATGGACCGGACGGTGATCCTCGGCGCGGCCTCCAAGACCTTCAACATCGCCGGCGCCCGCACCGGCTACGCGATCATCCCCGACGAGGGGCTGCGCACCCGCTTCGCGGCCTGCGTCACCGCGCTCGACATCCAGCCCAACCGGTTCGGCGTCGAGATGACCCGCGCCGCCTACTCGCCCGAGGGCGCGGCCTGGGTCGATGCGCTGGTGGACTACCTCGCCGGCAATGCCCGCACATTCGCCGAGGGCGTGGCGCGGATCCCCGGCCTCGCGGCGATGCCGATGCAGTCGACCTACCTCGCCTGGGTCGACTTCGCGCCGCTCGGGCTGTCGCGCGAGGAGCTGCAGAAGCGCGTGCTCGGCAACGCGCGGATCGGGCCGAGCCCGGGGCCGCCGTTCGGCACCGGCGGCGAGCTGGCGATGCGCTTCAATCTCGGCACGCGGCGCGCCCATGTCGACGAGGCGGTCGCCCGCCTGCAGCGCGCCTTCGCCGACCTCTGATCCGTCAGTCGGGCGAGGGCAGCAGGCCGCCGGGCGCTTCCGGGGCCAGCCGCTCGAAATCCACGGGCGGCTGGTCGTGTACGGCGGTGGCGCGCTTGAACTCGTAGATCCGCTCGCCGCCCTCGTCGCGCGAGGTCATGATCAGGCACTGCGAGACGTGCCGCGCGCCGTCGTAGAGATCGACGAGCCCGCGCAGGTGGTCGCCCTCCTCCACGGCGACGGCAAACCCGGTGCTCCACGAGCGCAGGACCCGAATCGTCCGCCCGTCCACCTCGAGCCGCAGGCGGCTCTTGCGCCGCTCGGCCTTGCGCCGCGCCTGCTCGATGCCTTCTCTCACGCTGTCCGGAAGATATTCGATGACCTGGCCCTCCACCTTTCGTGGCGCCAGCATGACGTGACGGGGGTTAAAATCAAGTGTCCCCCGCGCGCGCCGCCCGGATTTCGTGGCCCCTCAGCCGCGCTCGCGGGCCCTGGGCCGCAGCAGGTGCGGCCTCGCGGCGTCGTAGAGCGCGCTGTCGGGGAAGGCGTGGCTCTCGGCGAGCGCGGGGCCGACGAAAATCAGCGCCGTGCGGGTGATCTTGGCGGCGCGGACCCGCTCGCGGATGTCGGCGAGGGTGCCGCGGATGACCTGCTGGTCGGGCCAGCTGGCGCGGTAGACGACGGCGACGGGGCAGTCTTCGCCGTAGTGGGGCACGAGCTGGCGCTCGATCTCCCGCAGGGCGCGGATGCCGAGGTGGATCGCCAGCGTCGCGCCGCTGCGCGCGAAGGTCTCGAGCGTCTCGCCGGGCGGCATCGAGGTCGACTTCATCGACATCCGCGTCAGCACGATCGACTGCGCGATTTCGGGCACCGTCAGCTCCTGCCCCAGCGCCGCCGCCGCCGCCGCGTAGGCGGGCACGCCGGGCACGATCTGGTAGGGGATGCCGTCGGCGCGCAGCCGCCGGACCTGCTCGGCCACGGCGCCGTAGAGCGACGGATCCCCGGAATGGACCCGCGCCACGTCCTCGCCCCGTGCGTGCGCCGCCCGGATCTCGGCGTGCGTCTCGTCGAGCGTCATCGGCGCGGTATCGAGCACCCGCGCCCCCGCCGGCGCGCGCGCCACGACGGCCGCGGGCACCAGCGAGCCGGCGTAGAGGCAGACCGGGCAGGCCTCGATCAGCCGCGCGGCCTTGAGGGTCAGGAGCTCCGGATCGCCGGGGCCGGCGCCGATGAAATGGACCGTCATCGCGTTGCCCCCTCGGTGTGCGTGCGAGCCGCGTCGGGCCG
>NZ_CH724107.1:1882380-1897910 GCF_000153305.1 Oceanicola granulosus HTCC2516
CATGCTCCACGGCCGTCGCCCGTGCTGCCTCGCCCGATTCAGGCACCTTCCGCCTCCTCGAGCTTCCTGGCGTAGCCGCGCGGCGTGTACATGCGCGCACCCTCGCCCAGGGTGACGAGGCGGCTCTGGGAGGAGCCGACGAGGACGACGGTCAGCATGTCCACCTCGTCGACCTCGAGCGTGTCGAGGCGGCGGTAGCGCAGGTGCTCCTCGGGGCGGCCGAGGCTGGTGGCGAGCAGGACGGGCGTGTCGGCGGGGCGGTGGCGCAGCAGCAGGTCGCGCGCCTCGGCCAGCAGGGTGCGGCGGCGGCGGGAGACGGGGTTGTAGAAGGCGATGACGAAATCGCCCTCGGCCGCCGCCTTGAGCCGGCGCCGGATGTCGGCGCGGGGGGTGAGCAGGTCGGACAGGGAGATGGCGCAGAAATCGTGGCCCAGGGGCGCGCCGGCGCGGGCGGCGGCGGCCTGCAGGGCCGAGATGCCGGGGGCGGAGACGATTTCGACACGGCGCGCGGCGTCGCTGACGCCGCCGCGGCCGGCGGGCCGGTCGAGCAGTTCGTAGACCAGGGCGCCCATCGCGTAGATCCCCGCGTCGCCCGAGCAGACGAGGGCGACGTCGCGCCCTTCGCCCGCCCGCTCAAGGGCGTAGCGGCAGCGGTCTTCCTCGCCGCCGAGCGGGAAGTCGCGGCGCGGCTTGCCGGCGGCGAGGGGGCCGAGCAGGTCGATGTAGAGCCCGTAGCCGACCAGCTCATCGGCGGCGCCGAGCAGGCGCGAGGCCTCCGGCGTGCGCCACGACGCCTGCCCCGGCCCGATGCCGACGAGGCTGACGCGGCCGCGGCCCCGACCGCGCAGGTCCGTCAGCGGCGCGGGGGCGAGGGCGATGGCGCAGGTGGCGTTGGCGGTCTTGCGCTTGGCGACGGCGAGCTCCGCCTCCGGCCCGGCCTGCGCGAGCGCGGCGGCTTCGCTGACGCCGTGGCAGCCGACCTCGGCGAAGACCACCTCGGAGGGCGTGGCGAGGCGCGGGGTTTCGGCCTCGAGGTCGGCGGGGGAGAACAGGCGCAGGGGCGCGCCGAGGGCCTGCGCAATGGCGATGACGGCGGGCTCGTCGCCCTTGAGGTCGACACTGGAGACGGCGTGGATGGCGGCGGGGGAGAGCCGGGCCTCGGCCAGTGTCTGCTGCACCAGCGCCAGCAGCTCTTCGGGCGGGCAATCGCGCGAGCAGCCGACGCCGAGGCTCACCCGCCGGGGCGCGAAGTGGAGGTGGCGCGGGCCGGTGTCGGCGACGGGCGCAAGGCTGGCGGTGAGGGTCACGCCCTCGCCGTCGGGCAGCTCGGCGAGCCACGGGGCGTCGCCGGTGACGCGCGCGCCCTCGCCGGCGAGCAGCGCGGCCATGGCGTCGCGGGCATTCTCGGGGTTGGCGAGCCGCCAGCCTTCGGGCGGCGCGTCGAGGGCGACGCCGAGGCTCACGTCGCCCGCCGTCGTCACCGCCGCGACGCCGCCCAGCGCCCCGGCCACCTCGCGCGCGAGCCGGTTCGCGCCGCGGTGGCCGCCGAGCAGCGGCACGATTACCGCGCCGTCGTCGGAGACCGACAGCAGCGGCGGCTCGGTGCGCTTGTCGGCGAGCACCGGCGCGACGGCGCGCACGAGGATGCCGCTGGCGCAGACGCCGATCACCGGCACCCCGGCGAGGAACAGGTCGCGCACGTGCTCGAGCGCGTCGGCGAAGGTCAGGTCGGCGGCATCGACCCGCCCGGCGCGGCCGTGCAGCGGCGCGCCGAGGGCGGTGGCGATGCGGCGGCCCGTGGCCTCGCCGGCGCGGTTGAGGATGACGACGACGGGCGAGGGGGCGGGGGTCACAGCCACGGATCGGCTCCCTTGGTTATCAGGATCATCGAGAAGTAGGGCGCCGTGTCGGGCGCCTCTTCGAGCGGGAGCACGACCTCGTCGGGCAGGCTGGCGCGGGCGACGTAGGTGGCGCGGCCGGCGAGGCCCATTTCGGCGAGCAGGCGGCGGACGCGCGGCAGGTGGCGGCCGACCTTCATCAGCGCGACGCTCTCGCTCTGCGCGATGCGGGCGCGCAGGGTGGCGTCGTCGAGCGGGGCGGGCAGCACGGCGAGGCGCTCGTTGCGCGCCGCGAGCGGCCGGCCGGCGCGGGCGGCGCAGGCGGTGAGGGAGGTGACGCCGGGGACGATCTCGACCGGGAAGCGGTCGGCGAGGCGGGCGTGGAGATACATGAACGAGCCGTAGAAGAACGGGTCGCCCTCGCACAGGCAGACCACGTCGCGGCCCGCCTCGAGGTGCGCGGCGATGTCGGCGGCGCCGGCGTCGTAGGCGGCCTGCGCGGGGGCGCGGTCGGTGGACATGGGCAGGGAGATGGCGATCTCGGTGGCGCCGGGCGCGATCAGGTCGGCGGCGATGGCGCGGGCGAAGGAGGGCGCGCCCGCGAGCGCGGGATAGGCGACGACCCGCGCCGCCTCGATCAGCCGGGCGGCGCGCAGCGTGATCAGGTCGGGCGCGCCGGGGCCGAGGCCGACGCCGTGCAGCGTGCCGCTCATCGTTTCACGAGGCTCCACTGGGTCACCGGCATCAGCGGCTTCCAGCCCGTCAGCCGTCCGACCGGGCTGGCGCGCTGCACCGCGAGCTTCACGAGCTGGCCGCCGCGCGCCTTGTGCAGGGCCAGCAGCTCGGCCTCGCTCTCGAGTGTCACGGCGTTGACGACGAGCCGCCCGAGGGGCCGCAGCGCGCTCCACGCGGCCTCGACAACTTCGGCGGAGAGGCCGCCGCCGATGAAGACCGCGTCCGGCGCCTCGAGCCCGGCGAGCGCGGCGGGGGCCTCGCCCTCGACGAGCTGCAGCCGCGGCGTGCCCAGCGCGAGCGCGTTCTCGGCGGCCATGGCGCGGCGGTCGGCGCGGGGCTCGATGCCGACGGCGCGGGCGTAGCGGGCGGCGCGCATCCACTCGATGGCCACCGAACCGCAGCCGGTGCCGATGTCCCAGAGCAGCGCGCCGCGCATGGGCATGAGCTTGGCCAGCGTCGCGGCGCGGACCTCCTGCTTGGTCATCGTGCCGTCGGAGCGGAACAGCTCGTCGGCGAGACCCGGCACGCGGGGCAGCAGCGCGGCCTCGGGATCGGCGACGCACTCGACGGCGAGGGTGTTGAAGGCGGGCACCTCGTGGCGCCAGTCCGCCGCGGTGCCGTCGAAGCGCTGCTCGCGCTCGCCGCCCATCGCGGCGAGGACCGACAGGCGCGAGCGGCCGAAGCCGCGCTCGGCGAGAAAGGCGGCGATCCGGCCCGGCGTGTCGGCCCCGGTGGTGAGGATCAGCAGGCGCTGGTCGGGCTGGATGAAGGCGATCATCTGCTCGACGGGGCGGCCGTGGACCGTCAGCGTCTCGACGTCGGCGAGGCTCCAGCCCATGCGCGCGGCGGCGAGCTGGAAGGCGGAGAGCTGCGGGTGGTAGACGATCTCGGCGGGGTCGATGGCCTTGCCGATGCGGGCGCCGACCGAGAACCAGAGCGGGTCGCCGGTGACGAGGATCACGGCGCGGCGGCCCTTCAGGGCGCGGATCGTGTCGATCATCGCGTCGAACGGCGAGGGCCAGGCGATGCGCTCGGCGGTGACGGTGCCGGAGAGGTCGTGGTGACGCTCGCCGCCGAGGATCACCTCGGCCGACTCGACGACGGCGCGGGTGGCCGGGGCGAGGCCGTCGAGGCCGTCCTCGCCGATGCCGACGATGTGGAGCCAGGGCGCGCTCACGGCTCGCCCGCCATCAGCGCCAGCGCGTTGACCGCCGCCGAAGCCATCGCCGAGCCGCCGCGCCGACCGCGCAGGGCGACGAAGTCGCAGCCGCGCGGGTTGCCGGCGAGCTCGGCCTTGCTCTCGGCCGCGCCCACGAAACCGACGGGGAAGCCGAGGATCAGCGCCGGGCGCGGCCAGCCGGCGTCGAGCCCCTCGAGCAGGTGGAACAGCGCGGTGGGGGCGTTGCCGATGGCGACGACCGCGCCCTCGAGGCGGTCGCGCCACAGCTCCGTCGCCGCCGCCGAGCGGGTGGTGCCGAGGCGGGCGGCGAGCCCGGGGGTGTCGGGGTGGTTGAGGGTGACGAGGGGCGCGACGCCCTCGGGCAGCAGGCGGCGGGTGATCCCGGCGGCCACCATCTCGCAATCGCAGAGCACCGGCGCGCCGGCGCGCAGCGCGGCGATGCCGGCCTCGGCGGCGGCGGGGGAGAAGGCGAGGCGGTCGGCGATCTCGACCATGCCGCAGGCGTGGATCAGGCGCACGACGAGCGGCTCCATCGCGGGCGGGAAGCGGCCGAGCCGGGCCTCGCGCCGGACGGTCGCGAAGCTCTCGGCGTAGATCGCGGCGGGATCCTTCTCGTAGGGTCTCATGCCCGGCGGTCCGAGGGCTGGCGGCGTCGCGCCTGCATATTTGGAGCCAGATGAAGCGGCATCAGCGACGGGTCCGCCGGGCGCTCTCGGGGCCATGGGGGTGGTCGGCGTGGGGATAGGGCGCGTGGTGGTGGTGGTCGTGGTGGTGGTGGTGGTCGCCATCGTGGAGGTGATGATGATGGTGGTGGTCGTGGGCGGCGTCGAGGCGGCAGAGGCCGGTGCAGAAGCTGTCGCAGAGGGCGCAGTCGGCGACGTTGGAGCCGGGGGCGGCGGCGCCCTGCCCTTCGACGTGGTGGTGGTGGCTCTCCTGCACCGCGCCGACCTCGGCCTCGAAGCCGAGCACCTGCGTGCGGTACTTGCACATGGCGCAGTTCGGGGGCGGCACCTCGCCGGCGAGTTCGGTCACGCGCTCGGCGAAGGTCTCGAGCACCCGCGGGTGGTCGCCGAGGTAGGGCGCCTTGACGAACTCGATTTCCGGGTGGCGCGCGGCGACCTCGTCGGTGAAGCCGTAGATGCGGTCGATCAGGATGCCGGAGAACAGGAAGTAGGGGAACACGACGACGCGGCGGTAGCCGAGCCGGGCGACGTGGCTCAGGCAGGGCTCGACCAGCGGGAAGGTGACGCCCGAGAAGCCGACCTCGCACCAGCCGAAGCCGAGCCCCTCGTGCAGCATCCGCGCGACCTTGGCGACGTTGCCGTTGGCGTCCGGGTCGGAGGCGCCGCGGCCGATCACGACGAGGCAGGTCTCGTGCAGCGGCACGTCGTCGAGCGGGTCGAGCGCCTCGCGGATGCGCGCGGCGGCGGCGGCGATCATCTTGGGGTCGACGCCCAGCTCGCGGCCGTAGAGCACCTCGATGCCGTGGCGGGCGGCGTAGGTGTTGAGCACGGTGGGGATGTCGTTCTTGGCGTGCATCGCCGCGAACAGCATCCCCGGCACCGCGAGGATGCGCTCGCAGCCCGCCTCGCGCAGCCGGTCGAGCCCGTCGCGCAGGACCGGGTTGGCAAACTCGAGGTAGCCGTAATCGACCGGCCAGTCCGGCGGCAGCAGCGGCGGCAGGCCCTCGGCGAGCGAGGCGAATTCGTCGACGGCGGACTGCGCGCGCGAGCCGTGGCCGCAGATCATCACGCCGGTCTTGGGGGCGCTCATGATTCGGCGGTTTCCGCGTCGGTCTCGGCGGCGTCGTCGGCCGCGTCGTCCTTGCGCTTGCCGCGGGCGCCGAGCAGGCCGACGAGCGCCGCGAGGCCGAGCGCGCCGGCGGCGATCCAGTGGCCGTGGCCGGCGACCTCGGCGATGTGGCCGGGATGGGCGGCGGCGGGCGAGGCGGCGAGCAGGGCGAGGATCGTCAACGAGCGCATGGGGCACCTCCAGTAGCTTGTGCGGAAAGGAGGGCCGGGCCCCGGGGGAGCCTTGTCGACGATGCGCCCGCCCGGTCCCCGATCTGGGTCGACCTGTCGGACGCCACCTCTCCGGCCCCGGATTCGGGGCTTCGTCATGGCTCCCTGATAGTCGGCGCGGCCGGGCCGGTGCAAACCGAAATGCGACGGTGCGCGCGCCGCGGGCGACGGCAGGGGCTGTGCGCTGACGCGCGGCGACTCTGCGGCGGCATGGGTACATGTGCGCGGCCGCGAGATTAGCTGGTGACCCAAGCAGCAAGGAGACACCCGATGGGCCGCCTCGTGAACGGAGATTGGCAGACCACCCCGAGCGACACCGCCAACAAGGGCGGCAGCTTCGCGCGGGCGGAGTCGAGCTTTCGCAACTGGATCACCGCCGACGGCAGCGCCGGCCCGTCCGGCGAGGGCGGCTTCGCGGCGGAGTCGGGGCGCTACCACCTCTATGTCAGCTATGCGTGCCCGTGGGCGCACCGGGCGCTGATCTTCCGCCAGCTCAAGGGGCTCGAGGAGCATATCGGCGTGTCGGTGGTGCACCCCTACATGCTCGAGGACGGCTGGACCTTCGACGACGACTGGCCCGGCGCGACCGGCGACGACCTGCACGGCGACCGGTTCCTGCGGGAGACCTACCTGCGCGCCGACCCGGACGCGACGACGAAGGTGACGGTGCCGGTGCTGTGGGACAAGGCGCGCGGCACAATCGTGTCGAACGAGAGCGCCGAGATCATCCGCATGTTCGACAGCGCCTTCGACGAGATCACCGGCAACCGGGATCGTTACTGGCCCGAGGAGCTGCGCGACGAGATCGAGCCGGTGAACGCGCGGATCTACGACACCGTCAACAACGGGGTCTACAAGGCCGGTTTCGCCACCAGCCAGGAAGCCTACGACGAGGCGGTCGTGGCGCTGTTCGACAGCCTCGACTGGATCGAGGCGCGGCTCGGCGAGGGGCGCTACCTGATGGGCGCGCGGCCGACGGAGGCGGACTGGCGGCTGTTCACCACGCTGGTGCGGTTCGACAAGGTCTACCACGGTCACTTCAAGTGCAACCGCCGCCGGATCGTCGACTACCCCAACATCTGGGCCTACACGCGCGACCTCTATCAGGTGCCGGGCGTGGCCGGGACGGTGCAGTTCGACCATATCGTGCCGCACTACCACTACAGCCACGAATCGGTGAACCCGCACCGGATCATCCCGATCGGCCCCGAGCTCGATTTCGAGGCGCCGCACAGGCGCGGCTGAGCGGCCCGCCCGGCCCCCGGCCGGGCAGCGCCGTCCCGCCCCCCCGGGGCGGCGCTTCTGGCGAAGGTCGGGCCACGGGTCCGGCGTCGATGCCTGTGGCGCCGTCGTGCGAGGCTCGACCCGCCCCGGCGGGACGGCGCTGCCCGGCCTCGCCGCCTCCGCCCGTCGCGACTTGCCCCTGCCCGTCCGGCGGGCGATGGTGCGAGCCGCAGACGAGGAGCCAGACATGACCGACGACGCAGAGCGCCACGCCCAGAAAATGGCCAAGAAGAAGGCCGCGCGCGACAAGATCATGTCGACCAAGACCGGCGAGAAGGGGCTGATCGTCGTCCATACCGGCAAGGGCAAGGGCAAGTCGACGGCCGCCTTCGGGATGATCTTCCGCTGCATCGCCCACGGCATGCCCTCGGCGGTGGTGCAGTTCATCAAGGGCGGCATGTCGACCGGCGAACGCGACCTGATCCTGTCGCGCTTCACTGACCTGTGCCAGTTCCACACGATGGGCGAGGGCTTCACCTGGGAGACGCAGGACAAGACCCGCGACACCGAGATGGCGCGCGCGGCGTGGGAGAAGGCCAAGGAGCTGATCCGCGACGAGCGCAACAAGATGGTGCTGCTCGACGAGATCAACATCGCGATCCGCTACGATTACGTGCCGGTCGCCGAGGTGGTGGAGTTTCTCGCCACCGAGAAGCCGGCGATGACCCACGTGGTGCTCACCGGGCGCAATGCGCATGACGACCTGATCGAGATCGCCGACCTCGTCACCGAGATGGAGCTGGTCAAGCACCCGTTCCGCTCGGGCGTGAAGGCGCAGCAGGGCGTGGAATTCTAGGGCCGCGTGAAAACGGTTCCCCTCCGCCCGCGCCCGCGCCATTCTGGGAGCGGGACGCAGAGAGAGGGACGAATGATACAGGAATTCAAGGACTTCATCGCCAAGGGCAACGTGATGGACCTCGCCGTCGGGATCATCATCGGCGCGGCCTTCACGGCGATCGTGCAATCGGTGGTGAACGACCTGATCAACCCGGTGATCGGGCTGATCCTCGGCGGGATCGACTTCAAGTCGATGTACGTGGTGATGTCGGGCGAGGTGCCGGAGGGCGTGGGGCTCGAGGCGGCGCGCGAGAGCGGGGCGGCGATCTTCGCCTACGGGGCGTTCCTGACGGCGTGCATCAACTTCCTGATCATCGCCGTCGTCGTGTTCCTGCTGGTGAAGGCCGTGAACCGGATCAAGGCGGCGGCGGAGAAGCCCGACGACGTGGCGCCCGAGGTCCATACCGGCCCGTCGCAGCTCGACGTGCTGATCGAGATCCGCGACCAGCTCAAGCAGCCCTGAGGCGGGCGCGCGCCCGCCGGTGTGGCGGGCGCGGCTCGGTTCAGAGGTCGAGGTCGGCGGCGCTGTGGCGTTCGCGGATGCCGTCCTTCGGGTCGTCGGCCTTCTTGTTGACCCGCCGGCCCCGCGCCACGCCGGGGCGCGCGTCGAGCTGCTCGGCCCAGCGCACCACGTTCTTGTAGCTCTTCACGTCGAGGAACTCGGCGGCGTCATAGGCGCGGCCGAGCACCATGTTGCCGTACCAGGGCCAGATCGCCATGTCGGCGATGGTGTAGCTGTCGCCGGTGATGAATTCGCGCGAAGCCAGCTCGCGGTCGAGCACGTCGAGCTGGCGCTTGGTCTCCATCGCGTAGCGGTTGATCGGGTACTCGAACTTCTCGGGCGCGTAGGCGTAGAAGTGGCCGAAGCCGCCGCCCAGGAACGGCGCGCTGCCCATCTGCCACATCAGCCAGTTCAGCGTCTCGACCCGCGCCGGCCCCTCGGGGGCGAGGAAGGCGCCGAAGCTCTCGGCGAGGTGGATCATGATCGAGCCGCTCTCGAACACGCGCAGGGGCGTGTCGCCGCGGCGGTCGACGAGGGCGGGGATCTTGGAGTTCGGGTTGATGTCGACGAAGCCCGAGCCGAACTGGTCGCCCGCGCCGATGTCGATGAGCCAGGCGTCGTACTCCGCGCCCTCGTGGCCGGCGGCGAGGAGCTCCTCGAACAGGATCGTCACCTTCTGGCCGTTGGGCGTGCCGAGCGAGTAGAGCTGGAACGGGTGCTCGCCGACGGGCAACTCCTTGTCATGGGTCGGGCCCGCGATCGGGCGGTTGGTGGAGGCGAACTGGCCGCCGTTCTCCTTGTCCCAGGTCCAGACCTTGGGTGGGGTATAGGTGTCGCTCATGTCGGCCTCGCTCGGTATGTGTGCGTGAGTGCGTCGCCCCGCAACCTATGCACCCGCGCCCCGGTGGCAACCGCGACGCCCCGCGCTAGCATTGTGCGCAACTGCAAACCGAGGAGCACCCCGCCATGGCCGCGAGCCCGCCCGTCTGCGATTTCGGCTGGCAAGCGCCGGACTTCCGGCTGCCCGCCACCGACGACCACAGCTACGCGCTCAACGACCTGAAGGGCGAGAACGGGCTGGTGATCGCCTTCATCTGCAACCATTGCCCCTACGTGCTCGCGGTGATCGACCGGATCGTGCGCGACGCGAGCGACCTGTCGGCGCTTGGCGTCGGCTTCGCGGCGATCTGCTCGAACGACGCCGAATCCCATCCCGCCGACAGCTTCGAGAACATGGCGAAGATGGCGCGCGAGAAGGGCTTCTTCTTTCCCTACCTGCACGACGAGGACCAGCGCGTCGCCCGCGCCTACGGCGCCGCCTGCACGCCGGACTTCTTCGGCTTCAACGCCGACCTCGAGCTGCAGTATCGCGGCCGCCTCGACGCCTCGCGCGCCCGCGCCGCGCCCGAGGACACCCGGCGCGATCTCTACGAGGCGATGAAGCAGGTGGCGAAGACCGGCGAGGGCCCACGCGAGCAGGTTCCTTCGATGGGCTGCTCGATCAAGTGGAAGGAGTGACGGGCCGACGCGACCGCCCCCCAGAATCGACAAACCCCCGGGCATGAGCCTCGGGGGTCGTCAAAACACCAAAAGTGTTCAAGTCGCTCAGAGAAGCCCTTCGCGCTGGGCTTTCTTGCGGGCGAGCTTGCGCTGACGGCGGATGGCCTCGGCCTTCTCGCGCGCCTTTTTCTCGGACGGCTTCTCGAAATGTTGCTTGAGCTTCATTTCCCGAAACACGCCTTCGCGCTGAAGCTTTTTCTTCAGGGCCCGGAGCGCCTGGTCGACATTGTTGTCGCGAACACTGACCTGCATTGTGGGTGTCACCACCTTTCTAAGGTTGAGTTGCATGGAGTTGCAGGAAGTGGCCATATAGCGACTGGGAACTAACTTGTCCAGCAACGAGCCGGACAATTCGAGGTGCTGCCATGACCCCCCGACCCGACCCCCGCAGAGCCGAACTCGTGGAGGCGATCCTGCCCCACGTGGCCTTCGACGGGTGGTCCGACGCCGCCTTCCGGCGCGCCGCCGCCGACCGCGGGATGACCGAGGCCGCCGCCCGTGTCGTCGCGCCGCGCGGGGCGGTCGACCTGGCCGTGACGTACCACCGGCAGGGCGACGAGGCGATGCGCGCGGCGCTGGTGAAGGAAGACCTCTCGGCGCTGCGCTTCCGCGACAGAATCGCCCGCGCGGTGCGGCTGCGGCTCGACGTGATCACCGACCGCGAGGCGGTGCGGCGCAGCACCGCGCTGTTCGCCCTGCCCCACCTCGCCGCCGAGGGCGGACGGCAGGTCTGGGACACCGCCGACGCGATCTGGACGGCGCTCGGCGACAGCTCCGACGACATCAACTGGTATACCAAGCGGATGACGCTCTCGGCCGTCTACGCCTCCGCGGTGCTCTACTGGCTCGGCGACGACAGCCTCGACCAGCAGGCCACCACGGACTTCATCGACCGGCGCATCGATGACGTGATGCAGATCGAGAAGCTGAAGGCGCAGGTCAACGACAACCGGCTGCTGCGCCCCCTGCTCGGCCCGCTCGGCGCGCTCATGGGCCGGGTGCGGCCCCCGGCGCGCACCCCGCCCCTCGATCTTCCCGGCAGTTGGACCACACCGCGATGACCATGACCCGCACCATGCGCGCGATCGAGATCACGCGCCCCGGCGGCCCCGAGGCGCTGGTGGCCAGCAACCGCCCCGTGCCCGCGCCGGGCTACGGGCAGGTGCTGATCCGGATCGCTCATGCGGGCGTCAACCGCCCCGACGCGCTCCAGCGCGCCGGCCTCTACAAGCCGCCGCCGAACGCCTCCGACCTGCCCGGGCTGGAGGCCGCCGGCGAGGTGGTCGAGGTCGGGCCCGGCGTCGAGACGCCGGAGGTGGGCGAGCGGGTCTGCGCGCTGCTGCCCGGCGGCGGCTACGCGGAATACGCCGTCACGCCGGCCGCCCACTGCCTGCCGGTGCCCGAGGGGATGAGCCTCAAGGAAGCCGCCTGCCTGCCCGAGACCTACTTCACCGTCTGGTCCAACCTGTTCATGCGCGGCCGCCTTCAGGGCGGCGAGCGGGTGCTGATCCACGGCGGCTCGTCGGGCATCGGCACCACCGCGATCCAGCTCGCCAACCATTTCGGCGCCCGCGTCTTCACCACCGCCGGCAGCGCCGAGAAGTGCGCCGCCTGCAAGCGGCTCGGCGCGGCGCGGGCGATCAACTACCGCGAGGAGGATTTCGTGTCGGTGCTGCGCGAGGCCGGCGGCGCCCACGTGATCCTCGACATGGTCGGCGGCGACTACATCGCCCGCAACCTCGAGGCGCTGGCCGACGAGGGGCGGCTGGTGCAGATCGCGTTCCTGCAGGGCGCGAAGGCCGAGGTGAACTTCGCCGAGATCATGATGCGCCGGCTTATCGTCACCGGCTCGACGCTGCGCCCGCAATCCGACCTCGCCAAGGCGCGCATCGCCGCCGAGCTGCGCGAGCGGGTCTGGCCGCTGCTCGCCGCGCGCCGGGTGGGGCCGGTGCTCGACGAGGAGTTCGAGCTCGAGGCCGCCGCGCGCGCCCATGCGCGGATGGAGAGCTCGCAGCATATCGGCAAGATCGTGTTGAATGTCTGAGCCCGGCGGGGCAAGCCCTTCGGCATGAGTTCCGCCAGCGCCAGCCCCCCGCCCTTCAGCCTCGTCGGCCTCGACCACGTGGTGTTCCTCGTCGACGACATGGCCCGCGCGCTCGCCTTCTACGGCGACGTGCTCGGCTGCCAGCCCGGCTATTCCTACCCGGCGCTCGGCATGGAGCAGGTCTGGACCGGCGCGTCGCTCATCGTGCTGTGGGACACCACCCACCCCGGCGCCGAGAGCGCCCGCCCGCCCGTCGCCGGGGGCCGCAACGTCGACCACGTCTGCATCGCCACCTCGCCCTTCGCGCCCGACGCGATGCGCGCCCACCTCGCCGCCCACGGCGTCGCCATCGAGCGCGAGGCCACCCACGGCGGCGCGCGCGGGGTCGGGCTGTCGTTCTACATCCGCGATCCGTTCGGCAACAAGCTCGAGCTGAAGGGCCCGGCCGAGTACCCCGACGGGCGGGGCTGACGCGATGCCGCCCAAGCCTCCTTCCGCCGCCGAGCTGCTGCACCTCCACGGCCGCGATCTCGCCAAGGGCGACCCGATCGCGCCGCCGATCACGCTGGCGTCGATGTTCCACCTGCCCGGCCTGCCCGACGGCGGCCACTTCTACGGCCGCGCCGGCGGGCCCACGTGGGACGTGCTCGAGGCCGCGCTCGCCCATCTCGAGGCCGCGCCGACGCTCGTATTTCCCTCGGGCATGGCCGCGATCACCGCCGCGCTGCTGCCGCACCTGCGCAGCGGCGACCGGGTGCTGCTGCCCTCCGACGGTTACTACGTCACCCGCCGGCTCTGCCACGACGTGCTGGCGCGCTTCGGCGTCGAGGTCGAGGAGCGCACGACGGCGGCCTACGCCGAGGGCGGGTTCGACGGCTTCCGCATCGTGTTCGTCGAGTCGCCGAGCAACCCGGGCCTCGACCTCAGCGACATCGCCGCGATCTCCGCCGAGGTGCGCGCCGCCGGCGGGCTGACGGTGGTGGACAACACGACGATGACCCCCTTCGGCCAGCGCCCGCTCGAGCTTGGCGCCGACATCGTCGTCTCCGCCGACACCAAGGCGTCCGGCGGCCATTCCGACGTGCTCATGGGCCATGCCAGCACCCGCGACGCCGACCTGCTCGCCGAGATGACGCGCTGGCGCACCGTGTCGGGCAGCATCCCCGGCCCGTTCGAAAGCTGGCTGCTGCACCGGAGCCTCGAGACGCTGGAGCTGCGCTTCGCGCGGATGTGCGACAGCGCCGGGATCATCGCCGAGCGCCTCGCCGCGCACCCCGCCGTCGCGGCGCTGCGCTATCCGGGGCTCGCGTCCGATCCCGCGCACGCGCTCGCCCGGGCGCAGATGGCGCGGCCCGGCTTCCTGATCGGCGCGACCTTCGCGAGCGCCGAAGTCGCCGAGCGGGTGATCGACGCCTGCGCCTGCCTGCGCCCCGCGACCTCCTTCGGCGGCGTCCATTCCAGCGCCGAACGCCGCGCCCGCTGGGGCGACGCGGTGCCCGAGGGCTTCGTGCGGTTCTCCATCGGTTGCGAGCCGGTCGAGGAGCTCTGGGCCGCACTCGAGGCGGCCCTGCCCTAGCGGATCGGCTCGAACAGCGCGTCGTCGAGGCCGCAATCGCGCGCCACGTCGGCCCCGCAGGCGCGGAACGCGAGGTCGCGGGTCAGGCAGATGCGCGCCTCCTGGATCATTCCGTCCCGGCAGGTGACGGTGATGCCATCGGCCCGGAGGTCCGGGTTGTCGGCGAGGAACGCCTCCTCCACCACCGCGGCGGGCAGCGTCACCGCCTCGTCGAGCTTGCGGAACACCTCGGGCCGGGCGATGCGTCCGAAGGCCTCGCGGGCCAGCGCGTAATAGTCCGCCGACGACAGGCCGCTGCAGACCCCGTGCTTGCGCCACTGGTGCCAGGCCGAGCCGGAGGTGCCGAACAGGTCGGCCATCGCCGCCGTCTCGCTGCGCGAGGGCGCGCGTTCGGTGGTGGCGCAATAGTCGGGCCAGCCGCGCTCGTATTGCGGCCAGAGACCATGCACGACCCAGCCGAACGCCCGGCCGGCGTCGCATTGCGGCGAGTCCTGCGCGTCGCCCTCGCGCGCGCACCAGTTCGGCGACCACGACAGGGCGAGCACGTAATAGTCGAACGCACCGGCCCGATCCTGCGCCCCGGCGGGAGCGGCAAAGGGCAGGAGGAGGAGCAGCGACAGCAGGCAGCGATACATTTTGGTCCTTTCCAGAGCCGGTCCGGGCGACTATATAGCGCCCGAGTTCCCCGACAACGAGAACGGAGCCGCCTGCGGCTCGCCCCTTTCCGGGGCCGGGGGAAGCCGTATTCGCAAAGGAGGCAAGGCAATGGCCGACAAGCCGCTCATGTCCAAGGCCACCGCCGTCTGGCTGGTCGACAACACCACCCTCAGCTTCAAGCAGATCGCCGATTTCTGCGGCATGCACGAGCTCGAGGTGCAGGGCATCGCCGACGGCGACGTGGCCACCGGCGTCAAGGGCTTCGACCCGGTCGCCAACAACCAGCTCACCCAGGAAGAGCTCGACAAGGCCGAGAAGGACCCGACGCACAAGCTGCGCCTGAAGTTCAACCCGGCCGCCGTCGGCGAGGAGAAGCGCCGCGGCCCCCGCTACACCCCGCTCTCCAAGCGCCAGGACCGCCCGAACGCGATCCTGTGGCTGGTCAAGTTCCACCCCGAGCTGGCGGACGCGCAGATCTCCAAGCTCGTCGGCACCACCAAGCCGACGATCCAGTCGATCCGCGAGCGCACCCACTGGAACATCTCCAACATGGAGCCGATCGACCCGGTCGCCCTCGGCCTGTGCAAGCAGTCCGAGCTCGACGCCGCGGTCGCCAAGGCGGCCGAGAAGAAGGCCCGCGAGGGCGGCGTGATGAGCGACGACGAGCGCCGCAAGCTGGTCTCGACCGAGCAGAGCCTGTCGATGGACAGTGAGTCCAAGATCCCGACGGCGATCTCCGGCCTCGAGACCTTCACCCTCGGCGGCTCGAACGACGACGACGAGGACGAGCGCGAGAAGGCCCTGCCCGACGCCGACAGCCTCTTCAACCTGCCCGACAGCAAGGACGACGAGGACGAGGACGACCGCTGAGCGGCGGTCTGGTGGGGGGGGTGCCCCCAGGCATACCCCTCCCAAGTCGTCGTCGTTGCCGACGCAAGCCATCACGAAATCCTGACCCTTCGCCGCCTCGGCGGGGGTCGGGGCGAGGGTGCCGCCGTGCTTCTCCAGCCATGCCTGCGCCTTGGCCTCGGGGCGGTTATAGACCGTCGCCTCGTGCCCGGCCGCGGCAAGATGCCCCGCCATGGGGAAACCCATGACACCCAGTCCGGGAAACACCACTCGTGCCATCAGCTTGTCCCTTCCCGCCAGTTCTGTAAAAACGTCGAGGACCCGAACCGACCGGACCGCGCGGTCAACATTGCCGGGAACTGCATGGCCCTCCTCTTCCACTGGCTCCTGCGTATCGCCACCGCCCTCGTCGTGCTGGGGATCGCCGCCTTCGCCCTGGCCTACTAC
>NZ_CH724107.1:1898010-1960735 GCF_000153305.1 Oceanicola granulosus HTCC2516
CGCCTCCTACAGGCTCTTGCGGGCGTTCAGCGCCGCGGTGATCGTGCCGTCGTCGAGATAGTCCAGCTCGCCGCCCACGGGCACGCCCTGCGCGAGCGATGTCACCGTCACCCCGTCGAGCGCGTCGGCGATGTAGTGCGCCGTCGTCTGCCCGTCGATGGTCGCGCCGAGGGCGAGGATCACCTCGGTCACGTGCTCGCTCGCGATCCGGTCCTTCAGCTTGGGCAGCCGCAGGTCGTCGGGCCCGACGCCGTCGAGCGCCGACAGCGTGCCGCCGAGCACGTGGTAGCGGCCGCCGAACACCGCCGCCCGCTCCATCGCCCAGAGATCTGCCACGTCCTCGACGACGCAGACCTGCCCCGTCGCGCGCTTGTTGCTGGTGCAGATGTCGCAGACGTCGCCGGTGCCGATGTTGCCGCAATTGAGGCACTCGCGCGCGTTGGCGCCGACGCGCGCCATCGCCTCGGCGAGCGGGGTCAGCAGCACGCCGCGCTTCTTGATCAGGTGCAGCACGGCCCGGCGCGCCGAGCGGGGCCCGAGCCCCGGCAGCTTCGCCATCAGGTCGATCAGCGCCTCGATGTCCTTCGCGCCCTCGGCCATGCCGCCGGACGTCCTAGAACGGCAGCTTCATGCCGGGCGGCAGACCCATGCCCTCGGCCATGCGCTCCATCTCCTTCTGCATCCGCTCCTGCGCGCGCGATTGCGCGTCCTTGATCGCGGCGAGGATGAGATCCTCGACGACCTCCTTCTCGTTCGGGTCGAAGATCGACGGATCGATGTCGAGCGACTTCAGCTCGCCCTTCACCGAGGCCACCGCCTTGACGAGCCCGGCCCCGCTCTCGCCGGTGACCTCCATCTGGTCCATCTGCTCCTGCAGCTCGGCCATCTTCGCCTGCATTTCCTGCGCGGACTTCATCATCTTGGCCATGTCGCCAAGGCCGCCGAGGCCCTTCAGCATATCAGTCGTCCTTCCATAAGGTTGTCCGGAATCTAGGGCCGCACCGGCGGCCCCTCAAGTCAATCGTCCTCGAACGGGTCCCACTCCTCGGAGACCTCGGGCAGCGCGTCGGCCCCCGCCTCCTCGGCCAGCGCCTCGGGGGTGCGCACCTCGGTGATGCGTGCCTTGGGAAACGCCTGCAGCACCGCCTGCACAAGCGGGTGCGCCGCGGCCTCGGCCTTGAGCGCGAGCTCGGCCGCGTCGCGCTCCTCGGCGATGGTCGGGCCGCCGCCGCCGCTGCTGACGCTCACCGCCCAACGCACCCCGGTCCAGGCCTGCAGACGGCTGCCGAGCTTGGCGGCGAGGTCGGGCGGCGCGGTTTCCGTCGGCTCCATCTCGATGCGGCCGGGGCTGTAGGAGACGAGCCGCAGGTTGGTCTCCACCTCCACCAGGAGCTTCACGTCGCGGTGGTGGCGGATCAGCTCGACCACGTGGGCGAAGCTCGGGTAATGCGCGAGCGCCGTCTCCGACTTCACCGCCAGCGCGCCGTGCGCGGTCGGCCCGGCGGGGGCGCTGTGAGTGGGCGCTGGGACACCGGCGGCGGGTGCATGGCTCGCCGCGGCCCCGGGCCGCGCCCCGCCGCCACCGCCGGGGCCCGGTGCGGGCGGCGGCGGCTGGTCGCCGAGGCGGCGGACCAGCTCCTCGGGGGTCGGCAGGTCGGCGACGTGGGTGAGGCGGATCACCGCCATCTCGGCGGCCATCATCGCGTTGGGCGCGCTCGCCACCTCCTCGAGCGTCTTGAGCAGCATCTGCCACATCCGCGACAGCACCCGCATCGGCAGCGCCTCGGCCATCTGCCGGCCCCGGTCGCGCTCCTCGGGGCTGACGGTCGGATCCTCGGCGGCCTCGGGGGTAATCTTGATGACGCTGACCCAGTGGCAGATCTCGGCGAGGTCGCGCAGCACCGCCATCGGGTCGGCGCCGTCGGCATATTGTCCGGCGAGCTCGGTGAGCGCGCCGGCGGCGTCGCCCTTCAGGATCAGGTCGAACAGGTCGAGCACGCGGCTGCGGTCGGCGAGGCCGAGCATCGCCCGCACCTGCTCGGCGGTGGTCTCGCCGGCGCCGTGGCTGATCGCCTGGTCGAGCAGCGAGGTGGCGTCGCGGGCCGAGCCCTCGGCGGCGCGGGTGATCAGCGCCAGCGCGTCGTCGGCGATCGCCGCGCCCTCGGCGTCGGCGATCCGGCGCAGCAGGGCGATCATCACCTCGGGCTCGATCCGGCGCAGGTCGAAGCGCTGGCAACGGCTCAGCACCGTCACCGGAACCTTGCGAATCTCGGTGGTGGCGAAGATGAACTTCACGTGCTCGGGCGGCTCCTCCAGCGTCTTGAGCAGCGCGTTGAACGCGCTGGTCGAGAGCATGTGGACCTCGTCGATGATGTAGATCTTGTAGCGCGCGCTGGCGGCCCGGTAGTGGACGCTGTCGATGATCTCGCGGATGTCGCCGACGCCGGTGCGGCTGGCGGCGTCCATCTCCATCACGTCGACATGCCGGCCTTCCATGATCGCGGTGCAGTGCTCGCAGCGCCCGCAGGGCTCCGTCGTCGGGCCACCCTGCCCGTCGGCGCCGACGCAGTTCATCCCCTTGGCGATGATGCGCGCGGTGGTGGTCTTCCCGGTGCCCCGGATACCGGTCATGATGAACGCCTGCGCGATGCGGTCGGCGGCGAAGGCGTTCTTCAGGGTGCGCACCATCGCGTCCTGTCCGACGAGGTCGGCGAAGGTCTCGGGGCGGTACTTGCGGGCGAGCACCTGGTAGGCGGGGGCGTCGGACATGCCACTCTCCGTTGGACCCGCCCAACCTATGTGGTGCGCCCCCCGACGTCCACCGCGCCCCCTGCCTCTGTCCTGCAAATATCCCGGGGGGAGCGCGAGGGGGCGGCGCCCCCTCGCTGGCGCCGTCAGAGGAGCCAGAGCACCGCGGCGACGCCGACCGAACCGATGGTCAGGACGGCGGCGACGAGGGTCATGCGGTTGCTCGACTGGGTCTTGACGATGTGGCTGTCGATGCGCTGCTGCGCGCGGCGCGATTGCTGGGCGGCGGAGACGAAGATGATGATGGCGACGACGACGAACACCGTCGCCACCGCCTTCGCCACCCAGGTCGGCTCGAACGCCCCGAACACCGCCTTGAGGCCGATGGCGACGGCGAGCCCCGCCATGCCGGTGCGCATCCAGCCGGCGAAGGTGCGCTCGTTGGCGAGGATGGTGCGATCCTCGGCCCAGTCGGTGCGCTCCTGCGCCATCTCCTGCTTGGGGTTCATCGCGAGGCCCCCGCAGCGTCAGCCGAGCACGGCCTTCACCGCCGCGGCGGTCTTGGCGACGATCTCGTCGGCCTCGTCGCGGGTGAGGCAGAAGGGCGGGGCGAAGCCGATGGTCTCGCTGTGCGGCATGGCGCGGCCGATGACGCCGTTCTCCATCAGGTGCGCGACGGCGTTGACCGTGACCTTGCGGGACGGGTCGAACCCTTCCTTGCTCTCCCGGTCCGACACCAGCTCCACCGCGCAGAGCATGCCCTCGCCGCGGATGTCGCCGACGTTGGGGTGCTCGCCCAGCGCGTCGCGCATGCCGGCGCGCAGGTGGGCGCCCACCTCGGCGGCGTTGTCGATCAGGCCGAGCTCGTCGATCAGCTTGAGGTTGGCCACGCCCGCCGCCGCGCCGATCGGGTGGGCGGAATAGGTCCAGCCGTGGCCGATCGCGCCCATCTCGTCGGTGCCCTGCTCGAGCACCTTCCAGACCTTCTCCGACAGCACCGAGCCCGAGAGCGGCGCGTAGGCGGAGGTCAGGCCCTTGGCGATGGTGATGACGTCGGGCTTCATGCCGTAGTGATCGGAGCCGAACATGGTGCCGAGGCGCCCGAAGCCGGTGATCACCTCGTCGGCGACGAGCAGGATGTCGTGGCGGTCGAGCACCTCCTGGATCGCGGCCCAGTAGCCCTCGGGCGGCGGCACGATGCCCCCGGTGCCGAGCACCGGCTCCGCCCAGAAGGCTGCGATGGTGTCGGGGCCCTCGCGCTGGATCATCGCCTCGAGTTCGCTCGCGCACCAGGCGGAGAACGCCTCTTCGCTCATGTCGGCGTTGGGGCGGCGGTAGTAGTAGGGTGCCTCGGTGTGCAGGATCGGCGCCAGCGGCAGGTCGAAGGCCTTGTGGAACAGCGGCAGCCCGGTCAGCGAGCCCGACATCAGCCCCGAGCCGTGGTAGCCGCGCCAGCGCGAGATGATCTTCTTCTTCCCGGGCCGGCCCAGGATGTTGTTCATGTACCAGATCAGCTTGATGTTGGTCTCGTTGGCGTCCGAGCCGCCGAGGCCGAAGAACACCTTCGACATGTTGGCGGGGGCGCGCTCGAGGATCATGTGCGCGAGCGTCACCGAGGCCTCGGTGCCGTGGCCGACGTAGGAGTGGTAGTAGGACAGCTCGCGCGCCTGCTTGGCGATGGCGTCGGCAATCTCGCGGCGGCCGTAGCCGACATTGACGCAGTAGAGCCCGGCGAAGCCGTCGAGCAGGCGGGTGCCGTTGCGATCGACGATGTGGCTGCCCTCGCCGCCGGAGACGATCCGGTGGGCCACGTTGCCCCGCGCGAACTCGGCGAGGTGGGTCGAGGGATGCAGGAAGTGGTCGCGGTCCCACTGCTCGAGGGGGTCGTTCTTCAGCATGGCGCTCTCCTCCGGGTCATGGGCACTCTGAAGGCCACCCCTACCCGATCGCGCCCGCCAGTGACAGGCCGTGCGGCGCCCGCGAGGGCGTCAGCCGATGACGCCCTTCTTGAGGATGATGTTGCCGTAGAGCCGGGTCTCGCCGGTCTGGATCACGGCGAACGCCTCCTTGGCGCGCTCGTAGAAGGCGAACCGCTCGAGCCGGGCGACCTTGGCCGGGTGGTCGGCCGTCGCGTCGATGATGGTCTGGAAGTCGGCGACGATCTCGGGGACGGCGTCGGGGTCGTCAACGACCTCCATCACCAGCGCCGGATCGGGGACGAAGCTGTCGAGCGGCAGCAGGCCGAGCACCGCCTCGAGCGTGTCGGTGGCGGAGATGCCGTCGAGGCGCAGCAGCCGCCGGCCCATGGAGGTGCCGGGGAAGTTGGCGTCGGCAATGACGATGTCGTCGCCGTGGCCCATGGCGGCCAGGGCGTGGAGGAGGTCGGGCGACAGGATCGGGGGAATGTTGCGCAGCATGGCGGCGACCCTATCGCCGCGCTGCCGGGGCGCAAGGGCAGAAACGACGAAGGCCGCCCCGGTGGAGCGGCCTTGCGATCTGGTCTCGGGTCGGCTCAGGCCAGCGCGGCGCGGGCCTTGTCGACGATGCCGTTGAACGCCTCGGGCTCGTTCACGGCGAGGTCGGCCAGCACCTTGCGGTCCACCTCGATGCCGGCGAGGCCGAGACCGTTGATGAACTTGGAGTAGGTGAGCGACTCGTCGTGGGCGCGGACGGCGGCGTTGATCCGCTGGATCCAGAGCGACCGGAAGTTGCGCTTCTTGTTGTGACGGTCACGAGTCGCGTACTGGTTGGCCTTGTCGACGGCCTGGCGCGCGACCTTGAAGGTGTTCTTGCGGCGGCCGTAGTAGCCTTTGGCCTGCTCGAGAACCTTCTTGTGACGACGATGGGTGACGGTTCCGCCTTTGACTCGCATATCTCGGTCTCCTTAGCGCGCGTAGGGCATCATCGGCTTGATGATCTGCTCATCAGCCTTCGACAGCACGGTGGTTCCGCGCGCATCGCGGATGAACTTGTTGGAGCGCTTGATCATGCCGTGGCGCTTGCCCGCCTGGCCGGCCTTGATCCGGCCATTGGCCGTCACCTTGAACCGCTTCTTGCAGCTCGACTTGGTCTTCATCTTGGGCATTTGGGTCTCCCTTGTTTGAGACGTGATCGCGCGACTCGGCATGCCACACCGGCCGGACGCGCGGGATTGGAGCGCGCCGTATAAGGCCGCGCGGGGGCGGTGGCAAGCCCCGAGGTTCGGTGCGGCGCGGCGCTAGTTGATCAGGCGGCCGACGACGCGGAGGAAGGCCTCGGGGATCTCGTCGATCGGGTAGCCGCCGGGGCGCTGGGTGACGGCGTAGGCGATCATGCCGCCGCCGATCATCACCATCAGCGCGGCCCCGCGGGGCGGGCGGCTTTCGGAGAAGGCGCTGAGGATCGCCGGGAGCGAGAAGGCCGCGATCAGCAGCCCGACCACCAAGATCAGATCGAAATCCAAGCGGCTGCCCGCACCTTTCTTCCCTCGCGGAAGGTTAGCCCGGCTCGGCCCGGAAGATCAACCGCTCCTCGCAGGGCGCGACCCGCAGGATGTTGGTCGAGCCGGGCGTGTTGAACGGCACGCCGGCGATGACGATGATGTTGTCGTCCTCCGTCGCGTTGAGCTCGGAGCGGGCGGCGCGGACGGCGTAGACGACGGCCGTCTTGAAGCGGTCGACGTCGCCCGTCATCACCGTCTGCACGCCCCAGCTGAGGCAGAGCGAGCGGGCGGTGGAGGTTTCGGTCGTCATCGTCAGGATCGGCGTCTCGGGCCGTTCACGCGCGGCGAGGAGCGCCGTGGTGCCGCTTTCGGAGAAGCAGCAGATGGCGAGGATGTCGGTCGATTCGGCGATCTCGCGGGCGGCGGCGACGATGCCGTCGGCGACGGTGGTGCGGCTGATCGAGCGCGACGCGATCATGATGTCGCGGTAGTTCGGGTCGGCCTCGACCTCGCGCGCGACGTTGTCCATCGTCGACACCGCCTCGACCGGGTAACTGCCGGCGGCGCTCTCGGCCGACAGCATGATCGCGTCGGAGCCCTCGTAGATCGCCGTCGCCACGTCCGACACCTCGGCGCGGGTGGGCATCGGGCTCTCGATCATGCTCTCGAGCATCTGCGTCGCCACGATGACGGGCTTGGCGGCGGCGCGCGACTTGCGCACCAGCTGCTTCTGGATCGGCGGCACGTTCTGCACCGGCAGCTCCACCCCGAGATCGCCGCGGGCCACCATGATGCCGTCGGAGGCGGCGAGGATCTCGTCGAACGCCTTGACCGCGGCGGGCTTCTCGATCTTCGACAGGATGCGGGCGCGATCCCTGGCGAGGGCGCGGGCCTCCTCCACGTCGGCGCGGCGCTGCACGAAGGACAGGGCCAGCCAGTCGACCCCGAGATCGCAGACGAACTCGAGATCCTTGCGGTCCTTCTCGGACAGGGCGGCGAGCGGGAGCACCACGTCGGGGACGTTGACGCCCTTGCGATTGGAGATGGTGCCGCCGACGATCACCTCGCAATCGGCGAAGTCTCCGCCGCAATCCTTGACCTTGAGGCGGATCTTGCCGTCGTTCACCAGCAGCGTGGCGCCGGGCTCGAGCGCGTCGAAGATCTCCTTGTGCGGCAGGCGCACGCGGGCGGAATCGCCCTCGGCCTCGTCGAGGTCGAGGCGGAACGACTGGCCGGGCTCGAGCTCTTCCTCGCCGTTGGCGAAGGTGCCGACGCGCAGCTTGGGGCCCTGCAGGTCGGCGAGGATGCCGATCGGGCTGTCGAGGTCCTTCTCGACCTGGCGGATGATCTCGTGGCGCGCCCGGATCTCGGCGTGATCGCCGTGGCTCATGTTGAGGCGGAACACGTCGGCCCCGGCCTCGTGCAGCTTGCGGATCATCTCGTAGCTGCTCGACGAGGGCCCGAGAGTGGCGACAATCTTCACATTGCGTTGGCGTTTCAAGGCCGGCCTCCTGTTCACAAGCGCCATCACCGCATCGGTCGATAACGCTAACGCAAAATTCGCCGCCTTATTGCGCAATTCACATCCGCCGACAACTGGCCTAGATCCCCGCCAACTTCGGATGACCCACACCATGACCGACACCGCTTACGAAATCGTCAACGGCGCGGCGGACAGCCCGTGGCTGCTCACCTGCGACCATGCCAGCAACCGCGTGCCCGAGGATGTCGCCGGCGGCGACCTCGGCCTGCCCGCCTCCGAAATGGAGCGCCACATCGCCTACGACGTCGGCGCGGCCGGCGTGACGCGTCACCTCGCCGAGCTGCTCGGCGCGCCCGCGGTGCTCGGCCGCTTCTCGCGGCTGGTGATCGACCCCAACCGCGGCGCGGACGACCCGACGCTGGTGATGAAGCTCTACGACGGCACGATCATCCCGGCCAACCGCCACGCCGACGCCGCCGAGGTCGCCCGCCGCAAGGCGACGCTCTACGATCCCTACCACGCCGCCGTCGCCGACCTCGCCGCGCGGCGCTCCGACACGCTCTACGTCGCCATCCACTCCTTCACCCCCCGCCTCGTCGGCCGCCGCCCGCGGCCATGGCACATCGGCATACTGCATGCCTGGGACAAGCGGCTCTCGGTGCCGGTGCTCGAGCGGCTGGCCGAGGAGCCGGACCTGATCGTCGGCGACAACGAGCCTTACGGCGGCCACCTGCCCGGCGACGCGGTCGACCGGCATGCGCTCCAGCACGGGCGGCCGAACGCGCTGATCGAGGTGCGCCACGACCTGATCGCCGACGCGGCCGGGCAGCGGGCCTGGGCCGAGCGGCTCGCGCCGGTGCTGGAGGACGCCCGCGCGCGCATGGGCGACTGACGGACCGGGGGCCAGCCCCCGGACCCCCGGGATACTTGAAGAACAGAGGGAGGGGGCTGCGCGCTTCCCTCCCGAGGGGGCGCGCGCTAGATTGCGGGGCATGGATGACCAGACCCGCACCGAGATCGAAGCCGCCGCCTTCCGCCGCCTCCGCCAGCACCTGATGGAGGACCGGCCGGACGTGCAGAACATCGACCTGATGAACCTCGCCGGCTTCTGCCGCAACTGCCTGTCGCGCTGGTACCAGGAGGCCGCGACCGCGCGCGGCATCGAGATGGACAAGGCGCAGGGCCGCGAGGCCTTCTACGGGATGCCCTACGAGGACTGGCGCGCCGCCCAGCCGGAGGCGGACGACGCGAAGAAGGCCGCGTTCGACAAGAGCTTCGCCGAGAACATAAGGCCGAAGGAGTAGGCGCTACATCATCGGTATGCCGCCGGTGACGGCGATGGTGGCGGCCGAGATGTAGCTGGCATTGGGCTCGGCGAGCATCACGTAGGCCGGCGCCAGCTCGACCGGCTGCGCCGGACGACCCATCGGGCTCTGCTCGCCGAAGTGCGAAACGGAGTCCTCGGGCAGGGTCGCCGGGATCAGCGGGGTCCAGACCGGGCCGGGGGCGACGCAGTTCACGCGGATGCCCTTGCCGGCCACCATCTGCGCGAGGCCGTTGGTGAAGTTCTGGATCGCCCCCTTCGTCGTGGCGTAGGCGAGCAGGCCCGGGTTGGGCTTGTCGGAATTGATCGAGGCGCTGTTGATGATGGCGCCGCCGTTCTTCATCTCGCCGATGGCGGCCTTCGACAGGTAGAACATCGAGTGGATGTTGGCGCGGAAGGTCTTGTCCCACTCCTCGTCCGGGATCTCCTCGACCGAATCGAAGTGCGCCTGGTGGGCGGCGTTGTTGACGAGGATGTCGAGCCGGCCGAACGCGCCGACGGCCTTCTTCACCACGTCGCGGCAGTGCGCGGCCTCGCCGAGATCGCCGGGCACCAGCACCGCCTTGCGGCCGGCCTCTTCCACGAGCCGCTTCGTCTCCTCGGCGTCGTCGTGCTCGTCGAGGTAGGAGATCAGCACATCGGCGCCCTCGCGGGCGTAGGCGAGCGCGACGGCGCGGCCGATGCCGCTGTCGCCGCCGGTGACGATCGCGGCGAGCCCCTCGAGCCGACCGGAGCCGCGGTAGCTGTCCTCGCCATGGTCGGGGCGGGGGTCCATCTTGTCGGTGCTGCCCGGCATGGGCTGCTTCTGCTTGGGAAACGGGGGGACGGGATAATCCTTCATGGCACGCACTCCTGGCTTGGCTGTCGGAGCCGAAACGCGCGGTGGCGGGATATGTTCAGCGCCCGCGCCGCCCGGCGCGGCCCGTCGCCACATTCTGCCGGAAGCCGGCTTCGATTCGGCGGCAAGATCGGGGCAGGGCGCCAGATTCTGCCGCGAAACCCGGCCGATTGCGGGGGTGCGGGGCGGCAATGGTGCGCGACGGCGGCGCCTGTCGCCGGGCCGGAAACGGGCGCCGCCGCAAGTTTGACAGGTTCCGCCACATTTCCGTACCACATTGCTCGTGGGGACGACGCTGGCGGCGATAAACGCAACACCGGCACCGGATGACAAAGGGACCTGACCATGATGAACATCGCGCTCCGCCCCAACTTCCTCGGGACCCTCGCCGCGCTGGCCGCCCGCGCCACCAGCCGCTCCGACGACGCGCCGACCCTCGTACGCAACTTCGACCCGGCCCGCGAGACGCTGACCCTCACCATCGCCGACGCCAGGGGCGGCGAGGAGATCCTGTTCCACGACGATGCCCGTGGCTGCCGGATCGAGATGCAGGGCCGCACCGTGGCGATCCTCGTCGACGTGCGCGCCGGCGACCTCGACGGCAACTCCATCCGCTTCCTCGCGGCCTGAGCGTCGCGTGACACTTCTTCCCGTCTTCGTGATGGCGAGCCTGTTGATCCTGGCCGCCGCAACGACCATCTCGGCCGCATCGGAGCGAGGCGCCGCCCTTCGGGCGGTACCGGTTCCGGCAAGCCCAAGCACCGGCCGGTGACGCGCATTTCCGGCTCCAGCGGGTGAGGGGCCGCGGCGATCGCGCCGTGGCCCCGTCGCGTCAGATGCCGGCCTTGCGGCTCTCTTCCAGGTAGATCTCGCGCAGACGCTTCGCCACGGGGCCGGGCGCGCCCGCGCCGATGGCGGTGCCGTCGATCTCGACGACCGGGAGCACGAAGGTGGAGGCGGAGGTGATGAACGCCTCGTCGGCCGCCTGCGCCTCCTCGATGGTGAAGGCGCGCTCCTCGACCTTCATCTGCGCCTCGCGGGCGAAGCGCAGCACGGCGGCGCGGGTGATGCCGTGCAGGATCTCGGTGCCGAGCTGGCGGGTGACGATGGTGCCGTCCTTGACGATGTAGGCGTTGTTGGAGGTGCCCTCGGTGACGGCACCGTCCTCGACCATCCAGGCGTCGTCGGCGCCGGCGGCCTTGGCCATCATCTTGCCCATCGAGGGGTAGAGCAGCTGCACCGTCTTGATGTCGCGCCGGCCCCAGCGGGCGTCGGGGATCGAGATCACCTTGATCCCGGCGCGGGCGGCGGGGCTGTCGGCGAGGCCGGGCTTGGACTGGGTGAACAGCACCAGCGTCGGCTCGACCTCCTCGCCGGGGTAGGCGAAATCGCGGTCGGCGGCGGCGCCGCGGGTGACCTGCAGGTAGACCATCCCCTCGTCGATCTCGTTGATCCGCACCAGCTCGCGGTGGATATCGAGCAGCTCGTCCTCCTCGACCGGCATCCGCATCTCCAGCTCGCCGAGCGAGCGGCGCAGCCGGGCGGCGTGGCCGGCGAAGTCGATCAGCTTGCCGCCGAGCACGCTGGTGACCTCGTAGACGCCGTCGGCGAACAGGAAGCCGCGGTCGAAGACCGACACCTTCGCCTCGCCCTCGGGGACGAACTGGCCGTTGACATAGACGGTGCGCATGGGCGGTCTCCTCGCATGTTCCGCCCTGTCCCTTGCCACAGTGCGACCCGGGGTCAAGGGGCGACGGGCTCAGCGGGGGGCGACGGGCTCGGTCGGGCCGCCGGCCTCGCGCCAGGCGGTGAAGCCGCCGCCGACATGGGCGACGCCGGGCAGGCCCATCTGCTGCGCGGTCTGCGCCGCGAGGGCGGAGCGCCAGCCGCTGGCGCAGTAGAACAGGAAGCGGCGCGGCTCGGCGAAGACGGGCTTGTGGTAGGGGCTGTCGGGGTCGATCCAGAATTCGAGCATTCCGCGCGGGCAGTGGAACGCGCCGGGGATGCGCCCCTCGCGCTCGAGCTCGCGGCGGTCGCGCAGGTCGACGAACAGCACCTCGGCATCGCCGTGCAGCGCCGCCGCCTCGGGGGCGGGAACGGTGACGATCTCGCGCTCGGCGGCCTCCAGCAGGGCCTTGTAGCCGCGCGCGAGGGTCATCCCCAGAGCTCCGCCCTGGGTGGCGAGACGACGCAGTCGGCGTAGTCCAGCGGCACCGCGCGATCCTCGGCGAGCAGCAGCGGCGCGTCGAGGTCGACGATCTCGGCCCCCTGCGCCACCAGCACGGCCGGCGCCATCGCGAGCGACGAGCCGACCATGCAGCCGACCATCACCTTGTAGCCCTCGGCCCGCGCCGCGTCGCGCAGGGCAAGCGCCTCGGTGAGGCCGCCGGTCTTGTCGAGCTTGATGTTGACCACGTCGTACTTGCCCTTGAGCCCCGCCAGCGAGGCAACGTCGTGGCAGCTCTCGTCGGCACAGACGGGCAGCGGGCGGGCGATCTCGCCGAGCATGTCGTCGTCGCCGGCGGGCAGCGGCTGCTCGACCAGCTCGACGCCGAGGCGGACGAGGTGGGGGGCGAGTTCGGAATAGACCTCGGCGCTCCAGCCCTCGTTGGCGTCGACGATGATGCGGCTGGCGGGAGCGCCGCGCCGCACCGCCTCGAGGCGGGCCATGTCATCCTCGGTACCGAGCTTGATCTTGAGGAGCGGCTTGGCGGCGTGGCGGCGGGCGCTCTCCTCCATCCGCTCGGGGGTATCGAGCGAGAGGGTGTAGGCCGTCGTCACCGGCCCCGGCGCCGGCAGGCCGCAGAGCTCCCAGACGCGGCGGCCGGCGGCCTTGGCCTCGGCGTCCCAGAGCGCGCAGTCGACGGCGTTGCGCGCCGCGCCCGGGTGCAACGCCTCGGCGAGGCGGGCGCGGTCGATGTCGGCGGGGAGCGCCTCGATCTCGGCGCGCACGCTGTCCAGCGTCTCATCGTAGCGGGCGTAGGGCACGCACTCGCCGCGCCCCTCGCCCGCGTACACGGTAATCACCTTCGCCTCGGTGCGCGAGCCGCGCGAGATGGTGAACGCTTCGGCGAGACGGAAGCTTTCGCTCTCGACGCGCAGCATCAGAGCCGGTCCAGCGCGTCCACGAGCCGCCCGGCGCCCTGCCGGAACGGATCGACGGCGGGCAGGCCCATCCGCTCCTCGATCTCACGCAGGCAGGTGACGGCGGCGTCCTCGTCGAGCCCGGCGGTGTTGACGGAGATGCCGACGACCTCGCAGGCCGGGTTGGCGATGCGCGCCAGCGGCAGGGCGGTGTCGCGCAGGGTCTCGAGGCTCGGCAGGTCGTAGTCGGGCAGGCCGCGCATGTGGGTCCGCGTCGGCTCGTGGCTCAGGATCAGCGCGTCGGGCTGGCCGCCGTGGATCAGCGCCATGGTGACGCCGGAATAGGAGACGTGGAACAGGCTGCCCTGCCCCTCGATGTGGTCCCAGTGCTCGGCCTCGTTGTCGGGCGTCAGCCACTCGACGGCGCCGGCCATGAAGTCGGCCACCACCGCGTCGAGCGGCACGCCCTCGCCGGTGACGAGGATGCCGGTCTGGCCGGTGGCGCGGAACGTGCTCTTCATGCCGCGCTTACGCATCTCGGCGTCCATCGCGAGCGCGGTGTACATCTTGCCGACCGAGCAGTCGGTGCCGACGGCGAGGCAGCGCTTGCCCGAGCGCTTGCGGCCGTCGGCGATCGGGTAGCGCACGGCCGGCAGGCGCACGTCGTGCAGCTCGCGCCCGTGCTCCCGGGCTGCCTCGACGAGCCGGGGCTGGTCGCGCAGCAGCGTGTGCAGGCCCGAGGCGATGTCGTAGCCCTCGGCGAGCGCCTCGACGAGCACGTCGAGCCAAGCGTCGGAGATCACCCCGCCCCGGTTGGCGACTCCGATCACGAGGGTCTGCGCCCCGGCCTGGCGGGCGTCGGCGAGGGTCATGTCGGGGATGCGCAGGTCGGCCTTGCAGCCCGGCAGGCGCAGCTGGCCGACCGCGTTCTCGGGGCGCCAGTCGCGGATGCCCTGCGCGACCTTCGCGGCGAGGGGGTCGGGGGCGTCGCCGAGGAACAGCAGGTAGGGCGTCTTGATCATGGGCGCAGGTCTCTCCGGTGTCAGCGCGGCCGTGCGGCCGCCGGGCGCATCCTTCGCGAACGTCGGCAGACGGTCAAGGAAGCTCCGCGCCATTCGTATGTTCATGCCCATCATGTCAACGGCTCCCGCACCTACGCCTGCAGGAGACCGACGCGCCGCCCTCCGCATCGGTTCCATGCGGCGGCGGCGCGGCGGCGGAATCGTGGTAGCATCGCGCGGGCAAACAGAAGGAGCCTCGTCATGACCCGCCGCCCGATCGCCCTGCTCGCCGCCCTGATCGCCCTGCCCCACGCTGCCCCCGCGCAGGTGGCCTGCACCGACAGGCCGGAGCCGGTACGCGTCGATCCCTGCATCGTGGGCAACTGGATCGGCACCAGCACCGCCGCCGAGGTCTTCTCCGACTTCATCCGCTCGATGGAGACGGCGGGCGTCACGATGTCGCCGTTGCCGGACTTCCCCGAGGTCTACGGCATGAAGATCTACGACGACGGCTTCTACACCACCCTGCCCTTCCACGCGAACGCGGCCGTCATCATCGAGGACCGGCACGGCAGCGCGACGCAGATCATGGACATGAGCGTGCCCACCCAGGCCGGCTACGTCGACGCCGCCGAGGGCATGCTCGAGATGTGCCAGATCCCCGGCGGCGCCCCGATGCTGCGGGTCGAGGTCCAGAGCGACGGCCGCTCGGCGAGCTCGATGATCCCGGTCGACGGCGGCGGCGGCGGCGGCTTCGTGCCGGAGATCAGCTACAGGTGCGGCCCCGACGGGTTCAGCTTCAGCGTCTTCCTGTCCGACCCGATCGGCGCGGTGGACTACTACCTGACGCGCTTCCCCGACGACGCCTTCGACGAGACCTTCGGCGCGATGGCCGACGAGCGCTTCGGCATCGACGAGTAGCCCCGCCCGGCCTCCGGGGTTTGTTGCAAGTGACGCCGGAGGCCGCCATATAGCGGCAGATGCCGAAGCCGTCACCGGAGCCCGCATGACTGTATATCTCGACTTCGAAAAGCCCCTCGCCGAGATCGAGGGCAAGGCGGCCGAACTGCGGGCGATGGCGCGCAACGGCGAGATGGACGTGGAAGACGAGGCCAAGGGCCTCGACAAGAAGGCCGAGGACCTGCTGCGCAGCCTCTACGCCGACCTCACGCCCTGGCGGAAGTGCCAGGTCGCCCGGCACCCGGAGCGGCCGCACTGCAAGGACTACATCGACGCGCTGTTCACCGAGTTCACCCCGCTCGCGGGCGACCGCAACTTCGCCGACGACCACGCGGTGATGGGCGGGCTGGCGCGTTTCGAGGGGCGGCCGGTGATGGTGATCGGGCACGAGAAGGGCCACGACACCAAGAGCCGGATCGAGCGCAACTTCGGCATGGCCCGCCCCGAGGGCTACCGCAAGGCGATCCGCCTGCTCGACCTCGCCGACCGCTTCGACCTGCCCGTCGTGACGCTGGTGGACACGACCGGCGCCTATCCCGGCAAGGGCGCCGAGGAGCGCGGCCAGTCGGAGGCCATCGCGCGCTCGACCCAGAAGTGCCTCGCGATCGGCGTGCCGCTGGTGTCGGTGATCATCGGCGAGGGCGGCTCGGGCGGCGCGGTGGCGTTCGCCGCCGCCGACCGGGTGGCGATGCTGGAGCACTCGATCTACTCGGTGATCTCGCCCGAGGGCTGCGCGTCGATCCTCTGGAAGGACGCCAACAAGATGCGCGAGGCCGCCGAGGCGCTGCGGCTGACGGCGCAGAACCTGCGCGAGCTCGGCGTCTGCGACCGGATCATCCCCGAGCCCGTCGGCGGCGCCCACCGCCACAAGCGGGAGACGCTCGACGCCGTGGCCAAGGCAATCGGCGCCATGCTCGGCGAATTGTCGGGCCAGTCGCCCGAGGCGCTGCGCGAGGCGCGGCGGCGCAAGTACCTCGACATCGGCACCAAGGGCCTCGCCGCGTGAGGCTGCGGGCGGCGCTTCTCGGCCTCCTGGCCGGGCTGCCCGCCCTCGCCGAGCCCGCCGCCGGCGGCCTGCTGGGCCGCAGCGTGACGTTCGGCGCGATGACCTGGAAGGACGGCCAGCGCGACCGGCCGCTGTTCGTCGGCGAGCGCCACGTCGCGGTGGTCGGCCCGGGCGCCGAGTACGGGCTGCGGCCCGAGGGCGGACAGAACGGTTGGGACATCATCCCCGCCATCATCGACATCACCGACGACGGCGTCACCGTCACCTATCCCGCCGACCTCCTGCCCGGCAGGTTCCCTGAGATGGGGTTCAACGGCTACGTGCTCGACTTCCTCGTCGACTGCGTCCTGTTCGCCGACGTGCGGGTCGACGAGGGTTCCACGACGGGCAGCCTGCGGGACGTGGACGCCTTCGTGGAGGAGGCGCGGCTCTACATCGACGTCGGCGGCCAGAAATACGGCCCGGCCACGCGCTTCGAGGTGGAGCTCGAGGTAATGGACTGCCCGCTGGGCTAGCGGCGGCTCACCACATGCGCTCGCGGGCGTCGGCCGGATAGGCCGCGTCGTAGGCCTCGGCGTCGAACGCGGCATCGCGCGCGCGGATCAGCTCGCCCGCCGTGGGCAGCCCGGCGCTTTCGTCGTCTCCCGACCACAGGCGCGAGCGCATCAGCGCCTTGGCGCACTGGAAGTAGACCTCCGCCACCGCGAGCACGATCACGCTGCGCGGGTGCTGGCCGGCCTGCTCGAAGCGGCCCGTCACCGCGATGTCGGCCGTCAGCCTGCCGGTGCCGTTGACGCGGACAACGTTGTCGCTGCCGGGCACCATGAACAGCAGGCTCGCGCGCCCGTCGCGGACGATGTTGCGCAGCGAATCGGCGCGGTTGTTGCCGCGCCAGTCGGGGAGCAGCAGCGTGTGCGGGTCGGCGAGCTGCACCACCGGGCCGTCGTCGCCGCGCGGGCTGGCGTCGGTGCCCTCGGGGCCGACGGTGGACAGGATGCAGAAGCGCGCCGCCTCGATCCAGCGGCGGTACTCGGGGGTGACGCGGTCGACGACCTTGTCGAGCGCCGCCTGCTTGGGCGGCCCGTAGAGCGCGTCGATCTCGGCGGTGTCGGTGATCCAGCCGGTCATTCCTCCGCCTCCCCGCGAATCGGCGCGAAGCCCGCCTCGGCCATCAGCATGTTGGAGCGCTGCTCCACCTCGACGCCGAGCCGCGCCATGAAGTCCTTCGCCGGCAGCCCCGGCGGGATCGGGTCGAGAAACTCGACGACCGCGAGGCCGGGCTTGCGGTAGATGCCCTTGCGTGGCCAGAACACCCCCACGTTGGTCGCCGCCGGGACGCAGGGCTGGCCGGACTGCTCGTAGAGCACGGCGGTCCCTATCTTGTAGGGCGCGTCGACGCCGGGCGCGATGCGGGTGCCCTGCGGGTAGATGATGAGCTGCCCCGGCGCGCGGTTGCCCGCGGCGACGTCGGCGCTCATCTTCCGGATCGCCTCGCCGCGCCGGCCCCGGTCGACGGGGATGCAGCCGATCCGCAGCGCGTAGAGGCCGAGCACCGGCGCGCGCACCAGCTCGCGCTTCATGATGAAGCGCGGGCGGCGCAGGGCGGCGTAGAGCAGGATGATGTCGAGGAAGCTCTGGTGCTTCGCGGCGACCAGCACCTCGCCCTCGGGCGGCGTGCCGCGCACCTCGGTGCGCAGCCCGACCATCCAGCGCGCGGTGAAGCGCACCCAGCGGCAGAAGGTCTTGCAGGCGAGCCGCGCGCCCCGGCGCGAGAGCATCGCCCAGGGCAGGAACAGGATCCCGATCACCGCCATCGCGAGGTACATCTGCCCCACGAACAGCAGCGAGCGGACCCACTGCACCGCGCTCACGACGCCGCCCTCAGCACCCGCAGCGCCGCCGAGCGCGTCGCCGCGAAGGCCACCAGCGCGGCGAGCGGCGGGATCAGCAGCGGCAACAGCCAGCCGGCGCCGCGAAAGCCCAGCCCGGTCAGGAAGCCGCCGGCCGCGTCGGCCTCGGGGAGCAGGAAGATGCCCAGCATCCCCGCCGCCGTCCCGGCCAGCGCGCCGGTCAGCGCGCGCAGGGTGAAGCGGCGCACGAAGGCGCGGGCGATGTAGCTGTCCTGCGCGCCCACGAGGCGCAGCACCCGGATCACCTGCTCGTTGGCGGCCAGCGCGGCCTGCGCGGCGAGGGTGATCATCGCGCCCGTCGAGCCGGCGATCAGCAACAGCGCGAACACCCCCAGCGCACGCAGCCGCCCGGCGGCGTCGACCAGCGGCTCGCGCCAGCGGGTGTGGTCGTCGAGCACCGCGCCGGGCACCTCCGCCTGCAGCCGCGCGCGCAGGCCGGTGGCGTCGTAGCCCTCGCCGGCCTCGACGATCTCGATGAGCTGCGGGATCGGCAGGGTCTCGACCGGCAGGTCGGGCCCGAACCACGGCTCGAGCAGCGCCCGCGTCTCCTCCTCGCTCAGCGCCCGCGCGGCGCTGATCCCGGGGGTCGTCTCGAGCACGCTCAGCGCGGCGCGGGTCTGCGCCTCCTGCTGGCCCTCGGGCGCGGAGATGCGCAGCGTCGAGGTCCGCGCAAGCTCCTCGGCCCAGCGGTCGGCCAGTCGGCCGGTGGCCAGCGACAGCGCCAGCGCGAAAACCGCGAGGAACGCCATCGCGGCGGCGGTGAAGACGGTGAGGCGCGCGGTGAAGCCGGTGGGCGGGACGGCGCGGTCGGCCATCTTGTCGCCCGCGAGCAGGGCCGCCATCCGGGTCAACGCGCTCACAGGTCCGCCCCCGCCGCGACGAGCCGGCGGTCCTTGAGCCGCAGCACCCGTGCCTGGACCTGCGCCTTGGCGGCGCGGATCAGGGTGAGGTCGTGGGTCGCGATCAGCACCGCCTTGCCCATCCGGTTGAGCTCCACCAGCAGCGCCAGCAGCCGCTGCGACATCTCCCAGTCGATGTTGCCCGTGGGCTCGTCGGCGATGATCACCTCGGGCGACATGATGACCGCCCGGGCCAGCGCCGCGCGCTGTCGCTCGCCGCCCGACAGCTCCGGCGGCAGCTGGTCGGCCTGCCGGGTCAGCCCGACCCAGGCCATCAGGTCGTCGATGTCGCTGCCCTCGCTGCTTCGCCCCGACACGGTGAGCGGCAGCGCAATGTTCTCCGCCACCGGCAGGTGGTCGAGGAAGCGGCAATCCTGGTGCACCACCCCGATCCGCCGCCGCGCCAGCGCGACCTTGTCGCGGTCCATCCCCCGCACGTCGTCGCCGAACAGCCGCACGTCGCCGGCGGTGGCGACGAGCTCGCCGTAGCAGAGCTTGAGCAGCGTGGTCTTGCCGGCGCCCGAGGGGCCGGTGAGGAAATGGAACGATCCCGGCTGCAGCGACAGGTCGAGGTCGGAGAAGAGCTCCCCCCCGCCGTAGCTGTAAGCGACGTTCTCCAGCTCGATCACCCGGGGCACCTCATGTTCGGCAATGCGCCCCTTCTGCCCAAAAGGCACATTGGATTCAATGACACGCCGCGCGGCGATGATTCGTCATTGTCTTTGCGAACGCCACGTCGGTTGCTAGACAGGTGCGCAAGAGGCAGGCGACAGGACCTGTTTGGGCAGCGAGGATATCCGATGCGGCTGATCTGCCCCAATTGCGGGGCGCAGTATGAGGTTCCCGACGACGCGATCCCCGAGGCGGGCCGCGACGTCCAGTGTTCCAACTGCGGCCATACCTGGTTCGAGACGCCGGGCGGCTCGCTCGCCGCCGAGGCGGGCTTGGACGCGCCCGACGAGGAGATGGCGCCGGAGCACGAGCCGGAACCGGAGCACGAGCCCGAGCCCGAGCCCGAGCCGGAATACGATCCAGAGCCGGAGTACGAGCGCGAGTTCGAGCCTGAGCCGGAGCCGGACCACGAGCCGGAGCCCGAACCGGAGTTGCAGGACGAGCCCGAGCCTGCCCCGCGCGAGGCGGACGGCGCACGGCGGCGGCGAATCGATCCGGAGGTGGCGTCGGTGCTGCGCGAGGAGCGCGAGCGTAGCGAACAGCTGCGCCGCAAGGGCCCTGAGCCGCTCGAGAGCCAGCCCGACCTCGCCCTCGACGACAGCCCCGACACCGCGCGCCAGACCCGCGTCGACCGCCTGCGGGGCCGCGACGATGCGCCGGCGGGCAGCGAGGGCTCGCGGCGCGAGATGCTGCCCGACGTCGAGGAGATCAACTCGAGCCTGCGCTCCACCGACGAGCGCGACGATCACACGCCGCCGCCGAAGACGCCCCAGCAACAGGAGACGCGCAAGAAGCGGCGCGGCTTCCGCACGGGCTTCCTGCTGGTGGTGACGCTCGCGGTGATCGGCGCGGCGCTCTACATCGCCGCCCCGCGCATCGCCGAGGAGCTGCCCGCCACGGCCGAGCCGCTCGCGGCCTACGTCGCGGCCGTCAACGACGCCCGCACCTGGCTCGATGCCGCGATGCAGGATCTGATAGCGCGGATGAACACCGAGGGCTGAGCCGCCGGGCTCAGAACCGGTCGAGCAGCCGCTTCAGGTAGTCGCGCTCTTCCTGCGGCCGCTGCTGGTCGGAGGAGCGGTCGCGCAGCTCCTGGAGCAGCTCCTCGGCGCGGCGGTAGACGTCCTCGCCCTGCAGCAGGTTCTCGTCGGTGCCGTAGCGACCGGTGTCGCCGAGCTGGCGGCCGAGCGGATCGCGGCGCGACGGCTCGACGCGGCCGGTGGCGTTCTCGCCGCTCTGCTGGCCCTGCCCCGGCTGGCTGTCCTGCTGGTTCTCCGCCAGCGCGTCGCCGAGATCGCGGATGCCCTCGCGCAGCGCGTCCATCGCCTCCGCCTGACGGTCGAGCGCGCCGGGCAGGTCGCCCTCGCGCAGCGCCTCCTCGGCGCCGTCCATCGCCTCGCCGGCCCGGTCGAGGTTGCGCCGTGCCTCCTCGGCGGCGCCGCCGCCGAGATTTGGCAGCTCCGACCGCTGGCGCTCGAGCTCGCGGCGCAGCGCCTGCTGGCGCTCGGCCAGCGACTCCTCGCTGCCCTGCCCGTCCTCGCCGGTCTGGCCCTCCTGCGCGTCGCCGCCCTGGCCCAGGCCCTCGCCCTGCTGCTGGCCCGGCTGCTGCTGCCCCGGCGCCTGCTGGCCGGGCTGGCCGCCCTGGTTCTGGCCCTGTTGCTGGTTGCGCCCGAACTGCTCCTGCAGGTCGCGGAACGCTTCGTCGGACAGGTCCTGCTGGTCGCGCAGCGTCTCCGACAGGTCCTCCATCGACTGCTGCCCCTGCCCCTGCTGGCCCGGCTCGCCCTGGGTGACCTGCATGTTCTCCATCAGCTGGTTGAGCTGCTCCATCAGCTCCGCCGCCTCGGCCATGCGACCCTCTTCCATCAGCTCCTGGATGCGGTCCATCAACGCCTGCAACTCGTCCTGGCTGAACTCGAAGCTGTCGCCGGCCTGCTGGTCAGGCTGATCGGTGCCGTCGCCCTGCTGCTGCTCCCGCGACTGCTCGGCGAGCATCCGGGTGTAGTCGTCCACCGCCTCGCGCAGCTCCTGCATCAGCTCGGCGATCTCCTCTTCCGAGGCCCCGTTGCGCATCGCCTCCTCGAGGCGGCGCTGCGCCCGCTCGAGCCGGGCGCGGGCGTCGGCGAGGGTGCCGTCCTCGAACTGCACCGCGAGATCGTAGAGCGCCTCGGCGATCTCCGCCTGCTCCGCGTCGTCGAGCCCGTAGGGCGCGAGCGCGTCGAGCCGGCGGATGATGTGGCGGAAGCGCAGGTAGGTGGTCTCCGAGCGGAACAGCCCGTCCTCGGGGCGGTGCGCGACCGCCTTCAGCAGGTCGGCCACCCGGCCCGCGTTGGCCTTCGACCAGAGCAGGTCGCGGCGCTGCTCGATCACCGCCTTCGCCACCGGCTCGAAGAAGCGCCGGCCGGGCAGGATCATCTCGACCGGCGCAGCGCTGCCGGTCTGCTCGCGCCCGTCGCTGACCTCGAGCGTCACCGTCACCGGCAGGTTGGCCCAGGGATGTTCGGAGAAGTCGTCGATCAGCGCCTCGTCGAAGGCGCTGCGGTCGCCGCTGAAGGGCATCGGCAGATCGAGCAGCAGCGGCTCGCGCGGGTCGGGCGCGCGGGCGAGGCCGTGGCGGCGGTCGATGGCGTCGAGGTCGAGCGCGACGCGGGCGTGACCGCCGACGACGGCGTAGTCGTCGCGCGCCGCGAACGGCAGCGCCATCTCGCCGAGCGCCTGCACCTCGACCTCGCCCGTGACCTCCACCTCGGGAGCGGCATCGGCGATGACCCGCACCTCCCAGGCCGCCGCGCCGTCGCCCTCGATGGCGATGCCGCCGTCCTGCAGCACGTCGAAGCCCTCGAGCACCGTGCCCGCCGCCGCCTCGGCGACGACCACGGCCTCGTCGTCGGGCGCGCGCCCCGACACGCTCTCCACCACCTCGAGCGCCCCCGGCTCGCCGTAGAGGCGCAGCGTCACGCGGGCGCCCTCGGGCACCGAGAGCGGGCCCGGAGGGATGTCGTTGAGGTAGAGCGCGGGCTTGCCGGTATAGGCGGGCGGCTCGATCCAGCCCTCCCAGACCGGCCCCGTCGCGAGCACCTGACCGCCCGCGCCCGGCGTCATGCCCGCGACCGAGCCGACGCGCAGCAGCGAGCCGAACAGCAGCGCCGCGACGAAGAGGATCAGCGCCATGTAGCGCAGCCCGTAGCGGTCACGCGAGGAAACCCGCAGGTCGGGCTCCACCGCGCGGGCCTGCCGCGAGCGAGCCGCCATCCGCGCCACGTGGGCGCGCCAGACCATCTGCGAGCCGACATCGCCCGCCCCGATCGCCTGGCTGTCGATCAGCGCCGAGATCGGCCGCCCCGGCATCGCCGCGTCGACCCGGGCCAGCGCCTCGGCCCGGCCCGGCCAGCGGAACCGCCGCGCGCCCTGCCACAGCGCCGCCGCCAGCGCCGCGACGGCGAGCAGCACCAGCGCCCAGAACAGCTCGAGCGGCAGCCGCTCGTGCCAGCCCATCATCAGCGGCGCGAGGGCGAGGAACAGGATCGTCCAGACCGGCCAGAAGGCGCGCGTCACCCGCTCCGTCACCATCCCCGCGCGGGTCAGGAACACCGGGCGGCGCAGGTGGCGCATTTGGCTGGTCGGATCGGTCAGAACGCTGCTCCCCGGGCTGCTCGCCCCGAAGATAGGGCGCTCAGAGCCACTCGGGAATGCTATCGCGCGCGATCAGCTCTTCATAGGTCGGCCGCTGGCGAATAACCGCGAAGTGATCGCCGCTGACCAGCACCTCGGGCACCAGCGGGCGCGAGTTGTACTCGCTCGCCATCACCGCCCCGTAGGCCCCCGCCGAGCGGAACGCGACGAGATCGCCCGCCGCCAGCTCGGGCAGCGGCCGGGCGCGCGCGAAGGTGTCGCCGCTCTCGCAGATCGGCCCGACCACGTCGAAGTCGCGCGTCGCCCCGCCCGCCGCGGGCTCGGCGACGGGCACGATGTCGTGCCAGGCGTCGTACATCGCCGGGCGCACGAGGTCGTTCATCGCGCCGTCGAGGATCAGGAAGTCGCGGCCCTCGCCCTCCTTGACGTAGATCACCCGGCTCAGCAGCACGCCCGAATTGCCCGCGATCAGCCGCCCCGGCTCGATCTGCACCTCGACGCCGAGATCGCCCACGGTGCGCTTGATGAGCGCGCCGTAATCGAGCGGCAGCGGCGGCACCTCGTTGGAGCGGGTGTAGGGGATGCCGAGCCCGCCGCCCAGGTCGAGGCGGCGGATGTCGTGGCCGTCGGCGCGCAGGGTGGCGGTGAGGTCGGCGACCTTGCGGTAGGCCTGCTCGAACGGGCCGAGCTCGATGAGCTGCGAGCCGATATGGACGTCGATCCCCACCACCTCGAGCCCGGGCAGCGCCGCCGCCTCCGCGTAGACCTCGCGGGCCTTGCGGATCGGGATGCCGAACTTGTTCTCGCTCTTGCCGGTGGAGATCTTGGCGTGGGTCCTGGCGTCGACGTCCGGGTTCACCCGCACCGTCACCGGCGCGACGACGCCCATGCCCGAGGCCACCTCGGAGAGCGCGCGCATCTCCGGCTCGCTCTCGAGGTTGAACTGCCGGATGCCGCCCTCGAGCGCCAGCCGCATCTCCTCGCGGGTCTTGCCGACGCCGGAGAAGACGATCCGCTCGCCCGGCACCCCGGCGGCACGCGCCCGCGCGTATTCGCCGCCCGATACCACGTCCATCCCCGCGCCCTCGCGGGCGAGCAGGGACAGGATCGCGAGGTTTGACAGCGACTTGACGGAGAAGCAGATCAGGTGGTCCAGCCCCTCGAGCGCCTGCGCGAACAGCCCGTAATGGCGCAGCAGGGTCTTGGCCGAGTAGACGTAGACCGGCGTGCCGACGGCGGCGGCGATGTCGTCGAGCGCGACGTCCTCGGCCATGAGCCGGCCGTCGCGGTAGAGAAAGTGATCCATGGCCCGCTCCTCAGGCGTTCTTCAGTTGGCCGAACCTACGCACACCCGCCGCTCAGACCGGGCGCGTGCGCAGGAACAGGTAGAGCGGCAGGGCGCAGCCCACGCCGACCGCCGCGGTCACCGGCAGCACGACAAGCGCCAGCCAGTTGCGCCGCACCGAGACCTCGGCCACCACCCAGACCGACAGCGCCAGCGCCGCGATCATCAGCTCCCAGCCCATCGCGTAGGCGAACGGATCGGCCCGCCACGCCGCGCCGAGCGCGTCGATCGACCAGCCCTCGGCGCGCAGCCACGGCAGCGAATGGTACAGGGGATGCACCGCGCCCCAGACGGCGAGCGCGAGGTAGACGAGCCGCAGCGGCGACATCACTCGGCCCCGATCCGCCCGACGACCGGGCCGGGCCCGCCCTCGGGCCGCTCGGGCGGGCCGTCTGCGCCGCAGGCGGCGAGCAGCAGGACGAGCAGCAGCGCCCTCACGCCAGCCGCTCCTGCCACGCCGCCACCTGCTCGCGCACGCGCGTGGGGGCGGTGCCGCCGTAGCTGGTGCGCGAGGCGACGGAATTGTCGACGCCGAGGACCGAGAAGACCTCGTCGGTGATCTCGCCGTGCTCGGCCTGCATCTCGGCGAGGCTCAGGTCGGGCAGGTCGCAGCCCTTGGCCTCGGCCTTGGCCACAAGCGCCCCGGTCACGTGGTGCGCCTCACGGAACGGCAGGCCGAGCGCGCGCACCAGCCAGTCGGCGAGGTCGGTCGCGGTGGAGAAGCCCGAGGCGGCGGCGGCGCGCAATGCGTCGCCGTTGGCTTCCATGTCGCCGACCATCCCGGCCATCGCGGCGAGCGACAGCATCCAGTTGTCGGCGGCGTCGAAGACCTGCTCCTTGTCCTCCTGCATGTCCTTGGAATAGGCCAGCGGCAGCCCCTTCATCACCGTCATCAGCGCCACCTGCGCCCCGAAGATGCGCCCGATCTTGGCGCGCAGCAGCTCGGCGGCGTCGGGGTTCTTCTTCTGCGGCATGATCGACGAGCCGGTGGTCCAGCGGTCCGACAGGCGCACGAAGCGGAACTGCGCCGACGACCAGATCACCAGCTCCTCGGCGAGCCGGCTCAGGTGCATCGCGCTGATCGAGGCGACGGACAGGAACTCGAGCGCGAAGTCGCGGTCGGAGACGGCGTCGAGCGAGTTGGCGCAGGGCCGCGCGAAGCCGAGCGCCTCGGCGGTCATCTCGCGGTCGATCCCGAAGGAGGTTCCGGCCAGCGCGGCGGCGCCGAGGGGGCATTCGTTCATCCGCGCCCGCGCGTCGCGCAGGCGGGAGAGGTCGCGCGAGAACATCTCGACGTAGGCGAGCATGTGGTGGCCCCAGGTCACCGGCTGCGCCGTCTGCAGGTGGGTGAAGCCCGGCATCACCCAGTCCGCCCCCGCCTCGGCCTGCGACAGCAGCGCCTTCATCAGCGCCTCGAGCGCGGCCCCGGCGGCGTCGTACTGGTCGCGCACCCAGAGGCGGAAGTCGGTCGCCACCTGGTCGTTGCGCGAGCGCGCGGTGTGCAGCCGCTTGGCCGGCTCGCCGACGAGCTCGGTCAGCCGCGCCTCCACGTTCATGTGGATGTCCTCGAGCGCGGTCGAGAACCGAAACGTCCCGTCCTCGATCTCTGACAAGACGGTGAGCAGCCCTTCCTTGATCGCCTCGGCATCTTTATCCGTCAGGATGCCCGTGGCGGCGAGCATCGCCGCGTGGGCTCTCGAGCCGGCGATATCCTGCGCCGCGAGCCGTTGGTCGAACCCGATCGAGGCGTTGATCGCCTCCATGATCGCGTCCGGGCCTTCGGCGAAGCGGCCGCCCCACATCCGGTTCGAGCTGTCAGACATGATGAGGAGACCCCGCCGATGAGGTTGAAAACAGCGCTGCTTTATATCGCCCTCGCCGGGGTTGCAAACACGGGCTGGGCCGACACCGCCGCGCTCGAGGCGCTGCGCGAGGGCGACATGAAGAAGCTCGCCTTCCACGGCGAGCCCATCGCCGCGCCGGACGACGTCACCTTCGAGGCCAACGGCGGCGGCGACGGGCAGCTTGCGGACTACGAGGGCAAGGTGCTGCTGCTCAACTTCTGGGCCACCTGGTGCCTGCCCTGCCGCGAGGAGATGCCCGAGCTGGCGGCGCTGCAGGAGGAGTTCGGCGGCGAGGACTTCGAGGTCGTCACCGTCGCCACGGGCCGCAACCCGCCCGACGCGATGGCGCGCTTCTTCGACGAGATCGGCGTCGACAACCTCCCCCTCCACCGCGACCCGCGGCAGGGCTTCGCGCGTTCGATGGGCGTGCTGGGCCTGCCGGTGACGGTGCTGATCGACGCCGAGGGCCGCGAGATCGGCCGCCTGCAGGGCGGCGCCGACTGGGGCTCCGACAGCGCCCGCGCCATCGTCGAGGCGCTGCTGGAAGACAGGGAGACGGCGGCGGCAGAGTAACCACCCCTCGGACGCGAAGAGGCCCGCCGAAGACGGCGGGCCTTATCTACTTTCGGTCCGCTGAGGCTCAGTGCAGCTTGGCCGCGGCCTCGGAGATGCCCTCGTCGATCAGCCGGTTGGCGTCGGCGGCGCTCATCTGCTTGGCGATGACCTCGCGCGCTGCGGCGACGGCCACGGTGACCGCCTGGTTGCGCACGTCGCGGACGGCGGCGTCCTGGGCGCTGGCGATCTGCTCCTCGGCGGCGGCGAGTCGGCGGGCGACGGAGGTCTGGATGTCCGTCTTGGCCTGCTCGGCGGCGCTGTTGGCCTCGGCGCGGGCGTTCTCGACGATGCGGTCGGCCTGCGCCTGCACGTCCTTCTGCTTGCGCTCGTACGAGGCGAGCAGGCTCTGGGCCTCCTCGCGCAGCGCCTTCGCCTCGTCGATTTCCTTGCGGATCGAGTCGGCGCGCTCGTCGAGCATCTTCGTCAGCATTCCCGGCACCTTGAAGTAGACCAGGACGCCGAGGAACAGGAGGAAGGCCAGCAGCACGACGAAATCGGTGTTGGCGAGCGAGAAGAACACGTCGCCGGCGGCGAGCGCGGGGCTGGCGGCGAGCGCGAAGGCGGCGGTCAGAAGGTATTTCATCACGTTACCCTTTCACCCGCTGGTCGACGGCCGCGGCGATGGCCGCGTCATCGGCGGTGGCGCCGAAGGCGGCGACGATGGCCTTGGCGGTGTCGGTGGCGACGTCGCGGACGCTGTCCATGGCGCCGGCGCGGATCTCGGCGATGGCCGCCTCGCTCTCGGCGGTCTTGGCGCCGATCTGCTCGTCGGCCCGGGCGAGCTCGGCGTCGAGGTCGGCCTGGATCGAGGCGCGGGTCTCGTCGGCGATGCGGTTGGCCTCGGCACGGGCGTCGGCGAGCGCCTTGTCGTAGGCGGCCTCGGCCTCCTGCGCGCGCAGCTTCAGCTCTTCGGCGCTGGCGAGGTCGTTGGTGACCGTGCCCTGGCGCTCGGCCAGCACGGCGCCGATGCGGGGCATCGCGATGCGGCTGACCACGAAGTAGATCGCGAACAGCGTGACGAGCAGCCAGAAGATCTGGTTGGGGAAGGTGGAGAAGTCGAGCTGCGGCATCCCCGCCGCCTCGGCTCCGCCATGGGCGTCGATGGCGTCGTACCCGACTTCGGCCGTCACCGGACCGTCGCCGTGGGCACCGGCCTCGACACCGAGATCGGCGGCGACCTCGCCGGTCGGCTCGATTTCCGCGTTGTTGCCCTCGACCTGAACCGGGATCGGCTGCAGGACCTGGGGCTCGATGCCCGCGCGGGCAGTAGTCTCTAGCGCCATGTCGTCCCCCTGGAACCTAAAGAGCCCGGGCGGACGCGCATGGCGCCCGGCCCGGTCGTAAGGATCGTCTCAGAGGTCGCTCAGACGGCGAACATCAGCAGCAGCGCGACGAGGAACGAGAAGATCCCGAGCGCTTCCGCGAAGGCGATGCCGATGAAGAGCGTGGCGGTCTGGCTGGCCGCCGCGGAGGGGTTGCGCAGGGCGCCGGCGAGGAAGTTGCCGGCGACGTGGCCGACGCCGATGGCGGCCGCGCCCGAACCGATGCCCGCGAGGCCGGCACCGATGAACTGACCCATGTTTGCGATATCGCCTTCCATGACATTGTCTCCTTACGATGGAAGTTTGCGTAGGGTGCGCCGTCGCGGCGCACCGTTACTCGGGATGGTGTTAGTGAGAGGGGTGCAGCGCGTCCTTGAGGTAGACGCACGTCAGGATCGTGAACACGTAGGCCTGGATGAAGGCCACCAGCACCTCGAGCCCGTAGATCGCGGCGATCGCGATGACGGAGAGCGGCGCGACGGTGGCGATCGCGGCGAAGCCGGCGAACACCTTGATCACCGCGTGGCCGGCCATGATGTTGCCGCCCAGACGAATGGAGTGGCTGACCGGGCGCACGAAGTACGAGATCAGCTCGATGATCGCGAGCACCGGGCGCAGCGCCAGCGGCGCCGAGCTGACCCAGAACAGGCCGAGGAACTTGGTGCCGTTGAGCACGAAGCCGAGGATCGTCACCGTCAGGAACACCGACAGCGCGAGCACGGCGGTGACCGCGATGTGCGAGGTGGTGGCGAAGCTCGTCGGGATCAGGCCGAGGAAGTTGGCGAACACGATGAACAGGAACAGGGTGAAGATGTAGGGGAAGTACTTGAGCCCTTCGCGGCCCGAGACGTCCTCGACCATCTTGTAGACGAAGCCGTAGGCGAGCTCGGCGACCGACTGCATCCGGCTCGGCACGATGGCACGGCCGCGGGTGCCGAGCGCGAACAGGCCGGCCACGCACAGGATCGTCAGCGCCATCCAGAAGGTGACGTTGGTGATCGTGTACCAGTGGATCTCGCCGTCGCCGAACAGCGGCTTCACGATGAACTGGTCCAGCGGGTGAAAGACCAGCCCGCCCTCTTCGGCTTCGGTTTCAACTGCCACGTGTCGCGTCCCCGTCTTCGCCGGCCTCGTCGGCCTGCTGCTGTCGTTGCACCTCCTGGGCCGACCGCATCATCGTCTTGATGCCGGCCGCGAGGCCCAGGAATATGAACAGCACCATCAACCACGGCTTCGTCCCCAGCAGGGAATCAAGCCCGTATCCGATGCCGAAGCCGATCCCCAGACCGGCCACGAGCTCGATCACCATGCGCCAGGCGAGCTGTGCCTGGCTGTGGTGGTCGGCCTCGCGGGGTTTCGGCGCCCGCTCGTCCTTCGCCTTGCGGATGCGCTCCTCGAGCGCTTTCATCCGGTCGGCGTCGGTCTGGTCGGGCAAGCCGATCTCCCTCAGAAGTCGAGAGGGTGAGTAGTGGGCAGGGACGGTTTCGTCAAGCAGCGGGGGCAGGCGGGAATGTTCCGAGGAAACAGCGGCTTATCCGGCGGCGACGCTTTCGGGACGCGATGCCGCACCGGCGATGATGTTCAACCGCGTGGTTGACTTTGCCGCCCGCGCACCGCTCAAGCTCGCCTCATGTCCAGCCAACTCGACATCGTCTTCTCGGCCCTCGCCGATCCGACCCGCAGGGCGATCCTCGCGATGCTGCTCGAGGACGACATGGCCGTCACCGATGTGGCCGAGCCGTTCGCGATGTCGCTCGCGGCGGTCTCGAAGCATCTTCGGGTGCTCACCGCGGCCGGGCTGATCCAGCAGGAACGCCGCGGCCGGGTGACGTGGTGCAAGCTCCAGCCCGAGTCGCTGCGCGACGCGAGTGTCTGGATGCAGTCGTTCGGACAGTTCGAAGCCGGCGACTTCGACGCCTTCGAACGGTTCCTCGCCGCCGAACTGGGCGACGAGGCGACCTAGCCGGTCAGAGTACGAAGCCGATGATGACGAGCACGACGACGACGAGGCCTACGATATAGATGATGCGGTTCACTGGAACTGTCCTCCTACAGGTGTGACAGGCCAACCGGTCAGACCCGCACCGGTTCCGCCCGCTCTTCGTCGCGCAGCAGCAACAGCAGCGCCACCGCCGACAGCACCACCCCCAGCGCCACCACCGGGCGCGGCACCGCCCCGCCGAGCGCGACCTCCCAGGCGATGACCGACGAGGGGGTGAGGTAGGTATAGGCCATGACCTTCGCCGACGGCAGCCGCAGCGTCGCCACCTGGAGCAGCACGAAGGTCGTCGCCGAGGCGAACACCGCCAGGTAGACCAGCGTGATCCAGACCAGCGGCGACAGCGCCGCCCAGTCGATCAGCACCAGCTCGCTCCAGCCCCACACCGTGAGCACGCCGCAGCCCGCCAGCATCATGCCGAAGGTGAAGACGATGGCCGGCTCGCCCCGGTTCAGCTTGCGCACCATCGGCGTGTAGGCGGCGTGCGCGGCGACGCCGACGAAGTAGATCGCCTCGCCCCGCCCCACGTCGAGCGCCAGCAGCGCCGACAGCTCGCCCCGGAAGATCACCCACAGCGCGCCGAGCGCGCCCAGCCCCAGCGCGACGGCCATCCGGGGCGTCAGCCGCTGGCGCAGCAGCAGCCAGCCGAAGCCGGCGGCGAGCAGCGGCGTCAGGGTGAAGACCGCCGCCGCGCTCACCGCGCTCGCCGTCTTGAGCCCCTCGAACATCAGCACGAAGTAGATCGCCAGCAGCCCGCCGAGCACGAGGTAGCGCCACGGCGCCGCCAGCGCGCTGCGCCTGATGCCGGTGGTGGCGAAGGCGAGCGCGCCGATGATCGCCGTCGCGATCAGGAAGCGCACCGCGTTGAGCGCGGCCGGGTCGATCTCGTTGGCGATGCGGGTGCCGAGCGCGAACGAGCCGCCCACCAGCAGCGCGAAGGTCAGCATGGCGAGGTGCCCGACGGCGCCGGGGCTCATGCGAAGGTCCAGCCCTTGGCCCGCTCCTTGAGGAACTTCAGGAACGCCTGCACCTTCGGCGTCCGGTGCAGGTCGACATGGGTGACGATCCAGAGCCGCGACTGCCACTCCTCCATCGCCGGCAGCACCTCGACCATGCGCTCGCGATCGATGTCCCACTCGCACAGGAAGCCGATCCCCGCCCCTGCCGCGATGGCGTCGACGACCGACTGGTTCTCCATCGTGCGGAACACCACCCGCTCGCGCGGCACCTGGGCGAGCAGCCAGCGCATGAAGGGCACCCGGCTGTCGAGCGGGTCGAGGCCGACGAAATCGTGCTGCTTGAGGTCCTCGACGCTCTCGGGCTTGCCGCGCCGGGCGATGTAGTCGCGCGAGGCGACCATGCGGATCGCCTGCGACAGGAACGGCTGCACCACGTTGTCGGGCTGCTCGGGCGCGGCCCCGGCGCGCAGCGCGACATGGGCCTCGCCGTATTCCAGCCGGAACAGCCGGCTCCCGGTGAGGTAGCGCACCTGCAGCCCCTCGTTCTCGCGCTGGAAGTCGACGAGCACCGGCGCGAGCAGCGCCGACAGCGTCGCCAGCGAGGTCACCACCAGCTCGCCCGACACCCCTTCGCCCCGGCCCCGGATGCGGCCAGCGAGCTGGGTAAACTGGTCGTCGGTGGTCTGGGCGACGGTGAGCAGGTCCTGCCCGGCCTCGGTGGCGGTGTAGCCGCGCGCGTGGCGCTGGAACAGCTTCACCCCGAGCCGGCTCTCGAGCGAATCGATGTGACGGATCACCGTGGCATGGTGCACGCCGAGCACCTCCGCCGCGCCGCTGACCGTCCCCTTGCGCGCCACCTGGTAAGCCGTGCGCACCTCGTCCCAGTTATCCATCGCGGCCTCGCTTCTTCGTGCGTCACATCACACAACAAGCAACATCAAGTGACGGCTGTTCACATTTGCAAGGAGGTGCCCGATGGCGCGCCCCGCGTCAACGCCGGCGATACCCGATAACAGCGCCGCGACGGTCGCCTGCTATCGCATATCCCGTGCCCGGCACCCATGTTGGCGTTGTTCCGGACACCCGAGATCGTCCCTCGTCTCTCCTGTCTCCCCAGACCGTGGGTGTCCGGAACCACCCCCACAATTGACAGGACCGCCCCGAGCCGCTAACGGGAACGCCACTCCGGAAGTGACGCAAGCTTCCGGTCCCGGCGCCCGTCGGGATCGCCCCCCGTCAGCGAGCGTTCGCCCACGGGGGCGTTTGCCGTTTGACCTGACGGCCCCCACATCGGGGCCAGCCGCAACAGCCAAAGGGGCCCGCGCCCATGTTCGAGAACCTGTCCGACCGCCTCTCCGGCGTCTTCGACCGCCTCACCAAGCAGGGCGCGCTCTCGGCGGAGGACGTCAAGACGGCGCTGCGCGAGGTCCGTGTCGCGCTGCTCGAGGCGGACGTGTCGCTGCCGGTCGCGCGCGAGTTCATCAAGGCGGTTGAGAAACAGGCGACGGGCGCGGCGGTCACGAAGTCGGTCACGCCCGGCCAGCAGGTCATCAAGATCGTCCACGACGAGCTGATCGGCGTGCTGCAGGGCGAGGGCGACCCGGGCAAGCTCAAGATCGACAACCCGCCGGCGCCGATCCTGATGGTCGGCCTGCAGGGCTCGGGCAAGACCACCACCACCGCCAAGCTCGCCAAGCGGCTCAAGGACCGCGAGGGCAAGCGGGTGCTGATGGCCTCGCTCGACGTCAACCGCCCCGCGGCGATGGAGCAGCTGGCGATCCTCGGCCAGCAGATCGGCGTCGACACCCTGCCCATCGTCAAGGGCGAGGACCCGGTGGCGATCGCCAGGCGGGCCAAGACCCAGGCGAGCCTCGGCGGCTACGACGTCTACATGCTCGACACCGCCGGCCGGCTGCACATCGACCACGAGCTGATCGCCCAGGCCGCCGCGGTGCGCGACGTCGCCAACCCGCGCGAGACGCTGCTGGTGGTCGACGGCCTCACCGGCCAGGACGCGGTCAACGTCGCCGAGGAGTTCGACGACAAGATCGGCGTTTCCGGCGTGGTGCTCACCCGGATGGACGGCGACGGCCGCGGCGGCGCGGCGCTGTCGATGCGCGCGGTGACCGGCAAGCCGATCCGCTTCGTCGGCCTCGGCGAGCGGATGGACGCGATCGAGGAGTTCCACGCCGAGCGCATCGCCGGCCGGATCCTCGGCATGGGCGACATCGTCAGCCTGGTGGAGAAGGCGCAGCAGACCCTCGAGGCCGAGCAGGCCGAGCGGATGATGAAGCGCTTCCAGAAGGGTCAGTTCAACATGAACGACCTGAAGATGCAGCTCGAGCAGATGCAGAAGATGGGCGGCATGGAGGGCATGATGCAGATGATGCCCGGCATGGGGAAGATGCAGAAGCAGATGGCCGAGGCGGGGATGGACGACTCGATCCTGCGCCGCCAGATCGCGCTGATCAACTCGATGACGAAGAAGGAGCGCGCCAACCCCGCCCTGCTCCAGGCCAGCCGCAAGAAGCGCGTCGCCGCCGGTGCCGGGCTCGAGGTCAGCGAGCTCAACAAGCTGATCAAGCAGCACCGGCAGATGTCGGATATGATGAAGAAGATCGGCAAGATGGGCAAAGGCGGCGCGCTCAAGCAGATGATGCGCGGGATGATGGGCAAGGGCGGCCCCTCGGCCGAGGACATGGCCGCCGCCCAGGCCGAGGTCGGCCGCATGGCGCAGATGCCGCCGGGCATGGGCAACCTGCCCGGGCTCGGCGGCGGCGGCGGCCTGCCCCCCGGCCTCTCGGGCTTCGGCAAGAAGAAGTGAGCGCGCGCCCGCACCATACGTTCGGCCGTGCATATTTCTGGCCAGATGAAGCGACACCCGCTCTTCATCTGGCCGGAAATATGCCCGCCGGAGGCGGTCCCGACGGGGCCGTCCGCGCCGTGGTGCGGGCATGAAGCAGGAGAGCATCTCCCTGCCGGGCGGCGTGCTGCCGCTGGGCGAGCTGGTGCTGCCGCTGCCGACGCGGCGGATGCGCTACGTGCGCCCAGGCCCCGAGCACGCGGCCGCGCAGGCGGCGTTCTACGCCTCGCCGCGCGCCGCCGCCCGCGGCTGGACCCCCGAGACCGGCGCCGGTCCGCACGGGCTCGAGGCGATGGCCGCGCAGCGCGCGCGGCGCGGCTTCGGTCCGTTCGTGGCCGAGCTCCACGACAGCGGCGCGCCGGTGGGCATCTTCGGGCCGTGGTGGCCGGAGGGGCAGCCCGAGCCGGAGATCAAGTGGATCGTATGGGACCCCGCCCACGAGGGCGCCGGCCTCGCCTTCGAGGGCGCGGTGGTGACGTTGTCCTTCGCCTACTGGGTCTACGGCTGGCGCACCGCGGTGAGCTACATCGACCCCGCCAACACCCGCTCGATCGCGCTGGCCAAGCGGCTCGGCGCGCTGCGCGACGGCGACTGGACCACGCCCGGCGGCCGCCGGGTCGAGGTCTGGCGGCACCCGGCGCCGGAGGACGTGGAATGACCCGCCCCTGGCTCACCCCGCCCGCCGGCGAAGCCGCCGGGCAGGTCGCGCGCCTCGCCGCCGCCCTGCCGGAGATCATCACCGAGCGGCTGGTGCTGCGCGCGCCGCGCCTTGCCGACTGGCCGCTGCTCGAGCCGATCTGGACCACCGCGCGCGGTGTGCATATCGGCGGGCCGATGTCGCCCGAGGACGCGTGGCTCGACTTCAACCAGATGGTCGCGAGCTGGCTGCTGCGCGGCCACGGCGCCTTCACCATCATCCGCCGCGCGGACGGCGCGGTGCTCGGCGTCGCGACGCTGGATCACGAGTGGGGCGACCCGGAGCCCGAGATCGGCTGGCTGCTCACCGAGGCCGCCGAGGGTCACGGCTACGCCCGCGAGGCCGGGCGCGCCCTGCGCGATCGCGCCGCCGCCCTGCTCGGCCCGGACGGCTTCGTCGCCTACGTGGCGCGCGGCCACACCCGCTCGGTCCGCGTCGCCGAGGCGCTCGGAGGCACGCCCGACGCCGCGCCCCACCCGCTCGATGCGGACGTGCTCGCCTACCGCTTCGGCCCCACCCCCAGCCCCCAGACGGAGACCGCCCGATGACGACGGACCACGAACGCGCCGCCGCGCTGCTCGCCGAGCACCGCGAGAGCATCGACCGGCTCGACGCGATCCTCGTCTACACGCTGGGCGAGCGCTTCAAGCACACCCAGGCCGTGGGCCGGCTCAAGGCCGACCACGACCTGCCGCCGTCCGATCCGGTTCGTGAGGACCAGCAGATCGCGCGGCTCACCGACCTTGCGCGCCGGGCCGATCTCGACCCGGAATTTGCCAAGAAATTCCTCGCCTTCATCATCGAGGAAGTCATCAAGCACCACGAGAAGATCAAGACGTAGGGGGCCCTGCCCCCTGCCGAAGCCATACCAAAGGAGAACACCACCATGGCCATGAAAATCCGTCTCGCCCGCGGCGGCTCCAAGAAGCGCCCGTTCTACTCGATCGTCGCCTCCGATTCGCGCATGCCGCGCGACGGCCGCTTCATCGAGAAGCTCGGCACCTACAGCCCGCTGCTGCCCAAGGACAGCGAGGACCGGGTGAAGATGGACACCGCCCGCGTGCAGCACTGGCTCGATGCGGGCGCCCAGCCCACCGACCGCGTCAGCCGCTTCCTCGAGGCCGCCGGCCTCGTCGCCAAGAAAGAGCGCAACAACCCCAAGAAGGCCGAGCCCGGCAAGGCCGCGCAGGAGCGCGCCTCGGCCCGCGCCGAGAAGGCCAAGGCCGCCGAGGAAGCCGCCAACCCGCCGGCCGAGACGGCCGACGACGCGGCCGAGTAAGGCTGCCGATGGCCCGGGCCATCCACCGGGAGGCCCGGCGATGAGCGGGGACGGCGACTCGCGCGTCGTCGTCGGCTCCATCGCCGGGGCCTTCGGCGTGCGCGGCGAGGTCCGGCTCAAGAGCTATTGCGCCGACCCCGCCGCCATCGCCGACTACACCCCGCTCCACACCGAGGACGGCCGCACCATCGCGCAGGTCGTCATCACCGGCGAGACCAAGGGCGCGCTGATCGCGCGGCTCGACGGCATCGCCACGAAGGAGCAGGCGGACGCCCTGCGCGGCACCGCGCTCCACGCGGCGCGCGACAGGCTGCCCTCGCTGCCCGACGACGAGTTCTACCATGCCGACCTGCTGGGCCTGCCCGTCTACGACGGCGGCGGCACCATGCTGGGCACCGTGAAGGCGGTGCACGATCATGGCGCGGGCGACCTGCTCGAGGTGCACGGACCGGGGCTGAAGTCGACGGTGCTGCTGCCCTTCACCCGCGAGATCGTCCCGACGGTCGACCTCGCCGCGGGGCGCATCGTGGCGGATCCGCCGGAGGGGTTGTTTCCGTCGGAGGCCTGACGGCGCACCGGAACGATCCGGCTGCAGGCGGCGTTCTCCTTTCACTACACGCAATCGTGAAAGGCCCAGATCATGATCGAATGGATCCTCATCCTCCTCGCCGTCGCCGCCGTCGCCTCGCTGCTCGGCTTCGGGCGGCTTTCCGGCGCCGCCCTGACCGGGGCGAAGATCCTGATCTTCGTGGCGCTCATCCTGTTCCTCCTCGTCCTGTTCGGCATCATCGCCATCGCCGCCTAGCGGCGCACATTCCCAAGCGGGCCGGCTTGGGCTAGAGGGCGGGCATGACGCACCCGCCCGAAAAGCCCGCCGCGCCCCCTGCCCGCTCGCATGGGCGCAAGACGATCCGCCCGACGCTGACGCCGCGCGACCTGATGGGCGACAACCCCGCCCTCGCCCGAGCCTGGCGGGCGCAGGTGCTGACGCTGTTCCCCGACGCCTTCCCCGGCCTGCTCGGCGAGAGCCTCACCGGGCGGGCGCTGAAGGACGGGCTGTGGCAGCTCGAGACGGTGGACCTGCGCCGCTTCGGCATCGGGCGGCATCGCAACGTCGACGACACCCCCGCCGGGGGCGGTGCGGGGATGGTGCTGCGCCCGGACGTGCTCGGCGCCGCCATCGAGTCGGCCCGCGCCGGCCTGCGCGGGGAGATGCCGCTGATCTACCTGTCGCCGCGCGGCCGCCGCTTCGATCAGCGGATGGCGCAGTCGCTGGCCGCGTGCGACGGGGTGACGCTGCTCTGCGGGCGGTTCGAGGGCGTCGACGAGCGGGTGATCGAGCATTACGGCATCGAGGAGGTCAGCCTCGGCGACTTCGTCCTCACCGGCGGCGAGATCGCGGCGCAGGCGCTGATCGACGCCGCCGTCCGGCTGCGGCCCGGCGTGCTCGGCAACGAGGCCTCGGCCGAGGAGGAGAGCTTCTCCGACGGCCTCCTCGAGCACCCCCACTACACGCGGCCCGCCGAATGGAACGGCCGCGCCATCCCCGAGGTGCTGCAATCGGGCCACCACGGCCGCATCGCCGCGTGGCGCCGCGCCCAGTCGGAGGCGCTGACCCGCGCCCGCCGCCCCGACCTCTGGGCCGCCTACGAGGCAAGACGCCGCGGCGAGCGCTGAGGGGCCTTGATCGGCGGGCGGTTTTGGTCTACGCGCGCCCGGTGCGGCGCCTCGTGGCCCGCGCATCCCGGCCAGGGCCGGGCGGGACGGTCCCGCGCAGATGCTTCTCTGCGCCGCAGCCCCCGCCAGCAAAGCCCGCACCGGCACAAGAAACGCGACCTGATCTCTTGCGGGCTGGCCGACGGGCCGGGACCCGGGTGAAGACCAAGAGCTCTCCGGACGGCATGAACCTTCACGGGCCAAACCGTGAGCAGCATTAGGAGGGTCTGATGGACCTGATCGCACAACTCGAGGCGGAACAGATCGCCTCGCTCGGGAAGGACATTCCCGACTTCAAGGCCGGCGACACGATCCGCGTCGGCTACAAGGTGACCGAAGGCACCCGCACCCGCGTGCAGAACTACGAAGGCGTCTGCATCAGCCGCAAGAACGGCGAGGGCATCGCCGGCTCGTTCACGGTGCGCAAGATCTCCTTCGGCGAGGGCGTGGAGCGCGTGTTCCCCCTCTATGCCACCAACATTGACAGCATCACCGTCGTGCGCCGCGGCAAGGTCCGTCGCGCCAAGCTGTACTACCTCCGCTCGCGTCGCGGCAAATCGGCCCGGATCGCGGAAGTTTCCAACTACAAGCCCAAGGCCGACAAGGCCGCGGCACAGGCCTGAGGAGCGCGGAGATGAAAAAGGACATTCACCCCGACTACCACGTCATCGACGTCAAGATGACCGACGGGACCGTCGTGCAGATGAAGTCGACCTGGGGCGCCGAAGGCGACCAGCTCTCGCTCGACATCGACCCCTCGGTGCACCCGGCCTGGACCGGCGGCACCTCGCGCCTGATGGACACCGGCGGGCGCGTCAGCAAGTTCAAGAAGAAGTACGAAGGCCTCGGGTTCTAAGACCCCTATCCTCCGACGCACGATCCGACGCCGCCCCCACCGGGGCGGCGTCTTGCGTTCCGGCGGGGCTGTGACGAAAGGGCCGACACGGCGGTTTTTTGCCCGACTGCGCTTTTCCGCCTCTGCTTGGCTAAATACAGTGTGCGCCAACAAGAAGCTGGGGGCCGGGCCGTGTCACATATCATCGTCGTGGGCAACGAGAAGGGCGGCGCCGGGAAGTCGACCGTGTCGATGCATGTCGCCACCGCGCTCGCGCGGCTGGGCGTCAAGGTCGCCACGATGGACCTCGACCTGCGCCAGAAGACGCTCGGCCGCTACATGGCCAACCGCGCCGCCTACCTCGAGAAGGAGGGGCTCGACCTGCCGAGCCCGAAGCACCACGAGCTGCCCGAGATCGACCAGTCGAGCCTCGGCCCCGGCGAGAACGTCAACGATCACCGCCTGTCCATGGCCGTCGCCGAGCTCGAGCCCGACGCCGACTTCATCCTGATCGACTGCCCCGGCTCGCACACCCGTCTGAGCCAGGTGGCGCACTCCCTCGCCGACACCCTGATCACGCCGCTCAACGACAGCTTCGTCGATTTCGACCTGCTCGCCCATGTCGACAGCGAGGGGCAGAACATCACCGGGCCGTCGGTCTATTCCGAGATGGTCTGGAACGCGCGCCAGCTGCGGGCGCAGGCGGGGCTGGAGCCGATCGACTGGGTCGTGGTGCGCAACCGGCTCGGCGCGCAGCAGATGGTGAACAAGCAGAAGATGGAGAAGGCGCTCGACAAGCTGGCGCGGCGGATCGGTTTCCGCGTCGCGCCGGGCTTCAACGAGCGGGTGATCTTCCGCGAGCTGTTCCCGCGCGGCCTGACCCTGCTCGACCTGCGCGACATCGGCGTCAAGAACCTCAACATCTCCAACATCGCCGCCCGCCAGGAGCTGCGCGACCTGATGAAGGCGCTGAACCTGCCGGGCGTCGAGGTGACCTTCTAGGACGTCGCCTCGTCGTCGTCGCGCCGGCGCAGCCCGGCGAGGCGCATCGTCACCAGCAGCACCGAGAGCGCGGCGCAGCCAAGCACCGCGAGCGCGGCGAGATCGCCCGCCAGCGCTTCGGTGAGGCGGGTTTCGCCCCAGGTGGCGAGGGTGCCGAGCCCGGCGCGGACGGTGTCGAGCGCGCGGATGTCCCACGCGGCGATGCCCGGCGTGAGCATCGGCAGCAGGTGCATCCCGGCCCCGGCGGCGACGACGAGCGCGAAGAAGGCGATCAGCGCGCCGCGCACCGGCGAGCGCCGCACCTGCGCCTCGGGCACCGGCACTTCCGCCTCGGCCAGCGGCGGCCGCGCCGCGGCCTGCGCGCGCGCGCCGCTCTGCGCCGCCAGCGCCGCGAGCGCCAGGGCGAGGAACCCGAGGCCGCCCGCGATCCTGGCGCAGAGGCCGAAGATCGTGCTCTCGCCCGACGCCGGCAGGTAGGCGGCGCGGCGGCCCTCGACGAACGGGTAGACCACCCGGCGCAGCATCGCCGCCGGCACCTCGGCGCCCGCCAGCGTTTCGGCCCACGCGCCCACCGCGCCGTAGCGGCCGTTGAGCGTGACCACCGGCCCGATCGGGCCCCGCGCCCGCGCCAGCGCCTCGAACCGCTCGGCGGTGAACCGTTCCGCGCTGAAGCCCGGCCCGGTGAACAGCGCGATGCCGAACGGCGCGTTGAGGTCGGACAGCGTCGCCTCCTCGCCGTAGAGCGGCACCATCAGCGCCGGCGCACCGGCCTCGTCGTCCGGCTCCAGCAGCCGCGCGCCTGCCACGTCGAGCTGCGCCGTCAGCACCACCTCCGACAGCGGCCCGAGATCGTTCGAGGGATGGAACGCGCTCACCGGCACCGCGGCGGGCGGCCCGGCGAGGTAGAGCTCCGCCATCTCGGCGCGCGCATCGTTCGCCTCGGCCTGCAGCCAGGCCCCGACCGCGACCACCCCCAGCGCAACGACGCCGACCAGCCAGGGCGCGATGCGCAGGACGACGGAGACCTTGGAACCCATGTGACACCCACTCGTAGAGACTGGGTGAAGATGCGCGGCAGATTGCGGCAACTCGTTGACCGGTTAACGACGATTTTCGGTGTCGGCAGCGACGTGCCGACGCCACGCGCCGACGGCCCCGCCGGGCCGCTGGTCGCCAGTGTCTCAAGGGGATTTTGGTAGCGTGGGGCGGACTTGAACCGCCGACCCCAGCATTATGAGTGCTGTGCTCTAACCAGCTGAGCTACCACGCCACACCCGGGTCGCACTAGAGAACGTCCGCGGGCGTGTCAACGGCAAATCGAGCCTCTTTTCGTCCCCCGCGCGATGCGCGAAGAAGGCGCGGGAGGAGACGCACATGATCGAACAATTCGCCGCCATCGTCGGCCCCGCCAACGTGCTGACGGGCGACGCCGCGGCACCCTGGGCGCGCGACTGGACGGGCAACTACGAGGGCCTGCCCGCGGCGGTGGTGCGCCCCGCCTCGACGGCGGAGGTGTCGCAGGTGCTGGCGGCGGCGAACGCGGCGGAGGTGCCGGTGGTGCCGGTCTCGGGCAACACCGGGCTCAACGGCGGCGCCTTCGCGCGCGACGCCGTCGTCGTCTCGCTCGACCGGATGCGCGCGATTCGCGAGGTGCGCGCGAGCGAGCGGGTCGCCGTGGTCGAGGCCGGGGTGATCCTGTCGGAGCTGCACGATGCCGCCGAGGCGGAGGGGCTGATCTTCCCGATGACCTTCGGCGCGCGCGGCTCGGCGCGGATCGGCGGCATCCTGTCGACCAACGCCGGCGGCTCCAACGTCCTGCGCTACGGCAACACCCGCCAGCTCGTCCTCGGGATCGAGGCGGTGCTCGCCGACGGCCGGGTGCTCGACCTGATGACGGCGCTGCACAAGGACAATACCGGCCCCGCGCTCGGCCAGCTGATGATCGGCGCCGAGGGGATGCTCGGCGTCATCACCGGCGCCGTCCTCAAGCTCGCGCCGCAGCCCCGCGCCTACGCCACCGCGATGGTCGCCGTGCGCGACCTCGACACCGCGCTGACGCTGCTCAACCGGCTGCAGGACGCCTCGGGCGGCGCGGTGGAAGCGTTCGAGTACATGCCGGCGAACTACATCGCGCGCCACCTGGAGGTGATCGCGGGGGCGCGCCCGCCGTTCGACGCGGCGCACGAGACTAACATCCTCGTCGAGCTCGGCGCCACCGCCGCCCGCGACGCCACGCCCGGCCCCGACGGCACCGTGCCGCTCGCCGCGCTGCTCGAGGAGACCCTCGCCGCCGCCTTCGAGGAAGGGCTCGTCGCCGACGCCGTCGTCGCCCAGACCGAGGCTCAGCGGCGCGAGATGTGGGCGCGGCGCGAGTCGGCAGCCGAGATCACCTTCCACCGCCGCCCCTTCGTCGACACCGACATCGCGGTGCCGCTGCACGCGGTGCAGGCGTTCCTCGACGGCATCCGCGCCCGCCTCGCCGCGCTCGACCCGGACGCCGACGATTTCGTCGTCGCCCATCTCGGCGACGGCAACATCCACTACACCGTCTATCCCGGCCGCGACGACCCGGCGCTGATGCGCGCGATCCGCGAGGCGATCGACGACACCGCCGTCGGCCTCGGCGGCACCTTCAGCGCCGAGCACGGCATCGGCCTGTCCAAGCTCGGCGCGATGGCGCGGCACAAGAACCCGGTCGCGCTCGACGCGCTGCGGGCGATCAAGGCGGCGCTCGACCCGAACGACATCCTCAACAGGGGCAAGACGATCCCGCGCTAGCGGGTGGTGCAGCCTTGCCTCCGGCCGCCGATGGGTGCAGGCCGGCGGCGGGGCGGAGGCGAGTGACCATGTTCAAACCGTTGATCCTGATCTGGCGCGATCCCGCGCTGCGCATGGCCGCGGCGGCGGTGATGCTGGTGGGCTGCCTCGCCGCGACGATGACGCCCTACCAGAGCCTGATCGCGATCCGCCTGTTCGGCCTCTCCGACAGCGCCTACGCCCTCGTCCTCGCCGTCGCGTCGGCGGTCGCCGTCGCCGGGTCGGTCGGCATCGGCATCCTCACCGACCAGACGGCGCAGCGGCGCGCCATCGCGGCCTGGTCGGCGGGGCTCGGCATCTTCGGCGCGCTGCTGGTGCTGGCCCTGCCCGGCAAGGTCAGCTTCGTGCTCGCGCACGCGCTCGTGCTGCCCCTCGCGAGCAGCGTCTTCGGCCAGATCTTCGCCCTCGCCCGCCTCGCCTCGCAGCGCTTCGCGGCGGCCGACCGCGACGGCATCATGGCGGCGGTCCGCGCGCTCTTCGCGCTGCCCTTCATCGTGGTCCTGCCGCTCTGGTCGGTCGCCTTCGACGCCGGCGCGGGGCTGCTGACGATCTACGCCGTCCTCGCCGCGCTCGGGTTGGTGCTGGTGCGGCTGCTGACGGCCCACTGGCCGCGCGCGGGTGCACTCGCGGCGGAGACCCGCTCGGGCCTGTCGCTGAGCGCGTCGCTGGCGGAGATGGGCCGGCCGGCGGTGCTGGTGCGGGTGGCGCTGACGGGGGCGATCGGCTCGGGCGTGTTCATGTACATGGTGATCCTCGGCCTCGCCTTCGACGCCGCGCCCGGCCGCGACATCGGCGACGTGGCGATCTTCGCCGGGCTGATCGCGGGCCTCGAGGTGCCGGTGATGCTCTCGATGGGCCTGCTGCTCGCGCGGATGGGCCGGCTGCAGGCGATCCTGCTCGGCGCGGCCTGCTACGCCGGCTTCCTGTTCGCCTTCCCGGCGCTGCTGCCGACGCCGTGGGTCTGGCTGCTGACGATCCCGGCGGCGGTGGGCGGCGGCATCGTGCTGTCGCTGCCGATCGCCTACGTGCAGGACCTCATGGGCACCCGCGCCGGCGCCGGCGGCGCGCTGCTCGCGGTCCAGAAGGTCGCGTCCGACACGCTCTGCGCGGCGCTGTTCGCGGTGGCGACGTGGGTGGCGGGCTACGGGCTGGCCGCGGTGCTGGCCGGCGTGGCGATGCTGGCGGCGGCCTTCGCGCTGATCCTGCTCGACCGGCCTCAGCTGTCGAAGAACCCCGGCCCCGCCTGAGCCAGCAGCCGCCGCGCCATGTCGGTGCCGAGCGCCGCACCGTCGGCGATCTGGGCCTCGGCCTCGTCGGCGAGGCAGCGGCTGCCGTCATGGGCGAGGATCTCGCCGCGCAGCCGCAGCCGGCCGTCGCCGATCAGCTCGGCCAGTCCCGCGATGGGCGTCTCGCAGGAGCCGTCGAGCGCCGCGAGGAACGCCCGCTCCGCCGCCAGCCGCTCGCCGGTGGCGCGGTCATGGATCGCGGCGAGCATCTCGCCCAGCCCCTCGTCCGACGCCCGCCGCTCGATGCCGATGGCGCCCTGCGCCACGGCCGGGAGCATGTCCTCGGGCGCGATGGGCGCCTGCGGCACGTCGTCGGCCCCGAGCCGGTTGAGCCCGGCGACGGCGAGGAAGGTCGCCACCGCGACGCCGCTCTCGAGCTTCCTCAGCCGGGTCTGCACGTTGCCGCGGAACTCGACGACGTGCAGGTCGGGCCGCCGGTGCAGCAGCTGCGCCTTGCGCCGCAGCGACGACGTCCCGACCGTCGCGCCGTCGGGCAGCGCCTTGATCCCGGCATGGAGCAGCGAGACGAACGCATCGCGCGGGTCTTCGCGCGGCAAATAGCAGTCGAGCACCAGCCCCTCGGGCTGCGCGACCGGCATGTCCTTCATCGAGTGCACCGCGATGTCGATCGCGCCCGACAGCATCGCCTCCTCGATCTCCTTCGTAAACAGCCCCTTGCCGCCGATCTCCTTGAGCGGCCGATCGACGACGCGGTCGCCGGTGGTGCGGATCACGACGACCTCGAAGGCTTCCCCGGGCAGGCCGTGCGCGGCGGCCAGCCTGTCGCGGGTCTCGTGCGCCTGCGCGAGGGCCAGCGGCGAGCCGCGGGTGCCGATCTTGAGCGGGCGGTCTGGAGTGGGCGTATCTGTCATGGCGGCGGTTCTAGTCGGGCGGGCCGGGCAAGCCAATGCTTGACGCTCCGCCGCGCCGGGCCAGCTCCGGTTGACAGGCCGCGGCCGGAGTGGGACCACCCTGCCGGATCAACGGGGAGCCCACCATGCCGAACAAGTTGCTGCTCAGGGCGCTCGCCGGAGAGACGCTGCCGACCCCGCCGATCTGGCTGATGCGCCAGGCCGGGCGCTACCTGCCCGAGTACCGCGCCACCCGCGCGCAGGCCGGCGATTTCCTGTCCCTGTGCTACAACCCCGAGCTCGCCGCCGAGGTGACGCTGCAGCCGATCCGCCGCTTCGGCTTCGATGCCGCGATCCTGTTCGCCGATATCCTGCTCGTGCCGCAGGCGCTGGGGCTCGACCTCTGGTTCGTCACCGGCGAGGGGCCGCGGCTGTCGACGGTCACGGGGCCGGACGACCTCGCCCGCCTGCGCGGCCCCGACGACATCCACGACCGCCTCGCGCCGGTCTACGAGACGGTGCGGCGGCTGACCGAGTCGCTGCCGCGCGAGGTCGCGCTGATCGGCTTCGCCGGCGCGCCCTGGACCGTCGCGACCTACATGATCGCCGGGCGCGGCACCCCCGACCAGGGCCCGGCGCACGCGCTGAAAAGCACCGACCGCGCCACGTTCGACGCGCTGATGGAGCGCATCACGCTGGCGACGATCGAGTACCTCTCGGCGCAGGTCGAGGCCGGGGCGGAGTGCGTGAAGCTGTTCGACAGCTGGGCCGGCTCGCTCGAGGGCGACGACTTCGAGACCTACGCCGTCGCCCCCGCCGCCCGCATCGTCGCCGCGCTCAAGGCGCGCCATCCGGGACTGCCGGTCATCGCCTTCCCGCGCGGCGCCGACAGCCGCTACGTGGGGCTGCACGAGCGCATCGGCGCGGAGTGCATGGCCATCGACAACGGGGTGTCGGCCCGCTGGGCCGCCGAGCATGTCCAGCCCGGCGGCTGCGTGCAGGGCAACCTCGCGCCGACCCACATGGTCACCGGCGGCGCGGCGCTGGTGGAGGAGACGCGCGCCATCGTCGAGGCCTTCTCGCGCGGACCGCACGTCTTCAACCTCGGCCACGGCATCACCCCCGACGCCGACCCCGACAATGTGCACCGGCTGATCGAGGCGGTGCGCGGCTAACGGTTTGTTCAGGCCTGGCGGCTAGGTTGGCGGCGACTCAGCTCGGTGGCTGCCATGGTCCGCCTGTTCCTCCTCGTCTGGCGCCGGTTGCGCTCAGGCCCACTTCGCCAGCGGCGGCAGGCTCATCAGCACGGCGTCCGGGTCGTGCCCGGTGGCGAGGCCGAATTTGGTGCCCCGGTCGTAGACGAGATTGTACTCCGCATAGAGCCCGCGGTGGATCAGCTGCGCCTCGCGGTCGGCGTCGGTAAAGGGCGTGGCCCGCCGCCGCTCCGCCAGCGGCAGGAACGCCGGCAGGAACGCCCGCCCGATATCCTGCACCAGCGCGAAGTCCGCCTCCCAGTCGCCGCTGTTGCGGTCGTCCATGAAGATGCCGCCGACGCCGCGCGCCCGGCCCCGGTGGGGGATGAAGAAATACTCGTCCGCCCAGGCCTTGAGCTCGGGGTAGAGCCCTTCGCCGTGGGGCGCGACGTGTCGCTCGAGCTCGGCATGGAAGTGCTCGGTATCGGCCTCCACCGGCAGCGCCGGGTTGAGGTCCGCGCCGCCGCCGAACCACCAGGCGCCGGGGGTCCAGAACATCCGGGTGTTCATGTGCACGGCGGGCGCATGCGGGTTCTGCATGTGCGCCACGAGGCTGATGCCGCTGGCCCAGAAGCTCGGATCGTCTTCGATCCCCGGCACCCCGCGCGCCGCCATCGCCCCCTGCGCCGCCGCGCCGAGGGTGCCGTGCACGGTGGAGACGTTTACGCCGACCTTCTCGAACACCCGCCCCTCGCGCAGCACGCTCATCAGCCCGCCGCCGGCCTCGCTGCCGTCATCGGCGCGCCGCACCGTCTCGCGCAGCTCGAAGCGGCCGGCGGCGCGCTCGGACAGGGGGCCGTCGGTGTGACTCTGCTCCAACGCTTCGAAGGCGGCGACGATCTCGTCGCGCAGGGTGCGGAACCACGCGGCCGCTCGCGCCTTCTCACTCTGCATCGCGCCGTTCATGCGGGGGCTCTCCCTGTTCCGTCCGGCGCTGCGTTAGCACCTCAACCGGCCCCCGACCACAGGGCGAGACGTCATGACCCACCTGCCCAAGCTCCTCCTGCTGCTCCCCCTCGCGCTCGCCGCCTGCGCCACGCCGCTGCAGCGCTGCGTGAGCAGCGCCAACAGCGAGTTGCGCACCCTCACCGCCCTCGCCAACGAGGCGCGCGGCAACCTCCAGCGTGGCTACGCGGTCGAGGAATACCAGGAGCTGCGCGAAAGCCGGCGGTTCTGCGAGGTGACGAACGCCGAGGGCGAGACGGTCCGCACCTTCTGCCGCCAGACGGAAGTGGTCGACCGCGAGCGCGCGCAGGCGATCGACCTCGATGCCGAGCGTGTCAAGCTGCGCCAGCTCGAGAGCCGCATCGCCCGGGAGCAGGACCGGGCGCGGCAGGCCGAGCAGGTGTGCCTCGCACGTTACCCCTAGTGCGCCGGCGCGGCGGTGACCGGATCGATCAGGGTCCGGCCGCCGTCGACCGTGATGATCTGCCCCGTGACGAACGACGAGGAATCCGACGCCAGGTACTGCACCGCGTCCGAGACTTCCGACGGCGCCGCGATCCGGTTGAGCGGGGTGTTGTCGAGGATTTCCGACCGGTAGTCGCTGTTGTCCTTCAGCGCCCCCTTCAGGCTCGCCGACATCACCGATCCGAACGCCACCGCGTTGACGCGGATGCGCCGCGGCGCGAGGGCGACGGCGAGGCTGCGGGTCATCTGGTCGAGCGCGGCGCTGGAGACGGAGTAGGCGAGCAGCTCCGGGTGCGTGCGCCGGGCGGCGATGGAGCTGAGGTTGATGATCGAGCCGATGGAATGGTCGCCGTCGTCGTCGGCCTGCTTGATCATCCGCTTCGCCGTCGCCTGGCTGAGCCGCAGCGAGGTCAGCAGGTTCTGCTGCAGCAGCGTCTCGACCTGGTCGTTCTCCGGGTCGAGCGGATCGCCCGGGATCATCTGGCGCGAGGCGTTGACGAGGATGTCGACCCGCTCGAACGCGTCGACCGTGAGCGACAGCAGGTTGGCGATCGTCAGCCGCTCGCGCAGGTCGCCCGCGAAGATCCGCGCGGCCTCCTCCTCGGCGGCGCGCTCGCCCATCTCCCGCTCGAGCGCCGCCTCGTCCATGTCGGCGAACACGACGTTGGCGCCCTCGCGCAGGAAGTGCCGCCCGATGGCGAGCCCGCAGCCGTTGGCGGCTCCGGTGACGATGGCGGTCTTGCCGGCGATGGAAAAGGACATGGCTGGCCTCCTTCGGTTCGGCGCTCTCTAGACCATCTCACCGCACGGGGCGAGTGGCATGAAACAGCTTGAAACCACCGTCACCGCCGATTTCCGCCACGTCGCCGAAGTGCTCGCGCAGGGTGGCCTCGTAGGGCAGGTGACGGTTCGCGACCATCCAGAGCGCCCCGCGCGGCCGCAGGATCCGTGCCGCCGCGGCGATGAAGGCGCGCCCGATCCCCGGATCGGCGGCACGTGACGTATGAAACGGCGGGTTGCACAGGACAGTGTCGTAGCTCTCGGAAGGGGACCACCGGGTCGCGTCTTCCCACAGGAAGCTGGCGCGCTCGTCGTCCACATTGCGCCGCGCGCATTCGAGCGACAGCGCCTCCGCCTCGACGAGGTCGATCGCCGTGACACCGTCGCGCGTGAGCGCCTGCGCCGAGAGGTAGCCCCAGCCGGCGCCGAGGTCGCAGACGCGCGCGCCCAGCTTGGGCGGCAGCGCCTCGGCCAGCAGGCGCGAGCCACGGTCCACGGCGCCGTCGGAGAACACGCCGGCGGCGGTCCAGTAGCCGGCCTCGCTCCGCACCGGGCCGGGCGCGGCCCAGCCCGTGAGGTCGCCCGCGTCGGCGTCAAACCAGAACAGCCGCCCATGGGCGCGCGTCACCACCGGGAGGTCGCCGAGCGCCTTGCGGCAGGCCTTGTAGAGGCTGTCGATCCCGTCGTGGCGCTGCCCGTCGACGAGCACCAGCGCCGCGTGCGCCGCCGCCCGCGCCACCAGGTCGCGCGCGAGCGCCTTCGCCCGCGGCACCACGACGAGCGCAGCCGCGGCCCCCCGCGGCCGCTGCACCACCTCGTAGCCGCGCGCCCGCCAGGCGTCGACGTCCGGCTTGAAGCCGTGGACGATGCGCGCGCGCTCCGGCGGCAGCGGCAGCTCGTAGTCGGCCGGCGGACGGTAGACCTCGACGTCGCCGTCAGGCAGCGTCAGCACGCCGTCGAGCGCGGTCTCCAGTCGGGTGTCGGACATGAGCGCGGGCGGGCCCGCCTACTCCTTTTCCATGGTGCATTGCAGCGGGTGCTGGTGGCGCTGCGCGAAATCCATCACCTGCGCGACCTTCGTCTCGGCAATTTCGAAGGAAAACACTCCGACCACCGCGAGGCCCTTCTTGTGAACCGTCAGCATCAGATCGAACGCCTGCGCGTGGGACAGCCCGAAGAACCGCTCGAGCACATGCACGACGAACTCCATCGGCGTGTAATCGTCGTTTAGGATCAACACCTTGTAGAGCGGCGGGCGCTTCGTCTTCGGGCGCGTCTCGACCTTGACGCCGGCGTCGGTACCGCCGTCGTCGTCGTTGTCCGCCATCATGTTGTGGTCCGCCAGCATACAGCCTCGGCTCCCGGGTCGTTGCGCTGCTTCGGCCACGTAATATAAGCGCTGCGGCCCTCATGAAAAGAGCGGGCGACGGGGGACGGCGATGCGACGCAGCCACGACTGGATGATCGGCTTCGATGCCGACGACACGCTCTGGCACAACGAGCGCTTCTTCCGCCTGACCCAGGAGCGCTTCGCCGCCCTGCTCGCCGACCACGTCGACGATGCCGCGCGGACCGGGCTGGACGACCGCCTGCTCGCCGCCGAGCGGCGCAACCTCGGGCGCTACGGCTACGGCATCAAGGGCTTCACCCTGTCGATGATCGAGACGGCCATCGAGGCGACGGAGGGCGCGGTGCCGGCGCGCGTGATCTCCGACATCCTCGACGCCGGCAAGGAGATGCTCGAGCACCCGATCGAGCTGCTCCCCCACGCCCGCGCCGCCGTGGAGGCGCTGGCCGGGCAGGCGGAGATCGTGCTCGTCACCAAGGGCGACCTGCTCGACCAGGAGCGCAAGCTGGCGCAGTCGGGGCTGGGCGAGCTGTTCGACGCGGTGGAGATCGTGTCGGAGAAGACGCCGCAGGTCTACGGGCGCATCTTCGGCCGCCACGGGCGGGCGCACTCGATGATGGTCGGCAACTCGCTGCGCTCCGACGTAATCCCCGCGCTCGAGGCCGGCGGCTGGGGCGTGCATGTGCCGCAGGGGACGGTCTGGCCGATCGAGCACGCGGAGCGGCCGGAGGGGCACCCGCGCTTCCGCGAGATCGCCCACCTGGGCGCGCTGGCCGGGCTGCTGGACACGCTGCCGTAGCGCCCGCCACATTTCCGCCTTCTTTGCCTTCGTTTCGACACATTGGAACATGTGGGGCGGCGCGCGCGACAAGCCGCTAGATCTTCGGCAGCTATGTCAAAAGAGGGTCGCAAGCCGTTGTAACAAAGGTCTTCTGCGAACCACCGGCTCGTGCTACGCTCGATGCAAATCAACAAGGCGACTCCGCGTCAGATGGAGCGCCAGAGGCAGATTGAGACAGGCAATGACGAGCAGACATGGGCACCCCGCCCGAACGGGGCTGATTCTCTTTGTCGTGATGATGCTGGCGGCCCTCGCTCCGCTGGCGAGCCGGGCCGCTCCCTATGCCGCGATGGTCATGGATGCGCGCACCGGGCAGGTGTTTCACGCCGAGAACGCGACGACGCGGCTGCACCCGGCCTCGCTAACCAAGATGATGACGCTCTACATCGCCTTCGAGGCGGTGGAGCGCGGCGAGATCAGCCTCGACACGGTCGTCACCATCCCGCGCCAGGCCGCCGCCGAGCCGCCGTCCGAGCTGGGGCTGGTGACGGGCCAGCAGATCCGCTTCCGCTACCTCATCCGCGCCGCGGCAGTGAAATCGGCCAACGACGCCGCCACCGCCATCGCCTTCGCCATCTCCGGCTCTCAGGAGGCCTTCGCCGCGCGGATGAACCGGACCGCCCGCGCGATGGGGATGAACAGCACCAACTTCATCAACGCCCACGGCCTCACCGCCAACGGGCACATGTCGACCGCCGCCGACATGACCATCCTCGGGCGGCACATGATCTACGACTGGCCGCAATACTATAACCTCTTCTCGCGCCGCACGACCGACGCCGGCCTGCGCGAGGTCTCCAACACCAACCGCCGCTTCCTCGACGCCTACGCCGGCGCCGACGGCATCAAGACCGGCTACACCAACGCCGCCGGCTCCAACCTCGTCGCCTCCGCCCAGCGCGGCTCGGAGCGGATCATCGTCACCGTCTTCGGCGCCCCCTCCAGCGCGGTGCGCAACCAGCGGGTGATGGAGCTGATGGACCTCGGCTTCTCGCGCGCGCCCTCGCAGGTGGCGGTCGCGGCGCTGCAGCGCCCGCCCTACCTCGGCAACCAGGGGCTGCCGATCGGGGGCGGGTCGCGCACGATCCGGGTCAGCGGGGCGGTGCAGGAGAGCATGCGCCCGCAGGTCCGCCCCATCGCCGCACCGCCGCCGGTGGACGCGACGCTGATCGCGGCCGCCGTGGCCGAGGCCGTCGAGGCCCCCTCCCCCGCCGTCGCGGCGGCGCTCGAGGCCGCCGCCGCCGCCGAGGGGCCGCCGATGCGTCCGGAGGAGATCGTCCTCGCGGCCGCGGAAGTTGCCGAAGAGCAGGAGGTGGTGACGCGGATGTCGACCAATTCCGGGCGGCACTGGGGCATCAACGTCGGGCGCTACAACTCGAACTACCAGGCCGAGCGGGTGCTGGTGCGGATCGCGCTCAACGAGATGGCGACGCTCGACGGCGGCCTGCGCCGCGTGGTGCGCAACCCGCGCGGCTTCGACGCCAACTTCATGGGCCTCAGCCGCGAGAACGCCGAACTGGCCTGCCGCCGCCTCCAGGCGCGCGGCACCCAGTGCTTCATGATCCAGCCGGCGGGCAGCTGACCCGGATCAGGCGTCGGCCTTGAGGAAGGCCGCCGCCATCAGCGCGCGGGTATAGTCGGACTTCGGCGCGTCGAAGATCGCGTCGACCGGCCCCGCCTCGACCACGTCGCCCTGCTTCATCACCATCACCTTGTGGCTCAGCGCGCGCACGACCTTCAGGTCGTGGCTGATGAAGATGTAGGCGAGCCGGTACTTCTGCTGCAGCTCGCGCAGGAGCTTCACGATCTGCACCTGCACCGTCATGTCGAGCGCGCTCGTCGGCTCGTCGAGCACCAGCAGCTTGGGCCGCAGGATCATCGCGCGCGCGATGGCGATGCGCTGGCGCTGGCCGCCGGAGAACTCGTGCGGGTAGCGGTCCATCAGCGCCGGATCGAGGCCCACCTCGCCCATGATTTCGGCCACCAGCAGGCGCTTGTCGGCCCCCTTGTCGATTCCGTGGACGCCGAGCCCTTCGGCGATGATCTCCGCCACGGTCATGCGCGGCGAGAGCGAGCCGTACGGGTCCTGGAAGACGATCTGCATGTCGCCCCTCAGCGGCCGCACCTGGCCCTGCGACAGGTTGCCAATCTGGCGGCCGAGGAAGACGATGCGCCCCTCCGAGCGGATCAGCTTCATGATCGCGAGCGCCAGCGTGGTCTTGCCGCTCCCCGATTCGCCGACGATCCCCACCGTCTCGCCCGCGCGGACGGTGAGGGAGGCGTCGTTGACGGCCTTGATGTGGCCGACGGTGCGGCGCAGCAGGCCGCGCTGGATCGGGAACCAGATGCGCAGGTTCTCGGTTTCGGCAATCACCTCGGCATCGCCGGGGACCGGCGCGGGCGTGCCGGTGCTCTCCGCGCTCAGCAGCATCTGCGTGTACGGGTGGCTCGGGCGCTCGAAGATCTCGGCGACAGGGCCGTGCTCGACGATCTCGCCGTCCTTCATCACGCAAACCCGGTCGGCGATCTGGCGCACGATGGCGAGGTCGTGGGTGATGAAGAGCAGGCTCAGCCCCTGCTTGCGCTTCAGCTCCGAGAGCAGCTCGAGGATCTGCGCCTGGATCGTCACGTCGAGCGCGGTGGTCGGCTCGTCGGCGATCAGCAGGTCGGGGTTGTTGGCGAGCGCGATGGCGATCATCACCCGCTGGCGCTGCCCGCCCGAGAGCTGGTGCGGGTAGGCCTTGAGCCGGGTCTCCGGGTCGCGGATGCCGACCTGGGTGAGCAGCTCGATGATCCGTTTCTCGACCGCCGGCCCGCGCAGGCCCTGGTGCAGCTCGATCGACTCGGCGAGCTGCTTGTCGAGGGTGTGGAGCGGGTTGAGCGAGGTCATCGGCTCCTGAAAGATGAAGCTGATGTCGTTGCCGCGCACCTTGCGCAGCCGCGCCTCGGGGGCGCCGACCATCTCCTGCCCCTCGTAGAGGATCGAGCCGGAGACGCGGGCGCTGTCGCCCAGCAGCTGCACCGTCGAGAGCGCGGTGACGGACTTGCCCGAGCCCGATTCGCCCACCAGCGCCACGGTCTCGCCGCGGCCGACGTCGAAGCTGACGCCGCGCACGGCGCGGGTCTCGGCGCCGTCCTGGTTGAAGCGGACGTCGAGCCCGCGGACGGAGAGGATCTTGTCGGTGGTCATCGGGTCTCCGGCGTTCCGGCGCTGGCGGGGGTCTCGGCGGTCGCGGCGGCGTTCTCGCCCGGCGGGGCGCCGGTGAAGGTCTTGCGCGGATCGAAGGCGTCGCGCACGCCCTCGAAGATGAAGACCAGCAGCGACAGCATGATCGCGAAGGTGAAGAACGCGGTGAAGCCGAGCCACGGCGCCTGCAGGTTCTGCTTGGCCTGCAGCGTCAGCTCGCCCAGCGACGGCGCCGACGAGGGCAGGCCGAAGCCGAGGAAGTCGAGGCTGGCGAGGGTGCCGATGGCGCCGGTGATGAGGAACGGCAGCATGGTGACGGTGGCGACCATCGCGTTGGGCAGGACATGGCGGAACATGATCGTCCGGTCCGTCACTCCGAGCGCCCGGGCGGCGCGGACGTACTCGAAGTTGCGCGCCCGCAGGAATTCGGCCCGCACCACGCCCACCAGCGCCGGCCAGCCGAACAGCACCGTCAGGAACACCAGCAGCCAGAAACTTCGCCCCAGGATCGCGAAGACGATGATGATGACGTAGAGGCTCGGCGTGCCGGTCCAGATCTCGATGAAGCGCTGGAAGACGAGGTCGGTCCAGCCGCCGAAGTAGCCCTGGATCGCGCCGGCGACGATGCCGATCAGCGACGAGGCGACGGTGACGATGATGGCGAACAGCACCGACAGCCGGAAGCCGTAGATCACCCGGGCGACCACGTCGCGCTTGGTGTCGTCGGTGCCGAGCCAGTTGTCGGGGCTCGGCGGCGAGGGGGCGACGCCGGGGACGTCGACGATGCTGTCGTAGCTGTAGGGGATCGGCGGCCAGATCATCCAGCCGCTCCGGTAGTCGGGGTTGTCGTCGAGCGCGCCCGCGTCGGCGGCCTCGAGCGTGTCGACCGGGTCGTCGAAGCACAGGTCGGCCAGCCCGCCCGTCTCGATCAGGCAGCGGACCTCGATGTCGGAATAGGCCGCCTCGGTGCGGAAGTCGCCGCCGTAATCCTGCTCGGAGTAGAAGGCGAAAACGGGCACGCGCAGATCGCCGCGATAGTTGACGAGGATCGGCTTGTCGTTGGCGATGAACTCCGCGAACAGGCTCAGCCCGAACAGGATCCCGAAGATCCACAGCGACCAGAAGGCGCGGCCGTTGCGGCGGAAGTTGCGCCAGCGGCGCTGGTTGAGCGGCGACAGGAAGCGACGGCGGCCGCCGTCGACGGCCGGGGCGGCGCCCATGCCGGGCATCGGTTCCTGCTGCGAGGTGCCGGTCTGCCGCTCCGCAGGCTCGGGGGTGTTGTTGTCCTGCGCCATCCTCAGCCTCGGCTCTCGAAGTCGATGCGGGGGTCGATCAGCACGTAGGTCAGGTCGGTCAGGATCCCGACGACGAGGCCGATCAGCGAGAAGGTGAACAGCGTGCCGAACACGACCGGGTAATCCCGCGCCACCGCCGCCTCGTAGCCGAGCCGGCCGAGGCCATCGAGGCTGAACAGCGTCTCGATGATCAGCGAGCCGCCGAAGAACACGCCGATGAACAGCGCCGGAAAGCCCGAGATGACGATCAGCATCGCGTTGCGGAAGACGTGGCCGTAGAGCACCCGGCGCTCCGGCAGGCCCTTGGCCTTGGCCGTCATCACGTACTGCTTCTTGATCTCGTCGAGGAACGAGTTCTTCGTCAGCAGCGTCAGCGTCGCGAAGGCCGAAATGGTCGAGGCGAGCACCGGCAGCGTGATGTGCCAGAAGTAGTCGAGCACCTTGCCGACAAGGCTCAGGCTCTCCCAGTCGTCGCTGGTCAGCCCGCGCAGCGGGAACAGGCGGAAGTAGCTGCCCCCCGCGAACAGCACGATCAGCAGGATGGCGAACAGGAAGCCGGGGATCGCGTAGCCGATGATGATCGCGCCCGAGGTCCAGGTGTCGAAGGGCGAGCCGTCGCGGACGGCCTTGCGGATGCCGAGCGGGATCGAGATGAGGTAGGCGATCAGCGTCGACCACAGGCCCAGCGTGATCGAGACGGGCATCTTCTCGAGCACCAGGTCGACGACGGAGATGTTGCGGAAGTAGCTCTCGCCGAAGTCGAAGCGGATGTAGTCCCACATCATGTTGAGGAATCGCTCGAGCGGCGGCTTGTCGAAGCCGAACTCGCGCTCGAGCTCCTCGATGAACGCCTGCGGCAGCCCGCGCGCGCCGAGGTAGTCGCCCGAACCGCTGTCCATCGTCTCCGAACCGCCGCCCGCGAAGCTCTCGAACACATCGCCGCTGCCTTCGAGGCGGGCGATGATCTGCTCGATGGGGCCGCCGGGGACGAACTGGATCAGCGCGAAGTTGATGACCATGATCCCGAGCAGCGTCGGGATGACCAGCAGCAATCGTCTGAGGATGTAGGCGCCCATATCACTCCGGTCTTGGTCGTCTGTTGTCCGGGCAGCTAGCACAGGCTGCCCCGCCGGCCACAAGTAGGGCCGGCGGCGCGAGGGTCACACGTTTCGTCACATCGACGACATGCGGCTCACTGGAATGCGCCGGCCGCGCGCAGTTCCTCCGCGGCTTCCGCGTCGTACCACCAGAAGTCCAGCTCGCCGCGCGCGTAGGGCGGCAGCTCCTCGGGATGGCGGAACATGTCGTAGTAGGCGACCCAGTGCTCGGCGTTGTACCATTGCGGCACGTCGAAGTGCAGCGAACGCAGCACCCGGTCGAGCGCGCGGACGGAATTCTGCAGCTCGTCCACCGTCTCCGAGGCGGTCACGATCGGCAGGAGCCGGTCCACCGCCTCGTTGCGCAGCCGCTGCAGGTTGCGCGAGCTCTCGTCGGCGGTCGACGAAGCGAACCACTGCTCGAGCTCGGTGCCGGGCTCGAGGGTCATGCCGAAGCCGGCGTTGGCGAGGTCGAAGTCGCCGCTCAGCCGCCGCTCCTGGTAGGTCGAGGCGTCGACCCGCTCGAGCTCGCCGCGGATACCGAGCGCGTTGAGGTTCTCGATGAATGGGTTCACGATCCGGTCAAACTGCGGCGAGAACTGCAGGATCACCGCCTCCAGCACCTCGCCGTCCTTCTCGTAGAAGCCGCTGTCGCCGATCTCCCAGCCCGCCTCCTGCAGCAGCGCGTTGGCCTCGCGCAGCTGGCTGCGGCTCGGGGCGTTCTGCTCGGCATCGTGCACCGGCGGGATCACCGCCTCGGCGGTGAGGATGCTCTCGTCGAGCAGCCCCTCCTCGACGAGCGGCTCGAGGATCGCCAGCTCGCCCTCGGTCGGCGTGCCGGTGGCAGCGAGGTCGGTGTTGGGCCAGAAGGAGTCCGGGCGCTGATAGAGGCCGTAGAACAGCGTGCGGTTCGACCATTCGAAGTTGAACATCAGCTCGACGGCCTGCCGCACCCGCTGGTCCTGCCACTTCTCGCGGTCGAGGTTGAAGACGAACGCCTGCCGGGTGCCGACGGTGCCGTCGGGCAGCGTCTCCTTGACGACCCAGCCCTTGTCCAGCGCCGGGAAGTCGTAGCCCGTGGCCCAGAGAAGCGAAGTGTTTTCGGCGCGGAAGGTGTACTCGCCTGCCTTGAAGCCCTCGAAGGCGGCGGAGGCGTCGGCGAAATATTCGACGCGGATCGTCTCGAAGTTGCCGCGGCCGATGTTGAGCGGGTGCTCGAAGCCCCAGTAGTCGGGATTGGAACGGTAGATGACGTTCCGGTTGTAGTCGAACTCGTCGAGCACGTACTGCCCGGTCGACAGCAGCGGCACCTCGCTGGGCTCGTCGAGCCGCTGGCCCGTCTCCTCGAACCACGCCTCTGAGAAGATCGGCGTGCCTCCCGCGAAGGTCACGCGGTCGCGCATCGGGGCTGCGTCGGTGAAGTTGAACCGGATCGTGTGATCGTCGATCACCTCCATCGACTCGAGCCAGGTGGAGCGCACCAGCCGCCACTCGGAGATGCCCTGCTCGAGGAACAGGTTCATGGAGAACTCCACGTCCTCCGCCATCATCGGCGTGCCGTCCTGGAAAGTGACGTCGTCGCGCAGGTTGAACTGCACCCACGACAGGTCCTCGGGATATTCCATCGTGGTGCAGAGGAAGCAGTAGGCGCCGTAGGGATCGTCGGCGGTGCCGGCGAGGATCGCCTCGCTGCCGATGGTCGCCAGCGCCGCCGCGACGCCCTGGAAGGCATAGAGGTTGAAGCTGTCGAACGTCCCCTGCGACCAGATCGCGATCTCGCCGCCCTTCGGCGCGTCGGGATTGACGTAGTCGAGGTGCTCCATGTCGGGGCCGTACTTCACCTCGCCGAAGTTGGAGTAGGCATGGGTGACGATGACGTCGCCCTCGGCCTCCTGCGCCCGGCCTTCCACGGACCAGAGCGCGAGACCGGCGGCGAGAACGAGGCCGGAGCGGCCTGCGGGCCGGGCCGGGTTGCGGGGCGAGGCGACGGCCTCGGGCTGGCGGGGCATGGGCACCACTCCTGTCGTGTGCGGCCCTCTGGCGGGGCCAATTCCTCCAGCGAAGCTAAAGGGGGCCAAGTCTCACAAGCAAGGCGAGATTTCGTCAGCGCGCCGTGATCCGCCGGCACGAAGAGAAAGAGCCGCCCCGGGGGACGGCTCTGTTCGCAACGGTCGCAAGCGCGTTGGCCGGGCTCAGCCCTCGAAGGTCGCCAGGTAGGCGATCAGGTCGGCGCGGTCTTCGGCGCGGCGCATGCCGCCGTAGGTCATCGCGGTGCCCGGCGCGTAGCCGCGCGGATCGGCGAGGAAGCCGTCCAACTCCTCCGGGGTCCAGACCTCGACCACGTCGCGCAGGGCACCGGAATAGTTGAAGCCCTCCACCGCGGCGACCTCGCGGCCGACGACGCCGTGCAGCGTCGGGCCGGTGCCGTTCACGCCCGGCTCGAGCGCGTGACACGCGCGGCAGTTGCGCCACAGCTCCTCGCCCGCGGCGGCGTCGGCGACGGCGTAGATCTCCTCGAACGGAGGGCCGGTTTCCTCGGCCGCGGCTGCGCCGGCGGCGCCGGTCTCGGGCACCTCGATGGAGTAGGCCTGCGCATGTTCGTCGCCGTGACCGCCGCCCGGATGATAGATGATCTCCGCAACCCAGCCGCCGAGAAGGAGGACCAGCAGCGTGCCGCAGAATGCACCTACGACCTTGGTCATCGTCATTGTGTCGAACATGTCGCGCTTCGCCCCGAACTGAAATTCGCGCCCATGTATCCGCTTCAAGCGCGGCAACGCAAGATGTAGGACCGCGACGAAATGCCCATTTTCACGGCCCCGGGGGGAGGTCAGCGGAATGACCGGAAAGATCGCCTTCCAGGGGCAGCTCGGCGCCTACGGCCACCAGGCCTGCCTCGAAGCCCATCCCGACCTCGAGCCGCTGCCCTGCCCGACCTTCGAGCAGGCCATCGAGTCCGTGCGCAAGGGCGACGCCGAACTCGGCATGATCGCCATCGAGAATTCCACCTACGGCCGCGTCGCCGACGTCCACCACCTGCTGCCCGAGAGCGGGCTGCACATCGTCGACGAGCACTTCCTGCGGGTCCATATCAGCGTGCTCGGCGTGCCGGGCGCGCAGCTGTCCGACCTGCGCCGGGTGCGCTCGATGTCGATCCTGCTCGGCCAGTGCCGGGGCTTCATCCGCGAGCACGGGCTCGACACGCTGAGCTGGACCGACAACGCCCGCGCCGCGCAGGACGTCGCCGAGCTGGGCGATCCGTCCGAGGGGGCGCTGGCCTCCGAGCTCGCGGCGCAGATCTACGGGCTCAACGTGCTGGCGCGCCACGTCGAGGACCACGACCGCAACACCACGCGCTTCCTGATCATGTCGCGCGAGCCCGACTTCAACCGGCGCGGCCACGGGCCGATGATCACCAGCTTCATCTTCCGCGTCCGCAACATCCCGGCCGCGCTCTACAAGGCGATGGGCGGCTTCGCGACGAACGGCGTCAACATGACCAAGCTCGAGAGCTACATGGTCGACGGCAACTTCTCCGCCACCCAGTTCTACGCCGAGGTCGAGGGCCATCCCGACGACCGCTCGCTGCAGCTGGCGCTGGAAGAGCTGGACTACTTCACCGACCGCATCCGCCTGATGGGCGTGTTCCCGGCCGACCGGCGCCGCTACGAGCGGCGCGGAAGCGGCGACTAGTCAGACGCGGTGGTAGGGCGATCCGGCGAGGATCGTCGCGGCGCGGTAGAGCTGTTCGGCCAGCATCAGCCGCGCGAGCATGTGCGGCCAGACCATCTGGCCCAGCGACAGCCGCAAATCGGCGCCCTCGGCGAGCCCGCCGCCGAGCCCGTCGGCGCCCCCGATCAGGAACGCCGCCTCGCCCCGCCCCTCGTCGCGCCACGCGCCGAGGCGGGCGGCGAAGTCGGGGGAGGTGAGGGTGCGGCCGTGTTCGTCGAGCGCGATGCGCACCGCGCCGGCGGGCGCGGCCTTGTCCAGCAGGGCGGCCTCGGCCTCGCGGCCGCCGCCCTTCCTGTCCTCGACCTCGAGCACCCGCGCCGGCCCGAGGCCCAGCGCCCGGCCGGTCCGGTCGAACCGTGTCAGGTAGTCGTCGATGAGGGTGCGCTCGGGACCGGCCCGCAGCCGGCCCACCGCGCAGATGGCGATCCGCATACGTTCAGCGGCTGGCGGACTCGGACGCGCTGGCGGGCGCCCACATCTTCTCCAGCTGGTAGAACTCGCGGACTTCCGGCCGGAACACGTGGACGATCACGTCGCCCGTGTCGATCAGGACCCAGTCGCCCGCTTCCTTGCCCTCGACCTTGGACTGCACGCCCAGCTCGGTCTTGAGCCGGTCGGTCAGCTTCTCGGCGATCGAGACGACCTGACGAGTCGAGCGGCCGGAGGCGATGATCATCCAGTCGCCCATCTCGGAACGGCCGCGCAGGTCGATCTGCGTGATCTCTTCGGCCTTGTCGTCGTCGAGGGAGGTGAGGATCGCGGCGAGGATCGAGTCGCTCGTCGCGTGGGGGTGCGCCGTCATGCGGGCGCCTTCAGAAGCGGGCGACGCCGCCAATGAGGTGAGAGACAGAGTGTCGTCCTCCAGGTTGCGCGCCTGAGGGGCCCCGGCGCCGGGCGTAGCTCAAATGTAACACCTGACATGCTGCATTTCAATGAAACCGCGCCCACCGGCATCACTCCGCCGTCGCCGCGCCGCCGGGCGCCGTCGTCGCGAGCCGGGAGCCCTCGAGCACCTTCACCTCGCGCTGCGGGAACGGGATCGAGATCCCGTGCTCGCGGAAGGCGTCCCAGAGGGCGAGGTAGACGTTGCCGCGGATGTTGGTGAGCCCGCCCGTCGGATCGCGGATCCAGAAGCGCAGGATGTAGTCGACCGACGAGTCGCCGAAGCCGGTGATATGGCACACGGTCGGGCGGTCGGTGAGCACCCGGTCGACGCTCTCGGCGGCGGCGATGGCGATGCGGCGGACCTCGTGGGGGTTGTCGGCGTAGGAGGTGCCGAAGTGGATGTCGAGCCGGACGAAGTCGTTGGAATGCGACCAGTTCACCACCTGCCCGGTGATGAGGTCCTCGTTGGGGATCAGGTATTCCTTGCCGTCGCGCGTGGTGATCGAGACGTAGCGCGCGCCGAGCGCGTTGATCCAGCCGAACGTGTCGCCCGTGGAGATCACGTCGCCGGGCTTGATCGACTTGTCGAGCAGGATGATGACGCCCGAGACGAGGTTGGAGACGACCTTCTGCAGACCGAAGCCGAGCCCGACGCCGATCGCCCCCGAGAGCACCGCGAGCCCGGTGAGATCGACCCCGACGGCGTTGAGCCCGACGAAGAAGGCGGCGCCGTAGAAAAGCACCTGCGCGACCTTCACCACCAGCACCTGCATCGAGGGGCTGATGTCCTCGTTGCTCTGGATCCGCGCCGAGGCCTGCACCGTGATGAAGCGCGCCGCGATGAGCAGCGCGCCGATGATGAGTACCGCGTGCAGCAGGGTCAGCAGCGACAGCCGCGTCTCGCCGAAGTCGATCGCCGTCGCCTCGAGCACCTCGCCGGTCTCGTCGTTCAGTCCGACGATGCGCAGGGTGATCCAGATCCACGCCCCGTAGCGCACCACCGCGCGCAGCACCGGGTTGCCGATCAGCCGCGTCGTCAGCGCCACGATCAGCCACGCTAGCGCGAGGTTGGCGACGATGCCGAGGATGTAGGAGCGCGAGGGCCACGTCGCCTCGCGCATCACCATGTAGGTGAGCCAGATCAGCGCCACGAAGAAGATCATCCGCAGCCGCCGGTGGATCACCACCAGCACCCGCAGCCGCCATTTCGGCCAGCCGCTCCGCGTGCGCATCCAGTCGTGGAGCCGCGGCGCCAGCACCGCCCGCAGCAGGTGCGCCGCCGCGAGCAGCGCCAGCACGATCAGCACCTGGTAGGCGTTCCACGGGCGCAGCAGCGAGCCCAGGAACGTCTCCGCCTGGCCCTGCAGGTCGCGCAGGCCGCCGAGCAGGCTTTCGAACTGGTTGTTGATCGCTTCCGCTCCCCGCCACCGGCGCCTTCGACAGCAAAATATCCCGCCCCACCGGCACGGCAAGCGCCGCGCGCCGGAGCGGCCTTGATGGAATCGCGTTCAGGGGATAAGTGAGCGGCCCATGACGAAGGTCTTCCACATCGGCGACCGCGCCCGTCTGCGCGAACGGTTCCACGGAGCCAGAGTCTCGGTCCTCGCCCGACTCTGACCGGGGTCCTCCGTCACCACCTCGTTACCTTCGCATCAATCGGGAGATCACCGATGACCGGCCGCACGCTCTACGACAAGATCTGGGATGCCCACCTCGCCCACGAGGCCGAGGACGGCACCAGCCTGCTCTACATCGACCGCCACCTCGTCCACGAGGTCACCAGCCCGCAAGCCTTCGAGGGTCTGCGCATGGCGAACCGCCCGGTTCGCGCGCCCGAGAAGACCATCGCGGTACCCGACCACAACGTCCCCACCACCGCCGACCGGGTCAACGGCATCACCAACGAGGAAAGCCGCATCCAGGTCGAGGCGCTCGACAAGAACGCCAAGGACTTCGGGATCAACTACTACCCGGTCTCCGACGTCCGCCAGGGCATCGTGCACATCGTCGGCCCCGAGCAGGGCTGGACGCTGCCGGGCATGACCGTCGTCTGCGGCGACAGCCACACCGCCACCCACGGCGCGTTCGGCGCGCTGGCGCACGGCATCGGCACCTCCGAGGTCGAGCACGTGCTCGCCACGCAGACGCTGATCCAGAAGAAATCCAAGAACATGAAGGTCGAGATCACCGGCAAGCTCGCGCCCGGCGTCACGGCCAAGGACATCACGCTCAGCGTCATCGGCAAGACCGGCACCGCCGGCGGCACCGGCTACGTCATCGAGTATTGCGGCGAGGCGATCCGGTCGCTGTCGATGGAAGGCCGCATGACGGTCTGCAACATGGCCATCGAGGGCGGTGCCCGCGCCGGCCTGATCGCGCCCGACGAGACCACCTTCGAGTACGTGAAGGGCCGCCCGCACGCGCCGAAGGGCGCGCAGTGGGAAGCCGCAATGACCTGGTGGAAGACGCTCTACTCCGACGACGACGC
>NZ_CH724107.1:1960852-2014702 GCF_000153305.1 Oceanicola granulosus HTCC2516
CGCGCGCGCTCGAGTACATGGGCCTCAAGCCCGGCCAGCGCTGCAGGACATCGAGATCGACACGGTCTTCATCGGCTCCTGCACCAACGGCCGGATCGAGGACCTCCGCGCCGCCGCCGCGATCCTGAAGGGCAAGAAGATCAAGCCCGGGCTGCGCGCCATGGTGGTTCCCGGCTCCGGCCTCGTGCGGGCGCAGGCCGAGGAAGAGGGCCTCGCCGACATCTTCAAGGAGGCCGGCTTCGAGTGGCGCCTCGCGGGCTGCTCCATGTGCCTGGCGATGAACCCCGACCAGCTGTCTCCCGGCGAGCGCTGCGCGGCGACGTCGAACCGCAACTTCGAGGGCCGGCAGGGCCGCGGCGGGCGCACCCACCTGATGTCTCCGCAGATGGCGGCGGCGGCGGCGATCACCGGCCGCCTGACCGACGTGCGCGAGCTGATGACCGAGAGCGAGCCGGCCTGAGGCCGCGCGTAGGAGAGACCATGGAAAAGTTCACCACCCTGACCGGCATCGCCGCCCCGCTCCCGCTGATCAACGTCGACACCGACATGATCATCCCCAAGCAGTTCCTGAAGACGATCCACCGCACGGGTCTCGGCAAGAACCTGTTCGACGAGATGCGCTACGACGACGACGGCAACGAGATCCCCGATTTCGTGCTCAACCAGCCGGCCTATCGCGACGCCGAGATCCTCGTCTCGGGCGACAATTTCGGCTGCGGCTCGTCGCGCGAGCACGCGCCTTGGGCGATCCTCGATTTCGGCATCCGCTGCGTCATCGCGCCCAGCTTCGCCGACATCTTCTTCAACAACTGCTTCAAGAACGGCATCCTGCCCATCGCGCTGCCGCAGGAGCAGGTCGACCTGCTGATGAAGGACGCCGAGAAGGGCGCGAACGCGCGCATGACCGTCGATCTCGAGGCGCAGGAGATCAACACCTCCGACGGCCAGGTCATCCCGTTCGAGGTCGACCCGTTCCGCAAGCACTGCCTGCTCGAGGGGCTCGACGACATCGGCCTGACGATGGAGAAGGCGCCCGCCATCGAGGCCTTCGAGAGCCGCGTCGCGCAGGAGCGCCCCTGGGTCTGAGCCCGGATGGCCGGGCTGCCGCCCGGCCTCCCCCACCTCTGGGCGGCCCTACAACATCTTGCGGCACCCCACGCCACACCTTGCCCTATCTCGGCCGCGTCGCACCAATTGTCATCGCTCGACTGACAAAAGGTTGCACTTCCGCACCACCAGCGCCTCGGAATCGCCCCCTTTGGATGGCCATTTATCCCCGACTCTTGATGGGCTTGCTGGATGTGGGCAGAAACATGGCAAGAATGAGGCACCCGGTCACAATTGACCGGGGACAACGAACAAGCGGGCGGCGACGCATCGCCCGCGGCCGGGTCGAGGGTAGCGAGCAGTGATTTCGCGGCTTACAGGTGCGCTGCTGCGTGCGGTTCTGGTGGTCCTGCTGGTCGCGACGCCCTCCATCCTGCTGCCGGGAACCCACGCCGAAACGACCCAGGTCGTCGCGCTCGTCGCCCTCGTCGGCGCCATCTTCACGCTCATCGAGTACAATTCCGCCTACCCCAGCCTCGTCGAGTTTCGCGACGCGCCGCCGTTCAACCGGGTCCGGTTCTTCTCCCTGTTCGCCGGCGTGTTCCTCATCACCGTGATCGCGCGCGGCCAGACCAACCCCACGACGATCACCGACTTCTTCACCGTCATCGGCCGCCGCGTCGGCGGCGCGATCGACTTCCCCTACTCGCCGGTGCGTCTCGTGGTGCTGATGATGCCCGACGAGTCGAGCCGGCAGCTGATCGACAACGTCCGCACCGCCGCCGGGCTCAGCTACCTCATCTCGATCCTGTCGCTGTCGATCTTCGTCCTGGTGCTGCGCGTTGCCCACTGGCCGGCGCGGACCGGGGGCTTCAACGTCTGGATCAACCTGCCCACCTTCGATCCGACGGCGGGCGGCGACGTGGTCGAGCGACTCAATCGGGACGCGCAGGTTAACCTCGTCTTAGGGTTTCTTCTGCCATTCCTGATCCCGGCGATCGTGAAGCTCGCCTCGGATCTCCTCAACCCGATCTCGCTGGAGAATCCGCACACGCTGATCTGGACGATGACGGCATGGGCATTCCTCCCGGCCTCCCTGTTCATGCGCGGCATCGCGATGAACCGGGTGGCGCAGATGATCTCGAACCAGCGCCAGCGCGCCTACGCGGCCGCGCAGGGCGAGAACGTCGCGCACGCCTGATCCTGCTGGCGCTGGCGCTCTGCTGCCTCGCCGCCCTGCCCGCCGCCGCCCAGACGCTCCGCCTCGCCGTCTACGCCGCCCCCCTGTCGCGCGACGGGCCGGGCCTGCTGCTGCGCGACATCGGCAAGGACGAGGCCCAGGCCGCCGCCGCCGCCCGCATCGTCGCCGAGGTCGCGCCCGACATCCTCGTCCTCACCGACATCGACTACGATCACGGCCTCGCCGCCCTCACCGCCTTCGCCGACAGGGCCGGCGGCTACCCGCACCGCTTCGCGCTCCGCCCCAACGGCGGCATGGCGACGGGCGTCGATCTCGACGGCGACGGCCGCGTCGACGCGCGCGACGCGCAGGGCTACGGCCGCTTCGCCGGCGACGGCGGCATGGCCGTGCTGTCGCGCCACCCGATCCTCGCCGAGGAGGTGCGCGACTTCTCCGCCCTGCTCTGGCGCGACCTGCCCGGCGCGACACTGCCCACCCGCGACGGCGCGCCCTTTCCGACCCCCGAGGCGCAGGCGATCCAGCGGCTGTCCTCCAACGGCCACTGGGCAGTGCCGGTCGCCACCCCCGGCGGGCGGCTGACCCTGCTGGTCCACGACGCCACGCCCCCGGTTTTCGACGGCCCCGAAGACCGCAACGGCCTGCGCGCGCGCGACGAGCTGCGGCTCTGGCAGGTGCTGCTCGACGGCGGGCTCGGCGCGCCGCCGCCCGCGCCGTTCGTCGTGATGGCCAACACCAACCTCGACCCCGCCGACGGCGAGGGCGACCGCTCCGCCATGGCCGCCTTCCTCGCCGATCCGCGCCTGCAGGACCCGCGCCCCGCCAGCCCCGGCGGAGCCGCCGCGCCCTCGCCCGGCCACGCGGGCGACCCAAGCCTCGCCACCGCCGACTGGGACGAGGCGAACTCGGCGGGCAACCTGCGCGTCGCCTACATCCTGCCCTCCGCCGACCTCGCCGTCACCGGGGCCGGCGTTTTCTGGCCCGCCGCCGGCACCCCCGGCGCCGACCTGCTCGCGGAGGCCGGGCCGCACCGGCTGGTCTGGGTGGACATCGCGCCCTGAGCCGGGGGCTGGACGGCGGCGGCGATCTGCACGAGACAGGCGCCGAACCCGTTAGCGCCACCGGAGACACCCCATGCCCGACCGCGACCCCATCGCCCTCGCCGCCGACCTGACGCTCGAGGAACAGGTCCGCCTGCTCTCCGGGCAGGACGACTGGTCCGTCGCCCCCGTCGAGCGGCTCGGGATCGGCAGCCTGCGCGTCACCGACGGCCCCAACGGCGCGCGCGGCGGCGGCGGCCTGACCGGCGGCGTCAAGGCCACCGCCTTCCCCGTCGGCATCGCCATCGGCGCGAGCTGGAACATCGAGCTCGTCGAGGAGATCGGCGCGGCGCTCGCCGACGAGGCCCGGGACAAGAGCTGCCACGTCCTGCTCGCGCCCACGATCAACCTCCAGCGCGGCCCGCTCAACGGCCGCAACTTCGAGTGCTACTCCGAAGACCCCTACCTCACCGCCCGCCTCGCCGTCGGCTACATCCGCGGCCTTCAGGACAACGGGATCGCCGCCACGCCCAAGCACTTCGTCGGCAACGAGAGCGAGATCCAGCGCACCACCATGTCGTCGGAAATCGACGAGCGCGCCCTGCGCGAGCTCTACCTCGTCCCGTTCGAGGCGGCGGTGAAGGAGGCCGGAACGTGGGCGATCATGTCGTCCTACAACCGCCTCAACGGCACCTACACCTCCGAGCACCCGTGGCTGCTGAACGAGGTGCTGCGCGACCAGTGGGGCTACGACGGCGTGGTGATGAGCGACTGGTTCGGCTCCCACACCACCGCCGCGACGATCAATGCCGGGCTCGACCTCGAGATGCCCGGCCCGACCCGCGACCGGGGCGACAAGCTCGTCGCCGCCGTCGAGGCCGGCGAGGTCGCCCCCGAGACCATCGCCACGCGCGCCGCCAACATGCTGCGCCTGATGCAGCGCACCGGCGCCATCGACGACCAGGGCTCCCGCGACGAGCGCGCCGTCGAGCGCGACAGCACCCGCGCGCTCGTCCGCCGCGCCGGGGCCGAGGCGACGGTGCTGCTGAAGAACAACGGCATCCTGCCGCTCTCCGGCACGCCCCACATCGCCGTCGTCGGCCCCAATGCCCCCCTCGCGCGCGCCATGGGCGGCGGCTCGGCGCAGCTCAACGCCCACCGCCTGGTGTCGCCCGCCGAGGGCCTGCGCGCCGCGCTCGGCGACAACCGCGTCAGCGTCGCCGCCGGCTGCGATAACCACCGCTTCGAGCCGGTGCTCTCGGGCCGCTTCCGCGTCGAGTGGTTCGCCAACACCGACCTCGCGGGCGCGCCGGTCCATGTCGAGACGGTGACCGACACCGAGGCGTTCCTCGTCCAGGGCATCGGCGGCGGCAAGGTCGATCCGGGGGAGTGCTCCTTCCGCCTGACCGGCACCTACACGCCCGACCGCGCCGGGCTGCACCGGGCGGGCATCCACTGCGCCGGCCGCGCGCGGCTGTTCATCGACGACCAGCTCGTCGCCGACGCGTGGGACGGCTGGACCCGGGGCAGCACCTTCTTCGAGGAGGGCAACGATCCGGTCGTCGGCGAGGTGGATCTGTCGGAGGGCGCGCACGAGGTGCGCCTCGAGTACCGCACCGCCCCCGCCTTCAACCTCCACGTCCGCGCCTACCAGCTCGGGATCGGCCGCCCCCGCGACGACGCCGACTTCGCCGAGGCCGTCGAGGCCGCGCGCGGCGCCGACGTGGCGGTGGTCTGCGTGGGGCGCAACGCCGAGTGGGACACCGAGGGCTGGGACCTGCCGTCGATGACCCTCCCCGGCCGGCAGGACGACCTCGTCGCCGCCGTCGCCGCCGTGGCGAAAACGACCATCGTGGTGCTCCAGACGGGCGGGCCGGTCGAGATGCCGTGGCACGACGACGTCGCCGCGATCCTGCAGGCCTGGTACCCGGGCCAGGAGGCCGGCCACGCCCTCGCCGACGTGCTGACCGGCGCGGTGGAGCCCTCGGGCCGGCTGCCGCAGACCTTCCCCCGCCGCCTCGCCGACGCCCCCACCCAGGGCAAGGGCGCCGAGGCCTACCCCGGCAAAAACGGCCGCGTCGTCTACGCCGAGGGGCTGGGCATCGGCTACCGCGCGGACGGGCCGGCGCCGCTCTACCCGTTCGGCCACGGGCTCGGCTACACCGACATCGACATCACCGCCGTCGAGGCGGCGGACGACCGTGTCAGCGTCACCGTCGAAAATCGCGGCGCCCGCGCCGGCGCGCAGGTGGTGCAGCTCTACGTCGCCCCCGAGGCGGCGCCGGTGCCGCGGCCGGAGGCGGAGCTGAAGGGGTTCGCGAAGGTCCGCCTCGAGCCCGGCGCACGGGCGGAGGTATCGTTCGAGCTGCCCGACCGCGCCTTCGCGTGGTTCGACGTGGCGGCGCAGGAATGGGTCGCCTCCCCCGGCCGCTACCGCCTCTACGCCGCCCTCTCCGCCGCCGACCGCCGGTTCAGCGCCACGATCGAGCGGACGGAGGAGGTGCGCATGGCGCCATGATCCGGAGCGGAGAGCCGGGCGGAAGCCCGGCCTACAGGGCCGCCGGACACGTAGGCCGGGCTTCAGCCCGGCCCGCGGCGCCCGCTCACACCATCCGGATCACGCTCTTGTCGATCGCCAGCATGTATCCCTGGCGCGCGATGTTCTTCACCAGCAGCTCCGAGATCATCTGGTTGCCCAGCGAGTCGCGCAGCCGCTTGATCCGCGTCGCGCCCGCAGCCTCCTCGCAGTCCGACGCGTCGCGCCCCGAGATCACCGCCTCGATCTCCGCGCCCGACATCACCTCGTCGTCGAGCCGCGCCTCGGCGAGGACCGACAGCGTCTCGATCGCCGCGGCAGTGAGCTTGAACTCGAAGTTGTTGAGGTAGACGAGGTTCTGTTCGCGCGCGATCATCAGCGAGTTGACCTCGATCCCCTTCTGCTCGATCCGGCTCATCCGCCGGTTCAGCGCGATCAGCATCACGAGGAACGCCACCGCCGCGACGAGCAGCGCCGTGGCGAAGACGAGCAGCACGAAGATCACGAAACGGTAGCTGGTCAGGGTCTCGGAGAAGGCCGTGCCCGACTGCGCGAGGATCTCGAGCAGCTTCACCTCGGCCTGGCTGGTGAGGTTCGAGTTCTCGACGAAGATGCGCTCGACGCGAGCGTTGAAGGCGTTCGCGTCGGGCAGGTTCATGAAGAGCAGGATCGCCGCGATCCCGAGGATCAGGACGATCGAGGCGATGCCCGCGACGACCACCCTGGTCCCGGTCTGTCGCGTTTCAGTAGCGGAGGTAGTAATCTCCCGCATTCTCTCTCCTCAATTCGGCACCGGCCAGATCGAACACGTCCAGCACTTCGAGCAGCTGCCAGCCCTCGTCGGCCAGGCGGCTGACGAGTTCCTCATTGGCATCGCCCACAGTACACGGACCATCGATCTGTGCCACACCGTATTGGAGACGGAGCGGATCGTCCTGCTTTGCCTTGTAGTCCGCGTAGCACTCGGCCGAGGCGGCGGAAGCGAACGCGGCAAGGAACGTAAGGGAGAGGATAAGTCTTTTCATCCGCCCAACCTGCCCCCGCGCGGGGTGCTATTCAATAACCACGCGCTCCGCGGCCGCGCGCTAGGCGATAGCGGCGGGGCGATATCGTATCGGCGTCAGTCACTTGGCCAGAATGGCGGCAGCACCAATCCGGCCGTGAAAGGAAAAGACATGCTCAAGCCGATCGCCACCGCCTTCTGCACGCTCCTCACCGCGAACATGGCGCTCGCGCCCGGAGAGGCAAGCGCCGACCACCGCTACGACCTCTATCCGCCCACCTACCACCTCGGCGACAGCCTCTACGATCTCTACGAGTACGACGACGAGAGTTCGCCGATCATGCCGCTCCCGGGCTACGGCGAGGAGGAGGGCGACGACTGGCGCTGGGACGACGCCCCCGCCCCCGCCGCGCCCGGCCCGGTGCCGGGCTTCTGCCTCGTCGACACACCGACCGGCCGCGGCACGCTGACCCTCCTGCGCAAGCGCTGCCTGCTGCGCAACTACGCGGATTACGACCGGCTGCCCGGCATCTGCCACGTCCGGACCCGCACCCCCGAGGGCCGCTCCCGTTCGGGCTACCTTCCCGGCTGCCTCGCCGCGGAGGGCTTCCGTATCGCGTTCTGACGCGCCCCCCGTGGCGGGGCAAGGCGCCGCTTTTCGCTCTTGTGCTCGCCGCGCGGGGAAAGGCACAGAGGGGGCCATGGAGATCGTCGCCGACCTGTCCTTCGAGACCCGCGCCCTGCAGCGGGGCTTCGCGCGGATCGCCGGGGTCGACGAGGTCGGGCGCGGGCCGCTCGCCGGCCCCGTGACCGCCGCCGCCGTGGTGCTCGACCCGGCCCGCATCCCCGAGGGGCTCGCCGACAGCAAGGCTCTCCCGCGCGCCCGCCGCGAGGCGCTCGACGCCGAGCTGCGCGAGGTCGCCTGCGTCGCCGTCGCGCATTGCTCGGTGGCCGAAATCGACACCCACAACATCCTGCGCGCCAGTCACATCGCCATGTGCCGCGCCCTCGCCGCGCTCGAGCAGACCTGCGACCACGCGCTGATCGACGGCAACATGCTGCCCCGCGATCTCGCCTGTTCGGGCGAAGCGCTCGTGAAGGGGGACGCGCGCTGTTTGTCCATCGCCGCCGCGTCGATCGTGGCCAAGGTGGCGCGCGATCGCATCATGGTGGACTTGGCGCAACAGCATCCCGGCTACGGCTGGGAGACCAACATGGGGTACGGGACGAAGGGCCACAGGTCGGCGCTCCAAAATCTCGGAGTGACCCCACACCATAGGCGGAGCTTCGCTCCCATCTACAACATCTTGTATCAAGAGAATTCGCTAAGCGCTTGATTCAATAAAGATTTTGACAGCGAATCCCCTCTGACTCATGCTGCAAGCCAACCAATGAGCGGGACAACCCGCCGGGGGACGAGGCAGACGCATGACCAAGACGATGACCAAGGGGGCCACCGCGCTCCCACTGAACACTATACTCTCCGGGGACTGCATCGAGGCGATGCGCACCCTGCCGGACGCGTCGATCGACCTGATCTTCGCCGATCCGCCCTACAACCTGCAGCTCAAGGGCGACCTGCACCGCCCCGACAACAGCCGCGTCGACGCCGTCGACGACGCCTGGGACCGGTTCGCCACCTTCGAGACCTACGACGCCTTCACCCGCGCCTGGCTCGCCGAGGCCCGCCGGCTTCTCAAGCCGACCGGCGCGATCTGGGTGATCGGCTCCTACCACAACGTCTTCCGCCTCGGCGCGGAGCTGCAGAACCAGGGCTACTGGATCCTCAACGACGTGGTCTGGCGCAAGTCCAACCCGATGCCGAACTTCCGCGGCAAGCGGCTGACCAACGCCCACGAGACGCTGATCTGGGCGTCGAAGTCGGAAGGCTCGAAATACACGTTCAACTACGAGGCCCTGAAGGCGCTCAACGAGGGCACCCAGATGCGCTCGGACTGGGTGCTGCCGATCTGCACCGGCCACGAGCGGCTCAAGGACGCCAACGGCGACAAGGCCCACCCGACCCAGAAGCCCGAATCGCTGCTGCACCGGGTGCTGCTCGGCACGACCAACCCCGGCGACGTGGTGCTCGACCCGTTCTTCGGCACCGGCACCACCGGCGCGGTGGCCAAGATGCTCGGCCGCGACTGGATCGGCATCGAGCGCGAGGCCGCCTACCGCGAGGTCGCCGAGGCCCGCCTCAAGCGCATCCGCAAGTACGACCGCGACGCGCTCGCGGTGACCACCTCCAAGCGCGCCGAGCCGCGGGTGCCGTTCGGCCAGCTGGTCGAGCGCGGCATGCTGCGGCCGGGCGAGGTGCTGACCTCGCTCAACGGCCAGAAGTCCGCCAAGGTGCGCGCCGACGGCACGCTCGTGGCGGACGACGTGAAGGGCTCCATCCACCAGGTCGGCGCCCACCTCGAGGGCGCCCCGTCCTGCAACGGCTGGACCTACTGGTGCTTCCGCCGCGACGGCAAGACCGTCCCGATCGACCTGCTGCGCCAGCAGATCCGCGCCGAGATGGCCGCCTCCTGATTACCGCCAGTGCCCGCGGCGCCCAGGCCCGCGGCACAACCTGCCCCCGGTCGCTCTGGCGAGCGTCGGGGGCATTTTTCGTGGTGCAGGTGCGGCTGTTCGGTATGAAGGTGCGCGATAAATGCGCACCCTACGGCTCATCCGGCGACCGCCCGACGCAAAGGTGCGCAATGAATGCGCACCCTGCGGCTGTAGGGTGCGCATTCATTACAGGCCCTGCCTGTTAAATGCCGCCCCCATGAGCCGATCCCTTGCTCCCCTACCGCGCACCTTCATTCGTCCCCGCCTTGGACCCCGGGGGTCCGTGATCTTTCCTGAATACATCTCGCGCCAGCGCCGGACACGCGGGTTCATCTGGCGCCGCCAGAGGGTCGGGAACATCGCGAACAGCGCCATCAGCGGGTAGCCGTGGGGCAGCTGCGGGGCGTCGCTCTCGTCGTAGGTCTGCAGCAAGGGGAAGCGGCGGTCGGGGCGGTAATGGTGGTCGGAATGGCGCTGCAGGTTGATCAGCAGCCAGTTCGACGCCTTGTGGCTGGCGTTCCAGGAATGGCGCGGCATGACGTGCTCGTAGCGGCCCTCGCCGAGATGCTTGCGGGTGAGCCCGTAATGCTCGACGTAGTTCGTCAGCTCCAGCGCCCACACCGCCGTGCCCGCCTGCACGAGGAACAGCCCCAGCCCCGTCCAGCCCCCCAGCAGCGCCGCCAGCGCCAGCGCGCCCCCGGCCAGTGCCCAGTAGCGCCAGAACGGGTTGGAGCGGTGCCACCAGGGCAGCCCCTTGCGCGCCAGCATCGCCTGCTCGGCGCGGAACGCCGAGACCAGGCACTGGTAGAGCACGCGCGGGTAGAAGCGGTAGAAGCTCTCGTTGTAGCGCGCCGTCACCGGGTCGCGCGGGGTGCCGACGTAGCGGTGGTGGACGAGCAGGTGCTCGGAGCGGAAATGCCCGTAGAGCACCATCGCCAGCAGCGCGTCGCCGAGCCAGCGCTCGAGCCGGTTGCGCTGGTGGAGCAGCTCGTGGGCGTAGACGATGCCGATGGTCCCGGTCAGCACGCCGACGCCGAAGAACAGCGCGATCTTCTCGAACGTCCCCAGGTGGTCGGCGCCGCTGACGTAGAAGATCATGCCGAACAGCATCAGCGCCTGCACCGGCGCCCAGATCAGCACGATGGCGCGGTACCAGATCAGCTGCGCGTCGCTCGTGGTGGGGTCGGCGTTGCTCTCGTCGAGGCCGGTGAGCTGGTCGATCAGCGCGAACATGTACCAGGTCACCAGCGGCGCGAGCGCGACGGTCCAGCCGCCCCAGACGGCGCCGATCCAAGGCAGCGGCACCAGCGCGAGCGACAGCCAGAACGGCAGCGCGTGGGCGAGGGTGCCGGTGCGGGTCGAGATCGGGCGCGAGGGGGCCATGGCGGTCGTGCTCCTGGGTGCGGCCTCCGACGTTATACGTGCCGCGCCCCGGGTCAATCGGGCAGTAGCGCGCTGCGGGCGATGTCGAAGACCTTGCGCATCACCGTCGGCAGCGCGGCGGGGCGGAAATCGGCCACCGGCACGAAGCTGCCCCGCGCCGGGACGGCGCCCTCGGGCAGCTCGGCGACCTCGACGGCGAGGCGCAGGTGGAAGTGGGTGAAGGTGTGCCGCGCCTCGCCCACCGTGCGCCAATCGGCCGCGAGCGGCGGAGCCGGGGCGGGGGCGGCGCTCCAGTCGCTGCCGGGCCAGCCCAGCATCCCGCCGAGCAGCCCCTTGTCGGGCCGCCGCTCGAGCAGCCACGCGCCGTCGGCGCGGCGGGCGACGTAGGCGTGGCCGAGCCGCACCGGCTTGACGGCCTTCGGCGCCTTCGCCGGCAGCTCGGGCGCGGTGCCGGCGGCGCGCGCGGCGCAGGGCGTGCGCCACGGGCAGATGCCGCAGGCCGGCCGGCGCGGGGTGCAGATTGTCGCGCCGAGGTCCATCACCGCCTGCGCGTAGTCGCCGGGCCGCGCCTCGGGCGTCAGCGCGGCGGCCAGCGCCGTCAGCTCGCCCTTGGCGGCGGGCAGCGGCGTGTGAACGTCGTGGAGTCGCGCCATCACCCGCTCGACGTTGCCGTCGACCACCGTGGCGGGCGCGTCGTAGGCGATCGCGGCGATCGCGGCCGAGGTGTAGGGCCCGATCCCCGGCAGCTCGCGCAGCCCCTCGGCCGTCTCGGGGAAGCGGCCGCCATGCTCGGCGACGACGGCGCGGGCGCACTTCAGCAGGTTGCGGGCGCGGGCGTAGTAGCCGAGCCCCGCCCACGCCTCCATCACCGCGCCGTCCTCGGCGGCCGCCAGCGCCTCGACCGTGGGCCAGGTCTCGGTGAAGCGGCGGAAGTAGCCCTTCACCGCTGGCACCGTCGTCTGCTGCAGCATCACCTCCGACAGCCACACCCGGTAGGGATCGGGGCGCACACCGGCGCGGCGCGCGGCGGGCGGCACCCGCCAGGGCAGCTGGCGGGCATGGACGTCGTACCAGTCGAGCAGGTCCCGACACAAAGCGTCACGCATCTTTTATGCCGTTCCCCATCGTTCCTCTGGCACCGTCGCGGCGTTGGATTACAGTACCGCCCCATGAAGAGCCCGCGCCACACCAGCACGACACGGGGGTTTGCCCGCGCCTCCGGCCTGATGCAATCCCGCATCCGCACCGCGACCCAGTCGCGCGGCTTCGCGGTGTCGCGCCTGCTGACCCAGTGGGTCGAGACGGTCGGCCCCGACATCGCCGCGATCAGCCGGCCCGTCGAGATCAGCTATGGCCGGCAGGGCATCGGCGCAACGCTGGTGCTGCTGACGACGGGCGCGCACGCGCAGATGCTCGAGATGCAGAAGCCGCGCATCGAGGAGCGGGTCAACGCCGTCTACGGCTACCGCGCCATCACGCGCGTGCGCATCACCCAGACCGCCCCCACCGGCTTCGCCGAGGGGCAGGCCGTGTTCGCCCCCGCGCCGCCGCCCGCCCCCAGGGCGCCCGATCCGGCCACCGTCGCCGCCGCGCGGCGCACAACCGAGGGCGTGGCGAGCGAGGAATTGCGCCTTGCGCTCGAGGCGCTCGGAGCCAATGTTCTCGGCAAGCGCCAACGCGGCACCTGACATTCCGCCACAATATCAAGGACGGACCATGAAGAAGACCCTCTCCATCGCCCTGCTCTCGCTCGCCTTCGCCGGCGGCGGCACGTGGCTCCTCACCCAGCCCGCCGGCCCCGGCGACCAGCTCCTGCCGGGCGCGGCCCAGGCCCAGGATGCCGGCGAGATCGATACCTCGACCATCGAGGAGATGGTCATCGGCGCCGAGGACGCGCCGGTCACGCTGACCGAGTACGCCTCCTTCACCTGCCCCCACTGCGCCAACTTCCACGTCAACCACTATCCCGAGCTCAAGCGCGACTACATCGACACCGGCAAGGTGCAGATGGTCTACCGCGAGGTCTACTTCGACCGCTTCGGCCTCTGGGCCTCGATGATCGCCCGCTGCGGCGGCGAGGAGCGGTTCTTCGGGCTCACCAGCCTGATCTACGAGGAGCAGCAGGACTGGACCTCCGGCGGCGACCCGGCCGGGATCGCCGAGAACCTGCGCCGGCTGGCCCGCACCGCCGGGCTCGACAACGACCAGCTCGACGCCTGCCTGAGCGACGCCACCACCGCGCAGACGCTGGTGCAGTGGTTCGAGGAGAACGCCGAGGCCGACGACATCACCTCGACGCCCACCTTCCTCATCGATGGCGAGAAATTCGAGGGCAACTGGTCGTCCGAGCTGTTCCCGGCGCTCGACGCGGCGGTCGAGGCATCCGGCTGGACCGAGGCCGACGCCGAGGTCGAGATGGCGACCGAGGCAGAGGCAGAGGCAGAGATGGAAGCGGCCGAGGCCGACCTGGAGATCGACGCCGAGACCGAAACCGAGGACGCCGCGCAGTAAGCGCTACCCCGGCAGACCGATCCGCGAGAGCGCGGCGTCGAGAGGCGCCGCGCTGTCCAGTTTCAGGCGCACCGGCAGCGTCAGCACCCGCGCCCGGAACTCCGCCGGAAGCCGCACCGCGTCCTTCTCCGTCGTCACCAGCTGGGCGTTGTGGCGCCGCGCATCCGCCTCCAGCCGCGCCATCAGCCCCTTGGTGAGCGGCTGGTGGTCGGACAGCGGCTCGGCGTGGATGATGTCGGCCCCGAGCCCGCGCAGGGTGGCGAACATCTTCTCCGGATGGCCGATCCCGGCGAAGGCCAGCACCCGCATCCCGCCCCACGGCATCCCCGTCTCCAGCGGCGCGAGCGCGCCCCGCACCCGCGCCAGCCCCTCCGGCACCGCCTCGCCCCAGGTCGCCTCGAACCGCACCTGCGCCGCCGCGTCGCCGATGGTCAGCAGCAGGTCGGCCCGCGCCAGCCCCGCCGCCACCGGCTCGCGCAGCGGGCCGGCGGGGATGCAGCGCCCGTTGCCGAAGCCGCGCGCCGCGTCGACCACGACCAGCGACAGGTCCTTGACCACGGCCGGGTTCTGGAAGCCGTCGTCGAGCAGGATCGCCTCCGCCCCCGCCGCCTCGGCCGCGCGCACCCCGGCGGCGCGGTCGCGCGCCACCGTCACCGGCGCGAAGGCGGCGAGCAGCAGCGGCTCGTCGCCGACCTCGCCGGCCCCGTGTTGGCGCGGGTCGACCGCCACCGGCCCCGCCAGCCGGCCGCCGTGCCCGCGCGACACCACCTGCGCCGTCACGCCGCGCGCCGCGAGCAGCTCGAGCAGGCGGATCACCGTCGGCGTCTTGCCGGTACCCCCGGCGTTGAGGTTGCCCACGCAGATCACCGGCACCCCGGCCCGCAGCCCCGCCCCCGCGCCGCGCGCCAGCCGCCGCGCCGTCGCGTGGCCGTAGAGCGCGCCCAGCGGCGCCAGCAGCCCCGCCCGCAGCGAACGCCGGCCGGGCGGGCGCGCCCAGAAGGCCGGCTCGGGCATCAGAACCCCGCCTCGTCGAGCGCGTCGCGGATCAGGTCGAGCAGCCGGTTCGTCACCGGCGCCCCCGACGAGATCGACTCCCACGCCGCGTGCGCCATCCGCGCCGCCTGGTCGGGCGCGAGCAGCGTCTCGATGACGTTGCCGAGGTCGTCGGTGTCCTGCACGCCCCGCGCCGCGCCCGCCTGCGCCAGCCGCAGGAAGGCGGGCGACCAGGCGCCGGTATGGGGCCCGTGCAGCACCGCCGAGCCCAGCGCGGCGGGCTCGTAGGGCGAGCGCGTGCTGCCGGTGCCGAGCGTGCCGCCCATGAAGGTCAGCGGCGCGAGCCGGTACCAGACGCCCGCCTCGTCGTACTCGTCGGCCATCAGCGCCTGGCAGGCCTCCGTCGGCTCGTCGCCCTCGCTGCGGCACGAGGTCTTGAAGCTGCCGCGCAGGGCGTCGGTGATCCACTCGGCCTCGGCGGGCCGGTCGGGCATCATCACCATGAGCAGCCGGTGCGCGCGCCGCGTCGCCTTCTGGTGCGCCGCGATCAGCGCCTCCACCTCGCTCGCCTGCACCCCCGGCACGAACCAGACCGGCCGCCCCGCCAGCGCCTCGGCCAGCCCGGCGCGGCGGCGCTCGCTGCCGGGCAGCGCCACGGCCGACTCCTCCAGCGGCCCCGACAGCTCCACCTGCTCCTCCGCCAGCCCCGCCCGGCGCAGCCGGTAGGCGGCGTCGGCGTCGAGCGCGAGGGCATGGCGGAAGCCGCGCATCAGGTTGCGCCGCGCGGCGAGCCAGCCGGACCGGGGCGGACCGAGATCGGCCCCGGCGGCGTCGGCGAGGATGCGCACCACCCCGCGCTGGTCGGCCTCGGCCAGCAGCGGCGCGACGAAGCGGCCGCGCATCCAGACAAGCACCGCCGGCCGCCACGAGTCGAGGAACGCGCGCGCCTCGGCGCTGGTGCCCGGCGTGACCTGCAGGCACGTCGCCAGCCCCTCGGGCAGCGGCGGCCCGTGCCCCGTGACCACGAAGCCGAGCGCGTCGTCCTCGGTGCGCAGCCGGTTCAGCAGCCCGACGAGCGCATCGGTGTCGGTCTCCGGCGCGCGGTGAAACCAGACGATCTCGGCCTCGCGGCCCGCCGCCGCCGCACCTCCGAGGGCGTCATCCGGGCGCATGGCTCTCAGGGATCGAGTTCCTCGGTCGGCGAGGCTTCTCGCTCCTCGTCGCGCAGCCGGTGCAGGTGGGCGATGAAGTAGCGCATGTGCGCGTTGTCCACGGTCCGCTGCGCCTCTGCCTTCCAGGCGGAATAGGCGCTGTCGTAGTCGGGGAACATGCCGACGATGTGGATGTCGTCCACGTTCTTGAAGGCGTTCTTGCTGGGGTCGACGAGCTCGCCTCCGAAGACGAGATGCAGGCGCTGGGTCATCGGGATCTCCTGGCTATCGGGACGCGCCAGCCCTTGCAGACACCGCCTGCGCGGTCAAGTCGGGGCGGCGCGGCAGCGGGCCGTTCACCCTTCCTTCACCAATCGCGCGGCAAGCTGCGCGCGATGGAGTACAGAGCGCATATCGACGGTCTGCGGGCGGTGGCGGTGCTGCCCGTCGTGCTGTTTCACCTCGACCCGCGGCTCGCGCCCGGCGGGTTCGTCGGGGTCGACGTGTTCTTCGTGATCAGCGGCTACCTCATCACCCGCCTGCTCTGCGAGGAGCTCGCGGCCGGCCGCTTCGGCCTCGCCCGCTTCTACGCCCGCCGCGCGCTGCGCCTGCTGCCGGCGCTGGTGGCGATGCTGCTCGGCGTCGCCGCGCTCTCGGCGGCGCTGCACCTGCCGCACGAGCAGGCGGCGCTCGGGCGGGCGATGCTCGCCGCCGTCAGCTTCACCGCCAACGTCTGGTTCTGGAGCGAGGCCGGCTACTTCTCCGCCCCCGCCGAGGCGCAGCCGCTGCTGCACACCTGGTCGCTCGCCGTCGAGGAGCAGTTCTACCTGCTGTTCCCCCCGCTCCTCGCGCTCCTCGCCACGCGACTGCGCCGCTGGCTGATGCCCGTCCTCGCCACCCTCACCGCGCTGTCCTTCCTCGCGGCGCTCCGGGCCAGCGCCGCCGCGCCCGACGCCGGCTTCTACCTGCTGCCGTTCCGGGCATGGGAGCTCGGCCTCGGCGCGCTCCTCGCCCTCGCCCCCCGCCTCCCGGCGCTGCGCGGCGCGGGCGCGCTCGGGCTGGCCCTGATCCTGCTCCCCGTCTTCCTCTACGACGCGACCGTCGCCTTCCCCGGCTGGCGCGCCGCGCTGCCCGTACTGGGGGCGATGCTGCTCGTCGGCTGGGGCGGCACCGGCCCGCTCGCGCCGCTGCTCGGTGCGCCGCCGCTGCGCGCGATCGGGCGGATCAGCTACAGCCTCTACCTCTGGCACTGGCCCCTGCTGGTGTTCTGGCGCGTCGCGGGCGGCGGCGACAGCGCGGCCGACACGGCCCTGCTCCTCGCCGCCAGCCTGCTCCTCGCCGCGCTCTCCACCGCCTTCGTCGAGCGCCCCTTCCGCACCCTACGCGCCCGCCGCGCGCCGCCGGCACCCGTCCTCGCGAGCGCCGCCGCCGCGCTCGCGGGCGTCGCGCTGGTCGGCCACCTCGCGGCACAGGGCCGGCTGGCGCGCCACGTGCCGGCCGAGGTCGCCGCGCTCGCCGCCGTCGCCGAGTACGCCGCCACGCCCGTCCACCAGCGCCAGTTCCGCAAGGGGGCCGGAGGCTGCTTCATCGGCCGGGGCGACGGCGGCTTCGCAGCCTACGACGTCGCCCGCTGCGCCACCCCCGACCCGCGCCGCCCGAGCGTCCTGCTGTTCGGCGACAGCCACGCCGCGCAATACTGGCGCAGCCTGCACGACGCGCTGCCGCACGCGCGCGTGCTGCAGGCCACCGCCTCCGGATGCAGGCCGCTCCCCGCCACGCCGGGGGAGCCGCGCTGCACCGACCTGCGCGCCTGGGTCTACGGCGAGCTGTTGGCCGGGGTCCGCCCGGCGGCGGTGGTGCTCGGCGGGCGCTGGCAGGCCGCCGACCTGCCCCGCCTCGCCCCCGCCCTGGCCCGGCTCTCGGCGCAGGCGGACGAGGTGATCCTGCTCGGCCCGGTCCCGGAATACGACCGCCCCCTGCCCCACCTCCTCAGCCGCGCCGCGCTCGGCGGCACCGTCCCGGGCGACCACATCCGCGCCGACCGCTTCGCCCTGAACCGCGAGATGCGCGCCATCGCCCGGCGCGCCGGCGTCACCTACATCGACGTCATCGCCCGCCTCTGCCCGGGCGGCGCCCCCTGCGCCACCCACGCCAGCGACGGCACGCCGCTGCAATTCGACTACGGCCACCTCACCCTCGCCGGCGCGACGGACATCGTCGCCGGCCTCGCCCTGACGTTCGACTGACCCACGTGACCGGCCAACAGGCCGGCCGCGCGCGCTGAAGGAGGCGTGGCGACCCCGGCAGGACTCGAACCTGCAACCTATCCCTTAGGAGGGGATTGCTCTATCCAGTTGAGCCACGGGGCCACGCCGCCCCTCATACGGCCCCGACGGCCCATCGCGCAAGGCCGCCGTCGGGCTTGGACACGGGCGCGGCCTCGGGCATAACCGGCGCGACAGTGACCAGGACCCGGCCCGTGAGCATACCTCCCAGACGCCCCCTCACCCTGCGCGACGTGTCCGAAGCCTCGGGCGTCAGCGAGATGACCGTCAGCCGCGTGCTGCGCGGCAAGGGCGACGTGAGCGAGGCGACGCGCCTCAAGGTGCAGGAGGCGGCCAAGCGGCTCGGCTACGTGCCCAACAAGATCGCCGGCGCGCTGGCCTCGAGCCGGGTCAACCTCGTCGCGGTGGTGATCCCGTCGCTCAAGAACATGGTGTTCCCCGAAGTGCTCGCCGGCGTGTCGCAGACGCTCGAGAACAGCCAGCTGCAGCCCGTCGTCGGGGTGACGGACTACCTCCCCGAGAAGGAGGAGAAGGTGCTGTTCGAGATGCTGTCGTGGCGGCCCTCCGGGGTCATCGTCGCCGGGCTCGAGCACTCCGAGGCGTCGCGGGCGATGCTGGCGCGGGCCGATTGCCCGGTCGTCGAGATCATGGACACCGACGGCGACCCCATCGACGCCTGCGTCGGCATCTCGCATCGCCGCGCCGGGCGGGTGATGGCCGAGGCGATCCTCGACGCGGGCTACCGCCGCATCGGCTTCCTCGGCACCAAGATGCCGCTCGACCACCGCGCCCGGAAGCGGTTCGAGGGCATGACCCGCCGCCTCGGCAAGGCCGGGGTGGAGATCGCCGACCAGGAGTTCTACTCCGGCGGCTCGGCGCTCGCGAAGGGGCGCGAGATGACGGAGGCGATGCTGGCGCGCACGCCCGACATCGACTTCCTCTACTATTCCAACGACATGATCGGCGCCGGCGGACTGCTCTACCTGCTCGACAAGGGCATCGATATCCCCGGCCGGATCGGCCTCGCGGGCTTCAACGGCGTCGAGCTGCTCGACGGCCTGCCGCGCCAGCTCGCCACGATGGACGCCTGCCGCCGCGAGATCGGCGAACGGGCCGCGCGGATCGTCCTCGCCCGCCACACCGGCGAGCAGGCCGAGGCCGAGAAGGTCGAGCTGTCGCCCACCCTCAGCCTCGGCGACACCCTCGCCCGGCGCTGACCGGGCGCGGGCCCGGTCTCAGCTCACCTCGCGCAGGTCGCCCACCTGGCCGTCGCGCACCGCGCAGCGCCAGATGTCGCCGTTGGCGCGCATCCGCACCAGCGTCACGCCGCGCACCACCTCCGTCTCGATCACCCGCGCCGGGCGGCCGTCGTAGGCGCGGTTGACCGCCTGCACGCAGGCGCGCTGATCGTCGCTCAGCCCGTCGCGCTCGCGCCGCGCCATGACCGCGTCGCGGTCCGGCAGGGTCTGGCGGGTCATCTCGAGCGGGGTGCCGCGATTGTCGTCGGCCACGGCGAAGTCGCCCGCCTCGATGCACCCGCCCAGGGCGGCCAGCGCGGCGGCGGCGATGGCTGCCCGCATGCAGTTGATGTTTCTCACGATAACACTCCGTTCGCTTGCGGCGCAGCCTCCGCCGCGCCGGACATTGGCGGCGATGTTAGGCCCGCCCCGCGCGCCGCGCCAGCCTCTTAGCAAACAGCAACGCCGGACCGTCGGCGGGAACCGCGCCGGGCACGGACCGTTTGCACCGCACTTCCATCCCACCTCAAGGCGACAAGGAGCCGTCCCATGTTTCACCACTCGAGCAAGCTGCAATACGAGGTCCGTGTCGATACCCCCGATCCCCAGTTCGCCAAGTTCCTCCAGCAGGCGATCGGCGGCGTCGAGGGCGAGATCCGTGTCGCGATGCAATACTTCTTCCAGGCGATGGGCGCGCGCGGCGACGCCAAGTACCGCGACATGCTGATGATGACGGCCACCGAAGAGCTCAGCCACATCGAGTTCCTCGGCCACGCCGTCGCGCTCAACCTCGAGGGCGCCCCGGTGACGGTGCAGGAAGAGGCCGCCAAGGACCCGATCGTCAACGCGATCATGGGCGGCATGAACCCGCGCCACATCCTGTCGTCGGGCCTGTCGGCGATGCCGGTCAACGCCAACGGCGTGCCCTTCGACATGAGCCACGTCTACGCCACCGGCAACCTCGCCGCCGACATGACCGCCAACGCCATGGCCGAAGGCTCCGGCCGGGTGCTCGCCAGCCGTCTCTACAACATGACCGACGATGCGGGCATGAAGGACATGCTGTCGTTCCTGATCGCGCGCGACACGATGCACCAGCAGCAGTGGCTGGCGGTGATCGAGGAGCTCGGCGGCATGGAGGCGATGCTGCCGATCCCGAACTCCACCCCCGAGGAGCACGAGGCGACCGAGCACAGCTACTACTTCCTCAACACCTCGCTCGACGAGCCGACCCCCGAGGGCCGCTGGACCAAGGGCAAGTCGCTCGACGGCAAGGCGGAGTTCTCCGTCGTCAGCCCGCCCGAGCCGCTGGGCCAGAAGCCCGACCTCGGCAAGGCGCGCAAGCACAGCGGCGCGCAGAAGGAGCAGATGTAAGCGACTTCCCGTGCGGGGTCGGGCCGGCCTTGACCCCGCACCCACCAGCGCCGACGCTCCGCCCCGACAGGAGCGCGCGCCGATGAACACCCCCGCACACATGGCCCTCAGCCTCGCTGTTCTCGGCCGCGAGCGGCGGCGGGGGGCGTGGGCGGTGATCCTCGCCGGCGGCCTGCTGCCTGACCTGTTCCTGTTCCTCGAGCACTTCACCGGCCGCGGCCCCCTCACCGCGCAGCTGGTGATCGTCTTCAATTCCGCCGTCCTCTACGCCGCCCTCGCCGCGCTCGGCCTCGCGCTACGGCTCTGGTGGCTGCCGCTGCTGGCGCTCTCGGCGCTGCTGCACATCGCGCTCGACCTGCCGCTCCACGCCACCGACGCCCGCGCCCATTTCTGGCCGCTCACCGACTGGACCTTCGCCAGCCCGTTCTCGTTCTGGGACACCGGCCACCACGGCGCGCTGATCGGCACGCTGGAAGGCGTGCTCTTCGCGCTCTGCCTCGTCATCGTCTGGCGGCGCTGCGAGACCTGGGCGCAGCGCGCCCTCGCGGCGCTCGGCGGCCTCGTCTACGCCGCCGCCTTCGTCCACTTCGCCGGCCATGCCTTCGCCGGGCAGCATTGGGCGATCTGGTAAATTCCCCTGCGGCTGCGTATGAGCGGTCACATCCAGTCAGCGCCGGGGGAGGACGCGGTCGATGTCGCGGGGAACGATTTGAAGAGGTTTGTCTGCGTCGGCGAGGCGATGATCGAGCTGTCGGGCGACGAGACCCGGGGCTGGGCCCTCGGCGTCGCGGGCGACACGCTCAACACCGCCTGGTACGCGCGGCAGGCGCTCGGCGATGACTGGCGGATCGACTACGTCACCCGCATCGGCACCGACCGCTTCTCCGAGCGCATCGCCGCCTTCTGCGAGGCCGAGAACATCGGCACGCGGCACGTCTCCCGCGACCCGATGCGCGGCGCGGGGCTCTACGCGATCTCGCTCGACGCCGACGGCGAGCGCAGCTTCACCTACTGGCGCGGCGAGTCCGCCGCCCGCCACCTCGCCGACGAGGCCCTGGCGCTCGACGCCGCCTTCGACGGGGCCGACATGATCTACTTCAGCGGCATCACGCTCGCGATCCTCGCGCCCGACGCGCGCGCCCGGCTGCTCGAGCGGATCGACAGCAGCGGCGCGCCCTGCGCGTTCGACACCAACTACCGCCCCCGGCTCTGGGAGACCGCCGGCGCGGCACGCGAGTGGATCACCCGCGCGGCGACCGTCGCCCGCATCGTGCTGCCCTCGGCCGACGACGACGCCGCCTGCTTCAACGACGCCCACGCCCACGCCACCGCCGACCGCTACGCGACGCTCGGCGTGCCCGAGGTCGTCGTCAAGAGCGGCGGCGGCGCGCTGCACCTGCGCTTCGACAACGACGCCTTCGTCATCGACGATCTGCCCCGCGTCACTCCCGTCGACACCACCGGCGCGGGCGACAGTTTCAGCGCCGGCTACCTCGCCGCGCGGCTGACGGGCGCGAATTGCCTCGACGCCGCCCGCGCCGGACACGATGTTGCAATGCGCGCGGTGCAAGGGCCCGGCGCGCTGGTTCGTATGGAGAATGGTCAATGAGCCTCGTGCTGCACCCGAGCGACGACGTCGAGATCGTCACCGCCCCCACCGAAATCGGCGGCACCCGCCTGACGCCGGGCCACAAGCTCGCCCGCCACCCGCTCGCCACGGGCGCGGCGGTGCGCAAGTTCGGCCAGGTGATCGGCTACGCCACCACCGACATCGCCACGGGCGACCACGTCCACAGCCACAATTGCGCCTTCGGGGCGCACGACCAGGATTACCGCGTCTCCGACGGCCTCGACGCCGCCCGTGCGGCGCTGCCGGCACCGGGCGAGGCGACGTTCCAGGGCTACCGCCGCGCCAACGGCCAGGTGGGCACGCGCAACTACATCGCGCTGGTGGCGACGGTGAACTGCTCGGGCACCGTGATCCGCCGCGCCGCCGAGATCCTCAACGCCCGCCTCGCCGACGAGCCCGCCATCGACGGCGTCGTCGCCTTCGCCCACGGCTCGGGCTGCGGCATGGCCCAGACCGGCACCGGGGCCGATTTCCTCTCCCGCGTGCTCTGGGGCCACGCCACCCATCCCAACGTCGGCGCCGCGGTCTTCGTCGGGCTCGGCTGCGAGGTGTTCCAGGTGGCGCGGATGAAGCAGGCCTACGGCGGCAACCCCGACCGCTTCCACGGCCTGACCATCCAGGACAACGGCGGCACCGCGCAGACCATCGACACCATCGTCGCCCGGGTCATGGACCTCGTTCCCGAGGTCGCGAGCGCCCGCCGCACCCCCTGCCCCGCCTCCGAGCTGAAGGTCGCGCTCCAGTGCGGCGGCTCCGACGGCTTGTCGGGCATCACCGCCAACCCCGCCCTCGGCGTCGCCTCCGACATGCTCGCCGCGCTCGGCGGCTCGCCCATCCTCGCCGAGACGCCCGAGATCTACGGTGCCGAGCAGCTGCTGCTGTCGCGCGCCGCCGACGGGGCGGTCGCCGACAAGCTGATCGAGCGGGTGCGCTGGTGGGAGGCCTATACCGAGATGCACGGCGGCTCGATGGACAACAACCCCTCGCCCGGCAACAAGGCCGGCGGGCTGACGACGATCCTCGAGAAGTCGCTCGGCGCGGTCGCCAAGGCGGGCCAGGGGCCGCTCGCGTCGGTCGTCGACTACGCCGCGCCCGTGACCACCCCCGGCCTCTGCTTCATGGACAGCCCCGGCTTCGACCCGGTCTCCGTCACCGGCCAGATCGCCGGCGGCGCGCAGGTCGTCGTCTTCACCACCGGGCGCGGCTCCGCCTTCGGCTCCAAGCCCGCGCCGACGATCAAGCTCGCCACCAACGACGCGCTCTGGCAGCGGATGGAGCCCGACATGGACATCAATTGCGGCGACGTCGTCTCGGCGCAGGTGCCGCTGGCCGACAAGGGCCGCGAGATCTTCGACATGATCCTGCGGGTCGCCTCGGGCGAGGCCACCAAGAGCGAGGCGCTCGGCCTCGGCGACAACGAGTTCGTGCCGTGGCAAGTCGGCGCAGTGATGTAGAGTGACGGCAGGAGAGGAGTCCCGATGAGCCTGCTGCACCCCGACCGCCTGTTCCCCGCCGAGCCCGGCGCCCGCGCCGTGGCCCGCGAGCTCTACGAGGCGATCGGGGATGCGCCGATCCTGTCGCCGCACGGCCATTGCGACCCGGCCTGGTTCGCCGGCAACGAGCCCTTCCCCGACCCGGCCCGGCTCTTCGTCGTCCCCGATCACTACGTCTTCCGCATGCTCGTCAGCCAGGGCGTGCCGCTCAACGCGCTCGGCGTGCCGCGCGTCGACGGCGGCGAGACGGAGCAGGACCCGCGCGCCATCTGGCGGCTGTTCGCGGCGCACTACCACCTGTTCCGCGGCACCCCGACGCGGATGTGGATCGACCACGCCTTCGAGACGGTCTTCGGCGTCACCGAGCGGCTCTCGTCGGACACCGCCGAGCGCATCTACGACCAGATCGCCGAGCGCCTGACCGATCCGGCCTACCGCCCCCGCGCGCTGTTCGAGCGGTTCGACATCGCGGCGCTCGCCACCACCGACGGCGCGCTCGACGACCTCGCCCACCACGAGGCGATCCGCGACAGCGGCTGGGGCGGGCGGGTGATCCCGACCTATCGCCCCGACGCGGTGACCGATCCCGAGTACGAGGGCTTCGCCGCCAACGTCGCCGCGCTCGGCCGCCTCACGGGGGAGGACACCTCGCACTGGGAGGGCTACCTCGCCGCCCACCGCGCCCGCCGCGCCGACTTCCGCGCCCTCGGCGCCACGGCGACGGACCACGGCGTCCTCACCGCCCGCACCGCCGACCTGCCCCCGGAAGAGGCCGCGGCGCTCTACAAGGCGTGCCTCGAGCGGCCGAGCCCCGTCGAGGCCGCCCTGTTCCGCGCCCAGATGCTCACCGAGATGGCGCGGATGTCGGTCGAGGACGGCATGACGCTCCAGATCCACGCCGGCTCCCTGCGCAACCACAGCGCAGAGGTGCTCGCTCGCCACGGCCGCGACAAGGGCTTCGACATCCCCCAGGCGACCGACTACGTCCACGCGCTCAAGCCGCTGCTCGACGCCGTGGGCATGGAGCCCGGCCTCACGGTGATCCCCTTCACCCTCGACGAGACGGTCTATGCCCGCGAACTCGCCCCCCTCGCGGGCGTCTACCCCGCGCTGACCCTTGGGCCGCCCTGGTGGTTCCACGACAGCTTCGAGGGGATGCTGCGCTTCCGCCGCCAGACCGGCGAGACCGCGGGCATCTACAACACCGCCGGCTTCAACGACGACACCCGCGCCTTCTGCTCGATCCCCGCCCGCCACGACGTCGCCCGCCGGACCGACTGTCACTGGCTCGCCACCCTCGTCGCCGATCACCGCATCGGGCTCGACGAGGCGCACGAGATGGCGCAGGCGCTCACGAGCGGCCTCGCCCGGAAGGCCTACAGCCTATGATCCGCCTGCATCGCCTCGGAGACCCGCCCGCCGCCGGCATCGTCCATCTCGGGCTCGGCGCGTTCTTCCGGGCGCACGGGGCGATCTACATCCAGGAGGCGATGAAGGCCTCGGGCGGCGCCTGGGGGATCACCGGCGTCAGCCTCAAGAGCCCCGGCACCCGCGACCGGCTTACGCCACAGGGCGACGTCTACAACGCCGTCGAGCTCGCGCCCGACGGCGTGCATCCCCGGCTCGTCACCTCGATTCGCGAGGTGCTCGTCGCGCCCGAGGAACCGGCGGCGGTGCTCGACGCGCTCTACCGCGCGAAGATCGTCACCCTGACGATCACCGAGAAGGGCTACTGCCACGTCCCCGCCACCGGCCGGCTCAACCCGCACCACCCCGACATCGAGGCCGACCTCTCCGAGCCGAGCCACCCGACCTCGGCGCTCGGCTACCTCGTGCGCGCGCTCCAGCACCGCCGGCACATGGACATCGAGCCGTTCACCGTCGTCTCCTGCGACAACATCCCCGAGAACGGCCGGCTGCTGCGCCGGCTGGTGCTCGACCTCGCCGGGCTGATCGACACCAACACCGCCGACTGGATCGAGAGCCACGGCCGCTTCCCCTGCACCATGGTCGACCGCATCGTCCCCGCCACCACCGACGCCGACCGCGACCGCGTCGAACAGCTCACCGGCCACCGCGACGAGGCGCCGGTGATGCACGAGCCGTTCCGCCAGTGGGTGGTGGAGGACGATTTCGTCGGCGGCGCCCGCCCCGATCTCGCCGCCGCCGGGGTGGAGCTGGTCGACGACGTCGCGCCCTACGAGCACATGAAGCTGCGGATGCTGAACGGCACCCACTCCTCGCTCGCCTATCTCGGCTACCTCGCCGGCTGCGAGACCGTCGCCGACACCGTCGCCCGCCCGGCCTTCGCCGGCTTCGCCCGCCACCTCTGGGCCGAGGAGATCGCCCCCGTCCTGACGCCGCCGTCCGGCGTCCCGCTCGCCGACTACGCCGCCCGGCTTCTCGAGCGCTTCCGGAACCCGGCAATCCGCCACCGCACCTGGCAGATCGCGATGGACGGCAGCCAGAAGCTGCCCCAGCGCATCCTCGCCACGCTCGCCGAGGGGCTCGAGGCGGGCCGCCCGCAGGCGGGGCTGCTGCTCGCCGTGGCGGCCTGGATGCAATACACCTCCGGCCGCACCCTCGCCGGCGAGGCGATCGAGGTGAAGGACCCGGCCGCCGACCGCCTCGCCGCGCACTGGCAGGCCGACGACGTCGTCGCCGCCTACCTCGCCGACGACGAGGTCTTCGCCCCCGCCCTCGCCGAGCGTCTGCACGGCCCGCTGAGCGACGCGCTCGGGTCACTGCGCCGCGACGGCCCCGAGGCGGCGGCTGGACGCATCGCGGGCGCTGCCGCATAAAGCCCCGGCGACAGACAGGAGCGCCCGTGCCCACGATCCACATCCTGAACGGCCCCAACCTCAACCTGCTGGGCAAGCGCCAGCCCGAGGTCTACGGCCACGAGACCCTCGCCGACGTCGAGGCCGCCTGCACCGCGCTCGCGGGCGAGCTCGGCCTGACCACCGCGTTTCACCAGTCCAACCACGAGGGCGGGATCGTCGAGCTGATCCACGCCGCGCGCGAGGCGGCGCAGGGCATCGTCATCAACCCGGCCGCCTACACCCACACCTCCGTCGCGATCCTCGACGCGCTGCACACCTTCGAGGGCCCGGTGATCGAGGTGCATATCTCCAACGTCCACCGCCGCGAGAGCTTCCGCCACCACTCCTACGTCAGCCTGCGCGCCGACGGGGTGATCGCCGGCTTCGGCACCGACGGCTACCTGATGGCGCTGCGTCGCATGGCGCGCCTGCTCGGCTGATGGTCTCCCGCGCCGCCCTGTCCTACGAGGCCGTCCCGCTCGCGCCGCCCGCGCCGCCCACCGACGCCGAGAGCGCCACCGCCGCGCTGGCCTATTACGAGCGGATGAAGACCCGCCACACGGTGCGCGACTTCACCGACCGCCCGGTGCCGCGCGCGGTGATCGAGGCCGCCGTGCGCACCGCCGGCACCGCCCCTTCCGGCGCCAACCACCAGCCCTGGCACTTCGCCGCGATTTCCGACCCGGCGCTCAAGCAGCGCATCCGCGAGGGCGCCGAGGAGGAGGAGCGCGCCTTCTACGCCGGCGGCGGCGGCGACGAGTGGATCAAGGCGCTCGAGCCGCTCGGCACCGGCGCCGAGAAGCCGCACCTCACCGTCGCGCCGTGGCTGATCGTGATCTTCGCCCAGCGCTACGGCACCTTCGACGACGGCACCCGCTTCAAGAACTACTACGTCCCCGAGAGCGTCGGCATCGCCACCGGCTTCCTCGTCGCCGCTCTGCACCATGCCGGCCTCGTCTGCCTGACCCACACGCCCAACCCGATGCGCTTCCTCAACGACCTGCTCGGCCGGCCCGCCTCGGAGAAGCCGGTGATGATCCTGCCCGTCGGCCACCCCGCGCCCGACGCCACCATCCCGAAGGCGGCGACGCTGAAGAAGCCGCTCGACGAGATCCTGTCCGTGTTCTGAGCCCGCCATGCCCGACGTGAACCCGCTCTACGACCACCTGTTCGGCCGCCACGCCGGCAGCGACGTCACCTTCCTGCACCTGCCCGACGAGGCGCTGAGCTACAGCGCCTTCCTCGCCCGCGCCGCCGGCTTCGCCCACGCACTGAGCCGGCTCGGCCTGGCGCCGGGCGACCGGGTCGCGGTGCAGCTCGACAAGAGCGCCGGGATGCTCGCCGTCTACGCCGCCTGCGTGCAGGCCGGGCTCGTCTTCCTGCCGCTCAACACCGCCTACACTCCCGCCGAGGTCGACTACTTCCTCGGCGATTCCGGCGCCCGGCTGTTCCTCACCCCGACCCGCGCCGCCGGCGAGCTCGGCACGCTCGCCGCCCGCCATGGCGCCGCCCACGGCACCCTCGACAGCGACGGCGGCGGCAGCCTCGGCGATCTCGCCCGCAGCCAGCCCCGCACCTTTCCCACCGTGCCGCGCGCCCGCGACGACCTCGCCGCGATCCTCTACACCTCCGGCACCACCGGCCGCTCGAAGGGCGCGATGCTGAGCCAGCAGAACCTGCTCTCCAACGCCGAGACCCTCGCCGGGCTCTGGCGCTTCAGCGCCTCCGACGTGCTGCTCCACGCGCTGCCGCTGTTTCACACCCACGGGCTGTTCGTGGCCACCAACGTCACCCTGCGCGCCGGCGGCGCGATGGTGCTGCTGCCGAAGTTCGACCTCGACGCGCTGCTCGGCTGGATGCCCCGCGCGACGGCGCTGATGGGGGTGCCGACCTTCTACACCCGCCTGCTCGCCGACGAGCGCTTCACCGCCGAGCGCGCCAGCGGAATGCGCCTCTTCGTCTCCGGCTCCGCGCCCCTGCTGGCCGAGACCCACCGCGCCTTCGAGGCGCGCACCGGCCACCGCATCCTCGAGCGCTACGGCATGACCGAGACCAACATGTCCTGCTCCAACCCCTACGACGGCGAGCGCCGCCCCGGCACCGTCGGCCCGCCCCTGCCCGGCGTCGAGGCGCGGGTCTGCGACGAGGCCGGCACCGAGCTGGCACGCGGCGAGACGGGCGTGCTCGAGGTGCGCGGGCCGAACGTGTTCCGGGGCTACTGGCAGATGCCGGAGAAGACCGCCGCCGAGCTGCGCCCCGACGGCTGGTTCATCACCGGCGACCTCGCCACCATGTCCGACGACGGCTACGTCACCATCGTCGGGCGCGCCAAGGACCTGGTGATCTCGGGCGGGCTCAACGTCTACCCCAAGGAGGTCGAGGAGGCGCTCGACGCGCTGCCCGGCGTCGGCGAGAGCGCGGTGATCGGCGTGCCCCACCCCGACCTCGGCGAGGCGGTGGTGGCGGTGATCGCCCACGGCCCCGGCCCCGCGCCCGACGCGGACGCGCTGGCCGACGCCCTCGCCGGCCGCCTCGCCCGCTTCAAGCAGCCGCGCCGCTACCTGTTCGTCGAGGCGCTGCCGCGCAACACGATGGGCAAGGTCCAGAAGGCCGCCCTGCGCGCCGAGCACGCCGGCCTCTTCGCCCCCTGAGCGGAACCGCCCGTCCGCGCCGCCGTTCGCCTCTCGACACACAGCGAAAGGCGCGGCATGGCCGAGGCGGAGCGCACCAACCCCCAGCTCTGGGAGCAGGTGAAGCGCGAGATCACCGAGGGCGACAAGGGCGGCAAGCCCGGCCAATGGTCGGCGCGCAAGGCGCAGATGGCGGTGCGCGAGTACAAGAAGCGCGGCGGCGACTACGAGGACGGCGGCCTCGCGCAGGACGAGACCTCGCTGCACCGGTGGACCGAGGAGGAGTGGGGCACCCGCTCGGGCGAGAAGAGCGGCGAGACCGGCGAGCGCTACCTGCCCCGCGAGGTGCGGATGCTGCTCACCGAGGACGAGTACGCCCGCTCCACCCGCAAGAAGCGCGACGGCAGCGGCCAGTTCGTCGCCCAGCCCGACGACGTGCGCGACAAGGCCGCCACCATCCGCCGCGACGGCCCGACCCTCGCCATCCTGCGCGCCCGCGCCACCGACCTCGGCCTCGAGGTGCACGAGGCGATGGGCAAGGCCGAGCTCCACGCCGCCATCGAGGAGGCCACCGACGCCGACGGCCGCCCCCGCGATCCGTCCCGCGTGCTGTCGCGCCAGACCAAGGCGGCGCTCTACGCCCTCGCCCGCGCGCGCGGCATCGAGGGGCGCAGCAGGATGACCAAGGCCGAACTCCGCACCGCTCTCACCGGCGGTTGACCCTGCGGGCCTTTCCCTTCCGCGCCGCTTGACGTATCAGGCGCGCGTCTCAAACGCAGGAGCCATTCATGGGCTACAAAGTCGCCGTCGTCGGCGCCACGGGCAACGTGGGCCGCGAAATGCTGAACATCCTCGCCGAGCGGGCCTTTCCCGTCGATGAGATCGCCGCGCTCGCGTCGCGCCGGTCGATCGGCACCGAGGTGAGCTTCGGTGATAAGACCCTCAAGACCCAGGACCTCGAGCAGTTCGACTTCACCGGCTGGGACATCGCACTCTTCGCCATCGGCTCGGACGCCACCAAGACCTACGCGCCCAAGGCCGCCGCCACCGGCTGCGTCGTGATCGACAACTCGTCGCTCTACCGCTACGACCCGGACGTGCCGCTGATCGTGCCGGAAGTGAACGCCGACGCCGTCCACGGCTATTCCAAGAAGAACATCATCGCCAATCCGAACTGCTCGACCGCGCAGATGGTGGTGGCGCTCAAGCCGCTGCACGACCGCGCCAGGATCAAGCGCGTGGTGGTCTCGACCTACCAGTCCGTCTCGGGCTCGGGCAAGGACGCCATCGACGAGCTCTGGAACCAGACCAAGGGCATGTACGTCCCCGGCCAGGAGGTCGAGCCGTCGGTCTATCCCAAGCAGATCGCCTTCAACGTGATCCCCCATATCGACGTCTTCCTCGACGACGGCTCCACCAAGGAAGAGTGGAAGATGGTCGCCGAGACCAAGAAGATCGTCGACAGCGCGATCAAGGTCACCGCGACCTGCGTGCGGGTGCCGGTCTTCGTCGGCCACGCCGAGTCGATCAACATCGAGTTCGAGGACTTCCTCGACGAGGACGAGGCCCGCGACATCCTGCGCGAGGCGCCGGGGATCATGGTCGTCGACAAGCGCGAGGACGGCGGCTACGTCACGCCCGTCGAGTGCGTCGGCGATTTCGCGACCTTCATCAGCCGCATCCGCCAGGACAGCACCATCGAGAACGGCATCAACCTGTGGTGCGTCTCCGACAACCTCCGCAAGGGCGCGGCGCTGAACGCGGTGCAGATCGCGGAAGTGCTGGGCAGCAAGGTGCTCCAGAAGGGCTGACGCGGGGAGGGGCCGGGCTGAAGCCCGGCCTACGGCAACGAAAAAAGGCGGCTCCGGAACCGGGGCCGCCTTTCTCGTTCAGACCTCGAACTGCAGCGTCTTGACCTGCCGGAACATGCCCGTCTGCTTCAGCGCGTCGAGCGCCTTCGCCGGCACTTCCTCGTCCACGTAGAGCAGCGCGATCGCCTCGCCCTTGGCCGCCGAGCGGCCGAGCGTGAAGTTGGCGATGTTCACTCCGTTCGACCCCATCGTGGTGCCGAGCGTGCCGATGATGCCGGGCACGTCCTCGTTGGTCGTGTAGAGCATGTGCTGGCCGATCTCGGCGTCGATGTTGATGCCCTTGATCTGGATGAAGCGCGGCTTGCCGTCGCTGAACACGGTGCCCGCGATGGAACGCTCGCGCTTCTCGGTGACGACGGTGACCTTGATGTAGCCCTCGAAGGCGCCCGACTGGTCCTGCTTCGTCGTCGAGATCTGGATGCCCCGCTCCTTGGCGATGACCGGCGCCGAGACCATGTTCACGTCCGGGTTGCCGGCCTTCATGATCCCCGCGACGACGGCGGAGGTCAGCGCCGAGAGGTTCATCTGCGAGGCCGCGCCGTCGTAGAGGATGTTGATCGCCTTGATCGGTTCGTCGGTCATCTGGCCGATGAAGTTGCCGAGATGCCCCGACAGCTTGATCCACGGCCCCATGATCTTGGCCTCTTCGGCCGTCACCGAGGGCATGTTCAGCGCGTTCTGCACCGCGCCGGTGATCAGGTAGTCGGCCATCTGCTCGGCCACCTGCAGCGCGACGTTCTCCTGCGCCTCGGTCGTGGCCGCCCCGAGGTGCGGGGTCACGACGACGTTGGGCAGGCCGAACAGCGGGTTCTCCTTGGCCGGCTCCTCGGCGAACACGTCGAAGGCCGCGCCGGCGACGTGGCCGTCCTTGAGCGCGTCCGCCAGCGCCTGCTCGTCGACGAGGCCGCCGCGCGCGCAGTTGATGATCCGCACGCCCTTCTTCGTCTTGGCGAGGTTCTCGCGGCTCAGGATGTTCTTCGTCTGCTCCGTCAGCGGCACGTGCAGGGTGATGAAGTCGGCGCGCGCCAGCAGCGCGTCGAGCCCGACCTTCTCGACACCGAGCTCGGTGGCGCGCTCCTCCGACAGGAACGGATCGTAGGCGACCACCTTCATCCGCAGCCCCACCGCGCGGGTGCAGACGATGCCGCCGATGTTGCCCGCGCCGATCACGCCGAGCGTCTTGCCGGTCAGCTCGACGCCCATGAAGCGCGACTTCTCCCACTTGCCCGCATGGGTCGAGGCCGACGCCTCGGGGATCTGGCGCGCGACGGCGAACATCATCGCGATGGCGTGCTCGGCGGTGGTGATCATGTTGCCGAAGGGGGTGTTCATCACGATGATGCCCTTCTTCGACGCGTGCGGGATGTCGACGTTATCGACGCCGATGCCGGCGCGGCCGATGACCCGGAGGTTGTCGGCGGCGGCGATGACCTTCTCGGTGACCTTGGTCGCCGAGCGGATGGCGAGGCCGTCGTACTGGCCGATCACCTCGAGCAGCTTGTCCTTGTCCTTGCCGAGGTCGGGCTGGAAGTCGACGTCGATGCCGCGGTCGCGGAAGATCTGCACGGCGGCTTCGGAGAGCTTGTCGGAAATGAGAACGCGGGGAGCCATATCACCTGGTCCTTGCATGGAATTGAAACGTAGGGTGCGCATTCATCGCGCACCCCCATCGCCCGTCAGGCGAGCGCGTCGATCTCTTGGTGGAACGCCCAGTCGAGCCACGGCAGCATCGCCTCGATGTCCGCCGTCTCGACCGTCGCACCGCACCAGATCCGCAGGCCCGCCGGGGCGTCGCGGTAGGCGCCGATGTCGAGCGCAACGCCCTCGGCCTCGAGCCGCTTGGCCACCGCCTTGGCGAAGGCCGCGCCGTCGGTGATGCGCGCGTCGGTGAACTTCAGGCAGACCGAGGTGTTCGAGCGCGTCGCGGGATCCTCGGCGAGGTTGGCGAGCCAGTCGACCCGCGCGCAGAAGTCCCAGATCGCCTGCGCGTTGGCGTCGGCCCGCGCCTTCAACGCCGCCAGTCCGCCGATCTCCTCGGCCCAGTCGAGCGCGAAGAGGTAGTCCTCGACGCAGAGCATGGAGGGGGTGTTGATCGTCTCGCCCCGGAAGATGCCCTCGTTCAGCTTGCCGCCCTTGGTGAGGCGGAAGATCTTGGGCAGCGGCCAGGGCGGGCTGTAGCTCTTGAGCCGCTCGACGGCGCGGGGCGACAGGATCAGCATGCCGTGCGCCGCCTCGCCGCCCATGACCTTCTGCCAGGAGAAGGTCGTCACGTCGAGCTTGTCCCAGGGCAGGTCCTGCGCGAAGGCCGCCGAGGTGGCGTCGCAGATCGTCAGGCCGGCGCGGTCGGCCGGGATCGCGCTGCCGTCGGCGACCCGCACGCCCGAGGTCGTGCCGTTCCAGGTGAAGACCACGTCGGTGTTGAAATCGACCTCGGCGAAATCCACGATCGCGCCGTACTCGGCGGTCTTCACCTCGGCGTCGATCTTGAGCTGCTTGACCACGTCCGTGACCCAGCCGGCGCCGAAGCTCTCCCAGGCCAGCATCGTCGCCTTGCGCGCGCCGAGCAGCGACCACATGGCTATCTCGACCGCCCCGGTGTCGGAAGCGGGCACGATGCCGATGCGGTAGTCGTCGGGGATGTCGAGGATCGCGCGGGTGCGCTCGATGGCGTCCTGGAGCTTCGCCTTGCCCACGGCGGCACGGTGCGACCGGCCCAGCGGGGCGTCGGACAGCGCGTCGGGGGTCCATGTGGGGGGCTTGGCGCAGGGGCCGGAGGAAAAGCGCGGATTGTCCGGCCGCGCGGCCGGTTTCGTCGGTGCCATGTCTGATACCCTCACAGATATGCGCCTCTCGTTGGGGAGAGGTGTCCCGCCGCCGCAGATACGGCCACCATCGCGCCGCGGCAAGCCGCAAACGACGGCCCGCGGCACCCCGGAAGCGGAAAGCGGCATCCGCGCGGCCACTATCGGAAACACCGCCGGGGGCTTGCCCTCGCGCGGCGGATCGGGCTTGGAAGGCGAAACCGCGCCTGAAGGAGCCCTACGGATGCACATCGCCACCCTCGTCGCCGCCCCGGGCCGCCTCGCCCCCGCCATGGTCGAGACCCTGCGCAACGCCTGGGGCGGCGGCGATGCCGTCTGGCTCGCCCCCGACGAGACGGCGGAGTTCGCCGTCGCCGAGGTTCCGGGCCATGCCGAGGACGTCTGGCGCAGCCTGCAGGACGAGGGTGTCGACCTCTGCGTCCAGCCCGCCCAAGGCCGGCGCAAGCAGCTGCTCATCGCCGACATGGACAGCACCATGATCCGGCAGGAATGCATCGACGAGCTGGCCGAGGTCGCCGGCGTGGGCGAGCGGGTCCGCGAGATCACCGCCCGCGCGATGAACGGCGAGCTCGACTTCGAGGGCGCGCTCCTGGCCCGCGTCGCGCTGCTCGAGGGGCTGCCCACCACCGTGATCTCCGAGGTCCTGGCCGAGCGCATCACCTACATGCCCGGCGGCGCGGCGCTGGTGGCGACGATGAAGGCCGACGGCGCGCGCACGGTCCTCGTCTCCGGCGGCTTCACCGCGTTCGCCGAGGCGGTCGGCGCCACCCTCGGCTTCGACCGGGTGCAGGCCAACGAACTGCTCGAGCACGACGGCGCCCTGACCGGCGACGTCGCCCGCCCGATCCTCGGCCGCGACGCCAAGGTCGAGGCGCTGCGCCGCGAGACGGCCGCGCTCGGCCTCGGCCCCGAGGCGGCGCTCGCGGTGGGCGACGGCGCCAACGACCTCGGCATGCTCGGCCTCGCCGGCACCGGCGTCGCGCTCCACGCCAAGCCCGCCGTCCAGGCCGAGTGCAGACTGCGCGTCAACCATGGCGATCTGACCGCGTTGCTCTACCTCCAGGGCTACGCCCGCGACGAGTTCGCCACGCCCTGACCTGTCGGTACCCTGTCGCTGACCGCCGCGTCGTCGCTTGTGGGAACTGAACCGGACGGTTTATGGTTGAATGCAACAGGAGGAGACTGATGCCCGACGGAAGCGGCGGCGAGATCAAGAAAGGACGCAAGTTCGAGCAAGTGCTCGAAGGCGCGCGCCGGATCTTCATGGCCGACGGCTACGAGGGCGCCAGCGTCGACGACATCGCCCGCGCCGCGAAGGTCTCCAAGGCGACCCTCTATTCCTACTTCCCCGACAAGCGGTTGCTGTTCCTCGAGGTCGCCAAGGGCGAGTGCGCCCGCCAGGCCGACCTCGCCACCGCGACCATCGACCAGTGCCGCCCCGTGCGCGAGGTGCTGACCGAGGCCGGCATGACCCTCGTGCGCTTCGTCACCTCCGCCTTCGCGCGCGGCATCTTCCGCCTCTGCGTCGCCGAGGCCGAGCGCTTCCCCCAGCTCGGCCGCGAGTTCTACCAGAGCGGCCCCGCCATGGGCCGCGCCCGGTTCGTCGAGTATTTCGAGAGCGCCATCGAGCGCGGCGAGCTGAAGATCGACGACGTCGAGCTCGCCGCCGAGCAGTTCCAGGAGCTCTGCAAGGCCGACCTGTTCCAGCGCATGATCTTCTGCAACACGCACGACTTCACCGACGCCGAGATCGAGCGCGTCGTCACCGGGGCCGTCGACGTGTTCCTCGCCCGCTACGGGGCCTGAGGCTCAGTCGATCCGGCGGATCAGCAGCTGGTTGTCGGGCCCGCGCTTCGTCTCGAACACCTTCAGGTCCTTGACGAGATCCGACAGCTTCTTCTTGCCGTAGGTGCGGGTGTCGAAGTCGGGATCGGCGGCGGTGATGAACTGGCCGAGCGGGCCCAGCGCGTACCACTCGTCGTCCTGCTCGATCGCGTCCATCGCCCGCAGGATGATGTCGCGCGCCTCGAGCGGCGAGCGCTCGTCGGCGGCCTTGGCCTCGCCCCTGGGGGCCTTCTCGTCGGTCTGCGCGCCGAGGTTTTCGAGGAAGATGAACCGCTTGCACGCCTTGCGAAACGCGTCCGGCGTCTTCTTCTGGCCGATCCCGTAGACGTCAAGCCCCTGCTCGCGGATGCGGCTGGCGAGGCGGGTGAAGTCGCTGTCGGAGCTGATGAGGACGAACCCGTCGAACCGCCCGGTATGGAGCAGGTCCATCGCGTCGATCACCAGACTGATGTCGGACGAGTTTTTTCCCACGGTGTTGGCCGGTGAATGGTGCGGCACGATCCCGTGCTCGGCCTGCACCCGGTTCCACCCGGCCATCTGCTGGCTCGAGAAGTCCCCGTAGCAGCGCCGCACGCTGGCCTCCCCGAGCGAGGCGATCTCCTCGAAGATCGCGCCAGCGTGGCGCGGCGAGGTGTTGTCCGCATCGATGAGGACGGCGAGGAGGGGGCGATCATCAGGCATGAGGAGCAGTGTAGACTCTCGAGCGCGCCGACCCAATCCGCAATCGTCATGGCCAGCGGACGAGCGCCGGGATTACCTCGCGACAGTCAAGTCGCCACCCGGCCGCCTCGCCCGCAACGCGGCGCCGGTTGCCGGCCGGGGAGCCTCCGGCGGGGATATTTGAAGGACAGAGAACGGGGCGGGCGCCCGGAGGGTGCCGTAGGCCGGGCTTCAGCCCGGCCCGCGCCGCCCGTCAATACACCACCACCGACCGGATCGACTTGCCCTCGTGCATCAGGTCGAACCCCTTGTTGATCTCGTCGAGTCCCATCGTGTGGGTGATCATCGGGTCGATGTCGATCTTGCCGTCCATGTACCAGTCCACGATCCGCGGCACGTCCGTCCGCCCCCGCGCCCCGCCGAAGGCGGTGCCGCGCCAGGAGCGGCCCGTCACCAGCTGGAACGGCCGCGTCGAGATCTCCGCCCCCGCCGGCGCGACGCCGATGATGATGCTCTCGCCCCAGCCCTTGTGCGCCGACTCGAGCGCCGTGCGCATGACGTCGACGTTGCCCGTCGCGTCGAAGGTGTAGTCGGCGCCGCCCTTGGTCAGGTGCACGAGGTAGGCGACGAGATCGCCCTCCACCTCGGACGGGTTGACGAAGTCCGTCATCCCGAACCGCTCGGCCATCTGCTGCTTGTCGTCGTTGAGGTCCACGCCGACGATCTGGTCCGCCCCGGCGAGCCGCAGCCCCTGGATCACGTTGAGCCCGATCCCGCCGAGCCCGAACACGATCGCCCGGCTGCCGATCTCCACCTTCGCGGTGTTGATGACCGCCCCGATCCCCGTGGTCACGCCGCAGCCGATGTAGCAGATCTTGTCGAACGGGGCGTCCTCGCGGACCTTTGCGAGCGCGATCTCGGGCAGCACCGTGTGGTTGGCGAAGGTCGAGCAGCCCATGTAATGCAGGATCGGATCGCCATCGAGCGTCGAGAACCGGCTCGTCCCGTCGGGCATCAGCCCCTGCCCCTGGGTCGAGCGGATCGACTGGCAGAGGTTGGTCTTCGGGTTGAGGCAATACTCGCACTCGCGGCACTCGGGCGTGTAGAGCGGGATCACGTGATCGCCCGGCTTCAGCGACGTCACCCCGGCGCCGACCTCCACCACCACGCCCGCGCCCTCGTGGCCGAGGATCGCCGGAAACAGCCCCTCGGGATCGGCGCCCGACCGGGTGAACTCGTCGGTGTGACAGATGCCTGTGGCCTTCACCTCGACGAGCACCTCGCCGGCGCGCGGGCCCTCGAGGTTGACGTCCATGATTTCGAGCGGCTTTCCAGCGGCGGTGGCGACGGCGGCACGAGTGCGCATGGGAGGCTCCTTTGGCGTGGCATGACTTTCCGGCAACGCTGCTGGAACCATGCGCAAAGATCAACCTTGCGTGCGTGGGGAGCGCGTGGCCTTAGTCGGCCATGAACATCAAACTCGCCCTGCTGCTGCCCGCCTTCGCCCTCGCCGCCTGCGACGAGATGCCCGTCTCGACCGGGGCCGAGGAGGTCTCGATGGCCGCGCCCGTCGTGGTGCCGTTCGTGCCCCGCCAGCCCGAGGTCAACGACCCGTCCGACCCGTGCTTCGCCGGCTCCTACCTCGACCTGCTCGGGCGCAACGTGGACAACACGATCATCCAGCCCCCCGGCGGCCTGCGCATCGACCGCCCCGGCCTGCTCGAGGCCGCCTTCGACACCGCCGAGCCGCTGCCGGCCGAAGAGCGCGTCCCGACGCGCCTGTCTGTCAGGGTCGACGCCGCCGGCACCATCGAACAGGTCTATTGCGGCTGACCCGCCCCGCTGGTCCCGCGGCGCGCATCCATCTGCGCCGCCTCCCGCCTGTAGGGTGCGCATTCATTGCGCACCCCCCGCCTCTCCCACTCCACCTCCCTCGCCGGCCTTGATTTGCCCCCCGCAAGGCGCAAGTGTCTCTGCATGACGATGCAGCCCCCCGTGCCGTTCCCCCTGCCTGCGGATCAGCAGGTCGCCTTCCACCGCACCGAGCTGTCGCCGATCCTGTCGCTCTACGGGCGCATGGTCGCGGCCGGCGAGTGGCGCGACTACGGCATCTCCTGCCTGCGCGACGCGGCGGTCTTCTCGGTCTTCCGCCGCACCGCAGAGCACCCGCTCTACCGCATCGAGAAGCGGCCCAAGCTGCGGCTGCGGCAGGGGCAGTACGCGGTGATCGGCTTCGAGGGCCAGGTGCTCAAGCGCGGCAACGACCTGCGGCAGGTGCTGCGGGTGCTCGAGCGCAAGCTGATCCGCGTCGTCGAGTAGCCTCAGCCGAGCCGGCGGCGGCTCGTCACCGGCCCGTCGCCCTGCGCCTCGATCCGCGCCAGCGCCTCGTTCATCGGCTCGTAGGCGACGGCCATGTGGTGCGCGTTGGCGTGGAGCAGCAGCCCCGGCCCCGCCGCCCACGCCACGTGGCCCTTCCAGAACAGCAGGTCGCCCCGCTGCGCCGGTTCGCCCTGCCGCAGCGCGCGGCCGAGGCGGCGCTCCTGCTGATCGCTGTCGCCGGGGCAGGCGATGCCGCAGGCGGTGCAGGCGGCCTGCACCAGCCCCGAACAGTCGAGCCCCAGCGCGCTGTTGCGGCCCCAGCAATAGGGCGTGCCGAGCAGCCGCTCGGCGACGGCGACGGGATCGCGCTCGGGATCGTCGAGCGGTCGCAGGTGGTTGGCGGGCACGTAGCCGACGTTCGTCGCGCACCAGCGCCCCTCCCGCCCCGTCACCCGGAGGCGCGCGCCGAGGCCCAGCAGCGGCCCGTCCTCCATCGACTTGAACGCCGGCGCGCCCAGCGCCTGGGTCATCCGCACCGCCACGATGTGCGTCGCCTCGACCGGCGCGGCCAGCCCGGCGGCCTCCACGTGCCCGACATAGCCGTCCTTCTCGCCGAAGCCGAAGGCCAGCCCGTCGCGCTCCTCGAGGACCCGGAACGTCTCGCCGAACAGCAGCTCGCGCTCGCGCGGGCCGCCGGGGCGGGCGACCAGCTCGAGCCGCGGCCGCGCGACGCTCTGCGCCGTCCCCTCGCTGAACCGCTCCGCCGCGACCAGCCCCTCGAGCGAGACATGGGCGACGCGCGCGTTGGCGGGCCGCTCGCGCGGATCGGCGGGCGCGCCGCTCACAGCTCCAGCACCTTGGGCAGCGCCGCGAACAGCGCCCGCGCCCCCATGCCGACACCGCCCTTCGGCCGCCCCGGCGCGGCGGCCTGGTTCCAGCCGTAGATGTCGAAGTGCATGTAGCGCGGCGTCTCGGTGACGAAGCGGCGCAGGAACAGCGCCGCGGTGATCGACCCGGCCATGCCGCCCGACGGCGCGTTGTCGAGGTCGGCCATCTGCGGCTCGATCATCGCCTCGTAGGGCTCGTGGTAGGGCAGCCGCCAGACCGGATCGGCGACGGCCGCCCCCGCCTCGGCGAGCGCCGCGGCGCTGGCGTCGTCGGTGGCGTAGAACGGCGCGAGGTCCGGCCCCAGCGCCACCCGCGCCGCGCCGGTCAGCGTCGCCATCGACACCACCAGCGCGCCCGGCTCCTCGTCGGCCAGCGCCAGCGCGTCGGCCAGCACCAGCCGGCCCTCGGCGTCGGTGTTGTTGATCTCGACCGACAGCCCCTTGCGCGAGGGCAGGATGTCGCCCGGGCGGAAGGCGTCGCCGGCAACGGCGTTCTCGACGGCCGGGATCAGCACCCGGAGCCGCACCGGCGTGCCGGTCGCCATGATCATGTGCGCCAGCCCCAGCACCGTCGCCGCGCCGCCCATGTCCTTCTTCATCAGCGCCATCGACGCGCCGGGCTTGAGGTTGAGCCCGCCGGTGTCGAAGCACACGCCCTTGCCCACCAGCGTCAGCGCGGGGCCGGCGTCGCCCCAGCGCATGTCGATCAGCCGCGGCGCCCGGTGCGGCGCGGCGGCGCGGCCGACGGTGTGGATCAGCGGCAGGTCGTTCGCGAGCAGCTCGTCCGCCCCCGTGACCGTCACCTCGGCCCCGAAGCGCGCGCCCAGCTTCCGCGCCGCCTCCTCGAGCTCGGCCGGGCCCATGTCGTTGGCTGGTATGTTGATGAGGTCGCGCGTCAGCCACTCGCCCTCGGCGATCGCCTCGAGCCGGCCCGCGTCGACCCCCTCGGGCGCGACCAGCCGCGCCTCCGCCGCGCCGCCCTGCCCGCCGCCTTGCTCCGCGCCCGCCTTGTAGCGGGTGAACCGGTAGCCCTCGAGCAGCCAGCCCAGCGCCGCCTCTTCCGCTTCGGCCGCGCTCAGCTCGCCCGCGAGCCGCCAGTCGCCCGCCGGCAGGCGCGTGGCGGCGGCCGCCGCGGCGAAGCGGGTCCGCGCCCGGCGCGCCTGCGGCCCCAGCCCGACGAGCGCCCCGGCGACGCCGCCATCCTCGCCCGGCAGCAGCAGCACCTCGCCCGGCCCCGCGCCGAAGCTCTGCGCGCCGATCCAGGCGCGGGCGGGCCCGGGCAGGCCGGCGGCGAGCGCGTCGAGCCCCTCCGGGGCGACGGGGTAGAGCGGCAGGGCAGCGGCGGCGGGCTTGGCGAAACGTGGCGGCATGGGAGCTCCTCTCGAATTCGCGCCGACACTAAGCTTCGTACCGCCGGCTGCAAGGTCACGACCGGGCGTCCCAGATGTCGAACATCGAGCGGTCGCCCACCCGCGTCAGCCGCGACAGCGTGGCCCCGAGCGCCGTGGTATCGCCCCGCGCGAGGCAATCCGTGACAGCCGCCGCCACCTGCGCCACCGAGATCAGCCCGATGCGCAGCGCGATGCCCGAGATCTCGCCGTTGGTCTGCGCCAGGTCGCCCAGCCGCCCCTCGCAATAATCCCGCGCCGCCCGTGAGAGCAGGTCTTCCATCCGCCCCACCGCCCCGCAGACCAGCTCTTCCGCCGCCGCCTCGCCCTTCTCGGCGTGCAGCCGCGCCAGCAGCTCACGGTCGATCCGGACACCCTCGGCGGGGCACAGCCGCGTCGGCAGCGCCGCGGCATCGATCGGCGGGGGGATGGGAAATTCGCAGCTCATCCCACGGCTCATAGCCCGCGGCGGTTTCCAATCGCTGAACCGCCCGTGCAGAAATAGCTCGAAAGTCGGCTAAATTGCCCCTACTCCACCGACGAGCCAAAGAGAGGGACCCCAATGCAGCACGCCCGCCCCCTGCCCGGATACCTGGTCAAGCGCTACCACGGCTGGAAGGCCACGACCTACAGCGAGAACGAGGGCTGGTACCGTCACCTCGCCGCCCAGGGGCAGCACCCCCGCGCGATGGTCATCTCCTGCTGCGACAGCCGGGTCCACGTCACCTCGATCTTCGGGGCCGACACCGGCGAGTTCTTCATCCACCGCAACATCGCCAACCTCGTCCCCCCCTATGAGCCCGACGGCAACCAGCACGGCACCTCCGCCGCCGTCGAGTACGCCGTCACCGCGCTCAAGGTCGCCCACGTCATCGTGCTGGGCCATTCCGGCTGCGGCGGCGTGCAGGGCTGCTACGAGATGTGCGAGGGCCGGGCGCCGCAGCTCGAGGAAAAGTCGAGCTTCGTCGGCCGCTGGATGGACATCCTGCGCCCCGGGTTCGAGCGCCTCGGCCCCGGCACCGACGCCGAGCGGCGCGGCGCGCTGGAGAAGCAGGCGGTGCTCGTCTCGCTCGCCAACCTGATGAGCTTCCCGTTCGTGAAGGACGCGGTCGAGGCCGGCACCCTGTCGCTGCACGGGCTGTGGAACGACATCGGCGCCGGCGGGCTCGAGGCCTACGACCCCGCCACCGACAGCTTCCGCCAGGTTTGAACGTGACCCGACCGATCTACGCCGTGGGCGACATCCACGGCCACCCCGACAAGCTCGACCGCGCGCTCGACCTCGTCGCCGCCGACGGCGGCGCGGACGCGCCGATGGTCTTCCTCGGCGACTTCACCGACCGCGGCCCCGACAGCCGTGGCGTGCTCGACCGCCTCGTCGCGGGCCGCGACGCCGGGCGCGACTGGCGCTTCGTCCTCGGCAACCACGACCGCATGTTCCTGCGCTTCGTCACCCGTGGCGAGGTGCGCGACAGCCGCATCGAGTCGGGCAAGGGCTGGCTCCACCCCGCCCTCGGCGGCGGCGCGACGCTGCTCTCCTACCTCGACCTCCCCGGCTTCCGGCACCCGAGCGGCGGCGGCCTCGACACGCTGGCGACGGAGGGCCTCGACGACGGCCCCGACGCCCTCGTCGCCGAGCTGGCCGAGGCCGCCCGCGCGCAGGTGCCGTCGGCGCATGTCGACTTCATCGAGAGCCTGCCGCTCTACATCGAGGACGACGACGTGCTCTGGGTCCATGCCGGCCTGCGCCCCGGCGTGCCGCTCGCCGAGCAGGACGAGGACGACCTGCTCTGGATCCGCGACGGCTTCCTCGAGCACGATGCCAGCTTCGGCCCGCTCGTGGTCCACGGTCACACCTGGCTCGACGCGCCGACCCACTTCGGCAACCGCATCGACCTCGACGGCGGCGCCGCCTTCGGCAACCCGCTCGTCCCGGCCGTCTACGACGGGCGCGACTGGTTCACCCTGTCCGACGCCGGCCGCACCCCCCTGACCGCGCCGTGAGGCTCGACCACCTGCAGATCGCCATCCCCGCCGGCGGCGAGCCCGGGGCCCGCGCCTTCTGGACCGGCCCCGTCGGGATGCGCGAGACCCCAAAGCCCGCCGCCCTCGCGGGGCGCGGCGGGCTGTGGCTCGTGGCGGGCGAGGTGGAGCTGCATCTCGGCGTCGATCCGGGCTTCCGCCCCGCCGCCAAGGCGCATCCCGGCTTCGCCGTCCCCGACCTCGACGCCCTCGCCGAGCGGCTCGAGGCCGCCGGCCACCCGCCGCGCTGGGACGACGCGATCGCCGGGCGCCGCCGCTTCTTCTGCGACGACCCGTTCGGCAACCGCCTCGAATTCCTGGAGGGCCGGGCCTAGTCCTTGCGGCGCGGCGGCTCGCCGCCGGGGCGACGCGGCCCGGCGGGCTTGCCCTTGCCCGGACCGCCCGGCTTGCCGGCGAACTTGCCCGGCTTGGAGAACTTGCCCTTCGGCTTCTCCCCCGGCTTGCCGAACTTGCCCTTGGGCTTTTCGCCCGGCTTGCCGAACTTCCCGGCGGGCTTGCCGAACTTGCCCGACGGCTTCTCGCCCGGCTTGCCCTTCTTGAACGGCTTGCCCTCGCCCTTCGGCACCTTCTTCCAGACCGGCTTCGCCTTCACCTCCGGCTCCGCCGTCTCTCGGCCCTCCGTCTCGGGCAGCAGCGCGGGGCGGGACGCCTTCGGCTTGGGCGGACGCGGGGCCTCGTCAGCCGTACGCTCGGGCCGCTCCGCCCGCTCGGGCCGCGGCTCCGCCTTGCGCTCGGGCTTCGGCGGCCGCGGCGCGCTCGGCTGCGGGCGGGCGCTGTAGTCCGGAACCCCCTCGAGCAGCCGCGCGCGGATGCCGTCCTCGAGCTGCCCCGCCTCGCCGATCTCGGCGAAGAACCCGGCCACCGCCGGCTCCGACAGCTCCACGTAGCTCTCGTCCTTCACCACCCGGATCGCGCCGATGGCCGACTTGTCGAGCCCCCCGGCCCGGCACAGCAGCGGCAACAGCCAGCGCGGCTCCGCCCGCTGCTCGCGGCCCACCGAGAGCGCGATCCAGCGGCTCGGCCCGAACGGCTTGCGCTCCTTCGCCGGCGGCTTGGCGTCGGGCGGCGACAGCTCCTCGGGGGCGCTGTGGCGCTCGCGGTAGAGCCGCAGGTAGGCGGCCGCGATCCGCTCCGGCGCATGGGCGGCGGCGAGGCGGGCGGCGAACTCGGCATCCTCCGCCGCGATCTCCTCGCTCCAGACGGGATCGGCCAGCAGCCGCTCCTCGTCGCGCGCGAGGATGTCCTCGGCGCTCGGCGCGGTGATCCACTCGGCGCTGATCTTCGCCCACTTGAGCAGCCGCTCGGCGCGCTTGACCATCTTCGGCGGCACCACCAGCGCCGAGATGCCCTTGCGCCCGGCGCGCCCCGTCCGGCCCGAGCGGTGCAGCAGCCCCTCCACGTTCGTCGGCAGCTCCGCGTGGACCACGAGGTCGAGGTTCGGCAGGTCGATCCCCCGCGCCGCCACGTCCGTCGCCACGCAGACCCGCGCCCGCCCGTCGCGCATCGCCTGCAGCGCGTGGGTGCGCTCGTTCTGGCTCAGCTCGCCCGACAGCGACACCACCGCGAAGCCCCGGTTGGAGAACCGCGCCGTCAGCCGCGCCACCATCGCGCGGGTGTTGGCGAAGACGATGGCGTTCTCGGCGTCGTGGAAACGCAGGATGTTGATGATCGCGTTCTCCGCGTCCTGCTGCGCCACCTTCACCGCCTGGTAGGCGATGTCGGCGTGCTGCTTGCCGGTCGACTGGGTCGACACCCGCACCGCGTCGCGCTGGTAGTGCTTGGCCAGCGTCGCGATCATCGGCGGCACCGTGGCCGAGAACATCAGCGTGCGCCGGTCCTCGGGCGCGGCGGCGAGCATGAACTCGAGGTCCTCGCGGAAACCGAGGTCGAGCATCTCGTCGGCCTCGTCGAGCACCACCGCGCGGATCGACTCCAGCTCCAGCGAGCCGCGCTGGATGTGGTCGCGCAGCCGCCCGGGCGTGCCGACGACGATGTGCGCGCCGCGCTCCAGCGCGCGCCGCTCGCTGCGCATGTCCATGCCGCCGACGCACGACGTCACCTGCGCCCCGGTGCGCGCGTAGAGCCACTCGAGCTCGCGCCGCACCTGGAACGCCAGCTCCCGCGTCGGCGCCACGATCAGCGCCAGCGGCGCCGCGGCGGGGCCCATCCGCTCCTCGCCGGCCAGCAGCGTCGGCGCGATGGCGAGCCCGAAGCCCACCGTCTTGCCCGAGCCGGTCTGCGCCGAGACCAGCAGGTCGGCCTGCTCCAGCGCGGGGTCGGTCACCGCCTCCTGGACGGCGGTCAGGGTCTCGTAGCCACGCTCGGACAGCGCTTCGGACAGGGTATGGTGCATGCGGATGGGTACCGATCAGGTGGGGCGGCGCCGCGCGGGGCGCTCTCGCCGGGAAGAAAGACCCGCCCCTCTACAGCGCCCCGGCGCAAAAGGAAAGGGCGCGGAGGTCTCCCCCCGCGCCCCGGTTCCGTCCGGCTCGGCCCGGCTCAGTCCCAGAAGCCCTCGTCGATGCCCTCGAGCGCCTCGAGGTCTTCCTCGTTCAGGCGGGTGACGTAGGCGTATTCCTGGTCGTCCACCGCGACGAGGCTGATGTCGTCGACCGACACCATCACGTGCTTGTCGCCGATGTCGAGGAAGCCGCCCACCTCGGCGACGAGGCCGATCATCTGGCCGTCACGCGACAGCACGATGTCCTCGATCTCGCCGATCGACTCCCAGCCGTCGCCGACCGTGTCGTAGACGTTGGCGGAGTCCCAGCCTTCGTCGTCGGCCTCGTTGGTCGTGTAGATCGTGCCGCCGGTGATGTCGCGGCTGCGGATCAGGTCGGCCTGCATGGTGTTCAGGTCGGCGCTCGCGATGCTCATCGTGTGCGTCTCGGCGACGGCACCGGTGGCGAACACGGAGAGGGCGAGGGCGCTGGCGGTCATCAGTTTCATGTCTCTAGCCTTTTCAGCTGTTGCATTTCCTGAGCCATCAACAGCCGCCCAACGGCAGAGTTCCCCGCGGCGCTGGAACAATTTCCCCTCAGCCGACGGAACCTTCACCATCTTCCGCAGCTTCTTCCTCCATGCGTCCCGGCCCCCTCTCCACCGAGCACCTGCGCTCCGAGCTCCTGATCACGCTGGCCGCCATCACGTGGCTCGGCTGCGTCTCCCTCGTCGCCGGCACCCTCATCGCGCCGTTCTACGTGCCAAACTACGACTGGGTCGCCGACACGATCAGCGATCTGGCGGCGGGCGAGACCGAGATCATCATGGACATCGCCCTCTACGGCTACGCCGCCGCCCTGTTCGCCGCTGCCATCGGCGCGGGCCACCTGCACCTCGGCGGCAACGGCTGGAGCGTCGGCACCCTGAGCCTCGCGCTCCTCGCCGCCACCGTCATCGTCGTCGGCGCGCGCAACGAATACGGCGACGACGACAGCGACGGCATCGTGATCCACGTCTATCTGACCTACATCCTCGGCGTCTTCTTCGCCCTCGGCCCGCTCGTCATGGCCCCGGGCGCGGGCCATGCCGGGCGCGGCTGGCGCTGGGTGTTCCTCTTCGCCGGCATCGCCTGGGCGATCCTCGCGCCGATCTTCTACTTCCTGCCCACCCACATCGACGGCGTCTACGAACGCATGCTCGGCGGCATCACCCTCGTCTGGCTCGGCGCCCTCGGATGGATCTTCCTGCGGCAGGGGCTCTCCCTGCGCCCCTGACGCCCCCGTCGCCCCCGGCCTACCCTCTCACCGGCCACACCCCTTCCGGCCCGGCCCCGCCCACGCTACACCCGGCCCATGCCGCTGACCTTCCCGACCCTCGCCGACCTCCTCGCCCACGGCTACGACACCGTCATCGACGTGCGCAGCCCCGCCGAGTTCGCCGAGGATCACGTCCCCGGCGCGATCAACCTCCCCGTCCTCGACGACGCCGAACGCGCCGAGGTCGGGACGATGTACGTCCAGCAGAGCCCCTTCCTCGCCCGCAAGATCGGCGCGGCGAAGGTGTTCCGCAACGCCGCCGACCACATCGCCGGGCCGCTCGCGCACAAGGAGGGCGGCTGGCGGCCGCTGGTCTATTGCTGGCGCGGCGGCCAGCGCTCGGGCAGCTTCACCTGGATGCTGCAGCAGATCGGCTGGCGCGCCGAAAGCGTCGCCGGCGGCTACCAGAGCTACCGCCGCCTGATCCACGCCGCGCTCTACGGCCCGCCCCTGCCGCACCGCTTCGTGCTGCTCGACGGCAATACCGGCACCGCCAAGACCGACCTGCTCCACCGCCTCGCCGCGCGCGGCGTGCAGGTGATCGACCTCGAGGGGCTGGCCAACCACCGCGGCTCCCTGCTCGGCGAGCGCCCCGGCGGGCAGCCCTCGCAGAAGGGCTTCGAGAGCGCCCTCGCCGGCATCCTCGACGGGCTCGACCCGGCGCGGCCGGTGCTGGTGGAGGCCGAGAGCAACAAGGTCGGCGACATCCTGATCCCGCCCGCCCTGTGGCTGGCGATGAAGGCCGCGCCGCGCATCGAGGTGACGGCCCCGCTCGAGGCGCGCACCGCCTACCTCACCGCCGCCTACCACGACATCCTCTCCGACGCCCCCCGCCTCACCGAGCGCCTTCGCCCGCTGATCGCGCATCGGGGCCGGGAAGTGGTCGAGGGCTGGCTGGCGCTGCTGGCGGCGGGCGACAAGCCGGCGCTGACCCGCGCGCTGATGGAGCAGCACTACGACCTCGCCTACGCCAAGTCGCGCAAGACCTACGAGCCGAGGCTGCTGGCCACCATCAGCGCCGACAGCCTCGACGCAGACGGCCAGGAGCAGACCGCGGCCCGGATCGACGCAACGCTCGCAAGATACTGATATTGCGCAACATCTTCCCCGCGGGGAAGGTCAGGCCCGCCCGGCTCGGCGGCGCTTCTCGATGGTGCGGGCGAGGTCGTCGATCCGCTTGTCGAGCCGCGCCTCGAGCGAGCCCTTCGCCAGCTTGAGCGACTGCAGCATCAGCCGCGCCGCCAGCGTCGTCGGCCGCAGCTCCTGCGCGAACAGCAGCCGCGTCCGGTCCTGCGCCAGCGCCACCAGCTCGACGCTCGTCTCGCCCTCGAGCCCCGACGACACGCTCGTGATCCGGTAGCCCTCGGGCGGCTCGAACCGGCTCACCGTCGCCGTCACCTCGCGCCGCTTGCCGCGAAAGTCGAACTCCACCTGCCAGCGCGCGCCCGCCTCGGTGCGGGTGCCGCCGTCGAGCCGCTCGATCCGCGCGCCCCGGCGCAGCGCCCAGCGCTCGAAGCCGCTGAAGTCGGAGAGCGCCTCGAACACCGTCTCGATCGGCGCCTCGATATCTTCGCGGGTGGAGAATTTCATCTGCTGCCGGCCCCTTGTCGAAGGTCGGGAAGTTGTCGCGTCAATCCAGCCGGTCCGCAAGCCAGTTGTGCATCAGGAAATGCGCGATCGACCCGGCCCGCGCGGGCTGGATCGACTCGTCGCGGCCCGCGAACACGTCGAGCAGCCGCTCCCGGCTCACCCACTCCGCCGCCTCGATCTCCACCGGGTCGAGCGTCAGCGCCTCGGTCTCCGCGACGCCCCGGCAGCCGATCATCAGCGATGTCGGGAACGGCCACGGCTGGCTGGCGAGGTAGTCCACCCGCCCGACCCGCACGCCGGTCTCCTCCGCCACCTCCCGGCGCACCGCCGCCTCGATCGTCTCGCCCGGCTCGACGAAGCCCGCGAGCAGCGAGTACATCCGCTCCGGCCAGTGCGGCGAGCGCCCGAGAAGGAGCGAATTGCCCCGCGTTATCAGCATGATGACCACCGGGTCCGTGCGCGGGAAGTGCCGCCCGCCGCATTGCGGGCAGACCCGCTGCCAGCCGCCCATCTCCATGCGCGAGGCATTGCCGCAGACCGCGCAGAAGCCGTGGCTCGCGTGCCAGCCGAAGAGCGCCTTCGCCGTCGCCGCCACCTCCGCGTCGCGCGGCGAGAGCCCGGTCATCACCGCGCGCAGCTCGAGGAACCGGCTGCCCTCGGGCAGGTCCGGGTGGCGCTGCTCGGTCGGGTCGAGGAAGCCGTCCTCGGGCAGCTCGTCGGGTGCCCAGCCGGAGATGTCGCTGCCGAACAGCGGCGCGCCGTCCTCGCGGCCGAGCAGCACCGGCGGCCCCTCCACCCCCGGCACCTCCGCCAGCGGCAGACGCAGCACCGCGAGCTCCGCCTCGCCCGTCACCAGCACCTTGCCGCGCCACAGCAGCACCGTCCGCGCCGCCGGATCGGCGGCCAGCGTGGCGGCGTCGCCGCGCAGCTCGGCCGCCCTGTCGAGGCCGGAGCCTCCGAATGTCACCTGTTCCGCAATCCGCATTCCGGCTGGGTCGCACGGCCCGCGGGGCCGCGCAATCGCCTTTCCCCTTGCGCCGCGCGTGACATTCCTTAGGGTTGCATCCGGGGCAAGAGTGGATAACCGGAAGGAGAGTGCGCTCATCCTCACCCGCCCGTTCACCCCCACGGCGACGCGCACCGTGCTGCGGGTCTTCGAGACAACGGACCTGCACACCCACCTGCTCGGCTACGATTACTACGCCGACCGCCCCGACGCCACGACCGGCCTCGCCCGCACCGCCAGCCTGCTGCGCCCGCTGCGCCGGGCGGCGGCCAACAGCCTGCTGTTCGACAACGGCGACTTCCTGCAGGGCAGCCCGCTCGCCGACATCGCCGCCGAGGCCGGCACCGCCGCCGCCGCCATTGCGCCGCACCCGGCCATCGCGGCGATGAACGCGCTCGGCTACGACGCGGCGACGCTGGGCAACCACGAGTTCAACTACGGCCTCGACGTCCTCGCCCGCTGCCTCGCCGACGCGACCTTCCCGATCGTGTCCGCCAACGTGCGCAGCCGGGGCGGCGCGCCGCTCGCGGGGGTGACGCCGTGGGTCGTGCTCGAGCGGCGGCTGACCATGGGCGACGGGCGGCGGCGCAGGCTGCGCGTCGGCGTGATCGGCTTCGCGCCGCCGCAGATCACCCGCTGGGACAGCCACGTCCTCGGCGACGCGGTCGAGACGGAAGACATCGTCGCCAGCGCCCGCGCCGAGCTGCACCGGCTCAAGGCGGCGGGGGCGGAGCTGGTGATCGCGCTGTGCCACGCCGGGATCGGCAGCAGCGCGCACGCGCCGGGCATGGAGAACGCCGCCGTCCCCCTCGCCGCGCTCGAGGGGATCGACGTGGTGCTCGCCGGGCATGTCCACCGGGTGTTTCCCGGCCCGCACTTCGTTCCCGACGCGGCCGTCGACCCGGCGGCGGGGACGCTGCACGGCAAGCCCGCCGTCATGGCCGGCGCCAACGGCTCGCACCTCGGGCGCATCGACCTGCTGCTCGAGCGCCGCCAAGGCGGTAGCGGCGGCTGGCGCATCCTCTCCCACGAGGCCGCCGCCGAGCCGATCGGCGGCGCGGCGGCCGAGGACCCGGCCATCGTCGCCGCCGCGCGTCCCGCCCACCTCGCCGCGCTCGACGCCCTGCGCCGCCCCGTCGGCCATCTCGACGCGCCGCTGCGCAGCCACTGGGCGCTCGTCGCCCCCGACGCGGCGCTCACCCTGCTCGCCGACGCCCAGCGCGCCGCCGTCGCGCCGCTGCTGCCGCCGGGGCTGCCGCTGCTCGCGGCCGTCGCGCCGCTGCGCACCGGCGGGCTCGGCGGGGCGGGAAACTTCCTCGACATCCCCGCCGGCCCCGTCGCCTATCGCGCCGCCGCCGCGCTCTGCCTCTATCCCGACACGCTCACGGTGCTCGAGATCACCGGCGCGGGCCTCGCCGCCTGGCTGGAGCGCGCGGCGGCGCTGTTCTGCACCATCCGGCCCGGCGCCCCGCGCCAGCCGCTGATCCAGGGCGACGCGCCGGGCTTCAACTTCGACGTGATCCACGGGCTGACCTACGAGATCGACGTCTCCGCCCCGCCCCGCCACGCGCCCGACGGCCACCTCGTCGCGCCCGGGGCGCGCCGGGTGCGCGGCCTCGCCCATGCCGGCCGCCCCGTCGCCCCCGCCGACCGGTTCGCGCTGGTGACGACGAGCTTCCGCGCCACCGGCGGCGGCGGCTTCCCGGCCGAGACCGCCCGCCCGCTGCGCGTCGGGGCGATCGCCGCCCGCACCGCGCTGCTCGACGCCTTCGCCGCCGCCGACCGCCTCGTGCCGCGCGCCGAGCCGGTCTGGCGCTTCGCCCCGCTCGCGCAGCCGACGGAGGTGCTGTTCGAGACCGCCGCCGCCGCCCTCGCCGCGCCGCTGCCCCGCGTCGCGCGCGGCCTGCGCCACCTCGGCCCCGGCGAGAGCGGCTTCGCCCGCTTCGCGATCACGATCTGACCCGCCCCCTTGCAAGGCGCGCGCGGGGCGACTAGATCACCGCTCGAGAGGTTGGCGCGGGCAGGCGCCTCGCCAACCCGGTCAGGTCCGGAAGGAAGCAGCCGTAACGAGCCCCGCTTGGGTCGTTGTCCAGCCTCTCACCTCCCCACCCCATCGTCGCGTGGGCCGTCCGCCGGCGGCCGTGCATATTTATGGCCAGATGAAGCCGGGATTCGCTCAGGGGCGGAAGCCGGCGGGGATGCGGCCGTCGCGGCCCTCGAGGACGAGGTCGGCCATCGCCTCGCCCGCCAGCGGCGCCATGCCGAAGCCGATCTTGAAACCGCCGTTCGCGATGAATTGCCCCGCCCGCGCCGGGTGCGGCCCGAGCAGCGGCGCGCGGCTCCTGGCGCGCGGGCGCACCCCGGCCCAGCGCTCCACCACCGGCGCGCCGGCCAGCGCCGGGACGAGGGCGCGGGCGCGGGCGACGAGGGCGTCGAGCCGGTCGTCGGTCGTGTCGGGGGCGGCGAAGTCGCGCTCGGAGGTCGAGCCGATGGCGACAGTGCCGTCGGCGTGGGGGATGACGTGCAGGCCGTCGGCGAAGAGCTGCGGCCGCCTCGCCGGCAGCGCCAGCGCGAGCCGCGCCGCCTGTCCCTTCACCCCGGCCCCGCCGACCTCGGCCAGCCCGCGCCAGCCCGTCGCCCAGACCACCGCCCCCGCCTCCGCGCCCTCGGCGACCACCTCGCCGCCCAGCATCGCGACCGCCGCCGCGAGCGCCCGCGTCGCGCGGCGGGGGAAGAGGCGGCCCGAGAGCGTGTCGTGGACGAAGAGCCCCGTCGGGCTCGCCACGCCCCAGCCGCCGTCGCCCGCCACCACCTCCCAGCGCGCCGCCCCCTGCCAGAGCGCCGCCGCGCCCGTCGCGCGGGTCTTGGCCAGCGCCACCGCCGCGTCGTCGGCGAGGGGCTGGAGGCGGCCGCTGCGGGCGTAGCCGGGGTCCTCGCCCGAGAGCCCGGCGACGCCGCCCCACCAATCCTCGCCCATCAGCAGGCTCTCGAGCTGGAACGCCTTCTTGTCGTTCCAATGCTCGGGCACGTGCGGCGCGAGCGCGCCGACGATCCCGCCCGAGGCCCCGGCGGCGGGGCCGGCCGGGTCGATCACCCGCACCCGCGCGCCGCGCCGCGCGCAGGCGTAGGCCACCGCGAGGCCGAACACCCCGGCGCCCTTCACCGTCACATCCGGCGTTGCCATCCCTCGGCCTCCGCTCCATGGTCCCGCGCGGTTCTAGGGGAGACGGCAGTGCGGGGCCAGAGCGCCGAGATCGACTGGAAGGACGGCACCCCGGTGGCGCGGCGGTTCGACGATCCGTACTTCTCGCTCGCCGATGGCCCCGCCGAGACGGCGCACGTCTTCCTCGCCGGCAACGACCTGCCCGCGCGCTTCGCCGACGGCTTCCATGTCGCCGAGCTCGGCTTCGGGACCGGGCTGAACTTCCTGATGACGCTCGCCGCCTGGCGCGCCGCCGGGGCGCCGGGGCGGCTGCGCTTCACGAGCTTCGAGGCCTACCCGATGGCCACGCCCGACCTCGCCCGCGCCCTCGCCGCCTGCGGCGCGCCGCTCGCCGACACGCTGGCCGGCGGCGTGCCCGAGTCGCCGCTGGAGCTGGCCGACGCGACGCTGACGGTGATCGCGGGCGACGCGCGCGAGACCCTGCCGCGCTGGCGCGGGCGGGCCGACGCGTGGTTCCTCGACGGGTTCTCGCCGCCGAAGAACCCGGAGCTCTGGACCGACGCGCTGCTCGCCGAGGTCGCCCGCCACACCGCCCCCGGCGGCACCGCCGCGACCTACAGCGCCGCGGGCCACGTCCGCCGCGCGCTCGCGGCGGCGGGGTTCGCCGTCGACCGCGCGCCGGGCTACGGGCGCAAGCGGCACATGACGCGGGCGCGGCTGGCATGAGCGACCACCACCGCGGCATCGCCTTCATGGTCGCCACCACCCTCGTCTTCGCGCTGCAGGACGGCCTGTCGCGCCACCTGGGCGAGACCTACAACATCTTCATGGTGGTGATGATCCGCTACTGGTTCTTCGCCAGCTTCGTCATCGCCATCGCGCTGCGCCAGTCGGGCTCGATCCGCCGCGCGGCGGCGACGCGCCAGCCGGTCGTGCAGGTGTTCCGGGGGCTGCTGCTCAGCTTCGAGATCTGCGTCATGGTGGCCGCGTTCGTGCTGCTCGGGCTGATCGAGGGGCACGCGATCTTCGCCTGCTACCCGCTGCTGATCGCCGCGCTGTCGGGGCCGGTGCTGGGCGAGAAGGTCGGGTGGCGGCGGTGGTGCGCGATCGGGGTCGGGTTCGTCGGGATCCTGGTGATCCTGCAGCCCGGCAGCGGGGTGTTCACGCTGGCGGCGCTGGTGCCCTTCGCCTCGGCGCTGATGTTCGCGCTCTACGGGCTGCTAACGCGCTACGTCTCGGCCCGCGACAGCGCGGCGACGAGCTTCTTCTACACCGGGACGGTGGGGGCGGTGTCGATGACGCTGATCGGCCTGTGGTTCTGGGAGCCGATGGTGCCGCGCGACTGGGGCTGGATGGCGCTGTTGTGCGTCATGGGCGCGACGGGGCACTGGCTGCTGATCAAGGCCTACGAGGTGGCCGAGGCGTCGGCGGTGCAGCCGTTCGCCTACCTGCAACTGGTGTTCGCCTCGCTGCTGGGGTTCTTCGTGTTCGGCGAGACGCTGCGGACCAACGTGGCCGTGGGCGCGGGGCTGGTCGTGGCGGCGGGGGTGTTCACCCTGGTGCGGGCGCGGCGGGTGGCGGCGTCGGAGGGGTGAGGTGCGAGCGGGC
>NZ_CH724107.1:2014802-2077006 GCF_000153305.1 Oceanicola granulosus HTCC2516
CCAACGGCACGATCCCGATGGGCGCGGTGAGGGTGAGCGAGAAGATCTCCGACAGCGCGATGGAGAACGCCGACGCGCCCATCGAGCTGTTCCACGGCTACACCTACTCCGCCCACCCGATCGCCACCGCCGCCGCGCTGGCGACGCTGGAGACCTACCGCGAGGACCAGCTCTTCGAGCGCGCCGACGCCCTCGCGCCGGTCCGGGAGGACCCGCTGCACGGGCTCAAGGGGCTGCCCCACCTCAAGGACCTGCGCAACCTCGGCCTTGTCGCCGCCATCGAGCTCGAGAGCCGCGAGGGCGCCGTCGGCTTCAGCCCGGCCCTGCCTGCGTGCGGGGCGCGCGCCCTGCCCCGGCCTCAGCCGTTGGTGCCGGCGGCGGCGGGGCGCAGGGCGGGGCGGATCACCGCCGGCGTCGCCGGGCCGGTGATCGCGGGGGCGCGGGCCTCCTCGAGGGTCGCGAGGCCCTCGGGGCGCGCGGGCGGCGCGACGGAGGTCAGCGGCGCGAGGTCGGTCACCCCTTCGAGGCGTTCCACCGCGGCGCCGGGATCGGCCGTCGAGACGGAGACCGCCGTCGAGAGGCTGCCGTCGGGACGGGCCTGCGGGCGGACCACCGGGATCGAGCCGTTGAGCAGGTCGAGGAAGCCGATCTGCTGGCCCTCCTCCACCTCACCCGCCAGCCGCGCGCGGTAGACCGGGATCGATTCCGTCACGCGCATCACGTAGTTGCGGGTCTCGGTGAAGGGGATGTGCTCGATCCAGTCGACCACGTCGATCTCGCCCAGCCGCGGGTCGCCGCGCTCGCCCATCCACTTGGCGGGGCGCGAGGGGCCGGCGTTGTAGCCCGCCGAGATCATCACCGGCGACTTGCCGAACCGGTCGGTCAGGTGCGCGAGGTAGGCGCTGCCGAGGGTGGCGTTGTACTCCCAGTCGCGGGTCAGGCGGTTGCGGTCGAACGGCAGGTCGAGCCAGCCGGCCACCTCGCGCGCGGTGCCCGGCATCAGCTGCATCAGCCCGAGCGCGCCGACGGAGCTGCCGGCATCGACGCGGAACTCGCTCTCGCGCCGGGCGATGGCGTGGGCCAGCGCCGACTCGACGGGCAGCTCCATCCCGCTCATCGGGTGGACCGGGAAGTAGGCGGCGGGCACGACGATCTGCTGCCCCGCCGCGGCCTTGCCGAGCAGGACCTCGAAGTAGGGCTCGTCCTCCTCCGCGAGCCACGCGCCGATGGCGCCGATCTCGTCGCGGGTCAGGGTGCGGCCCATCTCGGCGAAGAACAGCACTGCGAGGCCGCGCTCGCCGCCCTTCAGCAGCGCCATGCCGGCGGCGACGAGATCGTTGTCGTCGAGGCCGAGCTCCTCGAAGCTCGGGAAGGTCTCGGTCCCCGCGAGGGTCGGGTCGAGCGGCAGCCCGGCGCGGTCGGCGGCGAGCAGGCCGTAGAAGCTGGTCTGGTGCTGGCCGCCCTCGGCGAAGGCCGCCATCGCGGCCTCGTCGTCGCCGAGCGCCTCGTGGGCGCGGCCGATCCAGTACCAGGCGCGGCCCTGGCTGATCGGGGTCCAGGTGGCGTCCTCGAGGTTCTGGAAGTGGGCCAGCGCCTCGGCAGGGCGGTCGAGCTTGGTCAGCGCGATATAGCCCGCGAGCCACTCGAGGTCGCTGTAGGCGCTGCCCTCGGTGAGGAAGTGGTTGGCGGCGAGCTCGTAGGCCAGCTCGGCGTCGCCCTCGCGCATCACCCAGCGCGCCAGCTCCTGGCGCCAGCCGGACCAGCGGAAGGGCTCGCCCAGCGCCTCGGCGGAGGTGGAGCGGGCGGCGAGATGCTCGACGGCGTCGGCGCGGCGGCCGCGGTCGGCGAGCCAGTTGTAGCGGTCGTAGATCAGGCCCGGCGTGTCGGCGACGCTGGCGGGGACGCTGCGGTAGCGCGACTCGGCGTCGGTGTTGTCGCGGATCAGCGCGGCGCGGGCGCGCACCAGCGCCTCGGTGTCGTCGTCGAGCAGCGGCAGCAGGCGCAGCGCGTCGTTCACGCGCCAGCGCCAGAGCAGCATGTCGGCGCGGCCGGCGTGGTGCTCGGCGAGCAGGTCGCCGTAGGCGCCGCGCAGGGCGGACTCGCCGCTCTCGTCGAGCGTCATCGTCAGCCAGGCCTCGACGACCAGCGCCTCGGCCTCGTCGTCCCGGCCCAGCGCCTCGAGCGCGCGGGCATGGGCGAGCGCGCCCTCGCCGGTCTGCATCTCGCGGCCGTCGAAGAAGGCGATGACCTCTTCCGGGTCCATGCGGCCGGCGAGGCTCTCCTCGAAGCGGGCCTGGATGCGGTCGGTGCCGGGCCAGTGCTCGCGGGCGTCGAGGAAGGCCTTGTACTCGCCGAAGCTGCCGGCGCCGGCGCGCAGGCGCATCCAGTCCACGAGGTCTTCGCCGAGCGCGCCCCCGGGGGCGGCGAGGCTCTCCGCCGCCTGCCACTCACCGCGTTCCGCGGCGGCGAAGGCCGCGTTCATGTCCGGCACCCGCTCCTGGGCAGTGACGGTCAGGGGCGCGAGCAGGAAGGCGAGAAAAGCCATACGATGCATGAGATGTATCCGGTCAGCTACCATGGTGGCGGACACTCCCGGAAAGCGTGATTCCGTTCAACTCACAAACTTGGCAAAGTGCCGGAACCGGACTAGGGTCCGCGCGTTTCCGCCGATGGGTCCGTCCGCGACCCGCAATTCCCCGCCACTTCAGCCAGCCGAGCCAGTCCCGAAGGAGCCGCCACATGTTCAGAGGGTCCATTCCCGCCCTTGTCACCCCGTTCTCCGACGGTGCGGTGGACTTCGGCGTGCTCAAAGCCCTCGTCGACTGGCATGTGGAGCAGGGCAGCCACGGGATCGTCCCTGTCGGCACCACCGGCGAGAGCCCCACCCTCACCCACGACGAGCACGACGCGGTCGTGGCCTGCGTCGTCGAGCAGGCGGCGGGGCGGATCCCGGTGATCGCGGGGGCGGGCTCCAACAACACCGCCGAGACGGTGCGGCTGATCGAGGCCGCCAAGGCCGCCGGCGCCGACGCCGCGCTGGTGGTGACGCCCTACTACAACAAGCCGACCCAGCGCGGCCTGATCGCCCATTACACCGCCGCCGCCGAGTGCGGGCTGCCGATCATCATCTACAACATCCCCGGCCGCTCCGTCGTCGACATGAGCCCCGAGACGATGGGCGAGCTGGCGCGCCACGAGATGATCGCCGGGGTCAAGGACGCGACGGGCGACCTGTCGCGCGTGCCCAAGACCCGGATCACTTGCGGGACCGACTTCATCCAGCTCTCCGGCGAGGACGCCACGGCGCTCGGCTTCAACGCCCACGGCGGCGTCGGCTGCATCTCGGTCACCGCCAACGTCGCCCCCCGCCTCTGCGCCGAGTTCCAGGAGGCCACCCTCGCGGGCGACTACGCCACCGCGCTGGAGCTGACCGACCGCCTGATGCCGCTCCACATCGCCATCTTCCTCGAGCCCGGCGTGGTGGGGGCGAAGTACGGCCTGTCGCTGCTGGGCCACTGCGCCGACACGGTCCGCTCGCCGCTCACCGAGGCCACGGACGGGACGAAGGAGGCCATCCGGGCGGCGATGGTACATGCGGGGTTGTTGAATTAGGGGCAACGGCAGGGCATATCGTTCCAGTTACATTGGGAAGACACCCGTCAAGCTCCGTCACCTTTACCGGAAGTCCCAGCCCGGGTAGCATCGCCGTTGGAGGCGACGAAGTGACTAAGTCCAGAACCTACACGTTCAGAATCGAGAACTTCACACCCGAGAGCATGCCTTTCGGGCGCCTCGTTGAGTATTATCGCGAAGTAAAAAGGATGCTGGGAGGAGCCGACAATCTTCATCTCGTCGAAGTAGCCCAGGGCAGTCATGCCAGTGCATTTCGACTGGACCAGGACTGCGAGTTTGACTTTGAGGAGCACATCTCTGCACTAAACGCCGGGACGGCACCACATGCAGCGATGCGGGCGCGGGAAACAATAGACGCCATGTTACGCGAAGATGCAACTAGTGGCAGCTTCTGCGATCCGACAGGTGAAAATGTTGTCCCCTTCCCCGGGAAGTTCAGCGCAGTTAGCAATCAGCTCCGAGTGCGTGGAGCTGCGAACTTTGTAGGAGAACTTTATCACATTGCGGGAACGGGAGATAACGCGAAGGTACGGATAAACACTGGTGCTTACGGCGTTGTCTTCTGTGTCACCAGCAAGGACATAGCTAAGTCTCTCCGCGAGTTTCTGTTCGAGAAGGTGAAGGTGAGCGGACGTGGAATGTGGACAAAAGCGAGTTCTGGCAGGTGGGAAATAGATGATTTTGTCATCACGGATTTCGCCCCGGTAAAGAGCGAGAACCTCCGGACCAGTGTGAATAGGTTGCGAAGTATGGATATAACTTGGCCTGATGACCCCGTAGGAGAAGTAGATCGGCTGGAAGAGCGTGACGGTACGATAAATTGATCGTCGCATTCGATAACACTTTTTTATCACTCGTCTTGAGCCCGGGCTCTAGGCCTAGGTCCAATCCTGCAACGGGATCCCCTGTGGACCACTGCAAGGAACGCGTTGAAGCGCTCGTCGATTCATTGAGCAAGAGAGGCGACACGGTGGTAATACCAACGCCGTGTTTTTCGGAATTACTCTGCGCAGTTCCTGATCTTGAAAAGGCAGTTTCGGAGCTGAACACGTCCACAGCCTTTGATCTTGCACCATTCGATGAGCGCTGCGCAGTTGATCTTGCAGAAGTTGTTCGAAGTGCAAAGCGAGCCGGCGACAAGCGAGGAGGTGTCGCCGCTTCCTGGAACGAGATCAAGTTCGATCGACAGATTGCAGTTACTGCTAAGGTCAACGGAGCCGAGATTTTCTATACCGATGACGATAACCAAGCTACCTTCGCACGACAAATGGGCCTGCAAGTCGTACACACTTGGGAGTTAGATCTGCCGCCAGAATTTGCCCAGGTCGGGATGTTTGACGACGAGCTTTAACGCCCCCCACCCCCTGCTACACTCGCCCCCATGCAAGCGCTCTGCCGTGACTGTCTCCATGCCTTCGACGGCCCCGGCCGGTGTCCGGTTTGCCGGTCGCCGCGGGTCGTGGCGCATCCGGAGCTGTTCTCGCTGTCCATCGCGCACATGGATTGCGACGCGTTCTTCGCGAGTGTCGAGAAGCGGGACAATCCGGAGCTGGAGGGCAAGCCCGTCATCATCGGCGGGGGCCGGCGGGGGGTGGTGTCGACGGCGTGCTACGTGGCGCGGATCAGGGGGGTGCGCTCGGCGATGCCGATGTTCCAGGCGCTCAAGCTGTGCCCCGACGCGATCGTCGTGAAGCCGCGCTTCGAGGCCTACGTGGAGGCGTCGCGGGCGATCCGGGCGATGATGGACGAGCTGACGCCGGTGGTGGAGCCGCTGTCGCTCGACGAGGCGTTCATGGACCTCACCGGCACCGCGCGGCTGCACCACGCGCCGCCCGCGGTGATGCTGGCGCGGCTGACCAGGCGGATGAAGGACGAGCTGGGGCTGACCGGCTCGATCGGGCTGTCGCACAACAAGTTCCTCGCCAAGGTCGCCTCCGACCTCGACAAGCCGCGCGGCTTCTCGGTGATCGGCGCGGCGGATACGGTGGAGTTCCTGCGGCCGCGCCCCGTCAGGCTGATCTGGGGGATCGGGCCGGCGGCGCAGGAGAGCCTCGAGGCGGCGGGCATCCGGACCTTCAACGACCTGCACCGCTGGGACCGCGAGGCGCTGGCGCAGCGGTTCGGCGGCATGGGCGAGCGGCTCTGGCACCTGGCGCGCGGACAGGACCACCGGCGGGTCAGCGCGCACGCGCCGGTGAAGGGGCTGAGCAACGAGACGACGTTTCACGAGGACACGGCCGACCCGGAGATCCTCGACGGGCACATCTGGCGCATGGCCGAGAAGGTGTCGTCGCGCGCCAAGGCCAAGGAGATCGCGGGGCGGGTGGTGACGCTGAAGCTGAAGCGGGCGAACCACAAGCTGCTGAGCCGCCGCCTCAGCCTCGGCCAGCCGACGCAGCTCGCCGACACCATCTACCGCACCGCGCGCGGCCTGTTCGACGGGGTGGGCGAGCGCGGACCCTACCGGCTGCTCGGGGTCGGGATCAGCGAGCTGGTCCCGGCGGAGCGGGCCGATCTCGAGGGCGACCTGCTCGACCCCGACGCCACCCGCCGCGCCAGCGCCGAGCGCGCCGCCGACGCCATCCGGCAGCGGTTCGGCCACGACGCGATCCTGAAAGGACGAGCCCTGAGATGATCCGTTCCCGCCCCGCCAGGGGCCGCCACGCCTACGTCACCCTCGTCACAGGCGACGGCTACGCCATCGGCGCGGAGGCGCTGGTGCGCTCGCTGGCGATGTCGGGCACCGAGGCCGATATCGCGGTGCTGCACACCGCCGGTGTCTCGGGCGAGTGGCTCGAGCGGCTGGCCCGGCTCGGGGCGCGGCTGTGCGAGGTGGACCTGCTCGAGACGTCGGACGCCTTCAACCGCGCCCACGCCCGCGACGCGCTGCACGCCGCCGCGCCGTTCACCAAGGGCACCAAGCCGCCGCTGCACACCCCGCTCGACAACTTCGCCAAGCTGCGGCTGTGGCAGCTCGACTACGAGGCGGTGGTGTTCATCGACGCCGACGCGCTGGTGCTGCGCAATTGCGACCGGCTGTTCGCCTACCCCGAGTTCTGCGCCGCGCCGAACGTGTACGAGAGCGTCGCCGACTTCCACCGGCTCAATTCGGGCGTGTTCACGGCGCGGCCGTCGGAGGCGACGTTCGAGGTGATGATGGCGCGGCTGGATGTGCCGGGGGTGTTCTGGCGGCGGACGGACCAGACGTTCCTGCAGGAGTTCTTCCCCGGCTGGCATGGGCTGCCGGTGATCTACAACGTGCTGCAGTACGTGTGGTTCAACATGCCCGCCCTGTGGAACTGGGAGACGATCCGGATCCTGCACTACCAGTACGAGAAGCCGTGGCAGGCCGACCACCCGCGCGCCGCCGAGCTCGCGCCGCTGATCGCGCTGTGGCGGGGCGTGGCGGAGGGCCGGCCGCTGCCCGACCTGGGCGCCCTGCCCGGCCCCGCATGAGGCTCGCGGTCACCGGGGCGAGCGGGCTCGTCGGGCGGTTCGTCGTGGCCGAGGCCCTGGCGCGGGGCGACGCGGTGACGGTGCTCGGGCGCGCGCCCGTCGCGGGGGCCGACTGGCTGGAGTACGACCTGCGCGCGCCGCCGCCGTCGCTGGAGGGGATCGACGCGCTGGTCCATTGCGCCTTCCTGCACGTGCCGGGCCGCTACCGCGGCGGCGAGGGAGACGATCCCGATGGGTTCCGCCGGGCCAATGTCGAGGGCACCGCGGCGCTCTTCGAGGCGGCGCGGAAGGCGGGCGTGGAGGCGGCCGTGTTCCTGTCGTCGCGGGCGGTCTACGGGCCGGTGGCGGGGCCGCTGACGGAGACGGCGGAATGCCGGCCGGACACGCTCTACGGCGAAGTTAAGCTGGCCGGGGAGCAGGCGCTCGCGGCGAGCGGGCTGCGCGGGGCGAGCCTGCGGGCGACGGGGGTCTACGGCGCGCCGGGGCCGGGGCTGGCGCACAAGTGGGAGGACCTGTTCGCGGCGTTCGCGCGGGGCGAGGAGATCGCGCCGCGGATCGGCACCGAGGTCCACGGGCGCGACCTCGCGGCGGCGGTCCGGCTGGCGCTGGAGCGGCCGGGGGCGGCAGAGGTGCTCAACGTGTCGGACCTGTTGCTCGACCGGGCGGAGCTGCTGGCGCTGTGGGCGGAGGTGAGCGGCGTGGCGGGCCGGGTGCCGGCGGCGTCGGAGCGGGCGGGGTACGGCGAGATGGACACCGGCCGGCTCCGGGCGCGGGGGTGGCGGCCGGGAGGGCGTGGGCTGTTGCGGGAGACGTTGGAGATGTGGGCGGCGTCGGGGGAGCCGGGCTGAAGCCCGGCCTACGGGCCTTATTCGGCGGCCATGGGGAGGGCGTGGCGGCGGCCGATGGCGGTGATCTGGGCGATGACGCATTCCAGCGCGGCGCAGACCTCGGGGAAGTCGGGGCGGGGCTCGACGGTGCGTTCGTTCATGTAGAGCGAGCGATCGATCTCCACCTGAATCGCGTGCTGGCGGCGCGAGGGGCGGCCGTAATGCTGGGTCACGTAGGCGCCGGCAAAGGGCATGTTGCGCGCGACGCGGAAGCCGACGGAGGTGAAGGCGGCCTCGACCTGGTCGACGACGGAGGCCGCGGCGGAAGCGCCGAAGCGGTCGCCGAGCACCACGTCGGGGCGCGGCGCACCGGCGGGGCCGACATTGTCGAGCGCCTCGTGCGGCATCGAGTGGCAATCGATCAGGATCGCCTCGCCGAACTGCCCGTGGCTCTGCTCGAGCAGCCCCCGCAGCGCGCCGTGGTAGGGCCGCCAGTAGTGCGACAGCCGGTGGTGCGCCTCGCTGAGCGGGATCTTGCCGCGGTAGATCGCCCGGCCGTTCGCGACGACGCGGGGAATCACCCCGAGCCCGCTGGCGATGCGCGGATTGTGCGCGACGCGGCGCACGCCCTCGATCAGCGCCGGGTCGAGCTCCTCGGCGGCGCGGTTGAGGTCGACGAAGGCGCGGGGCGCGCCGGCGGTGAGCAGCGGCGCCCCGTAGCCGGGGGCCGCGCCGAACAGCTGATCGACGAAGGCATCCTCGGAGGATCGTATCTCGCGCTCGTCCAGGATGACGCTCCGCAGGAACTGCGCCGGGTAGGCGCGGCCCGAGTGGGGCGACGCGAAGACGACCGACGTGGTGCGGATATCGGGACGGTCGAGATGATACGCGGACTTGGACATCGACGCTCCTTTAGGGCCGGAAGATAGACCGGAATCTTTGTCTTCCAAAAGCCCTTGATCTCGTTCCCGACTCCCTTTAGAGACCGCTCACCTGACGCGGTTATGCCCGCGTCCTGTTTGTTTATGGGACGTGGGGAGCCGAAGACGGCAAGGGTGATTAGCTCAGCGGTAGAGCACTTCGTTGACATCGAAGGGGTCACTGGTTCGATCCCAGTATCGCCCACCAGACATTCACCGCGCCTGCCGCAGGCGCCGACGGCAACCCAGGCGCATCGCCGCGCCGCGACTACGAGGTAGAGACCTATGAAGGTTCGCAACTCCCTCCGCTCGCTCAAGCAGCGCCACCGCGATTGCCGCGTCGTGCGCCGCAAGGGCCGGGTCTACGTGATCAACAAGACCCAGCGGAAGTTCAAGGCGCGCCAGGGCTGACGCCCGCCGCCTGACCGGAAGACAAACGGGCTGCCCTTGGGCGGCCCGTTTCGTTTTCGTCGCGCGGCCATGAGCATTTCGTAGCCAAAACGGCCGCTTGCCCCTACGCTACCTGTCGTAAACACGATTCAACGACAACAGGGGTCCATTTTCATGAACAAGACGACGTTCTTCCTCGGGGCGACGGCAGCCTGCGCCTTCGCCCTTCCCGCCGCGGCGCAGGATCTTTGCGGCGGTGCCGTTTCGTCCGGCGCCTGGATCGGCGGCGACGAGGCCAATTCCGACATTTCCACCGCCGGCTCCCACAGCGATCAGCTCGCGCTCGTGCTGCTGGGCAACGCCCATGTTTCGCTGTTCACCGTCTCGAGCCCGACCGACGTGCGGCTCGAAGCCCAGGGCCAGGGCAGCGGCGACCCGCTCATCGAGCTTCTCGACGGCAACGGCAGCGTCGTCGGCGGGGACGACGACGGCGGCGGCGGCACGTCCTCGCTGATGACGCAGACGCTCCAGCCGGGGCAGTATTGCCTGCTCACCAACAGCTACGATACCATGGCGCCGCTCACCGCCACGGTGCGGATCGGGCGGACGGAGCACGAGGCGCTGACCGAGGTCGGCCAGAGCGGAGGCGACAGGGGCGGCGAGGGCAGCGACGGCGGCGGCGACATGCCGCCGGTGGAGATGGACGATTGCGGCGGCCTCTGGGAGCTCGCCGACGGTCCGATCGACGGCCAGCTCGGCGGCGGCGGCATCACCATGACCGAGACGATCAACCAGGTGCCGGGCTACAGCTTCCAGCTCGCCTCCGACGCGATGATCACGATCACCGCCGAGAACGAGGCCGCCGACCCGGTGCTCACCATCACCGACAGCACCGGCGGCTTCATCGCCGAGAACGACGATTTCGACGGGCTCAACAGCCGCATCGACTTCACGACGCCGCTCGCCGCCGGGAACTACTGCATCAAGCTCGACGCGCTCTCCGACGGCAACGTGCCGGTGACCGTCTCGGTGACGGAGTACGACCCCGCCGCCGCCGCCGCCGCGATGTACGACCGGGGCGAGACCGCGCCGCCGATGGACGGCAGCTACCCGATCACCGACATCGGCACGATCGACGGCCGCGTGGTGGAGATGGTGCAGATCGACGGCGACGACGCGAAGTGGTTCTCGGTGTCGGTCGACGCGGCGGGCCTGCTGCTGATCGAGGCGATCGGCGGCAACATGGGCGACCCAGTGCTGCGCCTGTTCGACGATGTGGGCCGCGAGATCGGCTACAACGACGATTTCGGCATGGGCCTCGACAGCCAGGTGGCCGCGCGGGTGCAGCCCGGCACGTTCCTGCTCGCGGTGATGGACATCTCCGGCTCCAGCCCGCAGCTGCGGGTGGTGATGGAGCGTTTCGTCAGCGCGCGCTGACGTCTCGCCGACGGACTTCGGGAGCGGCCGCCCTTCGGGGCGGCCGTTCTGCGTTCAGGCGATCGCTCAGCGGTTCAGCCCCGCCACGGCGCGGGCCATGACCTCGAGCCCGGTGGCGAGGTCGGCCTCGGCGGTGTCCTCGGCGAAGTCGTGGCTGATGCCGCCGATGGAGGGCACGAACAGCATCGCGACGGGCATCTTCTCGGCGACGTTGGTGGCGTCGTGGAGCGCGCCCGACGGCATGGTGCGCCACTGGCCCGGGACGCTCGCCTCGGCGGCGGTCTCGAGCGCGGCGCGCAGGCCCGGGTCCATCGCGACCGGGTCGAGGCCGAGCATCGGGCCGGTCTCGAGGGTGAGGCCGTGGCTCTCGGCCGTTTCGGCGAGGGCGGCGCGCACGGTGCGCTCCATCTCGTCGAGCCGGCCGACGTCGGCGTCGCGCCATTGCAGCGAGAAGGTGGCGCGGCCGGGGACGATGGAGGCGGCGTTGGGATGCAGGTCGACCTGGCCGATGGTCCAGACGGTGTCGGGGGTGACGAGTCCGGCGAAGCGCTCGGCCAGCCGTTCGGTCAGCGCGGCGAGGCCGCGGAAGGCATCGCGGCGCAGGTGCATGGGCGTGGTGCCGGCGTGGTTCTGCTGGCCGGTGAAGGTGGCACGCATGTCGCGGATGCCGACGATGTGGCTGACGACGCCGATCTTGCCGCCGCCGCTGTCGAGCACCGGGCCCTGCTCGATGTGCATCTCGATGTAGCCGGTGAAGCGGTCGTGCGGCACCCAGTCGTCCGCGAGGTCGGCCATGCGGGCGCGGGAGGCGGCGAGGGTGGTGCCGTCGGGCGCGGTGAGGGCGTCGGCCTCGGCGAGGCGCTGGTTGCCCGACCAGACGGAGCTGCCGGTGGTGACGCCGAAGCGGCCCTCCTCGTCCTGGAAGGCGACGACGGAGAGATCGGTGCGCCCCGCCTCGCGCGCGGCGCGGACCACCTCGAGCGCGGCGACGACGCCGAGCGCGCCGTCGAGCCAGCCGCCTTCGGGCTGGCTGTCGCTGTGCGAGCCGAGCAGCAGGCCGGGGGCGTCGCCGAGGCCGAAGAGGTTGCCCATCGGGTCGAAGCGGACGTCGAGCCCGATCTCGGCCATGCGCCCGGCGAGCCAGCGGCGGGCGGCGATGTCGGGGTCGCTGTAGGCGGGGCGGGAGACGCCCTTGCCGACGCCGGCGGCCCCGAAGCCGCGCAGGGCGTGGAGATCGGCGAGGAACCGTTGCGGGTTGGCGTTGGTCATGGTCCGTCTCCCGGTGATGCTGCGGCCGCGCGGATCAAGTCAGAACGCTGCCGCCGCCGTCAGCGCCGCAGATGTCAAACCGGCACCCTCAGCGCGGCAGCTCTCCCGTCAGCACGTAGCGCAGGACCTGCACCACCTGCTCCGGCGTCTCGGCGACCGCGAGCGCGGCGGCGTCGATCTCCTTGAGCGCGTGGCCGTGCTCGGGCGGGTGCAGCACCACGAGCGCCTTGCCCAGCGCCGCTGCGTAGCCGGCGTCGAAGGCGGCGTTCCACTGCTTGTACTGCTCGCCGAAGCGCACGACGACGACGTCGGCGCGCTCGATGTAGGTGCGGGTGCGGATTGCGTTGAGGCTGGCGCCCTTGCGGTCGTGCCAGAACTTGCTGTCCTCCGCGCCGAGGATCGCGACGCCGCAATCGTCGCTCGCGGCGTGGTCGGTGACGGGGGCGCTGAAGCTGATGTCGAGGCCCTCGGCCCCGGTCACGATGCGCTCGCGCCAGTCGGTGTGGATCTCGCCCGAGAGGTAAACGTCCAGTGTCATCCGCGTAGCACTCCGCCCGTTGCCTTGGTCACCTTGTCGACGATCTTCGCCGCGACCGCCTCGATCTCCGCCTCGGTCAGCGTCGCCTCGGAAGGTTGCAGCCGCACCGTGATGGCGAGGCTCTTCTTGCCCTCGCCGACGCTGCCGCCGACGAACTCGTCGAACAGCCGCACCTCGTCGATCAGCGCCTTGTCGGCCCCGGCGGCGGCGTTGACCAGGTCGAGCGAGGCGGTGTCGGCGTCGACGACGAAGGCGAAGTCGCGCTCGACGGCCTGCAGGTCGGTCGCCGCGAGCGCCGGGCGCGCGAGGGCGGCCTTGCGCGGCAGCGGCACCTGCTCGGGCCAGATCACGAAGGCCACGGCGGGGCCCTTGAGGTCCATCGCCTTGAGCACCCGGGGGTGCAGCTCGCCGAAGACGCCGAGCACCTTCTTGGGGCCGAGGCAGATGCGCCCGTGCCGGCCGGGATGCCACCAGCCTTCGCCGCCGCGCAGCACCTGCACCTTGGCGGGCGCGCCGATGGCGGAGAGGATGGCCTCGGCATCGGCCTTCACGTCGAACAGGTCGACCGCGCGCGCGGTGCCGTGGACGTCCTTCGGCCCGGTGCGCCCGACGCGCAGACCGGCGATCTCGATCCCCTGGTCCTCCGGCTCGCCACCGGCCCAGACCTGGCCGACCTCGAACAGCGACAGGTCGGCGAAGCCGCGCGCCTGGTTGCGGGCGGCGGCGGCGGCGAGGCTCGGCAGCAGCGAGGGGCGCATGTGGCTCATCTCGCTCGAGATCGGGTTCTCGAGCCGCGTCGCGTCGGTGCCGCCGCCGAACAGGGCCGCGGCGGCCTGGTCGATGAAGCTGTAGGTCACGCACTCGTCGTAGCCGAGCGCCGCCGCGGTGCGGCGGCCGATCTGCTGGCGCTTCTGGCCCGGCGTCAGGATCGGCTTGGGCACGCCCGGCACGGTGCGCGCGAGCGGCTTGCCGACGAGCCTGGTCAGCGAGGCGATGCGGGCGACCTCCTCGACGAGGTCGGCCTCGCCGAGGATGTCGGTGCGCCAGGGCGGCGCGTAGGCCATGTCGCCCTCGAGGGTGAAACCGAGCCGCTCCAGCGTGGCGCGCTGCTCGGCGGCGGGGATGTCCATGCCGACGAGGCTCTGAACGCGGTCGGTGTCGAGCCGGTAGCCGCGCCGCCAGTGGGGGACCTCGCCCGCCTGCACCACCTCGGACGCCTCGCCGCCGGCGATGTCGACGATCATCCGCACCGCGTGCTCCATCCCCTCGGGGGTGAAGGCCGGGTCGATGCCGCGCTCGAACCGGTAGCGGGCGTCGGAATGGATCTTGAGCGCGCGGCCCGTGTAGGCGGTCCGGACCGGGTCGAAGACGGCGGCCTCGACGAACACGTTGACCGTCTCGTCGGTGCAGCCGGTGCGGGCGCCGCCCATGACGCCGGCGATGCTCTCGACACCTTCGGCGTCGGAGATCAGCGTCATGCCGGGCTCGAAGCTGTAGACCTTGTGGTCGAGCGCCTCGAGCGTCTCGCCGCCCTCGGCGCGGTGGACGCGCAGGGTGCCGCCCTTGAGCTGGTCGGCGTCGAAGACGTGCAGCGGGCGGTTCATGTCGTGGGTGAAGAAGTTGGTGACGTCGACGAGGAAGCTGATCGGGCGCAGGCCGATGGCGCGCAGGCGGTCCTGCAGCCACTGGGGCGACGGGCCGTTCTTCACGCCGCGGATGTAGCGGCCGAAGAAAACCGGCGCCTGCGCGCGGGTGTCGTCGTCGATGGTGACGCTGACCGGGCTGGGGAAGCTCTCGGGCACGCGCTCGAGGGTGAGCGGCTTGAGGGTGCCGAGGCCGCGGGCGGCGAGGTCGCGCGCGATGCCGTGGACGCCGAGCGCGTCGCCGCGGTTGGGGGTGATGGCGATCTCGATCACCGGGTCGACCTTGCCGGGGTCGTTGGCGGCGAGCCAGTCGGTGAAGCGCTCGCCGACCTCGCCGGAGGGTAATTCGATGATGCCGTCATGCTCGTCCGACAGCTCCATCTCGCGCTCGGAGCACATCATGCCGTGGCTCTCGATGCCGCGGATCTTGCCGACGCCGATGGTGGTGTCGATGCCGGGGACGTAGACGCCGGGCCTGGCGATGACGACGGTGATGCCGGCGCGGGCGTTGGGTGCGCCGCAGATGATCTGCAACTCGCCGGCATCGGTGGCGACCTGGCAGACCTTGAGCCGGTCGGCCTCGGGGTGCTTCTCGGCGGTGAGCACCTTGCCGATGGTGAAGTCCGCCAGCCGCCCGGCCGGGTTCTCGACGCCTTCGACCTCGAGCCCGAGATCGGTGAGGGTGTCGAGGATGGTGTCGAGATCGGCCTCGGTGTCGAGGTGATCCTTCAGCCAGGAGAGGGTGAATTTCATCGGCGAGGGCTCCGCTGTCCGGCGTGTCGCGGCGTCTTAGCCCATCGCTCCGGCAGGGAAAAGCCGCGCGCGGATCAGCCGGGGCGCAGGGGACGCAGGGAGATTGCGCCGCGCGCCGGGCCGGTCCATTGGCGGGACTGGACGATGCGGCCCGTGGCGTCGAGCCAGTAGAGGTTGAGGAAGCGCTCGGTCTCGCCGGTGCAGGCTTCGTGGAAGAGTCGGGTTTCGGTGGTGTCGAGGGTGCGGGGGCCCTGGTCGGAGATGTCGCAAGTGTAGTGGCGGGTGACGGCGCGGTCGTCGCCCGTGAGGTAGCGATGGCTCCGGGGGGCGGTGCCGGTGCGCCCGGCGGCGAGCAGCGCGGCGCTGGCGCTGGCGTCCGCGGCGAGCAGTTCGGCGCCGTAGCCGCGCACGCCGGCGAGCAGGCCGTACCGGAGGGCGAGCCCGCCGCCTCCGGGGCCGATCCAGCTGTCGACCTCGCCGCGCCGCGCCTCGTGCAGCAGCGGGATGTTGGCGCCGCTGTCGACGAACGCGGCCTGCAGCGCGGGGCCGCCGGCCTCGGCCAGCGCGGCGAAGCGGGGGGCGGGCGCGGTGCTGCAGCCGGCGAGGGGCAGCAGCGCGAGGAGCAGGGCCCGCGCCGCTCTCCCGATCCAGCTCGTCACGTCGCGCGTCATCGGGTGATCCTCGCGAAGCGGTCGTCGATCTCGCCGCCGCGGTAGTCGCGCGTCAGCGGGTAGAGCCGGTGGGCCACGGCGAGCCGCGCGCCGCCGTCGCGCTGCACGGGGCGCAGCACCTGCCGGTGCACCCGCCCCGTGGGGCGGCGGGTGAACCAGTCGAGCGGGACCTCGAAGATCAGCCCCTTGTCGAACGCGCCTTCGCCGAACTCGTCGAAGGACACGTCCGTCAGCGTGGCGAAGGCGCCGATGCGCACGCCGTTGTCGTACTCCCGCATCACGGTCAGCGTGCCGCCCCAGTCACCGGCGAGGTAGCGGCCGACGTCGAGCTGCGCATGAAGCGGGCCGGGCAGATCGTAGTAGGCGGAGGCGTGCCCGGTGAGCGAGTCGTAGCCGCGAAATCCGAACATCTCGTTAAAATCGCGCTGCCGGACCGCGTTGATCTCCAGCCCCAGCGCCAGGGGCCCCTCGAGCGGGTGCCAGAGCAGCTCGGCCGAGACGCCGCCGTACATCCGCTCGAGATAGCCCGCCGTCACCCGGCCGAACAGGTCGCGACCGGGCCGGAACAGGTGCGTCGCGGTGAGCCGGTGAAGCTGCAGGCCGGGCGCGGCGGCATAGCGGACGGCGTCGGTGCGCACGTGCGGCAGGACCGAATCGGAGCGCCGGGTCGCCGTGCCGATCGTGTCGTGCAGCGGGTAGCGCAGGTCGGCGGCGAGGACGAGGCCGGGCATCGGCCGCAGGCTGGCCGTCGCGGCGGCGCCGACGCTGTAGCGCAGGGGGCTGTCGGGATCGAAGAGCGACGTCTCCACGTAGGGCGCGAGGGCGACGTGGCCGGCCGGGTAGGCGACGGGAAGCTCGCCGGCGCGGGTCGGGCGGGCGTCGGCGAGGGTGGTGGCGGCGCGCAGGATGCGGTCGCCCTCGAGCGCGTGCTCGCCCGCCTCCAGCGCGGCGCGGGAGATCGAAACGGTGGTGATCGGCAGGCCGTAGCGCACGAAGGTGATGTCGAACTGCGTCACCTCGGGGGGCAGCACGTTGGCCATCACCCGCGCCGTGCGGCCGGCGGCCTGCGGCACCGCGCTCCAGACCTCGTTGACCACCCGCACCCCGGCGCGCGGGCCGTCGCGGGTCAGGCCCTCGAGCACGATCCCCTCGGCGAGCAGCCGCGCGTCGAGCGTCTCGCGCAGGGCGTTCGGGCTGGCGCCGGGGCGGTTCCAGCTCCGGGCGGCGACCGTGTCGCGCGGCGCGAGCGGCTCGGGCAGGCCCTCGCGGCCGCCGGGGTGGCGCGGGCGCGCGGGGTCGAGTCTGTAGCCGAGGGTCAGTCCGATGTCGCGGCCGTAGAGGTAGGCGGCGCCGAGGGTGAGGCCGTTGTCGAAGCGGTGGCGCAGGCCGAGATTGACCGGGGCGGCGATGTCGTGCGCGGCGCCGCGCGCGCGCTCCTGGCGGTAGAGGTCGGGGCTGTACTCGGCGAGCAGGGTCGTCCGGCCGGCGATCTGGTAGCTGAGCCCGGCGAAGGGCGCGGCGGGGCCGCGGAACCACTGGCCGGCGTCGAGCTGGCCGGTGTCGGTGTCGGGCGCGGGGCGCTCGGCGAAGGGGCCGGGCAGCGCGCCGAGGGGCACGCGCCCGGCGAGCCGGCCCCAGCCGAGACCGGCCGTCACCGCGAGCGGACCGATCTGTTTGGTCGCGACGAGGTATTCGCTGCTGTAGATGCCGGTGCCGCCGAAATCGCGCAGACCGAGCGCGACGGCGGGGCGGCGCGGGCCTTCGGCGAGCAGATCGAGGTGGAGGTCGAAGCTGCGGTCGTAGCGAGTCCCCAGGCCGTCGTAGTCGAAGCCGTCGATGATCGCGTAGCGGGCGGCGCCGCGCAGGCGGGGGGTGAGCTGGTAGCTCAGCGCCGCGCGGGTGGAGGGGCCGACGCGGGCGAGGCCGAAGGCGAGGGTGCCGTCGGGGCGCGCGCCGGCGGTCGGCATCTCGAGCAGGCCGGGCGTCGCGTACGTGCCGAGCGGCGCGGCCTCGACCGCGCCGACCGCGAGCGCGAGGAGGGCGGCGAGCCTAATGCCCATTGGCCCGCAGCACCACGCGCACGGTGCGCAGCAGCAGCCGAAGGTCGGTCCGCGGCGACAGGGCGGCGCTGTAAGCGCGGTCGAACCGGACCCGCTCGGCGAAGGTCGTCTTGCCCCGGGCCGAGACCTGCCAGGGGCCGGTCAACCCGGGGCGCAGGCTATAATAGTGGCTGCCGCCGGCGGCGCGGTAGAGGGACTCCTGCTCGATGGTAAACGGGCGCGGGCCGACGAGGCTCATGTCGCCGCGCAGGACGTTCCAGAGCTGGGGCAATTCGTCGAGGCTCGTCCTGCGCAACAGCCGGCCAAGCGGCGTCACGCGGGGGTCGTCGCGCAACTTCTGGTAGGTGCGCCACTCGGCGGCCAGGCGGGGATCGCGGGCGCAGAGGCGCGCGAGCCGGGCCTCGGCGTCGGGCACCATGGTGCGCAGCTTGTAGCAGCGGAAGGTCGCGCCGCCCTGCCCCACCCGCTCCTGGGCGAAGAAGGCCGGGCCGCCCTGCAGGCGCGCGGCGAGCCATGCCAGCGCGATGATCGGCAGGACGAACGGCGCGAGGGCGAGACAGGCGGCGATGTCGAGCAGGCGCTTGCCGGCGACGCGGTAGAAGAAGCCGCGCCGGAGAGTGAGGGCGGGGCGTAGGATGACGGACGGGCTGAACATGGCGCGCTCCCGGAGGTCGACCCGGATGCAACCCTGGGCCGATTCTGCAGATTTTCTGAAACTGGTGCGCAGTTCGTAGCCGGGAGGTCTTAAGCGCCGGTTAAAGGCGCATTAAGCAGTACACTTTCTACCGCAAAGCCTTGGTGAAGCGGCGTTTCACCGGCTCACGATCGTGTCACAGCGATTGCCGGAGCGGCCGGCTTGACCCAGAACGTATCGCAGACAGGATCAATCGCATGTTCGACGCCTCCCTCCGCCGCGTGATCGACCCCCCGCTCAACGCGGCCGGGGCCCGGCTGGCGCGGCGTGGAGTCAGCGCCGACCAGGTCACGCTCGCCGGGCTCGCCATCGGACTCGGGGCGGCGCTGGCGATCTGCGGCGGGATGTTCGTGCTGGCGCTGCTGCTGATCCTCGCGTCGCGACTCGCCGACGGACTCGACGGCGCCGTCGCCCGCGCCAGCCGCAAGACCGACGTCGGCGGCTTCCTCGATATCGTCGCCGATTTCGCCTTCTACGGCGCCGTGCCACTGGCCTTCGTGGTTCATGATCCGGCCGCGAACGGCCTCGCCGGGGCGTTCCTGCTGGCCGCGTTCTACGTCAACGGGACGAGCTTCCTCGGCTACGCGATCCTCGCCGAGAAGCGCCGGATGCACACGTCGGCACAGGGGCAGAAGACGCTTTACTACTCGAACGGCCTGCTGGAAGGTGCCGAGACGATCGCCCTCTTCCTGGCCATCTGCCTGTTTCCAAACCTGTTTCCGCCGCTCGCCTGGATCTTCGGCGCGCTGTGCCTCGTCACCGCCACCCTCAGGGTGCTCGCCGCCCGCCGCGTCTTCGCCGACGCCTGATCGAAAGGATTTCCATGCGCGCCGCCTTCCTCGCCGCCCTGCTCGCCCCGCTCCCGGCCCTCGCCGACACCGACCCCACCGACTGGGACGCGGTGCTCGCCGCCGCCGAGGGGCAGACCGTCTACTGGAACGCCTGGGGCGGCTCGACGACGACGAACGACTTCATCGCCTGGATCGGCGAGCGGGTGGCCGAGGAGCACGGGGTGACGCTCGAGCACGTCAAGCTCACCGACACCGCCGACGCGGTGACGCGGGTGCTCGCCGAGCGCGAGGCGGGGCAGGACGCGGACGGGGCGATCGACCTCATCTGGATCAACGGCGCGAACTTCGCGGCGATGAAGGACGCGGACCTGCTGTTCGGGCCCTTCGCCGAGCAATTGCCGAACTGGCGCTACGTCGACACCGCCAAGAGCGTGACGACCGACTTCACCGTGCCGACGCAGGGCTACGAGTCGCCCTGGGCGATGGCGCAGGTGGTGTTCATGTACGACAGCGCCGACCTCGCCGAGCCCCCGGCCTCGATGGCCGCGATCCTCGACTTCGCGCGCGCCAACCCGGGCCGGTTCACCTACCCGCAGCCGCCGGACTTCCTCGGCACGACCTTCCTCAAGCAGGCGCTGATTGACCTCGCCGACGACCCGTCGCTGCTCGCGCGGCCGGTCGAGGAGGTGGATTACGAGGCCGTCACGGCGCCGCTCTGGGCGTGGCTCGAGGAGCTGACGCCGCTGCTCTGGCGCGAGGGGCGGGCCTATCCGCAGACCGGGCCGCGGCAGCTGCAGCTGATGAACGACGACGAGATCGACCTCGCGATCAGCTTCTCGCCGGGCGAAGCCTCGACGGCCATCGCCAACTTCCAGCTGCCCGAGTCCGTGCGCACCTTCGTGCTCGACAAGGGCACGATCGGCAACGCCAGCTTCGTGGCGATCCCCTACAACAGCGGCTCCAAGGAGGGCGCGATGGTGGTCGCCAACGCGCTGCTCTCGCCCGAGGCGCAGGCCCGGGCGCAGGATCCGGAGGTGCTCGGCTACGGCACCGTGCTCGACGTCGCGGCGCTGCCCGAGGCGGCGCGCGCGGCCTTCGATGCGCTGGATCTCGGGGTGGCGACGCTCTCGCCCGAGGAACTGGGGCAGGTGCAGGACGAGCCGCACCCGAGCTGGGCGACGCGGCTCGCCGAGGATTGGGAGGCGCGCTACGGCGTTGCCCGGTAGACGCGTGCACGACCGGCGCGGCCGGCTGCGGGCCTTCCCGCTGCTGACGCTGGCGGCGATGCTCGGCCCGCTCGCGGCGGGGCTGTGGTGGACGATCCGCCCGGCGCTCGGGATGATGGACGGCGCCCCCTCGCTCGGCCCGCTGCGCGCGACGCTCGACTGGCCGGGGCTGCCGGCGGCGTCGTGGCTGTCGCTGACGAGCGGCGCCGTGGCCACGCTCGGGGCGCTCGCCATCACGGCGCTGATCCTCGCGGGCTGGACCGGCACCCGCGCCTTCGGGCTGCTGCAACGGCTGCTGTCGCCGCTGCTCGCCCTGCCCCACGCGGCCGCGGCCTTCGGCCTCGCCTTCCTGATCGCGCCGTCGGGCTGGATCGCCCGTGCCGTCTCGCCCTGGGCGACGGGTTGGGAGCGGCCGCCCGACCTGCTGATCGTGCAGGACCCGTGGGGGCTGGCGCTCGCGGCCGGGCTGATCGTGAAGGAGGTGCCGTTCCTGCTCCTCGTCAGCCTCGCCGCGCTGCCGCAGGCCGAGGCGCCGCAATCGCTCCGCATCGCGCGCGCGCTGGGCTACGGCCGTGTCACGGGCTTCCTGCTGACGGTGTTCCCGCGGCTCTACAGCCAGATCCGGCTGCCGGTCTACGTCACCCTCGCCTACTCGATGTCGACGGTCGACGTCGCCATCATCCTCGGCCCCAACACCCCGCCGACGCTCTCGGTGCAGATCGTGCGCTGGATGGCCGACCCGGACCTGGCGCTGCGCGAGCTGGCGGCGGTGGCGGCGCTCTGGCAGCTGGCGCTGGTGCTGGGCGGCATCGCGCTGTGGCGGGCGGGCGAGGTGCTCGTCGGGCGACTCGGCGCGCTGTGGATCGGCTCGGGGCGGCGCGGGCGGCTCGACGGCGTGGCGGGCGGCGCGGGCTTCGTGCTGGCGCTGCTCACCGCGCTCGCGGTGCTGGCGGGGCTGGCGGGGCTGGCGCTCTGGTCGGTCGCGGGCTTCTGGAGCTTCCCCGACGCGCTCCCCGACAGCCTCACCGGGCGCAGCTGGGCGCGCCACGGGTCGGACGCGCTCGCCACCTTCGGCGACACCGCGCTGATCGCCGGCGCCGCCACGCTCGCCGCGCTCGCGCTCACCGTCGGCTGCCTCGAGACCGAGCATCGCGGCGGGTTGCGGCCCTCGCGCAGCCTGCTGCTCCTCTACCTGCCGCTGCTGATCCCGCAGACGGCGTTCCTGCCGGGGCTGCAGATCATGCTGATCCGGCTGCGGCTCGATCACGGCCTCCTCCCGGTCATCCTCGCGCACCTCGTCTTCGTGCTGCCCTACGTCTTCCTGTCGCTCTCCGGCCCCTGGCGCGCCTGGGACGGGCGCATCGCCACCCTCGCCGCCGCGCTGGGCGCGGCGCCGGGGCGGACGCTGTGGCAGGTGCGCCTGCCGATGATGCTGCGCCCGCTGCTGACGGCGGCGGCGGTCGGCTTCGCGGTCTCGGTGGGGCAGTACCTGCCGACGCTGCTGACCGGGGGCGGCCGCGTCTCGACGCTGACGACGGAGGCGCTCGCGCTCGCCTCGGGAGGAGACCGGCGGGCGATCGGGGTCTGGAGCCTGATGCAGGCGCTCGCGGCGTTCCTGCCCTTCGCGCTCGCGCTCGCGCTGCCGGCGCTGCTGTTCCGCAACCGGCGGGGGATGGCCCATGGCTGAGGCGCTGGTGCTCGACGATGTCTGCATCCAGGCCGACTCGCGGCGGCTGCTGGAGATCGACCGGACCATCGCGCCGGGCGCGGTGCTGACCCTGATGGGACCGTCGGGCGTGGGCAAGTCGACGCTGCTCGCCTGGATGACCGGGAGCCTGCCGCCCGACTTCGCCGCGCGGGGGCGGCTGCGGCTCGGACGCCAGGACATCACCGACCTGCCGCCGCACCGCCGCCGCCTCGGCATCCTGTTTCAGGACGACCTGCTGTTTCCGCACATGTCGGTGGGGCAGAACCTCGCCTTCGGCCTCGCCCGCGGCGGCGACCGGCGGGCGCGCATCGCCGAGGCGCTCGAGGAGGTCGAGCTCGCCGGCTTCGAACATCGCGATCCGGCGACGCTGTCGGGCGGGCAGAAGGCGCGGGTGTCGCTGATGCGGATGCTGCTGTCGGAGCCCGCCGCGCTGCTGCTCGACGAGCCCTTCTCGCGGCTCGATGCGGCGCTGCGCGCGCAGGTCCGCACGATGGTGTTCGAGCGCGCGCGGGCGCGGATGCTGCCCGTCCTGCTCGTCACCCACGACGGCGCCGACGCCGAGGCCGCGGGCGGCGACTTGGTGACCCTCGACCACGCTCATTGATACCCCCGCACCAGCGCCTCGGCCACCAATGTCCAGCCGTCGGCCACGACGAAGAAGGCGAGCTTGAAGGGCAGCGACACGATGGCCGGCGGCACCATCATCATCCCCATCGACATCAGCACCGCCGCGACGACGAGATCGATGATCAGGAACGGCAGGAACAGCAGGAAGCCGACCTGGAAGGCGCGCTCGATCTCGCTGAGCAGGAACGAGGGCACCAGGACCGACAGGGGCGCGGCCTCCGGTGCGGGGGGTGGCGCGCTGCCGCGCAGGTCGGCCAGCGAGGCCAGCGCGGACGGATCGACCCGCGCGGCCATGAAGGTGCGGAAGGGCGCTATGGCGCCGGCGAACGCCTCTTCCAGGCTCGCCTCCCCCGCCGCCAGCGGCGCGCCGCCGGCCTCCCAGGCGGCGCGGAAGACGGGCTCCATCACGAAGTAGGTCAGGAACAGCGCGAGCGTCACGATCAGCATGTTAGGCGGCGATTGCTGCAGCCCGATCGCCTGCCGCAGGATCGCGAGGACGGTGACGATGAAGGGGAAGCAGGTGATCATGATCGCCAGCCCCGGCACGAGGCTCAGCAGCGTGACGAGGAGGAGCAGCTGGATCGAGCGGGTGGCGAGCGAGCCGTCCTCGCCGAGCGACAGCGTCACCTCCTGCGCGGCCGCCGGCGTGGCCGCCAGGCCGGCGGCAAAGCCGGCGGCGAGGCCGACGAGGAGGAGCGGGGCCGCGCGCACCGGCCTCAGCCAAGCCCGCCCGTCCGCGCCACCTCGGTCAGGCGGACCGCGAGCTGGCCGGGCTCGCCGCCGGCGTGCTCCTGCAACTCGCCGCGCGCGATGAGCCTGTCGCCGACATAGAGCTCGACCGGGTCGTCGACGCCCCGGTCGAGCGGCAGGACGGCGTTCTGATCAAGCGTCAGCAGCTCGCCGACGGAGGGGCGGGCGCGGCCGACGACGATCGTGATCTCGATCGGGACCGCGCGCAGCGGACCGCCCTCCGGGGCGGCGGCGGGAGGGGCGGGGCTGTCATCCATGCAGGGCGCTCCGGGCATCTGGGGGATCGTGAACGAGCGCGTCGAGCGCGGCGGCGATGTCGGCGACGAGGCGGTCGAGGTCGAGCACCGTCTCGCGCTCGGGTGTGCGCAGCAGCACCTCGCCGGGGCCGAGCGCCGGGTTTGCCTCGATCTGGACGGCGAGTCCGGGCTGGGCGGCGACGATCTCGCCCAGCGCCTCCAGCGAGTCCGGCGCGACGAGCAGCGCGATCGGGGTGCGGCTGTCGCCCTCCGCCGCCTCCATCAGCGCCTCGACGACGAAGGCGCCGAGGCTGGCGCGCGCGAGGCCGGGCAGGAGCAGCCCGGCGATTGAGACGAACAGCGGGCGCAGCGACTCAAGCACCTGCTGGCGGGCCTCGGCGTGGGTGAAAGCGAGCTCCGTCAGGCGCTGGACGACGGCGTTGTCAAGTTGCGTGCGCTCGGCCCGCGCCTGCGCCAGCCCGGCCTCGCGCCCCGTCGCGAAGCCGTCTTCGTAGGCGAGCGGCGCGGGGGCGGCGTCGGGCGGCGGAGGGGTGCCGGTGTCGAAGGATTCGAGCGTAAGGATCTGTCCCATCTACACGTTCTCCGGCTCCGACTCTTCCATCCAGCTCTGCAGGATCTGCAGCGTCTCGTCCTGCCGCTCGTCCATCAGCCGGCGCAGCCGCGACACCGGATCGAGGGTCGACAGGTCCTCCTGCGGCGGCGCCCGGTCGAACTCCGCCATGTCGAAGGTCGGCAACTGGCTCATCGCCACCTCGCCGGCCTGCGTCTCGCGCAGCGCCGGCAGGCCCGGTTCGCCGCGGGCGGACGGCTCCATCGTCAGCGCCGGAGGCGGCCCCCGCTCGGGCAGGGCGGCGGGCCGCGCGCCCGTGAGGATCGGGCGGATCACGAACAGCCCGAGCACCAGCGCCACCACCGCCATCACGGCGAGCTGCACCAGCCACATCACGTCGAGCGGCGGTTCGGGAGCGGCGACGTCCAGCGCCTCCGTTCCTGCCACGGCGGGCGGCTCGAACGGCATGGAGCGCAGCGTGATCACATCGCCCCGCGCCTCGTCGAAGCCGACCGCCGACGCCACCAGGTCGCGCAGGACGGCGAGCTCTTCCTCCGACCGCGGCGTGGCCGTCTCCACTCCGGAATCGACCTCGACCGGATCGTTGATCAGCACCGCCACCGTGATCCGCCGCACCGCGCCGGGCGCCCGCAGGACCTCCCGCTCGACCTGCGAGACCTCGTAGTTCGTCAGCTGCCGCGTCTCCGACGCCTGGCTCTCGCTGCCGCCGCCCGCGGCATCGCCATCGGGCAGGTTCGAGGCGACCGTCACCGCGCCAGTGCCGCCGGACGCGCTTTCGCTGCGCTCCGAGACATCCTCGGCGATCGCGACCCGCCCTTCCGGATCGAACTGCCGCTCGCGGATCTGCTCCGTCTCCGTCTCCGTCTCGATGTTGAGCTCGACGACAGCGTTGCCGTGCCCGACACGCGCCTCGAGGAGGCGCTGGAGCCGCTCGCGCATCAGCCGCTCGCGCTCGCCCTGCGCCGCCGGGGCGGAGCTGTCGTCGGCCGCCGCGACGAGGCCTGATTCGTCGATCACCGCCACGTCGTCGGGCGCGAGGCCGGTCACCGCGGAGGCGACGAGGTGGCGGAAGGCCTTGGCCTGCGCCGCCGACAAGCCGCCGCCCGCGCTCGTGACCGTCACCGCCGCCGCCGGCTGGCCTTCGCGCTGGAAGCCGCGGTTGGCCGGGACCGACACGTGCACGCGCACCGCGCGCACGCCGGGGCTCGACTGGATCGTGCGCGCCAGCTCGCCCTCCTTCGCGCGCCAGTAGGCGGCGTCGAACATCTGCGACGTGGTGCCGAAGCCCGAGAGCGAATCGAGCAGCTCGTAGCCCTGCGCCCCGCCGCTCGGCAGCCCCTCGCCCGCCAACGTCATCCGCAGCAGATCGCGCCGCGCGCTCTCCACGTAGATGCCGCTGCCCCGCACCTCGTAGACCTCGCCGCGCGTGTCGAGCGCGGTGACGACCTCGCCCGCGGCCGCGGCATCGAGCCCGGCGTAGAGCAGCGCCATCTGCCGCGTGGGCGTGCTGCGGCCGACGAACAGCACCGCGAGCACGACCACCACCACCGCCGCCCCGACGATCAGGCGACGCCGCGGCTCCAGACCAGACCAGACGGATCCCAGACCTTCCAACAGACACCTCCGCGAACGACCGGACCTTCTGCCCGGCACCCTCCTTCTCGCCGACGGAGCTTAAGAAACGGTTAGCTGTTGGCATGTATCTGTCGGTGCGACGCAAGCAGGAGCCGAGTCGCATGACCGACGAGACAGCAGAGCCGGACGCCGACGCGCCGCCGAAGAAGAGCAAGCTGCCGCTGCTGGTGGGCGTGGTGCTCGCGCTCGCGGGCGCGGGCGGTGGGTTCTTCATCGTGTCCAGCGGCATGATCGGCGGCGGAGCACGGGCGACCGAGAGCGCGGAGCCGGCCGCGCCCGAGCCGCTCGCGCCGGTGGCGTTCCTGCCGCTTGATCCGATCGTGATCAGCCTGCCGCCCAGGTCCGGGGGCGGGCACCTGAAGTTCACCGCTCAGCTCGAAGTTCCGCCAGAGGAGCTGGCGCAGGTCGCCGCGATCCAGCCGCGGATCGTCGACGTGCTCAACGGCTACCTGCGCGCCGTGGATCTCGGAGACCTCGAGGACCCCGCGATGCTGATTCGGCTCCGCGCCCAGATGCTCCACCGCATCGGGGTGGTGGCCGGGGAAGGACGGGTCAACGACCTGTTGATCATGGAATTTGTAACGAATTGAGGACATCTCATGGGTGCGATCGCCGACATCCTCCTCGCCGCAGGCGCTCTCGGAGCCGGCCTCTACTGCCTCGTCCTGTCCCGGCGGCTGCGCCGCTTCACGGATCTGGAGCAAGGGGTGGGCGGCGCCGTCGCCGTGCTCTCGGCGCAGGTCGATGATCTGGTGCGCGCCGTTTCCAGGGCGCGCGCCCAGGCCAGCGAGAACGGCAAGGCCCTCGAGGCGCGCACCGAGCGCGCCGAGGCGGCCGCGAAGCGCCTCGAGCTGCTGATGGCCGCCATGCACGACCTGCCCGACGCGCCCGCGCCGCCCGAGCCGCCGCGGCGGCCGCGCGACAGCTTCTTCGTCCGGCACCCCCTGCGCGGAGAGGATGCATGAGCCTTCGCGCACTCCGCCGGCCGGCGCTCTACGTCATCGCCGCATTGTTGTTCGCGTCGGCCGCGCTGCGCCTGGGGCTCGGCGTGGGCGTCGCCACGGCCGAGACGGGTGCACCGCCCGAGCCCCTCGCCTGCCCGGCCCCCGAGCTGCCGGCGGTGCTGGAAGCGCTCGCCGGCCGCGAGGAGCGTGTCGAGGCGCGCGAACTCGCCATCGCGGACCGGATGCAGGCGCTACGGGTCGCGGAGGCGGAATTTGCCGAGCGGCTGCAGGAGCTTCGCGCGGCCGAGGCGGCCCTTGCCGAGACGATCGCCCGGGTCGAGACCGCTGCCGAAGCCGATCTCGCCCGTCTCGTGGCCGTCTACGAGAACATGAAGCCCGCCGATGCCGCCGCCCTCTTCAGCTCGATGGCGCCTGACTTCGCCGCCGGCTTCATCGGCCGCATGCGCCCCGAGGCCGCCGCCGCCATCCTGACCGGGCTCGAGCCTTCAGCGGCCTACTCGATCAGCGCCATCCTCGCCGGGCGCAACGCGAATGCTCCGACAGAGTAGCCGGATTGACCCGATCTTAACGCCTTCCTCGTAGGGAAGAGGCGCAAGGCAAGGAACGGGCGCGCATGATCGGAATCATCGGCATTGTCATCATCTTCGTGATGGTATTCGGCGGCTATCTCCTCGCGGGCGGCAAGATGGGAATCATCCTGAAGTCGCTGCCCTTCGAGATGATCATGATCGGCGGCGCCGCCATCGGCGCCTTCGTCATCTCCAACGACGTGCCCGCCATCAAGCACACGCTGAAGGACGTCGGTAAGGTCTTCAAGGGCCCGAAATGGAAGGCGGAGGATTACCGAGACCTCCTGTGCCTGCTGTTCGAGCTGATCCGCGTCGCCCGCAACAATCCCGTCGAGATCGAGGAGCATATCGAAACGCCGGAAAGCTCGGCCATTTTCGGACGCTACCCCAAGATCTCCGCCGATGGCGAGGCTCTCGCCCTGATCTGCGACACCCTGCGCTCCGCCTCCATGAACTACGACGACCCGCACCAGGTCGAGGAGGTGCTCGAGAAACGGATCGACGCGTCGCTCCACCACAAGCTGCACTCGACCCACGCGTTGCAGACCATCGCCGACGGCCTTCCGGCGCTCGGGATCGTCGCGGCGGTTCTCGGCGTCATCAAGACGATGGCCTCGATCGACCAGCCGCCGGAGGTCTTGGGCAAGCTGATCGGCGGGGCCCTCGTCGGTACCTTCCTCGGCGTCTTCCTGGCCTATGGCCTCGTCGGCCCGTTCGCCGCAAAGGTCAAATCCGTCATCGAAGACGACATGCACTTCTACCGCCTCATCCGCGAGGTGCTCGTCGCGAACCTTTACCAGCACGCCACCAACATCTGCATCGAGGTCGGCCGCCAAAACACGCCCGGCCAGTACCGGCCGAGCTTCTCGGAGGTCGAGGAGGCGCTGAAAGCCGTCAAGCAGAGCGCCGCATGATCCGTCTCGTCCTCCTCATGCTCGTGATTTGCGGGCCGGCCACGGCAGAGACGATCACCATCCGCAGCGGCTGGCAGCCGGCCTTCACGCGCCTTGTCTTCGCGATCCCCGAGGGTGCGAACTGGTCACTCGCTCCCGATGGCGGGAACTACCGGTTGTCGTTTCCCGAGCGCGAGGTCGCTTTCGACCTCGCCGGAGTCTTCGAGCGGATCCCCCGCGCGCGGCTCGCGGCGCTGACGCCACGGCCGCCTCATCTCACGCTGCAGCTCGCCTGCGCTTGCGAGGCGACGGCTTTCCTCTGGCGCCCGGACCGCCTGGTCGTCGACATCAAGGACGCCGCCCGGCCTCGGGCTGCGCCCGCCGATGCAGCTCCCACGACGGATCCGCCGCTCGATCTGCCGGTGGTGACGGAAGCGGCGCCAGATGTCCCGCCCGCCTTCCTGCCCAGCGTGTTCCGAGAGCCGGAAGCAGCCGACCCGGTCCAGCAAGCGGAAACGGCGCTGGTGGAAAGCGTCGCGCGTGCGGCCAGCCAGGGCTTGCTCTCCATGGAAGCGCTTCCTCCCGACGGGCCCGCAGACGCGCCCCCGCCTCCCCAGCCGCCGGATGTCTCCCCGGCACCGGAGCCCGACACACCCGGCCTCGCGGCCCACACGAGCCTCGACGCAGGCCTCGCCACCTTGTCGCCTCTCCCCACGGGCCTCTCGCACGCCTGCCCTCCGGCCGAGTGGTTCCACTTCCCCGAGCCGGACGGGCAGCCTTTCCACGCGCACGTCGCCGCGGCGCGGCAGTCGCTCGTGGGAGAGTTTGGCGACGCAGTGCCCGCCGCGGCCATGCAACTTGCCCGCACCTACCTCCGGTACGGCTTCGGCGCGGAGGCCATACACGTTCTGGGCCTGACCGAAACCGGACCGGAAGCTGACGCCGTCCAAACTCTCGCCGCCCTACTGGATGGCACTCAACTGCCGCCGGGCAGGCTAACCCAACCCGGTTGCGACGCGGCAGTCGATGTCTGGTCGATCCTCGCCGGTGCTCCAGCGGAGTCAGCCGCGCGGAACGACACGCTCCAGGCCTTCGCCCGCCTGCCGCCGCCGGTGCGCGCGCGGATCGGGGGGCGGCTGGCCGCCAGGTTCCTCGCAGCCGGCGACGAGGACGCGGCGGACACGATCCTCGCGATGGAGCGGCAACAGGCCCCGGGCGAGACCACGCGCTTGGTCGAGGCGGAGCTGGCCGGTCGACGAGACGGTGCCCTCTCCGAGATCCGGGAGCTGACCGAGGCGCTGCGAAACGAGGCGGATCTCGGGCCTGGCGCGCTTCTGGAGCTCTACGACCTCCACATCGCCGAACAGAGACCGCTCCCCGCCGACATCCGCGAGACGGCCGCTGGCCTGGTGTTCCGCTACCGTGACCGGCCGGAGCATGTCGCTCTCGTCAAAGCGGGCGTCGCGGAGCGGCTGATGGCAGAGGATCCCGGCGGCGCCATGGCGCTGCTCGAACTGGCGCGCCCCGACTTGCCGGACGAGGCGTTACGGGCCCTCATGTCCGATATTGTCGTGAAAGAAGCCGAGATCTTGAACGACAGCGACTTCCTCGCGCGCGTTCTTCCGACCCCGCCTCGCCCCCTCGATGCCGCCGCGGAAAATGCTGTCGCGCGCCGCCTTCTGGATCTGCAGCTGCCAGAGGCTGCGCTGTCGGTGCTGACGCAAGAGGCAACGCGCGACGATGCCCGCGCCCGCCGGTATCTGGAGGCGGAAGCCGCCTTGCAATCCGGTCGGCTGGAGACGATGGAAGCGATCCTCGGAGGGCTGAGCGATCCGGCGGCTCAGGCACTGCGCGCGCGTGCCCGGGAGGTGCAGGGTGATTTCGTCGGCGCCTTCGAGAACCGCTCCACACGCCCAGACGAGTTCGATCCCGACGCAGCCTGGCGCGCGGGAGCCCTCGAGCGCCTGGTGACGGCACCCGATGCCGTCGGAGACGCGGCCCGGCGGCACCTCGAGCGTCCCCCAGCCGAGCCCGTGGCGGAATCCGAACTCCTGGCCAGCAGCCGGAAGAACCTCGCCGACGCGGAAGAGGCGCGCAGACTGGCGGAGAGGCTGCTCGCCCAGTTCGATCTGCCGGCCGAGCCCACGATCGACTGAGTATTCGCTTTTTCTAAAGACTTTCCGCCTAGCAAGGCCCCGACCTTCTTGTTGGCAGAAAGCCTTGCATGACCACGCACTCGGCCATCCTCTCCCTGCTGCTCGTGCTGCTCTTTCCGGCAGCCGGCGCGCGCGCCGATCCGGCAGACCTGTGCCTGACGGCCGCGCGAACCGCCGCTGCCGAGACAAACGTGCCGCTCTCGGTGCTCGTCGCGATCAGCCTGACCGAGACGGGCCGGCGCCGCGGCGGCGAGACGCGGCCGTGGCCCTGGACGGTCAACATGGAAGGCGCGGGGCACTGGTTCGACGATGCGCAGGAGGCGCTCAGCTATACGGAGCGGCAGTTCGACGCCGGCAAACGCAGCTTCGACGTCGGCTGCTTCCAGATCAACTACCGCTGGCACGGGCAGCACTTTCCATCGATCAGCGCGATGTTCGATCCGGTCGCCAACGCGCGCTACGCCGCTCGCTTTCTCGTCGATCTGCATGAGGAATTCGGCGATTGGTCTCGCGCAGCCGGCGCCTACCACTCCCGCACCCCCCGCTACGCCGAGCGCTACCGCGTGCGCTTCGACCGGTTCCGCACCGCAGCCCTCGCGCGCGGCGTCGATGCCGAAGCACCGGTTGTCGTGGCCAGGCCGCTGCCGGAGCAGGGGCTCGTGCCGCGCGAGAACCGCTTCCCGCTGCTCCAGGCCGGCGGCCGCCCGCTCGGCAACGGGTCGCTCGTCCCGATGAGCGGGGGATGACCATGACGCTCGACCTGAAGGCGCTCTTCCAGCCGACGGTGCTCCTGGCGCTGGCGTTGATGGCGGTCATCGTGATGATGATCCTGCCCGTTCCTGCATGGGTGCTCGACCTGGGCCTCGCCGCGTCGTTCGGGCTGGCGATCCTCATCTTCACGGTGACGCTCTTCATCGAGCGCCCGCTCGACTTCTCCGCCTTCCCGACCGTGCTTCTGGCGTCGCTGATGCTGCGGCTCTCGCTCAACGTATCGTCAACCAAGCTCATCATCGGCGAAGGACACACCGGAACGGGCGCTGCCGGCGACGTCATCCAAGGCTTCGCCAGCTTCGTGATGGGCGGCAGCGTGTTCCTCGGGCTCGTCGTGTTCTGCGTGCTGCTGATCGTCAACTTCGTCGTGATCAACAAGGGCGCCACGCGGATGGCCGAGGTGGGCGCGCGTTTCGCGCTCGACGGGATGCCGGGCAAGCAGCTCGCGATCGACAGCGACATGAGCGCGGGCGCCATCGATCACGCCGAAGCCAAGCGGCGCCGCGAGACGGAACAGGCGGAGACGACCTTCTTCGGCTCGCTCGACGGCGCCTCGAAGTTCGTGAAGGGCGATGCCGTCGCGGGGCTCCTGATCACCCTGCTGAACCTCGTCGTCGGCCTCGTCATGGGCGCCGCCGTTCATGGCATGCCGCTCGGCCAGGCGTTCGAGACCTACGCGATCCTGACCGTCGGCGACGGCCTCGTCAGCCAGATCCCGGCGGTCATCATCTCGATCGCCTCCGCCCTCCTGCTGGCGCGCGGCGGGGCGACGGGGGCGACCGACCTCGCCCTCGTCGGCCAGCTCGGCCGCTACCCGCCGGCGCTGATGACCGTCGGCATCCTGATGGCGCTGTTCGGGCTCGTCCCCGGCCTCCCCCTCGTGCCGTTCCTGACGGGGGGGCTCGTCCTGACGGGCTGCGCTCTGCTCGTGCGGCGCGGACGGGCGCGCGATGCCCGCGCCCGGGCCGAGACCGACGCGCGGGACGCGGAAGCGGCGCCGCCGCGCAGCTCGCTCGGGGACATGCTCGACCTCGACGACATTCACCTGCAATTCGCGCCCGACCTCGTCGACATGGTGCTGGACCCGGGCACCGGCCTCGACGCCCGCATCGCCAACATGCGGAAACACGTCGCCACCGAGTTCGGCGTCCTGCTGCCCGAGATCCGGCTCACCGATGATCCCTCGCTGCCGGCGGGGCAGTACGTGATCCGGGTGCAGGGGGTCGAGCAGGCGCGCGCGATGCTGCGGCCGGACCGGATGCTCGCGCTCCTGTCGGACGCCGGCGCGCCCGACCTGCCCGGCGAGGACATCGAGGAGCCGGTCTACGGTGCGCCCGCGCGCTGGATCGAGCCGGGCGAGCAGGAGCGGGCGTCGCTCGACGGGCTGACCGTGGTTAACGCGCCCGAGATCCTCGCCACGCACCTGCTCGAAGTCACCAAGGCCAATTTCGCACGGCTGATGACCCACAAGGCCCTGCGCCGCCTGCTCGACGAGCTGGTCAACCTCAGCGATCCGGCGCGCTCGGAGGCCAACCGGCGGATGGTTGACGAGCTGATCCCCGACAAGGTGCCAATGGCGGTGCTGCTGACGGTGCTGCGGCTGCTGCTCGAGGAGCGGGTCTCGATCCGCAACCTGCCGCTGATCATCGAGGCCACCGCGGAGGGGCGGCAGCTGCACGCGACGGCCGAGGGCATCGCCGAGCATGTGCGGCAGCGGCTCGGCTTCCAGCTCGTGGCGGAGCTGCGCCGCGACGACGGGACGATCCCGCTGGTGCAGCTCGCGCCGGAGTGGGAGCAGACGTTCGAGGCGCACCAGCTCGGAAAGGCTGGCGAAATCGGTGACGTGGCGCTGCCGCCGGACGACTTCAACCGCCTCGCGGGGGCCATCTCCGAGAAGATCTCCGAGGCCACCGAGGCCGGCGCCTTCCCGGCGCTCATCACCTCGATGAAGCGCCGCCGCTTCCTGCGCACGGTGCTCGCGGCGCGCGGCATATCGAACCCGGTCCTGTCGTTCGAGGAACTGGGCGTCGACGCGCGGCCGTCGCTGGTGGGGCTCGTGCCGGCATGATCGGCGATGCGGCCGCGCTGCTGGGGGTCGCTCAGGAGGTGCTTTGGGCGGGGGTCGCCGTCTTCCTGCGCGTGGCGGCGATGGCCGGCGTGTTCCCGGTGTTCGGCGAGCAGTCGGTGCCGCTGCGGCTCCGGCTGGCGATCGCGCTGGCGCTGACCCTGGTGGTGCTGCCGGCGGTGCCGCTGGCGGGCGGGGCGCCGGGCCTGGCGGCGCTGGTCGGCGAGCCGTTGGTGGGGCTATTCTTCGGGCTGTTCCTGCGCCTGATCGTGATGGCGCTGCAGATCGCGGGGACGATCGCGGCGCAGTCGACGTCGTTGAGCCAGATCTTCGGCGCCTCGGCGGGCATCGAACCGTTGCCGGCGATGGGGCACTTCCTGGTGGTGGCCGGGCTGGCGCTCGCGGCGCTGCTCGATCTGCACGTGCGCGCCGCTGCCTACATCCTTTTGACCTACGAGCTCGCGCCGGTCTCGACCGTTCCGGCGGCGGCCCTCGTCGCGGAGGTCGGCGTCGCGGAGGTGGGGCGGGCCTTCCGCTTCGGCTTCGCGCTCGCCGCGCCGTTCCTCGTCGCGTCGCTGCTTTACAACATCACGCTCGGCGTCATTAACCGCGCCATGCCGCAGTTGATGGTCGCCTTCGTGGGCGCGCCCGCCATCACCGCGGGCGGGCTGGCGCTGCTGGCGATCTCCGCCCCGATCATGCTCGCAGCCTGGTCGGACCGGCTGCTCGACTTCCTCGCCGCCCCGTTCGGCGCGCTGCCATGAGCCACGACGACGGCGCCGACAAGAGCTTCGAGCCGACCCAGAAGAAGCTCGACGACGCGCGCCGGAAGGGCGACCTGCCCCGCTCCGCCGACCTCACGACGGCGGCGGCCTATGCCGGCTTCCTGCTCGCGGCGCTGGCGCTGGGCGGCGGCGTCGTCGACGGGATGGGCAGCTTGCTGCGGGCGCTGGTCGAACGGGCGGACGCGCTGTCGGCAGAGATGTTCGCCGGCGGCGCGGCGCCGCGATCGGGCGCGGTGATCTTGGCGGCGGCGGGGGCGCTGGCGCCGATCCTGCTGGGGCCGGCGGCGGCGGCGCTGGTGGCGGTCATCGCCCAGCGCGGCCTCGTCTTCGCGCCGTCGAAGCTCGCGCCGAAGCTGTCGCGCATCTCGCCGCTGTCGACGGCGAAGCAGAAGTTCGGCCGGACCGGGCTGTTCGAGTTCGCCAAGAGCTTCGCGAAGCTGACGATCTACAGCATCACGCTGGGCCTGTTCCTGTCGGCGCGGCTGCCCGACATCGTCGGCACGATCGGCATGGCCCCGGCGATCATCGCAGGCGAATTGCTGCGGCTGATGCTCGATCTGCTGCTCGTGGTGGTGCTGATCGCCGCCGCGATCGGCGCGCTCGACCTGCTGTTTCAGCGCGCCGATCACCTGCGCAAGAACCGGATGAGCCGCAAGGAAGTGACCGACGAGATGAAGCAGTCGGAAGGTGATCCGGCGATGAAGCAGCAGCGGCGGCAGAAGGCCGTGGCCATCGCGACGACGCAGATGATGGCCGACGTGCCGACGGCCGACGTGGTGATCGTCAACCCGACGCATTACGCCGTCGCGCTGAAGTGGGACCGCGGCTCGCCCGGCGCGCCGGTCTGCGTCGCCAAGGGGGTCGACGCCATCGCCGCGCGCATCCGCGAGCTGGCGCTCGAGCACGTGATCCCGCTGCATTCCGATCCGCCGACGGCGCGGGCGCTGTTTGCCGAGACGGAGATCGGCGCGGAGATCCATCCCGACCACTACCGCGCCGTCGCCGCGGCGATCCGCTTCGCCGAGCGGCTCCAGCAGAAGGCGCGCGGCCGGTGAGCGTGGAGCAGTTGGCGCGGCTTAGGGAGCTGACCGAGGTCGAGTTCGTGGCGGCCCAGCAGGCGCTGGCCGCGCTGCGCGCGGAGGAGGAGCGGCTACGGGCGCAGATCGAGGCGCTGGAGACAGGGCGGACCGCGCGGGCGACGGCGCTGCGGGAGGGGCCGGATGCCGCACGGCTGGCGGGCGCGGACCCACGCTGGGAGGTCTGGATCGACCGGCGCCGCGCGGAGCTCGCCACGCACCAGGCCCGGGTGCGGGCACGGATGGAGACGGCGCGCGCGCGCCTGCGGCGGGCGTTCGGGCGGCGCGAGGCGTCGGCGATGGTGCTCGAGAGGGCGCGCGCCGAGGCGCGGCGGCTGCGGGCTCAGCGCGCGTCGACGTCCTGACGGACGATGTCGATGATGAGGACGTCGAGCACGTGGTCGCCCATCGTCTCGCGCGCGGCGTCGCGCAGGGAGGAGCGCAGGACGCGCATGTTGGCCGCGCTGGTGAAGTTGCCGTCGAAACCGCCGATGTTGGCGTGGCCGAACAGCACCTGCAGGAGCGCGTCGCGCAGCTTGGGCTCGTGCGCGAAGACCACGTCGCGGCTGCCGGCGGCGACTTCGAGGCTCAGCGACAGCACGACCAGCGCGGCGACGCTGCCCTCCTCGACCACCGGGACCACGAACTGGTTGTTCAGGCGCGCGTAATCCCGCCCCTCCACCACCACGTCGCCCGGCTCCTCCTCGGGCGCGGCGGCAACGTCGGCCTCGTGCGGATCGCCGCAGGGCGCTTCGGCCGCGGCGACTTCGCCCTCGGGCAGCTCCTCCTCGGGTGGCGGCGACAGCAGCATCCCCGCGCCGACACCGGCGCCGGTGCCGAGGAAGAGGAGGAGGACCGGGACGAGGAGCGCTTTCATGGGCGGCGACCTTCAGAAGGGGAGCAGGATGTCGGCGAGCTGCTGGCCGTAGCGCGGCTGCTGCACGTCTGAGATCAGCCCCCGGCCGCCGTAGGAGATGCGCGCCGAGGCGATCTTGTCGTAGGTGATCTCGTTCTGGCGGGTGATGTCCTCGGGGCGCACGAAGCCCGAGACGAGCAGCTCGCGCAACTCGTGGTTGACCCGGACCTCCTGGCTGCCGGAGATCGCGAGGACGCCGTTGGGCAGCACGTCGAGGATCGTCGCCGCGACGCGCAACTCGAGCCGCTCGTTGCGGCTGACGGAGCCGTCTCCGTCGGAGAAGCTGTTGGAGGTGAGCGAGACGGCGTCGGCCAAGCTTGCGCCCTCGGGCAGCGCCGGGTCGACCCGCTGGGGGATGCCGAGAAGCTGCGGGATGCCGAGCGACTCGGAGCCGGAGCGCGAGCGGGAGGTGGAGTTCTGGATCTCGGCGCGGTCATCGATTTCGATGACCACGGTGAGGATATCCCCGCGCTGCACCGCGCGGCGATCGCCCAGCAGGGAGCCGCGCTCGCCCGTCCAGAGCGAGGCGGCGGCGAGCGGCTCGGCCACGGCGGGAACCGGATCGACCAGCGGCAGCGCGTCGGTCATCATCGCGATGTGCTCGTCGCCGGCGCGGGGCGGGCTGATCGGCGGCGGCCGGCCCAGGTGGTCGAGGCGGCCGCAGGCGGCAAGCAACAGGAACGACAGCAGGATCGGCCGCATGGCGGGAGCCCTTCAGAAAGAGACGTAGCCGGCGCCGTCGGGCCCGATGCGGGCGGTGACGGTGGTGCGCGACGACAGGTTCATGACGCGAATGATCTCGCCCGACGCGGCCCGGTCGAGCGCGCGCCCGTCGGTCGAGATGGTGAGGCCGTTGCTGTTGTAGATCAGCGGCAGGATCGCGTTGCGCTCGACGATGGCGGGCGGCCCGACATCGGCGGGGCGCACCGGGCGGCCGGCATAGATCGCCACCCGCGCCTCCTGCCCCACCAGCAGCGCGGCGTCGCTCGTGCCGCCGGCGAATTCGGCGGCGTCGAGCGCGAGGTCGGCGGCGGCGATGATCTCCTGCGCCCGGATCGTGCGCGTCGCGACGAGCGTCTCCGCCGCGGCGGGCCCGGCGAGCAGCAGGAGCGCCAGCCAGCGCATCAGCGGACCTGCACCGTCGCGCCGAGCATCTGGTCGGCGGCGCTGATGACCTTGGAATTGAGCTCGTAGCCGCGCTGCGCCTCGATCAGATCGGTCACCTCCTTGACCGCGTCGACGGAGCTGTCCTCGAGGAAGCCCTGCCGCAGCGTGCCGAGCCCGTCCTGGCCCGGCGTCGTGACGTTGGCGGGGCCGGACGCCTCGGTTTCGACGAACAAGTTGGAGCCGACCGCCTCGAGCCCGCGCGGGTTGGAGAAGCCGGCGATGTCGAACTGGCCGAGCAGCTGCGCCTCCACGCGGTCGCTGAAGTAGGCGTAGACCTCGCCCTCGGGATTGATCGAGATCGACAGGGCGTCGCGCGGGATGGTGATCTCGGGCGCGACGGGGAAGCCGTCGGCGGTGACGATGAGCCCGTCGCCCGAGCGCTTGAGGCCGCCGTCGCGGGTGTAGCCGGGGCGGCCGTCGGGGAGCGCCACCTCGAGGTAGCCCGAGCCCTCGATGGCGATGTCGAGATCGCCGCCGGTACTGGAGAGCGAGCCCTGCGCGAGCATCATCGACACCGACGTCGGCCGCACGCCGAGCCCGAGCTGGACACCCGTCGGCAGGACGGTGCCGTCGGAGGCGTTGATCGTGCCGGGGCGCATCATCTGCTGGTAGTGCAGGTCGGCGAACTCGGCGCGGCGGGCGTTGTAACCCGTCGTGTTCATGTTGGCGAGGTTGTTCGAAATCACCTCGACCCGCATCTGCTGGGCCGACATGCCGGTAGCGGCGATTTTCAGCGCGCGCATGGTGGGTCTCCTTGTTAGCTGCCCGTGGTGGCGCGGATGGCGCCGCGAAGTCGTTCGTCTTCCTGCTCGAGGAAGCGCTGGCCGAGTTCGTAGGCCCGCTGCACCTCGATCATCCGGGCGACCTGCAGGATCGGATCGACGTTGGACTCTTCGAGGAAGCCCTGCGCGACGCGGACCCGCGGCACCGGCTCGAACCCGCCCTCGGCCCGGAAGCGGACCCCGTCCTCGCGCACCAGCCCGGCCGGATCGCGCGGCCGGACCACGCCGACCTGCCCGAGCGGCTGGCCGTCGGCGGAGAGCACGCCGTCGGGCGCGACCGTCACCGACGCCGCGGCCGGCGGCACGAACAGCGGCGCGCCGCCGGCGTCGAGCACGGGGTAGCCATCGGGGGTGACGAGGTCGCCGTTGGCGTTGGGCATGAAGTGGCCGGCGCGGGTGAGGCGCTCGCCCCCCGGGGTCTGCACGAGGAAGAAGCCCTCACCCTCGATCGCCAGGTCGAACGCGCCACCCGTCGCCGTCATGCCGCCGGGCGAGATGTCGGTGTCGCGCACCGCGGCGCGGGCCATCGAGAGGCTGTCGTGGCCCGGCCCGAGCGCCGAGACGTACTCGGAGAAGATGACGCCCTCGCTGCGGTAGCCCGTCGTCGCGGCGTTGGCGATGTTGTTGGCGATCAGGCGCATCTCGGCCATGAGGCCGGATTGGCGGGTGAGCGTGGTGTAGCTGGCGTTACCCATGTCAGTACCCCACCATCATCAGCACGAGCGTGTCGCGGAAGAACGCGGTGAGCGTGCCGGTCATGAAGCCCATCGTGACCCAGAAGATCGCGACGATGGCCGCGAGCTTGGGCACGAAGGTCAGCGTCATCTCCTGGATCGAGGTCAGCGCCTGGAACAGCCCCACGGCCAGCCCCGCGACGAGCGCCACCGACAGGATCGGCAGCGACATCGCGACGGCGACCCAGAGGCCGTGGCGGACCACGTCGTAGAAGTGCGACTCGCTCATCAGACCGGCATCCGCAAAATTTCCTGATAGGCCTCGACGACCTTGTTGCGCACCGCGACCGCCGCCTCGAGCGCGAGCTCGGTCTGGGCGAGCGCCTGGACGAGCGCGTGCGGATCGGCGTCGCCCGTCATCGCCGCCATCGCCGTCTCCTCGCTGGCGCGCAGGGTGGCGAGGAAGTCGTCGGCGAGCTGGCCGACGGGGCTTCCGCCGGCGTCGGGGCCGGGCGCGGTGGCCGCTCGGTTGGTCTCGTAGGCATTGGCGACGAGGGAGCTGGGGAGGTTCATCGGTTGTCTCCTATCGGCGCAAGAGGTCGAGCAGCGAGGTCGACATCTGCCGGACCTGCTCGAACATCTTGAGGTTGGCTTCGTAGCTGCGCTGCGCCTCGCGGGCGTCGGCGATCTCGATCAGCAGATCGACGTTGGAGCCCTCGAAGTGACCGCTCTCGTCGGCAAGCGGATGGGCCGGATCGAAGATCCGCTCGAGCGCGCTGTCGTCGAGCCGGACCGGCCCGACCGCCACCTCGCCCGCCGTGGCGCCGAAGGCGTCGCGGAAGGTGACCGTCTTGCGGCGGTAGCCGGGGGTGTCGCTGTTGGCGATGTTCTCCGAGACATGCCGCAGGCGCGCGGACTGGGCGCGCAGGCCGCTGGCGACGACATCGAGCGCCTGGCTGAAGTCGCTCATCTATCGACCTCCGACGGAGAGGCGCAGAACGTCGAGCGCGTGCTTGTAGACCGTCAGCGCGCGCGAATGCTCGCGCTGCACCTCGGCCGCGGCCACCATCTGCTGCTCGAGCGAGACGGAGTTGCCGTTCGGCGCGGGCTCGGCCGCGGCCGCGCCGGGCGGCGCGCGGCCGCTGCCGCCGAAGTGGCCCGCCCTGGTCTGCGCCAGCGCGCGGCCCGTGCCAGCCACCTCGCGGAATGGCGGCAGCGACTGGGCACGGTAGCCGGGCGTGTCGGCGTTGGCGATGTTGCGGGCGACCAGCACCTGCCGGGCGCTCGCGTGCCGCGCCATTGCGGCGGAGGTCTGCATGACATCGAGCTTGTCGAACATCGGGGCTTCTCCCTCGATTGGCTTCAACCAAGCCTTAAGGGCGATTCCTTAAGATACGGTTGGCAACCAACGGGAATCGGAGACGCCATGCCAATCGATCAGATCGACCTCGTGCGCGAACGCCTGGGCGACCTGCGCGTCCGCCACCTGCTCGGCCGCGTCTCCGGCGTCGCGAGCGCCGCGCTGGAAGTGACGGGCTTCGGCGCCGGCGTGCGCGTCGGTGATCCGGTGACGCTGCCCTCGCTCGACGGGCGGCGCGGCGAGGTGATCGGGCTCGATGACGGCACCGCGCGGGTGCTGCTCGAGGGCGGGACGGAAGGGATCAGCCTGCGCACGCCGGTCCGCCTCGAGCCGCCGGTGCGCTTCGCCCCGGGGCCGCACTGGCTCGGGCGGGTGATCGACCCGGACGGCCGCCCCCTCGATGGCCGTCCCTTGCTGCCCGGCACGGGCCGGCGGCCGCGCGCTGCACCGCCTCCGCGCCCGCACCGACGCCGCCCGCTCGGGGCGCGGCTCTCGACGGGCTTCGCCGTCTTCGACACCCTGCTGCCCCTCGTGCGCGGCCAGCGGCTGGGGCTGTTCGCCGGCTCGGGCGTCGGCAAGTCGACCCTGCTCGGCGACCTCGCGCGCGGTGTCGAGGCGGACGTGGTCGTCATCGGGCTCGTCGGCGAGCGCGGGCGCGAGCTGCGCACCTTCGTGGACGAGGTGCTCGGCGCGGAAGGCATGGCGCGGGCCATCGTGGTCACCGCCACGTCCGACACGGCACCGCAGGTCCGCCGCCGCTGCGCCCCGGCGGCAATGGCCGTCGCCCAGCATTTCCGCGATACCGGCCACCACGTGCTGCTGCTGCTCGACAGCGTCACCCGCTTCGCCGAGGCGCACCGTGAACTCGCCGCCGCGCAGGGCGAGCCGGCGAGCCTGCGCGGCTTCCCGGCGTCGACGGCCGGCGCGATCGCCGCACTATGCGAGCGCGCCGGCCCGGGCGAAGACGCGGGCGACATCACCGCGGTCTTCTCGGTCCTCGTCGCGGGGTCCGACATGGAGGAGCCCGTCGCCGACATGCTGCGCGGCGTCCTCGACGGCCATGTCATCCTCGATCGGAAGGTCGCCGAGCGCAACCGTTTCCCGGCCATCGACCTGTTGCGCTCCGTCTCCCGCGCGCTGCCGGCAGCGGCCAGCGATGTCGAAAACAGCCTCATCAGCCGCGCCCGCGCCTTGCTCGGCAGCTATGACCGCGCCGAGATGATGATCCAGTCCGGCCTCTATGCCTCTGGTTCCGACGCTCGCATCGATGAGGCGATTGCGTGCCACGACGCGCTCGACGGCTTCCTCGCCCAGCGCTCGGCGTCGGTCAGCGAGAGCTTCGCCGCGCTGCGCCGCGCCCTGAATAGTGGCGCGCGATGACCGATCAGAGCCCTTGCAGGAGCGTCAGGGCAGCTGCAGCGCCCGAGAGCGACTGGCTCGCTGCCATTTCCGTGCGCACCATGTAAAGCCGGATCAGCTTCTCCTGTACAGCCTCGTTCTCGAAGTCTGCCGGATCACCGGAGCCGAGCACTGACTCGGTGCGCTCCTGGAATTGCTCGAGCTGCTGATCCAGATCGATGCTGCCGAAGCTCGAGGAAAATCCCAGCGCCGTCTCGAAGACGCTGCGCAGCGGCGCGTTGCCCATGATCGCGAACCAGCGGGCGGTCCGACCGTCCTGCCCCTGCAGCACTTCCTCCACGCCGCGGGAGACGCTCAGCGCGATGCGCAACTGCTCGTCCTGCTCCCCGACCGCACGCTCGAATTGCCGCGCCTCGTACCGCGCCACGATGACGTCGGCGAAGCCGAGCCACTGCGTTTTGCCCGCTCCGCCGAGATCACCGAAACCGAGTGCATCGGCGAGCTGGAGGTACCTCTTGTCCGAAAGTCGGATCGCGAACGAGTCAGGCGCGACCGTGCCCTCCTCGAGCACCTTCCGCACGAAGGCGGCGCTGTCGATATCATCATCCAGTCCGAATGCACCCAACACCACCTGCATCGCCTGCCGGTCGTCGAGCAAGTCGTCGATCGAGGTGATCTGCGGTACCTTCTCCCGAAAGCTCTCGGTCGCTCGCTCTATCGGTGCGCTCGCGGCATAGGCGGCTTGCTGCACCTCGAGCGTCCGCGCCAAAAAGCGATAGCCGGCGTACCCGGCAAGCGGGAGAACCGGCTGGAAGCTCATGCCGCCGGCCCGGCGATGTTGATGAGACGTTCCTCTCTCGGAAGTAGTGTCCGCAGCTGCTTCAGCGCCCGATAGATCTCGCCATGCTTTACGGCGACGGTCGCTGCATCCAGGCGGCCGCGACTGTCCTCGTCCAGGAAGACGTGGCTCAACTGCTCGATCCCGCGCATCAGCTGATGCCGGCCCTCCAGCTCACCGGCATCGCCCGCGAGCATCAACTGAGCGATGTAGCAGACCCGACGAACGGGAGTCGTCACCTCGTCCGGACGGATCGCGTCGCGCAGACGCAAGATATTCGCGTTGGCGGTCAGGATCGACAAGCGCGAGCGTCGCTCCCCGTTCTCGATGACAGCGCCGTTCACGAGCACGCGCTCGCGCGGGCCGAGTTTCAGCACGAGGCAGGTCATTCTCCTCCTCCCTGCCCGGTGAGGCCCCGCATGACAGCGGTGTTCACCTCGATGAGGGAGGCCACGCCACCTTGCCCCTTGAGAGCCTTGCGCGTCTGGTAGCCCACGAATTCGGACAGGTAGAAGAGACGCGCGCGCAAGTCCTCCGACAGCGCGTTGTTTCGGTCGGCGACCTCGGCGGCCATGTGGATCCAGATGCGACGATTGTCGTGCAGGGCAGCTGCCAGAGCGGGCATGTCGTACGGTGCTGACGCCACAGCGGCTTTGAGGCGAGCAGTTGCCCGGCCGAAAAGCTGGAGCTCGGTGGCACGACCAGTGCGGATCGGTGAAGTCGTTGGGGCGTAGGCTCGATGAGCGCGTTCGATGACGTTCACGAGGACGTCCTTTCGGGACTGATGGGATAGCTGCGCGGCTTCAGCGCAGCGAGTGTGCGAGGCGCCGAAGCGCCCCGCGAAACTTCTCGCTTAGCGGAAGAGCGAGAGGATCGACTGCGGCGCCTGGTTGGCGATCGAAAGCGCCTGCACGCCCAGCTGCTGTTGCACCTGCAGTGCCTGAAGCCGCGCCGAAGTCTCCTCCATGTCGGCATCGACGAGTGCGCCGATCCCCGACTTGAGCGAGTTGGTCAGATCGGACACGAAGCTCGCTTGGGTTTCGACGCGCGACTGCACCGAGCCAAATGCCGAGGCAGCGTTAGTCGCCGATTGGATCATGCCTTCGATGTTGCTCAGTGCCGTCTCGGCTCCGGCTTTGGTCGAGACATCCAGCGTCGCGAGCTGCGCCAGCGCCCCTGTGCCGCGCTCCTGGCTAAGGGAGATGCCGATCCCGGCGTCACTGGTCAGGTTCTCGACATCCAGAGTGCCGGAACCGAGGGACAGGTTGAACTTCGTGTCGTCCAGCCCCGCCGCCATCAGGCCGTTCTTCAGGCCAGAGAGAACCGCATCAGCCGTATCGCCTTCCCGGACCACGTAGCTGCCTTCGATGTTGCCGATCTTCAGCCGCATCACATCGCCTTCGACCAGACCGGTCGCGACAGCGGTATCGACGCCGGCGTCGCTCGACTTCAGAGCCGTCGTGCCAGTCGCACCGCCCGATGCATCGAGGAAGGCCGAGCCGAGGGCGACCTGCGTGGTGTCGCTCGCGCCGCCGTTCTCCGTCAGGGTCGCCACCGAGTTGGTCGCAGCGGTGAGCGCGTCACCCGTCGTCGTCGAGAGGTTCTGCGCATCGACGCCGATGTTCGATACCGTCACCCCGCCGAGGTTGTCACGGTCGAGCGAGGACAGGATGTTGGTGCCGACGTTGCCGTTGGTGTTGAAGTCGCTCGAAGAGCCGTTGACGAGGTTCAGTCCGTTGAACTGAGCGGCGCCGACGACGGACTTGATCTGGTCGGTCAGGGCCTGGACATCGTCCTGGATTTTAGATCGGTCGACGTTATCGGCTTGAGCGTCGACGATCTTGTTCTTCATTTGCGTGAGCAGATCGGTGACCGTCTCCGAGGCCTGTCGCGCGACCGACACCGTCGATTCGCCGAGGGCCAGGCTGTTCGAGATCGCCTTGAAGCCCTGGACGTCGGACTCCATGACCTTGGAGATCGCCCAGACGGCGGAATTGTCCTTCGCCGTCGCGACCGCCTTGCCGGTCGAGATCATGGACTGGGTCTTGCTCAGGTCCTGGTTCAGAGTCTTCAGCGTCTGAAGGGCGACCATGGCCCCATTGTTCGTCAGAATGCTGGACATGCGTTATTGGTCCTTTCGTGCACGCGCTTTGCGCGGCGAGTTCGAGTTGGCTGTCGCGCACTTCGTGGCGACATGAATTGTCATTCTGACTTTGCTAAATTAGCGGTGGCTTCTCCCCGCCGCTGCCCTCTCAGAAGGCAGGCAGACCATGCCGCTGACGGGTGAAGAAACTGCTAATACGGAGCCGGAGTCCGCCAACAATTTACCTCCAATTCTCATAGTTTCGTTTCTAACTGGCCGATGCTCCGTCGAATCGCTCTCCGCCCATCGGCTTTGTAGATGTTCAGCTCCCGGCGCACGTGTTCGACCAGAGCCAACCGTGCGCGGGCCGCGCGGACGCCGGCCTGCGCCGACTCCAAGAGGCGCTGATTGCGCTCGAGCTGATCCGCGAGATGCCTCAGCGGGGCTCGGTCTTCGCAGCCCCCTAGCGCTTCAAGGCACTGCTCCTTCGCGGCGCCAAGTTGCCCGACAGCCTCGAGATTCCCATCTAGGAGGAGTTCACGCTCGTGCTCAAGCAGGCTCCGAAGATCGTGAATCACCTCAGCCATCGCGCCGATCCCGAAGAGCCTCGTAGAGCGATTCGCTGAGCCCGATGCCGCCGGAGCGCACCATCTCGCGCGCCTGCTCTTCGAGAAGGAACGACGCCATCTGCTCCTCGCCGACCCCGCCTCCAAAGGCCCCTCGTGCCGCGCCAGATCCGGTTGCCTTGAGCATCTCGGCGAGGAAGACGGCCTCAAGCTTCCGGGCTGCGGACCGCAACGGATCGGCAGGCGAAACGGCGATGGGTGAGACTGGTTGCACGGCTATCTCCAATTCGAACCATTCTGCCGACTCTATCTCGCCACGAGTAAACAATTGGTAAGGCTTTGGTCGTAGGACGATCGAAACAGATCGAGTGCCGAATGCATCTGATTTCCGACATCCCACTGCCATCGAATCAGGCGCAGGTGCCTGTCTTGCTGCAAGCTTCGCTTAAACTGGCGCGATCCTTCGGCGACCTCGTGGATGAACCGGACGTGGAGGAGAATCCTGGAGAGCACCTCTCTTGCAAGGAACAACCGGTTTCGCGGGAGGTCGACGAACCTCCGCACCTGGAGCCCCGGGAAGGCGACGCCGTACCGGCAGAGCCGGAACCTTCGCCGATTCCGAAGTTGCCCCTCGATGACGCCGCCAAGCCGGTCTCCAGCGGTCCGCTCCTTGAGGAGGCGCAGCTGACGGAGCTGGGCCCGGCCGAAGATCCGACCGAAGATGTTCCAGATTCACTCGCAGCTCCCGAAGTCGCAGTAGCGCAACTGGCCTGGAGGCCGCCATCCGAGCCTCCGAGAGAGTCGGCCCCGCTTCGCGACGATCCTGCCGGGTCACGCGCTGATCCGCCCAAGCAACCTGAGCCCGTAGCTCTACCGCGGGCTTCTGCGCCTCCCAAAGAAGCAGACCTGCGCGTGACACAACCGGTGCCGGCAATGGTCACGGAGCATGTGCCTTCGGTCTCGCAACCGGGCGCAGCTGCGACAGAGAGTGTCGATCCTCAGGATGAGAAGGGACCTGCGCGAGCACTCGTTGGGCCCGGATCGAGTGGCCTGAGTGGGTCCGAGATCGGCCTTGCCAACCCGATCCGGCATCCTGCAGACCGGGGGGCACCCCCGTCCGTATCTAGCCCTTCGACCGAGGTCCGGATGCCTCTCCAGTCGAAAGCAGAACCCGCCAGACAGGAGGGCTGGCAGCCAATCGCGGCGCAGCGCCTAGAACATCGTGCAGGTGCTGAACTCGTCGCTTCGCACGGTTCACCAGCTCCGGCTATCGTTCATCGGCTGCAAGACATCCAAGTCAAGGATAGGACCTCGCCAACGCCGATAGAACAGCCCAAGGCGGCACGGTACCGCAATTCGCCGACCACTTCACCGGAATCCGTCAGCCCGGTCATCGGTGCGACAAAGGCGCGGGTGACGCAGGAGCGATTGCAAGAGCAGCACGCCCCTGCGTCCGCATCTGAAGCGTCCCGGCTTCGAGGCGGTCCGGCCGGGCCAATCCTCGATACTGCCGCTTCATCCCTAAGAGAAGTGCCGCCTGCGCAGCCACAGCAGGTGCTTCGTCAGCCCGGCCGCCTGATGTTGGCGCAACTGCAGATTCAGCAGGTTGACGTCGCAAACATTCAGAAGAGGACGGTGGCTTCCGCCGAGATTCGGAACCTCCCAGACCATCCTGCGATCTCCTATCCGTCTCCCCTCGATCTGCCACGCCCGCCGTCGCCGATGTCCAGTCCGGTGCAACCTGCAGCACATGCACAGAAAGCTTCGCGCCAGATCGCAGTGGCAATTCAAGCCGTCGCACCCGGAACGACGGAAATACAGCTTGATCCTCGCGAACTTGGGCGTGTGACGCTCAACGTCGCGACCTCGGAGACAGGCTTGCACGTGGTCATCGCGACGGAGCGGCCGGAGACACTCGATCTGATCCGCAGACACATCGACTTGCTGACACTGGAACTCCGCTCGGCGGGAGGCGGCACCGCTTCGTTCGATTTCGCCGGTACTGGTCGTGAAGCGGAGCGCTTCGGCCGACCGTCGGCCGATGCACCTCCCGAAGCCGAAGCCGACGATGACACCTCGCCTCCCCCACAGACGGCACCCTCCGCAAGCTCGAGCGACGGGGTCGATCTCAGGATCTAGGAGACAAGCATGAATCTAGTAAGCAACGTTTCAGAACCTCAGCCCGCGGCCTCCAATGCCGCGCCGGCGACGAGCGACCTGACCTCGGATTTCGAAACGTTCCTGAAAATGCTGACGGTGCAGCTGAAGAACCAGGACCCCCTGAACCCGGTCGAATCAGCCGACTATGCGGTACAGTTGGCGACGTTCTCCCAAGTCGAACAGCAGGTTCTGACGAACGACCTCCTAACCTCACTCTCCGAACAGCTGGGTGCAGCCGGCCTTGGACAAGTAGCCGATTGGGTCGGGCGAGAGGCGCGCGTCGCGGCAGCGGTGAGCTATGTTGGCACTGCAATCGACGTGGTGGTGAAGCCCGCGGAGGGCGCTGATCTGGCCTACATCGTGTTGCGTGACGAAAACGGGATCGAGCTCGAACGGCAGCCGGTGGAAGCCGAGGAGCAGATACTTGGTTGGCATCCGGCGCCGGGCAACGACGTGAGCGGCAGGCGCCTGAGCTTCGAGATTGAAAGCTTCGCCGCGGGCGAGAGCCTCGGCACGGTGCCTGCCGAAGTTTATGCAAGTGTTCGGGAGGTGCGAATGAGAGACGGCACCGCCCATGTCGTCCTGTCGGGTGGAGCCTCCGCTCCGGCTTCGGAAGTCACGGCACTGCGCGTACCATGATGCCCCGTTTTGCTCTAGAAGCTTGCGCCGATCAGGACGCCGAGAGCCACGAGCGTAGCACCGCCCAGCCCCGCCGCCACGAGTGGCCAACGTCGGTCTGGCGACTCCTCGTGCACCTCGCGCGAGCGCTCTATGAGCGCGGCTTGCGCCAGGTCGGGCAGCCGCGGGCCGAACCGCGCCAAGACCTGTACCGTCCGGGCAAGATCCTTCGCGAAAGCGGCAGGACCGAGGTGCTTGCGGATGTAGCCCTCGACAACCGGCCGCGCGACTTCCCAGATGTTCATGTGCGGATCGAGCGACCGCGCCACGCCTTCGACCACAACCATCGTGCGCTGCAACAGGATCAGTTCGGTCCGGGTCTCCATGCCGAAGCGCTCGGTCACCTCGAACAGGTATGCCAGCAATCGCGCCATGGAGATGCGGGAGGCGTCCATCCCGAAGATCGGCTCGCCCACCGCGCGCAGCGCCCGCGCGAACTCGTCGACGTCGCGGTCGTACGGGACGTAGCCGGCCTCGAAGTGGACCTCTGCGACGCGTCGATAGTCGCGGCGGATGAAGCCGAAGATGATCTGGGCATAGACGCGGCGCGTGTATTCGTCGATGTGCCCCATGATGCCGAAATCAAAGGCGATGATGTCGCCGTTCGCCGCCACCTTGAGGTTGCCCTGGTGCATGTCCGCATGGAACATGCCGTCTCGCAGGGCATGGCTCAGGAACAGCTCGAGCACGCGGGCCGCGAGCCGCCTGCGGTCGTGCCCGGCGGCATCGAGGGCGGCGATGTCGCCAAGGCCGATCCCTTCCGCCCACGTCTGGGTCATGACCCGCCGACCGGACAGGTGCCAACGGATGTCGGGCACCTGGAAGCCGTCGTCCTGCGCGGTGTTCGAGGCGAATTCGGAAGCGGCGGAGCTTTCGAGGCGCAGATCGAGCTCCCCCAGCACGACCCCCTCGAAGTGCTTGATGACATCGAGCGGGCGCAGGCGCCGCGAAGATGGCGACAGCACCTCGACCACGCGCGCGGCGAAGTAGAAGGCGTCGATGTCACGGCGGAAGGCGCGTTCGATTCCGGGGCGCAGCACCTTGACTGCAATCGGTTCGCCCGTATCGGCAAGGATGGCCTTGTGCACCTGGGCGATGGATGCGGCGGCGACGGGCTCCGAGAAGGAGGAGAAGGTGGTGTCGACGGGACGGCCGATCTCGCGCTCGAACTCCGTGAGCGCGACATCGCGGCCGAAGGGCGGAAGCTTGTCCTGGAGGACGCGGAGCTGCTGGGCAAGGTCCGTGCCGACGACGTCGGGGCGTGTCGAGAGGATCTGGCCGAACTTGATGTAGGCCGGGCCGAGCGCCGTGAGGGCGCGGGTGACCGGAGGCATCGCAGAATCACCCGGGTAGCCGAGCCAGCGGAAGGGCCAGACGAGGCCGCGCATGACGATCCGGACGAGGCGGGGTGCGGCGAGGGCATCCATGACCACCTGCATCGCCCCGGTCCGCTCGAAGGTGGCGCCGGTCCGGATAAGTCGCAGGATGTTGTGGGGGCCGCGCACCTAGAGCTTCCAGCCGGAATGGAGGCAGGCGACGCCCATCGTCAGGTTGCGGTACTTCGCGTTGCCGAAGCCGGTGTCGCGCACCATCGACAGGAAGGTCTCCTGGTCGGGGAAACGGCGGATCGACTCGACGAGGTACTGGTAGCTGTCGCGATCGTTGGCGATCACCTGGCCGAGGCGCGGAATCACGTTGAAGGAGTAGAGGTCGTAGAGGTGCCGCAGCGACGGCGTCGGCACCCGGGAGAATTCGAGCACCATCAGCCGCCCGCCCGGCCGCAGGACGCGGTAGGCTTCGGCGAGGGCCTCGGCGGGGCGGGTGACGTTCCGGATGCCGAAGGAGATGGTGTAGACGTCGAAGCTCGCGTCCGGGAACGGCAGCGACATCGCGTCGCCCACCACCCAGTCGAGCTGGTCGGCCATGCGCGCGGCGTCGGCACGCTTGCGGCCCTCGACGAGCATCGGCTCGGTGAGATCGCAGACGGTGGCGTGGCCGGAGCGGGCGCGGCGCAGGAAGCGGAAGGCGATGTCGCCGGTGCCGCCGGCCACGTCGAGCAGGCGCTGGCCCGGCCGCGGCGCGAGCCAGTCCATCATCGCGTCCTTCCAGAGCCGGTGCACGCCGCCGCTCATCACGTCGTTCATCACGTCGTAGCGGCTCGCCACGGAGGAGAACACGCCGCGGACCCGCCCGGCCTTCTGGTCTTCCAGCACGGTTTCGTAGCCGAAATGGGTGGTCTGGTCTCGGTCGTGGGTCATCGGCACTTGCAACCTTCTGAGGCCGCGCCCTTCTATAGGCGCTCGGCGGCGCAGACAACGCGCCGCAGGGCTAAGGAAGCGCACGATGCCGGAATTGCCAGAGGTCGAGACAGTCCGTCGCGGGCTCGCGCCGGCGATGGAGGGTGCGACGATCGCGCGGGCGGAGGTCAACCGGCCGGACCTGCGCTGGCCGTTTCCGGAACGGCTGGCCGAGCGGCTGACGGGGCGGCGGGTGCTGCGTCTGGGGCGGCGGTCGAAGTACCTGCTTGTCGAGCTCGAGGGGGACGAGACGCTGATCGTGCACCTGGGGATGTCGGGGCGGATGGTGGTGTCGGGCGATCCGCTGGGCCAGTTCCACCAGGAGCACGCGGCGGCGGAGAAGCACGACCACGTGGTGCTGCACATGGCGAGCGGCGCGCGGGTGACCTTCAACGATCCGCGCCGGTTCGGAGCGATGGATCTCTGGCCGACGGAGACGCTCGAGAACCATTGGCTGCTGGCGGAGCTGGGGCCGGAGCCGCTCGGCAACAGCTTCGACGAGACGTACCTCGTGGCGCGGCTGCGCGGGCGGGCGACGCCGATCAAGTCGGCGCTGCTGGACCAGAGGATCGTCGCCGGGCTTGGCAACATCTATGTCTGCGAGGCGCTGCACCGGGCGGGGATCCACCCGCGGCGCAAGGCCGGCCGCATCGCGCCGGCGCGGCTCGCCGGGCTGGTGCCGGTGGTGCGGGCGGTGCTCGCGGAGGCGATCGAGGCGGGGGGATCGTCGTTGCGCGACTACCGTCAGGCCGACGGCGAACTGGGCTACTTCCAGCACACGTTCGAGGTCTACGACCGCGAGGGCCACCCCTGCGCGAAGCCGGGCTGCGCCGGGACGGTGGCGCGGATCGTGCAGTCGGGGCGGTCGAGCTTCTACTGCCCGGTCTGTCAAAGATAGCTTGAACCCCGACGCCCCTTTGCTAAGCGTGGGGACTTAGCCTCCGGCAGCAGGGACCGCGATCATGGCCTACGAGACGATTGTCGTCGAAACGTCCGACGATGTCTGCACCATCACCCTGGATCGCCCAGACGCGATGAACGCCATCAACAGCCAGCTGCTCGGTGAGCTGGTGAAGGCGCTCGAGGAGGCGGATCGCAGCGACAAGGTGCGCTGCATCATCGTCACCGGCTCCGACAAGGCCTTCGCCGCCGGCGCCGACGTGACGGAGATGGCCGACAAGAGCTTCGTCGACATGTACGTCAACCAGCTCTACGCCCGCGACACCGACCGCTTCGCCAACGTGCGCAAGCCGGTCATCGCGGCGGTGGCGGGCTACGCCCTCGGCGGCGGCTGCGAGCTGGCGATGATGTGCGACTTCGTCATTGCGGCGGAAAACGCCAAGTTCGGCCAGCCCGAGATCAACCTCGGCGTCATCGCCGGCATGGGCGGCACCCAGCGGCTGACCCGGCTGGTCGGCCGCTCGAAGTCGATGGACATGCACCTCACGGGCCGGTTCATGGACGCCGAGGAGGCCGAGCGCGCCGGGCTGGTGAGCCGTGTGGTGCCCGTCAAGAAGCTGCGCGAGGAAGCGCTCGCGGCGGCGGGGCGGATCGCCGAGAAGTCGCTGCTCGCCACGACGGCGGTGAAGCAGGCCGTGAACCGGGCGGAGGAGACCTCGCTCGCGGAGGGGCTGCGCTTCGAGCGGGCGATGTTCTACGCGATGTTCTCGACCGACGACCAGTCGGAGGGGATGTCGGCCTTCCGCGAGAAGCGCGAGGCGCAGTTCCGCGACAAGTAGCGCGCGGCGCGTTTTCGCGGTTTCCAAGCCCGCCGATCTGCCTTATAGGCGCCGGCTACATGCGCGTGATGCCCGCTCTGGCAAGAATTGTCGGGTCGTCGGACCCGGCCCGGGTCTCATTGCGCGACGACATTCGAACTGACCCGGGAAAGGGAACCGACACATGGCCAACTCGCCGCAGTCCAAGAAGCGCGCCCGCCAGGCCGAGCGCCGCCTCGCCGTCAACAAGGCCCGCCGCTCGCGCATCCGCACCTACCTGCGCAAGGTCGAGGAAGCGCTCGCTTCCGGCGACAAGGACGCCGCCGCCAACGCGCTGCGCGCCGCCCAGCCCGAGCTGATGCGCGGCGTCACGAAGGGCGTCTTCCACAAGAACACCGCGTCGCGGAAGATTTCCCGCCTCGCCAGCCGCGTGAAGAAGCTCGGCTGACCCGCGGCCGCGTCGCGGCCGACCCAGCGTCATTGCTACACCACAAAGCGCGTCCTTCGGGGCGCGCTTTGTCATTTCAGCAACAGCCGGAGCAACCGAATCGAAGGGGAGTCCTTCGGATTCAAGCAGCTTCGAGATTCTTCGAAATGCCGCTCCAGCCAAAGCCCGAGTCAAGCGAGTTGTTCTGTTGAAGGGCTCGCAGACCCCTTGCTAGCTTGACCGAGCGATTCACGAACGCAGACCTGGGGGAACATGGAATCGGCGAACTGAGGCAGACGCAAGTGGCTTGGGTGGGACCCGGGGTCACGAATCGGTTACCGAAGAACGCCAGAGGATCGAGGGGGACCAGCGCGCTGCTGGGTTGGTCCTGACAACCCTCGTCCGTCGTGCCGGATGCTGGAGGATACCAGCCGGACCGGCCCGCCATGCTCCGTAGAGCCGCGGCTCCGCCACCGTCACGCCGTAACCGGCGAACGATGGAGCCATGGCACGAGAACCGAAGCAGCTCCCGCTCATGAGGCAAGGCGGGGGACGCTGCCGGTTTGTTCCCAGGGAGCGTCCTTGACCGCGCTTGGAGGCGGGCAGTCCGCCAAGTGATGGGGAAGGTGGCGGATGTCACGACGATTGGGACAGGCTGGAACAATGATGACGCAGGACGAGTGGATTAACGTCAAGCAGGAGATGCGCGGCGCGGTCGGTGAAAGCAAGTTCACCAACTGGATCGAGCCCCTCGTCTTCGAGACGCTCAGGGACGGCGTGCTCACCTGCTCCGTGCCGACGCTGTTCATCGGCAACTACGTCAACCAGAACTACGCCGACCAGATCGTCTACCTGCTCGCCCGCGCCGGCCAGGAGGTCGAGCGGCTGTCCTTCGTCGTGCGCAACGACGAGACCGCCGGCCCCCAGCAGCAGAAGCAGCAGCCTGCCGCGCCCGCGGCCGCCGGCGCCCGCCGCGGCGTCGCCGAGAGCGCCCGGCTCGAGGAGCGCTACACGTTCGACACGTTCGTCGTCGGCAAGCCCAACGCGCTCGCCCACGCCGCCGCCCGCCGGGTCGCCGAGGGTGGGCCCGTCGCCTACAACCCGCTGTTCCTCTACGGCGGCAACGGGCTCGGCAAGACGCACCTGATGCACGCGATCGCCCACGACATGCGCCAGAACCGGCCCGAGCTCGACGTGCTCTACCTGTCCGCCGACCAGTTCATGTACCGCTTCGTCACCGCGCTGCGCGAGCGCAAGATGATGGACTTCAAGCACTTCTTCCGCTCGGTCGATGTGCTGATGGTCGACGACGTGCAGTTCATCGCGGGCAAGGACAGCACGCAGGAAGAATTCTTCCACACGTTCAACGCGCTCGCCGACGCGGGCAAGCAGATCGTCATCTCCGCCGACTGCGCGCCGGGCGAGATCCGCGACCTCGAGAACCGCATCTCGTCGCGCCTCGCGAGCGGGCTGGTGGTGGACCTGCACCCGACGGATTACGAGCTGCGCCTCGGCATCCTGCAGTCGAAGGTCGAGCAGTATCGCAGCCAGCACCCCGAGCTGGTCGTCGCCGACGGCGTGCTCGAGTTCCTCGCGCACCGCATCTCCAACAACGTGCGCGTCCTCGAAGGTTCGCTGACCCGGCTGTTCGCCTTCGCCTCGCTGGTGGGCAAGGAGATCAACCTCGAGCTGACCCAGGACTGCCTCGCCGACATCCTGCGCGCGTCGGACCGCAAGATCACCATCGACGAGATCCAGCGCAAGGTCTCGGAGCACTACAACATCCGCCTGTCCGACCTGATCGGCCCGCGCCGGATGCGCTCCTACGCCCGGCCCCGCCAGATCGCCATGTGGCTGTCCAAGCAGCTGACCAACCGCTCGCTGCCCGAGATCGGCAAGCGTTTCGGGGGCCGCGATCACACCACGATCATGCACGGCGTGCGCAAGATCGACGAGCTCCGCCAGACCGACAGCGCCATCTCCGAGGATCTCGAGATGCTGCGGCGGACGCTGGAGCAGTAAGCGGCCTTGTTGCCGTGCAACACTTGACGGACTGGGCAGGAATCCGCTTGAGCCGGGTCGGGAATTGGGTAGCTTTGCCCTCCCGGACGGACGGATCGGCCAAAGACGGAGCGAGGGCATGAAATTCTCCATCGAACGCGGCGCGCTGCTCAAGGCGGTGGCGCAGGCGCAATCGGTCGTCGAGCGCCGCAACACGATCCCGATCCTCGCCAACGTGCTGATCGAGGCCGAGGGCGACGGCGTCCAGTTCCGCGCCACGGACCTCGACATCGAGGTGGTCGACCGCGCCCCGGCGCAGGTGGAGCGCGCGGGGGCCACGACTGTCGCGGCGGTCACGCTCAACGAGATCGTGCGCAAGCTGCCCGACGGGGCGCTCGTCACGCTGGCCGAAGACGGCGGCAGCGGGCGGCTGCAGATCATGGCCGGCCGGTCGAACTTCTCGCTGGCGACGCTGCCGCGCGAGGATTTCCCCGTCATGGCCTCGTCGGAATACGCCACCAACTTCACCGCCGACGCGCCGGTGCTGCGGCGGCTGTTCGACAAGTCGAAGTTCGCGATCTCCACCGAGGAGACCCGCTACTACCTCAACGGCGTCTACATGCATGTCGCGGAGGGCGAGGACGGCCGCGCGCTGCGCTGCGTCGCCACCGACGGCCACCGGCTGGCGCGCATCGACGCCGCCCTGCCCGAGGGGGCCGAGGAGATGCCCGGCGTGATCGTGCCGCGCAAGACTGTGGGCGAGCTGCGCAAGCTGCTCGACGACGACGAGATGCAGATCGCGGTGTCGGTCAGCGAGACCAAGATCCGCTTCGCCACGCCCGACATCACCCTCACCTCCAAGGTCATCGACGGCACCTTCCCCGACTATTCCCGTGTCATCCCGGCCAACAACGCCAAGCGGCTCGAGGTGGATGCGAGTGAGTTCGCCAAGGCCGTCGACCGGGTCGCGACGGTGTCGTCCGAGCGCAGCCGCGCGGTGAAGCTGAGCCTCGACGAGGACCGGCTGATCCTGTCGGTCAACGCGCCCGATTCCGGCAACGCCGAGGAAGAGCTGGCGGTGGCCTACGGCGACGAGAAGCTCGATATCGGCTTCAACGCCAAGTACCTGCTAGAGATCGCCAGCCAGGTCGATCGCGAGAACGCGGTGTTCCTGTTCAACTCCTCGGGCGATCCGACGCTGATGCGCGAGGGCGACGACACCTCCGCCGTCTACGTCGTGATGCCGATGCGGGTCTGACCCGCGCACGTTGATCTTGCCGGCGAAGTTGCGCACAGACGTGCGATGAGCCGGCTTGCCATCACCCGCCTGACCCTGTCGCACTTCCGCAGCCACAAGCGCGCCGCGGTCGAGGTCGACGCGCGCCCCGTCGCGATCTACGGCGCCAACGGGGCGGGCAAGACGAACCTGCTCGAGGCGGTCTCGATCCTGTCGCCCGGCCGCGGCCTGCGCCGCGCCGGGGCGGCGGAGATGACGCGCCGGCCCGAGACGGTGGGCTGGAAGGTCACCGCCGAAGTTGCCGCGCCCGACCGCCCGCACGAGATCGAGACGTGGAGCGAGGCGAGCGCCGCGCGGCAGGTGCGCATCGACGGCAAGGCCGCGGCGCAGGTGGCGCTGGGGCGGGTGGTGCGGGTGCTGTGGCTGATCCCGAGCATGGACCGGCTGTGGATCGAGGGGGCCGACGGTCGCCGCCGGTTTCTCGACCGGGCGGTGCTGAGCTTCGACGCCGACCACGCGGCCGAGACGCTGGCCTACGAGAAGGCGATGCGCGAGCGCAACCGGCTGCTGAAGGACGAGGTCCGCGACCCGAGCTGGTACGGCGCGCTCGAGGCGCAGATGGCGCGGGCGGGCGCGCGCATCCATGCGGGCCGCGTCGAGGTGCTGGCGGCGCTCGCCGAGGCACAGGAGGGGGCGGAGACGGCGTTTCCCGTCGCCACGCTGGCGCTCGAGCAGTCCGAGGGCGAGCTGCCGGGCGACGAGGCGGCGCTGCGCGAGACATTCGCCGCCGGGCGGGGCCGCGACATGGCGGCGGGCCGGACGCTGGCGGGACCGCACCGCACCGACCTCGCCGCCACCTACGCCGCCAAGGACGTCCCCGCCCGCGACTGCTCGACCGGCGAGCAAAAGGCGCTGCTGATCTCGCTGATCCTCGCCAACGCACGCGCGCTGGCGGCCCGGACGGGCATGCCGCCGTTGCTGTTGCTCGACGAGGTCGCCGCCCATCTCGACGCCGCCCGCCGCGCCGCGCTCTACGAAGAGATCGTGGCGCTCGGAGCGCAGGCGTGGATGACCGGCACCGGCCCGGAGCTGTTCGCCGAGCTCGGCGACCGGGCGCAGCGGCTGGAGGTGCGGGAGACGGACGGGGTGAGCGAGGTGCTGGGATGAGGATCGAGCGGATCGAGGAAGTGCGGCTCGACCACGAGACCGAGGCGGAGGCCGCCGCGCTGATCGAGCGCTGCTTCGGAGTCGACGCGGGCTTCGGCGGGCGCAGCTACCACGGCCAGCGCCACCATGTCCGGCTGCTTGCCCGCGACGGCGGGCGCATCGTCGGGCACATGGCGCTGACCTGTCGCGGCATCCGGCTCGGCGACCGGCTGTTCGACATGCTCGGGCTCGCCGAGGTCTGCACCGCCCCCGAGCGGCGCGGCGAGGGGATCGCCGGGGCGCTGGTCGCGGCGGCGCTCGACGAGGCGCGGGCGAGCGCCGCGCAGGTGGTGCTGCTGTTCGGGGTGGCCAAGGTCTACGCCGCCCACGGCTTTCGCCGGGTGACAAACGAGGTCTGCTGGACCGAGGTGGGGGGCGTGCGCTCGGGCGACGCGCGGAGCGTGCGCGACGACGACCTGATGGTGCTGGTCCTCGACGCCGGGCTCGAATGGGACGAGGATGCTCCCGTCGACCTGGCCGGCGGCCGGTTCTGAAGGGAGGGGACGAAATGAAAGCCCAGCGCGTGAGCCTGATCACCCTCGGCGTGCGTGACCTCGCGCGCGCCCGGGACTTCTACGCCGCGCTCGGCTGGACCCCGCACGGCCAGAGCCAGGAGAGCGTCACCTTCTACCAACTCGACGGCCTCGTTCTCGGCCTGTTCGGACGCGAGGCGCTGGCCGAGGAACAGGGCCGGCCCGGTGCGACCCTCGGCACCGGCGCGATGACACTGGCGCAGAATTTCTCCGACCGCGCCGGGGTGGACGCCGCCTGGCGGGCCGCGCTGGCCGCCGGTGCGGAGGCTCTGAAGGCGCCCGAGGGGGTGTTCTGGGGCGGCTACTCGGGCTATTACGCCGACCCCGACGGCCATGTCTGGGAGATCGCGCACAACCCGTTCTGGCCGCTCGCCGAGGACGGCACGCTGACCCTGCCGGAGGCGCCGTGACCGTCACCCTCGCCCAGCTCGGCCTCTATGCCGGCGCGCTGCTGATCCTGTTCCTGACCCCGGGCCCGGTCTGGGTGGCGCTCACCGCGCGCGCCCTCTCGGGCGGCTACCGCGCCGCGTGGCCGCTGGCGATGGGCGTGGTGGTGGGCGACGTGCTCTGGCCGTTCCTGGCGATCCTCGGGGTCAGCTGGATCGTCTCGGCGTTCGCCGGATTCATGACGGTGCTGCGTTGGGTCGCCTGCCTGACCTTCGTGGTGATGGGCGTCCTGATCTGGCGCAACGCCGACAAGACCGTCGCCACCGACAGCCGCCTCACCCGCCCCGGCATGTGGGCGGGCTTCGTCGCGGGCCTCGCGGTGATCCTCGGCAACCCGAAGGCGATCCTGTTCTACATGGGCGTGCTGCCGGGCTTCTTCGACCTGACCGCCCTGACCCTGCCCGACATGCTGGCGATCGCCGGCCTCTCGGCGCTGGTGCCGCTGCTGGGCAATCTCGTTCTGGCCGGGATGATCGACCGCGCACGGCGGCTGCTGACCTCGCCGCGCGCGCTGCGGCGCACGAACCGGACCGCGGGGGGGCTGCTGGTGGCGGTGGGGGCGGTCATCCCCTTCACCTGACGCGCAAAATCTAGCGCAATGACGTGACATTGCCCCCCAGAATTCGTATATGACAGCCAGCAAGAACGAAGGAATTTCCGATGGCTGAACCCGAGCGCATCCCGGAAGATTACGGCGCAGATTCCATCAAGGTTCTCAAGGGCCTGGAAGCGGTGCGCAAGCGTCCCGGCATGTATATCGGCGACACCGACGACGGCAGCGGCCTGCACCACATGGTGTACGAGGTCGTCGACAACGGCATCGACGAGGCCCTGGCCGGTCACGCCGACCATGTCCACGTCAAGATCCACGCGGATTCCTCCGTCTCCGTGTCCGACAACGGCCGCGGCATTCCCGTCGACATTCACCAGGGCGAAGGTGTCTCGGCGGCCGAGGTCATCATGACCCAGCTGCACGCGGGCGGGAAGTTCGACTCCAACTCCTACAAGGTCTCCGGCGGCCTGCACGGCGTCGGCGTCTCGGTGGTCAACGCGCTGTCGGTCTGGCTCGAGCTGCGCGTCTGGCGCAACGGCAAGGAGCACGTGGCCCGCTTCGAACACGGCGAGACCGTCGAGCACCTGAAGGTCGTCGGCGACGCGCACGGCCGCAGCGGCACCGAGGTCCGCTTCCTCGCCTCGACCGACACCTTCTCCAACCTCGACTACGACTTCCACACGCTCGAGAAGCGCCTGCGCGAGCTCGCCTTCCTCAACAGCGGCGTGCGGATCATCCTCGAGGACGACCGCCCCGCCGAGCCGCTGCACGTGGAGCTGTTCTACGAGGGCGGCGTGAAGGAGTTCGTGAAGTACCTCGACCGCTCGAAGAGCGCGATGCTGCCCGAGCCGATCCACGTCGAGGGGATGCGCGACGACATCACCGTCGAGGTCGCGATGTGGTGGAACGACAGCTACAACGAGATGGTCCTGCCGTTCACCAACAACATCCCCCAGCGCGACGGCGGCACCCACATGGCCGGCTTCCGCGCCGCGCTGACCCGCACCGTCACGAAATACGCCACCGAGAGCGGCATCGCCAAGCGCGAGAAGGTCAACTTCACCGGCGACGACATGCGCGAGGGCCTGACCTGCGTGCTGTCGGTGAAGGTGCCCGATCCGAAGTTCTCCAGCCAGACCAAGGACAAGCTCGTCTCGTCCGAGGTCCGCCCCGCCGTCGAGAGCCTGGTGTCGGAGAAGCTCGCCGAGTGGTTCGAGGAGAACCCGGGCCAGGCGAAGATGATCGTCAGCAAGATCGTCGAGGCCGCGCAGGCCCGCGAGGCCGCGCGCAAGGCGCGCGAGCTGACCCGGCGCAAGACGGCCATGGACGTCAACTACCTCGCCGGCAAGCTCAAGGACTGCTCCGAGAAGGACCCGACCCAGACCGAGGTGTTCCTCGTCGAGGGTGACAGCGCCGGCGGCTCCGCCCAGACCGGCCGCGACCGGCGCACCCAGGCGGTGCTGCCGCTGAAAGGCAAGATCCTCAACGTCGAGCGCGCCCGCTTCGACCGGATGCTCGGCAGCCAGGAGATCGGCAACCTCGTGATGGCGCTCGGCACCGGCATCGGCCGCGACGAGTTCGACATCTCGAAGCTGCGCTACCACAAGATCGTCATCATGACCGACGCCGACGTCGACGGCGCGCACATCCGCACGCTGCTGCTGACGTTCTTCTTCCGCCAGATGCCCCAGCTGATCGAGAACGGGCACATCTACATCGCCCAGCCGCCGCTCTACAAGGTTTCGCGCGGCCGCTCCGAGGTCTACCTCAAGGATCAGGCGGCGATGGACGAGTACCTGATCGAGCAGGGCGTCGACGGCGCGGCGCTGCGGCTCGGCACCGGCGAGGAGATCGTCGGGCAGGACCTCAAGCGCGTCGTCGAGGAGGCCCGCCAGCTGCGCCGAGTGCTCGAGGCGTTCCCGACCCACTACCCGCGCCACATCCTCGAGCAGGCCGCCATCGCCGGCGCCTTCGTCTCGGGCGAGGTCGAGCGCGACCTGCAGGGCGTGGCCGACAAGGTCGCCGCGCGGCTCGACCTGATCGCGCTCGAGTACGAGCGCGGCTGGCAGGGCCGCATCACCCAGGACAAGGGCATCCGCCTCGCCCGCATCCTGCGCGGCGTCGAGGAGGTCCGCACCCTCGACGGCCCGATGCTGCGCTCCGGCGAGGCGCGCCGCTCGGGCAGCTTCACCCAGTCGCTGCAGGAGGTCTACGGCACCGCCGCCACCCTCTACCGCAAGGACCGCAGCCAGGTCATCTACGGCCCCCTCGGCCTGCTCCAGGCGATCCTCGAGGAAGGCGAACGCGGCCTCACCCTGCAGCGCTACAAGGGCCTCGGCGAGATGAACCCCGAGCAGCTCTGGGAGACCACCCTCGACCCCGACGCCCGCACCTTCCTGCAGGTGAAGATCGACGACGTGACCGAGGCCGACGACCTGTTCACCAAGCTCATGGGCGACGTCGTCGAACCCCGCCGCGAGTTCATCCAGCAGAACGCGCTGAGCGTGGAGAACCTGGACTTCTGACAACGCACGGGCGGGGCCTGGCTCCGCCCGGTTCCGCCGCACGCCGTCGCACGTGAAACAGCGGCTTCAAGCGACGGACTATGGAGGGGCGGCGGGCGCTAGCGGGCGCGCCACGCCTCGAGCACGGCGTCCGCCATCTCCTCGGGCGGGCGGCGGGCGCTGACGGCGATGTGGTCCTCGTCGTCGCCGGGCACCTCGAGCGTGTCGAACTGGCTGTCGAGCAGCGACAGCGGCATGAAGTGGCCCTCGCGGCTGCCCATCCGCTCGGCGACGAGGTCCTTGGGCGCGTCGGGGTAGATCGTCACCAGCCCCGGCAGCCCGGCGCGCAGCCGCTCGCGGTAGCTGCGCTTGAGCGCCGAGCAGGCGATGATCACCGGCCGCGTCTGCCGGGCGTCGGCGGCGGCCTCGGCGATGCGGTCGAGCCAGGGCCAGCGCATCTCGTCGTTGAGCGGCTTACCGGCCTCCATCCGCGCGATGTTCTCCTCGGGGTGGAACTGGTCGCCCTCGAGAAACGTCGCCTCGAGCCGCTCGGCCAGCAGCTCCCCCAGGGTGGACTTGCCCGACCCGGCCGTCCCCATCACCAGCAGTACCGGATGCATCGTCACCGCCCCGGAATGGTCTGGCGGCGCTCGCCGGCGCCGGGCCAGGTGTCGATCGCCTCGAGCGCCTCCTCGGCGGTCTCCACGAAGCGGAACAGGTCGAGGTCGGCGGGCGAGATCGTCCCGGCTTCCTCGAGCGCCTTCCAGTCCACGATCCGCTCCCAGAACTCGCGGCCGAAGAGCAGGACGGGGACCATCTGCATCCGCCCGGTCTGGATCAGCGTCAGGCACTCGAAGGTCTCGTCGAGCGTGCCGAAGCCGCCGGGGAAGACGCACACCGCGCGGGCCCGCATCAGGAAGTGCATCTTGCGGATCGCGAAGTAGTGGAAGTTGAAGCAGAGCTCCGGCGTGACGTAGGCGTTGGGCTGCTGCTCGTGGGGGAGCACGATGTTGAGCCCGATCGAGCGGCCGCCCGCGTCGACCGCGCCGCGATTGCCCGCCTCCATGACGCCGGGCCCGCCGCCGGTGACGATGACGTCCTCGCTGCCGCCGTTCCTCATCGAGCGCTCGGTGACGATGCGGGCGAACTTGCGTGCCTCGGCATAGTGCGCCGAAAGGCCCGCCAGCGTCTCGGTGCGCGCGGAGTCCTTCTGGTCGGGCGATGGGATGCGCGCGCCGCCGAAGAGCACGATGGTCGACTGCACGTCGGCCTCGTTCATCATCAGCTCCGGCTTGAGCAGCTCGAGCTGCAGCCGGACGGGACGCAGCTCCTCGCGCAGCAGGAAGTCGGTGTCGTCGAAGGCGAGCCGGTAGCTCGGCGATTCCGCCTGCGGCGTCTGGGGGGTCTGCTCGGCGGCGACCCTGTCCTGGCGGCTGTCGCGGAAGGGGCGGCGGAGGCGGTCCTTCTTCGTCATCGCGGTCTCCTTGTTGGCGCAAGGATACGTGATGGCAGGCCCCGCGGGAGAAGTCCATTTGCAAGGGCCCGAGGGGACGGGCGTGGGT
>NZ_CH724107.1:2077116-2456668 GCF_000153305.1 Oceanicola granulosus HTCC2516
CCCCCGTTGTCGGCCAGCGTAGGCCGGGCTTCAGCCCGGCCCGCGCCGCTCAGTTCATCGAGACCAGCATGAACGGGCAGCTGCGGCGCGCGTTGGTCAGGCCGGCATGGGCGCCGTTCATGATGAGGTGCCACGTCGGCGCGTAGCCCGGCGCGTGGGCGCGGGAGTAGGAGCAGCCGTTGGCCGGGTTGGTCCAGCTTCGCGCGGTGTAGCTCGCGGGCGGGCCGGCCTCGTAGCCGGTGCCGGCCGGCATCATGCCGGTCGACTGGGCGACGGCCGGCGCGGCGAAGGCGGCGATGGCGAGGGTCGCCGCGATGGCGAGGGAGGATTTCAGGGGCATCTGGTGCGGTCTCCGGTTGGCGTTGATGCTCCCCGAAGACCAGATCCGCGCGGCAATATGGTGCAAGCGGCGTGGCGGCATCTTGGCACTTGCCGCGATCTTTCCCCGTCCGCCGCGCCGGGCTCGCGTTGCGTCACCGCCCGTTTGGAGGCAAAAGGCGCGCCAGCAGACCACAGGAGCGCGCCGCCATGTCCAACGACCAGCTCGAAGCCGCCATCGAGGCCGCTTGGGAGACCCGCGACCAGATCACGCCCGCCACCGGCGGCGAGACCCGCGAAGCCATCCAGGACACGCTGAACGCGCTCGATTCGGGCCAGCTGCGCGTCGCCGAGAAGCGCGGCGACGACTGGCACGTGAACCAGTGGGCCAAGAAGGCGGTGCTGCTGGGCTTCCGCATCAAAGACATGGAGATCCAGCATGGCGGCCCGCAGGGCGGCGGCTGGTGGGACAAGGTCGACAGCAAGTTCGCCGGCTGGGGCGAGAACGCCTGGCGCGCGGCGGGCTTTCGCGCGGTGCCCAACTGCGTGGTGCGCAAGTCGGCCTACATCGCGCCCGGCGTGGTGCTGATGCCCTCCTTCGTCAACCTCGGCGCCTATGTCGACGAGGGCACGATGGTCGACACCTGGGCGACGGTCGGCTCCTGCGCCCAGATCGGCAAGGGCGTGCACCTGTCGGGCGGCGTCGGGATCGGCGGCGTGCTCGAGCCGATGCAGGCCGGGCCGACGATCATCGAGGACAACTGCTTCATCGGCGCCCGCTCGGAGGTGGTCGAGGGGGTGATCGTGCGCGAGGGCTCGGTGCTCGGGATGGGCGTCTACATTGGCCAGTCGACCAAGATCGTCGACCGCGAGAGCGGCGAGGTCTTCTACGGCGAAGTGCCCCCCTACTCTGTCGTCGTCTCCGGCACGATGCCCTCGAAGAACGGCGTGCACCTCTATTGCGCGGTCATCGTGAAACGCGTCGACGAGCGCACCCGCTCGAAGACCGGGATCAACGAACTGCTCCGCGACTGAGCCGCTCCGGCACGCGCAAATCCTTCTGGCTGCGTGAATTTGTGGCGGCAACGCCACAGATGCGCTATGTCGGTTGACGCAAGGAACCCCGACCGAGCTGCCGCTGTTGTGCGTCAGAAGCCGGGGGGTCCGGCGGGAAACTGGAGAGGGATTGCGAGATGAACGGAGTAGGTTGGCTCATGGCCATCATCATCGGCGGCATCGCCGGGTGGTTGGCCGAGAAATTCATGAAGTCCGACATGGGCGTCCTGATGAACATCATCCTCGGCATCGTCGGGGCGATCGTGTTCAACTTCCTCGCCGCCCTGATCTTCGACTTCGAGACCGCCGGCTGGATCGGCTCTCTCATCGCCGGCTTCATCGGCGCCTGCCTGCTGATCTGGCTCGCGCGCCTGATCAAGGGCCGCACCTGACGCCAGGCCGGGCGACAGACCGGGTGGTCCGCGGCAGCGGGCCGCCCCGCGAACTCAGGGAGACGGCATGGGACTCGGTTTCTTCGGCTCGATCATCGTCGGCGGCCTCGCCGGGTGGATCGCCTCCAAAATCATGAAGGCCAGGACCGGTATCTTCCTCAACATCCTGCTCGGCATCTTCGGCGCCCTCGTCCTCAACGCGTTGCTGCGGATGCTCGGCATCTACACCGAGGAGGCGTGGCTCACGCAGCTCATCGTCGGCGCCGCGGGCGCGAGCCTGCTGATCTGGATAGGGCGCAGGTTCCGCTAGCCCTTGACGCCGCGCCCGCCCGGCAACAGGAGAGGGCATGGCCCAATCCGTCTACACCCTCCTCGTCGAAGTCGGCCGCAAGTCGGGCGACGGCCTGCCCAAGGACGCCACCGGCGCGGCGCTGATGTGCTATGCCAGCGGCGTGGACGAGGCCGAGGCCGTGCGCGAGACGGTCGCCGTGCTCAAGCAGGCCGACCTGAACCCGCTCGAGGTCTCTGGCTACGGCACCCTCGAGGAGCGTCTCGCAGAAGGGCACGACATCGAAAATGACGAGCGTGCCCTGATGGACCGCGCCCGCGACGAGAACAGCGTCATCATCGCCCAGATGACCCCCTTCTACGACTGACGCGCCCCGTAGGGTGCGCATTCATAGCGCACCCCCCCGCGCACCACCAGAAACCAACCAACGAAAAAGGGGCCGCTCCCGCGACCCCTTCCCCATCGTCTCTGCCGGCGCTCAGCGGCGGATGCCGAGGCGCTTGATGAGGTCGCGGTAACGCGGCTCGTCGTTCGCCTTGAGGTAGTCGAGCAGCTTGCGGCGGTGGGCCACCATCTTGAGGAGACCACGGCGGCCGTGGTTGTCCTTCTTGTGGGTCTTGAAGTGCTCGGTCAGCGTCGAGATCCGCGAGGTCATGATGGCGACCTGCACCTCGGGCGAACCGGTGTCGCCGTCCTTGGTGCCGTATTCCTTGATCAGGCGGGTCTTTTCTTCGGGCGTGATCGACATCGGGGTCTCCTTCAGGGTCAGAGGTCATGGCACAAGCCGGGATGTCGTCCAGCAGGGCCCTTGGAGTCTCCGGGCGGCGGGTCCGACCGGAAGGCTGCCCCATAGTCGATGCCGGCGCGGATGAAAAGGGTGGAATCGCCGCTCAGGCGTCGGGCCACGCCTCGGGCTGCACGTGATAGCCGATGTAGAGCGGGTGCTTGGGGTGCCCGGCCTTGCTGAGCCCGAGATGGTGGAGCGGCCGCCCCGTCGCGCGCAGCAGCCGCTCGACCTCCGGCCCCCGGTCGCGGTGGGCGCCGTGGGTGCCCCAGGCGCAGACGATGCGATCGTCGCCGCCCCGGATCCAGCGCGCGGCGCTGTCCTCGATGGCGGCGTCGTTGCCCGGCCCGACGGGATCGTCCACCGCGCGCATCACCTTCGGGTCGGTGGCGCGGAAGGCGAAGATGTTGGTCACCCGGAACGCGCCGAAGCCCAGCGCCCGTGCCCGCCGCTCGCAGCGCTCGACGGTCGGGTCGTTCTGGATCTCCGTGGCGGTGGAGGGGTTCAGCATCACGAACAGCGCCCGCGCGCCGGCCGGATCCCAGGTGCGGGTGAGGAGGTAGCGATAGGCTTCGCAGGGCGAGTAGACGGCCACCGAGGCGGCGTCGCCCTTCTGGTGCAGGCGCTCGATCATGGGCGCGGTCTAGCCCGGCGGCGGGCAGGGCGAAAGGCGCTTGATCTAAAGTCCACTTGAGAAATTACCAAGGGAGGGTCGAAGCGCGAATCACACCTAGAAAGGATCACCGACATGTTCTCCCGCCGCCGCCCCGCCTCCCTTGCCAGCCGCCTCGAAGACGAGCTGCAGGCCCTGTGCAACCGCGCCCAGATCGAGCGCCTCGCGCTGCCCCGCCGGGTCCGCAAGGACATCGGCCTGGATTGCGACTGCACCGACCTGCGCCCGCCGCACCATCCGCTGCCGTTCGTCTGAGGCTAGAGCTGGAACACCCGGACCGGGTGCAGCTCACCGCCCTTGTAGCGGCCGACGGCGAGGGGCCGGCCGTCGTGGCTGGCCCAGCATTCCTCGCCGTACTCCAGCCCCGCGGCGATGACCGTCGCGGGGTTGCCGTTCTTCAGCCGGCCCACGCTCTCGGCCGGGCAGCGCACCTCGGGCAGCTCGGCGAGCGCGACCTCCAGCGGCAGCAGCAGCCCGTCGAGCTCGTCGCTGCCGGCCAGCGATTCGACCCGCTCCAGCGTCACCGCGTCCTCGAGCTCGAACGGGCCCGACCAGAGCCGGCGCAGGGTGAGGACGTGCCCGAGACAGCCCAGCACTCGGCCGAGGTCGCGGGCGATGGCGCGCACGTAGCCGCCCTTGCCGCAGGTCATCTCGAGCTCGGCGAGGTCGGGCTCGGGCCGGTCGGTCAGCACCAGTTCCTCGACCCAGAGCGGCCGCCCCTCCACTTCGAATTCCTCGCCGGCCCGGGCGCGCTTGTAGGCGCGCTCGCCGTCGATCTTCACCGCCGAGAAGGCCGGCGGCACCTGGATGATCTCGCCCACGAACCGGCCGAGCGCGTCCTTGATCTCGTCGTCCGAGGGCCGGCCTTCGGCCTCCTTCACCACCGCGCCCTCGGCGTCGTCGGTGTTGGTCTCGGCGCCGAAGCGGACGGTGAAGGCGTAGGCCTTCATCGCTTCGGTGACGTAGGGAATGGTCTTGGTCGCCTCGCCGAAGGCGATGGCGAGGATACCCGTCGCGGCCGGGTCGAGCGTGCCGGCATGGCCAGCCTTCCTGGCGTCGAACGCGCGGCGGACGCGGTTGACGACGGTGGTCGAGGTCAGGCCCGCGGGCTTGTCGACGATCAGCCAGCCGGAAATGTCGCGTCCCTTGCGGCGCCGTGCCATGAAGCTCTCCTTGCCCAGAAAGGGCGGGGTGCTAGCCGCCGTGCCCGGCCTCGTCAAGCACGCCGACGACCGGCCCCATCGCCCACCCCACATCGGAGCGGCCGACGCCCGGCGCGTGCAGCCGGCTGACCTTGCCGTCGAAGTAAAGCGCCTGCGGCAGGTCGAGCCGGTCGCGGAACAGGGTGGCGAAATCGTGGAAGTTGACGACGCCGTCGGAGATCGCGAACACCACCCGGCTGCCGTCGTCGGAGGTACCGACGCCGTTGCGGATGTGGCGGCTGTCGGAGCCTTCGATGAAGCGCGGATGCAGCGCGCCGTCGATCACCAGCATCGGCCCCGACTGGGTGGCGTGGCGGCAGTCGGGCGCTTCGTCGAGGTAGAGACCGGTCTCGTAGACCCGCGCGCTGTCGTTGCGGATGCAGAAGATGCCGTTGGGCAGCATCCCGAAGTTGCCCGGCCCGGCGTTCGGGATCACCCGCATGACCTCCTCGCCGTCCTCGACGTAGTGGCCGACGGGCGAGTGGTCGCGGTGGTACATCCCGGCGTTCATCGCGAAGCTCAGCGGGCCGAGATCGTCCTCGATCGCGCCGAACGAGCCGTAGGTCGCGCCGGACTCGTCGGCGAGGAACAGCCGCAGCGGCTCCTGCGCCGGGTCGACTTCGCAGATGGTGAAGTCGGTGCCCTGCCACGCGAGGCGCTCGCACTCCACCGCGAGCGCGGGGGACGCCAGCAGCGCCAGCGTCAGCGCGGATGCGGTGCGGATCATTCCTCTTCGTCCCGCGCCTCGTCTCCGTCCTCGATGTCCTGGCGCACGCGGGGCTCGTTGAACATCCGGCGGGTGTCGTCGATCCGGTCGAAGGTCTCGTCGACGCGGAAGCGCAGGTCGGGCGCGAACTTCAGGGTGAGGTTCTTCGACACCGCCCGGCGCAGCTCGCCCTTGTTGCGCGCCAGCGCCTTGAGCGCGACCTCGACGTCGCGCCCGCCGAGCGGCAGCACGTAGGCCGTCGCGATCTTGAGGTCGGGCGTGGTCTGGACCTCGCTCACGGTGATCGACATGCCCGTCAGGTCGGGATCGTGGACATCGCCCCGCGCGAGCACGTCGGACAGCGTCCGCCGGATCAGTTCCCCGACCCTGAGCTGCCTCTGCGACGGGCCGCGGCCCTCATCGAATCTGTTCTTCGCCATGGCGGGCATGTAAGCCCCGTGGGCAGACTTGCCAAGCAGACCGCGACGTACGGAGACGACGACATGAGCGACGAGACCCCCGGAATCGTAGTGACCGGCGTGGCCGGACGGATGGGCCGGATGCTGGTCGAGACCGTCGCCGCGTCCGACGCCTGCCGCCTCGTCGGCGCGCTGGTGCGGCCCGGCCACGAGTGGGAGGGCCGCGACGTCGGCGAGGCGACGGGCGGCGCGGCGATGGGCGTGCCGGTGACGTCGGACGCGCTCGAGGCGTTCGCGAAGGCGCAGGCGGTGATCGACTTCACCACCCCCGCGGCGACGGTGGAGTTCGCCGCGCTCGCCGCGCAGGCACGGGCGACGCACGTGATCGGCACCACCGGCTTCGGCGACGACGACCTCGCCTGCATCGCCGCGGCCGCGCGCCACGCCGTCGTCGTGCGGGCGGGCAACATGTCGCTCGGGGTCAACCTGCTGGTCGGGCTGACGCGCAAGGTGGCGGCGGCGCTCGGGGAGGAGTTCGACATCGAGATCGTCGAGGCCCATCACCGTCACAAGGTCGACGCCCCCTCCGGCACCGCGCTGATGCTCGGCGAAGCCGCGGCAGAGGGTCGCGGGGTGGCCCTGTCGGAGGCCGCCGAGCGCGGCCGCGACGGGCAGACCGGTCCGCGCGGCGCGGGCGCGATCGGGTTCTCGGCGGTCCGGGGCGGCGACATCGTGGGCGAGCACGATGTTCTGTTCGCCGGGGCGGGCGAGCGCGTGATGTTGCGCCATGTGGCCACCGATCGGGGGATCTTTGCGCGCGGCGCCGTGCGGGCGGCGCTCTGGGGGCAGGACAAGCGGCCGGGCGAATACACGATGGCGGACGTGCTCGGGCTCTGAGGGAAGGCAACGGCTTGTCGGTTCACGACAAACTCAGCCGCGGCGGGCGGACCTAGCGGCAGGGGGCGGGCGTTTTGTGCGCGTACCTGGAGACCCAAGATGACCGGACCCCTCGCCCTGGCCGCGCTGATGGCGCTGCTGCAGCCTCAGCCGGCCGCCGCCGACTTCCGCCCGATCGACTCGCGGCGGGTGTTCGTCGCGGAGGTGGCCGACCGCACGCTCATCGCGGCGGTGCTCGGCCTGTCGGTGCGGATGGAGGCGAGCGGGCGCATCCGGGGCACCGCGCAGGGGCGCGAGGTCGTCGGGCGCTGGACGTGGGAGGGCGGCGAGTTCTGCCGCACCCTGCGCTGGGAGGGCGGCAACTGGCCGCGCAACTGCCAGCTCGTGGAGATCGACGGCGACAAGGTGCGCCTCACCGCCAACGGCGGCGACGGCAGCTCCGTCGTGTTCAACCTCGGCGACTAGAAGTCGACGGCGATGCCCTTGCGCTCCCAGTCGCCATAGCGGACGGGCTCGGGGCCGTCGCGGCCGCCGAGCTCCGTCGGCAGCGGCGTATCCTGCGCGGCGCGGCGGCGGGCGGCGGCCTCTTCGAGGGCGCGAAGGGCTTCGGGCGGCAGCTTGTCGGTATCGGTCATCTGGGCGCGGCCTTCTTGTCCGGTATGCTCTCCTGATATACGCAGCCGCGTTCGCCGAACAAGGAGCACCCGTTGGCCGATCGTCCGCCCCGCCGTCCCGCCGCGCCGCCTGCCAAGGAAGGCGCCGCGCCCCGCAAGGCCGCCTGGGCGCTCGTCAACGGCGTCACCGCCGGCCGGCTGCTGTCTGAACTCGGCGGCGAGCTCGAGCGGCTCGCTCCCGCCGAGCGCGCCCGCGCCGCCCGCCTCGCGGCCGACGCGCTGCGCGCCGCGGGCCGGGCCGACCGGATGCTCAAGCCGCACCTCTCCAAGCGCCCGCCCGACGCCGTGCGCAACGCGCTGCGCCTCGCGACGCTGGAAATCGGCGAAGGCGCGGCGGCGCACGGGGTGGTCGACGCGTGGGTCGATCTGGTCGGTCGGCATCCGCACACCTCGCGCTACCGCGGCCTCGTCAACGCGGTGCTGCGCAAGATCGCCGAGGCCGGTCCCGAGGCTTGGAGCAAGCTGCCCGTGCCGAACCTGCCGCGCTGGCTGCGCCGTCCGCTCGCCGAGGCGTGGGGCGACCGGCCGGTGCAGCAGATGGAGCGCGCCCATTTCGCGGGCGCGCCGCTCGATCTGACCGCCAGGACCGATCCGGCGGCGCTCGCCGAGGCGACCGGCGGCGCGCTGCTGCCGACGGGGAGCGTGCGGTTGGCGCAGGCCGGTCAGGTCACGGCGCTGCCGGGCTTCGCGGAGGGCGCGTTCTGGGTACAGGACGCCGCCGCCGCCCTGCCCGCCCGGCTGCTCGGCGCGCGGCCCGGCGAGCGGGTGCTCGACCTGTGCGCCGCGCCCGGCGGCAAGACGCTGCAAGTCGCCGCCACCGGGGCCGACGTCACCGCGCTCGACATCTCGCCGGACCGCCTCGCACGGGTGGAGGAGAACCTCGCCCGCTGCGGCCTCGCCGCGCGCACCCTCGCGGGCGACGCGCTCGCGTTCGACGAGGGCGGCTGGGACGCGATCCTGCTCGACGCGCCCTGCTCGGCCACCGGCACCATCCGCCGCCACCCCGACCTGCCCCACGCCAAGGACGGCGCCGAGTTCGGCAGGCTGATCGAGCTGCAGGCCCGGCTGCTCGACCACGCCCTGACCCTGCTGCGCCCCGGCGGGCGGCTGGTCTTCTGCACCTGCTCGCTGCTGCCCGACGAGGGCGAGGTGCAGGTCGAGGAGGCGCTCGCCGCACGCGACGACATCGCCGTCCTGCCGCTCCCCGACCTGCCGGGCCTCGCGCCCGAGTGGCGCACCGAGGAGGGCGGCCTGCGGCTGCGGCCGGACTACTGGCCCGAGCGCGGCGGGATGGACGGCTTCTACATGGCGCTGCTGACAAAGCCCGCGTGACTTGAGCCGGCCCGCGCGGTAGGATCGGCGTCAAACCAAGAGGGGGCGCAGCCTCCGCCCTGAGGCAGCAGTTTGGCCCGTACCCGGACCCTCAAGACGCGCCACGCGCGGCTGATGAACCTTATCCACGCCCGTCTCGCGGCGCGGGGGCGGTCGGTCGCGGCCTTCGCGGCCGAGCCGGAGCCGCGCTCCATCGGCCACTTCGCGCGCGGCCGCCAGCTCTGTGCGGGCAACGTGGTCTTCGCCGGCCACCTCCACGAGATCGGCGACGCCACGCCCTGGGTCATCGCGCCGCCCGATGCGGCCTTCGCCGAGGAGGCGCACGGCTTCGGCTGGCTCGACGACCTCGCGGCGGTGGGCGACGGCAAGGCGCGGGTGCGGGCGCGCGACTGGGTGCTCGACTGGATCGCGCGCTACGGCGGCGGGCGCGGGCCGGGCTGGACGCCCGAGATCACCGGCCGCCGGCTCATCGTCTGGATCAACCACGCGGCGTTCATCCTGCGCGGACAGGACAAGGCGGTGCGCGAGCGCTTCCTCGCCAGCCTCGCGGCGCAGACCCGCTTCCTCGCCCGCCGCTGGCCCGCCGTGCCGCAGGGGCTGGCGCGGTTCGAGGCGCAGGCGGGGCTGATCTACGCCGGGCTCGCGCTCGAGGGACAGGACAAGCTCGCCGACCGGGCGCTCGAGGCGCTTGCGGTGGATTGCGAGCGGCAGGTCGGCCCCGACGGCGGGCTGCCGACGCGCAACCCCGAGGAAGCGCTCGAGGTGCTGACGCTGCTGAACTGGACCGTCGACGCCCTCGGCGCCTCCGACCGCCCGGTGCCCGCGCCGCTGCGCGCCGCGCTCGAGCGGCTGGCCCCGTGCCTGCGGGCGCTGCGCCACGCCGATGGCGGGTTGGCGCGGTTCCACGGCGGCGGGCGCGGCGTGGAGGGCCGGCTCGACCAGGCGCTCGCGGCCTCGGGCGTGCGCGACCGGCCCGCGGCGGGCGCGCTACACATGGGCTACGCGCGGCTCGCCTCCGGACGCACCACGCTGATCTTCGACGCCGCCCCGCCCCCCGGCGGCGCGCTCTCGGTCGGCGCGCACGCCTCGACGCTGGCCTTCGAGCTGACCTCCGGGCGGCGGCCGGTGGTGGTGAATTGCGGCTCCGGCGCGACGTTCGGCCCCGACTGGCGCCGCGCCGGCCGCGCCACGGCGAGCCACTCGACGCTCGGCATCGAGGGCTACTCCTCCTCCCGCCTCGGCCCGCCGTCGATGCTCGGCGGGCACCGCCGCGAGCTGCTCGAGGACAGGCCCAGCGAGGTGATCCACGAGCGCACCCGCCTGCCCGCCGGCGAACGGCTCGAGCTGGCCCACGAGGGCTACCAGGCGACCCACGGCCTGACCCACGCCCGCACCGTCGAGCTGTCGCGCGACGGGCGCGGGATCACCGGCGAGGAGCTGCTGACGACCCTGTCCGACGCCGACGAGCTGCGGTTCGAGCAGGCGCGGGGCGAGGCGGGCGTGCCGTTCAAGGTCCGCTTCCACCTGCACCCCGAGGTCGACGCGGAGGTCGATCTGGGCGGCACCGCGATCAGCCTGGCGCTGAAGTCGGGCGAGATCTGGATCTTCCGCCACGACGGTACCGCCGAACTCGCGCTCGAGCCGTCGGTCTACCTGGAAAAAGGCCGGCTGAAGCCGCGTCCGACGCGACAGGTGGTTTTATCCGGCCGCGCCTTGGCCTATGCGACGCGCGTCCGCTGGTCGCTCGCCAAGGCGCAGGACACGCCGAGCGTCCTGCGCGACGTTCACCGCGACGACCCGTTTGCCGATGCCGACGAGCAGGAGACCACATGACCGACCGCGCCCCGCTGACCCGAGCCCTGCTCTCCGTGTCCGACAAGGACGGCCTCGTCGAGCTCGCCCGCGCGCTCGCGGCGCGCGGGGTGGAGCTGCTCTCCACCGGCGGCTCGGCCAGGCTGCTGCGCGACGCCGGGCTCGAGGTGCGCGACGTCGCCGACCTCACCGGCTTTCCCGAGATGATGGACGGGCGCGTCAAGACGCTGCACCCGAAGGTGCATGGCGGCCTTCTGGCGCTGCGCGACGATCCGGGCCACGTGGCGGCGATGGAGCAGCACGGGATCGCGCCGATCGACCTGCTCGTGGTCAACCTCTACCCGTTCGAGGCCACCGTCGCCGCCGGGGCCGACTACGACACCGCCATCGAGAACATCGACATCGGCGGCCCCGCGATGATCCGCGCGGCGGCGAAGAACCACGGCCACGTGGCCGTCGTCACCGACGTCGAGGATTACGACGCCCTGCTCGCCGAGCTCGACGCCAACGACGGCCAGACCACCTACGCCTTCCGCCGCCGCCTGGCGCAGACCGCCTACGCCCGCACCGCCGCCTACGACACCGCCGTCTCGACCTGGATGGCGAGCGCCATCGGCGAGGCCGCGCCGCGTCGCCGGTCGTTCGCCGGCACCCTCGCCCAGACCCTGCGCTACGGCGAGAACCCGCACCAGCAGGCGGCATTCTACACCGACGGCTCCGACGCGCCGGGGCTGGCGAACGCCGAGCAGCTGCAGGGCAAGGAGCTGTCCTACAACAACATCAACGACACCGACGCCGCCTTCGCGCTGGTCAGCGAGTTCGCCGACGCCGCGCCCGCCTGCGTCATCGTCAAGCACGCCAACCCCTGCGGCGTCGCCACCGGCGGCAGCCTCGCCGAGGCCTACGGGCGCGCGTTCGACTGCGACCGCACCTCCGCCTTCGGCGGCATCGTCGCGCTGAACCGGCCGCTCGACGCGGCGACGGCGCGGGCGATCACCGAGATCTTTACCGAGGTGGTGATCGCGCCCGGCGCCTCCGACGAGGCCCGGGCGATCTTCGCCGCCAAGAAGAACCTGCGGCTGCTGCTGACCGCCGGCCTCGCCGATCCGACCACCGCCGCCACCGCCTTCACCCAGGTTTCCGGCGGCTTCCTCGTGCAGGACCGCGACACCGGCCGCCTCGCGCCCGACGCGCTGAAGGTGGTCAGCGAGCGCGCGCCCTCCGAGCGGGAGCTGGCCGACCTGCGCTTCGCCTGGACCGTCGCCAAGCACGTGAAGTCCAACGCGATCGTCTACTGCAAGGATGGCGCCACCGTCGGTGTCGGCGCCGGCCAGATGAGCCGCGTCGACAGCACGCGCATCGCTGCGCGCAAGGCTGCCGACATGGCCGAGGCGCTCGGCCTCGCCGCGCCGCCGACGCAGGGCTCCGTCGTCGCCTCCGACGCCTTCTTCCCCTTCGCCGACGGCCTGATCACCGCCGCCGAGGCCGGCGCGACGGCGATCATCCAGCCCGGCGGCTCCATGCGCGACGACGAGGTCATCGCCGCCGCCGACGCGCGCGGGCTGGCGATGGTGTTCACCGGCATGCGCCACTTCCGGCACTAGGAGCGGTGATGCGCCTCGCCTACTGGACAGCTTTCTGGGTCTTCCTCGTCGATCAGGCGACGAAGTACGTGGTCGTGCACGGCATGAACCTGATGTCGGTGATGGAGATCGACGTCCTGCCGCCGCTGCTGACCTTCCGCATGGCCTGGAACCGCGGGGTCAATTTCGGCCTGTTCTCGGGATTCGACGCGCGCTGGCTGCTGGTGGCGCTGGCGCTGGTGATCTCGGCGTTCGTGCTGATCTGGCTGCACCGCGAGGGCGGCCGGCGGGCGGCCTACGTCTCGGCTGGGCTGCTGGTGGGCGGCGCGCTCGGCAACGTGGTCGACCGGGTGCTCTACGGGGCGGTCGCGGACTTCATCAACATGTCCTGCTGCGGCATCGACAACCCCTACGCCTTCAACGTCGCCGACGTCGGCGTCTTCGCCGGGGCGGTGGGGCTGGTGCTGTTCACCGGCGACGGCAAGGGCAAGGGCCCGAAGGCCGGCGCAAAACGGTCCGGAAAGACCACGTGACCTCGCCGGCGGGCTGCGTTAATCATTTGGCAGACCGACGGGAAAGCACCTTCATGCGCGCCATCCTCGCCAGCCTCGGCCTTGGCCTGATCCTGACCGCTTGCACGAGCGACCGGACCCTGCACGACCTCGAGACCACCGGCGGCGGGCCCGACGAGTTCTCCGTGCTGCCCGTCCTGCCGCTCGAAATCCCCGACAACCTCGACGCGCTGCCGACGCCGACGCCGGGCGGCGTCAACCGCACCGACCGCTACCCGGTGGGCGAGGGCATCGCCGCGCTCGGCGGCGATCCGGCCGCGACCGTGGCCACCGGCGCGGGCGTGCCGGCGTCCGACGCGGCGCTCGTCGGCGCGGCGGCGCGCCACGGCGTGGTGGCCGACATCCGGCAGGTGCTGCTCGTCGAGGACGCCGCCTTCCGCCGGGCCCGCGGCCCGCTCGCGGGCGGCCTGTTCGGCGGCGGCGACCCGTACTACACCGCCTACGCCCCGCAGCGGCTCGACGCGCAGGCCGAGATGATCCGGATGCGCAACGCCGGCATCCCCGTCCCCACCGCGCCGCCGCCGGCCGAGTAGCCACTGACGCATCGCTCACTTCCTTGTGCCGCCGCTTGTAAGCCGCGCGGCATGGCGTAGCTTGCAGGCGACCTTCACCCACATGGAGCCGCAATGCGACGCATCCTGTTGACCCTGGCCCTCCTCGCCGCTCCCCTCGCCACCCGCGCCCAGACCGACGACGTCACCACCTACCGGCTCGACAACGGCATGGACGTGGTGGTGATCGAGGACCACCGCGCCCCGGTCGTGACGCACATGGTCTGGTACCGCGCCGGCTCGGCCGACGAGCCCGTCGGCGCCTCCGGCGTCGCGCACTTCCTCGAACACCTGCTGTTCAAGGCGACCGACACCCTCGAGTCGGGCGAGTTCAGCCGGATCGTCGCCGAGAACGGCGGCTCCGACAACGCCTTCACCTCCTACGACTACACCGCCTACCACCAGCGCATCGCCGCAGACCGGCTCGAGCTGATGATGGAGATGGAAGCCGACCGGATGAACAACCTGCGCCTGACGCCCGAGGACATCGTCACCGAGCGCGGCGTCGTCCTCGAGGAACGCAACCAGCGCACCGAGTCGAGCCCGGGCGCGCTGGCGCAGGAGCAGCTGCGCGCGGCGCAGTACCTCAACCACCGCTACGGCGTGCCGATCATCGGCTGGAAGCACGAGATGGAGGAGCTGTCGCTCGAGGACGCCCTGTCGTTCTACGACCTCTACTACTCGCCCAACAACGCCATCCTCGTCGTCGCCGGCGATGTCGAGCCCGACGAGGTGCTGGCGCTGGCCGAGGAGCATTACGAGCCCATCCCCGCCGAGCCCGACCTGCCCGAGCGCCTCCGCTCCGAGGAGCCGCCGCAGACCGCCGCGCGCCGCCTCACCTACGAGGACCCGCGCGTCTCGCAGCCCTACCTCGTGCGCACCTACCTCGCCCCCGAGCGCGACGCGGGCGCGCAGCAGAAGGCGGCGGCGCTGGTCTACCTCGCCGAGCTGCTGGGCGGGTCGCCCTTCACCTCCGAGCTCGGCACCGCGCTGCAGTTCGACACGCAGACGGCCGTCTATACCGGCGCGGGCTACGACGGGCTGTCGCTCGACGACACGCTGCTGTCGATCTCCGTCGTGCCGACCGAGGGCACCGGGCTCGCCGAGGCCGAGGCGGCCGTCGACGCGGTGCTCGAGGAATTCCTCGCCGAAGGCCCCGACCCCGAGGCGATGGAGCGGATCCGCACGGCGCTGAACGCCTCCGAGATCTACGCCCGCGACAACGTCTCCTCGCTCGCCCGCCGTTACGGCGCGGCGCTGACCTCCGGCCTCACCGTCGAGGACGTGCAGGCCTGGCCCGGCATCCTGCAGGCCGTGACCGCCGAGGACGTCATGGCCGCCGCCGCCGAGGTGCTCGACGAGCGCCGCTCCGTCACCGCCTGGGTGACGGCCCCCGAGACCGAGGAGCTGTCCCAATGATCCGCACCCTGTTCACCGGCCTCGCCGTCGGCTGCGCCTTCGCCTGGTCGGCCCCGGCCCATGCCGACATCGACGTGCAGGCCGTCACCTCCCCCGGCGGCATCGAGGCGTGGCTCGTGGAGAGCCACGAGATTCCGTTCGTCGCCGTCGAGATCCTGTTCCGCGGCGGCGCGTCGCTCGACGAGCCGGACAAGCGCGGGGCGGTCAACCTGATGACCGGCCTGCTCGAGGAAGGCGCGGGCGACATGACGGCGCAGGAGTTCCAGATCGCGCGCGAGGGGCTGGCCGCCGAGTTCGGCTTCCGCGCCTTTGACGATTCCATCGCCGTCTCCGCCCGCTTCCTGACCGAGAACCGCGACGAGGCCGTCGACCTGCTCAACCTCGCGCTGGCCGATCCGACCTTCGAGGACGACGCCGTCGAGCGGGTCCGGGCGCAGGTGCTCTCCAACATCCGCGCCAGCGCGCAAGACCCGAACGACATCGCCTCGGCCACCTTCATGGAGATGGCGTTCCCCGACCATCCCTACGGCAGCGACCACTCCGGCACTCTGGACAGCGTCGCCGCGCTGACCCGCGACGACCTCGTGACGGCGCACGAGAACGTCCTCGTCACCGGGCGCGCCCATGTCGGCGTCGTCGGCGACATCACCCCCGAGGAACTCGGCCCGCTGCTCGACGATCTGTTCGCGGGCCTGCCCGCCGAGGGCCCGCCGCTGCCGCCCGAGGTCGCGCCCGCCATCGAGGGCGGCGTCACCGTGGTCGACTTCCCGTCGCCCCAGTCCGTCGCCCTGTTCGGCCACGAGGGAATCGACCGGGACGACGAGGACTACTTCGCCGCCTACATCCTCAACGAGATTCTCGGCGGCTCCGGCCGGCAGAGCCTGTTGATGGAAGAGGTGCGCGAGCAGCGCGGGCTGACCTACGGGATCGGCTCCTACCTCGTCCCGAAGGACCTCGCCGACCTCTATCTCGGCTCCGTCTCCTCGGCCAACGCCACCATCGCCGAGGCCATCGACGTGACCCGCGACATCTGGCGCGACCTGGCCGAGAACGGTGTCTCGGAGGAGGATCTGGAGAGCGCGAAGGTCTACATCACCGGCGCCTACCCGCTGCGCTTCGACGGCAACGGCCAGATCGCCGACATTCTCGTCGGAATGCAGTTCACCGGCCTGCCGATCGACTATATCGAGACGCGCAACGACCGGATCAATGCTGTAACGCTGGAGGAGATCAATCGTGTAGCGGCCGAGCTGCTGAAACCGGAGGATCTGCACTTTGTCGTCGTGGGTCAGCCGGAAAACCTGCCCCCGGCGGAAGAGGCTCCCTCGCAGTAGCAATTTCCGCGATTGACGTAACCTTTCGTTCACACCTCGCCTCTAGGACGGTCTCCGGACGACACGAACCGGAGACCGTCATGGCGCACGATACACCCCCTCATCCCGGCCCGAAGCTGGCCCGTGAGTTCACGCAGCTCGGCCTAAGTCTGCGCCAGATGGCCCGCGCCCTCGGCATCTCCCCCGAGCGGGTGGAGGCGCTGGCCGACGGGCGCGGCCGGATCGATCCGGAGATGGCGCTGCGGATCGAGGCCGTGCTCGGCCCCGACGCGCAGCGGTGGCTGGACCTGCAGGCGGCCCACGACCTCGGTCGGCTGCGGCAGGCGGGCGTCGGGTTCACGGCCGATCTGCGCCGGTTGACGATCCATCCGGTGCGGCCGCCCGGAGCCTGCACCTGCTAGCGAACCCTCTCGCAGAATCATCGGCGGCCATGCTAGTCCTTGTTGCATGGCCCTATCCGACCCCAAGATACGCCCCGCGCCCGTCATCCGGCAGCTCGACGAGGCCGCGATCAACCGCATCGCCGCCGGCGAGGTGGTCGAGCGGCCGGCCTCGGCCGTCAAGGAACTGGTGGAGAACGCCATCGACGCCGGGGCGACGCGGATCGAGATCGACTACGCCGACGGCGGCAAGCGGCTGATCCGGGTCACCGACGACGGCTGCGGCATCGCCGGCGACGACCTGCCGCTGGCCCTGTCGCGCCACGCCACGTCGAAGATCGACGGCAGCGACCTGCTCGAGATCTCGACCTTCGGCTTTCGCGGCGAGGCGCTGCCCTCGCTCGGCGCGGTCGGGCGGCTGACGATCACGAGCCGCTGCGGCGACGCGGCGGCGAGCATCACCGTCACCGGCGGACGGGCCGAGGCGGTGCGCCCGGCGGCGCTCTCGCGCGGGACCCGGGTCGAGCTGCGCGACCTGTTCCACGCCACGCCCGCACGGCTGAAGTTCCTGCGCACCGACCGGGCCGAGGCGCAGGCGATCGCCGAGACCGTCAAGCGCCTCGCGCTGGCCGAGCCGTTCGTCGCCTTCACGCTCACCGACCTCTCCGGTGACAGTCCCCGCACCGTGTTCCGCGCCGACGCGCAGAGCGGCGACCTGTTCGACGCGCTGCACGGGCGCACCGCGCAGGTGCTGGGGCGCGACTTCGCCGCCAACGCGATCCCGCTCGACGCCGAGCGCGAGGGGCACCACCTCACCGGCTACGCCGCCCTGCCCACCTACTCGCGCGGGAGCAGCGTGCAGCAGTTCCTGTTCGTTAACGGCCGTCCGGTGCAGGACCGGCTGCTGATCGGCGCGCTGCGGGCGGCCTACATGGACGTGCTGTCGCGCGACCGGCACCCGGCGGCGGTGCTGTTTATCGATTGCGCGCCCCGGCTCGTCGACGTCAACGTCCACCCCGCCAAGAGCCAGGTCCGGTTCCGCGACGGCGGCTCGGTGCGCGGGCTGATCGTGTCGGGCCTGCGCCACGCGCTCGCCGGGGCCGGGCACCGGGCCTCGAGCACCGTCGCGGGCGCGACGCTGGGCGCGTTCCGGGCCGAGCCGGGCCCCGCACCCGCCAACGAGCCGGCCCGCGTCTACCAGATGGACCGCCCCGCCCCGCGCGCCGCGATGCCGCCGATGCCCGGCTTCGCCGAGGCCCCCGCCCCCTCCGCGCGCATCGAGGCCCCGGCCGCGCCCGCGCCGGGCGACGAGCGCCGGCCGCTGGGTGCGGCGCGGGCGCAGGTCCACGAGAACTACATCGTCGCGCAGACCGAGACGGGCATCGTGCTCGTCGACCAGCACGCCGCGCACGAGCGGCTGGTCTACGAAAAGCTCAAGCGGCAGAGCGCCGAGAACGGCATCGCCGCACAGGCATTGCTGATCCCCGAGATCGTCGAGCTCTCCGAGTCCGACTGCGCGCTGCTGCTCTCCCACGCCGACACCCTCGCCACCCTCGGCCTCGTGCTCGAGCCGTTCGGCGGCGGGGCCGTGGCGGTGCGCGAGACACCGGCGCTGCTCGGGCAGGTCGACGCGGCTGCGCTGGTGCGCGACATCCTCGACGAGCTCGCGGACCTCGGCGAGAGCACCGCCCTGCGCGCGCGCATCGACGCGATCCTGTCGCGCGTCGCCTGCCACGGCTCGATCCGCTCGGGCCGCCAGATGCGCGCCGAGGAGATGAACGCGCTGCTGCGCGAGATGGAGGCGACACCGCTTTCGGGCCAGTGCAACCACGGCCGCCCCACCTACGTCGAGCTCAAGCTCTCCGACATCGAGCGGCTGTTCGGCCGCACCTGAGCGGACACACGTGCCGCGAGCCCGCGCCGACAGCCGTTTCGCTTTCCGCTCGGACGCACTAACATCGACGTCAGAGGGCGGCGCGGCCCGGGGAAACGGGGGTTTGACGATGGCGACAGGGATGAAGGTGGCGGCGGCGCTCGCGGCGCTGATCGGGGTGGCGGCCTGCGAGGACGGCGTGCTCGAGCCGCACGAGCTGGAGCTGCAGAACATCCGGCGGATCAGCCAGGTCACTTATCAGGAGGTGCCCTTCGCCGCCGGCGCGCTGCACATCGTCGCCCCCGACGGCGACCGGATGCGCACCTACAAGCTCGTCCCCTGCCACGGCGGCGAGCGCATCTGCGCGGGCTCGGCGCACGGACGCGCCGGGACGATGCTGCAGGGGCAGGAATACCTCGCGGTGAGCGGCGCCTACCACAACACCACCTTCTACCTCTCTCCCGGCGGCGACGGCTTCCTGCGGCAGGGCCACCGCGAAGTGCCGCTCGCCTGGGCGACCGTCACCCCTCACTGACCGGCCGCGCGACGTAGGGCGCGAGGCTCTGCAGGAAGCGGCGGATCGCCCCCGGCCCGTCGCCGGCAAGGAAGGCGCGCGCGCTCTCCGGCCGCCAGCCCGGCTCGGGCGCGAGCTGCGCGGCGAGGCGGGCGCGCTCGGCGGCGGCCTCCGGCGGGAGCGGCAGGCGGGCGGCCTGGTCGAGCAGCAGCGCGAGCTCGTGAATGCGGGCCATGTCGGCGAAGGCGGCCGCCATCGGCGCGGCGAGCGCGGGGCTGTCCTGCCAGCTCTGCCCGCCGAACATGCGCTCGGTCACGTAAGGCCCCGCGCCGTGGCAGGTGTAGCGGTTGCAGCCCGGAAAGCCCCGCGCGCCCTTGTCGGCGTGGATGGCGCAGCCCCCGCCCCGCGCGAGGTGCGGGCAGCCCATCCCGCCGGGCTTGTCGATGGCGAAGGACTCGCCGGCGTCGAACGGCAGCGCCATGCAGCAGAGCGCGGCGCAGCGGGAGCAGTCGGCGGTGAGATCGAGGGCCATGTGGGCTTGTCGCGCCTCGGCGGGCGGAGATGCAACCGGCGGGTCGGTCAAATCCCGAAGATCTGACCGGCGAGCCGGGGCACGAAGCTGTGGAAGCGCAGCCGGGCGTCGGTCGCGGCGAGGCAGATGCAGTCGCCGCCGGGATCGGCGACGGGCTGGTGGTCGACGTCCTCGTCGGCCAGCTCCACGTCGCCCGGACCGAAGCGGCCGATCCCGTCGCTGAAGGCCCCGGCGAGGACGAGGGTGATTTCGGTCCCGGCATGGCCGTGGTCGGGCACGGCGGCCCCGGCGGCGATCGACAGCAGCCGCGCCGTCGCATGCTCGTCGCGGTAGAGGATCGCCTGCTTCACACCGCCGCCGAGCGGCCGCCAACGCACCGCATCGAGGCCGCCGCCGACGTAGCCGCGCACCGGCGCGGGCAGCACGTCTGCCGGAACGGGCGTGCGCGGCGTGGGCGCCGGCCCTTCGCTGCGCACCCGCGCCAGCGTGGCGGCGAGGGCACCGTCGGAAAGCACCTCGGCGTGGGTCTCCAGAAGAGCGCCGCCCAGCACGTCGAACGTCATCGACCGGGCCCGGCACTCGTCACAAAGCGACAGGTGCGCGGCGACGGCAATGGAGAACGCCTCGGGAAGCTCGCCGGTGGCGTAGGCCAGCAGCAGCGACTCGGTGAGGTGATGATTTATGCGTGCGGGGTCAGGCATGGGTCACGACATATGATGGCGCAGCCGCTCGAGACCGAGCCGGATGCGGGACTTGATGGTGCCGAGCGGCAGCCCGGTCTCGTCGGCGATCTCGCGGTGGCTGAGGTCGCCGTAATAGGCTCGCTCGACCAGCACGCGCTGCTTCTCCGGCAGCCGGGTCAGCGCCGCGGCGAGGCGCTCGCTCTCCTGCTGCAGCGCCAGCGCGTCGGCCTGGTCGGCCTCGGCCTCGTGGCCCCAGGGCAGGTCATCGGGCTCGGGGCGGGCGCGCTTGCGCAGGATGTCGATGCGGCGGTTGCGGGCGATGGTGTAGACCCACGTGTTGACGCTCGCCTTCGCGGGATCAAACAGGTGCGCCTTGCGCCAGAGCGTCGCCATGACGTCCTGCGCCACTTCCTCGGCGAGGTCGGGCGCGGAGCCGGAGCGCATGAGGTAGGCTTTCACCCGCGGCGCGAAGTGCGCGAACAGCGCGGCAAAGGCGGATTCGTCTCGACGCTCGCTCAGGGCGCGCATCTCGTCGGCCCACAATGGCCGGTCGTCGCTCGTCTCGTTCACGTTGTTGTGCCCGTGCGTCCTCGCCCGTCCCGCCAGCAAGGCAGGGGGTACGGGGCCACGGTAGGCCAAGCCGGGGGAGGTGTCGAACGCCATCATGATCCCGTTACGACGCGTCGCGCGGGGCGGATCACTTCGCGGCCGCGCCGGGCTCCTCCGGCTCATTTGCATCCGCTTGTGTCCGGCCATCGTAACGAATGGCAAACCTATCCAGGATAAGGACGCCCCATGCCCTTCGAGACTGCCGCCGCTCCGCGCTCCATCGCCGTCATCGGGTCGGGCATCTCCGGCCTCGGCGCCGCCTACGCCCTCGCCGAGACCCACCGCGTCGTGCTGATCGAGGCCGAGAGCCGGCTCGGCGGCCATGCCCGCACCCGGCGCGCCGGGCGGCGGGGCGATTTGACGGTCGATACCGGCTTCATCGTGTTCAACCGGCCCAACTACCCCAACCTCGTGCGCCTGTTCGAAGAGCTCGACGTGCCGACGCGTCCGTCCGACATGAGCTTCGGCGCGAGCTTCGACGAGGGCCGCTTCGAGTTCGGCCTCGCCGACCTGCCCACCCTCTTCGCCCAGCCGCGCAACCTGTTTCGCCCGAGCTACCTGCGCATGATCCGCGATCTTCTGCGCTTCAACAGGGAGGCGCTGGCGGCGGCCGACGAGGACGGGCTCACCGTCGGCGGCCTGCTGGAGAAGCTGCAGCTCGGCGCGTGGTTCCGCGACCGCTACCTGCTGCCAATCTCCGGCGCGATCTGGTCGACGGAGAAGTCGAAGATCCTCGATTTCCCCGCCCGCGCGATGATCGGCTTCTTCGACAACCACAACCTCCTGCAGAACACCGGCCAACACCAGTGGCACACGGTCGACGGCGGCTCGGTGGAATACGTCTCCCGCCTCGCCCGCCGGCTCGACGACCGGGGCGTCGAGATCCGCCTCGCGACGCCGGTCGAGGGGGTGCGGCGCACGGCGCTGGGGGTCGAGGTGAAGGGCAAGGGCGGCGAGTGGGAGATGTTCGACGAGGTCGTCTTCGCCACCCACTCCGACGACAGCCTCGCGCTGCTGAGCGATGCGACCGCCACCGAGCAGAGCAACCTCGGCGCAATCCGCTACCAGCCCAACGACATCGTCCTGCACGGCGACCCGTCGGTCATGCCGCGCCGCCGCCGCGCCTGGTCGTCGTGGGTCTACACCGAGACGGCCGACGCGCCCTCGGACCGGATCGAACTGTCCTACTGGATGAACTCGCTCCAGCGCTGGCTGGGCGACGAGAACGTCTTCGTCACGCTCAACCCCAACCGCGAGATCGACGAGCGCCTGATCTGGGACCGCGCCACGCTGCGCCACCCGGTGTTCGACACCGCCGCGCTCGATGCGCAGCAGCGGGTGCGCGCGATGAACGGGGCCAACCGGACGTGGTTCTGCGGGGCGTGGATGGCCAACGGCTTCCACGAGGACGGCCTCGCCTCCGGGCTGGCCGCCGCCGAGGGCATCGCGGCGCAGGACGCGCTGCTGCGGCTCGCGGGCTGATGGCCGGCGTCGAGCATATCAGGGGCCAGACCTACCACGGCCGGCGCGGCGGCACTCGCAACGCCTTCCGCTACGCGGTCGACTACCTGCTGCTCGACGCCGAGGCCGACCTGCGCGGCCCGCGCCTGTTCTCGCGCAACCGCCGCAACCTCTTCGCCCTCTTCGACAGCGACCACGGCGGCCCGCCCGGCGACGGGCGCGGCGCGCCGTGGGTGCGCGAGGTGCTGGCCGCGCACGGGCTCGCGGCGCCGGCGCGCATCGAGCTGCTCGCCCAGCCGCGCGTGCTCGGGCATGTCTTCAACCCGGTCAGCTTCTGGCTCTGCCACGGTGCGGACGGCACGCTGCGCGCGGTGATCGCCGAGGTGACCAACACCTACGGCGACCGGCACAGCTACCTCTGCCACCGCGACGGCGCGGTGATCGGCTCGGAGGATCGGCTGAGCGCGAGGAAGCTGCTCCACGTCTCGCCGTTCCAGCCGGTGGCGGGGGAGTACACCTTCACCTTCCGCATCGAGCCGGAAGAGGTCGCGATCCACATCGACTACCGCAGCGGCAATGGCGGCCTCGTCGCCACCCTCACCGGCCCGCGCCGCCCGTTGACCGACGGGGCGATCCTGCGCACCGCGCTGCGCCGGCCGTTCGGGTCGCGTCGGGTTCTGGCGCTGATCCATTGGCAGGCGTTGAAGCTGTGGTGGAAGGGCGCGCGGTTCCGCGGCCGGCCGGCGGCCCCGATGGAGGAGGTCAGCCGCTAGGGGCGCGGGAGGGCCGGGCTGAAGCCCGGCCTACTGGGGCAGGGTGGCAGACATGGAAACGGGGGCCGATGGCCCCCGTTTCCGATCCCGGGAATGCAAACTCTGGGATCAGTCGTTCCTAGTTGAACGAATAGACGAGGGAGACGCCGTAGGTATTGTCGGTGTCGTCCATGCCGCGCGCGGGCTCGGTGTGGTACTCGGTCTGCACGCTCGTGCGCAAAGCCAGCGCGTTGTTCATCGCGACGTTCAGCCCGAGGTCGTTGTAGACAACGGTGTCGGACTCGGAGGCGATGATGTCGGTGTCGTTGGTCAGCGAGATGCCGTTCGCGACCTCGGTGTAGTAGTTCGACGTGACGCTCAGCGCGGCCTCTTCGAAATCGCGGTCCACGGCGTCGGACAGTTCCGCGACACGGTAGCCCGGGCCGGCCTGCAGCGACCACTGGGTCGTCGCGGTGTTGACGACGCGGTAGCCGGCGCCGAAGCCCAGGAAGGTGTCGTTCTCGAAGGAGGAGAACTCGTCGATCGAGCCTTGCAGCTTGGCGAAGCCGTAGAAGCGGGGTGTGAAGTCGCGGGTGTACTCGAGATCGTAGAGCAGGCTCTCCTCGACGGTCTCGCCCTCTTCCTCGCCGTACTGGTAGCTGAGGCCGAGCTCGTAGCCGTTGGTGCCGTCGAAATAGCCAAAGTTGGCGCCGACGCCGATGTCGGCGTTGTCGGTGTTGCCCGAAGCCGCGGAGGCCCGCAGGGCGACGGAGCCGTCGAAGCCGAGCTGGCGGCCTTCGTTGCCGAAGGTGGTGTCGCGCTCGAAGTCTTCCTCGATCTGCTCGGTCAGCGCCTCGTTCCGGTCCTCGACGGGCTGGCTGAAGATCGCGTCCTGTGCGGCCGCGGCGCTGGCGGTCATCGCCAGGATCGAGGCGGTGGCGAAGCGAAGAGTGAAGGTCATGTCCTATCCCCCAGGTATCGGTTGTTCGTGGACCCGCGTCGCACTCGGTGCGGCGGACTGGACGAAGAACCCGGAGCAGACACCTCCGTTCCGCCCCCTGCTGCGGTGCGGCGGGGGCGGTGCAGGCTTGCCACATCCCGCGGATCGGCATCAGGAATATCAACGGTTTATCGCCATCACGGCGACGGCACGCGCCGCTGTCTACTTCGTGATGGAACCCGACGCCGCGGCAGCCTACTCGGCCGCGAGCGCGCTGCCTTTCTCGATCCGGACGGCGGCGAATTTGAACTCGGGGATCTTGCCGTAGGGGTCGATGGCCGGGTTTGTCAGGACGTTGGCGGCCGCCTCGACATAGGCGAAGGGAACGAAGACCATGTCCGGCGCGACCGCCCGGTCCTCGCGGGCCATCAGCTCGATCGAGCCGCGCCGGGTGGTCAGCCGCACCATCTCGCCCGCCGCGACGCCGAGCTTGCGCAAGGTCGAGGGGTGGAGCGAGCAGTTGGCCTCCGGCTCCACCGCGTCGAGCACCTTGGAGCGGCGGGTCATCGAACCGGTGTGCCAGTGCTCGAGCTGCCGCCCGGTGGTCAGGATCATCGGATACTCCGCGTCCGGCGTCTCGTCGGGCGGGATGACGGCGGCGGGGGTGAATTTCGCCCGCCCGCCGGCGCGGGGGAAACCGTCGCCGAAGACGATGGGCTGGCCCGGGTCGTCGGGGCTGAGCGAGGGATAGGTGACGGCCTCGCCCTCGAGCCGCTCCCACGTGATGTTGGCGAGCGACTTCATCGTCCGCGCCATCTCGTCGAACACCTCGCTCGGGTGGCTGTAGCTCCAGTCGAGCCCGAGCCGCCGGGCGAGGTCGACGGTGATCGCCCAATCCTCGCGCGCCTCGCCGGGCGGCGGCAGCGCCGGGCGGCCCATCTGGACCTGCCGGTTGGTGTTGGTGACGGTGCCGGTCTTCTCGGCGAAGGCCGAGGCCGGCAGGATAACGTCGGCGTAGTTCGCCGTTTCGGTGAGGAAGATGTCCTGCACGACGAGGTGCTCGAGCTTGGCAAGCGCGGCGCGGGCGTGGTCCACGTCCGGGTCCGACATCGCCGGGTTCTCGCCGAGGATGTACATCCCTGCGATTCGGTCGTCGTGCACCGCGTCCATGATCTCGGTGACGGTCAGCCCCTTCTCGGCGGAGAACTCCGCGCCGCCCCAGATCTCGGCGAAGGCCGAGCGGACGCCGTCGTCGCCGACGGGCTGGTAGTCGGGCAGGAACATCGGGATCAGCCCGGCGTCGGAGGCGCCCTGGACGTTGTTCTGGCCCCTGAGGGGATGCAGCCCGGTGCCGGGGCGGCCGACATGGCCGCACATCAACGCCAGCGAGATCAGGCAGCGGGAGTTGTCGGTGCCGTGGATGTGCTGGCTGACGCCCATGCCCCAGAAGATCATGCCCCGCTCGGCGGTGGCGAAGGTGCGGGCGACGTCGCGGATCACCTCGGCGTCGATGCCGCAGATCCCCGCCATGTCCTCGGGCGCGAAGCCGGCGAGGTGGGCTTTCTCGGCCTCCCAGTTCTCGGTGTAGGCCTGGATGTACTGCTCGTCGTAGAGGCCCTCATCGACGATCACGTGCATGATCGCGTTGAGCAGCGACACGTCGGCCCCGGGGCGGAACTGGAGCATGTGCGAGGCGAACTTGCGCAGGCCGACGCCGCGGGGGTCCATGACGATGAGCTTGCCGCCGCGCTTGGCGAATTGCTTGAAATAGGTCGCGGCGACCGGGTGGTTCTCCACCGGGTTGGCGCCGATGATGATGGCGACGTCGGCGTGCTCGATCTGGTTGAAGGTCGCGGTCACCGCGCCCGAGCCGACGTTCTCCATCAGCGCCGCCACCGAGGAGGCGTGGCAGAGCCGGGTGCAGTGGTCGACGTTATTGTGTCCGAAGCCCTGCCGGATCAGCTTCTGGAACAGGTAGGCCTCCTCGTTGGTGCACTTGGCCGAGCCGAAGCCGGCGACCGCCGCGCCGCCCCGGGTCTCGCGCAGCCGCGCCAGTCCGCCGGCGGCGGCGTCGAGCGCCTCCTCCCAGCTCGCCTCGCGAAAATGGCTGAGCGGGTTCGCCGGGTCGACGTTCAGCCCCTTTGCCGGCGCGTCGTCGCGGCGGATCAGCGGCTTGGTCAGGCGGTGCGGGTGGTGGACGTAGTCGAAGCCGAAGCGGCCCTTGACGCAGAGCCGGCCCTCGTTGGCGGGGCCATCGATGCCGTCGACGTAGACGATCCGGTCGTCCTTGACCTTGAGCGACACCTGGCAGCCGACGCCGCAGAAGGGGCAGACGCTCTCGACCTCGCGGTCGTAGTCCTGCGAGTCGCCCTCCTGCACCTCGTTCAGCACCGAGGCCGGCATCAGCGCGCCCGTCGGGCAGGCCTGCACGCACTCGCCGCAGGCGACGCAGGTCGAGTCGCCCATCGGGTCGTCGAGGTCGAAGACCGGGAAGGCCTGGTGGCCGCGCCCGGCCATGCCGATCACGTCGTTGACCTGCACCTCGCGGCAGGCGCGCACGCAGAGGCCGCACTGGATGCAGGCGTCGAGGTTGACGCGCATCGCGACGTGGCTGTCGTCGAGCAGCGGCACGTGATCGGCGTCCATCGCCGGGAACCGGCTCTCGGCGAGGCCCTGCGCGTCGGCCATCTCCCACAGGTGCGCCGAGCGGTCGTGGGCGGCGGGCTGTTCGGGCTGGTCGGCGAGCAGCAGCTCCATCACCAGCTTGCGCGTCTGCACCTCGCGGGCGCCGTCGGTGGTCACGGTCATGCCCTCGACGGGCGTGCGGATGCAGGAGGCGACCAGGTTGCGCTCGCCGTCGACGGCGACCATGCAGGCGCGGCAATTGCCGTCGGAGCGGTAGCCGGGCGCGTCCTTGTGGCAGAGGTGCGGAATGGTGGTGCCGACCCGCTTGGCGACCTGCCAGATGGTCTCGCCGGGGGCGGCGTCGACGGCGCGGCCGTCGAGGGTGAAGCTGATCGTCTCGGACATGCACGTTCCTCCGCTCGCGCACAGCCTAGCCCGCCCGCCGCCGCGCCAAAAGTCCAGCCGCGACGGTGGCGGCGGGAAAAGCGGCGGCGGCGGTTTCCGATCGAAGCGCCTCGTCTCCCGCGCGGGCACGGACGTTGCGCCGCCGCCCGGCGCGGCATAAGCGAGGACAAAAGGGAGAGGCGGATGGGCGAGATCATCCTGGTCCGGCACGGGCAGGCGAATTCGGCGGCGAGCGACGAGGCCGGCTACGACCGGCTGTCGGAGACCGGACGCCAGCAGGCGGCATGGCTCGGCGAATGGCTGCGCGAGCGGGGCCACGCCTTCGACCGGGTGCTCGCCGGATCGCTCCGCCGTCACCGCCAGACCGCCGAGGCCATGGGCTACGAGGCCGAGGAAGACCCGCGGCTTAACGAGATGGACTACTTCAACCTCGGCCAGGCGCTGTCGACCGCGCGGGGGCATCCCGCTGCCGGGGCCGACCGACTTCGCGGTCTATATCCCGCAGGTGCTCGAGGCCTGGCACCGCGCCGAGATCCAGGGCAACGAGAGCTTCGCCGATTTCGAGGCGCGGGTGACGTCGGTGTTCCAGGAGGCGCAGGCGCCGGGGCGGCGGGTGCTCTGCATCACCTCGGGCGGGGTGATCGGGATGGTGATGCGCTCGCTGCTGCGGCTCGACCCGACGCGGATGGCGCACGTGCTGCTGCCGATCTGGAACAGCTCGATCCACCGGGTGCAGGTCATGGAGCACGGCACGGTGCTGTCGGGCTTCAACGCGATCCCGCACATGGAGCGCGAAGACCGCGCCCACGCCCGGACGCATTTCTGATGCACCTGTGGCTGCGCGCCGAAGCCCGCGCCACCGAGCGGCGCACGCCGCTGCTTCCCGAGGGCGCGGCCCGGCTGATCGCCGGAGGCGTGCAGGTGAGCGTCGAGCGCTCCGCGACGCGGGTGATAGCCGACGCCGCCTACGCGGCCGTCGGCTGCACCCTCGCCCCGCCGGGTAGCTGGGCGAGCGCGCCCGTCGAGGCGGTGATCCTCGGGCTCAAGGAGCTGCCCGAGAGCGATGCGCCGCTGATCCACCGACACATATTCTTCGCCCACGCCTACAAGGGCCAGCCCGGCGCCGACGCCCTGCTCGACCGCTTCCGGCGCGGCGGCGGGACGCTGCTCGACCTCGAGTACCTCGTCGACGCCGACGGGCGGCGGGTGGCGGCGTTCGGCTACTGGGCAGGCTACGTCGGCGCGGCGGTGTCGCTGCTCGCCTACGCGGCGCAGGACGGCCAGCTCGGCCCCGTCGCCCCCTGGGCCGACGCGGCGGCGATGCGCGCGGAAGTCACCGCCGCGCTCGGCGAGGCGCGGCCGGCGACGCTGGTGATCGGCGCACGCGGCCGGGTCGGGACGGGCGCGGCCGACCTCGTGACGCGCGACCTCGGCCTGCCGGTGACGCGCTGGGACATGGAAGAGACGGCGGGGGGCGGGCCGTTCCCGCAGATCGCCGAGCATGAGCTGCTCGTCAACGCGGTGCTCGCCCTGCCCGGCGTGCCGGTCTTCGCGGGGTCGGAGCTGCTGCACGCGCCGCGCCGGCTGCGGGTGATCGGCGACGTCGCCTGCGATCCGGGCACGCCCTACAACCCGATCCCGCTCTACGACGCGGCGACCGGCTGGGACGCCCCCGCGCTGCGGGTCCACGACACGCCGCCGCTCGACATCATGGCGATCGACAACCTGCCCTCGCTGCTCCCCGCCGAAGCGTCGACGGAGTTCGCCGCCGACCTGCTGGAGCACCTCTTGCAGCTGCCCCGCGGCGGCGGCGTCTGGGCCCGCGCCGAGGCGACCTTCCGAAAGCATCTCGGCGCGGTCTGAGCCTCAGTGGCTGTGGGCCTTGTCGTAGTCTTCCGACGGCTTCTTCGCGCCGAACAGCGGGAAGTAGAGCCAGTCGGGCAGGAACTGCGCCAGCCGCAGGATCGAGGCGAGCCCGAAGGGGAAGCTCTTCTTGAACGCGTCGCTGTTCATGTGCTCGAAATATTCCTGCGCCGCCTGCTCGGGCTCCATGATCTGCGGCATCCGGAATTCGTTCTTGTCGGTCATCCGGGTGCGGATGAAGCCCGGATTGACCACCTGCACCTCGACCTTCGTGTGACGCAGGTCGGCGTGCATCCCCTCGGCGAGCGTCAGCACCCCGGCCTTGGACGCGCCGTAGCCGATCGAGCCCGGCAGGCCGCGGAAGGCGCTCAGCGAGCTGGTGAGCACGATGTGGCCCTCGTTGCGCGACAGGAATTCGGGAAGCACCGCGCCGATTATCCGCACCGCGCCGGTGAGGTTGGTCTCGACCATGGTGACGGCCTTCTCGGTGTCCCAGTCCGGCGACGACATCGGCCAGTAGGCGCCGGCCATGTAGATCACCCCATCGATCTTGCCGACCTTGCCGGCGGCCTCGGCGACGCTGTCGGCATCGGTGACGTCGACGGGCACGGCGCTGGCACGGCCGGGCAGCGCGGCGGCGAGCGCCTCGAGCCTTTCCTCCGAGCGGGCCGAGAGCACCAGCTCGCACCCGACCCGGCTCAGCTGCTCGGCGAGCGCGCGGCCCAGCCCCTCGCTCGCCCCGACCAACCAATATCTCTTGCCCTGCCAATCACGCACCCTGGTGCCCTCCTTCGTTCGCGCCTTGCTTCAGGTGATAATAGCGCGCCGGCGCACCACCTCGACCCCCAACTTCGACCGCGCCGCGCCCCGCGCGCGCCGCCGCCCGGTCTGGAGGAGAATGGTGACCGCCGGATGAACGCCCGACCCGACTCTCAGGGTGAACCGCCGCCGCCCGCCCCGGTTCCCGCCCGCGCGCCCGCCGCACGGTTGCAACCGGCCTGCCGCGCGGCTATCGCAGCAGCGGCCCGGACGGCGGGCCGGAAACGACGGGGCGCACGGCACATGGACGACTTGCGGCAGAAGTACCTCGAGCTGATCGGCGGCGCGGCGGACGAGGCGGCGCTCGAAGATCTGCGGGTCCGGGCCATCGGCAAGAAGGGCGAGGTCAGCCTCGCGATGCGCGAGCTCGGCCGCATGAGCCCCGAGGAGCGCAAGGAGGCCGGCCCCCGGCTCAACGCGCTCAAGGACGAGATCACCTCCGCCCTCGCCGCCAAGAAGGCGGCCCTCGAGGACGCCGCGCTCGACGCCCGGCTGATGACCGAGTGGCTCGACGTGACGCTGCCCGGCCGCACCCGCCGCGCCGGCACGATCCACCCGATCAGCCAGGTCACCGAAGAGGTCACCGCGATCTTCGCCGGCATGGGCTTCGCCGTCGCCGAAGGTCCGCAGATCGAGAGCGACTGGTACAATTTCGACGCGCTCAACATCCCCGGGCACCACCCCGCGCGGGCCGAGATGGACACGTTCTACATGGCGCGCGCCGAGGGCGACAACCGCCCGCCCCACGTGCTGCGCACCCACACCTCGCCGGTGCAGATCCGTCACCTCGAGGCGCACGGCGCGCCCTGCCGGATCATCGCGCCGGGCCGCGTCTACCGCGCCGACTACGACCAGACCCACACGCCGATGTTCCACCAGGTCGAGGGCCTCGCGATCGACCGCGACATCTCGATGGCGAACCTCAAGTGGGTGCTCGAGGAGTTCGTGAAGGCGTTCTTCGAGGTCGACGACGTCGAGCTGCGCTTCCGCGCCAGCCACTTCCCCTTCACCGAGCCCTCCGCCGAGGTCGACATCCGCTGCTCCTGGCAGGGCGGGACGCTGAAGGTCGGCGAGGGCGACGACTGGCTCGAGATCCTCGGCTCCGGCATGGTCCACCCAAAGGTGCTCGCCGCCGCCAAGGTCGATCCCGACCAGTGGCAGGGGTTCGCCTTCGGCATGGGGATCGACCGGATCGCGATGCTCAAGTACGGCATCCCCGACCTGCGCGCCTTCTTCGACGCCGACCTGCGCTGGCTGCGCCACTACGGCTTCGCCGCGCTCGACGTGCCGACCCTGCACCGCGGCCTGTCCGCCTGACGCACCGCGGGTCTACGTCGACGACCTCGCCTCCGGCTACGGGGACCGCAGCCGCCACGGCGGCTTCCGGATCGGCGGCCGCGTCGAGGTGATCTTCGACGGCCCGGCGTGCCGGGCTGAAGCCCGGCCTACCGCCGAATTACTCAAACCGGCGTCCAGATCACGTCCGACAGGCGGGGCGCGCCGGTGGCGAGCATCACCAGCCGGTCGAACCCGAGCGCGATGCCCGATGCGGGCGGCATGTCGGCCAGCGCGGCGAGAAAGTCCTCGTCGATCGGGTAGCGCTCGCCGTAGAGGCGCTCGCGGGTGGCCATGTCGGCCTTGAAGCGCGCCCGCTGCTCGACCGGGTCGGTGAGCTCGCCGAAGCCGTTGGCCAACTCGACGCCGCAGGCGAACAGCTCGAAACGCTCCGCGACGCGCGGATCGTCCGGCGCGCGCCGCGCGAGCGCCGCCTCGGGGGCCGGGTAGCGGTCGAGGATCGTCGCGCGGCCCCGGCCGAGGCCGGGCGCGACGAGATCGGTCAGGATCATCGAGAACAGGTCGGACCAGCTCGTCTCGAACCGTGACGCGCCGCGCAGGGTCTCGCCCTGCCGCAGCAGCAGCTCGAGGTCGCCCTGCCCGTCGCGGATGGTGGCGAGCAGGTCGATCCCCTGCCGCAGGAACGCGTCCGCCACGCTCAGCCGCTCCAGCCCGCGCGAGGGCATGCAGGTCTCGCCCCGGTGCGAGAGCACGTCGGTCCCGGCCGCCTCGCAGGCGATGGCGAGCAACTCCTCGCAATCGTCCATCAGCTGCTCGTAGGGCGCGTCGGCGCGGTACCATTCGAGCATGGTGAATTCGTGCCGGTGCAGCGCGCCGGCCGCCGCCTCGCGGTCGCGCCAGACGCGGGAGAAGGTGAAGATCTTCTCCTCCCCCGCCGCCAGCAGCTTCTTCATCGCGAATTCGGGCGAGGTGTGCAGCCAGGCCTGCCGCGTCTCGAGGTCGGCGTCGGTCAGCGTGACTGGCAGCGCGTGGAGGTGGATCTCGTTGCCCGGGCTCGGCACCACGTAGGCCGGGTCGATCTCGGTGAAGCCCCGGTCGGCGAACCACGCGCGCAGCGCGGCCTGGATCCGGTTGCGCGTGAGCAGCAGCGGCCGCCGGTCCGTGTGGCGCCGCTTGTCCCACCATGACGACATATCTGGCCCTCTGCGGTTGATTGCGTTAGCACACCCGGTAATCCGACCCATCGCGCCCCACAAGGAGACGCCTCCGTGAAAGTCATCGCCTCGCAGCTGCGCAAGGGCAACGTCGTCGAGATCGACGAGAAGCTCTACGTCATCCTCTCGGCCCAGAACTTCCACCCCGGCAAGGGCACCCCCGTGACCCAGGTCGACATGCGCCGCATCGCCGACGGGGTGAAGGTCTCCGAGCGCTGGAAGACCACCGACTCGGTCGAGCGCGCCCACGTCGAGGAGAGCGAGTACGATTTCCTCTACGAGGACGGCGAGGGCTACCATTTCATGGACCCGGAGAGCTTCGAGCAGATCACCGTGACGCCCGACGTGATCGGCGACAGCAAGGTGTGGCTGCAGGACGGGATGAAGTGCTTCCTGTCGGTGCACAACGAGGTCGCCATCGCGATGGAGGTGCCGCAGAAGGTCACCGTCGAGATCGTCGAGACCGAGCCCGTGGTGAAGGGCCAGACCGCCTCGTCCTCCTACAAGCCCGCCACCGCCGACAACGGCGTGCGGGTCATGGTGCCGCCCCATATCGGCGTCGGCACGCGGGTGGTGGTGAACACCGAGGACGCGACCTACGTCGAGCGCGCCAAGGACTGAGCTTGTAAGCGATCTGTTACCGCAATTCGGAAACCCGGTCGGCTGATGAGGGAAGTCATCTGACCGTCACCCCCGCCTCGCGCATCCCCGCCAGCGCCGCGTCGAGCGAGCCGTTGGCGTCGATGGCGCGGCAGAGCTCGCGGCGCACCTCCACCTCGAAGCCGAGCCGGGCGGCGTCGATGGCCGAGAAGGCGACGCAGAAATCCGTCGCCAGCCCCACCATCACCAGCCGCGAGATCCCGCGGGTGCGCAGGTAGCCCTCGAGCCCGGTCGGGGTGGCGTGGTCGTTCTCGAAGAAGGCCGAGTAGCTGTCGACCTCGCGGCGGAAGCCCTTGCGCACCACGAGATCGGCCCGGTCGGTGGCGAGGTCGGGGTGAAAGGCGGCGCCGACGCTGCCCTGCACGCAATGGTCGGGCCAGAGCACCTGGGTGCCGTAGGACATCTCCACCGTCTCGAGCGGCGCCTTGCCCGGGTGTTGGGAGGCGAAGGAGGAATGCGCCGCCGGGTGCCAGTCCTGGGTGAGCACCACCGCCCCCGCCTCGGCCATGAGCGCGTTGACCCCCGGCACGATCTCGTCGCCCCCCGCCACGGCGAGCGCGCCGCCGGGGCAGAAGTCGTTCTGCACGTCGATGACGATCAGGGCGGTGTCGGCGGGCATGGGCAATGTCCTCTCAGCGCATTGTCTTGGCGGCGACCTGGCGTTCGGCCGTGGTGCGCAGCCCGAGCTGGCGCTCCCTCAGGACGATGGCGACGCCGGCGAGAATGATCAACCCGGCTCCGCCGAGCATCGGCAGGGTCGGCACCTCGCCGAACCAGAAGTAGCCGATCACGATCGACCAGAGCATCGAGATGTAGGTGAACGGCGCCAACACCCCGGCATCGGCGTGGCGGTAGGAGGCGGTGAGCAGGATCTGCCCGATCCCGCCCACGAGCCCCGCGCCGGCGAGCCACACCCATTCGATCCCGAACGGCATCACCCAGCCGAAGGGAATGGTGAGCAGAGACAGCGTCGCGGCGGTGAGCGAGAAGTAGAACACAATGGCCGCCGTCGTCTCGCGGCCCGACATCGACTTGACGAACACCTGCGCCAGCGCCGCGAGGCTCGCCGAGCCCAGCGTCAGCAGCGCCCCCAGCGCCGCGTTCGAGCCGAGGCCGGCGGAGAAGCGCGGGGCGGTGATGATGACGACGCCCACCAGCCCCACCAGCACCGCGCTGATCCGCACCAGCCGCAGCCGCTCGCCCAGCATCAGCGCCGCGAGCACGACGAGGAACACCGGTGTCACGAAGCGGATCGCCGTCACCTCCGGCAGCGGCAGGTACTTCAGCCCCGCGAAGCCGAGCCCCATCGCGAGCGACCCGGCGATCCCGCGCGCGGCGTGGCCGCGGTAGTTCGTCGTCGCGATGCCGCCCTTCAGCCCGCCCGTCGCGAACAGCCACGCGAGCACCACCGGCAACGCCAGCGCCGAGCGGAAGAACATCGTCTCGCCGGCCGGGATACGGTCGGCGGCCTTCACGAAGGCGGACATCAGGGTGAAGACGGTGACGGCGGAGCAGGCGAGGAGGACGCCGAGCGCGGTGCGCTGGCTGGAGGGTACGGCTGACATGTTGAGGGATCTACGCCGGTTGACGGGGAGGAGCCAGTGCAGCACGGCGCATGTCCGTCATTCGGATACCGTCAGGTGCCCTTGGCTTCGGCCTGCATCCGCCGCATCCGCCGGGCCCGCGGCGCGAGCGTCGGTGCGGCGTCCAGGCTCGCCAGCGCCTCGGCATAGGTCTCGCCCACGTGGACCGGAATGCCGCGCGAGCGCAGCGTGCGGATGTGGACGTCATCGGCGGCGTCCGTCCCGGCGGAGGAGGTGCGCAGGATCACCCGCACGATCCGCCCCGGATGCCGCCGCGCCGCCGCGTCGTAGATCGCCGCGTCGAGCTGGCCGGTGTCGCCGATCAGCACGAACGGCAGCCCCGGATTGGCCTCCACGATGAGATCGATCGCCTTGCCCTTGTGGTCGCCGTGCCCGCCGGAGATGAACTTGTTCTCCCCGAGCCCCAGATCGCGCAGGAACAACGGCCCCCGCGCCAGCCCGTGCCGCGCGAAGACCCGCTCGAGGAAGTTGTGCAGGTTCCATGGAGAGGAGCTGACGTAGAAGACCGGGTTGCGCTCGCCGTCGCTGAGGCGGGTCATCAGCTTGACCGCGTCGGGAAAGATGTGGCGGGTGTGGATGTTGCCGGTGAACGACGTCCAGAGCATCCGCGTGCGCGACCACGCGCCGGTGTCCATCATCGTGTCGTCCACGTCGGAGATCACCCCGAACGAGGCCCCTTCCCCCGGCACGAAGGCCGGCAGCCGCGCCGCGACCACGCCCTCGCTGCCCGGCTCCCAGGCGTAGGACAGCGCGCCCGGCGCCGGCACCTGCGCCATGTGCTCGACCTTGATCTCGACCCAACCGCTCCGGCCCTGCCGCGGCACGGGCAGCAGGAAGTAGCCCTCCTCGTCGCTCCTGGCGTGGTGGCCGTCCGCCTGGATCGCGACACCGCTGACCTCGTTGGTCAGGAACAGCCGCACCATCTGGCGCAGGTTGGTGAGCCAATGCTGGTCGGGACGCGGCTCGTGCCGCCGCAGCCCGGTGACGATCCGGCCGCGGAGCACGATCTCGTCGGGCGTCGCGTAGCCGATATAGGGCTCGATGACAGGTTCCTTGCCGACCGAGCGGCGGCGGCGGCGGCGGTCGAGCAGGCGCTCGACGCGGGCAAGGCCCGCCACGAAGCGCCGCCCGAGCCTCATTCTGCCGGCGCGATCCGCTTGATGCCGCCGTCGGGGGCCGGCGCGTCGATCAGCACGAGCAGCGCGCCGTCGGGCGCCACGTCCACGTCGCGCACCCGGCCGATGCCCTCGGCCACCCGCTCCTCGCCGACGACCAGCCCGTCCTCGAGCTCGAGCCGCACGACGGCGCTCGCGACGAGGCCGCCGATCAGCGCGTCGCCCTGCCAGCCGTCGAAGAGGTCGGCTTGGTAGAAGGTCATTCCGCCGGGCGCGATGACGGGATCCCAGTAGTAGACCGGCTGCTCCATGCCCTCGGCCGACGCCTCGCCGCTGCCCACGGGGTTGCCGCTGTAGGTGACGCCGTAGGATACGACCGGCCAGCCGTAGTTGGCGCCCGGTTCGATCAGGTTCAACTCGTCGCCTCCCGCCGGACCGTGCTCAATGACCCACAGCTCGCCGGTCTCGGGGCGGATCGCGGCGCCTTGGATGTTGCGGTGGCCGTAGGACCAGATCGAGTCGATCCCCTCGCCGCCGACGAACGGGTTGTCGTCGGGCGCGGTGCCGTCGGTGGCGCCGACGCGGACGATCTTGCCGTAGGTCGTGTCGAGGTCCTGCGCCTTCTCGCGGTCCGACATCGAGAAATGCTCGCCGGTCGTGATGAACACCTCCTCGCCCCCCGGCGCGACGATGACCCGGCTGCCGTAGTGCATCGGGTTCTGCGACGGCGGCGTCTGGACGAAGATGTCCTCCACCTGCTCGAGCCGCGTCCCGTCGGCGCTGAGCACGCCAGTCGCGGCCGCCGTGACGGTGCCGCCGTCGACCCGCTTGGCGTAGGTCAGCCAGACCCGCCGCGTCTCGGCGAAGTCGTCCGCCACCGCCACGTCGAGCAGCCCGCCCTGCTCGCGGGCGTCGACCTCCGGCACGCCGCCGAGCGGCTCCGAGAGGCTCCCGTCCGCCGCCACCCGCCGCAGCTGCCCGGGGCGCTCGGTGACGAGGTAGCCGCCGTCGGGCAGCACCGCGATGCCCCACGGATGGGCGAGGCCGGTGGCGAAGTCCTCCACGGTGACGGCCGTCTCGTCCAGCGCCGGGGCGCGGGTCTGCTCGGGGAAGGCGGGGGTGAAATCGGCGTTGGGCGCGCCTTGGGCCACCGGGTCACCGGCCTGCGCGCAGGCGGCGACCGGCAGAAGGACGATCGCGAGGGTCGTTCTAAGCATCGTCGGAAACTCCAGTCTGGATGCCGGTTCAACCCGACTCCCTCAGGCGGGGTTCCGAAGCCGTCCGACCGCCCAGCCCGCGGCGTCCCGAACCGTCTCGTCCGCGTCGTCCAGAAGCGCCTCCGCCGCCCCCAGCAGCGCCCGGTCGCCGGAATTGCCGATGGCGTAGAGCACGTTGCGCACGAACCGCTCGCGCCCGATGCGCTTGATCGGGCTGCCGGAGAAGCGCGCGCGGAAGGCCGCGTCGTCGAGCGCGGCGAGCTCCGCCAGCCGTGGCGGCCCGGCGCCGGCGCCGGCATAGCGCGTCTCGCGGGCGGTGGCGGCGAACTTGTTCCAGGGGCACACGGCGAGGCAGTCGTCGCAGCCGTAGATGCGGTTGCCGAGCAGCGGGCGCAGCGCCTCGTCGACGGGGCCGGCATGCTCGATGGTGAGGTAGGAGATGCAGCGCCGCGCGTCGAGCTGGTAGGGCGCGGGGAAGGCGTCGGTCGGGCAGATGTCGAGGCACGCCCGGCACGAGCCGCAGCGGTCGCGCCCCGGCGGGTCGGGCGGCAGCTCGAGCGTGGTGAAGATCGCGCCGAGGAACACCCAGTTGCCGAGGTCGCGGCCGAGCAGGTTCGTGTGCTTGCCCTGCCAGCCCAGCCCGGCGGCGGCGGCGAGCGGCTTCTCCATCACCGGCGCGGTATCGACGAAGACCTTGATCTGCTCGCCCGGCGCCTGCTCCAGCAGCCACCGGCCCACCCGCTTCAGGCGCTTCTTCACGATGTCGTGGTAGTCGCGCCCCTGGGCGTAGACGCTGATCGCGGCCCGGTCGCGCCGCTGCAGCACCTCGAGCGGGTCGTGCTCGGGGCTGTAGGCCTCGGCCAGCATCACCACCGAGCGCGCCTCGGGCCACAGCGCGGCCGCGTCGCCGCGCCAGTGGGTGCGCTCGGCCATCCACGCCATCTGCCCGTGCCGCCCCTCGGCGAGGAACGTCGCCAGCCGCCCGGCCGTCTCGGGCGCGGCGTCGGGGCGGCAGACACCCATGGCGGAAAATCCCTCCGCGAGGGCCTGCGCCTCCAGCCGGTCCTTCAGGTCCTGCATGTCTCTGTTCTCGAAATATCCCGGGGGAGTCTCCGCCGGCGGCGGAGACGGGGGCAGCGCCCCCATGCCACTCCGGATCGCCTCAGAAGTCGAGGTCGGCGTAGTGCGGCGGCGGCAGGAAGCTCGGGATCTGGTCGGCCAGCAGCGAGCGGAACGCCGGGCGCGACTTGATCTTCGCGTACCAGTCCTTGACCACCTCCGAGCGGTGCCAGTCGACGTCGGAGATGTAGTCGAGGCACGACAGGTGCGCCGCGGCGGCGAAGTCGGCGAGGGTCATGTCGTTGCCCGCCAGCCAGCGGCGCTGGTCGAGCAGCGCGGCCATGTAGTCGAGGTGCTCCTTGATCGCCCGCGCGCCGGCCTTGACGTTGGCCGACTCGGGCGGCCCGGCCGCCATCACCTTGCGGAACACGCGCTCCCCGAGCAGCTTCGACGTCACCTCCTTGTGGAACTTGTCGTCGAACCACGCGACGAGCCGGCGGACCTCGTAGCGCTCTTCCGGCAGGCGGGGCAGCAGCGGCGGGGTCGGATGCAGCTCCTCCAGGTACTCGCAGATCGCGTTGGACTCCGCGAGCAGCCGGTTGCCGTACTTCAGGATCGGCACCCGCCCGGCCGGGTTGCGGCGCAGGAATTCCGGGTCCTTTTCCCAGTACCGCTCCTCGACGAGCTCCACCTCGAGCTTCTTCTCGGCGAGGGTCAGCCGGACTTTCCGGCTGAACGGGGACAGCGGGTAGTGATAGAGTCGGTTCATCGGCGCAGGTGTTTCGACAAGTGCGAGGGTCGTTCACCCATGCCCGCTCGGGGCCGACATTTCAACCGCACGCTCAGCCCTGCCCGCCCTGGAAGCAGGCCGCGCGGCCGTCGCGCTCGATGGTGGCGGCGCCGTCGGCGATCCGCCGCGCACGCTCGCGCGTGGCACGGTCGGGATCGGCGGCGGAGCGGGTCTTGGGCGAGGGCAGCAGGGCCGCGAGCAGGGCGGCCTGCTCGGAGGTGAGCTCGGCGGCGCTGGTGCCGAAATAGTGCTCGGCGGCGGCCTCGACGCCGAACACGCCTTCGTCGAACTCGGCGACGTTGAGGTAGACCTCGAGGATGCGCTCCTTGCTCCAGATCGCCTCGACCACCGGCGTCAGCAGCGCCTCGATGGCCTTCCTGGTGTAGCTGCGGCCGTGCCAGAGATAGACGTTCTTCACCGTCTGCTGGCTGATCGTCGAAGCCCCCATGTCGCCGCCCGACTCGATCGCCGCGCGGATCGCCGACAGGTCCAGCCCCCAGTGCTCGCAGAAGTCCGCGTCCTCGGCCGCGACGGCGGCGCGGGCCATGACGGGCGCGATCTCGTCGAACGCGACCCACTCCCGCTCGAGCGGGCCCAGGCGGCTGCGCTCGCTGAGCATGTACGGGGTGGTCGGCGGATCGACGAGCGCGAACAGGCTCACGAACAAGAGGGTCAGCAAGATCAGGACTCCGGCAAGGCGCACGGCCCAACGCCGAAGGACGCGGATAGGTCCGCCGCGGCCGCCGGAACGGGACCGACGTGCCGTCTTGCCGCTTTTGCTGCCCTTGCGCGCCATTGTGCTGCCTGCCTCGTGCGCCCGATGCGGAGCGTCGCCACCACTTCGGCCCGACGTCCCTGCTCGACGACGTTCACCTTCAACCGGACCATGTCCGCCTCGCCAGTTTCTGCCTGATTGCAGCCCGGTCTGCCACCGGACCTGGGCAGGAACGCGAAACAAACGTGGCGAAAGCGGCGCATTGTTCTCGCAGGTGCCGGGGGCCCGCGCGGGGCCTCCGGCACATGCTCACTCCGCGGGGATCCTGGTCTCCTCGATCCCGATCGGGTGGGGCAGCTTGTCGAGCATCTCGCGCGGGCAGACCTGCAGGAAGTTGCCGCGCTCCTCCTCCCAGTGCTGGAGCAGGTCGGCGGCGCGGCGGCTGCCGGTCTCGGCGAGGTGGCGCTGGACCAGTTCGTGCAGCTGGCCATGCCAGTACTCCTCGGTCACGCCGCAGGTGACGAGCGTCTCGTGGTTGATGAGCGCCGAGGTGCTGCCGAGCGGGTCGTAGAGGTAGGCCATGCCGCCGGTCATCCCGGCGCCGAAGTTCGCACCGATGGGGCCGAGGATCACGGCGGTGCCGCCGGTCATGTACTCGCACCCGTTCGAGCCGCAGCCCTCGATCACCACGGTCGCCCCCGAGTTGCGGACCGCGAAGCGCTCGCCCGCGCGGCCTGCGGCAAACAGGTGGCCCCCCGTCGCGCCGTAGAGCACGGTGTTGCCGATGATGGTATTGTCGGCCGCCACCAGCGGCGACGACATCGGCGGACGCACCACGATGGTACCGCCCGAGAGGCCCTTGCCGACGTAGTCGTTCGCGTCGCCCGAGACCTCGATCTTCAGCCCCGGCGCGGCGAAGGCGCCGAGCGACTGGCCGGCCGAGCCGGTCAGCTTCACCGTGAGGTGGTCGGGCTGCAGGTCGTTCCTCATCCCGAAGCGCTGGACGATGTGGCTCGAGGTGCGGGTGCCGATGGTGCGCAGGGTGTTCTGCACCGCGTATTGCAGCTGCATCTTCTCGCCGTCCTTCAGGAAGCGCGCGGCGTCCTTGATGATCTCGGCGTCGAGCGTGTCCATCACCTCGTTGCGCGGCTTGGTGCGGTCGTAGACGATGTGGTCCGCGCCATCGACGGTGATGAGCAGCGGGTTCAGGTCGAGGTCGTCGAGATGCGCCGCGCCCCGGCTGACCTGCGTGAGCAGGTCGGCGCGGCCGATCACCTCGTCGAGGCTGCGCGCGCCGATGGAGGCGAGCACTTCGCGCACCTCCGTGGCGTAGAAGGTGATCAGGTTGACGACCTTGTCGGCGTTGCCGGTGAACTTCTCGCGCAGCTTCTCGTCCTGGGTGCAGACCCCGACGGGGCAGGTGTTGGACTGGCACTGGCGCACCATGATGCAGCCCATCGCGATCAGCGCGGCGGTGCCGATGCCGTATTCCTCGGCCCCCATCATCGCCGCCATGACGATGTCGCGCCCGGTGCGCAGGCCGCCGTCGGTGCGCAGGGTCACCCGCTCGCGCAGGTTGTTCATGGCGAGGACCTGGTGAGCCTCGGTGAGGCCCATCTCCCAGGGCAGGCCGGCGTACTTGATCGAGGTCGCGGGGCTGGCGCCGGTGCCGCCGTTGTGGCCCGAGATCAGGATCACGTCGGCCTTGGCCTTGGCGACCCCGGCGGCGATGGTGCCGACGCCGGAGGAGGCGACGAGCTTCACCGTCACCTTGCAGCGCGGGTTGATCTGCTTGAGGTCGTAGATCAGCTGCGCCAGGTCCTCGATCGAGTAGATGTCGTGGTGCGGCGGCGGCGAGATCAGCGTCACGCCCTTGGTCGAGTGGCGCAGGCGGGCGATCAGGTCGGTGACCTTCATCCCCGGCAGTTGGCCGCCCTCGCCGGGCTTGGCGCCCTGGGCGACCTTGATCTCGAGCTCCTCGCACTGGTTGAGGTACTCGGCGGTGACGCCGAAGCGGCCCGAGGCGACCTGCTTGATCTTGGCCGACGGGTTGTCGCCGTTGGACTCGGGCACGAAATGCGCCGGATCCTCGCCGCCCTCGCCGCTGTCGGACTTGGCGCCGATGCGGTTCATCGCGACGTTCAGCGTCTTGTGCGCCTCCGGGCTCAGCGCGCCGAGCGACATGCCCGGCGTGACGAAGCGCTTGCGGATCGAGGTGATGGACTCGACCTCCTCGATCGGCACCGCCTCGCCCATCGGCTTGATCGCCAGCAGGTCGCGCAGGTGGATCGGCGGCATGGCCTGCATGGACCGCGAGTATTGCGTCCAGAGCTCGTAGGAAGCGCGGTCGCAGGCGGCCTGCATCATGTGCATGGTGGTGGCGCCCCAGGCATGGGTCTCGCCCTGCTTGCGGGCCTTGTAGAATCCGCCGATGGGCAGGATGTCGGTGCCGCCGGCGAAGCCCTTGGCGTGGACCTCCTCGACCTTCTTCTGGATGCCCGAGACGCCGATGCCGGAGATCCGCGAGTGCATGCCGGGGAAGAACTCGGCGACCATCGCGCGCGACAGGCCGACGGCTTCGAAGTTGAGCCCGCCGCGGTAGGACGAGATCACCGAGATGCCCATCTTCGACATGATCTTGAGCAGGCCGGCGTCGATGGCCTTGCGGTAGCGGGCGACCGCCTCGGTCAGCGAGCAGTCGAGCAGGCCGCGCTCGATCCGGTCGGCGAGGCTGTCCTCGGCGAGGTAGGCGTTCACCGTGGTCGCGCCGCAGCCGATCAGCACGGCGAAGTAGTGCGGATCGACGCACTCGGCGGAGCGGACATTGAGCGAGCAGAAGGTGCGCAGGCCCTTGCGGGTGAGCCACGAGTGGATCGCCGAAGTCGCCAGGATCATCGGCACCGCGACCTTCGCCTCGCCCTGGAACTGGTCGGTCAGCACGAGGTGGCCGGCCCCCGAGCGCACGGCGTCCTCGGCCTCCTCGCGGATGCGGGTGAGCGCGTTGCGCAGCGCCTCCGGGCCGCCGTCGGCGGGGAAGGTGCAGTCGATCTCGGTGCAGGTGGCGCTGAAGCTCGCCTTCAGCTTCTCCCACTGGGCGTTGCCGACGAACGGGCTGTCGAGCACGATGATCTCGGTCTGGCTGCCGTCCTCGTCGAGCACGTTCTTGAGGTTGCCGAACCGGGTCTTGAGCGACATCACCCGGTACTCGCGCAGCGAGTCGATGGGCGGGTTCGTCACCTGGCTGAAGTTCTGGCGGAAGTAGTGCGAGATCGGCCGGTACCGGTCGGAGAGCACGGCGGGCGGCGTGTCGTCGCCCATCGAGGCGATGGCTTCCTTGGCGTCCTCGGCCATCGGCGCGAGGATCTGCTCGAGCTCCTCGATGGTGTAGCCGGCGGCGATCTGGCGGCGGCGCAGCTCGGCGCCGGTGAACAGCGGCGCCTCGGTGGCCGACGCGAGCTCCGTGTCGAGCTCGATGATCTTGCCGACCCACTCGCCGAACGGCTGGCCCGCGGCGAGCTTGTCCTTGATCTCGACGTCGTGGAAGAGGCCGCCCTCCTGCATGTCGACGGCGATCATCTGGCCCGGGCCGAGCGCGCCCTTCTCCTTCACGGTGGCCTCGTCGGTGGGCACCATGCCGACCTCGGAGCCGGCGATCAGCAGCCCGTCGCCGGTGACCACGTAGCGCATCGGGCGCAGGCCGTTGCGGTCGAGCCCGCCGCAGACCCAGCGGCCGTCGGTCATCGCCAGCGCGGCGGGGCCGTCCCACGGCTCCATCACCGCGTTGCAATAGGCGTACATGTCGCGCCAGGCCTGGGGCAGCTCCTCGGCCTGCTTCGACCAGCTCTCGGGCACCAGCAGGGTCTTGGCCATCGGCGCGTTGCGCCCCGAGCGGACCAGCACCTCGAACACCGCGTCGAGCGCGGCGGAATCCGACGAGCCCTGGCTGACGATCGGCTTGATATCGCCGGCCATGTCCCCGAACGTCGCCGAGGCCATGCGGATCTCGTGGCTCTTCATCCAGTTCAGGTTGCCCTTGAGCGTGTTGATCTCGCCGTTGTGGGCGAGCATCCGGAACGGCTGCGCCAGCCACCATTGCGGAAAGGTGTTGGTGGAGTAGCGCTGGTGGTAGATCGCGAAGGCGCTCTCGAACCGCTCGTCGAGCAGGTCGGGATAGAACTCGGCCACGTCCTGGGCGAGCATCATCCCCTTGTAGATGATCGACCGGCAGGACAGCGAGGCGATGTAGAGCTGGCCCACCTGCGCGGCGGCGGCGGCCTTCTCGATGCGGCGGCGGATCACGTAGAGCTCGCGCTCGAAGGTCTCCTCGTCGACGCCCTTGGAGTTGGAGATCAGGATCTGCTCGATCTCGGGGCGCGTCGCGTTGGCCTTGTCGCCGAGCACGGCGATGTTCACCGGCACGTGGCGCCAGCCGTAGATGTAGTAGCCCATCCGCAGCACTTCGCTCTCGACGATGGTGCGGCAGGTCTCCTGGGCGCCGAAATCGGTGCGCGGCAGGAACACCTGGCCGACGGCCATGAGCTGGTCGGCGCGCGGCTCGTGGCCGGTGCGGCGGATCTGGTCGTGGAAGAAGTCGACGGGGATCTGGACGTGGATGCCGGCGCCGTCGCCGGTGCGGCCGTCGGCATCGACGGCGCCGCGGTGCCAGATCGCCTTGAGCGCCTTGATCCCGTTCTCGACCACCTGCCGCGAGCGGCTGCCGTCGATGGAGACCACGAGGCCGACGCCGCAGTTGGACTTCTCGTCGTCCTCGCGGAACAGGCCGTTCTCGGCCATCCACTTGCGCTTGGCCTCTTCGCGGGCGGCCCAGGCGTCATCGTATTGGCGAGTCATGGCGTGTCTCCTTGGACAAAGGAATTGCGGGATTGCCACTCCGCCTCCGTCTCGCGGGTGTGGTTACCCGATAGCGGCAGGTAGGCGGGGGCCTTGTCGGTATAGATTTCCGAGCCGAGCGGCGCGGCGGCGAGCGCGGGGAACAGCCCCGGCATCAGGTCGTAGGGCGCGTCTCCGGCGGTATCGCGCATCCAGAGGTGGCTGCCGCAGGCCGGGCAGAAGGCGCGCTCGGCGATCTCGGAGGACCGGTGGCGGCGGACCTCGCCGGTCACGGACACGGCGGCGGCCTCGGCGCGGAAGCAGGCGAACAGCCCGCCGCTCCAGCGCTGGCACATGGAGCAGTGGCAGACGCCGACGGTCCCGTCGTGGCGGCCCTCCACCACGAGCGCCACGGCACCGCAGAGGCAGCGGCCCTCGAGCCGCGCCGGGATCTTCGCGGCCTCAGCCATAGAGCGCACTCGTCTGCGCGCTGTCGAGCCGCTCGTGATCGCCCTCGAGCGCCCAGGAGGCGGGCTTCTGGTCGGCGAAGATCTCGCGCTTGAGGCGGAAGTCGTCGGCCTCGTCGAACAGGCCGACGGGCACCTCGTAGTTGCCGGTGCCGTCGAGGCCCTTGTCGTAGCGGTACCACAGGCCCGAGCCGCACTTGGCGCACCAGCTCCGAGTCGCCCAGTCAGACGAGCGCAGGGAAGCGACGTGCTCGCCGCCGTCCACCTTCATCGCGGCCTCGGGCACCGTCACCGCGAACATCGCCGCGCCGAGCCAACGGCGGCACATGGAGCAGTGGCAGACGCCGAAATCACCGGTCTGCTGAGCGGTGAAGCGCACCGCGCCGCACATGCATTGTCCTGTCCGCGCCATCTGTTCGCTACTCCGCAACCGCTGGCCGGGGCGGCCCGAAGGCCGCGCCGAGATGGGTCACTCGCTCCCCCACGAGATGTCCTGCACGCCGCAATCGTAGATCGGCGACGACGCGAAGAACCCGGGCTCGCCGGGGGTGATGAGCTTCATCGGGGAGTTGTCCCGCTCGTTCAGCACCTCGCCGTCGACGTCGAGGGTCCGGGAGGTGCCGGGCAGGAACAGCCGGTGCTCGCGGCTGACGTAGTTCACGCCCTCCTGCCGCGTCCGCATGCCGTCGGCGTCCTCGACCTCGGTGGTGTAGGTCATCACCTCGAGCTCGTGGCCGTCGATCTCGATCGTCTCGCCCTGCAGCATGTCGGCACCCCGGTAGCGGGTGACCTCGCCCTCGTCGGTGACGGTCGTGAAATCGTAGGTGTCGACGCCCGTCTCGAGCAGCTCGGTCAGCGACGCCGGATCTTCCGGGTCGTCGCCAAGCGTCGAGCGCACGCGCGAGACGAGGCCGAGGCTCTCGACCCACTCGGTTTCGTAATTGATGCGGCTGGCGAAGACCGGGCCCTGCTCGACGAAGTCGACGCGCCACTGGTCGCCCTCGGCATCGCCCTCGCAGGTGTAGTGGTTGGACATCATGCAGCCGCGCTGCTGCACGGTGAGGAAGCCGGTGCAGCCCTCGGGCGGCTGCCACTGGCGCGTCTCCTGCGCCACGGCGGGCGCGGCGGCGGTGAGGGCGAGAAGGGCGAGGGGAAGCGTGAAACGGGTCATTGTTGTCCTCCGGATTTCGACATCAGGGCACCGCAGCCAAACTTGGGGTTGGCCGACAGGAAGCCCGGCTCTCCGGGGAACATGAACTCCACGGGGCTGTCGTCCACGTCCCACGCCTCGGTCGGCGTCTCGATGTGGCTGGTGCCCGACAGGAACATCCGCCACTCCTTCGAGATCCATTCGTTGCCCGTGGCGCGCCATTCCTCCGACCCGTCGGGGCCGTAGGCGGTGATGTCGTACTCGGTCTGGTGCAGGGTCACGCCGTCGATCGTCTCGACCACGCCGGTCAGGGCATCGCGGCCCACGTAGCGGGTCTCGCCGATCTCGTCGGACTCGGTGATGAAGTCGAAGCTGTCCTCGCCGGCCGACACGAGCTCGGAGAACGACGCCGGATCGGCGGGGGCGGCCTCGAGGCTCTCGGAATGCTGGGTGGAGACGTGGAAGCTCTCGATCCACTGGGTCTCGCGGTCGATCATCCCGGCGTATTCCATCCCCTCCTCGCCGAGATCGACGCGGCGGATGTAGCCCTCCGGATCGCCTTCGCAGGTGAAGGCGTGCTGCACGGTGCAGCTCTTGAGCTGGACGGTGACGAAGGCCTCGCAGCCCTCGGGAAGCGAGAAGGTCTCGACTTGCGCCGCGGCGGGGGCGGCGGTGCCGCCGGCCAACAGGACGGCGGCGATTGCGAGTCGTGGCGGTCGGGTCATGAACATGGCTCCGTTGACGCGGTTCGACCCAGCCATAGCGCGGCCGGAGGCGGAATGCCCCCGGTTCTTCGCCCGACCATGCCCGAACCCGGCGCACATGCGCGTTACTCCGCCGCCACGCTGGCGCTGCCCGACACGTAGTCGAGGATCGCCTCGGCCGCCTCGCGCCCGTCGCGGATCGCCCAGACCACGAGCGACGCGCCGCGGACGATGTCGCCGGCGGCGTAGACGCCGGGCAGCGAGGTCTGGCCGGTGCCGTACTCGGCCTTGACGGTGCCCCAGCGGGTCACTTCCAGCCCTTCGACGCCCCAGAGCCTGGGCAGGTCCTCGGGCTCGAAGCCGAGCGCCTTGATCACGAGGTCGGCGTCCTCGACGTAGTCCGACCCCTCGATCAGCTCCGGCATCTGCCGGCCCGACACGTCGGGCGCGCCGAGGCGCATCTTCTGCACCATCACGCCCTCGACGGCATCGCCGGTGAAGCCCTTCGGCGCGGAGAGCCAGACGAACTCGACGCCCTCCTCCTCGGCGTTCGCCGTCTCGCGCTGCGAGCCCGGCATGTTGGCGCGGTCGCGGCGGTAGAGGCACTTCACGCTCTCGGCGCCCTGCCGGATGGCGGTGCGGACGCAGTCCATCGCGGTGTCGCCGCCGCCGATGACGACCACCTTCTTGCCCTCGGCGTTGAGCTCGCCGCTGGCATATTCAGGCACCTCATCGCCGAAGCCGACGCGGTTGGAGGCGGTGAGGTAGTCGATGGCGCGCACGATTCCGGCGGCGCCCGAGCCCGGGCCCTGCAGGTCGCGGCTCTTGTAGACGCCGGTGGCGATCAGCACCGCGTCGTGCTTGCCGCGGATCGCGTCGAAGGAGATGTCCTCGCCGACGTTGCAGTTCATCACGAACTCGACGCCGCCGTCCTCGAGCTGCGCCATGCGGCGCATCACGACTTCCTTCTCGAGCTTGAAGCCGGGGATGCCGTAGGTCATCAGCCCGCCGCCACGGTCGTAGCGATCGTAGACGGTGACCTGCAGCCCGGCGCGGCGCAGCGCGTCGGCCGCGGCCAGCCCGCCGGGGCCGGCACCGATGATGCCGACGCTCTCGGAGCGCTCCTGCGCCGGGCGGATCGGGGCGATCCAGCCCTCCTCCCACGCGGTGTCGTTAATGTACTTCTCGACCGCGCCGATGGTGACGGTGCCGTGGCCCGACTGCTCGATGACGCAGTTGCCCTCGCAAAGCCGGTCCTGCGGGCAGATGCGGCCGCAGATCTCGGGGAAGGTGTTGGTCGACTGGCTGATCTCGTAGGCCTCGCGCAGCCGCCCCTCGGCGGTCAGGCGGAGCCAGTCGGGGATGTTGTTGTGCAGCGGGCAGTGGCTCTGGCAATACGGCACGCCGCACTGGCTGCAGCGCCCCGACTGCTCGGCCGCCTTCTCGCGCGCGAAATCCGCGTAGATCTCGTTGAAGTCGGCGCGCCGCAGGTCGGGCGGCCGCTTGTCCGGCATGTCCCGCTGGACGGTGACGAACTTCAGCATCTTTTGCTCGGCCAAAGGCGTGCCTCCTCTCGGGTTGAGGTGACGCTTTAGCGAGGTTCGCGCGACATGAAAAGTCATAATTGCTGACCCATCTCATCTTTGCCGGCGCCGCCGCCCTGCACCGCACCGGAACCGGCGCGGCAAATAGGTCCGCAATGCACCCTATCCCGCCCCTTTCGGCTGCCCGGGCGGTGAGTAAGGTCGCCCAGGCCGAATCACGCCGGAGATCGCGATGCCCCTGTTCCAGCTGCTCCTCGTCGCGATCATCCAGGGTGTGACGGAGTTCCTGCCCGTCTCCTCGTCGGGCCACCTTATCCTGCTGCCGCAGCTGACCGAGCTCGAGGACCAGGGCCTCGTGATCGACGTCGCCGTCCATGTCGGCACCCTGTTCGCCGTCATCCTCTACTTCTGGCGCGACGTCCGCGCCGCTCTCGCCGGCACCCTGCGCCTCGCGCGCGGGCGCGCCGACACACCCGGTGCGCGGCTGGCGCTGCTGCTCCTCGTCGCGACCATCCCCGTCATCCTCGCCGGCCTCGCGCTCAAGCTCTCGGGCCTCGACGAGGCGCTGCGCTCGGTGGCGGTGATCGGCTGGACGATGCTGCTCTTCGGCCTTGTCCTCTACTGGGCCGACCAGCGCGGCCCGCAGACCAGGACCGAGTCCGACTGGTCGCTGCGCGACGCGGTGGTGATGGGGCTGTGGCAGGCGGTGGCGCTGATCCCCGGCACCTCCCGCTCGGGCATCACCATCACCGGCGCGCGCGCGCTCGGCTACACCCGCACCGACGGCGCCAAGCTGGCGATGCTGATGTCGATCCCCACCATCGCCGCCTCCGGCATCCTGCTCGGGGCCGACGTGGCGGCGGCGGGCGATCTCGGCGCGGCACGCGACGGCGCCATCGCGGCGGCCTTCGCCTTCGTCTCCGCCCTGCTGGCGCTGGCGCTGATGATGCGGCTGCTGCGCAGCGTGAGCTTCACGCCCTACGTCGTCTACCGCTGCGTGCTCGGGGTGATCCTGCTCTGGATCGCCTACGGTTAGGAGATGCTGGCCCGGTCGCCGCTGCGCTTGATGTTCTTGGCGCTGGCCTTGATCGCGTCGTACTGCCCGGTGGGCCGGAAGCGCCACAGGTAGTCCGGCAGGATCGCCTCCATCGACTTGGGCTGGATGCCCAGTTCGGCGAAGCCCCGCGCTCCGTCGGCCACGATGTTGTCGCTGCGCAGGTTCTCGACCTGGTCGCGGGTCAGCGGCGGCGTGAACAGGCCGAGCGACAGGAACCGCAGCACGGTGAAGCCGCTCGCCATCAGCCGCGCGAGGCCGAATGGCACGTTGACGATCAGCCGCCGTCGCAGGATCACGTCGAGCATCTCGCGCATCAGCACGCTGAAGGTGTTCACGTCCGGCCCGCCGAGCTCGTAGATCCCGGGCGCGGCCTTGCCCTCGACGGCCAGCGCGGCGGCCTTGGCGACGTCGTCGACGAAGACCGGCTGGAACCGCGTGTTGCCGCCCACCACGGGCAGCACCGGCGAACGGGCCGCCATCCGCGCGAAGCGGTTGAAGAACTCGTCGTCCTGCCCGAACACGATCGACGGCCGCAGGATCACCGCGCCCGGGAAGCGCGCGCGCACCCCCGCCTCGCCGGCGGCCTTGGTGCGGGCGTATTCCGAGGGCGAGTCGGGGTCGGCCCCGATCGCCGAGACGTGCACCATCCGTGCCACGCCCTCCTCGGCCGCGATCCGCGCGATCCGCTCGGGCGCCTCTTCCTGCACCGCCTGGAAGGTGTTGCGCCCGTTCTCCGTCAGCACGCCGACGCAGTTGACCACCACGTCCGCTCCGCGCGTCACCGCGCGCACGCTGTCGTCGTCGCGCACGTTGCAGAAGACCGGCACCACCTGCCCGACATTGCCGTAGGGCCGCACGAAGAGCGCCTCCTCCGGCCGGCGCACGGCGACGCGAATGCGCCAGCCCTGCTTCGCGAGGCGGCGGGCGATGTAGCGTCCGACGAAGCCGGATCCGCCGAAGATGGTGACGAGCTTGGACATCAGGCCTACTCCCAATCCGGGTCGTTGCGGGTCTAGCGCCCACCCCTCTGCCAGACAAGGCGCTTTTGCCCCTCCCGGATTGCGTCCACGTCACCCCGACCACCGCAGAATTCGCGTTGACAGCCCCACCGCCTCCGCATAAACGCCACCTCGCACACCAGCCCAGGTGGCGGAATTGGTAGACGCGCTGGTTTCAGGTACCAGTGACTTAACGGTCGTGGAGGTTCGAGTCCTCTCCTGGGCACCACAATCCGGAAGCCGATGGGGCCTCCCTTGTGCGCCCCCTATTCCAAGCCGACCTACACCCCGCGCCGCCCGAAAGCGGCTGCAGCCGGTAGCAGCTGCAGCCTCGTCCGGCGACCGCGTGGAGAACTGTGTGCCAATCCGGCCGCGGCGCGTGGCATCGACCGAGTCTGGCCGTGCCGCTATTCCTGCAGCCAGACCTGCATCGGGGTCTGCCCGCGGTTGCACCAGATGTAGTAGGGCACCGCCGTCAGCGCGGTTTCGCTGCTCGGCGCGCGGCGGGTGGCGTAGAGGTTGCCGCCCCATGCGTCGGCGTCCTCGGCCTCGGCGCGCGCCTCGAGCACGGTGATGCCGCCGAGCAGATCGGACGCGTGGCGGGCCGTGACGGGGGCGTCGGAGGGCAGGCGGAGGCGGTTGACGGGCGCGGGGTTGTCGTGCTGCTCGCAGCAATAGACCAGCGGGCCACGCCGCAGCGCCACCCGGCCCGCGTCCTGGCGCACGTCAGGATGCGCATAGAGCCGCTCGGCCTGCATCGGCAGGTTCAGCTCGACGACATCGCCCGGCGCCCAGTCGCGCGTGATCTTGAGGTAGCCGCGTTCGGGAGCGACCTCCAACGCCTCGCCGTTCACCGACGCCGTCGCGCCGTGGCACCATCCCGGGACGCGCAGCGACAGGGTGAAGGTGCGCGTTCCCTCGGGCTCGAGCGCGATGCGGACCGCGCCGTCCCACGGGTAGTCCGAGGTCTCGGTCAGGGTCACCCGGCCTCCGGCCACGGGGAGCGTCGCGGTCGCGCCGCCGTAGAGATGGACGGCGATCTCCGTTTCAGCGACGCCGTAGAAGTAGCCCGCGACCGACGCGACCAGACGCGAGACGTTCATCGTGCAACAGGGGCATTCATGCCAGGCCCAGCGGTGATGGCTGCCGTCGCTCTCCAGCTTGTTGTCGTAGAAGTAGTGCTCGCCGTCGCGGCTGAGGCCGGCGAGCGCGTTGTTGTAGAGCGCCAGCTCGAGGATGTCGGCGTATTGGCCGTCGAGGTCGAGGTTGAGCATTCGCGCCGCCCAGAACACCATCGCCACCGAAGCGCAGGTCTCGGCGTAGGCGGTATCGTTGGGCAGGTCGTAATCCTTGGTGAAGCCCTCGTTGTGCTCGGAGGGGCCGAAGCCGCCGGTGACGTACATCCGCTTCTCGGTGACGTCGCGCCAAAGCGCCTCGCAGGCGGCCTTGAGCGCGTCGTCGCCGTGCTCGGCGGCGAGATCGGCCATGGCGGTGTACATGTACATCGCACGCACTGCGTGGCCGACCACCTTGGTCTGCTCGCGCACCGGCAGGTGGGCCTGGCCGTACTCGTAGTTCTCGAACCAGTAGGCCTTCGGGTCCTCCCCGCGCGCGCGGGCCTCGATGTCGAAGTAATGCTCCACCCCGTCGGTGTTGCCGCGCTCGTCGATGAAGTAGGTGGCGAGGTCGAGGAACTTCCGCTTGCCGGTGGCGTGCCAGGCCCGCACCAGCGCGATCTCGATCTCCTGGTGGCCGGGATAGCCGCGCTTCTGGCCCTCGCCGCGGCCGAAGGTGGCGGCGACGTGGTCCATCGCCCTTTCCATGACCGACAGGAAGCGGTCCTTGCCGGTGGCGTGGTAATAGGCGACCGCGCCCTCGAGCAGGTGGCCGAGATTGTAGAGCTCATGGTTGTCGCGCAGGTTGGTCCAGCGGTTCTCGGGCTCGCGCTCGATGTAGAAGCAGTTGAGGTAGCCGTCAGGCTGCTGCGCGGCCTCGAGATCGTCGATCATCGCCTCGATCTCGGCTTCGATGGCGGCGTCCCGGCGGTGGCTGATCGCGCAGGCGGCGGCCTCGATCCACTTTCCGATGTCGCTGTCCCAGAAGTACTGCACCGTGAAGTTGTTGGACTGGCGCGGAATGGTCAGCGGCGGCAACGGCTTGGGCAGCTTGATCGAGCCGCGGATGCCGGATTGCTCCAGCTTCTCGAGCTGGCTCGGGATGGTGCGGGCAAGCACCGTCTCGAGCCGTTCGCTCCAGAACGGGCCGGTGATGGTGACGTCGGAGAAGGGGACGGAGGCGTAGGTGCGCATGGCGTGTCCTGTGTGCGGCGCGGCGTCAGAGGGCGGTGCCGGAAGTTGGGTCGAAGAGGTGGATGTCCTCGGGGGCGATGGTGAGCGGCAGGGTCTCGCCGGCGCGGTAGCGGCCGCGGCCTTGCTCGACGATCATGAGCTCGGGCTCGGTCTCGGTGGTGGAGTAGGTGAGCGAGCCGGTGGACTCGACCACCCGCACCGGGACCTGGAGACGTGGCGCGGCGGTGTCGATGCGCAGGTGTTCGGGCCGCAGCCCGACGGTCACCTCGCGGCCGGGCTGGAGCGTGCGCGCCAGCGGCAGCACCGGCTTGCCGGCGATCTCGAGCCGGGCTGACCGGCCGTCCTCGGCGACGGTGGCGTCGAGGAAGTTCATCGCTGGCGAGCCGATGAAGCCGGCGACGAACTTGTTGGCCGGGTTGTCGTAGAGCTCGAGCGGCGCGCCCTGCTGCTCGATGACACCGGCGCGCATCACCACCACGTGGTCGGCCATGGTCATTGCCTCGACCTGGTCGTGGGTGACGTAGACCGAGGTTGCTCCGAGGCGGTCGTGGAGCGCGCGGATCTCCATGCGCATGTGCACCCGCAGCGCGGCGTCGAGGTTGGAGAGCGGCTCGTCGAACAGGAACGCCTTGGGCTCGCAGATGATCGCGCGGCCCATGGCGACGCGCTGGCGCTGGCCGCCCGAGAGCTCGCGCGGGTAGCGCTCGAGCAGCTCGGTCAGGCCGATCACCTGCGCCACCTCGTCGGCCTTCTTACGCGCCTGCTCCTTGTTGAAGCCCTTGAAGCGCAGAGAATAGGTGAGGTTCCCGAGCACGTTCATGTGCGGGTAGAGCGCGTAGGACTGGAACACCATCGCCACGTCGCGCTTCCTCGGAGGCACGCCGCTCATCTCCGTCCCCGCGATCCTCAGGTTGCCCGAGGTGATCGACTCGAGCCCGGCGATGGAGCGCAGCAGGGTGGACTTGCCGCAGCCCGAGGGGCCGACGAGCGCGGTGAAGGCGCCCCTGGGGATGGTGAGGTTGATGTCCTTGAGCGCGTGGTAGGCACCATAGTGCTTGTCGACGCTGGCGATTTCGATCTGGGGGGTCATTTCAGGGCACCCGAAGTCAGGCCGGCGACGATCCGGCGTTGCAGGATGACGAAGATCGCCACGATGGGGGTCACGTAGATCGCGGCGTAGGCCATGATCCCGTTCCAGTCGGTGGAGTTCGGGCCGAGGAAGCCCGACAGGCCCACGCTCGCGGGCTGGTAGGCCTGCGTCGTGATGATCGACTTGGCGTAGATGTACTCGCCGAAGGCCTGCATGAAGGTCAGGATGGCGAGCACGAGGATGCCGTTGCGCGCCAGCGGCAGCACGATGAAGAAGAACGCGCCCCAGCGGGAATTGCCGTCGACCAGCGCCGCCTCCTCGAGCTCTCGCGGCACATTCATGAAGGTGGCGCGCACCAGCACGATGTAGAACGGGATCGCCTTGCCGGCGGCCGCGAGGATGACGGCGGTGCGCGGGTAGGACAGCAGCCCGAGCTGGTTGAAGCCCACGTAGAGCGGCGTGATCATCACCGAGGCCGGCAGCACCTGCAGCATCAGGATGGCGAACAGGCCGAGGTCCACCCAGGCCGAGCGGTAGCGGGCCAGCACGTAGGCGCAGCCCGTGCCGAGCAGCACCGTCAGCGCCGTGACGCCGGTGCCGATCACCAGGCTGTTCCACAGGAAGCGCCCCATGGAGCGGCGCTCCCAGGTCTCGGGGTAGATCGACGGGTCGGGGTCGCGCGGCCAGAAGGTCGGCGGGTTGGCGAAGATCTCCGACTGGCCCTTCAGGCTGGTCGCGTACATCCAGTAGAGCGGGAAGAGGTAGATCGCGGCGAGGACCATCGCGAGCGCGAGGAACAGGCGGGGGACGGGCAGCCGGGTCATCCGCGCACCTCGTGGCGGGTCGACCAGACGTAGACGATCGAGGCGATCAGCACGAAGCCGAGCATCATCACGCTGACCGTCGCGCCCTTGGCGAAGTCGAACAGCAGGAACGAGTACTGCCAGGCCCAGTACTGGGCGACGTTGGAGCTGTTGGCCGGGCCGCCCTCGGTGATGGCGGGGAACAGGTCGAACTGCTGGAGCGTGTAGATCAGCCCGAGCGCGAGCACCGCGCCGATGGTCGAGCGCATCATCGGCAGGGTCATCGTGGTGAAGCGGTGCCAGCCGTTGGCGCCGTCGAGCTCGGCGGCCTCGTAGAGGTCGCGCGGGATGGCGGCGAGGCCGACGGAGAGCAGCATCATGTTGAAGGCGAGGCCGAGCCAGATGTTGGCGATGGTCACTGCCCAGATCGACAGCCGCGGGTCGGACTTCCAGAACATGGTGGAGTCGATCACGCCGATCCCCTTGAGGATGGCGTTGAGCACACCGAAGTCGCCGGCGAGGATCCAGCCCCAGAGCGCGCCCACCACGAGGCCCGGCATCACCCACGAGACGAGGAAGACGCCCCGGATGGTGGCGGCGAAGGGGAAGCGCATCATGAAGAACATCGCCAGCGCGAAGCCGAGGACGAACTGCCCCGCGATCGAGCCGAAGACGAAGAAGGCCGTGTTCTTGAGGATCAGCCCGAACTCGGGCTGGCTCACCACCTCGCGGTAGTTCTCGAGCCCGGCATAGGGCCGCGAGAAGGTGTTGAGGTTGAACATGTCCACCTCCTGGAAGCTCATCACCACGTTGTAGACGAGCGGCATCCCCGACAGGGCCAGCAGGAAGATCATCGTGATCGACACGAGCAGGATGTCGAAGCCCCGCCCGTCGGTCACGCTCGACAGAATGCGCCGCATGAACCGGCTCCCTTCTCGGAGGTGGTGATCGTGAGGGGCCCGGCGGACAGGATGCCGCCGGGCCGGCACCATCAATGCATCAGTTCAGGATGCCGTCGATGGTGCTCTGCGCCTGGGAGAGCGCCTCGTCGGGGGTCATCTGGCCGGTGAGCGCGGCCTGCTCGGCGTCGTAGATCGCCTTGGAAATCTTCTGCCATTCCGGGTGCGGCCCGCGCGGCTGCGCGTATTGCAGCTGCTCCTGGAAGACGGCGAGCGCCGCGTCCTTCTCCTCGATGCCGCTTTGCGGCAGCTCCACGTCCCCGCGCGTCGGCAGGTAGCCGAACTCGGGGAACAGCCGGTGGTCCTGGCTGACGAAGTATTCCAGCACCTCGAACGCCTCCTCGGGGTGTTCGGTGGTGGACATGATGCCGAGGTTGAAGCCGCCGAGCGCGGAGGAGCGCTCCGCCCCTTCCTCGAAGGTCGGCAGCAGGGTCACGCCCCACTCGAAGTCGGCATCCTCGACCATCCGGTCGATCTCCCACGGCCCCGAGATCGCCATCGCGGCGTTGCCCGAGTTGAAGGTGCCGGTGGAATCCCACTGGCCGAGCGACAGCACGTCCTGGCTCATAACGCCGTCGTCGATCATGCCCTTCACCATCGACAGCCACTCGCGGGCGCCCTCGGTGTTGACGCTGTCGTAGCCGCCGCCCGACATCTGGATGACGGGGAGGAACTGGAAGGTGCCCTCCTCGTTGCCGCGCGCCGAGAGCGTCGCGCCGTAGACGCCCTCGTCGGGCTTGGCGAGCATCCGCGCGTATTCCTCGAACTCGGCCCACGTCTGGGGCGGGTTCTCGATGCCGGCTTCCTCGAACATGTCCTTGTTGTAGAAGACGCCGATCGTGTCCGTGTACTTGCCGACGCCGTAGAGCTTGCCGTCCCACGAGACGGAATTCAGCGGGCCCTCGAAATAGGCCTCGGCGTTGATGACGTCGCTCTCCTCGGCCATCTCGGTGATGTCGAGGAACGCGCCGCGGCTGGAGAACAGCGCGAAGTCGGGGTTGTCGAGGCTGACGATGTCGGGCGCATTGCCGGTGGCGTAGGCGCGCAGGGTCTCGTTGACGATCTCGTCGAACTGCAGGATCCGGTACTCGACGTTGATGCCGTTATCCATCTCGTCGAACTCGGCCGAGAAGGTGTCGGACGGGCCGACCTGGTTGGCGCCGTCGATGGACCAGACGGTGATCGTCACCTCCTCCTGGGCAACGAGCGGCCCGGCGACGGCCATCGCGGACAACGCCGCGCCGGCGAGCAGTTTCGTCTTCATGGCAAGGGTCATGTCTTCCTCCGGTGGCGGCACGCGGGCCGCGATTGTTGCCCTTGGGGCTCCTCCTCCCCGTCCGGGCGATGACGCCGGCAACGGACCTGCCGCCGGCATAGGGGTCGGCCTCAGCCGAGCGACGGGTCGCCGCCGCCATACTTGGCGGACACGTTGACGAAAGCGCCGCCGCGGGCCTGCTTGAGGTGCTCGAGCGCGTGGATCTGGCCGGTCATCTCGAGCGCGTCGCGATAGACCGGGTCGTGCCAGCCCTCGATGTCGATGGCGCCCTCGTAGCCCGCCAGCCGCAGCTCGCTGATGATGTCGGTCCAGTTGGAATCGCCAAAGCCAGGCGTGCGCATCCAGACGAAGTCGTGCTTGCCGAAGATGCCGTGCTCGCGGATCACCTCCCAGCGCACCGTCGCGTCCTTGCCGTGAACGTGGAAGATCCTGTCGCCCCACTTGCGGATCTGGGGCAGCGGGTCGATCAGGTAGACCAGCTGGTGGCAGGGCTCCCACTCGAGCCCGAGGTTGTCGTCGGGCGTCTCGTTGAACATCAGCTCCCAGGCGTCCGGGTTGTGGGCGATGTTCCAGTCGCCGGTCTGCCAGTTGCCGTCCATGGCGCAGTTCTCGAAGGCGATCCTGACGCCCTTGTCGGCGGCGCGCTTGGCCAGCTCCGACCACACCTCGCGGTAGCGCGGCAGGCTCTCGGTCAGAGGCTTGCCCCGGACCCGGCCGGTGAAGCCGGCGATGCAGGTGGCGCCGAAATGGTGGGCGTTGTCGATGCAGTCCTTCCAGCCCTGAAGCGTCTCGCGGTCCAGCTCCCGGTCCTCGAGCGGGTTGCCGAACATGCCGAGCGTGGAGATGGTGATGTCGCGCTCGCCGATGGCATCGCGGCAGCGCTTGCCCATCTCGGCGAGGTCCTGGCCGTTGGTGGTCTGCCAGAAGAAGGGCTCGAAGCTCTCGAAGCCCATGTCGGCAATCTCGGCGATGCGCGCCGGCGCCTCGCCGACGCCGGAAGCGCCGACCATGGTCCCGATGCGGATGGATTTTGCGGGATCGCTCACGTTGTCTCCTCGGATATGCTGACGCGCCGCCCGGTCTCGGCGCTCTCGATGGCGGCGAAGGTCATGGCGAGGCTCTTGATGTTGTCGTCGTTGACCGACAGCGGCGCGCGCCCCTCGGCGCGGGCGGTGATGAAGTCGAGGATGACGCCCGCATGGCCCGTCGCCTCGAGCGGCGTCTCCTCGGGCAGGGCGGCGGGGCGCGTGGGGCGGAAGAAGCCGTCGTCGCCGTCGCGCACCGCGCCCTCGATCAGGGCGTTGCCGTCCCAGAGCACGGAGCCCTTGGTGCCGATCACCCGCCAGCTGCTCTCCCAGCTCGTCGGCGCGCCCTCGGCGCACCACGAGCCGCGATAGGAGAAGGTCGCTCCGTCGGTGCAGTCGAACAGCGCGTTGGCGCTGGCGCCGTGGGAGAACCACGAGCCGTTCGGGTTGGTCTCCTGGCAATAGACGGCGGTGGGCTCGGCGGGCAGCAGGAAGCGGGCCGCGTCGAATGTGTGGATCGCCATGTCGAGCAGCAGGACGTGGTCCATCTCCTCGCGGAAGCCGCCGAAATGGGGCCCGAGGAAGAAGTCGGCATGCAGCGCCGTGATCTCCCCCAGCTCGCCGCTCTCGATCAGCGCCTTCATGCGGCGGATGCCGGCGAGGTGGCGGCGGTTCTGCACGATGGCATGGGTGCGCCCCGTCTCCCGCGCCAGGGCGAGCAGCTCCCGCGCCTCCTCGAGGCTGTTCGCCATCGGCTTCTCCGACAGCACGTCGCAGCCGTGGGCGAACGCGGTCTGGACCACGCTCCGCCGCGCTTGCGGCACGACGATGTCGAACACCACGTCGGGCGCCAGCGCCTCGAGCATCGCCGCCAGGTCGCTGCCCGTCTTGGCGGACGTGAAGCCGTGCTGCGCCGCGCGCTCGGCGGCGAGGTCCGGGTCGAGGTCGACGAAGCCCACCAGTTCAATGTCGCGAGCCAGTGCGTCGGTCTCGCGGATGGCGGTCAGCCAGCCGTTCGACATCTGCCCGCAGCCGACCATCACGGCGCGCACCATGTTGTCCCTCCCTCTCCGAACCAGCCTCCCGCCAGTTCGTCCTGTAAACGTTTACGACGCTACTCAACGCCGCATCTTTGTGTCAAACTCTTTTTGAAAACGTTTACGAAAGTTCCTACGTGACAGGCATCAAAGCGCTCGCGCAGCACCTCGACCTTTCCATCGGCACCGTGTCGCGGGCGCTAAACGGCAAGCCGGACGTCAAGGCCGAGACCCGCCGCCGCGTCCTCGCCGCGGCCAAGGAGCTCGATTATCGGCCGAACCATTCCGGCCGCTCCCTGCGGCACGGGCGCACGAACACCGTCGGCCTGGTGCTCGAGACCGGCAGCCCGAGCACCCTGGCCGGCGACACGTTCTTCATGCACCTCGTCGACGCGATGCAGGAGACGCTGGCGGAGGAAGGGCTCGACCTCGTCCTGCTGCCCTGCCGCAGCGCCGACGACCCGATCGAGTTCCTGCGCCGGCACGTCACGCGGCGCATGGTCGATTCCATCGTCATCACCGCGACCCGACGGCAGGACGAGCGAATCGCCATGCTGCTCGAGGACGGCACCCCGTTCCTCGCGCTCGGGCGCAGCGAGACGCCGGGGGCCTACCCCTGGATCGACCTCGACTTCGCCGGAGCGGCACGGGATTCGGTCGACGCGCTGGTGCGGCTCGGGCACCGGCGGATCGCCATCGCCGCGCCCCGGCGGGACGTGAACCTCGCGCATATCTACATGGAGGGCTACCGCGACGCCCTCGCCGCGCACGGGCTGCCGGTGGACGAGGCGCTGATCCTGCGGGCCAGCGGCAGCGAGAACGGCGGGGTGCAGGTGGCGGAGGCGCTGCTCCGCCTCGAGGACCGGCCGACGGCGGTGATGCTCGGGCAGGAGCTGATGGCGATCGGGCTCTACAGCCACCTGGCGCAGGTGGGAGTGCAGCCGGGGCGCGACCTGTCGGTCATCGGTTTCCGCCAGAGCCCGCAGCTCCGCTTCCTGTCCCCCGCCCTCGCCTGCTTCGCGCTCGATGTCCGCGCGCTCGGCAAGGAGGTCGGCCAGGCGGTGATGGCGCTGAGCGCCGACCCGGTCGCGGCGCGTGGCATCGGCCGCGTCTGGCCGCTGGAATACGTCCCCGCCCCGAGCGTGCAGCCGCCGGTCAGGTGAAGCCGCTCGGTCGGAGAGGACGCCGCGCCGACTACCGCGGAACCGGCAGCCCCGGCGAGGATCAGTAGAGCCGCTCGTCGCTGCCGTTGCGTCGCACCCACGTGCCGAGCCCGATCCTGCCCAGCACCTCGAGAAACGGCTTCGGATCCAGCTCCTCGACGTTGCGCATCTCGCGCGCGTCCCACTCGCCGGTGGCGATCAGCATCGCTGCGGCGACCGGCGGCACCCCGGCGGTGTAGGAGATGCCCTGGCTGCCGACCTCGGCGTAGGCCTCCTCGTGGTCGGCGACGTTGTAGACGAAGACCTCGGCCGGCTCACCGTTATTAATGCCCTTCACCAGGTCGCCGATGCAGGTCTTGCCGGTGTAGTCGGGCGCGAGGCTGGACGGATCGGGCAGGCAGGCCTTCACCACCTTCAGCGGCACGACTTCCTGGCCTTCGGCGAGCGTCACCGGCTGTTCCGAGAGCAGGCCGATGTTCTTCAGCACGGTGAAGACGTTGATGTAGTGCTCGCCGAAGCCCATCCAGAACCGCACGTCGGCATCGGGATAGTTGGTCGCGAGGGAATGCACCTCGTCGTGGCCCGACAGGTAGGCGCGTTGCGTGCCGACCACGGGGAGATCCCAGTCGTGGCCGATTTCGAACATCTCGTTCTCCTGCCACTCGCCCTGCTGCCACGAATAGACCGTGCCGGTGAACTCGCGGAAGTTGATCTCCGGATCGAAGTTGGTGGCGAAGTAGCGGCCGTGCGAGCCGGCGTTGATGTCGACGATGTCGATGGACGTCACCTCGTCCAGGTATTCGTCGATGGCGAAGCGGGCATAGGCGTTGACCACGCCCGGGTCGAAGCCGGCGCCGAGGATCGCCGTCACGCCCTTTCGGGCGCAGCTTTCCTTCCGCTTCCATTCGTAGTTGGCGTACCAGGGCGGCGTTTCGCAGATCTTGTCCGGCTCTTCGTGGATCGCGGTGTCGATATAGGCGGCGCCGGTCTCGATGCAGGCTTCGAGTACATGCATGTTCACGAAGGACGAGGCGACGTTGATCACGATCTGCGCGCCGGTCTCCTCGATCAGCGCAGCCACGGCCGCGCTGTCAGTCGCGTCCACCGCGTGCGTTTCGAGGGCGCCGTCGGTCTTGTGGCTCCCCTTCTCCCGGACGCTGGCGAGGATCTGCTCGCATTTCGCCTGCGTGCGCGACGCGATGTGGATGTCTCCGAGCAGATCGGCGTTCTGGGCGCATTTGTGCGCCACGACCTGGGCGACGCCACCGGCGCCGATGATGAGGACGTTCTTCTTCAAGACCTTCGAGCCTCCTTTCGTGTCGGGCCGCCTCAGGACAGGGCGGCTTCGAAATCGCTGTAGCTGAATTCACGGACGGTCCGGACGGTCCCGTCCAGTTCGCGCACCGCGATCGCGGGCATGCGCACGCCGTTGAACCAGTTCTTCTTGACCATCGTATAGCCGCCGGCGTCGCGGATCGAGACGCGGTCCCCCGGCTTCAGCGGTCGTTCGAAGCGGAACTCGCCGAAGATATCCCCGGCGAGGCAGGAATTGCCGCACACCATCCATTCGTGATCGCCGGTGTCGGGCGCGACCTTGGCCTGTTCGCGGTAGATCAGCAGGTCGAGCATGTGCGCCTCGATCGAGCTGTCGACGACGGCGAGCTTCTTGCCGTTGTCGAGCGTGTCGAGCACCGTCAGCTCCAGCGTCGTGGAGTCGGTGATCGCCGCCTCGCCGGGTTCGAGATAGACCTGCACGCCATACGTCTCGGAGAACCGCCTGAGCCGCTCGGCGAGCTTCTCCAGCGGGTAGCCCTCTCCGGTGAAATGGATGCCGCCGCCGAGGCTGACCCATTCCATGCGCGAGATCAGGTGGCCGAAGCGCTCCTCGATCTGGGTCAGCATCGCGTCGAAGCGGTCGAAGTCGTCGTTCTCGCAGTTGTTGTGGAACATGAAGCCCGACACCCGGTCGCAGACCGCGCCGATGCGCTCGGGATCGTGCTCGCCGAGGCGCGAGAAGGGGCGGGCGGGGTCGGCGATGTCGAACGACGACGAGCTGATGCCGGGATTCACCCGCAGGCCACGCACGTGGTCGCTGGCGGCCTCACCGAACCTTTCCAGCTGGCCGATCGTGTTGAAGATGATCTTGTCGGAATTGGCCAGGACCTCGAGCAGGTCGGCCTCGTCCCAGGCCACCGAGTAGGCGTGGGTCTCGCCGGGGAAGTGCTTGCGGCCGAGCTTCACTTCGAAAGGCGACGAGGACGTGGTGCCGTCCATGTACTCGCTCATCAGGTCGAAGACGGACCACGCCGCGAAGCACTTCAGCGCCAGCAGGCACTTGCACCCCGACAGCTCGCGGAGGCGGGCGATCTTCTCGAGGTTGGGCAGCAGCGCCTGCTTGTCGATCAGATAGTAGGGCGTACGCAGCATCTCGGGCTCCCTCGGATGTCGGGCCATGAGCGGTGGCGCGAGCGCCTATAGACACCACGCGCGGCAGGCTCAACAGGAGGTGAAGCCCCTGCGCTCTCAGGACACAGCTTCGCAGGTTCAGGTCCGGGCCTTTTCGAACGCGGCCCAGGCCGCCTCGAAGGCGTCGAAATCAAAGCCCGGCTTGCGGGCTGCATCCAGCACGATGGCTTCGGTGCCCCGCATCTTGCTGATCGCGGCGCTTAGCTCGGCCACGTAATCCTTCGGGATGACCAGTGCCCCGTGCCGGTCGGCGTGGATGAGATCGCCATCGGCGATAACGAGGCCGAAGACCGTGACCGGCGTGCCTATCTCGCGCACGTGGACGAAGGCGTGGCTGGGGCCGACCGCGCCGGCGATCACCGGGAAGCCCGCCGGCAGGTCACCGAGGTCCCGCATCACGCCGTTGGTAAACGCCCCGGCGAGGCCGAAGCCCTTGTGAACCGAGGTGTTGATCTCGCCCCAGAAGGCGCCGACGGCATCGGTGCCATCGACGTCCTCGACCACCGCCAGGGCGGGCCGGGGACCGGTCGCCATGTGACGGTAGTAGTCCATTCGCCGGGTCCGGATCACTTCCGGCGCCTCATCCGGGGGGGCGGCGGCCGCAATCTTCGCGGTGCGGGCCACGCCGACGATGGCGCCCGCCTCCGGGTCGCTGCACAGGACCGTGCCGCGCGTGAAGCGGTCGAAGCCGCGTTTGCCCTCGATCACTTCGATGGCGTTGCAGACGGTGGGCGTGTCGACCTTGCGCAGAAGGTCCAGAAGCTCGGGGGTCATGGTGTCTCCAGCCAGCGGGCCAGCGCCGCGTTGGTCTCGTCCGGTTTCTCCAGGGTGGGCAGATGGCCCGCGCCCTCGATGATCTCGAGCGTCGCCCTGGGCAGCAGGCCCGCCATCAACTCGTGCCGCGCCACGGGGCAGAGCGCGTCATGCCGCCCGCAAAGCACCAGTGCGGGGCCGTCGAAGGCCTGCAGTGCCTCGCTCTGATCCGGGCGGTCCCGCAAGGCGAGGGACTGCCGGATGAAGACCTCCGGCCCCAGATCCCGCGCCATCGCCGCGCAGAGCTCCAGAAGCTTCGGATTGCCGGGGCCATCGGCGAGGTAGTTCGGGATCATCTCGTCGCGCATGACCTCGGCCAGCTCGCCGGCGCGGGCCTTTTCGATCTGCGGGCCGCGGCGGAGCTTGACGGTGTCGGCCTCGGCCAGCGGGTTGGTGTCGAGCAGCGCGATGCGGTCGACGCGGCCCGGCGCCTGCCGAAGAACCTCCATCGCCACGATCCCGCCCATGGACAGGCCCGCCAGGGCGAAGCGGTCCGGCGCCCGAGCCAGGACCTCGGCGGCCAGGGCCTGCACGGTCTCGGCGCCCGAGATAGGCGCGTGATGCACCGCCCGGCGTCCCGAGAAATACGTGGTCTGCGGGCTGAAGAGCCGCGCATCGCACATCATGCCGGGCAGGAGGACGAGCGGTGTCATCGGTCTGGTGCCTCCCCCGGGCTGCCTGCAATCTTCAATCAGCTTCCGGTCCAGCTGGGGCCGGCCGGGTCCTCGGTGCCCACGATGTGGTAGAGCGCGGCCTCGCCGGTCATCGACGGCACGGCGGAATGGGCGAGATCCTCGGGCACCGACATGGTGTCGCCGGGGGCGAGCGTCGCCGAGCCGCCCTCCCAGTCCACGCGCCAATGCCCCCTGACCGGCATCAGGACCGAGGGGCGGTCATGGCTGTGCCTGTCCTCGCGGGCCGAGCCGCGGGTGATGAAATCGACCTCGAAGCCCGGCCTGTCCTTGAGCAGGCCGGTCTCGCCGATCACCTTGCACGGGGTCTTGTCCGCCAGCGCCACCATGTCCCAGTAGCGCGCGACGTGGTTAGGCAGGACCTCCGCCGTGGTGGGCTCGGGCCGCTTGGCCAGCTCCTCGTCGGACATCAGCGGCATGGGCTTCACCCCTTCCGGCAGGGACTGCTGGCGCTTGGTATCGTAGAGCTTGCCGTCCTCGCCCAGCACCAGACCATGGTCGGCGGCATCCTCGATCACCTGCGGCGCCCACATCACGCCGCCCCCGGCATCGTCGCCGCCAAGGATCGCCATGATCATGCCGTAATCGGTGCCGATGTTCTCGAACCCGCGGAAGATGCCGGTGGGGATGTTGAAAATGTCACCCTCCTCCAGCACCACCTCGCCCGCGGTGCCCCAGCGGCCCCAGAAGAACCGCCAGCGGCCCGACAGCACGAAGAACGCTTCGGCGGTGTGATGGTCATGCAGCGAGTTCCGGCACCGGGGCGGCTGGCCGGCCGCGCCGATGTTGAACCCGTGGGGGATGGAGATGTGCACGTGCTGGTCGGGCGACTCGGAGACGCCGCCGCCGATGATGGTGAAGTTCTCCTTCTGGTCGCTGCCGGGCGTGTGGGCATCGATGAAGGCGGTCTTGCAGGGTTGCAGCTCGCCGTAGCGGACGATGCGGGATGCGATGTCTTGCGGTGTCATTGATCTGTTCCTGAAGTTCGGGTTGGGATCAGAGGGTGCAAGCCGCCTGCCCCGGCGGCCGCGGGTTCAGCCGCCGCGCCCTCCGGCTGGCGAGAAAGCAGTGAATCCGGCTGAGAGCCTCGGGCAGCCTTGGCATCACAGGTCTCCGGTCTTCAGCAGAATCTGCTTCCAGATTGCGGTTTCGTCGAAGAGGGTCCATTCGCGGCGCAGCTTTGGTGCCCCGCCGACCAGGAGGCCGAACTCGGCATGGCTGATGCCGAGCACGTAGACCTCCGCCCCCGTCGGTGCCCCGAACGCGCCCCAGCCTTCATGCTTGCCATGCAGGCTCCAGCGCAGGGCCGATCGCGGCGGCATCATCGGGTCCTCGCGGCCGATCTGGTGGTGGATGGCGAAGGTGGCATTGGGAAAGGCCGCGCGCAGCCCCATCCAGAACCGATCGGCGCCGCCATGGCTCAGGGTCTCCAGACCGCCGGGATAGGAGAGATTTGCGCCGCGGTCGTAAGCCTCGGGGATCACGGTGAAATCGGCGCTCATGATCCGGGTCAGAATATCCGCGTGGCGCTGGCCCCATTCGTTGTCGTTGCCGCTTCCCTCATAGGGGCCCCCGACATCGGTCTCAGGCGTCAGCGGCCTGACGCAGGCCTCTGGCCCGCCCTCCCGCGCGATCAGGTCGCGGGCGAAGTCCTTCGGCTCCCACCCCAGCTGGCGCACGATGGCGCCCTGGTCGCGGATCAGCCATTCGTCGTCGATCTGGTTGTTCTTGGCATGGCAGTCGGCGAGGATCCTGTAGTGCAACTGCTTGCCCGTCGGGGCGCCGTAGACGCCGGGATAGGCGTGGGTCGCGGTGGAGTGGAGCCGGTGTGACGACAGCATCCCGGCTTCCGGCGCGCCGGACCAGATCACGTCCTCGCCATAGAGCGTCCTGTCGGGAAACTCGGCCAGCGTCGCCATGGTGGCGGCGATAACGCCCTGATTGCCCACCACCACGGATGCGGGCGATCGCACCACGATCTCGGGCGCGTAGTAGTCATGCAGCGTCGCGATGCCGCGATCTTCCCAGATCTCCTTGGTGATCCCGATGATGTAATCGGGGAAGTCGGCGAATTTCGGGTCAAAGCCCTTCATCGGAGCGTTCATGTGTCAGTCCATCCCTCTGGAATACGGGCAGACCCGCGCACGATCAGCGGAGCCTCGACAGCGATGTTTCGGGTTACGGTGGTCTCGATGCACTCGATCTGGGCGAGCAGCGCCTTGACGGTTTCCTCGACCATCCGCCTGGCGCGCTGGCGCACGGTGGTCAGGTTGTAGGACAGCCAGGCCGCGGGCGGCACGTCATCGAAACCTATGACGGAGACGTCGCTGGGGATGCCGAGGCCCAGTTCATGGCGGATTACATCCATTGCGACGAAGGCCATGTGGTCGTTGGCGACGAACAAGGCGTCCGGGCGGCTTTCGGCGGGGGTGTCGAACATGGTGCGGGCCGCCGCCTTGGCCTGTTCGGCATCGAAGTTCCCGACTTCGCGCGCATGGAGGCTGCGATTCGCGGCAGTCAGCCCCGCGAGGAAACCGGCCTCGCGGTCCCGTTGCGTCGAGGCCCCCTTCCACCCGGCGATGTAGGCGATCCGGTCGTGCCCGCCCGCCAGCAGAAACTCGGCCACCTTTCGGCCGCCCTCGAAATTCTCGGAGGTGACGGCGGCGATGTCCTTGCGGTCGTCGTAGCGGTTGAACAGGACGACGGGCACGCCCGCGTTCTGGCAGCGTTTCGCGATGTCGGAGGACAGGCCGACCGAGGCGAAGACGATCCCGTCGACCTGGTAGTCGAGCATCTCGCCCACCACGTCATCGATCTCGCCGTGCTTCTGCGAGGTGAGAAAAACCAGCACGTGGTAGCCTTCGCGCTGCAAGGCGTTCGACAGCTTTTCAAGGGCTTCGGGGTAAAAGTAGTTCTCCAGGTAGGCGACCACGAGCCCGATGATACGGCTCTTGCCGGAGACGATGGCCCGGGCGAGGATGTTGGGCCGATAGCCGAGCGCCTCGGCGGCGTCGCGCACCTTCCGGGTGGTCTTGTCCGAGGCCGAGGCACCGGGGGTGAAGACCCGGCTAACCGCCGACTGGCTGACCCCGGCCAGCCGCGCCACGTCGAGCGATGTGATCCTGCTCGCGGTCATGCGGGGCCCCTCCTCAATCCGCCGTCCATCCGCCGTCGACCATCAGCGCCGTGCCGGTGATCAGCGCGGCCGCGTCGGAGGCAAGGAAGACCGCCGCCCCCATGATGTCCTCCACTTCGCCGATGCGCCCGAGCTTGATCTTCTCCTCCACCCAGGCGCGGCGGTCCGGGCGGTCGAAGGTCTGCTTGGTCAGCGGTGTGACGATGAAGGTCGGGCAGATCGTGTTGACCCGGATGCCGAGGGGGCCCCATTCGATCGCCATCGACTTGGTGAAGCCCTCGACGGCGTGCTTGGTTGCGGCATAGACGGCGCGGTCGACGCCGCCGACCTTCGCCATCTGGCTGGAGATGTTGATGAGCGATCCGGGCTTGCGCGCCTCCGCCAATCCTCTCGCAACGGCGCGGGTCAGGAAATAGGCGCCCTTCACGTTGAGGTCGCTCGCCGCGTCGAAATCCGCCTCCGTGGTGTCCAAGGCCGGGGCATGGCGGGCCAGTCCGGCGGAGTTGACGAGAATGTCGAAGGGTCCGCCCTCTGCCACTGCGGCTTCTGTGGCGTCCACGTCGGAGACATCGAGCGACAGCACCGAGGCGGTATGGCCTGCGGCCGTCAGCGCCTCCGCCAGGTCCGATAGCTTGTCGGCCGAGCGGGCCGCCAGCACCACCTCCGCCCCCGCCTCGGCGAGCGCCACGGCACTGGCGAGCCCGATGCCCGACGAGGCTCCGGCGACCAGAGCACGCTTGCCGTCCAGCCGGAACGAGGGGGTGCGCGGCAGCTCCATCAGGCGGCGCCTACGGGGAACGGCAGCCGGCCGGGCACCCGGGCCTTGTTGAACTCGCGCAGGCGGGCGAAGACATCGACGTCAAGCTGGCGGTAGGCGTCGAGGATATCGACCATGACCCAGTTCTCGCGGATCTTGCCGCCTTCCAGCCGCCAGAAATCGAGCGACCGCATGGTGATCCGCTTGCCCGAGGGGGCGATCCCCATCCAGCCATCGTGCGTGACCGTCTGGATCATGTTCGGCCAGCCGGTAACGGCCGCGTAATCGCCATCGCCGAAGAAGTGGTAGGTGATCTCGTCCAGATACCTGCCGCGGTCGGGCATGCCGTTCAGGAACGGGATCTGGTGCCAGTTGCGGAATCCCGCGATTCCCCGCCCGGTGCCGATCCCCGCGGGGCCGTACCAGTTCATGCGTTCGTGCCAGAACCGCTCCATCTCCATCACCTCCGGCCCGCCCTGGCCAGGGTGCTTCTTGAGGTGGTTCAGCATCTCGATGATGTGCTGCTGCGCGGCGCTGGAGCGGGCCTCGTCCCAGGGGCCGGGCACGATCCCGTCGAGGGTCATCGGCCCGGGGATACAGAGCTCCCGCCCGAGACTCGGCGCCATCGGCCAGGCATTCGCCTGCATCATCACCTCGGGGATGTCCCAGAGGGTCTGGATCTCGACGACGCGGCCCCCCTCGAAGCGGTAGAACTCGTGGAACCGCATGTGGGTGAGGTGCCCGGTGGGCGGAATCTCGAGCCAGGGAGCGACGAAGGTGCCGAAGTAATGGCCGCCGCAGCCGACCCAGTCGCCGCCGTGCTCGTCCGGCCCGCCCATGACGATCCAGTCGCGCCGCTCCAGGTCCGGCATCGCCTCCAGCAGGGGCGCGTAGCAGGTGTCATAGAAGGCGTCCGGCCCGTCGAAGTCTCTAAAGGGATGCGGCATGTGGATCACCGCCGCGGGGGCGATCACCTGCCTGAGGGCGGCGCGCACACCTTCCGCGTCAAAATCCGCCATCGCCGCCCGGAGGGAGGCGAGCGCCCGCTTGTTGGAGGTTTGAACGTCGGTCATCTCGTCCCGCATCCCCGTCACTCCGCCGCGGTGCCATAAGCGACGTTGCGGCCGCCGTAGCGGCGCACGCGGATGTTGCATTGCTCGGCATGGCCGACGAAGCCCTCCAGCATACAAAGCCGCGAGCCGTATTCGCCGATCTGCGCCGCCGCCTCGTCGGTGGTGATCTTCTGGTAGCTGTGGGTCTTCAGGAACTTGCCGACCCAAAGACCGCCGGTATAGCGCCCGGCCTTCTTCGTCGGCAGCGTGTGGTTGGTGCCGATCACCTTGTCGCCGTTGGCGACATTGGTGCGCGGGCCGAGGAACAGCGCGCCGTAGCTGTGCATCTGCTCCAGATACCAGTCGTCGCGGTCGGTCATCACCTGCACGTGCTCGTACGCCATGTCGTTGGCGACCTGCAGCATCTCCTCGTGGCTGTCGCAGAGCACCACGTCGCCGTAATCCTCCCAACTCGCCCGTGCGGTCTCGGCGGTGGGCAGGATCGCCAGCAGCCGGTCGATCTCCTCCAGCGTCGCCTCGGCCAGCTGGCGCGAGTTGGTGATCAGGCAGGCGGGCGAGTTGTAGCCGTGCTCGGCCTGGCCCAGCAGGTCGGTGGCGCAGAGCTCGGCGTCCACCGTCTCGTCGGCGATCACCATCGTCTCCGTCGGCCCGGCGAAGAGGTCGATCCCGACCCGGCCGTAGAGCTGTCGCTTGGCCTCGGCGACGAAGGCATTGCCGGGGCCGACCAGCATGTGCACCGGCTCGATGGTCTCGGTCCCGAGGGCCATCGACCCCACCGCCTGGATGCCGCCGAGGGCATAGATCTCATGCGCGCCGCCGAGGTGCATGGCGGCCACCACCGCCGGGTTCGGCTCGCCCTTGAAGGGCGCGGTGGCGGCGGCGATGCGCGGCACGCCGGCAACGGTGGCGGTGGCGACCGACATATGCGCCGAGGCGACCATCGGGAACTTGCCGGCGGGCACGTAGCAGCCCACCGACTGCACCGGGATGTTGCGGTGCCCGAGGATCACGCCGGGCATCGGCTCCACCTCGATATCGGTCATCGAGTCGCGCTGGGCGCGGGCGAACCCCATCACCTGGGCCTGGGCGAATTTGATGTCCTCCATGTCCCGCGCGGAGACCTTGGACATCAGCCCCTCGATCTGGCCCCGGGTCAGGCGGAAGCTCTCGGGCGCGTAGTTGTCGAACTTCTGGCTCATCTCGCGCACGGCCGCGTCGCCCCGCGCCTCGATATCGGCCAGCGCCGCCTCCACGGTGCCGCGCACCTTGGCGTCGTCCTCGGCGCGGTCGGTTTCGGGTTTCGATTGCTTGAGATGCTGAATGCTCATTCGCCTTGTCCTTGCATTACGGGTCGGTGCGGCGATCTTTCGCCCCGGTCGAAGGCCTCCCAGCCTTCGCCGTTGAAAACGTCATGGCCGAGCTGGGCCAGCACGTGGGGGAAATCGACCATCACCCAGTTGTCGGTGATCTTGCCGTCCTCGACCTTCCAGAAATCCATGTAGCGGATCTCGACCCGCTTGCCGGTCGGCGCGATGCCCATGAAGGGGCCGGAGTGGGTCGCCTCCTGCCGGCCGAACGCGGCCGCCCATTCGCCCATGTAAAGCCGCGCCTCGTCGATGCAGCTCTTTTCCGAGAAGGCCGCCTGGAACGGGCGCTGCCAGTTGTCCTGGAACTCCTTCAGGCCATTCTTGGTGCCGCAGCCGAAGTTGCCCATCCAGCGAACGGACTGGCTGAAGAACTGGCCGATATCATCGATCCGGTGATCGTTGAGACCGTCGACCATGCCCTCGATCACGGCCCGGGTCGCCTCGGTCTTGCTCATGTCGGTGTCGCGGCTGAGCACCGCCTGCTCTGGTCGGGAGCCTTTCATCGGTCAGCCTTTCACGGCGCCGGCGGTCAGGCCGCTGACGATCTGGCGCTGGAAGAACATGATGAGCACGAAGAGCGGCGCGGTGGCCGAGACCACGGCGGCGACGGCGAACATCACGTTCCCCTCCACCTGCGTGGTGCCGAGGAAGCTGGCGATCGCGGGGATCATGGTCTCGTTCTTCTCCGACAGCAGCATCGAGGTCACCGCGAAGTCGTTGTAGGCGAGAAGGAAGGAGAACAGCCCGGTGGTGATCACCCCCGGCCACATCACCGGGATGATCACGTGCCGGAAGGCCTGGAAGCGGGTGCAGCCGTCGACCATGGCGCTCTCGTCCATGTCCTTGGGGATGTTCAGGAAAAAGCTGTGCAGCATCCACAGGGTGAAAGGCTGGTTGATCGCCACCAGCACGATGATCGTCGTCGGCAGGATGCCCCAGACGTTCCATTCGAAGAACGGCAGCAGGTAGCCCGAGACCAGGGTGATATGCGGCATGGCGCGGAACACCAGCGCGGCCATCAGGAGCCAGAAGGCGTATTGCTTGCCCGAGCGCGCCAGGGCGTAGCCGCCGAGGGTGCCGAAGGTCAGCGAGATGACCACGGTGAAGAAGACCACGATGCAGCTGTTGAGCGCGGCGCGCCAGAACTCCTCCTGCACCCAGGCGCCTTCGTAGCCGCGCAGCGTGAAGGCGCTGCCGGTCTCGGCGATGGTGTTGGTGCCGCGCAGGGCGTTGGTCCAGTCGGCCTTGGAGAAGAAGTCCGCCTGCACCTTGAAGCTGCCCCAGACCGTCCAGAGGAAGGGGAAGGCGGCGATCACCAGCCAGAGGCCGACGAGCAGGAAGGAGATCACGGTCAGCGCCGAGGGCATCTGCCGGGCGGCAGCCGAGGAGGAGGAAGGATCGAGGGTCGTGATGGTCATGGGTCTCTCCTCAATGCGCCTTGCGGTTGAAGTCGCGCCAGGTGCGGATCAGCACCGGGGTCAGCAGGATCACGACGCCGAGGATGGTCATCATCGAGGTCGCCCCGGCCGAGCCGTAGAGCGGATTGCCGCTCTCGCGCAGGTCGTTGAAGATGATCCAGCTGAGCGACGTGGCGTGGGCCTGGCTCTGGAAGCTGACGATCGGCTCGAAGACCCGGAAGTTGTCCATCAGCAGCATCAGCGAGACGAAGGTCAGCAGCGGCACGAGGTGCGGGACGGTGACGTAGCGCATGCTCTGCCACTTGGACGCGCCGTCGATCTTGGCCGCCTCGAGCGTGTCCCTGGGCACGGTCTGCAGCCCGGCGTAGAAGACGATGAAGCTGAAGGGCAGCGTGTGCCAGACGCCGTAGGTCATCAGCATGATCCAGGTGAGCGTCGGCGAGGCCTTGAGGCTGAGTGAAGGATCGCCCGTCAGCCGCTGCAGGGTGGCGCCGATGATGCCGTCGCCGTCGACCATCCAGAACAGGATCAACGAGCCGACGAGGGGCGTGACGAGGAAGGGCAAGAGGGAGACGAAGATCGTCGGCCCCTTGAGCAGCTTCGGCAGGTTGTTGACCCCCACCGCCACGGCGAGGCCCAGCACCAGCACCAGCGGCGTGACCACGGCGGTATAGGTCAGGGTGAAGGTCAGCGCCTTGTAGAAGGGCAGATCGAAGACCCGGCGCAGGAAGGCGCCCGTGTCCTCGGTGGTGCGCCAGGCCTCGGCGATCTCGTCGAAGGCGAGGTGGGCGCGATTGGTATAGGTGGCAAAGCCGTTGAAGCGGCCCAGCGGCTGGGCCTCGCGCAGGGCGGCGGAGGCCTCCAGGTCGACCTCGGTGGTCTGCTCGCAGCCGAAGGGGCCGCAGCTTTCGGAGACGACGAGCACCTGCTCGTGCTCGATGTGCAGCGACTGGATGAAGACCGAGACGATCGGCAGCGCGATGAACAGGACCATGGCGGACAGGGTCGGCAGGATGAACCAGAAGAAGGTGCGGTTTTTCATGCGACACGTGCTCCGATGCCTGGGGTGGAAAAGGCCCGGCCCGCGGGTCGGGTCTTTTCGGGGGAGGAGGCGCGCCGGTCAGGCCGGCGCGCCTTTCGGTGGTTACTGCAGGAAGCCGGCTTCCTTGGCGGCGTCGCGGTAGGCCGCCTCGACGTCGGCGAGGGCCTGCTCGGCGCTCTCCTCGCCCTTGAGGAAGCCGACCAGCTCGTTGCCGAGGGCGGTGTGCATGATGCCGATCTGCGGGATCATCGGGTAGGGCTTGGCCCCGCCCTGCGCGGTGGCCGAGACACCCGCCGCCGCCGGCCCGGGCTCGAAGCCGTCGAGCAGCCAGACCGCGTCGTCGTTGTTGGCCTGCACCATCTCCGAGGTCAGCCCGGAGACCAGCGCGGCGAAGGTCGCCTCGGCTTCCTCGTCGCTGACGTTCTTGGCAATGGTGATGCCGTCCCACCAGAGCGTCGCGCCCGGCACGCCGCCCGGCTCCACCGAGGGCGCGGCCGCCAGCACGGTGTTCTCGGTCACCTCGGAAGTCGAGCCCTCGTCATCGAGGATCGCCGAGCCGCGCGAGCCCCACATGATACCGAGCGCCGCCTGCCCCGCCTCCCAGAGAGCCTGGGTCTCGTTGGAGGCTTGGGTCAGGTGGTCGGGGTGGGCGTATTCCACCAGCCGCGCCATGGTCTCCAGCGCGGCGATGCCGGCCTCGGAGTTGACGGTCGGCTCGGCGGTGCCGGGCTCGAAGAACTCGCCACCGTGGGCAAGGAAGAACAGGTTGAAGGTCTCGCCCACGTTCCAGCCGGTCTGCATGTTCATCACCAGCGGGTGCTCCATGATGCCGGCGGCGCGGATCTTTTCGGCAGCGTCGACGAGCTCGTCGAAGGTGGCGGGAATGCCCTCCACCCCGGCTTCCTCGAGGATGTCCTCGCGCACGAAGAGGTGCTGGGAGTTGGCCATGAAGGCCACGGCCATGGTGTTGCCGCCGATCTTGATCAGCAGGTTCGGCTGGATGTTGTCGCCGTACTTCTCGACCAGGTCATCAAGGGGACGCACCAGCCCGTCGTTCATCAGCTGGGTCAGGGTGGCGTTGGCGACGATGACGGAGGTGTATTCCGCCGGGTCGGGGGTCAGCGCCGCGTTCATGATCTGGCGCGCCTCGGTGGTGTGGTTGCGGGTGAACTCGGCAGCCTGCCCGGCGCAGTTCTCCTCGGCGGCATCGACCACCGCGTGGATCGCCGGGAAGTCCGAGGCGAGGATGCGGATCGATTGCCCTTCGGGGCCGCAGTCGGGCCCGTGTGCCTCTGCGAAGGCGGCGGTGGACATCAGGCCGGCCATCAGGCCCGCGGCGGCGGTCGTTCTCAGAAACATGTTATCCTCCCTGTGTCTCTGTCGTTGAGGGATGCGCTTGCAACCGCGCACCCTTGGTATCCCCGGCCTCCCCCGGGGTATGCGCTGTCAGGCCGCGATCCGCTGGCCGGTCTGTCCGTCGAACAGGTGACAATGGTCTGGCGGAACCTCGATCGAGACCATGTCGTCGATCTCTGCCCGGAAGGTCTTGTCGGCCCGGACGCTGACCAGCGCCCCGCCGATGCGGACGGTGACCATGGTGGCGTCGCCCAGAAGCTCCAGCGTGTAGATCGGCGCCTCGATCTGGCCGCCGCTCTCGACCACCCGGGCGTCCTCGGCCCGGAACCCCAGCGTGACCTTGCCCGAGGGCGCCGGAAGCCCCTCGATCCGGGTGCGCGGCGCGCTGAAGCTGCCGCCGGCCATCTCGCCCTCGATCAGGTTCATCGCCGGCGAGCCGATGAAGCTGGCGACGAAGGTATTGGCCGGGTTGTCGTAGATCTCCGTCGGGCTGCCGACCTGCTGCACCACGCCCTTTTCCATCACCACCACCCGGTCGGCGAGGGTCATCGCCTCGATCTGGTCGTGGGTGACGTAGATCGTGGTGACTTTCAGCTCGTGGGAGAGGTTCTTGATCTGCGCGCGGGTGGACACCCGCAGCTTCGCGTCGAGGTTCGACAGCGGCTCGTCCATGAGGAAAACGTTGGGCTCCCGCACGATGGCGCGGGCCAGCGCCACGCGCTGCCGCTGACCGCCCGAGAGCTCGGCGGGGCGGCGATGCAGGAACTCGTCGAGCTCCACCATCGCACTGGCGCGGCGGACCTTCTCGTCATGTGTCGACGGGTCGACACCCCGCACCTTCAGCGGAAAGCGGATGTTCTCGTAGACGTTGAGGTTGGGGTAGAGCGCGTAGCTCTGGAACACCATCGCCACATCGCGGTCCTTGGGCTCCAGCTGGTTGACCTTGCGGTCGCCGATCCAGATCTCGCCGTCCGAGGGGTCCTCCAGCCCCGCGATCATCCGCATCGTCGTCGTCTTGCCGCAGCCCGACGGGCCCAGCAGCACGAGAAACTCCCGATCCGCGATCCTCAGGTCGAAGTCGTCGACACCGACGAAGCCGCCCCATCGCTTGCAGACATTGCGCAGTTGTATCTCGGCCATGCGGTGCCTCCCACGGTGCGGACCCTCGCGCCTTGCATGCGCTTGCAAGGAGGCTAGACGAAGCAGATTATTCGAGATAATGAAATCGTTCTATGACAGATATAAGCCACGTTAATCTGCGCCTGATCGATACGACGGTGCTGTTGATCTTTCTCAGCCTCATGCGGCATCGCAAGGCGACGGAGGTGGCGCGCGAAATGGGACTGACCCAACCCGCCGTCAGCCACGCGTTGAAGCGCCTGCGCACGCTCTACGAGGATCCGCTCTTTCTGCGCCGGGCGCACGGGCTCGAGCCGACGGCGCTGGCGCATGAGCTCGAGCCCAAGATCCGCCGGATCGTGCGGCTGCTGTCCCAGACGCTCGAAAATCCCGATCAGTTCGATCCGGCCTCAACCGCCACCGACCTCAGGATCGGCGCCTTCGACTACGAGCTGACGACTGTCATTCCGAAACTCGCCGCCGAAATGCGCACCCTCAGCCCCAGCATCAACGTCCACGCCTACCCGCTGGTCTATACCGAGGCGCTCGACGCCCTCGTTCATGGCCGGCTCGACCTCGCCATCGGATATTTCGACATCCCGCTCAGGAGCGAGGCCACCTTCGTCGTCGAGGACCTCTATTCGGAGCGCTACGTCCTCGCCGGGCGGCGCGGACACCCCCTGCTGTCCGACAACCCGACGCTCGAGGAGATGGCACAGGCGGACCACCTGCTCGTCTCGCCCCACGGGTTGATCCGCAACCGCGTCGACGAGGCCTTGCGGATGCAGGGATACCAGCGGAACATCCGCACTGTCGTTCCATCGCTCTTCGCGGCGCTCTCGATCATCGAGAACTCGGAGCTCGTCATGACGCTTCCCGAGCGGGTCGCGGTCGGGAACTGGCAGCCGTTCGACATCGTCCACAAGCCCCTGCCGATCGACGTGGGCGATTTCCAGTTGCAAGCCGTCCGACACGCTCGCGACGCCAACAGCCCGCTCCACGCCTGGCTCCTCGAAAACCTGCGCCGGATCGTGTCCTCCTAGGGGGGCGAACCCGCGCCGACGCGTGCCCGGCCGGAGCCTCATGAGACCGGCATTCTCGGCATAAAGGCTGGACATGCGAGGGCCGGATAGAAAAATGCGCTTAAAGCGAAACGGGGTGGAGCCGTGACTTTCCAGGCAGAAAAGCAAGTCGTTCTAGACCTTTACGCCGCACTCGACAGCGCCCCAGTGGATCGAATCGGATCGATCCTGGCCAAGGCGATGACGCCCGACGCCGTCTGGCGCGGGTTCCATCCCTTTAACAAACTCACCGGCCCGGAGGCGGTGGCGGAGCGCTTCTGGGGACCTCTCCGCCAGTCGCTCACCCGGATGCAGCGGCGGCAGGACATCTTCTTTGCCGGCCGCAACGAGATCGACGGATTCGCGAGCACCTGGGTCGTCTCCATGGGCCACCTGATGGGCCTCTTCGACCGGCCCTGGCTGGGCATCCCGCCGACCGGCAAGATGGCCTTTCTGCGCTACAGCGAGTTCAACCGGATCGAAGATGGCCGGATCGCCGAGACCGCGATGTACTTCGACATCCCGCACCTGATGATGCAGGCCGGACTGAACCCCTTTCCGCCGCAGACCGCTGCGCATCTGGTCCAGCCCGGCCCGCTGACCCACGAAGGACTGCTCTTCGATGATGCTCCCGAGGCCGAAGGGGCGGCCACGCGCGCCGCGATCAACGCCATGATCGGCGATCTCGGCACCTGGCGATCGGGCCTGTCGCTGGAAGAGGAACTCGCCCGGACCTGGGCCGACGACATGATCTGGTGGGGCCCCGCCGGCATCGGAGCGACCTACACGATCGAACGCTACGCCAAGCAGCACTCCGGCCCGTTCCGCGCGGCCTTCACCGACCGCTCCAAGACCCGCCACCTCGCCCGCCTCGCCGAGGGCCACTACGGCGGCTTCTTCGGCTGGCCCAATTTCACTGCCCGCCACAAGGGCGGCTTCATGGGAATGCCCGGCTCGGACACACCCGGAGAGATGCGGGTGATCGACATCTACCGCCGCGATGGCGACAAGCTGGCCGAAAACTGGATCTTCATCGACCTGCTGCACTTCTGGAAGACCCAGGGTGTCGATATTCTGGAGCGCACGGTGAGGATTGCCGGCGCCTGAGCCCCCGTGCCACCCTCACGGAAAGACGCGGCCCGGGATCCGGAAGCAACAAGTTCGGATGAAGCAGTGGTGAGCCGTGCAGGATTCGAACCTGCGACCCACTGATTAAAAGTCAGTTGCTCTACCAACTGAGCTAACGGCCCACGAGGGGTGTCTCTAAGAAAGAGCCCGCAGGCGGTCAACCCCGGAATCTCGGTGCCGCTGGATTCCCTCGGGGCGCTCTTCTATATGGCGCCCATGAGCACCCCCGCCCCCTCTCGCCTGCCGTTCATGAAGATGCACGGGCTCGGCAACGACTTCGTCGTCCTCGACCGGCGCGACGGGCACGCCATGCCCGGCGCGGACGTCATCCGGGCGATGGCCGACCGGCGGCGCGGGGTGGGGTACGACCAGCTCGCGGTGATCGAGGGCGCGGCGGACGCCGATGCCCGGCTGACCTTCTGGAACTCCGACGGCTCCCAATCGGCCGCCTGCGGCAACGCCACGCGCTGCATCGCGGCGCACCTGATGGACGAGACGGGGCGCGACGACCTCGCCCTCGTCACCGCCCGCGGCCGGCTCGCCGCCGAACGGCACGGCGGGGTGGTCGCGGTCAACATGGGCGCGCCCTCGACCGACTGGCAGGGCGTGCCGCTCGCGCGCGAGGTCGATACGCTGCACCTGCCCATCCCGGGCGACCCCGTCGCCACCGGCATGGGCAACCCGCACTGCACCTTCTTCGTCGAGGATGCCGAATCGGTGGACCTCGCCAGCTTCGGCGCCGAGCACGAGCATCATCCGCTGTTCCCCGAGCGCACCAACGTGCAGCTCGCGCAGGTGCTCGACCGCGCCCGCATCCGCATGCGCGTCTGGGAGCGCGGCGTGGGCATCACCGAGGCCTCGGGCTCCTCCTCCTGCGCCACCGCCGTCGCCGCCGCGCGGCGCGGGCTGACGGAGCGGCGGGTGACGGTGCTGCTCGACGGCGGCGAACTCGAGATCGACTGGCGCGACGACGGCGTCTGGATGGCCGGGCCGACGGCGCACGTGTTCGACGGGGTCTGGCATGGCTGACGCACCGCGCTTCACCACCATGGGCTGCCGCCTCAACGCCTACGAGACGGAGGCGATGAAGGCGCTGGCCGAGCAGGCCGGGCTCTCCGACGCGCTCGTCGTCAATACCTGCGCCGTCACCGCCGAGGCCGTGCGCAAGGCGAAGAAGGAGATCCGCCGCCTGCGCCGCGAGAACCCGGAGGCACCGCTCATCGTCACCGGCTGCGCCGCGCAGACCGAGCCCGAGACCTTCGCCGCCATGCCCGAGGTGACGCGCATCATCGGCAACACCGAGAAGATGCAGCCCGAGACCTGGGCCGCGATGGCGCCCGACCTGATCGGCGAGACGGAGCGGGTCGCGGTCGACGACATCATGTCCGTCACCGAGACGGCCGGCCACCTGATCGACGGCTTCGGCACCCGCTCGCGCGCCTACGTGCAGGTCCAGAACGGCTGCGACCACCGCTGCACCTTCTGCATCATCCCCTTCGGACGCGGCAATTCCCGCTCCGTCCCGGCCGGCGTGGTGGTCGAGCAGATCAAGCGGCTGGTGGACCGGGGCTACAACGAGGTCGTGCTCACCGGGGTCGACCTCACCTCCTGGGGCGGCGACCTGCCCGCGCAGCCGCGGCTCGGCGATCTCGTGATGCGGATCCTGCGCCTCGTGCCCGACCTGCCGCGCCTGCGGATCTCGTCGATCGATTCGATCGAGGCCGACGACAACCTGATGCTCGCCATCGCCACCGAGCCGCGCCTGATGCCGCACCTGCATCTCAGCCTGCAGCACGGCGACGACCTGATCCTCAAGCGCATGAAGCGCCGTCACCTGCGCGACGACGCGATCCGCTTCACCGAGGAGGCGCGGCGGCTGCGCCCCGACATGACCTTCGGCGCCGACATCATCGCGGGCTTCCCGACCGAGACGGAGGCCCATTTCGCCAACTCGCTGCGGCTGGTGGAGGAGTGCGACCTGACCTGGCTGCACGTCTTCCCCTACTCGCCCCGCGCCGGCACCCCCGCCGCCCGAATGCCCGCCGTCCCCGGCCCCGCCATCCGCGAGCGCGCCGCCCGCCTGCGCGCCGCCGGCGCGGCGCGGGTCGCCGCCCACCTCGCCGCCCAGGTCGGCCGCGCGCACAGCGTGCTGATGGAGAGCCCCCGCATGGGCCGCACCGAGCAGTTCACCGAGGTCGCCTTCGCCGCCGACCAGCCCGAAACCGCCATCGTCCCCGCCACCATCCGCGCCGTCACCGGAACCCGCCTCGCCGCGTAGGGTGCGCATTCATCGCGCACCCCCCGCTCACCGCCCCTCAACATCGACCCAAGCCAGCCCGGAGCCCGCCCATGCAGCTCGTCATGTCCGCCGCCTCGCCCTTCGTGCGCACCGTCCGCGTCCTCGCCCGCGAGGCCGGGCTGGCGGAGCGGATCGAGGAGGTGCCCGTCGCCACCACGCCCCTCGCCTCCGCGCCCGAGGCACTCGCCGCCAACCCGCTGGGCAAGATCCCGGCGCTGGTGCGCCCCGACGGGCCGACGCTCTACGACAGCCGCGTCATCTGCCGCTACCTCGACGCCCAGGCGCGCGACGGCTTTTACCCAAAGCGGCGGCTCTGGGAGGTGCTGACCCTCGAGGCGACGGCGCACGGCGTGATGGAGGCGGCGGTGCTGATGATCTACGAGGCCCGGCTCAAGGGCGAGGAGGGCAAGAGCGCCGACTGGATCGCCGCCCAGTGGCAGAAGGTCGCCCGCGCGCTCGACGCGCTCGAGGGCCGCTGGATGAGCCACCTCTCCGGCCCGCTCGACGTGGCGCAGATCGCCACCGCCGTCGCGCTCGACTACCTCGACTTCCGCCACGGCGGCCGCGACTGGCGCGAGGGCCGCCCCGCCCTCGCCGCCTGGCACGCCCGCTTCGCGGCGCGCCCGGCGATGGTCGAGACGAAACCCGCCTAGAACGAGAAGCTGACGCCGAGGTTGAGCGCGTTGGTGACGATGTTCGACTCCAGCGTGCCGCCGCTGTCGAGCTCGGCCTCGTTCATCGAGTAGGTGCCCTTGTACTCGCCGAACACCGACACCCGGTCGGTGAGCGGGTAGCTCGCGCCGCCGATCAGCGTCACGGCGGGGCCGGTATACTGGTAGCCGAAGGTCGACGAGCCGCCCTTCTCCACCTCGACATACGGCACCGCCACGCCGACGCCCGCGCCGACATAGGGCGTCAGCTGCCCGAAGCGCTGCGGCCAGCGGTAGTAGCCGTTGAGGGTGAGGACATTGAGCCCGTCGGTGAACTCGAGCGTGTCGTAGCCCGCGTCGCGGCGGTCGTCGTCGCCCGCGTAGACCTTGGCGTGCACGAAATCGAGCCCGTAGCCGAAGTTGGCCCCGCTCCAGTTCGTCACCCGCAGGCCGTAATAGGGCGGCGGGTCGAACGAGCGGCCTTCCCAGCCGATCAGGAAGTCCTCGTCCGGGATTACCCGGTCGCCCTCGACATGGACCCGGCTGTGCGGCGAGGACTGTGCGCCGAGGTAGAAACTCAGCTCCGTCTCCGCGACCGCCGCCACCGGCAGCAGCGCCACGCTGGCGGCGAGAATGATGATCTGGCGCATGAAACGGCCCTCCGGCTAGCCCTAAGGCTAATATGGGGCGCTCCCGGCAGCATCAAGCCCGCGCCCGCCGCCTCTGTCCTGCAAATATCCCGGGGGAGTCGCCGCAGGCGACGGGGGCAGCGCCCCCTCCGCCGTCGTCTCAGCCGCCGATCTTGCCGCGCGCGCCGCCGGTCTGGCCGCGGTCGAGGAGCAGGTGGTCGAGCACCACCGCCGCCGCCATCGCCTCGCCCACCGGCACGGCGCGGATGCCGACGCAGGGGTCGTGGCGGCCCTTCGTGACGACGTCCATCGCGCTGCCGTCCTTGCGGATCGACCTGCGCGGCGTGAGGATCGACGAGGTCGGCTTGACCGCGAAGCGCAGGACGATGTCCTGCCCCGTCGAGATGCCGCCGAGGATGCCGCCGGCGTGGTTGGAGACGTACTCCGGCCCGTCCGGCCCCATGGTGATCTCGTCGGCGTTGTCGCGCCCGGTCAGGCCCGCCGCCGCCATGCCCGCGCCGATCTCCACGCCCTTGACCGCGTTGATCGACATCATCGCCGCCGCGAGGTCGGTGTCGAGCTTGCCGTAGATCGGCGCGCCGAGGCCGGCGGGGGCGCCGCGCACGGTGATCTCGATCATCGCGCCGACCGAGTTGTGCTCCTTGCGGCGCAGGTGGTCGAGGTAGTCGGCCCACTCGTCGACGACGCCGGGATCGGGGCACCAGAAGTCGTTGCAGCCGATCTCGTCCCAGTCGAACCGGCTGCGGTCGATCTTCTTGCTGCCCATCTGCACCATGTAGCCGGTGACGCTCACCCCCGGCGCCAGCTGCGCCAGCGCCGCCCGCGCGACGCCCCCCGCCGCCACCCGCGCCGCCGTCTCGCGCGCCGACGAGCGGCCGCCGCCGCGGTAGTCGCGGATGCCGTACTTCTGCCAGTAGGTGATGTCGGCATGGCCGGGGCGGAAGGTCTCGGCGATGTCGCCGTAATCCTTGCTGCGCTGGTCGGTGTTGCGGATCATCAGCTGGATCGGGGTGCCGGTGGTGACGCCCTCGAACACGCCCGACAGGATCTCGACCGCATCGGGCTCGTTGCGCTGCGTGGTGTGCTTGTTCTGCCCCGGCCGGCGCTTGTCGAGCCAGACCTGCAGGTCTTCCTCCCGGACGGGAACGCCCGGCGGGCAGCCATCCACCGTCGCACCGAGCGCCGGCCCGTGGCTCTCGCCCCAGGTGGTGACGCGGAAGAGGTGGCCATAGCTGTTCAGGCTCATCGCGGGGCTCCTTTTGCGCTCGGGCTACTAGAACGGTTTCCCCTGCGCAACACGGCCCGCGGTCGCACCGATGTGGCTTTGGCAGCGCGATGGTCGGAGCAGGGCCGATAGAAACGCGCCGGCCGGACCCTTGGCCAGACTCCGCCCGAAGCAGCCCCCCGCCGGCCACGACAGCCCCGCTTGCCCCCACCCGCCGCGCAGGCTACGTGTCGCCCCACCTCGGGGTGCCCGTCATGGGCTGAGATGCGCGACTGCGCGGACCCGTTGAACCTGAACCGGCTCACACCGGCGGAGGGAAGGTCGCGAGATTCTCCTGCCCTTTTCCCCGTCCGGCGCATGGAGGATGACATGAGAACCACCGCCACCATCGCAGGACTGATGCTTGCCACCACGGCCAGCGCGGAAACCCTGACCATCTACACCTACGACAGCTTCGTCCCGGAGTGGGGCCCCGGCCCGGCCGTCGCCGCCGCCTTCGAGGCGCAGTGCGGCTGCGAGATCGAGTTCGTCGCCGCCGGCGACGGGGCGGCGCTGCTGAGCCGGCTCCGGCTCGAGGGCGCGCGCACCGAGGCCGACATCGTGCTCGGGCTCGACAGCAACCTCGTCGCGCAGGCCCGCGAGACCGGGCTGTTCGCGCCGCACGGCGTCGAGGCCGATTTCGACCTGCCCGTGGCCTGGGACGACGACACCTTCCTGCCCTTCGACTGGGGTTACTTCGCCTTCGTGTCGAGCGCCGACACCGAGGCGCCGGCCAACTTCCGCGAGCTCGCCGAGAGCGACCTGTCCATCGCGATCCAGGACCCGCGCTCCTCGACGCCCGGCCTCGGCCTCGTGCTGTGGGTCGAGCAGGCCTACGGCGAGGAGGCCGGCGAGGTGTGGCAGGGGCTGGCCGACAACGTGCTGACCGTCACGCCCGGCTGGTCGGAGGCCTACGGCCTGTTCCTCGAGGGCGAGGCCGACGCGGTGCTCTCCTACACCACCTCCCCCGCCTACCACGCCATCGCGGAAGAGGACGACAGCAAGGTCGCCTGGGCCTTCGACGAGGGGCATTACCTGCAGATCGAGGTCGTCGCGATGGTCGAGGGCACGGACCAGCCCGAGCTGGCGCAGGACTTCATGGCGTTCGTCGCCACCGATGGCTTCCAGTCCGTCATCCCGACGACCAACTGGATGTACCCCGCCGTGACGCCCGCCGAGGGCCTGCCCGAGGGCTTCGGCGAACTCGTGCAGCCGGAGACGGCGCTGCTCTACCCGCCGCAGGAGGCGGCCGAGGTGCGCGAGGACGCCATCGCCACGTGGCGCGACGCGCTGGCGCAGTGAGCCCTGCGTGAGCCTCACCCGGCCCGGCCTCTGGGCGGCGGCGCTGCTTCTGGCGCTGTCGCTCGGCACCCTCGCCGCCGTGGCGTGGCGGGCGGAATGGGCCGGGGGGCTCGGCGCGGCCGACTGGGCGGCGATCCGCTTCACGCTGACTCAGGCGCTGGTCTCGGCGGCGCTCTCGGTGGGGCTCGCCGTGCCCGTGGCCCGCGCGCTGGCGCGGCGGGCCTTCCCGGGCCGGGCGGTGCTGGTGACGCTGCTGGGGGCGCCGTTCATCCTGCCGGTCGTGGTTGCGGTGATGGGCCTGCTCGCCGTCTTCGGGCGGCGCGGCCTCGTGAGCGACGCGCTCGCCACCTTCGGCCTGCCACCCATCGACATCTACGGCTTCGAGGGCGTCGTCCTCGCCCATGTCTTCTTCAACCTGCCGCTGGCGACACGGATGCTGCTGCAGGGCTGGCTCGCCATCCCCTCCGAGCGCTTCCGCCTCGCCGAAAGCCTCGGTGCCCCGGTCGGGCGGCTGCTGGAATGGCCGATGGTGCGGGCCACGGCGCCCGGGGCCTTCCTCGTGATCTTCCTGATCTGCCTGTCGAGCTTCGCCGTCGCGTTGATCCTCGGCGGCGGACCGCGCGCGACGACGGTGGAGCTGGCGATCTACCAGGCCGTGCGCTTCGACTTCGACCTCGGCCGCGCGGCACTGCTGGCGCTGGTGCAGTTCGGCCTCTGCGCGCTGGTCGCCGCCGTCGCGTTCCGCGTGGCGCTGCCCGACGGGCTCGGCGGCGGGCTCGACCGGGTCGTGCGGCGGCGCGACGGCGTGCCGCTGCTCGACGCGGCGTGGATCGGCGCGGCGGCGCTGTTCCTGCTGGTACCGCTCGGCGCGGTGGTCCTGGCCGGGGTCGCGGGGCTCGTCGACCTGCCGGGCAGTATCTGGGCGGCGAGCCTGCGCTCGCTCGGCGTGGCGCTGGTGGCGACGGCGCTGGCCATGACGCTGGCCCTGGTGTTGGCGCTCCGGCCGGGCGCGGGGGTGAGCCTCGCCGGGGTGCTGCCGCTCGCCGCTTCGCCGCTGGTGGTCGGGACGGGGCTGTTCGTGCTGCTCTACCCGTTCGTGTCGCCGGGGCGCGTCGCGCTCGCCGTGACGGCGCTCGTCAACGCGATGATGGCGGTGCCCTTCGCGGTGCGCATCCTCGCCCCCGCCGTCGCGCAGGCCGAGGCGACCTACGGGCGCCTCGCCGACGGGCTGGGCCTCGCGGGCTGGCAGCGGCTGCGCCTCCTGCTGCTGCCGCGCCTGCGCCGGCCGCTGGGCTTCGCGGCGGGGCTGGCGGCGGCGTTGTCGATGGGCGATCTCGGGGTCATCACCCTGTTCGCCGGGTCCGACAAGGCGACCTTGCCGCTGGAGATGTACCGCCTGATGGGCTCCTATCGCAGCGACGCCGCCGCCGGGGCGGGGCTGCTGCTGTTCGGGTTGAGCCTGGGGCTGTTCTGGCTGTTCGACAGGGGAGGGCGCATCGGTGCTGACACTTGAGGGCCTGCTGATCGAGCAGGGCGACTTCCGCCTCGCCGCCGACCTCACGGTCGGGCCGGGGGTCGTCGCGCTCATGGGGCCGTCGGGCGCGGGCAAGTCGACGCTGCTCGCCGCGATCGGCGGCTTCATCGACGTCACCGGCCGGGTGCTGGTGCGCGGCGAGGACGTCACCGCCCTGCCCCCGGCGCGGCGGCCGGTGGCGACGCTGTTCCAGGACAACAACCTGTTTCCGCACCTGAGCATCGCGCAGAATGTCGGCCTCGGCATCTCGCCCCGGCGGCTGCGGGCCGGGGACAGGGCGCGGGTCGATGACGTGCTGGCGCGGGTCGGGCTGGAGGGGCTGGGCGCGCGCAAACCCGGCGCGCTCTCGGGCGGCCAGCAGAGCCGCGCCGCGCTGGCGCGGGCGCTGGTGCAGGACCGGCCCGTGGTGCTGCTCGACGAGCCGTTCTCCGCGCTGGGGCCGGGGCTGAAGGCCGAGATGCTCGACCTCGCCCGCGACGTGCTCGCGGCGGACGGCCGGCTGATGCTGATGGTGACGCACGACCCGGCCGACGCCGAGCGCGTGGCCGGCGAGGTGCTGCTGGTGCTCGACGGCGAGGTCACCGGCCCCCACGACCGCGCCGCCCTGCTCGCCGATCCGCCGCCAGCGCTGCGCGCCTATCTGGGCCCGGCATGAGGCTGTTGCCGCTCCTCGCTCTCTGCGCCTGCGCGCCTCTGCCGCCGGAGCCCGCCTACACCGTGCCCGCGCCGCTCTCCGCCATGAGCCGCGAGACCGACTGCACGGCCGCCGCCGCCGAGGCCGCCGGCGTCAGCCTGCGCGACGTCCTGGTGCGGGAGATCGCATCGGAGGGCGACACCACCCGCGTCACCCTCGCCACGCCCGGCGCCAGGTGGACCTGCCGCGCCGGCGCCGGTGGCGTGGAGCTGCGCGCTCTCTAGGAGCGGAGGGCAGCCTCGACTTCGTCTGCTCTGAACCGGCGGCGCCAGTCGCGCCGCCCCGTGGCGTCGGGTCGGCGCTGCCCGGCCTTCTAGCCGGGCGGGACAGGAGGGGGCGGCGGGCCACTCCGGAAAATGAAACGCCCGCCAGTGCGAACCGGCGGGCGTCAGCGTCAGGGCGCAGGTGAAGGCGTCACTTCGCCTTCTTCACCTTGTTCTTGTACGGCGCCCAGAGGCGCTTGTTGGTGAGGTACAGCAGCACCGACAGCACGGTGAGGAAGATCACCCCGGTCAGGCCGGCCTGCTTGCGAGCGACGAGCTTGGGCTCGGCGGTCCACATCAGGAACGCGGCGACGTCCTGCGCCTGGGACTCGACCGTCGCCTCGTGGCCGTCTTCGAAGGTGACATCATCGCCCAGCAGCGGCGGCGCCATGCCGATCCAGCTGCCCGGGGCCATCCGGTGGCCCTCTTCGTCGATGCAGCTGTCGGGGTAGCCGCCGGCGGCGAAGACCGCGTTGTAGTAGCCGTCGATCTCGGCGCCCTCGGCACAGGCCGGCGGCTCGAGGTAGCCGGCGAGCAGCGACGCGATGTACTCGGGGCCGCCCATGCCGTTGAACAGCTGGCTCAGGCCGGTGCCGTAGGGGCCGTGGAAGCCCGCGCGGGCCTTGGCCATCAGCGACAGGTCCGGCGCGGCCGCGGTGCGGTTGACCGGGAAGCGGTCGGCCGGAGTCAGCGTGCGCATCTCGCCGGTGAGCGAGTCCATGAGCTGCGAATTGTTGTCGAAGTCGGCCACGAAGAAGTTGGCCGCGTAGGCCCGCACCTGGTCCTCGGGAAGGGCCGGGCCTGTCTCGTCGGACAGGTTGCGGAACGACACGTACTTGAGCCCGTGGCAGCTGGCGCAGACCTCGGTGTAGATCTGCAGGCCGCGCTGGAGCTGGAACGTGTCGTACGAGCCGAACCACCCCTCGAAGGGGAAGTCGTAATCGTGGATCAGGCTTTCGCCTCCGGCGGCACTGGCGAGGCCCGGAAGGGCGGCGAAGCCGAGCGCCGCGGCGGCGGAGAGGGTGAGCTTGCGAAGCATCTTGCCGTCCTTTCTCACTCGGCCGGGTTCACGACGGTCTTGGTGCCGCCGGTGTGAGGCTCGTAGTGCGCGATGAAGTCTTCCTCGATCGTCGCCGGCCGGGGCAGCGGCTTCTCGATCACGCCGAGCAGCGGCAGGATGACGAGGAAGTAGGCGAACCAGTAGGTCGCGCCGATCAGGGCGATGTAGGGATAGATCCCCTCCGCCGGCCGCGCGCCGACCCAGGTCAGCACCACGAAGTCGATGACCAGCAGGGCGAACCACCACTTGAACATCGGCCGGTAGCGGCCCGAGCGGACCGACGACGTGTCGAGCCAGGGCGCCAGCGCCATCACGAGGATCGCGCCGAACATCGCAAGTACCCCGAAGAACTTCGCGTCGACGATGCCGAAGGTGATCCAGTTTGTGAACATCACCACCCAGACGTCGGCGGTGAAGGCGCGCAGGATCGCGTAGAACGGCAGGAAGTACCATTCGGGGACGATGTGCTCGGGCGTCGCGAGGGCGTTGGCCTCGATGTAGTTGTCGGGGTGGCCCAGGTAGTTGGGCATGAAGCCGACGATGGCCATGAACACCACGAGGATCGCCGACAGCGCCACGAGGTCCTTGATGACGAAGTAGGGCCAGAAGGGCAGCGTGTCCTTGGAGGCCTCTTCCTTCGAGCCGCGCCGCACCTCGACGCCGGTCGGGTTGTGGTTGCCCGTCGAGTGGAACGACCACACGTGCACGATCACCAGCCCCAGGATGATGAAGGGCAGCAGGTAGTGCAGCGAGAAGAAGCGGTTGAGCGCGGGCTGGCCGACGGCCGAGGCGCCAAGCAGCCAGGTCTGGATCGACTCGCCGATGAACGGGATCGCGCCGAACAGGCCGGTGATGACCGCGGTGCCGTGGAACGACATCTGGCCCCAGGGCAGCACGTAGCCCATGAAGGCGGTGCCCATCATCAGCAGGTAGATCAGCATCCCGATGATCCACGTCACTTCGCGCGGGGCCTTGTAGCCGCCGTAATAGAGGCCGCGGAAGATGTGCAGGTAGACCGCGAAGAAGAACAGCGAGGCGCCGTTCATGTGGAAATAGCGGATCATGTGGCCGCCGTTCACGTTGCGCATGATGTGTTCGATCGACGCGAAGGCGAGATCGACGTGCGGCGTGTAGTGCATGACGAGCACGACGCCGGTGGCGATCTGCAGCACCAGCGTGAAGACGAGGACGACGCCCCAGATCCACATCCAGTTGAGGTTCTTCGGCGTCGGGATGAACAGCGTGTCGTAGATCAGCGAGCCGATCGGCAGGCGGCGGTGAAGCCACTTCTCGCCGCGGGTCTTCGGCTCGTAATGATCGTGCGGGATACCGGCCATGGGACTGTCTCCTTAACCGAGTTGCAGCGTCGACGCGTCGGCCCACGCGGTGACGGGCACCGGCAGGTTTTCCGGCGCGGGGCCGCGGCGGATGCGACCGGAGGCGTCGTAGTGCGAGCCGTGGCAGGGGCAGAACCAGCCGCCGAAATCACCGGCCTGGTTGCCCAGCGGCACGCAGCCGAGGTGGGTGCAGACACCCATCTGCACGAGCCAGGCCCGCGGCGTCGCGCCCTCGGCACCCTCGGGCACCGGCATCGCGCGGTTTTCGTCGGTCGCGAGCGCGGTGCCGTCGATGTTGGCGTTGCGCGCGAGCGGGTCGGGCATCGTCTCGACCTCGAGGTCCTGCTCGGCGGCGATGGCGATCTCGGCCTCGGTGCGGTGCCGGATGAACACCGGCTTGCCCTGCCACAGCACCGTGAGCTGCGAGCCCGGCTGGATCGAGCTGACGTCCACGCGAATCGAGGCAAGGGCCTGGACATCCGCCGACGGGTTCATCTGGTTGACCAACGGCCAGATCGCGGCGCCGGCAGCGACTGCGCCCGCACCGGCGGTGGCGTAGTAGATGAAGTCGCGGCGGGTGCCCTCGGGGGTGTCTGCGTGTGACACGTCAAGCATCTCCGTGTGTTGTGGGCCCGGCGAACGGGCAAGGGCGAGGCGACGGGCATGAAACCGCCGACCGGTCGGGCCGGTATCTACATGCCACCCTCTGGCCCGTCCAGCGTCGAAAGCGGTTCACGATGTCGCATTGAGGAGAATCTGACGCACCTCTCCGCGCGGCCTTTCCGGCTCAGGCCGAGGGCAGCCCCGCGCGCCGCGCCGGGCGCGCCTTGGCGAGCTGCACCGCGAGGATCCCGGCCGCGATGATCGCGACGCCGATCCCATCGAGCGGCCCGACTTTCTCGCCGAGGATCATCGCGGCGATCGCGACGCCGAAGAACGGGGTCAGGAAGTGGTAGACGGCCGCGCGCGTCGCGCCGATCCGGTTGACCAGCTGGAACCAGACCAGCGTCGCCAGCACGCCGGGTACGACGACGGTGTAGACGAAGGCCGCCACGAGCTGCCAGCTCCAGTCGATGGCGATCTCCTCGAACGCCAGCGCCGGCCCGGCCAGCGCCGCCGCGCCGATCAGCATCTGCAGCCCCACGATCATCAGGAAGTTGCCCCCCGACGACGCGCCCCGCACCGCCAGCGTGGCCACGGTTAGCGACAGCAGCCCCAGCAGGCACAGCGCCACCCCCACCGGATCCGCTCCGCCCGACAGCCGCGAGCCCATGATGAGCGCCACCCCGGCGACGCCCGCCACCAGTCCGCCGACGCCGAGCGCCGGCAGCCGCTCGCCGAACAGGGTGAAGCTCGCCAGTGCCACGCAGAGCGGCATGGCCGAGGCGATGATCGTCGCCAGCGAGGCCTCGACCGACTGCATGGCGACGAAGTTGAGCCCGAGATAGAGGCCGTTCTGGCAGACCCCGAAGACGATGGTGGCGATCCACTGGGTCCGCGTCAGCCGCCAGCTCTGGCCCAGCGCCCGCGCCAGCAGCACCGCGAACAGCCCCGAAACGAAGAAACGCAGCGACAGCGCCGAGAGCGGCGGCGCGGCCTGCACGATGATCCGGGCCGAGGTGAAGGCGGAGGCCCACATCAGCGCGAAGCCCACGCCCATCAACATCGCCCGCCGGTCCATGCCGCTCACCTCGTCAACCACGGCCGGCAAAGGAAAAGGGCCGCCCGCGGGCGACCCTTTCCGAAAGCACCACGAGAGGCAAGCTCAGCCGTTGACGCTATCCTTGAGCGCCTTGGCGATGGTCATCTTCACCACCTTGTCGGCGTCCTTCTTGATCTGCTCGCCGGTGGCGGGGTTGCGCACCATGCGCTCCGGCCGCTCGCGGCAGTAGATCTTGCCGACCCCGGGAAGCGTGACGGCACCGCCGCCCGACACTTCCTTGGTAATCACGTTGGTCACAGCGTCCAGCGCGGCCGAAGCCGTCTTCTTGTCGCTGCCCATCTCCTCGGCCAGAGCGGCGACGAGCTGGGTCTTGGTCATGGGTTTGGCCATGGTCTTGTCTCCTACACTGCCCGATAAGTTGGGCCCCAGTGCCGGCATTTAACGGCATGTTGTGGGGTCGCACAACGATCCTGTCGCGTTTTTTCCAAGAAAAGCTGCGATTTCTCGCCGATTCCGCTCCTTCCGCGGGGTCGGGAGGGACGAAATCTGCCCGCACCCGCCCGATTGTCGCCCGTCCTACAGGAAGGCGGTCTCCTCGAACGAGCGCAGCTTGCGGCTGTGGATCCGCGCCAGCGGCATCTCGCGGATCGTCTCCATCGCCCGGATGCCGATCATCAGGTGCCGCGCCACCTGCGTCTTGTAGAAGTCCGACGCCATCCCCGGCAGCTTCAGCTCGCCGTGCAGCGGCTTGTCGGAGACGCAGAGCAGGGTGCCGTAGGGCACCCGGAAGCGAAAGCCGTTGGCGGCGATCGTGGCGCTCTCCATGTCGAGCGCCACCGCCCGGCTCTGGCTCAGCCGCTGCACCGGGCCGGCCTGCTCGCGCAGCTCCCAGTTGCGGTTGTCGAGGCTGGCGACGGTGCCGGTGCGCATGATCCGCTTGAGCTCGTAGCCCTCGAGCTTGGTGACGTCGGCGACCGCGTCCTCGAGCGCCACCTGGATTTCGGCCAGCGGCGGGATCGGCACCCAGACCGGCAGGTCGTCGTCGAGCACCTTGTCCTCGCGCAGGTAGGCGTGGGCGAGGACGAAGTCGCCCAGCCGCTGGCTGTTGCGCAGCCCGGCACAGTGGCCGACCATCAGCCAGGCATGCGGGCGCAGCACCGCGATGTGGTCCGTCGCCGTCTTCGCGTTGGAGGGGCCGACACCAATGTTGACCAGCGTGATCCCCTGCCCGTTCGGCCGCTTCAGGTGGTAGGCCGGCATCTGCGGCATCTTCGCCGGCACCGGCAGCACCGCCTCGGGGTCGGTGATCTCGACGTTGCCGGTCGAGACGAACGAGGTGTAGCCCGAGCTCTCGTCGGCCAGCGCCATCCGCGCGAACGCCTCGAACTCCTCGACGTAGAACTGGTAGTTGGTGAACAGCACGTGGTTCTGGAAGTGCTCCGCGCTCGTCGCGGTGTAGTGCGCCAGCCGCGCCAGCGAGTAATCCACCCGCTGCGCGGTGAACGGCGCCAGCGGGTGCGCGCCGTCGTCGAAGGTGAAGCCGGTGCCGTTGACGATGTCGTCGTGCGTCGTGTTCAGGTCCGGGACGTCGAACACGTCGCGCAGGGTGAAATCGGCCGCGCCTTCCTGCGGCACCGAAACGCGCGCGTCGTTGGCCACGGCAAAGTGAACGGGCATCGGCGTGTCGGACACGCCGACCGTCACCGCCTGCTGGTGGTTCTCGATCAGCAACCCGATCTGCTGCTCGAGGTAGCGGGCGAACAGGTCGGGCCGGGTGATCGTCGCGGCGTAGGTGCCGGGCTGCGAGACGTGGCCGAACGACAGCCGGCTGTCGACGGCGGCGTAGCTGCTCGTGACGAAGCGGACCTCGGGATAGAAGGCGCGCACGCGCCCTCCGGCGGGCCCCTCCGACATCGCGCGGCTGAACTCGTCGCACAGGAACTCGGTCGCCGTCTCGTAGAGCTCGCAGAGCCGCGCCACGGCGGCGCGGGCATCGGTGAACGCCTCCGCCGGCGGCACCTCGGGGCTCAAAATGCGAAACGCGGGGTTTTTCGGCATGGCAGCGGCATCATGTGACATCCCCTCTCATTCCCCATCTTGCGCCACAGGGCAAGCGCGAGAGGGCGCACCGCGGCGGAACCGCACGACTTCGCCGAGGGTTCTGAGCAGCATGACGCCACAGCCCGACCTCGTTTACTACCCCGACGACCGCCCCGGCATCACCCGGCGGCGTTGCGGCCGCGGGTTCACCTATCTCGCGCCCGACGGCACCCGCATAGAGCAGGCCAGGGAGCGCAAGCGCATCGAGGCGCTCGCGGTGCCGCCGGCCTACGAGCGGGTCTGGATCTCGCCCCGCCGCAACGGCCACCTGCAGGCGACCGGCAAGGACAGCCGCGCGCGCAAGCAGTACCGCTACCACCCGGACTGGCGGGCCTGGCGCGAGGCGACCAAGTTCGAGAGCCTCGCCGCCTTCGGCGACGCCCTCCCCGCCATCCGCCGCCGCATCCGCGCCGATCTCGCGGGCGAGGTGGGCGACAGGGACTACGCCATCGCCGCGGTGCTGGCGCTGATCGACCGGCTCGCCCTGCGCGTCGGCGCGCCCGACTCGGCGCGCGAGAACAAGACCTACGGCGCCACCACCCTGACCAACCGGCACGTCAGGCTCACCGACGGCGCGCTGCGTCTGCGCTACCGCGCCAAGGGCGGCCATCTGTTCGACCGGACCCTGCGCGACTCCCGCCTGATGAAGATCCTCAACAGCCTGCACGACCTCCCCGGCGCGACGCTGGCGAGCTGGATCGGCGACGACGGCAAGCCCCACGAGGTCAGCTCGGACGCGGTCAACGCCCGGCTCGCCGAGATCACCGGCGAGAGCGGCTTCACCGCCAAGACCTTCCGCACCTGGGCCGGGTCGGAGGCGGCGCTGCTGGTGGCGCTCAAGCAGGAAGACCTGACGATCAAGGCGATGTCCGAGGCCGCCGCCGAGCGGCTGCACAACACGCCGAGCATCGCCCGCAACAGCTACATCCACCCCGAGGTCATCGCCCTCTCCGAGCGCCCCGCCGACGAGCGCGCCGCGCTGTCGGCCGACCTGCCGGAGAAGCCCGAGCTGCGCCAGGCGGAGCGGGCGCTGCTGAAGCTGCTCGCCTGACATGGCCGCCGACGACGACCTCGCCCGCTTCGTGGAGGCGCAGGAAGGGACCTACGCCACCGCGCGCGCCGAGATCGCGGCGGGCGCCAAGGCGAGCCACTGGATGTGGTTCGTCTACCCCCAGCTGCGCGGCCTCGGCCGCTCCGAAACCGCCCGCTTCTACGGCATCGCCGGCCGCGACGAGGCCGCCGCATATCTCGCCCACCCCGTTCTCGGCCCGCGCCTGGTCGAGATGTCGGAGCTGCTGCTCCGCCACCGCGACCGCGCCCCCGAGGCGATCTTCGGCGGCATCGACGCGCTCAAGCTGAGGAGCTCCATGACGCTCTTCGCCGCCCTCCCCGACGCGCCGCCCGTCTTCGCCAACGTGCTCGACGCCTTCTTCGCCGGCGCCCGCTGCCCCCGCACCGAAGCCGCCCTCGCCTGACCTTTCGGCTTCATCTGGCCATAAATATGCAAATCCCGCGCTTGACGCCCGCGCCGGCGCTGCCGATCACGCGCCCATGACCGGAACCCTCCTCTCCCTCGGCCACGGCTACTCCGCCGCTGCCCTCGCCCGCCTGCTGATGCCGCGCGGCTGGCGGGTCATCGGCACGACGCGCTCGCCCGAGAAGGCCGAGCGGCTGGCGGCCGACGGCGTCGAGCCGGTGCTCTTCCCCGGCACCGACCTCGCCCCCCACCTCGCCGCCGCGACCCACCTGCTCGCCTCCGCCGCCCCCGGCGACGACGGCGATCCGTTCCTCGCCGCGCTCGACCTCGCGGACCAGACCTTCGACTGGGTCGGCTACCTCTCCACCACGGGTGTCTACGGCGACCGCGCCGGCGGCTGGGTCGACGAGACCTCCGAGCTCGCGCCGTCCACCAGGCGGGGCCGCCAGCGCGTCGCCGCCGAGCAGGCGTGGCGCGAGACCGGGTTGCCGCTGCACGTCTTCCGCCTCGCCGGCATCTACGGCCCCGGCCGCGGCCCCTTCGCCAAGGTGCGCGGCGGGACGGCGCGGCGGATCGTCAAGCCGGGGCAGGTCTTCTCGCGCATCCACGTCGACGACATCGCGCAGGTGCTGGCCGCCTCCATCGCGCGGCCGAACCCGGGCGCCGTCTACAACGTCTGCGACGACGACCCGGCGCCGCCGCAGGACGTCATCGCCGAGGCCGCGCGGCTGCTGGGCCTGCCGCTGCCGCCCGAGGAGGATTTCGAGACCGCCGAGATGACGCCGATGGCGCGCTCGTTCTACGCCGAGAGCAAGAAGGTGCGGAACGACCGGATCAGGGACGAGCTCGGCGTCGCCCTGCACTACCCCGACTACCGCAGCGGCCTGCGGGCGCTGCTGGCGGCGGAGGATCAGCCGAAATAGTCGGCCAGGATGCGGCGGTAGATGCCCTTGAGCTGTCCGATCTGCGCCACCGGCACCCGCTCGTCGACCTCGTGCATCGTCTGCCCGACGAGGCCGAACTCGACCACCGGGCAGTGATCCTTCACGAACCGCGCGTCCGACGTGCCTCCCGTCGTCGACAGCACCGGCGTCACGCCCGTTTCGGCGGCGACGGCGCCTGCGACGAGGTCGGACAGCGCCCCCGGCGGCGTCAGGAACGCCTCGCCCGACACCTTCACCACCACGTCGATCGCGACGTCGAACGCCTCGGCCACGTCCGCCGCCTCGGCCTCCAGCCAGGCCGTCAGGCTGTCGCCGCTATGGCGGTCGTTGAAGCGGATGTTGACCGTGGCGCGGCTGCGGGCGGGAATGACGTTGGTCGCGCCGTTGCCGGTGTCGATGGTGACGACGGCGAGCGTCGAGGGGTCGAAGTGCGCGGTGCCGTCGTCGAGCGCCGCGCTCGCGAGCCGGTCCATCAGTCGCGCCATCGCCGGCAGCGGGTTCTTCGCTCGGTGCGGGTAGGCGGAGTGGCCCTGCACGCCGGTGACGGTCACGAAGGCCGACAGCGAGCCGCGCCGGCCGATCTTGATCATCTCGCCCATCGTCTCGGGGCAGGTCGGCTCGCCGACGAGGCAGACCGACATCGCCTCGCCCGCGCGCGCCATCCAGTCGAGCAGCGCCACCGTGCCGTCGGCCGAGCCGCCCTCCTCGTCGCCGGTGATCGCCAGCAGGATCGCACCGTCGGGCGGCGTGTCGCGCACGAAGTCCGCCGCCGCGGCGGCGAAGGCGGCGACGCCGGACTTCATGTCGACCGCACCCCGGCCCCAGAGGATGCCGTCGCTAATCTCGCCGCCGAACGGATCGACCCGCCACGCCGCGTGATCGCCCACCGGCACCACGTCGGTGTGCCCGTTGAAGCCGAAGCTCTTCGCGGCGCCCTTCTCGCCCCAACGGGCGAACAGGTTGGGCGTGCCGTTGCGGTCGACGCGGGTGCAGGCGAAGCCGGCCGCCGACAACAGCTCCTCCAGCAACACCAGCGCCCCGCCCTCCTCGGGCGTGACGGAGGGGCAGCGCACGAGGGCGGCGGTGAGGGCGACGGGATCGACGGGATCAGGCATGGGCGCTCCTTGCTCGCGCCCAGCTAGCGCGGCCCGGCTCCCGGTGCAACGCGCGCGGCTCAGTCGAGCTGGCGCGCCTCGTCGACGAGCATGACGGGGATGCCGGCGCGGATCGGGTAGGCGAGGTGGGCGGCGCGGCTGACCAGCTCCTGCCGCTCGGAATCGTAAGTGAGCGGCGCCTGGGTCTGCGGGCACACCAGCGCCTCGAGCATCCGGCGGTCGAACTGGGGGAAGGTCTCTTCGGTCATTGCAACATCTCTTCGCCCGAGCCGCCGCGCAGGGCGAACTCGATCAGGGTTATCAGGGTCTCGCGCCTTGTTTCGAGCGAGGGGGCCTCGAGCAGCGCCTGCTTGTCCTCGGGTTCGAACGGGCAGAGCATCGACAGCGAGTTGATCAGCAGCTCGTCCTCCGCGTCCTTGAGGCTGTCCCAGTCGGTCGACAGGCCCTGATCCGCGAAATAGCGGGCGAGGAGCGACATGAAGCCGTCGCGGTCGAAGCCGCTGTCCTTCTCCGCCGGGCCGAGATCGCGCTCGAAGCCGGTCCAGCTCGCCTTGCAGCGACGGTAGGGGGTGAAGCCCTCGACCTCCTCCACGATCCGGTAGCGCGACGCACCTGACAGGGTGACCATGTAGCGCCCGTCCTCGGTCTCGGAGAAGGCCGTCAGCCGGCCGGCGCAGCCGATGGCGTGGAGCCGTTCGACGCCGCCCGACTGATAGGGCTGAATCATCCCGATCAGGCGCTCCGGGGTCTTGAGCACGTCGTCGAGCATCGCCAGGTAGCGCGGCTCGAAGATGTGCAGCGGCAGCTTGCCCCGGGGCAGCAGCAGCGCCCCCGGAAGCGGGAAGACCGGTAGCGTCTCGGGCAGGTCGGCCGGCTGGATCATGCCCCCTCAGCTAGTCCGCCCCACGCGGGGGGCAATCGGCTCAGGAGAATATCAGCGAGCTCAGCTTCCGGCGCCCGTTGAGCACGACCGGATCGGTCGGCTTGAGCGCGTCGAAGATGGTGAAGAGCTGCGCCTTCGCGGCCCCGTCGTTCCACTCCCGGTCGCGGCGGAACAGCTCGAGCAGCTCGTCCACGGCGCCGGCGGTGTCGCCCGAGGCGTGCAGCGCGGTGGCCAGGTCGTAGCGGGCCTGCGCGTCGGCGGGATCGGCCTCGACCTTGGCGCGCAGCTCGGCCACCGGTCCGGCGTTCTCCGCCTGCCGCGCCAGCTCGATCGCCGCGCGGGCGCTCTCGAGCGGCGCGGTCTCGGTGATCGACGCGGGCGCGCCGTTGAGGATCGCCTCGGCCTGGTCCACCTCGCCGAGCGCGAGGTAGGCCCGCACCAGCCCGCCGTAGGCCTCGGCGTTCTCGCCGTCTTCCTGCAGGATCGCGGCGAAGGTCTCGGCGGCGTCGGCCGCGGCGCCCTCGGCGAGCATCGCCTCGGCGGCCTCGACGGCGGCCCCGAGCCCCTCGTCCTCGCCCTCTGCGCCCGGCCCCATCGCGGCGAGCTTGGCGACGAACTCGTCGATCTGCGAGGGCGGCAGCGCGCCCTGGAAGCCGTCGACGGGCTGGCCCTTCCAGAAGGCGTAGACCGTCGGAATCGACTGCACCTGCAGCTGCCCGGCGACGCCCTGGTTCCGGTCGACGTCGACCTTCACCATCTTCACCGCGCCCTTGTGCTTCGTCACCGCCGCCTCGAGCGCCGGGCCAAGAGTCTTGCAGGGGCCGCACCACGGCGCCCAGAAATCGACGATGACCGGGACGGTCTGCGACGCCTCGACGACGTCGGCCATGAAGGTCTGGTCGCTGCCCTCCTTGATGAGGTCGGTGGCGGGCGGCTGCTGGGGCTGGTCCTGGGTGCCGAGCTCGATCATGGCGGCTGCTCCTTCGGTCTGGGCGTTGTCTGCGCGTCGGGGGTCTATATGGGCGTCGGCGCTGCCGAGGAAAAGGGCGAATGCTTGCGCGCGTCCGCCCCGACGGCCTAGCGTCGCGCCGGTGACTGACGAGGAACGAGAGACATGCCCACCCTGCTCTGCTTCGGCGATTCCAACACCCACGGCTCGCCGCCCGCCAACGGCCCCGGCCCCTACGCCCGCTACGGCCATGGCGTGCGCTGGCCCTCCGTCTGCGCCGGGGCGCTCGGCGAGCGCTGGGAGGTGATCGAGGAAGGGCTGCCGGGGCGCACCGCGCAATTCGACGATCCCGGCATGGGCGCGCACATGAACGGCTGGCCCGCGCTGCGCATCGCCCTCGAGAGCCACGGCCCGCTCGACGTGCTCGCGGTGATGCTGGGGACGAACGACGTCAAGACCCGCTTCGCGCCCACCCCCGCGCGGGTGACGGCGGGCATCGCCGGGCTGCTCGACATAGCGCTGTCGGAGGCGATGCAGGAGCGCCACGGCGGCTTGCGCGTGCTGCTCGTCGCGCCGCCGAAGGTGGTGCTCGCCGGTCTGGACGCGGGCGAGTTCCACGGGGCGGAAGAGGTCTCCGCCGCACTGCCCGACCATTACCGCGCGCTGGCCGAGGCCCGCGGCTGCGCCTTCCTCGACGCCAACGACGTCATCTCCGTGAGCCCGCTCGACGGTATCCACTTCGACGAGACCGCCCACGGCGCGCTCGGCAAGGCCGTGGCGGAGCAGGTGACCCGCCTCGCCTAGCGATTCAGCCGCAGCACCGGCGGCCCCTCGGTGATCCGCCCGATCACCCAGCCCGCCTCGCCCGCCGCGCGCAGCGCCGCGACCGTCGCCTCGGCGTCGGGAACGGCGGCGAGCAGGCCGCCGCAGGTCTGCGGATCGTAGAGCAGGTCGCTCCGTCCGCCCGCCCCGAGCGCCGGGGCGAGGGCACGGTTCTCGGCCCAGATCGTCGAGCGCACGCCCTCCTCTGCAAGCCGCTCCGCGCCCTCGAGCACCGGCACGGCGGCGAGGTCGAGCTCCGCGCCCACGCCCGACGCGTCGCAGATCCCGAGCAGGTGTCCGGCGAGGCCGAAGCCCGTCACGTCGGTCATCGCGTGGGCGCCGCCGAGCAGCCCCGCCGAGGTGCCCTGCGGGCGCACCATCGAGCGGTACGCGTCGGCGATCACGCCGCCCGGCGCGCGGCCGCGCATCTCGGCGGCGAGCAGCACGCCGGTTCCGATGGGCTTGGTCAGCACCAGCCCGTCGCCCGGCCGCGCCCCGGCGAGGGTGATCGCGGGGCGCTCGAGCAAGCCGGTGACGGTGAAGCCGATGGTCATCTCGCTGCCCATCGAGGAATGGCCGCCGACGATGTCCGCGCCCTCCGCCCCGAACACCTCCGCCGCCGTCGCCATCACCTCCGACAACGTGCGCCGCTGCAGCGCCTCGTTCATCCGGGGCAGCACGAGGCTCGCCAGCACCGCCTGCGGGGCCGCGCCCATGGCCCAGACGTCGCCCAGCGCGTGCACCGCCGCGATGCGCGTCATCAGCACCGGGTCGTCGACCACCGCGCGCAGGTGGTCGACGGTGACGACCTGCCGCGCGCCGCCCATCTCCAGCACCGCCGCGTCGTCGCCGGGGCGCGAGGCGACGTCGTCGCGCCGCCCGGGCAGCGCCGACACGATCCCCCCCAGTGCCCCCCGCCCGACCTTCGCGCCGCAGCCGCCGCAGAGCGGCGCGTCGCCCGTCGCCTCGGCCACGCCCAGCGCGACGCGCGGCGGCAGCGGGGCCTCCATCGCGGGCAGGTCGTCGAGCTTCGCCATGAAGCGGCGGTCGATCCAGTCCTTCCAGCGCCACATCGGCCCGCCCGCGAGCGCCCGCCCGCCGCGCTCGGCCAGCGCCTTCTTTTCGCCCAGCGAGATCAGCTTGAGGTAGTCCCTCTGCGGCCGGTAGCGCCGCATCGGCCCGCCGGCGAGGGCGGCGCGCAGGTTGTGCTCGAGCACCGGGGCCTCGCGCACCGCGTAGACCCCGGCCTTGGAGCGCGGCGTCTCGGTCAGGTGCGCGCAGTCGCCGGCGGCGAAGATGTCCGGATCGGAGCTCTGCAGCGTCGGCAACACCGCGACGTAGCCGTGCGTCAGCTCGAGCCCGGTCTCGGCGAGCCACGGATAGGGCCGCGCGCCCGCCGCGCCGATCACGAAGTCCGCCGCCAGCATCTCGCCCGTCACCAGCCGCAGGCCCTCGGCCGTCACCTCGGCGATGTCGGCATCCTCGACCACCTCGACGATGTTCTCCTCGAGCGCCCGCAGCAGCCGCGCCCGCACCGGCGGCGCGAAGCTGTCGAGCACCTCGCCCCGGTCGACCAGCCGCACCTCCGCCCGCCGCCGCCGCAGCGCGTGCGCGACCGCCATCGCCAGTTCCGCGCCGGCGACGCCGCCGCCGACCACCGCCACCCGTGGCCGCTCCGCCCCGCGGCGGAACGCCTCCCACGCGGAGGCGAAGCGGCCGAGCGGCTTGGCGGGCACGGCATGCTCCGCAAAGCCCGGCAGGTCGGGCATCTCGGAGGTGATGCCGATGTCGATGGAGCAGACATCGTAGGCCACCGGCGGGCGGCCCGCGACGGTGACGGTCCGGGCGCCCCGGTCGATCGCCTCGGCGCGCCCGAGGATCACCCGCGCCCCGGCGAAGCGGGCCAGGCGTACGAGGTCGATGTCGAGCTGGTCGCGCCGGTAGTGTCCCGCGACGAAGCCCGGCAACATCCCGGAATAGGCCGCCGCCGCCGCCGGATCGATCAGCGTCAGGCGCACGCCCGGCAGCGGCCGCATCCCGAAGGCGCGCAGCACCAGCGCGTGGGTGTGCCCGCCGCCGATCAGCACGAGGTCGCGGGTCAGGGGAACGTGGTTCTCCATCATGGCGACAGCCACTGTCCGGCCCAGCCGTCGGCCCGCTCGAAGCGCGCCCGGCGGTGGTCGTCGCCGAGGTGGACGACGTCGAGCGTCTGCGCGTGGCAACGCAGGACGGCGAAGTTGTCGAGCCCGGTCGCGAGGCGGTAGGCGAGCGCGTCGGCGATCGGCGTGCCCGGCGCGGGGTCCTTGCCGTAGGCGCTGCGGCTGGCCTCGGGCACCCGCTCCCACAGCGCGCGCACCTCCGCCCCGCGCAGGGTCTCGACCTCGACGCCGAGCCGCACCTGCACCTGCGCCGCCTCGTCCCAGAGCAGCAACGCCGCGCGCGGGTTGATCGCGAGGTTCGCCACCTTGGCCGAGCCCGCGTCGGTGTGCACCTCGCACAGTGCCTCCGCCGCCGACGCCCGGCGCAGCACCAGCGAGCGCACCTGCGGCACCGTCCCCTCCACCGTGGCGAACGCGATCAGCGCGCCCCGCGCCGCCTCCAGCGACGCCCAGGCCCGCCCGTGGAAATCCGCCAGCGTCGGTGCGTCACTCATATCCCGTCATCTCCAGGTAGCCCCGCCCCGCGTGCGAGCCCGTCACCGTCACCGGCCCCTCCCAGTAAGGGAACGCGCTGTCCATCCATGCCTGTTCGTTGAGCGCCGCGACGGTGACGTCGAGCCCCTTCTCCGCCAGCGTCAGCCGCCAGCGCACCGGCACCTCGCGCCCCGCCACCTCGGCCACGCCCAGCGGTTCGGCCGCGAGCCGGCCGTCGGGCAGGGCCTCGGCGGAGCCGTCGGCCCCGATCCACGTCGCCGCGGTGAAGGCCCCGCCGTCGGCCTCGCGCAGCCGGAAGCCCATGAGCTTGTCGCCGTCCTCGAACGACAGCGAGAACCAGTCCCACCCGATCTGCTCCGCCGCCAGCGGCTGCGACGACCATTCCCGGTCGAGCCACGCCTGCCCGGTCACGGCGACCTCGCCGTCGGGCAGGGTCAGCGTGCCGACGACGTCGTAGAACGGCTGGGAATAGTAGTGGCTCGCCTGCCCCGCCGCCGACTTGACGGAAAAGCCGGCGTCCCCGTGCAGCACCAACGGCCCCTCGGCGCTCAGCGCGACGTCGTAGGCGAAGTCAGGCCCGGCGGCGGTGAGGGTGAGATCGTCGAACGAAGGGCCGGCCATGCGCCACTCGTCGATCCAAGCCTCGAACGGCTCGGCGACGACGCCCGCCGTCCCGATCCCGCCGCGCGAGAGCCGCTCGGTCATGTGGTGCGCGGTCTCGGTGGTGACGGCGGCGTGGCCCATCCAGAGCTGCCCCGGCCCGTCGGCGGCGGCGTCGGGAGTCAGGGCCGAGCGGAACAGCGTCCATTGCAGCCCGTAGGTCGCGCCGTCGGCACCGTCGAGGTTGGCGGTGACGTACCACCACTCGATGCGGAAGCCCGGGTGCGGGCCGTGATCGGCGGGGAAGTCGAACGCGTACCCACGCTCGGGCATCCGGAACGCACCGGCTTCGGTGCCAAGCCCGGCGAAGCCCTGCGCCCCGGCCATCGCGGGAAGCAGCAGCAGGGGCAGCACCAGCCTAGCGCTCATTGGCGAACACCTTCAGAAGCTCCGCCGGCGGCGTCCGCGCCAGCCGCCGCGCCGGCCACAGCGCCGCCAGCACGGCCGCGACGAGAGCGAACAGTCCGAGCCGCGCGTAGTCGGCGGGGAACAGGTACATCGGCAGCCGCCAGCCGAACGCCGCGACGTTGACCTTCGCCAGCAGCACCCACGCCAGCGCCAGCCCCAGCGGCAGCGCGGCGAGCGCCGTCAGCGCCGCCAGCAGCACGGCCCGCACCAGCTCCAGCCGCCCCAGCGCCGCGCGGCGCAGGCCCAGCGCCCAGACCGGCGCGAGCTGCGGAAGGCGCAGCCCGGCGAGGGTGAGCAGGCTCATCAGGATGGCGAAGCCGGCGACGGCGAGGGTGAGCACGTTGAGGGCTCCGGTGACGGTGAAGGTGCGCTCGAAGATCTGCAGCGAGAACGCCTTGAGCGCCGCCTGGTTCTCGATCTGCGCCGGCGGCAGGCCGAATTCCTCGATCAGCGCCGCGCGCAGGGCCGCCGGATCGCCGCGCACCGCGAAGCGCTGCGCCGTCGCCTCGGGGTGCAGGCGCGCGAACAGCGCCTCGCCCACGATCACCTGCCCGACCGGGTTGCCGTAGTCGCCGACCACCCCCACCAGCGGCAGCCGCGCGCCGCCGCCGACCTCCACCGGCGCGCCCAGCTCCAGCCCGGCGCGGCGGTAGAGCTGCTCGTTGACGATCGTGCCCTCGCCCGCGAACACCGCCGCCCAAGGCGCGCCCCGCGCGACGAGCAGCCGCCAGTTCTCGGGGTAGGACGGATCGCGGCGCACGCCGTAGACCTCCGCCAGCAGGCCCGCGACCTCGGTATCGACCCAGACCACCGGCAGCACCGCCTCGGCGCGCGGCTCGAGGAAGGCGAGCAGCCGCGCGCCCTCGTCGGCGTCGGTGGCCGAGACGTAGAGGTCGGCCGACAGGCGCTGTTCGATGAAGCCGGTGAAGGTGAGCCGGAACGACGACACCATCGTCGAGACCCCGACATTGGCCGCCATCGCCAGAAGTAGCGCCATCAGCGCCAGCGACAGGCCCGGCAGCTGCTGGCGCGTGTCGGCCCAGAACCATCCCGCGACCGGACCCCCCGCCCGTTGCGCCCCGGCGCGGAGCACCAGGTCGAGCAGCGCCGGCAGCAGCAGCGCCGCGCCGATCAGCAGCGCCGCGAGCAGCGCGAAGGCCGCCACCAGCCCCTCGGCCAGCAGAAGCGCCGCCGCCAGCGCCAGCAGCGCCGCCCCGGCGAGCGCCTGAAGCCGCCGCCCGCCACCCGCGCCCATCGCCCAGGCCCGCGGCCGCGCCGCCGCGAGGAGCGGCATCCGCGCGATCCGGTAGAGCGCCGCCGCCGAGGCCGCGCCGGTGCCGAGCAGCGCGATCGCCTGCCCGGACAGCCACCAGACCGGCCGGAACTCGAGCGCTCCGCCCACCGACGCGCCGTAGAGCCCGCGCAGCGTCGCCGCCACGTCGGGCAGCAGCGCCGCCGCGATGAGGTAGCCGAGCGCCACGCCGATGCCGCCCGCCACCAGCGCCAGCGCCGCCAGCTCGGCCGCCATCAGCCAGACCAGCCGCGACAGCGGCATGCCCAGCGCGCGCAGGGTGCGCACCATCAGGCGGCGCTGCTCGAAGGCGAGGCCGATCGCGCCGTGCACGATGAACAGCCCGACGGCGAAGCTCAGCAGCCCGAAGGCGGTGAGGTTGAGGTGGAAGCTGTCGGTCAGCCGCGACACGTCCGAGCCGTCCTGCGCCGCCCGCAGCGTCAGCCCCGGCGCGACCGTCTCGAGCGGCGGCCGCCCGAGCGGCTGGTCGGGGGCGACGAGCAGCCGGGCCGGGGCGTCGGTGCCAAGCAGGTCGCGGGCGACGGAGATGTCGGTGAGCACCGTCATCGGCGCCACGTCGGGCGCGACGACCTTCTCCGGCGCGACCGCGCCCAGCGCCGCCAGCGCCTCCTCGGTGCCGAAGACCTGCCCCGCTCCGCCGAGGAAGCTGCCGACCTCCGCCCCCGCGCTCAGCTCGACCGGCCCGAGCCCGCCCGGCGCGGTCAGCGGATCGAGCCCGACCACCCGCACGCCTTCGAGCCGGCCCTCGAAGACCGGGCTCACCAGCCACCCCGCCCGGCGCAGGGCGACATAGTCGGCCATCGCCACCGCGCCTCCGTCGGCGCTCAGCACCTGCGCGAACTGCCCCTCGCCGAGCGTCGCGGCGGCGGCGTCGTAGCTGGCGCGGGCCTCGGCGTTGACCGCCTGCACGCCCGACCACAGCGCCGTGGCCAGCGACAGGCCGGCGATCAGCGTGAACAGCTGCAACGGGTTGCGCCGCCAGTGGCTCAGCAGCGCGGCCAGGCCCGCCCGCGTCACGCGACCCGCCCCCGCGCCAGGTGCGCGCGCCGGCCCATCGCCGCCGCCAGCCGTTCCGAGTGGGTCACCATCAGCAGCCCCGCGCCGCTCTCGGCGACCAGCTCGAGCATCAGCTCCAGCACCGACGCCGCCGTCACCTCGTCGAGGTTGCCCGTCGGCTCGTCGGCCAGCACCAGCGCCGGCCGCGCCGCGAGGGTGCGGGCGATGGCGACGCGCTGCTGCTGGCCGCCGCTGAGCTGCTCGGGGTACTTGCCGAGGTGGTCCGCCAGCCCCATCCGCGCCGCGAGGTCGCGGCACCACGCGGCGTCGTGCCGTCCGGCGAGGCGGGCCTGGAAGGCGATGTTGGCACCCACGTCGAGCGACGGGATCAGGTTGAACTGCTGGAACACCACGCCCACCACCTCGCGCCGCAGCCGCGCACGGCCCCGGTCGTCGAGTCCGGCGACGTCGGTCCCGGCGAGCAGGATGCGGCCCCGGTCCGGCAGGTCGAGCCCGCCGGCGAGGTGCAGCAGCGTGCTCTTGCCGCTCCCGGACTCGCCGGTCAGCGCCATCGTCTCGCCCGCCGCCAGCTCCAGCGACACGCCGTCGAGCACCGTCACCAGTCCCTCGGCACCGGGGTAGCTCTTGTGCAGGTCGTCGATGGTCAGCAGCATCCGCGCTCCTCTCTCACCGCCCGGACGTAGGCCGGCGGGCACGAAAGGGAAAGCGTCAGAGCAGCGCGGAGATCGTCGTCAGCGCCGCCAGCAGCGCGCTCGCCCCGGCGAGCCAGCGGCGGTCTTCGGCGGTGGCCGGGTCGCGCAGCCATTCGGAGGTGACGTTGACGAAGCCCACCGGCCCGAAGAACTGCCGCCCGGTCCGCGCGACGGCGCGTCGGCGCAGGGCGAACAGCGTCCGGAAGGCCAGGGCGGCCCAGTACAGGAACACGACGCCCTGCAGCCCCAGGAACAGGACCACCGGCCAGGTCATCAGGTCTCCTCCTCGATGGCAGCGACGCGCCGAGCGGCGTCTCGAAGGGATGCGGCAGGCACGCCGCGCGCGAGCCGCCCCCAAGCGGCCCGTCCATCAGGCAACGCCAGCGCGGGGCGCAAATCAACGGCCCGCGCCGAGACCGCGCGCGAGTGCGTCTCCGCTGCCGCACCTGCCGTGACCCGACGTTGCGGCTGATCGCCCTGCGGGCGCGGGCTAGACTGCCGCGAGGAGGAGCCGCGCCCAATGTCCGAGCAACTGTCCGATATCGTCATCCTGTCCGCCGTCCGCACCGCCATCGGCGGCTTCGGCGGCAGCCTCGCCGCCGTGCCGCCCACCGCGCTCGCCGAGACCGTCACCGCCGCCGCCCTGGCGCGCGCCGGGATCGCGCCCGGACAGGTCGGGCAGGTGGTGTTCGGCCACGTGCTCAACACCGAGCCGCGCGACCTCTACCTCGCCCGCGTCGCCGCGCTGGCGGCCGGGATGCCCGACGGCGTCCCGGCGATGAACGTCAACCGCCTCTGCGGCTCGGGCGCGCAGGCGATCGTGTCGGCGGCGCAGGCGCTGCTGCTGGGCGACGCCGACATCGCGCTCGCCGGGGGCGCCGAGAGCATGAGCCGCGCGCCCTTCACCGTCCCCGCCCAGCGCTGGGGCGCGAAGATGGGCGACGTCGCGGTGCAGGACATGATGCTCGGCGCGCTGAATTGCCCGTTCGGCACCGGCCACATGGGCGTCACCGCCGAGAACGTCGCCGACGAGCACGCCGTCAGCCGCGCCGACCAGGACGCCTTCGCCCTCGAGAGCCAGTCCCGCGCCGCCCGCGCCATCGCCGAGGGCCGCTTCGCCGGCCAGATCGTCGCCGTGGAGCAGCAGACCCGCCAGAGCAGCGTCAGCTTCGACACCGACGAGCACCCCAAGGCGACCAGCGCCGAGGCGCTGGCCGGCCTGCGCCCGGCCTTCCGCAAGGACGGCAGCGTCACCGCCGGCAACGCCAGCGGCATCAACGACGGCGCCGCCGCCCTCGTCCTCGCCCGCGCCGGGGCCGCCGAGGCCGCCGGGGCCGAACCGCTCGCGCGGCTGACGGGCTACGCGCTCGCCGGGGTGCGGCCCGAGGTGATGGGGCTCGGCCCGATCCCGGCGGTGCGGCGCCTGCTCGAGAAGACCGGCCTCGCCATCGACGATTTCGACGTGATCGAGAGCAACGAGGCCTTCGCCGCGCAGGCGCTCGCCGTCAGCCGCGCGCTCGGCCTCGATCCCGAGCGGGTCAATCCCAACGGCGGCGCCATCGCGCTCGGCCACCCGGTCGGCGCGACGGGCGCGATCCTGACGGTGAAGGCGGTGCACGAGCTGGCCCGCACCGGCGGGCGGCGCGCGCTCGTCACCATGTGTATCGGCGGCGGCCAAGGCATCGCGCTGGCGCTCGAGCGGGTCTAGGCGCCGCTCAGTCCTGCATCGGCGGCCACGGCCGCCCATCCTCGAAGGCGATCCACGCCTTCGCCCAGTCCGGCGGCGGCGTCTCCGGCGTCGGGTGGCCGACGGCCTCGACCACCTCGGCGGGCGCGACGATCCCGCCCTTGCCGACGATCGCCTTGCGCAGCAGCACGTGCGACGCGCACTCCCCGTCGCGCCGCCACATCGACTGCTCGATGTAGAAGAACCGCCGGTCCCAGCCGATCACCCGCGTGCGCATCGTGATGCGGTCGAAGTTGCGGATCCGGCGGCGGTAGCGCGTCGTCGAGCCGGCGACGGTCATCGACCAGCCGCGCGCCCGGAACGTGCCCACCAGCCCGATCCGGCGCATCATCGGCACGCGGCCGAGATCGTAGAGCGTCAGGGTGCGCCCGTTGTTGAGCTCGACCCAGGGATCGAGATCCCACGGCAGGCACAGATGCTCGCTGACATGCTCCCCGTCGAGCGCGAGGGGGGCGTCGTCGCGGTGCTTGAACCACTGCCAGGCGAGGCGGAGAAACGGGTACATCGGCGGCTCCAGTTGCGCGCCCGTGAGTGCGGCCCGTTGACGTCAGCGTCAACCGTGACGGGAGGTCAGGGGATTGCCCCGCGCAGCGCGAGTGCCTAAGTCGCCCGAGGGACACAGGCCGGCGGACGGGACAGGTACATGCAATCAATCTTCGAAATTCTTCTGCTCGTGCTGCAGGTGGCGCGCTTCTTCATCATCGCGCACTTCATCATGAGCTGGCTCATCAGTTTCCAGGTGCTCAACATCCGCCAGCCGCTGGTCAACCAGATCTGGTTCGGCCTGAACCGCCTGCTCGAACCGATCTACGGGCCCCTGCGCCGCATCCTGCCCGACCTCGGCGGCATCGACCTGTCGCCCCTCGTGGCGCTGCTCGGCATCTACGCGCTCGAGATCGTGCTGAGGAACAACGTGGGGTTCTTCGTCTGAGGTGGGCCTCAGCTTCCACCCCCATCCGGGCCACGTCCTGGTCTGCGATCTCCGAGGCTACATCGTCCCGGAGATCGTGAAGGTACGGCCGGTGATGGTGGTGTCGGCCAAGCTGCCCCATCGCAGCGGCCTCGTGACCGTGGTGCCGATCAGCACCACGGCGCCGCGCCGCGAGGTCGACTACGTGGTGCGGCTGTCGCGCAATTATCGCCCCGACTCTCCCGAGGACCTGCCCTGCTGGGCGAAGTGCGACCTCTTGGCCAACGTGGCGCTCGCTCGTTTGGACCGCTTCAAGGTCGATCGCCGCAAGTATCTGGCGCCGCGCGCGACCGAAGAGGACCTGGCCCGGGTGCGGGCCGGGGTGTTGCGCGCGCTGGGATGGTCTTATTGAAGCGGCAAGGAATGGTCGCTATATTACGCCCGTGACCCGCTATCGGGCTTGAAGACCCAGAGTACTGGGCAGGCTGTCCGCCGGACGATGACAAGTCCTGGGCAGTCTAGATTGTGTCAGCGTCCGCCAAGCCCCGCCCCCGTGCGGGGCTTGGTCGTTTTGGCGGTTGCCGCGCCGGGCGGGCTATGGGACTCTGGCCGTTAACGAGCAGATAATCACATGCTGGCAGGCTGCCCCCACGATGCACGCTGAACCGCTCCTCCGCGATGTCTTTGGATTCGACTGCTTCCGCCCCGGGCAGGAGGAGATCGTGCGCGCCGTGGCCGAGGGCAAGAACACCCTCGCGATCATGCCCACCGGCGGCGGCAAGTCGCTCTGCTTCCAGCTGCCCGCGCTGCTGCGCGAGGGCGTGACGGTGGTGATCTCGCCGCTGATCGCCCTGATGCGCGACCAGGTGCGCGGGCTGCGCGAAGCGGGCGTCGAGGCCGGGGCGCTCACCTCGGGCAACACCGAGGAGGAGACGGCCGCCGTCTGGGAGGCGCTCGAGGCAGGGCGGATGAAGCTGCTCTACATGGCCCCCGAACGGCTCGCCTCGGCGGGCGCGCAGCGGATGCTGGCGCGGATCGGGGTCAGCCTGATCGCTGTGGACGAGGCCCACTGCGTCAGCCAGTGGGGCCACGATTTCCGCCCCGACTACCTGCGCATCGGCGAGTTGCGCCGCCAGCTCGGGGTGCCGCTCGCCGCCTTCACCGCCACCGCCGACGCCGAGACCCGGGCGGAGATCGTCGAGAAGCTGTTCGACGGCGTCGCCCCCGAGAGCTTCCTGCGCGGCTTCGACCGGCCGAACCTGCACCTCGCCTTCGCCGTCAAGGACCAGCCCCGCCGCCAGATCCTCGCCTTCGCCGCGGCCCGCAAGGGGCAGTCGGGGATCGTCTATTGCGGCACCCGCGCCAAGACAGAGAGCCTCTCCGCCGCGCTGCGCGACGCCGGCCACAGCGCCTGCCACTACCACGGCGGGATGGAGGCCGACGAGCGCCGCGATGTCGAGCGCCGCTTCAGTCAGGAGGACGGGCTGATCGTCGTCGCCACGGTCGCCTTCGGGATGGGCATCGACAAGCCCGACATCCGCTGGGTCGCCCATGCCGACCTGCCCAAGTCGATCGAAGCCTATTACCAGGAGATCGGCCGCGCCGGCCGCGACGGGGCGCCGGCCGAGACGCTGACCCTCTTCGGGCAGGACGACATCCGCTTCCGCCGCCAGCAGATCGACGAGGGCCTTGCCCCCGACGAGCGCAAGGCCGCCGACCACGGCCGGCTCAACGCGCTGCTCGGCCTAGCCGAGGCGCTCGATTGCCGGCGCCGGGCGCTGCTCGGATACTTCGGCGAGAGCCCGGAAACCTGCGGACGCTGCGATCTGTGCGACAAGCCGCCCGAGGTCTTCGACGCCACCACGCCGGTCCGCATGGCGCTGTCGGCGGCGCTGCGCACGGGCGAGTATTTCGGCGCCGGGCACCTGATCGACATCCTGCTCGGCAACGAGACCGAGAAGGTGCGCCAGCGCGGCCATGACGGCCTGCCGACGTTCGGCGTCGGCAAGGAGCTGAGCAAGGGCCAGTGGCAGGCGGTGTTCCGACAGATCATGGGTCGCGACCTCGTCCGCCCCGACCCGTCGCGCCACGGTGCGCTGCGGATGACGGAGAAGGCCCGCCCGATCCTGCGCGGCGAGGCCGAGATCACCCTGCGGCGCGACACGGTCAAGCTCGCCAAGGCCGACCGACCCGTCGTCAAGTCGCTCGTCTCCGAGGAAGACGCGCCGCTGCTCTCCGCGCTCAAGGCCAAGCGCCGCGCGCTGGCCGAGGCGCAGGGCGTGCCGGCCTACATCATCTTCAACGACAAGACCCTGATCGAGATGGCCGAGACAAGGCCCGCGAGCCTCGACGAGATGGCCCGCGTCGGCGGCGTCGGCGCCAAGAAGCTCGAGAGCTACGGCCGCGCCTTTCTCGAGGTGATCTCCGGCGAGGCCGAGACCCTCCATCCCTCGCGGCGCAAGCTGGCCGGGCGGCAGGAGGGCGCGATCTACGACCGGCTGCTCCAGGTGCAGGCCGATCTCGCGCGCGGCGAGGACGGCACCGAGAAGCCGCTCACCTGCTCGGCCGCCGTGCTGGCCCGGGTGGCGCAGGCACATCCGCGCGACGAGGCCGACCTCGCCCGGCTGATGGGCGAGCGCCATGCCGAGCGGTTCGGCCGGGCGTTCCTCGAGGTGCTGAGCGAGCGCGCCTGAGTTGACGCCCGCCGCCCGCGCCGTAGGTAGGGCGCGATCAACGCCCGAGGTCCGCCCATGCTCACCGTCATCTCGCCCGCGAAGTCGCTCGACGAGTCGCCCGTCGCCGTCACCCCGACCGAGCCCGCCTTCGCCGCCGACGCGCTGCGGCTGGCCAAGAGCGCGCGCAACCTCACCCTCGGCGAGCTGAAGCGGCTGATGTCGATCTCCGACGACCTCGCCCGCCTCAACCGCGACCGCTTCCGCGCCTTCAAGGCCGAGCCCGGCGACGGCGACGTGAAGCCCGCCGCGCTGCTGTTCGACGGCGACGTCTACCAGGGGCTGCACTTCGCCTCCCTCGACGCCGCCGCCCGTGACTGGGCACAGGCGCGGCTGCGCATCCTGTCGGGTCTCTACGGCCTGCTGCGCCCGCTCGATGGCATCCAGCCCTACCGCCTCGAGATGGGCACCCGCCTCAAGACCCGGCGCGGCACGTCGCTCTACGCGTACTGGGGCGACCAGGTGGCGAAGGCGCTCAACGCCGAGGCCGAGGCGGCGGGCACCGACGTGCTGCTCAACTGCGCCAGCCAGGAATATTTCGGTGTCGCCGAGCGCAAGGCGCTGAAGCTGCGGGTCGTCACGCCGCGCTTCCTCGAGGCGCGCGACGGGGAGCGCAAGATGATCAGCTTCTACGCCAAGCACGCGCGGGGGGCGCTGGCGCGGTGGGTCATCGAGCACCGCGTGAGCGACCCCGGCGAGCTGGATCGCTTCGACAGCGGCGGGTACGCCTACGACGCCGAGGCGTCCGCGCCCGACGCGCCGGTATTCGTCCGGCAGCAGCCGGGCTGAAGCCCGGCTTACGGGTCCCGGGCGTAGGCCGGGCTTCAGCCCGGCCCCCCTCACCCCCGCCGCCGCACCAACGACACGCCAAGCCCGCCCAGCACCAGCACCGTCGCGAGCGCGAACCGAACGCCGACGCTCTCGCCGACGAGCACGACACCCCCCGCCGTGGCGATCAGCGGCACGGTGAGCTGCGCGATGGCGGCCAGGGCGGCGGGGAGGCGCGGCAGCAGGCTGTACCACAGCGCGTAGCCCAGTCCCGACGCGATCGCCCCCGACAGCACCGCCAGGACCGCCCCCGCCACCGGCACGCCGCCGCCGAGCACCAGCCATGCCAGCAATGCCACCGGCGCGGCGCAGGCGAAGTTGGCGGCCGTCTCGGCCAGCGGATCGGCGGCGCGGCGGCCGGCGAGCGAGTAGAGCCCCCAGCCCAGCCCGGCGGCGGCCATGAGGGCCGCGTGCCACGGGCTCGGCGCCGCCGCGCCCGACGGCCAGAGCAGCAGCACCAGCCCCGCGAAGGCGATGCCCGCCCCCGCCCAGCGGCGCGGCGGGATCGGCTCGCCGCCGAGCCACGCGCCCGCGAACATGGTGATCTGCACACAGCCGAACAGGATCAGCGCCCCGAGCCCGGTATCGAGCGCCGCGTAGGCCGCCGAGAAGCCGAAGATGTAGAGCAACAGCGCCCCCGTCCCCGCCGCGCGCCCCCGGCCGCCGAGCCGCACCCGCCCGCGCCGCGCCGCCAGCGCCAGCAGCAACAGCGCCCCCGAGGCGAGGCGGATCGCGCCGAAGGCGACCGGGTCGGTGCCGCCCGCGACGGCGAGGCGGTTGAGCACCGAGTTGGCCGCGAAGGCGAGCATCGTCAGCGCGATCAGCGCGGCGAGCGTCGGGCCACGCGGCGGGGTCGGGGAGGGCATCGGCGGCTCGCTTGGCAGGGGCACGGGGCGGAGAGCGGCCACTCTTGCACGGGGGAATCGTTGCCAGCAAGCGGGCGGCCGTGGCACCCTCGGCGTATTGTACCAAAAGGAGATTGCCCGATGATCCGCCTGCTGCTGTCGGCCTGCCTCGCCCTGTCCGCCGGTCTCGCCAGCGCGCAGGAGGCAGTGCCCGACCGCCGCGTCGCAATCTCGCGCAACCTCGACTTCCACGGCGGCGACGTCGCCAGCATCTTCGACACCACCCTCGACGCCTGCCAGGCCGCCTGCCTCGCCAACGGCGCCTGCACCGCCTTCACCTACAACCAGCGCAGCAGCGCCTGCTTCCACAAGGACGGCGTCACCACGGTGACCCCCTACGACGGCGCCATCTCCGGCCGCCTGCTCGCCACCGATCCCGCCGTGCTGCAGCAGGCCGACGCCCGGGCGGCCGCGCTCGACTTCCTGCGCGGCAGCGATTTCGACGCGGCGCGCGAGCTCGGCCAGACCATCGGCCGGCTGCACTCGTCCGACGAGAACACCGCCGCCGAACTGCTCGCCACCGCGCGGGCGATGCGGCTCGGAGGCGATCTGTACAACGCGATGCTCTACACCGGCGCGGCGCTGGCCCTGACCGACGCGCCCGACCTCTGGACCGACTACGCCAACCTCGTGCGCACCGTGCCCGTCGCCGACGGCCGCGAACGCGACCGGGTCCGCCGCCGCGCCGTTCCCGCCGCGGTCAACGGCGTGTTGCGCGCCGCGGGCCCGGCGCAGGAGCACAGCGCGCTGGTGGCCCTCGCCGAGGCGCTGGAGGACGACAACCGGGGCCGGCAGACCATCGACGCGCTGCGCCGCGCCCAGCAGGCCGAGCACCGGCGCGACACCGAGCTGCTGCTCGAGGACGCCATCGGCAAGTACGGCTTCCGCGTCACCGGCACCGAGGTCGAGAGCGACAGCGCCAGCCCGCGGCTCTGCGCGATGTTCAACGAGCCGCTCGTCGGGGCCGGGGTCGACTACGCCCCCTTCGTCCAGCTCCCCGAGCCGGGCCTGACCGTCGAGGCGCAAGACCGGCAGCTCTGCGTCGACGGCGTGCGCCACGGCAGCCGCTACCGGCTGGTGCTGCGCGAGGGCCTGCCCGCCGGGAGCGGCGAGCGGCTGGTGCGGCCCGTCGAGCTGTCGCTCTACGTGCGCGACCGCACGCCGAGCGTCCACTTCCCCGGCCGGGGCTACGTGCTGCCGCGCACCGGCGAGGCGGCGCTGCCGCTCGAGAGCGTCAATGTCGAGGAGGTGGCGCTGAGCCTGCACGCGGTCTCCGACCGCAACCTCGTGCGCGCGATGCAGGAGGACCTCTTCGCCCGCCCGCTCTACGCCTACAGCCAGGACTATTTCGACGAGCAGATCGGCAGCGCCGTCTGGGAGGGCAGCGCGCAGGTGGCGATGGAGCTGAACCGCGACATGACCGCCCGCCTGCCGCTCGCCGAGGCGCTGGCCGACCGGCCCGCCGGCATCTACGTGCTGCGCGCCGCCGTGCCGGGCCAGGACCCTTACGACCACGCCGCCGCGACCCAGTGGTTCGTGCTCACCGACCTCGGCCTCGCGACGCTGCAGGGGGTGGACGGGCTGACCGTCGTGGTGCGCTCGCTCACCGACGCCTCCGCCGCCGAGGGCGTGACGGTGACGCTGGTGAGCCGGGCCAACCAGGTGCTCGGCACCGCCGTGACGGGGGCCGACGGCGTCGCCCGCTTCGGCGCCGGGCTGACGCGCGGCACCGGCGCGGCGGCGCCGGCGCTGGTGACGGTGGCGCGCGGCGACGACATGGCGTTCCTGTCGCTGACCGACCCGGCCTTCGACCTCTCCGACCGCGGCGTCGAGGGGCGCGAACCGGCGCCGCCCGTCGACGTCTTCCTCGCCACCGACCGCGGCGCCTACCGCGCCGGCGAGACGATCCACCTCACCGCCCTGGCGCGCGACGCGGCGGGACGCGCCGAGGAGGGCCTGCCGCTGACCGCGATCCTGACCCGCCCCGACGGCGTCGAGTACGCCCGCCGGTTCTCCGGCACCGACGCCGCGGGGGGCCACGTCTTCGCCCTGCCCGTCGCCGCCAACGCGCCGCGCGGGGTGTGGCAGGTCGCGCTCCACGCCGACGTCGACGCGCCGCCGCTGGCGAGCGAGACGGTGCTCGTCGAGGACTTCCTGCCCGAGCGGCTCGACGTGGCGCTGGAGCTGCCCGAGGCGATGCGGCAGGGCGACCGCCCGCCGCTCCGGGTCCAGGCCGACTACCTGTTCGGCGCGCCCGCCGCCGGGCTGACCGTCGAGGGTGAGGCGCTGCTGCGCGCCGCCGACGGGCTGGCGGACTTCCCCGGCTACGTCTTCGGCCGCCACGACGAGCCGCTCGACCCGCGCCTGAGCAGCCTCGGCGACAGCGCCCTGACCGGCGTCGACGGCGCGGCGGTGCTCGACGTGACGCTGCCCGACGTCGCCGCCGGCGGCCGGCCGATGGAGCTGGTCGTCACCGCGCGGGTCAACGAGCTCTCCGGCCGCCCCGTCGAGCGGCAGGCGCAGGCCTCGGTGTTGCCCGACGGCGCGCTGATCGGCATCCGCCCCGCCTTCGACGGCACCCTTCCCGAGAACGGCGAGGCGACGTTCCGCCTGATCGGCCTCGGCCCCGACCTCGCGCCCGCGCCGATGACGGCGCGCTGGACGATCAACCGCGTCACCACCCGCTACCAGTGGTACCAGCTCGACGGCCGCTGGGACTGGGACCCGGCCACCACCCGCGAGCGCGTCGCCACCGGCGAGGTGACGCTCGGCGGTGTGCCCGTCGAGGTGTCTGCGCCGGTGACGTGGGGAGCCTACGAGATCGTCGTCGAGCGCACCGACGGCCCCTACCTCGCCAGCTCGACCGACTTCTCCGCCGGCTGGTACGCCGCCGCCGACGCCACCACGACGCCCGACCTGCTCGAAGCCTCGCTCGACGCCGAGGCCTACCGCCCCGGCGACACCGCCCGGCTGCGCATCGTGCCGCGCTACGCCGGCACCGCGCTGGTCACGGTGATGTCCAACCGGGTCGTGTCGCTGGAGGCGGTGGCGGTGCGCGAGGGCGAGAACGTCATCGAGCTGCCCGTCACCGAGGAATGGGGCGCGGGGGTCTACGTCGGCGCCAGCGTGCTGCGGCCAATGGATGTGGCCGCCGGGCAGAACCCGGCCCGCGCCCTCGGCCTCGCCTACGCGGCGGTCGATCCCGGCGACAAGGCGCTCGCCGTGAGCATCGACGCGCCCGAGACGGCGATGCCGCGCGGCCCGCTCGACGTGGCGGTGACGGTCGAGGGCACGGCCGGCGAGACCGCCTACGTCACCCTCGCCGCGGTCGATGTCGGCATCCTCAACCTCACCGGTCACGACAGCCCCGATCCGCTCGGCCACTATTTCGGCCAGCGCAAGCTCGGCGTGGAGATGCGCGACGTCTACGGCCGCCTGCTCGACGGCATGAACGGCGCGCTCGGGCAGGTCCGCTCGGGCGGCGACGCGGGCGGCATGATGACGCTGCAATCGCCACCGCCGACGGAGGAGCTCGTCGCCTATTTCACCGGCCCCGTCACCGTCGGCGACGACGGCCGCGCCGAGGCGAGCTTCCCGCTGCCGGCCTTCAACGGCACGGTACGGCTCATGGCCGTGGCCTGGAGCGCCACCGGCGTCGGGCAGGCCGAGGCGGAGGTGCTGGTGCGCGACCCGGTCGTGGTCAACGTCACCGTCCCGCGTTTCCTCGCGCCGGGCGACACCAGCCGGATGCTGATCGAGGTGACCCACGCCTACGGCCCCACCGGCATCGTCGGCCTCGCCGTCGACAGCGACGGGCTCGACATCGCCGCCCCCGCCGGCTTCGGCGGCCCGGTGGGTGCGCAGACCGGCTTCGTGCGCAGCCTGCCGCTGTCGGCCGACAGCGCCGGCCTGCACGAGATCACCCTGACCGCGACGACGCCGGACGGGCGCGAGCTCGTCCAGACGGTCGCGGTGCCGGTCGAGGTCAACGATCCCGAGATCGCCGCGACGCACCGCTTCACGCTGGCGGCGGGCCAGACCTTCACCTTCGACGACCAGGTCTTCGCCGGCTTCGTCCCCGGCACCGGCAGCGCGACGCTGTCGGTCGGCCCGCTGGGCCGTTTCGACGCGCCGGGCCTGCTGGCGATGCTCGACCGCTACCCCTACGGCTGCACCGAGCAGATCGCCTCCGCCGCGATGCCGCTGCTCTACTTCGACCAGGTGGCGGCGGCGATGGGGCTGGCCGAGGGCAAGGAGATCGGCGCGCGCATCGAGCAGGCCGTCACCGCGATCCTCGCCAACCAGGCCCGCAACGGCGCCTTCGGCCTCTGGGGCGCCTATTCGGGCGACCTGTGGCTCGACGCCTACGTCACCGACTTCCTCGGCCGCGCCCGGGCACGGGGGCACGACGTGCCGGAGATCGCCTTCACCATGGCGATCGACAACCTGCGCAACCGGGTGAACTACTACCCCGACTTCGACGGCGACGCGGGCGACCTCGCCTACGCGCTGCTCGTTCTGGCTCGCGAGGGCGCGGCGGCGATCGGCGATCTGCGCTACTACGCCGATGAGAAGGCCGCGGCCTTCGACACCCCCCTCGGTGCGGCGCAGCTCGGCGCGGCGCTGGCGCAGTACGGTGAGCAGGTGCGCGCCGACGCGATGTTCGCGCAGGCCGCCGCCCAGCTCGGCGCGCGGCTCGGGCGGGGCGACGAGCCCGCGCTCTGGCGCGCCGACTACGGCACCGACCAGCGCGACGCGGCGGCCCTGCTGACCCTCGCCGTCGAGGCGGGCAGCGACGCCGTCGACCGCGCGCGGCTGTCGGAAGTGGTCGCCCGCCCGGGCCGCGCCTCCACGCAGGAGGCGGCGTGGACCCTGCTCGCGGCGAACGCCCTGATCGACGACCTGCGCGACACCGGCATCCGCGTCGACGGCGCCGCGCCCGAGGGGCCGGTCGTGCACATGCGCGCCGACGCGCTCGACGCCGCGCCGGTGCGCTTCGAGAACACCGGCGGCACGAGCGAGCTGACCCTCACCACCTTCGGCGTCCCCGAGATCTCGCCGCCGGCGGGGGGCAACGGCTACCGGATCGCGCGGGAGTACTTCACCCTCGACGGCGCGCCCGCCGACCCGTCCGCGCAGGCGGTGGGCGACCGGCTCGTCACGGTGCTGACGGTGACGCCGTTCGGCCGGCAGGAGGCGCGGCTGATGGTCGACGACCCGCTGCCGGCGGGCTTCGAGATCGACAACCCGAACCTGCTGCGCAGCGGCGACCTCGCCGCGCTCGACTGGCTCGACCCGGTGCAGGTCGAGCACGCCGAGTTCCGCGCCGAGCGCTTCCTCGCGGCGGTCGACTGGCGCTCCGACGCGCCGTTCCGGCTGGCCTACATCGTCCGCGCGGTGAGCCCGGGGACCTTCCACCACCCGGCGGCGAGCGTGACCGACATGTACCGCCCCGAGATGCGCGCCAAAACCGACACCGGCCGCGTGGCCGTCGTCGAATGAGAGACCGGCGCGGCCTCTGGGTCGTCCTGCTGGTCCTGCTGCTCGGCGGCCTCGCCCACGGCCGCGACCGGGTGGATGCGTGGATCGACGCGACGGTGCTGCCGCCGCTGGTCGCCGGCACCTCCGTCGAGGTGCTCGACCGGCACGGCACGCTGCTGCGCCCGTTCCTCGTCGCCGACGGGCGCTGGCGGCTCGCGGTGGGGCTCGACGGGGTGGACGCGACCTATATCGACATGCTCGTGCGCTACGAGGACAAGCGCTTCTGGCGGCATCCGGGGATCGATCCGGTGGCGATGAGCCGGGCCGTCTGGCAGGCGCTGCGGCACGGGCGGATCATCTCGGGCGGCTCGACCCTGACGATGCAGGTGGCGCGGATCCTCGAGGACGGGCCGACCGGGCAGATGGGCGGCAAGCTGCGGCAGATGCGGGTGGCGCTGGCGCTCGAGCGGCGGCTGAGCAAGGCGCAGATCCTGACGCTCTACCTCAACCGCGCGCCCTTCGGCGGCAACCTCGAGGGCGTGCGCGCGGCCTCCATCGCCTACTTCGCCAAGCCGCCCGCGCGGCTGACCCCGGCGCAGGCGGCGCTGCTCGTGGCGCTGCCGCAATCGCCCGAGGCCCGCCGCCCGGACCGCGACCCGGCGGCGGCGCGCGCGGCGCGCGACCGGGTGCTGGCGCGGATGGCGCGCGACGGCATCCTCGCGCCGGCCGAGGCCGGGGCCGCGCTGACCGAGCCCGCCCCCGCCGGGCGGCACGACTTCCCCGCCCTCGCCGCGCACCTCGCCGAGCGCGCCGCCGCCGAGGATGCCGCCGCCGGCATCCACCAGCTCACCCTCGACGCCGGCCTGCAGGCGGGGCTCGAGGCGCTCGCGGCGGAGGCAGTGCGCGACGCGGGCGCGCGGCTGCAGGTGGCGATCCTCGTCGCCGACCATGCCAGCGGCGAGATCCTCGCCTCCGTCGGCTCCGCCGCCTACGCCGCCGACGCCCGGCAGGGCTTCGTCGACATGACCCGCGCGCCGCGCTCGCCGGGCTCGACCCTCAAGCCGCTGGTCTACGGCCTCGCCTTCGACCGCGGCCTCGCCCACCCCGAGACGCTGATCGCCGACCGTCCCGTCAGCTTCGGCGGCTACGCGCCGCAGAACTTCGACGGCCTGTTCCGCGGCGAGGTCCGGGTGCGGCGCGCGCTGCAGCTGTCGCTCAACGTGCCGGTCGTCGCGCTGCTCGAGGCGATGGGCCCGCAGCACCTGCTCACCGGCCTGCGCCGCGCCGGGGCGCGCCCGGTCCTGCCGGGCAGCGGTGCGCCGGGGCTGGCGGTGGCGCTGGGCGGGGTCGGGCTGAGCCTCGAGGACCTCGTGCGGCTCTACGGCGCGCTCGGCAACGGCGGCACCGCCATCGACCTGCGCGCCCGCCCCGACCCGAGCGACGCCTTCCTGCCGCACCGCCTGATCGACCGCGCCGCCGCGTGGCAGGTGGCCGACATCCTGCGCGACACGCCCCGCCCCGCCGGCATCCGCGGCGCGGGTATCGCCTACAAGACCGGCACCTCCTACGGCTACCGCGACGCCTGGGCGATCGGGTTCGACGGGCGGCACGTGGTCGGGGTCTGGATGGGCCGCGCCGACGGCACGCCGGTGCCGGGCCTCTTCGGCGCCGGCCTCGCCGCGCCGGTGATGTTCCGCGCCTTCGAACGGCTCAAGCCCGCGCCCGACGCCCTGCCGCCGCCGCCGCCGGAGACGCTGATCGTCGGCCATGCCGGCCTGCCCGGCCAGCTGCGCCGCTTCGGCACCTTCGAGACGCAGGCCGCGCCGGGGCCCGAGATCGCCTTCCCGCCCGAGGGCGCGGTGGTCTCGGGCGAGCGCCTCGTCGCCCGCGTGCGCGACGGCGCGGCGCCGTTCACCTGGCTCGCCAACGGCACGCCCGTCGGCGGCGGCCACCGGCGCGAGATCGAGATCGGCGGCCTCGGCCCCGGCTTCTCGGCGCTGACGGTGATCGACGCCGAGGGCCGCGCCGCGCGGGTCGCCTTCGAGATGCGCTGACCCCGCAAGCCCTTGCCCCTGCGGCAGGATTGGCTTCTTCTCGCCGGGCAGGGGACGGGAGCCGGGCATGGACCGCAAGCGCATCTGGGGCTGGATGGCCTTCGACTGGGCCACGCAGCCGTTCTACACGCTCGGCCTGACCTTCATCTTCGGCCCCTACTTCGCCTCCGTCGCCACCGAACATTTCGCCAGCCTCGGCGCCACCCCCGAGGCCGCCGACGCGCGGGCGCAATCCACCTGGGCCTTCGCGCAGACCCTGGCGGGGCTGTTCATCGCCTTCACCGGCCCGGTCCTCGGCGCCTACGCCGACAGCACCGGGCGGCGGATGCCGTGGATCGTGCTGTTCTCCGCCGTCTACGTCGTCGCCACGGCCACGCTCTGGTGGATGACCCCCGACGGCGCGGCGCTGTGGTTCTGCCTCTACGCCTTCGCGCTGGCCTTCGTCGCGGCCGAGTTCGCGCTGATCTTCGTCAATGCCCAGCTCCCCTCGCTCGGCGGGCAGGAGGCCATCGGCAAGATCAGCGGCACCGGCGCGTCGGTGGGCTACTGGGGCGGGGTGCTGTCTCTGGCGATCATGCTGCTGGTGTTCTTCTAGGCCGACGCCGAGACCGGCACCACCCTGCTCGGCACGCCGCCCGCCTTCGGTCTCGATCCGGCAGCGCGCGAGGGGACGCGGATCGTCGGACCGTTCATCGCCGGCTGGTTCGTGCTGTTCATGATCCCCTACTTCGCCTGGGTCCGCGAGCCACGCCCGGCGGTCCGCAAGGGCGGAATGCGGGTCGCGCTGGCCGATCTCGCCACCTCGCTCAGGGGCCTGCGCGGGCGCGACAGCCTCAAGGGCTTCCTGCTCAGCTCGATGTTCTACCGCGACGCGCTCAACGCGCTCTACGGGTTCGGCGGCGTCTACGCGGTGCTGGTGCTCGACTGGTCGCTGACCCAGATCGCCATCTTCGGCATCGTCGGGGCGGTGACGGCCGGCGTGGCGACATGGATCGGCGGGCGGCTCGATGCCCGCTTCGGGCCGCGCCCGGTGATCGTCGGCTGCATCCTGATCCTGACCGGCGTGTGCGTGGTGATCGTCGCGATGACCCGCGAGCAGCTGTTCGGCGTCGCGCTGCCGCCCGGCTCGGGCCTGCCCGACGTGCTGTTCTACATATGCGGCGCGGCCATCGGCGGGGCCGGCGGCGCGATCTACGCCGCCTCCCGCTCGATGATGGTGCGCCACGCCCACCCGGACCGGCCCACCGAGGCATTCGGCCTGTTCGCGCTCTCGGGCAAGGCGACGTCGTTCCTCGCCCCGGCGATGATCGGCGCCTTCACCGCGCTCACCGAAAGCCCCCGGCTCGGCATCGCGCCGGTCATCCTGCTTTTCCTGATGGGCCTCATTCTGCTAGTCTTCGTCAACAAAGACGGAGATCGAGCAGAATGGTCCGTACCCTCGCAATCCTTGGCCTGACGGCGCTTCTGGCGGCCTGCCAGGGCGGCGACGCCGGGGTGACTCGCGCCGCCGCTTCGCTCAACGCGAACCCCGGCGCGCCCCGCGCCTCGACGCAGAACGTCAACCCGGCGGATTCCCGCGTAGCGAAGGAGGTGTTCGGCTACATCGACGCCGCCTCCCGGCAGGCCTCCGAGAGCTTCGGCGGCTACGCCCGCGGCTGCCAGGCCGGCGCGGTGCAACTCCCCGAGACCGGCCCGACGTGGCAGGCCATGCGCCTCAGCCGCAACCGCAACTGGGCCCAGCCCGTCACCATCGACTTCATCGAGGACCTCTCCGCCTTCGCCGCCACCCTGCCCGGGTGGGAAGGCATCTATGTCGGCGATATGAGCCAGCCGCGCGGCGGACCGATGCTGTCGGGCCACCGCAGCCACCAGACCGGCCTCGACGCCGACATCTGGATGCTGCCGCCTCAGAGCCTCGACCTCTCCGTCCAGCGCCGGGAGACGATCTCGTCGATCTCCATGCAGCGCGCCGGCGGCGCCTACGTCAACGATCGCTGGACCCCCGAGCACATGGCGCTGCTGCGCCGTGCCGCCTCCGACCCGCGCGTGGCACGGATCTTCGTCTTCCCCGGCGCCAAGGTCGCCATGTGCGCCGCCGAGACGGGCGACCGGAGCTGGCTGTCCAAGATCCGGCCCTGGTACGGGCACCATTACCACTTCCACGTCCGCCTGAACTGCCCGCCCGGCAGCCCCGGCTGCGAGGCCCAGGACCCGCCGCCCGCCGGCGACGGCTGCGCCGACGCGCAGACATGGGTGGACGACATCCTGCAGCCGCGCGCACCCGACCCGGAGCCGCCCGGCCCCGTCGTGCCGCGCCGCGAGCTGACGATGGCGCAGCTTCCGGGCCGGTGCCAGAGCGTGGCCGCGTCGGACTGAGAGACTCATGAAAATTCTGTTGCTTCTCGCGGCCTCGTTGCTCGCCGCCCCGTTCTCCGCCGACGCCAACGCCACCTTCGCCGGCCGCATCGTCTGGCGCGGGCTCAGCCCCATCGTCGGCGGCGTCTCGGCCATCGAACTCGCCGACGACGGCCGCTCCTTCATCGCCCTCAGCGACCGGGGCAGCTTCTGGACTGGCGAGCTGCAGCGCGAGGGCGGCACGCTGACCGGCATCAGCGCCACCGGCCGCAACCTCTACAAGGAGGACGGCCGGGTGATGAACGGCGACAGCGAGGGCCTCGCGCTCGCGCCCGACGGCAGCATGTATCTCAGCTTCGAGCGGCGTGCGCGGGTGCTGCGCTACGCTTCGCCCGACGCCGTGCCGGAAGGCACCGGCCGCGCGCCGCAATGGCGCGAGCTGCGCTCCAACGGCGCGCTCGAGGCGCTCGCCATCGCCCCCGACGGCGCGCTCTACACCGTCGCCGAGGAGCCCGACGCCGACGGCCTCTTCACCGTCTACCGCCGTGGCGGCGAGGGTGGGCCCTGGCGCGCCGCGCTGCGGCTCGACCGGGTCGGCGACTTCAAGATGACCGGCGCCGATTTCGGCCCCGACGGCGCGCTTTACCTGCTCGAGCGGCAGTTCTCCGGCTTCAGCTTCACCAGCCAGGTGCGCCGGATCGACCTGTCGCGGATGCGCCAGGAGATCGTGCTGCGCACCGGCGCGGGCACCCACGGCAACCTCGAGGGACTCGCCGTCTGGCGCGACCCGCAGGGGAAGATCCGGCTGACGATGGTGGCGGACAACAACTTCCACCCGCTCCAGCAGACCGAGATCGTCGAGTACCGGCTCGACTGACGGGCCTGCGGGCTTGACGGGCGCGGGCGGGCCGCTTAAGGCCCCGCCCGTTCCCCGCGCGGGGAGCCAAGTGCCGCACCCTTGCCAAAACGGACCCTCACATGACCCGCCTCCTGCCCGGCATCCTCGCCATGGCCGCCATCGTCGTGGCCTCCAATATCCTCGTCCAGTTCCTGCTCCTCGACGGCCTGCTCACCTGGGGCGCCTTCACCTACCCGTTCGCGTTCCTCGTCACCGACGTGATGAACCGCGTCTACGGGCCCGGCCCGGCGCGCAGGGTGGTGCTGGCGGGCTTCGTCGTCGGCATCGCCTGCTCGCTCGTCGGCTCGCAGATCATGCTCGAGTTCGGCCCCGCCGTGCCGCTGCGGGTCGCCGTCGCGTCGGCCACGGCGTTCCTCGTCGCGCAGCTCCTCGACGTCGCCATCTTCGCCCGCCTGCGCGGCGGGGCGTGGTGGCGGGCGCCGCTGGTGTCAACGTTTGTTGGCTCGAGCGTGGATACGGCGCTGTTCTTCGCGGTCGCGTTCTCGGCGGCGGTGAGCTTCGGGGCGGTGGCGGACGGCCACGTGGCGTGGGCGCAGGAGGCGGTGCCGTTCCTGCTGTCGGGGCCGATGGCGCCGCTGTGGGTGACGCTGGCGGTGGCGGACTGGGGGGTGAAGCTGGCGGTGGCGCTGGTGGCACTGGTGCCGTTCCGCCTCATCGTCACGCGGATGTTGACCCGTCCCGTCTAGGTCTAGCGGAAATGGAGTTGACTTATACCATTTATGTGCAACCTTCCTCCTTAGGCGAAACAATGAAAGGAGGTGATCCAGTGTCTAGAAAGATGGTGGAGAGAGGTGTCGGGACAGCTCGGAGGGAGATTTCCTGAGGCAGCCCTTGGGATGTCGAACTTTGGGTTGGGGATCCTAACCGACCCCACCTCCTGAACTTTCGAAGGGTCGTCTCGTTCGCCGGGGCGACCCTTTTCGCTGCCCCCGCAAGCCCGGCACGAGGCGTGCACCCGACGTGCACCGGGCGTGCACAGCCCCCAGCGACCACGAGGCCCCCCATGCCCCTGCGTATCGACGACCGGATCGAGATCGCCGACTGGGAGATCACCGAGCAGTTCGTGCGCGCCGGCGGCCCCGGCGGGCAGAACGTCAACAAGGTGTCCTCCGCCGTCGAGCTGCGCTTCGAGGCGGAGCGCTCGCCGGCCCTGCCCGGCCCGGTCAAGGCGCGGCTGCGGCGGCTGGCGGGGCGGCGCTGGACGAAGGACGGGGCGCTGGTGATCCAGGTCTCCGAGGAGCGCAGCCAGGCGCGCAACCGCGACCTCGCCCGCGAGCGCCTCGCCGCGCTGATCCGCAGCGCGCTGACGGCGCCCAAGAAGCGGGTCCGCACCCGGGTCTCGCTCAACCAGAAGCGCAAGCGGGTGGACGCCAAGAAGAAGCGCGGCGAGGTGAAGGCGCTGCGCGGCAAGGTCGACGAATGAGCGGCGGTTGAACCAACCCGCCCCGGCGGCGTTGGCCGGCTGAACCCTTCAGAAAGGACCAGCCATGGCCACCCCGCCCGAGAAATCCCCCAAGCGCCCCCGCCTCTTCGTCCTCATCCCCCTCGGCTTCGTCCTGCTGATCCTCGCGATGTTCGTGCTCGGCGAGTGGCGCCAGGAGACGACGGATTCGGGGCTGAACGACGAGGTGGAGGAGGCGATTGAGTGAGGCCTCATTGCCAGTCTGATCGAAAAAGGTCATAACGAACAGCAAGCGATGCTAGTTGGTGTGTTCTGTGGTAGCAACAGTCGATGTTCGCGCTAGGCGTTTCGCGGAAGACGATTCCGCTTGGAGAATATTTCCCGGCAGCGGCTATAGGCACTATGATACCTTTCGAGAGCACGGGGTGGTGTTCCTCGAGTTTCCAAACCTCCCATTTGTGACGAGTGACAGTCGGCTTGAGAAGAGCCCGAGGACCGCCTCAACCCTTGCCCGGTCAATCCACCTCGCCAGTTTCGTCTATCGCACCGGATCAGACGCAGAACTTCGGCTTGCTGAGGAGGAAGAACGCGACTTCAGCAATGCTCGCTGGTCGAAGAAGCGTTCCCTCGCTCGCGGATGGGTCAACGCTCTATATGCCGAGGCTCGAGTTGGAGACGTCGTTGTCGTACCCGGTCCGGGTCACCGCAAGATGGCGGATGGCTCCTGGAAGCTCTTCCCTACATTGATCGGCGAAATCGTCGGAGAGACGGAACGTTGGGCAGGCGCGCCCTATCCGTACTCTCAAGGTAGGTTGCTGACGAGGCGTGTGCGTTGGATCCCGGATGCGCATGAAGGCCAACTAAGCCCTCGTTTAGCCCTCGCACTCCGCACGCAGAACGCTCTAGTCCGGCTTCCTGCAGGAGAACTTGAGCAGGTGCTCGGTGCAGCATTTAAGAACGTTGTTCTGAAGAATGAAACGCTTGCGCGGTTCTTGACCTCCAATCCCGAATTCCACAGCTACGAAAACTACCACTTCCTCAGCTTCATCCAAGCGACCTGCGCAGCTTTCCGTTCCGCAGAACAGCGCAGCGAACTTGTTGGGAACAGCATATTCGAAATTGCCGGCAGTATGGAGCGAGATTCTGAATATGTTGTGGAGCAAGATGCCAACATCCACTCTCCGGGATACTCGACACTCAAGGTCTTGTTCCCCGATACTGGGTCTCGTCGAGCAAAGAACCTGCCTCTGATAATCGCTTGCCTCTTCGCGTTGGCAGCTAGTCCAGAAGCGAGCCCCTTCGATGCGGACGGTTCACCTAATGTTAATGTTTCTAACTCAGAGTCACCTGAGCTTGACCCGTGCGATCCGGAGTTTGGCCTAGAGAAAGACGTGCGTGACACATTGGACGCTATCGGGTATGATCGGTGGGTTAACGAATGGTGTCCGACAGCTAGGTCGGCACAGGAGAACGACGGTTTCGAAGCTCTTCCGACCGTGGAATGAGAGCTGACATGATGAAAATTGTTCGATCTGTTGGGCGGTTTCTCACCTCGACTCAGACCCCTCTATGGTTGCTCGGGGCAGCCTTTACTACAACTGTTCTTATCAATTACTTCGTTGATAGGCATGTGAGTTACGGTGATGATGTTCAAGATTCTCTGATCGAAATTAGCTCGTTTGCGAACGATATCACTGTTATGTCGGCCGTCTTCGCCAATGCGCTCATGGAACGTGACGATAGCTATGCTGCAGCTCAGCGACAGCTGGTTGTAAGCATCATGGAACTCTACGCTGAGCTGGAGAACCCTTCCGTGCAATTCTCCGATGAGACTGCTCAAGCTGCTGACGAAACTAGATCCTCTCTGGTACGGTTGAAGTCTGTAGTCGATGAGCTCAACGATCCTTCCCAACTCGGGAAATTCTGGGTTGAGCTTGCGAACGTTCTCGAAGCAAGGAACGAGTTCCTCGACCACCTTGAGGCTCAAAAGCGGCTCTTCTAAACCTCCACCGCCCTTTCCACCTGCTCCCCCACCCCGAACACCCGCTTGTAGCGGGCGATCTCGTCGGCCGGGCCCATCGCCTTGCGGGGATTGTCGGAGAGCTTGACCGTCGGGCGGCCCTCGGCGGCGACGGCCTTGCAGACGAGGGAGAACGGCGCCAGCGCGTCGCCCGGGGCCAGGCCGCGGAAGTCGTTGGTGAGCATGGTACCCCAGCCGAAGCCGACGCGGACGCGGCCCGAGAAGCGGGTGTGGAGCTCGACGATCTTCTCGGCGTCGAGGCCGTCGGAGAAGATCACCAGCTTGTCGCGCGGGTCTTCGCCGCGGCTCTGCCACCAGGCGATGGCGGTCTCGGCGCCCTCGACGGGATCGCCGGAATCGATGCGGATGCCGGTCCAGCCGACGAGCCAGTCGGGGGCGCGGGAGAGGAAGCCCCGGGTGCCGTAGGTGTCGGGCAGGATGATGCGCAGGTTGCCCTCGTGCTCCTCGTGCCAGTCGGACAGCACCTCGTAGGGGGCCTGGGCGAGCTCGGCGTCGGTCTCGGCGAGGGCGGCGTAGACCATGGGCAGCTCGTGGGCGTTGGTGCCGATGGCCTCGAGGTCGCGGTTCTTGGCGATCAGGCAGTTGGAGGTGCCGGTGAAGCTCGGGCCGAGGCCCTCGAGCATCGCCTGCACGGCCCAGTCCTGCCAGAGGAAGGAATGCCGCCGGCGGGTGCCGAAATCGGCGACGCGCAGGTCTTCGAGCGGGCGCAGGCGTTCGACCTTCTCCCAGAGCTTCGTCATCGCGCGGGCGTAGAGCACCTGCAGCTCGAAGCGGCCCATGTCGCGCAGCACGGCGCGGCCGCGCAGCTCCATGAGCACGGCGAGCGCGGGGATCTCCCAGAGCATGACCTCGGGCCAGTTGCCCTCGAAGGTGAGCTCGTACTGCCCGTCGCGCTTCTCGAGGTGGTAGGGCGGCAGGCGGACGTTCTCGAACCAGTCCATGAAGGCCGGGGTGAACATCTGGCGCTTGCCGTAGAAGGTGTTGCCGCGCAGCCAGGTCCCCTCGCCGCGGGAGAGGGACAGGGTGCGGATGTGGTCGAGCTGTTCGCGCAGCTCGCCCTCGTCGATCAGGTCGGCGAGGCGGACGTCGCGGGTGCGGTTGATGAGGGAGAAGGTGACCTGCGTCGTGGGGTGCCGGGCGTGGACGGTCTGGCACATCAGCAGCTTGTAGAAGTCGGTGTCGATCAGCGAGCGGACGATCGGGTCGATCTTCCACTTGTGGTTCCAGACCCGTGACGCGATGTCGACCATTCGGCGTTCCCCCTGAGGGGCTTATCGCAAGGCCGGGCGGGGGCGTCCAGCCGGGCGGGCGGTGGCTCTTGTTTCGGTGGCGGCGATCGGGTTCAAGCGGGGGCGGACCTTTCTTGAGCGGAGCCTCGATGACGACCTGGATCACCATCTGCGACACCTGCAAGCGCGAGGACTGGGATTCCGCCAGCGGGCGCACCGACGGCGAGGCGCTGGCGGCGCTGGTCGAGGCGGCGCCGCGGGGCGAGAGCGTGCGGGTGCGGCGGACGTCGTGCCTGATGGGGTGCGACCACGGCTGCAACGTCGCGGTGCAGGCGGCGGGCAAGCTGGCCTACACGCTGGGCCGGTTCGAGCCGACGGAGGACGCGGCGGCGGCGATCGTGGGCTACGCGACGCTGCACGCGGCGACGGAGACGGGGCGGGTGCCCTACCGGGAGTGGCCGGCCGGGGTGAAGGGGCACTTCGTGACGCGCCACCCGCCGTTGCCCGAGTGAGCGGGCCGCGCGATCACGGCGGCGGGCTCGACGCGGCGGTGGCGCGGTACGGGGGCCGGCGCGGGGAGTGGCTCGACCTGTCGACGGGGATCAACCCGGAGCCCTACCCGGTGGGAGCGGTGCCCGGCGCGGCGTGGACGGCGCTGCCCGACGCGGGCGCGGCGGCGGCGCTGGAGGCGGCGGCGCGGGGCTTCTGGGGTGTGCCGGAGGGGGCCGGCGTGCTGGCCGCGCCGGGGGCGTCGGCGCTGATCGCGCGGCTGCCGGAGATCGCGCCGGGGCGGTGGGCCTGCATTCAAGGGCCGACCTACAACGAGCACGCGGCCGCGTTCCGGGCCTTCGGGGGAGCCGTCGGCGCGGACGCGCGGGCGCCGGTGCATGTCCACGTCCATCCCAACAATCCCGACGGGCGGCTGCTGGAGCGGCTGCCGGAGGGGGTGGCGCTGGTGGTGGTCGACGAGAGCTTCTGCGACGTCTGCCCCGAGCGCAGCCACGTGGCGGCGACGGCGCGGCCGGGGGTGATCGTGCTGAAGAGCTTCGGCAAGTTCTGGGGCCTGGCGGGGCTGCGGCTGGGCTTCGCGATCGGGCATCCGCAGACGCTGGGGCGGCTGGCGGAGCTGCTGGGGCCGTGGCCCGTCTCCGGGCCGGCGCTGGCGGTGGGCGCGCGGGCGCTGGCCGACCGGGAGTGGGCGGCGGCGACGCGGGCGCGGCTGAGGGCCGACGCGGCGCGGCTGGACGGGATGATGGCGGCGGCGCGGCTGGTGGGCGGGACGGACCTGTTCCGGCTCTACGAGGTGGACGACGCTGCGCGCTGGCAGGCGCGGCTGGCGGAGGGCCGGGTCTGGAGCCGGATCTTCCCGTGGTCGGCGCGGCTGATCCGGCTCGGGCTGCCGCCGCGGACGGGCTGGGCGCAGCTGGCGCGGGCGCTGGAGCGATGAGCCTCGCGCTGCTGCTGGCGCTGCTGCTCGACGCGCTGCTCGGGGAGCCGCGCTGGCTGTGGTCGCGGCTGCCGCATCCGGCGGTGCTGATGGGGCGCGCGGTCGCCCTGCTGGACCGGCGGCTGAACCGGGGGCGGCGCTGGCAGGGGATCGTCGCGGTGACACTGCTGGTGGCGGGCGCGGCGGTGCTGGGGCTGGCGCTGGCGGCGCTGCCGGGGCGGGTGGCGGAAGTGGTCGTGGGCGCGGTCCTGCTCGCCCAGCGCTCGCTGGCCGAGCACGTGGCCGCCGTCGGCGCGGCGCTGCGGCGGGGGCTGGCGGAGGGGCGGCGCAGCGTGGCGCTGATCGTGGGGCGCGATACCGCCGGGATGGGCGAAGCGGACGTGGCGCGCGGGGCCATCGAGAGCGCGGCGGAGAACCTCTCGGACGGGGTGATCGCGCCGGCGCTGTGGTTCCTGGTGGCGGGACTGCCGGGGATACTGGTCTACAAGGCGGTGAACACCGCCGACAGCATGATCGGCTACCGCACGCCGCGCCACGCGGCCTTCGGCTGGGCGGCGGCGCGGCTCGACGACCTGCTCAACCTCGTGCCCGCGCGGCTGACCTTCGCGCTGCTGTGGCTCGCCGCCGGCGCGCCCGGCGGCTGGCGGGGCGCGGCGCAGGACGCGCGGCGGCACCGCTCGCCCAACGCCGGCTGGCCGGAGGCGGCGATGGCGCGGGCGCTCGGCGTGGCGCTGTCGGGGCCGCGCAGCTACGGCGGGACACGCACCGAAACGCCGTTCGTCAACGCGGCGGGCCGCCGCCATCCCGGCCCGCCGGAGATCGACACGGCGGTGCGGCTGCTGTGGCGGGCGTGGGGCTGGCTGCTGGCGGGCGTCGGCATCACCTTGCTGCTTTTCTAGGCGGCGCTGGACTCGCCGCCGCCGCCCGCTAGGGTCGCGCACCAAATCGACCTCATCACGCATCACGGGAGCTCCCATGCGCGCCGCCCTCACCGCCCTCTTCACCCTCGCCGCCGGCACGGCCGCCGCCCAACCCTGCGGCGGCGACTTCAACGCCTTCGTCGACGCGCTCAAGACGGAAGCCGTCGCCCGGGGCCACGACGCCTCGGCCACCGAGCGCTTCTTCGCCAGCGTGCGCCAGGATCCGGACGTCATCGCCGCCGACCGCCGCCAGGGCGTCTTCCAGCGCGACTTCATCGACTTCTCGCGCCGGCTGATCTCGCAGAACCGGATCGACAACGGCCAGATCATGAGCGAGCGCTACGACGCGACCTTCGACCGGATCGAGGCGGAGTACGGCGTGCCGCGCGGGGTGCTGCTGGCGTTCTGGGCGTTCGAGACCGATTACGGGCAGGTGCAGGGCGACTTCAACACCGCCAACGCGCTCGTCACCCTCGCCCACGATTGCCGCCGGCCCGAGCTGTTCCTGCCGCAGGTCTACGCGGCGCTCGAGCTCTACGAGCGCGGCGACCTCGACCCGGCGACCACCACCGGCGCCTGGGCCGGGGAGATCGGGCAGGTGCAGATGCTGCCCGAGGACATCCTCACCAACGGCCGCGACGGCGACGGCGACGGGCGGGTCGACCTGAAGGGGTCGGCCGAGGACGCGCTGATGTCGGGCGGCGCGATGCTGGCCGATCTCGGCTGGCGCGCGGGCGAGCCGTGGCTGCAGGAGATCGTCGTCCCCGAGGGGATCGACCTGACGCTGACCGGGCTCGACCACGAGATGACCGTGGCCGAGTGGGAGGCGCTCGGGGTGCGGGCGCGCGAGGGGCAGCTCGGCGACGGCAGCCTCGTCGCCTCGGTGCTGCTGCCGATGGGCGAAGGCGGCCCGGCGTTCCTCGCCTACCCGAACTTCGACGTCTACTTCGAGTGGAACCAGAGCCTGGTCTACGTCACCACCGCCGCCTACTTCGCCACCCGCCTCGAGGGCGCGCCGGTCTACGACGCCGGCAACCCGCGGCCGGGCCTGTCGGGCGAGCAGATGGTGGAGCTGCAGGAGAAGCTGGTCGCGCGCGGGCATGACGTGGGCGACGTCGACGGCATCCTCGGCGAGAAGACCCGCGCGGCGGTGCAGGCCGAGCAGATCCGGCTCGGGATGCCGCCGGATGCCTGGCCGACGGCGGAGCTGCTGGCGCGGTTGTAACGCCTATGTAGGCCGGGCTGAAGCCCGGCCTACGGCCTTACGCGACCATCGCCTCGGCGCGCTTGAGGTCGACGGAGACGAGCTGGCTCACGCCCTGCTCGCCCATCGTGACGCCGAACAGGCGGTCCATCCGGCTCATCGTCATCGCGTGGTGCGTGATGATGAGGAAGCGGGTGTCGGTGCGGCGGGTCATCTCGTCGAGCAGGTCGCAGAATCGGGTGACGTTGGCGTCGTCGAGCGGCGCGTCGACCTCGTCGAGCACGCAGATCGGCGCGGGGTTGGCGAGGAACACCGCGAAGATCAGCGCCAGCGCGGTCAGGGTCTGCTCGCCGCCCGAGAGCAGCGACAGGGTGGAGAGCTTCTTGCCGGGCGGCTGGCACAGGATCTCGAGGCCGGCCTCGAGCGGGTCGTCGCTCTCGACCAGCTCCAGCGTCGCCTCGCCGCCGCCGAACAGGTGGGTGAAGAGGGTGGTGAAGCTGCGGTTCACCTCCTCGAAGGCGGTGAGCAGCCGCTCGCGGCCCTCGCGGTTGAGGCTGGCGATGCCGGCGCGCAGGGTGCGGATCGCCTCCTCGAGGTCGAGCTTGTCGGCGGCGAGCTTGTCGTGCTCGGCGCGGACCTCCTCGGCATCCTCCTCGGCGCGCAGGTTGACGGCGCCGAGGGCATCGCGCTGGCGCTTGAGGCGATTGACGTCGGCCTCGGCGGCCTCGGCGGTGGCGAGGCGGTCGGGATCGAGGTCGAGGGCGTCGACGAGGCGCTGCGGGGGCATCTCGAGGGCTTCCTCGGTGCGGGCCGCGGCGGCGGCGACGGCCTCGCGGGCGGCCTCGACGCGGGCCTCGGCGCGGGCGCGGGCCTCGCGGGCCTCGGAGGCGGTGCGCTCCGCCTCGCGCTCGGCGAGGGTGGCGTCGCGCAGGGCGGTTTCGGCGGTGGCGAGGGCCGCGTCGGCGGCGGTGCGGCGGGCCTCGGCGGCGTCGTGGGCGGCGGTGAGCTCGGCGCGGCGGGCGGCGAGCTTGGCGGGCCTGCCGGACGCGTGGGCGAGCTCGGCCTCGGCGGTGGCGCGGCGTTCGGCGAGCTCTGCGGCGCGGCCGGCGGCGGTCTCGAGGCGGGCGCGCCAGGTCGCGGATTCGCGCTCGACCTCCTGGGCGCGCCGGGCGCGGGCCTCGCCCTCGCGGCGCAGCTCGTCGTGGGCGGAGCGGCGCGACATCATGGAGATGCGGGCGGCCTCGACGGTGGTCTTGACCGCCTCGACGCCGGCGCGGGCGGCGTCGAGGTCGCCGAGATCGGCGGCGGCCGCCTCGGCCTCGGCGAGGGCGGCGCGGGCGGCGGCGGCTTCGTCCTCGTGGCGGCGGCGGGCGAGGCCGAGGGTCTCGAGACGGCCCTGGGCGAGGTTGCGGTCGGCCTCGGCGCGGCTCTGGGCGCGGGCGGCGTCGGCGACGAGGCGGTCGGCCTCGCGGCGGGCGTCGCGGGCGCGCTTGTCGGCTTCGGTCAGCTCGGCGAGGCGGGCGGTGAGCGCCTCGTGGGCCTGCGCCGCGCCCTGGGCGCGGGCGGTGATCTCGGCGAGGTCGCGCTTCAGCTCGCTCAGGCGATTGAGCTGCTGCAGGCGCAGGGCGGCGGCCGAGGGGGCGTCGGCGGCGCCGGCGCGGAAGCCGTCCCAGCGCCAGAGATCGCCCTCGCGCGAGACGAGCCGCTGGCCGGGCCGCAGGAGCGGCTGGAGGCGGGCGCCGTCGGACTGGGCGACGAGGCCGATCTGGCCGATGCGCCGGGCGAGCACGTCGGGCACGGCGACCACGTCGGAGAGCGGCACCGCGCCGTCGGGCAGGGCGGCGGGCGTGTCGTAGGCCGGCAGGGCGACCCAGCCGGAGACCGCGTCGGCGGCGACGACGGGGGCGCGCAGGTCGTCGGCGAGGGCGGCGCCGAGGGCCTGCTCGTAGCCGGGGCGGACCTCGACGCGGTCGGCGAGCTGGCTGCCTTCGGGGGCGTCGCGGTCGAGCAGCCTGGTCAGGCCGGCGACCTCGGCGCGCAGGGCGTTGGCCTCGCCCTCGGCCTGGGAGCGCTGGACGCGGGCCTCGGCCTCGCGCGCCTGGGTCTCGCCGCGCGCCCGGTCGGCCTCGGCGAGGGTGGCCTCGGCGTTGGTGGCGGTGCGCTGGGCCTCGGCCTCGCGCGCGCCGGCCTCGCCCATCGCGGCCTCGGCCGCGGCCAGCGCGGAGGCCGCGCCGTCCATGGCGGCCTGCGCCCGGGCGGCCTCGGCCTCGGAGCGGGTGAGGGTCTTGCGGCTGTCCTCGACGAGCCGGTGCGCCGCCTGGTGGCGGGCGGCGAGGCGGGCCATGTCCTCGGTGAGGCGGGTCAGATCGCCCTCGCGGGCCTGGAGCATCGACGCGGCCTCGGCGGCCTCGGCGGCGGCCACTGCGACGCGCTCGTCGTGCCCCGCGCCCGCCTCGGCCAGCGCCTCGGCCTCCGCCTCGAGCCGCTCGATGGTCTCGCCGGCGTCGCGGTTGAGGCCGGACTCGCGCTCCATGTCGCGGCCGAGCTGGGCGATGCGGCCCTCGAGCATCTCGATGGCGCGGGCGGCGCGGCGCTCCTCGTCGGCGAGGCCGTCGCGCTCGACCACGAGGCGCTGGAGCACGGCCGCGGCGATGGTCGCCTCCTCGCGCAGCGGCGGCAGCGCCTCCTCGGCCGCCTCGCGGACCCGCGCCGCCTCGCGCGCGGCGGTCTCGGCGCGGGCGGCGCCGGCGGTGGCGTCCTTCAGGGCCGACTGCGCCACGGCGAGCGCGGCGTCGGCGTCCTTCCAGCGGCGGTAGAACAGCGCCCCCTCGGCCTTGCGCAGCGCCTCGCCGATCTCGCGGTAGCGCGCCGCCTGCCTGGCCTGCCGGGCAAGCTGGCCGAGCTGCTGGGCGAGCTGGTCGAGCACGTCGTCGACCCGCTCGAGGTTGCTCTCGGCGCTCTTCAGGCGCAGCTCGGCCTCGTGGCGGCGCTGGTAGAGCCCGGCGATCCCGGCGGCGTCCTCGAGGATGCGGCGGCGGGCCTTGGGCTTGGCGTTGATCAGCTCGCTGATCTGGCCCTGCCGGACGAGGGCGGGCGAATGGGCGCCGGTGGCGGCGTCGGCGAACAGCATCTGTACGTCGCGGGCGCGCACGTCCTTGGAGCCGACCTTGTAGGCCGAGCCGACGTCGCGGGTGATCCGGCGGGTGATCTCGAGCTGGTCGGCGTCGTTGAAGCCGGCGGGCGCGGTGCGCTCGGCGTTGTCGATGACGAGACTGACCTCCGCGTGGTTGCGCGCGGGCCGCGTCGCCGCGCCGGCGAAGATGACGTCTTCCATGCCGCCGCCGCGCATCGCGGTGGGGCGGTTCTCGCCCATCACCCAGCGCAGCGCCTCGAGCAGGTTGGACTTGCCACAGCCGTTCGGCCCGACGACGCCGGTGAGCCCCTGCGAGATCACCAGGTCGGTCGGGTCGACGAAACTCTTGAAGCCGTTGAGCCTCAGCCGGGTGAAACGCACGGGGCCGGTCCCTCGATTCTGCGATTGGTCGGATGGTGCCTGTCAGGGCGGGGCGGAGTCAACGTTGGCTACCGCATGTGGCGGGGTTTGGCTCGGGCTGCGCTAGATGTGGGGCGGGCACCGGGCGCGGCGGGCGGCTGCGGTACGCCGGTTCGCGGGGCGAGGGAAGCGGTGACGTGGCGGCGGCAGGACGGGCAGCGCCGTCCCGCCGGGGCGGCGGTCGAGCTTCGCGGGAGGGCGGCTGTAAGCATCCTTGTCGGACATGCCGAAAGACCTTCGCCAGAAGCGCCGCCCCGGGGGGGCGGGACGGCGCTGCCCGGCCGGGGGCCGGGCGGGAGGGGGGCGGTCGGGCGTTTCGAGGCAGCGCCGCCCTCGCCCGACTGGGGCGTGGGCTCGGGATCCGCTTGACGCCTCGCACCCGGGCGGCGCACAAAGATCCCCGCATGGTTCCAGCCGGACGCGTCACGCGGCCGAGGATCAAAAGGGAATGCGGTGCGGGCGGATCCAAACAGGACGCCCAATGCCGCAGCCGCCCCCGCGACTGTCAGCGGAGAGCGTCTCGCCATCGCCACTGGGCAACCGGGAAGGCGGCGCGACGCAGTGACCCGCAAGCCAGGAGACCTGCCATGCACCGGCTTTTGCCGGGACTGAAACACGGACGGGGTGTTCCGTAGGGTCTGCCGCAAGCGATCGGCGCCCGCGAAAGCCCCCCTTGAGATCGAAGGGGTATACCATGAAACGACTTCTCGCCGCCGCAGCCGCGACGCTCGCCGCCACGCCGGCCCTCGCCCACCATCCGCTCGGCGGAATGCCGATGGAGACGTTCGCGCACGGCGCGCTGTCGGGCGTCGGCCACCCGGTGCTGGGCTTCGACCACCTGTTCTTCATCGCCGCGATGGGCGTGGCCGCGCTGTTCACCTCCGCCCGCGCCACGGCGCCGCTGGCCTATGTCGCCGCGATGCTGCTCGGCTGCGTCGCCGCCATCGGCGGGCTGGCGCTGCCGCTGGTCGAGACGGTGATCGTGGTGTCGCTGCTGGTGATCGGCGGGGTGATCCTGTCGGGCCGGGCGCTGGCGCTGACGCCCGCGCTGGCGCTGTTCGCCGGGTTCGGGCTGTTCCACGGCGCGGCCTTCGCCGGGGCGATCACCGGGCAGGAAGCCGGGGTCGGCGGCGCGGTGCTCGCAGGCTACCTGCTGTTCCTCGGCGTGACGCAGTACGCCATCGCCATGGGCGCGCAGCTCGCCGCGCGGACCCTGCTCGGGGCGCGCGAGGCCGGCTCGGTCAACGTCCGCCTCGTCGGCGCGGCGGTCGCGGGCGTCGGGGTGTTCCTCGCGCTCGAGATCCTCGAGGCCCCGCTGGTCGCCGCGCTCGGCGCGTGACCGCCTGACATCCCGCGCCACCCGTTGACGGCCCCCCGGCGGGGCCGTCATGCCTTTGCCGGCCCCAACAGCAGAGACATCCATGTCCAAGATCCCCGCCACCATCGTCACCGGCTTCCTCGGCGCCGGCAAGACGACCCTGATCCGCCACATGCTGCAGAACGCCGCCGGCAAGCGCATCGCGCTGATCATCAACGAGTTCGGCGACCTCGGCGTCGACGGCGACCTCCTCAAGGGCTGCGGCGACGCGACCTGCACCGACGACGACGTGATGGAGCTGTCGAACGGCTGCATCTGCTGCACCGTGGCCGAGGACTTCGTGCCGACGATGGAGAAGCTGCTCGCGCGCGACGAGCCGCCCGAGCACATCGTCATCGAGACGTCGGGCCTCGCGCTGCCGCAGCCGCTGGTGCGGGCGTTCAACTGGCCGGGGCTGTCGACGAGGGTGACGGTCGACGGCGTGGTGACGGTGGTCGACGGCAAGGCGGTGTCGGAGGGGCGGTTCGCGCACGACGTGGCGGCGGTCGACCGGCAGCGGGCGGCGGACGACAACCTCGACCACGAGACGCCGCTGTCGGAGCTGTTCGACGACCAGATCGCGTGCGCCGACATGATCGTGGTGAACAAGTCGGACCTGATGGAGCTGTCCGAGGCAGACCATCTCGCCGCCGTGCTCAAGGCGGAGGCCCGCAGGGGGGTGCAGGTGGTGCGCACCTCGATGGGCGAGCTGCCGGTGCAGGTGCTGCTCGGGCAGGGTATCGGGGCGGAAACCGATCTCGAGGCGCGGCGCGAGGTGCATCACCATCATCACGACGACGATGACGACGGCGACCACCACCACGACCACGATCACGACGAGTTCGAGAGCTTCACCGTGACGCTGGGCGAGGTGGACGACGCGACGGCCTACGCGGAGAAGGTCGCCGAGGTGATCCGGGCGCACGACATCCTGCGGCTCAAGGGCTTCGCGGCGGTGACGGGCAAGCCGCTGCGGCTGACGATCCAGGCGGTGGGGCCGCGGATCGAGACCTATTTCGACAAGCCGCTGGCGGGCCCGCGCGAGACGCGGCTGGTGGTGATCGGCGAGGCCGGGCTCGACCGGGCCGCCATCGAAGCGGCGCTCGTGCCATGATCCGCGTCGCCCGCGCCGATCCGCGCGATCCGGGGCCGCGCGCGCTGCTCGAGGCGAGCCACGCGCTGATGCGGGAGCTGTTCGAGCCGGAGGAGAACCACTTCCTGTCGGTCGACGAACTCGCCGCGAAGGACATCCGCTTCTTCGCCGCCACCGAGGACGGCGAGGTGCTCGGCACCGGCGCGCTCGCGGTGCGGGAGGGGTATGGCGAGGTGAAGGCGATGTTCACCGCCGAGGCGGCGCGGGGGCGCGGCATCGGGGCGCTGATCCTGGTGAAGCTCGAGGAGGAGGCCCGGGCGCTCGGCCTGCCGCTGATGCGGCTGGAGACGGGCGACAAGCTCGAGGCGGCGCGCAGGCTCTACGGGCGCGCCGGTTTCGTCGTGCGGGGGCCGTTCGCGGACTACGTCGACCATGACAGCAGCATCTTCATGGAGAAGGTGCTCTGAGCCCGGCGGCGTCAGGCCTCGGGCGGCGGCCCCTTCGGGTGGTGCTTCTCGCGCTCGGTCTTGCCGCCGTCGATGTTCTCGGGGCCGCGCACCGGCTTGTTGCCAGTCTCGTCGGCGGCGAAGTCTTCCTGCGGCTCCTGCGGCCGGTCCAGCCGCTTGTCGCCCGCGCTCTTGTCATGTTTGTCGCTCATGCCGGCACAAGCGCCGGCGCTGCCGTTCGGTTCCGCTGATGCACCTGCTCGCCGCCACTCCCGGCGCCGTCGACGACGGCACCGAGCCCGTCGACCTCGGCCAGACCCCGGCGGAGGTGCTCGTCGTCTCGGCCGCCGACACCGAGCTCGCGCTGCTCTCGGAGGCGCGCGCCGCGATGGACGCACCGCCCGGCCTGCGGCTCGCCAACCTCACCCACCTGCGCCACCCGATGAGCGTGGACCTGCACCTCGACGCCTGCGCGACGCGGTGCAAGCTGGTGATCTGCCGCCTGCTCGGCGGCGCGGGCTACTGGCGCTACGGGCTGACGCAATACTCGGCCCGGCTGCATGAGGCAGGGGTGCCCGTGGCGTTCCTGCCCGGCGACGACAAGCCCGACCCGGAGCTGCGCGCGCTCTCAACGGTCGCGCCGGAGGCCTACGACGCGCTCTGGTCGTACCTCGTCGAGGGCGGGCCGGAGAACGCGACCCGTTTCCTCGCCCATGCCCGCGATCTCGCGCGGGGCGACGCCGCCGATCCCGAACCGGCCGCGCCGCTGCTGCGGGCGGGGCTGTTCTGGCCGGGCGAGGCCAAGCCGGGGCTCGATACGCTGCGGGCGCAGTGGCACGAGGGCGCGCCGGTGGTGCCGGTCGTGTTCTACCGCGCGCTGGTGCAGGGCGCCGGGACGGCGCCGATCGCGCGGCTGACGCGGGCGCTGCTGCGGGCGGGGCTGAACCCGATGCCGGTCTTCGTCGCGTCGCTGAAGGACGCGGTGAGCCAGGGCACCCTCGCCTCCCTCTTCGCCGCCGCGCCGCCGTCGGTGATCCTCAACACCACCGCCTTCGCCACCGGCACCCCGCAGGGCGACGGCGGCGCGGAGAACCCGCTGGCGTCGGCGGAGGCGAATGCCGCGCCGGTGCTGCAGGTGGTGCTGGCGGGGAGCACCGAGGAGGCCTGGGCCGAGGGCCTGTCCGGGCTCAGCGCGCGCGACATCGCGATGAACGTGGCGCTGCCGGAGGTCGACGGGCGGGTGCTGTCGCGGGCGATCAGCTTCAAGGACGCGGCCTATTTCGACGAGGCCACCGAGTGCGCCATCGCCGCCTACCGCCCGCACGGCGACCGGATCGACTTCGTGACGCAACTGGCGGCGAACTGGTGCCGCCTGCGCCATGCCGCGCCGGCCGAGCGGCGGGTGGCGCTGATTCTGGCGAACTATCCCAACAAGGACGGCCGGCTGGCCAACGGCGTGGGGCTCGACACCCCGGAGGCGACGGCGCGGGCGCTGTCGTCGTTGGCGGAGGCGGGGTACGCGGTGGGGGCGGAGGGCGGCGCCCTCCCCGACGGCGCGGCGCTCATGGAGCGGCTGCTCGCCGGGCCGACCAACTGGTTGACCGACCGCGCCGAGCGCGAGGGCGGGGAGCGGCTCGAGTTAACCGTCTACCGGCAGCATTTCGACGCCCTGCCCTGGGCCGCGAAGCGCGCCATCCTCGACCGCTGGGGGCCGCCGGAAGACGATCCGTTCCTCGACGGCGACGCCTTCGCCCTGTCGATCCACCGCTACGGCAACGCCGCCATCGTCCTGCAGCCCGCGCGCGGCTACAACATCGACCCCGAGGCGACCTACCACGCCCCCGATCTCGTGCCGCCCCACAACTACCTCGCCGCCTATGTCTGGCTGCGCGCGCATTGGGGGGCGCACGCGCTCGTCCACATGGGCAAGCACGGCAATCTCGAATGGCTGCCGGGCAAGGCGCTCGCCCTGTCGGAGACCTGCTGGCCCGAGATCGTCCTCGGGCCGATGCCGCACGTTTACCCGTTCATCGTCAACGATCCCGGCGAAGGCACCCAGGCCAAGCGGCGCGCGCAGGCGGTGATTGTCGATCACCTGACGCCGCCGCTCACCCGCGCCGAGAGCTACGGACCGCTGCGCGACCTCGAGGCGCTGGTCGATGAATATTACGAAGCGGCGGGGCTCGATCCGCGCCGCAGCGAGCACTTGCGGCGCGAGATCCTGTCGCTCTCGGAGACGACGGGGCTGGCCGAGGATGCGGGGATCGGCGCGGACGGCGACCTCGCCAAGCTCGACGCGTGGCTGTGCGAGCTGAAGGAGGCGCAGATCCGCGACGGGCTGCACATCTTCGGCGTCTCGCCCGAGGGCGTGCAGGCCCGCGACCTCGCCATCGCGCTGGCGCGCGTGCCGCGCGGCGACGGCAAGGGGGGCGACGCTTCGCTGCTGCGCGCGCTGGCCGACGACCTCGCGCTCGGGATCGACCCGCTCGATTGCGACCTCGCCGCGCCGGCGGCGGCGCGGCCCGAGGCGCTCGCTGTGAGCGATGATCCCTGGCGCAGCAACGGCGACACGGTGGAGCGGCTGGAGCTGCTCGCCCAGCGGCTGCTCGAGGGGCGCGCGCCTGCGCCGGGGCCGGCGAGCACGGCCGTGCTGGAGGAGATCGAGGCCCGCATCCGCCCCGCCATCGCCGCCTGCGGCCCGGCCGAGGCGCGCGGCCTGCTCACCGCCCTCGACGGGCACGCGCTCGCCGCCGGCCCCTCCGGCGCGCCGACGCGCGGGCGGCTCGACACGCTGCCGACGGGGCGCAACTTCTACTCCGTCGACACCCGCGCCGTGCCGACCCCGACCGCCTGGGCGCTGGGGTGGAAATCGGCCAACCTGCTGATCGAGACGCACCTGCAGCGCGAGGGCGACTGGCCGCGCAGCCTGCTGCTCACCGCCTGGGGCACGGCCAACATGCGCACCGGCGGCGACGACATCGCGCAGGCGCTCGCGCTGATGGGGGTCAAGCCGACGTGGGACGCCGCGAACCGCCGCGTCACCGGCTTCGAGGTGCTGCCGCTCGGGGTGCTCGACCGGCCGCGCGTCGACGTGACGCTGCGGATCTCGGGCTTTTTCCGCGACGCCTTCCCCCAGCTGATCGACCTCGTCGACAGCGCCGCCCGCGCGGTGCAGGCGCTCGACGAGCCCGCCGAGCTGAACCCCGCCGCCGCCCGCGCCCGCGCCGGCGAGCCGGCGCCGCGCATCTACGGCGCCAAGCCCGGCGCCTACGGTGCGGGCCTGCAGGCGCTGATCGACGAGCGGTTGTGGAACGAGCGCGCCGACCTCGCGGAGGCCTACCTCGAGTGGGGCGGCTACGCCTACAGCGCCGGCCAGGAGGGCGCGCGCGACCGCGAAGGGTTCGAGCAGCGGCTGGGGCAGGCCGAGGCGATCGTCCAGAACCAGGACAACCGCGAGCACGACTTGCTGGATTCCGACGATTACTACCAGTTCGAGGGCGGCGCGGCGGCGGCGGTGGCCCACCTGCAGGGCCGCGACCGGCCGATTTACCATAACGACCATTCTCGCCCCGAGCGCCCGGTGATCCGCACGCTCGACGAGGAGATCGGCCGCGTGGTGCGCTCGCGGGTGGTGAATCCGAAGTGGATAGAGGGGGTGAAGCGGCACGGCTACAAGGGCGCCTTCGAGATCGCGGCAACGGTGGATTACCTCTTCGCCTTCGCCGCCAGCACCGGGGCGGTGAAGAACCACCATTTCGATCTGGTCGAGGCGGCATTCGTCGAGGATGCCGAAACCCGCGCCTTTATCGAGAAGGTGAACCCGGCAGCGCTGCGCGAGATCGCCGAACGCCTGTCCGAATCAATAGACCGCGGCCTGTGGCGGCCGCGGTCCAATTCTGCCCGCGCGCGTCTGGCGGGGCTGCTCGGGAGCGACGATCAGCCGACGGCGAGCGCAGCGATTCCGAGGTAGCAGAGCAGCAGGCTGAGCGAGAAATAGTGCATTTTGCGGTCTCCGAAGGCTTTTACCCGTGGGGTCTGCCGTACAAAGACGCAAGCCTGCTGTTTGGTTTCACCCAACCTTCAAGTAGCTGTTGACATTTTTGTCTCGTTGCCGGGCGACAACACCGGCGTCTCGCGCTCGTGCCCACGGCAAGATGCCGTTCCGGCGGGAAAGTTCGCGCCTTCGCGTCATGTTGGCGCGTACGGTTCGCCGTAGGCCGCGTAAGCCCCCGTCGCGCTCGAGTAACCATATCGGCGCATGCCGCGCGGGCTGATCTGGCTGAGGACGAACCCCGTCACGCGCTGCTGGCTCATCTGGAAGAGCCGCATCGCCTCCTCCACCTGCGCCCGCGAGGTACTGTCCCAGCGTACGGTGAACAGCACCGCGTCGGCCACCTGCGCGAGGATGCGTCCGTCGGGGACCACGAGGACGGGCGGCGTGTCGATGATGATGAAATCGTAGCGCTCCCGCAGGTCGGCCGTCAGCGTGCGGAAGCGGTCGGACGAGAAGAGGTCGGCGGCGTTGGTGTCGCTCTGCTCGCCGAGGAGGATGTCGACGCCCAATTCGGGCACTGCCTGAACCGCCTCGCGCAGCGTCACCGTGCCCGACAGCACCGAGACCAGGCCGATCGGCTCGAGCCCGTCGAGGTAGTGGCTGAAGGTGCGGCGGCGGATATCGCCCTCGAGCACCAGCACCCGGCGGCCCATGCCGGCGAGGTTCTGGGCGAGGGCGAGGGAGTTCGTTGTCTTGCCCTCTCCCGGCATGGCCGACGTCGACACGATGACCTTCGGCGGGTCGTCGACGTTGGTGAGCAGCACCGATGTGCGCAGGTTGCGCACCGCTTCGGCGGCGGCGGAGGCCGGATTCCTGGCCAGGTAGCGCAAGGTTCGTCGTCGGCCGCGCTCGGGGATCAGGGGGACCTGCCCGAGCACGCCGAGCCCTGTCGCCGCCTCGAGCTCCCGCGCGGATCGGAAGCCGGAGCTGCGCGCTTCCTGCCACAGCACCAGCACCGTGCCGACGAGCAGCCCGAGCACTCCGGCCCCCGCAAGTACCAGGAACTCGCGCGGCGCGGCCGGCGCGGTGGGAACGACGGCGTGCGACAGGATTCGGCTGTCGGGCCGTTGGGTGCCTCGCTGCGCGTCGGTCTCGTTGAGCCGGGTGAGGAAGTGCTCGTAGAGCAGCCGGATCGCCTCTGCTTCACGGGACAATTGCTGCAGGCGGATCAGGTCGTCCGCCTGTGCGGAGACCCGGCGCTGCAGGTCCGCCTCCGTTGCCTTCAGCGCCTCGAGCTGCTGCATCGCTCGGTCGGCAGCAAGCTCGGCCCGCTGCACGACCGCCTCGAAGCGGGCGTCGAACGCCCGCGCCGCCGCCGCGCTCCCGTCGATTCGGTCGAGCAGTCGGGTCAGCTCTCCATCGCCGGCAAGGCTGACGCGCGCGGGGCGGTCGGGCGCGGCGAGCAGCGTGGCGACGCGGGCGGCGGCCTCGGTGGCAGCAGCGTCAGCTTCCACGATGAGGTTGCGCAGGTCCTTGATCTGCCGCTCCAGCTGCTGCAGCGCTTCGGCGGAGACGAGGCTTGTCGAGGCGCTGAAGCGGGCGCGGGCCGCCTCCGCCGCCTCGAGCTGCCGCTGCAGCTCGTCCACCCGCTGGGAGAGCCAGCCCGTCGCCTCCTCCATGGCCCGCGCCTTCATGCGCAACTGATCGGCGATGTAGAGCTCGGCGATCGTATCGGCGACGAGCGCGGCCTTCTGCGCCGCCTCGCTCTCCACCGTGATCTGGAACACGAGGCTCTGCGGCACGTTGCGCACGCTGACCCGTGCCAGCAGCGCCGATATCACCGAATCGCGAACGCCTGCCGGATCATCCGGCGGGGGCCCGGGCCCGCTGCCGATCCCGGCGAGAAGCCTCGCCGGAAGCCCTGGCTGGCGCAGCGCGGCGTTGAATTCGGGATCGGCGCGAAGATCGAGCGCATCGACAACCTGGCCCATAAGGGTGCGCGCCCGCAGAACCTCGACTTCGGTATTCACCTCGGACGCGTTGCCGCTCATCCCCGTGAAGAGACTGTCGAGCGCGACGATGTTTTCCTGCTGAGTCTCGAGTTTCACCACGGCCGTGGCGCGATAGACAGGCTTGGCGACGAGCCGGACGTAGGCCACGCCGAGCAGCAGGGCGAGCAGCGCCGCCGCGAGGACGACGATCTTGCCACGCCAGATCGTGGCGAGGTGAGCGCCGACATCGATATAGTCGTCGGCCGGCGCGGGGCGCGGGACCGGCTGGATCTGGGCCAGATGCCGAACGCTGGAGATCGTCTGCGTCATGTCACTCCGAATCCTTTTCTGGGCCCTGTCATAACCGCCGCGGCTTAACGCGCTGTTAATGCGGCAGCGCTATCGATGGGGAAGATCGACTGGAGGTGATTCATGAGGAGCTTGATCGCAGGAGGCCTGGCGGTGTGCGCGGCGACGGGCGCGGCGGCAGATGTCGATTGCCATGATCCGATGCAGGCCGAGCGGCTCGATTGCCTCGGTTTTGCAGAGCTGGATATCGCGCCGGAGGCGGTGGTCTTGGGCGTGTTCGGCGCAATGGCCGTGATGGGCGCCACGGTGGGCGGGGCCGACAAGGCCTTCTCCGCCAGTGCCGCACTGGCGCAAAGCGCGAGCGGCTCGCGTGGAGGCGGCGGTGGATCGGGTGGCGCAGGGATCGGCAGCGGGGGCGCAGCGGTCAGCACGACGGATTAGGTGCGAGAGCCGCCAAGGAGCATGCAGGGAATGATTTCGCAGCCTCACCCGATCGGGCGTTTGCCGAACCATCCGCTTCTTTCGTTGCGAAGGGCCCCGCAGCGCGCGCGCCGGGGCCCTCCAGGGTCTGGCCGGGACGCGTTACTGCGTCAGCGCCATGTCGGTGATTTCGTGGGTGAAGGCACCTTCGGGCTCGGCGGTGATGACAGGGTCGGAGCCGCCGGCGAGAAGCGTGTCCACCGTCCGCTGATAATCGGCCTCGTCGAGCCTCCCGTCGGAGCCGCTGGTCAGCTTGGCGATCTCGCCCATCATCCGGATCTGATGCGCCTCGGTCTGGGCTCCCGTCTCGTCGTAATCGAGCACGATCATCGCCGCTTCCTCCGGGTTCTCCTCGGCCCACTTCCAGCCTTGCATCGAGGCCCGCACGAAGCGCGCCATCTTATCAACGAAGGCCGGGTCCTCGAGGTTTTCCTCGAGCACGTAGAGACCGTCCTCGAGCGTGGCGACGCCCTGGTCCTCGTACTTGAAGTTGACGAGCTCATCCTCGGACACGCCTGCATCGAGCACCTGACCGAATTCATTGTAGGTCATCGTCGAGATGCAATCCGCCTGCCGCTGCAGAAGCGGGTCGACGTTGAAGCCCTGCTTGAGCACCTCGACGGAGCCCTCGGCAGCGCCGTCGGTGGCGTAGCCGAGGTGGCTCATCCACGACAGGAACGGGTATTCGTTGCCGAAGAACCAGACCCCGAGCGTGCGGTTGTCGAGGTCCTCCGGCGTCTCGATGCCGACGTCCTTCCAGCAGGTCAGCATCATCCCGGAGCTCTTGAACGGCTGGGCGATATTGACGAGCGGCAGGCCCTTCTCGCGCGCCGCGAGCGCGGCGGGCATCCACTCCACGATAACGTCAGCGCCGCCCCCGGCGATGACCTGCGTCGGGGCGATGTCGGGGCCGCCGGGCAGGATCGTCACGTCGAGCCCCTCGTCCTCGTAGAAGCCTTGCTCCAGCGCGACATAGTAGCCGGCGAATTGAGCCTGGGTGACCCACTTGAGCTGGAGCGTCACCTCGTCCTGGGCGAGCGCGGGGCCGGCGAGGCCGAATGCGGCGAGTGCCGCGAGTACCGTCTTCTTCATTCCGTTTCTCCCTGTTTGCTGTTGGTCTTGCTCGGTCCTCAATCACTTGCGGCGGTGCGACGGGTGCCAGAAGGTCACCCGCGCTTCGATGAAGGCGACGACGCCGTAGAAGACCGTCCCGGCGACCGCCGCCACGGCAATCTCGGCCCAGACGAGGTCGATCGACAAGCGCCCCACGCCGGTGGAGATGCGAAAACCCATTCCGCGGGTCGGAGAGCCGAAATATTCGGCAACGATAGCACCGATCAGCGCAAGCGTACTCGCGATCTTGAGACCGTTGAACAGAAACGGCATCGCCGCGGGGAGGCGCAGCTTGAGCAGCGTCTGCCAGTAGGAGGCGCCGTAGGTGCGCATCAGGTCGCGCTGCATGGTGTCCGACTCGCGCAGGCCCTGCACGGCGTTAATGAGCACCGGGAAGAACACCATCACGACCACGACCGCAGCCTTGGAGTGCCAGTCGAAGCCGTACCAGCTGACGAGAATCGGCGCGATGCCGACGATGGGCAGCGCGGCGACGAAATTGCCAATCGGCAGAAGGCCCTTGGTCAGGAAGGGCGAGCGGTCGATGAGGATCGCCGTCAGGAAGGCGGCGCCGCAGCCGATCAGGTAGCCCGAGAGCGCGCCCTTGAGGACGGTCTGGCGGAAGTCCTCCCAGAGGAGGTCGGGCGAGCGCTGGATTGCCGCCCAGACCTCGGAGGGCGGCGGCAGGATCACGCCCGGCACCTCGAAGAAGCGCACCAGGCCTTCCCACAGCACCAGCAGCGCCAGGCCGAACAGGACCGGCACCGCGACCCGCGCCGGCAGCGAGCGCCGCCAGCGGGAATTGGCGATGGCGATATTGGCGCCCCATGCGCCGAGCCAGAAGCCGAGGGCGAGCAGCAGGCTCATGGCTGTCCCTCCGTTGGCCGCGGCGGCGCGGGCCGGACGAGGCCGCACCAAGGCCGGCAGGATCGGCCGGAAGGAGCGTTGCGAGTCGGAACGGTTTTCGAGGCACGAGAGAGGAGGAAAGCGGATGCGGGAGCGAAGGCGAGGACCGGGCTCATGGGTGCACTCCCATGCGTCGCAGGGTGATCCGCTGGATCACGTCGAGCAGGGTGACGAGCGCCCCGGCCAGCAGGGCCGCGGCGAACAGGGCGGCCCAGATCGCGAGGGGCGTGCCGAACTGGTCGCCGATCAGGATGCGTGCGCCGAGGCCGGAGATCGCGCCGGTGGGCAGCTCGCCGACGATGGTGCCAACGAGCGCGGCCGCGATGCCGACCTTGAGCGAGGCGAACAGGTAGGGGACGGAGGCCGGGAGGCGCAGCTTGAAGAAGCTTTGGCGGGCGGAGGCGTTGTAGGTCTTGAGCAGGTCGAGCTGGGAGGGCGCGGGCGAGCGGAGGCCCTTCACCATGCCCACGAGCACCGGGAAGTAGCAGAGGTAGGCGGAGATGATCGCCTTCGGCACGCCGCGCCCCTCGACGCCGACCTGGCTCGACAGCACGATGATCATCGGCGCGAGCGCGACGATGGGGATGGTCTGGCTGATGATCGCCCACGGCATCAGGCTCATGTCGGCGACCCGGCTGTAGACGATGGCGATGGCGCCGAGGATGCCGAGCGTCGTGCCGAGCGCGAAGCCCCAGAGCGTCGCCTGCAGGGTGATCCAGCCGTGATAGAGGAGCGAGCGCTTGGAGAAGGCGCGGCCGCGCAGGGCCATTTCGCCCGTCGTCTTCCACAGCTCACCGGCCACTTGCCCCGGCGTGGGCAGGCGCGGCCGATCGAGGCTGTAGGCGGCGGGAATGTGCTCGGAATTGGCGGCGAGCAGGCGCCAGACCGAGACCTCGTGGCGGACCCGCGCGCCCTCGGGCGTCACCACCGCGCCGGCGCGCTTGGCCTGGTCGAGGGCGGTGCGGATGTTCATCGGGGCGACGGCGGCGTACCAGGCCGCCGCCAGCGCCACGAGCACGGCGAGGATCGGGAACATCCGCCTCATGCGCCGGCTCCCGCGGGCACCTGGCCCCCGCGCTCAGTCATCGACATGCCCCGCCCGCAGCCCGTCGCGCACCCGGTGGGCGATCTCGATGAATTCGCGGCTGTCGCGGATGTCGAGCGGCCGCTCGGACGGCAGCGGGCTGTCGATGACGTCTGTGATGCGCCCGGGGCGCGGGCTCATCACGACGATCCGGGTCGACAGGAACACCGCCTCGGGGATCGAGTGGGTGACGAAGCCGACGGTCTTGCCGGTGCGCCGCCAGAGCGCGAGAAGCTCCTCGTTGAGGTGGTCGCGCACGATCTCGTCGAGCGCGCCGAATGGCTCGTCCATCAGCAGGATATCGGCGTCGAAGGCGAGGGCGCGGGCGATGGAGGCGCGCTGCTGCATGCCGCCCGAGAGCTGCCAGGGGAACTTGTTCTCGAACCCGGCGAGATCGACGAGCTCGAGGGTCCGGCGGACCCGCTCGGCCTGCTCGGCGCGGGGAAAGCCCATGATCTCGAGCGGCAGCCGGACGTTGCCGCCGATGGTGCGCCAGGGGTAGAGGCCGGCGGCCTGGAAGACGTAGCCGTAGGCGCGGGCGCGGCGGGCGGCGTCGGGGCTCATGCCGTTGACGGTGAGCGACCCGCCGGTGGGCTCTTCCAGGCCGGCGATGCAGCGCAGGAAGGTGGTCTTGCCGCAGCCCGACGGGCCGATGAACGAGACGAACTCGCCCGCGCCGATATCCAGCGACACGTCCGACAGCGCCCGCACGGGACCGTCGTTCGTCTGGAAGGTGAGGTCCAGCCCCCGCGCCTCGATCACGCTAGTCACGCCGTCTCCTTCCTGGTTGCCGGATCATTCGCCCCTGCCCGGCTGCGCGGGCGCAAGGATGTCGCGGGGTCAGCCGGCCGGTTCGGGCGCCGGTTGCCCGCTTTCGCGGCAGCCGCGCCGGCCGCCCGGGCGCTGGCCAGGCCGCTCATGCCGCGCTCCAGAGCGACGGCTCGGCGAACTCGACCGAGTTGCCGGCCGGATCCCGCACGTAGACCGAACGCGGGCCGTGCGGCCAGTGGAAGTCGGACTCGATGCCGAGGCCCGCCGCCACGAGCCGGTCGCGCAGTGCGCTGAGCGCCGGCTCGGGCACGGAGAAGCAGAGGTGGCCGGGGCCCTCGGCGCCGTGCGGCGGCACCGGGAGCGCGTCGGGAGCGGGCGGCTGCCGGGTGGCGGCGGCGACGAAGGCCAGCACGACGCTCGCGCCGCAGCAAAAGAAGACGTGCCGGCCCTCGACCCGGGTGATGATCTCGAGCCCGAGCGTGCCGTTGTAGAAGGCCTCGGCGGCGTCGAGGTCGTCGACGTAGATCGCCGCCTCGAGCACGCCGTCGATCCCGGTCATCAGACGCCCGTCGCCGGGATGCCGCTGCGCTCGACCGGGCGCGGCGCGGTGAGCTCCTTCCAGGTGGAGAGCGCCGTGTTGACCGCCCCCGCCGGCTCGCGCTTGACGAACTCGCCGTGGCCCTCCTCGGTCCGGATCTCGCCGTCGTGCACCGCGACCTTGCCGCGGGTGAGGGTGAAGCGGGGCAGGCCCTTGACGTGCTTGCCCTCGAAGACGTTGTAGTCGATCGCCGATTGCTGGCTGTCGGCGCTGATCGTCTTCTCCTTCGCCGGATCCCAGACGACGAGGTCGGCGTCGGCGCCGACGAGGACCGCGCCCTTCCGGGGATAGCAGTTGAGGATCTTGGCGATGTTGGTGGAGGTGACGGCGACGAACTCGTTGGGGGTCAGCCGGCCGGTGTTGACGCCGTAGGTCCAGAGCATCGGCATCCGGTCCTCGAGTCCGCCGGTGCCGTTGGGGATCTTGGTGAAGTCGCCGACGCCGAAACGCTTCTGCTCGGTGGTGAAGGCGCAGTGGTCGGTCGCCACGACGGAGAGGGTGCCCGATTGCAGGCCGGCCCAGAGCGAATCCTGGTGCCGCTTGTCGCGGAACGGCGGGCTCATGACGCGGCGGGCGGCGTGGTCCCAATCCTCGTGGAAGTACTCGCTCTCGTCGAGCGTCAGGTGCTGGATCAGCGGCTCGCCCCAGACCCGCTTGCCCTGCATCTTGGCGCGCCGGATCGCCTCGTGGGCCTCCTCGCAGGAGGTGTGGACCACGTAGAGCGGCACCCCGGCCATGTCGGCGATCATGATCGCCCGGTTGGTCGCCTCGCCCTCGACCTGGGCCGGGCGGGAATAGGCGTGGGCCTCGGGGCCGGTGTTGCCGGCGGCCATCAGCTTGGCCTGAAGCTCGGCCACCACGTCGCCGTTCTCGGCGTGGACGAGGGCGATGCCGCCGAGCTCGGAGAGCCGCTGGAACGAGGCGTAGAGCTCGTCGTCGTTTACCATCAAGGCGCCCTTGTAGGCCATGAAGTGCTTGAAGGTGTTGATCCCCCGCTCCTTCACCACGGTCTCCATCTCGTTGAAGACCTGCTCGCTCCACCAGGTCACCGCCATGTGGAACGAGTAGTCGCAATTGGCGCGGGTCGACTTGTTGTCCCACATCTGCAGCGCGTCGAGCAGGCCCTGCCCCGGCGAGGGCAGCGCGAAGTCGACGACCATCGTGGTGCCCCCGGCGAGCGCGGCGCGGGTGCCGCTCTCGAAGTCGTCGGAGGAGTAGGTGCCCATGAAGGGCATCTCGAGGTGGGTGTGCGGGTCGATGCCGCCGGGCATGACGTAGCAGCCCGTCGCGTCGAGCGTTTCGTCGCCCTTCAGGTCGGGTCCGATCTCGGTGATCTTGCCGCCCTCGATGCGGACGTCCGCCTCGTAGGTGAGGTCGGCGGTGACGATGGTCCCGTTCTTGATGACGGTGCTCATGTGTCGTGTCTCCCTGTTGTCGCCGCCGGTGTCAGCCGGCGAACTGTCGTTCGCACTCCTCGATCAGCGCTTCGTGCGAGAGCCCGGCGGCGGCGAGGCCGTCGGCGCCTTCGACGAGGCTGCAGGTCTCGGTCTCGTAGTCGGCCAGCAGCACGAAGACGGGCGTCAGCGCGCCGTCGCGGATCGCGTGGCCGGTCTCGTAGTAGCGGGCGGCGCCGTCGCGCTCGTAAGACACGATGATGCCGTCGTCGCGGAGGGTGTGGGTCTCGGCGCCGAAGCCGTGGATCTCGCCGATGCGCTGCCAGCCTTCGCCGGCGCGGGCGAAGACGTGCTCGGAGACGTTCACCATCCCGGCCGCGTAGGGCAGGAACATCTCGCCGAGGCCGTCGCCGTCGATGTCGCGCAGGGCGGGGGCGCTCATCGTCTGCTCGATCCCAACGGGATCGGAGGTGAAGACGGTGCCGCCCTGCCCGTCCGTCTCGGTGAAGGTCGCGGTGCCGTCGGCGAAGCGGAAGGTCAGGGTGCCGCCCTCGGGAGCGGGCAGGGTGCAATCGACGCCGCCGGCCTCGCCGGGGGGCAGCGCGGTGCAGTCGGGCAGGTCCTGGGCGGCGGCGAGGCCGGGGGACAGGAGGAGAGCCAGGGCGGCGGCGCGGAGATGGGTCACGGTCGGAACTCCCGGGAAGGCATGGCTGATCCGGCCACGATAGCCGGGCCGGGGGCCCCTGGGGAGATTTTCGAGCGTCACGGGATCACGCATACGGGCTCGCGCGCGGCGTTCAGGACGGGCTGCGGCCCGCCGCTGCCGTCGATGTAGAACCAGCAGTTCTCGTCGTCCGCGAAGGCCTGCCCCGCCGGCACGTTCGCCGGCAGCCCGGCGAGCACCACCTCGGGCACCACCGGATCACTCACGGCGACGCCGCAGGCGGCGAGCAGCGGCAGGAGCGCGGCGGCTGGCTTCATTCCACGATGCCCGCCGTCTCGACCACCGCGTGGAACAGCACGTCGGCACCGGCCTTGGCCCAGTCCTTGCTGATCTCCTCGGCCTCGTTGTGACTGAGCCCGTCGACGCAGGGGCACATGACCATCGCGGTCGGCGCCACGCGGTTGATCCAGCAGGCGTCGTGGCCGGCGCCGGAGATCAGGTTCATGTGGCTGTAGCCGAGCCGCTCGGCGGCGTCGCGGACGGCCTGCACGCAGTCCTTGTCGAACTCGACCGGATCGAAGCCGCCGACCTTCTCGAAGGCGATCTCGAGGCCCATCTGCTCGCAGATCTCGGTGGCCTCCTCGCGCAGCCGCTCCTCCATCGCCTCGATCACCGCGAGGTCGGGCGAGCGGAAGTCGACAGTGAAAACGGCCTTGCCGGGTATCACGTTGCGCGAATTGGGGTAGACGTCGATGTGGCCCGCCGCGCCGACGGCGTGGGGCTTGTGCTCCCAGGCGATGGCGTCGACCCGGTCGAGCATCCGGGCCATGCCGAGCCCGGCGTTCTTGCGCATCGGCATCGGGGTCGAGCCGGTGTGGCTCTCCTTGCCGGTGATCGTCACCTGGGTCCAGCTCAGCCCCTGGCCGTGGGTCACGACGCCGATGTCCTTGCCCTCGGCCTCGAGGATCGGGCCCTGCTCGATGTGCAGCTCGAAGAAGGCGTGCATCTTGCGCTGCCCCACCGGCTCCTCGCCCTTCCAGCCGATCCGCTCGAGCTCGGCGCCGAAGGTCTTGCCCCTGGCGTCCTCGCGCTCGTAGGCCCAGCCCTGCTCGTGGATGCCGGCGAAGACGCCCGACGACAGCATCGCGGGGGCGAAGCGGGTGCCCTCCTCGTTGGTCCAGTTGGTGACGACGATGGGGTGGCGGGTCTTGATGTTGAGGTCGTTGAGGGTGCGGATCACCTCGAGGCCGCCGAGCACGCCGAGCACGCCGTCGTACTTGCCGCCGGTCGGCTGGGTGTCGAGGTGGGAGCCGACATAGACCGGCAGGGCGTCGGGATCGGTGCCCTCGCGGCGGGCGAACATGTTGCCCATCTGGTCGAGCCCCATCTCGCAGCCGGCGGCCTCGCACCATTGCCGGAACAGGGCGCGGCCCTCGGCGTCCTCATCGGTCAGGGTCTGGCGGTTGTTGCCGCCGGCGACGCCAGGGCCGATCTTCGCCATCTCCATGAGGCTGTCCCACAGCCTGTCACCATTGATCGTGAGGTTCGCGGCGGGCGCGGCCATGGTGTCTCCTGTCCCTGTCTCGGGCCGCCTCTCGAGGGGCGGCCTCCTGATTTGACCAATCGGTTAAAGACACGCTACCAGAGCAAGAAGGTCAGTCAAGAAGGCCGCGCGTCCGCGCCGCCGCATGTCACGAGGCGCGCCATGTCCAGCGGCAGAACACGGATCCAGCAGAAGAACCGCGAGGTGATCCTCGAAGCGGGGCTGGAGGCGTTCTCCGAGGCCGGATTCCGCGGCACGACGCTCGACCGCATCGCCAAGGGCGCCGGGCTGTCGAAGCCGAACCTGCTCTATTATTTCCCGTCCAAGGAGGCGATCCACCGCGAGCTGCTGTCGCGCCAGCTCGACCTGTGGCTGGCGCCGCTGCGCACGCTCGATCCGGACGGCGATCCGCTGGAGGAGCTGCTCGGCTACGTCCACCGCAAGCTCGCCCTGTCGCGCGACCACCCGCGCGAGAGCCGGCTGTTCGCCAACGAGGTGCTGCAGGGCGCGCCGCACATCCTCGACACGCTGCAGCAGGACCTGCGCGCGCTGGTGGAGGACGCCGCCGGGGTGATCCGCGGCTGGATCGCCGCCGGCCGCCTCGCGCCGATCGATCCGGTGCACCTGATCTTCTCGGTCTGGTCGCTGACGCAGCACTACGCCGACTTCGACGTGCAGGTCCGGGCCGTGCTCGGCGACGCCGATCCGTTCCCGGGGGCGGAACGGCATCTGGACGCCGTTTTCCGGCGTCTTTTGATGCCCGATCCCGAAAAAGCTTGCGCCGAGGCGGCTGTCGGGTAGGGAGAAAAGCGTCGGATTACGACAGATCTCCCAAATACCTAAGAGTCCATGCTCGCACCGCCCCACCCCGACGACGCCCAGCGCCTGCAAGAACTCGCCTCGTACGATATCCTCGATACGGGACGCGAGGCCGATTTCGACGCCATCGTCAGTCTCGCCGCGCGGATTTGCGACGTGCCGGTGGCGCTGATCAGCTTCGTCGACAGCGACCGGCAGTGGTTCAAGGCGAGGGTGGGGTTCGACCGGCCCGAGACGGGGCTCGAGGAATCGATCTGCTCGCACGCGCTGCACCAGCCCGACATCCTCGAGATCACCGACACCAGGGACGACCCGCGCACCGTCGACAACCCGCTCTGCGTGGCCGACGACAGCATGCGCTTCTACGCCGGTGCGCCGATGATCACCGCCGCGGGCGTGACGCTCGGCACGCTCTGCGTGCTCGACCGCCGCCCGCGCGAGCTGACCGAGCTGCAGCGCGACACGCTGACGGTGCTGTCGCGGCAGGTCGTCCACCTGCTCGAGGGGCGGCGCAACCTGCGCTACGCCGAGATGCAGCGCAAGGAGATCGACCACCGGGTGAAGAACTCGCTGCAGTCGATCGCCTCCTACGCCCGCCTGCTGTCGTCCGACACCGACAGCGAGGAGGCGCGCTACGTCCTCTCCGTCCTGCGCGGCCGGATCGAGACGGTCGCGGCGCTGCACGAGGCGCTCTACAAGACGTCGGCGAGCTCCGAGATCGATCTCGGCGCCTACCTGCGCACCGTCGCCGACCTGCTCGGCGAGAGCTGCCCGGAGAACGTCGCGATCCACATCGAGGCGCCCGAGGCCTACGTGCAGTCGCCCACCGCCACCGCCTGCGCCGTCATCATGAACGAGGTCGTGGCCAACGCGATCAAGCACGCTTTCCCCGACGGGCGCGACGGCGAGATCCGCATCGAGGCCAGCCGCACCGACACCTGCTATCGACTGAACCTCGCCGACAACGGCGTCGGAATCGACGGCAAGAGCAGCGCCGGCCTCGGGCTGCGCATCATCGACGCCGCCGTCGCGCAGATCGGCGGCAAGGTCGAGGTGCTGCCGCAGGACGGCCCCGGCCACGCGATCCGGGTGTCGCTGCCGCTCGACTGATCCGCCGCTGGCCGTCCACACGCCCGCACCCGCTGGACAAGCGGGCCCGTCGGCTATGTCTTGCGCGAGACAGTTTCGGACGAGGAGAGCAAGATGCAGACCGACCTACCGACCCGCCCCTTCGGCAAGACCGGCATGGAGATCACCCGCACCGGCTTCGGTGCCTGGGCGATCGGCGGCAACATGTGGGGCCCGCAGGACGACGCCGACTCCGTCGCCGCGATCCGCCACGCGGTGAGCAAGGGGATCAACTGGATCGACACCGCCGCCGTCTACGGCAACGGCCATTCCGAGGAGGTGATCGCCGAGGCGCTGGCCGACCTGGCCCCGGCCGAGCGGCCCTACGTGTTCACCAAGGGCGGCATCGTGCGCGACGCCGCGGGCAAGAACCCCCGCCGCCGCGCTGCCGACCTGCGCCAGCAATGCGAGGATTCGCTCAAGCGGCTGAAGGTCGAGGTGATCGACCTCTACCAGCTGCACTGGCCGTCCGACGACGTCAGCCTCGAGGAGAGCTGGGGCACGATGCTCAGGCTCAAGGAAGACGGGCTTGTGCGCCATGTGGGGCTGTCGAACCACTGGGGCGAGCAGCTCGAGGAGGCCGAGGCGATGGGCCACGTGGAGACGCTGCAGCCGCCATTCTCGATGATCAAGCGCCAGGCCGCCGAGAGCCTGTTGCCCTGGTGCGCCGCGCACGGCACCGGGGTGATCTGCTACAGCCCGATGCAGGCCGGCCTGCTCACCGGCGCCTTCACCGCCGAGCGCGCCGCGAACCTGCCCGAGAACGACTGGCGTCGCGACGCGCCCGACTTCCAGGGCGAGGCACTGACCCGCAACCTCGCGCTCGCCGACGCGCTGCGCCCGGTGGCCGAGAAGCACGGGGTGGAGATGGGCGCCGTGGCGCTGGCCTGGGCGCTGGCCTGGCCGGGGCTGACGGGCGCCATCGTCGGCTCCCGCTCGCCGGGGCAGATCAACGGCTGGTTCCCGGCGGCGACGCTGGAGCTCGATGCCGACGACATGGAGACGCTGGCGCGGGCCATCGACTCGACCGGCGCGGGCGAAGGTCCGGCGCGGCCGGGCTGAGGCGGAGCGCCCGGCCCCCGGCCGGGCGCTGTCCCTCCTACTCGGCGGCCTTGGCCATCGGGTTGTTCGGGTGCGTCGTCCAGTTGGCGTACTCCTTCTGCACCACCTTGCCGGTGCGCGGATCGACCGTGCCGTCGTCGAGCTCGACCATGGTGATGCAGTCCTCCACCGGGCAGACGTCGACGCAGAGGTTGCAGGCCACGCACTCCTCGTCGATCACCTCGAAGGTCCGCCCCGGGTTGAAGGCGATGGCCTGGTGGCTGGTGTCCTCGCAGGCGGCGTAGCAGCGGCCGCACTTGATGCAGAGGTCCTGGTCGATGCGCGCCTTGGTGACGTAGTTGAGGTTGAGGTACTGCCAGTCGGTGACGTTGGGCACCGCCTTGCCGACGAAATCGGCCGTCGAGCGGTAGCCCTTCTCGTCCATCCACGCCGACAGGTCGCGCGTCATCTCCTCGACGATCTTGAACCCGTAGGTCATCGCCGCGGTGCAGACCTGCACGTTGCCGCAGCCCAGCGCCATGAACTCGGCGGCGTCGCGCCAGGTGGTGATGCCGCCGATGCCGCTGATCGGCAGGCCCCGGGTTTCGGGGTTGCGGGCGATCTCGCTGACCATCGACATCGCGATCGGCTTGACCGCCGGGCCGCAATAGCCGCCGTGGCTGCCCTTGCCGTCGATGGTCGGCATCGGCGCGAAGTTGTCGAGGTCGACCCCGGTGATCGAGTTGATCGTGTTGATCAGGCTCACCGCGTCGGCGCCGCCGTTCTTCGCGGCCGTCGCGGGCTTGCGGATATCGGTGATGTTGGGCGTCAGCTTCACGATGACGGGGCGGTCGTAGTACTGCTTGCACCAGCGCACGACCATCTCGATGTATTCCGGCACCTGCCCCACCGCCGAGCCCATGCCGCGCTCGCTCATCCCGTGCGGGCAGCCGAAATTGAGCTCGATCCCGTCGGCGCCGGTCTCCGCCACCCGCGGCAGGATCGCCTTCCAGGCCGCCTCCTCGCAGGGCACCATGATCGAGGCGATCAGCGCCCGGTCGGGGTAGTCCGCCTTGACCCGGGCCATCTCCTCGAGGTTCACCTCCAGCGGCCGGTCGGTGATCAGCTCGATGTTGTTGAGCCCGAGCAGCCGCCGGTCGGCGCCGTAGATCGCGCCGTAGCGGGGGCCGTTGACGTTGACGACGGGCGGCCCCTCGGCCCCCAGCGTCTTCCACACCACCCCGCCCCAGCCGGCCTCGAAGGCGCGGCGGACGTTGTATTCCTTGTCCGTCGGCGGCGCCGAGGCGAGCCAGAACGGGTTCGGGCTCTTGATGCCCACGAAGTCGGTCGTCAGGTCAGCCATCTCAGCCTCCCACAGATGGAGCGGCCAGCGCCGCGTGGATGTCCTCGGCCGCGTCGCGACCCTGCCGCACCGCCCAGACGGTGAGGTTCTTGCCCGGCGCGACGCAATCGCCGCCGGCCCAGACCCCGGCGAGCGAGGTGCGGCCGGTGTCGTCGTCGGCGCCGAGCACCTTGCCTTCGAGCGCCACCTCGGCGGGGGCGGAGGGGAGCCACTGGCCGATGGCGAGCAGCACCTGGTCGGCGGGGATGCGGAAGGTGTCGCCCAGCGCCACGAGCCGGCCGTCCTCGACAACCGTGCGCTCGCACTCCAGCTCGCGCGCCGCGCCCTTGCCATGCGTTTTCACCGGCGCGGCGTTGTAGACGATGCGCACGCCGCGCGCCGCGGCGAGATCCTGCTCCCAGTCCGAGGCCGGCATCGCGGCGCGGTCGCGGCGGTAGAGGATGGTGGCGCTGTCGGCGCCCAGCGCCTTGGCCTGCACCGCGGCGTCGATGGCCGTCATGCCGCCGCCGATGACCACCACGTGCCGCCCGACGGGCAACGCGGAGAGGTCGTCGCTCTGGCGCAGCGCGGCGATGAAGTCGATCGCCGCCGTCACGCCCTCGTCGCCCAGCTCCGGCAGCCCGAAGGCGCCGGGCAGGCCGATCCCGAGGAACACCACGTCGTGGCTGGCGCGCAGCTCGGCGAGCTTGCTGTCGTTGACGGTCACGCCCGTGTGGATCTCTATGCCGCCGACGCCGAGCAGCCAGTCGACCTCGGCCTGCGCGAACTCGTCGACGGTCTTGTAGGCGGCGATGCCGTACTCGTTGAGCCCGCCGGGCTTGTCGCGCATCTCGTAGACGTCGACCTTGTGGCCCTGCATCGCCAGCCGGTGCGCGCAAGCGAGCCCCGCCGGCCCGGCGCCGACCACCGCGACGCGCTTGCCGGTGTCGGCGGCGCGCACGAACGGGTGGCCCTGCCGGGTCATCACGCTGTCGGTGGCGTAGCGCTGCAGCCGGCCGATCTCGACCGGCTTGCCCTCGGCGACCTCGCGCACGCACACTTCCTCGCACAGCTCCTCCGTCGGGCAGACGCGGGCGCACATGCCGCCGAAGATGTTCTGCTCGAAGATCGTCACCCCGGCCGCCTCGGGCTGGCCGGTGGCGATCTGGCGGATGAACAGCGGGATGTCGATCGAGGTCGGACAGGCCGTGACGCAGGGCGCGTCGTGGCAGAAGTAGCAGCGGTCTGCGGCGACGTGCGCCTCGTGCTTGTCGAACGGCGCGTGCAGGTCGGAGAAGTTGCGCCCGATCTCCTCGGGCGGCAGGCGTCCGGCGGCAATGCCGGGGGTGAACGGACTGGTCATGGCGCTCCCTGTTCTTTTTCAGAAAGCCTGCCACAGGTCGGAATTTTATCAAACGGTAAAATTCGTGGCGCCCGATCTTCCCGCTTCCGAGGCTTCATCTGGCCAAAAATATGCAGATTCCACCGCCGAACGCCCCCGAGAACGGCAAGGGCCGCCGGGTGCGCCCCGACGGCCCTTCCGGTCACGCGGTCCGCTCGGCGTCAGCTCATGACCTTCGTGCCGAGCCCGTGACCGCTGTCCTTCGTGGCCTCCTGGGCCTTCTTGTTCTCGCGCAGCTCCTCCACCGAGCGGACGCCCAGCCGGGCGGCGCCGGCCCAGTCGCGGGTCTGGACCTTGGGGGTCTTCAGCCGCTCGCGGGCCGCGGGGATGGCGTCGGCGTATTGCGGCAGCCATTGTTCCTGCGCGACCAGCATCTCGTCGACCATCTGCCAGACCTCGTCGGGGGTGCAGATAGCGCCGACCAGCGGGTCGTGCAGCACCGCCTGCTTGAGCAGCTCGACGTCGCCGGTGAGCGCCGCCTCGACGGCCATGCGCTGGACGTTGACGCTGGCGTTGCACGTCGCCTGGCAGGCCGGCGGCAGGGTGATCCCCTCGACCATGTTGATGCCGAAGCGGTCGACGAAGCCGGGGCTCTCGACGATGCAATCCTCGGGCAGGTTGGGGATGATCCCGCCGTTCCTCACGTTGAAGTGGCCGCGGTAGACCCGGCCGGTCTCCAGCGCCTCGAGGATCCAGGAGGCGTGCTCGTCGGTGCGCTCGTGCGCGTCGAGCGACTTGCCGGCCTCGTCGAGGAACTTGGGGAAGTCCTCCTCGAACCAGTTCCGGTTCTCGGTGCAGTAGCGCAGGTAGCCGCCGGTCTCGCCGTTGATCCAGACGTCGAGGTTGATCCAGTTGGTGATCTCCTCGGGCCGCTTGCGGTACCAGGGCAGGTATTCCGACAGGTGGCCGTTGCTCTCGGTCGAATAGAAGCCGAAGCGCTTGAGCACGTCGATGCGCACCTTCTCCTGCTCGGAGTAGACGGGGTGCCGCTCGAACGCCTCGGTGAGCTCCTCGCGGCCGATCTTGCGGCCGTTGTGGCGGATGTCGAGGTACCAGGTCTGGTGGTTGATCCCCGAGCAGACGATGTCGACCTCCTCGAACGGCACGCCGAGGGCGCGGGCGATCTGGCGGTGGCCGTTGGGCACGCCGTGGCAGAGGCCGACGGTGTTGACCCCGGCGCCGAGCGCCGCCCAGGTCATCATCACCATCGGGTTTGCGTAGTTCAGCAGCAGCGCGCCGGGCTCGGCCACCTCGTTGATGTCGCGGCAGAACTCGAGCATCGCCGAGATGCCGCGCTGGCCGTACATGATGCCGCCGGCGCAGATGGTGTCGCCGACGCACTGGTCGACGCCGTACTTGAGCGGGATCGAGATGTCTGTCTCGAAGGCCTCGAGCCCGCCAATGCGCACGCAGTTCATGATGTAGCGCGCACCCGTGAGCGCCGCGCGGCGGTCGGTGGTGGCGGTGACGCGGGTCTTGAGGCCGTTCACCGAGACGATGCGCTCGATGATCTGGCGGATCATGTCGAGGTTGTGCTCGTTGATGTCGGTGAGCGCGATCTCGATCTCCTCGAACTCGCGCACCTTCAGCAGGTCGGAACACAGTTTCTTGGTAAAGCCGACGCTGCCGGCGCCGATGATGCAGATCTTGAAGCTCATGCGGGGATCTCTTCTCTCAGGGACGACAGCCAGGCGCGGTGCGGGCGGCATCGGCCGGCGGCACGGCGGTGGTCCTTCGTCAGTTGCTCGTGGGTCTTGCGCAGTCGCGCGCGACGGTGGGGATGGTCGGCCAGCGCAGCTCGGGCGCTGGCGCGGTCGAGGAGTCCGAGGCCGTCGAGGACGGGGGTGTAGAGCTGTTCCTGCACGTGCGGCAGGTCCAGCGGCACCGGCGCGAAGTCGCGCCGCTCGGGCAGGCGGTGCCGCCAGAGGTCGAGCCGGGCGCGGACCTCGGGCGGATGGCTGGCGGCGACGTCGCGCCAGAAGGCGGTGTCGCGCCGCTCGCTGACGTAATGCAGGCGGATGAAGTCGCGGAAATCGTCCACCTGCCGGGCGACGGCGGCGTTGTAGCGAGCTGCGCCGTCGGGCGCGGCGAGCAGCGAGTCGAGCCACATCAGCTGCACGATGGTGCCGTGGATCGACGTCGCCTCGAGCGGTTCGAGGAACGACGAGGCGAGGCCGATGGCGACGCAATTGCCGATCCACGCCTCGCGCAGCCGGCCGGCGTCGATGCGGATGTCGTTCCGTGGCTCGATCGCCCGGCCCAGCGCCGCCTCGATCTCGGCCTGGGCAGCGTCGGGCGTGGTGTGGGCGTCGGAATAGACGTAGCCGCAGCCGTAGCGCTCGGTGGTCGGGATCTTCCACATCCACCCCGCCCCTTGCGCGTGGGCGAGGGTGAAGGGGTCGATCTCCTCGCCCTCCTGGAGGTCGATCCAGAACGGCATCGCCCGGTTCACCGGCAGCACGTCGCCGTAACTCACCCACTCCGCCCCCATCGGCCCGATCAGGGCGCGGCGAAAGCCGGTGCAGTCGATGAACAGGTCGCCCTCGAGCCGCGCGCCCGACTCGAGCCGCAGGGCGGTGATGTCGCCGCCCTCGCCGTCGCGCTCGAGCCCGGCGACCACGTCGTCGACCACCGTGACCCCGGTGGCCTGGCGCTTGAGCCAGGCGCCGGCGCGGGCCTGGTCGAAATGGTAGGCCCAGTGGAACGGCCCCGCCGGCACCTCGCGGCCGCCGACCTCGGCCACCGGCGCGCGGCGGCGGTCCATCAACGTGCCGAACAGGTGCACCTCCGCGACCGGCCGGCCGCTGGCGACGGCGTAGAGGTCGAGCCCCGGCCCCGCCACCTGGGCGGTGTCGTCGATCGGCCCGTCGTAGCTGTGCCCGACCCGCCGCCAGTCGCGGTGGCGGATGCCGTACTTGATGGTGGCGCCGGTGGCGGCGAGGAAGGCGCGCTCGTCGAGGCCGAGATGCTGGAGCATCTGGCGGAACACCGCGGTCGTCCCCTCGCCCACCCCGATCGTCGGAATGCGCGATGATTCGACCACGGTCACCCGCAGGTCGTCGCGCCGCGCCAGGATCAGCGCGGCGAGCCAGCCGGCGGTGCCGCCGCCGACGATGACGATATGGCGCGCCGGCCCGGTCATGCCGACTTGCGCTGCTCCGGCCGGGCCCAGGCGGGCAGCCACTCGCCGTGGGCACTGAGCAGCTCGGTGGTGAGGTCCCAGATCTGCTGCAGGTCGAGCTCGGCCGCGGTGTGCGGGTCGAGCATCGCGGCGTGGTAGATGTGCTCGGGGTTCTCGGTGAGCAGCGCCTGCACCGTGAGGTCCTGGACGTTCACGTTGGTGCGCATCAGCGCGATCAGCTGCGGCGGGATGTCGGTGACCACCGAAGGCTGCAGGCCGTTGTGGTCGACCAGCGTCGGCACCTCCACCGCGCAGCCGGCGGGCAGCTGCGGGATGTAGCCCTTGTTGGGGATGTTGCCGTAGATCACCGACGGCGTGCCGGTGACCACCGAGTTGATGATCTCGGACGCGTATTCGTGGCTCGGCTTGACCTCGACGGTCTCGGCCTCCTGGTACTGCTTGGCCTGCTTGCCCCAGCGCTCGATCTGCTCGATGCAGCGGGTCGGGTACTCGTCGAGCGGGATGCCGAACTTCTCGATCAGGTCCGGGCGGTCGCGCTTGATGAAGTAGGGCACGTACTCGGCGAAGTGCTCGGAGCTCTCGGTGACGAAGTGGCCGAGCCGCATCAGCATCTCGTAGCGCACCTTGTTGGGGCAGCGGCCGGAGTGACCGTCGTGGGCCGGGAAGCGGCCCTCGAGGTAGCCCTGGCGCAGCGCCGGGTAGAGGTCCTTGAAGCTGCCGTCCGGCTGGCGGTGCTCGAAGCGGGTGTAGAACGCCATGTGGTTGATGCCGGCGCAGTGGTAGGCGATCTCGCCGACGGGGATGTCGAGGTCGCGCGCCAGCTCCTCGGCGGTGCCCTGGACTGAGTGGCACAGGCCGACCTGGCGGATCTCGGGGAACTTGGCGCCGATCGCCCAGGTGTTGATCGCCATCGGGTTGACGTATTGCAGGATCGTCGCCTTGGGCGCGACCTCCATCAGGTCCTCGCAGATCGACCACAGCACCGGCACCGTGCGCAACCCGCGCATGATGCCGCCGATGCCGAGCGTGTCGGCGATGGTCTGGCGCAGGCCGAACTTCTTGGGCACCTCGAAATCGGTGACCGTGCAGGGCTCGTAGCCGCCGACCTGGAAGCAGCAGACCACGAAGTCGGTGCCCTCGAGCGAGCGGCGCTGGTCGGTGTAGGTCTCGATCCGGGCGTGGCCGCCCAGCGACTTGGCCATCTTGCCGATGATCATCTCGCTCTCGTCGAGCCGCTTCTGGTCGATGTCCATCAGCCTGATGGTGGCGTCCTTGAGCGCGGGGCGGCTGAGGATGTCGCCGGCGAGGTTCTTGGCGAAGACGGCGCTGCCGGCGCCGATGAAGGTAATCGTGGTCATGTGGCAATCTCGAAGGCTGCGCGGACGAGCCGCTTGGTGTAGTCGGTTTGAGGGTTCACGAGCACGTCTCCGACCGGCCCCTGTTCCACGATCTGGCCGTGCTGCATCACCATCACCCGGTGGCACAGGGCCCGCACGACCTTGAGGTCGTGCGAGATGAACAGGTAGCTGAGGCCCTTCTCGCGCTGCAGCTTGCGCAGCAGCTCGATGATCTGGGCCTGCACGGAGAGGTCGAGCGCCGAGGTCGGCTCATCCAGAAGGATGAACTCGGGCTCGAGCGCGATCGCCCGTGCGATGGCGATGCGCTGCCGCTGCCCGCCCGAGAACTCGTGCGGGAAGCGGTGGGAGATGGTGTCGGGCAGGCCGGCGTCGCGGAGCGCCTGCTTCATCCGGGCGTAGCGGTCGCGGCGGGTGCCGATGCCGTTGACGACGAGGCCCTCCTCGATGATCTGGCGCACCGACATGCGCGGGTTGAGCGAGGCGAACGGGTCCTGGAACACGATCTGCATCCGCGACCGGTAGGGCTGCATCTGCTTGCGCGTCTTGGTCTCGATCGGCTCGCCGAGGAAGCTGACCCGGCCGCCGTCCATGTGGATCAGCCGCATCAGGCTCTGGCCGAAGGTGGTCTTGCCCGAGCCGGACTCGCCGACGAGGCCGAGGGTCTCGCCGCGGCGCAGCTCGAGGTCCAGCCCGTCGACGGCGATCAGCGGCTCGTAGGTGCCGCGGAAGGCGCCGCCCTTGCGCAGCATGAACTCCACGCGCACGTCCCGGCCTTCGAGCACCGTCTCCGGCGTGCCCTCGAGCGGGTTGGCCACGCCCTGCGGGTCGGAGGCGAGCAGGCGCTTGGTGTAGGGGTGGCTGGCGTGTTCGAAGATCTGCCTGGTCGGGCCCTCCTCGCGGACCTCGCCGTGCTGCATCACGTAGACGTGGTCGGCGAACTGGCGGACCACGGTGAGGTCGTGGGTGATCAGCACCACGCCCATGCCGAACTTGTCCTTGAGGTCGTCGATCAGGTGCAGGATCTCGGCCTGCACGGTGACGTCGAGCGCGGTGGTCGGCTCGTCGGCGATCAGCACGTCGGGCCGGTTGGCGAGCGCCATGGCGATCATCACCCGCTGCCGCTGCCCGCCCGAGAGCTGGTGCGGATACTGGTTCATCCGCGCCTCGGGGTTGGGGATGCGCACCTCGGCGAGCAGCTCGGTGGCACGCGCCCAGGCGGCCTTCCTGCCGAGCTTCTGGTGGAGCACGATGATCTCCACCAGCTGCGTGCCGATCTTGTAGACCGGGTTCAGCGACGACATCGGCTCCTGGAAGATCATGCTGATCCGGTTGCCCCTGAGCCGGCGCATCTCGGCCAGCGACAGGTGCGCCATGTCCTTGCCGTCGTAGTAGATGCGGGTCTCGTCGGCGACGGTGGCGCGCTTGGAGAGCAGCCGCATCACCGCCCGCGCGGTGACCGACTTGCCCGAGCCGGACTCGCCGACGAGCGCCGTGGTCTTGCCGCGGAACAGCTTGAACGACACGTCGCGTACCGCCTCCACCTTGCCGCCGTCGACGGCGAAGCTCACGCCGACCTTCTGGGCGTCGATGATCGGGGTCATGTCGTTCATGGCTGTCTTCCGTGCGAGGAGGGCCGCGCCCGACCCTGGGTGGGCGCTTGCCCGGCGGATGCGGCGCGCGCGGTCGTGGCTCTGCCACGGCGTCGGGCGGCGCGGAGCGGTGAAGTGGCGCCCTCCCGGGGGGAGGGTCGGGCGCGGCCCGGCGTGCCGCCGGGCAGTGAGGCTCGAATGGCGTACATGCTCTCCACCCTCCTCAATACGGGTCGATCGCGTCGCGCAGGCCGTCGCCGAGCGCGTTGAAGGCGAACACGGTGATCAGCACGAAGCCGACCGGCGACAGGATCCACGGATACGACCCGATGACCGAGAAGGTGCCGGCGTCCTGCAGCATCAGGCCCCAGGAGATCAGCGGCGGCTTCACCGCGAAGCCGAGGAAGCCGAGGAAGCTCTCCAGCAGCACGATGGTCGGGATCCCGAGGGTGACGGCGACGATCACGTGGCTCATCACGTTGGGCAGGATGTGGCGGGTGATGATCCGCCCGTCCCGCGCCCCGACCGCCATCGCCGCGCGCACGTAGTCGACCTGGCGCAGCGCCATGGTCTTGCCGCGCACCTCGCGGGATAGCTGCGCCCAGCCGAGGCCGACGATCACCAGCACCACGAAGGTCAGGAACAGCGCCGAGGGCGCGGTCACCGGGATCAGCGTGGTCAGCGCCAGGTAGAAGGGCAGCTGCGGGAAGGCGAGGATGATCTCGACGAAGCGCTGGAACCAGAGATCGAAGCGGCCGCCGATGTAGCCCGAGGTAATCCCAACCAGCGTGCCGATGATGGTGATCAGCGTGATCGAGCTCAGCGCGATCGCGAGGCTGATCTGGCTGCCGACGATGCCGCGGCTGAGGATGTCGCGGCCGAGCTTGTCGGTGCCGAGGATGTGCAGCGGCGAGCCGTCGCCCGTCCCGATGAAGTGCCGCTCGAACTCCATGCCGAGCATCTCGTAGTTCCAGCCCTTCGCGAACAGCCGGAGCGGCTGCGGATTGGCGTAGTCGGGGCTGACGATCGGCTGGAAGGTGATCGGGTCGAACTCGTCGCTCTCGACGATGGGGTACACGACCGGCCAGAGCTTCCAGCCCGGCGCGGGCCGGCCCTCGGGCGGGTTCTCGATCTCGGGGACGTAGAACGAGATCCGGTCGGGCGGGGCGAAGGCGATGTCGGCCTCCTTGGGGTTCATCGGCGCGAAGAACTGGGCGAAGAGCGACACGACCAGCAGGATCGTCACCAGCGTCAGGCCCAGCATCCCCGGGATCGAGCGGCGCAGGCGCTGCCAGACGAGCGAGAGGTAGGACTGGCTCTCGGTGGAGACCGTCGAGATCCGCAGGTCCTCGCCCTCGTCGACGGGCGGCGCGAGCTGGTCGGACAGGCGGCGCTTGGGGTCGTCGCCGTCGATGTAGTCGGGCTCGAAGGTCATCAGTTGCCTCCCACGCGGATGCGCGGATCAAGGACGGCGAGCAGCAGGTCCGCGATGATGTTGCCGACCACCAGCGTCGCGCCGAGCACCAGCAGCAGCGTGCCGGTGACGTAGACGTCGCCGATCCCCATCGAGCCGACGATGGCCGGGCCGACGGTGGCGAGCGAGAACACGATGGCGACCTCGATCTCGCCGGTGAGCATGTAGGGCAGGATCACGCCCTGGTAGGCGACCAGCGGGTGCAGCGCGTTGGGCACCGCGTGGCGCATGATCACCTTGCGCTCGGGCAGGCCCTTGGCGCGGGCGGTCTCGACGTACTGCTGGTTGAGCGTGTCGAGCAGGTTCCCCCGCATCACCCGCATGTTGTAGGCGAGCCCGCCGAGGGTGGCGATGAAGACCACCGGCCAGACGTGCTCGATCAGGTTCCAGAGCTTGCCCCAGTTGAAGTCGAAGGGACCGAACCAGTAGGGCTGACCGCCGTAGCGCGTGGAGTAGAAGCTGCCGAGCTCCTGCACGTCGAGCTTGAAGGCGAGCACGTAGAGGATGATCAGCGCCAGCAGGAAGCGCGGCACGGTCATGCCGAGGAAGGACACGAAGCTCAGCACCGTGTCGGTCCAGGAATATTGCTTGGTCGCGGCGAGGATGCCGAAGGTGATGCCGAACAGCGAGGCGAAGAAGTGGCAGGTCAGCGCCAGCGCGATGGTGCGGGGCAGCCGTTCGCCGACGACCTCGGCAACGGGCTTGTTGTAGAAGAACGAGTGGCCGAAGTCGCCGGCGGTGACGATGCCGTAGATCCAGCGGAAGTACTGCACGACCAGCGGATCGTTGAGCCCGTGCGCCTCGCGGTACTGCTCGGCGGCGGCCTCGGCGGACGCGATCGACGCGTTGCCCTGGGTGATCATCATCGTGCGGATGTAGTCGCCGTAATCGCCGGGCGGCGCGTTGATGATGATGAAGGTGATGATCGACATCACGATCAGCACAGGGATCGCCTGCAACAGCCGGATGGTCAGGAAACGCAGCATGTGGGGTGTGTCCGTTCTGGTCAGGGCCCGGGGGCGGAGGCGTGCCGCCGCCCCCGGGCAGGGAGGAGCCGTGGTCAGCCCGCGGTCACGGGGCCGTCGCTGCCCGGCGCGCCCGGCAGGGCCTCCGGGTACAGCTCATGGTCGGCCTGCTGGTCCTCGGGGACGTACACCCGCTCGCGGATGATGTTGTCCTCGGCCCAGTTGAACATGAAGATCGGCGCCCCCGACGGGATGTTGGCGAACCGCTTGTTGATGATCAGCGCGCCCGGGTACTGGGTCAGGCCGATGCCGTAGAGGTTCTCCGTGTAGAGCTTCTGGTACTGCTTCATCAGCTCCGCCCGCTCTTCGGGGTCGTTGGTCTCCATGAACGCCGTGACGGTGTCGGCGAGCTCCTGCTCGAAGGGCAGCAGGTCAAGTTCGCCGGCGTCGTTGGCGTAGTGGACGGGGTTGGTGCGCGGCCCCGTCGAGGCGAGTTCCGACGTGTTCTGCACCACGGTGATCAGCTCCGAGGTGTTGCGCTCGACCCGCCAGTCGTAGCGGCCCGAGTCGCGGGTCGCGTCACGGTCGTTGCCGGCCATGAGGTTGAGCGACACCTTGATGCCGGCCTCTTCCATCATCGCCACCACGCCTTCCGCGAGGTTGCGGTCGGTCTGGTAGTCGGTGTTGGCGAGCAGCGTGATCTGCACGTTGCCGTCACCGGCCGGGCTGCCTTCGGGCCAGTTGTAGAACCCGTCGCCGTCGGTGTCCTCGAGCCCCGCGGCCTCGAAATGCGCCTTCGCGGCCTCGATGCTGTGGGGATAGAACACCGTGCTGTCCTTGTCGTAGTAGGACGTGCCGGCATAGAGGCCGCCGGGATATTGCGCGGTGAACGGGCCCTTCACGAGGCTCTCGCCGAGCCGCACCCGGTCGAGCGCGGTGGAGACGGCGATGCGGAAGTCGATGTCGCGGTTGAGCTCGCGCACCGCCTGCGCCCGCTCGTCGGGCTCGCCCCAGCCGTTGCCGGACAGGTTCATGTAGAGCGAGTAGCCGATGATCCGCGGGCCGAATTCGAGCCGCGCGGGGCTATCGTCCTCGGCGGCACGGCGCAGCGACTCGACGTAGTTCTCCGCCTGCTCGAGGTTGGAGAAGTCGCCGGTGCCCGCCACCGCCTGCACGTCACGGTCAGCCCAGGTGGACAGCCGGTAGTGCATCTCGTTGAGGTAGGGCAGCTGATTTCCCTCGGAATCGACCTTCCAGTAATAGGGGTTGCGGCGCAGCACGACGATGTCGTCGGCGCGGTACTCGACCGGCACCCAGGCGCCCATGACCGGGAAGTTCAGGAAATCCGGCGGGAAGGCGTTGCGGTAATCCTCGTAGGAGTTGTCCGGGTTGTTGGCGGGGTGCTCGGGCGCGAGGATGTGGCTCGGGCCGGGGCAGAAGGTGCCGTAGGCCATCGAGTAGAGCACCTGCTCGGGCCGCTCGGTGGTGAAGGTGAAGCGGACGGTGTAGTCGTCCACCATCTCGAGCGTCGTGCCCTGGCCGAAGGTCTCGGGATTGGCGCCGTTGAGCGGCGTGATCTCGGGGTCCATCACGTGGTGGTCCCAGTAGAACATCACGTCCTCGGCGTCGAACGGGTCGCCGTCGGACCACTTGGCGCCCTTGACGAGGTTCACCGTCAGCTGCATCCCGTCGTCGGACCACTCCCACGACTTGGCGAGGTTGGGCAGCGGCTCGAGATCCTCCGGATTCACCATGAACAGCGGGCCCGTGCGGGTCAGGCACTCGTACATGCCGATGTCGATGCCGCCCCAGCCCTGGCTCTGGCCGGCGATGTAGTTCCAGCCCTCGGGCCGGCCGCCGATCACGTGGCGCATGACGTCGCCGTAGGCACCGGCGCCATCGGGCATGTTGTCGGCGCTGTAGACCATCGGCTCTTCGGGGAGGCGCTCCTCGACGGGCGGCAGCATCCCGGCCTCGACGAAGGCGTCCATGAACTCGGGCTGGTCGTAGCTGTCGAGCGCGCGGAACTCGAAGATGTCGGCGCGGTTGACGAAGTTGGGCTCGCCCTGCGCCGCGAACGGCGGCGGGTCGGGCGGCGTCGTCGGCTCGGCCATCTGCGCCATCGCGGGCGCGGACAGGCCGATCAGGAGCGCCGCCGGAGCGGCACGGGTCATCAATGTCATCTGGTTCCTCCCTTCGGACCGGAGTCCGTTTGTCTTGTCGTCTCGCAGACGAGACGGGCCGACTCCTCCGTCGCCCGCGTCCGCCGCGCTCAATCCTGCGCCCGCGACGCTTGCGCCAGCAATGCGCGAATGCGAAATAGTATTCCGGGTTCTTAAGATCGTCGAAGGAGGCGCAGATGGCGGGACGGGGCGATCTCGACGACGCGCCGCTCAAGGGCGTGCCGAGCCACGAGCGGCACTTCTATGCCCTGAGCAGCGCCATCGGACGGTTTGGGATGCGGCTGTTCGTGCCGACGGTGATGGCCTCGCCGCACTGGCACGGCCACGTGGAGGGCAACTTCGTCACCGGCGCGCGGCTGGTCTACGATGTGGACGGCGACCGGGTCGACGTGCCGGAGAACCGACTGATCCTGTTCTGGGCCGGCCTGCCCCACCAGCTGCGCGAGGTCATTCCCACCGGCGACGCGCCGCCGCGGCTGGCCAACATCTACCTGCCCCTCGATTCGTTCCTCTACATGCCCCACATCGCCCGGCTGCAGGTGTCGCTGCTCGGCGGCGCGATGGCCGCTTTGCCCGAGGAGGCCTGCTCGGCCGAACGGATCGAGGGCTGGTACAAGGACTACCGGGCCAACGAGTACGAGCGGCTCGAGATCATGAAGATGGAGTTCAACGCCCTGCTGCGCCGCGCGCTGCTCGACGACGTGCCCTACCTGCGCGACGGTCTGGTCGAGATGGACGAGGGACGGATCCTGTCGTCGGTGCATATCCAGCACGTGGTGGCGATGGTGAAGCACATCCTCGAGCACCTGTCCGAGCCGCTCAGCAACGCCGACGTCGCCGCGGTGACGGGGTTTCACCAGAATTACGCGCTGTCGCTGTTCTCGCGGACGATGCGGATGCCGATGAAACGCTTCATCATCCGGATGCGCCTGCTGCGCGCCCGTGCGCTCTTGATGGGCAGCTCGATGGCCATCTCGCAGGTGGTCGAGCAGTCCGGCTTCACCTCGACGAGCCAGTTCTACCAGCACTTCAAGACCGCCTACGGCCTCAGCCCGCACCAGATGCGGGCCCGGTATACGCAGATGGAGCTGCGCTAGATTGATCCACCCGCGCGTGACGTTACGGAACTGCTTGAATCGTCAACCTGCCCAAAAAACGACAAACAAGAGATCCAAACGAGTCCTGTTTCCCGTGGCAGAACAATCCTGCCGCGGATCGAGCCGAGGCAGGTGCTAAACCACAGGTAGAAGGGCGGGGCAGTGATGAAGCAATCCGGCACCGAAGCGCGGAATGGCGGCTGGAGTCTCGTCTGGCTCTCGAACGCCAACCTCCCGCTCCTGATGTTCCTCGCCTCGCTGGTGGTCGGGCTGGTCGCCGTGCAGTTCTCGCAATTGCAACACAAGCAGAACCTCCAGCACCAGCGGCTGCAGACGACGCAGGCCATGCACGCGGTGCGCGAAGACATCGAAACAGACGTCAACCGCATGGTCCGCACGCTCGCCGAGATGACCGCCGCCCTGCGCGAGAGCCCCGACATGACCCAGGCGGAGTTCACCGCCCACGCCACCCGGCTGCGCCAGGGCGACCCGCGCATCGTCAACTTCGCCGCCGCGCCCGACCTGAAAGTCTCGATGATCCACCCGATCGAGGGCAACGAGGCGGTGCTGGGGCTCGACTACCGGGAGAAGCCGTCGCAGCTGCCCGGCGTGCTCGAGACGATCGCGCTCAACGACATCAACATCCTCGGCCCGATCGACCTCGTGCAGGGCAACGTCGCCTCGATCCTGCGCCAGCCGGTGATGCTCTACGGGCCCGACGGCAGCGGCGAGCTGTGGGGGATCGTGTCGCTGGTGCTCGACCACACGATCGCGTTCCAGCTGGCCGACTACGGCGAGCTGCTCGCCGAGTACGACGTCGCCGTCATCGGCGCCGCCAGCCAGGAGGGCGAGCGGCGACTGCTGTTCGGCAACGCGGCGCCCGAAGAGCTCCGGGACCCGGTGCTGCTGACCTTCGACTTCCCGAACGGCACCTGGGACCTGCTCGCCACGCCCCACGGCGGCTGGACGCCGAACGCCGTGTTCACGCCCGACAACATGCTCATCATCGCCATCTCGGCCGGCATCCTGGGCGCGCTGTGGTACATCCTCTACCTCGACCGGCAGCGCCAGGTCGCGCAGCGCCGCATGGTGAGCGCCATCGAGGCGCTCGACGGCGGCTTCGCCATGTACGACGCCGACGACCGGCTCATCGCCTGCAACAGCGGCTTTCTCGACATGTACGACCGCTGCCGCGACATCATCCGCCCCGGCGTGCGCTTCGAGGACATCGTCCGGTACGGCATCTCGCGGCAGCAATATCCCGACGCCATCGGCCGCGAGCAGGCGTTCCTGCGCGAACGGATGGAGCTGCACCGCACCGGCAATTGCGACCTGGAGCAGAAGCTGAGCAACGGGCGCTGCTACCACGTCTCGGAGCGGTCCTCCGACGACGGCCTGCTGGTCGGTCTGCGGGTCGACATCACCGAGCTGAAGGCCGCGCAGGAGGCCGCCGAAGCGGCGGACCAGGCCAAGACGAACTTCATGAACGTGCTCAGCCACGAGCTGCGCACCCCGCTGACGGTGATCCTCGGCCATTCCCGCCTCGGCGCCAGCTTCTCGAAGATGCCCAAGGCGCAGAAGGTGCTCGCCGCCATCCAGCGCACCGAGGTCGACGGGCTCGCCGAGGAGGTCGCCTCGCTCTATGACGACCTGGGCGAGCGGATGCGCAAGATCGATCAGTCGGGAACGTACCTGCTCAGCCTCATCAACGACATGCTCGACTTCTCCAAGCTCTCCTCCGGCTCGCTCTCCATCGATCCCGACGAGTTCGACGCGGCCAACCTCGTCGAGCTGGTGACGGCGCAGCTGGCGCCGATGGCCGAGCAGAAGGGGCTGGCGCTGACGGCCAGTACGGAGCCGGCCCGGGTGCTGGCCGACAGCCGCCGCTGCCAGCAGATCCTCATCAACCTGATCGGCAACGCGCTGAAGTTCTCCACCTGCGGCACCGTGTCCGTCACCGCCGAGATGCGCGGCCGGATGCTCGACATCGCGGTGAGCGACGAGGGGCCGGGCATCCCCGACGACGAGCTGTCGCGCATCTTCGAGCCGTTCCACCAGGTCGACAGCACTGCGACGCGCCGCGCCGGCGGCACGGGCCTCGGCCTCGCCATCGCGCGGCAGCTCGCGGAGATGCAGGGCGGCGCGCTGTCGGCGACGAGCGTCTACGGGCAAGGCAGCCGCTTCGTGCTGTCCCTGCCCCTCGCGGCGGAGAAGCCGGCGACGCTGCGGCTGGTCAGCTAGAGGCGGGGCCGCTCAGGCGGCCTGGGTCGCGGGGGCCTCGGTGAGGATCGCGTGCAGGGTGGCGGGCTCGGCGTTGGCCCGCAGCTTGGCGCAGATCGCCTGGTCGCGCAGGGTGCGCGAGACGGTCGCGAGCGCCTTCAGGTGCTCGACGCCGGCCGCCTCGGGCGCCAGCAGCGCGAAGACGAGATCGACCGGCTGGCGGTCTATCGCGTCGAAATCGAGAGGCTTCTCGAGCCGCAGGAACAGGCCGCGCACCCGGTCGATCCCGTCGAGCCGGGCGTGGGGGAGCGCGACCCCGTGGCCGACCGCCGTCGGCCCCAGGGCCTCGCGCTCGAGCAGCGCCTCGATGACCTTGCCGGGCTCGAGCCCGAAGGTGCTGTGGGCCATCTCGCCCAGGTCGTGGAACAGCCGCTTGCGGCTGCTGCACGAGGCGAGAACCTTCACGCCGTGAACGTCGAGAATGTCTGCAAGCTGCATGGGTGCTGCGGTTTTCCGTGTCCGGACCGCTTTTCGCGGTCAGTTGCTCGTATTGCGCGGATCGATCCAGCCGATGTTGCCATCCTCACGCCTGTACACGACGTTGATCCCGCTATGCCCCTCGTTGCGGAACACCAGGACGGGGGCGTGGGCGATCTCCATCTGCATGACCGCTTCGCCGACGGAGAGCGAGGGAATGCTCGTCTCCATCTCGGCAATGATCATGGACGAGAGATCCTGCTCCTGCGCGTCATCCTCCGATTCCGATGAGGCGAGGATATACGAAGGCGCCGTCGAGAGTTCAACCGGCTGGACCCGTTCGCGGTGATGATCCTTCAGCCTGCGCTTGTAGCGCCGCAGTTGCTTGTCCATCTTCTCGCTCGCGCTGTCGAACGCGGCGTAGATGTCGTGGGCATGACCCTTGGCCTGCGCGGTGAGGCCGGTGGACAGGTGGATCACCGCCTCGCAATGGAATTCCGGCCCGGACTTGGAGAAGATGACCGTCGCGTCGGTCGGGCGGCCGGCGTACTTGCCGACGGTTTCGTTCAGGTTGGATTCCACGTGGGCCGAAAGGGCCTCGCCAATGTCAATCTGCTTGCCGCTGATCTGGTACCGCATGGGATCTCCTCGCTAAGTCGCACCGCCGCGCGCTCCGCTCGTGCGGAGGGTGTCGCGGCCGGTCCGGGTGGGGGCTGACCTCGGCTCCTGATGGTCGGGAAGCCCGGGCCGCCGATTGGCCCGCATGCCGCCGCCGATGGGAACACGCATAGTCATCCCCGTCATTTGGCGACAGCGGACCGTTGTCTGTCAACGGTGCTGTCGATGGGACGATGCCGGGCATCAGTTCACCCGGAAGCTCTGTCCCAGGTACACGCGCCGCACGTTCTCATCCCTGACGACCTCCTCCGTGGTGCCGCTCATCAGAACCTTGCCATCATGTAAAATATATGCGCGATCAACGATTTCGAGGGTCTCCCGCACATTGTGATCGGTGATGAGCACGCCGATGCCGCGGGTCTTCAGTTCGCCCACGAGGTGGCGGATCTCGCCGACGGCGATCGGGTCGACGCCGGCGAAGGGTTCGTCAAGCAGCACGTATTTCGGCCCCGCCGCGAGGCAGCGCGCGATCTCGCACCGCCGCCGCTCGCCGCCCGACAGCGCCAGTGCGGGAGCGCGGCGCAGGTGGTCGATGGAGAACTCGGTGAGGAGCTGCTCGAGCTTCCGGCGCCGCTTGACGACGCTCGGCTCGGCAATCTCGAGGATGGCGAGGATGTTGTCCTCGACGGTGAGGCCGCGGAAGATCGACATCTCCTGCGGCAGGTAGCCGATGCCGAGCTTCGCGCGGCGGTACATCGGCAGCTGCGTGGCGTCGCGCCCGTCGATGGTGACGGTGCCCGCGTCGGGCTGGATCAGGCCCGCGATGGAGTAAAAGCAGGTGGTCTTGCCCGAGCCGTTGGGGCCGAGCAGCGCCACCGCCTCGCCGCGTCCGAGCGAAAGCGACACGTCGCGGATCACCGGGCGCTTGCGGTAGCTCTTGCGCAGGTGGGCGACATGCAGTCCGGCGTCGCCCTCGGTGACGGCGAGCGCGGGCGCGGGCATCAATTGCCGTCCTGCTGGAACACCGTGCGGACCCTTCCGTCCATCTGCGCCGCGCCGGTGTCGAGGTCGACGACCATGCGCCCCGCCGAGAGCGCGCTCGCGCCCTGGGTCAGAAGCACGTCGCCCTCCATGACGAGCTGGCCGGCGTCGATGTCGTAGTCGGCCGTCTGCGCCTCGGCCTGCTCGGTCTCGGTGACCATGGTGACGCCGCCGCTGGCGAGCAGGCGGGTGATGTCGCCGGTCTCCTCGGAATAGATCACCTGCACCTCGGCGGCGGAGATGCGCAGTTCGCCCTGCCCGATCAGCACGTTGCCGCTGAAGACGGCCGTGCCCTCCTCGCGGTTCACCGACAGCGAATCGGCCGTCACCTCGACGGGCGCGTCCGGGTCGGCGCTGATGCCGCCGAGGTCGACGTTGGACTGCGCCCAGCCGGCGGAGGCGGCGAGGGTGGCGGCGAGGAAGGTGGCGGCGATGGTGCGTGTCACGGTGTCGGATCCTGTTGCTGCCGGCGGTATACCAGCCGGACGCCGTCCTGGAAATTGAGCAGCTGGCTGCCGCCGTCCGGCGTTTCCACAACCAGCCGCCCGGCGGTCAGTTCCCCGTAGGGCGCGTGAGCCTCGAGCGCGCCGTCGGTCTCGATGCGGCCGGCGTCGAGGTCGGCGAAGACGCCGTTGGTCTCGACCTCGTAGCCGTCCGACGTCTCGATCCGGGTCAGCCCCGACAGCCGCGCGGTGCGCCCGGCGGTGTCGACCCGCCCCTCGCCGGCGCGCAGCAGGATCGTCGCGCCGCCGGGCGCATCGAGGGTGCCGCGGATGGCGGCGAGATCGACCACGTCGCCGTCGTCCACGGGGCGCGCGCTCTCGGCCATGAGCGAGAAGATCGAGCCGTCGTCGGTCACGCCCGAGAAGGACGGCGCGGAGATCTGCTGCTCGCGGGCCAGCTCCTCGATGTCGGCGTAGGGGATCTCGACGCTCTCGATGGTGGGGGCGCGGGCGAACAGGAACATCGTCGACAGCAGCGCGAGGGCGAGCAGCGGCAGGATGGTCTTGGCGAGGGCGACGTAGGTGGAGTGGTGGTCCGCCATGTCAGACGATGCCGGCGCGCAGGCAGTCGTGGATGTGGATCAGCCCGACGACGCGGCCGCTGCCGGGCGGATCGACCACGAACAGGCATGTGATCTGCTGCGCGTTCATCACTCGCACCGCCTCCTCCGCCAGCGCGCCGGGGCCGATGGTGCGCGGCTCCGGCGTCATCACGTCGCCGGCGCTGCGCTCGAGCAGCCCGTCCATGTGACGGCGCAGGTCGCCGTCGGTCACGATACCCGCCAGATGGCCATTCGCGCCGGTCACGCCAAGAACCCCGAAGCCCTTTTGCGAGATCGTCAGCAGCGCGTCGCTCATCGGCGTCGCCTGCCCCGCCAGCGGCAGCGCGTCGCCGCTGTGCATCAGGTCGGACACCTTCGACAGCCGCGCCCCGAGCCGGCCGCCCGGGTGGAAGTCGCGGAACATCTCGGGGGTGAAGCGGCGGTGCTCCATGAGCGCGACGGCGATGGCGTCGCCCAGCGCGAGCATCATCGTGGTCGAGGTGGTCGGCACGACCCCGGTGCCGCAGGCCTCGCGCGCCTCGGGCAGCACGAGCCGGACGTCGGCCTGCCGCATCAGCGTGCTCGCGGCTCGGGCGGCGACGCCGATCAGCGGGATGCCGAAGCGGCGGGTGTAGGCGATCAGGTCGGCGAGCTCGGTCGTCTCGCCGGAATTGGACAGGACCAGCACCACGTCGCCGCGCGTCAGCATCCCGAGGTCGCCGTGGCTGGCTTCGGCGGGATGGACGAACTGCGCCGGGGTGCCCGTCGAGGCCAGCGTCGCGGCGACCTTGCGCGCGATGTGGCCCGACTTGCCCATGCCGCTGACCACGACGCGTCCGCGCGCGGCGAGAACCAGCTCCAGCGCCTCCGCCAGCCCGGGCCCGAGGCTCTCGGCGAGGATCGACAGCGCCTCCGCCTCGGTCGCGACGACCCGCCGCGCGGCGGCGAGGAGGGCGTCGCGGTCGGCCATCAGTGCGAGAAGATGTCCTGGTCCGGCCAGCCCGCGAGATCGAGCTGGGCGCGCGTCGGCAGGAAGTCGAAGCAGGCCTGCGCGATCATCGTGCGGCCCTCGCGGGCGAGCATCTCGTCGAGCTTCTCGCGCAGGCGGTGGAGGTGGAGCACGTCGGAGGCGGCGTAGTCGAGCTGCGCGTCCGACAGGGTCTCCGCGCCCCAGTCGCTCTGCTGCTGGTGCTTGGAGACGTCGACGCCGACCAGATCCTGCAGCAGCACCTTGAGGCCGTGGCGGTCGGTGAAGGTGCGCACGAGCTTGGAGGCGATCTTGGTGCAGTAGACCGGCGCGGTGCGGGCGCCGAAGGCGTTCATCAGCGCGGCGATGTCGAAGCGGCCGAAGTGGAACAGCTTGAGCACGTCCGGGTTCTCGAGCATCGCGACGAGGTTGGGCGCGCTGGTCTGGCCCTTGGCGACCTGCACGAGGTGGGCATGCCCGTCGCCGCCCGACATCTGCACCACGCAGAGCCGGTCGCGGTGTGGGTTGAGCCCCATCGTCTCGCAATCGATGGCCACGACGGGGCCCAGATCGAGCCCGTCGGGGAGGTCGTTCTTGTAGAGGTGGTTGGCCATGCGCCCTCGCAGCAATCGTTCGCCCCGCCATAGACAAGCGGCGGGCAGCGCGCAACGATGGCGCGGCGCCGCACGGGGATCATGCCGATGACCGACGACAGCTCGCCCTGCCTTGCCCACCGCCTCGTCGACGGTCACCCCGTCGATCCCGAGACCGCCCGCGACGTCGCCCGCTTCCGCCGCGCCGAGCGGGCGCGCCTGATGGCGCTGCGCCGGGCGATGTCGGTGGCGGAACGGGCCGATGCGAGCGCCGCGCTGGTGGCGGGGCTGCGGCAGCTGGTGCCGCTCGAGCCGGGGCGGCGGGTGGCGCTCTACTGGCCAATCCGGGGCGAGCCGGACCTGCGGGCGTGGATGACCGACGCCGACGCGGCGGGGGTGGAGGTGCTGCTGCCGGTGGTGGTGGAGAAGGGTGCGCCCTTGATATTTCGCCGCTGGAACATGGGCTGCGATATGGTGCGCGGCATCTGGAACATCCCCGTCCCCGCCGAGGACGCCGCGGTGCGGCAGCCGGAGATCGTGATCGCACCGCTGCTCGGAGCCGATGACGCGGGCTACCGGCTCGGCAACGGCGGCGGCTACTACGACCGCACCCTCGCCCGGCTCGATCCGATGCCGCGCCGGATCGGCGTCGGGTTTTCCGACGCGGTGCTGCCGACGATCTACCCGATGCCGTGGGACATCCCGATGGACGAGATCCTGCTCGCCGACGGCAGCCACCGCACCCGTCAGTAGACGAAGAAGATCACCGTCATCACCGCCCCCACCGCGACGATGCCCAGCCGCAGCAGGTCGGTCCGCCTGATCCGCCGCGCCTGGCTCGCGCCGACATAGCCGCCCACCGTCGTCGCCACGGCGAGGACGAGCGCGCTGTCCCAGGCGATCAGGCCGGCGACGGTGTAGGTGGCAACGGAGACGATGGAGAGGATGGCGGAGAGCAGGTTCTTCAGCCCGTTCATGCCGTGCAGGTTGGTGAAGCCGATCAGCCCCAGCATCGCCAGCAGCATGATCCCGAGTCCGCCGTTGAAGTAGCCGCCGTAGACCGACACCGCGAACACCGCCACCGCCGACACGACCGGCCCGGCCACGCCGCTGCCGCGCGTCTTCACCGCCGCGAGCAGGTGCGGCCCGGCGGCGAACAGCACCGTCGCGGCGAGCAGCAGCCACGGCACGATCCCGACGAACGCCTCCCCCGGCGTGACCAGCAGCAGCCCCGCCCCCGCCAGCCCGCCGATGGCGGCGATGGCGATGATGCTCGCGAGCTTCAGGCTCCCCTCGGCGGCGACCTCCGAGCGATAGGCCCAGGCGCTCCCGATGTAGCCGGGCAGCGCCGTCAGGGTCGCCGTGGCGTTGGCCATGATCGGCGGCACCCCGAGCCAGACCAGCGCCGGGAAGCTGAGAAACGTCCCGCCGCCCGCGACGGCGTTGAGCCCCCCGGCGAGCAGCCCAGCGACGATGAGGACGACGTAGGTCAGCATGGGTGTCTCCTGTTGCTGCGCGCCAGTTGCCACCGAAGCGGCGGCAATGGCAAACGGCTTCCCGCCGCGCCGGCACTAGGGCCTTGTCCTTAAGGAAGCGGGCCAATAGATACGGGCCGCTTGCCGGGCGACCTCGCCGGGCCGCAATGGCTGGCTGCCGGTACCGCCAGCCGGAGGGGACAAGACATGCTCGATCAACCGCTCGGCCTGCGCGACCTCGCGCGCCACTACGACCTCGCGCCGTCCGTCGAGACCGCCGAGGCGCTGGGAGGCATCTACCAGCGCATGAGCCGCGTGGTGACGCCGATGGACTGGGCGATCCACGCCCCCTACGTCGCCGCGATCAACCAGCTCAAGAAAGAGCGCAATGCCGTCATCCTCGCGCACAATTACATGACGCCGCAGATCTACCTCGGCATCGCCGACTTCGTGGGCGACAGCCTGCAGCTCGCCGTGAAGGCGACCGAGGTCGAGGCCGACGTGATCGTGCAGTGCGGCGTGCACTTCATGGCCGAGACCTCGAAGATCCTGAACCCGGCCAAGACGGTGCTGATCCCCGACATGGACGCCGGCTGCTCGCTCGCCGAGAGCATCACGCCGGCAGGCGTCGCCGAGATGCGCCGCCGCTACCCCGGCGCGCCGGTGGTGACCTACGTCAACACCTCCGCCGACGTGAAGGCGGTCTCCGACATCTGCTGCACCTCCTCGAACGCCGCCCAGATCGTCGCCGCGCTCGAGGCGGACACGGTGATCATGACCCCCGACCAGTACCTGGCGCAGAACGTCGCCAAGCAGGTGCCGCACAAGCGCATCGTCTGGTGGGAAGGATCGTGCATCGTGCACGAGCAATACACCGCCCAGGATCTGCGCGAGTTCCGCGAGTGGAACCCGGGCACCCGGATCATCGCCCATCCCGAATGCCCGCCCGACGTGGTGGCCGAGGCCGACTTCTCGGGCTCCACCAAAGGCATCATCGACTACGTCCACGCCGAGAAGCCCGAGAAGGCGATGCTGGTGACGGAGTGCTCGATGGCCTCCAACATCGCCGGCGAGCTGCCGACGGTCGATTTCGTCGGGCCCTGCAACATGTGCCCCTACATGAAGAAGATCACCCTCGAGAAGGTGCTCCACTCGCTGCACAACATGACCGGCGCGGTCGAGGTCGATCCCGCCATCGCCGCCGACGCGCGGGTCGCGGTGCAGCGGATGATCGACATGTCGCGCCGCCTGGCGGCCTGACGCCGTTGCAACAGGTCCGCACGTCCCGGGTCATCATCGTCGGCGCCGGGCTCGGCGCGCTCTACGCCGCGCTCGCGCTGGCGCCGCGCCCGGTGCTGCTGATCTCCCCCGACCGGCTCGGCGAGGGCGCGTCGAGCGCCTGGGCGCAAGGCGGCGTGGCCGCGGCGATGGCCGAGGCCGACAGCGCCGAGGCCCACGCGGCCGACACCCTGCGCGCCGGGGCGGGCACCGTCGACCCGGCCGTCGCCGCCTCCGTCACCGCCGAGGCGCGGGCGCATATCCTCGACCTCACCGGCCTCGGCGCCCCCTTCGACCGCGCCGCCGACGGCAGCTACGTGCTGTCGCGCGAGGCGGCGCACAGCTTCGCCCGCGTGGTGCGCGTCAGCGGCGACAGGGCCGGCGCGGAGATCATGCGGGCGCTCATCGCGCGGGTGCGCGAGACGCCCTCGATCCAGGTGCTCGAGGGGCTGATGGCGAGCGGTCTGACGATCGCCGAGGGCCGCGTCGCCGGGATCGAGTGCACCCGCTCCGGCCCCGGCGGCTCGGCCCCCCTGCGCCTCACCGGCACCGCCTACCTGCTCGCCGGGGGCGGCTCGGGCGGGTTGTTCGCGCTGACGACGAACCCCGCGCGCATCTGCGGCCAGGTGATCGGCCTCGCCGCCCGCGCCGGGGCGGTCGTCGCCGATGCGGAGTTCGTCCAGTTCCACCCGACCGCGATCGACGTCGGCCTCGACCCGGCGCCGCTGGCGACGGAGGCGCTGCGCGGTGAGGGGGCGCTGCTGGTGAACCGGCTCGGCGCGCGCTTCATGGACGGCGTCCACCCAGACCGCGAGCTGGCCCCGCGCGACATCGTCGCCCGCGCCGTCTACGCCCAGAGCCAGGCCGGCCTGCGCCCGATGCTCGACGCCCGGCCCCTGGGCCCCCGGCTCGGGCGCGACTTCCCCGTCGTCGCCGGCGCCTGCCACGCCGCCGGGATCGACCCGGAGGTCACGCCCATCCCCGTCGCCGCCGCCGCGCACTACCACATGGGCGGCGTCGAGACCGACGCGGCGGGGCGCACCTCGCTGCCCGGCCTCTGGGCCTGCGGCGAGGTCACCTCGACCGGCCTGCACGGCGCCAACCGCCTCGCCTCCAACGGTCTGCTCGAGGCGCTCGTCTACGCCCGCCGCGCCGCCGCCGACATCGCCGCCGCCTGCGGCCCGGCCACCGCCGCCGATCCCGTCAGCCTGCCCGACCTCGCCCCCGGCGAGCCGCTCGCGCCGGCTCTGCTCGCCCGGCTGCGCGCCGCGATGACCGCCGGCGTCGGGGTGATCCGCACCCGCGACGGCCTCGTGAGCGCGCTGGCGGAGATCGCCGCGGTCGAGGCCGCCCGGCCCGACCACCCGCACCTCGCCAACATGACCGCCACCGCCACCCTGATCGCCGCCGCCGCCCTCGCCCGCGAGGAGAGCCGCGGCGCCCACTTCCGCGCCGACTGCCCCGAGCCGGCCGCCGCGGCGCGCCGCAGCCGACTGCGCCTGTCCGACGCGCTCGCCCTGCGCGCCAGCCAAGACCCGGAGCCCGCCCGATGAGCCACCCAAGCCACCCGCCGCTGCCCGACGTGATCCTCGAGCCGCTCGTGCGCCACGCGCTGATGGAAGACCTCGGCAGCCACGGCGACCTGACCACCCGCACCGTGATCCCCCCGGGCACCCGCTACGGCGCCAGCCTGCGCGCCCGCGAGGCCGGCACGGTCTCGGGGATGCAGATCGCCCGCCTCGCCTTCCGCCTCGTCGACCCGGCGCTCGACGTGCAGGTCCACCGCCCCGACGGCACCACGGTCTCGCCGGGCGACGTGCTGATGGAGATCGCCGGCGACGCCGCCGCGATCCTTTCCGCCGAGCGCGTCGCCCTCAACTTCGCCGGCCGCCTGTCGGGAATTGCCACACTCACCGCCGCCTTCGTCGCCGAAACCGCCGGCACCCGCGCCCGCATCACCTGCACCCGCAAGACGACGCCGGGCCTGCGCCTCGTCGAGAAGCAGGCGGTCCTGCACGGCGGCGGCCACAACCACCGCTTCTCGCTCTCCGACGCGATCCTCATCAAGGACAACCACATCGCCGCCGCCGGCGGCATCCCCGCCGTTCTCGCCGCGGTCCGCACGCAAGCCTCGCACATGGTGCGCGTCGAGATCGAAGTCGACCGGCTCGACCAGCTCGAGGAGGTGCTCGCCGAGGGCGGCGCCGACGTGGTGCTGCTCGACAACATGGACAGCGCCACCCTCGCCGAGGCCGTCGCGCTCAACGCCGGGCGGCTCGTGCTCGAAGCGTCGGGCAACATGGCCCTGCCCCGCGTCGCCGAGGTCGCCGCCACCGGGGTCGACTACATCTCCGTCGGCGCCCTCACCCACTCCGCGACCGTCCTCGACCTCGGCCTCGACTTCTAGCGCCGCCCCTCAGGTCTCTGTTCGAGAAATATCCCGGGGGGTGCGGGGGGCTGGCCCCCCGCCGGGTCGACGCGCCGCAAGGCGCGGCGAAACGAAAAGCCTAGCGCCAGTTCGCGAAGCCGAAGGTCATGTAGTCGCGCTGGTAGACGTCGCGCACCATCGCCTCGATCTCGCCGTCGTAGATGCTCGCCAGCCGCGCCGCCTCGCGGTCGCTGTCGCCCGGCTCCGGCGCCTCGCGGCCGATCTGGGCGGCGAGCTGGGCGAGGCCGGGGGCGAGGCTGTCCTCGCGCAGGATCATGTCGGGCAGGGCGAAGCCGGCCATGCCCTGCAGGATCTCGGCCTGGCTGGCCCAGTGCGCGTCGACGCGCACCGAGGTCTGGCCGCCGAGGTTGGCCTTCAGGAACGTCAGGAAGCCGGTGAACGCCGCGCGGTGGGCGGCGGCATCGTAGTCCGGGCCGGGGTTCTGGCCGGGGAGCGGCACCTTGAAGACCTGCCGCAGGGTCTTGCGGATCTCGGGGAAGCCCTTCGGCCCGGCGGGCAGGATGCGCGCGCAGAAGGCGGCGTGGGCGCGGGCGACGGGGTGGCGCAGGACCGTGAAAGTCCGGTGGCCCGGGTGCGCGCGCTTCCACTGGCGCAGGCTCTTCTGGGTGAAGCCGCCGCGCAGGGCCTGCGGCTCGGCCCCGTCGAGCGCGGCGAGCCAGTGCTTCACCGCCCGCTCGGGGCCGCCCTTGATCGGCAGGAACAGCAGCGGACTCTCGGGCGCGGCGGCGTAGCTCGGCACCGCGGCGCCGCGGCGGGGCTCGAAGTTCGGCGTGCGCGACAGGTCGAACCGGTCGAGCCGCGCGAGCGCGGCCTCCATCTCGTCGAAGTTCGTCACCTTCGCCGACAGCGGCTCCGGGTTCTGCTTCTTGAGCTTCCTGTCCAGCCCCTCGATCCGCGCCGGCACGCCGAGCCAGGCCGCCAGCCCGTTCATCACGTCGACATCCTGCAGGTCTTCGTAGGCGACGTAGAACGCCGTCTGCCCCGAGCGCTGCATCCGGTTGAGCAGCGTCACCTGGAAGCGCTGCAGCGCCTCGAGGTGCGTCTCGAACTCGGCGGCGTCGAAGGGGACCTTGCCGCTGCGGGCATGTTTCACGTTTGTCAGCTTCCACTGCCCCGTGGCCTGGGCGATCTTCCAGCTGACGTAGCTTTCCACGGGGTTCCGGATCAGCACGATCTTGGCGCAGCGCGGATCGGCGAGCACCATGTCAAGCGCGCGCGGGTCGTGGTCGTTGAAGAAGCGGAAGCCGTTCAGCCCCTTGGCGTCGCGGATCGCGGCGAGCAGGCGGGCCGGGTCGGCCTCGCGCTCGGCCTGGGTGATGCCGAGGATCTCGTCGCGGTTGGGGTAGCCGATGAAGTGCGGGTTGAACGCCTCGCCGTGGCAGGCGACGCCATCGAAGGCATTGAGGTTGGCTTCGAGGAAATTCGAGCCGGTGCGCATTTCTGCGAACACCACGAAGCTGTCGAAATCGGGCATGTTCACCTGACCAGGTAGGGCTTGCGGAGGGGCTTGTCCTCGCGGGCGGGCGCGCCGTCGACGGGGAAATCGCCCATGAGGTAGGGGTGCATCCCCTGGTTCTTGAGGTTCTGCAGGAACTGGCCGAAGCCGGTGAGGTCGACCATCTTCGGCGCCTCGGTCAGCCGCTTGAGGCGGCGCGCGCCGGCGATCTCGTCGATGATCGCCTGCAGCCCCTCCATCGGCGCTTCGAGGAACTCGGCCATCGTCCAGATCCGGATCCGCGCCTTGGCGTGGGGCGAGCGGAGGTGCTTCAGGTGCTCGCTTTCGATCTTCTGCAGCCGCGCGGCCTCGGTCCTCAGCGCGCCGAAGTCGCCCCCCGCCTGGAACAGCGGCACCGCCCAGGCGCCGCTGATGACGCTGATCTGGGCGTTGGCGTCCCTGGCGAGGTTCCAGCTGATCATCTGGCTGTCGCGCGGGCCGAATTGGAACATCTGCCGCTCGCCGCGGGTGTTCCAGATCAGGCTCGTGAGAAAGCGGTCGGCGTTGTAGTCGCGGATCGCCGGGTGGCTCGAGAGCGCTCCGGCGTAGGTGGGCTGGCGGCCGACGAACTCGGCGCCCTCGGGGCCGAACAGGTGGCCGTGGACGCGCCCGCCGGTGAGCCGCGCCAGCCAGCCCTCGAAGCCGACGAACAGCTCCTCGAAGCCCTCGAACACCGAGTAGGGCGCGGAGGTGAAGCCGTTGCCCCAGCCGTCGTGGGGGTGGCGCGATTGCATGTACAGGCCGGGGCGGCCGCGGGTGCGGCGTTCGACGGCCTTGGCGAAGATGCGGTCGATCTTGCCGGGGTTCGGCTCGGCCCCCTTCATCGCCTGCTCGGACGGATCGAGGAAGGCGGCATAGAGCCGGTCGGCGTGGGGCCAGATCTTGCGGGCGACGAAGCAGTCGGAGCGGCGCAGCAGCTGCAGGTGGTCGTCGTAGAAGATGTGCGGCTTGCCCTGGAAGTCGAACTTGGAGAGCGTCAGCGAGCGGCTCTCGATGCGGGTGGAGTGATGGCGCGCGAGGGTCTGGAAGTAGCTCTCGTCGGGGATCCAGACGCGGCGGAAGTAGGCGTCGTGCTCGGCGCGGTTCGGGTCGGTCAGGATCGCCTCGAGCGTGCGGCGCGTCAGGCACCACCATTGCGAGCCCATGTGCGGCACGATCCCCTCCGGGATCTTGCGCTTGAGCCGCAGCCGGCGCTGGATCTCGACCCAGCGGTCGAACAGGAACCGGTGCCGCCGCCACGAGAACGGGAAGCGCAGCACGAAGCGTTCGGCGTCGAGCCCGCCGACCGTCCAGGGCACGTCGGCGGTGGTGGCGCTCTCGATGAAGTCGGTCGCGCGCCGCGCGTCGAGATAGGCCGTCAGCTCGCGCACCGGGCGCAGCGGCAGGCAGGAGCCGGAGGCGAGGTAGACGTGGCCGAGGCCCGGGTGCCTCGCGAGCATCGTCTCGGCCGCCGACAGCGATGCCGCGACGATCCCCCAGGTGCCCCACTCGCAGCGGTGCCGCTTGCAGAAGTGGACGTCCGCGAGGTCGGACAGGGCGTCGACGAAACGGTCGTAGGTATCGCGCGCGACGTTGCGGTCGACATGGACGACGACGGGGCAGCCGCCGGCGTTCCAGTGCCGGATCACCTGCTCGGCGCGGTCGAGCGCGGTGTGGACCAGCATCAGGATGCCGACGCTCATGCCCAGTTGCCCTTGGACATCAGCCCGAGGATCTCGAGCTGGCGCCAGTTGATGTACTTCTCCGACCACTTGCACCAGAGGTCCGGGTTGTCGGTCAGGCCCTCGGCGTAGGCGCGGTATTCGCGGCTGGCAGCGTAGTGCTGGCCGCGCTCGATCTCCTCGCGGGCCTTGCTGCCGAAGGTGCTGAGGAACTTGGTGTGCAGCAGCAGCCCGCTCGCCTTTTCGCCGCCCCACTCGTCGTAGACCTGGTTGAGCCCGCGCGGCAGCAGCGTGTGGGTCGAGGAGACGTAGGCGTACTGGCGGTCCCACTTCACCAGCGGGATCTTGTTGAGGGCCGGCGCGCGCCAGGGCTCGTCGGCGAAGAAGGCGCGCATCCGCGGGCCGCCCTGGATCCAGAGGTTGCCGTAGCGGCTGTTGCGGTAGATCGAGTAGTTGCCCGCGTCGAACCAGCTGGCGATCTCGAGCGGGTCCTGGCCCGGCTCGTAGGGGACGTCGTTGATGCCGCCCTTTGGGTACATGTCGAGCAGCATCGCCGAGAACGAGCGGATCGAGGAGGCGTCGAGCCAGTCGGTCAGGGCGCGCACGGGCCGCGTGTCGCAGAACGGGTAGACGAAGAGCTCGTCGGGATCGACGGTGAGCGCCCAGTGGCCGTGGCCGTACTTCAGCAGCAGCCAGTTGAGCCAGTCGACGCCGAAGCGAGCGCGCTTATAGCTGGCACCGGTGGTCCAGAGCGAGACGTCGGGCTGGCTGGCGAGGTACTCGCGGCCGCCGTCGTCGCTGTCGTTGTCGACCATCAGGAAGTGGTCGACGCCGATCTCGCGGTAATAGCCGAGGAAGTGCGGCAGGCGCACGGCCTCGTTGCGGAAGGTGGAGAAGACGAGGATCGCGCCGGGGCGGATGGTATCGGTGCGGCGGGCGACGGGGCGCAGCTCGCGCCGCTTGCGGAACGCGCGGATGCGCCAGCGCTTGCGCTGCAACCTCAGCCGGTATGACTGCCAGGCGCCCAAAACTCGACCTCATCCGCGTGCCAGAGCGCGATGGCTCCGGGCCACGATATCACGTCACGCTTAACACGACCTTGAAATGATCGGCCCAGCTGGGCGGCGTGAAGGGGTCGCGGGGGCCCGGGCCGGGCGGCCCTGACGACAACTGCATTATTGTCTTTTCCCAGACATACGCATCGCCGACATCCAGGTAAATGCCATGCGGGCCGAGCACTTCGCGGCAGATGGCAAGATCGCCACAAACCACCGGCGTCCGCCGCGCCGCCGCCTCGACGAGCGGCAGGCCGAACCCTTCGGCGCGCGAGGGGAACAGCAGCGCCCGCGCGCCCGTCAGCAGAGCGGCGATGGCGGCGTCGGAGAGGCCGGGGCGCTCCTCGACGCCGTCGATGCCCCGGTCGAGCCGGGCGAAGGTGTCCTCGTTGCGCCAGCCGCGCGCGCCGCAAAGCAGCAGCCGGGGGCGCGGGCTCGGCAGGCGCTCCCAGACGTCGAGCAGCAGGGCGATGTTCTTGCGCGGCTCGATGGTGCCCAGCGCGACGAAGTAGGGCTCGTCGGGGCGCGGCGTGGTGGCCTCGGGCTCGGCGAGGTCGGTGCCCAGCGGCATCGCGGTGATCGGCGGCGGGGCGGCAACGTGGCGGCGGATGTCGGCGACGACGGACTGCGAGCTGGTCAGGAGCCGGTCCGCCCTCCCGGCCCGCCGCAGGAAGCCGGCGAAGCGCTCGGGCGCGCCATCGCGCTGCCACTCGGGGTGATCGAGCGGGATCGTATCGTGGACGAAGACGCTCACCCGCGCGCCGGGCAGCGCCCGGACCGCCGTGAGCACCCGGTCGGTGAGGTTGGTATGGCCGAGGTTGAGGTAAGCGGTGCCGCCCGGCAGCCGCCGCGCCAACATGCGCGCCAGCCCGCGCCGGCTGCAGCGCGCGATGGCGAGACGCCGGGTACGGGCCTCGGCGGCGCGCTGCGCGGGGGTCAGCCGCCGCGCGAGGCGGGAGAGGCCGGCGGGCCGGCCCCAATCGCCGCTGTCGACGTGACGGAGGAACGCCGCCGCGCCGGCGCGGTCGAGCAGAAGGTAGCCGAAGGTGCTGCGGGCGAGGGCGAAGAGCGGCTCGCCGCGCCCGATCAGCTCGGCGAGGTAGGCCCGCTCGACCCGGTCGACGCCCGTCAGTACCCGCCCCGCCCGGGACATCAGCCGCGTCACGTCGAGCAGACGCGCGGCGGGCCTATGCGCTGTAGTGGCCAGAGGTATTCTGATGCCAGCGCCAGGCGTCGGCGATCATCGTCTCGAGGGTGGAGCGGGTCGGCCGCCAGCCCAGCTCCGTCATCGCGCGCTGGCTGCCCGAGACCAGGGCCGTGGCGTCGCCCGGACGCCGCGCGCCCTCGAGGATCGGCACCTCGCGGTTGGTCACGCTGCCCGACTTGTCGACCACCTCGCGCACCGAGAAGCCGGTGCCCGTCCCGAGGTTGAACACCCGGCTGCCGCGCCCGTCCTCGAGCCACTTCACGCCAAGCACGTGGGCGTCGACGAGGTCCATCACGTGGACGTAGTCGCGGATGCAGGTGCCGTCGGGGGTGTCGTAGTCGGTGCCGAAGATGGTCAGCGCGTCGCGCTTGCCGTCGATGGCATCGAGCATGAGCGGCACGAGGTGGGTCTCGGGCTGGTGGAACTCGCCGATCTCGCCCTCGGGGTCGGCGCCGGCGACGTTGAAGTAGCGGAAGATCACCGAGCGCAGCCCGTGGCTGGCGCCGAAGTTGTCGAGCATGTCCTCGATGGCGCGCTTGGAGGCGGCGTAGGAGTTGAGCGGCTGCTGGGCGCTGTCCTCGTCGAGCACGACCCCGTCCTGCTCGCCGTAGGTGGCGCAGGTGGACGAGAAGACGACGTCGAGGCAGCCGGCGTGGATCGCCGCCTCGAACAGGCTGAGCGAGCCGCAGACGTTGTTGCGCCAGTACTTGCCCGGCTCGGTCATGCTCTCGCCGACCTGGCTGAGGGCGGCGAAGTGCATCACGGCGGCGGGGCGGTAGGCGGCGAACACCTGGTCGAGCCGGTCGCGGTCGAGCAGGTCGCCCTGCTCGAAGGGGCCGAACTTCACCGAGTCGCGCCAGCCGGTGTCGAGGTTGTCGTAGGTGACGGGCGTGTAGCCCGCCGCCGCGAGCACCTTGCAGGCGTGCGAGCCGATGTAGCCCGCACCGCCCGTGACGAGGATCGTGGTCATCGCCGGTCCTTACTGGGCGGCGGCGCGCGTCGAGGACAGCTCGTCGAGGTACTGGCTCAGCTCGTCGCGCAGGTCGGGACGGGCGAGGCCGAAGGCGACGGTGGCCTGCAGGAAGCCGGCCTTGCTGCCGCAGTCGAAGCGCTCGCCCTGGAAGCGGTAGCCGTAGACGTCGCGCGCGGAGTTGATCTCCATCGCGATGGCGTCGGTGAGCTGGATCTCCCCGCCCGCGCCCCGGTCGACCTCGTTGAGGTTCTTCATGATCTGCGGCGTCAGGATGTAGCGGCCGATCACCGCGAGGTTGGACGGCGCGTCCTCGGCCTTCGGCTTCTCGACCATGCCCTTGACCGACACGAGCGAGCCCATGTCGTCCTTGCAGTCGAGGATGCCGTAGGACGACGTCTTCTCGCGCGGCACTTCCATCGCGGCGACCATGCAGCCGCCGGTCTCCTCGTGCGCCTCGACCATCTGCTGCAGGCAGGGCTTGTCGGCGGCGATGACGTCGTCGGGCAGGATCACCGCGAAGGGCTCGTCGCCCACCAGCCGGCGCGCGCACCAGACGGCGTGGCCGAGGCCGAGCGCCTGGTGCTGGCGGATGTAGGCGATCTGGCCGCTTTCCATGTTGGTCGATTGCAGGACCTCGTAGAGGTCGTCCTTGCCCTTCTCCTTGAGCGCGGTCTCGAGCTCGGGGGCGCAGTCGAAGTAGTCCTCGAGCGCGGACTTGCCGCGCGAGGTGACGAAGATGAACTCGCTGATGCCCGCCGCGCGGGCTTCGTCGATGGCGTACTGGATCAGCGGACGGTCGACGAGGGTCATGATCTCCTTGGGCAGGGCCTTCGTCGCCGGCAGGAACCGGGTTCCGAGGCCCGCGACCGGGAAGACCGCCTTCGTGACACGCTGAGACATACTGAGGATCCTTTATCTGCGGCTCCCACAACACGGGAGCGCGGCTTTTGTTCAATTTAGAAATACTTCAACGAAATGGCCAGCCATCCGGGTCCATTCCCGCGATGCTTGCCACGAAAGTTCAGCGCCTGTCCATTGGCGCGCCGCGCACCGGCGCGACCCGGGCCGTCTCCTGTCCGATTCGGTCGCGGAAGCGCCAGCCGCGGACGCGGGGCTCGTCCGGCCCGGCGGGGCCGAAGAGGCCGCCGCGCTGCACCCAGTAGCCGGCGCCGTCGAAGCGGGCGCGGTGCGGGCGCGCGGTGGGCGACAGCAGCACCACCGTCACCGTCGCACCGCGCTCGACGAGCCGGCGCGCCGCCTCCAGCCGGCCGGCCGCCTGCCAGGCCCGGCCGCCGATCACCACGTGGCCGCTCCGCGCGACGCGGGGGCGGAAGGGCAGGAACGGCGCGCTGGGCGGGCCGATCGCCGCGGTCTCGGAATGGGCGCGCTCGTGGCCCTCGCTCCAGCCCGCGTCGAAGGTCTTGAGCGTGCGCCGCACGTCGCGCGGCTCGATGCGCCCGGCGACCATGTGCGCCACCAGCGCGCGCCAGCGCCGCTGCCGTTCGGCCCGGGCCGGGGTCGAGATATCGGGGTGGCTGCTGTGCTTGCGCAGGAACACCGCGAGGCTCGCGCCGACGTCGTGCAGGTCGGTCGCCACCCGGTCGTCGCGCCGGCGCGGGCTGGGGGCGACGCCGTGGTGGACCTGCGCCAGCGGCACCACCGCCGTGGCGTGGCCGGCATCGGAGAGGCGCAGGTTCACGTCGGCTTCCTCGAGGTAGAAGCGGTAGGCCGCGTCGAACCCGCCGAGCCCCGCCAGCACGTCGCGGCGGAAGGCCATGTTGGTGCCCTCCGTCTTGACGGCCTCGCCGGAGCCGAGCTGCAGCACCTTCGTCCGCAGCCCCTCCATCGGCAGGGCGTATTCCCGCGCCCGCTCGGTGACGGCGCGGATGCGGTGCTGGAAGGCGACGCCGCTCGGGCCGATCACGTAGCCCGTGGCCGCCGCGACGCGCGGATCGGCGAAGCCCGTGACGAGGTGGCGCAGCCAGAGCGGCTCGGGCACCGCGTCGTCGTCGATGTAGGCGACGATCTCGCCCGCCGCGGCGGCCAGCCCGGCATTGCGCGCCGCCGAGATGTTGGGCTCGTCGAAGGCGACGCTCTTCACCCGGCCGAAGAAGTCGGGCAGCGTGTCGACCACCCGCAGCCCGCGCCGGTCGGCGACGACGACGATCTCGAACGAGGGGTAGTCGAGCTGGCCCAGCCCCTTGAGGCAGAGCGCGAGACGGTCCGGGCGGTTCCGGCTGACGACGATGACGCTGACCGCCGGAGCGGTCACGCGAGGCCGGCCTCGGTGAGCATCGCCTCGATGCGGGGGACGTCCTCGGGGTTGTTCAGCTCCCAGAACGGCCGGCCCCGCGCCTCGACCTCGACGCAGGTGAGGTGGATGCCGCGCTCGAGGAAGCGCAGCTGCTCGAGCCCCTCGAGCCGCTCCAGCGGCCCCGGCTCCCAGCGCGGGTAGGCGGCGAGGGCGGAGGGGCGGTAGGCGTAGACGCCGACATGGTGGAACACCGGCGTCGGCTCGGCGGCCCCGTAGTCGCGGCTGGTGTAGGGGATCACTTCCTTGGAGAAGTAGAGCGCGTTGCGGTCGATCCCGAACACCGCCGTCGTGCCGCCGACGCGGCCGGCGCGGCGGTCCTCGAGGAAGCCGTTCAGCGCCCGCCCGTCGCAGCGCAGTACCGGCGTCGCCACTTCGGCGACGGGATGGGCGGAGAGATCGGCCACGAGCGCCTCGACGAACCAGGGCGGGGTCAGCGGCGCGTCGCCCTGCAGGTTGACGACGATGTCGTAGCCGCCGCCCAGCGCGTCGAGCGCCTCGGCGCAGCGCTCGGTCCCGTTGCGGCAGCGGTCGGAGGTCATCACCACCTCGGCGCCGAAGCCGGTGGCGGCGTCGGCGATGCGCCCGTCGTCCGTCGCCACCACGACGCGAGCGTCGCCGCCCACCTCGAGCGCCGCCCGCCACGACCGCTCGATCAGCGTGCGGCTCTCGCCGGTGGCGCCGGTGAGCGGCACCAGCGGCTTGCCGGGGTAGCGCTGCGAGGGGTAGCGCGCGGGGATGACGATCAGGGTGGCCAAGGTCAGGCTTTCTGCAGCTCCACCCCGGGAGCGTAGGCGATGAAGAACGGATTGGCGAAGCCGTCCTTGCCGTAGCGCAGCGGCGTGTGGTCGTCGAAGCGCACCACTTCGCCGCCCGCGCCGGCGAGCACCGCATGGCCGGCGGCGGTGTCCCATTCCATCGTGCGGCCGATCCGGGGGTAGAGGTCGGCCTCGCCGGTGGCGACGAGGCAGAACTTCAGAGAGGAGCCCGCCGAGGTCATGTCGCGGACCGCGTACTTGCCGATGTAGTCGTCCGTCGCCTGGTCGCGGTGCGACTTGGAGGCGACGACCATCAGCGCGTCGTTGTCGGGCTCGGAGACGCGGATCGGTTGCGTGGTGCCCACGCTCTCCTTGTCGAGCGCGCCGCCCTCCTCGACCGAGACGCCGTCGGCGCCGGTGTAGAACAGCCGGCCCCTGGCGGGCGCGTAGACGACGCCGCGGGTCGGCACGCCGTCCTCGACGAGCGCGATGTTGACGGTGAAGTCGCCGCGCCGATCGATGAACTCCTTGGTCCCGTCGAGCGGGTCGACGATCAGGAAGGTCATCGCGGTGACGTCGTGGCTATCGGCCTGCTCCTCGGTGACGAGCGCCATGTCGGGGAACGCGGCGCGCAGCCCGGCGGAGATGTGGGCGTCGGCGGCCTCGTCGGCGGCGGTGACGGGGCTGTCGTCGCTCTTGGTCATCACCTCGAACTCGGGGCCGTCGTAGATCTCCATGATCTTGTCGCCGGCCTCGAGCGCGAGGCGGCGCATCACCACGGTCAGCTTGTCGTAGTCCATAGGTCACCTCTGCCGCAGGGGCCGCAGCCCTTCATTGAATTGAAATGTCGGCCCCCTTATGCTGACGGCTCAGGCGAGGGGCAAGCCGCTCCCCGCGCCCCAGGCAGGACCGTCGCGCATGTTCCAGATCCGCCAGCAGAGGAACCGTGCCCAATCCGCGCTGGGGATGCTCGAGCTGATCTACCACTCGATCGTGCACGAGATCCGCAAGGGCCACCGGCACGCGCTGCTCGGCCTGATCCAGAACATGCTGCAGACGATGATACTGGTGGCGACGTTCTACTTCATGTTCGCCATCCTCGGCCTGCGCGGCAACGCGGTGCGCGGCGATTTCCTGCTCTACGTGATGTCGGGGATCTTCCTGTTCATCTGCCACACCAAGTCGATGGGGGCGGTGCTCGGCTCGGAGGGGCCGACGTCGGCGATGATGAAGCACGCGCCGATGAACACGGTAATCGCCGTGACCGCAGGCGCGCTGTCGGCGCTCTACATCCAGACGATCTCGCTGATCGTGGTGCTGTTCATCTACCACGCCGTCGTCACGCCGCTCTACATCGACCAGCCGATCGCCGCCTACGGGATGATGCTGCTGGCGTGGTTCACCGGCTGCGCCGTCGGCATGGTGTTCCTCGCGATCAAGCCGTGGGCGCCGGGCTTCGCCGCCACGGCGAGCCAGATCTACGCCCGCGCCAACATGATCGCGAGCGGCAAGATGTTCCTCGCCAACACCCTGCCCGCCTACATGGTCGCGATGTTCGACTGGAACCCGCTGTTCCACATCATCGACCAGGCGCGCGGCTTCGTCTTCCTGCACTACAATCCGCACTTCTCCAACATCGCCTACCCCGTCATCGTCGGGATCGTGCTGCTGATGCTGGGGATGATCGGCGAGAGCTACACGCGCAAACATGCCTCAGCCAGCTGGAGTGCCGGCAAATGATCCGACTTCTTCTCCTCCTCGCCCTTCTCCTGCCCGCCGCCGCCTCGGCGCAGCCCCACATGCTTCCCGCGCTCTACGACGTGCTCGGCGTCGCGCCCGACGACACGCTCAACGTCCGCGCCGGGCCGGGGATGGGCCACGAGGTCATCGCCGAGCTGCCCCACGACGCCACCGGCATCGAGGTGATGCGGGGCGATGCCAACGGCAACTGGGGGCTCGTCAACGCCGACGAGCGCGCCGGGTGGGTGTCGTTCAACTTCCTCGCCCGCCAGCCCGGCGAGCCGAAGGTGCGCTCCTGCTTCGGCACGGAGCCGTTCTGGTCGCTCGCCACGGGCAACGGGCAGCTGACAATGGAGCATTTCGGCGAGGAGCTGTTCAGCGCGCCCGTCGATCCGTTCGTGGGCACCGTCTCCGGCCCCGGCCGGGCCGTCGCCGTGGACCTGCCCGAGTACGGCTTCGCCACCCTCGTCGTCACCCCCGGGAGCTGCAACGACGGCATGTCCGACCGCGAGTACGGCCTGTCGGCGCACGTGGTGACGGTGCTGTCGGGGATGGGGACGCAGTACTGGTCGGGCTGCTGCTCCGTCTCGGCCGACTAGGGGTCGACGACTCGCAGCGTCAGGTTGATCCGCCCGCCCTCCGGCAGCAGCGTCGAGCTGTTCGGCTTCACCCGATCGATCCCGTGGTAGACGAGCCGCGCCTCGCCGCCGATCACCACCACGTCGCCCGATTCCAGCCAGACGCTCTCGGTCTTGCCGCCGCGCGTGAGGTTGCCGATGCGGAACAGCGCGCTGTCGCCGAGCGAGACCGAGACGACGGGCTGGCCGAAGTCGCCCTCGTCGCGGTCCTGGTGCATCCCCATCCGCGCGCCCTCGCCGTAGAAGTTGACGAGGCAGCATTGCGGCGCGGCGGCCTCGGACGCGACGGCGCGCCACACCGCCAGCACGCTGTCGGGGATCGGCGGCCACGGGCGGCCCGAGGGGTGGGTCTCGCTGTAGCGGTAGCCGCGCCGGTCGGAGAGCCAGCCGTAGCGGCCGGCCGAGGTCATGCGCACCGACATCGGCTTGCCGTAGGGCGTCATCGGCGAGAACAGCGGCGCGGCGCGCACCACCGCGCGCAGGTCGTCCACCAGCGCCTCCTGCGCCGGCCGCCCGAGCATCCCGGCAAACACCTGCACGCCGCGCACCGTGAGGGTCGGCTCAACAGTCACCCGAAATCCTCGCCCGCCGAATACATTGCATTTTTGCCACGCCCTGCCCCTTCGCGCCCGTTGCAGCCGGATTTTGCGCTCCCTATATAGCCCGTTGACTGGCAGGGGCGACCTGCCCCGCCCCAGCTCACTGCGCCGGGTGCCGAGGAGGGCCCGCGCGGTTCAAACCGCCTGAATGAAGAGGGATTTGAAAACTATGGCCAAAGTCATCGGTATCGACCTTGGGACCACCAACTCCTGCGTCGCCATCATGGATGGGTCGCAGCCGCGAGTGATCGAGAACTCCGAAGGCGCCCGGACGACCCCGTCCATCGTCGCCTTCACCGAGAACGAGCGTCTCGTGGGCCAGCCCGCCAAGCGGCAGGCCGTGACCAACCCCGACAACACCATTTTCGGCGTGAAGCGCCTGATCGGCCGTCGCCTGAACGACTCCGACCTCGCCAAGGACAAGAAGAACCTGCCGTACGACATCGTCGACGGCGGCCAGGGCGATGCCTGGGTCGAGGCCCGGGACGAGAAGTACAGCCCCGCCCAGATTTCCGCCTTCATCCTGCAGAAGATGAAGGAAACCGCAGAATCCTACCTCGGCGAAGACGTCAACCAGGCTGTCATCACCGTCCCGGCCTACTTCAACGACGCCCAGCGCCAGGCCACGAAGGACGCCGGCAAGATCGCCGGCCTCGAGGTGCTGCGCATCATCAACGAGCCCACCGCCGCCGCGCTGGCCTACGGTCTCGACAAGAAGGAAACCCGCACGATCGCGGTCTACGACCTCGGCGGCGGTACCTTCGACGTCACCATCCTCGAGATCGACGACGGCCTGTTCGAGGTGAAGTCGACGAACGGCGACACGTTCCTCGGCGGTGAAGACTTCGACATGCGCATCGTCAACTACCTCGCCGACGAGTTCAAAAAGGAACACGGCGTCGACCTGACGAAGGACAAGATGGCCCTGCAGCGGCTCAAGGAAGCCGCCGAGAAAGCCAAGATCGAGCTGTCGAGCTCCAGCCAGACCGAGATCAACCAGCCGTTCATCTCGATGGACGGGGCCACCGGCCAGCCGCTGCACATGGTCATGAAGCTGACCCGCGCCAAGCTCGAGAGCCTCGTGGGCGACCTGATCAAGGCGTCGATGAAGCCCTGCCAGGCGGCGCTCAAGGATGCCGGCCTGTCGACCACCGACATCGACGAAGTCGTCCTCGTCGGCGGCATGACCCGCATGCCCAAGGTCGTCGAGGAAGTGACCAAGTTCTTCGGCAAGGAGCCGCACAAGGGCGTCAACCCCGATGAGGTCGTCGCGCTCGGCGCCGCCATCCAGGCCGGTGTCCTGCAAGGCGACGTCAAGGACGTGGTCCTGCTCGACGTCACGCCGCTGTCGCTCGGCATCGAGACGCTGGGCGGTGTCTTCACCCGCCTGATCGACCGCAACACGACGATCCCGACGAAGAAGAGCCAGATCTTCTCCACCGCCGAGGACAACCAGAACGCGGTGACGATCCGGGTCTTCCAGGGCGAGCGCGAGATGGCGGCCGACAACAAGATGCTCGGTCAGTTCAACCTCGAGGACATTCCGCCCGCACCCCGCGGCATGCCCCAGATCGAGGTGACCTTCGACATCGACGCCAACGGCATCGTGTCGGTGTCCGCCAAGGACAAGGGCACCAACAAGGAGCAGAAGATCACGATCCAGGCGTCGGGCGGTCTGTCGGACGACGAGATCGAGCAGATGGTCAAGGACGCCGAGTCCAACGCCGAGGCCGACAAGGAGCGCCGCGAGCTGGTCGAGGCGAAGAACCAGGCCGAGAGCCTCATCCACTCGACCGAGAAGTCGATGGAAGAGCACGCCGACAAGGTCGACCCGACGACCATCGAGGCGATCGAGCTGGCCATCGCCGCGCTCAAGGACGATCTCGAGGGCGACAGCGCCGAAAAGATCCGCTCCGGCATCCAGAACGTCACCGAGTCGGCGATGAAGCTGGGCGAGGCGATCTACAAGTCGAGCCAGGCCGAAGGTGGCGACGAGCAGCCCGAGGCTGACGCCGAGCGCCAGTCCGGCGGCGACGACGACGACATCGTCGACGCCGACTTCGAAGACCTCGACGACAACAAGCGCGCCTGATGCGCCGCTAGAGCGACACGACCGGCCCGGCACGGCCCGGGCCGGTCTTTGCGTTCCAGGGGGAACCATACCGAATGTCGAAACGCGATTATTACGAAGTTCTCGGGGTCTCGAAAGGCGCGTCCGCCGACGAGATCAAGAAGGCCTTCCGCCGCAAGGCGAAGGAGCTGCACCCCGACAGCAACGCCGACAACCCCAACGCCGAGGCCCAGTTCAAGGAAGCGAACGAGGCCTACGATTGCCTGAAGGACCCCGAGAAGAAGGCGGCCTACGACCGCTTCGGCCACGCGGCCTTCGAGGGCATGGGCGCGGGCGGCGGCGGGCGGCGGCCCGGCGGTGCCGGCCAGCAGGACTTCGCATCGGCCTTCTCCGACGTCTTCGACGACCTGTTCGGAGACTTCATGGGCGGCCGTCCCGGTGCCGGCGGCGGGCGCCAGCGCGCCACCCGCGGCAGCGACCTGCGCTACAACCTTCGCGTCACGCTCGAAGAGGCCTACAACGGCCTGCAGAAGACGATCACCGTCCCCACCGCCGTCCAGTGCGGCACCTGCCACGGCACCGGCGCCGAGGGCGGCGTCGAGCCGCAGACCTGCCCGACCTGTTCGGGCATGGGCAAGGTGCGCGCGCAGCAGGGCTTCTTCACCGTCGAGCGCACCTGCCCGACGTGCAACGGCGCCGGCCAGACCGTCAAGAACCCGTGCCACACCTGCCACGGCGCGGGCCGCGTCGAGAAGGAGCGCTCGCTCTCGGTCAACATCCCCGCCGGGGTCGAGACCGGCACCCGGATCCGGCTCGCCGGCGAGGGCGAGGCGGGTCTGCGCGGCGGGCCCGCGGGCGATCTCTACATCTTCATCGAGGTCCGCGAGCACGAGCTGTTCCAGCGCGACGGCAGCCACCTGTTCTGCCGCGTCCCCGTCAGCCTCGCCAAGGCGGCGCTCGGCGGCGACATCGAGGTGCCCAGCATCGACGGCGGCCGCAGCCGGGTGAAGATCCCCGAGGGCTCTCAGACCGGGCGGCAGATGCGCCTGCGCGGCAAGGGCATGCCGGCCCTGCGCGGCGGCGGGCACGGCGACATGTTCATCGAGCTCGCGGTCGAGACGCCGGTCAACCTCACCGGGCGCCAGAAGGAGCTGCTGCGCGAGTTCGAGCGACTGTCGGAAGAGAACAACCCGCAGAGCTCGTCGTTCTTCTCCGCCGTGAAGAGCTTCTGGGACGGGATGAAGGGCTGACGCGGCCGCGTTAACCTTCTTTCAATCTTTTGCCGCCAAGGTGGTGGCATGACCGCGACACGGGATTTCCACGAGGCTCCCCACCTCTTCGAGCCCGACGAGGTCGTCACTCCAGCGCCCGCCGGCCCCGCCGGCGGGCGTCTTCCGTCCTACCTCAAGGATCACCGCAAGCGGCTGCGCGCGCGCTTCATGGCGGGCGGCGCGGCGGCGGTGCCGGATTACGAGCTGCTCGAGCTGGTGCTGTTCCGCGCGATCCCGCGGCGCGACGTCAAGCCGCTCGCCCGCGCGATGCTCGAGGAGCTGGGCGACTTCAACGCCGTCCTCTCCGCCCCACCCGCCCGGCTCGCGCGGATCGACGGGGTGAAGGACGCGGTGATCTGCGAGCTCAAGATCGTCGAGGCCGCCGCGCACCGGCTGGCCCGCTCGAGGGTGATCGACCGGAAGGTCGTATCGAGCTGGCAGGCGCTGCTCGACTATTGCCACACCACCATGGCGCACCGCGAGACGGAGCAGTTCCGCATCCTGTTCCTCGACCGCAAGAACGTCCTCGTCGCCGACGAGGAGCAGGCGCGCGGCACGGTCGACCACGTGCCCGTCTACCCCCGCGAGGTGGTGAAACGGGCGCTGGAGCTCAACGCCTCGGCCCTGATCCTCGTCCACAATCACCCCTCGGGCGATCCGACGCCGAGCCAGGCCGACATCGACATGACCGCGCAGATCGCCCGCGCCGCCGACGCGCTCGGCATCCTGCTGCACGACCACATCGTCATCGGCAGGTCGCGCGAGCTGAGCTTCCGCGCCGAGGGCCTGCTCTAGTCGACCCAGAGCTCCACGCGCCGGTTGATCTGCCGCCCCCACTCGGTGTCGTCACAGCCCATCGGGAGCGCCTCGCCGAAACCCTCGGTGCGCACCTCCACGCCCTCGGGCAGCGCCCCGCCCAGCGCGGCGAGCAGCGTCGCGAGCACCTCGTCGGCCCGTTCGGCGCCGAGGCGGCGGTTGGCGCTCGCGGGGCCGATGCCGTCGGTGAAACCGAGCAGCAGCAGGGTCTGGCCGTCGTGGGCGCCGTCGCGGATGTCGGCGGCGAGCTGGAACAGGTTCGTTCGCGACTGCGGATCGAGCTCCGTCGCGCCGCGGCCGAAGCGGAACGTCGTCGACAGACGCACCCGCGGCGCGAGCAGCCGGGTCATGCGCTGCAGCTCGGAGAGGCGGGTCTCGCGGCCGGCGTCGAGGATCGCGCGGGCGAAGCGCTGGCCCTGGTCGCGCACCGGGATGCGCTCGACGCCGAGGTCGACGAAGCCGGCGCGGCGCACGATGAACTGCGCCGGCCCGGTGCGCATCCAGCCGAGGAAGTCGGCCGCGAGCGGCGGCAGGCGGCGCATCGGGAAGTAGAGGAACAGCGGCATCGCCAGCGGGTAGTCCTCGGTCTTCAGCGTCGTCAGCTCGGGCAGGCTCACCAGCCCGCAGGCCCCCGCCAGCCCGAGCGGGTGGGCGTTGCCGTAGGAGAGGTATGGCACGATCCCCAGCGCCTGCGCGTCCACGGCCACCGCCTCGGCAACGCTGGCGGGGTCCGGGTGCCGCACGACCGTGGCGGCGAGCGTGCGGTCCGTCGCGGTCAGCACCCGCTCGACGAACCCCTGCGCCAGCCCCGTCCAGTCGTCGGTCAGGTGCAGCACCAGCGGCATGGCCTCGGCCTCGCCCAGCGCCGCCCAGTCGTCGATCTCGCCGCCGAAGGCGCGGGCGAGGTCGGTCAGCAGGATCGCCTCGCGGGCCTCGCGGGCCGCCGACACGATCGGCACCAGCGCGTCGATGGCGACGATCTGGCTGCGCCCCGTCGCGCCGAGATCGCCCAGCCCCACCTCGCGGCCGCGCTCGCGCTCGATGGGCAGCACCTCGCGCACCGAGAGCGCGATGTCGGCCTCGTTGGCGAGCAGGTCGGCGAAGCCCTCGTCGGAGGTCGACAGCCGGAAGCGGAAGCGCAGCACGCTCGCCTCGCCGGTGCCGAGCAGGTAGGCGAACTGGCTGTCGTCGATCTCGATCCGCTCGGCGATCAGGTCGTTCTCGGCGGCGAACCCGGCGATCAGCGCCGGCAGCAGCACCTCGCCCATGCGCCGCGCGCCCGACAGGCGCACCTCGGGCACGAAGCTCTCCGGATCGGGGCAGGCCGCGCCGGTGCAGGTGGCGGCCTCGTAGTCGAGCGTGACTTCCCCGGCCTCCGTCTCCATCCGCAGGTAGCGGCCGTCGTAGCCCAGGTAGCGGCCTTCGAGCGTCAACCCGCCGGAGGTGATCGAGATGTCCTGGGCGAGCGCGGGCGCGCAAAGAAAAAGTGCGGCGAAAATCGCCGCACTGGTCTGCCGAAAGGATCGGTGTCTGCCGCGCGTCATCTCGCGGCGAGTGTCAGATCCGCCAGCATGTTTTTCAACACCAGAAAGTCGCCGACCGCATCGCAGGCGGGCATCGTCAGCGTGAGGTCGAGCGCCTCGGCGGGCTTGCCCGCGCCGATCTGGATCGTCTGCGCCGAGACCTCGCGGCCGCAATTGGCCTGGGTGATCTCCGCCTCGACGCTGAGCTCGACCTCGCCGGCCCGCGCGGTGGTGGCGCTGGGGAAGGTGTAGACCTCGGCCATCAGCGGGTCGGTGCCGCGCGCGTCGCCGAGCCGGACGAGGAAGCCGCCCTCGCCGGCCACCCCGGCCTCGGGGGCGCGGGCGGCGGCCTGCCAGACGTGGCCGCTGTCGCCGTAGCCCGCGCCGAACTCGAGCGCGTGGATCTGCAGACCTGCCTCGCCCTGCCACTGCAGCACGGCGCGTTCGTAGTTCACGAGCGCCGGCACCTGGGCGGTGGCGACGGCGCCGCTGCCGGCCTCGAAGGAGGCGATGAAGACTGCGTTGTCGGACAGGGCGGGGACGACGGCGAAGGCCTCGCCCGCGCTGTCGGTGAGGACGGTGAAGATCATCCCCTGGTGATGGATGGTCGCCTGCGCGTCGGGCATGCAGGGGGCCGAGAGGCTGAGGCCGACGAGCGCGGCATGGCCGACCTGGGCGTCGATCGAGACACCGCAGTCGGCGGGCGGCGCCGCGATCGGCACGACCGGCGGCGCGGCCTCGGCGGCGGGCGCGCGGATCGCCGGCCTCGGCGGCGGGCGGTGGAAGACGGGCGCGGCAGGCATGGCGGCCGGATCGACGGCCTCCGCCTCGCCCTCGGCCGCCGCCATCTCGCCCTCGGCGTCGGCGGGCATCTCGTCCGGCATCGCGTCGGCGAGGGCGGGATCGTCCGTCAGCGGGTCCGGCACCTCCGCGGGCGGCGCTGCGGCGCTGGCGGTCGGCGGGACGGGCACCATCGGCATGTCGGGCATGGTGAGGTCGTCGGGGACCACGAGCTGCAGCTCGCCCGAGGGCGTGGGGCGCGAGGGCAGGATCGGCCCGCTCATCCCGGCGACGTCGGGCCCGGCGCCGTCGACCACTTCCGGCACGTCGGAGCCGAAGCGGGCGGCCATCGCGTCGCCGTTCTGCATCACGAAGCCAATGGAGAGCGCGACCCCGAAGGTGCCGGCGGCGACGGTGAATTTGCGAATCTTCGACACGAATCGAACCCTTTCCTTGCGGAACCGGGGTTCAACCTCGCGCTTCAGGGTGGCCTGAGCGGGACGCCTGTGCGGAAAGATCCGGACTCAAATGCGGCGGAACCGTGCAGGCTCCGCCGATCCGGAAACAATCAGGCCAGGCGGCCGTGACAGTGCTTGAACTTGTTGCCCGAGCCGCAGGGGCACGGGTCGTTGCGGCCCGGGTTGCCCCAGGTCGTCGGGTCATCTTCCACGAAGCCGGCGCGCCGGGTCCCGGCCTCCGCCTCGGCGACACCGGCGCCAGCACCGGCGGCGACAGGCTCGCGCGCGGCGGGCGCGGGCGAGGCGGCGGCGGGCTGCTGGAGGCGGCGCTGCTGGGCGAGCAGCTGCTCCATCATCTTCTTCTGCTCTTCCTCGGTCATCGGCCGGATCTGCGCGAGCTTCTGCGTCACCTCGGCGCGCAGCGAGTCGAGCAGGCTTTCGAAGAGCTGGAACGACTCCGTCTTGTACTCGTTCAGCGGGTCGCGCTGCGCATAGCCGCGGAAGCCGACGACGGAGCGCAGGTGTTCGAGCGTCAGCAGGTGCTCGCGCCACTTCGTGTCGATGGTCTGCAGAAGCACCTGCTTCTCGATGTTGCGCATCGTCTCGGGGCCGAACGACGCCGTCTTCTCTTCCATGTACTTGTCGGACTCGGACTCGAGCCACTCGCGCATGACCTCGTCGTCGACGCCGTCCTCGTCGGCCTTCGCCATCACCGGCAGGTCGACGCCGAGATACTTGATGACGTCGGCGTAGAGCGCCTCGGTCTCCCACTGGTCGGCGTAGGAGCGTTCGGGCATGTGCTCGGAGACGATGTCCTCGATGACCTGGTGGCGCATGTCGCGGACGATCTCGGAGAGGTCCTGGGCCTCCATGATCTCGCGACGCTGGGAGAAGATCACCTTGCGCTGATCGTTCATCACGTCGTCGAACTTGAGCAGCTGCTTGCGGATGTCGAAGTTGCGGCCCTCGACCTTCGCCTGCGCGCGCTCGAGGCTCTTGTTGACCCACGGGTGGACGATGGCCTCGCCCTCCTTCATGCCGAGGGTCGACAGCACCTTCTCCAGCCGCTCGGAGCCGAAGATGCGCATCAGGTCGTCCTCGAGGCTGAGGAAGAACGACGACCGGCCCGGATCGCCCTGCCGGCCGGAGCGGCCGCGGAGCTGGTTGTCGATGCGGCGGCTCTCGTGGCGCTCGGTGGCGAGGACGTAGAGCCCGCCGGCTTCAAGGACGCGCTGCTTCTCGTCGGCGTGCTCCGCCTCGATCCGCTTGCGGACCTCGTCTGGGTTGGCCTCGGGATCGGCGGCGAGCGCCTCGAGCACCTTCATCTCGACGTTGCCGCCGAGCTGGATGTCGGTGCCGCGGCCGGCCATGTTGGTGGCGATCGTGACGGCGCCCGGCTTGCCGGCGTCGGCGACGATCTGCGCCTCCTGCTCGTGCTGGCGGGCGTTGAGGACGTTGTGGGCGATGCCCTCCTTCTTGAGCAGTTCGGAGAGCAGCTCCGACTTCTCGATGGAGGTGGTGCCGACGAGGATCGGCTGGCCCTTCGCGTGCGCCTCCTGGATCGCCTCGACGATGCCGGCGTACTTCTCGCGCGCGGTGCGGTAGACCTTGTCGTCCTCGTCGGCCCGCGCAATCGGCTTGTTGGTCGGGACCTCGACGACGCCGAGCCCGTAGATCGACATGAACTCCTCCGCCTCGGTCTGGGCGGTGCCGGTCATGCCGGCGAGCTTCTCGTAGAGGCGGAAGTAGTTCTGGAAGGTGACCGAGGCGAGGGTCACGTTCTCGGGCTGGATCTTGGCGCCTTCCTTGGCCTCGATGGCCTGGTGCAGGCCGTCGGAGAGGCGGCGGCCGACCATCATGCGCCCGGTGAACTCGTCGATCAGCACCACGTCGCCGTCGCGGACGATGTAGTCCTTGTCCTTCTGGAACAGCTTGTGCGCGCGCAGGCCCTGGTTGACGTGGTGGACCAGCGTCGTGCTCTCGGGGTCGTAGAGCGTCTGGCCCTCGGGCAGCAGGCCGGCGGCGAGGAGGCGGCGCTCGAGAAACTCGTTGCCCTCGTCGGTGTAGGTGACGTTGCGGGTCTTCTCGTCGAGCTCGTAGTGCTCTTCCCTCAGCTCGGGAATGATCGCGTCGATCTTGACGTAGAGCTCGCTGCGATCCTGCGCGGGGCCGGAGATGATCAGCGGCGTGCGGGCCTCGTCGATCAGGATCGAGTCGACCTCGTCGACGATCGCGAAGTTGTGCCCGCGCTGCGCCATCTGGTCGAGCTCGGACTTCATGTTGTCGCGCAGGTAGTCGAAGCCGAGCTCGTTGTTGGTCGCGTAGGTGATGTCGGCGCGGTAGGCCTCTTTCTTCTCGGCGTCGGGCTGCTGGGGGTAGACCACGCCGGTGGTGAGGCCGAGCGCGCCGTAGACCTTGCTCATCCACTCCGCGTCGCGGCGGGCGAGGTAGTCGTTGACGGTGACGATGTGCACGCCCTTGCCCGTCAGCGCGTTGAGGTAGGCCGGGAAGGTGGCGACGAGGGTCTTGCCCTCGCCCGTCTTCATCTCGGAGATGTTGCCCTGGTGCAGGAAGATGCCGCCCATGAGCTGGACGTCGAACGCGCGCAGGCCGAGTGCCCGGCGGGCCGCCTCGCGGCAGTTGGCGAAGGCTTCGGGGAGCAGCTTGTCGAGGCTCTCGCCGCCCAGCGCGCGCGCCTTGAGCGCCTCGGTGCGCTCCTTGATCTGGGCGTCGGTCAGCTTCTCGAACTCGGGCTCGAGGCTGTTGATCTTCTCCACCAGAGGGCGCGTCGCCTTGACCTTGCGGTCGTTGGCGGTGCCAAAGACCGATTTCGCAATTCGTCCGATACCCAGCATTCTGTCTCCATGCGCGCGCCGTCGCCGCAGTGTCATTCTCGTGAGAGGAGGCTGGTTGCCCCTCGGGGGCGCGGCCCATATTACAAGGCCCAAGAACCGGCCCCTCGGAGCCTTCAGGCGATGTAAGGGGGCCATAACTCACTGTCAACGTCGCGCCCTGTCGCGGCAGATCAAGGATTCAGGATGTCCCGCACTCTCAGGCTGCTCGCTTCCGCCACCCTCGCCGCCGGCCTCTCCACGGCCGCCGTCGCGCAGGAGGCCTCGGACGTGGTGGCGACGGTGAACGGCACCGACATCACGCTCGGCGAGCTGATCATCGCCAAGGCGCAACTTCCGCAGCAATACCAGCAACTTCCCGACGACGTGCTGTTCGACGGCCTCGTCGATCAGCTGATCCAGCAGCAGCTCCTGTCGGACCAGCTCGACGCGAGCCCGGAGCGTGTGCAGCTCGCGCTGAAGAACGAGGAGCGCAGCCTGCGTGCCGGCGAGGCGATCACCCGCATCACCGAGGAAGCGGTGAGCGAGGAGGCGCTGCAGGCGGCATACGAGGCCCGCTTCGCCGACGCCGAGCCGCAGACCGAGTACAATGCCAGCCACATCCTCGTGGAGACCGAGGAAGAGGCCGTGGCGCTGACCGAGCAGGCCCGCGCCGAGGGCGCCGACTTCGCCGAGCTGGCGCGCGAGAACTCGACCGGCCCCTCCGGCCCCGCGGGCGGTGAGCTCGGCTGGTTCGGCGAGGGCATGATGGTGCAGGAATTCTACGACGCCGTCGTGGCGCTGGAGCCGGGCGACGTGTCGGAGCCGGTCCAGACGCAGTTCGGCTGGCACGTCATCAAGCTCAACGAGACCCGCCTGTCGGAAGTGCCGCCGCTCGAGAGCCTGCGCGGCGAGCTGACCTCGGAGCTGCAGCAGCAGGCCGTCGAGGACGCGCTGGCCGAGCTCGAAGCCGGTGCCGACGTCACCCGCCCCGAACAGGGTGCGTTCGATCCGGCGGCGCTGTCGGACTTCTCGATCCTCGAGAACTGATCGCGATGCCCCCGGTCTCGCCGCTGGCGCCCGCCTCGTTCCCGGACCTGCCCGAGATCGCGGGCGTCCGGTTCGCCACCGCGCAGGCGGGGGTGCGCTACAAGGGCCGCACCGACGTGATGCTGGCCGAGATCGCCGAGGGCGCGGCCATCGCCGGGGTGTTCACCACCTCGGCGACCCGCTCCGCCCCGGTGCTCGACTGCCAGGCGAAGCTCGCCGCCGGCGGTGACGGGCGCGCGGCACTCCTCGTCAATTCGGGCAATTCCAACGCCTTCACCGGCCGCGCCGGCGAGGGCTCGGTGGCCGCCCTGTCCACCGCCGTGGCCGAGCGGCTGGGGCTGGATGCGGGCCGCGTCTTCACCTCCTCCACCGGCGTGATCGGCGAGCCGCTGCCGCACGAGCGCATCGTCGCCAAGATCGACGAGCTCGCCGACGGCCTCGCCCCTGGCGGGCTGCCGGCCGCCGCCCGCGCAATCATGACCACCGACACCTTCCCCAAGGGCGCGAGCGCCGAGGTCGAGGTGGACGGCAAGATCGTCAGGATCGCCGGGATCGCCAAGGGTTCGGGCATGATCGCGCCCGACATGGCCACGATGCTGGTCTACCTGTTCACCGACGCCCGGATCGAGCAGCCCGCGCTGCAGGCCCTGCTGAAGGCACAGACCGACCTGACCTTCAACTGCATCACCGTCGACAGCGACACCTCCACCTCCGACACTCTGCTGATGGCCGCCACCGGTGCGTCGGACGCCGACGTCACCGACAGCGTCGCCTTTACCGAGGCGCTGCACAACGTGATGCTCGACCTCGCCCAGCAGGTGGTACGCGATGGCGAAGGCGCGACGAAGTTCGTCGAGGTCCGCGTCACCGGCGCGCGCAGCGATGCCGATGCCCGCAAGGTGGCGCTCGCCATCGCCAACTCGCCGCTGGTCAAGACCGCAATCGTCGGCGAAGACCCGAACTGGGGCCGTGTCGTCATGGCCGTCGGCAAGTCCGGCGCCGAGGCCGACCGCGACCGGCTGTCGATCCGCTTCGGCGACGTGCTGGTGGCGGAGAACGGCTGGCGCGCGCCGGGCTACACCGAGGCCGCCGGCGCGGACTACATGAAGCAGGCCGAGCTGGTCGTATCGGTCGATCTCGGCCTCGCGGGCGGCATGGCGACGGTCTGGACGTGCGATCTGACCCACGGCTACATCTCGATCAACGCCGACTACCGCTCCTGAGCATGGCGGTCGTCCTCGTCTCCGCCGTCGCGCTGATCGATCCGGACGGGCGCGTGCTGCTCGCCCAGCGCCCGGAGGGCAAGGCAATGGCTGGGCTCTGGGAATTCCCCGGCGGCAAGGTCGAGCCTGACGAGACGCCGGAGGCGGCGCTGATCCGCGAGCTGCACGAGGAGCTCGGGATCGACACGTGGCAGAGCTGCCTCGCCCCGCTGACCTTCGCCAGCCACGCCTACGACGGCTTCCACCTGCTGATGCCGCTGTTCGCCTGCCGCAAGTGGCAGGGGACGCCGCATCCGCGCGAGGGGCAGGCGCTGAAGTGGGTCCGCGCGCGGGAGCTGCGCGACTACCCGATGCCGCCCGCCGACCTGCCGCTGATCCCCATCCTGCGCGACTGGCTGTAGCTCACGGCCACCTCACATCTCGCCGAGACCCATGCAACATGACGGTCCGGACAGTGATCCTTAACCTCTTGGTGCTTAAGTATGAGCCATGGTCCTCAGAAGGAGGTGACCCATGCTCAGAACGATCCTCATCGGCACCTGCGTCTCGATCCAGGGTATCCTGGTGCGCACGCTGGCCAACGGCATGCTCGTCGTCCGCGTGGGCGACAGGATCTACACCGGCCGCCCGGTCAGTCCCGCCTAGCGCGGGCTGCGCTTGGCGAGGATACGCTGGAGGGTGCGGCGGTGCATGTTCAGCCGGCGCGCCGTCTCGCTGACATTGCGGTCGCACAGCTCGTAGACCCGCTGGATATGCTCCCAGCGCACCCGGTCGGCGCTCATCGGGTTTTCCGGCGGCGGCGGCAGGGTGTCGGAGCGGGCGAGCAGCGCGTTGGTGACGTCGGTGGCGTCCGCGGGCTTCGACAGGTAGTCCGTCGCCCCCATCTTGACCGCCGCGACGGCGGTGGCGATGGCGCCGTAGCCGGTGAGCACCACGATCCGGCTTTCGGGCCGCCGCGCGCGCAGCAGCTCCACCACGTCGAGCCCGTTGCCGTCCTCGAGCCGCAGGTCGATCACCGCGTAGGCGGGTGGGCGCGTCGTGACGATGGTCTTGCCCTCGGCCACCGAGCCCGCCGTCTCGACGGTGAAGCCGCGCTTCTCCATCGCCTTCGCGAGCCGCTTGAGGAAGGGTTCGTCGTCGTCAACGAGCAGGAGCGACGGATCGCTGCCTAGATCCAGCTTGTCCGCATCCACCTGGCGCCACTCCTCATGCTTCCGGTCTGGGCAGTTTACCTAGTCCGGCCCTCCCGGTGCGTCAATTGACGGCGTCCACCACGCAGGCCGTCCGCTCCGCGACCGCATCGGGCGAGGCATCGGCGCGGAAGAAGTCGACGAAGCCGCGCTCGGGCAGGACGAGGTAGGTGAAGTTGGAGTGGTCGACGAGGTAGTAGTCCGGGTCCTCATCGTCGTGGAGCTGGTAGTAGACCTTGTAGGCCTTCGCCGCCGCGTCGACCTGCTCGGTCGTGCCGGAGAGGCCGCGGATGTCCGGGTGGAAGCTGTCGGTGAAGTCCGCCAGCACCTCGGGCGTGTCGCGCGTCGGATCGACCGTCACGAACACGCCCTGCGCCTCGATCCCCCGCTCGGCGAGCAGGTCGAGCGCGGTGGCGTTGCGCGCGGTGTCGAGCGGGCAGACGTCGGGGCAGAAGGTGTAGCCGAAATAGAGTAGCGTCGGCTCCGTCAGCACCTCCTCGGAGGTCACCGTCGCGCCGGCCTCGTCGACCAGCTCGAACGGCCCGCCGATCGCGCCCCCGGCCACCTGGCCGCCGAGGCAGTCGGCGAGGTCGCCGCCCGAGCGCGCGACAGTCCAGGCGAAGGTGCCGCCGACCAGCGCGAGCACCGCCGCGGCCGATCCGATCGCGAATGTCCTGGCCTTCATGTCGTCACCCTCGCGTTGATCCGTTCGATTGCGAGCCATATCAAGGGGGCCAGCCACCGCAAGCGGAGCAGATGACGCACGCCGACGCCCTTCAAGCGACTCCGAGCCCGGAGAGCGAGCTCGAGATGTTCCGCGAGAGCCACCGGGCCAACTGGGTCCGGCTGCGCACGCTCGTCATCCTGCGCTGGATCGCCATCGCCGGCCAGATCACCGCCATCCTCGCCGCCGTCTACATCTACCGCCTCGAGATCGAGGTCGGCTTCTCCGCCATGACCATCGGCGCCGCCGTCATCGCCAACCTGTTCTCCCACGTGCTCAACCCCGAGACCAAGCGGCTCTCGGAGCGGCAGGCGACGCTGACGATGGTGTTCGACGTGCTCCAACTCGGGCTGCTGCTCTACCTGACGGGGGGGCTGCACAACCCGTTCGCCCTGCTCATGCTCGCCCCGGTGACGATTTCGGCCACCGTCCTGCGCCTGCGCACCACCCTCGGCGTCGGGCTGCTCGCGATCGCCATCGTCAGCCTGCTCGGCATCTACTACCTGCCCCTGCGCGGCCCGACGGAAGAGCCGCTGGTGCTGCCCGATCTGTTTCGCTTCGGCTTCTGGCTGGCGCTGGTGATCGGGGTGATCTTCCTGTCGGTCTACGCCCGGCTCGTCACCGAGGAAATGCACACGATGAGCGAGGCGCTGGTGGCGACGCAGCTGGCCCTCGCGCGCGAGCAGAAGCTGACCGACCTCGGCGGCGTCGTCGCCGCGGCGGCACACGAGCTCGGGACGCCGCTGGCGACAATCAAGCTGGTCTCGGCGGAGCTGATGGAAGACCTCGACGACCGCCCCGACCTGCGCGACGATGCGGCTCTGATCCGCCAGCAGGCGGACCGGTGCCGCGATATCCTGCACTCGATGGGCCGCGCCGGGAAGGACGATCTCCACCTCAAGCGCGCGCCGCTCGAGACGGTGGTGCGCGAGGCCGCCGAGCCGCACGTGGAGCGCGGCAAGCCGATCCACTTCGACGCGCGCGCCGAGGACGGCGACGAGGCGCAGCCGACGATCTTCCGCCGCCCCGAGGTGATCCACGGCCTGCGAAACCTCGTGCAGAACGCCGTCGATTTCGCCGCCGGGGAGGTCCGCGTCGACATCCTCTGGTCGCCGGCCAGCATCACCGTGCGCATCGCCGACGACGGGCCGGGCTTTCCGCCCCACGTGATCGGGCGCATCGGCGATCCGTTCGTTCGCCGCCGCCAGCGCAGCGACGTCCGGCCGGGCTACGAGGGGATGGGGCTCGGGCTGTTCATCGCCAAAACCCTGCTGGAGCGCTCCGGTGCGAGCCTGTCCTTCGCCAACGACACCCGCGGCGGCGGTGCGCGGCCGCGTGGCGCGGTGGTGCAGGTGGTCTGGCCGCGCGCGCGCATCGCGGTGGGTGAAGGAGAGCAGGGGGCGCTCGGGGAGAACCGGCCGTTCCAGCCCGTTTAACGCGCAATTAACTTCTCTGCGCGATGGTGCCCTTGATTTCGAGCGAGGGCACCATGCCGATTCCGGACGTCGCAGAGCTTCTGATCCCCGTGGCGTTGTGCCTCCTGGCGCTGGCGCTCGTGCTGCGCCGCCCGGGCCCGAAGCGCGGCGTCGCCCGCCAGCTCCTGCGCGAGGCCGAGGCGTCGGTGGTGTTCCTGTTCGACGGCGACATGCTGGTTGACGCCACCCCCCGCGCCCGCGACCTGCTGCGCGGGCACGACCGCCGCGCGAACGAGCGAGAGGTCCTGCTCAAGACCCTCGCCCAGCGCTTCCCGACCCTGCGCCAGCGTCTCCAAACCCTGCCCGAGGCGGGCCTTGTCCATCTCTCCGGCGAGGTCGGCGAGGAATGGATCGAGGCGGAGTACTGGGAAGGGCTGGTGCGGCTGTCGCTCCACGGCGCGGCCGGCGGCGCGGCCGGGTTCGCGCCGCTGACCCTCGCGGCGATGGAGGAAGAGCTCGAAACGTTGCGCAGCCTCGGCGAGGATGCGCCGCAGCTGATCTGGCGGCAGGACGCCGACGGCACCGTATCCTGGGCCAACCGTGCCTACCTCGACACCGCGGCCAGGGCCGCCGGCGCGCCAGCGGGCGCCGCCCCCTCCTGGCCGCCGCCCGCGATCTTCGGCGAAATCGATCCGCCGGAGGCGGACGGCGCCGGCGACCAGCAGCGCCGCGCCGTCCGCACCCAGTCGGGCGAGGAGCTCTGGTTCGAGGTCACGAGCGTGCGGCGCGGCGACTCCTTCGTTCATTTCGCGCTCGATGCCGCCCCGGCGGTGCGCGCGGAAATCGCCCAGCGCAACTTCGTCCAGACCCTCTCCAAGACCTTCGCCGACCTCGCCATCGGCCTCGCCATCTTCGACCGCGACCGGCGGCTGGTGATGTTCAACCCGTCGCTGATGGACCTCACCCGCCTGCCGATCGACTTCCTCGCCACCAAGCCGCCGATCCAGTCGTTCCTCGACCGCCTGCGCGAGCTGCGGATGCTGCCCGAGCCGCGCAACTACCGCTCGTGGCGCGAGGAGCTCGCCGCGCTCGTCGCCGAAGCCAGCGAGGGCACCTATTGCGAGACATGGATGCTCCCCGCCGGCCAGACCTTCCGCGTCACCGGCCGCCCGCACCCGGACGGGGCCATCGCCTTCCTGATCGAGGACATCACCGCCGAGATGTCGCTCACCCGCCGCTTCCGCACCCAGATCGACACCGCCAACGCCGTCTTCGACACGCTCGACGAGGCCATCGCCGTCTTCGGCCCCACCGGCACGCTGACCATGGCCAACGCCGCCTACGACGGGCTCTGGGCGCGCCCCGCCCCGCCGCCCGGCGACGGCGAACTGCCGCTGCGCGAGCCGCGCCTCGGCGACGAGATCGACACCTGGCGCGGGGCCTGCGCGCCGACCGACCTCTGGGCCGACATCCGCGACAGCGCCGCCGGCGTCGGCGAGCGCCGCCCCTGGTCCGGCCGCGCCCGCCGCGACGACGGCCGGGTCATGCGCTGCCGCGTCGCGCCGCTCCCCGGCGGGGCGACGCTGGTGGGCTTCTCGCTCACCATGGAAGAGGCCGGCCTGCGCCCCTTGCTTCCGTCGCCGCAACCACGGGCGGAGAACGGCTGATTGGGCTTGCGGCGGAGTCGCCGATGCCTAGTGTGCGGCCATGCCCACGCTCGCCGGCCCGATCCAGCTCGCCGCGCCTCACGAGACCGAGGCGCTGGCCGCGCGGTTCGCCTCCCGTCTCGGGGCCGGCGACTGCCTGCTGCTGTCCGGCCCCATCGGCGCGGGCAAGTCCGCCTTCGCCCGCGCCCTGATCCGCGCCCGCCTCGGCGATCCCGCCGCCGAAGTGCCCTCGCCGACCTTCACCCTCGTGCAGGTCTACGAGACCGACGACACCGAGATCTGGCACACCGATCTCTACCGCCTCACCGGCCCGTCGGAGGCGCTCGAGCTCGGCCTCGCGGAGGCCTTCGAGACGGCGATCTGCCTTGTCGAGTGGCCCGACCGCCTCGCCGACCTCGCCCCGGAAGGTGCCCTCACCCTCGCCCTCGCCGACGCGCCGCCGGGCCGCAGCCTGACGATCAGCGGCCCAGAAAGCTGGCGGCCCCGGCTGGAGACGATCCTTGCCTGACCGCGCCGGCCTCATCTCCCGTTTCCTCGCCGAGACGGACCACGCCGGCTGGACGCGCACCCCCATCGCCGGCGACGCCTCGCGCCGCCGCTACGAGCGGCTGCAGAACGGCGACCGCTCGCGCATCCTCATGGACGCCGCGCCCGAGACCGGCGAAGACACCCGTCCCTTCCTCGCCATCGCCCGGCACCTGCGCGGCCGCGGTCTCGCCGCGCCGGACATCGTTCATGCCGATCCCGAGGCCGGCCTGCTGCTCCTCGAAGACCTCGGCCCGTCCCACTTCGCCGACCACCTGCGCACCCGGCCCGACGACGAGATCAGGCTCTACACCGCGGCAACGGACGTTCTCGCGGAGCTCCAGCGCCACGCGCCGCCGCCCGGTCTCCAGCGGCTCGACCCGACGACGGGCGCCGAGATGCTCGCGCCGCTCTTCGAGTGGCGCGCCGCCGAGGCCGACGCCCCGGCCATCCGCGCCGCGACGGCCGCCGCCCTCGCCCGCTGCCGCGCGCCCGAGGCGCTGTCGCTGCGCGATTTCCACGCGGAGAACCTGGTCTGGCGGCCCGAGCGCGACGGCACCGACCGCGTCGGCCTGCTCGACTTCCAGGACGCGTTCCTCGCGCCCCCCGCCTACGACCTCGCCTCTCTGCTCGACGACGCCCGCCGCGACATCGCCGAGGCGACGCGCGAGGCCGCCACCCGCCGCTTCGCCGAGCTCACCGGCACCGCCCACGCCGAGCTCACCGCCGAGCTCGCCACGCTCTCGGTGCAGCGCAACCTGCGCATCCTCGGCATTTTCGCCCGCCTGATCGCGCGCGACGGCAAGGACCGCTACGCCGCCTTCGTGCCGCGCGTCGAGGCCCGGCTCGCCGCCCGCCTCGTGCACCCGGCGCTGGCCGACCTGCGGCGCCTCGTCGGCCCGTGGCTGCCATGCTGAACGCCGGTCTCTTCTTCGCCGCCGGGCTCGGCACCCGCATGGCGCCGCTGACCGACAATCGCCCCAAGCCGCTCATCGAAGTCGGCGGGACGACCCTGCTCGACCACGCGCTCGACCTCGGCGACGCCGCCGGCATCGCTCCGCAGGTGGTCAACATCCACTACCTCCCCGACATGATCGCCACCCATGTCGCCCACCGCCCCGTGCGCCTCTCCGACGAGCGCGACGCACTGCTCGAGACGGGCGGCGGGCTGCGCAAGGCGCGGCCGCTGCTCGGGCCGGGGCCGGTGTTCACCATGAACACCGACGCGGTCTGGGACGGCCCGAACCCGTTCGACATGCTGCGAGCCGGCTGGGACGGCGGGCGGATGGAGGCGCTGCTGCTCTGCGTGCCGCTCGAGCGCGCGCTCGGGCATCCCGGCCGCGGCGACTTCACCTTCGCCGCCGACGGCCGCATCGACTACGGCCCCGGCCCCATCTACACCGGCGCGCAGATCATCGACCCGGCGGTGCTCGACGAGATCGACGATGACGCCTTCTCCATGCGCCTCGCCTGGGACCGGCTGATCGCGCGCGGGACGTGCTACGGCTTGACCTATGCCGGGCGCTGGTGTGACGTCGGGCGTCCCGAGTGCCTCGACCTCGCCGAGAGCCTGTTGCGTTAACATGTTTGCCCCCGCCAGCCGCCCCCGCGTCTTTGCCCTCCCGCCCGGCGTCGATTTCGGCGCCGAGCTGGTGCGCGGGCTGCGACAGCGCAGCGCCGACCTCGCTCCCGACGCGCTCGCGCGGGTCGAGCTGTTCGTCAACACCCGCCGGATGCAGCGCCGCCTGCGCGAGGTCTACGACGGCGGCCCGCCGACGCTGCTGCCCCGGCTGCGCCTCGTCACCGACCTCGCGCTCGACCCGAAAGCCGGGCTGCCGCCGCCGGTGCCGCCGCTCGAGCGGCGCTTCGAGATCCTCCGCCTCGTGGGCGCGCTGCTGGAGAGCGATCCGTCGCTCGCCCCCCGCGCCGCGCTGTTCGACCTCTCCGACAGCCTCGCCGGGCTGCTCGACGAGATGCAGGGCGAGGGCGTGGACCCGGAGGCGCTGCACGCGCTCGAGGGCACGGACCAGTCGGAGCACTGGCAGCGGACGCTCGCCTTCGTGCGCGTCGTCGAGCGCTATTTCGACGCCGCCGGCGGCACGCCCGACCGCGAGGCCCGGCAGCGCCGCGTCGCCGAGGGGCTGGCCGAGCGCTGGGGCGCGCAGCCGCCCGCGCACCCGCTCATCGTCGCCGGCTCGACGGGCTCGCGGGGCGCGACGGGCCTGTTCATGGAAGCGGTGGCGCGGCTGCCGCAGGGGGCGCTGGTGCTGCCGGGCTTCGACTTCGACATGCCCGCCGCCGTCTGGCGCGGCATGGGCGACGGGCTGACGGCGGAGGACCACCCGCAGTTCCGCTTCAAGCGCCTGCTGGACCGGCTCGAGATCCTGCCCCGCGACGTCGAACCCTGGACCGACACCGGCCCCGCCAGTCCGGCGCGCAACCGGCTCGTGTCGCTGTCGCTGCGGCCCGCGCCGGTGACGGACGCGTGGCTGACGGAGGGCCCCGCGCTTGGCGACATGCGCGCGGCGACGGCGGGGCTGACGCTGGTCGAGGCACCGACGCCGCGCGCCGAGGCGGAGACGATCGCGCTGGCGATGCGGCAGGCGGTGGAGGACGGCCGCACCGTCGCGCTCATCACGCCCGACCGGATGCTGACCCGGCAGGTCTCGGCCGCGCTCGACCGCTGGGACATTACCCCCGACGACAGCGCCGGCCAGCCGCTGCCGCAATCGCCGCCGGGCCGCTTCCTGCGCCACGTGGCGGCGCTGATCAGCGAGCGGGTGACGGGCGAGACGCTGCTGAGCCTGCTCAAGCACCCGCTCTGCCACTCCGGCGGCGACCGCGGCCCGCACCTGCTCGCGACGCGCGAGCTCGAGCTGCACCTGCGCCGGCACGGCCCGCCCTTCCCCACCGCCGAGAGCCTGCGCGGCTGGGGCGGGGGCCACAGGAACCCGGAGCGCACGCCGTGGGCGGAATGGCTTGCGGGCGTGTTGGAGACGATCCCGCAACCCGCCGAGCGCCCGCTGGCCGATCATCTCGGGGCGCACATGGCCATCGCCGAAGCGCTGGCCGCCGGGCCCGATGGCGGCGCGGGCGAGCTGTGGGACGAGGCGGCGGGGCGCAAGGCGCTCGAGATCCGCGCCGCGCTCGAGGCCAGCGCCGGTGCGGCGGGCGTGCTGACGACGCGGAACTACGTCGACTTGTTCACCGGCGTGCTCAACGGCGCCGAGGTGCGCAACCCGACGGCCGGGCATCCGCTCGTGCAGATCCGGGGCACGCTGGAATCGCGCGTGCAGGGGGCCGATATCGTGATCCTCGGCGGCCTCAACGAGGGGACGTGGCCAGAGGTGCCCGCGCCCGATCCGTGGCTCAACCGGACGATGCGGCACCGGGTCGGGCTGCTGCTGCCCGAGCGGCGGATCGGGCTGTCGGCACACGATTACCAGCAGGCGATCGCCGGCCCGGAAGTGTGGCTCACCCGGGCGCGGCGCTCCGACGAGGCGGGCACCGTGCCGTCGCGCTGGCTCAATCGGCTGACCAACCTGCTCGAGGGGCTGACGACGACACACGGGCCGGAGGCGCTCGCCGCGATGCGGGCGCGCGGCGCGGCGGTGGTCGCGCAGGCCGCCGCCATCGTGCGCGCCCCCGACCGGATCGAACCTGCGCCACGCCCGTCGCCTGCGCCCCCCGTCGCGGCGCGGCCGCGCCAGCTGTCGGTCACTCAGATACAGAGACTGATCCGCAACCCGTTCCACATCTACGCGCGCAAGGTGCTGCGGCTGCAGGCGCTCGATCCGCTGGTGCCGGGGCCGGACGCGCTGATGCGCGGCAACATCCTGCACGCGGCGCTCGAGGCGTTCGTCGAGGCCGACGTCGACCCGTCCCTGCCGTGGGCGCGCCGGACGTTGCTGGCCAAGACGGAGGAAGCGCTCGCCGACGCATGCCCGTGGCCGGCGCATCGCAGGCTCTGGTTTGCGCGGATGGAGCGGGTGGCCGACTGGTTTCTCGAGACCGAAGCCGAGCGGCGGCGGCGCGGGCGGCCGGCGCACCTGGAGGTGTCGGGGGAGATCACGCTGCACGACCTCGAGCTGACCCTGCGCGGCAAGGCCGACCGGATCGACCTCACACCCGAGGGCCGCGCGATCCTCTACGATTACAAGACCGGCACGCCGCCGAGCCAGCCGCAGCAGGAGAAGTTCGACAAGCAGCTCCTGCTCGAGGCGGCGATGATCGCGCGCGGCGCGTTCGAAGGGCTCGGGCGGCTGGTCGCGGCGGACGCGCAATTCATCGGGCTGGGCGCCAAGCCCGCCATCGTGTCGGCCCCGCTCGACGCCGCGCCGCCGGACGTGGTCTGGGAGGAGTTCCGCGAGCTGATCCGGGCGTGGCGCACGCCGACGAAGGGCTATTCCTCGTGGGCATTTCCGTTTTCGGAGCGGGATAGAGACGATTACGACCACCTCGCCCGCCGCGGCGAGTGGGATCCGTCGACGCCGTTCACGAAGGAGGTCCTGTCGTGAGGGCCTGGAACGAGGCGACGCGCGCGCAGGTCGAGGCGGCCGATCCGGCCAATTCGACGTGGCTGTCGGCCAATGCCGGCTCGGGCAAGACGCGGGTGTTGACCGAGCGCGTGGCGCGGCTGCTGCTCGGGGGGGTCGATCCGCAGAACATCCTCTGCCTGACCTTCACCAAGGCCGCCGCCGCCGAGATGCAGAACCGGCTGTTCCACCGGCTCGGCAGCTGGGCGATGATGGAGGCCGGCAAGCTGCGCGAGGAGCTGTCGGAGCTCGGCGCGGCGCAGCCCGAGGAGCTCGACGAGGCGCGGCGGCTGTTCGCGCGTGCCATCGAGACGCCGGGCGGGCTGAAGATCCAGACCATCCACGCCTTCTGCGCCGGCGTCCTGCGCCGCTTTCCGCTCGAGGCCGGGATCTCGCCGCGCTTCACCGAGATGGAGGACCGCGCGGCCGCGCTGCTGCGGGCCGAGATCCTCGACGAGCTGGCCGAGGCCGACCCGGCCGCCGTCGATGGCATCGCGCGGCTCTATACCGGCGCCGACATCGCGGATCTCACCGGCGAGATCACCGCCAACCGCGCCGCCTTTCTCGACCCGCCCAACGACGACACCCTCGCCGCCGGCTTCGGCGCGGCCACCGGGCTCACCGCCGCCGGCATTGTACGCAGCCACCTCGGGGCGGATGTGATCACGCTGCTGGGCGAGGTGCACCGGGTCTGTCTCGGCGGCGGCAAGAACGACACCAAGGCCGCCGACAAGCTCGCGCCGCTGCTCGGCAAGCGCGAGATGGACATCCCCGCGTTCCACGTCCTGTGCGATGTCTTCCTCACCGGCGGCAAGGCCAAGGCCCCCTACAGCGCCAAGCTGACCGGCTTTCCCACCAAGGCCGTGCGCGGCAGCTGCGCCGAGCTCATGGGCCGGCTCGACCCGGTTATGCAGACGGTGGAAGACATCCGCCCGGCCGTCATCGCGCAGCTCGCCTACGAGCGCACCCGCGCGCTCTACGCCTTCGCAACGCCGTTTTGCCGTGCGTTCGAGACGAAGAAGCTGTCGCGGGGCCTGCTCGACTTCGACGACCTGATCCTCAAGACCCGCGCCCTGCTCGAGGACCGGGCGCTGGCGCAGTGGGTGCTGTTTCGGCTCGACGGCGGCATCGACCACATCCTCGTCGACGAGGCGCAGGACACCAGCCCCGACCAGTGGCGCGTGATAGAGCGGCTGACCGACGAGCTCGCCGCGGGGCGCGGGGCGGGTGAGGACCGGGAGCGGACGCTGTTCGTGGTGGGCGACAAGAAGCAGTCGATCTACTCGTTCCAGGGCGCCGACGCCGAGATGTTCGAGGCCAAGCGCGAGCTGTTCACCGACCGGCTCGCCACGGGGGGCGGGAAGCTGCACAGCCAGCCGCTGCAATTTTCGTTCCGCTCCGCCGCCGCGATCCTGCAGCTCGTCGACGCCACCTTCCAGGGCGACCTGCGAGAGGGGCTCGACCCGGTCGTCTACCACCGCACCTTCAAGACGGAGCTGCCCGGCCGGGTCGATCTGTGGCCCGTCGAGCCGGAGGCGGAGAAGACCGACACCGACGCACCGTGGTACAAGCCCGTCGACCATGTCAGCGAGCAGCACCACGACGTGAAGCTCGCGCGGCGCGTGGCGGAGCAGATCCAGACACTGATCAACCGGAAAGCGACGATTCCGGTCGAGAAAGGCGGGCGCATCCTGCGGCGGCCGATTCACGAGGGCGACATCCTGATCCTCGTGCAGCGCCGCTCGACGCTGTTCGCCGAGATCATCCGCGCCTGCAAGAAGCTCGGCCTGCGCATCGCCGGGGCCGACCGGCTGCGCGTCGGCGCGGAGCTCGCGGTGCGCGACCTCGCGGCGCTGCTGCGCTTCCTCGCACTGCCCGAGGACGACCTGTCGCTCGCCGCCGCCCTGCGCTCGCCGCTGTTCGGCTGGACGGAGCAGGAGCTGTTCACCCTCGCCCACCATCGCAGGGGCCTGCTCTGGTCGGCCCTGCGCGACAGCGACGACCACCCCGAGACGCTCAAGACCCTGCGCGACCTGCGCGCGCAGACCGACTTCCTGCGGCCCTACGACCTGCTGTCGCGCATCCTGATCCGCCACGGCGGCCGCCAGAAGCTGCTCGACCGGCTCGGCGCCGAGGCGGAGGACGGCATCGACGCGCTGCTGGCGCAGGCGCTGGCCTACGAACGCTCGACGGTCCCGAGCCTCACCGGCTTCCTCAGCTGGATGGAGACCGAGGACGTCGAGGTGAAGCGCCAGATGGACGAGCAGGGCGAGCGCATCCGGGTGATGACGATCCACGGCGCCAAGGGGCTCGAGGCCCCGGTGGTGATCCTGCCCGAGACCGGCGTGCGCCAGACCCAGTCCGACACCCGCTCGGCGATTTGGCCGCTGGAGGACGTCGTCGCATGGCGGCCGTCGACCGACCGCCTGCCCGCGGCGTTGCAGGACGCGCGGGCGAAGCTCGTCGAGGCCGAGGAGCGGGAGCGGCGGCGGCTGCTCTACGTGGCCCTGACGCGGGCCGAGAAGTGGTTGATCGTCTGCGGCGCGGGCAAGATCGGCAAGGAGGTCGGCGACAGCTGGTACGGCATGGTCGAGGCCGGGCTCGAGCGGCTTGGCGCCCTGCCCCACCCCCAGCCCGGCGGCGACGGGCTCCGCTACGAGACCGGAGACTGGTCCGCGCCAGACCTCGCCCCGCCCGAGCCGGACGCCGCCGAGCCCGTCGCTCCGCCGAACTTCGCGCCCGTCGCGCTGCCGCCAGCCGCACTGCAGACGCTGTCGCCGTCCGACCTCGGCGGCGCGAAGGTGCTGCCGGGGGATCCGGCGGGCGGCGACCGCGAGGCGGCGCTGGAGCGGGGGAACCAGGTGCACCTGCTGCTCGAGCACCTGCCCGGCACCCTGCCGCTCGAGCGCGCGAACGTCGCGCTGAGCCTCTTCCCCGACCTGCCCGCCCCCGAGCGGCAGTCACTGCTGACCGACGCCGAGGCCGTCCTCTCCGCGCCTGGGCTGGCCGAATTGTTCGAAAAGGGCCTCGCCGAAGTCCCTGTTACGGCCACTCTCGCCGAGTTGAACGGCGCACGCCTCCACGGCACTATCGACCTGCTGATCCCCGGCGAGCCGCTGCGGGTGATCGATTTCAAGACCAACCGACTCGTCCCGAAGACGCCCGAAGAGGTGCCCGAGGGACTGTTGCGCCAGATGGGCGCCTATGCAGCGGCGCTCGGGCAGATCTATCCGGGCCGGGCGATCGAGACGGCGATCCTGTGGACCAGCACCGCCGAGCTCATGCCCCTGCCCCACTCTCTCGTCATCGCCGCCTTGCTGCGCGCCGGCGCGCCTTGACGATACGGGGGGGCCTCCATAGGTTCCGTCCACAAGATATAGACGCCAAGGAGACCTCTCATGGCAACCGTTGCAGTCACCGACGATACCTTCGACAGCGAAGTCCGTCAGTCCGATATTCCCGTCGTCGTCGACTTCTGGGCCGAATGGTGCGGCCCCTGTAAGCAGATCGGCCCCGCGCTGGAGGAGATCGCCGCCGAGATGGACGGCAAGGTCAAGATCGTGAAGGTCAACGTCGACGAGAACCCGAACTCGCCGGCCCAGATGGGCATTCGCGGCATCCCCGCGCTGTTCATCTTCAAGGACGGCGAAGTGGTGTCGAACCGCGCCGGCGCCGCGCCCAAGGCGGCGCTGCAGGGGTGGATCCAGGACTCCATCTGATCGGTGCGCGAGTGGGGTGCGCAATGAATGCGCACCCTACGGCCAGCCGTGGGTGTCGAGGCGCTTGCGGATGCGACGCTCGGCTTCGGGGCGGCCTGCATTGAGCGACATCCGTTGCCAGAACCACCAGACGTAGCCGGCATAGTCCGGCTCGGCCGATCGCACCGCTTCGAAGGCGGCGGCGACACCGAGGCGTTCGACGCTGGCGGCGATGTGGTGGAAGTCCACCTTCGCGAACAGCACCGCGGGCTTGCCGAAGAAATACCCGTTGAAGGCCGCCGACGAGTTCTGCGTCACCACGTAGTCGCAGCTCGCGAGCGCCTCCTCCATCATCCCCTCCGCCACCGTCACCCGCCCGCCGGCCAGCGCATCCAGCGCGGCGCGCTCCTCGGCGTCATAGCGCTCGCCGGGGTGCAGCGTGACGAGGATGTCGCGCTCGGGCTCCTGCTCCAGGGTGTGGCGGAGCATCTCGATCGGCGACATCGTCTGGAAGGTGCGCCGCTGGAGCAGCTTGCCCTGCAGTGGCACGTAGACGAAGCCGGCCCGCTCGGGCGCTGCCGCGGCCTCGCCGAAGAGGCGCTTGCGCCAGAAGCCGTAGAACCGCTCGGCGTCGGCCCGGTCGATCCTGGCGCCCTCGAAGCGCGCCCGCGCCACGTCCCACTCCCAGCGCGACGCACGCTTCTCGATCCGCCAGAACGGGTAGTGGTAGACCCTGCGGAAGGTCAGCCCGCGCGGCCCCGTCGGCTGTGCCATGTGGAACATCGACCAGCCGCCCCTGGTCAGCGAGCGCGCGATCTCGACGTCGCTGTCGGGCAGGAAGTCGACGCGGTAGCCGGACGCTTCGAGCACGCCGGCGAGCTTGCCGATGAAGTTGTGCCGCCCTGCCCGCGCCGACCGGTGCAGACCATCCTCGAGGTAGAACGTCACGATGCGCGGCTCGGTCATGGCGCGAGGCTACCCGCCGCCGGCGCGCCTTGTCCATCGCCGGCCGGGGCTCCATATGTGGCCCAAACGAAAGGATCTTCATGGCGGACTCTCAGTTTCCCGGCTGGCACGGCACCACGATCATCGGGGTGCGCAAGGGCGGCGAGGTGGTCATCTCCGGCGACGGTCAGGTGAGCCTTGGCGACACGGTCATCAAGGGCACCGCGCGCAAGGTCCGGCGGCTGTCGCCGGGCGGCTACGACGTGATCGCCGGCTTCGCCGGCTCCACGGCCGACGCCTTCACGCTGCTCGAGCGGCTCGAGAAGAAGCTCGAGGCGACGCCGGGCCAGCTGGCGCGGGCGTCGGTCGAGCTGGCGAAGGACTGGCGCACGGACAAGTACCTGCAGAAGCTCGAGGCGATGCTGATCGTGTCGGACGGCAAGGACATGTTCGTCATCACCGGCGCCGGCGACGTGCTCGAGCCCGAGCACGACGTCGCCGCCATCGGGTCGGGCGGGAACTACGCGCTCGCGGCGGGCCGGGCGCTGATGGACACGGAGCACGACGCCGAGGAGATCGCGCGGCGCGCCATGCAGATTGCGGCCGACATCTGCGTCTATACCAACGGCAACACGACGGTGGAGAAGCTCACCGCCTCCTAGGGCTCGAGCTTGCTCCAGCCGGACTCGCCCCGGGCGTAGGTGACGCCGGCGTCCGGGGTGAACTCGGCGTCGTCGCCGGCGCTGTAGGAGGTAATCGCCACCTCGCCGTGGGCGACGTCGAGCAGGTTGAAGGTGTTCGGCTCGCCGCGCAGCCGGTCAGAGAGCGAGGTGCCGGCCTGCACGAACAGCAGGCCCGGCGCGGCGCGGAACGGGCGCACGATGGTGTTGTGCAGGTGCCCCGACAGCACGATGTCGGCGCCGCATTCCTCGAGCCGCGCCAGCGCCTCGTTCGCGCCGCGCATCAGCCGCTTGTCCACCTCCGGCCCGTGCTGGAGCGGATGGTGCAGCATCACGATGCGGACCCGGCGCTCGATGTTGGCGAAGGCGGCGCAGACCCGGTTGACCGTGCGCCGCGAGATGTGGCCGCGCTGCCAGGAGAACGGGTTGACGGTGTTGACCCCGGCGACGACGACGTTCTCGTTCTCGAAGTTCGGCTCGAGGTCGTCGGAGATCGCCTCCCGGTAGCGCTTCCAGGGCGCGAAGGCCCGGACCAGCAGGTTGTCGAGCGGCGTGTCGTGGTTGCCCGGCACGGCAAGCCAGGGCTGACCGATCTTCTCGAGAAACCGGCGCGCGCGCTCGAACTGGCCGACGCGGGCGCGCTGGGTGAAGTCGCCGGAGATCGCGACGAGGTCGGGCGCGAGCTTGTCGACGCTGCGCAGAAGCGGGGCCTCCAGTTCGGCTCTGTCCCGGCCGAAATGCAGGTCGGAGAGGTGCAGGATCCGGCTCATGTCGCCTCGTGCGCCTGGGGCAGGACGATCCGCAGCGGCGCGCGCGACATCTCGAAGGAGATCGGCCCCTCCTCCCACCGCTTCTCGCCGTCATAGGCGATCAGCACGCGGCGGCGCTTGTGGACCTCGAGGGTCATCCTCGGCACCTGGTAGAAATCGTAATCCCGCCCCTCCTCGATCCGGCGCAAGGTCAGGCGGGCGGTGAGCTTGAACAGGTCCCACCGCGTTTCGGCCTTGGCGACGAGCACGGCGAACTTGTCGTCGGAGATCGCCTTCACCCCCTTCAGCCCGAACCGTTCGAGCTGGTAGGCGGAGCGGCCGACGAAAATCAGCGCCGTGCGCCGCTTGCGGGGTCCGTCGCCGAGGTCGATGGTCACTTCCCACGGCCTCTTGAACTTCAGGAACGTCCGCAGCACCGACCAGTGCGCGGCGATCCGGCGGCGGCCCCAGCGCTTGTAGACGGATTCGCGCTCGCGCAGGATCGTTGGGTAGATGCCGAGGCTGGCGTTGTTGAGGAACGGCTGGCCATTGACCGTCCCGATGCGGATGTCGCGCGCCTGCCCCTCGAGGATCTGGCGAGCGGCCTCTTCCGGCTCTTCCGAGTAGCCGAGACCGCGGGCGAAGAAGTTGAACGTGCCGAGCGGCAGCACGGCCATCGGGATGCCGGTGCCGAGCATCTCGGAGGCGACGGCGCAGGTCGTCCCGTCGCCGCCGGCCGAGACGACGAGGCTGGCGTCGGAGCGGATCGACTCGCGCAGCGGCCGGTCGGGCTTCCACTCGCAGATGTGCGCCTGCGCGCCGAGCACCTCCCCCGCCGCCTCGATGGCGGCCCGGTCGCGCGAGTTGCGGCCCGACTTCGGGTTGACGAGCAGGCAGATCGGGCCTTCGCTTGGAGCGCTGCCACTCGGTCGCGGCGTCTCGGGGGGCGTGTGCATGTTCACCTCTGTCACCTCACGAACCGCTGCCAGCTGCCGTAGGTCGAGTTGCCCACGTCACCGCGCGGGATGCTCAGCGCGATCAGCGCGAGGCCGAACAGCGCCTCGACGAGCAGCAGGCCGAAGCCGGCGCCGGTCATGAACGGCGCGAACAGCAGCACGACGCCGAGCAGCACGTTGAGGAACCGCGCCAGCCGCGCGACGGCGGCGAGGGCGGCGGCGGAGACGGTCAGCACCAGCGCGCCGACCACGTGGTTGACGGCGGCGAGGCCGTTGTCCCAGCCGATCAGGAGCGGCGACAGCATGAGCAGCACGGCCAGCGCCATCGAGGCGCCGAGGGTCCAGGGGAAGGTCATGCCGCCGGAGAGCATCTCCTTGATGATGACCTTGGGCGGGCGGTTGAAGTCGTCCTCGCTCTGGTCGTCCGGCCCCTCGTCGGTGTCGCCCAGGAAGAACACCTTGAGCCACGGCTGCCCGGCCCGGTGGCGGCGGCGCAGGAACTGGCCCGTCGCGACGAGCTCGTCGACCGAGTAGGGGATCTGGATCAGCATCGCGGCGGCGGCGACGAGGCAGAGCGCGCAATAGGTGCCGATCAGGATCGGCTGGATCACGATGAAGAAGATCGACACCGCGCCCAGCGGCACGATCATGATCCCGAAGATCACCGTCAGCCACGGCATCGTCCGCCAGCGCCGGCTCGAGCCGATCACGCCCACGACGATCTCGAGCGCGTAGGTGAGCGCGCCGAGGCCGGCGTCGGGCACCGGCCACGATTCGGAGACGGAGGAGGTCACGACGGACTCGCTGCCATTCTTGCCCGGCTCCGTGCCGGGGAAGAACGGATCCCACACGCCGTCGATCGTCTCGAGCTGGTAGGCGGTCAGGTAGCGCGAGATCAGCAGGCCGACGATGGCGAGGATGATGACGGGGATGCGCTGGAACCAGTCGGAGGGCGAATAGCTCCAACCCTTGGGAATGGTCGGGCCGGTCATCAGCGCGGTCGGCGAGACGCCCGGCGGCGGGCCGACGGCGAGAGCGAGGATCGGGATCAGCATCCCGATCAGCGTCGCATTGAGATAGCCCGCGCCGTTCTCGGTCCAGAACAGCAGCGGCGCGAACATCACCCACACCCCGACCGCCGCGGCGACCCAGCGCGCGAGCCCGTTGCGCCAGGACAGAGCCAGAAGCGACGCGACGATCAGCACCGTGCCCGCGACCATGTCGCTCAGGATCATGCCGACATGGTTGTAGCCCAGGAGCGGCGGCGAGGTCAGCAGCCAGACGCCGAGCCCCGCATTGACCCAGTGCGCCCACAGCCCCTGCCGGTGCCGCCACTGCACCTCGGCCTCGTAATCCTGCCGCAGCTTGTCGGGATCGTCGACGCGCTCTTCGGCGGAGCGCATCCAGATCGGCAGACGGATCTTGTTGGCGCGATACCAGCCGGGCGGATCGGACTTGAGGTTGGCGACGATCTTCTCGAGCCCATCGCTGATATGGTGCTCGGGCTCCCAGTCGAGCAACTCGCGGGCGCGGTCGATGTCGAGGCTGAAGTGGTCGCTCGCGAGGTCGATCATGAACGGCCGGATGAACGGCGCCTCGCCCTCGTCGAGCGCATCGGGGATCACCGGCTCGGCCCTCGTCTCGATCCAGGCGCCGACCTTCGCGAGCGGCTTGGGCAGGCTGATCGTCCGCCACGTGTCTTCGCCGTGGATCAGCGCGCCGATGCGGTTCTGCAGCGCCCGGTAGCCCATCGGCTGCGGCTCGCCCACGAGGATCGCGCAATCATCGGGCAGCTCGGCGCGGCGGTCGACCACCCGGCGCATGGCGTCGCGCATGTCGTCGGCGTGGATGAAGGCCTGCCCCGCGTCGAGGTTGCCGGCGTAGACGTGGCTCTTGATGTCACGCTCGTAGATCCGCGCGATCTGCTGGGTCAGGGTCGGGACGGCGGTCTCGTCGTCGTAGAGCCCGGCAAGGTGGAGCCGCACCGTCTTGATCCCGCCGCGCTCCTCGCGGATCACCTTCTCGGCCTCCGCCTTGGATTGCGGGTAGGCCCAGTCGGGCGAGACGGGCGTGTCCTCGTCGATCCGCTCGCCGACGTCGCCGGCCTCGTGGATCAGCATGGTGCCGGAATAGACGAACTGCTCGACGTCGAACTCCTGCAGGTGGCGCAACAGCCGCCGCGTGCCCTCGACGTTGACCTCGTCGTAAAGGGGAGACTTCTCGCCGGTGAAGTCGAAGTAGGCGGCGAGGTGGATCACCGAGGCGATCTTGCTGCCGTGCCGCTCCTTCAGCTTGCGGAAGGCGAGCTCCATGGAGGCGTCGTCGGTGAGGTCGCCTTCGACCATCTCGCACGGGTCGGTGTCGTCGGCACTGCGATCGAAGCCGACGACGCGGTAGTCGGGCTCGAGCGCCTCGACGAGCGCCGTGCCGACGGCGCCGCCGGCGCCGGTGATGAAGACGAGGGGTTTTTGCTGGTCGATCTGAGGCATGTCGCCTGACAACGCGGCGACTGGCGGGATGGATGCATGTTGAACCGGCCGATCTGCGAAATTCTTGCGCCGCCGCGTCGGCCCGTGCAACCTCGGCCCATGAAGCCCCTTCTGTTCCTGCTGCTCCCTGGCGCAGCCGCCGCCGCGCCGCTCGACTGCCTGATCGAGCCGCGCGCCATCGTCGAGATCGCCGCGGCCGACGAAGGGCGGATCGAGGAGGTGCTCGTCGCGCGGGGCGACAGGGTCGCGGAGGGCGACGTTCTGGTGCGGCTCGACGACGAGATGCAGCGTCTGCAGCTCGCCACCGTCCGGAGCCGCGCGGAGTCCGACCTCGAGGTCCGCGCCGGCGAGACCCGGCTCGAGCTGCGCGAGACGGAGCTCGCCCGCGCCACCCAGCTCGCCGCGCGCAATGCCGGCGCGGCGACGGCCGTGGACGAGGCGCGCATCGAGGTGGCGCTGACGGAGATCGCCATCGAGGAGGCCCGGCTGGCCCGGACCCTTGCCGGGATCGAGGCGGAGCAGGCGGAGGCCCTGCTCGAGCGGCGGGTGGTGCGCAGCCCCTCCGACGGCATCGTCGTCGCCGTCGAGGCGGCGCGGGGCGAGTATGCCGGCCAGCAGGCGATCCTCGTGACGCTGGCGCAGATCGACCCGCTGCACGTGGAAGTCTTCGCGCCGCCGCAATATTTCAACCGGCTCTCGCTCGGCGACAGTTACATGGTGCGCCAGACCACCCCGCTCGAGGGCGCGTACATGGCGACGGTTTCGGTGGTCGATCAGATCTTCGACGCCGCCTCCAACACCTTCGGCGTGCGGCTCGACCTGCCCAACCCCGACGGCACCATCCCCGCCGGCACCCGCTGCACCGTCGACTTCGACCTGCCCGAGTGAACCGCGCTGGCCGGGCTGAAGCCCGGCCTACGGGCGGTGTCACTGTGTCTGGTAGGCGGCGACGGTGTCGGGGGTGACGAGCTGGGGCGGGATCAGGATAACCCGTTCGACGGGATCGCCCGCCGAGAGGTTGAGCGCCGCGGCGAGGGCGGCGGCCCCCTGCCCGGCCGCGTCCTCGATGACGGTGACGTCGAGATCGCCCTTGGCCACCGCCTCCAGCGCAGCCGGCGTGCCGTCGATGCCGCCGACGATGATGTCCTGCATCGACCACTCCGCCGCCTTCATCGCATCGATCGCGCCCAGCGCCATCTCGTCGTCGTTGGCGACGACCGCGTCGAAGGGCTCGCCTGTCGAGAGCCACGCGGTCATCAGGCCGTCGGCCTCGGCGCGGCTCCAGCCGGCGCTCTGCTCGGCGACGATCCCGAGCATGACGTCGCACGCGCCGTTGCCCAACACGTCGTGGATGTCCTGCGTGCGCACCGCGGCCTCGCCGGAGGGCGCGCCCGTCATCACGTAGATAGGGGCCGGATCGGTGCCCTGCGCGCCGAGCAGGCGGCAGACCTCCGCGATCTCCAGCAGGCCGGCCCCACCCGGGTCGGAGCCGACGTAGGACTGGCTGTCCGGCAGCTGGCCGACATTGCCCGGCTCGCGGTTGACGAAGACGAGCGGCACGCCGGCGGCCTGCGCGACTTCGGTCATGGCCGCCGCGGCGGCAGGCTCGACGATCTGGACGATGACGGCGTCGACGCCGGCGGCGAGGAAGCCGTTGACCTGGTCGAGCTGCGTCGCGGAATCGTTCGCGGCGTTCTCGACGACAAGATCGACGCTCATCAACTGGCCGGCCTGCGCGACCATGCTTTCGCGCAGCATGGTCGGGATGGTGCCGTCGAACTGGGCCATCGACGCGCCGATGGTCTCGGCGCAGGCGGCGCCGCCGGTCACTATCGCGACTGCGGCCACGGAAATCAGCGATCTATGCATGTCGTGCTCCTCGGGGGATCGGCTGTTCAAAATGTGTCGCGATATCGTGGCAGGTCTATGGCGACGAAGGCGCGGCAGACACCTTTGGCGCGACCCGACGCTCTCGAGGACACGCCGGTTCCAATCGTCCGGGGAAACGCTAACCGCTTGATCTTCAAAGGTCTGCAGCCGTTGCCCACCGCGCCCGGCCGGTGCTACCTTGAGGCGAACAGCACCCGGGACCCAGATGTCAGACTCCGTCAACGCGTCGGCCCGCCCTGCCCTTGCGGGCGAGCAATTGAGCGATGCGGAGCGCATTGTTGCGCTCGAGGCGGAGGTCGTCGCGCTCCGGCAGGCCCAGACGCGGCTGAATCGCGCGCTCGAGGCCGCGGAGATCGGCATCTGGGAACTCGAGATCGACCCCGACCGAGCGTGGCGCTCGTCGCAGCACGACAAGGTCTTCGGCTATCCCGAGCTGCTCGACGAGTGGAGCTTCGACCGCTTCCTGTCGCACGTGATCGAGGAAGACCGCGCCTTCGTGCGGGAGAGCTTCAAGTCCCGGGTCGAGGCGGGGCTGCCGTGGGACTTCCAGTGCCGCATCCGGCGCGCCGACGGGCAGATCCGCTGGATCGCGGCGGAGGGCGCGCCGACGCTCGACGGCGACGGCAAGGTGCTGCGGCTGCACGGGGTCGTCGCCGACATCACCCGCGCGAAGGAGGCCGACCAGCGCCTCGCGTCGGCGCAGCGGATGGAGGCGCTCGGTCAGATGGCGGGGAGCCTCGCGCACGACTTCTCCAACATCATCGGCATCATCCGCCTCTCCGCCGAGGTCGCCGGGCTGGCGAAGGACCCGGAGGATGTGCGCGCCCGGCTCAACGCGATCCTCGAGGCCGCCGACCGGGGCAGCGCCCTGACCGCGCGCACCCTCGCCTTCGCCCGGCAGGAGCCGGGCCTCAGCCAGGCGACGCGGCTGCGCGAGCTCGTGGACAATCTCGTCCAGCTGCCCGCGAGCCGCGCCGGCGAGGTCATCGACTACGTCGTCGACATCGATCCGCAGGTCTGCGTCGAGTGCGATCCCGGCCAGCTCGAGAACGCGCTGTTCAACCTCGTGCTCAACGCCCGCGACGCCTTCGCCCGCTCGGGAACGGGCAGCCGCATCACCATCTCGACCGCACCGGGCCCGCGCGAGGGGATGGTGGAGATCGTGGTGCGCGACGACGGCCCCGGCATGAGCGACGACGTCCTCGAGCGGGCGGCCGATCCGTTCTTCACCACCAAGCGCGACGCCGGGGGCACCGGGCTCGGCCTCAGCAGCGTCGCCGCCTTCGCCGCCGCGGCGGGAGGTGCGCTGATCCTGAGCTCGCGGCCCGGCGAGGGCACGGTGGCGCGTTTCTCCCTGCCCGAGGCCCACGCGCAGCGGCGCCCCGCGACGCAGGACGACGCGCCGCCGGCCGCCGAACCCGTCGATCTGCGGATCCTGGTGGTGGAGGACGAGGAGAAGCTCGGGGAGGCGCTCGACATCGCGCTGAGCGGCATGGGCCATCGGGTGCGCGTCGTCTCCGACGGCCCGGCGGCGCTCGCGGCGCTCGGCACCGAGACGTTCGACGTGCTGCTGACCGACATCCTGCTGGCGAACGGTCCCAACGGCTTCGAGGTCGCGTCGGCGGCGCGGGAACGGCAGCTGGGCATTCCGGTGATCTACATGAGCGGCTACGCCGACCACTCCCACCACCCCGACGCCCCCGCGGGGCCGTTCCTGCGCAAGCCCATCGGGCGCGAGCACCTGCGCCGGGCGCTCGCCGAACTGGCCGCCGCGCACGAGGCCGAGCTGCGGTCCCGCTCCGCCTAACACCGTCCCGGCTTGGAATCTCGCGGGCAATGCGTATGTCTCGCAGCGAACATGCGCCCGAAGGAGCCCCATGACCGACCTCACCCCCCGCGAAATCGTCTCGGAGCTGGACCGTTTCATCATCGGCCAGAAGGACGCCAAGCGCGCCGTCGCCGTTGCGCTGCGCAACCGCTGGCGGCGCAAGCAGCTCGGCCCGGACCTGCGCGACGAGGTATATCCGAAGAATATCCTGATGATCGGCCCCACCGGCGTCGGCAAGACCGAGATCAGCCGCCGCCTCGCCAAGCTGGCACGGGCGCCGTTCATCAAGATCGAGGCGACCAAGTTCACCGAGGTCGGCTATGTCGGCCGTGACGTGGAGCAGATCGTGCGCGATCTCGTCGACACCGCGATCATCGACACCCGAGAGCACATGCGCGAGGACGTGAAGTCGCGCGCCCATGCCGCCGCCGAGGAGCGCGTCATCGCCGCCGTCGCCGGCGAGGGCGCGCGCGAGGGCACGAAGGAGATGTTCCGCAAGAAGCTGAAGGCCGGCGACCTCGACGACACGATGATCGAGCTCGAGGTGGCCGACACGTCGAACCCCTTCGGCATGGAGATCCCGGGCCAGCCCGGCATGATGCCGGGGATGAACCTCGGCGACATGTTCGGCAAGGCGTTCGGGCAGCGCACGGTGAAGAAGCGGATGACGGTCGCCGAGAGCTACGAGACGCTGATCGCCGACGAGGCCGACAAGCTGCTCGACGACGAGATCGTCAAGAAGGCCGCGCTCGAGGCGGTGGAGCAGAACGGCATCGTCTTCCTCGACGAGATCGACAAGGTCTGCCGCAACTCCGACGCCCGCGGCGCCGACGTCTCCCGCGAGGGCGTGCAGCGCGACCTGCTGCCGCTGATCGAGGGCACCACGGTGTCGACCAAGCACGGCCCGGTGAAGACCGACCACATCCTGTTCATCGCCTCGGGCGCCTTCCACATCGCCAAGCCCTCCGACCTGCTGCCCGAGCTGCAGGGCCGCCTGCCGATCCGGGTCAACCTGCGGGCGCTGACCGAAGGCGACTTCGTGCGCATCCTGACCGAGACCGACAACGCCCTGACCCGCCAGTACGAGGCGCTGATGGCGACGGAGACGGTGGCGGTGAGCTTCACCGACGAGGGGATCGCGGCGCTGGCCAAGATCGCGGCGGACGTCAACGAGAGCGTCGAGAACATCGGCGCGCGCAGGCTCTACACCGTCATGGAGCGGGTCTTCGAGGAGCTGTCCTTCACCGCGCCCGACCGGGGCGGCGAGACGGTGACGGTCGATGCGGCCTTCGTCGAGGAACACCTGGGCGAGCTGACGCGCTCCACCGACCTGAGCCGATACGTCTTATAAGCGTCCGGGGGCTTCCCTTTCCCGCCGAACAGGCAGAGGAAGCCCCCATGCCATTGTTCAAATTCGTTCGTGAGAACGCGGCATTCCTGCTTGCGGGCATGCTCGTTGCGTTCACCTCGTCCTACGGACAGACCTTCTTCATCTCGATCTTCGCGGGGGAGATCCGGGCCGAGTTCGGCCTGAGCCACGGCCGCTGGGGGCTGATCTACACGCTCGGCACGACGCTGTCGGCGGTGACGATGATCTGGGCCGGGATGCTCACAGACCTGTTCCGGGTCCGCCAGCTCGGCCTCGTGATCTTCCCGATCCTCGCGCTCGCCTGCCTGTCGATGGCGACGGTGCCGGGGGCGGTGCTGCTGATCTTCGTGATCTACCTGCTGCGGCTGATGGGGCAGGGGATGATGAGCCACCTCGCGGCCGTGGCCATGGCACGCTGGTTCGTGCGGCGGCGCGGAACGGCGCTGTCGATCTCGTCGATGGGCTTCGCGCTCGGGCAGGCGATCCTGCCGATCATCTTCGTCGCGCTGCTCGCGGTCTGGGACTGGCGGACGCTCTGGCTCGTCGCGGCCGGCCTGGTGCTGCTGGCGCTCCCGGTGGTGCACCGGCTGCTGCGGCTGGAACGGACCCCGCAGGCGATCGCCAAGGAAAGCGAGGCCTCGGGCATGGACGGGCGGCACTGGCGGCGCAGCGAGGTGCTTCGGCACCCGCTGTTCTGGCTGATGGTCCCGGCGCTAATGGGGCCGCCGACATGGGGCACGGCGCTGTTCTTCCAGCAGGTCCACCTGGCAGAGGTGAAGGGCTGGTCTCTGGCGGCTTGGGTGTCGCTGATGCCGCTCTTCACCGTGACGCTGATCGCGGCCAACTTCGCCTCCGGCCTCGCCGTCGACCGCTTCGGCACGACGCGCATGGCGCGGCTGTTCATGCTGCCCTTCGCGCTGGCCTTCCTCGTGCTCGGCCTCTCCGGCTCGCTCTGGAGCGCGGCGCTGGGGCTGATGATCTTCGCGACGGGGCAGGGGATGCAGGCGACGGTGCCGCCGGCCTTCTGGGCGGAATACTTCGGCACCCGCCACCTCGGCTCGATCAAGGCGGTGGCGTCGGCGATCATGGTGTTCGGCTCGGCCGTCGGTCCGGGGGTGTCGGGCGTGCTGATCGACGCCGGCTACGACTTCGACCGGCAGATGCTGTTCATCGTCGGCTACTTCCTGTTCGCCGCCGCGCTCGCCTGGATCGGGCTCGGCCGGGCGCGCAGCGCGCTACCGGCGGCGGCGTAGGTAGACGTAGAACGCGCCGTGGCCGCCGTGGCTGACATGGGCCTCGGCGATGTCGAGCACCAGCGGCGCGAGCGGCTGCATCCGCAGCCATTGCGGCACCTGGTGGCGCAAGACGCCGGTGCGGGTGGGGATCGGGCCGCCGCGGTCACGCGGCTTGCCCTTGCCGGTGATGACCAGCACCAGCCGCTTGCCCGCCGCGTGGGCGCGCAGGATGAAGTCGAGCAGCTCCGGGTGCGCTTCCGACAGCGTCATCCCGTGCAGGTCGAGCCGGCCCTCGGGGCGCATCTTGCCGCGCTTGAGCCGGGTGTGGGTCTTGCGGTCCATCGCGGGCGGCGTCGCCGCGAGGCGCTGGGACAGGCCGGCGACGAGGTCGTGGTCGCGGCTGTGATCGACCTTCGCCCCCACCTCGAAGCGCGGCAGCGGGTCGGGGGCCGAAGGCGCTTCGGGCCGCGTCAGAGCCGGTTTCGGGGGCGGCGCGGGGCGCGGGGCGGCCTTGCGCAGCGGGTCGGCGGTCTTCTTGACCCGCTCCCACAAGGCCTCCTCCTCGGGCGAGATCCGGCGCCGCCGGCTCACTCGACCGTCTCGGGCAGCATCGCGTAGGCGCGCTGGATCGGCAGCAGCACGACCATCCGCCCGCCGTCACGCACCTGCCCCGCGCGTCGCCCCGCCTCGCTGCCGGCCCCGAAGAAGACATCGGCCCGCTGCGCGCCCTTGATCGCCGAGCCGGTATCCTGCGCGACCATGAGCCGGTTCATCGGCTCCTCGCCCTGCTTCTCGATCCAGACGGGCGCGCCGAGCGGGTAGATCGACGGATCGACGGCGATGGTGCGCAGCGGCGTGATCGAGCGATTCATCGCGCCGAGCGGCCCGAGATGGCCGGGCACGTGGCTGACCTCGCGGAAGAACACGTAGCTCTCGTTGGCCCAGAGCAGCTCGCGCCCCATGGCCGGGTTCTCGCGCACGTAGTCGCGGATGACCTGCGCCGAGACCTCGTGCTGCTCGAAGACGCCGCGCGCGACGAGCTCCATGCCGATGGAGGTGTAGGGCCGCTTGTTGGCGCCGCCATAGCCGACGCGGACGACGTCGCCGTTGGTGAGGCGGATGCGGCCCGAGCCCTGCAGCTGCAGGAAGAACAGCTCGACAGGATCGTCGACCCAGACGATCTCGAGACCGCGGTCGGCGAGCACCCCCGTCTCCTCGATCTCGCGCCGCGACAGCCACGGATCCTCGCCCACCTCGGGGGGCATCTCGTAGAGCGGGTAGCGGAACCGGGCGCTGCGGTAGCGCGAGCCGCGCAGTTCGGGCTCGAAGTAGCCGGTGAAGAGCATCTCCTCGTCGTCCTCGATCAGGACCGGCGTGAAAAACAGCTCGAAGAAGGCGCGGGCGTCGGGAGTGTCGCTGGCGAGGGCGCAGAGGGTGTCCCAGTCGAGGACGCGGAAATCCATGCAGGTGTTGCGGAAGACGTCGAGCGCGGCGGCATGATCGTCCTCCGCCCAGCCTGCGAGATCTTCATACTCGAGGATCGTGTAGCTCGGCCCCGCCTGCGCGGAGCCGGCGAGCGCGAGCGCGGCGACGGCCCCGAGGGTTCGCCTCATTCCCCGGTCGCGACGAGGATCCAGTTGGGATCGTTCGCTCCCATGGTGCGCGCAAAGGTCCAGACGTCACGCTGGCGCTTGATCTCGGTCGGGCTGCCCTCGACGATGTCGCCGCCGGCGTCGCGAACGACGGAGGTGATCTCGCCGGTGAAGCGCACGGTGAGCTCGGCCTCGCGGGTGGTCTCGTCGAACTCGGCGTCCTTCAGGGTGATCTCCGAGAGGCCGACGAACGTCGCCTCCACGTGAAGCCCGCGCTCGCGGCGCTCCTCAATCACCTGCGAGAAGGCCTCGTAGACCTCGGGGCCGAGGAAGTCCTTCACCTCGGAGAGGTCGCCGTTCTCGAAGGCCATGAGGATCATCTCGTAGGCCCCGCGCGCGCCGCCGAGGAAGTCGCCGACGCCGAACGCGGGCTCGGCGCGCTTCATCCGCGCGAGCGCGTCGGCGGCATCGCTGCCGGCGTCGACATGGTCGACGATGTCGCGGTCGGGCCCGCCCTCGATCACCTCGAGGTCCGGCCGCCGCCGCAGGGCGCTGCGGTCGCTCTCCGTGACCGGCGGCTTCTCGAAGCCTTCCCGGGTCCCGAGCACGCTGCGCAGGCGCAGGATGAGGAACACGGCGATCCCCGCGAGGACGAGGAGCTGGATGATCGGAGAGTTCATATAAAGGCCTCGCTTCGGGGCGGACTTCGGTGGCAGGATCGGATCGCAGTCCTTATCTAGGGATTGCACCGGGGCCTGTCCACACGAGCAGGCCGCTCCCGGCTGCGCTGACGAAGAAATGAGGTCGCCCATGTGGCTGTTGATCGCCTTCATCGCCGTTCCGCTGATCGAGATCGCGCTGTTCATCCAGGTCGGCGGGTGGATCGGCCTCGGGCCGACGCTCGTCATCGTCGTGGTGACGGCGATCCTCGGCACGTGGCTGGTGCGCAGCCAGGGGGCCGCGGAGCTGGGGCGGTTGAAGCGCTCGCTCAACGAGCTCAACGACCCGACGGAGCCGCTGGCGCACGGCGCGATGATCCTGTTTTCCGGCGCGCTGCTGCTGACGCCCGGCTTCTTCACCGACGCCATCGGCTTCCTGCTGCTGGTCCCCGGCTTCCGGCGGCGGGTGATGGCGCAGGTGCGGGCGCGGATGTCGGCGCACGCCTCCTTCACCTACGGCCAGCGCGGCGCGGATCCGTTCGCGCAGGGCCCGGGCGGGCCGCGCCGGCCGAGCGACCGTGTGATCGACGCCGACTACGAAGAGGTCACGCCGCCGCGCAAGCCGTCCGAGGGTCCGTCGGGCTGGACGCGTCACTGAGCCGTTGAGACGGGCGGCGGGGCCTGCTACCAACGCGCGAGCCAATTTTCCCGGAGAGCAGAATGTCCGACGAGACGACCAACGGCGCCGCCGACCAGGCCCCCACCGACCAGACCAACGACCAGGCGAACGGCGAGCAGGCCAACGCGGCGCAGCAGCAGCAACAGCCGCAGATCAGCCAGCGCGTGCTCGGCCAGTTCGTGCGCGACCTGTCGTTTGAGAACATCATGGTCCAGAAGGGCGTCACCGGCGAAGTGCAGCCCGAGATCCAGGTGCAGGTGAACCTCGACGCCAAGAAGCGTCAGGCGGAGAACCAGTACGAGGTCATCACCAAGCTCAAGGTTACCTCGAAGACCAAGGAGAAGGGCGACCCGCTGTTCCTGCTCGAGCTGGAATATGCCGGGATCTTCCAGGTCGAGGGCGTGCCGGAGCAGCAGCTTCACCCCTACCTGCTGATCGAGTGCCCGCGCGTGACCTTCCCGTTCGTGCGCCGCATCGTCAGCGATGTGACCCGCGACGGCGGCTTCCCGCCGCTGAACCTCGAGATGATCGACTTCATGAAGCTCTACCGGCAGGAAGTCGCCCGCCGGGTGCAGGCGCAGCAGCAGGCCGCGCCGCAGAACTGAGCCCTAGCCGGCGAGGCGGGCCCAGAGGCTGGCTTCGCCGAGTTTCTCGATGAACGCCTGATGCGCGGCCGCCTCGGCGGCCGTGATCCGCGGCGGCAGCGGCTCGGGGCGCGGACGCGGACGCCAGTCGTCCTGCCCGGCCTCGCCGCCACCCACCTGCGACACCGACAGCGCGAAGTCCGGCTGCCGGCCCCCGATCAGCTCCAGATAGACCTCGGCCAGGATCTCGCTGTCGAGCAGCGCGCCGTGGTAGGTCCGCGCGGAATTGTCGATCCCGAACCGGCGGCAAAGCGCGTCGAGCGAGACCGGGGAGCCCGGGAACTTGCTGCGCGCCATGGCGACGGTATCGAGCGCCTGACTGTCCGGCAGGCGGGGCAGGTTGGCCCAGCCGAGCTCGGCGTTGAGGAATTTCATGTCGAAGCTGGCATTGTGGATCACCAGCCGGGCGTCGCCGACGAAGTCGAGGAAGGCGCGGCCGATCCTGGCGAAGACCGGCTTGTCGGCGAGGAACTCGTCGCCGAGCCCGTGCACCTCGAACGCCTCGCGCGGCATCGCCCGCTGAGGGTTGATGTACTGGTGGTAGGTGCGCCCCGTCGGCATGTGGTTGTCGAGTTCGACCGCGCCGATCTCGACAATGCGGTCGCCGTCCTCGGGATCGAAGCCGGTGGTCTCGGTGTCGAGCACGATCTCACGCACGGGCGATCCTCTCTCTCAATTCGGCGATCAACGCTACCACTTGTGCCTTCGCGCCTTCCAGCGTCAAGGTCTCGATGATGTGGTCGGCACGGCGGCGCTTCTCCGCGTCGGGCATCTGGCGTGCGAGGATGGCCTGAAAGTGAGCCTCGGTCATGTCGGGGCGCGCGAGGACGCGCTGCTTCTGGACCTCGAGCGGCACGGTGACGACGGCAACGCTGTCCATCGTCGCGTCCGCGCCCGTCTCGTAGAGCAGGGGGATGTCGCAGACGCTGATTTGCGTCTCTGTTTCGGCCAGAAAGCGGTTGCGGTCCGCGAGGACGAGGGGGTGCACGAGCGCTTCGATCTCCGCGAGGACCGTCGCATCCTGCGCGATCAGCTCCTTGAGCGCCTCGCGGGAGACGGCATCGTCTCGTATGGCGGCGGGGAATGCGGTGGCGATGGGGCCAACCGCCGCGCCGCCTCGGGCGTAGAGGCGGTGCACGGCGGTGTCGGCGTCCCAGACCGGCAGGCCCTCGTCGCGGAACATCGCGGCGGTGGTGGACTTGCCCATGCCGATGGACCCGGTGAGCCCGAGCGCCCAGCCCTTGCGCTTGCTCATGGCTGGATCACGCGGCGCAGCTCGTCGTCGACCTCGGGGCGCACACCGAAGAACCGCTCGAAGGCGGGCACGGCCTGGTGAAGCAGCATCCCGAGCCCGTCGACGGCGATGCAGCCCGCCGCCTCGGCGGTTTCGAGTAGGCGCGTGCGCAGGGGGGTGTAGACGAGATCGGAGACGACGGCGCCCGGCTGCAGGCCGTCGAGCGGGATGCGGAACTCGCCGGCGCCGACCATGCCGAGGGACGTGGTGTTGACCACCGTCGTCGCCTCTTCGAGCATGTTGCCCGCCTGCACCCAGTCGACCACCTGCACCCGCGCGCCGAATTCGGCCCGCAGCGCCTCGGCCTTGGGGCGGGTGCGGTTGGTCAGCAGGATGCGCGGCACCTGCGCGTCGAGCAGCGACGCGATGACCGCCCGCGCCGCGCCGCCCGCGCCAAGCACGGCGGCAGGGCCGGCGGCGGGCGACCAGGAGGGGGCGGCGTGGCGGATGTTCTCGAGGAACCCGTAGCCATCGGTGTTGTCGGCGTGGATGCGCCCGTCGGCCCCGAAGCTGAGCGTGTTGGCCGCGCCGATGAGCGTGGCGCGGTCGGACACTTGGTCGGCCAGCTCGAGCGCGGCGACCTTGTGGGGGATGGTGACGTTGACGCCGACGAAGCCGGCCTTCGGCAGCGCGCGCAGCACCGTCTCGAGGTTCTGCTCGTGAACGTCCATCGGGACGTAATCGCCCGGCAGACCATGGCGACGGAGCCAGTACTTGTGCAGGCGGGGGCTCTTGGAGTGCGCGATCGGGTGACCCAGCACGCCGGCAAGGGGGATCTTGGCCTCAGTCATGACGGCAATGTCCCGCGAAGGATGAGGTAAGACAAGAGCTCGAGCAGGGGCAGGCCGAGGACGTTGAAGTTGTCGCCGTCGATGCGGGTGAAGAGCCGCGCGCCTTCCTCCTCGAGCTTGTAGGCGCCGACGGCATGACGGACGCTCGTCCAGTTCCGCGCGACGTAGTCCTCTATATAGGCGTCGCTCAGGGGGCGCATCATCAGCCGCACCGTCCCGACATGGCGCCAGACCGGGCGGCCGTCCTCGCAGATGACGGCGGCGGAATGGAGCTGGTGGCGGTCGTTGGAAAGAGTCCGGAGCTGGTCCTCGGCTTCGCCCGGGCTTTCCGGCTTGGAGAACAGGGTGCCGCGATGATCGAGCACCTGGTCGGCGCCGATCACGAGGCGGCCGGGCTCGCGGGCGGAGACTTTCGCGGCCTTCAGCTCGGCCAGCGCGTCGGCGATGTCACGGGGGCGGGTGCCTTCGGCGAGAAGCGAATCGCGCAGGCTCGCCTCGTCGACCCGGGCGGGCTGAACATCGATCTCGAGGCCCGCATTGCGCAGCAGGGTGGCGCGGATTTCGGACCCGGAGGCGAGAATGAGCCGGTCGGACATGGTGATGACCCTGTGGATGACTTGCGGGAGAGCTGTGGCCGGGCTGTGCGCCTTCTGCCCTCCGGAGCGGATCTGCACAAGTGTCGCGCCGGCCGGGGAGACGGTCCAAGAGGTTCTCCCCGTGGAGGAGGGACAAGTCGGGGGTGTGGAGAGATTGCGACCGGGGGTGGAGTCAAGGGAGCGGGAGAGGAAATTGCGACGGCTCTTTCTCGTGTAAGATACTGTTTTGCTGCAATTTTACAGATCACCCTGCTGCGGATGGATGGCTCTGGCCGCTGTGGACAGGCCTGAGGAGAATCTCGGAGTGGACACTTGTCCAGATCTCCTACCTACAACTACTTCCTTTCTTCTTATTCTTGATTGGGAAAAGGACCCTCCGGTCGCGCGGCTGGATCCCGGCCTCCGGCGCCGGAATTGACAGGTGGGGCGAAACTGCCTAACTGGGAGCCAAGGCCCGTCCGGGCCAGGAACTTCCCATTGAGAAAGAGAGTGCGGCCCGTTCATGACGGGGTGCTTCTGCGAATTGACATGTCCCAAGACCGACTGAACCTCGCCGACCTGAAGGCGCAGAGCCCGAAGGATCTTCTCTCGCTCGCCGAGGAGCTGGAGATCGAGAACGCCTCGACGATGCGCAAGGGCGACATGATGTTCGCCATCCTCAAGGAGCGGGCCGAGGACGACTGGGTGATCGGCGGCGACGGCGTGCTCGAGGTGCTGCAGGACGGCTTCGGCTTCCTGCGCTCACCCGAGGCGAACTACCTGCCGGGGCCGGACGACATCTATGTCAGCCCCGACATGATCCGGCAGTACTCGCTGCGCACCGGCGACACGGTCGAGGGAGTGATCCAGGAGCCGAACGACAACGAGCGGTACTTCGCGCTCGTGTCGGTGGAAGCGATCAACTTCGAAGAGCCGGAGAAGGCGCGCCACAAGGTGGCGTTCGACAACCTGACACCGCTCTACCCGGACGAGCGGCTGAAGATGGAGATCGAGACCGAGGTGACGAAGGACCGCTCGGCGCGGATCATCGACCTCGTGTCTCCCATCGGCAAGGGCCAGCGCTCGCTCATCGTCGCGCCGCCGCGGACGGGCAAGACCGTGCTGCTGCAGAACATCGCGCACTCGATCGAGAAGAACCACCCGGAGTGCTACCTGATCGTGCTGCTCATCGACGAGCGGCCGGAGGAAGTGACGGACATGCAGCGGTCGGTGAAGGGGGAGGTCGTGTCCTCGACCTTCGACGAGCCGGCGTCGCGGCACGTGGCGGTGTCCGAGATGGTTATCGAGAAGGCGAAGCGGCTCGTGGAGCACAAGCGGGACGTGGTGATCCTGCTCGACTCGATCACGCGCCTCGGCCGGGCCTTCAACACGACGGTGCCATCGTCGGGCAAGGTGCTGACGGGTGGTGTGGACGCGAACGCGCTGCAGCGGCCGAAGCGCTTCTTCGGTGCCGCGCGCAACATCGAGGAGGGCGGGTCGCTGACGATCATCGCGACCGCGCTGATCGATACCGGCTCGCGGATGGACGAAGTGATCTTCGAGGAATTCAAGGGCACCGGTAACTCCGAGATCGTGCTCGACCGGAAGGTCGCCGACAAGCGGGTCTTCCCGGCGATGGACATCCTGAAGTCCGGCACGCGGAAGGAAGAGCTTCTGACGGACAAGGTCGACCTGCAGAAGACCTACGTGCTGCGGCGGATCCTGAACCCGATGGGCACCACCGACGCCATCGAGTTCCTGATCTCGAAGCTCAAGCAGACCAAGTCGAACGCCGAGTTCTTCGAGTCGATGAACACCTGACGGGGCGCGGCTGCGGCCGCGGGTTCTGGTATGGACACCATCTTCGCACTGGCGAGCGCGCGCGGCCGCGCCGGCGTCGCTGTCGTGCGCCTGTCCGGGCCGCAGGCGCGGGCGGCGGTCGAGCGGCTCGCGGGGCCGCTGCCGGAGGATGGGCGGACGCTGCGCAAGTTGCGCGACGGTGCGGACGAGCTCGACGAGGCGCTGGTGCTGGTCTTCCCGGAAGGGCGGAGCTTTACGGGTGAGGAGGTCGTGGAGCTGCATCTGCACGGCAGCCTCGCCGTCATCTCAGCCGTGCTGCAGCGGCTGGGGCAGGATCGGCGGCTGCGGATGGCGGCGGCGGGAGAGTTCACCAACCGTGCCTTCGTGAATGGACGGCTCGACCTGGCGCAGGTCGAGGGGCTTGCGGACTTGATCGACGCGGAAACGGAGGTCCAGCGCAAGCAGGCCGTGCGGGCGCTCGACGGGGCGCTCGGGCGGAAGGCGGAGCTTTGGCGGGCGCAGCTGATCCGGGCGGTAGCACTGGTGGAAGCGACCATCGATTTCGCCGACGAGGATGTGCCGGAGGATGTGAGCGCCGAGGTTGCCGAACTAGTGGAGGGGGTGCGGACTGACTTGGCTTCGGAGGCGCGTGGCGTCGGAATTGCGGAGCGTGTGCGAGCTGGCTTCGAGGTGGCCATCCTGGGAGCGCCCAATGTCGGTAAGTCGACCTTGTTGAACGCGCTGGCGGGGCGGGAGGCGGCGATTACCTCCGAGGTGGCGGGGACGACGCGGGATGTCATCGAGGTCCGGATGGAGTTGGCGGGCCTGCCGGTAACCGTTCTCGATACGGCGGGGCTTCGGGAGGCGACGGACCAAGTCGAGCGCATCGGCGTCGAGCGCGCACTGGCACGGGCGGAGCAGGCGGATTTGCGGGTTCATCTGGTCGATGGGGGGCAGAGCCCGGCGAATGTTCGTGCGGACGATATCGTTGTGCAGGCAAAGGCCGACCTGCGAGGGGAGGGGGTCTCCGGCCTCACCGGCGCGGGTGTGGATAAGCTGGTGGCGGAACTCGGCCAGCGGCTGTCGGCCCGGGTGCCGGACGGCGCCGTAGCGGTGCGAGAGCGGCACAGGTTGGCGATGGAGCGGGCCGCCGAGGGGCTGGCGTCGGTGGTTCGGCAGATCACGTTGCTGGAAGAAATGCCGGACCTCTTGGCGGAAGAGCTCCGGGGTGCTATCCGGGCGATTGACTCGCTGGTGGGCCGAGTGGACGTGGAGCAAGTCCTCGGCGAAATCTTCTCCAGCTTTTGCATCGGAAAGTGAGGAGCGTTTCACGTGAAACATTCTTCGTACGACGTCGTCGTGATCGGCGGCGGTCACGCCGGCAGTGAGGCCGCGCACGCGGCCGCCCGGCTCGGCTGCTCCGTGGCGCTTGTCACGCTGTCGGCTGCCGGCATTGGCGTCATGTCCTGCAATCCGGCCATCGGCGGGCTCGGCAAGGGACATCTCGTCCGTGAGATCGACGCCCTCGACGGGGTCATGGGGCGGGTCGCAGACGCGGCGGGCATCCAGTTCCGCCTGTTGAACCGACGCAAAGGCCCCGCTGTGCAGGGGCCGCGCGCGCAGGCGGACCGCAAGCTGTACCGGCACGCGATGCAGGATGCCCTCGCCGCTCAGCCGAACCTCAGGATTTTCGAAGGCGAGGCCGTGGATCTGCTTGTGAAGGCAGGGAAGGTCGACGGGGTCCGACTGGCCGACGGTGGTGAGGTCGCAAGCAAGGCGGTCATCCTGACGACCGGAACCTTCTTGCGAGGCGTCATCCACATCGGCGACGTCGCGCGCCCCGGAGGTCGAATCGGCGAGAGCCCCTCCGTGAGGATGGCGGAGCGGATCGACGAGTTCGGTCTGCCGCTCGGCCGTCTGAAGACCGGCACACCGCCGCGGCTCGATGGCCGTACGATCCGCTGGGACGTGCTGGAGATGCAGCCGGGCGACGATGAGCCGACGATGTTCTCGTTCCTCTCATCGCAGCCGACGGCGCGGCAGATTTCCTGCGGCATCACGCACACGAACGAGCGCACGCACGACATCATTCGCGACAACCTCTCCCGCTCCGCGATGTATGGCGGCCACATCGGCGGGACGGGGCCACGCTATTGTCCGTCGATCGAGGACAAGGTGGTCCGGTTTTCCGAGAAGCCGTCGCACCAGGTCTTCCTGGAGCCGGAAGGCCTCGATGATCCGACGGTCTATCCGAACGGCATATCGACCTCGCTTCCCGAGGATGTGCAAGACGCTTACGTCCGGTCCATCACCGGGCTTGAAGACGTGAAGATCCTGCAGCCCGGCTACGCGATTGAATACGACTATGTCGATCCGCGCGCGCTCCGGCCGACGCTGGAGGTGAAGGATGTCGCGGGGCTTTATCTCGCGGGGCAGATCAATGGCACGACGGGCTACGAGGAAGCCGCCGCTCAGGGGCTCGTCGCGGGCCTGAGCGCCGGTGCGGCCGCCCTCGGGCGGGAGCCGCTGACCTTCAGCAGGACGACGTCCTACATCGGCGTCATGGTCGACGACCTGATCACCCGCGGTGTCAGCGAACCCTACCGCATGTTCACCTCGCGTGCCGAGTTCCGTTTGTCGCTGCGCGCGGATAACGCCGATCAGCGGCTGACGGAGCAGGGTCGGCAGGCGGGCTGTGTTGGTGAGGAGCGTTGGAGCAGCTACAGCCGGAAGCGGGATGCGCTGGCGACTGGTCGCCGGGAGCTCGAGCGGCGGACCTTCAAGGCGCGCGATCTTGCGGGCCGCGGGGCCAATCTCAATTCTGATGGCGCGGCCCGATCCGGCACCGAAGCGCTCGCGCTCACCGATATCAGCTTCGAGGACCTGATCGCGCTCGATCCAGAGCTCGCAACGGTCGCTCCGGATATCCAGCGCCAGCTCAAGAACGATGCGCTCTACGCCAACTATATCGAGCGGCAGGCGCAGGATATTGCAGCGCTTCGGCGGGACGATGCGCAGGTGCTTCCGGAGAAGCTGGACTACCGCGAGATACAGGGGCTTTCGAATGAGTTGGCTGAGAAGCTCAACCATAGCCGTCCCGCCACGATCGCTCACGCCTCGCGGATCGAAGGGATGACTCCGGCGGCTCTCCTGATCCTTCTCGCGAAGATCAAGCGTGATCACCTGGCGAAGACGGCCTGATGCCGCAGGTCGCGGGTGTAGATGTTTCACGTGAAACAGCGGACCGGTTGACCGAGTTCGCGCAGCTCGTGGCGAAGTGGAACCCGCGCATCAACCTCGTCTCCAAAGGTTCCCTGGCCGACCTCCACGACCGGCACATCGCGGACTCGATCCAGCTCTACCGGCACATTCCACCGGAGGTCGAGTCATGGGCGGATTTGGGAAGCGGCGGCGGCTTCCCTGGGATCATCCTGGCCATCTTGGCCAAGGGTACGCGCTCGAGCCCGATCGAGGTCACCCTCGTCGAGAGCGACCAGCGCAAGGCGACCTTCCTGCGAACGGCCTCCCGCCAGCTGGATCTCGCGGTGAACGTCGCGACGTCCCGGATCGAGGATCTCCCCCCCATGAACGCGCACGGCCTCAGCGCCCGCGCACTCGCCCCGCTGACGAAGCTCCTCGATTACGCCGCCCGTCACCTCTCCCCCGATGGCTTCGCGCTGTTCCCGAAGGGCGAGACCGCGGCGAAAGAAATTGCCACTGCGGAGGCCGACTGGTCCTTTGACCTCGAGCAGATCCCCAGTATCACCAATCCCGAAGCAGTCATTCTCAAGCTGAAGAGGATCAAGCGTGTCTGACCCGACCCGCCCGCGCGGCCCCCGGATCATCGCGATCGCCAACCAGAAGGGCGGCGTCGGCAAGACGACCACGGCGATCAACCTCGGCGCCGCGCTGTCCCACGCCGGTCACACGGTGCTGATCGTCGACATCGATCCGCAAGGCAACGCCTCGACCGGCCTCGGCGTGGAGGCGGATGCGCGCGAGACCTCGATCTACGACGTGCTCCTCGGTGAAGCCGAACTGGCTGACACGATCCGCAGCACCGAGGTCGGTGATCTCCTGATCATCCCGGCTACCACAGATCTCAGCTCTGCCGACATCGAGCTGATCTCCACCGAGAAGCGCAGCTTCCTCCTGCACGACGCGCTCCGCCAGCCCGCCGTCGACCGCTTCGCGCTCGACTACGTGCTGATCGACTGCCCGCCGTCCCTGAACCTGCTCACCGTCAACGCTCTTGTCGCGGCCGATTCGGTGCTGGTCCCCCTCCAGAGCGAGTTCTTCGCGCTCGAAGGCCTTTCGCAGCTCATGCTGACGGTCCGCGAAGTCCGCGAGACCGCCAATCCGCGCCTGCGCATCGAGGGGGTGGCCCTGACGATGTACGACAAGCGCAACAACCTCTCCCAGCAGGTCGAGGAGGACGCGCGGGAGAATCTCGGCGATCTCGTGTTCCAGACCGTGATCCCACGCAATGTTCGCCTGTCGGAGGCCCCGTCCTTCGCCATGCCCGTGCTTGACTACGACCCGTCCAGCCGCGGCGCGCAGGCCTACCAGGCCCTCGCCGCCGAGCTTATTGCCCGTAATGACTGACCGAGGAAGGACAGGCAGATGCCCATCGACCGCCCGAAAACCCGTGGCCTCGGCCGTGGCCTCTCCGCTCTGATGGCCGACGTCTCGCCGGAGGGCCCGGCGCAAGACGCCCCGCGCCGCCCCGACGCACGGCTGCCGATCGAGCGCGTGCACCCGAACCCCAACCAGCCGCGCCGCAGCTTCAATGCCGACGCACTGGCCGAGCTTGCCTCCTCCATCGCCGAGAAGGGAATCATCCAGCCCCTCATTGTCCGCCCCGCGCCGGGGCGCGAAGGCCATTACGAGATCGTCGCCGGCGAGCGCCGGTGGCGGGCCGCGCAGCAGGCGAAGCTGCACGAGGTGCCCGCGCTCGTCCGTGATTTCGACGACACCGAGGTGCTTGAGGTCGCCATCATCGAGAACATCCAGCGCGCCGATCTCAATCCGGTCGACGAAGCCGCCGGTTACCGCCAGCTCATGGACCGCTTCGGCCACACCCAGGAGCAGCTCGCGACGGCTCTCGGCAAGAGCCGCAGCCACATCGCCAACCAGCTCCGCCTCCTGACGCTGCCACCGCCGATCCAGACGTTGATGATCGAGGGTGCCCTCAGCTCCGGCCACGCGCGCACGCTGGTCGGCCACGAAGATGCCGAGGCCATGGCGCAGAAGATCGTTCGCGAAGGCCTGTCCGTGCGCGAGGCGGAGAAGCTGGTGAAGAAGTCGCGCGAAGGTGGATCAGAGCCAAAACCGCCGACCCGCCGGAGCGAGAAGGATGCCGATACCCGGCAGATCGAGGCGGAGCTCAGCGCGGCTCTCCGGATGGCCGTCTCGATCGACCACAGGCCGGGAACGGAGGGCGGTACCCTGACCATCCGCTACAACAACTTCGGTCAGCTCGACGACCTGCTGCGGGCGCTTTCCGGAGGCTAGTTCAGGAGCTCCCGCAACACACCGTTCAACACCGGCCACCCGGCCGGTGTAAGCCGCAGCCGTCCGCCGGTCAGCTCGACGAAGCCGCCATCGACCAGCCCGCGCGCTGCAGCGACGTCGAATCCCAACGCCTCGACGCGCGCGAGGTCCACACCCTCGCGCAGCCGCATCCCCATCAGCAGCACTTCCGCCAGCTGCGCCTCGGCGTCCAGTGCCTCTCGTGCAACGTCGCCGTGCCCCGTCGCCTCCACCTGCGCGAGCCAGGCGCCCGGGGCACGCAGCGCCTCCGTCGCGATGCGCCGGCCGTCGACGGTGATGCGGCCATGGGCTCCCGGTCCGACGCCGACATAGTCACCGTATCGCCAATACACGAGGTTGTGCCGGCTCTCCGCCTCCGGCCGCGCATGGTTGGAAACCTCGTAGTTCTCCATTCCCGCAGCCGCGCAGACCTCCTGCGTCACCTCCCACAAATCCACCGCCCGGTCCTCGTTCGGCAGTCCGGCCAGCTTCCCGGCGCGGTAGCGGTCGCCGAACGCCGTCCCTTCCTCGATCGTCAGCTGGTACAGCGACAGATGATCCACGGCCATCGTCAGCGCCTGCTCCAGCTCCGCCCGCCATGCGGCCAACTCCTGGTCCTGCCGCGCGTAGATCAGATCGAAGCTCACCCGCGGAAACACGTCCCGCGCCAGTTCAAACGCGGCGCGCGCCTCGCGCATGTCATGCAGCCGCCCGAGCCGCCGCAGGTCCGCATCGTTCAGGGCCTGGACCCCGAGCGACACCCGGTTCACCCCCGCGTCGCGGTAGCCTCGGAAGCGGCCGGCCTCGACGGAGGTCGGGTTCGCTTCCAGCGTCACTTCGGGGTCGTTCACCATCGGCCATGCCCGCCGCACCGCCTGCAGGACGGTGTCGACCGTCTCGGGCAGCATCAGGCTCGGTGTCCCGCCTCCGAAGAACACGCTGCGCAGCAGCCGTGGCCCCGTCTCCTCGCGGTAGCGCGCGATCTCGCTCGCGAGCGCCCGGGCCCAGCGGGTCTGGTCGATGCCAGAGACGACGTGGGAGTTGAAGTCGCAGTACGGGCACTTGGCCTGGCAGAACGGCCAGTGCACGTAGAGGCCGAAACCCCCGTGCTCCCAATCCTCAGGCAAAGCAGCCCGCGATCAGCTGCTCGAACGCGCGGCCCCGGTGCGAGATCCGGTTCTTCTCCCAGCGGTCCATCTCGCCGAGCGTGACGTCGTGGCCCTCGGGCTGGAAGATCGGATCGAACCCGTGCCCCTGCGTGCCGCGCATCGGCCACACGATCCGTCCCGGCAGGACGCCCTCGAACATCTCGTCGTGCCCGTCCGGCCAGGCCAGCACCAGCGTACAGCGGAACGCGGCCCGGCGCGGCTCCGGCGCGTCGAGCGCCTCGAGCTCGCGCCAGACCCGTGTCATCGCCATCTCGAAGTCACGGCCGTCGGGCGTCTCGGCCCAGTCCGCCGTGTGCACCCCGGGCGCCCCGTCCAGCGCCTCGACGCTGATCCCGCTGTCGTCCGCCAGCGCCGGCAGGCCCGTCGCCGCGACGGCGGCGCGGGCCTTGATGCGGGCGTTGCCGACGAAGGTCTCCTCGGTCTCCTCCGGCTCCGGCAGTTCGTGGTCGGCGTTCGACGTCAGGCTCACCCCGTAGGGCGAGAGCAGATCGGCGATCTCCTCGAGCTTGCCGCGGTTGTGCGTCGCGACGATCAGTTCGGTGCCGGTGAAGCGCCGCATCAGCCGACGGCCGCCAGCTGCAGCGCCGCGAGCTCGCCGACGCCTCTCTCGGCCAGCCCGAGCAGCTGCTCCAGCTCGTCGCGCGAGAAGGTCGCGCCTTCCGCCGACATCTGCACCTCGATCATCCGGCCGCCGGTCATCACGAAGTTGCCGTCGACACCGGCGACGCTGTCTTCCGGGTAGTCGAGGTCGAGCACCGGCTGGCCGGCATAGATGCCGCAGCTGACGGCCGAGACAGGATCGCCCAGCGGGTCGGAGGTCACGTCGCCCGCCTGCATCAGCTTGTTCACCGCCAGCCGCAGCGCCACCCAGCCGCCGGTGATCGAGGCGCAGCGCGTGCCGCCGTCGGCCTGCAGCACGTCGCAATCCACGGTGATCTGCCGCTCGCCCAGCGCCGCCCGCTCGACGCCGGCGCGCAGCGAGCGGCCGATGAGCCGCTGGATCTCGACGGTGCGCCCGCCCTGCTTGCCGGCCGTCGCCTCGCGTCGCATCCGGCTCCCGGTGGAGCGCGGCAGCATCCCGTACTCCGCCGTCACCCAGCCGAGACCGGTGTTGCGCAGGAACGGCGGCGGGCGGTCCTCGATGGAGGCGGTGCAGAGGACGTGCGTGTCGCCCATCTTGATGAGGCAGGAGCCCTCGGCGTGCTTGGTGACGCCGGTCTCGATGGTGACGGGCCGCATCTGCCCGAGGTCGCGTCCGGAAGGCCGCATTGGCATTCTCCTGTGAAAAGGTCGCGGCGACGTCTACGCGAGCGACGGCCGGATTTCCAACCCTGATTGACCTCGCCCGCCGCCTCGTTTTAATTGGCGCGCTTCACGCGCACCGAGGACCCCTTGACCGACCAGAGAGCCATATTCGACGAGATGACCGACCGCTCCCGCGAGGTGTTCCGCCGCGTGGTCGAGGGCTATCTCGAAACGGGCGCGCCCGTCGGCTCGCGCTCGCTGACCCGGACGATGTCGGAGAAGGTCAGCGCCGCGACGGTGCGCAACGTGATGCAGGATCTCGAGTATCTCGGCCTGCTCGGCTCGCCCCACGTGAGCGCCGGCCGGGTGCCGACCCAGCTCGGCCTGCGGATGTTCGTCGACGGCCTGCTCGAGGTCGGTGACCTCTCCGGCGAAGACCGTGCCCGCATCGACGAGACCCTGACCTCCAACAGCGACGACGTCCCCGCACTGCTCGACCGTGTCGGCTCCGCGCTCTCGGGCATGACCCTCGGCGCCAGCCTCGTCCTCGCGCCCAAGCACGAGGCGCCGGTCAAGCATATCGAGTTCGTCTCGCTCGCGCCCGACCGCGCCCTGGTGGTGTTGGTGTTCGCCGATGGCCACGTGGAGAACCGCGTCTTCACGCCGCCCCCCGGTCAGACCCCGTCGTCGATGCGCGAGGCGGCCAACTTCGTCAACGCGCTCGCCCAGGGCCGCACCCTCGCCGAGCTCGGAACCGCCATGCAGCGCGAGATCGCCAACCGGCGGCGCGAGATCGACACGCTCGCCGCCGACCTCGTCGAGAGCGGTCTGGCGATCTGGGAGAACAAGGGCGAATCGACCGAGCGCCTGATCGTGCGCGGCCGGGGCAACCTGCTCGACGAGAGCGGCGAGCCGGGCGACCTCGAGCGGATCCGCGAGCTGTTCGACGACCTCGAGCGCAAGCGCGACATCGCCGAATTCCTCGAGCTCGCCGAGGAGGGCGAGGGGGTGCGGATCTTCATCGGGTCCGAGAACAAGCTTTTCTCACTTTCGGGTTCCTCTCTGGTGGTGAGTCCCTATATGAACGCGGATCGAAAAATCATCGGCGCCGTGGGCGTCATCGGGCCGACCCGTCTCAACTACGGACGGATCGTGCCCATCGTTGATTACACAGCACAGTTGGTCGGCCGCATCATCGCCGACCGGGCCTAAGGACATGACGATGGCAAAGCCGAAGACCGAGCAGGAATTCATGGAAGAAGTGGCCGCCGAGCTGCGCGGCGACAGCGAGGCCGCCGACGAGGTCTACGAGTCCGCGCCCGAGGCGCAGGAGAGCGACGAGGCCGCGCCCGCGGGCGACGCCGCCGCCGGGGCCGACGAGCTGGAAGCGCTGCGCGCCGAGCGCGACGATCTGAAGGACCGCTTCGTGCGTGCGCTCGCCGACGCGGAGAACACCCGCAAGCGCGCCGAGCGCGACCGCCGCGAGGCCGAGACCTACGGCGGCTCCAAGCTCGCCCGCGACATGCTGCCGGTCTACGACAACCTCTCCCGCGCGCTCGAGACGGCGACGGAGGAGCAGAAGGAAATCAGCAAGGCGCTGCTCGAAGGCGTCGAGCTGACGATGCGCGAGCTGCTGAACGTCTTCAAGAAGCACGGAATCGAGCCGATCTCGCCCGAGGTGGGCGACAAGTTCGACCCGCAGATGCACCAGGCGATGTTCGAGGCCCCGGTCCCCGACACCAAGGCCGGCGACATCATCCAAGTCATGGCGACGGGCTTCCTCCTGCACGACCGCCTTCTGCGGCCCGCGCAGGTCGGCGTGAGCAGCACGCCCGCGTCCTGACGCGGCCGGGACGGTGCCGGGCTGAAGCCCGGCTTACCGGACCATTGCCCGTAGGCCGGGCTTCAGCCCGGCTTGCCCCCCACCATCGCCTTCAGCTCGTAGACCAGCGCCAGCGCGTCCCGCGGGCTCAGCTCGTCGGGCAGCACCTCCTCGAGGCGTGCCTCGACGCCCGACGGTTTCACGGGGGACACCGGGGCCGGCGGCGGGGCGGCGGCGAAGAGCGGCAGGTCGTCGATCACCGCCCGCCGCGCGCCGCCACCCTCGCGCTCGCCGGCCTCCAGCGCCTCGAGCACGACCCGCGCCCGCTCGATCACGCTGTCCGGCAGCCCCGCCAGCCGCGCGACCTGCACCCCGTACGACCGGTCCGCCGTGCCGCGACGGACCTCGTGCAGGAAGACCACCTCGCCTTCCCATTCCTTCACCGCGACCGTCGCGTTCTCCACCCCCGCGAGCTTGCCCGCCAGGGCCGACATCTCATGGTAGTGCGTCGCGAACAGCGCCCGGCAGCGGTTGACCTCGTGCAGGTGCTCGAGCGTCGCCCAGGCGATCGACAGTCCGTCGTAGGTGGCGGTGCCGCGGCCGATCTCGTCGAGGATCACCAGCGCGCGGTCGTCGGCCTGGTTCAGGATCGCGGCGGTCTCGACCATCTCGACCATGAAGGTCGACCGCCCGCGCGCGAGATCGTCCGACGCGCCGACCCGGCTGAACAGCTGGCTGACGATGCCGACATGCGCGCTCTCCGCCGGCACGTAGGCGCCTGCCTGGGCGAGCACGGCGATCAGCGCGTTCTGGCGCAGGTAGGTGGACTTGCCCGCCATGTTGGGGCCGGTGAGCAGGTGGATCGGGGCTTCGCCGAGGTCGCAGTCGTTGGCGACGAACGGCGCGCCGTCGCGCCGCAGCGCCTCTTCTACGACCGGGTGCCGCCCGCCACAGACCTCGAAGGCGCGGCTGTCGTCGACCACCGGCCGGCACCAGTCCCGCGCCCGCGCCAGGTCGGCGAGGCCGCAGGCGAGGTCGATCTCCGCCAGCGCGCGCGCCAGCTCCGAAAGCCGCGCGGCCTCGTCGAGCATCGCTTCTCTCAGGCTGGCATAGAGCCGCTTCTCGATCTCCAGCGCCCGCGCGCCCGCGTTCAGGATCTTGGTCTCGAGCTCCGACAGCTCCACCGTCGTGAAGCGGACCTGGCTGGCCGTGGTCTGGCGGTGAATGAAGCTGTCGGACAGCGGTGGCGCGAGCATCTTCTCGGCGTGTGTGGCGGTGGTCTCGATGAAGTAGCCGAGCACGTTGTTGTGCTTGATCTTCAGGCTCGCGATCCCGGTCTGGCGCGCATACTCCGCCTGCATTCCCGCGATGACCGAGCGGCCCTCGTCGCGCAGCCGGCGCGCCTCGTCGAGGTCCGGGTCGTGCCCCGGCGCGACGAAGCCGCCGTCGCGCGCGAGCAGCGGCGGCTCCGCGACCAGCGCCGCTTCGAGCAGCGCCAGCAGCATGTCGTGCCCGACCAGGTCGCGCGCGGCGTCGGCCAGCAGCTCGGGCAGGTCGCGCCCCTCGAGCAGCCCGGCGATCTCCACCGCCTGCGCCAGCGAGTTGCGCAGCCCCGCCATGTCGCGCGGGCCGCCGCGCTCCAGCGCCAGCCGCGACAGGGCGCGGTCGATATCGGCCACACCGCGCAGCGCCTCGCGCAGTGGTTCGGCGAGGGTGGCCTCCTCGACCATCGCGGCGACAGCCGCCTGCCGGTCGCGGATCCGGTCGAGCTGGCACGAGGGCGCCGAGAGCCGCCGCTCGAGCAGGCGCGCGCCGCCGGCGGTGACGGTGCGGTCGACCGCACCAAGCAGCGAGCCCGCGCGCCCGCCGGTCATCGCCGAGGTCAACTCCAGTGAGCGCCGGGTGGCGGCGTCGATCTGCATCGCCGCCCGCGCACCCTCCTTCACCGGCGGACGCAGCAGCGGCAGCTTGCCGCGCTGGGTGATCTCGAGATACGCCACCAGCCCCGCCAGCGCCGAGATCTCGGCGCGCGTGAACGTCCCGAACCCCTCGAGCGAGCCGACCCGGAAGATCTCGCAGAGCCGTCGCTCGCCGGAGGTGGAATCGAACGACGTCGCCCCGAGCGGCGTCACGGCGGCGCCCAGATCAGAGACCATCTCGGCGTAATCCGCCTCGATCGTCTCCGCCAGCAGCACTTCCCGCGCCCCCAGCCGCGCCAGCTCCGGCCCCAGCCGCATCGCCGAGCAGGTCATCACCGACAGCGCTCCCGTGGAGATGTCGACCCACGCCAGCGCGCCCTCGTCGCGTACCGTGGCGTAGGCGGCAAGGAAGTTGTGGCGACGCGCGTCGAGCAGGCTTTCCTCGGTCAGCGTGCCGGGCGTCACCAGCCGCACCACGTCGCGCTTCACGACCGACTTCGCGCCCCGCTTCTTCGCCTCCGCCGGGTCTTCGAGCTGCTCGGCGATGGCGACGCGGAAGCCCTTGCGGATCAGCGTCAGCAGGTAGCCCTCGGCGGCGTGGACCGGCACCCCGCACATGGCGATGTCCTCGCCCAGGTGCTTGCCGCGCTTGGTCAGCGCGATGTCGAGCGCCTCGGCCGCGGCGACGGCGTCGTCGAAGAACATCTCGTAGAAGTCGCCCATCCGGTAGAACAGCAGCGAGTCCGGGTTCGCCTGCTTGATCTCCAGGTATTGCGCCATCATCGGCGTCACGCCGCCCGCCGCTGTGCTCATGCTGTGCCCCCAGACGCTGGCCCAAAGCCTTGGGCGGCGACCCTACAAAGCCCCGGATCCGGGCGAAAGCCGAAATAACGCCAGTTGCCCCCGCGCCCGTTCGCCCGCTAACAACAAGGGCCGACAGGGAGGATACCATGGCCAAGGCCCGCTTCACGCCCGAGGATGCGCTCGCGTTTCACATGGAACCGTCGCCCGGGAAGTGGGAGGTGCAGCCCACCGTCCCGATGACGACCCAGCGCGACCTGTCGCTCGCCTATTCGCCCGGCGTCGCCGTCCCGTGCGAGGCGATCGCCGCGAACCCCGAGCTGGCCTACGATTACACCAACAAGGGCAACCTGGTGGCGGTGATCTCCAACGGCACCGCGGTGCTGGGGCTCGGCAACCTCGGCGCGCTCGGCGGCAAGCCGGTGATGGAAGGCAAGTCGGTGCTGTTCAAGCGCTTCGCCGACGTCAACTCGATCGACATCGAGCTCGACACCGAGGATCCGGACGCCTTCTGCGACGCGGTGCGGCTGATGGGGCCGACCTTCGGCGGCATCAACCTCGAGGACATCAAGGCGCCCGAGTGCTTCATCATCGAGCAGCGGCTCAAGGAAGAGATGGACATCCCGGTCTTCCACGACGACCAGCACGGCACCGCGGTGATCTGCGCCGCCGGGCTGATCAACGCGCTGCACATCTCGAACAAGAAGATCGAGGACGTGAAGATCGTCCTCAACGGCGCCGGCGCGGCGGGCATCGCCTGTATCGAGCTGCTGAAGTCGATGGGCGCGCGGCCCGAGAACTGCATCGTCTGCGACACCAAGGGCGTGATCTACCAGGGCCGCACCGAGGGGATGAACCAGTGGAAGTCGGCGCACGCGGTCAAGACCGACCTGCGCAGCCTGGAAGAGGCGATGGACGGCGCCGACGTGTTCCTCGGGGTCTCCGCCAAGGGCGCGGTGACCGAGAAGATGGTCGCCTCGATGGCCGACAACCCGGTGATCTTCGCGATGGCCAACCCAGATCCCGAGATCACCCCCGAGGAGGCACACGCGGTGCGGGTCGACGCCATCGTCGCCACCGGGCGGAGCGACTATCCCAACCAGGTCAACAACGTGCTGGGCTTCCCCTACCTGTTCCGCGGCGCGCTCGACATCCACGCCCGGGCGATCAACGACGAGATGAAGATCGCCTGCGCCGAGGCGCTTGCGGCGCTGGCGCGCGAGGACGTGCCCGACGAGGTCGGCGTCGCCTACGGCCGCAAGCTCGCCTTCGGGCGCGACTACATCATCCCCACGCCGTTCGACCCGCGCCTGATCTACCGCATTCCCCCCGCCGTCGCCCGCGCCGGCATGGAGACCGGCGTCGCCCGGCGGCCGATCATCGACATGGACGGCTACGAGACCGCGCTGAAGGGCCGGATGGACCCGACCGCGAGCATCCTGCGCGGCATCTACGCCCGCGCCCGCGCCGCGCAGGGCACGGTGCTGTTCGCCGAGGGCGACGATCCGCGCGTGCTCAAGGCGGCGGTGCTCTACCAGCGCTCGGGATACGGGCGCAGCCTCGTCGTCGGCCGCGAGAGCGACGTGAAGACGAAGCTGGAGGCCGAGGGCCTCGCCGACGCGGCGCGCGAGCTGACCATCGTCAACGCCGCCAACACCGACCACCTGGAGACCTACAAGCGCTTCCTCTACGAGCGGCTCCAGCGCAAGGGCCACGACCAGCAGGACGTCCACCGCCTCGCGGCGCGCGACCGCCACGTCTTCGCGTCGCTGATGCTCGCGCACGGCCATGCCGACGCGATGGTCACCGGGGCCACGCGCAAGTCGGCACACGTGCTCGAGCTGATTAACCACGTCTTCGACGCCGGCCCCCACGACGGCGCGGTCGGCGTGTCGGCGGTGCTGGCGCGCGGACGGATCGTGCTGATCGCCGACACGCTGGTCCATGAATGGCCCGACGAGACCGACCTCGCCGTCATCGCCGAGCGCGGCGCCGCTGTCGCGCGCACGCTGGGGCTGGTGCCGCGGGTGGCGTTCGTCAGCTTTTCCACCTTCGGCTACCCGGTCTCCGAGCGCGCCACCAAGATGCACCAGGCCCCCCGCGTGCTCGACGCGCGCGGCGTGGACTTCGAGTACGAGGGCGAGATGACCGTCGACGTCGCGCTCAACACCCGCGCCGCCGAGCACTACCCGTTCAGCCGCCTTACCGGCCCGGCCAACGTGCTCGTCGTCCCGGCGCGGCACTCGGCGTCGATCTCGGTCAAGCTGCTGCAGGAGATGGGCGGCGCGACGGTGATCGGCCCGATCCTCGCCGGGGTGCACAAGCCGATCCAGATCTGCTCCACCGTCTCGACGGTCACGGACATCCTCAACATGGCCGTCATCGCGGCCAGCAAGGTCGACGACAGATGACCGTTCTCAACCTTGGCTCGATCAACATCGACATCGTCTTCGCCGTCCCGCACATCCCCGCTCCGGGCGAGACGCTCTCCTCCACCGGTCGCGAAGTGTTCCTCGGCGGCAAGGGCACCAACATGTCGGTCGCGATCGCCCGCGCCGGCGGCACGGTGCGCCACATCGGCGCCGTCGGCCCTGACGGCGGCTGGACCGTCGAGCGGCTGCGCGCGGCGGGAGTCGATATCGGCTTCATCGCGGAGCTCGAGGAGGTGACGGGGCAGGCGCTGATCGCGGTCGATGCCGATGGCGAGAACACGATCATTCTCTATCCCGGCGCAAATCGCGCCCTGCGCCACGATGCGGTCATGGCGGCGCTCGCCGAGGCCGGGCCGGGCGACAGGCTGCTGCTTCAGAACGAGACCAACCTGCAGGCCGAGGCGGCGCGCGAGGCCAAGGCCCTCGGCCTCGCCGTCACCTATGCCGCCGCGCCGTTCGACGCCGACGCCGTGAAGGCCGTGCTCCCGACGCTCGACATGCTGTTCCTCAACCGCGTCGAGGCCGAGCAGCTCACGCAGGCGACGGGGCAGGCCCCGGCCGACCTCGGCGTGCGCGACGTGGTCATCACCCTCGGCGCCGACGGCTGCGACTGGATCGGCCCCGGCGGCGTGCAGCACTTCGATGCCGTCCCGGTCGAGCCCGTCGACACCACCGGCGCGGGCGACACCTTCACCGGCTACACCCTCGCGGCGCTGGAACGGGGTCTGTCCATGCCCGCCGCGCTCGAACTGGCGGGGCGGGCCGGGGCGCTGATGGTGACGCGCCACGGCACCTCCGACGTGATCCCGACCCTCGACGAGGTCCGGGCCTTCGCCGGCTGACGGTCAGGGCAGGAACGGCGCGTCGTCGCCCCAGAGCTCGCGGATACGCTCGTCGCGGCGGCAGCCCTCGCGGTAGAACTTGTAGGCGCTGGCCTGGCTCTTCGGTCCGCCGCGCGTCAGGACGATCTGCTCGCCCTTGTAATAATCCTGGTGGTAGTCCTCGGCCTCGTAGAACTCGGCCAGGTCCAGGATCGGCGTCACGATCTCCTGCCCCAGCTCGGCCTCCGCCGCCGCCTTGGCCGCCTCCGCCATCTGGCGCTCTTCCTCGGAAGCGACGAACACCGCTGTCCGGTAGCTCTCGCCCCGGTCGCAGAACTGCCCGCCGGCGTCGGTGGGATCGATCGAGCGGAAGAACAGGTTGAGCAGCCGCCGCCGGTCGACGACGTCGCTGTCGTACATGATCTCGACCGCCTCGTAGTGCCCGGTGCCGCCGCGCGTCACCTCCCGGTAAGTCGGGTTCTCGACGCTGCCGCCGGTGTAGCCCGACACGGCTTCGGTCACGCCCGTGACCCGCTCGAAGTCGGCCTCGACGCACCAGAAGCAGCCCCCGGCGACGGTGAGGGTGGAGTCGGCCTGCGCCAGCGCCGGCCCGGCCTGGAGCCAGGCCCCGGCAGCGACGGCGGCGGAAAGCAGAAGCCCGCGCAGGGGCTGGTTGTTCAGGTTCGGCATGTGGTCCTCCTTTGGCCGTGTAGCTGTGCCGCAGACACGGCCCCGGCAACACAAGGAGCCGTGCGGTCACGGCGTTATTACTTCTTGGAACATCCCCGCCCCGGGCCTAGCGTGCCGGAGATGACCGACACGAGCACCCACGCCGCCGAGGAAGACGCCCGCAACGAGCGCGTGCTCGTCTGGGTCAACGGCGCGCTCAAGCCGCGGCCGGAGGCGGTCGTCAACGTCTACGATTCCGGCTTCATGCTCGGCGACGGCGTCTGGGAGGGGCTGCGGCTCTACGACGGGCGCTGGACCTTCGTCGACGAGCACCTGGACCGGCTGTTCGAGGCGGCCCGCGCCATCGACCTCGATATCGGCATGCGCCGCGACGAGGTCGTGGCGGCGCTTCACGAGACGCAGCGCGCCAACCGGATGACCACCGACGCCCACGCGCGCCTGATGGTGACGCGCGGGCTCAAGCACCGCCCGTTCCAGCACCCGTCGCTGTCGCGGAGCGGGCCGACGGTCGTGATCGTGATGGAGCATTCCCGCCCCGCCATCGGCCGCCCCATCCGCCTCGCCACCGTGCCCCACCTGCGCGGCCTGCCGATGAGCCAGGACCCGAAGCTCAACTCGCACTCCAAGCTCAACTGCATCCTCGCCTGCATCGCCGCCGAGAAGGCCGGGGCCGACGAGGCGCTGATGCTCGACGTCCACGGCTTCGTGAACACCACCAACGCCTGCAACTTCTTCATCGTGCGCAGGGGCGAGGTCTGGACCTCGACGGGCGACTACTGCATGAACGGCATCACCCGCCGCAAGGTCATTGAGATCTGCCGAGCGAACGCCATCCCCGTCTTCGAGAAGAACTTCTCGCTCGTCGAGACCTACGGCGCCGACGAGGCCTTCCTCACCGGCACCTTCGGCGCCCAGACCCCGGTCGGCGTCATCGACGGCCGCACCATCGGCACCGGCGAGGCCGGCCCGGTGACGCAGCGGATCCGTCAGCTTTACAAGGCCCTCGTCGCGCCCTGACAAGCCGTCTCTGTCCTCGAAGTATCCCGGGGGGAGTCGCCGCAGGCGGCGGGGGGCAGCGCCCCCCTGCCACGTGTCAGCCCTTGAGCCGCCGCTTGCGCGCGGCCACCAGCTTCAGCCGCAGCGCGTTGAGCTGGATGAAGCCGGCCGCGTCGGTCTGGTCGTAGGCGCCGAGGTCGTCCTCGAACGTGACGTGCGCCTCGGAATAGAGCGAGTTGTCCGACCAGCGCGCCACGGTGCGGGCGGCGCCCTTGTAGAGCTTGAGCCGCACGGTGCCGGAGACGAGCTCCTGGCTCCGGTCGATCAGCGCCTGCAGCATTTCGCGCTCCGGGGAGAACCAGAAGCCGTTGTAGATCAGCTCGGCGTAGCGCGGCATGATCGAGTCCTTCAGGTGCCCCGCGCCGGAATCGAGCGTGATCTGCTCGATGCCCCGGTGCGCCTCCAGCAGGATCGTGCCGCCCGGCGTCTCGTAGACGCCGCGGCTCTTCATGCCGACGAAGCGGTTCTCCACGAGGTCGAGCCGTCCGATCCCGTGCTTGCCGCCGAGCTCGTTGAGCCGGGTCAGGATCGTCGCGGGCGAGAGCTGCTCGCCGTCGATCGCCACCGCGTCGCCCTTCTCGAAGGTGATCTCCACCATCTCGGGCGTATCGGGCGCGTCCTCCGGGTTCACCGTGCGCTGGTAGACGTAGTCGGGCGCCTCGTCGGCGGGGTTTTCCAGCACCTTCCCCTCGGAGGACGTGTGCAGCAGGTTGGCGTCGACGGAGAAGGGAGCCTCGCCGCGCTTGTCCTTGGCGATCGGGATCTGGTGCTTCTCGGCGAACTCGATGAGCCGGGTGCGCGAGGACAGGTCCCACTCGCGCCACGGCGCGATGACCTTGATGTCGGGGTCGAGCGCGTAGGCGGCCAGCTCGAAGCGGACCTGGTCGTTGCCCTTGCCGGTCGCGCCGTGGGCCACGGCGTCGGCGCCCTCGGCGGCGGCGATCTCCACGAGGCGCTTGGAGATCAGCGGCCGGGCGATGGAGGTGCCGAGCAGGTAGAGCCCCTCGTAGAGCGCGTTGGCGCGGAACATCGGGAAGACGAAGTCGCGCACGAACTCCTCGCGCAGGTCCTCGATGTGGATGGAGCTCGCGCCCATCATCTCGGCCTTCTTGCGCGCGGGCTCGAGCTCTTCGCCCTGGCCGAGGTCGGCGGTGAAGGTCACGACCTCGCAGCCGTACTCCGTCTGCAGCCATTTCAGGATGATCGAGGTGTCGAGGCCGCCGGAATAGGCAAGCACGACCTTCTTGGGCGCGGGCATCACAGTCTCCGTCTCTGAACCTGGCGCGGGGTAACGTCTATTCAGGGGCAGGGCAAGCTGGCCGCTTGACCGTCGTCGCCGGGCGGGGTCTGGTTGCCGCGACAACGGGAGGGTGAGCATGTCGGTCCAGATCGTGCGCCATGCGGTGCTGATGGTGCTGAACAATTTCCAAGACGCGATCAAGGCATCGGTCGCGCCGATCCTGATCGGCGTCGCCGTCGTGGTGGGCCTGTCGATGGCGCTCGGCACCGACCTGCGGCTGCTGCTCGCCGCGGCGTCGACGCCGGGCGGGGCGGACACCTTCGACGAGACGGCCCTGCTCAACCCGGGCAGCGCGCTGCTGATCCTGCTGGTGATGCTGCCGCTGGCGCTGTTCATCCTCGGCTGGGTCGCCGTCACCTGGCACCGCTTCATCCTGCTGGAGGAGTATCCCGACCCGGTGCCCGCCGTGTCGGGGCGGCCGATCTGGCCCTACGTGGGCAAGTCGGTGGGGCTGGCCGTGGTGCTGATGCTGGTCTTCATCCCGCTCTCACTGGTCGTCGGTCTGGTGGCGACGCCGCTGGTGATGCTCAACGAGTTCTTCGGCGCGGCGCTCGCCGGCATCCTGCTGGGCGTGGTGTTCAGCTACTTCTGGCTGCGCTGGGCGCTGATCCTGCCGGCGGCGGCGATCGGGCGGCCGATGTCGATGGGCGAGAGCTGGCGGATCACCAAGCCGCTCTCGAGCGACATCGTCGGCGTGTCGCTGTTGCTGGCGCTGCTGAACTTCGCGCTGAGCCTCGTCGCGCTGCCGTTCGGGGGCGGGGTGGTCGGCACGGTGCTGGCGCTGGTGGTGGACTGGTTCACGATGATGGTGGGCCTGAGCGTGCTGACGACGCTGTTCGGTCACCTCGTCGAGAAGCGCGCGCTGGTCTGAACGAAGCGGGCGAGCGCGTCGCGCTCGCCGGGGTTGTCGAGCCGGTCGAGCGCCTCGTCGGGCGTCAGCCACAGCGCGCTGTGGCCCGCCTCGAGCGGCGGGCCGAGGCGGCGGACGGGGCGGGCGACGTAGAGGTGGCAGACCTTCTCGGCCCAGAAATCGTAGTCCGGCATCCAGGCGAAGCGGCGGAACGAGCCGATCCGGCGCGGCCGCGCGATCGACCAGCCGGTCTCCTCGAAAACCTCCCGGTGCAGCGCCCGGACCGTCGCTTCGCCCGGGTCGATGCCGCCGCCGGGAAACTGCACCTCGGGCACCGGCTCGGCCTGGAACGTCACGAGCAGCCGGCCGTCACGCGGCAGCAGCGCGTAGACGCCGGGGCGATGCCGGTAGCGCAACCCCGCTATGGCGGGCTGTCCGTAGCGGCGCATCATGGGGTTTCACCTCGGCTTGTGACACTTATATGGACGCGGTATGCCAATCCCCGTCAGGTTAGGAAAGCCACATGACCCTCGGCTCTCAGATTGCCTGGGACGATACCGTCCTGCCGTTTCAGCTCGACCGCTCGGACATCCGGGGCCGGATCGCCCGGCTCGACGGGGTGCTCGATTCCGTCCTCGCCCAGCATGACTACCCGCCCGTCATCGAGGCGCTCGTCGCCGAGATGGCGCTGCTCACCGCGCTGATCGGTCAGACCATCAAGCTGCGCTGGAAGCTGTCGCTCCAGGTGCGCGGCGACGGTCCGGCGCGCCTGATCGCCACCGATTACTACGGTCCGAGCAAGGACGGCGAGCCGGCGCGGATCCGGGCCTATGCCAGCTACGACAAGGACCGGCTCGACGAGGCCGGCGACGCTTTCGCGCAGATCGGCAAGGGCTATTTCGCGGTGCTGATCGACCAGGGCGAGGGGATGACGCCATACCAGGGGATCACGCCCATCGCGGGCGGCTCGCTTCGGGCCTGTGCAGAGACGTATTTCGCCCAGTCCGAGCAGCTGCCGACGCGGTTCTCGCTGAGCTACGGCCAGTCGTCCGTGCCCGGCGGCGTCGAGAGCTGGCGGGCCGGGGGCGTGATGCTGCAGCACATGCCCAAGGCCTCGCCCCACGCCACCGGCGGCGGGTCGGGCGAAGAGGGGCTGCTCGCGGCGAGCGATATCGTCGAGGGCGACGACGAGGAGAACTGGAACCGCGCCAACATCCACCTCGACACGGTCGAGGATCTCGAGCTCATCGGCCCGTCGGTGCAGCCGACGGAGCTGCTCGTGCGGCTGTTCCACGAGGAAGCGCCGCGGGTGTTCGATCCGCAGGCGGTCAAGTTCGGCTGCACCTGCTCGGCCGACCGCGTGCGCCAGTCCCTGTCGATCTACTCGGCCAAGGACATCGCCTACATGACGACCGACGAGGGCAGGGTCACCGCCGATTGCCAGTTCTGCGGGGCGCACTACGAGTTCGACCCGGCCACCCTCGGCTTCCAGGCGACGAAAGAGCCGTGAGCCGGCTGCGGGAGCGCCTCGCGGACGCCCTCGCCAAGCCGAGCGACGGCTCGTCCGACTACGACCTGAACCCCGACACCGTTCTACCCGCCGGGCGCGAGCTGCGTCCGGCGGGGGTGCTCATGGCGATCACGCCCGCCGAGACGGTCCTGCTGACCGTGCGCTCGCCGAAGCTGAAGCACCATCCCGGGCAGGTCTCGTTCCCCGGGGGCAAGCAGGAGCCGACCGATCCGGCGCCGGTCGATGCGGCGCTGCGCGAGAGCGAGGAGGAGATCGGGCTGCCGCACGGGCGCGTCGAGATCCTCGGCGCGCTTCCGGTGCACGAGACGGTGACGGGCTTTGCCGTGTCGCCGTTCGTGGGGCTGGTAGACGGGGAGTTCGAGCCACGCCCTGAGGCGGGCGAGGTGGCGGAAGTCTTCGAGGTGCCGTTCGCGGTCCTGACCGACTTGGGCCGGTACAGGGTCGAATGTCGCGCCTGGCGCGGGCTGGTGCGGCGCTACTGGGTGGTGCCCTTCGGCCCCTACTACATCTGGGGCGCGACGGCGCGGATGCTGCGCGGACTGGCGGTGCGGCTGTGACCCGGCTCGAGGCGGAGTGGCTGACGCGGCCGGCGTCCCGGGTGGTCTGCAACCTGCTGACCGACGCGGGCTATCAGGCCTGGTTCGTCGGCGGTTGCGTGCGCAACGCGCTGATCGGCGCGCCCGTGAGCGACCTCGATCTCGCAACTAACGCCCATCCCGAGCGGGTGCTGGCGCTGGCCGAGGCGGCGGGGCTGAAGGCGATCCCCACCGGCATCGCGCACGGCACGGTGACGCTGGTGGTGGAGGGCGCGCCCTACGAGGTCACCACCTTCCGCCGCGATGTCGAGACCGACGGGCGGCGCGCGGTGGTGGCCTTCGCCGACAGCCTCGAGGAGGATGCCCGTCGCCGCGACTTCACCATGAACGCCCTCTACGCCGCCCCCGACGGCACCATCGCCGACCCCATCGGCGGGCTGCCCGACCTGCGGCGGCGGCAGGTGCGCTTCATTGGCGACGCCGAGGCACGCATCCGCGAGGATTACCTCCGCATCCTGCGCTTCTTCCGCTTCCACGCCTGGTACGGCGACGCCGGCGCGGGGCTGGATGCCGACGGGCTGGCGGCCTGTGCGCAGCATGTCGAGGGCGTCGCCGGGCTATCGCGCGAACGGATCGGGCACGAGATGCTCCGCCTGCTCGCCGCGCCGGATCCCGCGCCCGCCGTCGCCGCGATGGAGGCCTGCGGGGCGCTGGCGCAGGTGCTGCCCGGTGCGGGAGCGGGGCAGCTCGCGGTGCTGGTCGATCTCGAGGAGCGGGCGGGGCTCGCGCCCGGTTGGCCGCGCCGGCTCGCCGCGCTGGGCGGGCAGGACGCCGACACGGCGCTGCGGCTCTCCAAGGACGAGGCGAAGCGGCTGCGTACCCTGCGCGAGGCGCTGGGTTCGGAGGCCGGCCCGGGCGAGCTCGGCTACCGCCTCGGCGCGGCGGTGGCGCTCGACGTGCTGGCGCTGCGCGGCGCGATGGAGGTGCGGCCCGTCGCCCCCGAGGACGCCGACGCCACCCGCCACGGGGCAAAGCAGACCTTCCCTCTCACCGCCGCCGACCTCATCGACCGCCACCAGGGCCCGGCGCTGGGCCAGGCGCTGCGCGACGCGGAGGCGCGCTGGATCGCCAGCGGCTTCGCCCTCGGCCGCGAGGCGCTGCTCGCCTGAGGCGGTGACAGGTTTCCCAAGCGAACCGATCGGTCTATATGCCGGTGGCAACCCGAGAGGCCCGTCGTGTTCCGTTTCTTCGAAAGCCTCGTCGATCCCTATACGCCGTATGAGGACGTCGACCGCCCCCCGCAGCGGCTTTGGCCGTTTCTGAAGGACTACCTGCGCCCGTTCCGCAAGATGCTGGGCTGGACTGCGTTCGTCGCCGGCGTCGTCGCGGCCATCGAGGTCTGGCAGATCTGGTATCTCGGCCGCTTCGTCGACGTGCTGACCACGACGCCGCGCGGCGAGGTCTGGGCGCTCTACGGCGTGGAATTCGTCGCCGTGGCGCTGTTCCTGCTGCTGATCCGGCCGGTGATCTACTCGATCCACGCGATGCTGCTGAACAACACGATGGTGCCCAACCTCGGCGCGCTGGTGCGCTGGCGCTCGCACCGGCACGTGCTGCGCCAGTCCGTCGGCTGGTTCGAGAACGACTTCGCCGGGCGCATCGCCAACCGCATTGCCCAGACGCCGACCGCCACCGTCGAGGCGGTGTTCCAGGTGTTCGACGCCGTCAGCTACGCCGCCGCCTACACCATCGGCGCGGCCGTCCTGCTGTGGGGCGCCGACCCAATCCTGCTGTGGCCGCTCGGCTTCTGGCTGCTGCTCTACATCGGGCTGCTGCGCTGGACGGTGCGCCGGGTCGAGCCGGCGGCGAAGGCGAGCTCGGACGCGCGCTCTGAATTCACCGGACGGGTGGTGGACAGCTACACCAACATCAACTCGGTGAAGATGTTCGCCCACCACGACACCGAGGTCGATTACGCCAGGGGCGCGATCGACAAGACCTTGCACACCGTCAGGAACGAGCAGCGGATCTTCTCGAAGATGGACATCGGCCTGACGGTGATCAACGGCGTGCTGCTCGTCGCCGTGGTCGGCTGGGCGACGCTGATCTACCTCAACGGCAACGCCACCGTCGGCATCGTCGCCGCCGCCTCGGCGCTGACGCTGCGGCTGTCGGCGATGACCGGGTGGATCATGTTCGCCGTGACCAACCTGTTCCGCAACCTCGGCATCGTCGCCGAGGGGATGGAGACGATCAGCCAGCCCGTCACCCTCACCGACGCGCCCGATGCGCGGGAGCTGGCGGTGACGGAGGGCCGGCTCGACGTTCGCGGGCTGAGCCACCATTACGGCAAGCGCACCGGCGGGCTCGACCGGGTGACCCTGTCGATCCCGCCGGGGCAGAAGGTCGGGCTGGTCGGCCGCTCGGGGGCGGGCAAATCGACCCTCGTGAAGCTGCTCCTGCGGTTTTACGACGCCGAGGCCGGCCGGATCGAGATCGACGGACAGGACATCTCGCGCGTCACGCAGGACAGCCTGCGGCGCGCCATCGGCATGGTCCAGCAGGACAGCGCGCTGCTGCACCGCTCGGTGCGCGACAACATCCTCTACGGCAATCCCGGCGCGAGCGAAGAGCAGATGATCGAGGCCGCGCGCCGCGCCGAGGCGCACGACTTCATCCTCGGCCTCGAGGACGGAACCGGGCGCAGCGGCTACGACGCCCAGGTCGGCGAGCGCGGGGTGAAGCTGTCGGGCGGGCAGCGGCAGCGGATTGCGCTGGCGCGGGTGATCCTGAAGGACGCGCCGCTCCTCGTGCTCGACGAGGCGACGTCGGCGCTCGACAGCGAGGTCGAGGCAGCGATTCAGGAGACGCTCTACGGAATGATGGAGGGCAAGACGGTCATCGCCATCGCGCACCGGCTGTCGACCATCGCGCGGATGGACCGGATCGTGGTGATGGACGAGGGCCGCATCATCGAGGACGGACCGCACGACACGCTGCTTGCCCGAGGCGGTCTCTACGCCACCTTGTGGAGCCGGCAGTCGGGCGGGTTCCTCGGCGCCGATTTCGAGGACGACCCGGAGGCCGCCGAATGATCGCCAAAGCCTACGACAGATGGATCGGCTGGGCCTCCGGCCTGATCCAGAGCGTCCAGCCCGCCGACGGCCCGCCGCCGCAGAGCCTCGCCGCCTTCATGCGCTGGTGCCTGCGCGGCGCGTGGCCGATCCTCGGCGCGGCGATGCTGATCTCGGCCTTCACCGGCGCGTCGGAGGTGCTGACGATGTGGCTGCTCGGCCGCGCCGTCGACGCCTCGGCGACGGGCTGGGCGGCGTTCTGGGACGAATATGCGTGGCTGGTGATCCTGTCGGTGGTGACGCTGCTCATCCTGCGCCCGCTGTTCTTCGGCGCGACGGCAACGTTCCAGGCGGTCGTCATCAACCCGTCGGTCTTCACCCTGACCCTGTCGCGGCTGCACCGCTGGACGCTGGGCCACTCGGTCACGTTCTTCGACAACGACTTCGCCGGGCGGCTGGCGCAGAAGCAGATGCAGGCCGCGCGCTCGCTGACGGAGAGCGTCGTCGAGACGGTCAACGCCATCGTCTTCGGCCTCGCCTCGGCGATCGGCGCGGCGGTACTGGTCGGATCGATCAGCCTCGCCTTCGTGCCGATCCTGCTGGTCTGGCTCGCCTGCTACGCGCTGTTCCTGCGGGTCTTCCTGCCGCGCATCCGCGTGCGCTCCAAGGCGCGGGCGGCGGCGCGGGCGATGGTGACGGGGCAGGTTGTCGACACGATCACCAACATCAAGACGGTCAAGCTCTTCGCGCAGGCCGAACACGAGGACCGCGCGGCGCTGGGCGCGATGGAATCGTTCGAGGAGCGCTCGACGGAGTTTGGCCGCGTATCGACCCTGTTCCGGCTCGGGCTGGTGTTCCTCGCCGGCACGCTGCCCATCGCGTTGGTCGGCGCGGGCCTCGTCGCGGGTCCGGGCGGCGGCGTCAGCGCGGGCGACATCGCGGCGATGGGCGCGGTGGCGATCCGGCTGGCGCAGATGACCGGCTGGATCAGCTTCACCCTGCTCGCCATCTACAGCCACATCGGCGAGGTCGAGGACGCGATGCGCACCCTCACCCCGGCCCACGGCCTCACCGACAGGCCCGGCGCGCGTCCGCTCGAGGTCCGCGAGGGCGAGATCGTCTTCGACCGGGTGACCTTCGGCTACGGCCACGGCGTCGGCGGCGTGCGCGACCTGAGCCTGACGGTCCGCCCGGGCGAGAAGCTCGCCATCGTCGGCGCGTCGGGGGCGGGCAAGTCGACGCTGGTGGCGCTGCTGATGCGGCTCTACGACCCGGAGGACGGCGCGGTGAACATCGACGGGCAGGACATCGCCCACGTCACGCAGCAGAGCCTGCGGCAGGCCATCGGGATGGTCACGCAGGAGACGGCGATGTTCAACCGCTCCGCGCGCGACAACATCCTCTACGGCCGCCCCGACGCCAGCGACGACGAGCTGGCCAGCGCCGCGGAACGGGCCGAGGCGCAGGGCTTCATCGAGACGCTGCGCGACCACAAGGGCCGCACCGGCTACGACGCGCATCTCGGCGAGCGCGGCGTCAAGCTCTCGGGCGGGCAGCGGCAGCGGGTGGCACTGGCGCGGGCGATGCTGAAGGACGCGCCGATCCTGGTGCTCGACGAGGCGACGTCGGCGCTCGACTCCGAGGTCGAGGCGGCTATTCAAGCGGCGCTGGAGCGGGCGATGGAGGGCAAGACCGTCATCGCCATCGCGCACCGGCTCTCGACCATCGCCGGGATGGACCGGATCGTGGTGCTCGACGAGGGCCGCATCGTGGAGGAGGGCGACCACGAGTCGCTGCTCGCGGAGGGCGGCCTCTACGCACGCTACTGGACCCGGCAATCGGGCGGCTTCGTGCGCGAGGCGGCGGAGTAGATGGCGGCCGCAGCGGCAGCGCGGGCGGGGCAGATCGCGCTGCCGGGCGACGAGATCGACGGCGAGGGCAACGTCACCGCCCGCACCTCGCCGCACCGCCAGACGCCGCCGTGCCCACACTACCACCTCTGCGGGGGCTGCGCGCTGCAGCACGCCGACGACGCCTTCGTCGCCGAATGGAAGATCGGCCGGGTGGTGCAGGCGCTCAAGGCGCGCGGGCTCGAGGCGGAGATCGCCGGCATCGCCACCTCGCCCCCGTTCTCGCGACGCCGCGCCAAGCTGTCGGGGCGGCGGATGAAGAAGCGCAGCCTCGTCGGCTTCCACGCGCGCGCGTCCGACGTGCTGGTCGAGGTGCCGCAGTGCCAGATCCTGCGCCCCCGGCTCGTCGCGCTGGTGCCCGCGCTCGAGGCGCTGATGCCGCTGATCGGCTCGCGCAAGGGCGAGGTCGATTTCACCGTCACCGACACCGCGAACGGCCCCGACCTGCACATCGGCAACGGCAAGGAGCTGACGGCCGAGCTGCGCGTCGCGCTCGCCGCCTTCGCGCAGGATCAGGGCCTGTCGCGGCTCGTCTACCGCGAGGAGCCCATCGTCACCCGCCTGCCGCCGGTCCAGACCTTCGGTCGCGCCGCCGTCGCGCCGCCGCCGGGGGCGTTCCTGCAGGCCACGGCCGACGGCGAGGCGGCGCTGCTCGACGTGGTGCGCGCGGCGGTCGGCGACGCGGAGCGGGTGGTGGACCTGTTCGCCGGCTGCGGCACCTTCAGCCTGCCGCTCGCCGAGCGCGCCGAGGTCCACGCCGTCGAGACCTACGCGCCGATGCTCGCCGCCCTCGACCGGGGCTGGCGCGAGACGGGCGGCGGGCTCAAGAGGGTCACGACCGAGGCGCGGGATCTGTTCCGCAACCCGCTCATCGCCGACGACCTCGCCCGCTTCGACGCCGCCGTCATCGACCCGCCCCGCGCCGGCGCGCAGGCGCAGGTCGCCGAGCTCGCCCGGTCGCGCCTCACGCGGATCGCCATGATCTCCTGCAATCCCGTCACCTTCGCGCGCGACGCGCAGACGCTGGTGGAGGCGGGCTTCCGCCTCGGGCCGATCACCGTCGTCGACCAGTTCCGCTGGTCCACCCACGTCGAGCTTGCATGCGCGGTCACACGCCTGTGATGGCCTGACCAGCTAGGCGGCTCCCCCGCTTTCGGCTATAGCGGCGAAAAAGCTCGTAGCAGGCGCGGGGCAGGCACATGAACGCGATCCGACTGGTTCTCCTGATGGTGGGGCTGACGCTGCTCGCGTCGTGCGCGCCGAGCAAGTTCCGCACCTACAACGGACCGCCGGTGACTTCCGTGCAGGTCTGGAAGACCGACCGGGTGATGGCGCTGATGAGCGGCACCCGGGTGCTCAAGACCTACGACTTCGAGATGGGTTTCGCGCCGCAGGGCCACAAGTACTTCGAGGGCGACGGGCGCACGCCGGAGGGCGTCTACTACATCGACCGCCGCAACCCGAACAGCGACTACCATCTCTCCATCGGCATCTCCTATCCCGACGAGGAAGACATCGCGCGCGCCCTCGAGGCCGGTCTCGAGCCGGGCGGCGACATCTTCATCCACGGCACGCCGAAGCTCTTCGCGGACCGCACCGACTGGACCGCCGGGTGCATCGCGGTGAGCAACGACGCGGTGGAGGAGATCTACGCGATGGTGCAGGACGGCACGCCGATCGTGATCTATCCCTGAGACGGACGCGGGGCCGGGCTGAAGCCCGGCCTACGCCTCCCTCACTCCGTCGTCACCGCCGCCGGGATCGGCGAGGGCGCCGGCGCGGGAATCGCCGTCGAGCCGAGTACCAGTGTCCACCAGAGCTTGCCCGCCGGCTCCTGATGCCAAGCGAAGCCCAGCTCCCGGGCGCGCGGGTCGAGGATCACCGCGCGGGTGTCGGGCTGCTGCATCCAGGCGGCGAGGGTCTCGAGCTCGGTCTCGTAGGTCTCGGAGATCGCCTCGCCGAGGATCAGGCCCGGGTAGCCCACGCGCCGGGCGCGGTCGAGCGGCGACGAGCCGTCGGAGCCGAAGTGCCAGGGCCGGTTCTGCCTCGCCATGTCGCGCGAGTGGGAGGCCGCGGCGGTGTCGAGGGCGCGGCTGTAGGTGACGAAGCCGAGCCCGGCGCCCTGGCGCAGCGCGTTGACGCCGTCGAGCAGGCGGACCTTCACCTCGGCGGCGTCGGCCTCCTCGATCCGGTAGACCTGCGGCAGCGGCATCCCGTCCGGCCCGAGCCGCGCCTGCGGAGCCGGGCCGTCGAGCCCGCCGCCGCCGCAACCCGCCAGCGCCACGAGCGCCCCGACCGTCGCCAAGATCCGCCTCATCGCCCGTCCCCCTGCCTGCTACGCGTCTTCCGCTTACCCCCTCGCCCGTTGCCGTTCAAACCCACATCGCCCGCGACGGCGCGCCGTGACGGTGGCGTGAATTGCGCGGGCGCGGCGGGCTGCCGTAGAAGGCGGGCAACGACCAAGACCGACAGGAGGCCAGGTTGACCCGGAGCAGGATGACCCGCCGCGGCTTTCTCGCGGCCAGTGTCGCGAGCGTCGGCGCCGCCGCCGTGGCGCAGGAGAACTCGACCGAGATCGAGCAGGACATCTCGCAGACGATCCGCCGCAACATCTCGAGCTTCCGCTCGCTCGACTGGCGGCCCTACTTCACCAGCCTCGAGAACGGCGCGATCCTGTGCGACATCCAGAGCCGGGCGCTGCACTACTGGTCGCCGGATGCCGCGATCTACAAGCTCTATCCCACCTCCGTGCCGCTCAGCGACGACCTGACCCGCCTCGGCCGGACGGAAGTGGTGCACAAGGTGGAGGGGCCGGAATGGCGGCCGACGCCGTCGATGCGCGCCAACAACCCGGACTGGCCGACCTATGTCGGCCCCGGTCCGGACAACCCGCTCGGGACCCACGCGCTCTACCTGTCGTGGCAATATTACCGCATCCACGGCACCCACGACACGCGCAAGATCGGCCGGCGCAGCTCGAACGGGTGCATCGGGCTCTACAACGAGCACATCGCCGAGCTGTTCGGCCTCGCCGCGGTGGGCACGCAGGTACTGTTGATCTGACGGGTTGATCTGGCCGGCGCGAGCGTGAACAGTCGCGCTCACGGTCCCCCGGCTGGCGGAGGGCCGCCAGCCCACCCGGAGGGATCCATGACACGCCTCAGCCTCGCCGCCGCCCTGGCCCTCGCCGCCACCACCGCACAGGCCGACGGGCCGGCGGACCCGATCGTGCTGGTCCCCGATGCGCCGCCGCCGCTGACCATCGAGGAAGCCAACCGCGGCAGCTCGTTCCCGGCCGAGACGCTGGTGCTGCTCGCCTTCCTCGGCATCATCGCGGTGGCGGTCAGCCCGGAATAGGGTCGAGCCAGCCCTTCAGGTTGTCCTCGATGACGCCGCAGAGCGCGGCGATGTGCGCCGCGTCGTCGTTGAGGCAGGGGATGTAGGTGAAGCTCTCGCCGCCGGCCTCGAGGAAGCTGTCGCGGATCTCCTCGTTGATCTCCTCGAGCGTCTCGATGCAGTCCGCCGAGAACGCCGGCGCGCAGACCGCGATGCGCTTCTTGCCCGCCTTCGCGAGCCGCGCCACCTCCTCAACGGTGTAGGGCTTGAGCCACTCCTCCGGGCCGAACTTCGACTGGAAGGTCGTGGCGATCTCGTCGTCGCCCCAGCCGAGCCGCTCCTTCAGCAGGCGCGTCGTCTTCTGGCACTGGCAATGGTACGGATCGCCCTCCCGCAGGTAGCGCTCGGGCAGGCCGTGGTAGGAGCAGAGCAGGACGTCGGGCCGCGCCTCAAGCTCGGCGTAGGCGCGCTCGACGGAGGCGGCGAGGGCGTCGATGTAGGTCGGCTCCTCGAAGTAGGGCGGCACCACGCGGGCGACCGGCTGCCACTTCTCGCGCATCAGCGCGGCGAAGAACGCGTCGTTGGCCGTCGCCGAGGTCGCGCCAGCATAGTGCGGGTAGAGCGGGAAGAACAGGATCCGGTGGCAGCCCTGCGCGATCAGCGCCTTCACCTTCGACTCCGTCGAGGGGTTGCCGTAGCGCATGCAGTAGTCGACGACGGTCTCGTCGCCGAAGCGCGTGCGTAGGGTGGCGGCGATGGCGGCGGTCTGCTGCTTGGTGATCGTCGCGAGCGGGCTCTCGTCGGCCTCCTCGTTCCAGATCGAGCGGTAGGCCGCGCCCGAGGTGAACGGGCGCTTGGTGAGCACGATGGTCTGCAGGATCGGCTGCCACACCCAGCGCGAGTAGTCGATCACCCGCTTGTCGGAGAGGAATTCGTTGAGGTAGCGCCGCATCGACCAGTAGTCGGTGCCGTCGGGCGTGCCGAGATTGGCCAGCAGGATGCCGACCTTCTCGCGCGGAAGCTTGGGGTGGTCGTCGGGGGCGTGGGGGGGCCGCACGGCCGTTGGCTGGTTGTCGAGCACTCGGGCCTCCTGTCGCTGTGGTCCAGAGATAACCGCTGCCCTCGGCGGGTCAATCGTCCTGCGGCCCGAGCGGTCGTTCGGTCGCACCGAGCGCGTCGGCGAGGCGGGTCCTGGCGGAGCCGGGGCGGAGCGGCTGCGGCTGGCTCTCGGCCGGCGCCCAGCCGGTCAGGGTGACGATTTCGAAGGTGGCGTCGACGCGCCCGTCGGTGACGAAACGCTCCGCGTAGAGCCCCATCGCCTCGAGCAGCACCGCGCGGCGGGTCGGGCGGCGCAGGCGGCCGGCGAGGGCGTTCTGTTCGCCCATCGCGCGCAGGTCGCGCATCAGGTGGAGCGGGGTCTCGTAGCTGACGGGCAGGTGGGTCACGTCGGCGACGGGCAGGGCGAAGCCGGCGCGGTGCAGCAGCCCGCCGAGATCCCGGACCTCCCCCATCGGTGCGACGCGCGGCGACAGCCCACCGGTGACGCGGCTCTCGGCCTCCGCCAGGCAGGCGCGCAGCTCGTGCAGGGTCTGCCCCGCGAACAGGGTCGCCACCAGCAGCCCGTCGGGGCGCAGGGCGTGGCGGCACTGGACCAGCTGGCCGACCGGGTCGTCGGCCCAGTGCAGGGCGAGGCCATGGATCACGAGGTCGTGCGCGCCGGGCGCGAGGGCGAGGGTGTCGTCGTCGCCGACGACCGCCGCGCCGGGCAGCCGGCCCTGCCACACCTGCGGCCAGCCGGTCACGATCGCGGGCGCGGTAAACTGCCTGTTAACCTCTTGCAGCCTTTCCTCGACCTCGTCGGCGACGGTCTCCTGCAGGAACAGGGCCGGATCGGCGGCGGCGCGGCGGCGGTGGTGCTGCAGCGCGATGCGGTCGGTGAGGCGGGGAGCATCGGTCATCGCCGCTGATCTAGGCGAGGAGCGACGGGATGCAAAGCCTGCTGCGCGCGATCTACCCGGCCCAGTGCCTGCTCTGCGAGGAGCTGACGGTGGAGGAGCAGGGGCTCTGCCCGGCCTGCTGGGCGCGCACGCCGTTCCTGTTCGGGCTGGTGTGCGACCTGTGCGGCACGGCGCTGCCCGGGGTCGACGAGGGCGTGCCGGTCCATTGCGACGACTGCCTGCGCACCGCGCGGCCGTGGGACAGGGGGCGGGCGGCGCTGCGCTACGACGAGGCGGCGCGCGAGCTGGTGCTGCGGCTCAAGCGCGCCGACCGCACCGAACTGGCCCGGCCGGCGGCGCGCTGGCTGGGGCGCGCGGCCGCGCCCCTGCTCGAGCCCGCGCCGCTGCTGGTGCCGGTGCCGCTGCACCGGACCCGGCTGCTCGGGCGGCGCTACAACCAGTCCGCCCTGCTGGCGCAGGCGCTGGGCCGCGAGCTGGGCCTGCCCGTCGCGCCCGACCTGCTGGTGCGCCGGGTTCGCACCCGCCCGCTCGCCGGGCGCTCCCATGCCGAGCGCTTCGCCCTCCTCGCCGACGCCATCGCGCTGCACCCGCGCCGCCGGCTCGAGGAAGGCGGCGCGGTGCTGCTGGTGGACGACGTGATGACCTCCGGCGCGACGCTCGCCGCGAGCACCGAGGCGCTGCGGGCGGCCGGCGCGGGCCGGGTCTGCGTGCTGACACTGGCCCGCGCCGTCAAAGATGCCTAAGTCGGGGAGGAGACCCGAAAGGATCAAATCATGGCCAACATCGAGATCTACACCACCCAGACCTGCGGCTACTGTCACGCCGCCAAGCGCCTGCTGACCCAGAAGGGCGCGGGCTACACCGAGATCGACGCCTCCGACCCGGCACGCCGGGCCGAGATGACCCAGCGCGCGAAGGGCGGCCGCACGGTGCCGCAGATCTTCATCGGCGACACCCATGTCGGCGGGTGCGACGAGCTGTTCGCCCTGGAGCGGGCCGGCAAGCTCGACGCGCTGCTGGCGGCGTGAGGGCCGCGCTGCTCCAGATCACCGGGTCGGACGACCCGCAGGACAACCTCGCCACCGTCCTCGACGCCATCGGCCGTGCCGCGGGCGAGGGGGCCGGGTTCGTGCTGACGCCGGAAGTGACGAACTGCATCAGCGCCAGCCGTTCGCGCCAACAGGCGGTGCTGCGCCCGGAGGCCGACGACCGCGTCCTCGCCGGGGTGCGCGACGCGGCGGCGGCGCGGGGGATCTGGATCGCGCTCGGCTCCATCGCGGTGAAGACCGACGATCCCGACGGCCGCTTCGCCAACCGCTCGCTGCTGATCGGGCCCGACGGCGGCATCGTGGCACGCTACGACAAGATCCACATGTTCGACGTCGCCGTCTCCGAGACCGAGACCTACCGCGAGAGCGCCGGCTACCGCCCCGGCAGCCGCGCGGTGCTGGCCGAGACGCCGTTCGGCAAGGTCGGGCTGACGATCTGCTACGACGTCCGCTTTCCGCACCTCTACCGGGCGCTCGCCGGGGCCGGGGCGGAGATCATCCTCGTGCCCTCCGCCTTCTCGCCCGTCACCGGCGCGGCGCACTGGGAGCCGCTGCTGCGCGCGCGCGCCATCGAGACGGGCGCCTACATTCTCGCCGCCGCCCAGACCGGCACCCATCCAGCCGCCGAGGGCCGGCAGCGGAGCACCTACGGCCACGCGCTGGCCGTCGGCCCGTGGGGCGAGGTGCTGACGGATCTCGGGGACGCGCCCGGCATCGGGTTCGTCGACATCGACCTCGCCGCCGTCGCGGAGGCGCGGCGCAAGGTGCCGGCGCTCACCCACGACCGGGAGTTCGAGGGGCCGTGAGCGCATCGTCCGACAACCTCGCGGTGACGCTGTTCTCCGAGATCATCAGCGTCGAGCAGCTCGCGCGCACCTCGGTGGCCAAGGTTCTGCCCAAGGGCATGGAGCTGAGCCAGTTCGCCGTGCTCAACCACCTCGCCCATACCGGGCAGGAGCGTACGCCCGCACAGCTCGCCCGCAGCTTCCACCTCACCCGCGGCGCGATGACCAACACGCTGGGCAAGCTCGAATGGGCCGGCTGGGTCCATATCCGGCCCGACTGGGACGACGCCCGGCGCAAGCTGGTGTCGATCTCCCCCGCCGGGGTCGCGGCGCGCAACGCGGCGCTGGCGGCGATCACGCCGCTGATCGCCGACGTGGTCGAATCGGTCGGAGCCGACAAGGTCCGGGCCGCGCTGCCGGTGCTGCGCGAGCTGCGCCAGCGGCTGGCGGTGTCGGAGTGAGCGCGCCGCTGGTCTCGCTCGGCCTCGCCAGCGAGCTGCTGGTGATGAGCGGCGCCTCGGAGGTCGAGACGTACCCCGACCGGATCGTGCTGCGCACCCCGTCGGAGCCGACCTACTGGTTCGGCAATTGCGTGATCTTCCGCAGTGACAGGGTCGATCCGGAGCCGCAGATCGCGCAGTTCCGCGCCGATTTCCCCGATGCGGCGCACGTGGTGCTGCAGTGGGACGCGCCGACGATGAAGCTGGGGCCGGGGCACGCGCGGCTGGCGGAGATGGGCTTCGAGGTCGAGGCCGACGACGTGCTGACCCGCGACACGACGCCCGAGGCGGGCGCGGTGCCTGAGGGCTTCCTGCTGCGCGAGATCGTCAGCGACGACGACTGGACGCAGGTGGTGGCGCTGCAGGCGGCGACGGGCGAGGCGGCGGGGCAGGGCGGCCCGGGCCATGCCGATTACATCGCCCGCCGCTACGCCACCGCGCGGCGGCAGGTGGCGGAGGGGCTGGGCGCGCGCTTCGGGGCGTTCGACGGCGCGACGCTGGCCGCGGATCTCGGCATCTTCCACGATGCGCGCACCGCCCGCTACCAGAACGTCGCCACCGCGCCCGCCTACCGCCGCCGCGGACTCTGCGCGGCGCTGGTGCGCCATGCGGGGCGCTGGGCGCGGCAACGCGCGCCGGAGGCGGTGCTGGTGATCGTCGCCGAGCCCGATGGCGACGCGGGCCGCGTCTACCGCCGCTGCGGCTTCGCGCCGAGCGAGCGGCTCGTCTCGGCGCACAAGCCGGGGTACTAGGCCGGCTTCGTCGAGGCGGTGACGTAGTTCACCGACAGATCGCGGTCCGACAGCCGCCACGACCAGGTGAGCGGGTTGAAGACGAAGCCCTTGCGGTCGACCGGCTCGAGCCCGGCCTGGCGCAGCAGCTCGAACAGCTCGTCGGGCGTGATGAACTTCTCCCACTCGTGCGTGCCCTTGGGCAGCCAGCGCATCACCCACTCCGCGCCGACGATCGCCATCGCGAAGCTCTTGGGGTTGCGGTTGATCGTCGAGCAGATGTGCAGCCCGCCCGGCTTGAGCAGCTCGCGGCAGGCGGTGAGGTAGCCGAGCGGGTCGGCGACGTGTTCGACGACCTCCATGTTGAGCACCACGTCGAACTGCTCGCCGGCCTCCGCCATCGCCTCGGCGGTGGTGTGGCGGTAGTCGATCTCCAGCCCCGACTGCTCGGCGTGGATCCGCGCGACGGGGATGTTGCGCGGCGCCGCGTCGGCCCCGACGACCTCGGCCCCCAGCCGGGCCATCGGCTCGCAGAGCAGGCCGCCGCCGCAGCCGATGTCGAGCAGCCGCAGGCCCGCGAACGGCTCGGCCGCCGTCAGGTCGCGACCATTTTCGGCGGCGATCTGGGCGGTGATGTAGTCGAGCCGGCAGGGGTTGAGCATGTGCAGCGGCTTGAACTTGCCGTCCACGTCCCACCACTCGGCGGCCATCGCCTCGAACTTGGCGATCTCGGCGTCGTCGACGGTGTTGGTGGCGGTTTGCATCGCATACTCCGATTTGTCATCTCGAGCCGGGGTGATCCCGCCTGAAATAGCCTATATAGGACGGGAATGGACAAGGTCTCAGGACACAAGCGCGCGGCGTCGCACCTCTACCCGCCGATCGATCCGTTCGATCAGCGGATGCTGGACGTGGGCGACCGGCATCGGATCTACGTCGAGCAATGCGGCAACCCGAACGGGCTGCCCGTCGTCGTCCTGCACGGCGGCCCCGGCGGCGGCTGCTCGCCCGCGATGCGGCGCTACTTCGATCCCGAAATCTACCGCATCGTCCTGTTCGACCAGCGCGGCTGCGGCCGCTCGCGGCCCCATGCCAGCGTCGAGAACAACACGACGTGGCACCTCGTCGCCGATATTGAGCGCATCCGCACCGTGCTCGGGATCGACCGCTGGGTCGTCTTCGGCGGCTCCTGGGGCGCGACGCTGGCGCTGATCTACGCGCAGGAACACCCCGAAAGCGCGCTCGCGCTGGTGCTGCGCGGCGTGTTCCTGATGACCCGCCGCGAGCTCGACTGGTTCTATGGCGGCGGCGCGGCGCAGTTCTGGCCCGACCTGTGGCAGCGCTTCGCGGGGCTGATCCCCGAGGAGGAGCGGGGCGACCTGATCGCCGCCTACCACCGGCGGCTGTTCTCGGGCGACGTGATGTCGGAGACCCGCCACGCCCGTGCCTGGGCGAGCTGGGAAAACGCGCTCGCCTCGATCGACAACGACGGCTCCGGCGGCGAGAGCCCGGCGGACTACGCCCGGGCCTTCGCGCGGCTCGAGAACCACTACTTCGTCAACGAGGGCTGGCTCGGGCCCGACCGGCAGATCCTCGACCGGATGGACCGGCTGGCCGACGTGCCCGGCTGGATCGTGCAGGGCCGCTACGACATGATCTGCCCGCCGCTCTCGGCGTTCAAGCTGGCCGAGGCGTGGCCCGACGCGCGGCTGAAGCTGGTCGGCAAGGCGGGGCACGCGCTGTCGGAGGCGGGGATCAGCCAGGAGCTGGTGCGGATCATGGACCTGATCGCGCTCCGCCGGGCGACGCTGGAGGACGTTTTTTGAGCGGCGCCGCCAACCGGGCGCGGCGCCAGCTGCTGGCGACCGGTCTCGCCGCGGCGGTGTTCGCGGCGTCGGGCGTGCCGGTGCGCGCGGCGGCGCGGCGGGGCGGTACCCTGCGCGCCGGGCTCGGCGGCGGCAGCGCGAGCGACAGCTGGGACGGCGCGGGGCACGAGGGCCTGTTCATGCAGGCCGTCGGCGCGGGCGCGGTGTTCGACACTCTGACCGAGGTCGCCGCCGACGGCACCCTGCGCGGCGAGCTTGCCGTGGGCTGGGAGCCGCTGGAGCAGGCGCGGGTCTGGGACGTGACGCTGCGCGAGGGCGTGCGCTTCCACGACGGCGCGCCGTTCACCGGCGCCGACGTGGTCGCCACCTTCGCCCGCCTCGGCGCCACCGGCCCGCTCGCGCAGGTCTCCGACATCGCTCTGGAGGGGCCCTCGCGGGTCCGGCTCGTGCTCGAGACCGCGAACCCGAACTTTCCCTACGAGCTCTCCGACCCGCGCCTGATCGTGCAGCCCGGCGGCGTGGTCGGCCCCGTCGGCACGGGCCTCTACCGCGCCGTCGCCTTCGAGCCCGGCCGCCGATTCGTCGGCCGGCGCGTCGACGGGCACTGGCGCGACGGGCAGGCCGGGTGGTTCGACCGGGTCGACGTGCTGGCGTTCGATCCGGCCGCCGTGCGCCTCGCCGCCCTGCGCTCGGGCCGGGTCGACGCCATCGACGGCGTAGAGCTGCACGCGGTGGGGATGCTGCGCGCGGCGGGCGATCACGCGCTGCAGGAGGCCGGGAGCTGGCTGCAGGCCGTCTCGCACCGCGTCGGCGTGCCGCCGCGCGTCGGCACCTCCCGCCCGATGGACGATGCCCGCTTCCTGGAGCGGTGGTGGGCCGCCTGAGCGCGATTTTGATGCGGTTCCGCCCCATCCGAAATTAACAAAAAATGTATCCTTGCTGCACAGCCCGAAGCCACGAAGCGGGCATGGCGGCTTGACGGATGTTGAACCGGACCCCCATAGAGTTCCCACGGCGTGCTTTACGCCGCGTACGCGGGGGGCGGTGATGAAAGATCTGGCAGGGGCCGGGGTCGGCACGGAAGACAACATGGCCGACATGATCCGCGAGATCCGCGCGCTCGAGAAGCGGGTTCTGCTGGACGCCAATCTCGAATGGTCCATCGGCGCCTCCGACATCGTCAGCCTCGGCCTCGAGGGCATGGCCAGCCTGTTCGAGGACCAGTTCGAGGAGATCTCGACCTTCTTCGAGGACTTCCGCGACGCGTTCGAATCCGCCGAGGCGCTGCTGTCGTCGGTGGTGGAAACCGCCGACAGCGCCGGCGGCGCGTCTCCCGAGCTGTCGGCGATGGTGGAGACGATCAAGTCGGCGGTGGACAGCGTGCGCGACACCCACCAGGCGCTGATCGACACGATCTTCAGCGAGACCGGCCTCAACGACGTCGCGGTCAGGATCAACAGCGAGATCGAGACCACCCACCCGACCCTGACGGCAGATTATTCCGGCGCCGACCTCGCCGAGAAATTCACCCTCAGCGCCTTCGCAGCGCGCGGCGTCGACGGTGCGATCACCGACCTGATCGAGGCCAAGTACAGCGGCGAGGACGCGCCGACGAAGGCCAGCCTCAAGGGGGCGTTCAAGGACGGGTTCAACGACGGCATCTACACCAAGATGCTCGGCGGGACGAACCCGTTCAGCGTCGACCTCACCGACGTCACGTCGGGCACCGACACGATCATCGGCTTCACGCAGAACACCACGAACAGCGAGGCCGTCGACGTCACCGTGACGCTGCCGAAGGTGACGCTGATGCTCGACCGGCTGATCGGCTCCGACGCGCTCGGCTTCAGCGTCGGCGAGGCGCTCGAGACGGTGGTCTCGACGGCGGAGAGCTTCAGCTTCACCCTGACGCCGGTCACCACCATGAACGGCGGTGCGCTGGAGGAGGTCGGGCTCGACGTCGACGGCTTCGACGTCGACACGCTGTTCGAGGTGGGCGGCGTGACCATCAACCTCGCCGACCTGACCGACTTCCGGCTCGGCTTCGTGTCGGGGCAGATCGACACGGTGGAGCTGGGCAAGCTCGGCCTGTTCTTCGAGGGCGCCGACACCCTGACCCTCGGCGCGCGCCTCACCGGCATCGACTCCGGCAGCTTCGACTTCGCCTTCGACCTCGCCAGCACCTTCACGCCCGACTTCTCCGTCAAGGTGCAGGAGGTCGGCGCGGCCGCCTATACCGACATCCTCACCGACACGAGCTACGAGGTGCTCAAGGTCGACGGGGCCGCCGCGCTCGACATCGGCGGGTCGAACGTCGACTTCGACGTGGCGCTCGGCGTCGGCACGATCTTCGACTCGAGCGCCGTGAGCGGGGCCGAGTCGCGGCTGGTGCAGATGCTCAAGGACGTCGAGGTCACGAGCTTCCTGATCGACATCACCGCCGGCGTGACCGACCCGACGCTCGAGGCGGCGCTCGAAGAGGCGATCCAGTCGATGGCGGTGCTCGCGGGCGAGCAGATCAAGGACGTGCTGACCTCGCTCGGCGTCTCCATCTCCTCGACCCTCGCCAACGCCACCTTCGACGTCGCGATCCCGTTCACCGACGTCGAGCTCGGCGACGCGTTCGGCGACGTGCGCAACTTCTTCCTCGGCCTGCCCGCGATGTTCGAGGTCTCGTCGGAATCGCTCGGCTACGGCGGCGAGGCGACGGAGACGTCGCTGCGCAACGAGACGACCGAGCAGACTGGCAACATCCTCAGCTTCGCCGACCTGTCGATCTTCGCGTCGTTCAACGACATCCTCGAGGTCACCGTCCTCACCGGCGCGACGACGACGAACGGCGCCGGCGAAGACGTGCCCGTCACCGAGACGGTGGAGGTCAATCTCCAGTCGCTCGTCTTCACCAACCTGTCGACCGGCGAGGCGCTCGATCTGCTCATCGATCGCTTCAACACCGCCTTCGCGGCGCGCGGCCTGTTCTTCGAGAATGACGGCAACAACGCGCTGAAGGTGAAGGCGTCGGAGGTCGGCGGCTTCTTCCAGACCTTCACGCTCGCCGACGCGACGCTGAAGATGGCGGGGACCAACGCCGGGCTGACGCTCGGCTCGCTCGGCTTCGACAGCGCCAACGCCAGCACCTCGACCGACGCCAACGACGTCACCCGCACGGCGCTGTCGTTCCTGACCGCCAACACCAGTGCCGAACTCGGCGCGATCGACTTCACCGCGCTCGCGGGCGTCGGCTCGCTGCGGTTCGACATCACCGTCGACGGCGTGCTGAAGACCATCGACGTCGCCGCCAGCGGCGGCAGCTGGAGCAACGTCGCCGGGCTCGTCGCCGATCTCAACGCGGCGTTCACCGAGTTCGGCGCCGGGATCGCGGTGTCGGCCAACAGCGGCGGCGACGGGCTGGCCTACAGCCTCACCGACGGCTCCATCGCGCAGGCCACCCTGCGCCTCGCCACCGAAGACCTGCTCGTCGCGCTCGATATCGACGGGCTCATCACCTGGGTGAACGTCGAGCTCGACAAGGTGCTCTCCGGTGCGAGCCTCGCGCTCAACGACGACGGCAGCCTCGTGCTGTCGCTGCCGGACGTGACCGGCGCGGCCTCGTTCGGCAGCGCCGACCCGATCTCCTTCAGCGCCGCCGATCTCGGCCTCGGCGACATCGCCGACCTGACCCTGTCGGCCAACCTCGAGGGCGACGTCGCCGCGTCTTTCAGCAGCGCCATCGGCATCGACTTCGGCTCGCTGTTCGACGGCATCATGTCGTCGGGCGGCGCGACGACCCTCGGCGGCAAGTCGTCGCTGGGCGACAACTTCATCGCCACGGTGCTCGACTCGGTGTTCCTCGAGGGCATCAGCCTCGACGCCTCGGTGCGGGCGACGGCGAGCTCCGTGACTGGCGGCGCGGATATCGGCCTCGCCAAGGTGGCGCTGGGCGGCACCGACCCGACGCAGAACTTCATCGTCCTCGACGCGCAGATGCGCGCGGCGCTGGTGGGCGAGGACGGCGACGGGGCGTTCTCCGACCGGATGAGCTTCGGCCACCTCTACGGCAAGCTCACCGCCGGCGCGGTGGGCGACCTGATCGGCACGCTCAACCTCGAGGGCGGCATCGCGACCGACGACGAGGGCAACGCCCTCGACGCCTCCGGCGCGGCGGCCACGGCGCTGGCCGACATCGAGGTGCGCGACGGGGTGATCGATTCGCCCTTCGCCGCCGGCTCGCGCGGCAACATGCTCTACATCTCGATCGGCGACATCGAGATCGACGTGGTCGGCATCGGCGGCCTGCCCGAGGACGCCTTCGCCGGCCTGACCGTCGCCACCGGCTCGGTCTTCGAGTTCGACGACACAACCGACATCAACATCGACAGCCCGCTGGCGGAGAGCCTGACCGGGCTCGGCGAGGGCGACATCCTCGATGTGATGACCAACATCGCGACGATGCTGCAGGCCGTCGGCGAGACTTTTGAGGACAACTTCCCGTTCCTCGGCACCGATATCCCGCTGCTCAACTTCTCGGTGCTCGACAGCCTCGACTTCGCCACGAGCTTCCTCGAGGCGCTGCAGGACCTGCGCGACGACCCGCAGATGGGGCTCGACGTGATCGACGCCTTCTTCGAGGGCATCTTCGGCGCCGACACCGTGACGCTGACCTGGGACGCGCCGAACCAGACCATCGACTTCGCACTCGAGCTCGACTTCCTGCAGGACTATTCCGAGGAGGTCGGCTTCCAGGTCGATCTCGCGCAGCTGCTCGGCGATCAGCTGGCGGACGTGCTGGGCGCCGGGCTGGCCGATCTCGTCACCGGGCTGGTGGACGCCAAGGGCGACGCGTCGTTCATCTTCGATCCGGATCTCAGCTTCAACCTCGTCTTCGGCATCGACCTCGCGCCGCTCCTCGTCGAGCCGACGGTGCTCGCCGACGACGCGACCGCGCTCGACGCGCTGTCGACGGTCGGCGGGCTGGTGGAATCCACCAGCGGCGCCAACGACCTGCGCATCGCGATCCAGAGCGACAGCGGCACCACCAACACCGTCTCGCTCGACGTCAGCAGCGCCACCGACATGGGCGAGCTGATCGCGCTGATCGACAGCGCCATCGACGGCGCGACGAGCGGCACCGCCTCGGTCGCGCTGGTTGACGGGGTCGTGACCTTCACCGACAGTCGCGCCGAGATCGTCGACACGACCGGCGTTACCGCGCTGTTCGGTGCCGCCGAGGCCGAGGCCGCCGACAATGCCGGCACGCTCGAGCTGGACTTCGACGCGGGCTACACCGACTACGCCGCCGCGGTGTCGTTCGCGCTGTCGATCAACGACGGCGAGGCCGTCACCGTCTCGCTCGACGCCGACGCCACCCGCACCACGCAGACCGATTTCGTCGACGCGCTGAACACGGCGCTGCAGGCGCTCAGCGTAGCCCGCGCGCTGCTCTCGGAAGGCGCGATCACCGGCACCACGCTGAAGCTCTCGCAGCTGGTGCGCGCCGTCGTCGACGGCGGCACGATCAAGCTGCGCGGCACTGACTTCGCCACCGCCAGCGGCTACGACCCGATCGGCTTCAAGGCGCAGGGCATCGACCAGTCCGAGACCGTCACCGTCAAGCTGACCGACCTGACCGGCGCCAACGTCGCCCGCCTGCTTGGCTTCAGCTCGGGCACCGCCGTCACCGTGGGCGAGGATGCCCTGGGCGAGACGATCTACCTCGGCGTCGACGCCGCCGCGCCGCGCGTGTTCCTCGACACCGACCAGACCGAACTACGCGCCGAGCTGACCGCCGGCAGCGTCGGCGGGCTCAACGTGTCCATCGGCCTCGGCCCGATCTCGGCCAACGTCACCGGCGGGTCGGCCTACATCAGCGACGGCACCGCTGGCGGTGGCCCGGCCTTCATCTCGCTGGGCCTCAACGACATCGACGGCGACGCCAACGACGGCGAGTACGACCTCTCCGACCTGCGCGACATCTTCTCCGACGCCTCGCGCAGCTTCCTCGACCTGTTCGACTTCGACATGGGCATCGGCATCTTCGTCGACCTGCCGCTGTCCGACAGCTTCGGCTTCTTCGATCCGGCGACGGACGGGCTGGAATACTCGGGCACACTGCTCGAGGTGGTCGACAACGTCGACTTCTCGACCTTCACCGTCGCCGATCTCGGCAACTTCTTCCAGGGTGACCTGATCTCGCTGTTCGAGGACGGCAAGATCGACATCAGCGCGGCGAACACCTTCACCGACTTCGAGCTGACGCTGCCCGACCTCTCGGACTTCTTCTCGAACTTCAACATCGCTGCCTTCCTCAACGACCCCATCGCGGTGATCGACGGGCTCGAGAGCGTCATGGGCACCATCGAGCGGGTGATCGACGACTACATGTCGGACATCGACGTGCCGATCGTCGGCGATGCGCTCTCGACCGGCCTGACCTTCTTCGACGACTTCCGCTACGCCGTGCTCGACCCGGCGCGCGACTACGCCGAGCAGCCCAAGGCCGATGGCTCGCTGCCGACGACGGTGGACCTGATCACCGGCTTCCTCAACGATGAGATGAACGACCTGCTCGGCACTACGGGCGAAACCTACCTGCAGGCGTTCCTCAACACCGACGACCCCGGCAACCCCTATCTCTACGCGGCGCTGAACTTCACCGGGACGATCTTCTCGGAGATGCTGGATATCGATTTCGATTTCGGCATCCCCGGCTTCAACATGGAGGTCGAGGACGGCTCGGAGATCCTGCTCGAGCTGAACTACCTGGTGAACCTCGGCTTCGGGATCGACGGGTCGGGCTTCTTCCTGCTCAACGACACTGACCAGGACGAGATCGCCATCGAGTTCCTCGCCGACGCGGGCAGCTTCACCGGCTCGATGTCGGTGCTCAATCTGCTCGGCGTGTCGGCGGCGGCGGTCGAGGTCGACGGCAACGACAACGTCATCAAGAGCGCGCACGACGGCCAGCAGGGCATTGCCCGCGTGACGGCCGGGCTCGGCGCCGACCTCTACGGCGACAGCGGCACCGAGATCACGTCCATTGACTACGACCTGAGCGGGATCGCCCCCGTCTTCGGCTCGACAGTGCTCGACTACGAGAAGCTGATCTATTTCGGCCAGCTCGACACCAGCAACCTGATCGCGTTCGACTTCTCCGCCGAGGCGGAGCTGCAACTCACCCTAGAGGGCAACGTCCTCAATCCGACGACCGGTGACCCGATCACCATCGGCGGCGTCGAGTTCCTGCCCACCGTCGCGACCGAGCTGCTGTTCTCGGGGGACTACACGCTCTCCGGCGGCCTGTCGCTCGACAAGCTCGAATTCAGCAACGTCCGGATCGATCTCGAGAACCTCGTCGGCGGCGTGCTCGACCCGATCCTCGACCCGATCCGCGCCTTCATCGACCCGCTCAACGAGTATTTCGGCTGGCTCAACGACGCGCCGTTCAGCTACATGCTCGACGCCGTCTCCACGGCGTTCCCGATCCTGAAGCTGCCGGTCACCATCGCCGACACGATCATCACCGTGACGGAGTTCGTCGCGGACCTGCAGGACAACGATTACAAGATCATCTTCGGCGATTACGACTTCTCCGGCGTCAGCGCCGACGAGAGCTTCACCGACATCGACGCCTCGACGACCAAGACCTCTTCCGGGTCGGGGTCCGGCAGCAACTCGCTCGACTCGATGCTGTCCTCCGGCGGCTCGACCTTCGGCCAGTTCGGCAGCGAGTCCGGCGGCTTCCTGTTCAAGCTGCCGCTGCTGCAGGATCCGTTCTCGGCGATCAACCTGCTCACCGGCGATTTCGAGAGCGTGGATCTCGTCGAGGCGACCTTCTCGCTGTTCAACTTCGACTACGACATCGACATCGTCCAGTCGCTGCTCAACGCGATTTCGGCACCCGGCTGGGTGCAGAACATCATCAACGGCGCGCTGTCGGCGAACATCTCGGCGAAGTTCTTCGCGGGCTTCACCGTGGGCTACGACCTCGGCGGCATCGCCAACTTCGTCAACACGCTCGACCCGATCCGCCTGCTCGACGGCGTCTACATCGACGCCGAGCCGGGCTCGCTCATCGAGGCGAGCTTCGAGCTGGCCGCGAGCCTGAACGCGGGCATCGCCGGGCTCAGCGGCAGCGCGGGCGCCGGCGTCGACCTGGCGTTCAACGACCCGGACGGCGATGGCAAGCTGCGCCTGCCCGAGCTGACGGCGATCATCGAGGCGGCGGCCGACGAGTTCGCTGCCGGCGACATCATAGACGGCCTCGAATACCTGTTCGTCGGCAGCGCCTACTACCACGCCAACCTGAGCGTCTGGGCCGGCATCAACCTGCCCTGGCCGCTGCCCGACCTGAAGTTCAGCTTCGACGTCTTCGACTTCGGCGACACCGTGAACTTCGGCGGCACGCCGCTGACGACCGGCATCGCCCCCGAGGTCGCCGACGGCGGCACCGCGGTCCTCAACATCGGCGCCAACGCGGGCAACAGCTTCACCAAGCTGAGCGAGGACGGCGACGACAAGGTGGTCATCTCCGGCCCCAACTCGCCCTACTCCGTCAGCCTGACGACCAACGGCGGCAACGCAACCGGCTCGCTGAACCAGAATCTCGGCTCCATCGTCGCGCCGCTGGGCGATGGGACGAACGTCCTCGACATGAGCGGTGTCACGTCCGACATCACCACCGTCACCATCGCCGGGTCCGGCAAGGACACGATCATCCTGCCCAAGACCGGCCTGCACGTGGTCGTCTCGGGCGACGACGTGGACTCGATCACCACCGAGGCCGGCTCGTCGGGCACCTACATCATCTTCGCCGGCGCCGGCGCGGACAGGATCGACATCAAGGGCGGCAACGTCGTCGTGCTGGGCGGCGACGATTACGGCATCGGCGAGAAGCTCAAGGAGAAGTACATCGGCAACGGCGATCCCGTCGTCGACGCCGAGCTCCTCGCCTTCCTCGGCATCAACGCCGACGGGACCCTGAACGCCTCGGGCGGCGCGAACTACACGTTCGGCGGCGTCGCGATGAACCTGGCAGGGGTCGTCGCTGGCTTCACCGAAGGCTCGCAGCAGAAGAACGACAGCGCCGCCGACAGCATCACCGTCGGCGCGGGCAACCACGTGATCCTCGGCGCCAAGGGTGCCGACGAGATCACCTTCGCGACCGGCAGTGGCGACACCGCCATCGTGCTCGGCGGCGCGGGGGCGGACCAGATCACCGGCACCAACGCCGGCAGCGCCTCCATCGAGGCCGGCGCCGGGCAGGACCGCGTCGTGCTCAGCGGCGGCGGCTCCTCGACGATCTTCGGCTGGGGCGCCGCCGCGGCGACGGAAGGGCTCGACCCGGACGCCGCCGTGGCCGCGCTGGCGCGGGCCGACGGGGCGGACATGCTGATCGGCGGCGACGGGGCCGACACGATCCACGGCCAGTACGGCGGCGACATCATCATCGGCGGCCTCGGCGACGACGTCATCACCGGCGGCCTCGACAACGACATCCTGATCGGCGGCGCCGTCACCATCTCCGACCCCGCCAACAACGTCTTCGATCCGACCGTCTCCGACCTGCACATCACCCGCGCCACCGGCCTCGTGCTGACCACCGGCGACGTCGCCGACGGCAACGACAGCGTGTCGGGCAACGGCGGTCAGGACGTCGTCGTCGGCGGCGGCGGCAACGACTGGCTGCGCGGCGGTGCGCTCGCCGACCTCGTCGTCGGCGACTTCGGCACCATCGGCATCTCGTCCAACCTGATCGCCGAGAGCTTCACCTCGCTGCACGCCGAGAGCGCCAACGCGGGCACCGACGACCTCGAGGGCGGCTCGGGCGGCGACATTCTCGTCGCGGGCGGCGCGGCCCCGGGCGACAGCGAATCCGTCACCGACCTGCTCGGCGACAACACCGTCCTTGGCGACTTCGGCACCGTCACCGGCGCGCGTATCCTCGAGGGCGTCACCGGCGTCGTCTCCATCGCCAGCAACACCGGCGGGGCGGATTCCATCACGCTGGGCAACGGCAACGACATCGTCCTCGCGGGCGAGGGCAACGACGTCGTCGACATGGGCGGCGGCGGCGACATCGTCATCGGCGACCTCGGCACGCTCGACATCACCGCCGGCACCATCGAGACCAGCGCCGCGGGCACCAGCGGCGACGACACCATCACCCTCGGCAGCGGCTTCGCCGACGACATCTACGACATCGTCCTCGGCGGCGGCGGCAACGACACCGTCACCTCCAACACCGGCGGCCTCGCCTTCCTCGGCGACGACGGCTCGATGGTGCTCGACTCGTTGGGCCTCAGCGAGCTGCGCACCTACAGTCCGCTCTCCAGCAGTGCCTCGGCCGACGACATCAAGGCCGACGAGGCGACCCGCGAGACGATCGACAAGACCGTCCGCCAGATCACCTCCGACGCCACCGCGGCGGGCGGCAACGACAGCCTGACCACCAGCGGCGGCACCGTCTACTCCGTCCTCGGCGGCGGCAGCGACACCGCCACGCTCGGCGACGGCGACGCGGTGGTGCTCGGCGACGACGGCACCATCGAGCTGGTGCTCGGCGGCAGCCCCGAAGAGGTCCAGGTCCAGACCGTGACCAGCGCCTCGGCGGGCGGCGACACGCTCTCCAGCGGCTCCGGCCGCGACCTGCTCGTCGGCGGCGACGGCGCGGATTCGATCTCCGGCGGCGACGGCGCGAACGTGCTGCTCGGCGACAGCGGCACCGTCACCCGGCCGTTCGAGACCGGGACCGACATCGACATCACCGCCGACGTGACCGGCAACGACGGCAACGACACCATCACCGGCGGCGCGGACGTCGATCTCGTGATCGGCGGCGGCGGCGACGACACCATCACCCTCGGCGAAGGCGCCAACGTCGCCGCGGGCGACGGCGGCGTGCTGGCCGTCTCGGGCACCGACATCACCCTCACCAGCACCGCCGACAGCCGCGACGGTGCCGACAACGTCTCGGCCGGCAGCAGCCGCGACATCCTGATCCTCGGCGGCGGCTCCGACGAAGCCGACCTCGGCGACGGGGACAACCTCGCGCTCGGCGACAGCGGCGAACTCGTGCTCGACGGCAGCGGCCTCAGCCTCACCTCCGAGAGCGCCGACAGCGACGGCGGCGACAGCCTGACCACCGGTGCGGGCAACGACCTCGTCGTGCTCGGCGGCGGTGCGGACGACGCGTCCCTCGGCAACGGTACCAACGCGCTGCTGGGCGACAGCGGCACCCTCGTCTCGTCGCTCGACTTCGCCACCCTGACCCTGACCTCCGCCAGCATCCTCACCCGCGACGGCGCCGACAGCGTCACCTCCGGCAGCGGCCGCGACGTGATGATCCTCGGCGGCGCGGGCGACACGGCCGCCCTCGGCGACGGCGACAATCTCGCCCTCGGCGACAGCGGCACGCTCACGGTGGACGCGACCGACCTGATTCTCGAGTCGACCAGCCAGGACAATGACGGCTCCGACGACCTCTCCACCGGGGAGGGCAACGACCTCGTCGTCCTCGGCGGCGACGCCGATATCGCCACCCTCGGCGACGGCACCAACGCCCTGCTCGGCGACAGCGGCACGCTGACCTCCACCGCCGACTTCCTGACCCTGACCCTCACCTCCGCCACCGATCGCAGCCGCGACGGCGCCGACAGCGTCACCGCCGGCAGCGGGCGCGACGTGGTGGTGCTCGGCGGCGCGGGCGACACCGGCGATCTCGGCGACGGCGACAACCTCGCCCTCGGAGACAGCGGCCTGCTCACCATCGATCCCGCCGATCTGACACTCACCTCCCAGAGCGATGCCACCGACGGCGACGACAGCCTCACCACCGGGACGGGCAACGACCTCGCCATCCTCGGCGGCCTCGCCGACACCGCCACCCTCGGCGACGGCACCAACGCCCTGCTCGGCGACAGCGGCACGCTGACCTCCACCGCCGACTTCCTGACCTTGACCCTCACCTCCGCCACCGACCGCAGCCGCGACGGCGCCGACAGCGTCACCTCCGGCAGCGGGCGCGACGTGGTGGTGCTCGGCGGCGCGGGCGACACCGGCGACCTCGGCGACGGCGACAACCTCGCGCTCGGCGACAGCGGCCTGCTCACCATCGATCCCGCCGACCTAACGCTGGTCTCCGAGAGCGACGCCACCGACGGCGACGACAGCCTGACCACCGGCGCCGGCGCCGATCTCGTGGTGCTCGGCGGCCTCGCCGACACCGCCGCCCTGGGCGACGGCACCAACGCCGCGCTGGGCGACAGCGGCACGCTGACCTCCTCCGCCGACTTCGCCACCCAGTCGCTCGCCTCGGCCACCGACCGCAGCCGCGACGGCGCCGACAGCGTCACGTCGGGCAGCGGGCGCGACTCGGTGATCCTCGGCGGCGCCGACGACAGCGCCGACCTGGGCGACGGCGACAACGCCGCGCTCGGCGACAGCGGCACGCTGATCCACGACGCCACCGGCCGCACCCTCGTCAGCGAGGTCGACGTCACCGACGGCGACGACAGCGTCACCACCGGCCTCGGCAACGACGTGGCCATCCTCGGCACCGGCAGCGACAGCGGCACCCTCGGCGAGGGCGACAACGCGGCCCTCGGCGACAGCGGCACCCTCGTCGCCAGCGCCGACCTGACCGAGATGACCCTGGTCTCCGATGCCGACATCACTGACGGCGACGACAGCCTCACGGCCGGTGCCGGCCGCGACCTCGTCATCCTCGGCGGCGCCAACGACACCGCCGATCTCGGCGACGGCGACAACTCGGCCATCGGCGACAGCGGCGAGCTGGTGCTCGACGCGGACGGGCGGACGCTAACTTCGGCGAGCGCCGACACCGACGGTGTCGACACCCTCACCACCGGCAGCGGCGACGATGCCGCGATCCTCGGCGGCGCGGGAGACACGGCGGCGCTCGGAGAGGGCGACAACAGCGCGTTGGGCGACAGCGGCTCGCTCATCGCCAGCGCCGACATGCTGACGGTGACGCTGGAGTCGGTGGGCGACGCGCGCGACGGCGACGACAGCCTCACGGCCGGTGCCGGCCGCGACCTCGTCATCCTCGGCGGCGCCAACGACACCGCCGATCTCGGCGACGGCGACAACTCGGCCATCGGCGACAGCGGCGAGCTGGTGCTCGACGTGGACGGGCGGACGCTGACCTCGGCGAGCGCGGACACCGACGGCATCGACACCCTCACCACCGGGAGCGGCGACGATGCCGCGATCCTCGGCGGCGCGGGGGACACGGCGGTGCTCGGCGAGGGCGACAACAGTGCGCTCGGCGACAGCGGCTCGCTCATCGCCAGCGCCGACATGCTGACGGTGACGCTGGAATCGGTCGGTGACGTGCGCGACGGCGACGACAGCCTCACGGCCGGTGCCGGCCGCGACCTCGTCATCCTCGGCGGCGCCAACGACACCGCCGATCTCGGCGACGGCGACAACTCCGCCATCGGCGACAGCGGCGAACTGGTGCTCGACGCGGACGGGCGGACGCTGACCTCGGCCAGCGCCGACACCGACGGCATCGACAGCCTGACCACCGGCAGCGGCGATGATGCCGCGATCCTCGGCGGCGCGGGGGACACGGCGGTGCTCGGAGAGGGCGACAACAGCGCGCTGGGCGACAGCGGCTCGCTCATCGCCAGCGCCGACATGCTGACGGTGACGCTGGAATCGGTCGGCGACGCGCGCGACGGCGACGACAGCCTCACGGCCGGTGCCGGCCGCGACCTCGTCATCCTCGGCGGCGCCAACGACACCGCCGATCTCGGCGACGGCGACAACTCGGCCATCGGCGACAGCGGCGAGCTGGTGCTCGATGCGGACGGGCGGACGCTGACTTCGGCCAGCGCCGACACCGACGGTGTCGACACCCTCACCACCGGCAGCGGCGACGATGCCGCGATCCTCGGCGGCGCGGGAGACACGGCGGTGCTCGGCGAGGGCGACAACCTGGCGCTCGGCGACAGCGGCTCGATCGCGGCGACGGCGGACGGGGCGCAGATCGCGCTGAGCTCGGTCGGCGATGTGCGGGACGGCGACGATAGCGTCACCGCCGGCGCGGGGCACGATTTCGTGGTGCTCGGCGGGGCCGACGACACGGCCGCGCTCGGAGACGGCGACAACCTCGCGGTCGGCGACAGCGGCCTCGTGACGGTCGTGTCGGGAGACATCGTGCTGATCTCCGAGAGCGCCGATACCGACGGTGTCGACAGCCTCACCACCGGCCTCGGCGACGACACCGCGATCCTCGGTGGACGCGGCGATACCGCGACCCTCGGCGAAGGCGACAACATCGCGCTCGGTGACAGCGGCGCGATCTCCTCCGCGTTCGCGACGCTGATGATCTCGCTGGAGTCGGACGGCAACCTGCGCGACGGCGACGACAGCCTGACGGCCGGTGCAGGGCGTGATCTCGTCATCCTCGGCGGCGCCAACGACACCGCCGATCTCGGCGACGGCGACAACTCGGCGCTCGGCGACAGCGGCGAGCTCATCGTAGGCGTCGAAGGCCGCTCGCTGCTCTCGAACAGTGCCGACACCGACGGGATCGACCTCCTCACCACCGGGTCGGGCGACGATGCGGCGGTGCTCGGGGCGCGCGGCGACACGGCGCTGCTCGGCGAGGGCGACAACATTGCACTCGGCGACAGCGGCCAGATCCTGGCGAGCGCGGACATGCTGTCGCTCGAGCTCGCCTCGACGGGCGACCTGCGCGACGGCAACGACAGCCTCGTGACCGGCGCCGGGCGCGACGTGGTGATCCTCGGCGGACGGGCGGACACCGCGTCGCTCGGCGACGGCGACAACAGCGCACTGGGCGACAGCGGCGACATCAAGCTGACGCCGGAGGGGCAGACCCTGTTCTCCGGCAGCGCCGCGACGGACGGCATCGACAGCCTGACGACCGGGATCGGCGACGACACCGCGATCCTCGGCGGGCGCGGCGACACGGCCATCCTCGGCGAGGGCGACAACAGTGCGCTCGGCGACAGCGGCTCCATCGTCGCCAGCGCCGATCTGGCGACGATCGGGCTCGGGTCCGAGAGCCGCAACCGCGATGGCGACGACTCGATCAGCGCCGGGGCCGGGCGTGACCTCGTCATCCTCGGCGGCGCGGCAGACATCGCGCGGCTGGGCGACGGCGACAATTCCGTGCTGGGCGACAGCGGCGGCATCGGGCTGGCCCCGGGCGCGCTGGCCCTGGAGTCGCGTGCGGCGCTCACCGACGCGGCGGACCTCGTGGTCACCGGCGCGGGGCAAGACCTCGCGATCCTCGGCGGCGACGACGACGTCGCCCGTCTCGGCGACGGCGACAACGGCGCCCTTGGCGACAGCGGCCGCATCGCGCGCGAGCAGATCGGCGGCGTCGAGCAGCTGGCGCTCGACACGACCGACGCGGAGATCGGCGGCAACGACACGATCACCACGGGCCTCGGCGAGGACGCCCTGCTCGGCGGGATGGGCGACGACAACATCCGCTCGGGCGACGGGCGCGACGCGCTGGTCGGCGACAACGGCGAGATCCTGTGGAAGCGCACGACGGACGAGCTGCGCCGGCTCGAGGTCCGCACCACCAACTCCGCGATCGGCGGCGACGACAAGCTGCGCTCGGGCGCGGGCCATGACGTCGCGCTCGGCGGCGTCGGCGACGACTTGATCGAGACCGATACCGGCGACGACGCGGTTGCCGGCGACAACGCCGCCTACCTCGCCGCGGCCCAGGGCGGCATCGGGGAGCTCGTCTCCACCGCCTTCGCGGTCGGTGGCGACGACCGGCTCATGTTGGGCCGGGGCGACGACCTCGGCATCGGCGGAGGCGGAGACGACGTTATCAAGGTCGGCAACGGCAACGACTTCGCCAGCGGCGACAGCGCGACGCTGACGTTCCTCGCCGAGACCCGGCTGATCACCGCGGTGCTCACCGACGTGTTCAACGGCGGCGACGACCGGATCAGCGCCAAGGGCACCTCGAGCGGCGACAACATCCTGATCGGCGCTGCCGGCGCCGACGAGGTGACGGGCGGCGGCCGCGACGACCTGGTGGCTGGCGACGTGGTGACGCTCGAGCTGCAGGACCCGGCCACGGCGCGGGAGGGGCAGAGCCACGTGGACCGGCTGCTGCGCATCGTGTCGGCCAATCCGCTGGTGGCGGCCGACGACGTGCTCGACGGCGGGCCGGGCGACGACATCGCGATCGGCGGCTTCGGCGACGACCTGATCAACGGCGGCAGCGGGCAGGACTTCCTGTTCGGCGACCTGGTGAACTGGCAGCGGGTCTTCGAGGACCTGGGCGGCGGCAGCGTGGCGGAGGCGATCACCTTCGAGACGATGCTGCCCTATGTCGAGGGCGGCTACGACGTGATCCGCGGCGGCGACGGGCCCGACGTGCTGGTCGGCTCGCTGGGGCCGGACCTGTTCGTGGGCAACACCGCCCAGGACCAGCTCTTCGGCGACAGCTACTGGGGCCTTTATCTGGTGCTCTGGGAAAGCGGCTTCTCCAGCGACACGCCGACCCGGCTGCTGTCCACGCTGAACTTCCCGGGCTTCGGCGCGAACGATCTCGTGTCGCTGTCGCAGACCAACGAGGCGATCTCCAACACCGTCAACATGGACCTCTTCCTGCAGGGCACGCCGCCCGCGCCGGAGCCGGAGCTCGTGGCCGGTCAGCGCGACGTTTCGTCGATGATGGACGGGTTGCAGGCGCGGGCGCTGCAGAGCTTCGCCGTCGACTACTTCAGCCAGGAAAGCGTCAGGCTCGAGCTCGCGCAACTGATGCTGCTGGGCGCCGATGCCGAGCTACTCGGCGAATCGGCGATGCAGTCGCTGCTGCTCCGGCTGGTGGTGCTCGGGGTCGAGCTCGACGCCAGCCAGATGCTTGAACTGCGCGCGACCGTCTGGCAGATCATCGAGGCGATCGAAGCCGGCGCGGCAGAGCAGCCGGCCGGGCTCGACGACGGGGCCGCCAATACCGACACGGTGCCGGCGGCGATCGCGGCGGAATAATCAGAGACAGGCAGGGATGACGCGATGAGCGACGAGAACGAACGTGGCGGTGCGACGCCGCAGCGGGTCAATGACGTGAACATCGACTGGGACGATTCCGCGATGGAGTCGATCTACGCCAACATCGGCACCGCGACCGCCAACCGCGAGGAATTCTTCCTGCTGTTCGGCCTGCACCAGAACTGGCGCGGCCAGAAGCAGGCGGGCGAGAAGCAGCTCGACGTGAAGCTGAGCCACCGCGTGGTGATGAGCCCGTTCGCCGCCAAGCGGCTGGCGCTGGTGCTCAACCAGTCGCTGAAGGTCTACGAGGACCAGTTCGGCAAGATCGAGGTCTGAGCCGGGCACCGACATGCTGAGCGCGCCGACCGCGATCCTGCGCCGGGCGCCGGACGGGGCCGAGACGGTGCTGCTCGGCGCCGACAAGGCCGTGCGGCTGCGCGAGGCCTACGCGCAGATGGCGCAGGACAAGCCGAGCGCGCGGCGGGCGGGCGAGGAACTCGTCGTCGCGGCGCCGGCGGGCGAGGCGGTCTACCTCTTCCTGATCCCGGCGATCCCGCCGATGGCGGCGCTCTCGGACGGGATCCGTCACCTCCAGCAGCTCGCGCAGGGCATCGAGGACGGCCGTGGCGGGGGCGGCGACGGACCGGGCGCGGCGGAGATGCAGCAGGCGCTGGCGGTCGACCTCAACCGCATCGGCGCGCGCCGCGCCGTGCCGCGCCTGCGGGTGATGCTCAACGCGCTGACCGGCCACCGCGCCGCCGCCACGGCGAGCGCGATCCGGCTGCGCGGCGGGCGGGCCGGACGGATCGTGCACCACGACCGCCGCCATTCCCGGCTCGACCAGGAGATCCGCAACCTCGTCCGGCGCTGCACCGCGGCCGGCGTCACCCACGCCGCCCATCCGGCGCCCGAGGGACAGGACAGCGGCATCGGGCTGCAATGCGAGCTGCTCGCCGACCGGCTCGAAGTCGCTTCGCTGGAGATGCACCTGCCCGAGGGCGACGGCATCGCGCTGCTGCTCGGCGATCCCGACCGGCGGCGGCTCGACGCCAGCCTGCCGGCGCTGGTGCAGGCGATGACCGGCCCGCTGCGGGGCGGCGGCAAGGGCGTCCGGTGGAGGCGGCTGGTGCTGCCGGTGCTGATCGCCGCGCTGCTCCTCGCCGCGCTGGTGCCGCTGCCGGTGCGCCTGCCCGCCACCGGCCAGACCATCGCGCGCGAGGCCGAGATCGTCGCGCTGCTGTCGGACGCGTTCCTCGAGACGGTGCTCGTCGCCCCCGGCGACGAGGTGGCCGAGGGCGACCCGATCGCCCGCTTCAACGCGCCCCAGCTGCTCGCCGACCTCTCGGAGGCGCAGCTGCAGGTGAAGGTGGAGGCGGTGAACGCGCAGGACGCGCTGGCCGAGAACGACTACGCGGGCTTTCAGTCGGCCGAGCAGCGCGGGCTGATCGCGGAGGCCCGCGTCGCCAACCTCGAGGACCAGATCGCCGCGCTGACCCCGACCGCCCCCGTGGCGGGCCGCGTCGTGCAGGCGCTGCCGCGTGGCGCGTCGGGGCAGTTCTACCCGCTGGGCGAGCCGGTGGCGACGATCCAGCAGGTGCCTGCATTCGACCTGATGCTCGCCCCTTCCGAGCTCGACGCGCCGGCGCTCGAGCCGGGCCAGTCCGGCGAGGTCTACTTCCGCGGCCTCGCCGACGCGACCTTCCCGATCCGCCTCGCGAGCGCCGCCGTGCCGGTGCCGGGGCAGCAGGAGGGCGAGGTCGCGCCGATGGTGCGTGCCGAGATCACCGGCGGGCCGCAGGAGCGGCTGATCACCGGGCTCACCGGCTACGCCCGGATCGAGGCCGGCCGCGCCCCGGCGGGAGTGGTGGCGTTGCGCTACGCGGTGGAATGGCTGAGGCTCAGGACATGGACACTCTTCGGCTGGCGGATCTGAATGCCGTCGACCTGACGATCTCGGCCGACCGGGGCAGGGCGATGTACCTCGCCACCGACCGGCGCACCGGCGAGATCCTCGAACTGCCCGAACCCATCGCGATGGCGATGCGGCGCGGCCAGAAGCTCGTCGCGGGGGGCGACGTGACCCTGAGCAAGCCGGAGCTGCAGGCGATCTACGCCGCGCTCTCGACCTTCGACCGCATCCGCCGGCAGGGGCTCGAGAAGGCGGCGAAGTTCAACCCGCTGTTCCAGTCGTTCGAGCTGTTCGACGTCGGCCGCTACGCCCCCGAGCTGGCGCGGCTGGCGCGGGCCGTGCTGCGCCCCGCGCTCGGCTGGGCGGTGGCGCTGCTGGCGCTGGCCTGCCTGTGGCTCGGCGCGCGGACCGACTGGGCGATCCTCGGCGCCTTCCGCGACGTGTTCTCGCTCGAGGCGATCGCCACCTTCGCCCTCATCGCGCCGTTGCTGAAGGTGATCCACGAGCTGGGCCACGTGCTGACCGCGCTCCGGCTCGGCGCGCCGGTGCGCACGGCGGGGATCATGCTGATCGGCATGTACCCGATGCCATTCGTCAACATCTCCGACGCCGACGTCACCGTCGGGCGGCGCGAGCGCATCCTGATCTCGCTGGCGGGGCTGTTCACCGATATCGTCGTGGCGATGGTGGCCTTCGTCGCGTGGCACCTGGTCGACGGGACCTTCTGGACGACCCTGCTGGGCAATATCTTCGTCTTCAGCGCGATCAACTCGGTGCTGTTCAACGCCAACCCGCTGATCAAGCTCGACGGCTACTTCGCGATGTCCGACGCCATCGGCGAGCGCAACCTCAACGCCAACGCGATGACCGCCTTCCGCGCCACGCGCCGCTGGGTGACGGCGCTCGGCCACGACGGCGCCCGGCCGCGTGGGCGGCGGGGCTGGGCGATGCTGGGCTACGCGCTGCTGTCGGCGCTCTACAAGGTCTGGATCATCGTCTCGATCGTCTGGGCGCTGCTGCCGAAGTTCCTCGGGCTCGGCGTGCTGCTCGTCGGCTGGGGCATCTACGCGACTTTTTTCTCGCCGCTGCTCGCCGACAGCGCGGTGCCGCAGGTCTCGGGCGATCCGGAGCGGCGGGCGAAGGCGCGCCGCATCCGGCGGCTGATGCTCGCGGGCTTCGCCGCCGGGCTCGCCGCGCTGCTGCTGCTCTGGCGACCCGCGCCGGTGCTGTTGCTGCCCCTGACACTCGACGTGGGTGAGACCTACGCGCTCACCGTCGAGACGCAGGGCGCGGTGGCCGAGCTGCGCCCCGACGGCCCGGTGGCGGAGGGCGAGGCGCTGCTGGCGCTCGCCAACCCGGCGCTGGTCGCCCGGGCCGAGGTGCTGGCGCTCGAGCGCGAGCAGGCGGCGCTGGAGCTCGGTGCGGCGCAGGGCGTCAACGAGGCGCGGGCGCAGGTCGCCCGTAGTCAGCTCGACGCCTTCGAGGAGCGTCTCGCCCTGTCGCGCCAGTCCATCGACGCGCTCGTCCGCACCGCCCCCGGCCCCGGCACCTTCGTCGCCGCGCCCGGACTGCAGCGCGGCGCGTGGCTGACCGAGGGCGCGCCCTACGGCACCTTCCTGCCCGACGCCGCCAGCGCCCGGATGCGCGCCGACTTCCCCGAGGCCTGGCTGCGCCGCTTCGAGGACGGCGCGGTGCGCGGCGAGCTGCGCAGCGAGATCGGCGTGCTGGGGCCGGTGCTCGACAAGGACGCGATGAGCCTGGTCGAGCGGGCGCAGCGCGACGACGAGAGCGGCGTGCGCAGTTTCGCCCTCACCGCCGAGGTGCCGCTGCCCCCTGCCGAGGCCGCCTCGAGCCGCATCCACATGCGCCTCGTCTTCCCGCGCGAGCCGGCGTGGCGGCATGTCCTGTTCTGGGGCGAGGGCCTCGTGGAGACGTTCCGCGAGGCGCAGCTGCGCGACCGGATCCAGCGCCTCGATTAAGTTGCGGATTGGCCACGCCCCGGGCTGACGATGGGGTAACATGCTGCTTTGCGGTCAATTCCGCCCGGGGTTTGTTAAAAGCTCGGCAGGGACATCAGAAGGGGTTGGGGAATGCGACGCAGGTTGCCTCTCATCATCGCGGGCGCCATCGCCCTGTCGGGCTGCAGCGAAGGGCTCGTCAACAAGGCAACCGACGAGCGGCTCGCCGAACTCGCGGCCAGTGGCCTGCCGGCGGAGGAGCGCGAGCGCCTCGTCGCGATGGCCGAGGAGCGACTCAGCGGCAACGAGACCGCGGCCGAACTCGCCGCCCGCTTCTCCGGCCCCGCCGCCAGCACCCCCGGCGGCGCCGTCTCGGTGCAGGCGATCCTCGCCGGCGCGCTCGAGACCGCCCCCGAGATCGGCCGCGCCGCCCAGGCGATCAACGCCGCCGACGCCCGGCGGCTCAACGCGATCTTTGGCTACACGCCGCAGATCAACGCGGCCGTCGAGTACCAGCAGGTCAACCAGCAGGTCGTCAGCACCGACAACGAGGTCTTCGAACTCGGCGAGGCCGACTTCCCCGTCACCACCGCCAGCGTCGAACTGCGCCAGCCGATCGTGGACCTGTCCCGCATCTACGGCATCCGGCTCGCCAACACGACGCGCTCGCGCGCCGAGGTCCGCTATGTCGCCGCGGTCAAGGAGACCGCCTACGAGGTCTTCGACCTCTACCTCGCCGCCGCGCAGTCGAAGGCGCGCATCGCCGAGATGGAGCGCCGTCGCGGCCTGATCGCCAGCCAGGAGCGCACCCTGCGCGACCTGCAGGCCATCGGCCTCGAGGCCGGCGCCTTCCGCGGCCTGCGGCTCGACAGCGAGAATGTCGGGGTCGAGATCGCCCAGGAGCGCGCGACGCTGCAGCGCCTGCTCGGCGAGCTGTCGTTCGCCTCGGGCATCGTCGTGGACGACGTGCAGATCGCCAACGTGCCGGGCGACGTGTTCGGCACCGAGCGCCAGATCTCCGCCGCCGCCGCCGTCGAGAAGGCGCGGCAGAACAACCCCGAGATCCTCGAGGCGATCATCGGCGTCGCCGAGGCCGACCTGGAGAAGCGCCAGGCCATCGCCGCCGACTTCGGCCCGGTCCTCGAAGCCTTCGCGCGGCTCGAGAACGAGAACCGCGAAGACAGCCGCTTCGGCGGCGGCAGCGAGACCCAGGACGCCACCATCGGCGTGCGCCTGACGATCCCGCTGTTCAACTCCAACGGCGACGGCTTCCGCAACCTCATCGAGCGGATCGACTTCCGCGAGGCGGCGCTGGCCTACTTCTCTACCTCGCGCCAGATCACCGCTGAGGTCGGCGCCACCCACGCCCGCATGGCGGAGCTGTCGCAGGCCATCGCCCGTGCGCAGGGTGCCCTGTCGGCGGCGTCGCGCATCTCGGCCGACGAGCAGGCGCTGGTGCAGACCGGCGTGTCGCGCGACTTCGCCGTCGCCTCGCAGCGGCTGCGCGAGAGCCAGGCGCGCGAGCAGCTCGACTATTACCGGCTCGAGTACCTGCGGGCCTGGGCGCTGTTCTCGTACCTGACGGGCGAGAACCTTGCGAACTAGGCTGCTCCTCGCACTGGCGCTGCTGCTGCCGCAGGAGGTGGCGGCGCAGTCCCTGCCGCCGCTCAATTGCGCGATCCGGCCGAGCCGCGTCGTCGAGGTCAGCGCGCCGCGCGAGGGGATCGTCTCCGAGGTCGCCGTCGCTCCCGGCGACGAGGTCGCCGCGGGCGATCTGCTGGTGCGGCTCGATACCGTCCTGCTCGAATCGCAGGCCGCGCTGGCCGAGCGCCGTGCCGAATTCGAGGGCCCGCTCGCCGTCGCCCGCTCCCGGCTGGCCGGGGCCGAGCGGCGCGTCAGCATCATGCGCCGCGCCCGCGACCGGGGCGCGGTGAGCCAGGACGACCTCAACCAGGCGGAGCTCGAATTCGCCACCGCCCGCGCCGAGCTGCTCCGCGAGCAGGAACTGCTCGACGTCGCCGCGATGGAGGCCGACCGCGCGCGCCTCGAGGTGGCCCGATCCGCCGTCGTCGCGCCGGTCTCGGGGATCGTGGGCGAGGAGCTGATCTCGCCGGGCGAGACCACCGCCTCCGGCCCCGTCGCCCGCGTAGTGGTCACCCGGCCGATGCGGGTCGAGGTCTACGTCCCGTCGCAGCTGATCGACGACGTCCTCGCGCGCGACAGCTACGCCGTCACGGTCAACGGGGCCGGTGCCGTGCCGGTGACGTTCGATTACGTCTCGCCGGTCGCCGACGTCTCGTCCGACACGATCAGCGTGTTCTTCGAGCTCGACGACCCCGACGTGCAGCCGGGCTCGCGCTGCCAGCTGGCGAACTGAGGGAGGGCCGGGCTGAAGCCCGGCCTACCGGCATACCGACCGTAGGCCGGCTTCAGCCCGGCACACGCCCCGCCGTCAGCTCCAATCCAGAACCACCTTCCCCGACCCGCCCGACAACATCGCGCCGAACCCGTCCCGGAACTCGTCCGCCTTGAACCGGTGCGTGATGACCGGCCGCACGTCGAGCCCGTTCTCCAGCATCGCGATCATCTTGTACCAGGTCTCGAAGATCTCGCGGCCGTAGACGCCCTTGATCGTGATCGCCTTGAAGACGATCCGGCTCCAGTCCACCGGCGACTTGCCCGGCGGAATGCCGAGCAACGCGATGCGCCCGCCCATGACGAGGTTCTCCACCATCTGGTCGAGCGCCCGCTGGTTGCCCGACATCTCGAGCCCCACGTCGAACCCCTGCTTCATCTTCAGCCGCGGGATCACGTCGGCGAGGTCCTCGCTCGCGACGTTGACCGGCGTCACGTCGGCCACCTTCTCGGCCAGCGCCAGCCGCTCGGGGTTCACGTCGGTGATGACGACATGGCGCGCGCCGACATGGCGCGCGACGGCGGCAGCCATGATGCCGATGGGGCCCGCGCCGGTGATCAGCACGTCCTCGCCGACGAGGTCGAAGCTGAGCGCGGTATGCACCGCGTTGCCCAGCGGATCGAGGATCGCGCCGATCTCGTCGTCGATGGCGTCGGGCAGCGGCACCACGTTGAACGCGGGCAGGCGGAGATACTCGGCGAACGCCCCCTGTTCGTTGACGCCGATGCCGCGGGTGCCGGGGTCGAGGTGGAACTTGCCGGCCCGGCTCTGGCGCGACTGGTGGCCGATCAGGTGCCCCTCCCCCGAGACCCGCTGCCCGATCTCGAGATCGGTGACGCTGCGGCCCAGCTCGACGATCTCGCCGGCGAATTCGTGCCCGGTGATCAGCGGCACGGGCACGGTATGGGCGGCCCATTCGTCCCACTTCCAGATATGGATGTCGGTGCCGCAGATGCCGGTCTTGCGGACCTTGATCAGCACGTCCTCCGGCCCGATCTCGGGCACCGGCGCATCGATCATCCAGAGCCCTTCCCCGGGCTTCGACTTCTCCAGCGCACGCATCTGGTTGCTCATTGGTCGCTCTCCAGCACCAGCCATGTCCACGATATCCCGGCCTCCTCGGCCATGCCCGGCCCGCGATGGCACAGGCGCAGCCCGGCCTCGCCGGCGCGGGCGATTTCGTCGTCGGCGTCCATCGCGTGGACCATCCCGTCGTGCCCCGCCGGCCCGTGGCGCAGGGCCAGCGCGATGCTGCCCCCGGGCGCGAGCAGGTCGGCCATCCGGGCAAGCCCCGCCGCGCGCTCGCCCGGCGCGAGGTGGTGCCACACGGCGTTGGCGAGGATCAGGTCATAGGGCCCGACGAGGCCGTCGAGGCCCGGCAAGCCCGCGTCCACGACCTCCGCCCCGGGCAGCCGCGCCGCGAGGATCTCGCGGAACTCCGCGACGGGCTCCGCCGCCGTGACCCTGTCGCCGCGCGCCGCGAACCACGCCGCGTCGCGCCCGCTGCCCGCGCCGATGTCGAGCACCCGCGCCGGCGCGGGCGGCAGGTGGTCGATCACGCCACCGAGCACGTCCTCCGCGCTCAGCCGGTCGAACTTGGCCTGCAGCTTGGCCGCGTTGGCGGCGTAGACGCCGAGCACGTCGCCCCTCATGCCAGCACCCCCGTCTCGCGCCCGGCCCGCGTGAAGGCGTCGATGCCCCGGTCCAGGTCCTCGCGCGTCAGGGCGGCGTTCATCTGGGTACGGATGCGGGCGCGCTCCTTCGGCACGACGGGATAGAAGAAGCCCGAGACGTAGACGCCAAGCTCGTAGAGCCGGTTCGCCATCGCCTGCGCGCGGCCGGCGTCGTAGGTCATCACCGGGATGATCGGATGCTCACCCTCCAGCAGGTCGAACCCCGCGTCGGTCAGGCCGGCCCGCCAATACCTGGCGTTCTCGAACAGCCGCGCGCGCAGATCGTCGCCGGCCTCGACGATCTCGAGCGCCTTGATCCCGGCCGCGACGATGGAGGGGGGAAGGGCGTTGGAAAAGAGGTAGGGCCGCGCGCGCTGGCGCAGCAGGTCGATGACCGGCTGTGGCCCCGCGATGTAGCCGCCGAGCGCGCCGCCGAGCGCCTTGCCCAGCGTCCCGGTCAGCAGGTCGGCCCTGACACCGGCATGGGCGGGCGTGCCCTCGCCCTTCGGCCCCATGAACCCGGTCGCGTGGCAATCGTCGACCATCACCAGCGCGTCGTAGCGGTCGGCGAGGCGGCGGATCGCGCCGAGGTCGGCGAGGTAGCCGTCCATCGAGAAGACGCCGTCGGTGGCGATCATCACGTGCCGCGCGCCGCCGGCCCGCGCCTCCTTCAGCTTGGCCTCGAGATCGGCCATGTCGGAATTGGCGTAGCGGAAGCGCTGCGCCTTGCAGAGCCGGATGCCGTCGATGATCGAGGCGTGGTTCAGCGCGTCGGAGATCACCGCGTCCTCGGGGCCGAGCAGCGGCTCGAACAGCGCGCCGTTGGCGTCGAAACAGGCGGCGAACAGGATCGCGTCGTCGGTGCCGAGGAAGCGGGCGAGGCGGGCCTCGAGCTCGAGGTGCAGGTCGGCGGTGCCGCAGATGAAGCGCACCGAGGCCATGCCGTAGCCGTGGTCGTCCATCGCCGCCTTGGCCGCCGCGACGAGCCGGGGGTCGTCGGCGAGGCCGAGGTAGTTGTTGGCGCAGAGGTTGATCAGCTCGCGGCCGGCGACATCCACCCGCGCGCCCTGCGGCGAGGTGATCTCGCGCTCGACCTTGCGCAGGTCGGCGGCGTCGATCTCGGCGAGCTGATCGCGGATGTGGGCGAGGAACGGTGCGGACATGGCGGTCTCCTTTGCCGCCTGTCTAACGCGCCCCGCCCGCCCTTTGCCAGTGACGCTCGCGCGACCGCCCCGTCCGCGCGCCGCCCCCGCCCCTCTGTCCTGCAAATATCCCCGCCGGAGGCATCCCCCGGCCGCCAGCCGCGCGGCGGGCGGGTCAGTTCTCCGGGAAGAAGCACGCCGCCGGATGCGGCTCGCCCTCCAGCCTCGGGCGCTCCTCGCGACACTTGTCCTGCGTCTTCCAGCAGCGCGGCGCGAACGGGCAGCCCGGCGGCACGGCCAGCGGCGACGGCAACTCGCCCGACAGCTTGATCCGCTCGCGCCGCCCTTGCGGGTCGGCGGAGGGCGTCGCCGAGAGCAGCGCCTTCGTGTAGGGGTGGCGCGGCGCGGAGAAGACCGCGTCCTTGGGGCCGGTCTCGACGGGGCGGCCGAGATACATGACGATCACGTCGTCCGCGAGGTGGCGCACCACCGACAGGTCGTGGCTGATGAACAGGTAGGCGAGGCCGAGCCGCTCCTGCAGGTCCATCAGCAGGTTCAGGATCTGGCTCTGGATCGACAGGTCGAGCGCGGAGACGGGCTCGTCGAGCACCAGCAGCTTGGGCTCGAGCATCAGCGCGCGGCCGATGGCGATGCGCTGGCGCTGGCCGCCGGAGAACATGTGCGGGTAGCGGTCGTAATGTTCGGGGCGCAGCCCGACCAGCTCCATCATCGCCCGCGCCCTCTCGGCGCGCTCGCGGGCCGAGAGCTCGGGGCGGTTGATCTTGAGCGGCTCCTCGAGGATCGTGCCGACCTTCTGGCGCAGGTTGAGCGAGCCGTAGGGGTCCTGGAACACGATCTGCACCGAGGTGCGCAGGCTGGCCCAGGTCTCGGGCCGCGCCTCGGTGCCGTCGATGACGAGCCGGCCCGAGGTCGGCTCCTCGATCAGCGTCACCATGCGCGCGAGGGTGGACTTGCCGCAGCCCGACTCGCCCACCACGGCGAGGGTGCGGCCGGGCGCGAGGGTGAACGAGGTTTCGGCCACGGCGCGCACGGTCTGGGCCTGCGAGAACAGGCCGCCGCCGACGGAATAGTCGCGGCCCAGCGCGTCGGCGATGAGGACGGGTTCGGGAGCGGTCATATCGCGTCGGCCTCCTCGGGGACGTTCAGGGGATAGTGGCAGCGCGCCAGTCCGATCGCGGGCGGCTGGACCGGCGGCGGCACGGTGCGGCAGCGCTCGTCCGCGAACTTGCAGCGCGGCGAGAACAGGCACCCCTCGGGCCGGTCGTGCTGCCCCGGCACGACGCCGGGGATGGTCGGCAGCCGCCGCTCGGTGGCGCGCTCGGGCAGGGCGGCGAGCAGGGCGGCGGTGTAGGGGTGGTGCGGGTCGGAGAACAGCGAAGCCACTTCCTGCTCCTCGACCTTCTGGCCGGCGTACTGGACCGACACCCGCCGCGCCGTCTCGGCGACCACGCCCATGTCGTGGGTGATCAGGATCAGCGCCATGCCGGTCTCGGCCTGCAGCCCGGTGAGCAGGTCGAGGATCTGCGCCTGGATCGTCACGTCGAGCGCGGTGGTGGGCTCGTCGGCGATCAGCAGGCGCGGCTTGCAGGCGATGGCCATGGCGATCATCACCCGCTGGTTCATGCCGCCCGAGAGCTGGTGCGGGAAGGCCGAGAGGCGCTTCTCGGGGGCCGGGATGCCGACCATCTCGAACAGCTCGATGGCGCGGGCGTGGCGCTGCTTGCGGTCGAGGTCGAGATGCTGGCGCAGAGCCTCCTTGATCTGGAAGCCGACGGTGAAGCACGGGTTCAGCGAGGACATCGGCTCCTGGAAGATCATCGACATGTCCTTGCCGATGATCCGCCGCCGCGCCCGGGGCGAGAGGTCGCGCAGGTCGCGCCCGTCGAAGGCCAGGGTGTCGGCGGTGATCGTCGCGGTCCAGGGCAGCAGGCCCATCGCGGCGAGCATGGAGACGGACTTGCCGGAGCCGGATTCGCCGACGATGGCGTGCAGGTCACCGGCATCGACGGACAGGTCGACGCTGTCGACGGCGCGGAACGTGCCGGTCGAGGTGGCGAAGTCGACGGAGAGGTTGCGGATGTCGAGGAGGCTCATGGGTGGCTCCCTGTGGTGTGTGTATGTCGCATCGGCCGGCTGCCCCGCCCGGCCACGGGCCGCGCAGCGCCCTTCGCACCCGTGCTCCGCCCGGTGGCACACCGGGCAGCGCCGTCACGCCCCCCCGGGGCGGCGCTTCTGGCGAGGTCGGCGCGAGGCTCACAACGCTGGTGCTTTGAAGTGCGGCGGTCCGCGGTGTCGGCCCGCCCCGCCGTGACGGCGCTGCCCTTTGCGCTCAACTTGCCCACCGCTCAGCTCCGCTTCAGCTTCGGGTCGAGCGCGTCGCGCAGACCGTCGCCCATCAGGTTGATGGCGAGCACGGTGACGAGGATCGCGACGCCGGGCAGGGTGACGACCCACCAGGCGCGCAGGATGAACTCGCGCGCCTCGGCCAGCATGGTGCCCCATTCCGGCGTCGGCGGTTGCGCGCCCATGCCGAGGAAGCCGAGCGCCGCCGCGTCGAGGATGGCGGTCGAGAAGGACAGCGCCGCCTGCACGATGATCGGCCCGAGACAGTTGGGCAGCACGGTGATGAACATCAGCCGGAGCAGGCCGGCCCCGGCGACGCGGGCGGAGACGACGTAGTCCTTGCCGCGCTCGTTGAGCACCGAGGCGCGGGTCAGGCGGACGTAGTGGGGCTGCAGCACCAGCGCGATGGCGATCATCGCGTTGATCAGGCTCGGCCCGAGGATCGCCACCAGCGCCAGCGCCAGCAGCAGCGACGGGAAGGCGAGGATGATGTCCATGATGCGCATGATGATCGTGTCGAGCCAGCGCGGCGCGAAGCCGGCGATCAGCCCGATCATGATCCCGCCCGACGCGGCCACGACCACGACGACGATGCCGACGAAGAACGAGAACCGCGCCCCGTGCAGCAGCCGCGAGAGCATGTCGCGGCCCAGCGGGTCGGTGCCGAGCGGGAACTGCCACGTCCCGCCGTCCTGCCAGACCGGCGGCACCAGCGTGAAGGCGCGGTGCTGCGCGGTCGGGTCGTAGGGAGCGAGGATGTCGGCGCCGATGGCGATCAGCACGAAGGCGGCGAAGACGTAGAGGCCGATCACCGCGCCCCGGTTCTCGCGGAACGAGCTCCAGAAGTCCTTCAGCCGGCCGGGGCGGCGGGTCGGGACGGTGCGGGCTATGGTCGTGGAGGCGTCGGACATGTCAGCGCTTCCGGATCTTGGGGTTGATGAGGCCGTAGAGCAGGTCGACCGTCAGGTTCACGATCATCACGATGACCGCGATCAGCAGCAGCCCGCCCTGCACCACTGGGTAGTCGCGGCGGAAGATCGAATCGACCATCCACTTGCCGATCCCGGGCCAGGAGAAGATCGTCTCGGTCAGGATCGCGCCGGCCATGAGCGTGCCGACCGACAGGCCGATCACGGTGATCACCGGGATCATCGCGTTGCGGAGCGCGTGGAGCCCGTTGACGCGCGAGGGCCGCAGCCCCTTGGCGCGGGCGGTGCGGATGTAGTCCTCGCTCAGCACCTCGAGCATCGCCGAGCGCGTCTGCCGCGCGATCACCGCCAGCGGGATGGTGCCGAGCACGATGGTCGGCAGGATCAGGTGGCGCACGGCGGAGGTGAACGCCCCCTCCTGCCCCGAAAGCAGCGAGTCGATCAGCATGAAGCCGGTGACGTCGTCGAAGAAGTAGAGCAGGTCGATCCGCCCGGAGACCGGGGTCCAGCCGAGATTGCCGGAGACCACGATGATGAGCAGCAGCGCCCACCAGAAGATCGGCATCGAGTAGCCCACGAGCGCCGTCGACATCAGGGCCCGGTCGAAGAACTTGCCGCGGTAGACCGCGGCGATCACCCCGGCGGGCAGGCCCAGCACGATGGCGAAGATGATCGCGCAGAGCGACAGTTCGAGCGTGGCGGGGAAGAGCGTGAAGAACTCGTCCCAGACCGGGCGCTTGGTGACGAAGCTCTGGCCGAGATCGCCCTGCAGCACGCCGGTGAAGTAGTCCCAGAACTGGACCCAGAGCGGCCGGTCGAAGCCGAACTGCTGCTGCAGCTCGGCGTAGCGCTCCTCGGTCAGGCCGCGCTCGCCGGCCATGACGATGATCGGATCGCCCGGCAGCAGGCGGATGAAGGAAAAGGAGACCAGCGTGACGCCGATGAAGGTCGGCACGAAGGTCAACAGGCGGGCGAGGACGTATCTCAGCATCCGATCACCGTGAGCTCCTTGGGATAGGTGGTGAGCGAGCGGCAGCCATCGTCGGTCACGAGGATGTCGTCCTCGATGCGGACGCCGAACGCGGTGATGTCGTAGAGGCCCGGCTCGTTGGTGAAGACCATGCCGGGCTCGAGCGCGGTGTGGTTGCCGCGCATGATGTAGGGGGCCTCGTGCACGTCGCGCCCGAGGCCGTGGCCGGTCTTGGTGCGGATGCGCTCGGCGTAGGGGGAAGCTTCGAGCACGGAGATGACCGCGTCGTCGATCTCGTGGGCGGTGACGCCGGGGCGGGTGATCTCGTGGCCGCGCCGGTTGGCGTCGAGGACCGTCCGGTAGACGCGCTGCGCCTCGTCATCGGCATGGCCGACGAAGAAGGTGCGGGTAATGTCGGCGCAGAGCCCGCCCCAGCGCGCGCCGAAGTCGATCAGCAGCGCGTCGCCCGCGGCGATCTCGTAGTCGCCGGCATGGGCATGGGGGCGCGCCGAGTTCTTGCCGGCGGCGACGATGGGGCTGAAGGCGGTGTCCTCGGCTCCGTGGCCGTAGAGCGCGGTGAGCAGGCGGCGTTCGACCTGCTTCTCGGTCATGCCGACCCGCACCGCCTCGACCGTCTCGGCCAGCGCCGCCTCGGAGATCCGGATCGCCTCCTCGAGCGCGGCGACCTCGGCGGGCGTCTTGTGCAGCCGCAGGCCCGAGATCTCGCGCTCGGCATCGACGATGCGCAGCCCCGGCAGCGCCTCGGCGAGCGCGTGGTGGACGAAAACGCGCATCACCTGGCCCTCGACGGCGAGACTCTCGAGCGGCAGGGCACGGGCGAGGGCGGCGAAGGCGTCGGAATAGCCGTCCTGATCGCGCCAGTCGAACACCTCGCCCTCGAACCCGATCAGGTCGAAGGAGCGCAGTTCCAGATTGGGCACGATGGCGGCGGGGGCGCCCTCGGCGGAGATCACGACGACGAGCGGGCGCTCGTGGCTGCCGAAATCCTTGTCGAAGGTGCGCCGGAAATTCGGCCCCGGCACCAGGGCGACGGCGTCGACCTTCAGGTCGCGGGCCAGCTGGCGAAAGGGGCGCAGGCGGTCGGTCATGGATGTGCCTTGAACAAGGCGGGCGGGGCCAGCGATGGCCCCGCCCGGAGTTGCTAACGCAGGGGCGGTTACTCGGAGAGACCGACCTCGGTGAAGATGTGGCCGCCGAGCGGGTGCACGACGTAGCCTTCGACCTCTTCACGCACCGGCATGAAGACGACGGAGTGCGCGATGGTCGCCCACGGCGCCTGCTCCTTGAAGATCTCCTGGGCCTCCCGGTAGAGCTCGGCCCGCTCTTCCTGGTCGGAGAGGGTCTTGGCTTCCTGGATCAGCTCCTCGAAGGGCTCGTGGCACCACTGGGCGCGGTTCGAGTTCTCGACCCCGTCACAGCCCAGCAGCACGGCGAGGAAGTTGTCCGGGTCGCCGTTGTCGCCGGTCCAGCCAAGCAGGATCGCACCGTCGCGGTCGATGGCGCGCGAGCGGTCGAGGTACTCGCCCCACTCGTAGGAGACGATCTCGACGTCGACGCCGACCTCGGAGAAGTCTTCCTGGATCAGTTCGGCCATGCGCCGAGCGTTCGGGTTGTAGGGACGCTGCACGGGCATCGCCCAGATCTTCATCGACAGGTCCTCGACGCCGGCATCGGCCAGCATCTGGCGCGCGGCCTCGGGATCGTAGGGGTCGTCCTCGATGTCGTCGTTGTAGGACCACATGGTCGGCGGGATCGGGTTCTTGGCGACCTGGCCGGAGCCCTGGAAGACCACGTCGATGATCGCGTCCTTGTCGATCGCCATGTTCAGCGCGCGACGGACCTCCGGGTTGTCGAAGGGCTCCATCGTGGTGTTGTAGGCGAGGTAGCCGACGTTCAGGCCTTCCTGCTCGAGCACCTCGATACCCTCGGCCTCCTTCATCGCCTCGATGTCGGCGGGGTTCGGGTAGGGCATCACGTGGCACTCGCCGGCCTGCAGGCGCTGGTAGCGCACGGAGGCGTCGGGCGTGATCGCGAAGACGAGGTTGTCGACCTTGGGCAGGCCTTCCTTCCAGTAGTCCTCGTTGGCGGCGTAGCGGATGACGGCGTCGGCCTGGTAGTCGACGAACTGGAACGGGCCGGTGCCGATCGGCGCCTGGTTGACCATCTCGGGCGTGCCCGCCTCGGCCATCGCGTCGTGGTATTCCTTCGACACGATCGAGGCGAAATCCATGGCCATGTTGGCGATGAAGGGCGCTTCGGGGCGGGTCAGGTTGAACTGCACCGTCATGTCGTCGACCTTCTCGATCGACTCGATGAGGTCGGGCATCGACATGCCCTGGAAGTACTCCCAGCTGCCCTCGGTGTTCATCTGGCGCTCGAAGCTGTGGATCACGTCATCGGCGTTCAGGTCCCGCGAGGGGGTGAACATGTCGTTGGAGTGGAACTTCACGCCCGGGCGCAGGTTGAACGTCACCTGCATGCCGTCCTCGGAGACTTCCCAGCTCTCGGCGAGGCCGGGAACCACTTCGGTGGTGCCGGTCTTGAACTCTACGAGGCGGTTGTAGATCGGGTGCGAGGACGCGTCGAAGGTGGTGCCCGACGTGTAGAGCGCCGGGTCGAAGCCCTCGGGCGAGCCCTCGGAGCAATAGACGAGGGTCTGGGCGAACGCCGGCATGGCGGCGCCGGCAGCCAGCAGGCTGGCGCCTGCGAGCATGTTACGAATCTTCATGTCGTTCTCCTGTCGAACAGTTACCTTCCCCGCCTTGTGACCGGCGAGGCATGCGCACAGACTTGCCGGGATTTCGCAGCGTTGCAAGCAGAGCATAGCCGTCAGTCACTTCATGCCGTAGCGGCAGGGGGTTCTTGACGATGCGGCATTGGCATTCCCCGCGGGCCGGGGCAAAGGTGGCGCGGTGTTGTCATGTCATCCCGGACGTCCGTCATGCCCCTCGGCCTGAGCCTCACCCCCGATCGCCGCGTCTTCGCGGGCTTCGCCATCTATTCCTTCGCGATGGGCAACCTGTTTCCGCGCCTGCCCGACATCAAGCAGGCGATGGGGATCGAGGAGGGCGCGCTCGGGCTGGCGCTGATCGGCACGCCGATCGGCACCCTGATCGCGCTGTCGCTGGCCGCGCCGGTGCTCGACCGCATCGGCTACCGCCGCTCGCTGATGGTGCTGCTGCCCTCGGTCGCGCTGTTCTTCGCCATCGCGGTGCAGGCGTCGGGGCCGGTGGGGCTGTTCCTGCTGCTGCTGCCCGTCGGCCTCGCCATCGGCGGCAGCGAGGTGATCCTCAACGTCGAGGCCGACCGGACCGAGGCGCTGCTCAAGAAGCGCATCATGAACCGGGCGCACTCGTTCTGGAGCATCGGCTTCTTCTGCGCCGGCCTGTTCGGCGCCACGATGGCGCATTTCGGCGTGTCGCCGCAGGTTCATCTCGCGCTGGTGGTGCCGATCGTGATCGGCGGGCTGGCGCTGTTGATGTCCGACTACGCGCCGGCTCCGCCGCGCGTCGGCGAGGCGACCGATTCGCCGCTCTTCGCGCGGCCGACAGCGGCGATCATGCTGCTGGTGGCGGTGACGCTGTCGGCGATGCTGATGGAGGGGGCCAGCATCGACTGGTCGGCCATCTACATGCGCAGCGTCTTCGACGCCGACGCCTTTACCGCGGGCGTGGCCGTGGCGACCTTCGCCTTCTTCCAGGCCAGCGCGCGCTTCTTCGCCGACGGGTTCGTCGAGAAGCACTCGCCCTACAACGTCGCGCAGGTGCTGTTCACCGCCATGGCCGCCGGGCTGTTGCTGGTGGTGTTCGCGCCCGCGCCCGGCTTCGCGCTGGCGGGCTTCGCGCTGCTCGGGCTCGGCACCAGCGCGATCTTCCCGCTGGCGATTTCGGCGGCGGCGCAGCGCACCGACCGGCCAGCGGCGGTCAACGTCGCGGCGGTGGCGCAGATCTCGTTCGTGATCTTCCTCCTCGGCCCGCCGCTGCTCGGCTTCATCGCCGAGCATTTCGGCCTGCGCTCCGCCTTCGCCGTGGGCCTGCCGCTGGTGGCGCTGAGCTTCCTGACCTCGAGCGCGCTGGGCCGGCGGCCGGTGGCGGGGACGGCACCCGCCGAGTGAGGGCGCGCGTGAGGGCTTGAATTCTGGCGGACCCGGGCGTATGTGGCTGCTCAACAGCGGTGCGTCGGGGTCCAAACCCGGGGCTCCACCGGAACTCGCAACGGGCCGCTGGCCCGTTTTTTTGTGCCTGGAGACCGCCATGTCCGACCTGATCGCCAAGACGGCGATGGACCGCAGAATCACCGAGATCATCGACCCCGTCATCACCGACATGGGCTTCGAGACGGTGCGCGTGCGCCTGCAGGGCGGCAACACGCCGGTGCTGCAGATCATGGCCCAGAAGCCCGACGGCACCATCGAGGTCGACGAGTGCGCCGAGATCTCGACCGCCGTCAGCGCCGTGCTCGACGTTGAGGACCCGATCCTCGACGCCTACACGCTCGAGGTCTCGAGCCCCGGCATCGACCGCCCCCTGACCCGGCTGAAGGATTTCGACCGCTGGCAGGGCTACGTCGCCAAGCTGGAAACCACCGAGCTGATCGACGGCCGCCGCCGCTTCAAGGGCGAGCTCGGCGGCGTCGAGGGCGGCGAGGTGCTGATCGAGATCGAAGAGAACGGCGAGCCGGTGACGATCGGGCTGCAGTTCGACTGGCTGAGTGACGCCAAGCTGGTCTTGACCGACGAGCTGATCCGCGAAGTGCTGAAGACCCGCAAGGACGCGGGCCAGATCGACGAGAAAGATTTCGACGAGGTTGAGACCGTCCTGGACGGCTCGGATGAGGAGAACGACTGATGGCCATTACCTCTGCCAACCAGCTTGAGCTGCTGCAGACCGCCGAGGCGGTCGCGCGCGAGAAGATGATCGACCCGGGCCTCGTCGTCGAGGCCATGGAGGAGAGCCTCGCCCGCGCCGCCAAGAGCCGCTACGGCGCCGAGATGGATATCCGCGTCTCCATCGACCGGCGCACCGGCCGCGCCACCTTCACCCGGGTGCGCACCGTGGTGGAAGACGAGGAGCTCGAGAACTACCAGGCAGAGCTGACCGTCGAGCAGGCCAAGCAGTACCTGGACGACCCGAAGGTCGGCGACCAGTACATCGAGGAGATTCCGCCGGTCGAGCTGGGCCGCATCGCGGCGCAGTCGGCCAAGCAGGTGATCCTGCAGAAGGTCCGCGAGGCCGAGCGCGACAAGCAGTACGAAGAGTTCAAGGACCGCGCCGGCACGATCATCAACGCGCTGGTCAAGCGCGAGGAATACGGCAACGTCATCGTCGACGTGGGCGCCGGCGAGGCGGTGCTGCGCCGCAACGAGAAGATCGGCCGCGAGAGCTACCGCCCCGGCGACCGCATCCGCTGCTACATCAAGGACGTGCGCCGCGAGCAGCGCGGCCCGCAGATCTTCCTCAGCCGCACCGCGCCCGAGTTCATGGCCGAGCTGTTCAAGATGGAAGTGCCCGAGATCTACGAGGGCATCATCGAGATCAAGGCCGTCGCCCGCGACCCGGGCAGCCGCGCCAAGATCGGTGTCGTCTCCTACGACGGCTCGATCGATCCGGTCGGCGCCTGCGTCGGCATGCGCGGCAGCCGGGTGCAGGCCGTCGTCAACGAGCTGCAGGGCGAGAAGATCGACATCATCCCGTGGAACGAGGACATGCCGACGTTCCTCGTCAACGCGCTGCAGCCCGCCGAGGTCTCGAAGGTCGTGCTCGACGAGGACGCCGAGCGCATCGAGGTGGTGGTCCCCGAGGAGCAGCTCAGCCTCGCCATCGGCCGTCGCGGCCAGAACGTGCGGCTGGCGAGCCAGCTCACCGGGCTCGACATCGACATCATGACCGAAGAGGAAGAGTCCAAGCGCCGCCAGGCCGAGTTCGAGGAGCGCACCAAGCTCTTCATGGACACGCTCGACCTCGACGAGTTCTTCGCGCAGCTCCTCGTCTCCGAGGGCTTCACCAACCTCGAGGAAGTCGCCTACGTCGAGCAGGACGAATTGCTCGTCATCGACGGCGTCGACGAGGGCACCGCGCAGGAGCTGCAGGCCCGCGCGCGCGACGTGCTCGACGAGCAGAACCGCGTCGCGCTCGAGAAGGCCCGCGAGCTGGGCGTCGAGGACAGCCTCGTCAACTTCGAGGGCCTGACGCCCGCGATGGTGCTGGCGCTGGCCGAGGACGGCGTGAAGACGCTGGAAGACTTCGCCACCTGCGCCGACTGGGAGCTGGCCGGCGGCTGGACGACGGTCAACGGCGAGCGGGTCAAGGACGACGGCGTGCTCGAGAAGTTCGACGTCAGCCTCGAGGAAGCGCAGGACATGGTGATGACCGCGCGCGTCCTGCTCGGCTGGGTCGATCCCGACGATCTGATGCCCGAGGCCGCCGCGGAAGACGGTGGCGAGGAGCCGAGCGAAGAGGAGCAGGCCCCGGCCTGAGGTTCGCCATGTCGCGCGGTGGTCGCAGCAAGGGACGGGACGAGCCGGAGCGCCGGTGCATCGTCACCGGCGAGGTCGGGCCCAAGCAGGGCTTGATCCGTTTCGTTTCGTCCCCAGATAATGTCATCGTTCCCGATGTGGCCGGCAAGCTGCCGGGCCGCGGGATGTGGGTCACCGCCGACCGTGCCGTTCTCGATCAGGCGAAGAAGGGGCAATTCGCCCGCGCCGCCAAGGCACAGGTGGAGGTGCCCGAGGGGCTGGCGGACGAGGTCGAGCGGCAAGTCGCCCGGCGCGTCGTCGAATTGATCGCCCTCGCGCGGAAGGCCGGGCTCGCGGTGTGCGGGTTCGAGAAGGTGAAGGGCTGGCTGGCCGACAGGCCGGTGCGCGTGCTGCTGCAGGCGAGTGACGGGTCGGTACGTGGCAAGAGCAAGCTTTGGACGCCGGAGGGGGCACGGTACTACGACATCCTCTCCGCTTCGGAGCTTGGTGTGGCCTTCGGCCGGGAAAGTGTGATACACGGCGCGCTCTCCACTGGCGGACTCAGTGACCGTGTTGTAGAGGAAGCCGCAAAGCTTAGAGGTTTGCGGACCAGCGAAGGCGGCGACACGGCCGCCCGGAAGGACATTAGAGCTACATGAGCGATACCGACGGCAAGAAAACACTTGGTCTGCGCGGCTCCCGTCCGGGGAACGTGAAGCAGAGCTTCAGCCATGGGCGGACCAAGAACGTCGTGGTGGAAACCAAACGCAAGCGGGTGGTTACGCCCAAGCCGGGCGCGGCCAAGACCGGTGGCGGCGCTGCCGTCGGCGGCGATCCGTCGCGCCGGCCTGCAGGGATTTCCGAGGCCGAACTCGAGCGCCGCATGAAGGCGCTCGCGCTGGCCCGCGCCCGCGAATCCGAAGACGCAGAGCGGCGCGCCGCCGAGGAAAAGGCCCGCGAGGACGATCGCAGGCGCCGCCGCGAGGAGGCCGAGGCCAAGGAGCGCGAAGAGCGCGAGCGCGAAGAGCGCGCCAAGGCTCGCGCCGAAGAGGAAGCCCGCAAGAAGCAGGAAGCCGAGGCCGAGCGCAACCGCAAGGAAGCGGCGAAGAACGAGCCTGCGCCGAACCCGGCCGATGCCGAGGCCGCGGCCCAGCGTCCGAGCAACACCGCCCGCAAGCCCGACCGCGAGCGCGAGGCCCGCACCGATCGTCCGCGTGGCAAGGGCGCCCGCGACGACGGCCGCCGTTCCGGCAAGCTGACCCTCAACCAGGCGCTTCGCGGTGGCGAAGGCGGCCGGCAGAAGTCGCTCGCGGCGATGAAGCGCAAGCAGGAGCGTGCCCGTCAGAAGGCCATGGGCGGCCCCGTCGAGCGCGAGAAGGTCGTGCGCGAGGTGCGTCTGCCCGAGGCCATCATGGTCTCCGAGCTGGCCAACCGCATGTCCGAGCGCGTCGCCGACGTGGTCAAGGCGCTGATGCAGAACGGCATCATGGCGACCCAGACCCAGACCATCGACGCCGACACCGCCGAGCTGATCATCGAGGAATTCGGCCACAAGGTCGTGCGCGTCTCCGACGCCGACGTCGAGCAGGTCATCGACACGGTCGAGGACAAGGCGGGCGATCTGAAGCCGCGTCCGCCCGTCATCACGATCATGGGCCACGTCGATCACGGCAAGACGTCGATCCTCGACGCCATCCGCAACGCCCGCGTCGTGCAGGGCGAGGCCGGTGGCATCACGCAGCACATCGGCGCCTACCAGGTGACGACGGAGAGCGGCAGCACGCTGACGTTCCTCGACACGCCCGGCCACGCCGCCTTCACCTCCATGCGCGCCCGCGGCGCGCAGGTGACGGACGTCGTCGTGCTCGTCGTCGCAGCCGACGACGCGGTGATGCCGCAGACGGTCGAGGCGATCAATCACGCCAAGGCCGCCAAGGTCCCGATGATCGTCGCGATCAACAAGTGCGACAAGCCGGCCGCGAACCCCGACAAGGTCCGCACCGACCTGCTGCAGCACGAGGTCATCGTCGAGAAGCTTTCGGGCGACGTGCAGGACGTGGAAGTCTCCGCGACCACGGGCAAGGGTCTCGACGACCTGCTCGAGGCGATCGCGCTGCAGGCCGAAGTCCTCGAACTGACCGCCAACCCCGACCGCGCCGCCGAAGGTGCCGTGATCGAGGCGCAGCTCGACGTGGGCCGTGGCCCCGTCGCCACCGTGCTGGTCCAGCGCGGAACGCTCAAGCAGGGCGACATCTTCGTCGTCGGCGAGCAGTGGGGCAAGGTGCGCGCCATGGAGAACGACCAGGGCAAGCGCGTGAAGGAAGCCGGGCCGTCGGTTCCGGTCGAGGTGCTCGGCCTCAATGGCACGCCCGAGGCCGGCGACGTCCTGAACGTCGTCGAGACCGAGGCGCAGGCCCGCGAGATCGCCGAGTACCGTGCCAACGCCGCCAAGGAGAAGCGCGCCGCCGCCGGCGCCGCGACGACCCTCGAGCAGCTCATGGCGAAGGCCAAGGCCGACGAGAACGTCGCCGAGCTGCCGATCCTGGTGAAGGCCGACGTGCAGGGCTCCGCCGAGGCCATCGTCCAGGCGATGGAGAAGATCGGCAACGACGAAGTCCGCGTGCGCGTGCTGCACTCCGGCGTCGGCGCCATCACCGAGAGCGACGTGGGCCTCGCCGAGGCCTCGGGCGCGCCGGTGTTCGGCTTCAACGTCCGCGCCAACGCCTCGGCGCGCAACACCGCCAACCAGAAGGGCGTGGAGATCCGCTACTACTCGGTGATCTACGACCTGGTCGACGACGTGAAGGCGGCCGCCTCCGGCCTGCTGTCGGCCGAGGTGCGCGAGAAGTTCATCGGCTACGCCAACATCAAGGAGGTCTTCAAGGTCTCCAACGTGGGCAAGGTCGCCGGCTGTCTCGTCACCGAGGGCGTGGCCCGCCGCTCCGCCGGCGTCCGCCTGCTGCGCGACAACGTGGTGATCCACGAAGGTACCCTGAAGACGCTCAAGCGCTTCAAGGACGAAGTCGCCGAGGTCCAGTCGGGCCAGGAATGCGGCATGGCCTTCGAGAACTACGAGGACATCCGCGAAGGCGACGTCATCGAGATCTTCGAGCGCGAGGAGTTCGAGCGTACGCTCTGACCGCCGCGATAAAGTCTGGAGAAGAGGGCGGGAGCTGCGGCTTCCGCCCTTTCTGTTTTGCCCATCGGCTTGATCCCGCGCCCGGCGGCTTATCTCGCTCGGCATGACCTACGAGATTGCCGTCGGCCCCAACGTACGCAAGTCGCCCTACTTCGACGCCACCGTCGAGGACGGAGTGCGCGCCTTCGCCGTCTACAACCACATGTTCCTGCCCGCCCATTACGGCGACCCCGACGGCGAGTACGACCGTCTGATCGAGGGCGTCGCGATGTGGGATGTCGCCGTGCAGCGGCAGGTCCAGCTCGAAGGGCCGGATGCCGCGCGGCTGGCGCAGGTGCTGACCCCGCGCGACATTGCCGGGATGGAGCCGGGGCAGGGGCGCTACGTGCCACTCTGCGACCATGACGGCTGGCTCATCAACGACCCGGTCCTGCTGAAGCTCGCCGACGACCGCTTCTGGCTTTCCATCGCCGACAGCGACATCGGGCTTTGGGCCACCGCCATCGGCCGCGAGCGCGGACTCGACGTGCGGGTCAGCGAGCCCGACGTCGCGCCCCTCGCGGTGCAGGGGCCGAAGGCGGAGGACGTGGTCGCCGCGCTCCTCGGCGAGGCGGTGCGGGAGATCAGGCCGTTCCGCTTCGAGCCGCGCGAGCTCGATGGCATCCCGCTGCTGCTCGCCCGTTCCGGCTGGTCGAAGCAGGGCGGGTTCGAGCTCTACCTCACCGACACGCGCCGCGCCCTCGCGCTCTGGGCCCGGGTGCGGGAGGCGGGGCAGCCGTTCGGCATCGGTCCGGGCGCGCCCAACGACGTGGAGCGCATCGAGAGCGGCCTGATCTCCTACGGCGCCGACATGCGCCGCCAGACCCACCCGGCGACACCCTACGAAATGGGCTTCGGCGGCATGGTCGATCTCGGCCACGACTTCATCGGCCGCGACGCGCTCGCCCCGCTCGCCGACCAGACGCCGCCGCGGCGGCGCGTCGGCGTGGTGGTCGAGGGCGACCCGCCGACGCCGGGCCACCCGGTCCCGCTCGAGCGCGACGGTGCGGAGGTCGGCTTCGTGAGCGAGCTGGTCTACTCGAAGCGCCTCGGCCGGACGATCGCCGTCGGCCTGCTGCAGAGCGGCGTCGAGGACGGCCTGTCGGTGCGCGTCGGCGAGACGCTCTACCCGGCGCACCTGCACGAGGTGCCGTTCCTCTAGCCCGCCGCCTCGCTCTTCAGCCAGCGCACGAACAGGTCGCGCGCCTGACTGATGGTGCCGGGGCGGGTGAGGAGGTGGTAGGCCACTTCCGCCTCCTCCTGTGCGCCGAGCACTGTCAGCCGGCCGGCGCGGATATCGGCGAGCAGGATCGGGCGCGGCAGGATGGTGATCCCGAGCCCCGCCTTCGCCGCCTCCATGGCGAGCTGCGCGGAATCGAACTGGAGCACCCGCTCCTCGGCGAGGTCGATACCGTGCGAGAGCGCCCAGATCTGCTCCTCGCGCGCGCCCCGGTCGAGGATCCACGTCTCGCCGGCGAATTGCGCCAGCCCCTCGCCCTCCGTCGCCCGGTAGCGCCCCGGCGCCCCGACGGCGTAGAGCGAGGCGACCACGAGCGGCTCGCTGTCGAGCCCGGGCCAGCCGCCGCGACCGTAGCGGATGGCGAGATCGATGCCGTCGGCGCGCAGGTCGACGAGGTCGTTGTTGGGCATCAGCTCGAGCGTCACCTCCGGGTGCTTGAGCCAGAAGCCGCTGATCTTGGGCATCAGCCAGTTGGCCGCGAAGGACGGCGTCAGCGCCACCCGCAGCGCCCGGCTGCTGCCGGTGTCGAGCATGTCGCGGCTCGCCGCGCCGATGATCCCGAACGCCTCGCCCAGCGCCCGCGCGAGCGGCTGGCCCTCCACCGTCACCGCCATGGTACGGCCCTGCCGCTGCAGCAGCGGGATGCCGAAATGATCCTCCAGCGTGCGCACGTGCTGGGCGATGGCGGCGTGGGTGACGTTCAGCTCGCGCGCCGCCGCCGACAGGCTCCCGAGCCGCGCCGCGGCCTCGAAGCCGCGCAGCGCCGCGAGTGAGGGGACGTGCCGCCAGTCCATCCGTTAGCTGCGCTTACACATCGAAAATCTTCCTGAGTCGTCCGAAAGCGCCCTGAGCGGTATCTATGATGCATCGGATCGAGTCAAAGGAGGCGCACATGTTCAGCATACTTGCAGATATGCTGCGAAAGGCAACGACCCCGCCGCCCGGCCGCGCCCGGCCCCGGCAGGGCGAGGACTGGAGCGAGAGGTTCCGCTCCGACCTGCACAGCCGCAGCCCCGAGCCGTACCGCTTCAACCCCAACCGCGACCTCTGGTAGGCCGCCCGTCCTGGTTCACCGTCATGTTCAACATCCTCAACGACACCCTGCACACCGCCAGCCGCCAGGACCCCTGGCCCGTCCACCGCCGCCCGGCCCGCCCGAGCCCGCAGCGCCGTACCTGGCTGCGCCGCGCGCTGGACCTCTACCGCGGCTGAAGATCCAAGCGCCGCGACACCGCGTCGTCGGTCTCGCGCCAGGTCACGAAGCCCATGCGGCCGTAATAGGCGAGGCCGCCCGCGTTTTCCCGCCGGATCGTCGCGTCGATCGCGACCAGCCCGGCGGCGCGGGCGGCCTCGCGCGTCACCGCGAACAGGGCCGAGCCGATGCCGCCGCGGCCGTGGCCGGCGCGGACGAAGGTGGCGATGATCCCCCAGCCGGCCGGGATGCCGTCGCCGAAGGCCGGGTCGGCGCGCACCAGCGACTGAAAGCCCAGCACCGTCCCGGCCTCGTCCTCGGCGAGCGTGCAGCAGACGCCGTCGGGCGGGGCGATGTAGTGCGCCACCATGCGCGCGGGCGTGAAGGGGCGGCGATGGGCGGTCGTGCCGCCGGCGGCGATCAGCGGGTTGATGACGGCGCAGAGGCCGGCGGCGTCCGCGTCGCTCGCCGGGCGCAGGATCAAAGCGCCGCCAGGAGCGCGGCGTGGCGCGCGGTGTAGTCGGCGCGCACCTCGACGGGCGGGCGCAGGCGGATGTCGCACTCGTCGATGAACTCGGGCGCGGGCCGGCCGAAGAAGCGCGTCGCCTCGGCCTCGGAGAAGCCCGCGATCCGCACCGCCTCGAGCCAGGCCGAGACCTTGTCGGCCCGCTTGATCTGGCGCTTCACCGTCTTCGGCACCTGCGCCGGCAGCCCGAAGCGCAGGTGGATCGCGCTCATCAGCCGCTCGTCGAGCGCTCCGTAAGCCGGTCCGACGGCGGCCTTCACCGGCGAGATCATGTCGCCGATGACGTATTCCGGCGCGTCGTGCAGCAGCGCCGCCAGCCGCCATTTCGGCGGCGCGGCAGGCACCTGCCGCGAAAAGATGTCCTCCACCAGCAGCGAGTGCTCGGCGACGGAATAGGCGTAGTCGCCGTGCGTCTGCCCGTTCCAGCGGGCGACGAAGGCGAGGCCGTGGGCGATGTCCTCGATCTCGATGTCCATCGGCGTCGGGTCGAGCAGGTCGAGCCGGCGGCCGGAGAGCATCCTCTGCCAGGCGCGGGGCTGCTTCATCGGGCCGAGCCGCGCGGCCGGTGCGGGTGGTCGGGCATGAGCGCTCCGTCGTTACGGCTGGCCAGCATGCGCAGCCGGCGGGGGAGGTCAAGGTGGCGCAGTTGTCGGTTCAGGGTCCACCTGCTAAGGCCGTGGCCAACCGGATCCAGCTCAGGAGTGCCACCGCAATGGCCAAGGATTACGTCGTCAAGGACATCGCTCTCGCCGGCTACGGCCGCAAGGAGCTCGACATCGCCGAGACCGAAATGCCCGGCCTGATGGCCCTGCGCGAGGAATACGGCGAGAGCAAGCCGCTCACGGGCGCGCGCATCGTCGGCTCGCTGCACATGACGATCCAGACCGCCGTGCTGATCGAGACCCTGACCGCCCTCGGCGCCGACGTCCGCTGGGCCTCGTGCAACATCTTCTCCACCCAGGACCACGCCGCCGCCGCCATCGCCGACGCGGGCGTGCCGGTGTTCGCGATCAAGGGGCAGTCGCTGGAGGAGCACTGGGACTACCTCGACCGCTCGTTCCAGTTCCCCGAGGGTCCGAACATGATCCTCGACGACGGCGGCGACGCGACGCTCTACGTGCTGCTCGGCGCCGACGCCGAGGCCGGCAAGGAATTCGGCGTGCCGACCTCCGAAGAGGAAGAGGTGATCCAGGCGCAGATCAAGAAGCGCATGGAGCAGAGCCCGGGCTGGTTCACCAAGACGCGCGACGCGATCAAGGGCGTGTCGGAGGAGACCACCACCGGCGTCCACCGGCTTTACGAGCTGGTCAAGCAGGGCCGGCTGCCGTTCCCGGCGATCAACGTCAACGACAGCGTCACCAAGTCGAAGTTCGACAACAAGTACGGCTGCAAGGAGAGCCTCGTCGACGGCATCCGCCGCGCCACCGACACGATGATGGCAGGCAAGGTCGCCGTGGTCTGCGGCTACGGCGACGTTGGCAAGGGCTCGGCCGCCTCGCTGCGCGGCGCCGGGGCGCGGGTGAAGATTACCGAGGCCGACCCGATCTGCGCGCTGCAGGCGGCGATGGACGGGTTCGAGGTGGTGCTGCTCGAGGACGTGATCGACAGCGCCGATATCTTCATCACCACGACCGGCAACAAGGACGTGATCCGCATCGAGCACATGCGGCAGATGAAGGACATGGCGATCGTCGGCAACATCGGCCATTTCGACAACGAGATCCAGGTCGCCAACCTGCGCAACCACAAGTGGACGAACATCAAGGAGCAGGTGGACATGATCGAGATGCCCTCGGGCACTCGCATCATCCTGCTCTCTGAGGGCCGCTTGCTGAACCTCGGCAACGCCACCGGCCACCCGTCCTTCGTGATGTCGGCCTCGTTCACCAACCAGGTGCTGGCGCAGATCGAGCTTTGGACGAAGGGCGACCAGTACGACAACAAGGTCTACATCCTGCCCAAGCACCTCGACGAGAAGGTCGCGCGGCTGCACCTCGCCAAGATCGGCGCGCGGCTGACCGAGCTGAGCCCGGAGCAGGCGGCCTATATCGGCGTCTCTCCCGAGGGGCCCTTCAAGCCCGAACATTACCGCTACTGATAATCTTCCGCCCGGGCGGCGCGCACGATGCCGCCGTCCGGGCGATGAGTCATATGACATAGCAGCCCGGCGCGGCTGCGGCCTCCCATGGCGCGGGAAGGCCCTGTAAACTATCGGCGAAATACCGCCGCTTCCGACGTCGAAAAATGTAGCCGGGCAGGGAACGAGTCAGAACCTTCGGCGCTTTCTCTAGCAATCGAAACACACGAGGAAGCAAATCCGATGACCTACAAGACTCTCATGATCAGTGCCGCTGCCAGCGCTCTTTTCGCGTCGGCTTCCCTCGCTCAGACGACCGAGTCGATGGAAGTGCAGATCCCGGAAGGCACGACCTCGATCACCATCGACGTGACCATCAACGACGGCGAAGCCTCCGTCAGCACCGAGGCCAACGCGGCCGCGGAGACGGAGATGGACGCCGAGACCGAGATGGACTCCGAAACCGAAATGGAGACCGCCGAAACGGAGATGGAGACGGATGGCGACGCCGCTGCCGTGACCATGGCCGAGGGCGAGGCCGAGATGGAAGACGGCGAAATGGCCGAGACCGAGATGGTCGAGGGCGAGGAGATGGCCGAAGGCGAGATGGAGACCGTCGAGGCCGAGGTCGAGACCATCGATCCCGAAGCCAACACCGCTGTCGGCACCGCCACCGACCCGGCCGTCGATCCGGCTGTCGACGGTGAAATGGCCGTCGCTCCCACCTTCACCAGCTTCGAGGAGATGATGGTCGGCGACGTGGTCGGCCTCATCGTGCGCAACGACGAAGGCGACCGTGTCGGCGAGATCGACTACGTGGTGCAGACCTCCGAAGCGCTGGCCGGTGTGATCGGCGTCGGCGGCTTCCTGGGCCTCGGCGAGTACACCGTGGCGATCCCGCTCGAGGACTTCCAGCTCGTCGACGGCGGCCAGAGCCTGCTGCTCGCCGGCGCGACCAAGGATGGCCTGAAGGAGCTGCCCGAGTTCGACGAGTCCGAGATCGAAGGCATGGAAGCCGACGTCCCGCTCTCCGAAGTCATGCAGTAACAGTGTCTATCTGACACCAGAAGCCCGGGCAGCCGCCCGGGCTTTTTCTCGTGCGGCGTTGCGTGATGTCATCCGACACCCTACCCTCTCCGGGGATCAACAGGGGGACGGCATGGGCAAGCGCGAAGACCTGATCGAGCGGTACGCGGACGATCTGCGCACCAAGTGCGGCATCGAGCCGGACATGGAGCTGCTGCGCAAGGTGACGATCGGCTGCGGGCCGGCGATCTACAATTCCGACAGCGCCACGGTGGCGGCGAGCCAGCCCAGCGAGGTCGAGACGGTGAAGAACAACTTCCTCGTCCGCAAGCTCGGCCTATCCGACGGGCCGGAGCTGACGGAGGCGATCGAGGAGGTGATCGAGACGTACGGCCGCAGCGAGCGCGACAAGTACCGGGCGGTCATCTACTACATGCTCACCAAGCACTTCGGTCGCGAGTCCGTCTACCGCTGACGCGGAGCATTCGCGTCGAATTGTCGGCACTTGGTCTTTGCCTGGTCGTGCCCTCGCGGTGTAGGACGACCGGGAGGGCCAGGACGGCCGAAACACTTCCCGACGACACGCGTGGTGGGCACGCGGGGTGAGGCGGAGGGTTTCGGCAGCCGCCGGGGCCCTCCGCCATCGTTTCAGAACAGGCCCAGCACGAAGCCGATGATCGTCGGTCCGAGGATCGCGTAGCCGCCGTCGAGCACGATCAGCTTTGGCTTCCGCGCCGAGTACGCGTAGTTCATCGCCAGCCAAGGTGCGATGAAGAACAGCCCCACACCGAAGCCCGACAGCGCGCTGCCGAACACGCTCTCCACGTCGCCCGCCTCGAGAATGTGGCGCAGCATGATCGCCACCAGCAGCTGCGCGACGAAGCTGACGACGTGCGGCGTCGGCCCGCTGTTGAGCGGCGCGCCGTCCGGCCCCGTCGGCACCTCCGACGCCTCGAGCCACTGTTTCGACAGCGTCATGTACCACGCCGCACCGCCGGCGAAGCTGGCGATGGCGGCGACGAGTATCGCGATGATGGTCATGAGCGGCCCCTCTCTCTGCTGTCCCTGCAAGCGAGTATGAAGCCGATCGGCGCGCGGCGCTACGGCGCCGTGTCCCCCATCTCGCAGATCGCCCGCCAGGCGGCCTCGTCCACCGGCTGGACCGACAGCCGCGTGTTCTTCACCAGCGCCATGTCGGCGAAGCGCGGGTCGGCCTTGATCTGTTCGAGCGTCACCGGCCGGGTGAAGGGGCGCACGGCACGGATATCGACGCACTCCCAGCGATCGTCGTCGCTGGTGCTGTCGGGGTGCGCCTCGGCGATGACCTCGACGATGCCGACGACGGCCTTGTCGGATTGCGAGTGATAGAAGAAGCCGAGGTCGCCGACCTTCATCTGCCGCATCACGTTGCGCGCCTGGTAGTTGCGCACCCCGTCCCACTCCTCGCCCGCCTCGCCCCGCGCGACCTGATCGTCCCAGGACCAGCCTTCGGGCTCGGACTTGAACAGCCAATACGCCATCGCTCACTCCTCCTTCAGCGGCCGCGACAGCAGTCGTGCGAGCGCATCCTGCGCCGTGATCGTCTCTTCCACCAGCGCCTCGACCACCGCGCAGACCGGCAGGTCGAGGCCGCGCACCCGGGCGATCCGGCCGATGGCGCGGGCCGTGGCGACACCCTCGACGGTGCTCCCCGTGTCTCCGCGCTCGCCGCGCCCGATGGCGAGGCCGTGGCGGTAGTTGCGCGACTGGTCGGAGGTGCAGGTCAGGGTCAGGTCGCCGAAGCCCGACAGCCCCGCGAGGGTCTCGGCCTCGGCGCCCATGCCGACGGCGAGGCGCTGCATCTCGGCGAAGCCGCGCGTGATGAGCGCGGCGCGTGCGCTCTCGCCGAAGCCCGCGCCGATGCAGGTGCCGCAGGCGATGGCCATGACGTTCTTCAGCGCCCCTCCGAGCTCGGCACCGGTGACATCGGCGGTGCGATAGAGCCGCAGCACCGGGGTCGAGAGCCGGTCCTGCAGCGCGACGGCGGCGGCGGAGTTTCGGCAGGCGAGGGTGAGGGCGGTCGGCAGGCTGCGGGCGATGTCGGCGGCGAAGCTCGGGCCGGTGAGCACGGCGGCGGTGGCATCGGGCACGGCGGCCTCGATGATGGCCGACGGCCCCTCGCCCGTCTCCACGTCGATACCCTTGGAGCACGCGACGAGCGGCTTGCCGGCAAGGCGGGCGCCGTGCTGCGCGAGGAACGGGCGGAGCTGCTGGGCGGGAATGGCGAGCAGCACGATCTCGGCGGCGAAAACAGTCTCTAGATCAGCCGAAACGCGCACCGGCGCGGGGATCGGCACCCCGGCGAGCCGGTGGCGATTTTCCCGCGTTTGTTCGTTCCGCGCGGCCTCCTCCGCGTCGCGCATCCAGAGCGTCACCGGCCCGTTCGCCGCCAGGGCCGCCGCCAGCGCGGTGCCGAACGCGCCGCCTCCCGCCACTGCGATCATGCCTTCGCTCCCTTCTTGCCCGACCCTAGCATCGCCGCCGCCCGGGAATCGAGCGGCCAGCGCGGCCGGGCCGCGAGGTCCATGCCGTCGCGCCGCCCCAGCGCGAAGAGAGCGCCGCCCGCGTAGGCGATCATCGCGGCGTTGTCGGTGCAGAGCGCCAGCGGCGGGGCGAGGAAACCAGTGTCTGTCTCGGCGCAAACCGCCTCGAGCGCCGCCCGGACCGTGCCGTTGGCCGCGACGCCCCCGGCGACGGCGAACCGCGATACGCCTGCCTCGGCCAGCGCCCGGCGCGTCTTCTCGGCGAGGATATCGGCCACCGCCTGCTGGAAGCCGGCGCAGAGGTCGGCGCGGTCGGTGACGGTGAGGCCGCCCTTCTCGGCGACGATGGCGTCACGGGCCCGCAGCAGGGCCGTCTTCAGGCCGGAGAAGCTCATGTCGCAGCCCGGTCTGTCGAGCAGCGGGCGTGGCAGGGCGAAGCGGCGGGCATCGCCCTCGGCGGCGGCGCGCTCGACGGCGGGGCCGCCGGGCTGGGGCAGGCCGAGCAGGCGGGCGGTCTTGTCGAAGGCCTCGCCCGGCGCGTCGTCGATCGTGCCGCCGAGTCGGCGGAACTCGTCGGCGCCCTCGACCAGCAGGAACTGGCAATGCCCGCCCGAGACGAGCAGCAGCAGGTAGGGGAAGGCAACCCCGTCGGTGAGCTGCGGCGTCAGCGCATGGCCGGCGAGGTGATTGACCCCGATCAGCGGCTTGCCCGTCGCCGCCGCCAGCCCCTTGGCGCACATCACCCCGGCGAGCACCCCGCCGATCAGCCCCGGCCCGGCCGTGACGGCAATTGCGTCGACCTCCGCCAGCGTCACCCGCGCCTCCTCGAGCGCGGCCTCGACGCAGTGGTCGATCTTCTCGGCATGGGCGCGGGCGGCGATCTCCGGGACGACGCCGCCGAAGTCGGCGTGGAGCTCCGCCTGGCCGAGGACGACCGACGACAGGATCCGCCGGCCGCGCACGAGGGCGGCGGCGGTGTCGTCGCAGCTGCTTTCGAGGCCGAGGATCAGGGGATCGGACATGGGCGCCGGTTGCTCTTGGGTGCGCTGCAGGTAACACTGGCCCGCTCCCCGAACAATGGCCCCCGCTCATGCCCGCGCCCGATCCCGTCCTGCTCGTCACCCGTCCCGCACCGGCGGCCGAACGCTTCGCCGAGGCGGTGCAGGCGCGGGTTGGGCCGGTACAGAGCCTGATATCGCCGCTGCAGGAGATCGTGCACTGTGACCCGGGCCCGCTGCCCGAGGCGGGCGCACTTGTGCTAACCTCTGCCAACGGCGCGGCGGCGGCGGACCGGCTGGGGCTGGGCGGCGAAGCCTGGTGCGTAGGGCCGCAGACGGCGGCGGCGGCGCGGGCGGCGGGGCTCGAGGCGGTGGCGGCGGAGGGGGACGCGGACTCGCTCGTGGCGCTGCTGCGCGCTCGCCGTCCCGCAGGTCCGCTGCTGCACCTGCGCGGGGCGCACGCGCGGGGCGACGTGGCGCGTCGCCTGACCGAGGCGGGCCTGCCCTGTGCCGAGCGCGTCGTCTACCGCCAGGAGCCGCGCCCGCCGACGCCGCAAGCTTGGGCCCTACTGCGCGGTGACGCGCCCCTCGTCGTCCCGCTGTTCTCCCCCCGCTCGGCCGCGCTCTTCGCCGCGCTCACGCCGATTGACGCGCCGCTGCACCTCGTCGCGATCAGCGCGGCAACCGCCGGGCCCTTGGCGGCGTTGGCCTCGCGGGAGTGCCGCGTCGCGCCGGCTCCCGAGGGAGAGGCGGTGCTCGCGTTGACGTGCGACGTGCTCGGGCCATTGTTGATGCCTTGAGGGCGGTCTAGGTTGAGGGCCGCATCAGATACGGAAGGAATTGCCCAGGTGGCGGACATCACGAACGAGAGCACCGCAGACGAGACCGCCACGCCCCGTGATCCCGTTCCGGCCGACCGGGAGAAGGTCGTGGAGGTGCGCCGCGGCGGGTTCGCGGGCGCCATCGTGGGCGGGCTGTTCGCCGGGGCCGTCGGCTACGGGCTCGCGTTCTTCCAGTTCGGGCCGGGCGACGAGGTGGTCGACACCACCGGCCCCGACAACGCCGCCGCCATCGCCGAGCTTCAGGCCGCCGTCGAGGAGCTGGCCGAGGGGCCCGACTTCGCGCCGCTACAGCAGGCCGTCGACAGCGCCTCCGCCGGGGCGAGCGAGGCTTCCGAGCGGGTCGATGCGCTGCAGGACGAGCTTGGCGACACGCTGGCCCAGATCAACGCCAACATCGCCGCGCTCGACGAGCGGCTGACCGACGTCGAGCAGCGTCCGCAGGCGGACGGCTCGCTCTCGAGTGCCGCCGTGGAGGCCTACGAGCGCGAGATCGCCGCGCTGCGCGAGGAGACGGCGGCGACGGTAAGCGCGCTCGAGGAGCGGGTCGCCACCGCCGAGGGCAACGTCGAGTCTCTCTCGGGGCAGGTGCAGAACGAGCTCGTGGCGCTGCAGGAGCAGGCCGAGACGGTCGAGGCGCAGTCGGCCGCCGCCGCCGACGCCGCCGCCGCCCGCGCCGCCGCCGAGGACGTGGCGAGCGCCCTGCGCAACGGTGCCCCTTATGCCGAGCCGCTGGCCGAGCTGCAGGCGACGGAAGCGGGCGCGGACGTGCCGCAGGTGATCGCGGAGAACGCGGAGGAGGGCGTCACCAGCCTCTCCGAGCTGCAGGCGAGCTACGCCGACGCCGCCCGCGCCGCCCTCGCCGCGGCCCGGGCCGCGGGCGAGGACGCGACCGCCGAGGGCACGGGCGGCTTCTTCCGCCGCCAGTTCAACGTCCGCTCCGTCGAGCCGCGCGAGGGCGACGACCCCGACGCGGTGCTGTCGCGCGCCGAGGCGGCGCTGCGCGAGGGGCGGGTGGCCGAGGCGCTCGCCGAGCTCGACGCGCTGCCCGCGCCTGCCCTCGAGGCGATGGCCGACTGGCGCACCGCCGCCGCCCGCCGTGTCGAGGCGCTCGCCGCGCTCGACGACCTGACCCAATCCCTGAACACCAACTGAGGCCGCGCGTATGCTCCTGACCCTCCTCAAGCTCCTCGCTTTCGTCGTCGTCGTCATGGCGATCGCCTACGGGGCGGTCTGGCTGATGAACGTCGAAGGCGGCGCGACGGTCACCATGGCGGGCTACGAGGTCACGCTGACGACGCTGCAGCTCGCCATCGCCTTCGTGGTGCTGGTCCTCGCGATCTGGCTGTTCTTCAAGCTCCTCGGCCTGCTGAGCGCGCTGTTCCACTTTCTCAACGGCGACGAGACGGCGGTGAGCCGCTACTTCAACAAGCGCACCGAGCGGCGCGGCTTCGAGGCGCTGTCGGAAGGGATGATGGCGCTCGCGGCGGGCGACGGGCAGCTGGCGCTCGTCAAGGCCGAGAAGGCCGACCGCTACCTCGACCGGCCGGAGCTGACCAACCTCCTCAAGGCGCAGGCCGCCGAGCGGGCGGGTGACCGGCGCGTCGCCGAGGATACCTACAAGCTGCTGCTGCAGGACGACCGGACCCGGTTCGTCGGGGTGCAGGGTCTGATGCGCCAGAAGCTCGAGGCGGGCGAGACCGAGACGGCGATGCAGCTCGCGCAGCGTGCCTTCGCCCTGTCGCCGAAGAACGACGAGGTGTCGAACACGCTGCTGCGCCTGCAGGCCGAGCACGAGGACTGGGCCGGCGCCCGCCAGACGCTCGGCGCGCGGCTCAAGACGGGCGCGATCCCGCGCGACGTCCACCGCCGCCGCGACGCGGTGCTGGCGCTGTCGGAGGCGCGCGAGAAGCTGCTCGAAGGCAAGGACGCCGCGGCCCACGAGGAGGCCATCGAGGCCAACCGCCTGTCGCCCGACCTGATCCCCGCCGCGATCATGGCCGCGCGCGGCTACATCGACCAGAACAACGGACGCAGTGCCGCGCGGGTGCTCAAGAAGGCCTGGGAGGCGCAGCCGCACCCCGACCTCGCCGCCGCCTTCGCCGACATCAAGCCCGACGAGGGGCCCGCCGAGCGGATCAAGCGCTTCCGCGACCTGACCCGCGTGCACCCCGACCATTCCGAGACGCGGATGCTGCTCGCGGAGCTCCACGTCGCCGCCGAGGATTTCCCGGAGGCGAAGCGCGCCCTGGGCGATCTCGTCGAGACCGACCCGACCGCGCGCGTGCTGACCCTGATGGCCGCCATCGAGCGGGGTGCGGGCGCGGACGACACCGTCGTGCGTGGCTGGCTCACCAAGGCTCTCACGGCGCCGCGGGGCGATCAGTGGATCTGCGACAACTGCCACAACGTCGCGGCGCATTGGGCGCCGGTCTGTCCCAATTGCAAGAGCTTCGACACGCTCGCCTGGAAGCGGCCGCCGCAGTCGGAGGTGGCGATGCCGCGCGGGGTGGAGATGCTGCCGCTCATCGTCGGCCGCATCGAAGACCGCAGCGCCGAGACCGCCGCGCCGGGCTCCGTGCCGCCCGAGGAGGCGAAGGTCGTCGATGCGTCGGCGGATGGGGATATCTCGCGGCAAGAGACCGTACGGTAAGGCCGAAATAGCCCTTTCCCGCCGCGGGCCTCGGTGTTAAGAGGCCCGCCGTGGCCGGTGTAGCTCAGCTGGTAGAGCACGTCATTCGTAATGATGGGGTCGGGGGTTCGAGTCCCTTCACCGGCACCACGACTTCCCCAGAGATCGCGGCGTCAGCCGCCCGTGCGGATCGCGGGCGGTGGCGGGACCATCTCGCCGCGCTCGCCGCGGCGGCAGAGATAGACTTCGCGCTCGGGCTGGGCGGTGATTTCGAACCCGGAGGAGCGCAGCATCGCCTCCATCGCGGGCCGGTTCGGGACGAACCAGTTGGTGGGATCGGCCGAGAAGCGCTGCTCGATGAACCAGAGCTGCGGCCAGTCGGCGCGCTCGAACGGCTCGGGATCGTCGAAGTCGTAATCGTCCGCGACGGGCGCGGCGGCGGTGTCGGGGCCGCGCTGCATGCACTGGAACAGCATCAGGTCGTCGACGACGTGCTCGTAGAGCAGGTCGAGCGCGAGCAGCGGGTGGCGCAGGTGGTAGAGCACGCCCATGAAGATCACGAGATCGAACCGCTCGCCGAGCGCGGCGACGTCGTAGACGTCCATCTGCCGCAGGTCGAGCTCCACGCCCGCGCGTTCGGCGGCGAACTCCGCCTGTGCGAGGTAGTGCGGATCGCTGTCGATGCCGACCACGCGGCCCGCGCCGCGCCGCGCCATCTCGAGGCTGTAGAAGCCCGCGTTGCAGCCGATGTCGAGGACGCTCGCGCCCTGCAGGTCGTCGGGGAGCACGTCGCGGAAGCCCTCGAACTTGAAGCGCGGGTAGTCGCCCAGGAAGTGGTCGGGGGCGGTTTCGATGCCGTCGATGGTCAGGTTGTGAAACCACGGCCCGAGCTCGGCGATGCGGCGGGCGGTGGCGTCGCCTGAAGCCTCCGTCACGGGCGCACCTCCGCCGCCGCTTCCGCGCCGCCGCCGGCGGCCGCGATCGCCGGGCGCTGCAGGGCCTCGGCGAAGTACGGGATCGTCTCCTTCAGACCCTGTTCCAGCGGAACACGCGGCTCCCAGCCCAGCAGCGCCTTGGCGCGCGAGATGTCGGGGCGGCGGCGCTGGGGGTCGTCCTTGGGCAGCGGGCGAAAGACGGGATGGGCCGAGGTCGGCACCATGGAGCGGATCAGCTCGGCCAGGTCGAGGATGGTGAATTCGCCGGGGTTGCCGATGTTGACGGGCGCGTCGGGCGTCTCCGGCACCTCCATCAGCGCCATCAGCCCGGCGACCATGTCGGCGACGTAGCAGAAGGAGCGGGTCTGCTGGCCGGTGCCGTAGATCGTCATCGGCTCGTCGGACAGCGCCTGGCAGATCAGGTTTGACACGATGCGCCCGTCGTCGCACTGCATGTTCGGGCCGTAGGTGTTGAAGATCCGCGCCACGCGCACGTCGGTGCGGCCCGCGCGCAGGTAGTCGTAGCACAGCGCTTCGGCGGCGCGCTTGCCCTCGTCGTAGCAGGCGCGGGGGCCGGTGCAGCTGACATGCCCGGTATAGCCTTCGGGCTGCGGGTGGACCTCCGGGTCGCCGTAGACCTCGCTCGTCGAGGCTTGCAGCAGCCGCGCCCCCTTGGCCTCCGCGAGCGCGAGCAGGTTATTGGTGCCGACGACGTTGGTCATCATCGTGCGGACCGGGTCCGCCTGGTAGGCGGGCGGCGAGGCGGGGGAGGCGAGATTGTAGATGCGGTCGATACGGCCCGAGATCGGCGGAAGCGTCTCTACTTCACCGTCAATGAGCCGGAAGTTCCGGTGGCCGAGCAGGCCGGCGACGTTGTGCCGGGTTCCGGTCTGGTAGGAATCCAGCGCGATCACCCGGTGGCCCTCCTCGAGCAGGGCGGCGCAGAGGTGCGAGCCGATGAAGCCGGCACCACCGGCCACGAGTATGGTTCTGGGCAGGGGGGTCATGTCCATTCCGGCGTCTCCTTCGCTTCCCGACGGGTCCCCTCGTCCGGTAGTTTCTGAAGTTCTGCGGCCAGCTCCGCCGCCCGCGCCCGACCGGTATGGCCGGCGAGGACGATCTTCCGGGCCCGCGCCGCGAGGGCCTCGGGCGTCGTTCCGTCCCGCCCGGTCAACGCGGCAACGGCATCATCAGTGCCATCGGCGATGACGATCGCCTCCCCCTCCGGCAGCAGCTCGCCGAGACCTCGCCAGCGGTCGGACAGGATCGGCGTGCCGACGGCCGCGGCCTCGAACAGCCGGACGCTCGGCGACCAGCCGAGCCGGCGCATCGCGGCGCGGGTGATGTTCAAGGTGAAGCGCTGGGCGCTGTAGAAGGCGGCGTGCTCGCTCGGCGGCAGGTGCTCGATCCGCTCGACGTTGGCGGGCCAGTCGATGTCGTCCGGATATTGCGGCCCGGCCACGACGAAGCGCATCCCGGGCAGCCGCCGCGCCGGCTCGATCAGCAGCGCCTCGAGGCCGGGCTGGCGGTCGTCGCTGTAGGTGCCGAGGTAGCCCATGTCCCACTTGATCGGCACGTCGGCGCGGGCGTAGCGGGTCTCGTCGACGGAGCAATAGAGCGGCAGCGGGCGACGCGCGCCGTAGCGCTCGGCGAGCCGGTCGAGCACGCGGCCGCCGGAGAAGCTGAAATAGGCGTCGAACAGCGGCACCTGCCGCTTCGCGAGGTGCGTGTCCTCGCCCTTGTCGAGCAGGTCCATCGTGACAGGCGTGTCGATATCGTAGAAGCAGAGTCGCTTGAGCGGCATCTCCGCGAGCCGGTCGATCAGCGCCGCGCCCTCGGGGACGTAGCTGCCGACGATCACCGCGTCGGCGGCCTCGAGCCGGGCGGCGTGGCGGCCGGTGATGTCGTCGAGCGCGTGGTAGTAGACCAGCTCGCAGAAGTCCGGGTCGGGCAGGTCGCGGTTGTCGCCCGCGTACCACGGCACCTCGCGCTCGAGGAACAGGACGCGGTGGCCTTCGGCGGCGAGGCCCTTGATGAGCGCGCGGAAGGTCGTCGCGTGGCCGTTGCCCCAGCTCGAGGCGAGCGACAGGCCGAGGATGACGATGTCGAGCGGCTTGCTCATGCCGTCGCCTCCGAAGAACGCACCCGTGCGCGCAGCAGCGCGTCGAGCTGGCGGGCGCGGTGTTGGTAGGTGTGCTCGGCCAGGATCCGGGCGCGGGCCCGCTCGCCGATGGCGGCGTCGCGGCCGGGGGGCATGTCGCGCAGCGCCTCGGTGACGTCCTGCCCGTCGCGGGCGACGAGCACCTCCTCGCCGGGCTTCAGGAACAGCTCGATCCCCTCCCAGTAATCCGTCATCAGGCATGCCCCCGCGCCCGCCGCCTCGAAGACGCGGGTGGCCGGGGAGAAGCCCGTCGCGGCCATCGAATCGCGGGCGATGTTGAGCACCATCCTGGGGGTGACGTTGAAGGCGTTGTGGTCGGCGGTGCGCACGTGGCCGAGGCAGCGGACGTTGCCCGGCACCTTGTCCTGCTCCCATCCCGAGCCGCCGAGCAGGAACGTGTGCCCGCTCAGCGCGCGGGCGGGGCCGAAGAAGAACTCGTCCACCCGCGCCTCGCGGTCGGGGAGGCGGTTGCCGAGGAAGGCGAGGTCGCAGGCAAAGCGCGGATCGGGCGGGACCGGGTGATGCGTCGACGGATCGAGCGCGTTGTAGACGGGCACGCATTCGCGCGCGCCGAGGGCCCGGTAGGCGTCGATCACGGGCTGGCCGCCGCCGTAGGTCAGGACGAGATCGAGGTCGGGCAGCATGGTGCGCAGCGCGTCGTCGGGGTCGGCCTGCATGGCGGCGAGGGTGGCGGGGGCGTCGACGTCCCAGAAGATGCGCAGCGTGTGCGGCGCGGCGTGGCTCATCACCTCGCGCAGCAGCATGTCGTCCTCGAAGCCGACGCCGCTGGCCTTCACCACCACGTCGGCCTTCGCGGCCTCGGCGGCGACGCGCTTCAGCGCCTCGGGCGTGCCGTCGTAGACCACCACCTCGCACCACTCGGGCGGGTCGATGTCGCGGTTGGCCTGCCGGTCGTAGACGTCGGGCTCGTAGAAGGTGACGCGGTGGCCGTGCGCGGTGAGGGCCTGGATGATGCCCCGGTAGTAGGTCGCGGCGCCGTTCCAGTAGCTCGACAGCAGGCTGGACCCGTAGAATGCGATGCGGCTCATGCGCTGGCCTCCGTTGTCGTCTTGGTGTCGATGTCGAGGCGGGTCAGCACCGCGAGCAGTTCGTCGGCGCGATGGCCGCAGGTGTGGCGGGCGTGGATCGTCTCGAGCCCGCAGGTCGCCTGCTCGCGCGCGGCGTCCGGGTTGGAGAGCAGCTCGCGCAGGTGGGCGGTCATCTCGTCGCCGTCGGCGGCGAAGCGGAAGTCGCCGGGCCGGAACAGACCCTCGGCATCGTCCCACGGCGCGCTGACGAGGGGGATGCCGCAGGCCAGCGCCTCGAACGGGCGGATGGTCGGGATGCCGGGCAGGCTCTCGACATAGGGCCGGCGCGGGACGTGGACGGTGACGCGATGGGCGGCGAAGGCGCGGGGGACGTCGGTGTTGGCGATGCTGCCGGCGAAGTTGATGCCCGCGTCGCGCAGCCGGGCGCGCGCGTGGTCGGGGTAGCGGACGCCGTGGATGCGGGTCTTGAGGCCGAGCAGCTCGGCGGGCGCGATGAGGAACCGCTCGAGCTCTTCGGTCCGCTCGCCGTCGCCCCAATTGCCGACCCAGACGAGGTCGCCCTCCGGCTTGGCGGCCGGATCGGGGCGGAACAGGCTCACATCCGCGGCCTCGTGCCAGGTGAAGACCTGCCGGCCCCAGCCCGCCGCGAGGTAGCGCTCGCGCAGGGCCTCGCCGAAGGCCAGCACCCCGTCGTAGCCCGCCAGGTCCATGCCGGCGATCTCGCCCTCGGCGCTGACGGCCCGGTGGTGGGTGTCGTGGAACAGCAGCGTGAACCGCCCGCCGCGCGCCCGCGCCCGCCCGATGCGGGCGACGAGGGTCGGGTCGGTCCACTCGTGCACCACCACCACGTCGGCGGCGTCGAGCGCGGCCTCGTGGTCGAAGCCGGCGCCGTAGATTTCCCAGCTCAGCTCGGGGAAGACCCGCTCGAAGTCGCCGATCGCCCCGGGCCCACGGTCGGCGATCAGGTTCTCGCGGCTCCACGCGCCGTCGGGTTCGAGCGCGTGGGTGCCGTGGCCGCGGACCTGCAGGGCGCGCATGACGCCGCGCAGGAAGTGGGCGTTGCCGTGGTTCCAGTCGGAGGCGAGGGAGTGGGTGTAGAACAGGAAGCGCATGGTCACTCGGCGGCTGTCAGCGCCGCGGCGGCGGCGACGCGGTCATGGATGTCGGCCATCGCCCGGGCCTGCGCGGCGAGGGTGTAGCGCGCGGCGCGGGTCTTGGCGGCCGCGCCGAGGGCGCTGCGGCGGGCGGGGTCACGGGCGAGGGCGGTGAGGGTGGCGGCGAGCGCGTCGGCGTCGCCGGGCGGGAAGAAAAGGGCGGAATCGTCCCACAACTCGCGAAAGGTCGGGATGTCGGACAGCACCAGCGGCGCGCCGGCGCGGGCGGCTTCGAGCACGGCGAGGCCGAACGGCTCGTAGAGCGACGGCGACACGAAGATGCCGGCGCTCGCGATTAGGCGGGCTGCGGCGTCATGGGGCAGCGCGCCGCGATGGTCGGCGACCTGCACATCGAGGCGGGCGCCGTTGGGGCCGGCCGTGGCGCCGAGCATGAGCACCGGCCAGTCGACCCGTCCGGCGGCGGCGTCGAGCGTCGCACCGCCCTTGCCCTCGTCCCACCAACGGCCGGCGGCGACAATGGTCTCCGTGCGGGTCACCTCCGGCACTGCGTCCGCGCTGGCATTGTGGACGACGTGGAGGTCGTTCAGGCCGGAATAGAGCCGCTTCAGCGCCGCCGCTTGTGCCGCGGAAGGCGCGACGACGGCGTCGGCGCGGGCCAGGCCGGCAGCGGTCAGCTCGTGCGCCCAGGCCATGTCGCCGGGCACGCCGCTGCCGCGCACTGCCTCGAACCAGCTGGCGAGGCAGGAGTGCGACACAGCGAGCACCGGCCGGCCCGACGGCAGGTCGGCGGCCTGGCTCGGCAGGTTGCACTGGATCAGCCCGGCGCCGCGACGGTCGGCGACCTCGGCGAGCCAGTCGCCCGCTCCGGCCACGTCCCCCGGCCCCCGCGCCATCCACTCGAGCGCCTGCGGCCCCCAATCGAGCGGCCCCAGCGCCTCGGCCTCGGCGCGCTGGGCGGCGTCGGGAGCAGGCCCGAAGCCGGCGAAGCAGACGGGCCGCCCGAGCGCGCGCAGGCCGCGGGCGAGGTCGATGGCGTAGCGCCAGACGCCGCCGACGGCGTCGAGGGTCAGCAGGACGGGCGGGGTCATGCCGGCACCCGCAACCGCTCCGGAGCCGGGCTCTCGCCGTCCGTCAGCCAGTCCGCCAGGCCGCGCAGGCCGTCGCGCCAGCCGATCCGCGCGCGCCAGCCCGTCGCGGCCTCGAGCGCGCGGGTGTCGGCGACGAACCACGGCTGATCGCCCTGCCGCCAGTCCTGGTAGGTGACGTCGATGTCGCGCCCGGTGATCGACTCGATCTCGCGCAGCACCTGCATCAGGCTGACCGCGTTGCCCGGCCCGCCGCCGAGGTTGAACGCGCGGCCGCGCAGGCCGTCGATCTGGCCGAGCACGGCGCGATAGGCCCGCACGGCGTCGGCGACGTCGAGCACGTCGCGGACCTGCCGGCCGGTGCCGAAGACGGTGATCGGGCGCTTCTTCAGAGCCTGGATGAGGAAATGCGCCACCCAACCCTGATCCTCGGTGCCGAACTGGCGGGGGCCGTAGATGCAGCTCATCCGGAGTACGGCAGCGGGCAGGCCGTAGCTCTTGGCGTAGTCGAGCACGTACTGGTCGGCGACGCCCTTGGAGCAGCCGTAGGGCGTGCAGAAATCCAGCGGCCGCCCCTCGCCGACGCCGTGCGCGCGGACGGAGGGATCGTCGGGCGCGCAGGCTTCGTTGCTGTCGGTGACGGTGAGGTCGGCGAGATCGCCGTAGACCTTGTTGGTCGAGGCGAAGAGCAGCGGCACCGGCCGGCCCGTCGCGCGCAGGGCCTCGAGCACGTTCAGCGTGCCGCGCGCGTTGACGTCGAAATCGGCGACGGGCGAGGTCAGCGACGTCGTCACCGCCGTCTGCGCCGCCATGTGCAGCACCGCGTCCGCGTCGTGCAGGGCCTCGCGCACCGACGGCTCGTCGCGCAGGTCGACAGGTACGGCGTGGAGCCGGTCGCCGTGCCGGTCGGCCAGCCAGCGCAGGTTGCGCTCGACGCCGGGGCGGCTGAGGTTGTCGAGCACGACCACGTCGCGCCCCTCGGAAAGGAAGCTTGCGGCAAGGTTGGAGCCGATGAAGCCCGCACCGCCCGTCACCACGAGGGGCCGCACGGCCTTGCCGACGGCGGGCGTGGCGAGGCGGGTGACCTCCTCGACGCGCGCGGTGCCGCCGGAGGTGAGCAACCGGGCGAGCAGCTTGGGCTGGTTGCCGCTGTCGATGGCGCCGAGGTGGTAGTGGCGCGGGTCGAACCAGAGCCCCTCCTGCACCGCGACGTCCTGCGGCAGGTCGCGCCAGGCGTACCAGTACATCCGCTCGGCCGGTGCCTTCAGCGCCTGCGCGAAGCGACGCGCCTGCTCCAGCTCGTCGCGCCGCCAGGTGGAATAGCCGGTTTCGGTGATCCAGATCTCGCAGGCCGGGTTCCAGCGGTCGAGGATCGCGCGCATCTCACCGAGGTGCGTCTCCCAGCCGTTCCAGGTGCCGGCCTCGCTGTCCCAGGTGCCGGGGAAGCCGTGGAAGCCGGCGGCGTCGACCTGCGCCAGCAGGCCGCGCTCGCCCATCAGGTTGAGCCAGTACACATCGAATGGTGCCGGGCCGGCGAGGACGGGCTTCCAGCCGCGATGCTTGGCCCAGTAGGCTGCGCCGCCGACCATCTCGCAGAACAGGTCAGACGCGGGGTCCTCGCGCCAGTCCCAGTCGAGCAGGTTGTTGGGCTCGTTCCAGAGCTCGATATGCTCGAAGTGATCGCCGTGCCGCGTCAGCACCGCGTCGATGAAGTCGGCGTAGTCCTTGAGCACCTTCGGCGCGCCGGAGCTGCGCCCGGTGCGCGAGAGCGAGGGGGGCGTGTAATGCACGCAGGGCAGCAGCTCGAGATCGCGGGCGAGACGGGGCAGGAGCCAGTCGTACCACTCCTGCCCGCCCTCGGCGTGGTACTCCGCCCAGCTCAGGTGGGTCCGCAGGTACTTCGCGCCGGACGCGACGAGGCCCGGCAGCACCGCCTCCACCCGATCGTATTCGCCGGGGCGAAACCATTCGACGAAGCCGTAGTCTCGTTTCACGATACCAGGCCCCGCGCCTCGAGCTGGCGGCGCATCTCGTCGCCACGGTCTTGCTTGTCCTGCGCGGGCGCGTTGCGGACCCAGTCGACGAACGGGCCGAGGCTGTCCTCGAGCCGGTGCTCGGGCTCGAAGCCGAGCAGGCGCTTGGCCTTTGAGATGTCGGAGAAGCAGTTGCGGATATCACCGGAGCGGAACTTGCCGAGGATCTCGGGGGTCAGCTCGGGGCAGCCCATCGCGTCGGCGAGCAGCTCGGCGACCTGCGTGATGCTGTAGGCGTTGCCGGAGCCGACGTTGATGACCTCGCCCGCGGCCTCGTCGTGCTCGAGCGCGAGCGCGAAGGCGCGGGCGACGTCGCGGACATGGACGAAGTCGCGCTTCTGCTGGCCGTCCTCGAAGATCGTCGGCCGCTGCCCGTTGGCGAGGCGCGAGGCGAAGTTGGCGAGAACGCCGGTATAGGGGTTGGACAGAGCCTGCCCGGCGCCGAACACGTTGAACAGGCGCAGCGAGGTGGTGGGGATGTCGTAGGCCTCGCCGAAGATCAGGCAGGCCTGCTCCTGCTGATACTTCGTGAGGGCGTAGATGGAGGCGAGGTCGACCCGCTTCCTCTCGTCGGTCGGGCGCGGGGTGAGCGCCTCACCGTCGGGGCCCTCGGGCTCCCACTTGGCCGCCTTCAGGTCGCTGTTGCGGCGGCGGACGCCCTCGTGGAGTGCGCCGTCGGGGCCGGCATAGTAGCCTTCGCCGTAGACGCTCATCGACGAGGCGACGACGAGGCGGCGGATCGGATCCTCGGCGATGGCTTCGAGCAGGACGGCGGTGCCGAGGTCGTTGGCGCTGACGTAGCGGGCGATCTCGTACATCGACTGGCCGACGCCGACCTCGGCGGCGAGGTGCACCACCTCGTCGACACCCTTCAGCGCCGAGCGGAGCTTGTCGATCTCGCGCACGTCTCCGCGCACCACCTCCGCCCCCTCGGGCACTTCGGCGGCGGCGTCGCCGTGGACCTGATCGATCATCGCATCGTACAGCACGACCTCACGGCCCCGGGACAGCAGCTCCGTCGCCACCTGCCGACCGATAAAACCGCACCCGCCGGTTACGAGCGTCTTGACCATGGTTCCGATCCCCTGCGTGATTTGACATTTGCTGACGGAACAGGCTGCTGAAGGGAAAGGTTCCAGAAATACCGGCTGTTTCGGGCCGCCTGCGAGCTGCAGGTTCATCTTTGATAACTGCAGCAGCTTCTTCCGGAACCGATCAAATACGCGTGAGTTGGTTTCCCCGGACCGTGCCGGGCGGCCCCTTTCGCCCGGCCCGTGCAGACGCAGGGAGACAGCATGACAGACACCACCAGCCACGCCGCGTCCGCCGAGGGCGCGACCGGACCCGGCGCGGGCGGAATGCAGGCGGCGCAGGTCGTCGCGCCGGGCCAGGTCGAGATGCGCACGCTGCCGCTGCCCGAGCCGGGGCCGGGCGAGGTGCGGGCGCGGATCGAGGGCTGCGGCGTCTGCGCGTCAAACCTCGAGCCGTGGGCGGGGCCGGAGTGGCAGGAGTTCCCGATGGAGCCGGGCGGGATGGGCCACGAGGCGTGGGGCGTCGTCGAGGCGCTGGGCGCGGACGTGCGCGGGCTGGCGGTGGGCGATCACATCGGCTGGCTCGGCAGCCACGGCTACGCCAGCCACGAGGTGCTCCCCGCGGCCGCCGCGCTAATCCTGCCGCCGGCGCTCGCGGGGCGGCCCTTCCCGGCCGAGCCGCTGGGCTGCGCGATGAACATCTTCCGCCGGTCCGGCATCGAGGCGGGGCGGACCGTCGCGATCATCGGCATCGGCTTTATCGGCGCGACCCTCACCGCCCTGGCCGCCAGGGCGGGCGCGCGGGTGATCGCGATCTCGCGGCGCGACAGTTCGCTGGAGCTGGCGCGGCAGATGGGGACAGCCGAGACGATCCCGATGCACGACCACTGGGAGATCATGCGCGAGGTGGGGCGGCTGACCGGGGACAGGCTCTGCGACGTGGTGATCGAGGCGGTCGGGCTGCAATGGCCGCTCGACCTCGCCGGCGAGCTGGTCCGCGAGGGCGGGCGGCTGGTGGTGGCGGGCTACCACCAGGACGGGCCGCGGCAGGTCAACATGCAGATGTGGAACTGGAAGGGCATCGACATCGTCAGCGCTCACGAGCGCGACCCGGAGGTGCAGATGCGCGGGATGCGCGAGGCGGTCGACGCGGTGGCCGACGGGCGGGTCGACCTCGCGCCGCTGCTGACCCACCGCTTCCCGCTGTCCGAGCTCGGCCGGGCACTCGACGCGACCCGGGACAAGCCCGACGGGCTGGTCAAGGCATGGGTGCAGCCGTGAGCCGCCCCCGCCTCGCCTTCCTCGGCCTCGGCTGGATCGGACGGCACAGGATGGAGGCGGTCGCCGCCGCCGACATCGCCGACATCGTCGCTCTCTCCGACCCGTCCGCGGAGGCCGTCGACGCCGCCGCCGAGTCCGCGCCGGACGCCGTGCGCTGCGACGGGCTCGAGGAACTGCTCGCCGAGAAGCCGGACGGCGTCGTCATTGCCACGCCCTCCGCGCTGCATGCCGAGCAGACGATCGCCGCCCTCGGGGCCGGCGCGGCCGTGTTCTGCCAGAAGCCCCTCGGCCGTACCGCCGAGGAGGCCCGCGCCTGCGTGGAGGCGGCGCGGGGGGCCGGCCGACTCCTCGCCGCGGATCTCAGCTACCGCCACGCCGCCGCCTTCATGGCCCTGCGCGACGCGGTGGCGGCGGGGGAGCTGGGGCCGGTCCATGCGGTCGACCTGACGTTCCACAACGCCTACGGCCCCGACAAGCCGTGGTTCCGCGACCGGGCACTATCGGGCGGCGGCTGCCTCATCGACCTCGGTGTGCACCTGGTCGACATGGCCGTCTGGGCGCTGGGAACGCGCGACCTCCGCTGCACCTCCGCGCATCTCTACAGCGGCGGACAGAGACTGACCGGCGCGGCGCTGCAGGAGACGGTGGAGGATTATGCGGCGGCCACGCTTGAGACAACGGACGGGGCGGTGGTGCGCATCGCCTGCTCCTGGAACCTCCCGGCGGGGCGCGAGGCTGTGATCGAAGTCGAGGCCTTCGGCGCGCACGGGGGCTTCGCGGTGACCAACGAGCACGGCAGCTTCTACGACTTCTCCGCCCACCGCCACCACGGCACCAGCACCAAGCAACGTGTCGCCCCGCCCGACGCGTGGGGAGGGCGCGCCGCGGCCGACTGGGCGAGGCGTCTGGCGGAGGGGGAGCGATTCGACCCGGCCTGCGAAGGCCTCGTGGACCTCGCCGCGGCGATCGACGCGGTCTACGCGCGGGCGGCGGCGGGCTGACCGCCGCCCGGCGGGGTCAGTCGCGGTCGATGAACTTGTTGAAGCGGCTGGTCGAGCCGTCGGACGTCTTCTCCTGATAGAGGAAGGCGAGCTTGTTGTCGTCGAACGTCCTGAAGAACTCGTCCCAATCGATTTCCTCGAGGTTCTCCTCCGGCTCGCCGAAGTCGATGCGCAACAGCCCGCCCTCGCCGGTCTGCTTGACCCGGCTCGGCCGGCCGCCGCGGTCTTCGGCCCACTTGCGGATGGTGTCGTGGTCGGTCGTCGTCTCGGAACTGCTCATCGCGTGATCTCCCGTTGTCGATGGCGACCAACGCGAGGAGGGCGGCTTTTGTTGCCGTGCGCGTCAGGTCGTCTCGAAGCGGACGGAGCCGTCCTCGATGATCGCGGCGGTGAGGCGACCAGTGGCGTAGGCGCCGGTGTCAGTCGCGATGCGGCCGCGCGCGGCGCTGGGCGCGTCGACGATGGTGTGGCCGTGCGCGATCCAGAGCCCGTCGGTGCGCGCGGTGCGCTCGAAGTCGGGGTGCCCCCAGAGCAGGGTCCGGTCCTCCTGCGCGTCGAGCGGCAGCGCCGGGTCGGCGGCGGCGTGCACGACGGCGACGTTGCCCGAGCGGGTGGTGCGGGGCAGGGCGCGGAGCCAGTCGGCGAGATCCTCCCCCATCGCCTCGAGCAACGCGTCGCGGCGCTGGTCGGCCGCTTCGGGATCGGGGCGCGGACCGAAGGCGAGGCGGAAGCTGGCGAGCGTCTGCAGCCCGCCGTTCGCCAGCCAGCGCCGCTCCGACCCGGCGGGGCTGTCGAGGAAGTCGAGCAGCATCCTCTCGTGGTTGCCCATCAGGCAGACGGCCCGCCCCTCGCCGACGAGCGCGCGGCAGGTTTGCAGCACCTCCGCGCTCTCCTCGCCGCGGTCGATATAGTCGCCGACGAGCACCGTCCGCGCGTCCGGATCGAGCCGGTCGAGGAGGCGCAGCAGCAGGTCGTGGCGGCCGTGGACGTCGCCGATCACCTGCAGCTTGCCCTCCGGGTTCGGCGGGTCGAACTCGGCGGACGTGCGCATGAGGCGGGACAGGAAGCGCATCATCGGCGGGCGTCGCTTTCGGTGTGGCGGGCGGTGCGGGGCCGCAGACTAGGCACGATCCGGCCCGTTGGCCATCACACATCTCCGAGCGCCACGTGGCGTCGCGGGTCGGTTTCTCTTGCCAAAGCGGTTTGATTTGATAGCGCGGATCCAACGAAGCACAGTCAGGAGAGGCGTCATGGCCATCCGTACCATCGTCTGGGGCGAGAACGTCCACGAACAGAAGAGCAAGATCGTCGCCGGGATCTACCCCGACGGGATGCACCAGACCATCGCCGACGCGCTCAACGCCGCCGGCGGTATCGACGCCGAGACCGCGACGCTCCAGGAGAAGGAGCACGGTCTGCCCGAGTCGCGGCTGGCCGAGACGGACGTGCTGATCTGGTGGGGCCACGCCGCGCACAAGGACGTCGACGACGAGATCGTCGCCCGGGTCTGCCGGCACGTCTGGGCCGGGATGGGGCTGATCGTGCTGCATTCGGGTCACTTCTCGAAGGTGTTCAAGGCCCTGATGGGCACCCCCTGCAACCTCACCTGGCGCGAGGCCGGCGAGCGCGAGCGGCTCTGGGTCACCTCGCGCAGCCACCCGATCGCCGCCGGGCTGCCGGACCATTTCGAGCTCGAGAACGAGGAGATGTATGGCGAGCCCTTCGGCATCCCCGAGCCGATGGAGACGGTGTTCGTGAGCTGGTTCCAGGGCGGCGAGGTGTTTCGCTCGGGCGCGACCTGGCGGCGCGGCGCGGGCAACGTGTTCTACTTCCGCCCCGGCCACGAGACCTACCCGACCTACCACGACGGCAACGTCCAGAAGGTGATCGCCAACGGCGTGCGCTGGGCGCACAATCCGGCGGCACGGCTGACCGATCCCGAGGCGGCGCCCAACGTGCCCGTCGAGAAGGCGCTCGAGCCGATCGAGGCGCGCGGGGAGAAGCTGCACGCGGACGGCGAAGAGGGCTTCCGGTGAGCGACGTCCGGGTCCTGATCCTCGGCACCGGCGGCATGGCCAACAGCCATGCCGAGGCCTACGCCGCGATGCCCGGGGTCGTTCTCGCCGCCGGGGTCGACACCAATCCGGGGCGGCTCGCCGAGTTCAAGGCGCGGCACCGCATGGAGCACGGCTTCACCTCGCTCGCCGACGCCATCGCCTGGGGCGAGTTCGACGCGGTCTCCAACGTCACCCCCGACGCCGCGCACCATGTCACCACGATGGCGCTGCTGGCGGCGGGCAAGCACGTGCTCTGCGAGAAGCCGCTGGCCACCAACGCCGACGACGCCGCCGAGATGGCGCAGGCCGCCGAGGCGGCGGGCGTGGTCAACATGGTCAACCTGACCTACCGCAACGTCCCCGCGCTGATCCAGGCGCACGCGATGGTCGAGGCCGGCGAGATTGGAGAAGTGCGCCACTTCGAGGCGGCATACCTGCAGAGCTGGCTGACCCAGGACGCCTGGGGCAAGTGGGACGAAGACCAGCAATGGCTGTGGCGGCTGTCCACCAAGCACGGCTCGACCGGCGTGCTCGGCGACATCGGCGTCCACATCGTCGACTTCGCCACCTTCGCCGCCGGGCGCATGGGGGTGGATGACGTTTCCTGCCGGCTAACCACCTTCGACAAGGCGCCGGGCGGGCGGATCGGCGAGTACGTGCTCGACGCCAACGACAGCTTCGCGATGCATGTCGGGCTCGAGAACGGCGCGGTCGGGGTGATCCACGCCAGCCGCTTCGCCTCGGGCCACATCAACGACCTGTCGTTGCAGCTGTTCGGCACGAAAGGCGGGCTCAGGGTCGAATTCCGCGGCGGCGCGAGCACCCTCACCGCCTGCCTGGAGCCCGACCTGCGCTCGGGCACCTGGCGCCCGGTGGCGGCGCCGGCGGTGCCGACGAACTACGAGCGCTTCATCGCCGCGATCCGCGCCGGCGCGCAAGTGCGCCCCGATTTCGCGCGCGGCGCACAGCTGCAGCGGGTCCTCGACCGGGCCATCGAGTCCGACGCCGCCGGGGGCCTCAAGCTGGACGTCTGAGCCGGGCACGCCGGCACTGCACCTGCCATGGCCGCGCCACCGGCGCGGCCATGTCCTTTGACACGCCGGCTGCAATGGGCTTCAGTCCGGCGAAGGGACAGGGGTAGGGTATGCGGCTTTCGGTTCACTTCGACGACGCCTCCGGCGAGGGCAGGGCCTCCGGACCGGTGCAGGTGGGCTGGTTCCTCAACACGATCAAGGGTGGCGTGATCTACGATCCGCCCGAGCGCGTGCGCGGTCCCGAGAAGAACCGCAGCCATGCCAAGAGCGCCTCGCGCTGCCCGGCGGTCATCAACATGGAGAGCCGCTACTTCCTGATCCGCTGCCCGTTCGACCTCAACCTCGAGTTCGTGCGCGACAAGGACGGCAAGCCCGCCCTGCGCAACCTCAACGGCTCGATGTCGAGCATCCGCGCCAACAAGTTGCGCGACAAGGTCCACATCACTGCCGAGCACGAATGGCGTTACGAAGGCGTGCCGACGATCCAGGTCGAGACGCCCTACGTCTTCATCAGCGACGAGCCGGTCTACATGACCCAGCTGTCGCCGTTCATGCACTACACCCGCGAGCCGATCCCCGGCACGATCTTCGGCGGCCGCTTCCCGATCAACGTCTGGCCGCGCCCGCTGATGTGGGCCTTCGAGTGGCACGACCTCGAGCGCCCGCTGAAGATCAACCGGGGCGATCCGTGGTTCTACGCCGGCTTCGAGACCCGCTCTCCCGAGCGTCCGGTGGTGGTCAGCGAGACCGAGCGGACGCCGGAGCTGATCGAGTACATGGAGCTGATCTCCGGCGCGGTGAACTACGTCAACCAGACCTTCTCGCTGTTCGAGGCCGCCGAGGCGCGGCGTCCGGAGAAGCTGGTGAGCCCGGTGAAACGGCGTCGCGATGGCTGACGGCACGCCGGAGGAGCCGCGCACGCTCGCCGACCTGCGCCGTGCCGCGACCGACGCGCACCAGTCGGGCGACACGGCCCGCGCCCTCAGGCTCTACGCCGCCTTCCTGCAGCGTGTGCCCGACGACGCGGGCATCTGGTCCAACCTCGGCGCGCTGCACCGCTCGGAGAACCGGCTCGACCAGGCGGTGCGTGCCCACCTGCGCGCCTACGAGCTGACCCCCGACAGCGCCAGCGTGCTCAACAACTACGCCAACGCCCTAAGCGACATCGGCCGCTACGACGAGGCCCTCGCGCTGCGCGAGCGGCTCGTCGAGTACCGGCCCGACGACGCCCAGCAGAAAAGCCTCATCGGCCGGGCGCTGCGCGGCAAGGGGCAGTACCGCAAGGCGGTCCGCTACCTCGAGGGAGCGCTCGCCGAGCATCCCGACGATGCCGAGATCGAGCTGCAGCTCGCCTTCGCCCTGCTCGGTGACGGCGCCTACGGCGATGGCTTCCGCCACTACACGTCCCGCTGGCGCACCGGCGAGCTGAAGAAGCACGAGGTGCCGTTCCCGAAGTGGAGCGGCGAGGATCTCGCCGGCAAGACCGTGCTGGTGATGCCCGAGCAGGGGTTCGGCGACGCGGTGTTGATGATGCGATTCCTACCGGAGCTGAAGCGGCGCTGCGGGCGGGTCATCCTGCTGTGCGAGAAGCCGATGTTCCGCCTGTTCGCCGAGCTCGAGGGGGCCGACGAGGTGGTGCTCGAGCTGTCGCGGCACGCGCCGGTCGACATCTACATGAACCTGATGGACCTGCCGCGCCTGTCGCTCGAGACCCGCGACGACATCCCCGCCCCGGCGCGGCTCGCGATCCCGGCCGACAGCGTCGAGCGGGCGCAGAAGATCGTCGCGCCCTATGGCGACAAGTTCCGCGTCGGCGTCGTCTGGAGCGGCTCGGCGACCTACAAGGCCAACCACTTCCGCTCGTTCAGCCACACCGACCTGCTGCCGCTCGTCGACGTGGAGGGGGTGCAGCTGTTCTCGCTCTACAAGGGGCCGTTCCTCGAGCCCTACCGCGCCGACGGGACCGACGCCTTCATCCTCGACGCCGCCAGCACCGACCGCGACTTCGCCGACTGCGCCGCGACGATGCAACAGATGGACCTGATCGTGACCTCCGACACCGCGACCGCCCACATCGCCGGCTCGCTCGGCCTGCCCGTCGGGGTGGTGCTGCATTGGGACAGCTTCTGGGTCTACACCCATTCCGGCACCTCGACGCCGTGGTATCCCTCCATGCGCCTGTTCCGCCAGAAGACCCCGCGCGACTGGGCCGAGCCCATCGCCCGCGTCCGGCGGGCGCTGCAGCAGGCGGTCAGGAAGGGGCGCGCCGATGGATGACATCCTCGTCCCCGTCTCGCCCGGCGAGCTCATCGACAAGCTTACCATCCTGCGCATCAAGTCCGAGCGGATCACCGATGCCGCCAAGCTCGCCAACGTGCGTCACGAGCAGGCCGAGCTGACCCGCGTCGCCGAGGCGCACCTGCCCGCAAGCGCCTCGCTGGCGGCGCTGTGGGAGGAGCTTTACGGCATCAACCTGCGCCTGTGGCAGATCGAGGACGATATTCGCGACTGCGAGGCCGCGCGCGATTTCGGCGAGCGGTTCGTGGCGCTGGCGCGGGCGGTCTACGTCACCAACGACGCCCGCTCCGACGTCAAGAAGCGGATCAACCTGCTGCTCGGCTCGGCGCTCGTCGAGGAGAAGTCCTACGCCGACTACCGGGCCGCGCCGTGACCCCGACCGAGCGGATCGAGGCCGCGCGCGCCGAGCTGATGGCCGCCCGGCGCGAGCTGGTGGCGGCGCTGCGGAGCGAGCGCTCCCGCCGCCGCGCCGCGCTGAACCGCGAGCTGCACGAGCTCGACCGGATGCTGCGCCCCGACTACCGCTTCACCTCGCAGGCCGGGCAGGACCGGGTGGTCGATACCGCGCTGAAGGGCAAGCGGGGCGGTACGTTCGTCGATGTCGGCGGCTACGACGGCGTCACCGGGTCCAACAGCCTGTTCTTCGAGCTCTTCCGCGGCTGGACGGGCCTCCTCGTCGAGCCGGTGCCGGCGCAGCTCGCCAAGGCGCGGCAGGTGCGGCGCTGCGAGTGCCTCGGCGTCGCCGTCGCGCCCGGCGCGGGCGAGGCCGACTTCATCGAGGTGCGCGCCGGCTACACCCAGATGAGCGGGCTGGCGTCGAGCTACGACGCCGACCTGCTCGCCACCGTGCGCGACGACCCGCGCCACGACGAGGCCCTGCTGCGCGTCGAGACGAAGCCGCTGTCGGACATCCTCACCGACGCCGGCCTGCCCGACCCGGACTTCCTGTCGCTCGACATCGAGGGCGGCGAGCTTGCCGTGCTCGAGGCCTTCCCCTTCGCCCGCCACGACATCACCGCCTGGTCGATCGAGAACAACACGGCCTCTCCGCGCATTCCCGAGATCATGCGCGCCAACGGGTACGATCTGGTCGAATTCTGCGGACCGGACGAGATTTACCTTGAAAGGCGGCCCGGTTAACCCTGTTAGCCCCAATTGTGGCGCCGCCGCCCCCGCGCCGCCCCGCCGTCGCCCCCCTCGCCCCCGACGTCTCGGACCGGCAACAAGGGGGCCGGACCATGACCATGACCAGCAACGCGCCGATCATCATCAAGCGCAAGAAGATCACCGGCGGCGACGGCCACCACGGCGGCGCCTGGAAGGTCGCCTACGCCGACTTCGTCACCGCGATGATGGCCTTCTTCATGCTCATGTGGCTGCTCAACGCCACCACCGAGCAGCAGCGCAAGGGCATCGCCGACTACTTCTCGCCCACGATCCCGATCAACCGCATCTCGGGCGGCGGCGACGGCGCCTTCGGCGGCGACAACATCTTCACCGACAACACCCTCGCCCAGAGCGGCACCAACCCCGGCGCGACCGGCGACGCGGTGCCGGGCGCGACCGCCGAGGAGGCGGCGCAGGTCGCGGCGCTCGAGCAGATCGAGGAGCAGCTGCTTGGGCGGGGCGGCGAGAGCATGATCGCCGACGAGGCGTTGCAGCACATTGTCACGAAGCTGACGGACGAGGGGCTCGTCATCGAGATCTTCGACCTCGACGGCGCGCCCCTGTTCGCGCCGGGCACGGCCGAGCCGGAGCCGGTCACAGTCGAGCTCGCCGCCGTTTTCGCCCGGGTGCTGGCGCTGGTCGACAACGACGTCGCCCTCGCCGGCCATGTCCGCGCCCGCCCGGTCGTCGTCGCCGACAGCCGCGTCTGGCCGCTCTCGACCAGCCGCGCCACGCGCTTCCGCGAGCTGCTCGAGGCGAGCGGACAGGCGCCCGAGCGCATCGTGCGCGTCACCGGCCACGCCGACCGCGCGCCCGCCGTGCGCAACGCCGTCTCTCTGCGCAACAACCGGCTGGAGGTGGTCGTGCTGCGCTCGGACAGGTGAAGTGGAAAAGATTTGAGGCGTTAGGGAGGCCTTAAGACTGCTTGGATAGGGATGAGCCAGACAGGCCCCTTGGCAGCAGAAAGGCTCCTCCATGACGATTTCCTCCTCGCTGAACGCCAGCGTCGCGGGGCTGACAGCGAATGCCAGCCGCCTGGCGACGATCGCCGACAACATCGCCAACAGTTCGACCTTCGGCTACAAGCGGGCGACGACGGACTTCCACTCGATGGTGCTCAACACCACCGAGGGCACCTATTCCGCCGGCGGCGTGCGAGTCACCACCCAGCGCCTGATCGACCAGCGCGGCTCCATCGTCTCGACGGACAACGTCACCGATCTCGCCGTGCGCGGCCGCGGCATGATGCCGGTCTCCACGGAGGCCGCGCTGGGAACGGGCAACGCGTCGAGCCAGTTCCTGCTGACGTCCACAGGCTCCTTCCGCGTCGACGACCAGGGCTACCTCGCCAGCCAGAGCGGCCTCATCCTCATGGGTTGGCCGGCCGGGATCGACGGCAACGTCCCCGCTTTCCCGCGCGACACCGCCGACGGGCTGCAGCCGATCCGGATCAACGCCAACCAGTCCGCCGGCGAGGCGACCACCTACATCGACGTCGGGCTCAACCTGCCCGCCACGTCGACGGAGTTCAGCTCCACCGGCGAGCCGGAGGAGCTGACCGTCGCCTACTACGACAACCTCGGCACGTCCGAGACGTTGTCCATCACCTTCACGCCGACGGTTCCGGCGGCCGGCTCGTCCAACGAATGGACGATGCAGATCACCGACAGCGCCTCGGCCGGCGCGGTCGTCGGGGAATACACCCTAGTCTTCGACGACACCCGCGGCGCCGGCGGCACCCTCGCCTCCATCACCCCGGTCAGCGGCGGCGCCTACGATCCCGTCACCGGCCGCGTCACCGTCAACGTCGAGGGCGGGCCCCTCGAGGTCGGCCTCGGCCTCCTCGGAGAGCCCGGCGGCCTGACCCAGCTGTCCGACAACTTCGCCCCCGTCTCCATCCTCAAGGATGGCAACGCGGTCGGCAGCATGACGTCGATCGATATCGACGCGAACGGCTTCATGCGCGCCGCGTTCGATACCGGCATCAGCAAGGTGATCTACCAGATCCCGCTCGTCGACGTCTCCAACGTCAACGGCCTCGAGACGCTCGACCAGCAAACCTACCGCGCCACGCCCGAAAGCGGCAGCTACTTCCTCTGGGATGCCGGCGACGGGCCGACGGGCGACCTGCTCAGCTACGCGCTCGAGGAGTCGGCGACAGACGTCGCCGGCGAGCTCACCGAACTGATCCAGACACAGCGCGCCTACTCGTCCAACGCCAAGGTCATCCAGACCGTAGACGAGATGCTGCAGGAAACCACCAACATCAAGCGCTGACCCTTAGGAGCCGCCCGCCATGAGCATCGCAACCAGCATCGGTTCGGCCCTGAGCGGCCTCGAGGTCGCCTCGCGGCGGGCGGAGATCGTCTCGGGCAACATCGCCAACGCCCTCACCGAAGGCTACGGCCGCCGCTCTCTCGCCGTCTCGAGCACGATGCTGGGCGGCGTGCGCGCCGACGGCGTGATCCGCCACGCCGACCGCGGCATCGCCGCCGACCGCCGCTCCGCCGAGGCCGACATGGAGGCCAACGCCGCCCAGTCCGACATCCTCGACCGGCTGCAACGCCTCTTCGGCGAGCCGGGCGAGCCCGGTGCCCTCTCCTCGCGCCTCACCGCCGTCGAGCAGGCCCTCGTCTCGGCCGCCGCCGATCCTTCCTCCGACATCCGCCTCGGCCACGTCGCCGATCGCCTTACCGCCCTGACCGGCGCGCTGAACCACGCCGGCGACAGCCTGCAGGAAATGCGCACCGAAGCCGACCGCAGCATCGCCACCCAGGTCGCCAGCCTGAACCGCCAGCTCGAACGGGTCGAAACCCTCAACGGCGAGATCACCTCCCTGCGCGCCCGCGGCGTCGACGTCTCGCCCCTGCTCGACGAGCGCCAGAAGGCGGTCGACGGCATATCCGCCCTCGTACCCGTCCGCGAGATCGTCCGCGAAAACGACGCCATCGCCCTCATGACCCTCTCCGGGGCGACGCTTCTCGACGGCAAGGCGCGCGAGATCGGCTTCAGTCCCGTCAACCTCGTCACTGCCGACATGACCCATGCCTCCGGCGCCCTCTCCGGCCTCACCATCGCCGGCGACCCCGTCACCGGAAGCACCGCCTACGGCAAGCTCGGTGGCGGCCGCCTCGGCAGCACCTTCGACATCCGCGACACGATCCTCCCCGACGTCTCCACCGGCCTCGACGCCTTCGCCCGAGACCTGGCCGACCGCTTCGCCGATCCCGCCACCGATCCCACCCTCGCCGCCGGCGCGCCCGGCCTGTTGACCGACGCCGGCGCCGCGCTCGACCCGCTCGACACCCCCGGCCTCGCCTCCCGCATCGCGCTGAACCCGACCGTCGATCCCGGCAACGGCGGCAGCCTCGCCCGCCTGCGCGACGGCCTCGGCGAGACCAGCTCCGCACCCGTCGGAAGCAGCACACAGATCGAGCGATGGCTCGACGCCCTGCAGGATTCGAGACGCACTGATCTCGGCGGCAGCGCCGCCTCCGCCTCGGGCCACATGGCGAGCCTCCTCGCCGATGTCGGCAGCCGCCGCTACGCCATCGAGCAGGACCTCGCCTTCGAGACCGCCCGTTGGGAGGTCTTGAAGTCGGCCGAACTCGCCAACGGCGTCGATACCGACCGCGAACTGCAGGAGCTCCTGCTCATCGAGCAGGCCTACGCGGCCAACGCCAAGGTGCTGCAGACCGTGAATTCCGTCCTGACCCGCCTGCTGGAGATCTGACTCATGGCCCTCACCACCACCGGCGACCTCAGCCAGCACTTCCTCAGCGCCCGCCGCACCGTCCAGGTCAAGGATCGCCTGCACCGTCTCTCGGACGAGCTCAGTACCGGCAAGGTCGCCGACGTCGCGCTCGCGCTGCACGGCGAGACGACCCGCGTGTCGCACCTCGAGCACCGCATCGCGCTCGCCGACAGCCATGTCAGCGCTAATCGCGAGACCGGCGGCCTCTTCGCGCAGGCGCAGCTTGTCCTCGGCAAGATCGAAGACCGCCGCGCCGCCCTCACCGAGCAGGTCCTCTCGCTTCCGGCCAACAGCACCCGCGACCAGCGAGAGAGCGTCGCCGCCGCCGCGCGCGAGACGTTCGAATCGATCGTCGGCGACCTCAATCACCGCGTCGGCGGGAAGAGTCTCTTCGCCGGCGAGGCCACCGACCGCGCAGCGCTCGCCGCTCCCGACGTGCTCCTGAACGATCTCTTGGCGGCCGTCGCCGGAGCGAGCGGCGCCGATCAATTGCTCGACGCTGTCGATGCCTGGTTCGATGATCCGGCCGGGTTCGAGAGTCGAGGCTACCTGGGAGATCCGGCAGCCTATCTCAACCGCCCGCTGGGTGACGGTACCAGCGCCACCCTCTCCGCCCGCGCCGACATGCCTGCCTTGCGCGGCCTCCTGAAAGCCGCCGCGCTCGGCGCCCTCGCCGCCGCGTCGCCCGGTCTGGGCGCCAGAGCCGCCGACGCCGTCCTGCGCCACAGCGGTGTCCTGCTGGCCTCGGCGGCACAGCCCCTCGCCCTCGCCCAGGGGAGCCTTGGCCTGCAGGAAGACCGGATCGAACAGGCATCGGCGCAGCAGGCCGCCGAACGATCCTCTCTCGCCATCCTGCAGAACGAACTCACATCCGCCGACCCGTACGCCACGGCGACGGCCCTGCAGAGCGTCGAGATTCAACTGGAGATGAGCTTCATGCTCACGGCACGCCTGTCGCGCCTGTCGCTGTCGGAGCACATCTGATGCGCCACTTGCTCGCGCTGATCCTGCTCATTGCCGCCGCCGGCGCTGAGGCGATGCCTGTCCGGCTGAAGGACCTGGTGGAGTTCGACGGAGTGCGCTCGAACGACCTCGTCGGCTACGGCCTCGTCGTCGGCTTGAACGGGACCGGCGACGGCTTGCGCAATTCGCCCTTCACGGAAGAGATCATGACGAACATCCTCGAGCGTCTCGGGGTCAACGTCACCGGAGAACAGTTCCGGCCGAAAAACGTCGCGGCAGTCATCGTGACAGCGAGCCTGCCGCCCTTCGCCCGCGCGGGCAGCCCCATCGATGTCACCGTTTCGGCCATCGGCGATGCCGGCAGCCTGCTCGGCGGCACCCTCATCATGACGCCGATGAACGCGGCCGATGGCCAGATCTACGCGGTCGCGCAGGGCACGATCATCGCGGGCGGCGCCAGCGCGGAGGGCGACGCGGCCGCCGTCGTGCAAGGGGTGCCGACGTCCGGCGTCATCCCCTCCGGCGCGACGGTCGAGCGGGAGGTGGCCTTCGACTTCGCCGCTCTCGACCAGATGCGGCTGGCCCTGCGCACCCCCGATTTCACGACGGCCGCGCGCATCGAAGCAGCCGTCAACAGAGCTTTCGGAGCTCACGTGGCTCTGATGATCGACTCCGGCACGGTGGAGATCAATGTCGCCGGGACGGGCGCGGCGTCCCCGGCGCACGCGATCGGGCGCATCGAAAACATCCTCGTAGAGCCGGAACGGCGCGCACGGGTCGTGGTCGATCAACGCTCGGGGACGATCGTCATGGGCGAGGATGTCCGGATCAGCCGGGTGGCCGTCAGCCAGGGCAACCTGACACTGCGCATCGAGGAGGCGCCGCTGGTCGTCCAACCGAACCCGTTTGCGCCCGGCGAAACCGTCGTCGTCCCTCGCTCGGAAGCGGAGATCGCGGAAGAGCCGGGCATCGGGTTGGCCGAGGTCCAGGGGGGCACGTCGCTGTCGGAAGTGGTGGCGGGGCTCAACGCCCTCGGGGTCTCGCCGCGGGACATGATCGACATACTGAAGAGCATCAAGGCCGCAGGAGCGCTACATGCGGAATTCATCGTGATGTAGCACGAGCGATCCCGTCGAATGCGCGAACTTCAGATGAAGTATCCAGTTTATCAGGATCAATGTGGAATCGACGTGAGGCTGAGACGCTAGCGAATAGAGGTTGATCCGCTCCCAAGGTCTCCGCGCCAAGTCCGGTGCGGCGAGACGCGACGGAACCGCTTCTGGCAGCCCAAGCTATAAACCCGCGCCGCGGATCGTCGACTGCGCCTCCTCCGGCGGGACGGCGCAGGGACAATGAAAGCGCTTCTCGTCGCGGGTGTCAGCTGCCGCCTCGCTCGATCAGACCGGGGGCGACCAGATGACTCCGAGCCAAGTCCCGCCTCGCTATACGGGACAATAGCGTGCGGGCGGCGAGGCGGCCGATGTCTCTGGCCTTTTATTTCAATGCTGCTGAGGCCGATCAGCGGCAGAGAGGAGACTGGCCAATCGTCGCTCGGCCTCGAGGTTAAGATGACCTTGTCGCCGGCTTCATCGGCGTCCCGATGATGAACCTCAACGAAGGAGAGGTGGCCCGGAAGATGGGCTGTCAGGTCAACGGCATCCGTCCGGAGCATATCTCTCTGCGCGAGGACGAGGGGTTATGGACAGGTCAGGTGCGCCACCTCGAGCGGCTCGGCGCGGACACGATCGTTACTCAAACATCCTCGCCCTCGGCCCGCTCATCGCCCGCGTCGACGGCAGACGGTTGCTCGACGGAGGGTCTATGCCACGCCGGGAGTTCAGGTACTGAACAACGGGGCGGGCAGCCAGAGGTTCGTCGGCCGTGCCCCCTCACGCTTGAAGTTACCCACTATGTCGACCTGATGCCCCACAACCTGCTCGGCCCGGTCTGTACCGCCGCCAGCGTCCATCTCGGCGCCGCGGTGCCGAATTTTTCTTGGCTCGAGTGCCGCGCTTCTCCCGTCGAGCAACTCGGTTTCGCACCGAGCTTTGCCCGAAGAAGGTCGAGCTCGACGAGCGCGGCCTATGTCGTGCCCGACGCGCCCGGCCTCGGCGTCGAGGTGGACGAGGACTTCCTCAAGCTCGCGGAGTTCGTTTTCATCGACCCACCGATGTTGCGCCGCGACGGATCAATCACCGATTAAAGGGGAGCAGTACAGGCGTCACCGGCTGGTACTGCCGCATGAGCTGGAGCGCTCCCGATCAAGCTCGAAACCGTTGGTCTTCAGCGTGTACAAATGCGGTGGACTTGTCGGTCGCGCAGCCCGCCGGATATCCGGGATCGGTAGTCCCCGAGATGCGGATACCTGCCCTTCGCAGCGGGTCGGTTCGAGACAACGCTGAAGTCGCTTCGAACATAATATCTGGAAATACTGGTCGGAGTGAGAGGATTCGAACCTCCGACCCCTGCCTCCGAAGACAGTGCTCCCATTTTGCATACCTGAACATGGTGTTGCAAAGTTTTGGTTTTTCAGCTAGTTGAGAGTTCTTAGGTGAACATAGCACGCCGTCCCGATCCCTCTTTGAGCGCGTCGTTTTCGAGACAATTGCGAGACAACGCTCGTGGGTGCGCTCACAGAACTCACCATCCGGAAGCTTGCCCATCCCGCGAAGGGCAGCACAAAGCACCTTGATCCCTCACTGCCGGGGTTCGGTGTTCGATGCACGACGCGCTCGAAGGCCTTCTTCGTCATGTACGGTGCAGGCCGTCGGCTCAAGACGCTCGGGAAGTGGCCGGAACTATCTCTTAAGGAGGCCCGTCAGGCGGCCAGGAAGCTGCTCGCCAATCCGGTGGCGGATACGCCACGGTCGCCGTTCTTCCATGATGCGCGTGATGCGTTCCTAAGAGACTGTCGCAGCCGTCTGCGGCCAAGCACCATAGAGCGATACTACTATGCCCTGAGGGGTATCGATAACGAGAGATTGGATCGGGTCAGCACAAGTCGACACGATCCCAACCAGCTGAAGGCCCTGAAGGCCCTGTACAATTGGTGCATCGATCACGATCTGCACGATCGAAACCCCTTTGTTCGTCGGAAGGTTCATTTCGCTGTCCGCATCGCCTCCTCACCGACGAAGAAGTGGCGGCGATCTGGCGGGTTGATCAGCGACCTTTTTCAGACACCGTTAAACTGCTTCTCTTGACCGGCCAGCGCCGTAATCAGATCTGGCAGTACGATCCTGATTAGTTGACGGGCGACGAGCTCACCTTTCCGGCTGCCGTGATGAAGAGTAAGCGTAGCCACACGATCCCAGCAACTAAATTCCGTCGCTACCTCCCTAACAGTCGGTTCGCGTTCAACAGCTGGAGCAAGTCGAAGTCGCGCCTCGATGGACAGAGTGGTGTATCAAACTGGGTACTGCACGACTGCCGCCGCTACTTCTCGAGCACGATGGCCCGACTCGGTGTGCCGCTTCACATTACCGAGCAGGTCATCGACCATCGCAGCCAACTGACCGGGGTTGCCGCGATCTATAACCGCTACTCATACCTAGCTGAGATGCGTGAAGCGCTGGAGTTGTACGAGGCCCACGTCGAAAGCATCGTCGCTGACTGACCACACGCCGTGTTGTGACGATTGCTTGTTGCTGCTCCGATGTTACCGTGGGTGGGCCTAGGACTCGCAACCCTGGGGCATCGCGATGCTCCTCCCAAAAGGAGACATCGTGATGCGGATACTTTCAAAGCGCCAGCTGAAGGAGTTGGTTCTATACTCGCCTCAGCACATCGCACGCCTTGAGAAGGCCGGGCAATTCCCTAAGCGGGTCAATCTCGGCCCGAACTGGGTGGGATGGGTCGAGGACGAGGTTCTGGATTGGCTCAAAGAACGCATGGAGCGCCGCGAGCGGACCTGAGCGACCTCCTCTCGCAGGAGCAGGGTGGTCGGACGTGCACAGTTCGGCCACCCGTTCGCGAACGATGCGATAAGGTGCCGCAAACAACCTGAAGGCTTAGGCAATCAAGTGGGTAAGGCTCTTAGCGGACGCTCGCAATCGGTCGAGCCGTCGCGCGCTTGAAGGGATCAGAAAACCTGATACAGATGTCCAGCCGAAGCGTAAGAGGGAAGAAGGTAGGTTGGCCAAGAACTTCATCCTCATTGATCCCGAGAAGGACCATGAGGTCCTCAAGGGACTCGCCTCCGTCGCGCGGGCGCGGATCCTCAAGCTTCTGCACACCGACGGCCCGATGAACCTCAACGACATCGCTGCGCGGCTGGAGCTGCCGCAATCGAGCGTGTCGTCAAATGTCGCGCTGCTCGAGAGCGGGGGGCTGATCCGGTCGGAGATGCGCAAGGCGCGCAAGGGCAGTCAGAAGATCTGTCACCTGAACTTCGACGAGATCGTCGTCACCTTCAATCCCGGCGAGCCGAAGAAGGCGGACAATGCCATCGAGGTCGCGATGCCCATCGGGCTCTACACCGGGTTCGAGCTGACCGCGCCCTGCGGGCTCTGCACCACCGAGGGGATCGTCGGGCTGCTGGACGTGCCTGACAGTTTTCACGACCCCGACCGTATGCGGGCGGGGCTCTTGTGGTTCACCCGGGGATACGTGGAGTATCAGTTCCCGAACAACGCCCGCCTTCGCAACCGCGATATCGAGGCGATCGAGTTCGTGCTGGAGTTGAGTTCGGAGGTGCCGGGAACGCGCGAGGATTGGCCGTCGGACATCACCCTCACGGTTAATGGACTGGAGGTCGGCACGTGGACCTCGCCCGGAGACTTCGGCGACAAGCGCGGCGTCTACACGCCCGACTGGTGGAAGTTGAAGGGCTCGCAATACGGCAAGCTCAAGAACTTCCATGTCGGCAAGAACGGCACCTTCGTGGACGGCGTGCGGATCTCCGACACCACGCTGGCCGACCTCGACGTCGGCAGCCACCACTCCATCCGCCTGCGCGTCGGCGTGCAGGACAAAGCGCGCCATCCCGGCGGAATCAACATATTCGGCAAGGGCTTCGGCAACTACGACCAGGACATCGTCATGCGGTTGCTTACCGAAAGTTGACGAAGCGCCGCGCTGCGCCCTTGACGGAACCCGACAACCCGTTTTGTATCCAATTCATCGGTTCATACCGAAACGGCGGATAAAGGGGGGCGGCATGAAGGCGGCTGTTACGGCGTACAAGGGCTACACGATCTCGAGGATCGACCATCGGGTCTACGGCGCATTTCTCGAACACCTGGGGCGTGCCGTCTACGGCGGCATCTACGAGCCCGACCACCCGACGGCCGATGCAGACGGCATGCGCGGCGACGTCGCGGAGATGGTCCGCGAGCTGAACGTGCCCTTCGTCCGCTATCCGGGCGGCAACTTCGTCTCCGCCTACAACTGGGAAGACGGCATCGGCCCCAAGGACCAGCGGCCGGCGCAGCTCGACCTCGCCTGGCACACGACCGAGAGCAACCAGGTGGGCGTGCACGAATTCGCCGCGTGGTGCGACACGGTCGGCACCGAAATGATGCTGGCGCTCAATCTGGGTTCGCGGGGGCTGGAGGAAGCGCGAAACTTCGTCGAGTACGTCAACCATCCTGGTGGCAGCAAGTGGTCGGATATGCGCCGCAAGAACGGCCGGGCCGAGCCGTGGGACGTCAAGCTCTGGTGCCTCGGCAACGAAATGGACGGCCCCTGGCAGATCGGTCACAAGACGGCCGACGAGTATGGCCGCCTTGCCGAGGAAACGGCAAAGGCGCTCCGCGCTTTCGATCCGAGCCTCGAGCTCATCGTCTGCGGCTCGTCGCACGCGAACATGCCGACCTTCCCTCAGTGGGAGGCGACGGTGCTCGAGCACACCTACGACGTGGTCGACCATATCTCGCTGCACATGTATTTCCGCAATCCCGAGAAGAACACGGGCGACTACCTTGCGCTGAACGAGAAGCTCGACGCCTATATCGGCACCGTGGCCGGCGTCATCAGTTACGTGAAGGCCAAGAAACGCTCGAAGAAGGACATCACGATCTGCTTCGATGAGTGGAACGTCTGGTATCATTCCAACGAGCAGGATCGAAAGATTCTGGAGGGCAGGGACGGGTGGCCCGAGGCGCCGCCGCTGCTCGAGGACATCTACAACTTCGAGGATGTCCTGCAGGTCGGCTGCATTCTGAACACCTTCATCCGCCGTTCCGACGTGGTGAAGCTCGCGGCGATCGCGCAGCTGGTGAATGTGATCGCGCCAATCATGACGGAAACCGGCGGAAGCGCCTGGCGGCAGACGACGTTCTTCCCGTTCTTCTTCGCCTCGAAGTACGGGCGCGGCAACGCGCTCCACCTGCTAACCGACTGCCCCGGCTACGATTGCGTGCACGGCGACAACGTCCCCTACGTCGATGTCGCGGGCGTGCATGACGAGGAGGGAGGCTTCGTCACCTTCTTCGCGGTCAACCGCAACCAGACGGAGGCGATGGAGCTGGATCTCACGGTCGCCGGCTTCGGCAGCGCGCGGATCGTGGAGCACAAGATGATCCGCCATGATTCGCTGGAGGCGGTCAACACGGCCGACAAGCCTGACGAGGTCGCTCCGCAGGACGTGGAGGGCGCGAACCTCGACGGCGAGCGGCTCAGCGCGAACTTGCCGTCTCTGTCTTACCACATGATCCGCGTCGCGGTGTCCTGACTAGGTGAGAAGGCAGGCCCGTCAACGGCTTGCCTTTTTGTATCGAGTTTTGTGGTTCATATCGAGTAATTAGTTGACAGAATCCGAGCTTCCGGTACCTTGTTCTGCAGTTGGCGCGTGTGGAGGCGCGCTTTCTTTGGGAGGAAAACATGAGAACCATGACCGCGCTTGCGGCAGCGGCGTCTGTCGCCGTGTCCGCGCTCGCCACGACCGCGTCCGCACAGGACGACGCCGTGGCGCCGCCGATTACCGAGTTCCCGCGGGAGCAGACGCTGATCATCCACAACCCCGAACAACCGGCGACCAATCCGCCAAACTTCAACATCTGGGTCGCCGGCAACGGCGCGGCATGGTCCAACGGCCTGCACCAGCTCACGATGGACACGCTGTGGTTCATCGATCCCGACGCCGGTCTGGACGGAGCGCTTTACAACCAGCTCGCCTCTGACACCTGGCAGTACAACGAGGACTTCACGGAGATGACCGTGGACCTCCGCGAGGGCGTCTACTGGTCCGACGGCGAGGAATTCACCGCCGAGGATGTGGTGTTCACGGTCGAGACCCAGATGGCGACGCCGGGCATGACCTGGAGCGCCGCGTTCTCCGAAGCGGTCGAGTCCGTCGAGGCGGTGGACGACTACACAGTGAAGTTCACGCTCGCGCAGCCGAATTCGCGCTTCCACTCGATCTTCTCGGTGCGCTGGAACGGCGCCTGGATCATGCCGGAGCACGTGTTCTCCGAGGTCGACGACATCATGGCCTTCCAGAACAATCCGCCGGTCAGCCTCGGCCCGTACACGCTGCACTCGTTCGACCCGAACGGCTACTGGTATGCCTGGCAGAAGCGCGAGGACTGGGACCGCACCGCGATGGCCCAGTGGGGCGAGCCGGGGCCGGAGTACGTGATCTACCGCTCGATCCCGTCGTCGGACAATCGTCTCATCGAGATGTCCAACGGCAACCTCGACATGATCCACGACCTGTCGCCCGAGGCCACCTTCTCGATCATCGAGGATCGCGAGACCGCGCGCGGCTGGTTCCCGGGCTTCCCCTACGCCCACCCGGATCCGACCCTGCCGATGGTTATCTTCAACACCCAGAACGAGCTGTTCGCCGACAAGCGGGTTCGCTGGGCGCTGGCGCTGATGCTCGACGCGCGGGCGATCTCGATGGCCTCCTACCGCGGCGCGGCGACCCTGTCTGCCATTGCCATCCCGCCGACCGGAACCCATCCGGACGACTACCACATGCCGATGCAGGAGTGGCTCGAAGGCTACGAGCTCGATCTCGGCAACGGCGAGACGGTGCGGCCGTACGATCCCAACATCGGCCTGCAGGTCGCCGACATGGTGCGCCCGCAATTCGGTGACGAGGTCCCGACCGACGAGGCCGCCATCCGCCGCGCCTTCGGCTACGGCTGGTGGAAGCAGGACGTCGAGGCCGCGACCGCGCTGCTCGAAGCCGCCGGGTTCAGCAAGCAGGGCAACACCTGGATGACTCCCGACGGCGAGCCGTTCGAGTTCACGATCAACACCTTCACCGACGGCGTCATCAACCGCATGGGCACCATGATCGCCCAGCAGTGGACGCAGCAGGGGATCGAGGCGACGCCGCTGGCCGACCCGCAGATCTTCGGCACCACACTGCCCTTGGGCGACTTCGATGTTGCGACGGCCTGGTCGATCGAGACCTGGGGCGGCGATCCCGACCTGTCGTTCTTCCTCGACAGCTGGCACTCCGACTTCGTAGTGGAGCCGGGCGAGCGTCAGCCGGCCCGCAACTGGCAGCGCTGGACCCATCCCGAGCTCGACCGGATCATCGAGGAGGTGCGCGTCACCGAGTTCACCGATCCGCGCAACCTCGAGCTCGGCAAGGAGTTCGTGCGCCTCATGGTGGACGAGATGCCGGTGATCCCGATCATGTCGTACAACGTGTTCTCGGTCTACGACACGGCAGTCTGGGAAGGCTTCCCGACCGCGGAAGAGAACCCCTACGCCAACATCGTCAACAACTGGGCGAACTCGAAGTTCATCCTCACCCAGCTTCGCCCGGCCGGTTCCTCCGAGTGATCCAGCCGCACTGACGAACCGGGAGCGTCCGGCACGGCCGGGCGCTCCCAAGCCGCCTCAGAGTTCGAGCAGAAAGAACCGAGACAGCCATGAGAGCCTACCTGATCTTCGCCCTGAAGCGCCTTCTGCAACTGGCCGTCGTCGTGTTCGCAGGTGTCTCCGCCGCCTTTGTCGTGGCGCATTTCTCACCGATCTCGCCGATCGAGACGATCATCGGGCGCGTCGCGGGTCAGTCTTCCTTCTCCCCGACAGCCGTCGAAAGCCTGCGCCAGACGCTTACGGAGCTCTTCGGCTACGACCAGCCGCTGACCCAGCAGTACCTGAACTTCTGGAGCCGCTTCGTGCGCGGCGACCTCGGCCCGTCACTGATCGCGTTTCCGACCCCGGCGATGGAGCTGGTGATGCGCGCGCTGCCCTGGACCGTCGGCCTGCTGACCGTCGCCATCATCATGGCCTGGCTGCTGGGTAACATCCTCGGCGGCCTCGCCGGCTACTACCAGAACAATCGCCCGCTGAAGGCTTTCGGCATCGTCGCCATCGGCATCCAGCCGATCCCGTACTACATCATCGCCTTCCTGCTGGTCATCATCTTCGGCTACCTGTGGCCGGTGCTGCCGATCTCGGGCGGCTTCGCGATGGCGGTGCGGCCTGCCTGGAGCTTCGACTTCATCTTCTCGGTCCTGCACCACGCGATCCTGCCGGCACTGTCACTGGTGCTGGCAGGGATCGGGACCTGGTTCCTCGGGATGCGGGCGCTGGTGTCCAACATCGTCACCGAGGACTACGTCACCTATGCCGAACTCGGAGGTGTCAATCGCGGCACCATCGTGATGGGCTACGTGACGCGCAACGCCCTGATCCCGCAGCTGACGGCCTTGGCCATGGCGCTCGGCGGGATCTTCTCGGGCACGATCATCACAGAGCAGGTCTTCTCCTACCCCGGTCTTGGCACGCTGCTGATCCGCGCCGTGAACGGCGGCGACACTGGACTAGTGCTGGCGGTGTCCTGCGTCTCAGTCATCGCGGTCGCCTCCGCCATCTTCATCATCGACCTGCTGCATCCGTTGCTCGATCCCCGCGTGAAGGTGGGCTGAACCCGTGCTGACGACATTCCGCGATCTCTTCCGCTACAACATCGAGTTCCGCATTGGCGTGGTGCTGGTCAGCCTGATCGTCATCTTCTCGTGCCTGAGCTTCTTCTCACCCTACGTGCCCGAGCAGATCTACACGGTCATCCCCGACCAGCCGCCGAGCCTCGAGCACTGGTTCGGCACCAACAGCCGCGGGCAAGACCTGTTTTGGAACCTGACCTTCGCCTTCCGCAATACGCTGGTCTTCGGGCTCATCGTCGCGGTGCTGAGCCGCATCATCTCGATCGTGGTGGGCATGACGGCGGGCTACCTAAGCGGCTGGGTCGACCGCGGCCTGATGTTCGTCAACGACATCTTCGTCGCGCTGCCGATCTTCCCGATCCTGATCCTGTTCTACTTCGTGCTGCGCAACGATCTCGACACCTACACGCTCGCGCTGATCATGGCCTGCCTCGGTTGGCCCTTCGACGCGCGGCTGATTCGCTCCGTCGGGCTTGGCCTGCGGCACCGGGAGTTCACGCGGCAGGCGATCTTCGCGGGCATGAGTCCGGCCAAGATCATGTTCGAGGAGCATCTGCCCTACGTGATGCCGATCATCTTCTCGACGGCGATGGCCAACATGATCTGGTCGATCGGCTTCGAGGTGACGCTGGGCGTGCTGGGCTTCACCAACCTCAACGTGCCCACCATCGGCACCACGCTCTACTGGGCCAACAACCACTCCGCGATGGTCGTGGGGACGTGGTGGTGGGTCATCATCCCGGTGATCCTGATCATTCTCACCTTCATCGGGCTGTTCCTGCTGGCCGTCTCGATGAACGAGCACATCGATCCGCGCTCGCGGCTGCGCCGCATGGGAGGAGGCAACGGATGAGCGACGATCCCGTCCTCAAGGTCGACAACCTCAAGGCCTATTACCAGGTCGGCCGGTACGGCAAGAACCGTCGACGTGCGCGCTGTGGACGACATCACGATGCAGGTGGAGCGCGACGAGATCTACGGCATCGCCGGCGAGAGCTCGAGCGGCAAGACCAGCTTCATCAAGGTGCTGGCCGCCGCCATCCGCCCGCCGTTGCGTGTCGTCGGCGGCTCGGTCGAGTACAATTTCGCGGGGCAGCGGATCGATTCCACCAAGGCGAGCGAGGCCGAGATCAAGGCGATCCGCTGGCGCCACCTGAGCTACATCATGCAGGGCTCGATGTCGGTGCTGAACCCCGTGCGGCGGATCGAGAAGACCTTCGGCGACTTCGCCCGCAGCCCGCTCGGACTCGACTGTCGGGCCTTCCGCGAGCGCATCGAAGAGCATCTCGACCACCTCAAGCTGCCCAAGTCCGTCCTGCGCGCCTATCCCCACGAGCTCTCGGGCGGTATGCGCCAGAGGGTGACGATCGGCCTCGCCACCGTCTGCCGCCCCGAATTCATGATCGCCGACGAGCCGACGACCGCGCTCGACGTGGTGGTGCAGAAGGACGTGTTGTCGCTGCTGCGCAACGTGCAGAAGGAGATGGGCGCCTCCATCGTCTTCGTCACGCACGACATGTCGGTGCACGCCAACATCGCCGACCGCATCGGCATCATCTATGCGGGCCGGCTCGTCGAGGAGGGGCCGACACGAACGCTATTCACCGAACCCAAGCATCCATACACCGCCCATCTGGTCGCAAGTTTGCCGGTAATCGGCGACACCCGACCGCGGCCATCGCTTGAGGGCCGCCCGCCCAGCCTCGCCGACCCGCCGCAGGGCTGCCGCTTCCATCCGCGCTGCCCGCTCGCCATCGACAGGTGCAAGCGCGAGGTGCCGCCGCTCGAAACGGTGGGCACCCGCCATCGCTCCGCCTGCTGGCGCGCCCAAGAGGTGGAGCCGCTGGTGCGGCCCGAGGCCACTGTCGCGGGGGCGGGGGCATGAGCGCGCTGCTACACGTCGACGGGGTTAGCAAGTACTTCGCGATGGGCGGACTGCTGTCGCGAACCCAGACCGCGGCCGTGCGCGACGCGAACTTTAGGCTGGAGCAGGGGACGCCCGAAATCTTCACCATCGTCGGCGAGTCCGGCTCCGGGAAGACGACGCTGGCGCGGATGATCCTAGGCCTTGAGACGCCGACCGAGGGCGAGATCCGCTACAAGGGCAACCCGATCAGCGGGCTGAGCTTCGGCGCGGCGCGCAGGGCTTTCATGACCGACGTTCAGCCGGTGTTCCAGAACCCCTTCGAAGCTTTCAACCCGCTCAAGCGCGTCGACCGCTACATCGAGTCCACCGCCAAGGTCTTCCGGGGCATCACCGCGCGCGCCGACCTCGATGCCGCTATGGACGAGGCGCTGGCCAGCGTCGGACTCAGTCTCGCGGAGGTGCGCGGTCGCTATCCCCACGAGCTCTCGGGCGGCCAGCTCCAGCGCGCCGCCATCGCCCGCGCGCTGGTGTGCAAGCCCAAGGTGCTCATCGCCGACGAGCCAGTGTCCATGGTCGACGCCTCCCTGCGCATGGCCATCGTCAACCTGCTGCGCACCCTGCGCGACGACCTGGGCGTCTCGGTGATCTACATCACGCACGACCTCGCAACGGCTTACTACATTTCCGACCGGATCATGATCATGCAGAAGGGCCGCGTTGTCGAAATGGGCGCGGCGCGTCAGGTGCTGGACGACCCGCAGCACCCCTACTCGCGCCTGCTCAAGGCCTCCGTCCTGTCGGTGACCGACGCCGGGCAAGGCAACCTCGAGCCGGCCCGCGATCTGATGGAGGCCAGCCGCACAGCCCTCGAGCACGCCGACGCCAGCCGCCTCGTCGAGCAGGGTGAGGGCAGGCTGGTGCGCATGGCGGGCTGAGTGGACGCCACTCCTCCCGTGCAGAGAAGAGTGCGCAGGGCCGGGACGTGGCGCGACTGTATTGAGTGCTTGCCCGAGGTGAAGCTGATGCGCGTCGCGGCTCGGCAGGTCGGCGAGTGAGCTGCGGGTGGTGCCTCGCCCGGTTTCAGTTCCTGCGCAGCTGCTCCAGCAGGTGCCGCTCCGCGCCTCGGCAGTGCTGACGCACGATCTCGGCCGCTTCGTCCTCCAGGCCCCTTGCGGCTGCGTCGATCAGCGCTCGGTGCTCATGATTCTGCGCTTGGCGCCGAGCAGGGCTTGCCGGGAAGCGGATGCCGAGCGCCTGGACGACGCGGCTCTGGCGCTGGAAGATCGCCAGCGCTTCGGTGTTGTGGTGCCCGGCGTAGGTGATGTCGTGGAAGTGGGCGTCGAGCGCCCGAAGGCGCTCCTGATCCTCGCCGACGATCGTCTCGATCCGGTCCTGCAGCTCTGCCAGCCGACTGAGCTCCCGTTCGGTCGCGTGCGAGACGAACAGGCGGATCAGGTACGGCTCGATCAGGGCGCGGACGTCGAACATGTTGCGCACGAGGGTCTCGTCGAGCACGCGGACCCGCGCGCCGCGGTTGCGCTCGATCTGGACGAAGCCCTCGCCGGCCAGCTGATGCAGCGCCTCGCGGATCGGATTGATGCTCGTGCCGTATCGCGCCGCCAGCTCTTGGGTCTTCAGTCGCGCGCCCTGTGGGAGAAGGCCTGCAACGATGTCGGCCCGCAGGCGCGTCGCGACCGTGAGCGGCCGTTCGTGCGGCGGCTTGGGGGCCTCCGACGGCGTCCTGATCGTACTGTCTTGATCCATGCCAGCCTCCTGCGTGAGAGGGTTCATGCCCGAATTCCGGTCGCTATGGCCAGACTTCCATTGATTGTGTGTAATCGGTATGTGATTGTAGATTAATCATCAACCGGAGGAGAAAACCATGCGTATTACGAAGCTCGCCGCGCTCGCCGCGGCCTCGTCCCTCGCCCTGATCGCCGGAGGGACCGCGGCTCTGGCCCAGCAGGAGATCCGCTTCGCGTTCGAGATGTTCGAAGGCGACAATCCCGAGTTCAATGCCGCCACCGCCTTTAAGGAATACGTTGAGAACAAGACCAACGGCGAGCTGACGGTGCGCCTGTTCCCGGGCAACCAGATGGGCTCGGTGCGCGAGACCACTGAGATGGTCCAGCAGGGGACACTGCAGCTTACCTTGCCGTCCGACGGCGCCTTTGCCGGCTTCTACGCGCCGATCCAGGCCTGGTCGATGCCCTACCTGTTCCCCTCGGCCCCGGTCGCCTGGAAGGTGATGGACGGCGAGTTCGGGCAGTGGATGCTCGACGATATCCAGGAGCAGACCGGCATGCGGGCGCTCGCCTTCTCGCAGAACGGCTTCCGCAGCTTCATGAACAATGAGCGGCTGATCGTCAGCCCCGACGACCTACAGGGCATGCGGATTCGGACCATGGAGAGTCCGGTCTACATGACGATGGTCGAAGCGCTCGGCGCGAGCGCCACGCCAATTGCCGGCTCCGAAGCCGTCATGGCGCTCCAGCAGGGGGTGGTCGACGGACTCGAGAGCCCGCCGCCGGTGCACCTGTCGGGCGGCGCCGCGGACGTGGCCGACTACATGACGCTGAACGAGCACGTCTTCGGGCTCCACATCCTGGTCGCCAACGACGACTGGTTCACCTCGCTGTCGCCCGACCACCAGAAGGTGATAACCGATGCCGCCCAGCTGTTCGCCCACGTCGAGAACGTCGAGAAGACGGCGGGAGACTGGGAGGCGATCCGTGTCATCGCCGAGGAGCGCGGGGTGGAGGTCCACATCTCCACCGCCGAGGAAAAGGCCGCCTTCCGCGACGCCGTCTATGAGCCGGTTCGCAACTTCATCGTCGAGCAGGTCGGCGAGGACATCCTGACCCGGATGGAGAACGCCGTGGCGGAGGCCGAGGCCGAGGCCGAACTCTACGGCGCCGAGACCGCGGCGGAATGAGGACTGGACCGGGCGGATTCCTTCCTGATCCGCCCGGTCCTCTCGAGGAATAAGAGAATGACCGTCGCAATCGCCGCGCGCCGGGCTGGTCTTCGTCTGCGGAACGGCCGCCGCCGCTCTCTTCGCCGTCATCTGCGTGCTGAACTTCTGGCAGGTGGGTGGGCGCTACGTGTTCGGCTCGTCGCTGAGATGGGCCGAGGAGGTGATGCGCTACGGCATGGTCTGGGTGATGATGCTGGGCGGCACCGCCGCAATCTACCACGGTGAGCACATGGCTGTGGATGCCGTCGTCGATGCGGTGCCCCGCCGATTTGCCCATCTGCTCCGGTCCTTGCTCTACGGCATCGGCGCCGTCTTCATTGGACTGCTGGTCTGGTATGGCTGGCCGGCCGCACTGGCCAATCTTCGCCAGAGTGCCGCGGCATCGGGTATCTCCATGATCTATCCCTACATGGCGCTGCCGGTCGGCGGGCTTCTGATGATACTGCAGATCGTCCTGTGCTTCTTCGCGGGCTTCGCGTCGACGGCGTATGAGGAGGAACCGCTTTGATCTGGGTCGCTCTCGCCTGCTTCGCCCTGGTCTTCATCGGGGTGCCGATTGCTTTCGCGCTCGGGCTCGGTGGGACGCTGGGCCTGCTGATTTTCGGCATCCCGCTGCCCGTCGTCATCACCCGCTTCTTCGGCGGCGTAGACTCCTTCGTATTCCTGGCGATGCCATTCTACATCCTCGCGGCCGAGATCATGAACCGTTCCGGCATCACCGACCGTCTGATCCGCCTGACGGCGCTCCTGACCGGCCGCTTGAGCGGCGGGACCGCCTACACCAATGTCGGCACTTCGATCCTCTTCGCCGGCATCTCGGGTGCGGCCATCGCCGATGCCAGCGCCCTCGGTCGGTTCTTTATGCAGGTCATGCCGAAGGAGGGCTACAGCCGCCCCTATTCGGCCGCGGTCACGGCTGCTTCCTCGATCATCGGACCGATCATTCCCCCCTCCGGCCTCGCCATCATCATGGCTGCGGTGACAGGGCTTTCGATCGTCGATCTCTTCGTTGCCGGGATCATCCCGGGGCTGATGCTCGGCGGGGCCTGCGTTCTGGTCATCTTCCTGAAGTCGCTTGGCGGTGGCCTTCCGAATTCGCGAATTACTGTGGAGCGCGGCCAGATTGTCCCGCTGCTGATTGAAGGCCTGCTCGTGGCGTCGCTTCCGGTCGTGATCGTCTGGGGCATGGTCACCGGCGCCTTTACCGCGACGGAGGGCGGCGGTATCGCGGTCTTCGTTGCCGCGATCCTTGGGCTCTTCATCCTGCGCACAATGCGTCTCGCCGATCTCTGGGACGCGCTGGTGGTCTCGGCGCGGATGACCGCGGCGATCTACCTGCTCGTCGCCTCCGCCGCCGTGCTGAGCTACGCGCTCAACCTGCTGGGGATCGGCGCGCTGGTCTCCTCCTTCGCGCCCTACTTCGAGGGCAGCCCGACGCTGTTCCTGTTCGGGATCATGCTTCTGATGCTGGTGCTCGGCATGTTCATCGACATCGGCGCGGCGCTTATCATCTTCGTGCCGCTGGTGATGCCCACCGTGATCGCGCTCGGGATCGACCCGATCCAGGCGGCGCTGGTGGTGATGCTCACCCTGGCGCTCGGCCTGATCACCCCGCCCTTCGGTGTCGTCCTCTTCATCCTGATGAAGATCGGCCAGGTGCGCATGGGCGCCCTGATCGCCGCCATCGCCCCCTTCGTCCTCGCCGAACTGGCCGTCATCGTCCTGCTGGTGCTGTTCCCGGCGCTGACGACCTGGCTCCCCAACCTCCTGAACTGACCGGACCCCCTGCATGAAGATCACCGCCATCCACCCCTACCCCGTCCGCATCGGCGTGCGGAACCAGCTCCTCGTCAAGGTCGAGACCGACGAGGGCATATACGGCTGGGGCGAATCCGGCCTGTCCTACCGCGAACTCGCCGTCGCGGGGGCGATCCGGCATTACGCGAACTTCCTCGTCGGGCGCGACCCGATGCAGTCCGGCGCGCTCTGGCAGGAAATGTATCGAAGCCAGTATTTCGAGGGCGGGCGCGTGCTGACGGCGGCGATCGCCGCGCTCGACATCGCCTTCCACGATATCCGCGGCAAGGCGCTCGGCGTGCCGGTGCACCAGCTGCTCGGCGGCAAGCACCGGTCCCGCGTCCCCGCCTTCGCTACCGTTCCTGCGACGAACGGCGACAAGGTGCTGGAAGATGCGCTCACGCTGCGCGATGCCGGCTGGACCTGCATCCGTCTCGTCGCCGCCGGGCAGGAGGAGCCCGAAATCTTCGAGCCTCGTGAGTCGATTGCGGAGACCGCCGAGTGGGCGATCCGCGTGCGCGAAGCCGTGGGGCATGGCACCGTCCTCGGCATGGAATACCACCACCGGCTCAGCGTCGCCGAGGCCGCGTCCTTTGCCCAGAAGCTGCCCTCCGGCACGCTCGACTTCCTTGAGGAGCCAATTCGCGACGAGGCGCCCGGCGCTTACGAGGCGCTGCGCCGCATGACGGAGATCCCCTTCGCGCTCGGCGAGGAGTTCTCGTCGAAGTGGACGTTCCAGCCCTATCTGGAGAAGGACCTGCTGCAATATGCGCGGCTCGACATCTGCAATGTCGGCGGCTTCACCGAGGCGATGAAGGTGGCCGGCCTTGCCGAGGCCCACTACGTCGACCTGATGCCCCACAATCCGCTCGGCCCCGTCTGCACCGCCGCCAGCGTCCATCTTGGCGCCGCGGTGCCGAACTTCTCATGGCTCGAATGCCGCGCCTCCCCCGTCGAGCAGCTTGGCTTCGAAAGCACCGAGCTTTGCCCGAAGAAGGTCGAGCTCGATGGCGCGGCCTATATCGTGCCCGACGCGCCCGGCCTCGGCGTCGAGGTGGACGAGGACTTCCTCAAGCGCGCGGAGTTCGAATTCATCGACCCGCCGATGCTGCGCCGCCGCGACGGGTCGATCACCAATTGGTAGGAAGGGGGGCAGCACGAGCGGCACCGGCTGGTACTGCCGCATGAGCTGGAGCGCTCCCGATCAAGCTCCAAACCGTTGGTCTTCAGCGTGTACGAATGCGGTGGACTTGTCTGTCGCGCAGCCCGCCGGATAGCCGGCATCGGTAGTCCCTGAACCTTGGAAAGGATCTCACGGTCTCTAAGCTACTCTCCGGGTCTCCTGGTCGAGTTGCGTGATCGTCGTGCCGCGCCGGAAGATCACGTCCGGCGGCCGTCCGCCGAGGGCCGCATGAGGCCGCCGGTGGTTGCAGAAGTCGAACCAGGTCCGCGGGCCCGCACGGGCTCCTGACCCGGTCTCCTAGGCGCACGGGTAGACGCATTCGTGTTCCGGGCTGCGCCACAGCCGCTCGATGAAGATGTTGTCCAGGAGCCGGCCCTTCCCGTCCATCGAGATGCGGATACCCGCCCTTCGCAGCGGGTCGGTTCGAGACAACGCTGAAGTCGCTTCGAACATAATGTCTGGAATTACTGGTCGGAGTGAGAGGATTCGAACCTCCGACCCCTGCCTCCCGAAGACAGTGCTCTACCAGGCTGAGCTACACTCCGACCGTGGGCGGTGCGATAGCCTCGACGGTGGCGCTTGGCAAGGGGTCATTTGTCTTCCGGGTGGCGGCCGCGCAGGCGCAGGAAGGTGCTGATGCGGAACGAGGTCGCGGTGTCGTGGCGGGAGCGGGTGCGCAGGACCGGACGGTTGGCCGAGGCGCCGCCGCGGCTTTCGCGCAGGACGATGTAGACGCCGCTGGCGATGATGATGCCGGCGCCGATGGCGGTGGGGCGGTCGATCACCTCGTTGAAGAACAGCAGACCGTAGGCGCTGGCCCAGAGGATCTGGGAGTACTGCATCGGCGCGACGATGGCGGCCTCGCCGGTGGAGTAGGCGGAGACGACCAGTCGTCCGCCGGTCCAGCCGAGCACCGACAGGACGGCGACGAGGCCGAGATGCTCGACAGGCATCGGCACGTAGACCCAGTAGAGCGCCGAGCCCATGACGAGGAAGTTCGCCACCATCGGGTAGAGCATCAGCACCACCGGCCGCTCCTCGCTGCCGATGCGGCGGACGATGATCGAGGTGGTGGCGTTGCTGATCGCCGCCACGAGCGCGGCGAGATGGCCGAGCGTCAGCTCGGTGGAGCCCGGGCGCAGCACGACGAGCACCCCGCAGAGGCCGACGATCACCGCCATCCAGCGCCGCACCCGCACCACCTCGCCGAGGATCGGGATCGACAGGATGGTGATGATGAGCGGCGAGGCGAAGATGATTGCGTAGACCTGCGCCAGGGGCAGCACGGAGAAGGCGTAGAAGGCGCAGAGCCCGGTGATGACCGCCGTCACCGTCCGCGCCCCGACCCAGTAGGGGTGGACCGGGCGCAGGGTGCTGGGCTTGGGGTCGCCCATCAGCGTGATCGTCGCCAGCGGAAAGCTCAGCAGCACCGAGAAGAACACGAGCTGCACGGGCGAGTAGTTGCCGCCGAGCACCTTCACGATCACGTCGTGCGAAGCGAATACGCCGAAGGCGAGGAGCGCGATCAGCGCGCCCTTGAGATTCGAGCTCATCTTGTCACCGGTCGCGCGAAGGCGCTGTTTCCCGCGCGACCCTCGGTCAGAGCGGCGGGAAGGTCAAACCCCCTCGCAGGGGGCCCGCCCCGGGAGGGGCAGGCCGGAGCGTGGCTCAGTCGGCCAGCGCGGCGACGATGGCGTCGCCCATGTCGGAGGTCGACACCGGCGCGCGGCCTTCCTCGCCCAGCAGGTCGGCGGTGCGCAGCCCGTCGGCGAGCACCTTCTCCACCGCAGCCTCGACCCGGTCGGCGGCCTCGCCCATGTCGAAGCTGTAGCGCAGCGCCATGGCGAAGGAGAGGATGCAGGCGATCGGATTGGCCTTGCCCTGGCCGGCGATGTCGGGAGCCGAGCCGTGCACCGGCTCATACATCGCCTTGGGCCGGCCGTTGGCCATCGGCAGGCCGAGCGAGGCCGAGGGCAGCATCCCCAGCGAGCCGGTGAGCATCGCGGCGAGGTCGGAGAGCAGGTCGCCGAACAGGTTGTCGGTGACGATCACGTCGAACTGCTTGGGCCAGCGGGTGAGCTGCATCGCGCCGGCGTCGGCGTACATGTGGCTCAGTTCGACATCGGGATATTCCTCGTCGCCGACCCGCTGCACCACCTCGCGCCAGAGGATGCCGGATTCCATCACGTTGGCCTTCTCCATCGAGCAGAGCTTGTTGCCGCGCTTGCGGGCCAGCTCGAAGGCGGAGCGGGCGACGCGCTCGATCTCGGATTCGGTGTAGCGCTGGGTGTTGATTCCGACGCGCTCGTTGTTCTCCGTGACGATGCCGCGCGGCTCGCCGAAATAGACCCCGGAGGTGAGCTCGCGCACGATCATGATGTCGAGCCCGGCGACCACGTCCTTCTTCAGCGACGAGAAGTCGGCGAGCGCGTCGAAGCACTGGGCCGGGCGCAGGTTGGCGAACAGGTCCATCTCCTTGCGCAGCCGCAGCAGGCCGCGCTCGGGCTTCACCGAGAAGTCGAGATCGTCGTACTTCGGCCCCCCGACGGCGCCGAGCAGGACAGCGTCGACCTCCTGCGCCTTCGCCATCGTGGCGTCGGTGAGCGGCGTGCCGTGGGCGTCGTAGGCGGCGCCACCGACGAGGTCTTCGCTGACGTCGAAGGGCGTCCCCTGGCTGCCGAACCAGTCGATGACCTTGCGCACTTCGGCCATGACTTCGGGACCGATGCCGTCGCCGGGAAGGATGAGCAGGGAGGGGTTGGCCATGATGGTCCTCACACGGGCTTGACTGAACGAGAGCGCGCTACCCCGCCGACCGGCGGTGGTCAAGGGAACGGACCGGCGCGCCGGCCGTTGCGCCTCGGTCCAAAGAAGGAGATCGCCATGCTCATGCCCGCCCGGAAGACGCCCCCCCTGTCGCTGCCGCTCGTCGGCGACGGCCAGTTCGACCTCGACCGCGACGGCGGCGCCGCCGGCACGCTCGTCGTGTTCTACCGCGGCCTGCACTGCCCGATCTGCAAGAAGCAGATGAGCGAGCTGGACGGCGCGCTCGAGCAGTTCGAGGAGCAGGGCGTGAAGGTGGTGATGGTCTCGGCCGACGATGCCGACAAGGCCGAGGAGACGAAGCGCACCACCGGCGCGAGCCGCATCGCCGTGGCGCATTCGCTGGATCTCGAGGCTGCGCGCGACGCGTGGGGGTTGTGGATCAGCGATGCGCGCGAAGGGTCCGAGGAGCCGGCGCTGTTCAACGAGCCGGGGGTGTTCTTCATCCTCCCCGACCGCACGCTCTATTCCGCGCACGTCCAGTCGATCCCCTTCGCGCGGCCGTCGGCCGAGGATCTGATCGGCATGGTCAAGTTCCGCGCCGAGAAGCAGTACCCGCCCCGCGGCGACCACGAGGGTCCGCTGCACAAGGCGGCCTGAGGCGGAGGGTGCGCATTGAAGGCGCACCTGACCCACTGACCCGCGCCGGGTGCGCATTGAAAGCGCACCCTACCCATGGGCCTGCGTAGGGTGCGCATTCATTGCGCACCCACCACGTTCAGAGGATGAAGTCCCCTTCGTCCATCCGCCCGACGCCGAACACCCGGAGCGCGAAGTCCGCTTCGCCGTCGCCGTTGACATCGGCGAAGACGCGGACGTGGCGACCGTGGTCCTCCAGCCAGACCGACGCCGCCGCCGGCCCCTTGCCGGACCAGTCGAGGGCCTGGTTGCCGCCGAGCGACGGGTCCGCGTCGATGCGGGAGAGATCGATCACGTCGGTGCCGCTCTCGAACCGGTAGATCCGGTCCGGCGCGTCGGCCTCGCTCTGCTTCTTGCCGCGGAAGAGGAAGGTGTCGCGGGCATCGTCGTGGCCGCCGTAGAGCTTGTCGGCCCCGCCTCCGCCCCAGATGTCGTCGGCCCCCTGGCCGCCGTAGACCCGGTCGTCGCCCCGTCCACCGCGGACGACGTCGTCGCCGCCGTTGCCGCGCACGGTATCGTCGCCGCTGCCGCCCTGTGCCTTGTCGTCGCCCTTGCCGCCGCGCAGGACGTCTGCGCCGGACATGCCGCTCATGCGGTCGTGGCCCGACTGGCCCCAGACTTCGTCGTCGCCGCGTCCGCCGGCGACGATGTCGTCGTCCCTGCCGCCGCGCAGCCGGTCGTCGCCCCCGCCGCCGAACATGCGGTCGTCGCCCCGGCTGCCGCTGATGTGATCGTCGCCGCCGCGGCCGTCGAGCATGTTGTGGGCTTCGTTGCCGCGGATGCGATCGCCCGCGCGGCCGCCGATGGCGTTCTCGATGACGACGCCGTTGGCGATGGTGACGCCGCCGATCACGCCCTTGACGTAGGAGACGTAGCCGCCCGCGTGACGACCGGTAAGGGGCGCGTCGTCGAGGTCGATGATGGCCGCCTCCTCGCCGCCCCGGTGCGAGATCTTGTCGATCCCGCCAGCGTCCCAGATGCAGGTGTAGCCGGTGCCGCGCTTGTTGTCGGCGGGCAGGGTGTAGACGTCGCGGCCGGTGGCGTGATCCATGTTGGCGCCGTAGATCTCCTGCGCGGCGGCGATGTCGAGCGCCATCGGCGTCGCCTGCCAGCCGTGCGTCTCCGACCACGCCTCGGGAAATTTCGTCGCCCAGCCGTCGTTGTAGGTCATCGTCGTCCAGATGCCCTGGTTGAGGTCGTGGCGCCCGTAATCGGCGAAGGGGGCGCTGACGCCGGGAAAGGTCGTCGCGTCTTCGGCGTAGCCGCCGTCGTGGGGGTGGGCGAGGCCGAGGCCGTGGCCGATCTCGTGCAGGACGGTGATGAAGCCGTATCCGCCGGGCTTCAGCCCCCGGTCGTCCCAGCCGAAGCCCTGCCAGTTGAACGCGCCGTAGAGCGGCTCGACCGCCTCGCCCGGCACCTCGTGCCAGCCGAGCGTGCTGCCCATCTGGCTCCCGTCGCCGATCCAGTACCAGATGTCGGCGCGCTCCGGATCGTCGACCTCCTCGAAGCGGATGTCGGCGACGGCTTCCCAGGCGGCGAAGGCGTCGCGCACGGCGTCCTTCTCGTGGTCGAACCAGCGGTAGCCGGGCCTGTCGGAGAAGTAGGCGTAGGGATCGCGGCCCGACTGGAACATGTAGGAGACGGTGACGGGACCGTCCTCCTCGTCGCTCCAGGCGCCGCCCCAGACGAGGCTGTCGATCAGCGGGTTCGTGCCGCCCGTCGGCCTGCCGTCGACGTTCGTCCCCTTCGCGGTGCCTGCCATGCGCGCCCTCCAGCAGGGTCGGCCACGCCGACCGACCCTGCGGAATCCCTAGCTCATTCCGGCCGGGCACGCACCACGGATGGTGGAAACAGTGCGTGATCAGTCGCCCGCGAGCGTCAGTCCTTCCACCAGCAGCGACGGGACCACCCGGCTGAGATGGGTGCGCGCGTCGTTGGCGGGGGTGAGGCGGCGCAGCATGTCGCGCAGGTTGCCCGCGATGGTGATCTCGTTGACGGGGTAGGCGATCTCGCCGTTCTCCACCCAGAAGCCGGAGGCGCCGCGGGAATAGTCGCCGTTGTTGGGATTGATCGTCGAACCGATCATCGAGGTGACGAGCAGCCCCGTCCCCATCTCGGCGAGCAGCGCCTCGCGGCTTCGGTCGCCCTGGGTCAGCGCGAGGTTCGACACCGACGGCGAGGGCGGCGAGGCAGGGCCGCGGCTGGCGTTGGCGGTGCTCTCGAGCCCGAGGCGGCGGGCGGTGGCGAGGTCGAGGGTCCAGCCGGTCAGCACCCCGTCCTCGACAAGCGCGCGCCGGGCGGTGGGCAGGCCCTCGGCGTCGAACAGGCGCGAGCCGGAGGTGCGGGGGCGGTGCGGGTCTTCGACCAGGCTCATGCCGGCCGGCAGCACCTGCTCGCCCAGCGCGTCGCGCAGCCAGCTCGTGCCGCGCGCGATCATCGTGCCGTTGATCGCCGAGACGAGGTGGCCGACGAGCGAGGCCGAGATGCGCTCGTCGAACAGCACCGGGAAGGCGCCCGTCTTCGTGCGCCGCGAGCCGCTGCGGGCGACGGCGCGCTCGCCGGCGAGGCGGCCGATCTCGTCGGGGTCGCGCAGGTCGGCCTGGAAGATGCGGCTGTCGTAGTCGTGGTCGCGCTCCATCTTCAGCCCTTCGCCGCTGATCGCGACACAGGAGATGGTGCGGTCGGAGCGCTGGTAGCCGCCGGAGAAGCCGTTGGTCGCCGACAGGTGGATGCGGCGGCGGCCATAGGCGGCGGAGGCGCCCTGCGCCTGGCTGACGCCGGCGACGGCGAGCGCGGCCGCCTCGGCGCGGCGGGCGTCGTCCTCGAGCGCCGCCGGATCGGGCTCGGGCGACGGGTCGTACATCTCGAGCCGGCCGGCGTCGCGGTCGGTGGCGAGCTGGGCGGGGTCGGCGAGGCCGATATGCGGGTCCTCGGGCGCTTCGCGGGCCATCGCCACGGCGCGCTCGGCCATCTCGCCGAGCACCCGGTCGGACGTGTCGGAGGCCGAGACGCAGGCCTGCCGCTGACCGATCAGCACGCGCAGGCCGATCTCGACCCCCTCGGAGCGCTGCGCCTCCTCGAGCCGCCCGCCGCGGACGTCGATCGAGACCGAGGTGCCGTCGACGGCGAGGGCGTCGGCCTGCTCGGCGCCGGCCTTGCGGGCGGCGTCGAGGATGCGGCCGGTGAGCGCGGCGAGGTCGGTGGTCATGGGCGTCCCTCTCAAGTGGTCAGCCCGGAGGTAGTCCCCGCCGCTCTCCGCTGCAAGCTCAGGGCATGCGCATGCCGTTCACGACAATGCCGCCGTCCTCGGTGAATTCGACGGTCGAGGTCACCACGTCGTTGCCCGCGGCCGTGGTGAACATGCCGAGCGCCATGCGCCCGCCCATCGCGTCTTCCTCGGTGATCAGGCCCATCGTGATGAGCCGGTCAATCAGCGTGTTGACGCCGCTCGCCTCCGCCGAGGCCGAGCCTTCGATGCGGGGCAGGCCGTCGAAGGTGTCGAAGTCGGTGAAATCGAAGGTGAAGGCGCCCGAGGAGGTCAGCGTCACTCCCGCGGCCGACGCATTGAGCGCGCCGATGATGACCTTGCCGAGCTCGAGCGGCATCTGCTCGGCATCGAGCATGGGCAGGATCTTCTCGTAGTCGAACACGTCGGCGAGCAGCCGCACCTCCGACGAGATCTCGAAGCGCATCGATGCCGGGTCGCGCGGCAGGATCGCCGCAGGATCGACCAGCCCCCAGAGCTGGTCGGCCACCGTCAGCCCGTCGAGCGCGATCTGCAGCCCCGCCTGCTGCGGCGTCTCCGTCGTCAGCAGCGGCAGCGCGAGCTGCAGGCTGATCTCGTCGAGCGATGCCTCGATGTCGAACGGCATCATGGGGGTGACGCTGTAGGTGATCGTGGTCCCCGTCGCGGCCCCGCCGAGCGCGAGACCGGCGGCGGAGAAGGAGAACGCCCCGGTGGTGCTCTCGCTGCGCGACGTGCTGTCCGTCTGCATGAACTCGGCTTCGCCGGTGGAACTGCTCTGGACCGCGCCGCGGCTCGTCGAGGTCGCGGTCAGCGACAGGCCGCGGCGCAGCTCGCCGCCCATGTCGAGCCAGTCGATCCCGTCGGTGGGCACGATCATCATCGCCGTGGAGGAGCCCGACTCGGAGCTGCCGGTGGTTTCGGAGATGTTCTCGCCGTTCGGTCCGGTGAGGGCGATGCGGTACGCGCTCGGGCCGGTGGTGCTGTCGGTCGAGATCGTGAGCATCCCGCCGGTCTGCGAGATGTTGCTGGTGCTCGAGATCGACTCGCCCGAGGCGGTCAGGGCGACCCAGCTCTCGTCGATCTCCTCGAGGTCCGGATCGCCGCGCAGGGCGAGGTCGGTCAACGCCATCTCGAAGCTGGCGAGGCTGCTTTCGACGACCATGCTGTCGGCGGTGCCGCTGAAGGTCGTCTCCTGCCCCGCCATCGTCATCGACAGCGTCGCGTCGCCCGAGAGCTGCTCGCCCGGCGGGCCGATCTTTGCGGTGAGCGCCATATCCATCGACTCGGGGTAGACCAGCCGCACCGTGCCGTCGCCCTGGTCGACGAGCTCCATGTCCGGGAGCGTGGCGGCGATCTGGCCGAAATCCTGCGGCAGCGGGATCGTCAGGGTGACGTCGCTCAGCTGCAGCGCGCTGCCGTTGCGCACGGAGCCGGCGCTGACCTCGATCCCGAACGACTCGGTGTAGGTCTCGTAGATCGCCCAGACCTCCTCGGGCGTGACGTCGGCGAGCGCACCGCCCGCGCAGAGCGCGGCGAGGGGCAGGGCGGTGATGGTGGCAGCGAAACGGGGCACGGGCGATATCCTCTTTCTTGAAATGGACGGGGCCGGGGTGGCGACCTGCTCGTTCCAGAACGCGAACCCAGCGAAGGCGGCCCGGTGATGCTCAAGGTCGCAAGCCTCTCCGCCGCCTCGCCCCGGCCGTTCGGCACCACGCTCAGGGAAGTCCGCTTCGAGGTGCGCGCCGGCGAGGGGCTCGGAAACGGCGGCGTCGAGGGCAACGGGTAGGACGAGGTGCTCGCCGCGCTCTCGGGCGAGCTGCGCACGAAGCCCGGCATGGTGCGCTTCAAGGGCGACGACATCGGCCGCCGCGGCCCCAACGAGCGGAGCGCGCGGGCGCTGCTGCCCGCTCCCGAGGAGCGGATGGGCCACGCCGCCGCGCCCGACATGAGCCTGACCGA
>NZ_CH724107.1:2456768-2488505 GCF_000153305.1 Oceanicola granulosus HTCC2516
ATTCGACACTCTCTCAGGAGCTTACTGGATGCGCTGGCCGTTGGCGATAATTTGCCCATCGCCGGTGATCTCGAGCTTGGTCTCGAGCTGGTCGTCGCCCACCGGCTTGGCGAACATCCCCATCATCATCCGCGCGCCCATCGCCGGCTCCTGCGGCAGCAGGCCCATCTCGACGAGCTTGTCGATCAGGGTGTTCGCGCCGGTGAGGCGCACCGTCAGCTCGCCCGTCGGGGCCGGGAAGCCTTGGAAGGTCTCGAGGTCGCTGCTGTCGAAGGTGAAGCTGCCCGAGCCGATCAGTTCGGCCCCGGCGACGCTGACGGTCAGGTCGTTCAGCGACAGCTCGGTGAGATCGGCGGGCAGGTCGTCCGACATCATCTGCGGCATCTGCGACGGGTCGAGCACGTCGTAGCGCGGGTTGACCATGCCGGTCAGGTCGAGCCGGACCGTGGCCGGGTCGTGCGGCAGGCTGGCGGCCGGGTCGATCATCCCCCAGAGCGGTTCGCCGATGGCCAGCCGGTCGAGCAGCAGGCTGAGCCCGAACGGCTGCGGCGCGTCGCCCGCGGCGAGCGGGACCGAGATGCCGTAGGCGTACTCGGCGGCCGACACCGACACGGGGAAGGGCAAGTCGTAGGACGACAGCTCGAGCGACGGCTCGGTGGCGCCGCCGGAGAAGCTGAAGCCCGCCGAGCTCATCGCGATCGACAGCTCCCCGCCGGAGGCGGTGACGGCGCCGGACGTCTCGCGGTTCTCGCCCTCGTTGAGCTCGAAGACGTAGCTGTTGCTGCCGAAGCTGTAGCCGCCCTCGAAGGACAACCCGTCGACGAACGCCGATTCGGGCGCGTCCATGTCCATCTCGACCGGCACCACGATGGAGGCGTTGGTGCGCAGCGCGTCGATGGCGCCGGAGAACTTGAACAGCCCCGGCCCGCCCGGCTCCTCGGCGTCGACGTTGGCCGAGAGGCTCTCGGCGGAGAAGTCGTAGTCGAGGTTGCGCAGCTGCCCGTTGGTGACCGAGCTGTAGGTCGCCTCGATGTTCGACAGGGTGGCCTCGGCGGCGTTGAGGTTGACCTCGCCGCTGTCGCTGATGTCGTCGACGCGGATGCCGTAGCTGGCGGCGACGAGGTCGTAGGTCATCGCGTCCGGGTCGCCGCTGACGGTCATCATCGCGGCTTCCTGGGTGAAGGTGAGCTGCATCTCCACCGGCTCGCCGTAGACCGGGTTGGTCTCGATCGTCACCGGGCTCTCGCCGGGCAGCTCGACGCTGACGGTGCCGTCTTCGTTGGTCGTCAGCAGGATCGGCCCGATCTCGGCGGTGACGACGGCCTCCTCGTCGGCGAACCGGACGGTGATGTCCTCGACGGTCAGGGTCTCGCCCTTCATCGTCTCGCTGCCGACGGTGACGGCGCCGTCGCCGTAGATCTCCATCTGCGCCTTCCAGTCGTCCCAGACCTCCTGCGCGGTGACGTCGGCGAAGGCGGCGGTGCTGCCGAGCAGTGCGGCCAGCGCCGCGCCTCCGAATGTCTTCAATGTGGCCATCATGGACCCTTCCCTGTTGAAAATCCCTTATCAGGTTCCCCGGCCCGCCGGGTTGGGTCAAGGTAGGGGAACTTGAGGCGAAGCCTAGCCGGACAACGTGCGGGGCGGAAGATGGCAGGAGATCGGCGGATGAATCTGACAGGAAGAACCGTGCTCGTCACCGGCGCGAGCCGGGGCATCGGCGAGGCCGCGGCGCGGGCGTTCGCCGAGGCCGGCGCCAGGGTCGCGCTGCTGGCGCGCAACGGCGACAGGATCGTCGAGCTGGCGGGCGAGATCGGCGACTCGGCGCTGGCGATCCCCTGCGACGTGGCGCGCTACTGGGAGGTGGCCGAGGCGGTCGACGCGACGGTGCGCGCCTTCGGGCGGCTCGACGTGCTCGTCGGCAACGCCGGCGTGATCGAGCCCATCGCCCGCATCGACGAGGCCGACCCCGAGAGCTGGGGCGCGGCGATCGACATCAACCTCAAGGGCGTCTTTTACGGGATGCGCGCGGCGCTGCCGGTGATGCTGGAACAGGGCGGCGGCACCATCCTCACCGTCTCCTCCGGCGCGGCGCACGGGCCGGTCGAGGCGTGGTCGCACTACTGCGCCTCCAAGGCGGGCGCCTACATGATGACCCGCATGGCCGACGAGGAGTACCGCGAGCGCGGTATCCGCGCGCTGGGCCTGTCGCCGGGGACGGTGGCGACGCAGATGCAGCGCGAGATCAAGGCCAGCGGCATCAACCGCGTCAGCCAGCTCGACTGGTCCGACCACATCCCGCCCGACTGGCCGGCCCGCGCGCTGGTCTGGATGTGCTCCTCGGCGGCAGACCCCTGGCTCGGCGACGACATCTCGCTGCGCGACGAGGAGGTGCGCCGGACCATCGGGCTGATCTGACCGTGGCCGCAGCTACCGCCGCCGCTTGCCCGGCACCCGCGAGCGGAAGCCGGGCGGCCGCTTGCGCACCCACGCCACGAACTTCGCCAGCCGCGGATGCGTCCGCAGCGCCTCGAGCGTGTGGTAGTCCCGCGCCAGCTCCGCCTCGCTCAGGGTGGCGTGGATCTCGCGGTGGCAGAGGTGATGCAGCAGCACCGTCGGGCCGCCCTTGCCGCCTTTCAGCTTCGGCACGAGATGGTGCAGGCTCTGCGGCGCGTCGCGCGGGATCGGGCGGCCGCAGAGGCCGCAGATCGGGTCTTCGTCGTCCATCGCGCCTCCGTTGCGCCGCTCATCCGAGGAGAGTGTCGTGAGCTACGTGTCTGACAACCCCCTCGTCGCCCCGGAGGCCGTCGTCGTCGGCGCCGGGCCGGCGGGGCTGATGGCGGCCGAGGCGCTGGGCGCGGCGGGTCTGTCGGTGCTGCTGGCCGAGGCGATGCCCTCGCCGGCGCGCAAGCTGCTGATGGCCGGCAAGTCGGGGCTCAACCTCACCAAGTCCGAGCCGCGCCCCCGCTTCGACGCCGCCTACCGCCCGCGCCCGCCGGCGCTCGCCGCGGCGCTCGACGGGTTCGGTCCGGAGGCGGCGATGAGCTGGGCCGAAGGGCTGGGCCAGCCGCTCTTCATCGGCAGCACCGGCCGGGTGTTCCCACGCGCGATGAAGGCGTCGCCGCTGCTGCGCGCTTGGCTGGGCCGGCTCGACGGGCTCGGCGTGCGGCTGGCGCGGCGCTGGCGCTGGACCGGCTGGGAGGCCGGCGGCGGCGTCGGCTTCGACACGCCCGAGGGTGCGCGCAGCCTGACGCCACGGGTGACGGTGCTGGCCATGGGCGGCGCGAGCTGGCGGCGGCTCGGCTCCGACGGCGCGTGGGCCGATCGGTTCGAGGCCGAGGAGCTCGCGCCGTTCGCGCCGGCCAACGTCGGGCTTGCGGTCGAGTGGTCGCCGCTGATGGAGCGCCATTTCGGCACCCCCGTGAAGGGGTGCGCCCTCAGCGCCGGCGACACCAGCGGGCGCGGCGAGTTCGTCATTTCGCGGCGCGGCCTCGAGGGCGGCGGCATCTATGCGGTCAGCCGGGCCGTGCGCGAGGGGGCGGAGCTGACGCTCGACCTGTTGCCCGACCTGTCGCTCGACGAGATTCGCGTCCGGCTGGCCCGGCCGCGCGGCAAGACCAGCGTCAGCAACCACTTGCGCAAGGTGCTCAACCTCGACGCCGGCCCCCGCGCGCTGCTGCAGGAATTCGCCCGCCCGCTGCCCCACGACCTCGCGCCGCTGCTCAAGGCGCTGCCGGTGCGCCACGCCGGACCGCGCCCGCTCGACGAGGCGATCTCGACCGCCGGGGGCGTGCGCTTCGAGGCGCTCGACGAGGGGCTGATGCTGCGGCGGCGGCCGGGCAGCTTCGTCGCCGGCGAGATGCTCGACTGGGAGGCGCCGACGGGGGGCTATCTCATCACCGCCTGCCTCGCCACCGGACGCCATGCCGGGCGGTCTGCCGCCGCATGGGCGCGGGCGCGGTGACGGCAGTTGCCTCGCACGCGCCTGTGGCGCAACATCGCCGCAATTGATAGCAGGGCGCGAACCGCCCGGTTCCGCCCGGGCGCAGCAACACGTATCAGCCGGACAAGTGTCTTTGGGACGGCGGGGGACGACATGAACTTGAAGACGACGACCATCCTGGCGGGGCTCGCGCTGGCTTCGCCGGCCCTGGCCCAGTCCGACTGGCAACCGAGCTACACGCTCTTCGGCACACCCGGCCTGATCGACATGCCCACGGGCCTCAGCGAGCCCGAGGGGCAGATCAGCGCCTCCGTCAGCGGCTACGACGACCAGCAGCGCTTCACGCTCAGCTTCCAGGTCACGCCGCGCATCTCCGGCAGCTTCCGCTACAGCCGGATCGAGGAGTTCTTCGGGGTCGGCCGCCCCACCACCTACGATCGCAGCTTCGACGTCCGCTTCCGGCTGCTCGACGAAGGCCGCTACGTCCCCGCGCTGACCCTCGGCCTGCAGGACTTCCTCGGCACCGGCCGCTACTCGGGCGAATACCTCGCGGCGACGAAGCACCTGTCGGACAACCTGCGCGTCACCGCCGGCCTCGGCTGGGGCCGCTTCGCCACCGAGGGCGGCTTCGACAACCCGCTCGCGGTGTTCAGCGACGAGCTGGAGAACCGGCCCGTCGCCAACGAGGCGTTCTACAAGCAAGGCGGCCAGATCTCCGACGGGCTGTTCTTCCGGGGACCGGCGGCGCTGTTCGGTGGGGTCGAGTACCGCTTCAGCGACAACTTCACCGGCACCGTCGAGTATTCCTCCGACGGCTACGAGCGCGAGACCGCGGGCGGCACCTTCGACCACGAGACGCCGTTCAACTTCGGCCTGACGTGGCAGCCGCGGCCGGAATACGCGCTGCAGCTCGCCTATCTGAACGGCTCGACGCTCGGCTTCGGCGCGACCTTCACGATTAACGCCAATGAGCGCCCCACCTACGGCGGCCGCGAACCCGCGCCGCTGCCGGTCTCGGCGCGGGCCGCGGGTGCGGCGGCGGCGGCGACGTGGAACCGCAGCATCGTTCCCGAAGAGCTCATCCGCTCCGGCGTCACCACGGCGCTCGAGAGCGAGGGCCAGATCGTGCAGGGGATCGAGCTGCAGGACCGGACGATCCGGGTGCGCTACGAGAACACCCGCTACCGCGCCGAGGCGCAGGCCATGGGACGGGTGTCGCGCATCCTCACCGCCGCGCTGCCGCCCTCCATCGAGAACTTTACCCTCGAGCCGGTGCGCAACGGCATCCCCCTGTCGTCCGTCACCGTGCGCCGCTCCGACCTCGAGCGCTACGAGAACGAGGTCGGCGGCTCGGACGCGATTTTCGCCAACACCGTCTTCCGCGATGCCGCCGGCACCAATGCGGGCCTCGTGGAGGTGCCGGATCCGCGGCCCCGCTTCGAGTGGGGGATCGGGCCCTACTTCGGCCAGCGCCTGTTCGACATCGCCCAGCCCGTGGCGCTCGAGGTCGGCGTGCAGGCCTCGGCGGACTACCGCATCCGCCCGAACCTGATCCTGTCGGGCAGCGTGCGCAAGCGCGTGCTCGGCAATCGCGACGACGCCGACAGCGTTGCGGAGAGCAACCTGCCGCAGGTGCGCACCGATTCGGCGGAATACATCCGGCAGGGCGACCCGTCGCTCAGCCGCCTGACCCTCGCCCATTACGGCCGTCCGGGACAGAACCTCTACAGCCGCGTCACCGTCGGCTACCTGGAAACGATGTTCGGCGGCATCTCGACGGAGCTGCTCTGGAAGCCCGTCGACAGTCGCCTCGCGCTGGGCGCCGAGGTCAACTACGCGGTGAAGCGCGACTACGATCTCGGTCTCGGTTTCCGCGACTACGACGTCGTCACCGGCCACGCCTCGGCCTACTACGACTTGGGCAGCGGCTTCACCGGTCAGCTCGACGTCGGCCGCTACCTCGCCGGCGATTACGGCGCGACGGTCACCGTCAATCGCGAGTTCGCCAACGGCTGGCGCGTCGGCGCATACGTGACCCGGACCAACGTCAGCGCGGAGGACTTCGGCGAAGGCTCGTTCGACAAGGGCCTCAGCGTGGAGATCCCGATCGACTGGATCCTCGGCACCCCGACGATGGAGACCAGCGACAACCGCATCTCCTCGCTCGGCCGCGACGGCGGCGCGCGGCTCAACGTCGACGGGCGGCTCTACGAGACGGTGCGCGAAGGCCATGTCCCGGTGCTGGAAGAGACCTGGGGGAGGTTCCTGCGATGAACGGCATCCACCTGGCGCTGCTCGGCGGCGCGCTCGCGGCACTCGCGGCCTGCGGTCCCCGCTACGAAGGCAGCAGCGAGATCGTCACCGGGGTCGGACAGGGGCTCCTGGCGAGGTTCGGCCTCGACGGCGGCAGCAGCAGCACCGCGCCCGCCGCCGAGGCCACGGCGGCCCCCGCGCTCGACATGACGGCGCTCGCGGCGGACGGGCGCGAGTTCATCCTCGCCTCGATTCCCTCGCGCGACACCTTCGCGCTGATTCAGCCGGCCGGGCAGAACGGCCCCGAGCGGACCTGGCTCAGCGAGGACGGAATCTCCGTGACTTTCGAGAGCGGCATGCTCGTCGCCACGCGCGGCCTCGGGCCCGACCTCATGGCGGCCGATGTTTCTGGAACCGTTGCAGCAATGCGTCAGGGTGGGGGGGCTGCGACCCGGGTGCACGAATATCTTGACGGCAACGATCAGATCGTCCGCTTCGACTATTCCTGCCGAGTCGACGTCGCCGGAACGGAAGAAATAGCCATATATGACAGGACCTACGCGTCTGTTAAGTTTACCGAAAGCTGCGAGCGCGGTTCGCAGGCCTTCACCAACAGCTACTGGCTCGACGAAACAGGTGTTGTCAGGAAGTCGCGCCAGCTCATTTCACCGCCTGTCGGCTATCTTGACACCAACCGCCTCTAGGTGGAAGTAGCGGATATAGCTTGAGTTTCGGGCATCCGAACGGTAAACAAGCTTTGGGTCTGATGGACAAGCACTTGCTGGAGCTGAATAGCATGCGCACTACTAACAACATCGCAGCGGCACTCATGGTCGTTTCTGATGTTGCGGCCACTGCCGGTACATCACCGGACGATCAGGGGTCTCTGGCGCTCGGATCGCCGAGTGGTGGCGCTGTGAACACGAACTGGCTCTGTAACTAAGCCCAACTGAAACCAACCCCGATTGGGCGCGTTCCGTGCTCGCCCTTGAACCAAACTAGACTAGCTGCTGGAGACTTGTAGAAATGCGCATCACCTCCCTTATCGCCGCGGCTCTGATCGCCGTGTCCGGGGCCGCCACCGCTGGCGGTTTTGACGACGGCATCGTTGTCGTTCCCCCGGCGCCGCTGCCGCCCCCGGTCGCTCCGACGGGCTCGCTCGGCTCCCTCGGCGGCGGTGCCGCTGCGGTTCTGGTCCCGCTGGCCCTGATCGCCGCTCTCGCCGCTGCTGAGGACGATGAGTCCGACGGCACCGCGACCGCGACCGACGAGTAATCGTCGCGCCGCAAGGCCAAGACATCTGGAAAGGCGGGCTCTCGGGCCCGCCTTTCTGCTTTTCGGGGGAGGGCTGGCGCGTGCTCAGCGCGGCCGGGCGAGCATCGCCAGGCGGATCAGCGCGCGCTCCATCAGCGCCTGCGCGGGAGCGGCGGAGACGGAGCGCAGCCGCAAGTCGGTGTCCGTCAGGATCGACAGCCCGGCCTCGAGCTTCACCACGCCCCACTGCTGCGCCTGCCGCACGATCCGGTCGCGGCGCCGACCGAAGACCGGCGGCCGCAGCCGCGCCACGCCGCTGCCCGGACCGCCGGGATCGGAGGCGGCCGTGTGCAGGATGCGGAAGTGGCGCACCGCGCCGATGCAGAGCGTCACCGGCTGCACACCCTGTGCGTAGAGCCGCCGCAGCAGCGGGCCGATCGACTCGGTCGCGCCGCTCGCCACCGCCTCGAGCACCGCGTCGACGCCCGCCTCCGACGAGGCCGGGGCCATCAGCGCGACCTCCTCGACGCTCACCGGCTCGGTCGCGCCCAGCTTGTAGAGCGCAAGCTTCTCGAGCGTCTGGCGGAAGTCTCCCGGCGGCAGCTCGCGCGCCAGCGCGGCGAGGGCCTCGAGCGCCTCGCCCGCGACGTCGGAGAGGCTGGCGTCCTTGAGCATCCCGGCGATCTCGTCGCGGCCCGGCGGATCGTCGTAGATGGCGGCGGCATAGGCGCTGGGGTGGCTCTCGAAGAGCTTGCGCAGGCTGGAGCGGGCGGTGAGCTGGCCGGCGGTGACGATCACCTGCGCATCCCCCGCCGACCACTCCTTCAGCGCCGCGGAGAGCGTCGTGGAGAGCCCGTCCGCCGCCTCCTCGACCAGCACCGCCCGCGGGCCCGGGAAGAAGCCCTGCGCCTTCACAGCGTCGAGCAGCGCGGCCGGATCCTTGCGGAGCTCGGAGGCGGGGATTCGGGCGAGGCGCATCTCGCTCTCGGCGTTCGGCCCGAGCAGCGCGGCGAGCACCTGCTGGCGCTTGGCGGCGATGCGCATGGCGTCGGGGCCGTAGATCAGCAGCCCGGTGCGCGCGGGATCGGGAGAGCGGAAGTAGGCCGTCGCGTCGCGGGGCGCCAGCTTCATCGGGCCGGGGCCGCCGCGTAGAGGCGGGTGACGATCAGGTCGGCCAGCGCCGTCGCCAGCCGGGCGCGCGCGTCGCGGGCGGCGGCAATGGTCGAGACGGCGGTGCCGGTGGCGGAGTAGCCGGTGAAGGTATCGACCCGGCCCGACGCGACGAGCGCGCCGGTGGTGCGGTCGATCAGCGTGAAGTCCGCCGCGCCGGGCAGGTTGTAGCGGGTCGTCGCCTGCTCGGTGCTGACCGAAACGGGCGAGTCGCGGATCTCGAGGTCGACCGAGAGGTGGTAGCGGGCGGCGTCGGCGGCGCCGAGGCGCTCGATCAGCCGCTCCCGCAGGCGGAAGCCCTCGTCCGTCGCCGGCGCCTCGACCGACACCGTGCCGTAGAGCGCCGCGGCACTGCCGCCGGGCGCGTGGACCGGCGTGAAGCCGCAGGCGCCGAGCGCCAGCAGCGCGCCGCCGAGCAGGGCCCGGCGGCGGGAGAGGCCGTCACACGACGACATTCACGATCCGCCCCGGCACGACGATCAGCTTCTTCGGCGCGCCGCCGTCCAGCGCCTTCTGCACCGCCGCGTCCTCGAGCACGAGCGCCTCGACGGCATCCTTGGCGAGGTCCTTGGCGACGGTGATCTCCGAGCGGCGCTTGCCGTTGATCTGGATCGGCAGGGTGACGCTGTCGTCGACCAGCATCGCCTCGTCGGCCGTCGGCCACGGCTGCTCGGCCAGCAGCCCCTCGCCGCCCAGCATGTGCCAGATCTCCTCCGAAAGGTGCGGGGTCATCGGCGCCATGAGCTGCGCCAGCGTCCGCGCCGCCTGCCGCTTGGCCTCGCGGCCTGCGTCCGACTTCTGCAGCGTCGCGGTGAAGGCGTAGAGCTTGGCGATGGCGGCGTTGAAGCCGAAGCTCTCGATGCCCTGGGTGACCTCGAAGATGCACTTGTGCATCGCCTTGAGCAGCGCCTCGTCCGCGCCGTTCGGCCCAGCCTCTGGGGCGTCGGAGACCTCGCTGGCGATGCGGTAGACGCGCGCGAGGTGCTTGTGCGTCGCGTCCGCGCCCGAGGCTGTCCACTCCACGTCGCGCTCGGGCGGGCTGTCGGAGAGCACGAACCAGCGGGCCGTGTCGGCCCCGTAGCGCGAGATGATGTCGGCGGGGTCGACCACGTTGTTCTTCGACTTCGACATCTTGGCCGAGGGGATCACCTCGACCCGCGTGCCGTCTTCCTTGAGCACCGCCTCGCCGTCGCGCAGCTCCACGGCCTCGGGATAGTGATAGACGGGCCGCCCGTCGGGCCGCCTGGTCTGGTAGATCGCGTGGGTGACCATGCCTTGGGTGAAGAGCGCGTTGAAGGGCTCCTTCGCCGTCTCCGGCAGGTGGCCGGTGGCGATCATCGCGCGGGCGAAGAAGCGCGAGTAGAGCAGGTGCAGGATCGCGTGCTCGATGCCGCCGATATACTGGTCGACGTTCATCCAGTAGGCCGCCGCCTCCGGGTCGGTGGGCGTGGCGGCATGGGGCGCGGTGAAGCGGGCGAAGTACCACGAGCTGTCCACGAAGGTGTCCATCGTGTCGGTCTCGCGCCGCGCCGCGGCCCCGCATTTCGGGCAGCTGGTGTCGCGCCAGGTCGGGTGCCGGTCGAGCGGGTTGCCGGGCACGTCGAAGCTCACATCGTCGGGCAGACGGACGGGGAGGTTCTCCTTCTTCTCTGGCACCACGCCGCAGCTGTCGCAATGGACGACCGGGATCGGGCAGCCCCAGTAACGCTGGCGGCTGAGGCCCCAGTCGCGCAGGCGGAACTTGGTCACGCCCTGGCCGACGCCGTTCTCCTCGCAGAGCGCGATGGCCTGCTCGACGGCGACCTCGCCGGTCATCTGCCCCTTGGCGCGCAGGCCGTTGACGTAGTCGACAATGTCGCCCTTCGGGGGCACGTAGGCCCCGCCGCCGTCTTCGGGGCGGGTGTGCGCGTCGGCGTCGGCGGGCACGAAGGTGGAGACGACCGGCAGATCGTACTTGCGGGCGAAGTCGAGATCGCGCTGGTCGTGCGCGGGGCAGCCGAAGATCGCGCCGGTGCCGTAGTCCATCAGGATGAAGTTGGCGATGTAGACCGGCAGCTCCCAGCTGGTGTCGAAGGGATGGCGGACCCGAATCCCGGTGTCGCGGCCGAGCTTCTCGGCCTTCTCCAGCGCCTCCTCGGTGGTGCCGCCGCGCCGGGCCTCGGCGCAGAAGGCGGCGACGTCGGGGTCGTGGCGCTCGAGGTGGCGGGCGAGCGGGTGGTCGGGCGAGATGCCGACGAAGCTCGCGCCCATCAGTGTGTCGGGGCGGGTGGTGTAGACCTCGATCCGGTCGAAGCCCTCGGGCGCGTCGACGGTGGAGAAGGCGAATTGCAGGCCGCGTGAGCGGCCGATCCAGTTGGCCTGCATCAGCTTGACCTTGGCCGGCCAGTCGTCGAGCCCGTCGATCGCCTCGAGCAGCTCGTCGGCCATGTCGGAGATCTTGAAGAACCACTGGGTCAGCTCGCGCCGCTCCACCTCGGCGCCCGAGCGCCAGCCCTTGCCGTCGATCACCTGCTCGTTGGCGAGCACCGTCATGTCGACCGGGTCCCAGTTGACCACGGCGTTCTTGCGGTAGACCAGCCCGGCGTCGAGGAAGTCGAGGAACAGCGCCTGCTGCTGGCCGTAATACTCGGGGTCGCAGGTGGCGAACATCCGGCTCCAGTCGAGCCCGAAGCCGAGCGGCTTCATCTGCCCGACCATCGTGTCGATGTTGCCGTAGGTCCAGTCCTTGGGGTGGCCGCCCGAGGCCATGGCGGCGTTTTCGGCCGGCATCCCGAAGGCGTCGAAGCCCATCGGGTGCAGCACGTTGTGCCCAGTCGCCTTCTTGTAGCGCGCGATCACGTCGCCCATCGTGTAGTTGCGCACGTGGCCGATGTGGATGCGCCCCGACGGGTAGGGGAACATCTCGAGCACGTAGTATTTCGGCTTGTCGCCCTCGCGGGTGGCGACGAAGGTCTCGGCCTCGGTCCAGGCGGCCTGCCAGCGGGGCTCGATCTCGGACGGGGTATAGCGGGACATGAGTGGGTCCTTCACGTGACAGCGCCGGGCGCGGGGGCCCGGCGTGGTGTTAGCTCCGGTGGGCCCGGGTTTCTAGATGTTGCCGTCGCGGATGCGCAGCTCGCGGGCGCGGCTGAGGATCGCGTCTTCGATGGCGCGCTGGGTCTCGGCCGAGACCGGGCCGGCCCGGGTCGCCAGCGCCACGTTTAGGGCCCGCGCGTCGAGCGCCGGGTCGGAGACGTGGATCGTGGCGCGGTAGGCACGGGAGCCGCCGGGAGGCGTGCCGAAGCCGGTGACGATGACGCCGGTAAACGGATCGACCGACTGGATCGGCAGGAAGTTCAGCACGTCGAGCGATGCGTTCCACAGGTAGCGGTTGACCGCGACCGTCTCGCCGCCGCGGATCCGGCTGGCCTGGCGGGTGGCCGGGGCCTGCGCCATGGGCGCCGAGCCGATGGAGCCGAACGGGGCGGTCAGCGAGCCGAGCGAGCCGCTGGAGCCGCAGGCCGAGAGGGCGGCGAGGAGCAGCCCCGCGAGGCCGGTGCGGACGAGTCTCGTCGGAGAATTCAAGGTCGCTCCCCCCAAGGGCCAATAGATGCTGCAGTTTGTCTATCGGAGGGTCCGGGGCCGGGCAAGCCTCGGGAGAATCACGCGGGCGCAAAGGCTTCGAGGTGGCGCAGCAAGGTCGCGCCGAAACGAAAAGAGCGGCCCCGAAGGGCCGCTCGATCCGTAAGTCAGACGAAGGTCCGATCAGAACTCGAAGGTGAGCTCGACGGTGGTGCCTTCCTGGAACTCGGGGGCGCCGATTTCGTCCTCTTCGGAGTCGTCGTCGTCGACAGCGTAAGACGCGGTCAGCATGGCGCCGCCACCCATGTCCATCTCGCCGGCGACGTAGTAGTCGTTGTCGGCGGTGCCGTCGCCACCGGAGAAGCCGGCGAGAACCGCGAGGCCGGAGCCGACGTCGTAGCGGGCGTCGACAGCGTAGCTCTCGTCGGTGCCTTCATCGTTGTCGCCGTAGGCGGCGGACACGGTGACCGGGCCGTTCACGTAGCTGGCGGTGACTTCGAAGTTGTTCTCCGCGTCGCTGTTGAACGCGTAGGACGCGCCGAGCACGACCGGGCCGACCGGGTAGGCGAGAGAGACGCCGGTGGAGTCGGACTCTTCGGTCACGTTGCGGGCGTAGGCGACGGAGACGTCGGCGCCGGCGAACGAGGTCGAGCCGAAGATACCGAAGACCTGGTCGGTGTTGAAGTCGCCGTTCTCGTCGACGGGATCGTACACCATCTCGTCGGCGACGTCGTCACCGGCGGCCGCGTCGGACTCTTCCTGGTAGGCCATGCCGACCGAGAACTGGCCGAACTCGGCGCGGGCACCCAGCGACAGCTGGTCGACTTCGTCGGGCTCGACGTTGTCGCCGCCGGCGTCGGTCACGACGTAGGACAGGCCACCGGTGATGGTGCCGAAGGTCGCCTCACCGCGCAGAACGGTCTCGCCGTCAGCGTTGGAGAAGTTGTCGTGGGCCATGTCGCCGGCCGCGACCCAGTAGGTCTCGGCAGCGAAGGTGGTGTCGCCGAAGTACAGGCCGCCGAACTCGGAAGTCAGGGCGAGCAGGTAGTTGGCCGACATCAGGTCGGTGCCGAGGTTGTTGTCGGCAACGTCGAAGTCGAAGGTGGCGCTGGCGGTGATGCCGTTGTCCAGATCCTGGGAGAGCGTCACCGAGATGTTGGCATCCCAGTAGAAACCGTCGTTGTCGTCTTCGACGTCGTCATCGTCGTCGTTGAAGCCCAGGGTGGCGGTGCCACCGAACATGACTTCGGCCTGAGCCGCACCCGCGATCGTGAAGGCCACGATCGAAGCGGAAGCGAGGAGGATGCTTTTCATGATATTCCCTCGTGTTTGCATTCCCGAGAATGCCAGTTGCACTAGCATTGGGAGTGTCTTTGCGCTGAACCCCGTGCACACTCAAGCGCTATGGGTTCCACCCTTGGACAGACCGGCCGGAATGATGCAGTAACGCCACACAGGCGGCAGCCCCCCTCGAGCGGTCGCCGATCCCGGCCCCGGCCACGGAGGGGCTGTGGATAATTTGTTGCTGAAACAAGGAGTCGGACGATGTCCTACGACGACATCCGCGCCCGCATCGCCGCAGCCGAGTCGGCCGCCGGGAGGCCCGCCGGAGCGGTCGAGTTGATTGCCGTTTCGAAGCTCCAGCCCGAGTCCCGGGTGGCCGACGTGCTCGAGGCGGGGCACCGGCTTTTCGGCGAGAACCGGGTGCAGGAGGCCGCCGGCAAATGGCCGGATTTCCGCGCGCAGTTCGAAGGCGTCGCGGTGCACCTTCTTGGGCCGCTCCAGACCAACAAGGCGCGGCAGGCGCTGGAGCTGTTCGAGGCGATCCACTCGCTCGACCGGCCCAAGCTCGCCGGGACCCTCGCGCGGCTCGCGCAGGAGACGGGGCGCTGCCCCGACCTGTTCGTGCAGGTCAACACCGGCGAGGAGCCGCAGAAGGCCGGGATCCTGCCCGGTGAGGCCGATGGCTTCATCGCCGAGTGCCGGGGCATGGACCTGCCGGTGCGCGGGCTGATGTGCATCCCGCCCGTCGACGAGGAGCCGGCGCTGCACTTCGCGCTGCTGGCGAAGATCGCGGCGCGCAACGGGCTCGAGGGGCTGTCGATGGGGATGAGCGGCGACTTCGAGCGCGCCATCGCGCAGGGCGCGACACACGTGCGCGTCGGCTCGGCGATCTTCGGCGCGCGGCCTTCCTAGAGCACGATCAGCCGCGTGCCGGGCAGCACCCGCGCGGCGATCTCGTGCAGGTCGCGCCGCCGCAAGGCGACGCAGCCCTCCGTCGGATAGCCTGGCCGGCGCCATTGGTGCACGAAGATCGCCGAGCCGAGGCCGGGAATGGCGGGGTCGTAGTTCCAGTCGGTCACGAGCACGAGGTCGTAGAGCGGGTCGGCCCGGCGCAGCGTCTCGTGCGAGCAGGGGTAGGGGGCGCGGACGTGGCTGTTGTAGGCCGCGTCCTGCGCCTCGTCAGACCAGAGGTCGCCCGGCCCGATCGGCTCGGCCCAGGGCGCGGGCGGCGGGATGCGGTCGGGCCGGTAGAGCATCCCGACGATCCGGTGCGTGCCGCGCGGCGTCGCGCCGTCGCCCTCGCGCTTGGTGTCGGTGACACCGCCCCGGCCGACGACGCAGGGGTAGCGCCGGCCGAGGAAGTCGAGCCCTCCGGGCCCGACCACGAGGTCGGCCGGGCTCCTCATGCGGCGACGCTCGAGCCGATCTCCGACAGCGCCTCGGCGGCGAGGCGGAAGCTCTCGAGCCGCGCGGCGTGGTCGTGGATCTGGCCGGTCAGGATCACCTCGTCTGGCGCGTAGCGGTCGATCAGAGCCTGCAGCTGCGCGCGCACGCTGTCCTTCGAGCCGACCGCCGACACCCGCAGCGCCTGCCCGACGGCCCGCTCCATGTCGGCCCCGATCGCGGCGGCAACGTCCTCGACCGGGCGCGGCAGCTTGCCGGGCTGCCCGGTGCGCAGCCGCGCGAAAGCGAGCTTCATCGTGCTCTGCAGGTATTCGCCCTCGGCGTCTGTGGCGGCGGCGAAGGCGTTGATCGCGAGCATGAACTTCGGCTTCTGCAGGTGCTCCGAGGGCTGGAAGCGGCGGCGGTAGACCTCGACCGCCTCGTCGAGCGCCGCGGGCGCGAAGTGCGAGGCGAAGGCGTAGGGCAGCCCGAAATGCGCCGCGAGCTGCGCGCCGAACAGCGACGAGCCGAGGATCCAGACGGGGACGTGCGTCCCCTCGCCCGGCAGCGCCCGGACCGCCGCGCCCGGGCGCTCGGGGCCGAAATAGCCGAGCAGCTCGGCCACGTGCTCCGGGAACCGCTCTGCCGTCTCGTGAGTCTGGCGCAGGGCGCGGGCGACGGCGTGGTCGCCGCCGGGGGCACGGCCGAGGCCGAGGTCGATCCGGCCGGGGTAGATTGTCGCCAGCGTGCCGAAATCCTCCGCGACGGCGAGCGGCGCGTGGTTGGGCAGCATGATCCCGCCCGCGCCGACGCGGATCGTCTTCGTCGCGCCGGCGACGTGGCCGATCAGCACTGCGGTCGCGGCGCTGGCGATGCCGGGCATGTTGTGGTGCTCGGCCATCCAGTAGCGGTGATAGCCCCACGCCTCGGCGTGGCGGGCGAGGTCGACGCTGTTGGCGATGGCCTGCGCCGCGTCGGAGCCCTCGGGCACCGGGGCGAGATCGAGAACGGAATATTTCATGTCGGGTCTCCTTGCCCTTCACCTAGGTGCGGCGGGGGGCTCAGAGAAGGTGGCCCGACTTCTTCGCCTTCGTGGCGAGGTAGTGGTGGTTGAACCGCGTCTCGCCGACCTTCAGCGGCACCCGCTCCGTCACCGCGATGCCGCAGCTCTCGAGCCGTGCGACCTTGGCCGGATTGTTGGTCATCAGCCGCACCCGGCCGAAGCCGAGCTCGCGCAGCAGGGCCGCGCCGATGCGGAAGTCGCGCTCGTCGTCCTCGAAGCCGAGCCGGTGATTGGCCTCGACGGTGTCGAAGCCCTGATCCTGCAGCGAGTAGGCGCGCATCTTGTTGGCCAGCCCGATGCCCCGGCCCTCCTGGTTGAGGTAGAGCAATATCCCCTCGCCCTCGCGCCCCATCTGCCCCAGCGCGGCCCGCAGCTGGGGTCCGCAATCGCACTTCAGCGAGCCGAGCAGGTCGCCGGTGAAGCAGGCCGAGTGCAGGCGGCTGAGCACCGGCTTGGCGCGGTCGGGCGCGCCGATCTCGATGGCATAGTGCTCTTCGGCCCCGTCGTCGGGGCGGAAGATGTGCAATCTTGACGCCTCCGCCAGCTCCAGCGGCACCCGCGCGGCGACGATCTCGTCGAACGGCGACAACTCGTGGGGCGCCACGGCGGCGGCTGAAACGGTGGTGAGCCCCTCGGCCGCGAGTGCCGCCGGATCCGCCAGCGGCAGCACCAGTGCCGCCGGTAGCAATCGCGCCGCCTTCGCGAGCCGGATCGCGGCACGGTGGAGCGTGGCGTCGCCCTCGCGCTCGGTGCGCAGCGGGCCCTTCATCGGGGCGCTCAGATCGTCGGCCGGATCGGCGACGGCGGCGATCCACGCGGTGTCGGCCTCCGCCGGCAGCACCACCCGCGCCACGTCGCCGTCGTAGGCCCGCGCCTTCAGCGTCGCCGCGCGCCGTCCGGTGATCGCCAGCACCGGCCGCCCCAGCGCCTGCGCCGCCGCCAGCCGCGCCGGGCCGAGCGTCTCGGCCGCCAGGACCAGCGCCGCGCCCGCCGCGCCCTCGAGCACGACCGGCACGCCCATGCGCAGGTCTCCTCGCGCGCGGGCGATCCGCTCGGTGATGTCAGGGCCGAATCGCATGGGCGCCTCGTCGTTTTCCGCCTGGAATAGTGGTCAGGGGGGCAAGTTGAAATAAATCCTGAAGTCACGACACGACCTCGTGAGACGTGCGCCACATTCGTTGTGAGTGGCGTGACTGCATCACATCTCACGCCGGAGTGATAGGAGACAGCCATATGGCCCAACTGAAAAAGATCCTGCTCGTCGATGACGACGAGGACATCCGGGAGGCGCTGAGCGAGCAGCTGGTGATGACGGAGGACTTCGACGTGTTCGAGGCCGCCAACGGCAGCGAGGCGATGACGAAGGCGAAGGAGCAGCACCACGACCTCGTCATCCTCGACGTCGGCCTCCCCGACACCGACGGCCGCGAACTCTGCCGCCTGATGCGCAAGCAGGGGGTGAAGGCGCCAATCCTGATGCTGACGGGGCACGATTCCGACAGCGACCAGATCCTCGGCCTCGACAGCGGCGCGAACGACTACGTCACCAAGCCGTTCAAGTTTCCCGTCCTGCTGGCGCGGATCCGCGCCCAGCTGCGCACCCACGAACAGTCGGAGGATGCGGTGTTCCAGCTCGGGCCCTACACGTTCCGCCCGGCGCAGAAGATGCTGCTGACCGACGACGACAAGAAGATCCGCCTCACCGAGAAGGAAACGAACATCCTCAAGTTCCTCTACCGCTCGAGCGAGGGCGTCGTCCCGCGCGACGTGCTGCTGCACGAGGTGTGGGGCTACAATGCCGGCGTGACCACGCACACGCTGGAGACCCACATCTACCGGCTGCGCCAGAAGATCGAGCCGGATCCGTCGAACGCGCGGCTGCTGGTGACGGAAAGCGGCGGCTACCGGCTGGTCGGATGAAGAAACTTCCGGCGGCCCGGAACCGGATCGCCGGATCGTTGTTCATCCCCCGAAGCCCCTGATGGCGGGGAAAGTCATCGGTTCCGTCAACGGACCGGCCCGGGCAGAGTGAAGCCCGGGCCTTTCTTTTTTCTCCACCTCCGCCAGGCCCGTAGGCCGGGCTTCAGCCCGGCCCTCCCGCCGCTTTCACCCCCCGTTGCCGCCGCCCTCCTCGCGGTGCTACGCCCGCCCGGCACAGCAGGAGGCGTGGCCCGTGAAGATCGAACCGTTCGGCGTCGAGCAGTGGATGAACAAGTGGGAGACGCGCTGCGAGCTCAACCTCGCCGAGACTTGCGTCGACTCGCTGACCGTCGAGGAGCTGCTGCAGCTCGCCGGCAAGACCCAGGCCATGCCCTCCGAGCTCGCCAGGCTGCACCTGACCTACGGCCCGATCACCGGTTCGCAGCGCCTGCGCGAGCTGGTCGCCGGGCTGCACGCGCGTCAGGCGGCGGAGAACGTGCTCATCACCCACGGGACGATCGGCGCCAACATGCTCGTCTACGAGACGCTGGTGGAGCCCGGCGACGTCACGGTCGCGATCACGCCGACCTACCAGCAGCACACCGCCATTCCCCGCGCGCTCGGCGCGGAGGTGCGCGAACTGCCGCTGCGGCGCGAGGACGGCTACCTGCCCGACCTCGACCGGCTGGCGGAGCTGGCGCGGGGCGCGAAGCTGATCACGCTGACCAACCCCAACAACCCGACCGGTGCGCTGATCCCGCCGGACATGCTCGAGCGGATCGTCGCCATCGCCCGTGAGGCCGGGGCGTGGCTGCTCTCAGACGAGGTCTATCGCGGCTCGGCGCAGGCGGGCGACGGACGTTCGCCGTCGCTGGCCGACCTCTACGACAAGGGCCTCGCCACGGGCAGCATGTCGAAGGTGTTTTCGCTGGCCGGGCTGCGGCTGGGGTGGATCGTGGGGCCGCAGGATTTCCTGCGCGACGTCGAGATCCGGCGCGACTACTCGACGATCAGCGTCAGCATGATCGACGACTGGTTCGCCACCGCCGCGCTCGAAGCGGGCGACGCGATCCTCGAACGCTCGCGCCACATCACCCGCACCAACCTCGCGCTGCTCGCCGCGTGGGTCGAGGCGCAGCCGAAGATTAGCTGGGTGAAGCCCGCCGCCGGCACGACGGCACTGCTGCACTACGCCGGCGGCGCGCCTGCCTATGAGGTGGCCGAGCGGCTGCTCGCCGAGACGGGCGTGCTGGTGACGCCGGGCTCGGTCATGGGCGTCGAGGGCAGCCTGCGGATCGGCTATGCCTGCGCGACCGACGTGCTCGAGGCGGGGCTGGCGCGGATGACCGGCTTCTTCGAGGCGCTCTGATGGCCTTCACCCTCGCGACCTGGAACATCAACTCCGTGCGCCTGCGCGCGCCGCTGGTTCTGCGCCTGCTCGAGGAGGAGGCGCCCGACGTGCTGTGCCTGCAGGAGTGCAAGTCGCCGGTGGAGAAGATGCCGCTCGAGGGCTTCGCCGCGCTCGGCTACCGCCACGTCGTCGCGCGCGGGCAGCGCGGCTACAATGGCGTCGCGATCCTGTCGAAGACCCCGATCGAGGAGGTCGCCGCCCACGACTACGCGAGCCTCGGCCATGCCCGCCACATCGCCGGTCGGCTGGAGAACGGCGTGGTGGTCCACAACTTCTACGTCCCCGCCGGCGGCGACAAGCCGGATCGCGAGGTCAACGAGAAGTTCGGCCAGAAGCTCGACTACCTCGCCGCCATGCGCGACGCCTTCCACGCCGAGCGGCCGGAGCGGTCGATCCTCGTCGGCGACCTGAACGTCGCCCCGCGCGAGGACGACGTCTGGAGCCACAAGCAGCTGTTGCGGGTGGTCAGCCACACGCCCGTCGAGGTGAACCACTTCACCGACGCGCAGGAGGCGGGCGGCTGGGTCGACGTCACCCGGCAGGACATCCCCTCGGGACGGCTCTATTCGTGGTGGTCCTACCGCTCACCCGATTGGCAGGCCGCCGACAAGGGCCGCCGGCTCGACCACGTCTGGGCCTCCGCCGACATCGCCTCCGCCGCCCACGGCAGCCGCGTCCTGCGCGACGTGCGCGGCTGGGAGCAACCGTCGGACCATGTCCCGGTATTCGCCAGCTTCGACCTCTGAACCATCAGCGCCCTTGATGGCGCGCGCCACGGGAACGGAGTTGACGCCACCCCGGGCGGTGGGAAGATGGCCGGCATGGAACAGCGCCCCTCCCTCGTCACGCCGGTCCTGATCGCCGGCTGCCTCGTGATCCTCGTCGGCTTCTCGCTGCGCGCGGCCTTCGGCGTGTTCCAGATCCCGATCGCCGAGGAGTTCGGCTGGCCGCGCGCCGAGTTCTCGCTCGCCATCGCGATCCAGAACCTCGCCTGGGGCATCGGCCAGCCGATCTTCGGCGCCATCGCCGAGAAGGTCGGCGACCGCAAGGCGATCATCCTCGGCGCGCTCTGTTACGCCGCCGGGCTGCTGCTGTCGGCCGGCGCCACGACGCCGCTGGCACACCAGGCCTACGAGGTGCTCGTGGGCTTCGGCATCGCGGGCACCGGCTTCGGCGTGATCCTCGCCGTGGTAGGCCGTGCCTCCAGCGACGAGCACCGCTCGATGTCGCTCGCCATCGCGACGGCGGCGGGCTCGGCGGGGCAGGTGCTCGGCCCGCCGCTCGCCGAGGGGCTGCTCGGGGTGATGAGCTGGCAGGGGGTGTTCGTCGTCTTCGCCGCAATGATCCTCGCGGTGCTGCTGGTGCTGCCGATGATGCGCGCGCCCGCGCCGGCCTCGAAGGCCGAGCTCGAGGAGAGCATGGGCACGATCCTCACCCGCGCCTTCCGCGATCCGTCCTACACGCTCATCTTCGTCGGCTTCTTCTCCTGCGGCTACCAGCTCGGCTTCATCACCGCGCACTTCCCGGCCTTCGTCACCGAGATGTGCGGCCCGATCCTGCCGGGCTCTATGCTGCACGGGCTCGGCATCACCACCACCAGCGCGCTCGGCGCGGTGGCGATCTCGGTGATCGGCGCGGCCAACATCGCCGGCACCCTGGCGGCGGGCTGGGCCGGCAAGCGGTTCACCAAGAAATACGTCCTCGCCGGCATCTACGCCGCCCGCACCGTCACCGCGGCGGCGTTCATCCTGACGCCGATGACGCCGGGCACGGTGCTGCTGTTCTCGCTGGTGATGGGTTCGCTGTGGCTGGCCACGGTGCCGCTCACCAGCGGCCTCGTCGCCCACCTCTACGGGCTGCGCTACATGGGCACGCTCTACGGCATCGTCTTCTTCTCCCACCAGCTCGGCGCGTTCCTCGGCGTCTGGCTCGGCGGGCGGCTTTACGACGTCACCGGCGGCTACGGCGCGGTCTGGTGGATCGGCGTCGGCGTCGGCGCCTTCTCCGCCCTCGTCCACCTGCCGATCCGCGAGAACCGCCCGGCGCCGGTGCCGCTGGGGGCTTGAGGCCCGCTACTCCGCCTCGGACGCCTTCAGCAGCCCTTCCCTCACCAGCCGGCGAGCGAGGCCCTCGGGGCGGGTGAAGTGATGCACCTGCCAGCCGCGCTCCTCGGCGGCGGCGATGTTGTCCGCGCGGTCGTCGGTGAAGAGGAGGCTGCCGGGCGGCAGGCCGCAATCGGCCTCGACGGCGGCGTAGATCTCGGGGGAGGGCTTGATGACGCCCATCTGGCCGGAGATGTAGCGGCGGTCGAATTCCTTGAAGAACGGGTAGTGCATCTCGGCCATCTCGAAGGTCTGGACGCCGAAGTTGGACAGCGCGAAGCAGGGTGTGCCGTGTCGCCGGAGGGCGCGCAGCAGCCGGACCGAGTGGTCGATGGCGGGCGAGGCGAGCTCGATCCAGCGGTCGTGCCAGAGCACGATCTCGTCGGCGAACTCCGGGTTGTCGGCCGCGAAGGCCATGATCGTCTCGCCGAAATGCGCGCCCCGGTCGACGCGCTCGTTCATCCCGTGCAGGTCGAGCTTGTCGAACATCTCGCGGCGGCGGGCCTCGCCGACGGCCTCGTCGAAGAATCGTTCCGGGTTCCAGTGGATCAGCACGTTGCCGATGTCGAACACGACGGCTTCGATGGTCATGGCGTCTCCCGCTTGATGGCCTGCAGCATGCGCTCCAGCGCGTCGAGGAAACGCGACCTGTCGGCCTTTGTGAAGCCCTTGCCGCCGCCTTGCCGAAACGGGTCGGCGGCGCGGATGTCGGCCATCAGGTCGCGCGTGGCGAGCACGTTGCCGATGTTGGCGGCGGTCAGCGGCTCGCCGTTGTGCTTGAGCACCCGCGCTCCGCCCTCGACCGCCCGGGCGGCGAGGGGGATGTCGCCGGTGACGACGACGTCGCCCGGCCCGGCACGCTCGGCGATCCACTTGTCGGCCTCGTCCGGACCGTCGGGGACGATGACCATCTCGACGAGCGGGTTGGCCGAGGGCCGGATGCCGCCGTTGGAGACGACGGCGACGCGCACGCCGTGACGCGTCGCCACGCGCTCGGTCTCGGCCTTCACTGGGCAGGCGTCGGCGTCGACGTAGATCACGCCCACAACGCCTCGGCGTGGAAGTCGAGGTGATCGGGGATGAAGCTCGAGACGAAGAAGTAGCTGTGGTCGTAGCCCTTCTGGACCCGCAGCGTCGCCGGCTGGCGGCGGGCGGCGATGGCCTCGGCGAGAGACTCGGTCTTGAGCAGGTCGGCGAACTGGTCGGCGCTGCCGGTGTCGATCAGCAGCGGGGCGTCGAGGCCCCGGTCGCGCATCAGCCGCGTCGCGTCGTGCTCGGCCCAGCGGGCGCGGTCGTCGCCGAGATAGGCCGTGAACTGCTTGCGGCCCCAGTCGCTCTCGCTCGGGTGGCAGATCGGCGAGAAGGCCGAGACGGAGCGGAAGCGGCCCGGCAGCGTCATCGCCAGCGTCAGCGCGCCGTGGCCGCCCATCGAGTGGCCGGTGATCGACTGCCGCCCGGTGTCGATGGCGAAGTGCCCGGCGAGCAGCGCGGGCAGCTCGTCGGTGACGTAGTCGCGCATCCGGTAGTGCTTCGCCCACGGCTGCTCGGTGGCGTCGAGGTAGAAGCCCGCGCCCTGGCCGAGGTCGAAGGCGTCGTCGTCGGCCACGCCGTCGCCGCGCGGCGAGGTGTCGGGGAAGCAGAGCGCGATGCCGTGCTCGGCGGCGAAGGCCTGCGCGCCGGCCTTGGTCATCGCGTTCTCGTGGGTGCAGGTCAGGCCCGACAGGAACCACAGCAGCGGCACCGGCCCGCTTTCGGCCTCCTCGGGCAGGAACAGGCCGAAGGTCATTTCCGTCCCCGTCGCGCGGGAGGCGTGGGCGTAGACGCCCTGCACGCCGCCGAAGCAGCGGTTCTCGGACTTCGTTTCCATCTGGCTCTCCTTGCTGCGCGTCCGGTCAGCCGGCGAGGCCGCTGACCCAGGCGATGGTGGCCGAGACGGTGACGATGCTCACCGCCGTCGAGATCAGGATCGAGGCCGACACCCGCTGCGGCGCGACTCCGTAATGCTGGGCGAGAATGTAGACGTTGCCGGCCACGGGCAAGGCGGCGACGGCGATCATCACCGCCGCCGCGAACGGCTCCACGTCGAACAGCACCAGCGCGCAGAGGGCGACGGCGGCCGGGTGCAGCACGAGCTTGGCGAACGACAGCCATCCCGCCACCGCGACACGCTCGGCCGACTTGTTCGCCAGCGACGCGCCGATGGCGAACAGCGCACCCGGCGTGGCGGCGGCGCCGAGGAGGATCAGGAAGTCGTTCACCACCCCCGGCACCGGCACCCCCGCGCCCGACACCGCGAGCCCGAGCGCCATCGACACGATCATCGGGTTCGCCAGCAGCCCCAGCCCGACGGTGCGCAGGATGCCGAGCGACATCCGCCCGTCGCGCCCGCCGACGATCAGGATCACGATCAGCGAGCCGAAGATGCCGAGATCGACCGTGAGGCAGAGCATCACGAAGCCCACCGCGCGCTCGCCCAGCAGCAGCGCCAGCATCGGGATGCCGAGGAAGCCGACGTTGCCGATCACCGCGCACTGCGCCTCGACCGCCGCCTCCTCGACGCCGCGCCCGCGCAGCAGGGCGACGAGCGTGACGAGCCCGTAGACCGCCGCGCCCGCGAGCAGGTAGGCCCAGACGAACGGCCACGAGAAGATCGCGCCGAGCTCGAGGTTGACCGAGAAGCGCAGCAGCATCGCCGAGAGGGCGAAGTAGAAGACGAACTTCGTCAGGTAGGCCGTCGCCTCCGGGGTGAAGAAACCGCTGCGGCCCGCGCCGTAGCCGAGCCCGATCACCGCGAAGAAGGGCAGGGTCTCGAGGAAGACCGCGAGCATCGGGTCAGAACGCGGCCCGGACCTCGCCCACCGTCAGGCCGCGCCGGTTCACGAGCGGCGGGTTGAGGCGGGCCTGCGCGAGCGGGTGGGCGGCGTCGAGCACGCCGAGGCCGACGAGGATGCGGGCGATGGCGCACTCCGAGGCGCGGGTCGTGCCGTCGGTGATCTTGAGCGCCACGCCGAGCCGCTTCTCGGGCACGATCGCGACGAACACGCCCTCGGCGCCGGTCTTGATCGCCACGCGCCCGTCCATCGCGCGCATCAGCTCGGTGCAGGCCCGGCCCTCGCCGGCGACCAGCTCGGGGTGGGCGACCATCGCCTCGCGCAGCGCGACCATCGCCTTGTCGCGCGCGCCGCCGGTCTGGCCGGCGCAGGCGAAGGCGCCCATGGCGCGGGCGAGGCCGAGCAGGGTGACGGGGAAGTTCGGCGCGGAACAGCCGTCGATGCCGTAGCCCGGCGTCACCTCCTCGGTGACCTCCTCGAAGGCCTGCCGCACCGCACGCTGCACCGGGTGATCGAGCTCGACGTATTCCGGCCCGCCGCCGATCCGCTGCTCGAGCGCGAGGAAGCCCGCGTGCTTGCCCGAGCAGTTGTTGTGGACCTGGCAGGCGTCGTCGCCCGAGCAGATCAGGTCGCGCCGGGTGGCGTCGTCGCGCGGGGTCTCGGGGCCGCAGCGCAGGTCGTCGTCGCCGAGGCCGAGCGCGGCGAGCCACTCGCCGACCCGCTCGGCGTGGAGGTGCGCGCCCTGGTGGCTGGCGCAGGCGAGGGCGAGCTGCTCGCTGCTCAGTTCCAGCCCGCTCTCGGCGAGGGGCAGCGCCTGGATCATCTTGCACGACGAGCGCGGGTAGATCAGCGTGTCCGGCGCGCCCCACGCCTCGACGATCCCGCCGGTGTCGTCGACGACGACGGCATGGCCGCGGTGGACGCTCTCGACCATGTCATTGCGGGTGAGTTCGACCAGCGTCGCGTCGGTTATCGCGGGGTGCGTCATCGCATGAAATTCCATCGTTTTTCCGGCGGAATTCCGCACGAGAGCGTGAGCCCTGCGGACTTTCCCCGAGCGGTTGTTTCTTGTTAAGGTCATGGCTATCGGGTTGATCCCAGCCCTGCCACCGAAAAGCTGCCGCAAGACGTGGCTTTCGCGCGGGGCCCTACAGAGGCAAGGACAGCTTGGAGGCTGTATACATGATTTCAGGATTTCTGCGCGGCGCGTGCTTTGCGGCGGCCATTCTCACGGCCGGGTCTGCATGGGCCCAGGAATCGTCCAACCGGGTCGCTGCCGACACCGATTGGAGCGTGTTCGTCGAAGACGATCCCAAGGAGTGCTGGGGCGTCTCCGCGCCCAAGGAAACCCGCATCGTCGACAGCAACGGCAACCCGACCACCGGGCGCCGGGGCGACATCCTGCTGTTCGTCTTCTACCGGCCCAACGCCGGCGTCGACGGGCAGGTGACCTTCACCGGCGGCTACCCGTTCGCGGGCGGCTCGACGGTGACGCTGCAGATCGGCGATTCGTCCTACGAGCTGTTCACCGAGGGCGAGTGGGCCTGGCCGGCGACCCCGGAGGACGACACCCGCATCATCGCCGCGATGAAGCGCGGCGCGACGGCGACCCTGCGCGGCCGCTCCGGTCGTGGCAACCAGACCATCGACCAGTTTTCCCTGCTCGGCTTCACGGCCGCGGTCGAGGAAGCGGCGCGTCGCTGCGCCTGAGGACCCGGGACATGAACATCACCCGCATCGCCGCAGCGGCCACGGCCGCCGCCCTGCTGTCCACGCCCCTCGCGGCGCAGGAGACGGCGGCCGAGGTCGATACCGACTGGTACGTCTTCGTCGCCGAGGATGAGAGCGAGTGCCTCGCCGTATCCTCGCCGCAGCGGGCGGAGTATTTCCGCGACGGCGCGGAGGTCAGCGCCACGACCGACGAGCCGAGCCTCACCGTCGTCTACCGCCCGGGCGAGGGCGCGATGGGGCAGGTGGCCTACCTGGGCGGCTTCCCGTTCTCCGAGGACGAGCCGATCGAGGCACAGGTGGGGACAGAGGCGCACGCGCTCTACCCCGACAACATCTGGGCCTGGCCGCCCAGCGCCGAGGCCGACGCCGCGTTGATCGAGGAGATGCGCGTCGGGCGCGAGGTGCGGCTGTCGTCCTTCTCGAGCCGCGGCACCAACGTGGTGCACTACTTCTCGCTCAACGGCTTCGGGCCGGCCGTCGACGAGGCCGCGCGCCGCTGCGACAACTGACCCCGGCCCCTGCGGCACTTTCGGGCGCGGATTCCTTTGGTTTCCGCGCCCGCTTGCTATATGAGGCCTGCCTGACCAACCTGACCCGCTGGAGAGCCCGATGCCGGCCGATGCCCCGATCACGCAGGACGTCCTGACGATTCCGCGCAAGATCCCCGACAGCGGGCGGACCAACCTCGTCGGCCTCACCCGTCCCGCGCTCGCCGAGGCGCTGCGCGCGGCCGGCACGCCCGACAAGCAGGTGCGGATGCGCGTCAACCAGGTCTGGCAGTGGATCTACCACTGGGGCGTGCGCGATTTCGAGGCGATGACCAACCTCGCCAAGCCCTACCGCGCGCTGCTCGCCGAGAACTTCGAGATCGCGCTGCCCGAGATCGTCTCGCGGCAGGTCTCCAACGACGGCACCCGCAAGTACCTCGTCCGCATCGCCGGCGGCCACGAGGTCGAGACGGTCTACATTCCCGAGGAAGATCGCGGCACGCTCTGCATCTCGAGCCAGGTGGGCTGCACGCTCACCTGCTCCTTCTGCCACACCGGCACCCAGAAGCTCGTGCGCAACCTGACCCCGGCCGAGATCGTCGGCCAGATCATGCTCGCCCGCGACGATCTCGGCGAGTGGCCCGCGCCCGGCACCGGCACCGGCGAGAGCGGCCCGCGCCTGCTGTCGAACATCGTGCTCATGGGCATGGGCGAGCCGCTCTACAACTTCGACGCCGTACGCGACGCGATGAAGATCGCGATGGACGGCGAGGGCATCGCGCTCTCGCGCCGCCGCATCACGCTGTCCACCTCCGGCGTCGTTGCCGAGATCGCGCGCTGCGCCGAGGAGATCGGCTGCATGCTCGCCGTCAGCTTCCACGCCACCACCGACGAGGTGCGCGACCGGCTCGTGCCGATCAACAAGAAGTGGAACATCGAGACCCTGCTCGAGTCGCTGAAGGCCTACCCCAAGCTGTCGAACTCCGAGCGGATCACCTTCGAGTACGTCATGCTCAAGGACGTCAACGACAGCGACGACGATGCCCGCCGGCTGGTCAAGCTGATCGAGGGCATCCCCGCCAAGATCAACCTGATCCCCTTCAACGAATGGCCCGGCGCCCCCTACGAGCGCTCGTCCAACAACCGCATCCGCGCCTTCGCCGACATCATCTACAAGGCGGGCTACGCCTCGCCGATCCGCACGCCGCGCGGCGAGGACATCATGGCCGCCTGCGGCCAGCTCAAGTCCGCCACCGAACGCGCCCGCAAGTCGCGCCTCGAGATCGAGGCCGAGCTCTAGCAACCGCGCCCCGCCGGCCGGCGTTGTCGCTCCACACCAGATGGAGCGGCGGCATGGCCTACAGCGAAGGCGACAAGGTAGAGTGGAACTGGGGCGGCGGGACCGGGACCGGCAAGGTCACCAAGGTCTACACCGGCAAGATCACCCGGATGATCAAGGGGACCGAGGTCACCCGCGACGCCGACGACGACAACCCGGCCTACCTGATCGAGCAGGAGGACGGCGACGAGGTTCTGAAGTCCGACAGCGAACTCAGCAAGGCCTGACACCGCTTCCGCTGCGTGCCGTCTTCCGTTAACGGATGAGGCGCAGCAGCGGGGAGAGCGGGCGATGGCGGGCAGGATGCGGATCGGGGCGGTCGAGTTCGAGGTGCTGCCGGTCCCCGGCGCGACAGCCGAGGCCGTCATGCGCGACGAGATCCTGCGACGCGGCATGTCGCAGAAGGTCTGGACGTGGGACGGCGCGCAGGGCCGCTACCTGATCCAGGCGACGCAGAACGGGGCGGTGCCGTTGCCCAACGGGCTGGTGTTCTTCGTCCCCCGCGTCGCGCCCACCGGCGCCGTCGGGCGCAACGACGCCGCCTCCGCCCGACTCGCGAGCCGCTTCGTCTCGGAAATCGGCGCCGACGACATCACCGGCGTCCTCGCCACGGTGACCCAGGTGGTCGGCTTCCCGCACAAGACCCTGCCGCTCGACGTGTTCGCGCCGCTGCAGGACGTCTGCAGCTACGTGATCCACCAGGAGATCGACTACGCCCTCGCCCTGCTGCGCAACCGCGAGGACGACCTCTCCGGCTACCTCTGCCTGCCCAACCGGGTGAGCTACCACCACGAGGTCACCGAGGTGCGTGACCAGGTCGCGCTCGACGGCCTCCTCGCCGACAGCCCCCGGCTGCGCAGGATGGAGCCCCGCTTCCTCGTCCCGGCCAAGATCCCGGCCAACCGCGAGATCCGCAAGATGGCCCTCAGCCAGCGCATCCGCGACACCCGCGACGCCCTCGCCAATCTCCCCGATGGCCCCGGCGGCGCCGTCGCCCGGGACAACCTCGAGCGCAAGCTCCGCCAGAGCCGGACCGAATGGGACGCCTTGGGCCGGGCGGCCTGAGCCTGCGTCAGCCCGGCTGGCCGGCGGGGCAGAGTTCGCCGCTGTAGCGCAGGGTCAGGAGCCCGGCATTGGTGTCCGCGATCCCCTCGTTGGTGAAGGCGCCGCTCGCGCCCTCGTAGCGCCCGGTGCCGCCGGTGATCCGGTACTCCGTCTTCATGTGGAACACCCCCGGACTGCCGGCGACGGGCGTCCAGGTCGCGGTGTCCTCGGTGCGCAGCGTGCCACGGTCGGCGAGCACGAAGTCGTGGACGAGCCGCAGCGAGACAGTCCCGTCGTCCTGCGCCGTCTGCTCCTGCACCACGGCCCGGGTCGCCCCCGCCAGATCGCCGGTGACGCTGCCGAGCACGTTGACCGGCTCCCCGCCCACGACCGATGCGTCGATCGTGCCGCCGACGGGCATGCAGCCCTGCGCCGCGGCATGCCCCGCCGTCAGGGTGCAGCCCGCCAGAAGGACGAATGTCCTGAGTATCGAATGTGTCATCGCGCCTCTCCTCTGTTGACGTGGACCCATTGAAGCAGCCGACCGGGCGCCCGGACACGACCGATGTCTTATCGATCGATGCACCTCGTGCATGGGTGATCGTGCTAGACTGCGACCAGCAGCGACGAGGGGAGGAGACCGCATGGAGATGTCGCAGATCCGCTACGCGCTGGCGGCGGCCGGCACGCTGAACTTCACGAAGGCGGCGAGCGACTGCAACGTCTCGCAGCCCGCGCTCACCCGGGCCATCAAGGCGCTCGAGGACGAACTGGGCGCGCAGATCTTCCACCGCGAGGGCAGGTCGGTCCATGTCAGCGAGTTCGGCAAGTCGATCCTGCCGCACCTGCGCCAGATCATGGACCAGGCCGGCGTGACGCGCACCCTCGCCGAGAACTACCGCCTGCTGAACAAGGCCCCGGTGCGGCTGGGGGTGCTCAGCACCGTGGGCCACGTGCGGCTGGCGCGCTTCCTGGCGGCCTTCGAGGCGACCTACGAGGGCGTCGAGCTGACGGTGTCCGAGGCGCCGCTGGCCGAGCTGCAGGACCTGCTGGAGGCCGACGAGATCGACCTGGCGATCCTGAACCCCGCGGGCGCGAAGGCCGACGCCTACCGCCTCTCGCCGCTCTACGAGGAGCGCTACGTGGTCATCCTGCCGCCCGACCATCGCCTGCGCGAGAAGAACGCCATCGGGCTCGCCGACCTCTCGGGAGAGAGCTACGTCGACCGGCTCGCCTGCGAGATGCGGGAGATGGTGATGAAGGTCTGCGCCGTCGAGGGAGTGGAACTCTACGCGCGGTTCCGCTCGGAGCGGGAGGACTGGGTGCAGGCGATGGTCTCGGCCGGGATCGGCTTCGCCTTCGCGCCGGAATACTCGGTCTTCGTCCCCGGGGTGATCCAGCGGCCGCTGGTCGCGCCGTCGGTGACCCGCTCCATCGCCCTCGCCAGCATCCCCGGCCGCCCCTACTCGCCGGCGACGCAGGCGCTGGTGCGCTCCGCGGCCGGCTTTGCGTGGCCCGGCTGAGCAGCACCGCGAATCGCACTGCGGTGATTTGATCTTCCGCCAGGCCCGCTACGTCCCTCCGGAACACGGTTCCGCGGAGAGGACAGACCCATGAAGACAGCGCCGGCAGCGATGAGCAGGAGCGAGGCCCTCGACCTCTTCACGCGCACCCGGGCCCGCACCGACGCCCTGACGGCGCCGCTGAGCCCGGAGGACACCATGCTGCAGAGCATGGAGGACGCGTCGCCGGCGAAGTGGCACCTGGCGCACACGACGTGGTTCTTCGAGGAGTTCATCCTCAAGCCCCGGCTGCCCGACTACGCCTCGCCCGACGACCGCTTCGCCTTCCTGTTCAACTCCTACTACACCCAGGCCGGCCCGCGTCACGCGCGCGACAGGCGCGGCCTCGTCTCGCGCCCCGGCGGCGCGGCGGTGCGGGCCTACCGGAGCTTCGTCGAGGACAGCCTGGCCGGCCTGCTGGCGCGGCCGCGCGACGATGCCGACGAGATCGCGGCGCTGGTGGAGCTCGGATGCCACCACGAGATGCAGCACCAGGAGCTGCTGGTGACCGACCTGCTGCACGGGCTCAGCTTCAACCCGCTGCTGCCGGTCTACCGCGAGCCCGAGCCACTGCCCGTCACCTCCGAGGTGCCGCTCGCCTACCGCCGTCTCGAGGGCGGGCTGGTCGAGATCGGCCATGCCGGCGACGGCTTCGCCTACGATTGCGAGGGGCCGCGCCACAAGGTCTACCTCGCGCCCTACGAGATCGCCGAACGACCGGTGACCAACCGCGAGTGGATCGCCTTCATGGAGGACGGCGGCTACGACGACGCGCGGCACTGGCTGATGGAGGGTCTCGCCGTCGCCAAGCGCGAGGAGTGGAGCCACCCGCTCTACTGGTGGCAGCAGGACGATGAGTGGTGGACCTACACCCTGCGCGGCCCGCAGCCGGTGGCGCTCGATGCGCCGGTGGTCCACGTCAGCTACTACGAGGCCGACGCCTTCGCCCGCTGGGCTGGGGCGCGGCTGCCCACCGAGGCCGAGCACGAGGTCGCCTTCCGCGACACGCCGATCGGGGGCAACCTGATGGGCGACGGCGACGATATCGGGATGCTGCGCCCGATGCCGGGGGCGGGGATCTGGGGCGACGTCTGGGAGTGGACGGCGTCGGACTTCGCGCCCTACCCGGGCTTCCGGCCGCCCGAGGGGGCGCTCGGCGAGTACAACGGCAAGTTCATGGTCAACCAGCGGGTGCTGCGCGGGGGGTCCTGCGCCACCCCGGCCGAGCAGCTGCGGTCGACCTACCGGACGTTCTTCTACCCGCACCAGAGGTGGCAGATGATGGGTCTGCGGCTCGCGCGGGACGTGGGTTGATCCGACGTGGGGCGAGGTGGGTGCGCAATGAAAGCACACCCTACGGGGTGCGGGGGATGGGCGCGACGGGTCTGGCGGTAGGGTGCG
>NZ_CH724107.1:2488538-2544968 GCF_000153305.1 Oceanicola granulosus HTCC2516
CCCGGAATTCCCTACGCCAGAAGCGCCTGCGCCTCGTCCGGCGACAGCGCGGCGGGGCGCTCGCAGGTGGTGGTCAGTTCGACCACCTGGCCGGATTCGGCGGCCTTGAGGATGCCGGTCATCACCTCGACCGCGTGCACGGCGAGGTCGATGTCGCAGCGGTGCTTGCGGCCCTCGGCGATCGCCTGCGCCATGTCGGCGAGGCCGGCGCAGCGGTAATTGGCGAGCGGGCCGTGCTTGGCGTGCTCCTGGTTCGGCTTGCCGAACGGGTGGCCGCGCTCCTCGAGCGGGGCAAGCGCGCCGTCGGTCCCGGCCACTTCCACCTTGCCGCCGAAGAAGTTCGGGTCGGGCACGAAGATCGAGCCGTTCTCGCCGTAGAGCTCCATCGGCGCGTGGCCGTGCGCCCAGACGTCCCAGCTGGCGCCGAGCGTGACGACGGCGCCGTTCTCGAACTGCAGGATCGCGTGGATGTTGGTCGGCGTGTCGACCGGCACGGTCTCGCCCTCGCGGGGGCCGCTGCCGATGGTGCGGGTCGGGAAGGTGGCCGAGGCCATCGCCGTGACCTTCTTCACCGGCCCGATCAGCTGCAGCAGGTTGGTGACGTAGTAGGGGCCCACGTCGAGCACCGGACCGGCGCCGGGCTGGAAGAAGAAGTCCGGGTTGGGGTGCCAGCTTTCCATGCCGTGGCTCATCACGTGGCAGGTGCCGCCGACGATCCGGCCGAGCTGGCCCTCGTCGATCGCCGCCCGCGCCAGCTGGTGCGAGCCGCCGAGGAAGGTGTCGGGCGCCGAGCCGACGCGCAGGCCCTTCTCCTCGGCCAGCCGCTTGAGCGCCTCGCCCTCCTCCAGCGTCAGCACCAGCGGCTTCTCCGAGTAGGCGTGCTTGCCGTGGGTGAGGATGTCGTGGGTGATCTGGTAGTGCACCGCCGGGATGGTGAGGTTCACCACCACGTCGATGTCGTCACGCGCCAGCAGTTCCTCCACCGTCAGCGCCTCGACGCCGAACTCCTCGGCGCGGGCGCGGGCGGCGTCCATGTTGATGTCCGCGACGGCGCGCATCTGGAGCGCCTTGAACAGCGGACCGAGGCGCAGGTAGGCCGCAGAAATGTTGCCGGCTCCGATGATGCCGACTCCGAGCTTGTCCATGTTGTCCGTCCTTCAGAGCGTCTTGAGCGTTTCCATCGAGCGGCGTGCGAAGCGCTCGTGATCCTTCGGGTTGTCGTGCTCGAGCACGTAGTGGTCGATGCCCTTGCCCTGCAGCTTCTCGTGCAGCGCCGGCCAGTCCATGATGCCGTGGCCCACGTCGGCCCAGCCGTCCTCGTCGGTGGCCTCGCCGTCGGGGGCGATGTCCTTGACGTGCACCGCGACGATGCGGTCGGCGTACTTCTCGACCCAGGCGGCCGGGTCGTGGCCGGCGACGCGCACCCAGCCGAGGTCGAGCTCGAGGGCGAGGTCGTCGCTGCCCGCGAGGATCAGGTCGAGCGGCAGGTCGTCGCCGTCCACCTTGTCGAACTCGAATGCGTGGTTGTGCCAGCCGAACTTGTAGCCGGCGTCCAGCACCGGCTTGCCGGCTTCCGCGAGGCGCTTGCCGAAGGCGGACCAGCCGGCGGCGTCGGTCGGGCGCATCTCGGGCGGGATCGCGGGGACGAGCACGGTCGACATGTTCATCGTCCGGGCGACCTCGATGGCCTTCTCCGGCGTGTCCTCGATCATCGGAAGGCCGAAGTGGCCGGTCGTCATCGTGAGGCCGTTCTCGTCGAGCTGCTCCTTGAGCTTGGCCGGGTCGTCGTAGAGCCCGCCGAAGCCTTCGACCTGCTTGAAGCCGAGGCCGGAGAGCATGGACAGCGTGTCGCCCAGCGGCGGGAAGTTGCGCGAGCAATAGAGCTGATAGGAGATGGTGGGCATGTCAGTCCTTTCTGTGTCTGGTCACGCCGTCGTGGCGGCGTGGAGGTCACGCCGCACGAAGGTGGGCGTGGCGTTGGGGTCGGCCGGGGTGAAGGTCACCGTGGAGGTGACGCCGGGGCCGAGGTGGAAGGCGGCCTTGTCGAAGAGGCCGGGGATATCGGCCTCGAAGGTGACGAAGAAGGCCATCGCCTGCGCCGTGACGGTGATCTCGTAGCCGGTCTCGGTGCGCGTGATCTCGTGGGCGAGCCCCGGCTCGGGGAGGTCGTAGCTCTTCCACGGGCGCGGGTTGACGATGTCGCCGGCCCGGGTGCCGTCCGAGCCCTGCCAGCCGATGGTCAGCAGCTCGTCCTCCGCGAGCCCGCCGACCTCGGCGAGCGTCACCGCCGCCGCGCCGACGCTCGCGCGCCCCGTGCCGATTTCGCGGGCGGAGCCGTCGAGCTTGGTGGCGTAGGCCGTCACGCTCAGCTCCACGGGCCCGGCCGTGTCGTTCACCCCGACGAGCCGGAAGCTGTCGCCCTCGGGCACGGCGACGACGCGGACCGGCGCGAAGAAGCTCTTCGCCATGTGGTGCAGCAGCTTCCAGCCGCCGCCGTGGTCGAGCGAGGACCAGGAGCAGACCGGCCAGGTGTCGTTGAGCTGCCAGTAGAGCGTGCCCATGCAGTGGGGCTTGAGCGAGCGCCAGTTCTCCACCGCCGTCTTGATCGCGAGGCCCTGCTGCACCTGGCTGAGCCAGACGAAATCCTCGAACTTCTGCGGGAAGCGGAAGTAGCGGAACATGGTCGCCGCAATGCGCTCGTTGCCGCCCTCGTTCTTCTGGTGGCTCTCGAAGACCGGGGCCGCGATGTTCCAGTCCTTCGGGTCCGCGAAGCGGCGGATCGCCGGCAGCGACGGGTAGGACTGGAAGCCGAATTCGGAGCAGAAGCGGGGCGCGACGTCGCGGTAGTGCTCGAAGTCGCGGTTCTCGTGCCAGACCGACCAGAAGTGCATGTCGCCCGCGCCGTCCTCGTGCCAGCTGTCGCCGAAGTTCATCGGGCCGGGGCAGGGCGACGACGGCCACCAGAGCGCGGTCTCGTCGGTCGCCTTGAGCTCCTCCTCGATGGCGCGGTTGAGCCGGTCGTAGTTGACCAGGTAGCGGTCGCGGTCCTTGACGCTTTCCGGGAACCAGGTCAGCGCGCCGACCAGCTCGTTGTCGCCGCACCAGAGCGCCAGGCAGGCGTGGTGGTGCAGACGGGCGACGTTGTCGCGGACCTCGGCGCGGACCTCGTCGAGGAAGTCGGGGGTCGAGGGGTAGAGGTTGCAGGCGAACATGAAGTCCTGCCAGACCATCAGCCCCATCTCGTCGCAGAGGTCGTAGAACCAGTCCGCCTCGTAGCGGCCGCCGCCCCAGACGCGGATCATGTTCATGTGCGCGTCGACGGCGGATTGCAGCAGGCCCTTCGTGGCCTCGCGGCTGATCCGGCCCGAGAGCGCGTCGGCGGGGATCCAGTTGGCCCCCTTCATGAACACCTCGCGTCCGTTCACCCGGAAGGCGAAGCGGCTGCCCGCCTCGTCCGGGTCGGTCAGCAGCTCGACCTTGCGCAGCCCGATGCGGCGGGCCTCGGATACGTCGCCGACCCGCACGACGAGGTCGTGCAGGGGCTGTCCGCCTTGCCCGGCTGGCCACCAGAGTTCGGGCGTCTCGACGGTGAAGCAAAAGGCCGCGCGACCGTCCTCGCAGACGGTCTCGAGGCTCTGCCCCGCGAAGTCGGCGCTGAGCGTCGCACCGTCCGCGCCCTCGACAAGGGCGGTGACGGAGACCGTCACGCCGTCGGCGTCGTGGTCCTGGCGCACGTCGAGCCGCGCGATGCGCGGGCCGGCCAGCGGCTCGAGCCGCAGCGCGCCGTTCACGCCGAAGGGGGCGAGAGCGATGTTCCAGTCCCAGCCGAAATCGCACTGCACCTTGCGCAGCATGTTGCCGTGCGGGATCGGCGAGTTGCTCGCCTGGTAGGGGATGTAGAACGGCTGAGCCGCCTGCCGCTCGGCGGCGGCGCGGACATTGGAGGGGAAGGCGATCTCCACCTCGTTCTCGCCCGCCCGCGCGACGTCCGACAGGTCCACCCGGTAGGTGCGGAAGCTGTTCTGACCCTCCAGCACCACCTCGCCGTTCCAGCGAACCGTCGCGACCGTGTCGAGTCCCTCGAGCACCAGCGCCATGGCCGAGTCGTCGAGCGTCACGGTGCGGCGCAGGGTCCAGTCGCGCTCGGCGATCCAGCGCAAATCGTACTCGTTGCGGCCCCAGTACGGGTCGGGGATCAGCCCCGCGTCGTGCAGGGCCGAGATCGCGTCACCAGGTAGGGTGGCCGCACAGCTGTAGTCGCCGGCGGCGTCCGTGAGGGTCCAGGCGCCCACGAGGTCGAGGGCGCCCGGGATATGTCGGGATGTCAAAGACGGACCTCACTGGACTTGTCGAACATCGACGCCTTCGCCGGCACCAGGCCGATCGGCAGCCGGTCGCCGGCGTGGACCACGGCCTGCCCGTCCATGCGGATGCGGAACCGCTCGCCCGCGAGCTCGGTGTAGACCAGCGTGTCCGAGCCCATCGGCTCGACCAGCTCGACCAGCACCTCGGTCTGCACCGGCGCGGAGGCGGCGAGTTCGCCGGTCACCACGTGCTCGGGGCGGATACCGATGGTGGCCGGGCCGTCCGACACCTGCGGCGCGGCGTACTCGTAGCCCTCCATCGGCAGCCGCAGCTCGCCGGAGGTGAAGACCCCGCCCTCGAGCCGGCCATCGATGAAGTTCATCGACGGCGAGCCGATGAAGTCGGCGACGTAGCGGTTCTGGGGGCGGTTGTAGATCTCGTCGGGGCTGCCAAGCTGCATGATCTTGCCGCCGCGCATGATCGCGATCCGGTCGGCGAGCGTCATCGCCTCGACCTGGTCGTGGGTGACGTAGATCATCGTGTTCTCGAGCTGGTTGTGCAGCCGCTTGAGCTCGACCCGCAGCTCGGCGCGCAGCTTGGCGTCGAGGTTGGAGAGAGGCTCGTCGAACAGGAACACGTCGACGTCGCGCACCAGCGCCCGGCCGATGGCGACGCGCTGGCGCTGGCCCCCCGAGAGGGCGCCGGGCTTGCGGTCGAGCAGGGGCTCGATCTGCAGGATCTCGGCGGCGCGGGCGACGCGCTTCTCGATCTCCGCCTTCGGCACCCGGGCGTTCTTGAGCCCGAAGCTCAGGTTCCCCTTCACCGTCATCTGCGGATAGAGCGCGTAGGACTGGAACACCATGCCGATGCCGCGCTCCGACGGCTCGGCCCAGGTGACGTTCTTGCCCTTGATGATGATCTGCCCGGCGGTGACCTCGAGCAGGCCGGCGATGCAGTTCAGCAGGGTGGACTTGCCGCAGCCCGACGAGCCGAGAAGGACCAGGAACTCGCCCTCGTGGATGTCGAGGTTGAGGTCCTTGAGCACTTCGACGGCGCCGAACTGGAGGTCGAGGTGGCGGATTTCGACGGAGTGGCCGGCATCGACCTTGGTCATCTCGTTCATGGGTTCAACCTTTCACAGCGCCGGCCGCGATGCCGCGGACGAACAGCTTGCCGGAGAAGAAGTAGATGGTGAGGGGGACGAGGCCGGTCAGCAGCGTCGCGGCCATGTTGACGTTGTATTCCTTCACGCCCTGCACCGAGTTGACGATGTTGTTGAGCTGGACGGTCATCGGGTACTGCTCGGCCCGCGTGTAGACGACGCCGAAGAGGAAGTCGTTCCAGATGCCGGTGACCTGCAAGATCATCGCCACGACGAGGATCGGCATCGACATCGGCAGCATGATCCGGAACAGGATGCCCCAGAAGCCCGCGCCGTCGACCCGCGCCGCCTTGAACAGCTCGTCGGGAATCGAGGCGAAGTAGTTGCGGAACAGCAGCACGAGGATCGGCATCCCGAAGATCGAGTGCACGATCACGAGGCCGGACAGCGAGCCGAAGAGCTGGATGCGGCCCCGGCAGCTGCCCTCGGCGCTGGTGAAGACGCCGCAGGTGGCCTGCCAGATATCGGTGAGGAAGCCGCCGGTGTCGCGCAGCATGATCACGATCGGGTAGAGCATCACCTGGTAGGGGATGAAGGCCCCGATGATGAGGATGGTGAAGAAGGTCTCGCTGCCTTTGAACTTCCACTTCGACAGCGCGTAGCCCGAGATCAGCGCGATGGTGATCGACAGCAGCACCGACGGGATCAGGATGCGCACCGAGTTCCAGAAGCCGCGGCTCAGGCCGTCGCAGTTCACGCCGGTGCAGGCCTCGGCCCAGGCCTTGACCCAGGGCTCGAACGTCACCTCCATCGGCGGCGCGAAGACGTTGCCCATGCGGATCTCGGGCATGCCTTTCACCGAGGTCACGAGCATCACGTAGAGCGGCAGCAGGTAGTAGATCGAGACCAGCGCCAGCGTGCCGTAGAGGAAGATGTTGGCCCGGCTGAAGCTGCGCTTGGGGCGGGGCCCGTGGGGGCCGTCGTCGAGCCGGTCGTGGACGGGCTGTTTCGCGGCGAAGGTGCTCGCGAGGGTTGCTGGGTTAGCCACGCTTGCGTCTCCCGAATTCGAGGTAGGCCCAGGGGACCAGGATGATGACGACGCTCAGCAGCATCATGGTGGAGGCGGCGAAGCCCTGGCCGAGGTTCTGGCCGCCGAACATCGTCTGCATGACGTACTTGGCCGGCACTTCGGAGCTGATGCCCGGCCCGCCCGAGGTCTGGGCGACGACGAGGTCGTAGAGCTTGATGATGCCCGAGGCGATCAGCACGACGGCGGTGACGAAGACGGGCCGCATCATCGGGATGATGATCCGCACGTAGGTCTTCCACGTCGGGATGCCGTCGACGCGGCTGGCCTTCCAAATGTCCTCGTCGATGCCGCGCAGGCCGGCGAGCATGATGCACATGATGAGCCCCGTGCCCTGCCACAGACCGGCGATGAGCAGGCCGAACATGACGATGTCGGGATCGTTGAGCGGATTGAAGGTGAAGCTCTCCCAGCCCATGCTGCGCACCACGCCCTGCACGCCGAAATCGGGGTTCAGGATCCACTGCCAGACGAGGCCGGTGACGATGAAGGACAGGGCGAAGGGATAGAGGAAGATCGTGCGGAACGTGTCCTCGAACCGGATCTTGCGGTCGAGCAGCGCCGCGAGGGTGAAGCCGATGACCAGGGTGAAGACGAGGCTGAAGATGCCGTAGAGCGCGAGGTTCTGGATCGAGACGATCCACTTGGCCGACGACCAGAGCCGCTCGTACTGATCCAGCCCGACCCAGTTGCGCCGGGGCAGGAGGCCCGAGGATGTGAAGGAATAGACCACGGTCCAGAGCGTTCCGCCCAGGAACACCACGAGCGCGGTGGCGATCATCGGGATCAGCGCGATCTTGGGCATCAGGTTGTGGAACAGGCGGAACGGCTTCCTGTCCGCCCTCGGCGACGAGCGCCGCGCGTGCCCTGCCTCTTCGGCTACGGCCATCGGTGTCTCCCGGAATAGTCGTTGTTTCGGTTACGGCTCGGGATGGGCCCGCGGAGGGCCCATCCCGGTCGTGCCGGGTCGATCAGTCCGCGTTGCGGATGATCTCGGCGTAACGCTCCTGGACTTCGGCCGGGGTCATGGACGGCGTGTTCCAGAACTCGGTCATCAGGTCGTTGGTCTGGGTCGTGGTGTCGGGCGACAGCAGCATGTTGCCGTCCGGCAGGGTCTTGCCGTCGGCCAGGAGCTGCAGGCCGACCTCGGTGCACTCGTTGACCGAGGTCAGGTCGACATCGCCGCGGATCGGCAGCGAGCCCTTGGCCGAGTTGAAGGCCACCTGCACTTCGGGGGACAGCAGCAGCGCCGCCAGCTCCTTCTGCGCGGCCTCGACCTCGGGATCGCCGGTGACAGGGAAGTAGAAGGCGTCGCCACCGGTGGAGAGCACGCCCGTCTCGCCGAGACCGGCCAGGCAGGAATAGTCCTCGCCCGCGACCTCGCCGGCGACGGCGAACTCGCCCTGCGCCCAGTCACCCATGATCTGCGCACCGGCGGTGTCTTCGATCACCGCGTTGGTGGCCTGGTTCCAGTCCTGCACGTCCAGCCCCTCGGCCAGCTCGCGCGCCGCGCCGAAGGCTTCGAAGACGCGGGTGTACTCGGGGCCCATGACCACGTCGGCGTCCTTGTCGCGGTTCACCGCGAGCCAGGCTTCCTCGCCGGCCAGCGCGATCGCCATCACACCGAAGGCGCCGCTCTGCTGCCAGGACTGGCCGCCCATCGCCAGCGGAACGATGCCCGCTTCGCGCAGCGCCGGTGCGGTCTCCATGAACTCGGACCAGTTGGTCGGAACCTCGACGCCGGCCTGCTCGTAGGCGTCGTTCGACAGCCACATCCACTGCCAGGAGTGGATGTTCACGGGAGCGCAGTAGATGCGGCCCTCGTAGGTGCAGGCGTCGAGCAGCGAGGAGGGGTTCACGATGTCCTTCCAGCCCTCGGCCTCGGCCACGTCGGTGAGGTCGAGCATCAGGCCGGCCTCGATCAGCTCTTCCGCCTGGCGGCCGTGGTTGAACTGGAACGCCGCCGGCGGGTCGCCACCGATGATGCGGCTGACCATGACCGGGCGCGCGGTGTCGCCGCCGCCGGCGATGGCGCCGTCAATCCAGGTGTGCTCGGTGCGCTCGTTGAGGGCCTCGGCGAACTTGCCGACGGCGGCGGCTTCGCCACCCGAGGTCCACCAGTGCATGACCTCCATCTCGACGGCCTGGGCCGTCCCCGCAGCACCGATGATTGCCGTTGCGGCAAGCAGCTGAGTGGTGAGTTTCACGATTTTCTCCTCCCTGGTTCTAAATCGTTGTCGGCGAGGCTATAACGATTTAGAAATACCTGACAACATATTTTCTGATCCCTGAAGAAAGTGCTGCGAAACGCGGGCGAGGCAGGGGTCGCGAGGGAGGAGGCGTGCTCGGCGCAGGTCGCGCATGTTGAGGGTTTGAGCGACAAATTATCCGACGACGAGGCTGCAGGCGCGCCGGTCAAACCGACGCTGAAGACGATTGCCGAACTCAGCGGCCTCGCCGTCCCGACCGTCAGCCGCGCCCTCAACGATGCCCCCGACATCGGCGTGCGCACCAAGAAGCTGGTACGCGAGATCGCCGACCGAATCGGGTACGTGCCCAACCGCGCCGGCCTGCGGCTGCGCACCGGGCGCACGCAGGTCATCAGCCTCGTGATCTCCACCGAGCACGAGATCATGAACCACACCGCGCGGATGATCTCGTCGATCGCCGGCGGGCTGCGGGGCAGCCAGTTCCACCTCAATGTCACCCCCTACTTCCCCGACGAAGACCCGATGAAGCCGGTGCGCTACATCGTGGCGAATCGCCTCGCCGACGCGGTGATCCTCAACCAGACCCAGCCCGAGGACCCGCGCGTCGCCTACCTGCTCGAGCAGGGCTTCCCCTTCGCCACCCACGGCCGCACCGTCTGGTGCGACCGCCACGCGTACTTCGACTTCGACAACGAGGCCTACGGCAGGCTCGCGGCCGAGCGCCTCATCGCGCGCGGCCGGCGTCACATCACGCTGCTCGCCCCGCCGCTCGACCAAGCCTACGCGCAGCACATGATCGCCGGCGCGACGGCCGCCGCCGAAGAGGTCGGGGCGCAGCTGACGGTGATCGAGGAAGCCTCGACCAACAGCCCGCACGAGCAGATCATCGACGTCATCACCGCCCACGTCCGCGCCAACCGCGACACCGACGGGATCGTCTCCTCGTCGGCCTCCGGCGCGATGGCCGCCGTCGCCGCACTCGAGGCGGAGGGCCTGCGGCTGGGCGAGGACATGGATGTCTGTGGCAAGGAAAGCCTGCCGATCCTGACCCTGTTCCGCCCGCAGATGATCGCCATCGAGGAGAAGGTCTGGGAGGCCGGCGACTTCCTCGCCCGCGCCGCGATGCAGGCGATCCTGCACCCCGCCAAGCCCCCGCTCCAGGGACTCGACATCCCGACCCGCTGAGGCGAGGGTATCCCGGAAACGTTTTCAGTAGCTGTCACGGAGGAATGTGCATGCCATCGCAGATCAAGGGCCCGGCGCTCTTTCTCGCCCAGTTCGCGGGCGACGAGGCACCCTACAACTCGTTGAAGTCCATCGCTGAATGGGCGGCCGGCCTCGGCTACAAGGGGGTCCAGATCCCGACCTTCGACCCGCGCCTGTTCGACCTCGACAAGGCCGCCGAAAGCCAGGACTACGCCGACGAGGTGAAGGGGATCTGCGCCGAGGCCGGTGTCGAGATCACCGAGCTGTCGACCCACTTGCAGGGCCAGCTCGTGGCGGTGAACCCGGCCTACGACACTGCCTTCGACGCCTTCGCCCCGGCCAGCTTCCACGGCAATCCGAAGGCGCGGCAGGAATGGGCCGTCGACCAGGTGAAGAAGGCCGCCATCGCCTCCAAGCGCCTCGGCCTCAGCCACACCGTCAGTTTCTCCGGCGCGCTGGCCTGGCCCTACCTCTACCCGTGGCCGCAGCGCCCCGAGGGGCTGGTCGACGAGGCGTTCGACGAGCTCGCCCGCCGCTGGAAGCCGATCTTCGACCACTACCAGGAGCACGGCCAGGATATCGGCTTCGAGCTGCACCCCGGCGAAGACCTCTTCGACGGTGCGACGTGGGAGATGTTCCTCGACAAGGTCGGCGAGCACCCGGCGGCGATGATCAACTACGACCCGAGCCACTTCGTGCTGCAACAGCTCGACTACGTCGCCTTCATCGACCTCTATCACGACCGCATCAACGCGTTTCACGTGAAAGACGCCGAGTTCAACCCGGATGGCCGGCAAGGCGTCTACTCGGGCTTCCAGGGCTGGGCGCAGCGCGCCGGACGGTTCCGCTCGCTGGGCGACGGGCAGGTCGACTTCAACGCGATCTTCTCCAAGCTCACCCAGTACGGCTACGACAGCTGGGCCGTGCTCGAATGGGAATGCTGCGTGAAATCCGCAGAGCAGGGCGCCGCCGAGGGCGCGCCCTTCATCGCCGCCCACCTCATCGAGGCGCCCGCGCGGGCCTTCGACGACTTCGCCGGCGGCGAACGTGACATCAACCAGATCAAGGGAATGCTGGGACTATGAGCCATCGCGTCAGACTTGGCATGGTCGGCGGCGGGCAGGGGGCCTTCATCGGCGCCGTGCACCGCATCGCCAGCCGCATCGACGACCGTTTCGAACTGGTGGCGGGGGCGCTGTCCTCGACCGCCGAGAAGGCCGCCGCCTCGGCGAAGGAGCTCGGCATCGCGCCCGACCGCTCCTACGCCGACTTCCGCGAGATGGCCAAGGCCGAGGCCGCCCGCGAGGACGGCATCGAGGCGGTGTCCATCGTCACGCCCAACCACATGCACGCCGACCCGGCGATCGCCTTCCTCGAGGCCGGCATCCACGTGATCTGCGACAAGCCGCTGACCGTGTCGATGGAAGAGGCCGAGCGCGTTCGCGCCGCCGTCGAGGCGTCGTCGGCAAAGTTCGTGCTGACCCACAACTACACTGGCTATCCGCTGATCCGTCAGGCCCGCCAGATGATCGAGCGCGGCGACCTCGGCACGATCCGCGTGATCCAGGCCCGCTACGCGCAGGACTGGCTGGCCGAGGCCCCCGAGGAGGACAACAAGCAGGCCGCCTGGCGCACCGATCCCAAGCGCGCGGGTGGCGGCGGCGCCATCGGCGACATCGGCACCCATGCGCTCAACCTCGCCACCTTCGTCACCGGGCTCGAGCCCGAGGCCCTGCTGGCCGACCTCGAGAGCTTCGTGCCGGGCCGCGCGGTCGACGACAATGCCCACATCCTGCTGCGCATGAAGGGCGGCGCGAAGGGGATGCTCTGGGCGAGCCAGGTCGCGGTGGGCAAGGAAAACGGCCTGACCCTCGGCGTCTTCGGCGACAAGGGCGGTATCGAGTGGGATCAGGAGAACCCGAACTACCTGACCTTCACCCGCTTCGGCGAGCCGCGCCAGATCATCACCCGGGGCGGCGCAGGCCTTGGCGGCGGCGCCGGCGACTGGACCCGTGTCCCGCCGGGCCATCCGGAAGGCTACCTTGAGGGGTTCGCCAACGTCTACACCGATGCCGCCGACCTCATCCGGGGCAAGGGCGACGGCGCCCTGCTGCCCGGGATCGACGCCGGGCTCGAGGGCATGTGGTTCATCGAGGCCTGCATCGAGAGCAGCCGCAACGGCGGCACCTGGGTCAAGCGCTGAGGCTCACCCAGCGCCATCGACAGCCCCGCCCGCCGGCGGGGCTGTTTTCGTTTCCCGCCCCCGGTATGACGGAGACGGGAGGACGCTGACGATGACGAACAAGGTTGACGAGTGGTACGCCAAGGACCGGCCGTGGCGGGCCGAGCTGCTCAAGCTGCGCGAGGTCCTGAAGACCACCGGACTCGGCGAGGCCTTCAAGTGGAACGGCCCCTGCTACACCGGCGGCGGCGGCAACATCTGCGCCGTCTGGTCGATGAAGGAAAATTGCGCCCTCGCCTTCTTCAAGGGCGCGCTGCTGACGGACAGCGAGGGCGTCCTCGCCGCGCCGGGGGCCAATTCCCGCTCGATGCGCACGATGCGCTTCACCAGCGTCGCGCAGATCGAGGCCCGGGCCGACACGATCCGCGCCTATGCCGCCGAGGCGATCGCGCTGGAAGCGGCGGGGGCCAAGGTGACGTTCGATGCGGACGACCTCGAGCCGCCCGGAGAGCTGACGGAGGCGCTCGAGGACGATCCGGACCTGCGCGAGGCGTTCGATGCCCTCACCCCGGGCCGGCGGCGCGGCTGGATGCTCCATTTCGCCGGCGCCAAGCAGGCGGCGACGCGGGCGCGGCGGGTCGAGAAGGCCCGGCCGCTGATCCTCGCCGGCAAGGGCTACAACGAGCGCTGAACCGGCGGGGGGAGCGCGGCGTTTGCCTGTCAGCACAGCGACAAGGAGCACCCCGTCATGCCCAGTACCCGAACGATACTCGGCCTCGCCGCGGCCGCCACCGCAGGCTGGGCGCTCTCGCGCATGAGCGCGCGTCCGCGCGATGCGGGCGACGGCAACTTCGTCCGCGACGCCGGTCCCAAGGAGATGCGCGACCCGCCGCGCGAGTGGGACCGGGTCGACGAGCAGGTCGACGAGAGCTTCCCGGCCAGCGATCCGCCCGCGACCTACTGACGGACCGGGGGCCGGCCCCCGGACCCCCGGGATATTTCCAGGACAGAGAAAGCGGGCGCGCTCAGACGATGCCGCCGCCCGCGCCGCTGGCTTCGGGCCGCTCGGCGGCGACGCGGTCGCGGTAGCCGGAGGCGCGGAAGGCGGCGACGGGATCGATGGCGGCGCCCTTGTCGGAGCGCGCCTTCGCGAGGATCGGCTCGACGTCGGTGCGGAAGGCCCGCTTGAGCTCGGCCGTCGCCATCAGCGCGTCGTTGGCCTCCTGCGCCCCCTCGAGCGCGGCGCGGTCGACCAAGAGCGCCTGCGCGTAGGCCCGCTGCACCTCCATCGCCGAGACCATCAGGCTCTCGATCGGGTCGGTGACGTTGTGGCTCTGGTCCAGCATGTGCGCCGGGTCGAAGCCCGGCTTGCCCTCGGCGGCGACGAGTTCGTTGAAGACGAGGAAGAGGCGGTAGGGATCGATGGCGGCGGTGTCGAGGTCGTCGTCGCCGTACTTGGAATCGTTGAAGTGGAAGCCGCCGAGCTTCTTGGCGTGAATCAGCCGGGCGACGATCATCTCGATGTTCACGTTGGGCGCGTGGTGGCCGAGATCGACGAGGCAGAAGGCGCGCTCGCCGAGATGCTGGGCGATCATCAGGTTGGTGCCCCAGTCCTGCACCACCGTCGAGTAGAAGGCCGGCTCGTACATCTTGTGCTCGGTGAAGAGCCGCCAGTCGTCGGGCAGGCCGGCATAGACCGCGCTCATCGCCTCGAGGTAGCGGTCGAACTGGCGGGTGAAGTCGACCTGGCCGGGGAAGTTGGACCCGTCGCCGACCCAGACGGTCAGCGCCGTCGAGCCGATGGCGCGGCCGATCTCGATGCATTCGAGGTTGTGCTCCACTGCCTGCCGGCGCACCGCCGGATCGGCGTGGGAGAGCGAGCCGAACTTGTAGGACAGCGCCTGGCCGGGGCTGTCCTGGAAGGTGTTGGAGTTCATCGCGTCGAAGCCGAGACCGTGCTCTTCCGCCTTGGCGCGCAGCTCGGCCGGGTCGGCCTTGTCCCAGGGGATGTGGAGCGAGACATTGGGCGTCGCGCCCGTCAGGCGGTGGATGACGCCGCAATCGTCGAGCTTGTCGAAGACGTTCGCGGGCTCGCCGCGCCCGGGGAAGCGGGCGAAGCGGGTGCCGCCGGTTCCGACGCCCCAGGACGGGATCGCGACGCCGTAGGCCGCGACCCTGTCCTTCACCTTGTCGATGTCGATGCCGCGCCGGTCGAGCCGCTCCCCCAGCGAATCGTAATCGACCGCGAGATCGGCGGCGCGGCGTTCGTTGTCGTCCTCGATCAGGCTTGCCTTGATCATGTCGGTCTCCTCCCCCGGAAAGGTCAGCGCGTGAACGCTTCCTTGTTGCCCGCGTCCACGTTGATGATGTTGCCGGTCGATTTGGCCGACAGGTCGGAGGCCAGGAAGTAGGCGGCCTCGGCGATGTCCTCGGGCAGGACCGAGCGCTTCAGCAGCGAGCGGTTGCGGTACATCTCCTCCAGCCCCTCCTTGTCGGTCTCGTAGGTGCTGGCGCGCTGGTCGAGCCACTCGCCCGACCAGATCTTGCTGCCCTTGAGCACCGCGTCGGGATTGACCGTGTTGACCCGGATGCCCGCGCCCGCGCCCTCGAGCGCGAGGCAGCGGGCGAGGTGGATCTCGCTGGCCTTGGCGGTGCAGTAGGCCGAGGCGTTGGGCGAGGCGGCGAGGCCGTTCTTGGAGGCGACGAAGACGACGGAGCCGCCCAGACCCTGCCGCTGCATCAGCTTGAAGGCTTCGCGGCTGACGAGGAAGTAGCCCGTCGAGAGGATCGCCATGTTCTTGTTCCACAGCTCCAGCGTGGTCTCCTCGATGGGTGCCGAGGAGGCGATGCCGGCGTTGCTGACGAGGATGTCGAGCCCGCCGAAGGCGACGGCGGCGTCGGCATGGGCGGCGGCGACGGCGGCCTCGTCGGTGACGTTCATCGTCACCGAGCGCACGGCGTCGCGCCCGAACCGCCCGGCGAGCTGCGCCTCGGTGTCGGCCAGCGCGGCCTCGTCGATGTCGGCCAGCATCACGCAGGCGCCCTCCGACAGCAGCCGCGCGGCCGTGGCCGAGCCGATGCCGCCCGCGCCGCCGGTGACCAGCGCGACGCGCCCGGCGAGCGACTTCGGCTTGGGCATGCGCTGCAGCTTGGCCTCCTCGAGCAGCCAGTACTCGATGTCGAACGCCTCCTGCTCGGGAAGCCCCTGGTAGGTGCTGACGGCGGACGCGCCGCGCATCACGTTGATCGCGTTGACGTAGAACTCGCCCGAGATCCGCGCCGTCGCCTTGTCCTTGGCGAAGGTGATCATGCCGACGCCGGGCACGAGGTAGACCACCGCGTTGGGGTCGCGCATCGCGGGCGAGTCGGCATGTTTGCAGCGCTCGTAGTAGGCGGCGTAGTCGGCCCGGTAGGCTTCCACCGACGGCTTCAGGCTCTCCACCACCGCGTCGATGTCGGGCCGGGCCGGGTCGAAGTCGACCACCAGCGGGCGGATCTTGGTGCGCAGGAAGTGGTCGGGGCAGGAGGTGCCGAGGGCGGCGAGCGGCTCCATGTCGTTGGAGTTGACGAACTCGAGCACCGCGTCCTGATCGTCGAAATGGCCGACCATGTGCTGGTTGCCCGAGACCATCCCGCGGATCGCCGGCATCAGCGCGGCGGCGACCTCGCGGCGCTTGTCGGCGGGCAGGCTCTCGTGGCGCGCGCCGCCGAAGGCGGGCTTGCCCTCGGCCTGCGCGGCGAACCAGTCGCTGGCCTTGTTGATCGTCTCGAGGGTCAGCTCGTAACAGGCCTTGGCGTCGTCGTCCCAGGTGAAGAGGCCGTGCGATTCGAGCACGACGCCCTTGGCGTCGGGGTTCTTCTCGCAGAATTCCTCGAGCCACAGGCCCAGTTCGAAGCCCGGCCGCTTCCAGGGCAGCCAGCCGATCTCGTCGCCGAAGATCCGCTGGGTCAGCTCGCGCGAATTTTCGGCGGCCGCGATGGCGATGATCGCGTCGGGGTGCATGTGGTCGACGTGGCGGCGCGGCACGTAGGCGTGGAGCGGCGTGTCGATCGATGCGGCCCGGGGATTGAGGCCGAAGGTGCAGTGCGGCAGGTAGCCGACCATCTCGTCCTCGTGCTCCGGCCCGCGGTAGACGCCCTTCAGCGCGCGCAGCTTGTCCATGTAGAGCGTCGCGAAGCCGTCCATCTTGATCGAGCCGACGTCGCCGCCCGAGCCCTTGACCCAGAGCACCTCGACGCTCTCGCCCGTCAGCGGGTCCGTCTCCTGCGCCTTGGCCGAGGTGTTGCCGCCGCCGTAGTTGGTGATTCGCTTGTCCGAGCCGAGCAGGTTGGAGCGGTAGAGCAGCTTCTCCGGCTCGCTCATGGCGCGGGCCTCGCTGTCGTCCCAGAGGCTCTGCAGGCGGCTGTCGGCGGTCATGGCGGGGGTCTCCTCCGGTCGGCTGGGGCGGACGGCCCGCCTCGTAATCGCGCTCACGTTCGAGCGAATTCGCTCAGAAGTCAATCATCTTCGCTCACGTTGCGCCGTTTTGCAGCTGCAGCATGATTGAAGATGATCGAAAATGATTGACAGGCTGCGGCGCGCCGACGCAGGCTGAGGGGCAGGGAGGACGACGATGCACGAGAAGGAACGCCACAGGGTCATTCTGTCCGCTGTGCAGGATCGTCCGGTCGCCACGGTCGCCGAGCTGGTCGCGATGACCGGGTCGTCCGAAGCGACGGTGCGGCGCGACATCGCCGAGCTGCACGTCCAGAAACGCCTGCGCCGGGTGCGCGGTGGCGCCGAGTCGCTCAGCCCGCCGGCCTTCCCCGGCCTCGCGGGGCGGCCGTTCGCGGTGAACCAGTCGATCAACACCGCCCAGAAGCAGGCCATCGCCCGGGAGGCCGTGGCGCTGTGCGACGAGGGCGAGCCGATCATCATCAACGGCGGCACCACCACCTTCCAGATGGTCCACCCGCTCGCGACGCGGCGGCTTCAGGTGATGACGAATTCGTTTCCCATCGCCGAGCACCTGCTGAAGCACTCCAAGAACACCGTGATGCTCCCCGGCGGCGCGATCTACCGGGAGCAGAACATCATCCTGAGCCCGTTCGACGGCGACATCACCCGCAATTTCTACGCCCGGAAAATGTTCATGGGCGCGCAGGGGCTGGGGCCGCTGGGGCTGATGGAGACCGATCCGCTGCTGATCCAGGCCGAGGAGAAGCTGATCGGGCAGGCGGACGAGCTCATCGTGCTGATCGACAGCACCAAGTTCGAGAACCGTTCGAGCCTGATCCTGTGCCCGCTGGAACGGATCGGCACGGTCATCACCGACGACAACGTTTCCGACCGCGCCGCGGCGATGCTCGAGGCGGCGGAAATCAAGCTGATCGTGGCGCATCCCACCGCCGCAGGCCAGCAAGGCCGGGCCTGAGGCCCGGAAGTGGGATATTGCTCAAGGGAGGATTAACATGAGCATCAAGAGACGCACTTTCACCACCCTCACCGCCGCCGCCGCGCTTTTCGCGGGCAACGCCGCGCTGGCACAGGACGACGTCCGCATCGCGCTGGTCGTCAAGGCGCTGGGCATCGGCTTCTTCGAGGCCGCCGCCGAGGGCGCCGAGCAGGCCGCCGAGGAGCTCGGCAACGTCGAGATCATCTACACCGGCCCCACCGACACCACCGCCGAAGGCCAGATCGAGGTGATCAACAGCCTGATCGCCCAGCAGGTCGACGCCATCGCCATCTCCGCCAACGACCCCGACGCCGTGGCCCCGGCGCTCCAGCGCGCCATGCAGCGCGGCATCACCGTGATCTCCTGGGACAGCGGCGTCGCGCCGGAGGGCCGCGAGATGCACCTCAACCCGTCCTCGAACCCGCTGATCGGGCGCACGATCATCCAGCTCGCCGCCGATCACCTGCCCGAGGGCGGCCAGGTGGCGCTGCTGTCGGCGACCACGACCTCGACCAACCAGAACATCTGGATCGAGGAGATGAACAAGGTGATGGGCGACTATCCCGACATCGAGGTGGTCGGCACGGTCTACGGCGACGATCTCGCCGACAAGTCCTACCGCGAGGCACAGGGCCTGATGCAGACCTACCCCGACCTCGATGCGATCATCGCGCCCACGTCGGTCGGCATCGTCGCCGCCGCGCAGGCGGTGGTCGACGCCGGCAAGGTCGGCGAAGTCAACGTGACCGGCCTCGGCCTGCCTTCCGAAATGGCCGGCGCGATCGAGAGCGGCGCGTCCAGGTCCTTCGCGATCTGGAACCCGATCGACCTCGGCTACGCCGCCACGATGCTGGCCTACAACCTCGCCACCGATGCCGCCGAGGCGGGGCCCGGGGCCGAGGTCGGCATGGGCCGGCTCGGCAACGCCACCCTCGACGACAACAACGAGGCGGCAATGGCGGAGCCGTTCACCTACGACGCCTCCAACATCGACCAGTTCAAGGACATCTTCTGATCCTTCGAGCCACCGGCCCGGCGCGCCTCGTTCGCGCCGGGCCGACACCGGGGAGGGTGTCGATGAACATGCAGGCAGTCGAGGCCGCGACGCGCGAGAGCGCGCCGGTGCTGACGCTGGAGGGGATCACCAAGACCTTCCCCGGCGTGCGCGCGCTGTCGGAGGTGGGGCTTGATCTCTACCCCGGCCAGGTCACCGCGCTGGTCGGCGAGAACGGCGCGGGCAAGTCCACCATCGTCAAGATCCTCACCGGCATCTACCAGCCCGACGGCGGCCGCATCCGTCTCGACGGGCAGGACGTCCACTTCCCCACCGCGCAGCACGCCACCACCGCCGGGATCACCGCGATCCACCAGGAGACGGTGCTGTTCGACGAGCTGTCGGTGGCGGAGAACATCTTCCTCGGCCACGCCCCGCGCGGCCGCTTCGGGCTGATCGACACCGCCCGGATGCAGCGCGACGCCCGCGCCCTGCTCGAGCGCATCGGCGCTCGGCTCGACCCGGCGCTGCCGCTCAAGGAGCTCGGCATCGCCAACCGCCACCTCGTCGCCATCGCCCGCGCGCTGTCGGTCGAGGCGCGCGTCGTGGTCATGGACGAGCCGACCGCCGCGCTGAGCCAGAAGGAGATCGAGGAGCTCTACGAGCTGGTCGAGCGGCTCAAGGCCGAGGGCCGCGCGATCCTGTTCATCTCCCACAAGTTCGACGAGATCTTCCGCATCGCCGACCGCTACACCGTCTTCCGCGACGGCGAGCTCGTCGGCCACGGCGCGATGGCCGACGTCGACGAGTCCGAACTGGTGCGCCTGATGGTCGGCCGCTCCGTCGACCAGATCTTCCCGCAGCGCGTCTCCGCGCCCGGCCCCGAGGTGCTGCGCGTCGAGGGCTATTCGCACCCGACCGAGTTCGACGACATCTCCTTCACCCTGCGCCGGGGCGAGATCCTCGGCTTCTACGGCCTCGTCGGCGCCGGCCGTTCCGAGCTGATGCAGGCGCTGTTCGGCGTCACCCGGCCGTCGCGCGGCGCGGTGCATCTCGACGACGCGCCCCACGCCATCCGCACGCCCGCCGACGCCATCGAGGCCGGGATCGTCTACGTTCCGGAAGACCGTGGCCTGCAGGGCGCGGTGCGGGGGCTGCCGATCTTCCAGAACGTCACGCTGCCCTCGCTCCGCGAGACCTCGCGCCGCGGCTTCCTGCGCATGGCCGAGGAGTTCGCCCTGACGCGGCGCTACACCGACCGCCTCGAGCTGCGGGCCGCCGCTCTGGATCAGGACGTGGCCGAGCTGTCGGGCGGCAACCAGCAGAAGGTGGTGATCGCCAAGTGGCTGGCGACCAAGCCGCGCGTCATCATCCTCGACGAGCCGACCAAGGGCATCGACATCGGCTCCAAGGCCGCCGTCCACGCCTTCATGGCCGAGCTCGCCGCCGAGGGGCTGGCGGTGATCATGGTGAGCTCGGAGATCCCCGAGATCCTCGGCATGTCCGACCGGGTGATCGTGATGCGCGAGGGGCGCATGGCGGCCGAGCTCGAGGGCGAGGCGCTGACACCGGAAACGCTGGTGCGCCACGCCGCCGGCATAGGGGAGGGGGGCTAACATGGCGTTCCTGAAGAGCCGCGAGGCGATCCTCGCCGGGGCGATCCTGCTGCTGCTCGCGCTCATCGCGTGGCGCTTCCCGGGCTTCGTCGCGCCCGACAACCTCGCGCGGGTGTTCAACGACACCTCGCCGCTGATCCTGCTGGCGCTGGGCCAGATGGCGGTGATCCTGACCCGCTGCATCGACCTCTCCGTCGCCGCCAACCTCGCGCTCACGGGGATGGTCTGCGCCATGGTCAACGCCGCCGCGCCGGGCCTGCCGGTGCCGGTCATCATCGCCATGGCGCTGGCGCTGGGCGCGCTGATGGGGGCGGTCAACGGCCTGCTCGTCTGGACGCTGGCGATCCCGCCCATCGTGGTGACGCTCGGCACGATGACGATCTACCGCGGCATCATCTTCGTCATTTCCGACGGCCAGTGGGTCAACTCCCACGAGATGTCGGACGCCTTCAAGGCGCTGCCCCGGGCGGAGCTGCTCGGCCTGCCCGTGCTGAGCTGGATCGCGCTGGTGGTGGTGGCGCTGTTCGCGCTGCTGATCGTGCGCACGCCGCTGGGGCGGGCCTTCTACGCCGTCGGCGGCAACCCGGGCGCGGCGGTCTATGCCGGGCTCAATGTCGGGCGGACGCAGTTCTGGGCTTTCACCCTGTCGGGCACCCTCGCGGGGCTGACCGGCTACCTCTGGGTGTCGCGCTACGCGGTCGCCTATGTCGACATCGCCAGCGGCTTCGAGCTCGAGGTGGTCGCCGCCTGCGTGATCGGCGGCATCTCCATCGCCGGCGGCGCCGGCACCGTCACCGGTGTCGTGCTCGGGGCGCTGTTCCTCGGCATCATCAAGAACGCCCTGCCGGTGGTGAACGTCTCGCCGTTCTACCAGCTCGCCATCTCCGGCGGCGCGATCATCATCGCCGTCGCCTTCAACGCCCGCGCCAGCCGCAGCCGCGGCCGGGTCATCCTCAAGTCAGCGGAGCACGCCTCATGAGCCTCGCCGAGCGCGCCACCATCCCCGACCGGCTCAACTCGCGTCTGCAGCGGGCGGCGACGAGCTGGGAGCTCTTGCTGTTCCTCGTCGCGGTGGCGATCTTCATCGCCAACAGCTTCGCCTCGCCCTATTTCCTCAACGCCTGGAACCTCAGCGACGCCACCTTCAACTTCACCGAGAAGGCGCTGATCGCCTTCGCCATGGCGCTGCTGATCATCTCCGGCGAGATCGACCTCTCCGTCGCCTCGATCATCGCGCTCGCCTCGACCGCGATGGGCGCGGCGGTGCAGCTCGGGGCCGGCACGCCGGTGCTGGTCTTCGTCGGGCTGGCGACGGGGCTGGCCTGCGGGGCGTTCAACGGCGCGCTGGTGACCCGGCTGGGGCTGCCCTCGATCGTCGTCACCATCGGCACCATGAGCCTGTTCCGCGGCATCTCCTACATCGTCCTCGGCGACGGGGCCTACCGCGGCTACCCGGCGAGCTTCTCCTACTTCGGGCAGGGCTACGTCTTCTGGGTCGTGTCGTTCGAGCTGGTGCTCTTCGCCCTGTTCGCGCTGACCTACTACGTGGTGCTGCACCGCACCAACTTCGGCCGCGCGATCTTCGCCATCGGCAACAACCCGACCGCCGCGCTGTTCTCGGGGCTGCGGGTGCGGCGGATCAAGTTCGTGCTGTTCCTGCTGACCGGCCTGATGTCGGGGATCGCCGCCATCTGCCTGACCGCCCGGCTCGGCTCGACCCGCCCCTCCATCGGCTTCGGCTGGGAGCTCGAGGTGGTGACGATGGTGGTGCTCGGCGGGGTCAACATCCTCGGCGGCTCGGGCTCGATCCCCGGCGTCGTCATCGCCGCGTTCGTCATGGGGCTCGTGACTTTCGGCCTCGGATTGCTCAACGTACCGGGGATCGTCATGTCGATCTTCATCGGCCTGCTGCTCATCGGGGTCATCGCGCTGCCCCGCCTCTGGACCATCGCAAGGACACGGTGATGCAAAAGTACGCCTTCCGCATGAACCTCCACCCGGGCAAGGCGGAGGAGTACAAGTCGCGCCACGACGAGATCTGGCCCGAACTGGTGGAGCTGCTGAAGTCGGCCGGGGTGAGCGACTACTCGATCCACCTCGACGAGGAGACCGACCACCTGTTCGCCGTGCTCTGGCGCACCAACGACCACGCGATGGGCGAGCTGGGCGAGCACCAGGTGATGCAGAAATGGTGGCAGCACATGGCCGACCTGATGGAGACCGACGCGTCCGGCGCGCCGGTCGTCGTCGACCTGCAGCCGATGTTCCACATGCCATGAGGGAAGGACACGTCGCCGTCATCGACATCGGCAAGACCAACGCCAAGGTCGCGCTGGTCACGCCCAAGCGGCTCGCCGAAGTCGCCGTGCGCACCCGCCCCAACGTGGTGCTGACCGATCCGCCCTATCCGCATTTCGACATCGACGGCCTCTGGGACTTCATCCTCGACTCGCTCGCCGCGCTGAACCGGGAGCACCCGATCGGCGCGATCAGCGTCACCACCCACGGCGCCTCGGCGGTGCTGCTCGACGCCGAGAGCGGGCTCGCGGCGCCGATGCTCGACTACGAGCACACCGGCCCCGACGACCTCGCCGAGGCCTACGACGCCCTGCGCCCCGACTTCGCCCTGACCGGCTCGCCGCGCCTGCCGATGGGGCTCAACGTGGGCGCGCAGCTGCACTGGCTGTTCGAGACCCAGCCCGGCCTGCGCGAGCGCGTGGCGCAGGTGGTCACCTACCCGCAATTCTGGTCGGGCCGGCTGACCGGGGGCTACAGCGTCGAGGCTACCTCGCTCGGCTGCCACACCGACCTCTGGGAGCCGCTCGCCGGCCGGCCCTCGCCGCTCGTCGCCGCGCTGGGGCTGGAGGGAAAGCTGCCGCCGCTCACCCGCGCCTCCGACACCGTCGGCACCCTGCGCCCCGAGCTCGCCGCCCGCACCGGACTCTCCGAGCGCACGCCCGTCGTCAGCGGCATTCACGATTCCAACGCGTCGCTCTATCCCCACCTGCTGCGCCGCGAGCCGCCCTTCACCATCGTCTCGACCGGGACGTGGGTGATCTGCATGTCCGTCGGCGGCGCCGAGGTGGCGCTCGATCCGGAGCGCGACACGCTCATCAACGTCGCCGCCAACGGCGCGCCGGTCCGCTCGGCGCGGTTCATGGGCGGGCGCGAGTACGAGATCGTGCGCGCCGGCGAGGAGCGGCGGCCGACCCCTGCCGACGGCGCGTCGGTGCTCGCGCGCGGGATCATGCTGCTGCCCAGCGTCGAGCCCGGCTCCGGCCCGTTCCCCGGCCGCCCTGCGCGCTGGTCGGTGGACGAAAGCGCCCTGCGCCCCGGCGAGCGGCTGGCGGCGCTGTCGTTCTACCTCGCGCTGATGACCAACACCTGCCTCGACCTCATCGGCGCAGAGGGCGACATCGTCGTCGAGGGGCCGTTCGGGCGGAATCCGCTCTACCAGCAGATGCTCGCCGCCGCGACGGGCCGCCCGGTGATCGGCGGCGGCGGCTCGGCGACCGGGACCAGCATCGGCGCGGCGATGCTCGTCGCGCCCGGCAAGAACGGCCAGCGCGCCCCCGCTGCGGTGCGGGGCGGCGACGCTCGCATGGCCGCCTACGCCGACATCTGGCGCGCGCAGGTCGGCTGACGCCCGCAGCTAGCCGAGGTGCCGCTCGCCCCGTGCCCGCGCCAGCGCGATCTGGCGCTGCCGTTCGCGAAACCGCGCCTTGTCGGCGTCGCTCGTCTGATGGGCGCAATGGTGGCAGGCCACCCCCTCCTCGTACTCCGCCCGCGCGCGATCCTCCGGCAGGATCGGCCGCCGACAGGCATGGCACAGCACGTGCGGCCCCTCGCTCAGCCCGTGCCCGACCGAGACCCGCCCGTCGAACACGAAGCACGACCCGTGCCACAGGCTGCGCTCCTCGGGCACCTCCTCGAGGTACTTCAGGATGCCGCCCTCGAGGTGAAACACCTCCTCGACGCCCTGCGACATCAGGTAGTTCGTCGACTTCTCGCACCGGATCCCGCCGGTGCAGAACATCGCGATCCGCTTGCCCGCGAACCGCTCGCGGTTCTGCTCCCACCAGGCGGGGAAATCGCCGAAGGCGGCGGTGCGCGGATCCTCGGCGCCCTCGAAGCTGCCGATGGCGACTTCATAGTCGTTGCGCGTGTCGATCACCGCCACGTCGGGCGCGGAGATCAGCGCGTTCCACTCGGCGGGAGCGACGTAGCGCCCCGTCCCCTCGCGGGGCGCGACATCCGGCCGGCCCATCGTCACGATCTCGCGCTTCAGGCGCACCTTGAGCTTGCCGAACGGCATTTCGGCGGCGTGGCTCACCTTGGGCTCCAGGTCGGCGCAGCCGGGCAGGGCACGGATATGGGCGAGCGCCGCGGTGATTCCCTCGGCACGTCCGGCGATGGTTCCGTTGATCCCCTCGGGGGCGAGCAGCAACGTCCCGCGCACGCCCGCGGCGGCGCAGGCGGCCCGCAGGGGCTCGCGAATGCCCGCGGGATCGGCAAACGGCGTGAATTTGTACAGGGCGGCGACGGTGAACACGGCGCAGAGCCTTACGGAATGGGCGGATTGCCGGCAAGTGGGGTGAAACACTGGACGGGGCCCGAGCGTTCTGTCCTAATCCAGGCATCGGCAACGGAGGAATAGCATGGGACGTCATCTGATCGACCAGCCGAAGGCCCGCACCGACGCGCTGCGACTGCGCCAGTTCCTGCAGGTCCAGCGCGCCCAGCTCCCGGCCCGCGCCAGCCTCGCGCTGCAGCGCCGCATGCGCAAGAGCGAGGGCTCCGCGCGCACCCGCGAGTATCTGCGTATCCTGCGCGGCTCGCTCACCTGACGCGACACGCGTTCACCGCCGGGTAAGACATTTCGGCCATTCTCGCGGAAAGATTCGCGAGGATGGCCTCTTGGCTGACGCTATCGATACATTGCAGCGCCCCACCGCGGTCGAGGCCGATTTTCCGGTGGAGGCGCTATTCTTCTCCCGCACCGACGAGCGGGCGATCATCCGCGGCGGCAACACCGCCCTGTCGGAGATATCCGGCTTCGGCTTCGACGAACTGATCGGCGAGCCGCACAACATCTTCCGCACCCCGACAGCCCGCGCGGTCAGTTTCCGCCTGCAGTGGGACATCCTGAGCGCGGCCGCCCCTTCGCCGCCTACGTCAGAACATCACCCGCAGCGGCCACTTCTACTGGGCCTTCGCGTGGTCGTTCCGGTCGCCGGTGGCTTTGTCTCGATCCGCTCAAGCCGCTGAGCTCGCTGCGCGGCAAGGTGGAGCAGCTCTACGAGCGCTGCGTGCGGCGGAGCGCGACGGCGCCACGCCCGAGGCCTCGCGCGACCAGCTGCTCGCCGGCATCGCCGCCGAAGGCATCCCCGACTACGCCGCCTTCCAGGCGGGCGCGCTGGGCCGCGAGCTGCGCGCGCGGGACGACGCGCTGCAGCGGCCGCCCGATCCCCGCCTCGCCGGCTTCTTCGCGATGAACAGCGCGCTGTCGCAGATGGAGCGGGCCGCCAGCGACGTGCTCGCCGCCTTCGATGCCAGCCGCACGATCCCTCTCAACATGCGCCTCATCGCCTCGCGGCTCGGCACGGCGGGCGGCGCGATCAGCACGATGTCGATCAACTACAGCGCCATGTCCGACGACATGGCCGGCTGGATCCGCCGCTTCGTCGGCAAGCAGGACAGCGTCTCGGCCCGCATTCGCGAGGCCGCGGTTGGCGGGCTGTTCATGACGTCGCTGGCCAAGCTCGCGCAGGAGATGCTCGAGCGCTTCGAGGCGGAAGAGCCGTGCACCGGCGTCGACGCGGCCACCGAGCGCAAGACCCTCGCCGCCATCGTGGCGAGCAGCCGCGAGGCCAGCGTCGAGCACCTGCGCCAGGTGGAGCTCGAGGCGGCGCAGCTCGGCCGCAACGTGCTCGACCTCAAGCGGCACACCACCGGCCTCGGTTCGGTGCGGATGATGTGCCGGATCGAGAGCGCCAGCCTGCCCCGCGCCGACGCCGCGCTGACGGCCATCGTGGAGCAGCTCGACGCCTGCCAGAACATGATCGAGCGCCACCTCGACCGCATCATCGCCCTCAATCACGAGGTGCAGGGCGCGTCCGCCTCCCTGCGCACGCGGCGGCAGCGCGCGCCGCCGCTGCCGGGCGAAGAGGATCAGGCCCGCACGAGCGCCTCGTAAGAGGTCACCATCTCGCGCGCCAGCGCGCCGACCTCGAAGCTGTAGTCGCCGATCTGCCCGACGGGCGTGACCTCGGCGGCGGTGCCGGTCAGCCAGCATTGCTCGAAGCTCTCGAGCTCCTCGGGCATGATATGGCGCTCGTTCACCTTCACCTGCCGGTCCTCGAGCAGGCCGATCACCGTCTGCCGGGTCAGGCCGTTGAGGAAGCAGTCGGGCTTGGGCGTGTGCACCTCGCCGTCCTTGACGAAGAAGATGTTCGCGCCCGTCGCCTCGGCGATGTAGCCGCGATAGTCGAACATCATCGCGTCCGAGCAGCCCTTGGCCTCGGCCTCGTGCTTGGACATGGTGCAGATCATGTAGAGCCCGGCCGCCTTGGCGTGGCTCGGCGCGGTCTCGGGCGAGGGCCGCTTCCACTTGGCGATATCGAGCTTGGCGCCCTTCATCTTGGCGTCGCCGTAATAGGCGCCCCATTCCCAGGCGGCGATGGCGACGCAGACCGGGTTGCGCCGCGAGGCGACGCCCATGTCCTCGCCCGCCCCGCGCCACGCCACGGCGCGCACGTAGCCGTCGCTCAGCCCGTTGGCGGCGAGCACCTCCTGCTTGGCGGCCTCCAGCTCTTCGACGGTGTAGGGCACTTCGAAGTCGAGGCACTGGGCCGAGTAGCGCAGCCGCTCGGAATGTTCGCGGCTCTTGAAGATCTTGCCGCCATAGGCGCGCTCGCCTTCAAACACCGAGCTGGCATAGTGCATGGCATGGGTCAGGATGTGCACGTTGGCCGCGCGCCAGTCGGTCAGCGCCCCGTCCATCCAGATTTTCCCGTCGCGATCGTCGTATCCGCCCGCCATACCGGCCTCCCGAAGTGTCAAAAGTTACACAACACCGGCACCCAGCGACATGATGTTGCGTAAAGCTGTCAGACTCGCTACCAGTGGCCCCTTGGAATGTCAACAAGGCTGACGTATTCTTGCCCGGAGCGAGAGCGAGGACGGACGATGGCGACCAACGACCCGGCGCGCGAAGGCGAGAACCTGCTGTTCCTGACGGACGAGCAGCTGCGCAAGGGGATCGAGGCGATGTTCTTCGCCTATCGCGGCTTCACCGCCGACCCCGACCGCATCCTCGCCGATTACGGCCTCGGCCGCGCCCACCACCGCGCGCTGCACTTCATCCACCGCAGCCCCGGCACCACCGTCAACAACCTGCTGTCGATCCTCGGCGTCACCAAGCAATCGCTCAACCGGGTGCTGCGCACGCTCGTCGAGGAGGGGCTCGTCGAGAGCCGCGTCGGCCAGCGCGACCGGCGCGAGCGCCACCTGCGGCTCACCGAGGCCGGACGGACGCTCGAGCAGCGCCTGTCCGACGCCCAGCGCGACCGTATGCGCGCCGCCTACCGCTCCGCCGGCCCCGCCGCCGTCGCCGGATTCCGGCAGGTGCTCGAGGCGATGATGGACGAAGAGACCCGCCCCAGCTACGAAACCCTGAGGGACGGAGGCGGCTGATACGCCGCGAAAGGGAGGACAGACAGGATGGACGAGGCGCATATCCTGATCGTCGACGACGACGAGCGCATACGCGGATTGCTTCAGAAGTTCCTGTTGCGCAACGGCTTCCTCGTCAGCGTCGCCCGCGACGGCGCGCATGCGCGGCGGCTGCTCGACGGGCTGGAATTCGATCTGATCGTGCTCGACGTGATGATGCCCGGCGAAGACGGCGTCAGCCTCTGCCGCGACCTGCGCGGCCGCCTCAAGACGCCGATCCTGCTGCTCACCGCCAAGGGCGAGACCACCGACCGCATCGCCGGGCTCGAGGCCGGGGCCGACGACTACCTCGCCAAGCCGTTCGAGCCGAAGGAGCTGCTGCTGCGCATCAACGCAATCCTGCGCCGCGTCCCCGCCGCCGAGCCCGCCCCGGTGACGCCGAAGGTGCTGCTGCTCGGCCCCTGCCGCTACGACATCGAGCGCGGCGAGATGTGGTGCGGCGAGGAGCTGGTGCGGCTGACCGCGACCGAGAACCACCTGATGCGCATCTTCTCCGCCCGCCCCGGCGAGGCGCTGAGCCGCAACATGCTCGTAGAGGAGCTCGGCCGTGCCGGCGGGCAGGCGCAGGAGCGCGCCGTCGACGTCCAGATCACCCGCCTGCGGCGCAAGCTCGAAGCCGATCCCAAGCAGCCCCGCTACCTGCAGACGGTGCGTGGCGCGGGCTACATGCTCGCGCCCGACTGAGGCTGCGACCGGGGCTCAGTAGCAGCCCTCGGGCACGGTGAAGGTGTCGTCCCTGAACTCGGTGACCGGCAGCGCGGGCAGCGGCGCGGCGACCTCGCGGCGGCTGCCGTCGTCGCGCTCGATGATGCCGCGCCCGGTGAGCAGGTTGAAGTCGCAGGTGCCGCCGGTGTTGTCGATCGTGTCGTACCACCCGTAGGTGATCCCGGCGACGCGGTAGGCGCCGTCGCGGTGGGCGATGGTCAGCGCCTGCCGCCAGCGGCTGCGCCCGATCGCCTCGTTCATCGAGATCACCTGCACCGACCCGTTGGGCAGCACCGCGAGCTCCGGCTCCTGCCCGATGCCGCCCTTCCAGGCGATGCTCTCGGCGTGGATCACGCTGCGCCCCGCCTCGATGCGCAGGTCGGCGGTGCCGTCGCCGCTGTCGAGCAGGGTGAAGGTCTCGGCCGCGCCATCGCCGTCGAGGTCGGAGACGACGGGGGCGGTGAAGCCCTGTGCCGCCAGCGGGCCGGCGAGCAGGGCGGCGGCGCAGAGGCCGGGCAGAAGACGCATCGGGGGAATCCTCCTTGATCGAACGCGAGCTTTGGCATTGTTTGCGGGGATGTCCACGGCTCTTATCACTCACCCCGACTGTCTCGATCACGTCACGCCTCCGGGCCATCCCGAGCAGGTCGCGCGCCTCGACGCGGTGCTCGGCGCGCTCGAGGGGCTCGACCTCGTGCGCATTCCCGCGCCCATGGCGGCCGACGACGATCTGCTGCGCGTCCATCCCCGCGTCCATCTCTCCGCGTTGAAGTCGGCGCTGCCCGACAGCGGCTGGCGCACGCTCGACGCCGACACGCACCTGTCGCCCGGCTCGCTCGCCGCCGCCTACCGCGCCGCCGGCGCGGTGGTGAAGGCGGTCGACATGGTGCTGTCGGGCGAGGTGGCCAACGCCTTCGCCGCCGTGCGCCCGCCCGGCCACCACGCCGAGCGCGAGACGCCGATGGGGTTCTGCCTGTTCGGCTCGGTGGCGGTGGGGGCCAAGGTGGCGCTCGACCATCACGGGCTGAAGCGGGTCGCGGTGGTCGATTTCGACGTCCACCACGGCAACGGCACGCAGGACCTGCTCGAGGACGAGCCGCGCGCGCTGTTCTGCTCGACCCACCAGATGCCGCTCTACCCCGGCACCGGCTTCGCCCACGAGACGGGGCCGCATGACACGATTGTGAACGTGCCGCTCGACGAGGGCGCGGCGGGCACGGCATTTCGCGACGCGATGGAGCGCCTGGTGCTGCCCCGCGTCGACGCGTTCCGCCCCGAGCTCATCATTGTCTCCGCCGGCTTCGACGCCCACGCCGACGACCCGCTCGCCGGGTTGCAACTCGTCGAGGACGACTTCGCCTGGATCACCCACCAGCTCTGCGACCTCGCCGACGCCCATTGCGGCGGCAAGGTGGTGTCTGCGCTCGAGGGAGGATACGATCTCGACGCCCTCGGCCGCAGCGCCCGGGCGCATGTGGACGTTTTGATGGAGCGCGGACGATGAGCAGCGACAGACCCGTCGAGGAGATGAGCTTCGAAGAGGCGATGAAGGAGCTCGAGGCCGTCGTCGGCAAGCTCGAGCACGGCGAGGTGCCGCTCGAGGAATCGATCTCGCTCTACGAGCGTGGCGCGGCGCTGAAGGCGCGCTGCGAGGCGAAGCTGAAGGAGGCCGAGGAGAAGGTCGCGCGGCTGACCCTCGACGCCGACGGCAACCCGGTGGGCACCGCGCCGCTCGATGCCGGCTGACTTCGACGCCGCGCTTGCCGCGGCGCGCGACGCGGTGGCGGCCCGGCTGGCGGCGCGCCCGCGCGGCGTGTCCGGCCCGCTCGAGGCGGCGAGCGACTACGCGCTCGAGGGCGGCAAGGGCCTGCGGGCGTTCCTCGTGCTCGAGGGCGCGCGGCTCTGCGGCCTCGCGCCCGGGGCGGCGCTGGGCGCGGCGGCGGCCATCGAGTGCGTCCACGCCTACAGCCTCGTCCACGACGACCTGCCCGCGATGGACGACGACGACATCCGCCGCGGCCGCCCCACCGTGCACAAGGCGTGGGACGAGGCCACCGCGATTCTCGTCGGCGACGCCCTGCAGGCGCTGGCCTTCGAAGAGGTGCTCGCCTGCGACGCCCCGCCCGAGCGGCTGGTAGCGCTGGCGCGCGGTCTCGCCGAGGCCGCGGGGGCGCGCGGCATGGTGGCGGGCCAGATGCTCGACATCGCCGCCGAGAGCGCCGTCGCCCCGATGACGCTGGCCGACGTGGAGCGCATCCAGTCGCACAAGACCGGGGCGCTGATCGTCTGGTCGGCGACCGCCGGCGCGCACCTCGCTGGGGCCGATCCCGCACCCTTCGCCCGCTACGGCGCGGCGCTCGGCCTCGCCTTCCAGATTGCCGACGATCTGCTCGACGCGACCGGCGACGCCGCCGAGGTCGGCAAGGCCGTCGACAAGGACGCGGCGGCGGGCAAGGCGACCTTCGTGTCGCTCCAGGGCGTGGCGGCGGCGAAGGGTCGCGCAGAAGAGCTGGTGGAAGTGGCGTGCAACGTCCTATCTCCCTTTGGTGAACAGGCCGCGACCTTGCGGGAGGCCGCCCGGTTCGTTATCGCCCGCCGGAAATGACCGATATGACAGATCGCCCGCCGACCCCGACCCTCGACAAGGTCCACCTGCCCGCCGATCTCCGGCGGCTGTCGGATGGCGAGCTGCACAAGCTGGCCCACGAGCTGCGCGCCGAGACCATCTCGGCGGTGAGCGAGACCGGCGGACATCTCGGGGCCGGGCTCGGCGTGATCGAGCTCACCGTGGCGCTGCACGCGGTCTTCGAGACGCCGCGCGACAAGCTGATCTGGGACGTCAGCCACCAGAGCTACCCGCACAAGATCCTCACCGGCCGCCGCGACCGCATCCGCACCCTGCGCCAGAAGGACGGGCTGTCCGGCTTCTGCAAGCGCTCCGAGTCGCCCTACGATCCATTCGGCGCGGCGCATTCCTCGACCTCGATCAGCGCCGCGCTCGGCTTCGCCGCCGCCCGCGACCTCGGCGGCGATGCCGGCGACGCGATCGCGGTGATCGGCGACGGCGCGATGAGCGCGGGCATGGCCTACGAGGCGATGAACAACGCCGGCCACCTCGGCAAGCGGCTGATCGTCATCCTCAACGACAACGAAATGTCCATCGCGCCCCCCGTCGGTGCGATGTCCTCCTACCTCTCCCGGCTCTATGCCGGCGCCCCGTTCCAAGAGCTCAAGGCCGCCGCCAAGGGCGCGGTGAGCTTCCTGCCGCCCCCGTTCCAGCAGGGCGCGAAACGGGCCAAGGAGATGCTCAAGCACCTCGCCGTCGGCGGCACCCTGTTCGAGGAGCTCGGCTTCTCCTACGTCGGCCCCATCGACGGCCACGACCTCGAGCAGCTTCTGGCGGTGCTGCGCACGGTCAAGGCGCGTGCCGACGGGCCGATCCTGATCCACGCGATCACCAGGAAGGGCAAGGGCTACGCCCCCGCCGAGGGTGCGGCCGACAAGGGCCACGGCGTGTCGAAGTTCGACGTCATCACTGGTGAGCAGAAGAAGGCGAAGAGCAACGCGCCCTCCTACACGTCCGTCTTCGCCAAGGCGCTGATCGCCGAGGCGGCGCGGGACGACAAGGTGGTGGCGGTGACCGCGGCGATGCCCGACGGGACCGGGCTCAAGAGCTTCATGGAGCGCTACGCCTCGCGCTGCTTCGACGTCGGCATCGCCGAGCAGCACGCCGTCACCTTCGCCGCCGGCATGGCCGCGGGCGGGATGAAGCCGTTCTGCGCGATCTACTCCACCTTCCTGCAGCGCGGCTACGACCAGGTGGTGCACGACGTCGCGATCCAGCGGCTGCCGGTGCGCTTCGCCATCGACCGCGCCGGCCTCGTCGGCGCCGACGGCGCCACCCATGCCGGCGCGTTCGACGTCGCCTACCTCGCCAACCTGCCGGGCTTCACCGTCATGGCCGCCGCCGACGAGGCCGAGCTGGTGCGCATGGTGGCCACCGCCGCGGCGCACGACGACGGCCCCATCGCCTTCCGCTTTCCGCGCGGCGAGGGCGTCGGCGTCGAGATGCCCGCCGATCCGCAGCCGCTCGAGATCGGCAAGGGCCGGATCGTGCGCGAGGGCAGCCGCGTCGCCATCCTGTCCTTCGGCACCCGCCTGCAGGAGGCCGAGACCGCCTGCGAGCGCCTCGCCGGCCGCGGCATCACCCCGACGCTCGCCGACGCGCGCTTCGCCAAGCCGCTGGACGAAGAGCTGATCCTGCGCCTCGCCCGAGAGCACGACGCGCTGATCACGCTCGAGGAGGGCGCCATCGGCGGCTTCGGCAGCCATGTCGCGCAGCTGCTCGCCGAGAAGGGCGTGTTCGACGGCGGCCTCGCCTACCGCTCGATGGTGCTGCCCGACATCTTCATCGACCAGGCCTCGCCGCGCGACATGTACGACGTCGCCGGCCTCAATGCCGAGCATATCGAGCAGAAGGTGCTCGAGGCGCTGGGCGTCAACCTCCTCTCCCGGCGGGCCTGACCGGCCGGCGTCACGCCGCCGGTGACGGCCCGCACGGCCCGTGATAGGCGACCGCATGGCCCGCATACCCTCGAAAGACGAGATCCTGCAGTGGATCTCTGAAAACCCGACCCAGACCGCCAAGCGCGACATCGCCCGGGCCTTCGGCCTCAAGGGCGCGGAGCGGATCGACCTGAAGCGCCTCCTGCGCGAGCTGGAGGACGAGGGGCACCTCGCCAAGCGCAAGAAAAGCTATCGCGACCCCGACCGGCTGCCGCCGGTGTCGGTACTGCAGGTCCTGCCTCCCGACGACGCGGGCGACCTGTTCGCCAAGCCGCTCGAGTGGCACGGCACCGGCCCCGAGCCCCGCGTGCTGGTGATCGCCCGCGAGTCCGACCCCGCGCTGGGCGGCGGCGACCGCATCCTCGCCAAGCTCACCGAGGTGAAGGACGAGCCGCACGATTACGAGGCACGCCTGATCCGCAAGATCGGCTCCAATCCCGTCGCGCTGCTCGGCATCTACCGCGCCGGGGCCGAGGGCGGGCGGATCTTGCCGGTCGAGAAGGGCTCGGACAAGGAATGGATCGTGCCCAAGGGGCAGGAGCACGGTGCGAAGGAGGGCGAACTGGTCGAGGCCGAGCTCGCCGGTCCGCGCAACCGGATGGGCCTGCCCAAGGCGCGGGTCACCGCCCGGCTCGGCGATCCCGGCGCGCCGCGCGCGGTGAGCCTGATCGCCATCCACCAACACGGCATCCCGGTGCAGTTTCCCGATGAGGTCATCGCCCAGGCCGACCGCGCCAAGCCCGCCGGCCTGAAGGGCCGTGAAGACCTGCGCGACGTGCCGCTGGTGACGATCGACCCTTCCGACGCCCGCGACCACGACGACGCGATCTTCGCCGAGCCCGACCCGGACCCGAAGAACCCCGGCGGCCACATCCTCTGGGTCGCCATCGCCGACGTGGCCCACTACGTCACCCCCGGCTCCGCCCTCGACCGCGAGGCGCGCCGGCGCGGCAATTCGACCTATTTCCCCGACCGCGTCGTGCCGATGCTCCCCGACCGGCTCTCGGGCGACCTGTGCTCGCTGCACGAGGGCGTTCCGCGCGCCTGCATCGCGGTGCGCATGGTGATCGATGCCGACGGCAACAAGACAACCCACGACTTCCATCGCGGCCTGATGCGCTCGCCCGCGTCGCTGAACTACGAGGAGGTTCAGGCCGGTATGGACGGCGCGCCCAACGACAAGGTCGCGCCGCTGATGGATCCAGTGATCCGCCCGCTCTACGCCGCCTACGACGCGCTGAAGGAGGCCCGCGCCACGCGCCAGCCGCTCGAGCTCGACCTGCCCGAGCGCCAGATCGTGCTGTCGGACGAGGGCGAAGTGGTCAGCGTCGACTACAAGGACCGGCTCGACGCCCATAAGCTGATCGAGGAGTTCATGGTGCTGGCCAACGTCGCCGCCGCCGAGACCCTCGTCGCCAAGCGCACGCCGCTGCTGTTCCGCGTCCACGAGGAGCCCAACCCCGACAAGCTCGACGCCCTGCGCGAGACGGCGCAGTCGGCGGGGATGGTGCTGGCCAAGGGGCAGGTGCTCAAGACGGCGCACCTCAACAAGCTGCTGTCCCAGGCCGAGGGTACCGACCACGACGAGCTGATCAACATGGCGACCCTGCGCTCGATGACGCAGGCCTACTACAACCGCGAGAACTTCGGCCATTTCGGCCTCGCGCTGCGCAACTACGCGCACTTCACCTCGCCGATCCGGCGCTACTCCGACCTGATCGTCCACCGGGCGCTGATCAGCGCCCACGGCTGGGGCAAGGACGGGCTGTCGGACGAGGAGATCGAACGGCTCGACGACACCGCGCAGCACATCTCCGACACCGAGCGCCGCTCGATGATGGCCGAGCGCGACACCACCGACCGCTACCTCGCCGCGTTCCTCTCCGAGCGCGTCGGCACCGAAGTCGGCGGGCGGATCAGCGGCGTCGCGAAGTTCGGCCTGTTCGTGAAGCTCGACGGCACCGGCGCCGACGGAATGATCCCGATCCGCACGCTGGGGGCGGAGTACTTCCACTTCGACCGCGACGAGCAAAGCCTCGTCGGGGCCGACAGCGGCACCGTGCTGCGGCTCGGCCAGCGCGTCACCGTCAAGCTGGTGGAGGCCGCCCCGGTGACGGGCGGGCTGATCCTCGAGCTGCTGGCGCTGGAGGGGGAGCAGATGCCGTCGGGCGGTGGCGGGGGCGGCGGCCGCCGGGGCCGCGCGCCGGGCAAGCCGCCCCGTCGCAAGGCGGGCGCGGCGAAGAAGAAGCACGACAAGACCGCCCGCAAGGTCAAGCGCAGCCGCAAGTAGGCGCGGACAATCGCGCGCGGCGGCGGCGATTGGCTGACGTGGCGACAGCGGCCCGGCCTCCGCCCGCCCCCGGCGCTTGCCCTCGGGCGGGCCATCCGCAATGGATAGCGCCACAGCGATCCGACGGAGCCCTCATGTCTGCCGACGAGCAACGGTCCTTCACCGACTGGCACGCCGCCTTCCGCGAGCGCGCCCGCCAGCGCGGCAATGTCGGCCCCGCCGCGCTGGCCGCGTTCGACGCGCTGACGCCCGACCCGGAGGTGCTGCAGCGTGACCGCAGCCAGGCCGAGCTGGTCCGCCCGATCTGGGACTACCTCGACCGCGCCGTCACCGACGCGCGCGTCGACGCCGGCCGGGCGCTGCTGTCGGAGCGGCGGGAGCTCTTCGGCCGCATCTCCGAGCGCTACGGCGTCGCGCCGGAGATCGTCGTCGCGATCTGGGGCGTCGAGACGGGCTACGGCCGCGACCGGGGCCGCTTCGACGTGCTGCGCGCGCTCGCCACGCTGGCCGCCGACGGCCGCCGCCGCGGCCTGTTCGAGGCGCAGCTCATGGCGGCGTTGCGCATCCACGAGGACGGCGACGCGCGCGAGATGCGGGGCAGCTGGGCCGGCGCGATGGGGCACACCCAGTTCATGCCCACCTCCTACCTCGCCTACGCCGTCGACTTCGACGGCGACGGCCGGCGCGACATCTGGAGCGACGATCCCACCGACGCACTCGCCTCCACCGCCGCCTACCTCGCCCGCTTCGGCTGGCAGAGCGGCGCGCCTTGGGGTCACGAGGTGCGGCTGCCGGAAGGGTTCGACCTCCGCCTCGCTGACCGCCGCACCCGGCGCGGCGGAGCCGACTGGGCGCGCCTCGGCGTCGCCCGCGCCGATGGCGGCCTGCTCGACGAGGCCGGCGAGGGGGCGCTGCTGCTGCCCGCGGGCGCGGAGGGCGTCGCCTTCCTGGCGCTCGACAACTTCCGGGTCGTCGAGCGCTACAACCGCGCCGTTTCCTACGTGCTCGCCGTCGGCCACCTTGCCGACCGCCTCGCCGGTCGGGGCCCGCTCGTCGGCACGTGGCCCCGGCAGGCGCGGGTGCTTGAGACCCAAGAGCGGCGCGAACTGCAGGAGCGGCTGACCTCCGCCGGCTTCTGCACCCGGGGCGCGGACGGGCTGATCGGGCCCGACACGGTCGCCGCCGTGCGCGCCTACCAGCTCGCCCACGGGCTGCGGCCCGACGGCTACGCCTCGGTCTGCCTGCTTGAGCGGCTGCGCTAGCCGGCCTCTCCGCAGGCCTCGCCCGCGAGGCAGGCTTCCAGCGTCGCGACGGTGTCGGCGGAAGGGTCGGTGAAGACGTTGGCGAAGCAGGGATCGAGCGCCAGCGTCAGCGCGCCGTCCTCCAGCCGCACGAAGGCGAGCACCTCGCCGCCGGGCTCGATCCGCCCGCACCACGGACCGGCGCATTCCGGCTGCAGCGTCACCGGCCCGCTGTAAGGGCGGGTGCCGCCGGCCGGGTCGTAGGCGATCCCCTGGAAGTCCGCCGGCACCGCGTCGGCGGCGGCAACGCCATCGCCAGACTGCACCGCCGGCGGCAGCGCGGCGGCGTCGAAGCGGAAGGCGCCTTGCAGGATCACGTAGCTGTCCGCGCTCTCGGCGGCGTCGCGGTAGGCGCGGGAGATGTCGGAGGGCAGACAGCTCAGCGCGGCGGACTGGGTCGCGGCGAGCAGGGCGGCGGCGGTGAGGGCAGGGCGCAGGATCATCGGGACAGGGCTCCGGGATGAGGTTTCGCCCAGTATGACGCAGCCCACCGGCGAATCCTTGGCCGATTTCCAGCGCCGGCTCAAATCCGCGGACCGAGCTCCTCGAGCATCGCGGCGTAGACCGGGCGTTTGAACGGCACGATCCGCTCGAGCGCCTCGTCGGGTCGCACCCACGCCCAGGCGCTGAACTCGGGGTGGTCGGTGTCGATGCGGATGTCGGTGTCGGCGCCGGTGAAGCGCAGCAGCACCCATTTCTGCTTCTGGCCGCGATAGCGCCCGCCCCAGCGGGTGGGAATCACCTCGGCGGGCAGGTCGTAGGTCAGCCAGTCCGCCGTCTCGGCCACCATCTCGACCCGGTCCGCGCCGACGCCCGTTTCCTCGACCAGCTCGCGCAGCGCCGCCTCGCGCACGCTCTCGCCCGCGTCTAGCCCGCCCTGCGGCATCTGCCAGGCCGGCTCGTCGCGGTCGGCGCGCTGGCCGACGAAGACCTCGCCCCGCGCATTGGCGAGCACGACGCCGACGCAGGGACGGTAGGGGAGGCGTGCGATGTCGTCGGGGGTCATGGCGTGCGCGCTCGTGCTGTGGGAGGCCGGGCTGAAGCCCGGCCTACGGGCGGTATGCGATTACTGCGCGGCCTGGCCGAGGGTGATCGCGTTGGGGCCGAGGGCGGAGAGGCCCTTCAGGATGTCGATGGCGTAGGCCAGCTGGTAATCGTCCTCGCGCAGCGCCGCGGCGGCCTCGGCGCGCAGCCGCTCCGACTCGAGCTGCTCGAGCTCCTCGTCGCTGAGGCTGTCATTGCTCAGCGCGCCGCGCAGGTCGGCCTCGGTGCGGAAGCGGGGCGGCGTCGCGTCGTCCTCCTCCTCGTCCTCGGTGGCGACGGGCGGGCGCGGCTGCTCGACGATGATGTCGGGCGAGATCCCGAGCGCCTGGATCGACCGGCCCGAGGGGGTGTAGTAGCGCGCGGTGGTCAGCCGCATCGCGGCGTCGCCGCGCAGGGGCATGACGGTCTGGACCGAGCCCTTGCCGAACGACTGGGTGCCCACGACGATGGCGCGGCGGTGGTCCTGCAGCGCGCCGGCGACGATTTCGGACGCCGAGGCGGAGCCGCCGTTGATGAGCACGACGATCGGCAGGCCCGAGGCGAGGTCGCCGGGGCGGGCGTTGAAGCGCTCGCCGTCGATGTCACGGCCGCGGGTGGACACGATCTCGCCGGCCTCGAGGAAGGCGTCGGTCACCCGGATCGCCTGGTCGAGCAGGCCGCCCGGGTTGTTGCGCAGGTCGAGCACGATGCCGTTGACGTTGTCGATCCCGCCGGCGGCCTCGATCTGCTCCTCCAGCCCGTCGGTGAGGTTGGGATAGGTCTGGTCGTTGAAGGTCGTCACCCGCAGCACCACCGTCTCGCCCTCGGTGCGGGCGCGGACGGCGGTAAGGCGGATCGTGTCGCGGATGATCGACACGTCGAACGGCTCGGCGGTGTCCTCGCGCACCACGGTGACGATGATCTCCGAGCCGACCGGCCCGCGCATCAGGTCGACCGCCTCATCGAGGGTCAGGCCGAGGATGCTCTCGCCGTCGACGGCGGTGATGAAGTCGCCCGCGAGGATGCCCGCGGCGTCGGCCGGGGTGCCGTCCATCGGCGAGACGACCTTCACGAAGCCCTCTTCCTGGGTGACCTCGATCCCGAGCCCGCCGAACTCGCCGCGGGTCTGCACGCGCATGTCGGCGGCGTCCTCGGCGGAGAGGTAGGAGGAGTGCGGATCGAGCGAGGTCAGCATGCCGTCGATGGCGGCCTCGATCAGCTCGGCCTCGTCGACCTCCTCGACGTACTGGGCCCGGATCCGCTCGAAGATGTCGCCGAACAGGTCGAGCTGCTCGTAGACGCTGGCGGAGCGGCTCTCCTGCGCCAGGAGCGGGCCGGCGATCTGCGTCGTCGCGATCACCCCGCCGAGGATGCCGGCGACGCTGGCCATGGCGAATTTCTTCATTCCGTTCCTCCAAATTCGGCGAACCAGGTTCCCGGATCGACGGTCTCCTGCGCTTCTCTGACCTCCACATACAGCGTCTCCGACAACGGCGCATCCGCGCCGCCCGCCGTTTCGGTCAAAATCGCGTCAATGTCGGCAGACGCGCCACCCATCACCCCAAGCGGCGCGCCCTCGGGGACGACCTCGCCGGTGGCGCCGTAGACCTCGCCGAGGCCGGCGAAGACGAACAGCACGTCGCTCGCGGGCTCGATGATGACGACGTTGCCGTAATCGAGCAACGGCCCCGCGTAGCGTACGGTGGCGGCGACGGGGGCGGTGACGAGGGTCTGGGCGCGGGTGGCGATCAGCCAGCCGGGCCGGGCGACGCCGGCGGCGTCGGCCTGAGCGTAGCCGCGCAGCACTCGGCCCTGCGCAGGCAGCGCCAGCGTGCCCTTGCGGGCGGTCGCGTCGGGGCTGGGGCCGGGCAGTTCCTCGCCCACGGTCTCGGCGAGGCCGCCGGCGAAGGCGGTGAGGGTTTCCGTCGAGGCCAGCAGCGAGGCCATCGCGGCGCGGTCCTCGGTGTAGCGGCGGGGCAGGTCGCGGCGCTCGGCGATGGCCTGGCTCAGCGCGGCGCGCGCCTCCTGCGCGCCGAGCAGCCCGGCCTCGAGCGTGTCGGCGGCGCTGGTCTGGAGCGCGCGCAGCAGCTCCAGCTCCTCGAGCTGCTCCGTCAGCCGCGCCACCTCGCGCTGCAGCGCGGGCGTGGCCTCGGAGAGGATCATGCCCGAGCGGGCGGTGCCGGTTGGGCCGGAGGGGTGTAGCAGCAGCAGCGGCGTCGGCGCGGTGCTGAGCGTGGTGAGCACACCGAGCAGGCGCGACAGCTCACCGCGCCGCGCGGCGAACTCGACCGACAGGGTCCGCTCACGGATCGCCGCACGGCGCAGGCCGTCGCGCATCGCGTCGAGCCCGTCTTCGTAGGCGCGTACCGTCTCGGTCAGCGCGGCGACCTGGTCGGAGCCGCTCTCCGCCTCCGCCAGCAGCCGCGCCGCCCGGTCGAGCCGCTCGGCGGCGGCCTCGGCGGCGGCGGCGGGGCCGGTCTGGGCGGCCGCCGGCGCGGCGGCGAGCAGCAGCAGGAGCGCGAGGGCGCGGATCATCGCTGGATCAGGCTCTTTCCGGTCATCTCCGGCGGTTGATCGAGGCCCATCAGGTCGAGCACCGTCGGCGCGAGGTCGGCCAGCCGCCCCTCGCGCAGCGTCGCCTCCTCGGGGCCGCCCACGACGATTACCGGTACCGGGTTGAGCGTGTGCGCGGTGTGCGGCCCGCCCGTCTCCGGGTCGACCATGGTCTCGCAGTTGCCGTGGTCGGCGGTGACGACAATGGCGCCCCCGGCCGCCTCGAGCGCCTCGAGCGCCCGGCCGAGGCCGGCGTCGACCGCCTCGCAGGCCTTGATCGCCGCGTCGAGATCGCCGGTGTGGCCGACCATGTCCGGATTCGCGTAGTTGACGACGATGAGGTCGTAGCCCGCCTCGATGGCGCCGACGAAGGCGTCCGACACCTCGCCCGCCGACATCACGGGCTGCAGGTCGTAGGTCGCCACCTTCGGCGACTTCGGCATCTTGCGGTCCTCGCCCGCCTCGGGCTCTTCCTTGCCGCCGTTGAGGAAGAACGTGACGTGCGGGTACTTCTCCGTCTCCGCCAGCCGGAACTGCCGCAGCCCCTGCGCGGCGACCCAGGCGCCGAGCGTGTTCCGGATCGCCTTCTTCGGGAAGACGCTCTCGTACCAGGCGTTGTGGTCGCTCGAATAGTCGACCATCCCGAGGCGCGCGGCGAGCGCGGGCGTTTCGCGCGCGAAGCCGTCGAACTCCGGGTCGGCGAGGGCGCGCAGGATCTCGCGGGCCCGGTCGGCGCGGAAGTTGAGGCAGAACAACCCGTCGGCCTCGCGCAGCCCGTCGTAGCCCTCGATGACGGTGGCGGGGATGAACTCGTCGGTCATGTCGGCGTCGTAGGCGGCCTCGACGGCGGCGACCGGATCGGCGGCCTCGGACTCGCCCTTGCCCTCGGCGATGGCGCGGTAGGCGGTCTCGATCCGCTCCCAGCGCTCGTCGCGGTCCATCGCGTAGTAGCGCCCGATCACGGTGCCGACGGTCGCGCTGCCGGGCAGCTCTTCGACCAGCCGCTCCACGAAGCCCTTGCCCGAGGTCGGCGCCACGTCGCGCCCGTCGGTCATCGCGTGGACGACGACCGGCACGCCCTCGGCGTCGAGAATGCGGGCGGTCTCGAGCAGGTGGGCGATGTGGCCGTGCACGCCGCCGTCCGACACCACCGCCAGCAGGTGCGCCCGCCCGCCGCTGTCCTTCAGCGTGGCGATGAAATCCTTCAGGGGCGGTTGCTCGGCGTAGGTGCCTTCCTCGAGCGCGAGGTCGATCTGGCCGAGGTCCATCGCCACGACGCGGCCGGCGCCGATGTTGGTGTGGCCGACCTCCGAATTGCCCATCTGCCCCTCGGGCAGCCCGGCGTCGCGGCCGTGGGTGGTCAGCGTGGCGTGCGGGCAGTCGCGCCAGATGCGGTCGAAGTTCGGGGTCTCGGCGAGGGCGGGCGCGTTGGCCTCGCGCTCCTCGCGCAAGCCCCACCCGTCGAGGATGCAGAGGACGACTGGTTTGGGCGCGGTCATGGGCGGTCTCCGTCTTGTCGTGGCGGTTCTATCCCGCCCGGCGGGACGATTGAACCGGGATTGCGGATCAGCGGTGTTCTCCGTCGGGCCGGGGCGCTATCTGGTGCGCCGATGAGCATCCACGACCGATACGCGGCGCGCGTCGCCGAAGGCAGCATCACGGCCGATCCCGACCAGCAGGGCGTCCTCGACGAGCTCGAGCGGGTTCGCACGGCGATGGCCGAGGCCCCGCCGCCCCCGGGCAAGGCCCGCGGCTTCTTCCGCAAGGCCGCGCCCGCCCCCGAACCCGCCACCGGCCTCTACCTCTGGGGCGGCGTCGGGGTCGGCAAGTCGATGCTCATGGACCTGCTCTACGAGGCGGTCGACGCGCCCAAGGAGCGGCACCACTTCCACGCCTTCATGCAGCAGGTCCACGCCGGCATGAACGCCGCCCGCGCGCGCGGCGTCGACGACGCGATCAGGCCCGTCGCCGAGGACATCGCCGGCCGCCTGCGCTTCCTCGCCTTCGACGAGATGCAGATCACCGACATCGCCGACGCGATGATCGTCGGCCGGCTGTTCGAGCGGCTGTTCGAGGGCGGCGTCACCGTCGTCACCACCTCCAACCGGGTGCCCGACGATCTCTACAAGGACGGCCTCAACCGCCAGCTCTTCCTGCCGTTCATCGAGCTGCTCAAGACGCGGATGAAGGTCGTCGAGCTCGGCGGCAGCGATCACCGGCAGGGGCGGCTGAAGGGCGCGGAGACCTACTTCACCCCCGACAACGCCGCCAGCCGCGCCGCGCTCGAGGACGTCTGGCAGAGCCTGACCGGCGGCGAGGGCGATCCGCTCGTGCTGCGCGTGCAGGGGCGCGACGTGACGATCCCGGGGTTCCACAACGGCGTTGCGCGGGCGCGCTTCTACGACCTCTGCGGCCGCCCGCTTGGCCCGGCCGACTACCTCGCGCTCGCCGAGGCGGCGCGGGTGCTGATCCTGTCCGACATCCCCCGGCTCGGGCGGCACAATTTCAACGAGGCCAAGCGCTTCGTGACGCTGATCGACGCGCTCTACGAAGCCAAGGTGCGGCTTTTCTGCTCGGCGGCGGCGGAGCCGGAATACCTCTACGTCGAGGGCGCGGGGGCGTTCGAGTTCGAGCGCACCACCAGCCGCCTGCGCGAGATGCAGGCCGACGGCTGGGGCGCGGGCTGAGGCCTATTCGGGCAGCACCAGCTCCAGCCCCACATGCAGCACCTCCACATCGCCCAGCCGCGCGCGGTTGGCGGCGACGATGCGGGTGTAGGCGTCCGGATCGCCGTAATGCGCCTCGGCGATGGAGCTGAGGCTGTCGCCGGGCCGCACCACGTAGGTCTCGGGCGTGGCGGTGGCGGCGGGCGCGGCCAGCGCGGGCGCGTCGTCCTCGGGCTGCGGCGCGGCGGTCTGGCGGGGGGCGATCGGTGCGAGCGGCTCGGGCGCGTCGGGCTCCTCCTCGCGCGCCACCAGCTCCAGCGCCACCGGCGCCGCGCTCTCGGGCGCGCCGGGCAGCAGCGGGCGCAGGTCGACGACGCCGCCGGCGATGGCGATGCTCTCGGGCAGGTCTAGGCCCGGCACCGTCGCGGCGCGGGCGAGCAGGTCGCGGATGTCGGCGTCGGGCCGGCCGGCGGTCAGCGCCCGCACCAGCGCGCTGCGCAGCGCGCCGTTGGTCTGCGGGATCGGATCGACGAAGCTCGGCCCGTCGGCGAGGTCGAGCGGCGCGAGGCGCGGTTCAACGGCGGGCATGTCGGCGACGGGCATCTTCGCAAGCAGTTGCGCCGTATCGCGCAGCGCGGCGGCGGCGGCGGACGGGTCGCCAGTGAACAGCGGCTGGCTCTCGGCGCGCGTGACCTGCGGCGCGGGGGCCGGGTCGTCGCCCCAGTAGAGCACCAGCGCGATCACCCCGAGCGCGGCGGCGAAGACGGCGAGGACCATGCGGATCAAGGGCGGGCTCCAGAAAAAAAGCGCCCCGCGCGGCAGGCCCGGGGCAACGACATCTAGGGCAAGAACCGATTCGCGGTCAACAGCGCGGGCCTCAGCCGAGGTTCTCGCGGATCACGTGCCCGGCGAGGTAGAGCGAGCCGCAGATCAGGATCCGCCCGTCGGGATGGCGCTCGGCGATGCGCGCGATGGCGCTGTCGATGTCGGGCGCCTCCGACACCTCGGCGAAGCCCACCGCGCGCGCCTCGGTGGCGGTGACCTCGGCGGGCAGGGTGGCGGTCTCGTCGGGGATCTCGAAGGCCGTCAGGCTCTCGGCCAGCGCCGCGAGGGGGCGCAGGTAGCCGGCGACGTCCTTCGTGGAGAGCATCCCGCAGATGATGTGCGTCGGCCGCCTCGGCATCTGCTCCAGCGTCGCCGCGAGCGCCAGCCCGGCGGCGGGGTTGTGGCCGCCGTCGAGCCACAGCTCGCAGGGCGCGGCGAGCTCGACGAGCCGGCCCTCGCGCAGCCGCTGCATGCGCGCCGGCCACTCGGCGCGCGTCACCGCCGCCTCGCAGGCCGTCTCGCCGAAGCCGAGCAGCCGCAGCGCCGCGATGGCGCCGCCGGCGTTGGCCACCTGGTGCGGGCCGGGCAGCACGGGGCGGGGCAGGTCGAGCAGGCCGGTCTCGTCCTGGTAGACCATCCGCCCGGCCTCCTCGCCGACGTGCCAGTGCTGGCCGTGCACCAGCAGCGGCGCGCCGAGCGTCGCGGCCCTGGCCTCGATCACCTCGAGCGCCTCGTCGTGCTGCGGCCCGACGATGCACGGCACCCCGCGGCGCAGGATGCCGGCCTTCTCGCCGGCGATGTCGGCGAGCCGGTCGCCGAGATATTGCTGGTGGTCGAAATCGACCGACGTGACGATCGTCGCCGCCGGCTCGGCGACCACGTTGGTCGCGTCGAGCCGCCCGCCGAGGCCGACCTCGAGCAGCGTGTAGTCCGCCGGCGTCTCGGACATCGCCAGCAGCGCGGCACAGGTGGTGATCTCGAAGTAGGTGATTGGCTCGCCGCCGTTGGCCGCGTAGCAGCGGTCGAGCACCTCGCTCAGCGCCTTTTCCGAGATCAGCTCCCCGGCGATGCGGATGCGCTCGTGGAAGCGGGCGAGGTGGGGCGAGGTGTAGGCGTGGACGACCTTGCCCTCGGCCTCGAGCCCGGCGCGGATCATCGCCTGCGTCGAGCCCTTGCCGTTGGTCCCGGCGACGTGGATCACCGGCGGCAGGCGGTCCTGCGGGTTGTCGAGCGCGGCGAGCAGCCGCCAAACCCGGTCCAGCGTGAGGTCGATGATCTTGGGGTGGAGCGTCAGCATCCTCTGCAGGATGACATCCGACCCCTCGGTCACCGGCGGACGTCCTTCGCGGCCCCGGCCTCGGGCGGCGCGGGCGTGTCGGTGCGCGCGCCGGTGCCCTCGCCCCCGGCGGGCGCGTCGGGCGGCGGCGCGGCATCGGCATCGGCATCGGCGGGCGCTGGCGCGGGCAGGTCGCCCTGCACGGCCGGGTCGAGCCCCATCAGCATCCGGGTGATGGTGACCAGCTCGGCCTTCATCTCCAGCCGCGTCGTCACCCGGTCGAGCATCCCGTGGTCGAGCAGGTACTCGGCGCGCTGGAAGCCCTCGGGCAGCTTCTCGCGGATCGTCTGCTCGATCACGCGCGGGCCGGCGAAGCAGATCAGCGCGTTCGGCTCGGCGATCTGCACATCGCCCAGCATCGCGTACGACGCCGTGACCCCGCCCGTCGTCGGGTGCGTCAGCACCACGATGTAGGGCAGCCGCGCCTCCTTGAGCATGTCGACCGCGATGGTGGTGCGCGGCATCTGCATCAGCGCCAGGATCCCCTCCTGCATCCGCGCGCCGCCGGCGGCTGAGAACAGGATCAGCGGCCGCTTCAGCTCGACCGCGCGCTCGGCGGCGGCGATGATGGCGTTGCCGACATACATCGACAGCGAGCCGCCGATGAAGGTGAAGTCCTGCGCGGCCGCGACGATCGGGGTGCGCCCGATCTCGCCCTCGGCGACGAGCATCGCCTCCTTCTCGCCGGTCGCCTTCTGCGCGGCCTTCAGCCGGTCGGGGTAGCGCTTCTGGTCACGAAAATGCAGCGGGTCGGCGATCGGCTCGGGGACCTTCACCTCGGTGAAGATGCCGCCGTCGAACAGCGCCTTGAAACGCGCCCGCGGCGTGATCGCCATGTGGTGTCCGCAATTGGTGCAGACATTGAGGTTGTCGGCGAGTTCCCTGTGGAACAGCATCGTGCCGCATTCGTCGCACTTGGTCCACAGGTTCTCGGGCACTTCCCGCCGCGAGAAGATGGAGTTGATGCGGGGGCGGACGTAGTTGGTGATCCAGTTCATGGGGCCCTCATGACGCTCCGGCCCGATCTAAGACGCCCGCCGCGGGAATGCAATCAAGCCGGCCGCGCCGCGGCGAGGCGCAGCACCTCGCCGTAGCCGCGCGCGGTGGTCATCCGCGGGCCGAGCCCGCGGGCGACGAGCAGCGCATGCAGGCGCGGCAGGTTGCGGGCCGGGATGTGCATCACGAGGTGGTGCTCCAGGTGCCAGTTCACCCAGTAGGGCGCGAAGAAGGTGCGCTCCAGCCAGTTGGCGCGGGTGGTGCGCACGTTGCGGAACGGGTCCTCGCTGCGCTCCACCGCGCCGTGCTCGGCGATGTTGCGCACCCGCAGCACCAGCTGGAACCAGGTGAGCAGCGGCAACAGCCAGAAGGCGAGGTACCACCACCACGCGCCCGCGGCCCACAGCAGCGCGAAGATCACGGCGTTGGCGAGCAGGCCCCGGTTCAGCTGGCGGACGAAATAGCCGATCGTCAGGTCGAGCTCCGCCGGGTCGTCCTCCGCCTCGCCGGCCAGGCGCAGATGGTAGGCGAGGCGGATCGCCATCAGCTTCAGCCCGGTGCGCCCGGTCAGGTCGCGCAGCAGCTTGCGCGCCATCGAGGCGCGGGTGGTCGGGTAGCTCGACGACAAGGCGAGGTCGGGGTCAGCGTCGGTCTGGGTGAAGCGGTGATGCTGCAGGTGGTAGCGGCGGTAGGCGGGCAGGTCGGCGAGGATCGGCCGGCCGCAGAGCCACTCGCCGGCCCACTCGTTGAGCCGCCGGTTCGCGAACAGCGCGTTGTGCGCCGCCTCGTGCATCAGGATCGCGAGGCCGAGCTGGCGCGATCCGATCAGCGCCACCGCCAGCAGGAAGGTCAGCGGGTTCGGCCAGAGCGCGAACAGCGCCACGGCCCCGGCGATCATTCCCCAGCAATGGACCAGCAGCGCCACGCCCCACAGGTCCGACCGCGCCGACAGCGCGCGGATCTCGTCGGGGCTCACGTAGCTGCGTCCGGGTTGCATCGCCGCCTCCTCGCGACGCGCCCAGCATAGCAGGACTCCGCCCTGCCGTCGCATCAAGTCTCTGTTCTCGAAGTATCCTCGGGGGGTGAATTGGCCCCGCCGGGGCCAAGAGGGGGGCAGACGGCCCCCCTGCGCCGCGCTCCCCGCCCTTGCCCGCCTGCCGGGGCGGGGCTACAGAGTTGCCGCAACGAGACCGAGGGGAATGCACGTTATGCTCAAGGGCAAGCTGGACAAGTCGAAACTGCCGAGCCGCCATGTGACCGACGGTCCGGCCCGCGCGCCGCATCGGTCCTACCTCTACGCGATGGGCCTCTCGGACGAGGAGATCGCGCAGCCGCTGGTCGGCGTCGCCACCTGCTGGAACGAGGCCGCGCCCTGCAACATCGCGCTGAACCGGCAGGCGCAGTCGGTCAAGCTGGGCGTGCGCGCCGCCTCGGGCACGCCGCGCGAGTTCACCACGATCACCGTCACCGACGGGATCGCCATGGGCCACGAGGGGATGCGCTCGTCGCTGGCGAGCCGCGAGGCGATCGCCGACACCGTCGAGCTGACCATGCGCGGCCATTGCTACGACGCGCTCGTCGGGCTCGCGGGCTGCGACAAGTCGCTGCCGGGGATGATGATGGCGATGGTGCGGCTCAACGTGCCGTCGGTGTTCATCTACGGCGGCTCGATCCTGCCGGGCAAGGTGCCGGCCGGCGCCGACGTCCCGGCCGACTTCGCCACCCGCGACCTGACCGTGCAGGACATGTTCGAGGCGGTCGGCCGGCACCAGGCCGGCGATCTGTCCGATGCCGCGCTCGACGTGCTCGAGCGGGTCGCCTGCCCCTCCGCCGGGGCCTGCGGCGGCCAGTTCACCGCCAACACCATGGCCTGCGTCTCCGAGGCGATCGGCCTGGCGCTGATGAACTCCTCCGGCGCGCCCGCGCCCTACGAGAGCCGCGACCAGTACAGCGTCGCCTCGGGCGAGGCGGTGATGAAGCTTCTCGAGAGCAACATCCGCGCCCGCGACGTCGTCACCCGCAAGAGCCTCGAGAACGCCGCCCGGGTCGTCGCCTGCACCGGCGGCTCGACCAACGCCGGCCTGCACCTGCCGGCCATCGCGCACGAGGCGGGGATCGACTTCGACCTGTTCGACGTCTGCGACATCTTCCGCGACACCCCCTACTTCGTCGACCTCAAGCCCGGCGGCCAGTACGTGGCTAAGGACCTGTTCGAGGCCGGCGGCGTGCCCGTGGTGATGAAGGAGCTGCGCAAGGCCGGGCTGCTGCACGAGGACTGCATCACCGCCAGCGGCGAGACGCTCGGCGAGGCGCTCGACAAGATCACCGGCGAGGCCGACGGCCGCGTCATCCATCCCGTCGCCACCCCGATCAGCAAGACCGGCGGCGTCGTCGGGCTGAAGGGCAACCTCGCCCCGGAAGGTGCGATCGTGAAGGTTGCCGGCATGGACGCCGAGCAGCAGGTCTTCACCGGCCCGGCGCGGGTGTTCGAGTGCGAGGAGGACGCCTTCGAGGCGGTCAAGGCGCGCAGCTACAAGGAAGGCGAGGTCATCGTCATCCGCAACGAGGGCCCCGCCGGCGGCCCCGGCATGCGCGAGATGCTGGCCACCACCGCCGCGCTCTCCGGGCAGGGCATGGGCAAGAAGGTCGCGCTCATCACCGACGGCCGCTTCTCGGGCGCGACGCGCGGCTTCTGCGTCGGCCATGTCGGCCCCGAGGCCGCCCATGGCGGGCCGATCGCGATGCTCGAGAATGGCGACATGATCACCATCGACGCCATCAAGGGCGAGATCTCCGTCGCGCTGACCGAGGAGCAGTTCGCCGAGCGCAAGGCCGCCTGGCCGGGCGCGCGCAAGACGGACTACGCCTCGGGCGCGCTGTGGAAGTACGCCCAGCTCGTCGGCTCCACCCGTCTCGGCGCGGTGACCCATCCGGGCGCGAAGGCGGAGACGCACGTCTACATGGATCTCTGAACGAACGTCGGGGCGGGGTTTGCGCTTTGTGAACTCCGCCCTGATAGTGGAGCGGGCAGCGACACAGGCGGCGGGGCAGGCATGGCGGGCAAGGACGGTCCGATCGAGCGGACGCTGCACCGGGCGACGATGGTCCGCTGGCGGCGCGCGGCCCGGCAGGCCTGGAAGACGAGCCTCCCCGTCCTGCGGCGCCGCTCCAACGCCGCCCGCGCCCTGCGCCAGCACCTCGACGAGCTGCTCCACGTCGCCGGCGAGCGCCTCGCGATGCCGCGCATCGGGAGCGACGCCTTTCCCCGCCCGCACGGCACCGACTGGTCTTGGCGCCCGCAGCTCTGGCGCGGGCCGCTGCCGGTCCGCGGCCGCGCCGGGGTGCCGAGCGGCGAGGCGGTCGGCGACGAGGTGACGGTCTTCCACGATTGCACCATCAGCGAGCTCACCGTCCGCCAGCTGCGCAACCAGCGCGAGGCCGATCTCGCGCCCTACGGGTTGCGGCTGGACGTGTTCCGCTTCGACGGCTCGTTCCTGTCGGTGGTGCTCGACCTGCCGCCCGACGCCGCCGCCAACCTCAGGAAGCGCCACCTGTTGCGGCTCGATGCCATCGTCGAGACGGAGTACCCGCTCGAGATCTTCGCCCGGCTCAACATCCGGCACGGGCCCAACACCGAGCAGGTCCTGCGCGAGATCCCCGCGGGCTCCAGGGAGGTGACGGTCGAGTTCGACGTCGCCTACACCAAGCTCAACGAGAAGCGCGCCGAGAAGCTGTGGATCGACCTGATCTTCGAGAACCCGGAGATGAACCAGATCACGATCCGCGACCTGACCTTCTGCCGCTACCCGCGCGCCGAGCTTTGAGAGGCCGACCATGCCCCGGATGACCCTCACCAAGACCCGCCTCGCCGACGGCACATGGGAAGGCGTGCTCACGGGCGCCGACGACGCGCCGCCGGAGATCGAGGCGCGGCACGGCGAGCAGGTGCTCGGGGGCGTCGAGGTGCGCGCGCTGAGCGAGGGGCAGGGGCACCTGGTCCGGGTGCCGGTCCCGGCGTCGCTCATCGCCGACGGGGTGCAGACGGTGCTGCTGTGTGACAAGGCCACGGGCGCGCGGCTGGCGAGCTTCGCGCTGCTCGCCGGGGACAGCCTCGACGACGACCTGCGCGCCGAGATCGACCTGCTGCGCGCCGAGCTCGACATGCTCAAGAGCGCCTTCCGCCGCCACTGCCAGGAGACCCGCTGACGTTTCCCCCGTGGTGACGATGCGGGCCGACTCCCCCGTATTGTCCGGCTTTGCCCCAATTGCCGCCCCAATCGTGCGCCAGAAACAGCCCTGTTCGATGGCACAAGCACAAAGGGCCGCAGATGGATCGCCTTACGGAAATGGAAGCTTTCGCGACGGTCGTCGACCAGGGCGGCTTCACGGACGCAGCCAAGAAGATGGGCATCTCCAAGTCGGCGGTCTCCAAGCACGTCTCCTCGCTCGAGGCCCGCCTCGGCGCCCGGCTCCTCAACCGCACCACCCGCCGCGTCTCGCCGACCGAGATCGGGCTCGCCTACTACGACCGCGCCCGCCGCGTGCTCAACGATGCCGGCGAGGCCGACGCGCTCGTCACCTCGATGCAATCCGCGCCCTCTGGGCTGCTGCGGATCTCGGTGGCGACGGATTTCGGTGTCAATCACCTGTCGCCGGTGCTGGGGGACTTCCTGCAGGAATTCCCCGAGATCACCGTCAACATGGTCCTCAACAACCGCTACGTCGAGCTGATCTCCGAGGGCTTCGACATGGCCGTTCGGATCGGCGAGCTCGAGGATTCGACCCTGCGCGCCCGCAAGCTCACCGACACCACCAAGCGGATGATCGCGGCGCCCTCCTACTTCGAGGAGTACGGCCGCCCCGAGCGCATCGACGATCTCAACGAGCACAAGCTGCTGCACTATTCCAACCAGTCCAACGGCTCCGTCTGGAAGCTCACCGCCCCCTCCGGCGAGAAGCGCCAGGTGCGCACCGCCGGATGGCTGACGGTCAACGACGGGCAGTCGCTGCTCAACGCCTGCATCAGCGGGCTGGGCATCGCCTACCTGCCCTCGTTCCTCTATGCCGACGCGCTCGCCAAGGGGCTCGTCGAGGTGGCGATACCGGATCTGCCGGTCGAGACGCAGGGCATCTACGCCGTCTACCCGCCGGGCCGCTTCACCCAGCCGAAGGTCCGCGCCTTCATCGATTTCCTCGTGCACACGTTCGCCGAGAGGGGCCCGGACGACTGGTAGCCCGTCTGAACGTGTGTTTGCCAACTGAGCGCGGCCTCGCGGGGCCGCGCCTTTTTCGTTGCGCTCACTCGGTCGAGACGAGGACCGCCTCCACCCGCCGGTTGGCCTCGCGGCCCTCGGGGGTGAGGTTGGACGCGACCGGGGCGAGGTAGCCGACGCCGTCGGCCGTCAGTTGCGCCGGGTCGGTGCCGTGCTCCGCGATCAGGCGGGTGCGCACCTGGTCGGCGCGGCGGCGGGAGAGGGAGATGTTGCCCGCGAGGCTGCCCTGGCTGTCGGTGTGGCCGACGAGCACGACGCGGCGGGCGGGCGCGGCCGCGAGGTAGCGGGCGAGGGCGTCGAGCGAGGCGAAGCTGCCGGGGCCGAGCCGGGCGGAGCCGGTTTCGAAGTCGAGATCGCCGAGGACGACGTGTCCGCGCGCCTCCAGCTCGGCGCCGAGCCCGCCAGTGACGGCGGGCGCTTCGGCGGCGTCGATGCTGACGGCGGCGGCGCCTTCGGGCGCGATCCGGGTGAGCTGCACGAACCCGGCGCGGCTCGTGGTGCTGACGAGCAGCGCGAGGTGCTCCGCCCCCTTCTGCGCCGACAGGTAGCGGTAGTCGCCGAGGCCGACATGCATGTCGGGCGCGGGCAGCACCTCGAGCGCGAAGCGGAAATCGAAGCCGCCGCACTCGCGCGCCGCGCAGGTGAACAGCACCTCGTAGCCTGCCGCCTCGAGCTGGTCGCGTAGCGGCGCGAGGAGCTGGAGCGTCGTCAGCCCCGCCGCCTCCACCCGCCACGCCCGCAGCGTGACGGCCCCCTCCGGGCGGCGCAGCGGCACCGAAGCGCCGTCGAACGGGCCGGTGGCGATGGGGGAGGTGTCGAGCGGGCGGCTGAGGGTGCGGGTGGTCTCGCCGGGAACGTCGAGCGTCAGGGCCGCCGCGGCGGCGGGCGCGAGCAGGAGCGCGAGGAGCGGGCCCCGGATCATCGCGACGGGCGCCGGAGGCCCGGTACGGGCGGGGCGGGGGACGAAAGGCGCGTCATCGGCTCCGGGTCAGGGCGCGCGTCAGGGCGCGTCGGGGTGGATGCGGTAATGGTAGGCCGTGGCGCGCGCGAATCCCATAGAGGCGTAGAGCGCGGTCGCCGCCCGGTTGGCGCGCGTCGCGAGCACGGCGAGCCGAGTGGCATCGTGGGCGTCGGCCCAGCGGCCGACGCCGGAGACGAGCGCATAGCCGAGCCCGCAGCGCCGGTGCGGCAGCGCCACCTCCAGCGCGTGCAGCATCGCCACCTCGCCGTGGCGCGCGACGAAGACGGTGCCGGCGGGCGTGTCGTCGTGGCGGCCGAGCAGCGTGGTCTTGGGGCTGGCCGCGCGCTCCATGATCGCGAGCCGCGACGGACCGATGCCGCCGGCGGCCCAGATCTCGCGCTGGATCGCCAGCGGCGGCCAGGAGGGCGCGACGGCGAGGCGGGGGATCGGGCGGATCACGCTCGCCGTTGGCGCGGCGTAGCCGACGGTCGGATCCTTGACCCGGTAGCCCGCCGCCGCGAGCGTCGCGTCGAGCGCGTCCTCGCCCTCGCGCACCATGAACAGCGGCGGCTGCCCGAGGTCGCGCATCGCGGCCTCGGCCTTCGCGATGTCGGCGTCGGATCCGGGCACGGCCAGCGTCGCCGCGCTGACCCGGCTGCCGCCGCCACCGCCCTCGCGGATCGTCCAGCCGTCGATCTCGCGGCGCGAGACGGCGGGCCAGGTGGCGTCGAGCAGGCCGGTGAGGGTGGCGGCGTCGATCACGCGGGGAACAGCGCGTTGAGCCGCACCATCGCCGCGTCGAGCCGGGCCGCGTCGGTGCCGCGCACGACGACGTTGCTGCCGAACGCGCCGTCGCGCTGGAACGGGTAGGAGCCGAAGCTGAGGTCGGGGAATTCCTCGGCCAGCGCGCGCAGCGGCGCGGCGATGTCGCCCTCGCCGCGCTCGATGCGCAGGCTCTGCGACAGCAGCGGCGTGCCGTGGGCGAGCTTGGTCAGCACCGAGGCGACCATCGCCTCGAAGATCGACGGCACCCCGGCCATGACGTGCACGTTGCCCAGCGTGAAGCCCGGCGCGACGCTGATCGGGTTGTCGATCAGCCGCGCCCCCTCGGGGATGCGCGCCATCCGCAGCCGCGCCTCGGTCAGCTCGGCGCCGGTGCGGGCATAGTGCTCGGCGAGCAGCTGGCGGGCATCGTCGCGCACGTCGATACCCACCCCGAAGGCGCGGGCGATGCACTCGGCGGTGATGTCGTCGTGGGTCGGGCCGATGCCGCCGCTGGTGAACACCTCGTCGTAGCGCTCGCGCAGCGCGTTCACCGCCGCGACGATGGCGTCGGGGTCATCGGCCACCACGCGCGCCTCGCGCAGGTCGATCCCGACCTTGGTCAGTTCGCAGGCGAGGTGATGGGTGTTGGAATCGCGGGTGCGGCCCGAGAGGATCTCGTCGCCGATGACGAGCATGGCGGCGCTGGGGTTCGGCATCTGGCCCTCCTGTTTCTCCAAGGGTATAGGGTCGCGCCATGCGCTTTGCCACTCCCCTGGTCCGCGGCCGCCTGATCCGGCGCTACATGCGGTTCCTCGCCGACGTGCGGCTCGAGGAGAGCGGCGAGGTGGTGAAGGTCCACTGCCCCAACCCCGGCGCGATGACCGGGCTGAAGACGCCGGGCCTGCCGGTCTGGCTCGAGCGCAACGACGACCCGAAGAAGAAGCTCGACTGGGGCTGGCGGCTCGCCGAGCTGCCCGGCGGCCACTGGGCGGGGATCGACACCGCCGTGCCCAACCGCGTCGTCGCCGAGGCGCTGGCGGCGCGGGCGATCCCCGAGCTGCTGCCCTACGAGCGGGTCCGCCCCGAGGTGCGCTACGGCACCAACAGCCGCATCGACTTCCTGCTCGAGGGGCCCGAGGGCGCGACGTGGGTCGAGGTCAAGAACGTCCACCTGCGCCGCGAGGGCGACTGCGCGGAGTTCCCCGATTCGGTGACCGCGCGCGGCGCCAAGCACCTCGTCGAGCTCGCGGAGCGGGCGCGGCAGGGCGATCAGGCGGTGATGCTCTACCTCGTCCAGCGCAGCGACTGCGCCCGGTTCCGCCTCGCCGGCGACATCGATCGCACCTACGCCCGCGCCTTCGATGCGGCGCGTTCGGCCGGGGTCGAGATGCTGTGCTACGGCACCCGGATCGATGCCGGCGGCGTCGCGCTCGGCCGGCGTCTGCCCGTCGATCCCGCGCCGCAGGCACCGGGGTTGGCAATTGTCGACGAAAGCTCCTAGATTCCCCCTGACACCGACGGATTGATACTCTTGGACAACACCCGTGGAAGACTGACGAAGGACGGGATTCGCATCTATGACGATGCGGACTTCGCAGGCATGCGCGCCGCCGGCAAGCTTGCCGCCGAGCTGCTCGACCGGATCGCCCCGCACGTCCGGCCCGGCCAGTCGACAGGCGAGCTCGACCGGCTCATCACCGAGTGGATCGACGCCGCCGGCGCGACTTCGGCGACGATCGGCTACAAGGGCTACCAGCACGCCAGCTGCATCAGCGTGAACCACGTCGTCTGCCACGGCATCCCGGGGCCGAAGGTCCTCAAGGACGGCGACATCCTCAACATCGACATCACCGTCATCGTCGACGGCTGGTACGGCGACAGCTCGCGGATGTACGTCGCCGGCAAGCTCAGCCGCAAGGCGGCGCGGCTCATCGACGTCACCCACGAGTCGCTGATGAAGGGCATCGAGGCCGCGCGGCCGGGCAACACGTTCGGCGACATCGGCCACGCGATCCAGACCTACGCCGAGGCGAACCGGATGTCGGTGGTGCGCGATTTCTGCGGCCACGGGCTCGGCCAGGTGTTCCACGCGCCGCCCAACGTGCTCCACTACGGCCGCGCCGGGACGGGGCCGCGGCTCGAGGAGGGAATGTTCTTCACCATCGAGCCGATGGTGAATCTCGGCCGCGCCGAGACCAAGGTGCTCGCCGACGACTGGACGGCGGTGACCCGCGACAAGTCGCTCTCGGCGCAGTTCGAGCACTCGATCGGCATCACCGCCGACGGCGCCGAGATCTTTACCGGGTCGCCCGGCGGATTATTCCACCCCACATGGTCCTGATCCGCTCCCTGCTGGCGCTGCTGCTCCTCGCGGGCAGCGCCGCCGCCGACGTCGCGCGGATAGAGGCCGCGTGGCAGGACTGGGCGCGCGACGCCCGGGTGCGCAACTCCACCATCGCGATCACCCGCGACGGCGACCTCGTCGGCACCCGTGCCATCGGCCGGCGCAGCGCCGACGCGCCGGCGCCGCTGGCGAGCCTGTCCAAGAGCATCACCGGCGCCTGCGTGCTTGCGCTCGAGGAGGCCGGCCGGCTGTCGCTCGACACCACGATCGGGCAGGCGCTGGGCGGCGCGGGGTTGCCGATGACCGACGGCGCGGCGGCGGTGACGGTGCGCGAGCTGCTGACCCACACGTCGGGCTTCACCCTCGACTCGACGCAGGGCCGCCCCGCGCCGTGGCGCGCCCGCGGCGGCGACCAGACCCTGCGCGTGGCCGCGAACGCGCTGCTGCAGACGCCGGCGCGCAAGGGCTTCTTTTACAACAACGAGAACTACGCCGTCCTCGGCGCGATCATCCAAGCGGTGAGCGGCGAAAGCGCGGCGGGCCTCTGTCCGCGCCTCGTGCTCGCGCCGCTGGGGCTGCGGGCCACGGTGTCGGACGAGTTCGGCGGCGGCGTGCCGTGGGGCGGCTACGAGATGACGGCGGCCGATTTCGCGCTGTTCGCCGCGACGCTACGGCCGCGCCGCGACTGGCCGCGCGCCGACATGGGCTCGGGCGTCAGCTACGGGCCGGGCGTGATCTTCAAGCGCGGCGGCGGCAACGCGGCCTGGTGGCACTTCGGCTCGTGGTGCTTCCTGTTCGGGCGCAGCGCGGGGGCGTATTTCTTCCAGTACCCGAACGGCTGGGGCGTGACCGTCACCTACGACCGCTGCCTGTCGAACGACCAGACGCTGGCGCTGGACGCGGCGCTGACCTCGGCGGTCGGGCGATCGTGAGGGCAGGTGGGCCGGGCTGAAGC
>NZ_CH724107.1:2545068-2563858 GCF_000153305.1 Oceanicola granulosus HTCC2516
GCACCACCGGCTCCCCCGGCGCCTCGAGCAGCGTCAGGTGCGTGTCCCCGTACCGCCGCCGGTCGAGCAGCGCGAAGCCCTCCGGCGGCTCCTGCGGGGACGCTTCCTCCCAGACCACGACCGCGCCGGCCCCGATCCAGCCGCCCTGCCGCGCCGCCGCCAGCGCGGGTGCCCCGAGCGACTTGCCATAGGGCGGGTCGAGGAACACGAGGCCGCAGGGCGCGCCGGGGGGCAGGCGGCGGACATCGCCGCCGAGCAGGGTCGCGTCGGCCTCGCGGCGGGCGCGGGCGAGGTTGTCGCGGATCAGGCGCTGCGCGGTGCGGCCGTTGTCGGCGAAGGTGACGTGCTCGGCGCCCCGGCTCAGCGCCTCGAGGCCCAGCGCGCCGGTGCCGGCGAACAGGTCGAGCACCCGCACCCCCGCCGGCAGCCCGTGCCCCGCGAGCACGTTGAACAGGCTCTCGCGCACCCGGTCGGGCGTCGGGCGCAGATGCGCCGCACCGTCGCCCTTGCCGACCTCGGCGAGCCGCAGCCCGCGATGCTGACCGCCGATGATCCTCACGCCTTCAGCAACGCCTTCATGTCGGTGGCCGGGTCCACCACCACTTCGGGGGGCGGCGACTTGCCCATCTCGATCAGCTTCTTGCCGATCATGTAGTTGCGCGCGTCGTTCATCGCGTCGACGGCGATCAGTTCGGCGCCCCGGTAGTACCAGTGCGAGACCGCGCCGCCCTCGCCCTGCTTCACGTGAACGTTGTCGAAGCCCATGTTGAGCCCGCCGATCTGCAGCTTGCAATCGTACTGGTCCGACCAGAACCACGGCCGGGCGTCGTAGGGCACCTGCTGTCCGAGCATGTTGCGGGCGACGGTCTCGGCCATGTCGATGGCGTTGCCGACGCTCTCGAGCCGGATGCGCCCGCCGCGATAGGGGAAGCTCGCGCAGTCGCCGGCGGCCCAGACGTGGGGCGCGGAGGTGCGGCCGAACTCGTCGGTGCGGATGCCGTTGTCGCAGGCGATGCCGGCGCTCTCGGCGAGGATCGAGGCGGGGGCGATGCCGACGCCGACGACGACGAAGTCGACGTCGAGCTCGGTGCCGTCGGTGAGCCGCGCGCCGGTGACGGCGTCGGTGCCGAGCAGCCGGTCGAGCCCGACGCCCTCGCGCACGTCGACGCCGTGCCCGGCATGGAGCGCGCGGAAGAAATCGGAGGTCACGTCGGCGGCGACGCGCTGCAGGATGCGCGGGGCCATCTCGACGAGCGTGACGTGCAGGCCCTTCCTGGCCGCCACCGCCGCCGCCTCGAGCCCGATGTAGCCGCCGCCGATGACGAGCACGCGCCGCCCCGCGACCAGTTCGGGCGCGAGCGCGTCGGCGTCCTGCAGGTCGCGCATGCAGTAGACCCGCTCCAGGTCGCCGCCGATGTCGGCGGGCAGGACGCGCGGATTGGAGCCGGTGGTGAGGGCGAGCTCGTCGTAGGGCAGCGGCTCCTCGCCCTGGAGCGTCACCACCTTCGCCTCCGGGTCGATCCCGACGGCCCGGGTGGCGGTGCGCAGGGTGACGTCGTGGGCGTCGTACCAGCCGCGCGGGCGCAGGTAGAGGCGGCTCTCCTCCATCTCGCCGAGCAGGTAGGCCTTGGACAGCGGTGGGCGCTGGTAGGGCGGCACCGGCTCGGCGCCGATCAGGGTGACGTCGCCCTCGAACCCCTCGGCGCGCAGCTTCGCCACGAGCGACGCCCCGGCCTGCCCGGCTCCGATCACCACGAAATGCGCCATGCCGCGTCTCCCCGCCTGCTGGTTTCCCGGGAGGCGAGACTATATCGCTCGTGTGGAATGGAAAACGGCTAAAGGAATGACAGGCATGGCTTTGACCACGGGCGACACGCTGCCGGACGCGACGCTGCTCCGGATCGGAAACGACGGGCCGGAGACGGTCGACCTCGGCGCGATGCTGGCGGGGCGCAAGGTGGTGATCTTCGGCCTGCCCGGTGCCTACACCGGGACCTGCACCAGCGCGCACGTGCCGAGCTTCATCCGCTCGATGGATGCGCTCGGGGCCAAGGGCGTCGACGCGGTGGTCTGCACCGCCGTGAACGATCCGTTCGTGATGAAGGCGTGGGGCGAGTCCACCGGAGCGGCCGAGGCGGGGATCGAGATGCTCGCCGACGCCTCGGGCCAGTTCGCCAAGGCCATCGGCCTCGACTTCGACAACCCCGCCGTCGGCTTCTACGGCCGCTCCAAGCGCTACGCGCTGATGGCCGAGGACGGGGTCGTGAAGGTGCTGAACGTTGAGGACAGCCCCGGCGTCTGCGACATGTCGGGCGGTGAGACGATGGTCGACGCGCTCTGAGCCGCCCGGCCGCGCCGCCTCACTCGGCGGCGGCGCGCAGCTCTTCGGGATTGTCGACCACCAGCGTCCGCGTCGGGAACGGGATCGGCACCCCGGCGCCGTCGAGCGCCTCCTTCACCCGGCGGGTCATGTCCGTCTGGAAGCCCCAGGCATCGTCGTTGGCGCACCAGACCCGGACGGTGAAGTCGACGGAGCTGTCGTTGAGGGTGGTGACCTGGATGAACGGCTCGGGCTCCTTCAGGGCGCGCGGGTCGGCCATGATGGTGTCGAGGATCACCCGCTCGGCCTTGGCGAGGTTGGCGCCGTAGCCGACGCCGAAGGTCCACTGCACCCGCCGCTGCTGGTAGGCGGAGTAGTTCTGGATCGTGTTGCCCCAGACCTCGGAATTGGGGACGATGTACTGCACGTTCTGCAGGTCGGCGATCTCGGTGTAGTTCAGCGAGATGTCCTTCACCGAGCCCATGACGCCGTTGACGACGACGAAGTCGCCGATCTTGATCGGGCGGAAGAAGATCAGCATCACCCCGGCCGCGACGTTCGACAGCGTGCCCTGCAGCGCCAGGCCGATGGCGAGGCCGGCGGCACCGATGAGGGCGACGACGGAGGTGGTGCGCACGCCGAAGGTGTTGAGCACGAACAGCACCGTGAAGGCGATGATCGCGTACCAGGCGAGGTCGCCGAGGAAGCCGAACAGCGCCGGGTCGAGGCTGGCGCGGCGGACGGCGATGCCCTTGATGCGGCGGCGCACCCAGCGGGCCAGCGTCAGCCCGACGAGCAGGATCAGCACGGCGGCGACGGCGTTGCCGAGCAGCGCGACGAGGAATTCGAGGGTCAGCACGTCGCCCAGCGTCGTGCCGTTCCAGATGTCTGTGTTGAGGAGGTCCTGCATCAGCCCTTCGCGAGTTGGTCCATCTTCGCGGCGAGCTTGGCGTCAAGCGCGGTCAGTCCGCCGGTGTCGTGGGTGGATAACCTGACTTCGACGGTCTTGTACATGTTGGACCACTCGGGGTGATGGTTGAGCTTCTCCGCCCAGATCGCGGCGCGGGTCATGAAGCCGAACGCCTCGACGAAGTTGCGGAAGGTGTAGGTCTTGCTGATCGCTGCTCCGTCGTCGCTCAGCGCCCAGCCGGCGGCGAGGGCGGCGGCGCGCTCGGCGTCGCTCATCGGGTCGGCACTCATTCCTGCTCCTCCACCTGTGCGCGCCGGAACGGGCCGTAGCCCGTCAGCACCTCGATCTCCTCGTCGACCGCCGCGCGCTCGGCCTCGAGGTAGCGGGCGATGGCCTGGCGGAAGCCCGGGTCCCCCACCCAGTGCAGCGAGTGGGTCGTCACCGGCAAGTAGCCGCGCGCCAGCTTGTGCTCACCCTGCGCCCCGGCCTCGACGGTGTCGAGCCCCTGGGCGATCGCGTAGTCGATGGCCTGATAGTAGCACAGCTCGAAATGCAGGAACGGGTGGTGCTCGGTGCAGCCCCAGTAGCGCCCGAACAGCCGCTCGCGGCCGACGAAGTTGAGCGCCCCGGCGACGGGGCGGCCGGCGTCGAGGGCGAGGCAGAGCAGCATGTCGTCGCGCAGCGTCTCGTGGGCGATCTCGAAGAAGACGCGGGTCAGGTAGGGCTGGCCCCATTTGCGGGCGCCGGTGTCCTGGTAGAAGCGCCAGAAATAGTCCCAGTGCCGCGGCTCGATGGCGTCGCCGGTGAGGCCGACGATCTCGCCGCCGAAGCCCTGCGCCTGCGCCCGCTCGCGGCGGATCGTCTTGCGCTTGCGGCTGGAGAGGGCGGCGAGGAAGTCGTCGAAGCTGGCGTAGCCGTCGTTGTGCCAGTGGTATTGCTGAGTGACGCGGTGCAGCAGGCCCATCTCGGCGCCGGCCAGCGCCTCGGCCTCGGTGCAGAAGGTGGCGTGGACGGTGGCGATGTCGTTGTCGGCGGCGATCTGCACCGCGCCCTGCACCAGCGCCGCCATCCCCACCGCCTCGTAGCCGGGCCTCGTCAGGAACCGGCGGCCGGTGGCGGGGGTGAAGGGGACGGCGATCTGCAGCTTGGGGTAATAGCTGCCGCCGGCGTTCTCGTAGGCGTGGGCCCAGTTGTGGTCGAAGATGTACTCGCCCTGGCTGTGGCCCTTGGCGTAGAGCGGCGCGACGGCGATCAGCGTGCCGTCCATGCGCGCGGCGAGGTAGCGCGGCTGCCAGCCGGTGCGCCCGCCGACGGAGCCGCTGTCCTCGAGCGCCTTCAGGAAGCGGTGGGTGGTGAAGGGGTCGTGCGGGCGGCCGCCGTCGGCGGCCTCCGGGCAGGCGCAGGCGTCCCACTCGGCGGCCGGCAGGTCGGCGAGGCCGGGGTGTGCGGTGATCTCGATGGGGGTACCGTCCATGCGGCCACACTTGGGGTGTGCCGGCGCGGCGTCAATCGCTCACGGGAGGTATCCCTCGAAGGTGATGTTGTCGGCCACCCGGCGCGCCGCCGCCTCCTCCTCGGGCGAGCGGATCGTCCAGGTCAGGACGGGCAGGCCGTCGGCCTTCAGCTCGGCGAGGCGCGGGCGGGCGAGGTCGGTGTGGTCGTGGCTGACGAAGCAGGCGCCGGTCGCGGCGAGGTCGTCGATGCGGGCCAGCCGGGCCAGACGTTCGGGCGGCACGCCGGGCCATGCGCGGGGCGCGAAGCCGCAGGTGACGTGGCCGCGCGGCAGGGCGGGCGCGGCCTCGGCGAGGGCGGCGACGGAGGTCGGGTTGAACGACATCAGCGCCACCGGGCCGTCGTAGCCGACGAGCGCCGCCGCCGTCGCCCGCTCGAGCGCGCCGACGCCGGGGCCGAGCGCGCCGTCCTGGTCCTTGACCTCGATCAGCAGCGGCACCCGCCCGTCGACGAGCGCGAGGATCTCGGCCAGCGTCGGGATGCCCTCGGCGCCGCCGAGCAGGCCGAGCGTGCCCAGCTCCGCCGCGCTGCACGCCGCGACGGCGCCTTCGGCCCCGGTGAGGCGGCCGAGCAGGCTGTCGTGAAAGACCATCGGCACGCCGTCGGCGGAGAGCTGCAGGTCGATCTCGACCCCGTAGCCCGCCGCCATCGCCGCCCGCACCGCGGCACGGCTGTTCTCGGGCCGCAGGTCGGCCCGGTCGTGCAGGGCGCGGTGCGCGATGGGGCGCTCGAGGAACGCCGGGGGCAGGGTGGTCATGCGATCTCGAAGATGCCCTCGATCTCGACCGCGACCCCGAGCGGCAACGCGGCGGCCGAAACGGCGGAGCGGGCGTGGCGGCCCATGTCGCCGAGCACCTCGACGAGCAGGTCGGAGGCGCCGTTGACCACCTTGGGCTGGTCGGTGAAGTCGGCGGTGGAGTTGACGAAGCCGGTCAGCTTGACCACCCGCTTGAGCCGCCCAAGATCGCCGTCGCAGGCGGCGCGGACCTGGGCGAGCAGGCTCAGGGCGCAGCAGCGGGCGGCGTGGACACCGTCCTCGACGGTGAGGTCGGCGCCGATCTTGCCGGTCAGGAAGCTGCCGTTCTCGGCCGACACCTGCCCGGAGACGTAGAGTATGTCGCCCGAGCGCACGTACGAGACATAGTTGGCCGCCGGGGCGGAGGCCTCGGGCAGGGTGAGGCCGAGGTCGGCGAGGCGCGCGTCGATGGGTCCGCTCATGGTCGGGGTCTCCGGTGTTGCTGTTTCGCGGCGGACGCTATCGCAGGCTCAGCTCTCGCGGAAGGCCTTGGCGAAATAGTCCGACAGCGGCTTGAGCAGGTACTCCATCGGCGTGCGCTCCTCGGTGCGGATGAAGGTCTCGACGGGCATGCCGGGGATCATCGTCATGCCCTCGGGCAGCCGCTCGGCCTCGCCCTCGTTGAGCACGATCTCGGCGCGGTAGTAGCTCGCCCGGTTCTGCTCGTCCTGGAAGGCGTCGGCGGAGAGGGTGACGACCTCGCCGTAGAGCTCGGGCGTGCGGCGCTGGTCGAACGCCGAGAAGCGCAGGGCGACCTCCTGGCCGACGCGGACCTGGTCGACGTCGGTCGGCGTGATCTGCGTGGTGATCACGAGGGGGCGGTCCTGCGGCACGAGGTAGAGCACCGGGTCGGCGGGGCGGATGACGGAACGCGGGGCGAAGACCGTCATGCCGTAGACGATGCCCGAGACGGGGGCGCGGATATCGAGCCGGTCGAGCTGGCGCAGCAGGGCGCGGCGGCGCTCGGCGAGCTCGGATTCGTTGTACTGCAGGTCGCGCAGGGTGCTGATCGCCTCCTCGCGGCGGGCGCGGTCGATGCCGATGAGCTGGATCTCGATCTCGGTGATCCGTCCCTCGGCCTGCGCCACCGAGGCGACGAGCTCGCCGCGCGTGCCCGACAGGTTGGCCTGCTCGCGCTGCAGCGCGATGACGCGGCTGGCCTGGGCGAGGCCGCGGTCGAGCAGGCTCTGCTGGTCGGCGAGCTCTTCCTCGAGCAGCTCGAGCTGGCGGTCGAGCGCGGCTTCCTGCGCCTCGATCCCGATGATCTGGTCGGCGATCTGGTCGCGCCGCTTGGCGAGCTGCTCCTTCTCGCTCGAGATGCTCTCGCGCCGGGCCTGGAACAGGCGCTGCTGGCCCTCCATCAGCTCGGCGACCTTCTCCGGGGGCTGCTCGCGCAGCACCGGGTCGAACACGATCTCGTCGGCGCCGTCGCGCTCGGCCTCCAGCCGGCCGCGGCGTGCCATCAGCTCGAACAGCTGGCCCTCGATCACCGCGAGCTCGGAGAGCAGCTCGTCCGGGTCGAGCCGGATCAGCATCTCGCCGGCGGCGACCTCGTCGCCCTCCTTGACCAGGATCTCGGCGACGACGCCGCCGTCGGGATGCTGGATGACCTGGCGGTTCTGGTCGACCTCGATCCGGCCCGAGGCGATGACCGCGCCGGTGATGCGGGCCGAGACGGACCAGGTCCCGAAGCCGCCGACGAGCAGCAACAGCGCCAGCAGGCCGAGCGTCAGCGGGCGCCGGGCTGACCAGCGGTTGGCGGCGGCCCCGGTGCGGCCCTCGATCTGCTGCGGCGCGCTCATGTGACCCCCGCCGGGCTGGCCGACTTCTGGATGACGTCGTGGTTCTTGACCATTTCCTTCAGCACCTCGTCCTTCGGGCCGAAGGCGCGCCGGGTGCCGCCCTCGATGACCAGCAGCAGGTCGCATTCCTGGATCGCGGCGGGGCGGTGCGCCATGACCAGCACGCTGCGGCCCTCGGCCTTGGTGGCGCGGATCGCCTCGTTGAGGGCGACGGAGCCATCGTTGTCGAGGTTGGAGTTCGGCTCGTCGAGGACCAGCAGCACCGGGTCGCCGTACATGGCGCGGGCGAGGCCGATGCGCTGGATCTGCCCGCCCGAGAGCCGGCCGCCGCTGGCGCTGATGCGGGTGTCGTAGCCGTCGGGGAGCTTGAGGATCATCTCGTGCGCCGCGGCGCGCTTGGCGGCCTTGACGACGTCGGCGTCGTTGGGCGTGGGGGCGAGGCGGGCGATGTTCTCCTTGATGGTGCCCTCGAACAGCTGCACCCGCTGCGGCAGGTAGCCGACATAGGTGCCGAGCACGTCCGGATCGTATTGGTCGAGCGCCGCGCCATCGAGGCGGATCGTGCCGCCGGCGGGCCGCCAGAGGCCGGTGAGGGCGCGCGCCAGTGTCGATTTGCCGGCCCCGGAGGTGCCGATGACGCCGACGGCCTCGCCCGGCTCGATGCGGAACGAGATCATCCGCAGCGCCGCCTGCTGCTCGCCCGGCGGCACGACGGTCAGCTGTTGCGCCTCGATGATCGCGCGCGGGCGGGGCAGGGCGGTGCGCGGCTCTTCTTCCGGCACCTCCCCGAGCAGCACCGCCAGGCTGCCCCAGCCCTCGCGGGCGCGCTGGAACAGCTGCCACTGGTTGATGATCATTTCGACCGGCGCGAGCGCCCGGCCGAGCAGGATGGAGCCGGCGATCATCGCGCCGGGCGTCAGTTCGTTCTGCAGCACGAGGTAGGCGCCGAGGCCGAGCATCGCCGATTGCAGGAACAGCCGGAACGACTTGGTGATCGAGCCGTAGGTGCCGGTGACGTCGGCGGCGGAGATCGTCGCGTCGAGCGAGTCGGTCCGCGCACCCTGCCAGCGCGAGAACGCCGCCTCGCGCATTCCGAGCGAGTGCACCATCTCCGATTCCGAGCGGATCTGCGAGCCGAGCATCTCGGAGCGCACCGTCGCGGCGTTGGCGCTGGCGAGGGGGCGGCGGCTGCTGAACTGGTTGGCGAAGGCGACGGCGACGAGGATCGCGCCGCCGCTCAGCGCGAGGATGCCGAGCCACGGGTGGAAGATGAAGATGCCGGCGAAGAACAGCGGCATCCACGGCAGGTCGAACAGCGCCGCGAGGGCCGGCGAGGTAATGAGCCGCTGCACCGATTCGAGGTCGCGCAGGCCGGTCTGGGCCTCCTTCGGGGCGCGGTTGAGCGTCGAGGCGCGCAGCACCGCCGAGAACACCCGACGGTCGAGCCGGGACTGGAAGCGCGCGCCGATGCGCCCCATGACGCGGCCGCGCGTGTAATCGAGGATCGCCATCATCCCGTAGAGGAAGGCCACCAGCACCGACAGCGCGATCAGCGTCTCGAGGGAGCGCGAGCCGAGCACCCGGTCGTACACGTTGAGCATGTAGAGCGGGCCGGTGAGCATCAGCAGGTTCACGAAGAAGCTGAAGATGGCGACCATCCAGTAGAGCCCGCGGCTCTCCTTCCGGGCCTCGATCAGCTCGCTCTGGCCCCGGCGGGCGGCGTCTGTCGGCATGCGCGTCTTATTGCCTCCGCAGCGGGACGGGTCGGCCCATCCTTGACATCATCGTCTTAATCTTCTGTTTCGGAAACACCGGCACTTCGAACAATTCGGCACTGTTGTCCAATTCAGCCGGCCCGGAATACATCGCAGCCGCCTCTTTGCCCACCTTCTTGGAAAGCCTGTCCCCCGTGATCCAGTCAACCTTTCGCCAGCGCATCGGCGCGCTCCTCCTGTTGGCCGGTGCCGTCGCGGGCTGCACGGCCCCCTCGCCGGGCGCCGAGTTCAACGATCCCTACGAGGCGACGAACCGGCAGGTGCACGCGTTCAACAAGGGCCTCGACACCGCGGTGCTGCGCCCGCTCGGGCAGGTTGTGGCGGCGGCGCCGCGCGGGACGTACCAGCCCGTGGTCAACTTCTCCGACAACCTCAGCCTGCCCGGAATGGTGGTGAACGGCGTGCTGCAGGGCGACATCGACGGCGCGGCGACCAACAGCATGCGCTTCATCGTGAACTCCACGATCGGGATGTTCGGCATTCACGATTGGGCGAGCGACTTCGGCCTTCACGAGCAGAAGACCGACTTCGGCGAGACCCTCGCCGTCTGGGGCGTGCCCGAGGGCGCGTATCTCGAGCTGCCCCTGATCGGGCCGTCGACGGAGCGCGACGCGGTGGGCGAGGTGGTCGATATCCTGCTGGATCCGCTCGACTATTTCGGCGCGCCCGACGTGACGACCACGAGCCGTGCGGCGCGGGCGGGGGAGATCGTGGTGGAGCGCGGGATGTTCTCGCGCACCGTGGACTCGGTCCTCTACGACAGCGCCGACAGCTACGCGCAGACCCGGCTGCTCTACCTGCAGAACCGCCGGTTCGAGCTTGGCGAGGAGGCCGGCCCGGGCCAAGTTGACCCCTACGCCGTGGACCCGTACGGCTCCACCGACCCTTATGCGATAGATCCCTACCAGGAGCTTTCCGAATGACCGCCTTGTTCAGCCGCCGCGCCCTGCTCTCGGGCGGTGCCGCGCTCGCCACCGCCACGCTGCTGCCGTTGCCCGCCCTCGCCGTCACCGAAGCGCAAGCGCGCGGGATGGTCGACGCGCTCGTCGCCGAGGTGAACGCGGTGATCGCCAGCGGCAAGTCCGAGCAGGCGATGTACAACGACTTCGCCACCATCTTCGATCGCTACGCCGACGTGCCGACGATCGCGATGTACTCGCTCGGCAACGCCGGCCGCGCCGCGACGCCGGCGCAGCGCCAGCAGTTCGTCGGCGTGTTCCGCACCTACATCGCCCGCAAGTACGGATCGCGCTTCCGCGAGTTCGTCGGCGGCCAGATCGCCGTCGAGAACGCGCGCACGATCAACAACTACGTCGAGGTGCAGACCACCGCCTACCTGCGCGGCGAGGACCCGTTCCGCGTCGACTTCCACGTCTCCGACCAGTCGGGGCGCAACGCGTTCTTCAACATCATCATCGAGGGCGTGAACATGCTGCTGTCGGAGCGCACCGAGATGGCGGCGCTGCTCGACCGGCACGGCGGCAACGTCGACGCCCTGATCGCGAGCCTGCGGTGATGCGGCGCGCCCTCGCCTCCGCCCTCGCGCTCGCCGCGCTGCCCGGCCTCGCCCTGGCCGCGCCCTTCGACGGCACCTACCGGCAGGCGGCGGGGGCCGACTGCGCCGACGTCGGTGTCGAGGGCGGCGCGCTGAAGATCGAGGACGGCATCTTCCACGGCGTCGGCATGGAGTGCCGGATGACCCAGCCGGTCAACGTGCTCGAGATGGACGCGATCCTCTACACGATGGAATGCTCCAACGACGACGACGTCTGGACCGAGCGGGTGATGGTGATGTCCGACGGCGAGACCGACGGCATCTACATGATCTGGGACGGCTACGCCTTCCGCTACCAGAGCTGCGACGCGCCCGACGCCGAGGCGACCGGGGCCGAAGAGGGCGACGTCGCGGAGATTGTCGAAGACGACGACGCGTGATGCGGCCAAGGCCGTAGCCGCGCGATGACGTCGCTCGGATTCCTGCTCGTCTTCGCGGCCGCGGTCTCGCACGCCACCTGGAACTTCCTCGTCAAGCGCATCAACGCCGGGCCGGAGCTGGTCTGGCTGTTCGCGGCGCTGTCGGTGCCGATCTACCTGCCGGCGGCGCTCTGGTTCGGCTGGACGTGGCGGCCGTCGGGGGCGGTGGACTGGCTGTTCCTCGTCGGCACCGCCGTCCTGCACCTGGGCTACTTCCTGCTGTTGCAGGCGGGCTACCGGCGCGGCGACCTGTCGCTCGTCTACCCCACCGCGCGGGCGACGGGGCCGGTGCTGTCGAGCACGGCGGCGGTGCTGCTGCTGGGCGAGCTCTGGACATGGCAGGCGGCGGCGGGCGGCGGGGTGATCGTGTTCGGCGTGCTGATGCTGACCAGCCGCCGCCGCGCCGGGGGCGGCAGCGCGGCCACCTCGCTCGCCTTCGGCCTCGGGGTCGGGACGCTGATCGGGGCCTACACGATCTGGGACGCCTACGCCGTCAGCGCGCTGCTGATCCCGCCGCTGCTGGTGGACTACGCCTCCGCCGTCGGCCGCACCGTGCTGCTCGCGCCGCTGGCCTGGCGGCGGCGGCTGTCGGTGCGCCGGCTCTGGGCCGAGCACAAGGCCGCAGTGCTGGCGATCGCGGTGCTCAACTCGCTGGGCTACATCCTCGTGCTCTACGCGATGACCTTCACGCCGGTCGTCTACGTCGCGCCGCTGCGCGAGACGAGCGTGCTGTTGTCGGTGCTCGCGGGGAGCCTGCTGCTGGGCGAGGGCCACCTGCGCCACCGCCTCGGCTGGGCCTGCGTGATCCTCGCGGGCGTGGCGCTGCTGGCGACCGGCTAGGGACGCATCAGCGGCGGCAGCTCGCCGGTCAGGCCGGCGGCCTCGCGGATGAAGCCGCGGCGCAGGCCGGGCAGGGCGTTGACCGCGCCGAGGCCGACGTGGCGCAGGGTACGCAGGAGCGGGTTGTCGTTGGAGAACAGCCGGTTGAAGCCGTCCGTGGCGGCGGCGAGCGTGGCGGTGTCGAAGCGCCGCCATTGCTGGTAGCGGCGCAGGACGGCGAGGCTCGCCGGGTCTTCGCCGCGCTGCCGGGCCTCGCCAAGCACGGCCGCGAGCGCGCCGACGTCGCGCAGCCCGGCGTTCAGCCCCTGCCCGGCGAGCGGGTGCACCCCGTGCGCCGCGTCGCCCACCAGCGCCACCCGCTCGGCCACGAACCGCTCCGCCAGCGACAGGCCCAGCGGATAGCCGAAGCGCTGGCCGGCGAGGCCGATCTCGCCGAGGAAGCTGCCGAACGCCGGCCGCAGGGCGTCGAGGAAGGCCGCGTCGTCCATCGCGAGCAGCGCGGCGGCGCGCTCGGTCTTCTCGGACCAGACGATCGAGCTGCGGTTGCCCTTCAGCGGCAGGATCGCGAGCGGACCGCCGGGCATGAAGAACTGGTGCGCAATCCCGTGGTGGGGCAGCGCGTGCTCGACGGCGCAGACGATGCCGGTCTGGTCATAGCCCCAGCCGGTCCGGCCGATCCCGGCGCGCCGGGCGGTGCCGCTGTCGCGCCCGTCGCAGCCGACGACGAGGTCCGCCTCGATCCGCTCGCCCGACGCCAGCTCCAGCATCGCGCCCGCCGCGCCGCTCTCCTGCGCGACGACCGTCTCGCCGGGACGGTGGGCGATGCGCGGCTCGGCCGCCATCGCCTCGAGAAACGCCGGGCGCAGGTGGCGGTCCTCGACCATGTAGCCCATCGGGCCTTCCTCGATCTCGGCGTGATCGAAGTGCAGCCAGAACGGCGCCGCGCCCTCGCCGGCGCGCCCGTCGCTGACCTTGATCTCGAGGATCGGCCCGGCCTCGTCGGCGACCGCCTCCCACACCCCGATCCGCCGCAGCAGGCGCTGCGACGCCAGCGCCAGCGCGTAGGCGCGGCCGTCGAAGCCGGGCGCGGCGTGGCGGGCGGCGGGCTGGGCGTCGATGACGGTGACGGAGAGGTTCTCCCGGACCAGCGCCAGGGCGAGCGCCAGACCGTTCAGCCCGCCGCCGACGATCGCGATGTGGGTCTCTGTTGCCATGCTCGGAACTATGGTTCCGACGTCACGATTGTCCACAGCGGCCTGCAGGCGTAGCCTCCGCCGCGACAGGAGAACGCAGATGGACGAGTGGCTCTGGATGAGTGCCGCCGAGCTCGGCAGGCGCATCGGCAGCGGGGAGATCGACCCGGTGGCGCTGACGCGCGCCTATCTCGACGCCATCGCCGCCCACCCCGACCGTGACCGCATCTACGCCCGCGTCACCGAGGCCCGCGCGCTCGCCGAGGCGGAGGCCGCCGCCGCGCGCGCGCGCTCGGGACTGCGCCGGTCGCCGCTCGACGGGGTGCCGGTGAGCTGGAAGGACATGATCGACAGCGCCGGCGTCGCCACCGAGGCGGGCACGGCGCTGATGCGCGGCCGGGTGCCGGCGCGCGACGCGACGGTGCTCGCCAACGCCACCGGCGCCGGGCTCGTCTGCCTCGGCAAGACCCACCTGTCGGAGATCGCCTTCTCCGGCCTCGGCCTCAACCCGGTCACCGCGACCCCGCCCAACGTCCACGATCCCGGCGCCGTTGCCGGCGGCTCGTCCTCGGGCGCGGCGGCGTCGGTGGCGCACGGGCTCGCGGCGGCCGCCGTCGGCTCCGACACCGGCGGCTCGGTGCGCATCCCGGCGGCGTGGAACGACCTGACCGGCCTCAAGACGACGCACGGCCTGTTGCCGCTCACCGGCACCGTGCCGCTCTGCGGGCGTTTCGACACGATCGGCCCGCTGACCCGCAGCGTCGAGGACGCGGCGCTGATGCTGGCGGTGCTCGGCGACCACAAGGAGGCCGACCTCGACGACGTCGGCCTTGCCGGCCGCCGCTTCCTGGTGCTCGAGACGGTGCTGATGGAGGGGCTGGAGGAGACGCCGCGCGCCGCCTTCGCCTCGGCTCTGGAGCGCCTGGAGGCGGCCGGCGCGGTGATCGAGCGTGCCCCGTGGGCGCCGCTCGAGGAGGCCTACGCGCTGTCTGGGCCGCTGTTCACCGGCGAGGCCTGGTCGTTCTGGGGCGAACTGGTCGCCGAGCGGGGCGAGGAGATGTTCCCCGCGATCCGCGAGCGCGTCAGCGCCGGGCGCGACGTCGCCGCCGCCGACTTCCTGCTCGGCTGGGAGCGGCTCGAGGCGCTGCGCCGCGCCTACGCCACCTTCACCGCCCCCTACGACGCCGTTCTCTCGCCCACCGCCGCCCTGATGCCGCCGCAGGTCGAGCGGCTGCTGAGCGATCCTGACCACTACCGCGACGCCAACCTGCTGACCCTGCGCAACACGCGCCTCGCCAACCTGATGGGCACCTGCGCCCTCACACTGCCCACCGGCACGCCCGGCACCGGGCTGATGCTGACCGCCGCCGCGCGCGGCGAGGGGGCGCTGTTGCGGATCGGCCGCGCCGCCGAGCGGGCGCTGGCCTAAAAGCCACATCACGCTCCGGCAAGCCGCAGAAAAGCCGTGGGCTTTCTGGACACAGGGGGGGCGCGGGCGGTAGGTTCGAGCCAACCGGGGCGGCAAACGACCCCGAGCTCGAGGCACCGATGCAGTTCCCAGAGAGGTTTTCGAACCTTCCGCCATACGCGTTTCCGCGCCTGCGGAGCCTGCTCGACTCCCACCAGCCGGGGGGCGAGCCTCTCGCCATGACCATCGGCGAGCCGCGCCACGCGATGCCGGCCTTCGTGGCCGACGCGATCACCGACGCCGTCGACGGCTTCTCGCGCTACCCGGTCAACGAGGGCGCACCCGAGCTGCTCGCGGCGATCTCCGCCTGGCTCTGCCGGCGCTACGGGGTCAGCGTCGAGGAAGACCGCCTCGTCGCCCTCAACGGGACCCGCGAGGGGCTCTACAATGCCGCGATGGCGCTCTGCCCCGAGAGCAAGGGCGGCAAGCCGCCCGTCGTGCTGATGCCGAACCCGTTCTATCAGGTCTACGCCGTCGCCGCGCTGTCGGTCGGGGCCGAGCCGGTCTACCTGCCGGCGACCGCCGAGACCGGCCACCTGCCCGACCTCGACGCGATCCCCGCCGAGACGCTCGCGCGGACGGCGATCTTCTATCTCTGCTCGCCTTCCAACCCGCAGGGCGCCGTCGCCGACGCGGGCTACTGGGCGCGGCTGCTGGAGCTGTCCGAGCGGCACGGCTTCCGCATCTTCGCCGACGAGTGCTATTCCGAGATCTACCGCGGCGACGCGCCGCCCGGCATCCTCGCCGCCGCCGAGCGGCGCGGCAGCGATCCGGAGTCGGTGCTGGCGTTCCACTCGCTGTCGAAGCGCTCCAACCTGCCGGGCCTGCGCTCGGGCTTCGCCGCCGGCGGGCGCGAGAGCATCGCCCGGCTGCGCCAGCTGCGTGCCTACGCCGGCGCGCCGCTGCCGCTGCCGCTGCAGCAGGTCGCCGCGCTGGTCTGGGCCGACGAGGCGCATGTGGAGGAGAACCGGGCGCTCTACGCCGAGAAGTACCGCGTCGCCGACGAGATCCTCGCCGGGATCGACGGCTACCAGCCGCCGCGCGCGGGCTTCTTCCAGTGGCTGCCCGTCGAGGACGGCGAGGCGGCGGCGCTGAAGCTCTGGACCGAGACGGGCGTGCGGGTGCTGCCCGGCGCCTACCTCGGGCGCGACGCCGGCGGCGGCAATCCCGGCGCAAGCTACATCCGCGTCGCCATGGTGGCGCAACTGGACGAGATGCGGCGCGGTCTGACCCAGATCCGCGCCTGCCTGTACGATTGAGGGAGTGACATGGCCTATCAGACCCGTCAGCGCGATCCCCTGCTGGACAGCTCCATGCAGGCTGCCCTTGAGAAGCGCGGCAAGGAGCTCGTGGGCATCGCCCTGGTGCTGGTCGGTCTCGCCGTCCTGGCGCTGATGTACTCCTACACCCCCGAGGACCCGTCGTGGTTCTCGGCCACCGACGAGGCGGTGCAGAACTGGCTCGGCCAGACCGGCGCGGCGATCGCGGCGCCGATGTTCATGATCGTCGGCTGGGGCGGGCTCGGCATCGCGGTGCTGTTCCTCGCCTGGGGCCTGCGCTTCAGCTTCCACCGGGGGCAGGACCGCGCCCTCGGCCGGCTGATCTTCGCCCCCATCGCCGTGGCGCTGCTCGCGATATACGCTTCCTCGCTCGAGCCGCCGGCGGACTGGACCCACTCCTTCGGCCTCGGCGGCATCTTCGGCGACACCGCCATGTCGATCGCCCTGACCATCGTGCCCGTCGGCGCGGCGACCGGCATCAAGCTGCTGTCGCTGGTGATCGCCGCGGCGCTGGTGATGCTGGGGCTTTTCGTGCTCGGCTTCACCTGGGGCGAGGTGAAGGGCGGCGTGCGCTTCCTCGGGCTGAGCCTGGTGCTGGCCTACGCGATGCTGCTGCGGATGCTGGGCCGTGGCGCGTCGGCCGCCGCCAGCGGCGCGGCGTCGCTGCACGCGCGCCAGGCGCAGGCCCGCGAGGAGCGCGCGGCGCGGCGCGAGGCCGACCCGGTGCTCGACGACGATGACGAGATGCCCGAGCCCAACAGCGCCGCCGAGCGCGTCGCCGCGGTGATCCGGGCCCGCCGCGCCGCCGCCGAGGAGGAGGAGGCACAGCGCGCCGTCGCCGAGCCGCCCCTCACCGCCGCGCCGCACCGCGAGCCCGCGACAGACGAGGAGCCGAAGAGCCTGCTGGGCCGGCTGCGCAAGCGCGCCGAACCCGAGGCGGCCGACGACGCGGCCGACGAGGGCGGCGAAGACCGCATCCGCGGCAAGATCAGCGACATCATCAAGTCGCGCGTCCGCGCGCCGCTCACCGCCACGCCGCGCGAGGAGGCGCCGCGCGTCGAGCCGACCCTGCGCAACCGCCGCCCGGAGCCGCTGATCTACAAGCCCGCGCCCGCGCCGGCCCCCAAGCCGTCCCTCGAAGCCGCGCCCGAGCCGGAGGCCGATGACGACGCCGTCGAGGACTTCGCCTCCCGCGAGATGCCCGAGCCGGAGCTGGTCGACGGCCCCGCGCCGAAGCTCGACAACCCGGTCTTCGTCCGCCGCGAGGCCCCGGCGCCGACGCCCGCGCCGCAGGCCGACAGCCCGCGCGTCCAGCAGCCGCTGCGCCGCACCGTGGAGCCCTCGCGCCGCGCCGTCGCCGAATCGCAGCCGGCGCTGCAGTTCGACGAGGGCGGGCAGGACTACGAGACGCCCCCGCTCAGCCTGCTCACCAATCCCGCCGGCATCGAGCGCCACCACCTCTCCGACGAGGCGCTCGAGGAGAACGCCCGGATGCTGGAGAACGTGCTCGACGATTACGGCGTGAAGGGCGAGATCGTCTCGGTCCGCCCCGGCCCCGTCGTCACCATGTACGAGCTCGAGCCCGCCCCCGGCCTCAAGGCCTCGCGCGTCATCGGCCTCGCCGACGACATCGCGCGCTCCATGTCGGCCCTGTCCGCGCGCGTCTCCACGGTGCCCGGCCGCTCGGTGATCGGCATCGAACTGCCCAACGACAAGCGCGAGATGGTGGTGCTGCGCGAGATGCTGGCGAGCCGCGATTTCGGCGACGGCAACCAGAAGCTGCCGCTGGCGCTCGGCAAGAGCATCGGCGGCGACCCGATCATCGCCAACCTCGCCAAGATGCCCCACCTGCTGATCGCCGGCACCACCGGCTCGGGCAAGTCGGTGGCGATCAACACGATGATCCTCAGCCTGCTCTACAAGCTCACCCCCGACGAGTGCCGGCTGATCATGATCGACCCCAAGATGCTCGAGCTCAGCGTCTACGACGGCATCCCGCACCTGCTCTCGCCGGTGGTCACCGACCCCAAGAAGGCGGTGGTGGCGCTGAAATGGACCGTGGCGGAGATGGAAGACCGCTACCGCAAGATGTCCAAGATGGGCGTGCGCAACATCGAGGGCTACAACGGCCGGGTCAAGGAAGCGCTGGCCAAGGGCGAGACCTTCTCGCGCACCGTGCAGACGGGGTTCGACGACGAGACCGGCGACCCGGTGTTCGAGACCGAGGAGATCACCCCCGAGGCGATGCCCTACATCGTCGTCATCGTCGACGAGATGGCCGACCTGATGATGGTCGCGGGCAAGGAGATCGAGGCCTGCATCCAGCGCCTGGCGCAGATGGCGCGGGCCTCGGGCATCCACCTGATCATGGCCACCCAGCGGCCCTCCGTCGACGTCATCACCGGCACCATCAAGGCCAACTTCCCGACCCGGATCTCCTTCCAGGTGACCGGCAAGATCGACAGCCGCACCATCCTCGGCGAGCAGGGGGCCGAGCAGCTGCTGGGCATGGGCGACATGCTCTACATGGCCGGCGGCGCGAAGATCACCCGCGTCCACGGGCCCTTCGTGTCCGACGAGGAGGTCGAGGAGATCGTCACCCACCTCAAGCAGTTCGGCCCGCCCGACTACAAGTCCGGCGTGGTCGAAGGTCCCGACGAGGACTCCGAGAGCAGCATCGACGCGGTACTCGGCCTCAACACCGGCGGCAACTCCGACACCGAGGACGCGCTTTACGACACGGCGGTGCACATCGTCGCCAAGGACCGCAAATGCTCGACCTCCTACATCCAGCGCAAGCTCGCCATCGGCTACAACAAGGCCGCCCGGCTGGTGGAGCAGATGGAGGACGAGGGCGTCGTCAGCCCCGCGAACCACGTCGGCAAACGCGAAGTGCTCGTCCCGGAGCCTTAGGGCAGGG
>NZ_CH724107.1:2563946-2580684 GCF_000153305.1 Oceanicola granulosus HTCC2516
CCCCCACAGACGAAAAGCCCGGGCGCGAACGCCCGGGCCGATGGTCCCGATCAGGGGCCCTCAGCTTACCCCTTCGCGAATTCCGGGTAGGCCTCCATGCCCAGCTCGGCGGTGTCGAGACCGTTGATCTCGTCCTCCTCGCTGACGCGGATGCCCATCACGGCCCGCAGGATCAGCCACACCACGGCGCTGACGACGAAGACGAAAACGCCCACGACGACGATGGAGTAGAGCTGCTTGCCCAGCGTCGCGTCGGGGTTCGTCAGCACCACGGCGAGGGTGCCCCAGATGCCGGCGAACAGGTGCACCGGGATCGCGCCGACGACATCGTCGATCTTCAGCTTGTCCAGGAACGGCACCGCGAAGACCACGATCACGCCGCCGACTGCGCCGATCAGCGTGGCGGCGCCGAGCGAGGGCGTCAGCGGCTCGGCGGTGATCGACACGAGGCCGGCCAGCGCGCCGTTGAGCACCATCGTCAGGTCGGACTTCTTGTAGAGCATCTGCGTCAGGATCAGCGCGGCGATGGCGCCCCCGGCGGCGGCCGTGTTGGTGTTGGCCATGATCCGGGAGATGTCGGCGACGTTGCCGGCGGTGTCCATGTAGAGCTGCGAGCCGCCGTTGAAGCCGAACCAGCCCATCCACAGGATGAACGTGCCCAGCGTGGCGAGCGGCAGGTTGGCGCCCGGCATCGGGTTGACGCGGCCGTCACGATACTTGCCCAGCCGCGGCCCGAGGATCAGCGCCCCCGCGAGAGCCGCCCAGCCGCCGGTGGAGTGCACCACGGTGGAGCCGGCGAAGTCGAGGAAGTCGGTCACGCCGTCGACACCCGGCGCCAGGAAGCCGCCGCCCCACTTCCAGGACGCCTGGATCGGGTAGATGAAGCCGGTGAGCACCACGACGAAGATCAGGAACGGCCACAGCTTGATCCGCTCCGCCAGCGCGCCCGACACGATCGAGGCGGTGGTCGCGCAGAACATCAGCTGGAAGAAGAAGTCCGAGCCGACCGAGGCGTAGGTGAGGTCGGTCTCGACCGCGACGTCGCCGTCCATCAGGCCGACCGCCTCGAGCACCGACACGCCGAACGCGCCGACATAGCCGCTCATGACCCAGCCGTCGCCCGGATACATCAGGTTGTAGCCGACCACGTAGTACATGATCGCGGCGATGGAGAAGAGCGAGATGTTCTTCATCAGCTGCATCGTCGTGTTCTTCTGCCGCACCAGCCCGGCCTCGAGCATGGTGAAGCCCGCGGCCATCCACATCACGAGGATGCCCGTCACGAGGAACATGAAGGTGGTGAGGATGTAGCCGATTTCCTCGTTCGGCGGCGTCATCTCGGCCACCGGCGCGGCCTCGGTTTCGGTCTCCGCGATGGTGGCGACGTCGCCGGCGGGGTCCTCGGCCGTCTCCACGGCCACGGTGTCGTCCTGTGCCCAGGCGGCTTCGGGGGCGGCTGTCATGGCGATCAGCGCGATGAAGAATGCCGCCAGCCACGTTTTCATGAATGTCATCTGTCCTGTCTCCTTTACCGGCGTCTCAGAGCGCGTCGCTGTTGGTCTCGCCGGTACGCACCCGCAGGGCGCTTTCCACGTCGAGCACGAAGATCTTGCCGTCGCCGATCTTGTCCGTCTTGGCCGTCGTCGCGATGGTGGCGACGACCTGGTCGGCCATGTTCGCCGGCACGACGATCTCGAGCTTCACCTTCGGCACGAAGTTCACGGCGTATTCCGCGCCCCGGTAGATCTCGGTGTGACCGGACTGGGAGCCGAAGCCCTTGATCTCGGTCACCATCATGCCGCGCACGCCGATTCCGGTGAGCGCTTCGCGCACCTCCTCGAGCTTGAACGGCTTGATCGTTGCTATGATGAGTTTCACGATCTTCCCCTTGCGATGGTCCCTCGACGGCCCCGGGGGGCGCGCCACACGCCGCCACAAGGACTCGCTGCAGTGCGGCGGACAAGGAATCGGCGGGGCGGCGGCACGGGCGGCGGGGCGGGCAGCGGCGCAATCGCCTGCTATTTCACCGCAGCGCCCAATTTCGCGCCATCACGGGAATGGGAGCGGGCGCCGCCGATGAGACCTCTACATTCATCCGCGCGCGGGCTAAGGTGCGCGCCAACGGGCAGCCAAGACAAAAGAGCGACGGACATGAGCGGAACCCGAGGCCGACGCCCGCCCCTCGTGGCGGAGAAACGTCACCCGAAGTCGAGCGGCAGCAAGAGCCAGGCGAAACCGAAGGCGAAGGCGGCGAAATCCTCGCGGCGCACGCCGCGACGCCCCGCGCGGCGGCGCGGGCCGATCGGCATGGCCGCGGCCTTCGTGTCGTTCCTCGTCGGCTGGTTCTTCGCGCTGATCTGGCGGCTGAGCTGGCGGCTCGGGCTGGCGGTCGTCGTGCTGATCGGGCTCGGCGTGCTCTACTACGCCGCCACCCTGCCGCCCATCTCCCAGCTCGTCGACGGCCGCACCCGCGGCTCCGTCACCATGCTCGACCGCGACGGGGCGAACTTCGCCTGGCGCGGCGACCAGTTCGGCGGGATGGTGACGGCCGACACGGTGAGCGAGCACCTGCACGACGCCGTCGTCGCCACCGAGGACCGCCGCTTCTACCGCCATATCGGCGTCGACCCCCGCGGCATCGCCAGCGCGATCCGCATCAACCTCTCCGAGGGGCGCGGCCCGCTGTCGGGCAACGGCGGCTCGACGATCACCCAGCAGACGGCCAAGCTGCTCTGCCTCGGCAAGCCCTACGACAGCGACATCTGGGAGAACGAGGCCGCCTACGAGGCCGACTGCCGCCGCACCACGCTCTGGCGCAAGGTGCAGGAGGCCGTCTACGCGATGGCGATGGAGGCGCGCTACTCGAAGGGGGAGATCCTGACGATCTACCTCAACCGCGCCTATCTCGGCGCCGGCTCGCGCGGCTTCGAGGCCGCCGCGCAGCGCTACTTCGGCAAGTCCGCCGCCGAGGTCAGCCCGGCCGAGGCGGCGATGCTCGCGGGGCTGCTCAAGGCACCGAGCACCTACGCCCCGACCGCCAACCTCGCCCGCGCGCAGGACCGCGCCAACCTCGTCGTCGGCCTGATGGAAGACCAGGGCTACCTCGACGCCAACCAGGCCGCCGACGCCCGCGCCAATCCCGCGCAACTGTCGCAGGCGGCCCAGAGCGACTCGGGCGGCTACTTCGCCAACTGGGTCATGGAATCGGGCCCCGAGTTCTACACCCGCAACACCACCGAGGACGTCATCATCCTCACCACCTTGGACCAACGGATCCAGAAGGCGGCCGAGGAGGGGCTCCTCGAAGTGTTCGCCAACGAGGTGCGCGAGGGCTCGAAGGCCGAGGCGGCGGTGGTCGTGATGTCGGCCGACGGCGCGGTGCGCGCGATGGTCGGCGGGCGCAACGTGCGCGCCACCTCCGCCTTCAACCGCGCCACCCAGGCGCTCCGCCAGACAGGTTCGCTGTTCAAGCCGTTCATCTACGCAGCCGCCCTCGACATGGGCATGTCGCCCCTCGACGTGGTGGAGGACGCGCCCTACTGCATCAACGTCCCCGGCTCGGGAGAGTGGTGCCCGTCGAACTACTCCAACTCCTTCTCCGGCCCCGTCACCCTCGCCGAATCCCTGACCCGCTCGCTGAACATCCCGGCGGTGAGGGTGTCAGAGAGGATAGGCCGCGACCTCGTCGCCACCGTCGCCACCCAGTTCGGCATCGAGAGCGACATCGCCGAGGGCCCCGCCATGGCGCTCGGCGCGTCCGAGAGCACGCTGCTCGAGATGACGGGCGCCTATGCCGGCATCCTCAACGGCGGCTCGGCGGTGACGCCCTACGGGCTGATCGAGCTGCGGGTGCTGGGCGAGGACGAGCCGGTGATGCAGACCACCGGCGGCATCCGCGAGCGCGTCATCAACGAGACCAGCGCCCGCCAGCTAACCTGGATGATGAGCCGCGTCGTCGCCGAGGGCACCGGCCAGCGCGCGCAGATCCCCGGCTGGGAGATCGCCGGCAAGACCGGCACCACCCAGGCCAACCGCGACGCCTGGTTCATCGGCTTCACCGCCGATTACGTCGTCGGCGTCTGGATGGGCTACGACGACAACACCCCGCTGGAGGGCGTCACCGGCTCCGGCCTGCCGACCCAGATCTGGCACGAGGTGATGGCGCGCGTGACTGCGGACTACCAGCCCGTGCCGCTGCCGATGCTGCCCCCCGACGGCGCGGGCCAGCCGGTGCAGGCGCAGGGCAACGGCGGCGCGTCCAACAGCGCCAGCAGCGGCAACGTCGATTCCGACACCGCCGAGCGGGTCCTGCAGAACGTCTTGTCGGACATCCTCGAGCAGCGCGGGAACTGAGGGGGCGGGGCCGGGCTGAAGCCCGGCCTACGGGGCCGGCCTCGCCCGGAGCGGCACCAACCCGCCGCCGCACGCGGCGCGTGCGCGCAGGGCGGGCCTTGCCGCTTCCCAACTCGGTGCAATTCCTATAAGGCGGCGCAATCTCAGAGGCGTGGCGCCCGGACCCCGGCGCCGTGATGGAAGCAGATACTGGGGTCGGAGGCAATACGGCCTCCATGAAACCGGGACCCCGGGGAACGCCCCGCGAGGTCCAGCTAGGATACGTCTGATGTTCAACGAAACCAAGAAATCCATCCAGTGGGGCGAAGAGACGCTCACGCTGGAAACGGGCAAGATCGCCCGCCAGGCCGACGGCACGGTCATCGCCACGCTCGGCGAGACGTCCGTCATGGCCGCCGTGACTTTCGCCAAGACGCAGAAAGAGGGGCAGGATTTCTTCCCCCTCACCGTCCACTACCAGGAAAAGTACTACGCCGCGGGCAAGGTGCCCGGTGGCTTCTTCAAGCGCGAGGCCCGGCCGACCGAGAAGGAAACGCTGACCGCGCGCCTGATCGACCGCCCGATCCGCCCGCTGTTCGTCCCCGGCTTCAAGAACGAAGTCCTGGTGATGTGCACCGTGCTGTCCCACGACCTCGTCAACGACCCCGACATCGTCGCGATGATCGCCGCCTCCGCGGCGCTCACCATCTCCGGCGCGCCCTTCATGGGCCCGATCGCCGGCTGCCGCGTCGGCTACGAGGACGGCGAGTACGTGCTGAACCCGACCGTCGACGACATGCAGGGGCTGCGCAACAACCCCGACCAGCGTCTCGACCTCGTCGTCGCCGGCACCAAGGACGCCGTGATGATGGTGGAATCGGAGGCCTACGAGCTCACCGAGGAAGAGATGCTCGGCGCCGTGACCTTCGCGCACGAGCAGATCCAGCCCGTCGTCGACCTGATCATCGACCTGGCCGAGGACAGCGCCAAGGAGCCCTTCGACTTCTCGCCCCCGGACTACTCGGCGCTCTACGAGGCCGTGAAGGCCGCCGGCGAAGAGAAGGTCCGCGCCGCCTACGCGATCAGCGACAAGCAGGAGCGGGTCGCCGCGATCTCCGCCGCCAAGGACGAGATCAAGGCCTCGCTCACCGAGGAGCAGCTCGAGGATCCCAACCTCGGCACCGCGCTCAAGAAGCTCGAATCCGCCGTGCTGCGCGGTGACGTCGTCAAGAACGGCCGCCGCATCGACGGCCGCGCGCTCGACGAGGTCCGCCCGATCGTGTCGGAGACGCAGATCCTGCCCCGCACCCACGGCTCGGCCCTGTTCACCCGCGGCGAGACGCAGGCGCTGGTGGTCACCACGCTGGGCACTGGCGACGACGAGCAGATCATCGACGCCCTGCACGGCAACTTCCGCTCCAACTTCCTGCTGCACTACAACTTCCCGCCCTACTCGGTCGGCGAAGCGGGCCGCGTCGGCCCTCCCGGCCGGCGTGAGATCGGCCACGGCAAGCTCGCCTGGCGGGCGCTGCAGGCGGTGCTGCCGCCGGCGACCGACTTCCCGTACACGATCCGCCTGGTCTCCGAGATCACCGAGTCCAACGGCTCGTCCTCGATGGCCTCGGTCTGCGGCGGCTCGCTGTCGATGATGGACGCGGGCGTTCCGCTGAAGGCCCCGGTCGCGGGCGTCGCCATGGGCCTCGTGCTCGAGGACGACGGCTCCTACGGCATCCTGACCGACATCCTCGGCGACGAGGACCACCTCGGCGACATGGACTTCAAGGTCGCGGGCACCGAGAACGGCATCACCTCGCTGCAGATGGACATCAAGGTCGCTGGCATCACGCCCGAGATCATGAAGAAGGCGCTGGAGCAGGCTAAGGCCGGCCGTATGCACATCCTCGGCGAGATGGCCAAGGCGATCACCGAGGCGGCGGACTTCTCCGTCCACGCCCCGCGCATCGAGACCATGCAGATCCCGACCGACAAGATCCGCGAAGTCATCGGCTCGGGCGGCAAGGTCATCCGCGAGATCGTCGAAGTCTCGGGGGCCAAGGTCGACATCAACGACGACGGCATCATCAAGATCGCCTCGCCCAACGGCGAAGCCATCCAGAAGGCCTACGACATGATCTACTCGATCGTGGCGGAGCCGGAAGAGGGCAAGGTCTACAAGGGCACCGTCGTGAAGATCGTCGATTTCGGCGCCTTCGTGAACTTCTTCGGCAAGCGCGACGGCCTCGTCCATGTCAGCCAGATCGAGAACAAGCGCCTCAACCACCCCTCCGACGCCCTCAAGGAAGGCCAGGAAGTGTGGGTCAAGCTGCTGGGCTTCGACGACCGCGGCAAGGTCCGCCTGTCGATGAAGGTCGTCGATCAGGAGACCGGCGAAGAGATGAAGAAGGAAGAGACGGCCGAGTAAGCCGCGCTCGATCCGATCATCGAAAGGGCCCCTCCGGGGGCCCTTTTTGCATCGGCCCGCCATTATTGCTCCCCGTTCACGGTTACGTGGCTGGAACCGTGCAACAGGACAACGGACAACGACTTGAGCTATGAGAACAATCGATTGGCAGCTTGCCGCAGGGGCCGCTACTCTAGCGACGTCCCGCTTGGGGGGCCGCCAGAACTTCAATTGCCCGGACTGAGAACGCTGCCATGATCAACCGCCGTACCTTCCTGACCTCGACATTGGCCGCCGGGGCTCTGGCGCCGGTCGCCGGCCAGGCACAGGACTTCACCTTCCCCGAAGCGATGATGCCGCGCATGTACAAGCTGGCGAACCCGCTTCCCCCCGGTGAGATCCATGTGTTCCCCGAGGATTTCGGCCTCTACTGGAGCCTGCCGCAGGGCGATGGCACGGTGATCCGCTACTCCGTCGGCATCGGCCGGCAGGGGCTCTACGAATCGGGCGAGTTCTTCATTGGCGCCAAGAAGGAATGGCCCTCCTGGACCCCGACGCCTGACATGATCGAGCGCGATCCGGAGAGCTACAAGCAGTACGAGGACGGCATGCCCGGCGGCCCGAACAACCCGCTCGGGGCGCGCGCGCTGTACCTGTTCGAGCCGGGCCGGGGCGACACGTTCCTGCGCATCCACGGCACCCCCGACGCCCAGACCATCGGGCGGCGCGTGTCCAACGGCTGCGTGCGCCTGGTCAATTCGCACATCATGCACCTCTACGACCAGGTTCCCCAGGGCACCCGCGTCGTACTGCTCTGAACCGGCCGCGGCTCCGGCCGCGCGCCGCAGACCACAGGAGAGAGCCCATGCTCACCCGCCGCAACTTCATCACCACCGCCGCCGCCTCCGCGCTGGCCGCGCCCGCGCTCGCGCAGTCGGGCTTCGTCATCCCCCCCGAGATGCGCCGGGCCGAGGTCGAGCTGAACACCGACCTGACGCCGGGCGACATCCACCTCTACAAGGAAAGCCACAACCTCTACTTCATCATGCCCGGCCGCCGCGCCATGGCCTACAAGATCGGCGTCGGCGAACTCGGGATGCAGTGGGACGGCGCGACGACGATCGGCCGCAAGGCCGAGTAGCCGAGCTGGACGCCGACCCGGAACATGATCGAGCGCGAGCCGGAGAAGTACGAGCGCTACGCCGGCGGCGTCCCCGGCGGGCCCGACAACCCGCTCGGCGCGCGCGCGCTCTACCTCTACCGGAACGGGCGCGACACCCTCTACCGCATCCACGGCACGCCCCAGCCCTGGACCGTCGGCCTGTCCTCCTCCAACGGCTGTATCCGCATGTACAACGAGGACGTGATCGACCTCTATGAGCGCGCCCAGGTGGGCGCGACCGTCGTGGCTCATTAAGGCCACAATCTTTCGAAATTGTTGATGCCCCGGCGCCAATACCGCCAGGGCATTCCTATTTCGGCCCCAATTCCCTGCTATCGTGCCTGCACAAAGATGAAATCCGAAGGATTCGAGCAGGTCATGAACAGACGACAGATGATGCTGTCCGCGCTTGCAGCGGGCGGTCTCGGTACGGCCAGCGCCGTGCAGGGGCAGACACTCAGCCAGTCGAACTACCGGATTCCGCGGCACCTGATGCCGCGGCAGATCGAGGTGGACGAGTCGTTCGTGCCGGGCACGATATACGCCTACAACGAACAGCGGATGCTCTACTGGATCACCGAGCCGGGCCGCGCGATCCGCTATGCCATCGCCATCGGCGCGGAGGGACGCGAGTTTCGCGGAACGGCGCACGTCGCGCGCAAGGCCGAGTGGCCGAGCTGGCGGCCGACGGCGACGATGGTACGGCTCGAGCCGGCGGTCTACGGGCCCTATCGCAGCGGTCTGCCCGGCGGCCACCCGCGCAACCCGCTCGGCGCGCGGGCGCTTTATCTCTACCGCGGCGGGCGCGACACGCTCTACCGCATCCACGGCACGCCGCAGCCCTGGACGCTGGGCCGGTCCTTCTCGTCGGGCTGCCTGCGGCTCGCCAACGAGCATATCGAGGACCTCTACGACCGGGTGCCGGTCGGCACGCCGGTGGTCGTGGTTTAACCCGACTTTAGGAACTGGCATGTAGAAAGGGCGGCGATGTGGATCGCCGCCCTTCTTGTTTCCGTGCTGTCCCTGGCCCTTACGCCGGCAGCTTCGCCTTGCGCAGGTAGGGCAGCACCGTCTCGATCTCGCCGTACTTGGCGATGGCGTCTTCATCCGACACCGCCACCGGCACGATCACGTCCTCGCCCGGCGTCCAGTCCGCCGGCGTGGCCACGTTCTCGCGGCTGCTGGTCTGCAGCGCATCCACCGCGCGCAGGACCTCGGCGAAGTTGCGGCCCACCGTCATCGGGTAGGTCATCGACAGCTTCAGCTTCTTGTCCGGCCCGATGATGTAGACGGCGCGGACCGTGGCGCTGTCGGCCGGCGTGCGGCCGTCGGGGAGGTAGGCGTCGGCGGGCAGCATGTCGAAGGCCTTCGAAACTTCGAGCCCCTCGTCGGCGATAATCGGGAAGCCCGCCGGACCGCCGGCGACCGTCTCGATGTCGCTCTTCCAGCGCTTGTGCTCCTCGACCTTGTCGACCGAAACGCCGATGACCTTCACGCCGCGCGCCTCCCACGCGTCGTTCAGCCGCGCCACCGCGCCGAACTCGGTGGTGCAGACGGGGGTGAAGTCCTTCGGGTGCGAGAACAGGATGGTCCAGCTGTCGCCGACGAACTCGTGCAGCGAGAAGGTGCCCTGGTCCGTCTCGACGGTCAGGTCGGGAATGGTATCGTTCAAGCGCAAGCTCATCGCGTATCTCCTTGTTGTCGATCGGTCTCGAAGAGCGACATATGCCGGCGGCAGACCGGTTGCGAGCCCCCGCATGGCGGCGTTGCGCGGGCGATTTGCATAAACGCACAGAGACCGTACGCTACCGAGTAATGTGTGCGGTGCTGTTACGCGCTACATGATGGTCCAGAGCAAAGGAGCGCCATCATGCTGCAGCAGATCAAGGGCCTGCACCACGTCACCTCGCTCGCCTCCTCGGCGCGCGACAACAACGCCTTCTTCACCGACGTCCTGGGCCTGCGCCGGGTCAAGAAGACGGTCAACTTCGACGCCCCCGACGTCTACCACCTCTATTACGGCGACGAGGCTGGCGCGCCGGGCACGGTGGTGACCTACTTTCCGTTCCCCAACGCCGCCCGCGGCCGCCGCGGCACCGGCGAGGTCGGCGAAGTCCGCTTCGCCATCCCCGAGGGCACCGCCGGCCACTGGGCGGAGCGGCTCGGCAACCACGGCGTCGACAACATCGCCACCGACACGCTGTTCGGCCAGGCCCGGGTCGGCTTCGACGGCCCAGACGGCGAGCGGCTGGCTCTGATCGAGGCGCCCGGCGACGACCGCGCGCCCTGGACCGGCAACGGCGTCGGCGCCGAGGCCGGGATCCGCGGCTTTCACTCGGTCGACATGCGGCTGCGCGACGACGGCGCCCAGGGCGAGCTGCTGCGCTTCATGGGCTACGAGGCGGTCGCGAAGGACGGCGCGATCACCCGCTATGCGGTCCCCGGCGGCAACCCCGCCAACGTGATCGACATCGAGACCCGCCCCGACGCCGCCCCCGCCGGGCAGAGCGCCGGCTCGGTCCACCACGTCGCCTTCGCGGTCGAGAACCGCGCCCGCCAGCTCGAGGTCCGCGAGGCGCTGATCGACACCGGCTACCAGGTCACCCCGGTCATCGACCGCGACTACTTCTGGGCGATCTACTTCCGCAGCCCCGGCGGCGTGCTGTTCGAGGTCGCCACCAACGAGCCCGGCTTCGCCCGCGACGAGGACCGCGCGCATCTGGGCGAGGCGCTCAAACTGCCGGCCCAGCACGAGCACCTGCGCAGCGCCCTTGAAAAGCACCTCGAGCCGCTCGAATGAGCTATCACGCCGCCCGCACCGAGGGGCGCCCGGGCGCGCCCCTCGTCCTCACCTTCCACGGCACCGGCGGGGACGAGCACCAGTTCCACCGTCTCGCCGAGCAGCTGGTGCCCGGCGCCCACGTGGTCTCGCCCCGCGGCGACGTCAACGAACACGGCGCCGCGCGCTACTTCCGCCGCACCGGCGAGGGGGTCTACGACATGGCCGACCTCGCCCGCGCGACCGAGGCGATGGCGGCCTTCATCGCCGACGAGACCGCCCGCACCGGCGCCGCGCAAGTGATCGGTCTCGGCTACTCGAACGGTGCCAACATCCTCGCCGCGGTGAGCTTCGCGCGGCCCGAGCTGGTCGACCGGCTGGCGCTGCTGCACCCGCTGATCTCGTTCGCACCCGAGCCGGCGCCGGGGCTGGCGGGGCGGCCGGTGCTCATCACCGCCGGCGAGGCCGACCCGATCTGTCCGGCGCCGCTGACCCGGCGGCTGATCGACTGGTACGCTGCCCAGGGCGCGCGGGTGAGCGAGGCCTGGCATTCCGGCGGCCACGAGCTGCGCCAGGACGAGCTGGTGGCGCTGCAGGAGTTCGTCAGAACGGCGCCGGCGCGGTGATCCGCATGCCGCGCCCCCCATCGGGGTGGCGGAACTGCAGCGTCTCGGAGTGCAGCATCATCCGCGGATGCGCGCGCGCCGGGCCCTCGGCGTAGAACGGATCGCCCAGGATCGGGTGGCCGAGCGCCAGCATGTGGACGCGCAGCTGGTGCGACCGCCCGGTCTTGGGGAACAGTCGCACCCGTGTCTCGGCATCGCTCGCCCGCACCACCCGCCAGTCGGTCACCGCCGGCTTGCCGTTCTCGTGATCCACCATCTGCTTCGGCCGGTTCGGCCAGTCGACGATCAGCGGCAGGTCCACCGTCCCGGTCTTGTCGGCGATCCGCCCGGCGACGCGGGCGACGTAGGTCTTGCGGGTCTGCCGCTTCTCGAATTGCAGCCCCAGATGGCGCTGCGCGTGCGGCGTCAGCGCGAAGATCATCACGCCCGACGTGTCGCGGTCGAGCCGGTGCACCAGGAGCGCCGTCGGAAACGCCGCCTGCACCCGCGCCAGCAGGCAATCGGCCAGGTGCTCGCCCTTGCCCGGCACAGAGAGCAGGCCCGCCGGCTTGTCCACCAGCACCACCTCGTGGTCCTCGTGCAGCACCGCGAGCGGCACGTCGGGCGGGTCGTAGTCCGAGCTCACCGGGCGAAGGTGGCGTCGAGGATGGCGGCGAGCTCGCGCGCATCGGTCTTGGTGAAGGCGGCGGGCCGGTCGCTGTCGATGTCGAGCACCGCGATCAGCGCGCCGCCGCGGTCGCGCACCGGCAGGACGATCTCCGAGCGGGTGCTGCTGGCGCAGGCGATGTGGCCGGGGAAGGCGTCGACGTCGTCCACCAGCTGCACCTCGCCGGTGCGCGCCGCCGCGCCGCAGACGCCGCGCTCGAACGGGATCACGAGGCAGCCGTGCCCGCCCTGGTAGGGACCGATCTTCAGCAGCCCCGGCGCGACGACGCGGTAGAAGCCGGTCCAGTCGAAACGGTCGTCGGAATGGTGCAGCTCGCACGCCACCGTCGCCATCAGCGCGACCTGATCGGTCTCGCCCTCGGTGATGGCGGCGATGGTGCGGGCGAGGTCGGGATAGTCGGGCATGGCAGGCTCTCTCGCGGAAGGCCCCGGAGGTAGCGCCGCCGCGTGCGAGGCGCAATGCCTTGCGATTGCCCCAAAGCGATCAAACAGCGGCCTGAAACGGAAGTCATACCTAGTCTCGTAGCTGCAATATGGCTTCCCTCGGCGCCGCGTGAAATAGCCCCCACCCAGTACGCGGCGTCGAGGAACTTTCCCCCGTTCACATCCCCGCCCGCGCCCCATAGGCTCCCGCGAAACGTCAGGGAGGCGAGCGATGCGTGACTTTCAAAAGCCCGGCCGATCCGGGGTCTATGCCCGCAACGGCATGTGCGCCACCTCCCACCCCCTCGCCGCCAAGGTCGCCGTGCAGATGCTCGAGGCCGGCGGCAACGCGCTCGACGCCGCCATCGCCGGGGGCGTGCTGCTCAATATCTGCGAGCCGATGATGACGGGCCTCGCGGGCGACTGCTTCGCGCTCGTCTCCGAGCCGGGCCAGCCGGTCGTGGCGGTCAACGGCTCGGGGCGCGCGCCGCAGGGGCTCGATGCCGAGGCGCTGCGGGCGAAGGGGCCGACGATGCCCGTCTACGACGTCGACGCCGTGACCGTGCCCGGCGCCATCGACGCCTTCTGCAAGATGTCCGAGCGCTGGGGCCGGATGAGCCTCGGCGACGTGCTCGCGCCGGCCGTCTACTACGCCGAGGCGGGCGTGCCCGTCGGCCCGCGCAGCGCCCACGACTGGGCGCGGGCGACGCACCTGAAGGGCGCGGCGCAGCGCTTCTTCACCAACGACGGCAAGCCCCTCGGCATCGGCGACGTCTTCACCGCGCTCGGCCAGGCGGAGGTGCTGCGTCAGATCGCCGTCGACGGGCGCGCGGCATTCTACGAGGGCGAGATCGCCGAGGACATGGTGCAGAGCCTGCAGGCGCTCGGCGGCAGCCACACGATGGCCGATTTCGCGGCCGTCGAGACCGAGTTCTCCAGCCCCGTGACGGGCCGCTACGGGGGCCACGAGCTGCTCGAGCACCCGCCCAACGGCCAGGGCGCGGCGGCGATCCTGCTGCTCAACATCCTGTCGCACTTCGATCTTCCCGGCCTCGACCCGCTCGGCGCGGAGCGGGCGCACCTGGAGGCGGAGGCGACGAAACTCGCCTACGACGCCCGCAACCGCTTCATCGCCGACCCCGACCAGACCGCGCGGCTGGAGCACATGCTCGCGCCCGAGACGGCCGCCGGCCTCGCGAAGCTGATCCGCAAGGACGCCGTGCTGCCACAGTCGCCGCCCGGCGCCGAGGAGGTTCACCGGGATACCGTCTACATCACCGTCGTCGACGGCGCGGGCATGGCGGTGTCGCTGATCTACTCGATCTTCCACGCCTTCGGCTCGGGCCTCGCGTCGGACAAGTTCGGGCTGCTGTTCCAGAACCGGGGCGCGGGCTTCACGCTCGAGCCGGGGCATCCGAACGAGGCGGGGCCGGGCAAGCGGCCGATGCACACGATCATCCCGGGGATGCTGGCGCGCGAGGGCCGGGTGATGATGCCGTTCGGCGTCATGGGCGGGCAGTACCAGTGCACAGGGCATGCACGGCTCGTCAGCAACCTGCTCGATTACGGGATGGACGTGCAGGCCGCCATCGATGCGCCGCGCCTGTTCGCCGAGAACGGCCGGCTGACGCTCGAGCGCGGCTTCGCGCCCGAGGTGGCACAGGCGCTGTCCGAGCTCGGGCACGACGTCGTCATGGCCGAGACGCCGCTCGGCGGGGCGCAGGCGATCCGGATGCACGAGGGCCGTGTGCTCGAGGGCGGCAGCGACCCGCGCAAGGACGGCTGCGCGCTCGGCTACTAGGCGGGCGGCAGCGGCTTAGTTGAGCTGGACCTGGAGCGGGTAGTGCCCGTCCTCGAACGGGCCGAACAGGTCGTCGAGGTCGGGGTGGTCGACCGGCTCGCCGGAATAGTCGGCGACGAGGTTCTGCTCGGAGACGTAGGCCACGTAATAGCTCTGATCGTTCTCGGCGAGCAGGTGGTAGAAGGGCTGGTCCTTCTTGGGCCGCGCGTCCTCGGGGATCGCCTCGTACCATTCGTCGGTGTTGTTGAACATCGCGTCGACGTCGAACACCACGCCGCGGAACGGGTGCTTGCGGTGGCGCACCACCTGCCCAAGCGAATATTTCGCGCGTGTCTTCAGCATTGTTTTCGGTCCCATCACCACCCTCGTAACCGCCGCGCAGGGATGAAGTCCACCGCCGCCACTGCGTTTCGGGGGAAACAGACTGTGGATTTCCGCCTGCAGGGGGAACGACGCGGCGGCATTTTCGTTTCATGATCGATGCTCATGCGCTATGACCTCGGACAACAAAAAGACGAACGAGCGAGAGGCAAATGAGCAGAATCATTCTCGCGCTGGCCACTCTTGTGCTCCTCGGCAGCTGCGGCGCCCGGGACCTGGCCCAGCCGCGCAACCTCGAGAACGCCTGTGCGATCCTCGACGAGCGCCCCCACTACGCCCGCGCCTTCCGGCAGGCCAAGCGGGATTGGGGCGTCGAGCCGCACGTGCTGATGGCGATGATCTACCAGGAGAGCAAGTTCATCGCCAACAACCGCCCGCCCCACCAGTTCGCGCTCGGCGTGATCCCGACGGGGCGCACGAGCTCCGCCTTCGGCTATGCGCAGGCGCTCGACGGGACGTGGGACGACTACCTCGAAGCCACCGGCCGCCGCCGCGCCCGCCGCGACGACATCAAGGACGCCGTGGACTTCATGGGCTGGTACATGACGCTCTCGCAGCGCAATCTCGGCATCCCGCTCAGCGACGTGCGCAACCAGTACCTCGCCTACCACGAGGGCCGCACCGGCTATTCCCGGCGCAGCTACCTCCAGAAGGACTGGCTGCTGCGGGTGTCCAACGACATGGTGACGCGCTCCGCGCTCTACGAGCAGCAGCTCGCCACCTGCCCCCGCCGCCTCTGAGCCCGAGGGAGACGGTGCGCCCGGTCAGGGCGCACCGCCCCGTGTCATTGCTGCCAGTCGCGCGTGGCGGCCTGGATGTTGAAGTTGATATCCCCGATCGCGACGTTCTTGGCGAGGTCGCCGAGCACGACCGTCGTCTGCTGACCGGCGTCGTCGGTGATGATCCACTGGCGCAGCTCGACGGGCGAGCCGGTGAACTTCAGCTGAATGCTGCCGTATTCCGGGTGCTGCGGGTCCTGCGCCGTCACCGTGGTCGCGGTGCCGTCGTAGCCGTGGCCGGTGACCATGCCCGCGCGCGTGAAGTCGACGTTCTGCTCGAGGATGATCTTGAGCGGCGTCTCCGACAGCGGGTAGCGCTCGGGGTTGTTGTCCGACTGCGGATCGAACACGGCGACCGAGCCGCCGCCGGCGAGCACGAGGGAGCGGTCCGGCGGGTTGTACTGGAAGCGGATGCGGCCGGGGCGCTTGATGAGCAGCGTGCCGGTCGAGATCGTGCCGTCGGAGTTGATCTGGGTGAATTCGCCCTGCGCGGTGCTGAACGAGTTCATGTACTGGCTGATTTGCGCGAGGCTGAGCTGCTGCGCCTGCCCGGACGTCGCCAGCGCGGCGACGATGAGCGGGATCAGCAGGAGCAGGTGACGGATGGTTTTCATGGATGTCCTTGTCGGTCTGCTGTTGGTCTGGATCACAGATAGGGTCACCTGCACCGGAAGTCTCGTGCTAGGCGATATCACGCGACCGCAGGTCGATGGCCGCTTGCGCCATCTCGTCGGGAACCTGAGCGGCGGCGGTGCATTTGTCATATGACATGGCCGGGGCCGCCGGCCGATCCGTCTATCTGAGGAGACATCCATGCCCGAGTCATTCGTCGCCGGTCTCGACGACCAAGCCCGCCGCAAGGTCATCGACCTGCTCAACGCGAACCTCGCCGACACCATCGCCCTGACCCTCGCGGTGAAGCAGGCGCACTGGACGGTGAAGGGCCACGGCTTCATCGGCTTCCACGAGCTGCTCGACGACGTCGCCGACCGACTGCGCGACGGCGCCGACCTGATGGCCGAGCGCGCCACGATCCTCGGCGGCTTCCCGGAGGGCACGGTCGAGGCCGCTTTTAAGAAGGCCGACGTGGAGCCTTACCCGACCGACCTCGAGGACATCGACGGCCACATCGACGCGCTCAAGGACCGCTTCCTGAAGGTCGGTGCGAAGCTGCGCGAGGCGATCGAGGCCTGCGAGGACGCGGGCGACGACGACACCGGCGACCTGTTCACCGAGGTGAGCCGCCAGGTCGACAAGGATTGCTGGTTCATCGGCGCGAACAAGAAGGTCAAGTGACCGACCGGTCTATCCGACCACGAGCCGGCCGCCACCTCGGCGGCCGGCTTTTTCTTGCGCCGATTGGAAATGTTGTGGCCAAGCCGGGCTGA
>NZ_CH724107.1:2582724-2592724 GCF_000153305.1 Oceanicola granulosus HTCC2516
CGGCCGGTCAGTGCTCCTTCAGCAGCCGCTGCTTCTGGCGCGACCAGTCGCGCTTGGCCTCGGTGGCGCGCTTGTCCTGGGTCTTCTTGCCCTTGGCCGTCGCGACCTTGAGCTTCACGATGCCGCGGTCGTTGAAGTACATCACCAGCGGCACCAGCGTCATGCCCTGGCGCTGGGTGGCGTTCCAGAGCCGGGCGACCTCGCGCTTGCTCGCCAGCAGCTTGCGCCGACGGCGTTCCTCGTGGGGGAACATCGCCTGGGTGTAGGGGGCGATGTAGGCGTTGGTGAGCCAGAGCTCGCCGCCGTCGACCTCGGCGTAACTGTCGGCGATGTTGGACTGGCCGGTGCGCAGCGACTTCACCTCGGAGCCGGTCAGCACGATGCCGACCTCGAGATCGTCCTCGATGGCGTAATCGTAGCGCGCCCGCCGGTTCTCGGCGACCACCTTGTAGTTCTTGTTTCCGTCACTCTTGGCCATCGGCCCCAGATAGGCGCTCGCGCGGGCTGCGTCCAGCGGATGCGCCCTTTTCACCGCCGGGCGGGCGGTGTTCACTCGGCGGCGATGACCCGCCCGCTGATCGACAACGCCACCGCCCGCCGCATCTTCCTCGGCCGCCACCTGCTCTCCGGCGCACCGGCGGGGCCCGCGCGGGGGGACGACCTCGCCGGCGTCGTCGCGGCGCTGGGCTTCGTGCAGGTCGACAGCGTCAACACGCTGGCACGGGCGCACGACCTGATCCTGTGGAGTCGCCGCCAGCGCTACCGGCCCGCGGCGCTGCCGCCGTTGCTCGAGGCGCGGCGGGTGTTCGAGCACTGGACCCACGACGCCGCCATCGTTCCCGTCGAGTTCTTCCCGCACTGGCGGCACAACTTCGCCCGTCACCGCGCCCGCATGGACCGGCGCTGGGCACGCTTGCAGGGGGAGGATTACCGCGCGCGCTTCGACGAGGTGCTGCGACGCGTCGCCGACACCGGCCCCGTCACCGCCGCCGAGGCGCGGGGCGCGGAGGGCGGCAACGGCTCGGGCGGCTGGTGGGAGTGGCATCCGTCGAAGGCGGCGCTGGAGTACCTCTGGCGCGCCGGCGAGCTGTCGATCACCCGGCGCGAGAGCTTCCGCAAGGTCTACGACCTGACCGAGCGGGTGATCCCGCCCGAATGGCTGAACCGGCGCACCGACGAGGCCGAGACGATCGACTGGGCGCTCGACGCGGCGCTCGACCGGCTCGGCTTCGCCACCCCCGGCGAGGCGTGGAAGTTCTTCGACATCGCCCGTCCGGCCGAGGCGGCGGACTGGGCGAAGCGCGGGCTGGCGTCGGGGGCGCTGATCGAGGTCGACATCGAGAGCGCCGACGGCAGCCACCGCCGCGCGCTCGCCCGCCCCGGTCTGCCCGACGAGGCGGCGCCCGAGACCGGCGGGCGGGTGCGGGTGCTGTCGCCGTTCGATCCGGCGCTGCGCGACAGGGCGCGGGCGGAGCGGCTGTTCGGCTTTGCCTACCGCATCGAGATCTTCGTTCCCGCGCCGCAGCGGAGCTACGGCTACTACGTGTTCCCGGTGATGGAGGGCGCGCGGCTGATCGGGCGCATCGACATGAAGCGCGAGGCCGGCCGGCTCGCCGTCGCCGCCTTCTGGCCCGAGCCCGGCGCGCCGCTCGGACGGGGGCGAGAGGCGCGGCTGCGGGCGGAGCTCGAGCGGATCGCGCGGCTCGGCGGGTGCGGCGAGATCGTCTTCGCGCCGGACTGGCGGCGATAACCGTTGCCAGCCGGCGCGCTGGGCGCTAGAGGAGTTTCCTATAGGAAACGGCCCGCGCCGGGAGAGCGCGGACACCCGCCGCCGAAGGAGCAACCGCCCCGGTAAACTCTCAGGCACAAGGGACCGGACGGGCCGCAACACTCCGAAGAGTGGGTCTCTGACCCCGCCGAAGGAGCAAGCCGCAGCACGCGCGGCGAATCTCTCAGGCCCACGACGGAGGGGGCATCGGGTGGCGCGTCGCCGCCCGCAGCGGGAGCATGCCCGATGGCCCACTACGCGATCCTCGGCGCCGGTATCACCGGCGTCACCACCGCCTACGCCCTTCACGCGCGCGGCTACGACGTCACCGTCTACGACCGCCACCGCTACCCGGCAATGGAGACGAGCTTCGCCAACGGCGGTCAGCTCTCCGCCTCCAATTCCGAGACGTGGACCCAGTGGTCGACGGTGCTGAAGGGGCTGCGCTGGATGCTGACGGCCGACGCGCCGCTGTCGGTGAGCCCGGTGCCGTCGTGGCACAAGCTGAGCTGGATGGCCGAATTCCTCGCCGCGATCCCGCGCTACCGCCGCAACACCGTCGCGACGGCGCGCCTGGCCATCGCCGCCCGCACCGGCCTCGCCGAGATGGCGGAGCGCGCGGCGCTCGACTTCGACTTCTCGCGTGCCGGCATCCTGCACTTCTACAAGACCCGCGCCGACTTCGCCCATGCCCGCAAGGTGACGGCGATGCTCGCCGAGGGCGGGCTGGCGCGGCGCGAGCTATCGGCGGACGAGGTGCGCAGGATCGAGCCGCGGCTGCACGGCGACATCCTCGGCGGCTACTGGACCGAGAGCGACAGCACCGGCGACATCCACAAGTTCACCATCGGGCTGGCCCGGTGGCTCGAGGGGCAGGGGGTTCGCTTCCGGCTCGGGACGGAGATCGGCGACGTCGCGGCTGTCGCAGGCGGTGTGCGGGTGGGAGACGCGCTTCACGACGGAATCGTCGTCTGCGCCGGCGTCGGCTCGCGGGCGATCGCGCGGCAGCTCGGCGACCGGGTCAACGTCTACCCGGTGAAGGGCTACTCGATCACCGTCAACCTCGACGACCCGGCGAGCCGGGCCGCCGCGCCGCGGGTGTCGCTGCTCGACGACAAGGCGAAGATCGTCACCTCGCGCCTCGGCGACGGCCGTTTCCGCGTCGCCGGGACGGCCGAGTTCAACGGCACCAACCGCGACATCCGCGCCGACCGGGTCCGTCCGCTGGTGCGGTGGGTGGAGGAGCATTTCCCGGAGGTCTCGACGGAGAGCTGCGTGCCGTGGGCGGGGCTGCGGCAGATGATGCCCGACATGATGCCCCGCGTCGGGCCGGGGCGGCGGGCCGGGGTCTACTACAACACCGGCCACGGCCACCTCGGCTGGACCCTCGGCGCGGCGACGGCCGAGGCGATCGCGACCCGGATCGCGGCCGACGACCCGGTGCGGGCCACCGCCCCGGCCGCACCGCGCAAGGCGGCGTGAGGCCACGAAAAAAGCCCGGGCCAAGGCCCGGGCTGGAGGTGGTCAGGTCTCTGAGGGACTGGCCGGACAGGCACCGGCCGGAGATACACCTGACGGGCAGGGTTCCGAATTCAGATGACGGAGCGGAGGTCGCCGGAGTCGGACATCCGCATGGCGTGGCGGGCGAGCCCGGCGCGCACGTCGGAGGCGTTCATGTCGAGCGGGCCGTTCATCCGGCAGGGGTAGCGGAAGGTCCGGCCGTTGCGCGCGATGTCGACTCGGGCTTCGAAGGCGCCGAGGGCTGCGTTGTAGCGAATATCACCGAAGCTGACGTTGTCCATGTTCTGCTCCTCAAGGGCGGCGTCCGGGGTGGTTGAAGAGAATCCCTCGGCGTCCGATTGATGCAGTAACGCGGAACGCAACCGAAAAGTTTCACCTTATCGGCGGTGGTTGCACATTTTCTCCTTCGGCCTCAGCCGTTGGCGCGCATGGCCTGCGGCGAGCGCAGCTCCGCGCCGATCGCCTGCGCCGCGCCGCGCGGATCGTCGGCCCGCCAGATCGGGCGGCCGACGACCACGTGATCGGCCCCGGCGGCGATGGCGGCGGCGGGCGTGGCGATGCGCTTCTGGTCGCCGAGATCTGCGCCGACGGGGCGCACGCCCGGGGTCACGATCAGCCGGCCTTCCGCCTCGGGAAGTGCCCGGATCCGGCTTGCCTCCTGCGGCGAGGCGATGACGCCGTCGGCCCCCGCCTCGAGCGCCCGCGCGGCGCGCTCGGCGACGATCTCGGAGACGTCGCCGGCGCGGGTCAGGCCGGCGTCGAGGTCGTCGCGGTCGAGCGAGGTCAGCACCGTCACCGCGAGGATCCGCATCCCCGACGCGCCCGCGCCCTCCTTGGCGGCGCGCACCACGTGCGGATCGCCATGCACCGTCAGGAAGTCGAGCTCGAACTGCGCCAGTCCGCGCACCGCCGCCTCGACGGTGGCGCCGATGTCGAACAGCTTCATGTCGAGGAAGATGCGCTTGCCGTGCTCGAGCTTCAGCTCGTTGGCGAGCGCCAGCCCGCCGCCGGTCAGCATGCCGAGACCGATCTTGTAGAAGCCGGCCGCGTCGCCGATCCGCTCCACCAGCTTCAGGCCCGACAGCGCGTCGGGGACGTCGAGGGCGACGATCAGGCGCTCGTCGGCGGTCGGGGCGGTGTGGTCCATGCGGGCGGCTCCTTCGGCTCGCGGCCCCGTCTAAAGCAGCGACAGGGCGGGGCCAAGGTGCTACCTTCCCCCCGGGGAAGTCAGGGAGGCGAGGATGGGGGCGAGGGTCCTGCTGCTGATCGGCACGGGCAAGGGCGTGTTCATCTGCGAGAGCGACGGCGAGCGGCGCGACTGGCGCCTGCGCGGGCCCTATTGCGACACCTGGCCGATCAACCACGTGATCGCCGATCCCGAGACCGGGGCGATCCACGCCGGCGGCGGCAACCTCTGGGCCGGGCTCGACGTCTGGACCTCGCACGACTTCGGCGCCAGCTGGACCCGCTCGGCCGAAGGGATCGCGCCGCTCGACGACGCGCCGATCGACTCGGTCTGGTCGCTGGCGGCGGCGCACGGGGCGCTCTGGGCCGGCACCCGGCCGGCGACGCTGTTCAAGAGCACCGACGGCGGCGCCAGCTTCGCGCCGGTCGAGGGGCTGAGCGCGCACCCTACCCGGCCCGACTGGCCGGCGGGCGGGGCCGGGCTGACGCTGCACCACATCGTCACCGATCCCGGCGACCCCGACCGGCTCTGGGTCGGGATCTCCTCGGCCGGCACCTTCTACAGCGACGATGGCGGCGCGAGCTGGCGCACCCGCAACAATGGCGTGCGGGTGCTGGACTGGCAGACCGGGGAGGAATCCTTTCCCGAGTTCGGCAATTGCGTGCACGGGCTGGCGCTCGCCCCTGGCGGCGCGGTGATGTACCAGCAGGGCCACAACGGCATGTTCGTCAGCGACGACGGCGGCGAGGAGTGGCGGGCGGTGGATGCCGGGCTGCCCTCGACCTTCGGCTTTCCGGTGGCGGTGCATCCGCGCGATCCCGACACCGCCTGGCTGATCCCGCTCAACGGCGACGTGAAGGGCCGCTACATGCCCGACGCCCGCGCCGCGGTCTGGCGCACCCGCGACCGCGGCAACAGCTGGCAGGACCTGCGCAACGGGCTGCCGCAGGAGCATTGCTATGCCGCGGTGCTGCGCCAGGCGCTGGCGCGGGACCGGCTCGACCCGGCGGGGGTGTATTTCGGCACCAACTCAGGCGCGCTCTTTGCCAGCGCCGACGAAGGCGACAGCTGGGCCTGCGTCGCGCGCGACCTGCCGGTGATCCATTCGGTGGAGACGCTGGTGCTCGACTGAGGCCGATGTTGTGTGTGCAACCTTGATCCGGTGGGGGCGATCCCCCACATCCTGCGGGTAGGCCGGACGAGGGGCGCGCTGCCTGGCGGGCGCCCGAAGGGTCCGGTGCTTGAACAAGGAGAAGACCGATGGACTTGGAGAAGTTCACCGAACGCTCGCGCGGCATGGTTCAGGCCGCGCAGACGATCGCGATCCGCGAGACCCACCAGAGACTGACCCCTGAACACGTGCTGAAGGCGCTGATGGACGACCCGGAAGGGCTGGCTTCCAACCTGATCGCCCGTGCCGGCGGCGCGCCCGAGCGGGTGCGCGAGGCGAACGATCTCGCGCTGAGCCGGCTGCCGAAGGTCACCGGCGACGGCGCCCAGGTCTACCTCGACAACGCCACTGCGCGGGTGATGGACGAGGCCGCGAAGCTGGCCACCAAGGCCGGTGACAGCTTCGTGCCGGTCGAGCGCATCCTGACGGCGCTGGCGATCGTGAAGTCGAAGGCGCGCGAGGCGCTGGAGGCCGGCGCGGTGAATGCGCAGGCGCTCAACGCCGCGATCAACGACCTGCGCAAGGGCCGCACCGCCGACAGCGCGAGCGCCGAGCAGCAGTACGAGGCGCTGAGCAAGTATGCCCGCGACCTGACCGAGGCGGCGCGCGAGGGCAAGATCGACCCGATCATCGGGCGCGACGAGGAGATCCGGCGCGCCATGCAGGTGCTGAGCCGGCGTACCAAGAACAACCCCGTGCTGATCGGCGAGCCCGGCGTCGGCAAGACCGCCATCGCCGAGGGCCTGGCGCTGCGCATCGTCAACGGCGACGTGCCCGAGTCCTTGCGCAACAAGCGGCTGCTCGCGCTCGACATGGGCGCGCTGATCGCCGGCGCGAAGTATCGCGGCGAGTTCGAGGAGCGGCTCAAGGCGGTGCTGCAGGAGGTCACCGGCGCGGCCGGCGAGATCATCCTGTTCATCGACGAGATGCACACCCTCGTCGGCGCCGGCAAGACCGACGGCGCGATGGACGCCGCCAACCTGATCAAGCCCGCGCTCGCGCGCGGCGAGCTGCACTGCGTCGGCGCCACCACGCTCGACGAGTACAGGAAGTACGTCGAGAAGGATGCCGCGCTGGCCCGCCGCTTCCAGCCCTTGCAGGTGGACGAGCCGACGGTGCCGGACACGATCTCGATCCTGCGCGGCATCAAGGAGAAGTACGAGCTGCACCACGGCGTGCGGATCTCCGACTCGGCGCTCGTCGCCGCGGCGACGCTGAGCCACCGCTACATCACCGACCGCTTCCTGCCCGACAAGGCGATCGACCTCGTCGACGAGGCGGCGAGCCGGCTGCGGATGGAGGTGGACAGCAAGCCCGAGGAGCTCGACGCGCTGGACCGGCAGATCCTGCAGCTGCAGATCGAGGCCGAGGCGCTCAAGAAGGAGGACGACCAGGCCTCGCGCGACCGGCTCGAGCGGCTTGAGAAGGAGCTGGGCGAGCTGCAGCAGAAGAGCGCCGACATGACCGCCAAGTGGCAGTCGGAGCGCGACAAGCTGGAGAGCAGCCGCGACATGAAGGAGAAGCTGGACCGCGCACGGGCCGAGCTCGAGATCGCCAAGCGGGAGGGCAACCTCGCGAAGGCGGGCGAGCTGTCCTACGGCATCATCCCGCAGCTCGAGAAGCAGCTGGGCGAGGCCGAGGCCGCGGGCGAGGACGACGTGATGGTCGAGGAGGCCGTGCGGCCCGAACAGATCGCCCAGGTCGTCGAGCGCTGGACCGGCATTCCCACGAGCCGCATGCTCGAGGGCGAGCGCGAGAAGCTGCTGCGCATGGAGGATGGCCTGCACCAGCGGGTCATCGGTCAGGACGCCGCCGTGCGGGCCGTCGCCAACGCGGTGCGCCGGGCGCGGGCCGGGCTCAACGACGAGAACCGCCCGCTCGGCTCGTTCCTGTTCCTCGGCCCCACCGGCGTCGGCAAGACCGAGCTGACCAAGGCCGTCGCCGAGTTCCTGTTCGACGACGACAACGCCATGGTGCGCATCGACATGAGCGAGTTCATGGAGAAGCATTCGGTGGCCCGGCTGATCGGCGCGCCCCCGGGCTATGTCGGCTACGACGAGGGCGGGGTGCTGACCGAGGCGGTGCGGCGCCGGCCCTACCAGGTGATCCTGTTCGACGAGGTCGAGAAGGCGCACCCGGACGTGTTCAACGTGCTGCTGCAGGTGCTCGACGACGGCGTGCTCACCGACGGCCAGGGCCACCGGGTCGACTTCAAGCAGACGCTGATCGTGCTGACCTCCAACCTCGGCAGCCAGGCGCTGAGCCAGCTCCCCGACGGCGCTGACGCCGCCCAGGCCAAGCGCGACGTGATGGACGCGGTGCGGGCGCACTTCCGCCCGGAGTTCCTGAACCGCCTGGACGAGACCGTCATCTTCGACCGGCTCGACCGCGAGGACATGGACGGCATCGTCGAGATCCAGCTCGCCCGGCTCAGGAAGCGGCTGGTCGGCCGCAATATCGAGCTGTCCCTCGACGAGGGCGCGCGCAAGTGGCTGGCCGACGAGGGCTACGACCCGGTCTTCGGGGCGCGGCCGCTCAAGCGGGTGATCCAGCGGGCGCTGCAGGATCCGCTGGCCGAGATGCTGCTGGCGGGCGACATCGCCGATGGGGCGGTCGTGCAGGTCAGCGCCGGGGCCGATGGGCTGATCGTCGGCGACAGGGTCGGCGCGAGCAGCCGGCCGCGGCCGGGCGACGCTGTCGTGCACTGACCCGACGTGCACCGGGCGTGCACATGACGTGCACCGAGATGAGGGGGGCGCTCCACGGGGCGCCCCTTTTTTACGTCCTCCTGAGGCCTCGGGCGTTACAGGCTCTTGGCGTCATCGTGACGAGGCCGTGCCGTCGTCCTGCGCTACCTTGGCCGCCAGAAGTGAAGGAGCGATGTAGATGGCACACCGTTGGACCAACAAGCTCGGCGCGGCCGACGTCACGCCGAAGGGCATCTGGATGAACCGCCGCAAGGTGCTGGCGGGTCTGGGGGCTGCCGGGCTCGGGCCGATCGGGGGCAGCGCGGCGGCGCAGGAAGCGCTGGAGCCGAACAGCTTCGAGGACATCACCAGCTACAACAACTTCTACGAATTCGGCACCGGCAAGAACGACCCGGCCCGCAACGCCCACGCGCTCGACCTGTCCGACTGGACCATCGAGGTCGACGGCCTCGTCGACAATCCCGGCCGCTACAGCCTCGCCGAACTGATGGACGGGCTGGAGACGGAGGAACGCATCTACCGGTTCCGGTGCGTCGAGGCGTGGTCGATGGTCGTGCCCTGGAACGGCGTCGAGCTCGCCGACATCCTGGCGCTGCTCGGCGTGCAGGAGAGCGCGCGCTACGTCGCCTTCGAGACGGCGGTGCAGCCCGACAACATGCCCGGCGTGCGCCGGCGCGTGATCCCGTTCCCCTACGTGGAGGGCCTGCGGCTGGACGAGGCGATGCACCCGCTCACCCTGATCGCGACGGGGATCTACGGCGAGCCGATGCCCAGGCAGAACGGCGCGCCGCTGCGGCTGGTGGTGCCGTGGAAGTATGGCTTCAAGTCGATCAAGTCGATCGTGCGGATCAGCCTCGTCGCCGAGGAGCCGCCTGCGACGTGGAACATCATCAACCCGCGCGAGTACGGCTTCTACAGCAACGTCAATCCCTACGTGGACCACCCCCGCTGGAGCCAGGCCAGCGAGCGCGAGATCGGCGGCGGCCTGTTCGCGTCGCGCAAGCCGACGCTGATGTTCAACGGCTACGAGGAAGAGGTGGCGTCGCTCTATGCCTACATGAACCTCGAGGAGCAGTTCTGAGCGATGGCGGCGCGGATCAACCGATGGCTCCGGAGGGTGCCGCCGTGGCTCCTCTATATAGGGGTGGCGCTCTGGGCCGGGTGGCTCTTCTACAACGGCGTCGTCGGGCAGCTCGGGGCCGACCCGGTCGAGGCGCTCGAGCTGGCCTATGGCGATCTCGCGCTGAAGCTGCTGATCGTGGGGCTCGCGGTGACGCCGCTGCGCAAGTGGACGGGGGTGAGCCTGATCCGGTTTCGCCGCGCGATCGGGGTGACGGCGTTCTTCCTGGTGCTGGCGCACTTCCTCGTCTGGGCGGTGCTCGACGTGCAGACGCTCGGGCGGGTCTGGGCCGACATCCTCAAGCGGCCCTACGTGACGATCGGCATGTCGGCCTTCGTGCTGCTGATCCCGCTGGCGGCGACGTCCAACAACTGGAGCGTCAGAAAGCTGGGGCCCGCCTGGCGGCGGCTGCACCGGCTGGCCTACCCGGCGGCGCTGCTGGCGGCGGTGCACTACATCTGGCTGGTGAAGGGCTTCGAGCTGGAGCCCTATATATATGCGGCGCTCATCGGGGCGCTGCTGCTGG
>NZ_CH724107.1:2597724-2598952 GCF_000153305.1 Oceanicola granulosus HTCC2516
CCCCATGAACCTTTACTATAGCTTCGCACTGGCATCAGGATTGCGATGTGCAGGATAGGTGGTAGGCTTTGAAGCAGTGACGCCAGTCGCTGTGGAGCCATCCTTGAGATACCACCCTTCGCACTCTTGATGTCTAACCGCGGCCCGTTATCCGGGTCCGGGACCCTGCGTGGTGGGTAGTTTGACTGGGGCGGTCGCCTCCCAAACAGTAACGGAGGCGCGCGAAGGTTGGCTCAGAGCGGTCGGAAATCGCTCGTTGAGTGCAATGGCAGAAGCCAGCCTGACTGCGAGACTGACAAGTCGAGCAGAGTCGAAAGACGGCCATAGTGATCCGGTGGTCCCGAGTGGAAGGGCCATCGCTCAACGGATAAAAGGTACTCTGGGGATAACAGGCTGATGGTGCCCAAGAGTCCATATCGACGGCACCGTTTGGCACCTCGATGTCGGCTCATCTCATCCTGGGGCTGAAGCAGGTCCCAAGGGTATGGCTGTTCGCCATTTAAAGAGGTACGTGAGCTGGGTTTAGAACGTCGTGAGACAGTTCGGTCCCTATCTGCCGTGGGTGTAGGATACTTGAGAGGAGTTGCCCCTAGTACGAGAGGACCGGGGTGAACGATCCACTGGTGGACCAGTTGTCGTGCCAACGGCAGTGCTGGGTAGCTATGATCGGAAAGGATAACCGCTGAAGGCATCTAAGCGGGAAGCCCCCCTCAAAACAAGGTATCCCTGAGGACCGTGGTAGACCACCACGTCGATAGGCCGGAGGTGTAAGCGCAGCAATGTGCTCAGCTGACCGGTACTAATGGTCCGATAGGCTTGATTTGATCCAGTAGAAGCAAGGTCGAAAGACCGACTGGACCAGAAGTCACACACACAACACGACCTGGACAATCCTGATGTTCGCACCCCCGCCCGAAAGGGCCGCGGGGTGTTCCTTTCTCGGTTTGGTGGTCATAGCACGAGCAAAACACCTGGCTCCATTCCGAACCCAGCCGTTAAGTGCCGTAGCGCTGATGGTACTGCGTCTTAAGACGTGGGAGAGTAAGTCACCGCCAAACCTAGCAAGGAACACCCGATCTCTCGACGATGATCAAACAAAGAAATTGGCGCGGGATGGAGCAGCCCGGTAGCTCGTCAGGCTCATAACCTGAAGGTCGTAGGTTCAAATCCTACTCCCGCAACCAAACACAAGCCGCAAAAACGCCGCCCAAAAAGGGCGGCGTTTTGC
>NZ_AAOT01000084.1 GCF_000153305.1 Oceanicola granulosus HTCC2516
TTGAGATCGTCGGGCTTGCCGTCGCGGGCGGCGTCGAGCAGGTTGCCCGGCTTCTGCCCGGCCAGCGCGTCGTCGGCCTTGGCCTCGGCTTCTTGCCTTCGGCGCGGCGGCCTTCTTCTCCGGCTTGGCGGCGGCGGCGGGCGCCGCGGCGGCCATCGCGGCCGACGAGACCGAGCCCGCGCCCACGGCGGCCTTGACGCCGGACTTGTCGGCGCCGCTCTCGAGCAGCTCGGTCACCCGCACCAGCGTGAGCTGCTGGCGGTGGCCCTTGGTGCGCTTGGACGAGTGCTTGCGGCGGCGACGCACGAAGTTGATCGTCTTCTCGCCCTTGATCTGATCGATCACCTCGGCCTGCACGCCCGCACCCTCGACGAAGGGGGCGCCCACGGTCGAGCCGATCATCAGGACGTCGTTGAACTGCACGGTCTCGCCCGCGTCGGCGGCCAGCTTCTCGACCCGGAGCACGTCGCCCGAGGCCACCTTGTACTGCTTGCCGCCGGTTTTCATAACCGCAAACATATGGTCTTCCTTGTTGTCCCGCGTCGGGGGTCCGCCTCTCGGCGCGTTCCTGGCCCTCGGCCACCCTGTGACAGCGCGCCCGTCTCCGGGCGTGGTTGCAAATCCGGACCTTCGCCCGGGAGCGCGCCTTATCCATGCTTCGCCCCCACCTGTCAAGCCGCTCGCCACCCTCGCGTCAGCGACGCCGAAAGAGGGTTGCACGCCCCTCCGCCACTGGCTAAACGGCCCCCCACAGACCCCCGCGGAGAGGTGCCGGAGTGGTCGAACGGGGCGGTCTCGAAAACCGTTGAGGGTGCAAGCCCTCCCAGGGTTCGAATCCCTGTCTCTCCGCCACTTGAATCAGGAATAACCTGAGACAAGGTGGCTGACCGACCTACCAAAGATCAGAGTCAAACGCCCGCGCCACCGCCCCAGGTGGAGGCAGAGCCCGTTTCCGCGCTGACTAGGATGACGGGAACAACCAATACCTGAAAGCTGGAATGGCATCGCGCGCCACTTCCCTGGCCTTTCGCGACAGAAGACGTCAGCTGTCCTTCTTCAGTGGGTCATGGCCCCAGTTCATCAGGGAATAGCGCCAGTTGGAGTTCTCGACGCCATCGTCTGGCCCACCCTGCGCCAGATGCCGTTTGATGTAGCCGACGACGGTCGCCATGTGGTCCCATTGATCGTCGGTCAGCTCGCCCTTGTTCGTGCGCTTGATCTCGACGATCCGGCGGCCGGACTTGTGTCCGGTGCTTTCACCGCCTTCGCCGTCGCCGACGG
>NZ_AAOT01000083.1 GCF_000153305.1 Oceanicola granulosus HTCC2516
CCTGTGTAAGAATAAGATATGCAGCATCACCCATAATAGCAGGTGTTCGACATTTACTTACGCCTTTGTCTTCCATCGAAAGTGCCAATATATTATTTACTGCTGCAGTATTGATCATAGTTCTTGGCCATAACGAATTTACGGCAATGCCTGATGATTTTAATTCTTCTGACATTCCTAAAGTACACATACTCATACCATATTTTGCCATAGTGTATGCGACATGAGGACTAAACCACTGGCTCTCCATATTGAGTGGTGGACCAAGATTTAAAATGTGAGGATTGGTTCCCTTTTTGAGGTGAGGTATGCAGCATTTTGAAACAAGAAATGTTCCGCGAGTGTTAATGCCGTGCATTAAATCATATCTTTTCATGTCTGTTTGAAGAGTAGGCGTAAGACTGATTGCACTTGCGTTATTAACGCAAATATCAATACCACCAAATTTCTCTACTGTCTGATCAACAGCCGCTATGACTTGATCTTCAAAACGAATATCTGTTTTAATTCCAATTGCATTACCTCCAGCTGCATTTAATTCCTCTGCTGCAGTAAAGATAGTTCCTGGTAATTTTGGATGCGGCTCAGTAGTCTTTGCAATGATTGCTATGTTAGCTCCGTCCTCAGCAGCTCTTTTAGCAATAGCAAATCCAATTCCTCGAGTTGCACCAGTAATAAATAACGTTTTTCCTTTTAGATTAGTCATATTTTCTCCGTTTTTGAAAAGATATAAAAATTTGTAATAACAATTTAATCAAGATAGTCCATAATAATTTTATTTAAAGGAGTAAATATGGCTAAATTTTATATGATGGCGAAATATACACCAGAGGCGCTCAAAGGATTCATGAGCAAACCCTCTGATGATAGAAAAGCTGCAGTTAATAAGCTTGTAGAATCTGTTGGCGGTAAAGTTCTTACGTTTGATATTGTAAGAGGTCCTTATGATCTTATTATTTCTGTTGACGGCACTGATTTCAATTCAGTTGCAGGCGCAAAAATAGCAGTTCAATCGACTGGAATGGTATCTGATGCAGTAATACTTGAAGCAGTTGATATGACTGAAATTGTTACCAAGGCAGGTACTGCACTTGGAAATTATTCTAAACCAGGAGGTTAATATGAGTTCAGTAGAAGTGAAAAGTTTTGAAAGCGCTGATGAAGTAAACAACAACTTTAATAATGCAAAAATTCAAGCTGTTAATGTAGGCAATCAAAGAATTATGAAGCTTACATTACAACCTGGTTGGAAATGGTCTAGTGATATAAAGCCAACTGTAGGAACAGATAGCTGTCAAGCGAGTCATTTAGGTGTAATCGTTTCTGGCAAAGTTTGTGTTAAACATGATGATGGAACAGAAATGTCTTATTCAGCAGGTGATGCGTATTCCATTGCTCCTGGTCATGACGGATGGGTTGAAGGGAATGAGGAAGCAGTCGTCTATGAGTTTGCTGGAAAGTGGGGCGAATAATTTACGTAGTGTTAATGTGGAGTTCCATTATAGCAAAGGAAGCTCTAATTAACTTTGCATCATAGTAATTATTTATTGGCTGTAAGTTTAAATGAGTGATCTTGCTTACAGCCTGTGCCAATTGATTTGCCCAAGATATTTATTTCCTCATCAGAGTATTTTTCAGGATCTAAGTTATCTAGAAT
>NZ_AAOT01000082.1 GCF_000153305.1 Oceanicola granulosus HTCC2516
CGCTGGCCTTTGCCGACGTGCCGCGCGAATCGACGGGCGATGCCACGGCGATGATGGGCGCGCTGCAGCAGGTGGCGATCGCCACGGGCGTCGCGCTGGCCGGCGCGGTGCTGGAGGTCGGCATGGTGATGTCAGGCCGCGACCTGGCTGCGCCAATGGACTTCTCCGCCGCCTTTTTCGTGGTCGGGCTGGTCACCATGTCGGCGGCCTTCGCCTTCATCCCGATGGGCCGCGAGGCCGGCAGCGAGGTTTCGGGCCGCCGCGTTCCTGCCGAGTAGGGCGGCGCGGCTCCCGATGCGTCTGGCGAAAGCCGTATCCAGGGCCCCGCGTCAGCCGAGCGGGCCGGCCTCCTCATCGGCCTGGTCATGGACCCGGGGATCCTCGACCTCGTCTTGCAGGTTTTCGACTTCGGCGCGTTTGCCCTTGAAGCTCTTGGCGAGGATGTAGAGCTCCACGGAGCCCTCGCGGGAGGCAGGCGGCTTGACGTGATGGACGCTGACGAAATGCCGCTTCAGCAGCGTCAACAATTCGCGCTCGGTCCCGCCCTGGAAGGTCTTGGCAAGGAAATGCCCACCCGGCTTCAGGGTGCGGATGGCGAAGTCGGCGGCAACGTCACAGAGATGCATGGTCCGGATATGATCGGTCGGACGATGGCCGGTGGTCGGCGCGGCCAGATCCGACAGGACGATGTCCGGCGCCTCGCCGAGGGTTTCCATCAGCTTGTCGGGCGCCGCATCGTCGAGGAAGTCCATGAGCAGGATCGTCGCCCCGGCGACGGGTTCGACCGTCAGGTAGTCGATGCCGACGACCCGCACGTCCGCGGCCGTCGAGCCGGTGCGATCGACGGCGACCTGGCACCAGCCGCCGGGCGCCGCGCCCAGATCGACGATCCGGTGGCCGGGCTTCAGCAGCTTGTAGCGGTCGTCCATCTCGATCAGCTTGTAGGCCGCGCGCGAGCGGTAGCCGTCGGCCTTGGCGCGCGGACATAGGGATCGTTGAGCTGGCGCTCGAGCCAGCGCCGCGACGAGAGCTTGAGCCCGCGCTTCTTCTTGACCTTGACGGTCATGCCTCGACTGTCGCTGCGTCCGCCGCTCATGTCCCGGTATTCCTTGTCGGATCCCTGCGGCGCCAGACGCCATCAGCGACCATCATTTCCATCAGTAGGCCCTCGCGCAGGCCGCGATCGGCTACGCGCAGGGTGGGGGCCGGCCAGACCCTGCGGATCGCCTGCAGGATCGCGCAGCCCGCCAGTACCAGATCGGCGCGATCGCTGCCGATGCAAGGGTTGGCGATGCGTTCCTCGAAGCTCCAGCCGGCAATGCGGGCGACCAACTCGTCGGCTTCCAGATCCGTCAGCCAGAGGCCGTCGACCTGGCGCCGGTCGTAACGCTCCAGCTTCAGATGCACGCCGGCCAGCGTCGTGACGGTGCCGGAGGTGCCCAGGAGATGGAAGCGGTCCGTGCCGACCATCGCGCCGAGCTTGTCGCGGCCCTTGAAGCCGCGGATCATCTCGACGGTTTCCTGGATCATCGCCTCGAAGATCTCGGGCGTCACGTCGCGGCCGCCATGGCGCTCGGCCAGGGTCACCACGCCGACCGGCAGCGAGGTCCAGGCGACGATCTGCTTCGACAGCCGACGGGTGTCGCGGCCGCGCAGGTCGAGCAGCGCGATCTCCGACGAGCCGCCGCCGATGTCGAACAGCACCGCGCCGCGGGCCGAGCGCTCGATCAGCGATCCGCAGCCCGACACGGCCAGCCGCGCTTCGGTCTCGCGCGAGACGATCTCCAGTTCCAGCCCGGTCTCGCGCGCCACCTGCTCGATGAATTCGGCACCGTTCGCCGCGGCGCGGCAGGCTTCCGTCGCGATCAGGCGGCAGCGCACGACATCGCGCGCCGAC